>NZ_CP029606.1:0-3941137 GCF_004136295.1 Methylibium sp. Pch-M
CTGGTGGCCGGCTCCTGGAAGATCATGCCGACGCGCGCACCGCGCACCGCCCGCATGCGCGACTCCGGCAGGTCCAGCAGTTCCTCGCCGCCCAGCCGCACCGAGCCGGCGGTGACGCGGCCGTTCTCGGGCAGCAACCGCATCAGCGCCAACGCCGTCATGCTCTTGCCGCAGCCCGACTCGCCCACCAGCGCGAAGGTCTCGCCGCGCGTGATGGCCAGGCTCAGGCCGTCGATCGCGCGCACCAAGCCGGCGTCGGCGTCGAGCGCGACGTGCAGCGCCTCGATGGACAGGGTGTCTGCAGGCGCAGCGCTCACTGGACCACCTTCGTGCTGCGCACTCCGGCATTCCCCCTTGGGGCGGACCGGCGTGCTCATGGCACCCCCTTGCCGGCGGCCGGCAGCACACGGGCGCGGAAGCTGCGCGAACGCGGGTCGAAGGCATCGCGCACGCCATCGGCGAACAGGTTGGCCGCCAGCACCAGCGTCACCATGAAGCCGAACGCCGCGGCGAACGACCACCACACCACCGGATCGCGGCTCATCTCGCTGCGCGCCAGGTTGATCATGCCGCCGTAGCTGTTCATCGACGGGTCGACGCCGACGCCCACATAGCTCAGCACCGCCTCGTAGAGGATCAGCGCCGAGAACTCCAGCACCGTGGTGATCAGCACCAGGTGCATCACGTTGGGCAGGATGTGGCGCGCCATGATGCGCAGCGGCCCGACGCCGAAGGCGGTGGCCGCCTGCACGTACTCGAGCTCGCGGACCTTCAGCGTCTCGGCGCGCAGCAGCCGGCACAGCGAGGCCCAGCCGGTGAGGCCCAGCACCAGGCAGAGCAGCAGCAGGCGCACGTCGGCGCGCTCGGCGCCGGTCTCGAACAGCTCCGGATGCTGGTCGATGAAGGCCTGCACCATCAGCACGCAGGCAGCGATCAGCAGCACGTTCGGCACCGAGGACAGCGTGGTGTAGACGTACTGGATCAGGTCGTCGACCCAGCCGCGGAAGTAGCCGGCGACCACGCCGAACACGATGGCCAGCGGCAGCGTGGCGAGCGTCGCCAGCGTGCCGATCACGAAGGCGGTGCGCACGCTCTTGAGCGCCTGCAGCAGCACGTCGTTGCCGGTGCGGTCGGTGCCGAGCACGTGGTAGTGGCCCATCAGCGCGATCACCGGACCGGCCAGCAGCGCCATCGCCGCCAACGTGAGCCAGGCCGCGCGCAACGGCAGGTCGGTCTCGTTGCGCAGCAGTTCGCGCAGCGATGGCCCGAAGGAGCGCCGCTGGGCCCGGGCCCGCGCGCCGGCCAGCGCGGCGCCGATCGCCAGCGCGACCACGGCGCCCGCCGCCAGCCCGGTCAGCGCGCGCCGCGTCACGTCGGGGGCCCATTGCGTGGCCGGGTCCGCGAGGTGGGCGCCGGCATGCTGCAGCCGCGGGTAGCCGCGCTCGGTGCTGCCGCCCACCTGCAGGCTCTGCTTCGCGAAGCCCTGCCAGGCCAGCGGCCGCGAGTAGGTGGCCTCGCGCATCTCGAACTGGCGCGCCAGCAGGGCGTCGAGCACCGATTCCGCGCGCGGGCTGTAGGCCTGCACCTGCCCCTCGCCAGCCGGCAGGGCGCGGCGGAAGTGCAGCGAGTCGAGCAGTGCCACCGTCCCGAAGGCCAGCAGCACCAGCGCGGAACACAGCGCCGGCGCCTCGCGGAAGGCCTTGCGCCAGGGCCGCCGTGCCTCCGGATTGCGCCACATCCGCCAGACGTACAGCGTCACACCCAGCACCAGGAGCAGCATCACCGCGTCGGTCCAGAGGAAGACGAGTCGGGGCATGCCGTCCGCTCCCTCAGCCCAGCCGCACCCGGGGATCGGCCCAGGTGTAGAGGATGTCGATCAGCACATAGGACGCGATGTAGAGCACCGAGCCCACGAACACCATGCTGCGCACGATGGCGAAGTCCTGGCCGCTGATGGCGTCGATCACGTAGGCGCCGAGGCCCGGGATGTCGAAGAAGCGCTCGAACACCAGGCTGCCCAGGAAGACGTACGGCAGGTAGGCGCCGGCGCTGGTCATGATGGGCAGCAGCGCGTTGCGCAGCACGTGGCGCAGCAGCACCACGTGCTCGGCCAGGCCCTTGGCCTTGGCGGTGCGCACGTAGTCCTTGTTGAGCTCCTCGAGGAACATCGCGCGGTAGAGCCGTGCCTCGCTGCCCAGGCGCGACAACAGCGACAGGCACACCGGCAACACCAGGAAGCGCCAGGCGTCCCAGCCCGGCGAGTAGCCCGAGATCGGCACCAGCCGGAACACGCGCGAGAACAGGTACTGCCCGACGATGATGTAGAACAGGCTGGAGATCGACAGCATCACCACGCACAGCACCACACCCCAGAAGTCGAGCCGCGAATGGCGGAAGAACACCAGCAGCAGCGCGAACAGCGTGCTCACGATCACCTGCAGGATGAACAGCGGCAGCGCGAGCTGCAGGCTCGCCGCCATGCGGCTCTGGATCTGCGTGCCGATGTCGCCGGCCGACTCGGCGTCGGCGCGGCCGAAGTCGAGCGCGAACAGGCTGACCGAGCGCTCCCAGAAGATGGTGTTCGTGGCCTGCCGGGTGCCGGTTTCCGCGGCGTTCCAGTACAGCGGCTTGTCGTAGCCGCGCTCGGCCTTCCACTTGACGATCTGCTCTGCAGTGACGCGCTTGCCGCCGATGTTGAGCCGTGCCATGTCGTCCGGCGTGTTGACGGTGAAGAACAGGAAGAAGGTGAACAGGTTGACGCCGAGCAGGACCAGCAGCCCATAGCCCAGACGGCGCAGTGCGTAGGCGGTCATGCTCCGGCGCCCTCCCCCGCGCGCGCGCCGGTGGCCCCGCGGCCTCGCGCGGTGCTGCGCTCGCGGGCCATGAACACCCGGCGCGCCAGCCATGCCACGGCGAGCGCGGCCAGCGCCATCAGCCCCAGCGGCCACCACCGCGGCCGGTTCCACTCGGCCTGCTTCGCGACGCGCAGCGCCGGGTCGATCCGGTAGTAGCGCGCCATGTCGCGCACCATCACGCCGGGCTTGCCGTTGTGCACCCAGGGCTGGAAGGCGCTGGCCGAGTACGGGAAGAAGCCGAAGGTCCAGGGCGCGTCCTCGCGCAGCAGGGCCACCATCTCGTCGATCAGCTGCTGCTTCTGCGGCCCGTCGTCGAGCAGGCGCAGGCGCTCGTAGCGCCGGTCGTACTCGGCGTTGGCGTAGTTGGCGGCGTTCTCGCCGTCGTTGCCGGCCTTGGCGTTCGGGCCGTAGAGCAGGAACAGGAAGTTCTCGGCGTCCGGGTAATCGGCCAGCCAGCCCCACCAGAACACCTGCTGCCGACCCTTGCGCATCTTGTCCTGGAACTGGTTGTAGTCGGTCGCGCGGATCTCGAGCGTGACGCCGAGCTTCGCGAACTGCTTGACCATCCAGTCCATCTCGGCCTTGAGCTCGGGCGTCGGGATGCGCTGGTAGTCGTAGTTCAGCACCAGCGGCCGGCCGCTCTTCGCGTCGCGACCGCCCGGATAGCCGGCCTCGGCGATCAGGCGCTCGGCGTCGGCGAGCGGCCGCCGCCGCAGCTCGCCGTTCACGCGCACGTGCGTGACCGGGTTGAAACCCTCCGGCGTGCCGTGGCGCGAGCCGAACATGCCGGCCGGCAGCGGCCCGTGGGCCGGCTCACCGCCCTTGTTCGGGAACACGCGCACGTATTCCTCCCAGTCGATCGCGATCGACAGCGCCTGCCGCAGCTTGCGGTTCTTCGCCTGCTGCTCCGGCGTGTCGCCC
The DNA here is from genome assembly GCF_004136295.1 of Methylibium sp. Pch-M. Taxonomy (NCBI): domain Bacteria; kingdom Pseudomonadati; phylum Pseudomonadota; class Betaproteobacteria; order Burkholderiales; family Sphaerotilaceae; genus Methylibium; species Methylibium sp. Pch-M. The sequence goes on from NZ_CP029606.1 coordinate 3,777, forward strand.
TTGCCGATCACCGGGTCGAGCCAGTTGAAGCCGACGTACCAGTTCGACACGTCGACCGCGCGCGGGAAGCGGAAGCCGCGCTCGGCGAACAGCCGCCGCGTCGCCTCGGAGTCGTCGGCGTCGGCATGGAACTCGATGCCCCACTCGGGGCGCTCGATCTCCGGCACGTCGGAATAGCCCTGGATGAACTTCGACTTGATCGGCACCTTCTCCTTCTCGGCGCGGAACACGAGGCGATCGATGAAGGGCATGCGCTTGCCGCAGTCGGCCAGCAGCTCGGGCGCATCGTCCGGCGCGCCCTCGCAGGGATAGAGGTCGTCCTGCCGGTAGTTCGGGTTGCGCTCCAGCACGTGGCGGCGGTCCTGCTCGTAGACCGTGGCCATGTACGGGCCGGTGCCGACCGGCCAGGTCTCCAGGCTCAGGCCCTGGCCCGCCATGCCGGGCTGGGCGTAGAAGGCATCGGCTTCCCAGGGGATGGGCGCGAGGAAGGTCATCGCCATCCAGTACGGCCACTGCGGGTACTTGCCGAGGATGCGGATGCGCAGCAGGTGCGGGTCCGGCGCCTCGGCCCCGGCCAGCGGGAACCTGCGCAGGTCGAGGAAAGGCTTGTCGAGCGCCGACGCGGGCAGCCCGGCGAGCAGCTTGCGGTCCTCCTCGTGCAATAGCGCGCCGTAGTCCTTGAGCCCGAGCACGTAGGCCGAGAACACCGAGAACACCGGCGCCTGCACCCGCGTGCTGGCGTGGCGCTTGAGGGCGTAGACGAAGTCCTCCGCCACCAGCTCGCGCGTGCCCTGGTGCTCGAAATCCAGCGGCGAGTGGCGATCGCCGAGCTCGGCACGCGTCAACGCATGGTCCGTGTGATAGCGGTAGCGGCCCTGGCCGTCCTTCGCGAAGGCCGGGTGCGGCGCGTAGCGCACGCCGTGCTTCAGCGGCACCTCGTAGACGCTGAGTGCGACCTGCTCGCCCGGCGCGTCGTCGGGCAGCGGCCGGCCGGACTGGTCGAAGTATTTCGGCGCGACGATGGCCGCCGCGAGCTTGGGCACCAGCTGGTAGGGCCGCTTCAGGTAGTGGTAGCCGTAGAGCGGCTCGTAGACCTGGTAGGTGATCTTGGTCTCGTCGTTCGAGTACGAGGCGGTCGGGTCCAGGTGGCGCGGCGACTTCTCCTGGAAACCGGTGAACAGCGTGTTGGTGGCCGCCTCGCCGGCCGGCAGCGGGCTGTTGTTGCAGCCGGTCGCGAGGGCCGCGCCGCACAGCAGCAACGCCAGCCGCCGGAACAGCGCGGGGAGGAAGCGACTCGACGGCGGCGACACGGTAGCGGCGGATCAGGCTCGGAGCGGAGACGGCAGGCCCGATGGTAGCGAGCAGGTGGTCCGCGCGCCGCGCCTCAGGCCCAGCCGATCATCGCGTCGCGGCCCTCGACGACCAGCGTGGCCCGACGCCCGACCGGCAGGCAGACCTTGGTCGGCACGTGACCGAACGGCAGGCCGGTCAGGACCGGCGTGCGCGTCGTGCCGCGCAGGTGCTCGACGGCACTCCTGAGCGTGTAGCCGCGGTCCAGCGGTGACTTGCGGTAGTCGGTGAAGCCACCCAGCACCACCGCCTTCTGCGCATCCAGCACGCCGGCCTGCTGCAGTTGCAGCAGGCTGCGCTCGATGCGGTAGGGATGCTCGTTCACGTCTTCGAGGAACAGGATGCCGCCCTTGACGCGCGGCCAGTGCGGCGTACCCAGCAGCGACAGCAGCACGCACAGGTTGCCGCCCCACAGCGTGCCGCGCGCCTGCAGGCCATCGAAGCCGGCCTCGGTGCGGAAGCCGATGGCCTCCAGCTCGCCGCGCATCGCCTCGGCGAAGCAGGCCTCGGTGATGTCGTCGACACCGCCCTGCTCCGGCGTGCGGCCGAAGTCGTCGCAGGCCAGCGGGCCGGCCCAGGTGGGGCGCTGCGTGTGGGCCAGCACCGCGAGCTGGAAGGCGGTCTGGTCGCTGTAGCCGACCCAGCGCTTGCCGGCGTCGATGGACTGCGCGATCAGCGGGTAGTCGATGCGGTCGAGCAGGCGCGTGAGGCCGTAGCCGCCGCGCGAGGCCAGCGCGATGTCGCGGCCGTCTCGCGCCACGCGGTGCAGCGCCGCGAGGCGCGTGTCGTCGTCACCGGCGAAGCGCTGCGAACGCGCGCGTGCCGAGTCGTCCAGGTGGGCGTCGAAGCCGAGCCGGCGCAGGTGGCGCTGCGCGCGGGTGAGCGCCGCACCCTGCGCCACCACGCCCGAGGGCGAGTGGATCGTCAGGCTGCGTGCCGGTGCCTCATGGTCGTGGTCATGATCGTGACCATCGTGATCGTGCGGGTGGGTGGGCTGCATCAAAGGTCCGTCAGGTCGCCAGGCATCGTGTCTTGCATTTCGATCACCTCGACGATGTTGTAGTCCGGGTCGGCGGCAGCCGCGACCGGCGCGGCCGGGGCGGCGGCCGCTTCGCCGCGTTCGCGGCGCGCCTGGGCCCGCCGCTCGGCGAAGAATTCGCGCAGCAGCTGGCCGCAGGCATCGGCCAGCACGCCGCCCTGCACCGCGGTGTGGTGGTTCAGCTGCCGCTGCCCGAACAGGTCGATCACCGAGCCGGCCGCGCCGGTCTTGGGGTCGGCGGCGGCGAACACCACGCGCCTGAAGCGCGCGTGCACCAGCGCCATCGCGCACATCGCGCAGGGCTCTAGCGTCACGTAGAGCTCGCAGTCCGGCAGCCGGTAGTTGCCGAGCAGTTGCGCGGCATGGCGCAGCGCCACGATCTCGGCGTGCGCGGTCGGGTCGTGGGTGGTGATCGGGCGGTTGTAGCCGGTCGCCACCACCTGGTGCACGCCGTCGACCTCGCGCACGATCACCGCGCCGACCGGCACCTCGCCGACCAGCCACGCGTTCTGCGCCTGGTCGAGCGCGAGCCGCATCGCGGCCTCGTCCTTGCGCGTCTGTTCGGCGGGATCGCTCATGCGGCGGGCCTCACGGCGTGGCGCCCTCGATGCGGGCCGGGGCCTGCTGCATCAGCCGGTTCACGTCGTCGCCGATGCGGCGCTGCAATTGCTGCGACTGCTGGGCCGGCGTGCCCGTGCCGGCCGGCAGCGCCACGCCGGCAGCACTGGCCGCCTCGGGCTGCACCGGCGCGCCGACGGTCTGGAGCTGCCGCTTCACCAGCGAACCCACGATCGCCAGCGCGACCAGCAGTCCCAATGCCCCGAACACGATGCGCATGCGACGCTCCCTTTCCCCGCCGTGGCCCGCCGCGCCGCTCACTCGAAGCCGGCGACCGCATGCGGAATGTACGGGGCCTGCAGCGCCTGCAGCTCGTCCGGCGCGAGCTGCAGCGACAGCGCCGCGACCGCATCGTCCAGGTGCTGCAGCTTCGACGCGCCGACGATCGGCGCGGTCACGCCGGCCTGCTGCGCCACCCAGGCCAGCGCCACCTGTGCCCGCGGCACGCCGCGGGCCGTGGCCACACGGGCCACCGCCTCGACCACCTGCCGGTCGGCGTCGGCCGTGCGCTCGAGGTAGAGGCGCTTGCCAACCTCGTCGGTGGCCATGCGGCCGCTGCCTTCGGTCCAGTCGCGGGTGAGGCGACCGCGAGCCAGCGGGCTCCAGGGCAGCACGCCGATGCCGGCGTCGCGGCACAGCGGCAGCATCTCCCGCTCCTCCTCGCGATGGATCAGGTTGAGGTGGTTCTGCATCGTCACGAAGCGCGTCCAGCCATGGCGCTCGGCGGTGTGCAGCGCCTTGGCGAACTGCCACGCGTACATCGACGACGCGCCGATGTAGCGCGCCTTGCCCGCCTTCACCACGTCGTGCAGCGCCTCCAGCGTTTCCTCGATCGGCGTGCCGTAGTCCCAGCGATGGATCTGGTACAGATCCACGTAGTCGGTGCCCAGCCGGCGCAGGCTGTTGTCGATCTCCGCCAGGATGGCCTTGCGCGACAGGCCGCCCACGTTGGGGGCCTGCCGCGACGGGAAGTACACCTTGGTGGCAAGGACGATCTCATCGCGCCGGGCCAGTTCGCGCAGGGCACGGCCGACGATCTCTTCCGACGTACCGTCGGAGTAGCTGTTGGCGGTGTCGAAGAAGTTGATGCCCAGGTCGAGCGCGCGCCGGATCAAGGGGCGGCTCTGCACCTCGTCCAGTGTCCAGGGGTGGGTGCCACGCTCCGGCACGCCATACGTCATGCAGCCCAGGCACAGCCGGGACACCTTCAGCCCGGTCCGGCCGAGCGGAACGTACTCCATCGGGGTCTTCTCCTCGCACAATGAGATCGGTCACCGGCCCGCCCCGGGACCGGCATGGACTGCATTGTGCTGCGGGCGGCAGCCGATCGGGCCGCCGTCGATGGAGGAAAGCGAGCGCGCCGGAAGCCCGCGCAGGCTCAGTCGCGAGGTCCCAGCGCGCGGTTGAGGCTCAATGCGGCCAGCGTGCAGGCCGCGCCGGACAGCAGGTAGATGCTGACGTAGGCCAGTCCGAAGTGGGCCGACAGCCCCAGCGCGACCAGCGGCGCGAAGGCCGCGCCGATCAGCCAGGCCAGGTCGGCGGTCAGCGCGGCGCCGGTGTAGCGGTACTTCGACGAGAAGTTCGAGGTCACCGCGCCGGCCGCCTGGCCGTAGGACAGTCCCAGCAGCGCGAAGCCGATCAGCATGAACACGTCCTGACCCAGCGGGCCACCGCCCAGCAGCGTGGGCGCAAAGCCGCTGAACATGCCGATCAGCACCGCCGAAGCGCCCAGCGTGCTGCGCCGACCGATGCGGTCGGCGATCCAGCCCGAGGCGACGATGCCACCGGCCGCCAGTGCGGCGCCGAAGATCTGGATGGTCAGGAAGCCGGCCACCGACTGCTGCGAGTACAGCGTGACCCACGACAGCGGGAACACGGTCACCAGGTGGAACAGCGCGTAGCTGGCCAGCGCCGCGAAGGCCCCGATCACCAAGTTGTGGCCCTCGCTGCGGACCAGTTCGAGCACCCCGATGGGCTCGAGCTCGCGCTCGTCGAGCAGGCGTTCGTACTCGTGGGTGACGACCAGCCGCAGCCGCGCGAACAGCGCCACCACGTTGATCGCGAAGGCCACGAAGAACGGGTAGCGCCAGCCCCAGGCCAGGAAGTCGGCGGTCGACAGGCTGGCCACCAGGTAGGCGAACAGGCCGCTGGCGAGCATGAAGCCCAGTGGCGCGCCGAGCTGGCCGAGCATGGCGTACCAGCCGCGCCGCTCGGGCGGGGCATTGAGCGCCAGCAGCGAGGGCAACCCGTCCCACGAGCCGCCCAGCGCCACGCCCTGGCCGATGCGGAACAGCGCCAGCAGCACGATGGAGGCCGCGCCCAGCGTCTGGTAGCCGGGCAGGAAAGCGATGCCGGCGGTCGAGGTGCCCAGCAGGAACAGCGCCACGGTGAGCTTGGTGCCGCGGCTCCAGCGCCGCTGGATGGCCATCGACAGCACGGTGCCGAGCGGCCGCGCGATGAAGGCGAACGAGAACACCACGAAGGCGTACAGCGTGCCCTGCAGGCGGTCGACGAAGGGGAAGAACAACGCCGGGAACACCAGCACCGAGGCGATGCCGTAGACGAAGAAGTCGAAGTACTCGGACGCGCGGCCGATGACCACGCCCACCGCGATCTCGCCGGGAGCGACCTTCTGGTGATCGGCGGAGCGCTGCCGCGCGTCGCGCTCGGCGGCGCTGGACGACGGCAGGTGGGGCTGGGCGTGGCTGAAGCTGGACATCGGACGGACGGCCTCCGGGCGACCCGGGACGGCGGCTTGACGGTACGGTGACGCAGGTTCGCATGGCGCGGCGCCGGCCGCCATAGGACAAAACGTCCAATCGCCGCCACGCGCCGGGGCCTCTACATTGCGCCCGCGCCGCCCCGTCCGTGGTCCGCGGCGCCGAACCTCTCACGCCCTCGCATGCGCCCACTCAAGTCACTCCGCGGTCTGCTGCTCGCGCTCGCCTCGCTCGCCCTGCTCGCCGGCTGCGACACCGTGTTGCTGAACCCGTCCGGCGACATCGCCGCCCAGCAGGGCCGCCTGATCGTGGTCTCCACGGTGCTGATGCTGCTGATCATCGTGCCGGTGATCGTGCTGACGCTGCTGTTCGCCTGGCGCTACCGCGCATCGAACAAGGCAGCCACCTACGCGCCCGACTGGGACCACTCCACCCAGCTCGAGCTGGTGATCTGGGCCGCGCCGCTGCTGATCATCATCGCACTCGGCGCCGTGACCTGGATCAGCACCCACACGCTGGATCCCTACCGTCCGCTGCAGCGCATCGACGCGCAGCGCCCGGTCGCGCCGGACACGCCGACGCTGACCGTCGAGGTGGTGGCGCTCGACTGGAAGTGGTTGTTCATCTACCCCGAGCAGGGCATCGCCACCGTCAACGAACTGGCCGCGCCGGTCGACGTGCCGATCCGCTTCAAGATCACCTCGTCATCGGTGATGAATTCGTTCTACATCCCCGCGCTGGCCGGCCAGATCTACGCGATGCCGGGCATGGAGACCAAGCTGCACGCGGTGATCAACCGGGTCGGCGAGTACGAGGGCTTCTCGGCCAACTACAGCGGCGCGGGCTTCTCCGGCATGCGCTTCACCTTCCGCGGCATGGCGCCGCAGGACTTCCACCGCTGGGTCGACGCCACCCGCGCCGGCCAGGGCACGCTGGACCGTGCCGCCTATCTGGCGCTCGAGAAGCCCAGCGAGCGCGAACCGGCGCGTCGTTACGCCCGCGTCGCGCCCGACCTCTACGACGCCATCGTCGACCGCTGCGTCGAGCCCGGCACGCTGTGCATGAAGCAGATCATGGCCCTGGACGCGCGCCGCGGCACCGGCGCGAACGCGCTGCCGAACGGCCCGGACGCGGTCTGCACCGTCGCCGATGCCCCACTCGTCGCCGCCGACGCCGCCACGCGTCCCGCGTTCGTCGCGATCCCCTGAGCCGGCCCGCGCCCCGCCGCCTCGCCGACCGATCCCCCTGGCCCCGCACCCATGATGTTCGACCACCCCGATACGACGAAGCTCCTGTTCGGCCGACTGACCTGGGACGCCATCCCGCTGCACGAGCCGATCCTGCTCGCGACCTTCGCGATGGTGGTGCTGGGCGGCCTCGCGGTCCTCGGCGCGCTGACCTACTTCCGCGCCTGGGGCACGCTGTGGCGCGACTGGATCACCAGCATCGACCACAAGAAGATCGGGATCATGTACATCGTCCTGGGCCTGGTGATGCTGCTGCGCGGCTTCGCCGACGCCCTGATGATGCGGGCCCAGCAGGCCATCGCCTTCGGCGAGAACCTGGGCTACCTGCCGCCGCACCACTACGACCAGATCTTCACGGCCCACGGCGTGATCATGATCTTCTTCGTGGCCATGCCGCTGGTGACCGGATTGATGAACTTCGTCGTGCCGCTGCAGATCGGCGCCCGCGACGTGGCCTTCCCGTTCCTGAACAACTTCAGCTTCTGGATGACGACCTTCGGCGCCGGCCTGCTGATGGTGTCGCTGTTCGTCGGCGAGTTCGCCAAGACCGGCTGGCTGGCCTACCCGCCGCTGTCGGGCATCGCCTTCAGCCCCGACGTGGGGGTCGACTACTACATCTGGTCATTGCAGATCGCCGGGGTCGGCACCCTGCTCTCCGGCGTGAACCTGATCGCCACCATCGTCAAGATGCGCGCGCCGGGCATGACGCTGATGAAGATGCCGGTCTTCACCTGGACCGCGCTGTGCACCAACGTGCTGATCGTCGCGGCCTTCCCGGTGCTGACCGCCGTGCTGGCGCTGCTCTCGCTGGACCGCTACGTCGGCACGAACTTCTTCACGAACGACCTCGGCGGCAACGCCATGATGTACGTGAACCTCATCTGGATCTGGGGCCACCCCGAGGTCTACATCCTCGTGCTGCCGGTGTTCGGCATCTTCTCCGAGGTGGTGTCCACCTTCTCCGGCAAGCGCCTGTTCGGCTACGCCTCGATGGTGTATGCGACGGTGGTGATCACCATCCTGTCCTACCTGGTCTGGCTGCACCACTTCTTCACCATGGGCTCGGGCGCCAGCGTCAACTCCTTCTTCGGGATCACGACGATGATCATCTCGATCCCGACCGGCGCGAAGATCTTCAACTGGCTGTTCACCATGTACCGCGGCCGCATCCGCTTCGAGGTGCCGATGCTGTGGACGGTGGGCTTCATGGTCACCTTCGTGATCGGCGGCATGACCGGCGTGCTGCTCGCGGTGCCGCCGGCCGACTTCGTGCTGCACAACAGCCTGTTCCTGATCGCGCACTTCCACAACGTGATCATCGGCGGCGTGCTGTTCGGCCTGCTGGCCGGCATCACCTACTGGTACCCGAAGGCCTTCGGCTACAAGCTCGATCCGTTCTGGGGAAAGTGCTCGTTCTGGTTCTGGCTGAGCGGCTTCTACCTCGCCTTCATGCCGCTGTACGTGCTGGGTCTGATGGGCGTCACGCGCCGGGTCAGCCACTTCGAGGACAGTTCGCTGCAGATCTGGTTCCAGATCGCCGCCTTCGGCGCGGTGCTGATCGCGCTGGGCATCGCCTGCTTCCTGATCCAGCTGGTGGTGAGCTTCCGTCGCCGCCGCGCGCTGCGCGACCTGACCGGCGACCCCTGGGACGGCCGCACGCTGGAGTGGTCGACCGCGTCGCCCCCGCCGGCCTACAACTTCGCGTTCACGCCGATCGTGCACGACAACGACGCCTGGCACGACATGAAGTCGCGCGGCTACGCACGACCGCTCAGCGGCTACACCGCAATCCACATGCCGAAGAACACCGGCGCCGGCTTCGTGATCTCGGCGATCGCGGCGGTCTGCGCGTTCGCGCTGATCTGGCACATGTGGCTGCCTGCCGGCGTTGCCTTCGCCGTGCTGATGGTGGCGGTGATCGTGCACACCTTCAATTACCACCGCGACTTCCACATCCCGGCCGACGAGGTGACCCGCGTCGAGGGAGCCCGCACCCGCCTGCTCGCTGCCGCCCATGTCTGATACCGCCACCCTCGCCCCGGCGCTGCCGGGCACCGCCGACGCGACGGCCACGCCGCGCTTCCACGTCGTCGGCGAGCACCATGTCGAGAACGGCACGCTGCTCGGCTTCTGGCTCTACCTGATGAGCGACTGCCTCATCTTCGCCTGCCTGTTCGCGGTGCACGGCGTGCTGGGCCGCAGCTATGCCGGCGGCCCGAGCGGCGCGGAACTGTTCGACCTGAAGCTGGTGGCGATCAACACCTCGCTGCTGCTGCTGTCCTCGATCACCTACGGCTTCGCGATGATCGAGATGCAGCGCCGCCGCCAGGGCGCGACGCTGCTGTGGCTCGCGATCACTGGACTGTTCGGCGCGGGCTTCATCGGTCTGGAGCTCTACGAGTTCGCGCACCTGATCCACGAGGGCGCGGTGCCGCAGCGCAGCGCCTTCCTGTCCTCGTTCTTCACGTTGGTCGGGACGCATGGGCTGCACGTGAGCTTCGGCCTGGTGTGGCTGGTCACGCTGATGTTCCAGGTCGGTCGCCGCGGCCTGATCGCCGAGAACCGGCGTCGCCTGATGTGTCTGTCGATGTTCTGGCACTTCCTCGACGTCGTCTGGATCGGCGTCTTCACCTTCGTCTACCTGATGGGAGTGCTGCCATGAGCGCGCCGGTCGATACGCACCACCACGACGGCCATGATGGCGACGAGGCCGGCCACGGCTCGCTGAAGGGCTATGTCGTCGGATTCGTGCTGTCGCTGGTGCTGACCGCGATCCCGTTCTGGCTGGTGATGGGCAAGGTGATCGCCTCGTCGGGCCTCACGGCCCTCGTCATCCTCGCCTTCGCCGCGGTGCAGATCGTCGTCCACATGGTCTACTTCCTGCACATGAACGCAAAATCCGAAGGCGGATGGACGATCCTGGCCTTGATCTTCACGCTCGTGCTCGTCGTGATCACGTTGAGCGGCTCGCTGTGGGTGATGTACCACCTCAACCACAACATGATGCCGGCGTCGATGCACGAAGTGCGCAACATGCCTTGAGCCCGGCGGGCCGGCGCGCTGCCGCGCCCGACGCCGGCCGATCGACGCCCGTGCGCCTGGTTCTCGCGGCCGCGGCCCTGGCGGCCTTCGTCGTGTTCACCGCGCTCGGCAGCTGGCAGCTGCAGCGGCGCACCTGGAAGCTCGACCTGATCGAACGCGTCGAGCAGCGCGTGCACGCGGCGCCGGTCGCGGCACCCGAGCGCGCACGCTGGCCCGAGCTCACCGCGGCCACCGACGGGTACCGCCACGTCCGGCTCGTCGGACGCTACCTGCACGCGCAGGCCACGCGCGTGCAGGCGGCCACCGTGCTCGGCGCGGGGCACTGGCTGCTGACGCCGCTGCGGCAGGCCGATGGCAGCGTGGTGCTGGTGAACCGCGGCTTCGTGCCCCCAGGCTGGCGCGCGCCGGCTGGCGCCGCGGGCGACGCGGGCGACGCGGGCGACGAGATCGTCGTGACCGGGCTGCTGCGGTTGAGCGAGCCGGGCGGCGGCTTCCTGCGCCGCAACGACGCTGCGGCCGATCGCTGGACCTCGCGCGACGTGGTCGGTATCGCCCGCGCCCGCGGCCTGGGCCAGGTTGCCCCCTATTTCGTCGACGCGGACGCCGGCGCCGCGCCGGTGCCGGACGGCGAGGGGCCGGTCGGCGGACTCACGGTGATCCGCTTTGCCAACAACCACCTCGTGTACGCGCTGACCTGGTTTGCGCTGGCGTTCATGGTTGCCGGCGCGGCACTGTGGGCCGTGCGCGACGCTCACCGCCGCCGCGGCGCAGAAGCCGTCCCCACAGGAGAGCGCGATGCGCCGCAAGCATGACGCGGCGGCGACCGGCGCGCGCGCCGCGATCGTCGACACCTCGACCGGCCTGAACAACATGCAGCAGCTGATCCAGCTGCGCTGGATCGCGGTGGTGGGCCAGGTGGCGACGATCGCGGTCGTGCATTTCGGCTTCGGGATCCGGCTGCCGCTGGAGCAGATGGCGGCGACGCTGGCCTGTCTGGTCGCATTCAACGTCGCGAGTCAGGCTCGCTGGCGATCGCGCCAACGGGTGTCCGACCGCGAGCTCTTCGTCGCGTTGCTGGTCGACGTCGGCGCACTGACGGTCCAGCTCTCGCTGAGCGGCGGGACCGGCAACCCCTTCGTCTTCCTGTTCCTGCTGCAGGTCATCCTGGGAGCGGTGCTGCTGGAGACGGCATCGATCTGGACGCTGGTGGCGATCACCAGTGGCTGCGTCGCCGCCCTCACCAGCCTGCACCGCCCGCTGCCGATCCCGCTCGATCCCGGCGGCGGTCTCGCCAGCCCTTACATCCAGGGCCTGCTGATCTGCTTCGTGCTCGACGCGGCGCTGCTGGTGACCTTCGTCACTCGCATCGAGCGCAACCTGCGCCACCGTGACGCGCGGCTCGCCGCACTGCGCCAGCGCGCAGCCGAGGAGGACCACATCGTGCGCATGGGGCTGCTCGCCTCCGGCGCGGCCCACGAGCTCGGCACGCCGCTGTCGACGCTGTCGGTGATCCTCGGCGACTGGCGCCACCTGCCGCACTTCACCTCCGACCCTGAACTGCACGGCGAGGTCTGCGAGATGCAGACACAGATCGAGCGCTGCAAGGCGATCGTCAGCGGCATCCTGCTGTCGGCCGGCAAGGCGCGCGGCGAGGCCTCGGTGGCCACCACGCTGGGTCGCTTCCTGGACGACCTGCTGGCCGAGTGGCGCACCACCCGGCCCGCCGTCACGCTGACCTATGCGAACCGATTCGGCGATGACGACCCGCCGATCGTCTCGGATTCCGCCGTCAAGCAGACCCTGCACAACCTGCTCGACAACGCGCTCGAGGCCTCGCCGCGCTGGGTCGGCCTGGATGTCGACCGCGACGGCGACACGCTGGTGCTGACCGTCAAGGACACCGGACCCGGCTTCGCGCCGGAGATGCTGGCGCAGTTCGGCAAGCCCTACCAGTCGAGCAAGGGGCGGCCCGGGGGCGGCCTGGGACTGTTCCTGGTGGTCAACGTCGTGCGCACGCTGGGCGGTACCGTCGCTGCGCGCAATCGCTCAAGCGGTGGCGCGATCGTCACAATACGGCTGCCACTGTCAGCGATCACGCTCGAAGAACCGGAAGCCCATGGACGTTGAGCGGCTGCTGCTGATCGTCGAGGACGATGCCTCCTTCGCCCGCACGCTGGGCCGCTCATTCGAGCGCCGCGGCTACACGGTGCTGCTGGCGGCGAATCTGGAACAGGTCGCTGCACTGCTGCGGGAGCGCACGCCGGGCTATGCGGTGGTCGATCTCAAGCTGGCCGGCGGCGGCTCCGGCCTGGCCTGCGTGCGCACGCTGCACGCGCACGACCCCGAGATGCTGATCGTCGTGCTGACCGGCTACGCCAGCATCGCGACCGCGGTGGAAGCCATCAAGCTCGGCGCCTGCCACTACCTGGCCAAGCCTTCCAACACCGACGACATCGAGGCGGCCTTCGGGCGCGCCGAGGGCAACGCCGAGGTCGACCTGACGCAGCGCGCCAGCTCCATCAAGACGCTGGAGTGGGAGCGCATCCACGAGACGCTGGCGGACACCGGCTTCAACATCTCCGAGACCGCGCGCCGGCTCGGCATGCACCGGCGAACGCTGGCCCGCAAGCTCGAGAAACAGCGCGTCAAGTAGCCGTCTGTGCCACACCGGCCTCGTCGGCCAGCGGTCTGGGTTGCTTGCGTTGCAGCCACAGGTACAGGCCACTGCCGAGCACGATGATGGTGGCGATGTCCAGCAGCGCCCAAAGGATCTTCATCGGCAGGCCGGCGTAGTCGCCGAAGTGCAGCGGTTGCGACACCAGCAGCGCGGTCAGGTACCACGGCAGCGCCGGCGCCGCGGTGACCTCGGTGGTCTTCGCGTCGACGAGCACGGGTTGCAGCAGCTTGGACGTGAGCGGGTCACCCCCACGCAGGAAGAAGGTGGTGTGGTGCGGGCTCGAGAAAGCCGTGCCCGGGAAGGCGATGAACGACAGCTTGCGGCCCGGCGCGTGCGCCAGCGCGCCGTCCAGCGAGCGCTGGACCGAACCGCGCTCGCCCTCGGGTACCGGCGGCTGGCCCTGGTAGGGCGCGAGCAGTGCACCGAGCTGGTCGTACTGCCAGTATTTCACCAGCGGGTCGGCCCAGGTGTTGATGACGCCGGTGGCCCCGACCACGAAGGCCCACACCAGCGTCACGATGCCCAGCAGGTTGTGCAGGTCCAGCCACTTGACGCGCGCGGACCGCTCGCGCCGCACATCGCCGAAGCGCAGCTTGCGCATGAAGGGCGCGTACAGCACCACGCCGCTGACGATGGCCACGAGCAGCAGCAGCCCCATGAACCCGAGGAACAGCGTCCCCGGCAGGCCCGCGAACAGGTCGACGTGCAGCTTGAACATCACGTGCATGAAGCCCTCGTCGAACTTCGGCTCGGCCAGCACCTCGGCCGTGCGCGCGTCGACTGCCACCGACTTGAAGTCCTCGGTCGGCGCAGGCGTGGGCGTGAGCGTGACGAACCACAGGTCGGTGCTGTCCTCGGGCTGCGAGGCGAACTGCACCACGCGCTCGGGGTGGCGCGCCCGCGCGACTTCCAGCACGCGGTCCAGGTTGGCGTACCGGGTGCCGGCCGGCATCGGCGGTGCCTCGACCTCCGTGCCGAGCAGGTGGCCGATCTCGTGGTGAAAGATCAGCGGCAGGCCGGTGAGGCACAGCAGCAGCATGAACACCGTGCAGACCAGGCTGCTCCACTTGTGCAGCCAGGTCCAGGTGCGGATCGCGCGGGCGTCGAGCATGCGGAGGCGAGGACTCAGAAATCGACCGCCGCGCTCAGCACCACGGTGCGCGGTGCCCCCACCACCAGGTAGCCCTGGCCCGGATAGCCCCCGGCCGAGGCCCAGTAGTCGCGATCCGTCAGGTTGTCGATGCGTGCACGTAGCGTGAGCAGGCGGCCGGCGATGTCGGCGTAGTAGCGCGCGCCGACGTCCAGGCGGGTCCAGCTCGGTACCTTCAGCGCATTGGCCGCGTCGGCGTAGCGCGCGCCGGTGTAGACGGTGCGCGCATCGAGCGCGAGGCCAGCCACCCCGGGCACGTCCCATTCGACGCCCAGGGTGCCTTGCAGGCGCGGCACGCCGATGACGCGCTTGCCCTCTGCAGCATCGCCGGTGTCGCGCTGCTCGGTGTCGAGCCAGGTCGCGCCGCCCAGCAGCTTGAGGCCCCGCACGACCTCGCCGTAGGCCGTCAGCTCGACGCCGGTGTGGCGGTCCTCGCCTCGCGCGGTGGCCGAGAAGAAGTCGGTGCGCGGCTTGTCGGTGGTGAACAGTGCCGCGCCGAAGCCGAGCCGGCCGGATTCGGCCTTCACGCCGATCTCCTTCTGCTTCGACACTGACGGTGCCAGCGTGCGTTCGGGCAGGCCGCCGCCGGCCGGCAGCGTGGCGCCCTGCATCAGCCCCTCGATCGAGTTCGCGTAGACGGACGTCGTCGGCGAGAGGCGGTAGACCAGGCCCAGCGCCGGGCTGGTGCGGCTCTGGCGATAGGCGCTCGTGAACTCGCCGGTGTAGGCGTAGGTGTCGACGTCGAGCTTCTGGTGGCGCAGGCCCAGCGTGAGGCGCAGGCGGTCCTCCAGCAGCGACAGCGTGTCGCCGACCGCGAAGCTGCTCATCCTGGTGCGAGCGGTGCGCAGCGGGTTCGCCAGGTCGCCGCCGAGGAAGGCGCCGCCGCTGAAGGCCGGCTGGGCGTAGGACACCGGGGCGTAGAGATCGGTGGCCAGCGTGTTGAAGAAGTCCCACGCATAGGCATTGCGCTTCTCCAGCCGGAACCAGGAGGCCGACAGCACCCACTCGTGGCCGACCGCGCCGGTCGCGAAGCGGCCGCGCAGACCGAGTTCGCCGGTGTCGACTTCGTCCTCGCGGGTGTTGTCGAAGCGCGAGGTCGTCGCGGCGCCCGTGGCATCCACGAGATCGAGGTTGGCCAGCGAGTTGGCCTCGTCGGAGCGCCGTCCGCCATAGGCGGCCCAGGCCGTGACCGCGTCGGACAGGTCGATCTCGCCGCGGAAGCTGCCGAACACGTCGCGCTCGTTGGAGTACGACCAGTCCTGCGCGAAATTGCTCGACGCATCGGGCGCGTCCGGAATGCGCGTGACGCCCGCGCCCAGCGACACGTTGGGCCGGGTCCGGTCGAGCTGGTTGTCCTGATAACCGATGTCGGCCGACAGTCGCACGTCGCGGCTGCGCCAGTCCACGCCGATCGACGCCACGCCGAGCCGTGCGTCCTCGTCATCGACTGCGGTGCCGCCGTCGCGCCAGCCGAGGTTCAGGCGCACCCCGGTCGCCGCATCGGGGCCGAAGCGGCGGGCCAGGTCGGCGGCTGCGCTGTACTGACCATGCTGCCCCACGCCGAGGGTCACGCGCGACAGATCCTCGTTCGGCGCGCGCTTGGGCAGCAGGTTGATCGCGCCGCCGATGCCGCCGCCGTTCGGGTTGATCCCGGTCAGGAAGGCCGAGGCGCCTCGCAGCACCTCGACCCGCTCGAACAACTCGGTGGCGATGTACTGGCGCGGCAGCAGGCCGTACAGGCCGTTGTAGCCCACGTCGTCCGAACTCAGCAGGAAGCCGCGGATGAAGTAGGCCTCCTGGAAGTTGCCGAAGCCGCGCGCCACGCGCACGCCCGGGTCGTTCTGCAGCACGTCGCCGACGCTCCGCGCCTGCCGGTCCTGGATCAGTTCGTTGGTGTAGCTGGTGATGCTGAACGGCGTGTCCAGGTTGTCCTGGGTGCCGAGGATGCCGGCGCGCCCGCCGCGCGCCACCTGCCCGCCGGGAAACGCCGGCGACAGCCCTTGCGCCGAGGCGTCGGCGCTGGCCTTCACGGTGATCGGCGGCAGTGTCACGGCGGCGCCGCCGTCGGCCTGGGCCGCCGGCGTTTCGGATTGCGCGTGTGCGGCAGGAAGCTGGCAGGCCATGGCCGCAGCGAGCGCCACGGGAGCGAGTGTTCTCATCGTCGGTTCCTCAGGGTGTCTCGATCGCTACCGGTCGCGGCCTGCAGGGGCCGGCGCGCGCCGTACCAGGCCATGACTGCAACGGGCACGCCGAGCGCGAACCACGACCACACATCACCCCAGGACTCCGACAACAAGGCCGACACCAGGCCGGTTGTGGTCAGGACGCCCAGCGCGAGCGGCCAGGCCCACAGGCGGACGGCAGCGGATATCACGGCAGGCTTATTTTACGATCACAAATGATAATAATTCGCGTTATCTTATCTTTGATCCAGACAGGACTGCAAGTCGCATCGAGACCGGTGCGTTCTGCGATCCGGCGTTGGGTTAATCGAAGACAATAAGAACAATTCTTATTCCGCCGCGCATCGCAGACCAGCCCGAAGCCAGTCTCCAAGTCCTCGGGTGCCGGCTTCCCGTCAACCCCACGGGGTTCTGTTGTGCTGGAGCGCTACCACCGCGAACTGCTGAACTTTCTGGCCCGCCAGGTGAACGACCGCGAGACCGCGGCCGACCTGGCGCAGGAGAGCTATGTCCGCGTGCTGAACGCCCAGCAGTCCGGGCAGGCCGTACTGGACATGCGCGCCCTGCTGTACCGCACGGCGCGCAATCTGCTCATCGACCAGCACCGCCGCGCCGCACTGCGCCGGCACGACGACCTCGACGCGATCCCCGAAGACCAGCATCCGCCCGCCCCGCAGCACCTGCAACCCGACGAGGCGCTGGCCTCGCAACAGGTCATCCGCACCTATGTGGCCGCCATCGAAGCCCTGCCGCCCCGGTGCCGCGAGGCCTTCGTGCTGCACGTCTTCGATGATCTCTGCCATGCGCAGGTCGCCCGGCGCATGGGCATCTCGGTCAGCATGGTGGAGAAGCACGTGGTGCGGGGCATGGTGGCCTGCAAGCTCTGCGAGCGCCGGCTGCGGCAGGACGGTCGCGCCGACCCCGGGCCGGCGTAACGCGGATTTCGCCCGAGCCGGGGCGATGCGCCGGGGTGAGGAATCGCCGGCCCTCGTGCGTCTACATTCCCAAGCGCAGCCCTTGCCGCCCCGATGCCCTCGCCGTCGCCTTCCCCCGATCACCCGCCCACCCCCGCGCACGGGGAGGACGCCGACGAACTCGAATTCGCGGCCTTCGTACAGGCGCAGGATCCGCTGGACATCGCAGCGGCCACCTGGGTGGCCCGCAGGCGCGACGGCTTGGACAGCGCCGGCGAGGCCGAACTGCAGGTCTGGCTGGACGCCGACCCGCGCCACGCCGCCGTCTACGACGACATGGACGCCACTTTCGGCGACCTGCAGCAGCTGCCCGACGACGACCTGGCGTCGTTGAGGGCCGCTCTTGCGGCGCAAGCACCCGGGACCGACCTGCCGCCGCGAACGGCCACTCCCGCCGCGGCCGCTCCTGCGTGGCGGCGATGGCTGCATGGCATCGGGCGGCTGGTTCCGCGCTCGGCCGCCGCGGCCGGTGCACTGGCGCTGGCCGGCGTCGGCTGGACAGGTTGGATAGGCTGGGAGCAGTGGCGGCAGCAGCCGCTCTTCGAGCGGAGCTACACCACCGCGCGCGGCCAGCAACTGACCGTCGCGCTGCCGGATGCCGCGGGCGAACGGGTATCGAAGGGCAGCACGCTGCAGCTCGACACCGCCACGCGGCTGGAGGCGCACCTGTACCGCGACCGCCGGGAAATGCACTTGAAGGACGGCCAGGCGCTGTTCGCGGTGCATGGCGATCCGGCGCGCCCGTTACATGTGTGGGCGGGTCCCCTCCGCATCACTGTGGTGGGCACCCGGTTCGCCGTCCGTCATACCGCCTCGGGGATCGACGCCGGCCAGACCGTGGTCTCGGTCGAGGAGGGCCGCGTGCGAGTGGCCCGCGCCGACCGCCTGGCGGACGGTCACGCGGCCGGCGCAAGCGAGCAAGGCGAGCACGGGCCTGCGGTGGAACTGAGCGCCGGCCAGCAGGTGGTGGTCGACCCCGCGGGGCATATCGGTCCGGTGGCGAGCGTGCCGCCGGCGGCGATCGCCCTCTGGCGCGAAGGTCGGGTCCGCTTCGACCAGACCCCACTGGCCCACGCCATTGCGGAGTTCGAGCGCTACGGACCTACCGGTCTCGTGCTGCGCGATCCGGCCGTGGCCGCGCTGCCCGTGGGTGGCAGTTACAGCCTGCGGCAGTTCCAGCGCTTTGCGCAAGCCCTGCCGCAGGTCTTGCCGGTGCGGCTGGTGCCGCTCGGAAACGACATGGAAGTCGTGGCGCGCTAGCTTCGGGAAACCAGAGGAATTTCTCTGTGGCGAGGTGAGGATCGGGGCGGCTGATGCGTCTTCATCGGTAGGAGAGGGCCGGCACACGTTGGCGCGGCCCCGGACATCCACCACCGACCCGAGGAGCTCGCCCCCATGCGCCCTGCGCGATTCACCCCTGCCCCACTCGCCCTGGCAGCCGCCATCACCGTGGCCCTGGCGCCCGGCCTTGCAACGCCGGCCCGCGCCCAGAGCGGCAGCGCCGCTGCAGCGCCCATCGCGATCGATCTCGCGCCACAGCCGCTGGGCCAGGCCCTGAACGAACTCGCTCGGCAGGCGAACCTGCAGATGAGCTTTCCGGCCGCACTGGTGGCCGGAAAGAATGCGCCGGCCGTGTCGGGCCGCCTGACCGTCCAGCAGGCGGTGGACCGCCTGCTCGCCGCCAGTGGGCTCACGGCGGATGTGCAGGGCTCCTCGGTGGTCGTGAAGCCGGCACCGCCGGCCGAAGCGGCGAGCGAACCCACCCTGCCGGCGATCAAGGTGACCGCCCAGACGGGCACCTCCCCGCTGGGTTACCTGGCCAAGGACACCGCCGCCGGAGCCTTGGGCAACAAGGCGCTGCTGGACACGCCGTTCTCGATCACCGTCGTCGACAGCAACGAGATCACCGAGCGCGGCGCCAAATCGATCGGCCAGATCTTCGTCAACGACGCCTCGGTCTACACCCCCACCGCATCGTCGACGACAGACTGGTGGGGCACTCAGATCCGCGGGATGCCGGTGCGCAACAGCTACATCGACGACATCCCGATGCTGCTGTACTGGGGCGGCGACTTTCCGACCGAGATCGTCGAGAGCGTGTCCGCCCTCAAGGGCCTGACGGGTTTCATGTACGGTTTCGGCGAGCCGGGGGGCGCACTGAGCTACCAGCTGAAGCGGCCGAAGAAGGCGGACGAGACGACGGTGAGTCTGGGCTATCGCAACTCGAGCCTGTTCTCCGCGCATGTCGATACCAGCCGCCACCTCGCGGACGACCTCGCCGTCCGCGCCAACCTCGCCACCGAACAGGGCACCGCCTACAACGAAAGCGAGATCGACCGCACGGTCGCCTCGCTCGCCGTCGACAAGAAGTTCGGCGCTTCGCTGAACTGGTTCACCACGCTGGCCTACGAAGACAACGAGAACCGCGGCGAGCCGATGCAGTTCTACTTCAGCCGCTACGACGCCGCGGGCAGCGGCGGTCGCCTGCCGAGCGTCACCCACGACTACGACGACATCAACGTCGACAACTCCTACTACAGGACCGAAACGCTGCTGGCCTCCACCGGCCTGCAATGGCAGATCAACGACCAGTGGAACCTGAAGTACCAGGTCGGGCTCACGCGCAAGGAGCATCGATCGAACAAGACCTTCGCCTACCTGCTGAACCAAGCGGGCGACTACCAAGGCTATGCATACAACTTCGCCGGCAAGCTGGACAACCTGTTCACCCAGGCCATCCTGCAGGGCACCGTCACGACGGGCGCGCTGAAGCACGAGATCGTCGGAGGGATGGGGCTGCAGCGCAGCAAGGAGAAGTGGGGCAACGACTGGTACTGGTCGAACGACTTCGACGGAAACATCCACCAGGAACAGACCTTCCGCATCACCAGGGCGCCCGATTTCTCGCTGGGGCCGGTGAGCCTGGACGCGCGTCAGACCTATGCCTTCGTCAGCGACACGGTGCATTTCGACGAGCGCTGGCAGGCCATCGTCGGCCTGCGTTTCACCGACTACCGACTGAAGGATCTGGACGGCGACCCGGCCAACGATTCCAGCTACGAGGCCCGAGAAACCAGCCCGACCCTGGCGCTGATCTACAAGCTCGATGCCCGCACGCGGCTCTACGGCAGCTACATCGAAGGCCTGGAGCCGGGCACGCGGATCAGCCCTCCCTATGCGAACGCGGGCGACGTGCTGGGAGCCACCGTGTCGAAGCAGTACGAGGTCGGCGTCAAGCACGAGTCCGGCGATCTGGACTATGCCGCAGCGCTGTTCCGCGTCGAGCGCTCGAACCAGATGGACGTGTTGCGCGGCACCGACCGCTATCTCACCCAGGACGGCCTGCTGGTCTACCAGGGCCTCGAATTTTCGGGCGGCTATCAGTTCACCAAGGATCTGAATCTCGGCCTGGGAGCGATCTACCTCGACGCCACCATCGACAAGGCTTCATCCGAGAGTGCGGCCCTCGAAGGGAACAAACCCGCCTACGCGCCCCGGTGGCAGGTGGTCGGCAATGCACAGTACCGGGTTCCCGGGATCGCCGGACTCAAGCTGCACGGCAACGTCCGCTACTTCGGCGCGTCCTACACCGGCGAGGACAACACGCTGACGATTCCCGACCGCACCGTCGCCAATGCGGGGCTCAGCTACGACTTCAGGATGCAGAACCACGACCTGACCTTGCTGTTGAACGTGTACAACCTGTTCAACACGCGGTACTGGGCCGGCGGCGGATGGTCGTCGGGCAACATCGGCGAGTCGCGCAACATCTCGCTGGGACTGACGGCGCAGTTCTGACACGGCGACGCGCGAAGGAGCGGCTCACTCCCACTCGATCGTCGCCGGCGGCTTGCTGCTCACATCGTAGGTCACGCGGTTGATGCCGCGCACCTCGTTGATGATGCGGCCCGAGGTGCGCTTGAGCAGCGCATACGGCAGCTCGGCCCAGTCGGCCGTCATGAAGTCGCTGGTCTGCACCGCGCGCAGCGCCACCACGTAGTCGTAGGTGCGGCCGTCGCCCATCACGCCCACGCTCTTGACCGGCAGGAAGACGGCGAAGGCCTGGCTGGTGAGCTCGTACCAGGTCTTGCCGCTCGCCGGGTCGCGGGTGTTGCGCAGTTCCTCGATGAAGATCGCGTCGGCGCGCCGCAGCAGGTCGGCGTAGTCCTTCTTCACCTCGCCGAGGATGCGCACGCCCAGGCCCGGCCCCGGGAAGGGGTGGCGGTAGACCATGTCGTGCGGCAGGCCCAGGGCCACGCCGAGCTCGCGCACCTCGTCCTTGAACAGGTCGCGCAGCGGCTCCAGCAGCTTCAGGCCGAGCTGCTCGGGCAGGCCGCCGACGTTGTGGTGGCTCTTGATCGTGGTCGCCTTCTTGGTCTTGGCGCCGCCCGACTCGATGACGTCCGGGTAGATCGTGCCCTGCGCGAGGAAGGTCGCGCCGCGGTGCCCCGCCCCGCTGGCCTTGAGCTTCGCGGCCTCGGCCTTGAAGACGTCGACGAACAGCCGGCCGATGATCTTGCGCTTGGCCTCGGGGTCGGCCACGCCGGCGAGTTCGCGCATGAAGAGCTCGCTGGCGTCGACGCGAACCACCTTCGCGTGCAGCTTGCCGGCGAACATCTCCATGACCATGTCGCCCTCGTTCAGGCGCAGCAGGCCATGATCGACGAACACGCAGGTCAGCCGATCGCCGATGGCGCGGTGGATCAGCGCCGCCGCCACGCTGGAGTCCACGCCACCCGACAGGCCGAGGATCACCTCCTCGTCGCCCACCTGCGCGCGGATCGCCGCCACCGCCTCGGCGACGTGATCCTTCATCACCCAGTCGGGCTGCGCCTGCGCGATCTCGAGCACGAAGCGCTCCAGCAGCGCGCGCCCCTGGACCGTGTGCGTGACCTCGGGGTGGAACTGCACCGCGTAGTAGCCGCGCGATTCGTCGGCCATGCCGGCGATCGGGCAGCTCGGCGTGCTGGCCATCAGCTTGAAGCCGGGCGGCAGCTTGGTGACCTTGTCGCCGTGGCTCATCCACACCTTCAGCATGCCGTGGCCCTCGGGGGTGCTGAAGTCCTCGATGCCCTGCAGCAGCCGGGTGTGACCATGCGCCCTCACCTCGGCGTAGCCGAACTCGCGGTGCGCGCTGGCCTCGACCTCGCCGCCCTGCTGCACCACCATCGTGAACATGCCGTAGCAGATGCCGAGCACCGGCACGCCCAGCTCCCACACCGCCTGCGGCGCGCGCAGGTCGTGGTCCTCGTAGGTACTGGCATGGCTGCCCGACAGGATGATGCCCTTCGGCGCGAACTCGCGGATGAACGCGTCCGACACGTCGTTCGGGTGGATCTCGCAGTACACATGCGCCTCGCGCACGCGCCGCGCGATCAGCTGCGTGACCTGGGAGCCGAAGTCGAGGATGAGGATCTTGTCGTGCATGGTGGAGGGCTCGAGACGGTTCGATCAGACGGGAGATTCGGTCGCGACAGCCGCCGCGCGCAGCCCGCGCTGCGCACGGAAATGCCGCAGCGCCAGCAGCATGGCCATGGCCTGCAGCGCGGCGCAGAAGTAGTAGGGCGCACCGATGCGCCAGTCGCCCTGCGGCAGGTGCGACACCAGGCCGAGCAGCGGCGCGCCGATCAGCGGCGCCACCACGGCCATCAGGCTGTTCAATGACGACACCGCGCCCATCGTCTGCCCCTGAGTGCGCGGGTCGGCGGCGTTCGACACGACGCTCTGCAGGCAGGCCGTGACGCCGAAGCCCAGTACGTTGCACGCGATCACCACGTACATCATCCAGCCCTCGGTCGCGAGGCCCCAGCAGAGATAGGCCAGACTCGACGACACCAGGCCGGTCACCGCGAGCCGCTGCGCGCTGAAGCGCTTGAGCAGCCGCCCCAGCAGCATGCCCTGCACCAGCGCCGACATCAACCCGACCGCGAACAGCGACCAGCCGTTCTCCAGCGGTCCCCAGCCGAACTTGTAGGTCGTGTACAGCACCCAGGTGATGTGCAACGTGAACTGCACCAGGCCCGACAGCGCCAGCACCGCCACCAGCGAGCCCACGCCCTTCAGACCGGCCAGGTCCCGGAGCGCGCTGAACGGGTTGGCGCGCTTCCAGTCGATCTCGCGCCGGCGCTCGGCCGGCAGCGACTCGGGCAGCACCAGCCAGCCGTACAGGCAGTTCACCAGCGCCAGCGAGCCCGCCACGTAGAACGGCAGGTGCAGGTCGATCGCGCCGAGCAACCCGCCCAGCACCGGCCCGAGGATGAAGCCCAGGCCGAACATCGCCCCCAGCAGGCCGAAGCGCCGTGCCCGCTGATCGGGCGGCGTGATGTCGGCGACGTAGGCGTTGGCGACCGCGGCGTTCGCCTGCATTGCCCCGCCGACCAGGCGCACGGCGATCAGCATCCACAGCGCCGTCGACAGCGCCGTGAAGAAGAAGTTGAGCGCCAGGCCGCAGAAGCCGATCAGCAGCACCGGCCGGCGGCCGTAGCGGTCGGACAGCGCGCCGAGGATCGGCGAGCCGAAGAAATTCGCAATCGCGAAGGCGAACGTGACCACGCCGAACCAGAACGCGGTGTCGGAGGGCGAGCCGGTGAAGCTGCCGACCAGCAAGGGCAGCACCGGGATGATCAGGCCGATCGACACCATGTCGATCAGCACCGTGATCAGGATGAAGGGCATGGCCGCTACACGGGCCCGCGGCGGGGAGGTCATCGGCTCGGTCTTTCCAGCCCGCCGTCGGCGCGGGCGCCACGGATCGACACGCCCTCGGCGTGCCGCCGTGTCGGTTCAATCGGCGCGGTAATTCGGCGCTTCCTTGGTGATCTGCACGTCGTGCACGTGGCTCTCGCGGATGCCGGCCGAGGTGATCTCGACGAACTCGGCACGCTCGCGCATCTCGTCCACCGAGGCGCAGCCGCAGTAGCCCATCGAGGCGCGCAGGCCGCCGGCCATCTGGAACAGGATGGCGATCACCGAGCCCTTGTAGGGCACCCGGCCTTCGATGCCCTCGGGCACCAGCTTGTCCGCGTTCGGGTTGGCGCCCGTGTTGTCCTGGAAGTAGCGGTCGGCGCTGCCCTGCTGCATGGCGCCGATCGAGCCCATGCCGCGGTAGCTCTTGTAGCTGCGGCCCTGGTACAGCACGATCTCGCCCGGCGCTTCCTCGGTGCCGGCGAACATGCCCCCCATCATCACGGTGTTGGCGCCGGCGGCCAGCGCCTTGGCGATGTCGCCGGAGTAGCGGATGCCGCCGTCGGCGATCAGCGGCACGCCGCTGCCCTTGAGCGCGGTGGCCACGTTGTCGATCGCGGTGATCTGCGGCACGCCGACGCCGGCAACGATGCGGGTGGTGCAGATCGAGCCCGGCCCGATGCCGACCTTCACGCCGTCGGCGCCCGCCTCGGCCAACGCCAGCGCCGCCTCGCCGGTGGCGATGTTGCCGCCAATCACGTCGACCTGCGGATAGTGCCTCTTGACCCAGCGCACGCGCTCGATCACGCCCTTGCTGTGGCCGTGCGCAGTGTCGACGACGATCGCATCGACGCCGGCCTTCACCAGTGCCTCGACGCGCTCCTCGGTGCCCTCGCCGACCCCGACTGCGGCGCCGACCCTCAGCTTGCCCTGGGCGTCGCGCGCGGCGTTCGGGAAGTTGGTCTGCTTGGTGATGTCCTTCACCGTGAACAGGCCGCGCAGCTCGTTGGCGGCGTTCACCACCACCACGCGCTCGAGCTTGTGCCGGTGCATCAGCGACTTGGCTTCCTCGAGCGTGGCGCCCTCGTTGACCGAGACGAGGCGCTCGCGCGGCGTCATGATCTCGCGCACCGGCGCATCCAGTCGGGTTTCGAAGCGCAGATCGCGGCCCGTGACGATACCGACCACCTTGCCGTCGTCGACCACCGGGAAGCCGGAGATGCCGTGCTGGCGCGACAGGTTGATCACGTCCTGGACCCGAACACCCGATGAAATGGTGATCGGGTCACGCAGCAGTCCCGACTCGTAGCGCTTGACGCGCGAAACCTCGGCGGCCTGCTGCTTGGGGCTGAGATTCTTGTGGACGATGCCGATGCCGCCCTCCTGCGCCAGCGCGATCGCGAGGCGCGCCTCGGTCACGGTGTCCATGGCGGCGGACGCCAGCGGCAGGTTCAACGTGATGTTGCGGGACAGACGCGTCGCCAGGCTGGTGTCGCGCGGCAGGACCTGGGAGAAGGCGGGCACCAGCAACACATCGTCGAAGGTGAGTGCTTTGCCGAGAAGGCGCATGGGAAAAGCTCCAGTCGCAAAAGCAGATTATACGGAGGCGGCTCTGCGCGACGTTCCGGCGTGAGGAATGCACGCTCGCTGCCGCCGCCGACCGGCCCCCTGCCGTCGCGCTGCACGGCCGTTCGCGGGGCGACCGCTAAACTCGCGCCATGACCGCACTCACCACCCGCTGGCTCGGCGCCCTGCTCGGCGCCTGCGTGCTCGTCGCCTGCCTGCCGGCCCAGGCGCAATGGAAGTGGCGCGACGGCCGAGGCCAGGTCCAGTACAGCGATCTGCCGCCGCCCTCCGGCACGCCGGCGAAGGACATCCTGCAGCGCCCGCTGAGCGCTGCGCCGGTGGTCGTGCAACCCGCCGCGAGTGCGGCGTCGGCACCGGCCGCTGCCGCCAGCGCCAGCGATCCCGCGCTCGAGGCCAAGCGCAAGCAGGCCGAGCAGGAAGAGGCCGCCAAGAAACGCGCCGACGAGGCGCGCGTCGCCCAGCAGAAGGCGCAGAACTGTGAACGCGCCCGCACCTACATGCGCTCGCTCGACAGCGGCCAGCGCATCGCCCGCACCAACGCCCAGGGCGAGCGCGAGATCCTCGATGACGCTGCCCGTGCCCGCGAGGTCGAGCAGACCCGCCAGGCGATGGTCACCGAGTGCCGCTGAGCCGGCTGCGCTGGCGGCGGTAACGCAGGCGCCGCGCTTCCTTCGGATCGACCGTCAGCGGGCGGTAGACCTCCACCCGATCGCCCTCGCGCAGCCGCTCGTCCGTCGGACACAGCCGTCCCCACACGCCGACGCGCAGCACCGCCAGGTCGATTTCCGGATGCCGCGCCAGCAGGCCGCTCGCCTGCAGGGCCTGCAGCGCGGTGCAGCCCTCGGCCAGCACCAGCTCGCTCAGATCGACCGCGCGCCCGCGAGGGCTGTAGGCCACCTCCACCCGCAAGGGCCGACCGTCAGCGCGGCCCATGCACCTGCTCGGCGCGCTTGACGAAGGAGTCGACCAGCGTGTTGGCGATGCGATCGAACACCGGGCTCACCACCGCTTCCAGCGCGAGGCTGCTGAAGGCATAGCGCAGGTCGAGCTCGACGCGGCAGGCCCGCGGCGCCGCGCTGTCGTCGGCCGGGGCGCCCAGCGGCACGAACTGCCACACGCCCTCCAGCTGCGAGAACGGCCCGTCGACCAGCGAGACCACGACCGACCGGCCGGCCTGGTGCTCGTTGCGGGTGGTGAAAGCGTGGCGGACGCCGTGGTAGGCCAGATGCAGGCGGGCCGTCATGCCGTGCTCGGTCGATTCGAGCACCTCGGTGCGGTCGCACCACGGCAGGAACTGCGGATAGGCCGGCACGTCGGTGACGAGCGCGTACATCTCCTGCGCCGAGTACCACAGCAGAACGGACTTCTTGACGTGCTTCATACAATGAAGCGATTCTATTGAGAGGCTTCATGGCCATCGCAGACAACAAGAAGGCCCGCTTCAACTACACCATCGAGGAGCAGTTCGAGGCCGGCATGGTGCTCGAAGGCTGGGAAGTGAAGGCCATCCGCGCCGGCCAGGTGCAGCTGACCGATGGCTACGTCGTCATCAAGGACGGCGAGCTGTTCCTGATCGGCTGCCGCATCAACCCGCTGCGCACCGCGTCGACCCACGTCCACCCGCAGGCCGATCGGACCAAGAAGCTGCTGATGAAGAAGGACGAGATCCGTCGTCTGGTCGGCAAGGTCGAGCAGAAGGGCTACACGCTCGTGCCGCTGAACCTGCACTACAAGGGCGGGCGCGTGAAGGCCGACATCGCCCTCGCCAAGGGCAAGGACCTGCACGACAAGCGCGAGACCGAGAAGAAGCGCGACTGGGAGCGGGAGAAAGGCCAGTTGATGCGGCACAAGATCAGCAGTCCCCGCAAGGACACGTGAGCGTCACGACGCCTCAGGGCGGCAGTGCGGCCAGGGCCTGTTCGAGGTCGGCCTGCAGATCCTCCACGGCCTCCAGCCCGACCGCGAAACGCACCAGCGTGCCCTGCCCCGCCGCGGCCGGTCCGCGCAGCACGGTCAGGTCGTAGGGCACCGCCAGGCTCATCGGCCCGCCCCAGGAATAGCCGATCCTGAACAGCCGCAACGCGTCGACGAAGGCGTCGACCTGCGGCTGCGTGAAGCGCGCATCGAACACCACCGAGAACAGCCCCGCCGCGGCGCGGCAGCTGGCGGCCCAGTGCGCATGGCCGGGTGCGCCGGCCAGCGCCGGGTGCAGCACCTGCACCACCTCGGGCCGGGTCTGCCACCACGCCGCCAGCCGGCGTGCGGCGGCGTCGTGCGCGGCATAGCGCAGCGCGAGCGTCGGCAGCGAGCGCAGCACGAACTCCACGTCGTTCGCACCGACGCCCAGGCCGAGGTGCATGTGCGTCATCGTCAGGCGCTGGTGCAGCGTCTCGTCGCGTGTCGTCACCGAGCCCATCAGCACGTCGCCGCCACCCGACGGGTACTTGGTCAGCGCGTGCACCGAGATGTCGACGCCCTGCTCGAAGGGCGCGAAGGCGACGCCGGCGCCCCAGGTGTTGTCGAGCGCGGTCGTCACGCCGCGCGCCCGGCAGGCCGCCACCAGGCCGGCCAGGTCGGGGAACTCCATCGTCACCGATCCCGCGGCCTCGAGCCAGACGAGCTTCGTCTGCGGCCCGATCATCCCGGCCAATGCCGCGGCGTCCAGCGGGTCGTACAGCCGGTGCGTGATCCCGAGGCGCGCCAGCTCCTGCCGCGCCAGTTCCTTGCCGGGGCCGTAGGCATTGGTCGGCAGCAGCACCTCATCGCCCGACTTCAGCAGGGCCAGGTTCACCAGCACGATCGCCGCGAGCCCGCTCGGCGCCAGCAGGGTCCGGCGCCCGCCCTCGAGCGTCGCGATGCGTTCCTCGAGCGTGAAGGTGGTCGGCGTGCCGTGCAGGCCATAGGTGTAGCCGGTCTTTTCCTTCCAGCTGCGCGCGCGCAGGGCCGCCACGTTGCGGAAGATCACCGTCGAGGCCTTGTGCACCGCCGGCGGCACCGCGCCGAAGCCGGCCGGCGGCTCGTAGCGGTGGTGGATCAGGCCGGTGGTAAGCGGATCGTCCCCGTGCCGTCCGTCGTCGCTGCCGCCGCTCATGCGCGACTCACAGCGGTTGGCCCACGAGATCGTGGCCCTGGGTGCCGACGATGCGGGCGCGTGTGAACTCGCCCACGCGCAACTGCTTGGAGGCCTTCTGCGGCGGCAGCAGGTGCACCACGCCGTCGATCTCGGGTGCGTCGGCATAGCTGCGGCCTCGGCCGCCCTTCTTGCCGAGCGCCGGCGCGGCGTCGATCAGCACCTGCATCTCGGCGCCGACGCGCTC
The DNA here is from genome assembly GCF_004136295.1 of Methylibium sp. Pch-M. Classification (NCBI taxonomy): domain Bacteria; kingdom Pseudomonadati; phylum Pseudomonadota; class Betaproteobacteria; order Burkholderiales; family Sphaerotilaceae; genus Methylibium; species Methylibium sp. Pch-M. The sequence goes on from NZ_CP029606.1 coordinate 32,365, forward strand.
GCGCAGCTTGTCGGCCGACACCGCCTCGGCCACCGCCATGAAGCGCGCCCGGCGCTCCTCGCGCACGGCCTCGGGCAAGGCGCCCGCCAGCGCGTTCGCGCTCGCGCCCTCGACCGGGGAGTAGGCAAAGCAGCCGGCGCGGTCGATGCGGGCCTCACGCATGAAGTCGAGCAGGTGCTCGAATTCGGCCTCGGTCTCGCCGGGGAAGCCGGCGATGAAGGTCGAGCGCACCACGATCTGCGGGCAGGCCTCGCGCCAGCGCTGCAGGCGCTCGAGGTTCTTCTCGCCGTTGGCGGGCCGCTTCATGCGCTTGAGCACGTCGGGGTGCGCATGCTGGAAGGGCACGTCCAGGTAGGGCAGCACGCGGCCGGCGGCCATCATCGGCAGGATCTCGTCGACGTGCGGGTACGGATAGACGTAGTGCAGCCGCACCCACGCGCCGAAAGGCTCGGCGAGCTCGCCGAGGCGCTCCACCAGGTCGGTCATGCGCGTCTTCACCGGCTTGCCGTCCCAGAAGCCGGTGCGGTACTTCACGTCGACGCCGTAGGCCGAGGTGTCCTGGCTGATCACCAGCAGCTCCTTCACACCCGACTCGAACAGCGCGCGCGCCTCGTTCAGTACATCGCCGATCGGCCGCGACACCAGGTCGCCGCGCATGCTGGGGATGATGCAGAAGCTGCAGCGATGGTTGCAGCCTTCGCTGATCTTCAGGTAGGCGTAGTGCTTGGGCGTGAGCTTCACGCCATAGGCCGGCACCAGGTCGACGAAGGGATCGTGCGGCTTGGGCACGTGCACGTGCACGGCGTCCATCACCTCCTGTGTCGCGTGCGGCCCGGTCACCGCCAGCACGCTCGGGTGCATCTGGCGCACCAGATTGCCGCCGCCCTCGCCTGCCTTCGCGCCCAGGCAGCCGGTGACGATGACCCGGCCGTTCTCGGCCAGCGCCTCGCCGATGGTGTCGAGGCTCTCCTTCACCGCGTCGTCGATGAAGCCGCAGGTGTTGACGATCACCAGATCGGCACCGGCGAAGCTCTTCGAGGTGTCGTAACCCTCGGCACGCAGTTGCGTGAGGATGAGCTCCGAATCGGTCAGCGCCTTGGGGCAACCGAGCGAGACGAAGCCGATCTTGGGGATGTTGCGGGAGGCGGCGTCGCCCGAGGTCAGGGCGGTCGATGCCGCATCAGCAGTCTGGGTCATCGGCGGATTTTCGCCGATCCAGGTCGACCTGCCGTCGCGGAGGGCCGAGGCAGGCCGGTGGCGGCTACTTCTTTGCGCCGGTGGTCGCCGAGAACAGGCTCTCGGTCTGCTTGTGCATCTGCTCCTGCATCTGCACGAACAGGTTCTTCGACTGGTCCAGGTAGCTGCTCATCAGGCCCTGCATCATCGGCGCCTGCACGTTCATGAACTGCGCCCACAGCTCGGGGCTGTAGGCCTTGCCGGTGCTCAGCCCGGACTGTTCGGCGAAGCGGCTCTGCATCTCGGTGAAGGCCTGGATGTTCTTCTCGAGGTAGGAACCCAGCAGCCCCTGCATCGTGTGGCCGTACAGACGGATGATGTGGGCCAGCACCGGCGTCGTGAACATCGGCATGCCGCCGGTCTCGGCCTCCAGGATGATCTGCAGCAGGATGCTGCGGGTCAGGTCCTCGCCGGTCTTGGCGTCGCGCACGACGAAGCTCTCGTTGTCGAGGACCATCTGCCGCACGTCGGCCAGCGTGATGTAGCCGCTGGTCTGGGTGTCGTACAAGCGGCGGTTCGGGTACTTCTTCAGAACCCGAAGGCTGCCGGCGTCCGGGGCTTCTTCGGCCGGCGCCGTCGTGCTGCGCGGGGACCGGACTTTCGCTTGCGTCATGGGATCCTCTCCTGAGAAGGATTCCCATTCTAGGAGGCGGGCACCAGCGGCTCCGGAGGGTTTTCCCGCCGCGCCGCAGCAACTTCAGTGCAGTGGGCGGTCCCCCGGCGCACTACTGGTGGTTCGGCGGCGTGATCTTGAAGCGCTTCATCTGCCGATAGACCGTGGCCCGGCAGACCTTCAGATCCTGCGAGGCCAGCGTGATGTTCCACTTGTTGCGCTTGAGCGAGCTGAGCAGCCGCTCCGCGTCGATGTCGTCAACGCCCGCGGCCATCGCGATACCTTCGTCGCCCAGCCTCGCCTGCAACTGCAGCGGCCGGCCATGACCCAGGCGCTGCATGCCGATCTCCTGCGGCAGGTCGTCGACCGTCACCGGTCCGTCGCCGCTGATCGCCAGCGCGAAGCGCAGCACGTTGCGCAACTCGCGGATGTTGCCCGGCCAGCTGTAGGTCAGCAGCAATTCCATCGCTTCGGCGGAAATGCCGGCATGCTCGGTCAGGCCCTTGGCCTCGTCGTTGAACACCGACTCGATCAGGTAGCGCTTGTCGGCGCGCTCGCGCAGCGCCGGCAGAGACATCGTCGCGCCGCACAGGCGGTAGTAGAGGTCTTCGCGGAAGGTGCCCGCGGCCACGCGGTCACGCAGGTCGCGGTGGGTCGCGGCGACGACGGTGAAGTCGACCGGGATCGGCCGCTCCGCACCCAGAGGCAGCACTTCCGACTCCGACAGCACGCGCAGGAAGCGCGTCTGCAGGTGCAGCGGCATGTCGCCGATCTCGTCGAGGAACAGCGTGCCGCCGTGGGCCTGCAGGATCAGTCCCTTCATGCCCTTGCTCTTGCCGCCGGTGAAGCTGCCCGGCGTGTAGCCGAACAGCTCGCTCTCGATCAGCGACTCGGGGATCGACGCGCAATTGACCGCGATGAAAGGCATGCGAGCGCGCGAACTCGATTCGTGCAGCGCCTTGGCGAACACCTCCTTGCCGGAGCCGGTTTCGCCATGGATCAGGATGTTGACCTTGCGGTCCACCAGGCGCTTGGCCTGAACCAGCAGGCGGTCCATCGCCGGGTCGCCACCGGCCAGCCGGTCCAGCGCCGGAAAACTGTCGGCCGAGCGGGCCACGGTCGACACTGCGACCGGCCGGTCCGCCAGCAGCGAGGTCAGCGAGCCCTTCTCGCGCGGCGCGACCACCGTGGCGTAGTAGTGCTCACGCGGCTCCGAGCAGGTGACCGACACGTCCAGGCCCGTGCCGGCCCGCGCGATGCGCCAGATGGCCTCCATCGGCGTGGCAAACACCTCCGACAGCGAGCGACCGACCAGCGCGCCGCCCTGACGGCCGCGCGCCGACGGCCACAGCTTGGCGCGCGCGCCGGTATTGGCACCGACGATCAGGCCGTCGTCGTCGAACGCCAGCATGGTGTCGCCGGACACGTCGACCAGGCCGCAGGACTTGCCGAGACGCAGGATCCAGTTCTTGCGGAAGTGGCGCAGGAAGTTCGCGTCCTCGATCATCTGCGCGTACATCGACGTGAGATGGAACACGAGGTGCTGGCTGTCCTTGGCGCGCGGCGAGCGCAGCGCCGACACGTCGAACACGGCCAGCAGCTTGCCGTTCGGGTCGAACAGCGGCGCGGTGGTGCAGGTCAGTCCGATGTGCGTCGCGTCGAAGTGTTCGGCCTGGTGACAGGTGATCGGGGTCTGCTCGATCAGGCAGGTGCCGACGCCACAGGTGCCGGCGTGAGCCTCGTTCCAATCTGCGCCGAGGTAGAGGCCGGCGGCGCGCAGCTCGCTGTCCCACGCCGGATTGCCGATGTAGTCGACGGTGATGCCGGCGGCGTCGGTCAGCAGCAGCATGTAGCCGAGGTCGGCCACGCGGCGGTACATGTCTTCCATGCCGGAGCGGGCGACGCGCAGGAACTCCTCGATCTGCTGCTGGTGCTCGCGCACCTCCTGCGACGGCAGGATGCGCGCCGGCGTCGGCCGAGCAGGATCGAGCCCGTAGTCGTTGACGCAGCGGGCCCAGGACTTGTAGACGCGGCTCTTCTCGGACGCCTCGTCGATGGGGTTGGTGACAACCGACACCACGTTGTCGATGTGCTGCGTGCGCTCAGAAATCATTCGTCACCTCCGATGGCTTCTGCCGTCTACTCCCGATGGCTGAAGTTCTTCTTGTTGTTCGATGATCGCCCGATCGCCATGGGCTGTGCCACAGCGGAAACCCCCGGGATTCATGGGGCGCGCCACGCGAAAGGCGCGTCCCGGACACACCGGCGGCCGCTGCACGCGCTGCAGCGACCGCCCCTGCCTTAGCACGCGGCATGCCCACCGGCACCCACGGCCGCGTCGCGCTCGTTCTCCTGCGCGGAGCTGACGCCAAGCCGTCTCCACGCGCGCAGAGCCTGCGACATCTGTCGCACGCAGACCCTGGCCTGCGACAGATGTCGCATCGCGTTCGAGCGCGTGAAAACGGTTCGACCGAAATTCATCGCGGCTGTGCATTGACAGTCATTCCCGCCACCTTCCACAATGACCACTGCTCCGGGGTGCACGCAGTTCTGCGTGCTGAGACGGTGATCCGAACCCGCGAACTTGAACCGGTTAGTACCGGCGGAAGAAGAGCTCTCACTCCAGCGGCGTCACCCCTTCCCGGGTGGGCGTCCTCATGGGGCGACCTTCGGAGCAATCATTCTCACGAAGGAGCCCACGATGAACGCCCCCGACAAGCTCGCCACCCTGCTCTCGCTGACACGCGAGCCCTTCCCCTCCTCGCGCAAGACCTACGTGCAAGGCTCGCGCAGCGACCTGCGCGTACCGATGCGCGAAGTGACGCTGTCCAACGGCGAGACCGTCTCGCTGTACGACACCTCGGGCCCGTACACCGAGCCCGGCGTCGCGATCGACGTGAGGCGCGGCCTGCCCAGCGTGCGCACGCCCTGGCTCGACGAGCGGGCCGACACCGAGGTCTATGCCGGCCGGCTGCACCAGGCGCTGGACGACGGCGCGAAGCACGAGGACCGCGAGGTCCAGCGCATCGAGCAGTTGCGCCTCGACGCCGCGGCGCTGCAGCGCCCGCCGCGCCGTGCCAAGGCTGGCGCCAACGTCACGCAGATGCACTACGCGCGCCGCGGCATCGTCACGCCCGAGATGGAGTACGTGGCGCTGCGCGAGAACGGCAAGCGTGAGTGGATGCGCGAGTACCTCGGCGACGCCGCGCGCGAGCAGCGCCTGCGCGGCAACCCGATGGGTGCGCAGATCCCGGCGATCGTGACGCCCGAGTTCGTTCGCGACGAAGTGGCGCGCGGCCGCGCCATCATCCCGGCCAACATCAACCACCCCGAGGTGGAGCCGATGGCGATCGGCCGCAACTTCCTCGTCAAGATCAACGCCAACATCGGCAACTCGGCGGTCACGTCGAGCATCGAGGAAGAGGTGGAAAAGCTGGTGTGGGCGATCCGCTGGGGCGCCGACAACGTGATGGACCTCTCCACCGGCCGCAACATCCACACCACGCGCGACTGGATCCTGCGCAACTCGCCGGTGCCGATCGGCACCGTGCCGATCTACCAGGCGCTCGAGAAGGTGGGCGGCGTGGCCGAGGACCTCACCTGGGCCATCTTCCGCGACACGCTGATCGAGCAGGCCGAGCAAGGCGTCGACTACTTCACCATCCACGCCGGCGTGCGCCTGCCCTTCGTCCACCTCACCGCGGACCGCCGCACCGGCATCGTCTCGCGCGGCGGCTCGATCATGGCCAAGTGGTGCATCTCGCATCACCGAGAGAGCTTCATCTACGAGCACTTCGAGGACATCTGCGACATCATGAAGGCCTACGACGTGAGCTTCTCGCTCGGCGACGGCCTGCGCCCCGGATCGGCCGCCGATGCCAACGACGAGGCCCAGTTCGCCGAACTGCGCACGCTGGGCGAGCTGACCCGGGTGGCCTGGAAGCACGACGTGCAGACCATGATCGAAGGCCCGGGCCACGTGCCGATGCACATGATCCAGGCCAACATGGACGAGCAGCTCAAGCACTGCCACGAGGCGCCGTTCTACACGCTGGGCCCGCTGACGATCGACATCGCGCCCGGCTACGACCACATCGCCAGCGCCATCGGTGCGGCCATGATCGGCTGGTACGGTACCGCGATGCTGTGCTACGTGACGCCCAAGGAACACCTGGGCCTGCCCGACCGCGAGGACGTGAAGCAGGGCATCGTAGCCTACAAGATCGCCGCGCACGCGGCCGACGTCGCCAAGGGCCATCCCGGCGCCCGAGCCCGCGACGACGCGCTGTCCAAGGCACGCTTCGAGTTCCGCTGGATGGACCAGTTCAACCTCTCGCTGGACCCCGACACCGCACGCGACTTCCACGACGAGACCCTGCCCAAGGACGCCAGCAAGGTGGCGCACTTCTGCTCGATGTGCGGGCCCAAGTTCTGCTCGATGAAGATCACCCAGGAGGTGCGCGACTACGCCGCGCAGCGCGGCGTCAGCGAGGCGCAGGCGCTGGGCGCCGGCATGGCCGAGAAGTCGAGCCAGTTCCGGCAGGCCGGCGGCGAGATCTACATCCCGCTGGCCATCGACAAGGGCTGAGCGCCATGCCCTTGCTCGATCTCGGCATCGCCGGCGCCGGCCTGCTGGGCCGGTTGCTGGCCTGGCGGCTGGCGCGCGCCGGCCACCGCGTCAGCGTGTTCGACCCGGCGCCCGGCCCGCAGCCGCGCTTCGACGGCCAGGGCGCCGCGGCCTTCAGCGCGGCCGGCATGCTCAGCCCGCTGGCGGAACTCGACAACGCCGGCCCGGACATCGCGACGCTCGGCTGGCGTTCCATTTCGCTGTGGCGCGACATCGTCGCCGCACTGCCCGACCCGCCCGCCTTCGGCCAGCTCGGCAGCCTGCTGCTCGCGCACCGCAACGACCTCGCCACCGCGCAGCGCGTGCTGGCGCGCCTGTCGGCCGTCCCCGGAGCCGACGCGTCGCCCCTGTCGGCCGCGCAGCTGGCCGACATGGAACCCGCGCTGCAGCCGCCCGGCCACGCCTGGCTGCTGCCTGGCGAGGCGCAGATCGAACCGGTGAAGGCGATGTTCGCGCTCTACCACCATGCCCCCGGCGTGCAATGGCACTGGGGCTGCCGCGTCGGCACGCTGCATGACGGCGCGCTGCAGGTCGACGGCGCCGAGTCCGGCTGGCGGCGCTTCGACACGGTGTTCGACGTGCGCGGCCTCGGCGCGCGGCCGACGCTGCCGCTGCGCGGCGTGCGCGGCGAGACCGTGTGGCTGCACGCCCCCGGCCACGGCCTGCTGCGGCCGGTGCGGCTGCTGCACCCGCGGCACCGCGTCTACCTGGTGCCGCGGCCCGGCGACATCGTGCTGCTGGGCGCGACCGAGATCGAGAGCGAGGACCGCTCGCCGATGTCGCTGCGCAGCGCCGTCGAGCTGATGGCCGCCGCGCACAGCGTGATGCCGGCGCTGGCCGAGTCACGCATCCTGCGGCTCGACCGCAACCTGCGCCCGGCGCTGCCCGACAACCGGCCGCACATCGACGTCACGCCGCAGCGGGTGGCCGTCAACGGCCTGTTCCGCCACGGCTGGCTGCTGGCGCCGGCGCTGGTGGAGGACGCGCTGGCCGCCTGGGCGCGGCTGCGTGCCGACGCCGCGCTGCCCGGACCGGGGATCGAGCGATGAGCGGTCCGCCGTCGCACGAGGACGCGATGGTCACGGTGCACCTCGAAGGCCGCGGCTGCCGGCTCGCACGCGGCAGCACGCTGGCCGACCTGCTGCGCCTGCTCGGTCACGCGCCCGAGGCCATCACCACCGCCGTCAACGGCGAGTTCGTCGCCCGTGCCCTGCGCGCCGGCCACGTGCTGCAGGACGGCGACGAGATCCTGCTGTTCCAGCCCATCGTCGGCGGTTGAGCCGATCGACCCCCCGCACGACGTTTTCCCACGAGGACCTCCCCATGCTCCAAGCAACCCTGGCCGCCTCCGCGCCCGCCGACAGGGCCGACGAAGACCCCTGGCACGTGGGCCGCGTGCGGCTGCACAGCCGCTTCCTGCTCGGTACCGCCGGCTACCCTTCCCCGGCCGTGCTGCAGGGCGCGCTGCGGGCGGCGCGCACGCAGGTGGTCACCGTGGGTCTCAAGCGCACGCTCGCGGCGGCCGGCGACAACGGCTACATCGCCACCATCCGCCAGACGCTGCGCGACACCGGCGCGCGCCTGCTGCCCAACACCGCCGGCTGCCGCACCGCGCGCGAGGCCGTGCAACTGGCGCACATGGCGCGCGAGCTCTACGACACGCCGTGGCTCAAGCTCGAGGTGGTGGGCGACGAGCACACGCTGCAGCCCGACCCGTTCGAGCTGCTGGCGGCGGCCTCCCAGCTGGTGCGCGACGGCTTCACCGTGTTTCCCTACTGCACGGACGACCTCGTCACCTGCCGCCGCCTGCTCGACGCCGGCTGCCCGCTGCTGATGCCCTGGGGCGCGCCGATCGGCTCGGGCCAGGGCCTGCTGAATCCGTTCGCACTGCGCACGCTGCGCGAACGCCTGCCGGACGCCACTCTGATCATCGACGCCGGGCTCGGCGCGCCCTCGCATGCCGCGCAGGCGCTGGAGCTGGGCTTCGACGCGGTGCTGCTCAACTCCGCCGTCGCGCACGCCCGCGAGCCGGTGGCGATGGCGCGCGCCTTCCGCCTGGCCATCGAGGCCGGCCGCGCCGCCTGGCGCGCCGGCGTCATGGCCCGCCAGGACTTCGCCGTCGCCAGCACGCCGGTCAGCGGCCAGCCCTTCACGCTGCCGGACCCGCCGGCCGGCGCGGCCGTGCTGCGGGCGGACGCGCCATGACGGCGGAGCGCACGACCCGTCCGGTGGTCTGGAGCATCGCCGGCACCGACAGCGGCGGCGGCGCCGGCCTCGGCGCCGACCAGCGTGCGGCCGACGCCTTCGGCGTGCACCTCTGCCCGGTGGTGTCGGCCGTCACCGCGCAGAACTCGCTCGCGGTCACGCGCATCGAGCGGCTCCCGCCACCCGCGCTCGAGGCGCAACTGGAGGCGCTGGCCGACGACCTGCCGCCGCAGGTGGTGAAGACCGGGCTGCTCGGTGGCGTCGAGCACGTTCGGCGGGTCGCGCACTGGATCGACCGGCTGCGGCGCCGCCAGCCGGTCGCGCTGGTGGTCGACCCGGTGCTGGCGGCCAGCAGTGGCGCCGCCTTCGCCGACCCCGACACGCTGGCCGCCTATCGCGAGCTGCTGCTGCCCCGCGCGACGCTGATCACCCCCAACCGCCGCGAGGCGGCCGCGCTGCTGGGCCAGCCCGAGGCCGGCACGGCCGGCCTGCCAGCGCAGGCGCTGGCGCTGCGGCGCCGCGGCGCGCAGGCGGTCTGCATCACCGGCGGCGATGCCGCCGACCTCGACGGCCGCGTGCTGGACTGGATGGCCACCGAGCAGGCCGACGGCTGGCTCGCCGCGCCGCGCATCGCCACGCCACACCACCACGGCAGCGGCTGCACCTTCGCCAGCAGCGCGGCGGCCGCCCTGGCGCTCGGCTTCGTGCCGGCCGACGCGCTGGTGCTGGCCAAGATGGCGACCGGCCACGCGCTGCGCCACGCTCACCCGGCCGGCGCGGGCCGCGGGCCGGTGCGGGCCGCGGCCGGGTTCGCCAGCGATCCGAGCCTGATGCCCTGGCTGTCGTGGGGCGCTGCGCCGGTGTTCGCGCCGGCTGCGGAGCCCGAGGCACCGCCCGCCACGCTCGGCCTCTACGCCATCGTCGACAGCGCCGCGCGTGCGGAGCAGGTGCTGGCCGCCGGCGTCCGCACGCTGCAGCTGCGCCTCAAGACGCCGGCCGTCCCCGACACCGGGTGGCAGCCCGCGTTGCGCGCCACCCTGCAGCGCGGCATCGCCGCAGCGCGCGAGACCGGCGCCGCGCTGTTCGTCAACGACCACTGGCAGCTCGCCGCCGAACTGGGGGCCTCCGGCGTGCACCTGGGCCAGGAGGACCTGCTGGCGCTGGGCGACGAGGGCCGGGCGCGGCTGCGCGCCAGCGGGCTCGCGCTCGGCATCAGCTCGCACAGCCTGTGGGAGCTGGCGCGCGCCCGCGCGCTGGCGCCCCGCTACGTCGCCTGCGGCCCGGTCTGGCCCACGCTGACCAAGGCCATGCCGTGGCGGCCCCAGGGCCTGGACAACCTGGCCTGGTGGTGCGCCATGGCCGGCCGGCCGGTGGTCGCGATCGGCGGCATCCTGACGCCCGAGCGGGTGGAAGCCGCTGCACACTGCGGCGCCGACGGCGTGTGTGCGGTCCGCGTGCTGGGCGACGACCCGGCGCGCGTGCTGCCGTCGCTGCAGCGCGCGCTGCACGCCGGCTGGCAGGCCCCCACGCCGGCGCCGGTGCCCGCCCTGCCGCACCCCTCACTCACCCTGAGCGTCGCACCCCGGCCCTCCTGAGCGACGGGCGTCGCTGCGACAGGTGTGTCTCGCACCGATGCGCGGGTGCGACACCGGCCCGCGGTGCGCCGCGGCGGGCCGCCCGCGAGGCCGAGATTGTGGCGACGCCACCACGAACGCGCGCCTCTCGCCCGGGGCTGTTGTCGCGCCAGCCACGGGCATGGCGATTGCACCTTCAGCCCGCCTGCGAACAGACAGGTGCGGCCCGCGCCCCCGCGGGTCGACGAACGAGTGCATCCACCCCAAGGAGACAAACCACATGAATGCATTGAACGCGATCTCGCTCAGCGTCGGCCTCTGGGTCGGCATCTGGTGCTTCGCCACGCTCGGCTACCTGGAGCCCAAGGTGATGACCTGGATCACCTTCCTCACCTGGGCCTCGTTCTACGCCGCCGGCGGCGGCAAGGCCGGGCTCGTGAAGGCGATCGCCAGCGCCTTCGCCGGCACGCTGATCTCGGCGGCGATCGTCTGGCTCAACGGCCAGCTCGGCGGCGGCGTGCAGGGCGTGGGCCTGCTGATCTTCAGCCTGCTGCTCGCGGTGCTGGGCTGGGCGCTGTGCCAGCTGTCGAAAGTGGACCTGTTCAGCTTCATCCCCGGTGCCTTCATCGGCGCGGCATCGTTCTTCGGTGCCGGCGCGCCGCTCGACGGCAAGCTGGGCTGGGTGCTGGTGTCCATCGTCTGCGGCGCCGTGATGGGGCTGATCTCGGAGCGCGTGGGCCAGGCGATGACCGCCAAGGCGCCGGCCTGAACCACGCCGGCATCGCACGATGACGATCCGCAGCGGCGGCACGACGGCGTGCCGGCCGCTGCGGCTTCCCGGCCCCCCCTGGAGACCGCCCGTGACGCGCCTGACCCTCAAGGGCACCCCCGTCTACACCGAAGGCCACCTGCCGGTGGTCGGCCACGAGGCGCCCAAGTTCACGCTGACCGGCAAGGACCTGGTCGACGTCGGCCTCGAGCAGTTCGGCATGCAGCGCAAGCTGCTCAACATCGTGCCCAGCCTGGAGATGCCGACCTGCGCGGCGTCGCTGCGCCGCTTCAACGACCACGCGCGCCAGGCCCCCGGCACCGTGGTGCTGTCGATCTCGCACGACCTGCCATTCGCCACGCAGAGCCGCATCGACGCGGCCCAGCTCGACCGCGTGGTCGCGCTGTCGCTGTTCCGCAGCCCGCATTTCGCGCGTGCCTACGGCGTCGACATCGTCAGCGGCCCGCTCAAGGGCCTGACCGCGCGCGCGGTGCTGGTCCTCGACGGCCACAACCGCGTGCTGCACGCGCAGCTGGTGCGCGAGATCACCGACGAACCCGACTACGCGCTGGCCGCCGCCGCGCTGAGCCGAAGCTGCTGATCCGCAACCGCCGGGCGCGACCGATGCGTCGGCGCGACGGCTGTCGCATCGAGCCTGTCACACCTGTCTCGCTGCGACGCCGCAGCGTCCGCGCCCGATCGCACTGCCGTAGGGCGAATCCAGCATCGGCGCGGCCTGCAGCCCGATTCGCCGCGGCGCCCCCGGCATGGCACGCGGCTTGCGCTGACAGCCGCATAACGAAATCTGGAGACTCCCGCATGACCGCTCCCGGAGCGAGCTCGGCACCCTGCATCGGCATCATCGCCAACCCGGTGTCGGCGCGCGATATCCGCCGCATCATCGCGAACGCCGGCAACCTGCAGATCACCGATCGCGTGAGCATCGTGATGCGCGTGATGAGCGCGGCCGGCGCGATGGGCGTGAAGAAGGTTCTGATGATGCCGGACAACGGCGGCATCCGCGCCATGCTGACGCGCAACCTCAAGCGCGAGCACGAGATGCACCACGCCTTCCCGGAGCTCGAGTTCGTGGACATGGAACCCACGACCACGGTGAACGACACCTTCACCGCGGCGCGCCTGATGCGCCAGGCCGGCGTGCGGGCGATCGTCGTGCTCGGCGGCGACGGCACGCACCGCGCGGTGGTGCGCGAATGCGCCGACATCCCGATCGCCGGGTTGTCCACCGGCACCAACAACGCCTTCCCCGAGATGCGCGAGTCGACCATCACCGGCATCGCGGTCGGTCTCTATGCGTCGGGCCAGTTGAGCGACGCGCAGGCGCTGATGCCGAACAAGGTGCTCGAGGTGTCGATCAACGAGGGCGAGCGGCGTGACATCGCGCTGGTCGACGCGGTGATCTCGACCGACCGCTTCATCGGCGCGCGCGCGGTCTGGAAGACCGAGAGCCTGGCCGCTGCCTACCTGACCTTCGCCGAACCGCAGGCGATCGGCCTGTCCGCCATCGGCGGGCTGCTGCACCCGGTCGGCCGGCGCGACCCGGGCGGTCTGGCCATCCAGCTCAGCGAAGACCCCGCGACGCGCAAGCTCCAGCTGCTGGCGCCGATCGCGCCGGGCATGGTGCGTCCGGTCGGCATCGCGCACTGGGAAGCCATGCCGGCCGGCCAGCCCTTCGCCGTGGCGCTCGACGCCGGCGTGGTGGCGCTCGACGGCGAGCGCGAGCTGACCTTCGACACCGGCGACCGCGTGGAGATCACGCTGCGCGAGAACGCTTTCCCCACGGTGGACGTGGCCCGTTGCATGCAGCTCGCTGCGAGCGAAGGCCTGTTCCGCCTCATGACCCACCCAGCCTAGATAGGAGACAACACCATGGCAGGCAAGAACCCGTTCCCTCTGAGCAAGGAAGCGCTGCTGAATTGCTATCGCTCGATGCGCACGATCCGTGATTTCGAGGAACGACTGCACGTGGACTTCGGCCGCGGCGACATCCCCGGCTTCGTGCACCTGTATGCCGGCGAAGAGGCAGGCGGCGTGGGCATCATGAGCCACCTGGGTGACGGTGACCGCATCGCCTCCACGCACCGCGGCCACGGCCACTGCATCGCCAAGGGCGTGGACGTCGTCGCGATGATGAAGGAGATCTACGGCAAGAAGGGTGGCTGCGGCAACGGCAAGGGCGGCTCGATGCACATCGCCGACCTGTCCAAGGGCATGATGGGCGCCAACGGCATCCTCGGCGCCGGCGCACCGCTGATCTGCGGCGCGGCGCTGGCCGCCAAGTTCCGCAAGAAGAACGAGGTCGGCATCTGCTTCGTCGGTGACGGCGCCTCCAACCAGGGCACCTTCCTCGAGAGCCTGAACCTGGCCGCGGTGTGGACCCTGCCGGTGATCTTCGTCGTCGAGAACAACGGCTACGCCGAGTCGACCTCGCGCGACTACGGCACCGCGGTGGACAGCTACGTGGACCGCGCCTCCGGCTTCGGCATGCCCGGCATCACGGTGGACGGCACCGACTTCTTCGCGGTCTACGAGGCCGCCGGCGAGGTGATCAAGCGCGCCCGCGAAGGCGGTGGCCCGTCGCTGCTCGAAGTGAAGATGGTCCGCTTCTACGGCCACTTCGAGGGCGACGCGCAGACCTACCGCGCGCCGGGCGAGCTCGACGACATCCGCACCAACCAGGACTGCCTGCTGAAGTTCAAGGCGCATGTCACGAAGGCTGGCGTCATCAGCGCTGCGGAACTCGAGGCGATCGACAAGGAAGTGGCCGCACTGATCGAGGACGCGGTGAAGCAGGCCAAGGCCGCCCCGCTGCCCACCGCCGCCGACCTGCTGACCGACGTGTACGTGTCCTACTGAAGCGCGCGCACACCACAAGACACCCGAACAGACCCAGGAGACATTTCATGGCCAGAAAAATCAGCATGAAGCAGGCGATCAACGAGGCGCTTGATCAGGAAATGACGCGCGACCCCTCGGTGATCGTGCTCGGCGAGGACATCGTCGGCGGCGCCGGCGGCCAGGGCGAGATGGACGCGTGGGGCGGCGTGCTCGGCGTGACCAAGGGCCTGTACGCCAAGCACGGCGACCGCCTGATGGACACGCCGCTGTCCGAGAGCGCCTACGTCGGCGCGGCCGTCGGTGCGGCCGCCTGCGGCATGCGTCCGGTCGCCGAACTGATGTTCATCGACTTCATGGGCGTGTGCTTCGACCAGATCTTCAACCAGGCCGCCAAGTTCCGCTATATGTTCGGCGGCAAGGCCGAGACGCCGGTGGTGATCCGCGCGATGGTCGGCGCGGGCTTCCGCGCCGCCGCCCAGCACAGCCAGATGCTGACGCCGCTGTTCACGCACATCCCCGGCCTGAAGGTGGTGTGCCCGAGCACGCCGTACGACACCAAGGGCATGCTGATCCAGGCGATCCGCGACAACGACCCGGTGATCTTCTGCGAGCACAAGAACCTCTACGGCCTCGAGGGCGAGGTGCCCGAGGCCTCGTACGCGATCCCGTTCGGCGAGGCGAACGTGGTGCGCGAAGGCAAGCACGCCACCATCGTGACCTACGGGTTGATGGTGCACCGCTCGCTCGACGCCGCCGCCACGCTGGCCAAGGAAGGCGTCGAGGTCGAGATCGTCGACCTGCGTTCGCTGTCGCCGATCGACATGGACACCGTGCTCGACAGCGTCACGAAGACCGGCCGCCTGATCTGCGTCGACGAGGCAAGCCCGCGCTGCAACATCGGCACCGACGTGTCGGCCCAGGTCGCGATGCAGGCCTTCGGCGCGCTCAAGGCCCAGATCGAACTGGTGTCGCCGCCGCACGTGCCGGTGCCCTTCTCCCCGACCCTCGAGGATCTCTACATTCCGTCGGCCGCCCAGGTCGCCGACGCGGTGCGTCGCACCATGAAAGGAAAGCACTGATGTCCGGCATCACTCCCATCGTCATGCCCAAGTGGGGCCTGTCGATGTCAGAAGGCACCGTCGTCGCCTGGCTGGTCGACGTGGGTGACGAGATCGAGGTGGGCACGCCCATCCTCGACGTGGAAACCGACAAGATCGCCAACGCGGTCGAGGCGCCGGACCCCGGCGTGCTGCGCCGCAAGGTGGCCAGCGATGGCGAACTGCTGCCGGTGAAGGCGCTGCTCGGCGTGATGGGCGGCAGCGACGTCAGCGATGCCGACATCGACGCCTACATCGCGTCCTACGTGATGCCCGCGGCCGACGAGGACGACGAAGCCAGCGCCGGCCCGGCCTACCTGTACGCCGATGTCGACGGCACCCGCATCCGCTACGCCCGCAAGGGGGCGGAAGACGGCACCCCGGTGCTGTTCATCCACGGCTATGGCGGCGACCTGGACAACTGGCTGTTCAACATCGACGCCGTCGGCGAGAAGAGCCCGGTGATCGCGCTCGACCTGCCGGGTCACGGCCAGTCGGACGCCAAGCTGCCGGGCGCGAGCCTCGAGGCGCTGGCGGACTTCGTGGCGCGCTTCATGGCCGTGATCGATGTGGCGCAGGCGCACGTGGTCGGCCACTCGATGGGCGGCGCGATCGCCTCCCAACTGGCGTTGTCGCACCCGAAGCGCGTGGCCTCGCTGAGCCTGATCGCCAGCGCCGGCCTCGGCCCGGACATCAACAACGGCTACACCGAGGGCTTCGCCAACGCCGCATCGCGGCGTGACCTGAAGCCGGTGCTGGAGCAGTTGTTCAAGGACCCGGGGCTGGTGAGCCGCCAGATGATCGACGACGTGCTGAAGTACAAGCGCCTCGACGGCGTGAGCGAGGTGCTGGCCGCGCTGGGTCGTGGCCTGTTCGCGGCCGGGCGCCAGGCTTCGCAGCCCGGTCTGCAGCTCGAGTCGACCGGCAAGCCGGTGCTCGTGGTCTGGGGTCGCGACGACCAGGTGGTGCCGGCGGCCCATGCCGGCAACGCGCCGGCCGGCGCGACGGTGGAGGTGTTCGACGACGCCGGCCACATGGTCCAGATGGAACGGGCCAACGACGTCAACCGGCTGCTCAAGCAGCATGTGGGCGGCTGAGTCGCACCACGCCGCACCGATGGTCGAACCGTCGGTACGGCGCCTGTTCACCCTGCTCGACGGCGCGCCCGCCGACAGCGATGGCGTGGCCATCGAGCAGGCGCTGCTGCAGCGCGCGGCCGAGGGCGTGGCCGTGGCGCACGTGTGGGAGGCCACGCCCGGCTTCGTGGTACCGGCCTCCTACAGGCGCTTCGAGCGCTTCGAGGCCGCCTGTGCCAGTTTCGCGGCGCAAGGTCTGCCGGTGCAGGTGCGTTGCTCGGGCGGCGGACTGGTCCCGCAGGGACCCGGCATGGTGAACCTCAGCCTGGCGTGGCGTACCCACGCCGCCATGGGGTCGGCTGCCGATGCGGTGTACACGGCACTGTGCCGTCTGTTGCAGGCGAGTGCAGCCACCTTCGGCATCCTCGCGACGCCGCAGGCGGTGTCGGGCTCGTTCTGCGATGGCCGCTACAACCTCGCGGTGAACGGTCGCAAGGTCGCCGGCACCGCGCAGTACTGGCGGCGCGCCAGCGCGTCCGAGCAGATCGTGCTCGCCCACGCCTGCCTGCTGGTCGACGCCGATCTGGACACGCTGACCCGCCATGCGAATGCCTTCGAGGCCGAGATCCGCAGCGACCGCGTCTACCGCAGCGACGCCATCACCAACCTCGCCCGCGGCTCCGGCGGCCCGGTGCCGGCCGGCGGCACGCGCCGCCGCATCACGCCGCCGCATGTCGTGAGGCTGCTGCAACAGGGCGCCAGTTCCAGCACGGTGCTGTGCTGACGCGGAGCTTGTCATGACCTACGACCCGCTCGCCAAGCAGAAGGCGCAGGCCAAGACGGCGCGCATCCCGATCAAGGTGGTGGCGGCCGAGACGCTGAAGAAGCCCGACTGGATCCGCGTCAAGGCCGGCAGCCCCAGCACGCGCTTCTACGAGATCAAGCAGATCCTGCGCGAGCACAAGCTCCACACGGTGTGCGAGGAGGCCAGCTGCCCCAACATCGGCGAGTGCTTCGGCAAGGGCACCGCCACCTTCATGATCATGGGCGACAAGTGCACCCGGCGCTGCCCGTTCTGCGACGTCGGCCACGGCCGCCCCGACCCGCTCGACCCCGACGAACCGCAGAACCTGGCCAAGACCATCGCCGCGCTCAGGCTCAGCTACGTGGTCATCACCAGCGTCGACCGCGACGACCTGCGCGACGGCGGCGCGGCCCACTTCGTCGAGTGCATCCGCCAGGTGCGGGCCCTCTCCCCGGCCACCCGCATCGAGATCCTCACGCCCGACTTCCGCGGCCGCGCCGACCGCGCGCTGGAGATCCTGAAAGCGGCCCCGCCGGACGTGATGAACCACAACCTCGAGACCGCCCCGCGCCTGTACAAGGAAGCGCGCCCCGGCTCGGACTACCAGTTCAGCCTGGACCTGCTCAAGCGCTTCAAGGCCTTCGCCCCGGGCGTGCCGACCAAGAGCGGGATCATGGTCGGGCTGGGCGAGACGGACGAGGAGATCCTGCAGGTCATGCGCGACATGCGTGCGCACGACATCGACATGATCACCATCGGGCAGTACCTGGCGCCCAGCGGGCACCACCTGCCGGTGCGGCGCTACGTGACGCCCGAGACCTTCAAGCGCTTCGAGGCCGAGGCCTACGCGATGGGCTTCAGCCACGCCGCCGTGGGCGCCATGGTGCGCTCGAGCTACCACGCCGACCAGCAGGCCCACGCCGCCGGTGTGGGCGCCGCAGCCGCCTGAGCGCCGGAGGACGCGCCATGCCGCTCGGTGAGTTCGAGCTGATCGACCGCTACTTCAAGCGTCCTGCGCGGCGCGCCGCGCTCGGCGTCGGCGACGACTGCGCGCTGCTGCGCGTGAAACCCGGCATGTCGCTGGCGATCTCCAGCGACATGCTGGTCGAGGGTCGCCACTTCCTGTCGACGGTGCGGCCCGAGCGGCTGGGCCACAAGGCGCTCGCGGTGAACCTGTCCGACCTGGCCGCCTGCGGCGCGCGCCCGCTGGCCTTCACGCTCGCGCTCTCACTGCCCAGCGCCGACCCTGATTTCCTGGCCGATTTCTCGACCGGCCTGTTCCGCCTGGCCGACGAACATGACTGCGAGCTGATCGGCGGCGACACCACCGCCGGTCCGCTGAACATCTGCATCACGGTGTTCGGCGAGGTGCCGGTCGGCGCGGCCTTGCTGCGCTCGGGCGCCCTGCCCGGCGACGACCTCTACGTCAGCGGCCAGCCCGGCCATGCACGCGTCGCGCTGGAGGTGTTCCGCGGCACGCTGCAGGCCGACGGCGAGGTGTTCGAGACGGCCCGCAGGGCGATGGAGATGCCGACGCCGCGCGTCGAGCTCGGCCTGGCGCTGCGCGGCATCGCGACCAGCGCGGTCGACGTGTCCGACGGCCTGATCGGCGATCTGGGCCACATCCTCGACAGTTCGGCCGTCGGCGCCACGCTGGACGTCGACGCGTTGCCCGAGTCGGCCCTCTTGGCGCAGCTGCCGCCGTCACTGCGCCGCCAGTTCGCGCTGGCCGGCGGTGACGATTACGAACTGCTGTTCACGGCCCGGCGCGGTGACCGGCAGGCGGTGGTCGATGCCGCCTGGGCGGCCCAGACGCCGGTCACGCGCATCGGCATCATCCAGGCGTCGGAGGGCCTGCGCCTGGTCGACGGACGGGGCTGCCCGGAGCGCGACATCTACGCCCGCTTCGACCACTTCAGGACCTGAACCCAGCGCCTCTCACTGCGACGGTGGCTGCTTCGACAGGAACTGGATGTAGGCCACCAGCTCCCAGATCTGCTCGGGCGTGAAGGCATTGCCCCATGGCGGCATGATGTCCGAGCCGCGGCGACCTTCGCTGATGGTCTTGTAGGCATCGGCCGCCACGAACTTGCTGTTGCCCTTGAACGGCGGCGTCTTGCCGCCCTCGCCCTCGGCGCCGTGGCAGTACGCGGAGCAGGTTGAATTGAAGCGCTTCTTGCCGGCCTCGATGCGCGCGACGTCGTTCAGATCGAAACTCGGTGCGGCAGCGCCGCCGGCAGGCGCCGACTCGTCGGCGGGCTTGGGCGGCGGCGTGCCGATCGCCGGACCGACGGCACACGCCAGCACGGCGGCGAGGGTCACGAGGCGGGGACTCAGCAGGCTCTTCATCGGAAAGACTTCCTTCGTTCTCGTTTCACAAGGTCAAGGGGGAGGACGGCCACTAACCGTCCTCCCCGTCACGGCGCCACGAGCGCCGTGTTCAGAACATCACGCGTCGAGCATCAGTCGACGGCGAACACCAGCAGTGCAGCGCCACCCGGCAGGTTGCGGATCTGCGGGAAGGCTCCGGTCAGGAAGCCCGGCGCGTGCGAGCCCAGGCCGGTCGGGATCGCAATGTACTGCTTGCCCTTGACCGAGTAGCTGATCGGGCCGCCGCGAGCGCCCGAGCCGGCCGCGAACTTCCACAGCTCCTTGCCATTGTCGGCGTCGAAGGCGAACAGGTTGCCGTACATGTCGCCGGTGAACACCAGGCCGCCGCCGGTGGCCAGTGCCGAGCTGAGCGGCGGCATGTCGAAGCGCACCTTCCAGGCCTGCTTGCCGGTCAGCGGATCGAAGGCGGCGAGCCAGCCGTCGGCCTTCTTGCCCGGAGGATCGGTCAGCTTGATGTCCGACAGGCCGAGCGACAGACCGCCGATGCCGGGCACCGGGCCCTGCTTCGCGCTGGTCACGAAGTTGCAGACCTCCATGCCGTGCGAGTACCAGAGCTTGGTGTTCGGGTTGTAGGCGCCGTGGTTCCAGCTGCGCGCACCCAGCAGGTTGGGACAGTGCAGCTTCTGCTTGTCGGTCTCCGGGTACACCGGGTCGATCGGCAGGCCGGTCTTCGGGTCCACGCCCTTGGCCCAGTTCATGTTCTCGGTGTACTGCCACGCATTGCGCATGGCGCCGGTGTCCTTGTCCATGACGTAGACGAAGCCGTTCTTGTTCAGGTGAACGAGCACGTTCTTGCCCTTGCCGTCCGGCACCAGCAGCGCCTCGTAGGCCGCGTCGAAGTCCCAGGTGTCCATCGGGACTTCCTGGCGGTGCCACTTGACCTTGCCGGTCTTGGGGTCCAGCGCCAGCAGCGTGGCGGTGTAGAGGTTGTCGCCCTTGCGGTCGTCGTGGTTGAAGTCCGGCGCCGCGTTGCTGGTGCCGATGTAGATGGTGTCGGTCGTCGGGTCGTAGGTGCCCGGCAGCCAGGCCGAGCCGCCGCCGACCTTGCGGCTGTCACCGGGCCAGCTCTTCGGGTCGTCCTTCGGCACCTCGAAGGTCCAGGTGCGAGCGCCGGTGTCGGCGTTGACGGCGAAGATCTTGCCGATGATCGGCTGGTCGCCGCCGGTGGTGCCGCCGAACAGCGTGTCGCCGGCCAGCTGCGGCGGCGACGAGAACAGCGCGCCGTAGTCCTTTTTCATGTCGCTGAGCTGGGTCGACCACAGCTCCTTGCCGGTCTTCTGGTCGAGCGCGACGAAGCGGCCGTCCAGCGTGCCGATGAACACCTTGCCGCGGCCCACGGTGACGCCGCGGCTGGCCGAGCCGTAGAACACTTCCTTGACGATCGGGTCGAGCTTGGCGGTGTAGCGCCAGATGATCTTGCCGGTGGCCGCGTCGAGCGCGAACACGTTGTTGTCCGGCGCGATGGTGTACATGACACCGTCGATCACGATCGGCGTGGCCTGCAGGCCGTGGGTGATGGTGCCGGGTTGGTGGATCCAGGCCACCTTGAGCTTGCTGACGTTGGACTTGTTGATCTGGTCCAGCGGGCTGAAGCGCCACGCGTTGAAGCTGCGGTGGTACTGGGGCCAGTTGTTGGGGTCATCGAAGCCGGGGCCACTGCCCGCAGCGCCCGCGGGTGCCGCGGCGAACAGGCCGACGGTCAGGGCCGCGGCGAGTGCCGCCAGCTGTTTCTTGTTGCCGCTGGGAAAGTGATTCATCTCATCGTCTCCATGGTGGTTTTTTAGGTGCTTCTCGTGCGCCGACACACGGTATCGCAGGAGCCCCGGGCACCACAAAGGCAGTTTCCATGCCACGCGCCGCAGAGGCCTCGCAAGCGCTCGGGCCGCGTCACGCTGCAGATGTCGCGGCGCGACGATCGGCGCGACACGTGTCGCAGCCGCGGCGGCGCCGAGCGCGCGCCTCGGCATCCGGGCGAGCGCATGCGCTGCGATGGCGGGTTCGCGCCAACACAGCGCCCCACCGATTTATTGCGTTTCCCTATCCGGTGACTCACGCCATGAATACGGGAATTCGTCCTGACATTTATTACGCGGGAAATTATCCCGGGCCGTGCCGGGTCGGGAATTAATCCCTGCCGAAATGGCATGTGTCCTGCAGCCCAAGGCCGCGCAGGCAGTTTGTCGCTATCCCGCAAATTGCCTGCCGGACCGGTCGGCCGCGTGCCTGCCGAATATATGGAGACAAGGGACGGGCGCCACGCGTCGTCCCACAACGAGGAGCAAGACAATGTCGATCAGAACCACGGCGCTGCTGACGGCGACGGCCGCTGCGTGCATCGCTGCAAGTGCCGCCGAGACCGGCAACTGGCGCGAGTACAACGGTGACAAGGCGGGTTCCCGCTTCGAGCCGGGCGTGAACGTCACGCTGCAGAGCGTGAAGTCGATGAAGGTGGCCTGGCGCGTGCCACTGCCCGGCAACCAGTTGCCGATCGACAACCCGGAGCTGCGCACCTGGGTCAACCAGTCCACGCCGCTGGCGGTCAACGGCGTGCTGTACTCCAGTTCGCCGCTCGGCATCGTGACCGCGCTCGACGGCGCCACCGGCAAGACGCTGTGGACCTGGGACGGCGGCGGCTGGGCCGACGGCACACCGCCCAACCTGGGATTCATCAGCCGCGGCGTGACCTACTGGGAAAAGGGCGAGGACCGGCGGCTCTTCGTCGGCACGCCCGACGCCTACCTCGTCGCACTGAACGCGAAGACCGGCAAGCCGATCGAGAGCTGGGGTGACAAGGGTCGCATCGATCTGACCAAGGGCCTGCGCCGCCCGGTCGACCGCTCGCTGGTGAGCCCGACCACGCCACCGATCATCTGCGGCGGACAGGTGATCCCCAGCCTCGCCGTCCTCGACTCCTTCGCGATCGGCCGCGACCCGCTGAAGAACCACCCGCCCGGCGACGTGCGCGGCTTCGATCTGATGACCGGCAAGCAGAGCTGGGTGTTCCATGCGCCGCCGCAGAAGGGCGAGCCCGGCAACGAGACCTGGGAAGGCGACTCGGCGCAGTCGACCGGCGGCATGAACATGTGGACGCGCGCGAGCTGCGACGACGAACAGGGCCTGGTCTACCTGCCGCTGTCGACGCCGGCGAACGACTTCTACGGCGGCCAGCGCAAGGGCGACGGCCTGTTCGGCGAGTCGCTGGTGGCGCTGAACGCCAAGACCGGCAAGATCGCCTGGTACTACCAGATCGTGCACCACGGCATCTGGGACTACGACCTGCCGGCCGCGCCGAACCTGATGGACCTCACCGTCGACGGCCGCAAGATCAAGGCCGCGGTGCAGGTGACCAAGCAGGGCTTCGTGTTCGCGTTCGACCGTGTCAACGGCAAGCCGATCTGGCCGATCGAGGAAAAGGCGGTGCCGCAGTCCACCGTGCCCGGCGAGAAATCGTCGCCGACACAGCCCTTCCCCAGCAAGCCCGCACCGTTCGTGCAGCAGGGCGTGACCGAGGACGACCTGATCGACCTCACGCCCAAGCTGAAGGAAGAGGCAAAGAAGATCCTGGCGCGCTACAACTACGGCCCGCTCTACTTCCCGCCGACGCTCGACAAGGCCGGCACGCTGGAAGTACCGGGCGTGCTCGGCGGTGCCAGCTGGGTGGGCGCGGCGCACAACCCGAAGTCCAATGTGCTGTACGTCCCGTCGTTCACGATCCCGTTCGGCATCAAGCTGAAGAAGGGCACGACCGGCGTGTACGACTACACCGGCACCTGGGCCGGCGTCGGTGGTCCGGACGGGCTGCCGCTGTTCAAGCCGCCGTTCAGCACCGTCACCGCGATCGACATGAACACCGGCAAGCACCTGTGGCGCATCCCGGCCGGCCGCGGCCCGGTCGATCACCCGGCCCTGAAGGACCTGAAGCTCGACCGCGTGGGGGTGCCGCGCCAGAGCCACATCGCGCTGACCGAGAACGTGCTGTTCCTGGCACCGGAGGGCACCAACAGCGTCATCGGCCTGTCGGCACGCGGCAACGCGCTGATCACGCAGGCCACGAAGGAGGAGCCCGAGCCCTTCCTCTACGCGCATGACGCGAAGACCGGCGCGCTGGTCGGCGAGGTCCGTCTGCCCGGCGGCGTGTTCGGCAACCTGATGACCTACGCGGCTGGCGGCAAGCAGTTCGTCGTCGCGCCGATCGGCGGTGCCGGCCTCCCGGCCGAACTGGTGGCCGTGCAGGTGAACTGATCCGGCCCGGCACGAGGGGTGGGTGGCGGGTTCCAGCCCACCCCTCGTCTCGATTCCGCTCCACGACCACGACATCGAAGCTTCTGCATGAGACCCCTCCTCCTGACCTTCACCTTCGCCGCCGGGACCGCGCTGCTGGTCGCCGGGGCCCTGGCCGGTGGCTCGCCGCCGCCAGATCCTGCAGCAGGCGCCGGCCCCGCCGGTGCACCGACGATCGACCTGACCGATCCCGCGCGCATCAGTGCCGGCAAGAGCCGCTTCGACTCCACCTGCGCGGCGTTCTGCCACGGCCACGCGCCACCACTGTTCGTGGGCCGCCAGGACCTGCTGCCCGAATACGCCTTCCGGATGATTTCCGACGGTGGCGGCAGTGCCACGCCGATGCCCCCCTGGGGCGATGTATTCACCCCGGAAGAAATCTGGGAACTGGTGGCTTATCTGAAATACCTGGGCACGCAGAAGCCGGAGTGATATTCACCGGCCGCGGGCCCCGAATATTCCAGCGTGCGCCGATATCGACCGCCGGGTCGATATAGGCGCTGGCGTCGTTCGCCCCTCGTCACCGGACCTGCCCGCGACGGGCAGGCCGCTTCGCACGCACGTGCCCGGACACGCGACATCTGTCGCCTACGCCACGCCGACCGCGCGTTCCGCATGCTCGCCGCGCGGCGGCGACCGCGCTCGACGCATCGCAGCAAGACGCCGTGCGCAGCGACAGGTGTGCTGCATCAACTGTCGCTGCAGTGACACGTACAAACCCTGGAAAGACGCCTGCCGACGCGTGTCCCGTCGGCACGTCGGGCGCACCTGCAGCACACCGCATTCACTCGGGAGCAGGACTTCGACGCTTGTCGCACGAGCGACAACTGTGATGCGGCAGATGCGCCATCGAAACACCGCGCACACCCGGCTTTTCCCGTTGCGTACGAGAGCACGCCCTCATGCAGCGGGGTGTCGTGACGCATGGCATGGATGCTGCAGAAGAGGCCGCACGGCGACACGGCAGGAAGTCGACCGTTCACGACAGGCGAGCCCTGCCATCCACAAGGCAGGGACTGCCCTTACCTAACAAAACCAGGAGACACAATGGACAAGAAAGCCACCGGCATCTCGGCAAAGCAGCGGCGTCTCGCCGCCACTGCAACAGTCCTCGCGCTGGACTCCGGCGCAGCCGCAGCCGCCGACGCCTCGTCGGTCCAGATCTTCGGCATCATCGACGCTGGCGTCCTGACCCAATCCAAGTCCGCCGCGGGCGGCCGCCTCACGCGGCTCGAAACCAGCGGCCTGCGCCAGAGCGTGTGGGGCCTCAAGGGCACCGAGGATCTGGGCGGCGGCCTGAAGGCCTTCTTCAACCTCGAGTCGCACTTCGACACCGACACCGGCGGACTGCACGGCACCGGCGACAACGGCACGCCCGCAGTCGGCACGGTGCTCTTCCGTCGTCAGGCCAACGTCGGCCTGTCCGGCGACTGGGGCACGCTGATCCTGGGCCGCCAATACGGCCCCGCGCTGCTGGCGCACATCGGCACCGAGCCGCGCGCGTTCAAGGAGCAGTTCTCCAACCTCTACGCCTGGGCCTACAACCAGCTCGAGCCGATCGCCGGTGCGGGCAGCGTCAACAGCAACAACGACGTCGGCATCTTCTTCAAGAACTCGATCCACTACCGCAACACCTTCGGCCCGGTGACGGCCGGCGTGCTGTACTCGCTGGGCGAGCAGGCCGGCAGCACGTCGAACAACTCGATCCTCGCGCTGGGCCTGAGCTACAGCGGCCCGGTGACGCTGTCGTTCTCGCACGAGTTCATGAAGGACCAGATCACCGGTGAGAAGGTGGTCAAGCACACCGGCGTCGGCGCCGCCGTGCCGTTCGGCGACTTCACGTTCAAGGCGAACTTCCTGCGCGGCGAGAACAACAACGCCGACGGCACGACCAGCTCCAAGGTCAACGGCCTGGGCGTCGGTGTGGACTGGAAGTGGCACCCGATGAACAACGCCACCGTCGCCTACTACGACAACAAGGACAAGGAAAACAAGTCCAACCACACGAAGAACCTCGTCATCAGCAACGACTACTTCATCTCCAAGCGCACCACGATCTACGCGCAGGCTGCGTTCGTCGACGCCGACGCCGGCGCCACCGGGGCCGCCGCTCTGAAGACCAGCATCGTGGCCGACGGCAGCTTCAAGCCGGACGCGAAGACGACGTTCATCAACGTCGGCATCAACCACAACTTCTGATCTTCCAAAGAACACTTTCGTCAGTGTCTTGAGGCCCGCGTTCACGCACCGCTCCGGCTGTGTGGGAACCCGGGCCATTTTTTTGGCGAACAACACGACGTACCGACCCCTACGCGTACGCGACCAGGAGACTCAACGATGATCCGCTTCACCCCCTCCCGCGCGACCGGGCTGCGCACGCGCGCCGCCTGCGTCAGCCTCGGCCTGCTCGCCCTTGTCTCGATCGGCCAGGCGCAGGACGCCGAGCCGCCGCTCGGCGTCAACGTGCTCGAAGCCACCTTCAAGTGGCGCCCGAACTACGTCAGCAACGACATGCTGCTCAACGCCGACAAGGACGCCAACAACTGGCTGCACTACGGCAAGGACTACCAGAACACGCGTTTCAGCGCCCTCACGCAGATCACCACCGACAACGTGAAGAAGCTGGTGCCGAAGTGGAACCTGTCGTTCGGAGTCAACGAGGCGCAGGACAGCCAGACCACCGTGGTCAACGGCCGCATCTACGTGACGGCGAGCCAGAACAAGGTGTTCTCGCTCGACGGCGTGACCGGCAAGATGCTGTGGAAGTACGAGCGCTCGCTGCCCGGCGACCTGGGCCCGAAGCTGTGCTGTGACGCGGTGAACCGCGGCGTGGCCGTCTACAAGGACATGGTCTTCATGGCCACCCTGGACACGCACGTCGTCGCGCTGAACAACACCACCGGCCAGGTGGTGTGGGAACGCAAGATGGGCGACTACCAGACCGGCGAGATCTACACCTCGATGCCGCTGGTCGCCAAGGGCATGGTGATCGTCGGCAACTCCGGCGGGGACGTCGGCGCCAACGTCGGTCGCATCACCGCACTCGATCCGGCCACCGGCAACACGATCTGGGAATTCAAGACGCGCCCCACCAGCGCCGACCACCCGCAGGCCAAGACCTGGGCCAACGACTCGTGGAAGACCGGCGGCGGCTCGGCCTGGCTCACCGGCACCTACGACGCGAAGACCAACACCGTGCTGTGGGGCGTGGGCAATCCGGCGCCGGACTTCGACCCCAGCGTGCGCAAGGGCGACAACCTGTACACCAACTCGACGGTCGCGCTCGACGCCGACACCGGCAAGATCAAGTACCACTTCCAGTACACGCCGAACGACGCCTGGGACTACGACGGCAACAACGAGATGATCCTCGTCGACGACGACAAGGGTCGCAAGGTCTGGCTGCACGGCGACCGCAACGGCCATCTGTACTCGATCGACCGCACCAACGGCAAGTGCAACTGGGTGGTGCCGATCGCGCGGGTGAACTGGGTCACCGGTTTCGGCGACAACTGCCGCCCGATCGTGAACCCCGACAAGGTGCCCGGCTACGACCGCATCGCGACCGACATCGCGCCGATCCTCGACGGCGGCAAGGAATGGCACCCGGCCGCCTACAGCCTGCGAACCAAGCTGGTCTACGTGCCCTTCATCGACAGCTCGATGGACGTGCAGGCGAAGAAGTCCGAGTGGAAGAAGGGCGAGTGGTTCCTGTCGTCGAAGGTGCTGAAGGCCAACCCCTACACGGGTGGCGTGAAGGCCTTCAACGCCACCACCGGCGAACAGGTCTGGACGCGCCCGCAGAGCACGCCGGCCACGAGCGGCCTGCTCGCCACGGCGGGCAAGCTGGTGTTCTCGGGTGACGCCGAAGGCTACTTCAGCGCGCTGAAGGACGACACCGGCGAGGAGCTGTGGCGCTTCAACGTCGGCTCCGGCATCCACGGCAACCCGACCACCTTCACGGCCGACGGCAAGCAGTACGTCGCGATCGTCTACGGTCCCGGCGGCGGCAGCCTGTGGCCGCTGGTCTACGACGAGCTGTTCAAGCGCAACAACCGCGGTGGCGGGATGATGGTGTTCGGCCTGTCCGACTGAGCCTACGGCGGGGCGCGGCGGCTGCCGCGTCCCGCCGACCGCATCGATCATGACAACCTCTATCCGACCTCTTGCGCTCGCCGCGCTGATGGCCGTGGCCGGCATCGCCGGCGCCGCCGATGCGCCCGCGATCGCCGCGCTCAAGGTCTGCGTCGACCAGGACGACCCGCCGTTCGCCGCCGAGGCCACGCCCGAGCGCGGCATCGACGTCGAGGTGGCCCAGGCGCTGGCGAAACAGCTGAACCGCCCGCTGCGGCTGGTGTGGGTGCAGGTGCCCAACCGCGGCGGCATCGGCAAGGCGTTGCGTCAGACGCTCGCCGCCGGCCAGTGCGACGCCTACCTCGGCATTCCGCAGGGCCCCGACATGGCCGGCGAGCTGGCCGAGCGCAAGCTCACCCAGTCGGGCCCCTACCTGCTGCTCGGCTACGTCGCGGTGGCAGCGCCGGGCCGTCCGGCGCCGACCGCCGCCAGCCTGCGCCGTGCACGCAAGATCGGCGCGGTCTCGGCCACGCCGGCCGATCTCTACCTGCACCGCATGAGCCTGCCGCGCGCGCCCTTCCCCGGCAGCGCGGCCCTGCTGGCCGGCCTGAAGTCCGGCGAGATCGACGTGGCGCTGATCTGGTCGCCCTGGCTGGCCGACGACGCCGCGAAGGGCTACGTGCGCGGCACCGAATCCTTGGGCGACGCCGACCTGGTGACCGGCCTGACCGTCGCGACGCGACGCGCCGACGAGGCGCTGACGCGCGACATCGCGGCCGCCGTGGATGCCCTGCGCGGCGAAGGTCGCTTCGACGCGATCGCACAAGGCCACGACCTGCCGAAGATCACCCCGCCCTGACCCCGAACTGCCTCCCCATGACCGTGTTTCCGACCGTCCTGACCCCCATGCGTCTTCCTTCGTTGCGGCGCGCGCTCGCCGCCCTGCTCATCACCGCGCTGCCTTGCGCCGCACCCGCCTTCGGCCCCGGCGGCCCGGGCGCCTCGGCCCCGGCCGCCGGCACGCCTGCGGCCACGACGGCGCCCGCCGAACTCGGTGCCGCCGACCTCGAACGCCAGGGCAGCGAACTGTTCGGCCGCAACTGCCAGCTCTGCCACAACTCTCGCGGCAAGGGCGGCAAGGGGCCGCAGCTCATCAAGGGGGCCTGGGGCCCGGGCGGCGCGAACAGCGACGACTACATGTTCGGCATCATCAAGAACGGCCGGCCCAACACGCAGATGGGCGGCTTCGGCGGTGCGCTGAGCGATGGCGAGATCCGCGTGATCATCGCCTTCCTGCGGGCCGAGTCGGTGCGCGTGAAGGCCGCCGAACGCAAGGCAGCCGACGCGGACTACGTGCCCTGGTAAGCAGGCCGGGGCGGCATCGCGCCGCCCGGCCACCGCTCGATCAGGCGCGCCTCACTTCAGCAGGTCCCTGATCGCGTCGAGCCCGGCCTTCGCGCACTGCTCGTCCTCCTCGGGCGAGCCACCGCTGGCGCCGATGCCGCCGATGTGCGCACCGCCGGCCATGATCGGCAGCC
Source organism: Methylibium sp. Pch-M (assembly GCF_004136295.1). NCBI lineage: Bacteria > Pseudomonadati > Pseudomonadota > Betaproteobacteria > Burkholderiales > Sphaerotilaceae > Methylibium > Methylibium sp. Pch-M. The sequence continues at coordinate 61,510 of NZ_CP029606.1, forward strand.
CGCCGCCGTAGGTCACCACGCCGGGCGTCCAGGCGAAGCCGGGCACCACGCCGGGCCTACCGTCCTTGCCATGGCTCAGTTCGGCCGCGGTGCCGGTGGGGAACGGGAAGTTGGCCGAGGTCTTGGCCTTGCGCACCGCGATGTCGGAGCTGCCGAGGAAGCTGCGGTCCATGCGCTCGAACAGGATGGTGTTGGCGCCGGCATCGGCGATCGCGATCGCCATGCGCCAGTTCTTCTGCACGGCCAGCGTCCGGCAGGCTGCAGCGGCCTTCTGCGCCGCGTCGAGCGACAGCACCGGCGCCTTCTCGAGCGCCTGGCCCGAGGCGCCGCACAACAACAGGCCGCTCGTCAGAACGGCCAGGGTGGTGATTCGAATCTTCATGGGGGAACCTGTGTTGGGGTTTGTCTCCTGCGGCGGACCGTCGCACGCTCGCGCGTTGCGACACCGCCCCACCCTCACAGTGCAATGACCGTGCCGTGCCGCGACGGCGCGTGCCCGCCGTGCGGTGATGTCACCGGACCCCGCGAAAACAAAGGCCGGGCGGGCCGCGACGGCCTTGCGGTGCGACATGGCCCTGGCTCGGCGCGTGTCGCACCGGGCGAGCCGATGCAACACCTGTGGCGCGGCCAGGCGCAACGCTGATCCGCTTCATGAAAGCTTAAGAATCGGAACGTAGCCTGCGCCACAGGCGAGCCGCAGTCCCCGCGTTTCGCCGGCGACCGGGAGCGTGCTCCCGCACGTGCTCCGCTCCCCAGACAGGCCACGCCGATGAAGACCACGACAACCGACGCCTCTGCGCCGCTGCCCCTGTCTCTGCCGCTGCACCGTCCCGTGCGCCTGCGCCGGGTTGTCGAGTGGCTGATGTCTGCAGTCGTCGCCTGTTTCGGCGTCTACCTGATGCTCGAGTAGCCGTTCCAGCGCGCCGCCGCCGGTGCCCACGGTACCGGCTCCCAACCTCGGGCGTCCGGGCTCGGTCGCAGCCAGCGGCCTCCTGGCCGCCTTCGCTTCCCCGGCGATGTCCCGGCGTTCCGCTGCGCCGTCACGAAGTTGTCATCCAACAATTCCATAATTATCGAAATGTTGGATGACTTCCCCTCCAAATGCTCCTCGAGCGAGCCCGCGCCCGAAAGGCCGACCGATGAACGAGAACACCGCCGTCGCATCACTCGCCGCGCTGTCCCAACCGATGCGCCTGCGCGTCTTCCGGGCCCTCGTGGGTGCGGGGCCCCAGGGCATGACGCCGGGGGCCCTGTCGGCCACGCTCGACGTGCCGGCCTCCACGCTGTCCTTTCACCTGAAGGGACTGCTGGTGTCGGGCCTGGTCTCGCAGGAGCGGGACGGCCGCCATCTGATCTACCGGCCAGAACTGGCCCACATGAACGAACTGCTCTCCTACCTGACCGCCCACTGCTGCCAGGGCCAAGCCTGCGATCTCGTGCCGGCCGCCGGCTGCACGACCTGCTGAGACCTCGAACCCACTCTTCCGAAACGGACCCGACCATGCCCGACAAGCCCCACAACGTGCTCTTCGTCTGCACGCACAACTCTGCCCGCTCGATCCTGGCCGAAGGGCTGCTCAACCACGCCGGAGACCGACGCTTCAAGGCCTACTCCGCCGGCAGCCAGCCGGCCGGCGCCGTGAACCCGTTCGCCCTGCTCACGCTGGGCAGGATGGGCATCCCCGCGGACGGCTATCGCAGCAAGGACTGGTCGGAGTTCAGCCGGCCCGGGGCGCCGGAGATGGACTTCGTGTTCACCGTCTGCGACAACGCCGCGGGCGAGGTCTGCCCCGTCTGGCCCGGCCAGCCGATGACGGGCCATTGGGGCGTGCCGGATCCTTCGGCGGTGCAGGGAAGCGATGAAGAGAAGGCGCGCGCCTTCTGGGACACCGCGGTCATCCTCAAGCGGCGCATCGACCTGATGCTGACCCTGCCGATGGCGTCGCTGGACCGATTGGCGATCCAGCGCGAGATCCGGGCCATCGGCACGCGCTGATTCCACCATGTCCACCTTCACCCCGCCGGCTCCGGCGGCGGCGCCTGCGCCGATGAGCACGTTCGAGCGCTATCTCTCCGTCTGGGTCTTCCTCTGCATCGTGGTCGGCATCGCGCTCGGGCAATGGCTGCCAGGGCCCTTTCAGGCCATCGGGCGCATGGAGTTCGCGCAGGTCAACCTGCCGGTGGGCCTGCTGATCTGGGTGATGATCATCCCGATGCTGCTGAAGGTGGACTTCGGCGCACTGACCGAGGTTCGACGGCATTGGCGCGGCATCGGCGTCACGTTGTTCGTCAACTGGGCGGTCAAGCCGTTCTCGATGGCGTTGCTCGGGTGGATCTTCATCCGCCATGTGTTCGCACCCTACCTGCCCGCCGATCAGCTCGACAGCTACGTGGCGGGCCTGATCCTGCTGGCCGCCGCGCCCTGCACGGCGATGGTGTTCGTGTGGAGCCGGCTGACCGGCGGGCATGCGCTCTTCACGCTGTCGCAGGTGGCACTGAACGACGCCATCATGGTGTTCGCCTTCGCGCCGCTGGTGGCGCTGCTGCTGGGCCTGTCGGCCATCAGCGTGCCGTGGGACACGCTGGTCACGTCGGTCGTGCTCTACATCGTGATCCCGGTCGTGCTGGCGCAGCTGTGGCGCCGCTCGCTGCTGCGGCGCGGTGCGGGCGCGCTGGAGGTCCTGCTGGCCCGCATCGGCCCGTGGTCGATCACCGCGTTGCTCGCGACCCTGGTGCTGTTGTTCGCCTTCCAGGGCCGGGCGATTCTCCAGCAGCCGCTGGTGATCGCGATGCTGGCGGTGCCGATCCTGCTGCAGGTGTTCTTCAACGCCGGCCTCGCCTATGGGCTGAACCGGCGTCTCGGCGAAACTCACGCCGTTGCCTGCCCGTCGGCGCTGATCGGCGCCAGCAACTTCTTCGAGCTCGCCGTGGCGGCGGCGATCAGCCTGTTCGGTTTCGAATCGGGCGCGGCGCTGGCTACCGTGGTGGGCGTGCTGATCGAGGTGCCGGTGATGCTGCTGGTGGTGCGCTGGGTGAACGCCAGCAAGGGCTGGTACGAGGCAGGACTGAAACCATGACGACGAACCCCTCACCCCTCGACCTGACCCTGCCCAACATCGACGCAACGCTCTTCGACACGCCCACCGGCGCGCGCCTGAGCGGCGCCGGCACGTCGAGCCACGCGCCGCGTTTCCTGCTGCTCTACGGTTCGCTGCGCGAGCGCTCGTACAGCAGGCTGCTCGCGCTGGAAGCCGCGCGCCTGCTGATCGCCATGGGCGCTGACGTGCGGGTGTTCGATCCCGCCGGCCTGCCGCTGCCCGACGGTGCACCGGAGAGCCACCCCAAGGTGCAGGAGCTGCGCGAGGCCGCAGCCTGGGCCGAAGGCATGGTGTGGGTCTCCCCCGAACGCCATGGCGCCATGACCGCGATCATGAAGGCGCAGATCGACTGGATCCCGCTGAGCGTGGGCGCGGTGCGCCCCACCCAGGGCAAGACCCTCGCGGTGATGCAGGTGTCGGGCGGCTCGCAGTCCTTCAATGCGGTGAACCAGCTGCGCGTGCTCGGGCGCTGGATGCGCATGATCACGATCCCGAACCAGTCCTCGGTCGCGAAGGCCTACCTCGAGTTCGACAACGCGGGCCGGATGAGACCGTCGGCCTACTACGAGCGCGTGGTCGACGTGATGGAGGAACTGATGAAGTTCACGCTGCTGACGCGCGATGTGGCGCCCTACCTGGTGGACCGCTACAGCGAGCGCAAGGAGAGCGCGGACGCGTTGTCCTCGCGCGTCAACCAGCGCGCGATCTGAGGCGCGATCCGCGACTTGGCGGGTCGCTCCGCAAAGAAAAAAGCACTTGGCGTCTCCGCCAGGTGCTTGTTCTCTCTACCGAATTTGGTAGGCGCGATTGGACTCGAACCAACGACCCCCACCATGTCAAGGTGGTGCTCTAACCAGCTGAGCTACGCGCCTGAGGAGCCGAGAGTCTAGCATGGCCCGAACGGGCTGACGCCCGGCAACCGGACCTCACGCTAGCGACGGCGCGCACTGCGCACGCCGCTCACCTGGCACACCGAGCCCAGCACGGCCTGCAGCCGCGCGGAATCGGAAATCTCCACGGTGAAGGTCATCCACGCCGTGCCCCTGAGCGACTGCGTGTGCACACCCACCACGTTCATCTTCTCCTTCGCAAACAGTTCGGAGATATCGCGCAGCAGGCCCTGTCGGTCCGCCGCCTCGACGGCCACGTCGACCGGGTAGACCGCCGGCGCATCGCCACGCGGGCGACCCCAGGCCACGCCGATCACGCGCTCCGGTGAGCGGCCGGCCATCTGCCGGAAATTGGAGCAGCCCGTGCGGTGGATCGCCACGCCCTTGCCACGCGTCACGTAGCCGCCGATCGCGTCGGGCGGGGCCGGACGGCAGCAGCGCGCCAGCGTGGTGAGCAGCGACTCCACGCCGACCACCAGCACGCCCCCCTTGGGCGTGGCGTCGCTGCTCGGCCCGCGGCGCAGGCGCTGGGCCAGTGCCTCGTCGGGGTCGGGCAGCGGCTCGGGCGGGCGCAGCAGCGTCTCGATGTTGCGCAGCGAGAACTCGTCCTTGCCCACCACCTCGAACAGCGCCTCGGCGTTGCGGAAGCCCAGCTGCGAGGCCAGCTCGTCGAGCTTGATCGCGGTGCGCCCTTCGCGCTGCAGCAGCTTCTCCACCGCCTCCCGGCCGCGCGCGATGGTGTGCTGCTGGGTCAGCGCGTTGAACCAGGCACGCACCTTGGTCTTGGCGCGCGAGCTGCGCAGGTAGCCGAGCTCGCCGTTGAGCCAGTCGAGCGACGGCCCGCCCTCCTTCACCGCCACGATCTCCACCGTCTGGCCGCTCTGCAGCGGCGTGTTCAGCGTCACCATCGCGCCGTCGACGCGCGCGCCGCGGCAGCGGTGGCCCAGGTCGGTGTGCAGCGTGTAGGCGAAATCGATCGCCGTCGCGCCGGCCGGCAGCTCGATGATGGCCGCCTGCGGGGTGAACACGTAGATGCGGTCGTCGAACAGGCCCTGCCCGGCTCCGACCGCACTGTCTCCGCCCGGCTCGACCAGCTCGCGCTCCCAGGCCAGCAGCTGGCGCAGCACGGCCTTGCGGGCCTGCGCCACCTGCTCCTCGAAGTCGCCGCCGGCGCTGACGCCGGCATAGCCGCGGGCGCCCGCTTCCTTGTAGGCCCAGTGGGCGGCGATGCCGCTCTCGGCGTGCTCGTGCATCGCGGTCGTGCGGATCTGGATCTCGATCGGTCGGTCCTGCTCGTCCAGCACCACCGTGTGCAGCGACTGGTAGCCGTTGGCCTTGGGACGGGCGATGTAGTCGTCGAACTCCTCGGGCAGGGAGCGCCAGAGTTCGTGTACGCGGCCGAGCGCGGCATAGCAGGCCGGCACGTCGTCGACGATCACGCGCAGCGCCCGCACGTCGAGCACGCGCTCGAAGTCCAGGTGCTTGCCGCGCATCTTCTTCCAGATGCTGTACAGGTGCTTCGGCCGTCCCTGCACCTCGGCGCGCACACCGACCTCGGCCAGCACCGTGCCGAGACGGGCCCGGGCGGCCTCCACCACCTGCTCGCGTTCGACACGCTTCTCGTCGAGCAGCCTGGCGATGCGCCGGTACTCGTCGGGCTGCTGGAAGCGGAACGCCAGGTCCTCGATCTCCCACTTGATCTGCCAGATGCCGAGCCGGCTGGCCAGCGGCGCGAACACCTGCATCGACTCGCGCGCCAGCGCCTGCGGGCAGGCCTGCTTGCTGGCCGCGTAGTAGCGCAGCGTCTGCAGCCGCGAGGCCAGGCGCAGCAGCACCACGCGCAGGTCGCGAGAGAACGCCAGCAGCATCTTGCGCACGCGCTCCACCTGCGCGGCCTGCTGCGCGGCGTCGAGCGCCGCGTCGCCGAGCGCCTCGCGCGCGCTGCGCTGCACCTGCACCAGCTTGCGGGTGTGCGCGACCAGGCTGGCATAGCTCTCGCCGTAGGCCTTGGCGATCACCTCCTCGGGCTTGGCGAGGTAGTCGCCGGCGTAGACCAGGTAGGCCGCGGCCCGCATCGTGGGCGCCGCACCGATGGCCTGCAGGATGGCCGCCACGCCGTCGGCGTGCGCCAGCGCGTCCTCGCCGGTGTCGAAGCGCTCGCCGGCCAGCAGCGGCTCGGCGAAGGCCCGCGCGCGGGCCAGCACCGCGTCCTGCGACGCGGCATCGCCGGCCGGCTGACCGGGCGCCAGGGCCTCCTCGCCAGCCACGTCGCCAGCCAGCAGCACGATGGGCGCGGTCTCGAGGGCCGCGTCCGCGGGCACGGTCTTCATGGCGAGGCGAGGAACTCCTGCACCAGCGCCACCTGGTCGGCGGCGATCAGCGTGGGCGCGTGCCCGACGCCGGCCAGTTCCACCAGGCGTGCCTTCGGCCCCCGCTGCGTCATCGCCAGTGCGGTCTCGTGCGACAGCAGGTCGGACTCGGCACCGCGCAGCACCAGCGTCGGACAGCGCAGGCTGTCGTAGCGCTGCCACAGCATCGCTTCGCCGGCCGCCGCCAGCGCCGGCGTGACGGCCTTGAACGGCAGGCCGATGCGCGGGTCGTAGTGCGAGACGTAGCCCTCGCCCTGCGCGTCCTGCACCGGCTTGAGCTGCGGCTTCGTCAGCGCCAGCCATTGCTCGCGGCTGTGCGGGCCGAAGCCCTTGGAGATGCTCCACAGATAGTCGGCCGCCTCGTCGAGGCTGGCATAGCGCTTGGGCAGCCCGACATAGGTGCCGATGCGCTGGATCGCGTCGGCGCCCAGCGCCGGCCCCACGTCGTTGAGCAGCAGGCGGCGCACCAGCGTACCGCCAGCGCCGTCTCGCAGCGAGGCCACGCCCAGGCCGATCAGGCCGCCCATCGAGGTGCCGACCCAGTCGACCTGCGGCGCGCCGATGCGCGCCAGCAGCGCCACCGTGTCGGCCACATAGGCGGGCACCTGGTAGCCCGCCGGATCGGCCAGCCAGTCGGAACGGCCGCGGCCCGCCACGTCGGGACAGACGACGCGGTAGTCGGTCGCCAGCGCCCGGGCCAGCGTGTCGAAGTCGCGCCCCTGGCGCGTGAGGCCGTGCACGCAGACGACGACCCGCGGATTGTCGCGTTCGCCCCACTCCCAGTAGGCCATGCGGTGCAGGCCCTGGGTGTCCAGGCACGGAACAAAGTCGAGTCGTGGTTCGGTCATAGGGTTTCCTCTCGATAATGATCCTACCCAACGCAAGGAGCACCCGGATCATGTTGAACAGCAAGACCGCACTCGTCACCGGCTCGACCAGCGGTATCGGCCTCGGCATCGCGATCGTCCTGGCGCGCCAGGGCGCGAACATCATCCTCAACGGCTTCGGCGACAGCGAGGCGCCGAAGGCCGAGGTGCTGGCGGCCGGCAAGGCCCACGGCATCAAGGTGGGCTACCACGGCGCCGACATGAGCAAGGCGGCCGAGATCGAGGCCCTGATGGCCTACGCGGCGGCCGATTTCGGCGGCGTCGACATCCTGGTCAACAACGCCGGCATCCAGCACGTGGCCAACGTCGAGGACTTCCCCGTCGCCAAGTGGGACGCGATCATCGCGATCAACCTGAGCTCGGCCTTCCACACCACGCGCCTGGCGATCCCGCAGATGCGCAGGAAGAACTGGGGCCGCGTGCTCAACATCGCCTCGGCCCACGGCCTGGTGGCCTCGGCCGGCAAGAGCGCCTACGTGGCCGCCAAGCACGGGCTGGTGGGATTCACCAAGTCGATCGCGCTCGAGACCGCGACCACCGGCATCACCGTCAACGCGATCTGCCCGGGCTGGGTGCTGACGCCGCTGGTACAGAAGCAGATCGACGACCGCTCGGCCCGCGAGGGCATCCCGGTCTCGCAGGCCGAGGAGGAGCTGCTGGGCGAGAAGCAGCCTTCGCTGCAGTTCACCACACCCGAGCAGCTGGGCGAGCTGGCCGTCTTCCTGTGCTCGGACGCCGCGGCCAACGTCAAGGGCCAGGCGTGGGCGATGGATGGTGGGTGGACCGCCCAGTAGCGGCCCCTCACCCCGGCCCTCTCCCCGCGCGCGGGGAGAGGGAGTTCAGGCCGCTCAGCGCGTGAGCTGCACGCTCCCGCTCACCGTCGCGCTGATCGTGCCCTTGCCGGGCTCCACCGGCACCGGCGCGTCCGAGGCCATCGACATCTCGTTCTTGGCGCGGTAGAGCACCGGGCGCGGGCCGCCACCGCTGTCGGCCGTCTGCACGTTCACCTCGCGCAGCGCATAGCCGGCATAGCCGAACTGCCGGGCCAGTTCGGTGGCCTTGGCACGGTACTTCTGGATCGCCTGGCCGGTGACCTCGCTCTCGTGCTTCTCGGCCAGCTCGCGCGAGATGCTGTAGCCGACGCTGCTGATGTTCATGCCGGTCAGGCGGCCGGCGGTCTGCGCCACGCGCTCGCTGTCCTTGCCTTCCAGCACCAGCTCGGCCTGCCCCTGCCAGCCGCTGATGCGGCCTTCCTTGCCGTAGCGCGGATAGAGCGAGAAGTTGCCGGTACGCACCTCCAGCGCGCCGGGCTGGGCGGCCTTCTTCGCTTCCGTCAGCGCCGCGTCGAGCAGCTTCTTCAGCTGCGCCTGCACGGCTGCAGCGTCGTTGCCGTCGCGCACCGCCTGCAGCGTGATGCCGAGCAGGTCCTTGGTGACCTCGATGCTCGCGGTGGTGGTGAAGCTGACGAGGTTCTCGCGCGGCGGCGCGTCGGCCGCATGCGCGGCGGGTAACGCAAGCGCCAGCGCGGCGACGGCCAGTGCGGCGCTCGGGCTCGGGCGCCGGCGCATCAATCGATCGATCACGGAGAGTCCTTTCAGGGCGGGTGAGTGGGCGCGGCCCGGCGGCTGCACGGGCGCGTCGACGCCACTGTGGCACAGCGTCGGCGGCTTGCTCGCAACCCCGCTTGCGCCCTCGATTCGGCAAGGCGCAAGATATGTAACAGCGGGAAAGCCGGTCCGTTTCACTCGGTTTCGTTGCGCACAATGCCGCTGTTACAAATGCAGGAGAGCGTATGAATGCAACCGCCAACAGCCAACGTCCGGACCGCATCGTCGTCGTCGACGACGATGCCCGCATCCGCGACCTGCTGCGCCGCTACCTGACGCAGGAAGGCTTCGAGGTGCTGCTGGCCGAGGATGCCAAGGCGCTCAACCGCGTGATGACGCGCGACACCATCGACCTGATCGTTCTCGACCTCATGCTGCCCGGCGAGGACGGCCTGTCCATCTGCCGCCGGCTGCGCGCCAACAACGACACCACGCCGATCATCATGCTGACGGCCAAGGTGGAGGATGTGGACCGCATCGTCGGCCTCGAGGTGGGCGCCGACGACTACCTGCCCAAGCCCTTCAACCCGCGGGAGCTGCTGGCCCGCATCAACGCCGTGCTGCGCCGCCGCCCCACGCTGGAAGCCCCCGGCGCGCCGGCCAAGGAGGCGCAGACCGTCAGCTTCGGCCCGTTCGAATTCGACCTGGCGCTGCGCCGCCTGACCAAGGACGGCGAGCAGATCGCGCTGACCACCGGTGAGTTCTCCATGTTGAAGGCGCTGGTGCGACACCCGCGCCAGCCGCTGTCGCGCGACAAGCTGGCGCAGCTGGCCCGTGGCCGCGAGTTCGAACCTTTCGATCGCAGTCTCGACGTCCAGATCTCCCGCCTGCGCAAGATGATCGAGCCCGACCCGGCCCAGCCGCGCTACATCCAGACCGTGTGGGGCGTGGGCTACGTGTTCGTGCCGGACGGCGCAGCTTGAAGCACCCAACACGCGCCGTCACCCGACCCCCGGTGAGCCCTGGCCATGGTTGACCCGCTCATCTCGAATGAACGGGTGCGGCGGGCCTCGCGCGGCACCGCGCGGGCACCCCAGCCACACCGTGCGCGGCCGTCGGCGGAGCGCGCCGCGGCGGAAGCGTCGGCGGACGAATGGCACCTGCTGCCGCGTTTTGCGATGACGCTGTTCTGGCGCACCTTCATCCTGCTGGCCCTGCTGCTGTGCGGCGGCATCTTCGCGTGGATGCAGACCTTCCGCGCGCTGGAGTTCGAGCCGCGCGCGGTGCAGGCGGCGCGGCAGATCGCCAGCCTGGTGAACCTGTCGCGCGCGGCGATGCGCTACGCCGACGCGATCAACCGCGTGACGCTCGTCAAGACGATGAGCGACCAGGAGTCGGTCAAGATCGTGCCGCGCGAGCCCAAGGACAAGTACGAGCCCTTCGAGGTCGACCGCTTCAGCCGCGCCGTGGGCCAGGAGCTGCGGTCGCGGCTCGGGCCCGACACGCTGGTGGCCAACAGCGTCAACGGCGTCTCGGGCCTGTGGGTCGGCTTCAACATCGAGCACGATCCCTACTGGCTGCAGGCCGACCCGAAGCGTGTGGAGGCCGTCGCGGGCAGCACCTACTTCGTCTGGACCAGCATCGCGCTGATCGCCACGCTGCTGGCGTCGGCGGTGATCGCCGGGCTGATCAACCGGCCGCTGAAGGAGCTGTCGTTCGCGGCCAGCCGCATCCGCGACGGCGAGTTCGAGTCGCGCCTCGACGAGCAGACCATGACCAGCGAGATCCGCGAGGTCAACATGGGCTTCAACCGCATGGCGCGCGAGCTGGCCAAGGTGGAGGAAGACCGTGCGGTCATGCTGGCTGGCATCAGCCACGACCTGCGCACGCCGCTGGCGCGCATGCGGCTGGAAGCCGAGATGAGCGTCGTCGACGAGGAGGCCAAGCGCAACATGGCGGCCGACATCGACCAGCTCGACGCCATCATCGACAAGTTCATGGACTACGCGCGGCCCGGCGAGGTGAAGCTGGTGCCGGTGCACCTGAGCAGCGTGGTCGACCGCGAGATCTCGGCCTTCCGTGACCCGACGCAGATCCGCATCGAGTCGCGCGTGGCGATCGACACCCGCGTGATGGCCGACGACACCGAACTCGGCCGCGTGCTCGGCAACCTGTTCGAGAACGCCCGACGCTACGGCCGCTCCACCGACGGCATCGCCTACGTGGTGGTCAGCTACGCGCGCACCGGGCCATGGGTGATCGTCAGCGTGCGCGACCACGGACCGGGCGTGCCGCCGCAGAAGCTCACGCAGCTGACCACGCCGTTCTACCGCGGCGACGCGGCCCGCACCGCCGCCACCGGCGCCGGGCTGGGGCTGGCCATCGTCGAGAAGGCGGTGCAGCGCATGGGCGGCAGCTTCGAGATCGCCAACGCGGCCGACGGCGGCTTCGTGGCGCACATCCGGCTGAAGCGGGCGCCGTAGGGCCCGTCACGAAACGGTCACGCGAACCGGGCACGCTCGGTCGGGACGCCTGCGTCCTCCCGCAACCCCTCGCCTGCCCCGCCCATGAGCCTGAACGACCGGACCGACCACGACGACAACGACCTGATGCAGCGCCTCCACCGCGACCTCGTCGACAGCTACGACGAAGAGCTCGAGATGGAGATCGACGACCGCGACCTCGTATCGCCGTCCGGCGCGCCGAGCGATGCCGAGCGCGAGGCCCAGCGCCTGGAGCGCAGCCGCTATTTCCGCGAGCTGCTGCGCCTGCAGAGCGAGCTGGTGAAGTTGCAGGACTGGGTGGCCGCCACCCGGCACCGCGTCGTCATCCTGTTCGAAGGGCGCGACTCGGCCGGCAAGGGCGGCGCCATCAAGCGCATCACGCAGCGGCTCAACCCGCGGGTGTGCCGTGTGGTCGCGCTGCCGGCACCCAACGACCGCGAGCGCACGCAGTGGTACTTCCAGCGCTATGTGTCGCACCTGCCGGCCGGCGGCGAGATCGTGCTGTTCGACCGCAGCTGGTACAACCGCGCCGGCGTCGAGAAGGTCATGGGCTTCTGCAGCGAGGCCGACGTGGAGGAGTTCTTCCGCTCGGTGCCGGAGTTCGAGAAGATGCTGGTGCGCTCGGGCATCCAGCTGATCAAGTACTGGTTCTCGATCACCGACGAGGAGCAGCACCTGCGCTTCCTCGGCCGCATCCACGACCCGCTGAAGCAGTGGAAGCTCAGCCCGATGGACCTGGAGTCACGCCGCCGCTGGGAGGAGTACACCAAGGCCAAGGAAACAATGCTGGAACGCACCCACATCCCCGAGGCGCCGTGGTGGGTGGTGCAGGCGGTGGACAAGAAGCGCGCGCGGCTCAACTGCATCGCGCACCTGCTGGGCCAGATGCCCTACCACGAGGTCGAACGTCCGATGGTCACGCTGCCCGAGCGCGTGCGGCATGCGGACTACCTGCGCCACCCGGTGCCCGAGCACATGATCGTGCCCGAGATCTACTGAACCTCCGGCCGTTCAGGCCGGCAGCAGCAGGCACACGGCGCGTGCCTCGATGGCCTCGCCGCGGCCCACCGGGCCCATCTTCTCGGCCGTCTTCGCCTTCACGTTGACCTGCGACGCCGCCACGCCCAGGCAGGCGGCGATGCGCTCGACCATCGCCGGGATGTGCGGTGCCATCTTCGGCGCCTGCGCGACGATGGTGGCGTCGACGTTGCCCACCGCCCAGCCCGCCTCGCGCACCCGCTTCGCCGCCTCGGCCAGCAGCACGCCCGAGTCGGCGCCGGCGAAGCGCGCGTCGGTGTCGGGGAAATGGCGGCCGATGTCGCCCAACGCCGCGGCGCCGAGCAGCGCGTCGGTGATCGCGTGCAGCAGCGCGTCGGCATCGGAGTGACCGAGCAGGCCGTGGCTGTGCGGGATCTCGATGCCGCCGAGGACGAGCTTGCGGCCGGTGACCAGCGCATGCGTGTCCCAGCCCTCGCCGATGCGGAACGGAACGGGGTTCATGAGCGTGTCCTCAGCAGTCGTTCGGCCAGCGCGAAATCGGCCGGCCAGGTGAGCTTGAAATTCTCCAGCGATCCCGCCACCAGCCGCGGCGCGTGGCCCAGCGCCTCGATCGCGCTCGCCTCGTCGGTGACGGCGTCGCCGGCTGCGCGCAGCGCCTCGCGCAGCAGGCCCAGGCGGAACATCTGCGGCGTCTGCGCCTGCCACATCGCGCGCCGCTCGACGGTGGCCGAGACACGGCCCTCGCCGGAGCCCGTGCCTTCGCGCTTGAGCGTGTCGGCCACCGGCAGCGCGAGCAGGCCACCGACGGCGTCGCCTTCGCAGGCGGCGATCAGACGCTCCACGTCCGCGGGTTGCAGCAGGCAGCGCGCCGCGTCGTGCACCAGCACCCAGTCGTCGTCGCGTGCACCGCGCCCGGCCAGCGCCTGCAGCCCGTTGAGCACGCTGGCCGCCCGCGTGGCGCCGCCAACGCGCGACACCCAGGCCTGCACCGCGGGCACATGCGCCTCGAACACGCGATCCTCCGGCGCCACGACGACCAGCGTGCCGGCGAGGCGCGGTACGCGCGCCAGAGCCGCCAGCGTGTGCGCGACGACGCTGCGGCCGGCGATCTCGCGGTACTGCTTGGGTCCTCCCACACCGGCCCGCTCACCGACGCCCGCACAGGGCACGAGCGCATAGCACCGGGGTGGCTCGGGAGCAGGATTCGGGGTCATCGGGTGCCGATTCTAGAATTCACTCCGTGGATCGCCCCGCCTGCTCCCGCGGCGGGGCGATCTGCTTTCGACTTTCTTCACCGCATGGACCTCCCCGCCCTCGCCCCCGGCAAGCGCTACACCCTGCCCCGCCCGTTCGGCTCGGCCGACGCGCTCCTGCTCGCGCGCTTCGCCGAGCAGCGCGCCGCGCAAGGGCAGATCACCGCCGTCATCAGTGCCGAACCGGCCGACACGCAGCGGCTGCAGGACGAACTGGCCTTCTTCGCGCCAGGCTTGCGCATCGCCGTGTTCCCCGACTGGGAGACGCTGCCCTACGACAGCTTCTCGCCGCACCAGGACCTGATCTCCGAGCGCCTCGCCACGCTGTGGCGCATCCTGCACGCGCGGAGCGAGGGCGCGATCGACGTGGTGCTGATGCCGGCGACCACGGCGTTGCTGCGGCTCGCGCCGCCGTCCTTCCTGGCGGCCTACACCTTCCACTTCGTGCAGAAGCAGAAGCTCGACGAGGCGGCGCTGAAGGCCCAGCTCACGCTGGCCGGCTACCAGCACGTGAGCCAGGTGGTGTCGCCCGGCGAGTACGCGGTGCGCGGCGGGCTGATCGACCTGTTCCCGATGGGCTCGCCAGTGCCCTACCGCGTGGATCTGTTCGACAACGAGGTCGACTCGATCCGCACCTTCGACCCCGACAGCCAGCGCAGCCTCTACCCGGTGCCCGAGGTGCGGCTGCTGCCGGGCCGCGAGTTCCCGATGGACGAGGCGGCCCGCACCGGTTTCCGCGCCCGCTGGCGCGAGAAGATGGACGGCGACCCGAGCCGCTCGCGGCTCTACAAGGACATGGGCACCGGCCTGGCCGGTCCCGGCATCGAGTTCTACCTGCCGCTGTTCTTCGACGAGACGGCGACGGTGTTCGACTACCTCGGCGCCACGGCCGAACTGGTGCTGCACGGCGAGGTCGATGCAGCGCTGAACAAGTTCTGGGGCGAGACGCGCGAGCGCCACCGCTTCCTGCAGCACGACCCCGAGCGGCCGATCCTGCCGCCGCAGGAGATCTACCTGCCGCCCGAGGCCTTCTTCGCGCGCTGCAACGACCATGCGCAGCTGTCGCTGCGCGGCAGCGACCCGCTCGAATGGGCCCGTCCGCTGCCCGACCTGGCCGTCGAGCGTGGCACACCCGACCCGCTGCGCAAGCTGGAGCAGCACCTCGCAAAGAACAGCACCGACGCCGCCGGCCCGCGCGTGCTGCTCGTCGCCGAGAGCGAGGGCAGGCGCGAGAGCCTGCTCGAGCTGCTGCGCGACCACCAGCTGGAGCCGCCGACGGTCGCTTCGCTCGCGGACTTCGAGGCCGGCGATCAACGCTACGCGATCACCGTCGCACCGCTGGCAAGCGGCTTCTTCTGGGTCCGCGGGGCGGGCACGCCCGGCATCCAGTTCGTCACCGAGACTGAGCTGTTCGACGCCGCACCCACGGTGCGCCGGCGCCGCAAGCAGGAGCAGACCAGCGACGTCGACGCGCTGATCAAGGACCTGTCGGAGCTCAAGGTCGGCGACCCGGTGGTGCACGCCAACCACGGCATCGGCCGCTACGTCGGGCTGGTCAACATCGACCTCGGCGACGGGCCGAGCGAGTTCCTGCACCTCGAGTACGCCGACAAGGCGACGCTCTATGTGCCGGTCGCGCAATTGCAGCTGATCAGCCGCTACACCGGCGTCAGCGCCGAGGAGGCGCCGCTGCACCGGCTGGGTTCCGGCCAGTGGGAGAAGGCCAAGCGCAAGGCGGCCGAGCAGGTGCGCGACACCGCCGCCGAGCTGTTGAACCTGTACGCGCGCCGCGCCGCCCGCGAGGGCCACGCGTTCCGCTTCTCGCCGCAGGACTACGAGGCCTTTGCCGCCAGCTTCGGCTTCGAGGAGACGGCCGACCAGCGCGCCGCGATCCACGCGGTGATCCAGGACCTGGTCAGTCCCAAGCCGATGGACCGGCTGGTGTGCGGCGACGTCGGCTTCGGCAAGACCGAGGTGGCGCTGCGTGCTGCCTTCGTCGCGGTCACCGGCGGCAAGCAGGTGGCGCTGCTGGCGCCGACCACGCTGCTGGCCGAGCAGCACTACCAGAACATCGCCGACCGCTTCGCCAAGTGGCCAGTCAAGGTGGCCGAGATGTCGCGCTTCCGCTCGGCCAAGGAGATCAAGGCGGCGATGGCCGGACTGGCCGAGGGCACGATCGACATCGTGGTCGGCACCCACAAGCTGCTGAGCCAAGACACGAAGTTCGCCAACCTCGGGCTGCTGATCATCGACGAGGAGCACCGCTTCGGCGTGCGCCACAAGGAGGCCATGAAGGCGCTGCGCGCCGAGGTCGACGTGCTCACGCTCACCGCCACGCCCATCCCGCGCACCCTGGGCATGGCGCTCGAGGGCCTGCGCGACCTGAGCGTGATCGCCACCGCGCCACAGCGCCGGCTGGCCATCAAGACCTTCGTGCGCGGCGAGTCCAACGGCACCATCCGCGAGGCGGTGATGCGCGAGTTGAAGCGTGGCGGTCAGGTGTACTTCCTGCACAACGAGGTGGAGACCATCGAGAACCGCCGCCGCGCGCTGGAGGAACTGCTCCCGGAGGCACGCATCGCGGTCGCTCACGGCCAGATGCCCGAGCGCGAGCTGGAGCGGGTGATGCGCGAGTTCGTCGCGCAGAAGCACAACCTGCTGCTGTGCTCGACCATCATCGAGACCGGCATCGACGTGCCCACCGCCAACACCATCGTGATGAGCCGCGCCGACAAGTTCGGCCTGGCCCAGCTGCACCAGCTGCGCGGGCGCGTCGGCCGCTCGCACCACCAGGCTTACGCCTACCTGCTGGTGCCCGACGTGGAAGGCCTCACCAAGCAGGCCGCGCAGCGCCTGCAGGCGATCCAGGACATGGAGGAGCTGGGCTCGGGCTTCTACCTCGCGATGCACGACCTGGAGATCCGCGGCGCCGGCGAGGTGCTGGGCGAGAACCAGAGCGGCAACATGATGGAGGTCGGCTTCCAGCTCTACAACGAGATGCTGGCCACCGCCGTGCGCGAGATGAAGGCCGGCCGCGAGCCCGACCTGCTCAACCCGGTGAACGTGGCCACCGACGTCAACCTGCATGCGCCGGCGCTGCTGCCCGACGCCTATTGCGGCGACGTGCACGTGCGCCTGTCGCTCTACAAGCGGCTGGCCTCAGCCGACCGGCTGGACAAGATCGACACCATGCTCGAGGAGATCGTCGACCGCTTCGGCAAACTGCCGGCGCAGGCGCAGACGCTGTTCGACGTGCACCGCCTGCGCGTGCAGGCGCGCGCCTACGGCGTGCTCAAGATCGACGCCGGCCCGCAGGCCATGAGCATCGGCTTCCGGCCCGACGCGCCGGTCGACGCGCTGCGCATCATCGAGCTGGTGCAGAAGAACCGGCACATCAAGCTGGCCGGCAACGACAAGCTGCGCATCGAGAAGGCCCTGCCCGACCCGATGGCCCGCGCCCAGTTCATCCGCGACGTGCTGCGCTCGCTCGGCACGCCCACCCCCGCCCTTTCCGCATGAGCATGACGCCACCGACCGAGTTCGCCCCGGGATTGGCCCTGCGGGGCCTCACGCCGCCGCTGAGGCTGTCCGACTTCGGCCTGATCGCCTTCGACATGGACTCGACGCTGATCAACATCGAGTGCGTCGACGAGATCGCCGACGCCGCCGGCCGCAAGGCCGAGGTCGCCGCCATCACCGAGGCCGCGATGCGCGGCGAGATCGCCGACTACAAGGACAGCCTGCGCCGGCGCGTGGCGCTGCTGAAGGGCGTGCCGGTGGCGGCGATGCAGCAGGTGCTCTCCCAGCGCCTGCAGCTCAACCCCGGCGCCGAGACGCTGGTGCGCGCCTGTCGGGCCGCGGGCCTCAAGACGCTGCTGGTCTCGGGCGGCTTCACCTTCTTCAGCGACCACGTGCGCGACCGGCTGGGCCTCGACTTCACCCGCAGCAACGTGCTCGAGGTGGCCGACGGCGCCCTCACCGGCCGGATGGTCGACCAGGACTGGGGCGACATCTGCGACGGCGAGGAGAAGCGCAGGATGCTGCTCGCCACCTGCGCGCAGCTGGGCCTCGCGCCCTCGCGCGCGATCGCCATGGGCGACGGCGCCAACGACCTGCCGATGATGGGCGCTGCCGGCCTGTCGGTGGCCTACCACGCGAAGCCCGCGGTGCGGGCGCAGGCGATGGTATCGATCGAGCAGGGCGGGCTGGACCGTCTGCTCGAGGTGGTGTCGCCGCACTGAGCGCTGCCCTGTCCCGGGGCAGGCCGGATCGCTCCGGCAGGAATGGTTTGTGCATAGCAGCAATCCACTACCAACCCCGGAGGGCCCCGCCATGCTCGATCGCACCGCCACGAAGTTCTCCCACGTCAAGCCGACCGACACCCACTTTCGCAGCGACGGCTTGCGCGATTTCTTCCTCTACCGCGATCTGGGCATCGCCGAGGCCACCAACGGCAAGGTGATCGCGCAGCTGGTGATCGCGAACAATGCACCGGAGAAAGGCACGGGATGGCACCGCCATGAGGCGGAGTTCCACATCGTGATCATGCTCCGGGGCTGGGCGAAGTTCATGTACGAGGACCAGGAGACGCTGGTCTCTGCCGGCGACTGCGTGCACCAGCGCCCGGGTGTCCGCCACTTCCTGTTCGACTACTCGCCCGACATGGAATACCTGGAAGTGGTCGGCCCGGCCGACTTCAAGACCATCGACGTCGATCCGGTCTGCGATATCCCGGCGCCCAAGGCCTGGTTCTGAGAACGCCAGGCCCGTTTTCCTTCCCCGCCGGGGCGGGAGCGGGCCGGCGGTGACAGTAGGCGGTCAGAACTCGACTTCGAGTTCCTCCATCGACTCCGGCTCGGTCTTCGCGGCCGCGATCCATTCCTGCATCTCGGGCATCGCCATCACCCGCAGGCAGTACTCGATGCAGGCGCGGTCGCTGATGCGCACGTCGTAGGTCTTGAGCCGCGTGACCACCGGCGCGTACATCGCATCGGCCATCGTGCGGTGCTCGCCGAACAGCCACGGGCCACCGTAGCGCTTCAGGCAGTCCGACCAGATCTCGACCACGCGCTCGATGTCCGACTGCGCCCGGCTCCACACCTTGTAGCCCGGGAAACTGCCCTTCAGGTTCATCGGCAGCGCCGAACGCAGCGAGCTGAAGCCCGAGTGCATCTCGCCGCAGACAGCCCGGCAGTGCGCGCGCGCCGCACGATCGGCCGGCAGCAACCCGGCCTTGGGCTTGATCTCGTGCAGGTACTCGGCGATCGCCAGCGTGTCCCACACGTCGACCTTGTCGTGGCGCAGCCGTGGCACCAGGATCGACGGCGCCAGCAGCAGGATCTCGGCCTTCACGCCCGGATCGTCGGGCGGCAGGACATGCTCGCTGAAATCCAGCCCCGCAAAGCGCGCGAGCAGCCAGCCGCGCAGGGACCACGACGAATAGTTCTTGCTGCTGATCGTGAGCGTGGCCTTGGCCATGGTGCCTCCATCCTCCAGGAGCGCTCCCACCCGCAATCGCTGTGCCAGCCTGGGGCGGCGACTCCGCATGGCCTGCAACTTGCCTGCAGTGCCCCGCAGGACCCCGCCTGTCGACGGGGGATGAGGCAGCCCATGATGTACCAGGCCTACCAGAACCACACCGATCTGCTGGCGCCGCTCCAGACGGCGGCCAGCACCGCCGCGAGCTACCTCAGCCACGAGTGGTTCGTCCTGAAGCAGCTGCCGGCGGTGCGCAAGCTGGCCGCCGCCTGCGAGGTGTTCTCGCTCGCCAGGCTCACGCACCAGCGGCCCGACTTCCGCATCAGCTCCGTGCGGGTCGGCGAGCGCGAGCTGAAGGTGCGCGAGGAGGTGGTGACCAGCACGCCCTTCGCCACCCTGCTGCGCTTCGTGCGCGAGGACGCTCCGGCCGACCAGCCGCGCGTGCTGATCGCCGCGCCGCTGTCGGGCCACTTCGCCACGCTGCTGCGCGACACGGTGCGCACGATGATGGCCGACCACGACGTCTACATCACCGACTGGCACAACGCCCGCCATGTGCCGCTGGCCGAGGGGCCGTTCGGCCTGGACGAGTACATCGACCACCTGATCCTGTTCCTGGAGACCATGGGCCCCGGCTCGCACCTGATGGCGATCTGCCAGCCCTGCGTGCCGGCGCTGGCCGCGGTGGCGCTGATGAGCGAGGACGACCACCCGGCCCAGCCGCGCAGCATGTCGCTGATGGCCGGCCCGATCGACTGCCGCATCAACCCGACCGAGGTGAACAAGCTCGCGACCAGCAAGCCGATCGAGTGGTTCGAGAAGAACCTGGTGCACGACGTGCCGCTGCGCTATGCCGGCGCGATGCGGCGCGTGTACCCCGGCTTCCTGCAGCTCACGGCCTTCATGAGCATGAACCCGGACCGGCACCGCAAGGCCTTCGCCGACCTGTACCACCACATCGCCACCGGCGACATCGAGAAGGCCGAGGCCACGCGGCAGTTCTACGAGGAGTACTTCGCCGTCAACGACCTGGCCGCCGAGTTCTATCTGGAAACCGTGAAACTGGTGTTCCAGGACTACGCGCTGGCGCAGGGCGAGCTGAACTACCGCGGCCGCACCGTCGACACCCGGGCGATCCGCCGCACCGCCCTCTTCACCGTCGAGGGCGAGCGCGACGACATCTGCTCGATCGGCCAGACCGTCGCCGCGCACGACCTGTGCGGTGGCCTTGCGCCGTTCCGCAAGACCCACCACGTGCAGCTCGGCGTGGGCCACTACGGGGTGTTCAGCGGCCGGCGCTGGCAGCAGCAGATCTACCCGCGGGTGCGCGAGCTGATCCACGTGAGCCAGTGACGGCCCGTTCCGGGCCTGCGGCGCCGCAGCCCGGGCTTCGCCGCTAGACTGATCCTCCATGAAGAGGATGAAGATCGATTTCGTGTCCGATGTGGTCTGCCCCTGGTGCGCCATCGGCCTGAACGCGCTGGAGCAGGCGATCCAGCGCCTGGACGGCGAGTTGTCCGTCGAACTGCAAGTCCAGCCCTTCGAGCTGAACCCGCAGATGCCGCCCGAAGGCGAAGAGATCGTCGCCCACCTCACGCGCAAGTACGGCATCACGCCGGAGGACTGCGCGCGCAACACCGAGATGATCCGCGTGCGCGGTGAGACCGTGGGCTTCCGCTTCGGCCGCCGAAGCCGCACCTACAACACCTTCGACGCCCACCGGCTGCTGCACTGGGCCGGCCTCGAAGGCCGCCAGCGCGAACTGAAGCACGCGCTGCTGCGCGCCTACTTCACCGACGGCGAGAACGTCGCCGACCCCGGCCTGCTGGTGCGCGTGGCGGGCGAGGCGGGGCTCGATCCGCAGCGCGCGCAGGCTCTGCTGGGGTCGGACGAGTTTGCCACCGAGGTGCGCGAACAGGAGCAGCTCTGGCTCGACCGTGGCATCCATTCTGTGCCTTCGATCGTCATCGACGACCGGCATCTGATCCAGGGCGGCCAGCCGGTCGAGGTGTTCGAGCAGGTGCTGCGGGAGCTGTCCGGCAAGATCTGATCGGCACCTTGCGCGGCCTTGTCGAGATCGGTCCCACCCGTTCGTCGTGGGCGTGGAAACCGACTTTCCCCAACGGCACGCAAGGAGACCGACATGCGATTCATGGTGATGATCAGGGCCGACCGACACAGCGAAGCGGGCGAGATGCCCAGCCAGCAACTGCTCGCCGAGATGGGCCGCTTCAACGAGGAACTGGTGAAGGCCGGCGTCATGCAGGCCGGTGAAGGCCTTCAACCCAGTTCCAAGGGCGCCCGTGTGCGCTTCTCCGGCCGCGACCGCCAGGTGATCGACGGGCCGTTTGCCGAAACAAAGGAGCTGATCGCCGGCTTCTGGATCTGGCAATGCGCATCGCTGCAGGAGGCGATCGACTGGGTCAAGCGCTGCCCCAACCCGATGCCGGGTGACTCGGAAGTGGAGATCCGGCAGGTCTTCGAGGCCGACGACTTCGGCGCGGAATTCACGCCGGAACTGCGTGAACAGGAAGAGCGCCTGCGCGCGGAGATCGCGAGCCGCCCGGCGACCTGACGATCGCCGGCCCCCCGAGCCGAGCCGGCGGCCTCAGCGCGGCGGCGGTGGGGCTGCGGACGGCACCGCCTCCAGGATCCGGCCGGCCAGCGCGTCATAGTCGCCGCCGAAGTGGTGCCCGCCCGGCAGCGCCAGCGCGCGCACGTGCTTCGGTGCGAGCTGGGGGCACAGCGAATCGCGCTCGTCGCTGCCGTGGATGCACAGCGTGCCCGCGGCCGACAGCTTCTGGGCCTCGGGGGCGATCGGTCGGTCGCCGCTGGCGCCGATCCAGTGGGTCACGTGGAACTCGAAGGCCGCCTTCTGGCCCAGGCCGAGCAACGCCGTCAACTGCACGCTCGCGCGCGTGCGGGCCGGCAGGCGGTTGATCGCGAAGGGCAGCACGTCGGCACCCTGCGAGTAGCCGATCAGCAGCACCTCGCTGCGCTGCCAGCGCGCGGCGTAGTAGCGGATCAGGCGGTCGAGGTCGGCGGCCAGGCCCTCGGGCGTGCGCGCGCTCCAGAAGTAGCGCAGCGAATCGAAGCCGGCCACCGGCACGCCCTGCTTCGCCAGCGCGGCGGCGATGCTCTTGTCGATGCCGGCCCAGCCGCCGTCTCCCGAGAGCAGGACCGCGAAGCGCCGTGCGTTGCCCGCATCGCCGCCGGCCGCCGCCGTCGCCGGCACCTCGACGATCGGCAGGTCGGCGAGCTGGGCCGGTGGCGCACCGAGCGACACGCGGTGGGTGGCCAGGCGCGCATAGGCCGCATCGAAGCCCGCGGTGCCTTCCCTGCCCGCCGTGGCGGCTGGCGCCCCCGACGGCAGCGGCACCCAACTGGCCTGCGGGACGCGCGCGACGAAGGCCTGGGCCGCGCTCGCGCCGCAGGCGGCGGTCTCGTTGCCGCTCTGCACCGCCGCCCAGGGCGCGATCGCCTGCGTTGCCGGTTGCAGTTCCACGCCGCGACCGCCGGCCACCGCCTGCCAGCGCAGCGCGTTGGTCGCGCACAGCGGGGTCCTGTCGTCCAGGCGCGGGCAGAAGCCCAGCGACAGCGCCGACACGAAGCTGCCGGCCGGCGCCTGCGCCATCACCCCGTAGGCGAAGGCGGCCCGCGATGCGCCGGCACCGACCAGCATCGGCTCCAGGTAGGTCGGCAGCTTCTCGATGGCCTGCACCTGGTGGGCCAGGTTCTCGAAGGCGCCCGCTGCGTACAGGCAGCTGCCGCCCTGCGCCTCGAGCCGGCGATGGAACGGCGCCAGCGGCACGGCCGCCACCAGGGCGCCGGCCTTCGTCATGGACTGCGCCAGTTGCCGCTCGGTCGCGTCGGGCCCGGCCTCGTCGGTCAGCAACAGCACGAACTGCTTCACCTCGCCCGCGGGACGAAAGACCTGCACGCCGGTGAACAGGCCGTGCGACACCGTCTGCGCGGCCGCGGCGGACGGCTTCTGCACCGGAGCCGACGCCGGCAGCGCCGGCCGGGCCGCGGCCGCCACCGACGCCATGCCCGCGGCAGCCAGCGCCACCGCGAACGCGAGTGCCCGCCCCATGCTCATTTGGCGATCACGCCCTTGACGCCGCCGCCAATCAGCGCGGCCACGTCGACCAGCACGAACAGCGGCGCCACGCCGCCGGGCGCGGCCAGGTAGCGCGCCTCCCAGACCGGCTCGAACTTGTCCTTGAAGCTGTGCAGGCCGCGGAAGTTGTAGAAGCGCTCGCCGTGCTCGAACAGCAGCCGTCCCAGCCGCTGCCAGCGCGGCGCGCGGCGCCGTTCGGCCATGCCGGCCATCGGCGACATGCCCAGGCCGAAGCGCTGATAGCCCTGGGCCTGCAGGTACAGCATGATCTTGGCGAACAGGAAGTCCATCGTGCCGGGCGGCGACTCCGGCAGATGGCGCATCAGGTCGATGCTGGTCTCGTCCTTCGCGTCGGTCGCCAGCAGGTTGGCGAAGGCGATGATGCGGCCTTCGCGCCGCACCACCGCGACCGGCAGTTGCTGCAGGTAGTCCTCGTCGAAGCGGCCGACCGAGAAGCCCTTCTCGCGCGACTTCTGCTGCCCGAGCCAGGCATCGGACACGGCGCGCAGTTCCGGCAGCGCCGCGCCCACCGCCGCCGGCGGCAGCACCTCGAAGCTCAGGCCCTCGCGCTCGCCACGGTTCACGCCGGAGCGCAGGTTGGCGCGCTTGGCGCCCTTGAGGTCGAAGTCGGGCAAGGTGACATGCGCATGCTCGCCCAGCTTGAACGCCTGCAGACCGCAGTCCAGGTAGAGCGGCAGCGCGACCGGCCGGACCTGGTAGAAGGCCGCGCGGCCCCCGTGCGCCGCCGCCAGTTCGACGAAGCGCCACACCAGGTCGGGCCACTCGCGCGCGTCACCCATCGGGCCGAACAGCGACACCCAGGAGCGCCCCTGCTTGCCGAACATCAGGAAGCTGCGGCCCGACGGCGAGAACAGCAGGTGCTTGTCGCCGACCAGCGCATAGCAGCCGTCGGACGACGGGCTGCTCCGCACCACCGCCGCCGCCCGCGCGATCTCCTCGGCCGTGGCCGGTGCCGCGCCGCCGGCCGGCGGGCGCAGCAGCTGCCACAGGCCGAACGCCAGGCCCATCAGCGCCACGCCCATCAGTGCGCGCAGCGAGCGCGGCGCATGCGCGTCGAGCTCGAACTGCCACCACAGGCGGTTGCTGTAGGCGACTTCCTGGTAGGCGAAGAACAGCACCCACGCGCAAGCGGCGATCACGCCGCCCAGCGCCAGCAGCCACCCGGGCTCGAGACGCTGCGCGAACAGCGAGGAGCGGCGGTCGAACTGCCGGCGCGAGATCAGCAGCAGCAGCGCCAGCGACGACAGCAGCGCTGCCTCGTGCAGCGCAATGCCCTTGGGCAGCGCCAGCACCGCCGCCACGACCGCCAGCACCAGCGCCGCCCACCACGCCGCGTCGAGCCGGTGCAGCAGCCCGCGCGCGACCAGCAGCAACCCCAGGCCGGCGACGCTGCCGAGGAAATGCGAGGCCTCGATCAGCGGCAGCGGCAGGTCGAGCGCGGCGAGGATCTGCCGCGCATCCTCGGTCACCGGCGTGACGCCCGAGACCAGCAGCCACAGGCCGGCCACCAGCGTCAGCGCCGCCATCAAGCGAGGGCTGAGGCGCACCGCCAGGCGGCCGACCGGCGCGGCCACGCCGGAGTGCAGTTCGTACGACGCCAGCAGCGCCGTGGCGAGGACCAGCGGCAGCACGTAGTAGAGGCCGCGGTAGAGCAGCAAGGCGCCCAGCATCGCCTCGGTGGGCACGTGCGCGCCACTGGCCAGCAGCATCACCGCCTCGAACACCCCCACGCCGCCGGGCACATGGCTCAGGATGCCGGCGGTGATGGCGATGGCATAGAAGGCCATGAAGGTCGGCAGCGCGATGCGGTCATCGGGCAGCAGGAACCACAGTGCCGCGGCCGACGCGCCGAGCTCGAGCGCCGAGATCACCAGCTGGCGCAACGCCAGGCCCGCCGACGGCAGCCGCAGCGTCCAGCGCGAACCCAGGCTCAACACGCGCTGCCGCAGGCACAGCACCAGGAAGACAGCCAGCGCCAGCAGCAGCACCGCGGCGCCCGCGCGCAACCCTCCTGGCCGGGTGTGCAGCAGCGACGCCACGTCGTCTGCCCCCCACAACAGCCCGAGCGCGCCGAAGGCGGTGATGCCCAGCGTGAACGCGGCAGCGTTGAAGGCGATCACCCGCGCGATCTGCGGCGGCGCCAGTCCGGCCGCGGCGTACAGCCGCATCCGCACCGCGCCGCCGGTGAGCGGGCCGAGGCCGATGGTGTTGGCCAGCGCGTAGGCGACGAACGAGGTCAGCAGCACCGTGCTGCGCCCGACCCTGGCGCCTGCATAGACCAGCGCCGACGCGTCGTACCCGGCCAGCGCGAGGTAGCTCGCCGCGGTGGCGAGCAGCGCGAACGCGATGTCCGACGGCGGCGTGGCGTGCATCGCGGCCATCACGTCGGCATAGCGCACTTCGCGCAGCAGGCCATGCAGCGCCAGCGCCACGGCACCCGCCAGCAGCATGCCCAGTGCCGTGAGCACCCAGGGCCGCAGGCGCGGCCACCACTCGCCCAGCCAGGGTGCGGGCGGTCGGGGTCCGAGCAGGGACGCGGGGCGGGGCTCGGTC
Organism: Methylibium sp. Pch-M; assembly: GCF_004136295.1. Classification (NCBI taxonomy): domain Bacteria; kingdom Pseudomonadati; phylum Pseudomonadota; class Betaproteobacteria; order Burkholderiales; family Sphaerotilaceae; genus Methylibium; species Methylibium sp. Pch-M. The sequence goes on from NZ_CP029606.1 coordinate 87,229, forward strand.
ACGGGGCAGCGGCCCTGCGGCAGGCGATCGCGCTCAACCGGCCGGCGGCGGCATCACGACGATGCCGTCTGCATCGGCATACAGCCAGTCTCCCACCCTCACCCACACGCCCTGCACCTGCACCGCCACGTCGCGCTGGCCCTCGTTGCGCTTCTCGGTCGGCAGCGGCATCAGCGCCAGCGCGCGGATGCCCACCGCGCTGGCCGCGAGCTCCGCTGCATCGCGCACGCAGCCGTTCACCAGCACGCCGGCCCAGCCGTTCTTCGCGGCGGCCGCGCCGATGTTGCCGCCGACCAGCGCACGGCGCAGCGAGCCGCCGCCGTCGACCACCAGCACGCGGCCCCGGCCGGGTTCGTCGAGCGCGAGCTTCACGAGGCTGTTGTCCTCGAAGCACTTCACCGTGCTCACCGGTCCGGCGAACTTGCCGATGCCGCCGTAGTCGTGGAACACCGGCGGCAGCACGCGGAAGGCACCGTCGGTGTCGTTCTTGTGCGCGTCGCACAGGTCGCAAACTGCAAATTCGAGGGCCGGGCGGCTCATGCGTTCTCCACTTTCCTGATCGGGGGTTTCACGTCCTCGCGGCGCGGCGGCAGCATCGGCTGGTGCTCGCGCGCGGGGTTGAGGATGATGGCGGTCGAGGTCTCGGCGAGGATGCAGAACCTGGTGACCACCGCGTCGAGATGCGCCACGTCGATCACGGCGATCTCGAGGATCCAGCTGTCCTCGCCGGTCACGTTGTAGGCATTGATGACCTCGGGCGTCTGCTGCACCAGCTTCACCACGCGTGCGTACTCGGCGCGGCCCACGCGGATCATCGCGCGGATGCCGTAGCCCAGCGCCTGCAGGTTGACCGTGGCGCGGTAGCCGGTGATGACGCCGGCCGCCTCGAGCTTGCGCACGCGCTCGGTCACGGCGGGCTGGCTCAGGTGGACGCGCCGGCCCAGCTCGGCCATGCTCAGCCGGGCCTCGGCCTGCAGTTCGGCCAGGATGCGCGTGTCGTAGGCGTCGAGACTCATCGCGGCGGACATGATGAAGCCTAGCACGCGATTTTCCTGCGAATCGAAGGCCGCGACGCCGTCTTTCCTTGATTGCTCTCTTCAACCCCCGCGCGCCGCTCCCTAGCATCTGCGCATGAGTTCGCTGGCCCCTCCCCTGAGCCCACCGCACCCTGCGCTGTCGCCGCTGGTGCTCGCCTGCCTCGCCGCCACCTGGCTGGTCTGGGGCTCGACCTACCTTGCGATCAAGTTCGCGCTGGTCAGCTTCCCGCCCTTCCTGCAGATGGGCTCGCGCTTCCTCGTCGCCGGCGCGCTGCTGGCGGCGTGGATGCGCTGGGTGAAGCAGGTGCCGTGGCCGAGCGCCCGGCAGTGGCGGCACGCACTGCTGGTCGGCGCGCTGATGCTGGGCGGCGGCATGGGCGGCACCGCCTATGCCGAGCAGAGCGTGGGCTCCGGCCTCGTGGTCGCCTTCATCGCCGTGGTGCCGGTGATGATGGCGGCCGGCCTGATGCTGTGGCGCGTGTTCCCGAGCCGGCTCGAGGCGGCCGGCATCGCCATCGGCCTGGCCGGGGTGCTGATGCTGACCCGGGGCGCCGGCTTCCAGGCCTCGACGTCCGGCCTGGCGGCGATCGCGCTGGCCTGCCTCACCTGGACCGCCGGCAGCCTGCTGAGCCAGCGCCGCACGCCGCTGGCGCCCGGCGCGATGGGCTTCGCGAGCGAGATGCTGTGCGGTGGCGTGGTGCTGCTGGCGATGGCCGCGCTGCATGGCGAATACGCCACGTTCGCTCGCCAGGGGGCGCCGGCACCACTGGCCCTGGCGGCCTGGCTCTACCTGGTGGTGTTCGGGTCGCTGATCGCCTTCAACGCCTACATGCTGCTGCTCGCGAAGGCGTCGCCGGGGCTGGCGTCGAGCTACTGCTTCGTGAACCCGGTGATCGCGCTGCTGCTCGGCGTGTGGCTCGGCGGTGAAACCGTCAGCGGCTACGAGTGGGCCGCGGCCGGCGTGGTGCTGGTCGGCGTGGTGCTGCTGCTCGCCGGACGGCGGCCCGCGGCGGCCTGAGTCCGGCGCGGACGTTCAGGGCTTGGCGTCGATGCGCGATGCGCGCAGCAGCACCGCGCCGTCGGCATCGGCCAGCGTCAGGAAGCCATGCGGCGGCACGCGCGCGCTGGCCGCGCGCTCCAGCGCCGTGAGCACGCGGTCCTCCTGCTCCATGGCCTGGGTGGCGCAAGCCATGCGCGTGGTGACGATGGGGCCGATCTTCAGCGTGTTGCCGGTGAGCGTGTAGCGACCGCGCAGCGTGTTGCAGCTGCCGTTGCCGGCCAGTTGGCCGTCGGGGCCGAAGTCGACGCGGGCCGCGCTGCGGTCGAGCAACGGCTCGCTGCGGGCCTGCTCGATGCGCCAGGCCCCGAGCACGGCCGGGTCGGGCGCTGCAGCCACGTTCGGCGGGGTGGGCGCGGGGACCGGTGCCGGGGCGGACGCGGGCGGCGAAGGCTGGGAAGGCGCCGGCGTCGGAACGGGAATGGGCACCACGCAGGCGCCGAGACTGAGGCACGCCATCACGGCAAGGTTCGATCGCAGGGGGTGCATGGCAGAGCTCCTCGGGATTCAGGGGTGACGCCGCTGCAGTGCGGTGGCGCGGATCGCGCTCAGCGTGCTGCGCGTGGTGCTGATCTCGGTGTCGAGTATCAGGTGCAGCAAGGTCGGTTCGTCGCGCGCCAGCGCGGCGCCGAAGGCTGGTGCGAAGCCTTCGGTGCGCTCGATGCGCTCGGCCGCCCAGCCGAAGGCCCGCGCCAGCCCCACGAAGTCGGGATTCACCAGATCGCTGCCGCTGACGCGGCCCGGGAACTCGCGTTCCTGGTGCATGCGGATCGTGCCGTAGCTCGCGTTGTCGACCAGCACCACGATGGGCCGGGCCCCGTGCGCCCGTGCCGTGGCGAGTTCCTGCACCGTCATCAGCCCGTCGCCGTCGCCGGTGAAGGCAACGACGCAGCGGCCCGGCAGCAGCAGGCTGGCTGCGACGGCAGCCGGGATGCCGTAGCCCATGGCCCCCGAGGTCGGCGAGAGCTGGCTGCCGAGGCCACGGTAGCGCCAGTAGCGGTGCAGCCAGCCGCTGAAGTTGCCGGCACCGTTGGTGACGACGGTATCGGCCGGCGCGAGCCGCTGCACGGTCTTCACGACCTCGGCCAGGTCGAGCGGCGCCACCGGCAGCGGCAGGAGGTTGGCCTGGTAGTCGGCCTGCGCTGCGGCGGCCCAGGCCGACCATGGCACGGCAGCCGGTGCCGCCAGCGTTTCCAGCGCGCGCGCCGCGTTCGCCATCGAAGACTGCAGCAGCAGGTCGGCGGCGTAGACGCTGCCCAGTTCCTCCGCGCCGGCGTGAACGTGGATCAGCGTCTGCCGCGGACGCGGCGCGGCCAGCAGTGCATAGCCGCCGGTGGTCATCTCGCCCAGCCGCGGGCCGAGGGCCAGCACCAGATCGGCATCGCGCACCCGCGCGGCGAGCTTCGGGTTCACGCCGATGCCCACGTCGCCGGCGTAGAGCGGGTGGTGGTTGTCGAACAGGTCCTGGAAGCGGAAGGCACACGCCACGGGCAGCTGCCAGTTCTCGGCGAAGCGCTGCAGTGCCTGCACCGCGCCGGCGTCCCAGCCGCTGCCGCCGGCGATCAACACGGGCCGTTGCGCGGAGAGCAGCCGGGTGCGCACCTCGCGCAGCGCGCCGGGCGCGGGCCAGGCCTGGGCCGGCTCCACGCGCGGCAGCACCGGTGCGGCGGTCGGCGTGCGCAGCATGTCCTCGGGCAGCGCCAGTACCACCGGGCCGGGGCGGCCCTGCATCGCCAGGTGGAAGGCCTTCGCCACGTACTCGGGCAGGCGATCGGCGCTGGCCACCTCGCCCACCCATTTGGCGAAGCCGCCGCTGTTGGGGCCGAACACCGCGCGGTAGTCGAGCTCCTGGAAGGCCTCGCGGTCACGCACCTCGGCCCCCACCTGGCCGATGAACAGCACCATCGGCGTGCTGTCCTGGAAGGCGGTGTGCAGGCCGACGGCGGCATTGGCCGCACCCGGTCCGCGCGTGACGAAGCAGATGCCGGGGCGGCGCGTCAGCTTGCCCTGGGCTTCGGCCATGAAGGCCGCCCCGCCCTCCTGGCGGCAGCTGACGAAGCGGATGCGCCCGGCGTGCTCGAGGAAGCCGTCGAGCACCGGCAGGAAGCTCTCGCCCGGCACGCCGAAGCAGGTGCCGATGCCTTGCGCGATCAATGCCTCGACCAGCGCATGGCCGGCCAGACGCGGTGCGGGAGTGTGCATGGCCGGCACTGTAGCCGCGCCGGCCGCGCGCCGCCGGGCCGCGCGCTGACGCGGGGCCCGCGGTGCGGGCTCAGGCCGCCAGCGCCGGCACGCGGGTGCGCGCGATGCGCAGGCCGACCAGCGAGGCCGAGCCGACACCGAGCGCCATCATCAGCGCGGCGCCGTAGAACACGCCGTTCGGCTGGCCGTGGTCGAGCAAGGCGCCGAAGATCGGTGCGCCGAGCGCGAAGCCGAGGTCCAGGCCCGAGTACACGGTGCCGTAGACCCGCCCGGTCGCGCCGGGCGGCGCGGCGCGCTTGATCAGCATGTCGCGCGACGGCCCGGCGAGCCCGGTGCCGAAACCCGCCAGCGCGGCCGCGCCGGCCGCCGCCAGGCCCGGCAGCCAGCCGGTGCCGGTGAGCAGCAGCAGCCCGGCCGAGGCCGCCATCGCGAAGCCGATCGTGCGCTCCAGGCGTTCGACGCGCGACACCAGGAAGCCGCCGATCACCATGCCGGCCGCGCCGCACAGCATGTAGCCGGTCACGACGAAGGCGGTGAGCGCCAGCGGCAGCTCGTACATCTGCTGCAGCGCCGGGCTGGCGAAGCTCTGGATCGCGGTCAGCGCGGCGGTGGTCCAGAAGAAGAACGCGAAGCACAGCCACACCGAGGGCAGCTTCAGGAAGGCCATCGGGTGCTCGACCGCGGCGCCGGCGGACGGGCCGCGCGCCTCGTGCTCCCAGGTGCCGGCGCGGTCGTCGATCGCGTCGCGGTTGAACCACTGGATCGCCAGCACGACCAGCGCCAGCACGCCGGCCCCGGCCGCGGCGACGCGCCACGAACCGCCGGCCGCCGAGAGCCCGGCCATGAACACCGGGCCGACCGCCCAGCCGAGGTTGCCGGTGATGCCGTGCACCGAGAAGGCGTGGCCCAGGCGCGGCTGCGACACGCGCTTGTTGAGGATGGTGAAGTCGACCGGGTGGAACGGCGAGTTGCCCAGCCCGGCCAGCGCCGCGGCGAGCATCAGGCCGCCGTAGCCGGTGGCCGTGGCGGTGGCGAGCGCCGAGGCGGCGAACAGCGCCAGCGCGAGGAACAGCACCGGCCGCGCGCCGACGCGGTCGACCAGGAAGCCGGCCAGCGCCTGACCGATGCCGGAGATCACGAAGAACACCGAGACGAGCAGGCCGAGCTCGGCGTAGCTGAAGCCGAAGTCGCGGATGAAGGCCGGGAACAGCGGCGGCAGCACCATGTGGAAGAAGTGCGAGGTGCCGTGCGCGAGGCCGATCAGGCCGATGGTGCGGGCGTCCTGGCGCAGCGAGTGGCCGCCGGCGGCGGCCTGGGGAGAGAGCGTGGAGCGTGACATGCCCCGATGCTAGGTGGGGACGTCTCGGCGCGCTTACGATAGCGGGACAATTTCTGTCGAGATCATGCCAAGACGCCCCTCGCCCCCTCCGAAGGCTCGCGCGACGCCCGCCGCGACGCGGGTCGGCCCGCTGACGCCGCACCTGTTCACGCCGACCGCCGAGCGGCCGCTGCGCGCGAAGCGACACACGCTCGCCACCGACTCGCGCGTCGAACCGCACAGCCACGCCTGGGCCCAGCTTGCCTGGTCGGCCACCGGCGTGATGCGGCTCACCGCCGCGCGCGGCACCTACCTCGTGCCGCCGTCGCGCGCGGTGTGGGTGCCGCCCGGCGTCGAGCACGCGATCACCGTGGTCGAGACCGCCGAGCTGCGCACGCTCTACCTGCACCAGCGGCCGGGCCGCTGCGGTCCGGGTTGCGGCGCGCGCGCCGACGCGGCGGGCGGCGACTGGCGGCACTGCCGCGTGCTGGAGGTGTCGGAGCTGCTGCGCGCGCTGCTGCTGGCGCTGCCGACCGCGCCCGACGGCGAGCCGCCGGGCGCCGACGCGCTGGCGCGCGAGAAGCTGATCGCCCCGCTGCTGGCCGACGAACTGAAGCGCGCCGCGCCGGTGCCGCTGGGCGTCGCGCTGCCGCAGGACAAGCGGCTGCGCACGCTGTGCGAGGCGGTGCTCGACGATCCGACGCGCCACGACACGCTGGCCGACTGGTCGCGCGACGTCGGCGCGAGCGAGCGCACGGTCGCCCGGCTGTTCCGCCAGGACCTGGGCACGAGCTTCGTGCAGTGGCGCCAGCAGGTGTTGCTGGCGCGCGCGCTGTCGCTGGCCGCGCGCGGCACGCCGATGGGCCAGATCGCCTCCGAGCTGGGCTACGCCAGCCCCAGCGCCTTCAGCGCGATGGTGCGGCGCTCGGTCGGCGCGCCGCCAAGCCGCTTCTTCGCGTCGGCGTGAGCGGGCCGGCTCGGCGAAAATGCGCCCAGGAGCCCTCATGAGCGAACAGATCCTCTACGACTTCACCAAGCAGGACGCCAGCGGCGCCAGCTGCACCTCGCAGGCCTGGGCCAAGGTGCCCGAACCGCTGACGCCGGCGCGCCGCGACGCGCTGAAGGCGCGCGCGAAGCAGCTGCTGGCCGAGCGCAACGCGGTGCTGGTGGCGCACTACTACGTCGACGGCGACCTGCAGGACCTGGCGCTGGAGACCGGCGGCTGCGTGTCCGACTCGCTGGAGATGGCGCGCTTCGGCCGCGACCACGCCGCGCAGACCCTGGTGGTCGCCGGCGTGCGCTTCATGGGCGAGAGCGCCAAGATCCTGTCGCCCGAGAAGACCGTGCTGATGCCCGACCTCGACGCGACCTGCTCGCTCGACCTGGGCTGCCCGCCCGACGACTTCGCGGCCTTCTGCGACGCCCACCCCGACCGCACCGTGGTGGTCTACGCCAACACCAGCGCCGCGGTGAAGGCGCGCGCCGACTGGATGGTGACCAGCTCCTGCGCGGTCGCGATCGTCGAGCACCTGCACGCGCAGGGGAAGAAAGTGCTGTGGGCGCCGGACCGGCACCTGGGCCGCTACATCGCCGAGCACACCGGCGCGGACATGCTGATGTGGCAGGGCGAGTGCATCGTGCACGACGAGTTCAAGGGCCTGGAGCTCGAGCTGATGAAGCGCGAGCACCCCGACGCGCTGGTGCTGGTGCACCCCGAGTCGCCGAAGCGCGTGGTCGAGCTGGCCGACGTGGTGGGCTCGACCTCGCAGCTACTGAACGCCGTGACCGGCAGCGACCGCCAGACCTTCATCGTCGCGACCGACAACGGCATCCTGCACCGCATGCGCCAGCTCGCGCCCGGCAAGACGCTGCTGGAGGCGCCGACCGCCGGCAACAGCGCGACCTGCAAGAGCTGCGCGCACTGCCCGTGGATGGCGATGAACGCGCTGCAGGGCGTGGTCGACTGCCTGGAACACGGCCGCGGCGCGATCACCGTGCCCGAACCGACCCGCACGCAGGCGCTGGGCTGCATCGAGCGCATGCTGGATTTCGTGAAGGCGAATCCCGGCGCGATCAGCCAGCCGGCTCGCGGCTTCGTTCCCAACATCGGTGCCGCGTGATGCTCACTTTCGAAACCAACGAGACGCTCGACGAAGCTCGCGCGCGCAACGTGCGCGACGCGCTGTTCGAGGACATCGGCCGCGCCGACTGGACGGGCCGGTTGGTCCCCGAGGGGCGCCGTGTGCGCGCGCGCGTGCTGGTGCGCGAGGCGGCGGTGCTGTGCGGCCGGCACTGGTTCTTCGACTGCATGGTCGCACTCGACCCACAGGCCGACGTGCAGTGGCACTACGCCGAGGGCGCGCGCATGGACGCCGGCACGCTGGTCTGCGAGATCGAGGCCGACGCCCGCGCGCTGCTGGCCGCCGAGCGCCCGGCGCTCAATTTCCTGCAGCTGCTGTCCGCCACCGCGACGCTGACGCGCCGTCACGTCGACGCGATCGCCGGCGCCTCGCCCAACCCGCGCGGCTGCGCCATCCTCGACACCCGCAAGACCCTGCCCGGCCTGCGCCAGGCACAGAAGTACGCGGTGCGCACCGGCGGCGGCCAGAACCAGCGGCTGGCGCTGTGGCACGGCATCCTGATCAAGGAGAACCACATCGCGGCCGCTGGCGGCATTGCGCAGGTGCTGGCGGCGGCGCGCGAGCTGAACGCGGGTGTCGACATCCAGATCGAGGTGGAGACCCTCGCGCAACTGCGCGAGGCGCTGGACCACGGCGCCGTGAGCGTGCTGCTCGACAACTTCGACCTGCCGCAGATGCGCGAGGCGGTGGCAGCGAACGCGGGCCGCGCGCTGCTGGAGGTGTCGGGCGGCGTCGCGCTGGATCAGGTGCGCGACATCGCCGCCACCGGCGTGGACCGCATCTCGATCGGCCGGCTGACCAAGGACGTCACGGCGACCGATTACTCGATGCGCGTGCTCGGCAACGCCTGAGCACCGGCCTCGCCGGGCGAAAAGCGGGCGCTCTGCCGCGCAATTCGGGATTTGCCGGCGCTGCATGCTCGCGACAATCGACCGCATGAGCTCCGAATTCGCGGGCATCCGCAACTACCAGGAACGCGCGGTGTTCGACGCCGTGCGCACGTGGCGCGACCACTACCCGCTGATCAGCGACGACCTGCTGCCCGACGTGGCCTGCGTGGCGCTGAACCGACTGCCCGCGCGCTACATCCGCCACGAGGTGGATCTGGTCTTCTACCAGAGCGAGAAGGAGCGTCTGATGGCCGAGCGCCTGGTGGCCAGCGCGGTCGGCTTCGCGTTCGAATTCGTCCAGGCGCGCACCGCGATGCGGGCGCGCGCCTGAAGCACGGGCCGAACGCGGCTCAGGCCGCCCAGGGCGCGGCCTTGCGCTTGGGCTTGCGCGTCAGGATGGTCGGGAAGCTGACCGGCAGCGTCTGCGGGAAATCGCGGCTGTAGTGCAGCCCGCGGCTCTCGTGGCGGCTGAGTGCCGACCGCACGATGAGCTCGGCGCAATCGACCAGGTTGCGCAGTTCCAGCAGGTCGCGCGTGACGCGGAAGTTGGCGTAGTAGTCGTCGATCTCGCTGCGCAGCAGCTTGATGCGATGCAGCGCCCGCTCCAGCCGCTTGGTGGTGCGCACGATGCCGACGTAGTTCCACATCAGCAACCGCAGCTCGTCCCAGTTGTGTGAGATGACGACCTGCTCGTCGGCATTCTCGACCTGGCTCTCGTCCCAGGCCGGCAGGAGGGGGAGCCCGCTCTCGTGCTGCGAGAGGATGTGCTCCGCGCAGGTCTTGCCCAGCACCACGCATTCGAGCAGCGAGTTGCTGGCCAGCCGGTTGGCGCCGTGCAGGCCGGTGTAGGTGGTCTCGCCCACCGCATACAGCCCCGGCAGGTCGCTGCGGCCGTCGAGGTCGGTGACCACGCCGCCGCAGGTGTAGTGCGCGGCCGGCACCACCGGGATCGGCTGTCTGGAGATGTCGATGCCGAGCGCAAGGCAGCGCGCGAAGATGGTCGGGAAGTGCGCCTTCAGGAAGGCCTCGCCGAGGTGCGTGGCATCGAGCCACACGTGGTCGAGGCCGTGCTTCTTCATCTCGAAGTCGATCGCGCGGGCGACCACGTCGCGCGGCGCGAGTTCGAGCCGCTCGTCGTGCGCCGCCATGAAGCGGGTGCCGTCCGGCAGCTTGAGCTGGCCGCCCTCGCCGCGCAGCGCCTCGGTGATCAGGAAGCTGCGCTCCTGCGGGTGGTAGAGGCAGGTGGGGTGGAACTGCACGAACTCCATGTTGCCGACGCGGCAGCCGGCTCGGTAGGCCATGGCGATGCCGTCGCCGGTGGAGGTGTCGGGGTTGGTCGTGTAGCGGTAGACCTTGCCGGCGCCGCCGGTGGCCAGCACCACCGCCGCGGCCGGCAGCGTCTCGACGCGCTGGCGGTCGATGTCGAGCGCGTAGACGCCGTAGCAGCGCGGCGAGCCGTCGGTCTTGAGATGCCGCGAGGTGATCAGGTCGACCGCCATCCAGCGCTCGCGCAGCGTGATGTTCGGATGGCGCCTCACCTCGTCGAGCAGCACGTCGTGGATGGCCTTGCCGGTGGCGTCGGCGGCGTGCGCGATGCGCCGCACCGCATGCCCGCCCTCGCGGGTGAGGTGCAGGCCGAGCGGGCCCTCGGGATCGGGCGAGAACGGCACGCCGCGCTCGACCAGCCACTCGACCGCCTCTGCGCTGTGCTGGGCGATGAAGCGCGCGGTGTGCTCGTCGACCAGGCCACCTCCCGCCTCCTGCGTGTCGCGCACATGGCTCTCGATGCTGTCGTCGCTGCCGAGCACACCGACGATGCCGCCCTGCGCCCAGGCCGTGGCGCCTTCGTCGAGGTTGCGCTTGGCGAGCACCACGACGGGATGGCGCGGAGCCAGTTGCAGCGCCACCGTCAGGCCGGCCAGACCCGCGCCGATGATCACCACGGGGGACGGGGACGCAGCTTCGTGGCGGGTCGGCATGTCGGCAGTTTCAGGACCGGACGCACCGCAGCGGCGCGACATCTGGCTCGGATTCTATCGACGCCCCCCGCCGCACCGCCCCGGCGGAAAGTGCGGCCCGATCGCCCTCGGGGCGCGCATTACACTTGGTGACATTCGCTCCGGATGGCCGTCCAGCCTGGCGTTGTCCATGAGTTTTTCCTCCGACCCCCACAGCCGATCCAGCCGACCCCCGACGTCGCCGCCGGCCGCGCACGACTGGGAATCGACGCGCGTGCTGACCCAGATCTCGCCGCGCTTCCCCAATGGACAGGCAGGCGCCGCGGAGCAGGCGGACGACGCGCAGGACATCGGTCGCGCGGTCGGCAATGGCGTGCGCGAGTTGTTCGTCGCCTGCGAGCCGGCCGATGCCATGACGCAGCAGTTCGACCACCTTCAACCGGAGTTCGTGTCGGTGCACGACCTGGGCACCTCGGCCTCGCGCAAGTTGCTGGGCGGCATCGCAGCGGCCAGCCAGCGTGCGGTGCAGCGGCTGGTGGTGCGGCGCAACGGCGCCGGCACCGTGCTGGCCACCATCGAGTACGTCGACTGCCCAGCCGCCAATGGCCGCAGCGTAAGGCTCTACAGCACCGAGGTCGATGCCGACACCCACACCCGCCAGACCCTCGCGCGCGTGCTGCTGGGCCGCGCGCGGCTGGGCATCATGATGGTCGGCGACCTGCCGGCCCATGCGCTGACGACGGCGCTGGCGCCGTGGCGCGAGGCGGTGCTGCGCGGAGGCTGGATCTGCCGCCGCATGCTCTTCTTGCCGCTGACCGCCGGTGCCGCACTGCCGGCCGAGGTGGCCAAGTTCCGCGCGGCCACCGCGCTGGACGCCACACCCACCGCCCAGGTCACCCGCCCGGCCGACGTGTGGGGCCAGCTCTGCCTGGCGTGGAATGCCTGGCAACGCCAGACCAAGCCGGGTCAGGACGTGGCCACGCTGCCGCTGCTGGGCACCGGCTCCACGGCCGCTGCCGCCGCCACGGCGGCCAATGCCGTGGCCGCCCGGGCTGCATCGGTGCCGACGCCGATGCCGGTGGTCGGCGCGCCTTCGCCGGCGCACGACGAGCCGCTCGAACGCTATCTTCACGATCTGAGCCAGCTCACAGGCGTCGTGAGTGCCTGCGCCTTCGACATCATGACCGGCCAGCCGATCGGCCACGCAGGTGCACGGCCCGGCCCCGAAGAGCTGGGGCGCCACGGCAGTTCCGTGCTGGCCACGATGATGAGTGCCAGCCGCGCCCTCGGGCTGGGTGCGGCAGTGCCCGACATGTCGGTCACCCTCGGCCAACACCATCTGCTGCTGCGTCCGCTGCCGGCGCACCCGGGCGCGGCGCTGCACGTCGTGCTCGACAAGCCCCACGTCTCGCTGGCGCTGATGCTGCTGCAGTTGCGCCGGCTCGACGACGCGCTGCTGCTTGCGGCCCGGTTGCCGGGCTCCGCACCACCACGGGGCTGAGTCATCCGCCCCACGCGGCCCGACAGGACGGGCTGCGTGGGGTGTGTCTCAGTGCACCACGCGCCCGAAGTGGAACTCGCCCGGCGAGCGGATCGGGTCCACGTCGACCGGCACCACGTCCTTCGGCGCGAACTTGCCCTCCAGCAGCAGCTTCGACAGCGGGTTCTCGATGCGCTGCTGGATCGCCCGCTTCAGCGGCCGCGCGCCGAACACCGGATCGAAGCCCACCTTGGCCAGCTCCGACAGCGCCGCCGCCGACACCTCGAGGCGGATGTCCAGCTTGGCCAGACGCGCCTCCAGCGCCTTGAGCTGGATGCCGGCGATCGCTTCGATGTGCTGCGCGTCGAGCGCATGGAACACCACGGTCTCGTCGATGCGGTTCAGGAACTCCGGCCGGAAGTGCGTCTTCAGCTCGCCCCACACCGCCTCGCGGATCAGCTCCGGGTCCTGCCCCGCCATCTGCATGATGAGGTGGGAGCCCAGGTTGCTGGTCATCACGATCACCGTGTTCTTGAAGTCCACCGTGCGGCCCTGCCCGTCGGTCAGGCGGCCGTCGTCCAGCACCTGCAGCAGCACGTTGAACACGTCGGGGTGCGCCTTCTCGACCTCGTCGAGCAGCAGCACGCTGTAGGGCTTGCGGCGCACTGCCTCGGTGAGATAGCCCCCCTCGTCGTAGCCCACGTAGCCGGGCGGCGCGCCGATCAGGCGCGCGACCGAGTGCTTCTCCATGAACTCGCTCATGTCGATGCGGATCATGGCGTCCTCGGTGTCGAACAGGAAACCGGCCAGCGCCTTGCACAGCTCGGTCTTGCCGACGCCGGTGGGGCCGAGGAACAGGAAGGAGCCGGTCGGGCGGTTCGGGTCGGACAGGCCGGCACGCGAACGGCGGATCGAGTCGGACACGGCGCGGATCGCCTCGTCCTGCCCCACCACGCGCTCATGCAGCTTCACTTCCATGTCGAGCAGCTTCTGGCGCTCGCCCTGCATCAGCTTGGCGACCGGGATGCCGGTGGCGCGCGCCACCACCTCGGCGATCTCTTCGGCACCGACCAGCGTGCGCAGCAGCGTGGGCTTGCCGTCCGCCCCGCCCTTGGCCTCCTTGGCCTGCGCGTCCTTCAACTTCTTCTCCAGCTCCGGCAGCTTGCCGTACTGCAGCTCGGCGACCTTGTTGAAGTCGCCCTTGCGCTTGAACTCCTCGATCTGTGTGCGGATGCGGTCGATGTCTTCCTTCAAGTGGGCCGAGCCCTGGGCGGTGGCCTTCTCGGCCTTCCACACCTCGTCGAGGTCGGCCGCCTCGCGCTCGAGCTTGGCGATGTCCTCCTCGATCAGGCCGAAGCGCTTCTGCGAGGCCTCGTCCTTCTCCTTGCGCACCGCCTCGCGCTCGATCTTCAGCTGGATCAGCCGGCGGTCGAGCCTGTCCATCACCTCGGGCTTGGAGTCGATCTCGATCTTGACCTTGGCCGCGGCCTCGTCGATCAGGTCGATGGCCTTGTCGGGCAGGAAGCGGTCGGTGATGTAGCGGTGTGAAAGCTCGGCCGCGGCCACGATCGCCGGGTCGGTGATCTCGACGCCGTGGTGGACCTCGTACTTCTCCTGCAAGCCACGCAGGATGGCGATGGTGGCCTCGACGCTGGGCTCTCCGACCAGCACCTTCTGGAAGCGGCGCTCGAGCGCGGCGTCCTTCTCGACGTACTTGCGGTACTCATCCAGCGTGGTGGCGCCGATGCAGTGCAGCTCGCCGCGCGCGAGCGCGGGCTTGAGCATGTTGCCGGCATCGATCGCGCCCTCGGCCTTGCCGGCGCCCACCATGGTGTGGATCTCGTCGATGAAGACGATGGTCTGGCCCTCGTCCTGCGCCACTTCCTTCAGCACGCTCTTGAGCCGTTCCTCGAACTCGCCGCGGTACTTGGCACCGGCCAGCAGCAGGGCCATGTCGAGCACCAGCACGCGCTTGCTCTTGAGCGACTCCGGCACCTCGCCAGCGACGATGCGCTGCGCCAGGCCCTCGACGATGGCGGTCTTGCCGACGCCGGGCTCGCCGATCAGCACCGGGTTGTTCTTGCTGCGCCGCTGCAGCACCTGGATCGCGCGGCGGATCTCGTCGTCGCGGCCGATCACCGGGTCGAGCTTGCCGGCGCGGGCGCGCTCGGTGAGGTCGAGCGTGTACTTCTTCAGCGCCTCGCGCTGGCCCTCGGATTCGGCGCTGTCGACCTTCTGGCCGCCGCGCACCGCGTCGATCGCGGTCTCCAGCGCCTTGCGGGTCAGGCCGTGGCCGCGCACGATGCCGCCGAGGTCGGTCTTGGCATCGGCGAGGGCGAGCAGGAACATCTCGCTGGCGATGAACTGGTCACCGCGCTTCGCGGCATCGCGCTCTGCCGCCTGCATCAGGGTGACGAAATCGCGGCCGGGCTGCACGCCCTGCCCGCCGCCCTGCACCTGCGGCAGTCCGTTGAGGGCCACGTCCATCGCGGTCCGCAGGGCCGCGGTGTTGGCGCCGGCCCGCTCAAGCAGGGCCTTGGGGCCGTCGGGCTGCGCCAGCATCGCGGCCAGCACGTGGGCCGGCTCGATGTAGGGGTTGTCGCGCGTGACGGCGAGGCTCTGGGCGTCGGCCAGCGCTTCCTGGAACTTGGTCGTGAGTTTGTCGATACGCATGGGGGAATTCCTCCGGATTGCACCGAAGATGGGCCCGGCGCTGCGACTTTTCAAGCATGGGCCGGCTTGACCTGCATCAAGCGGGCCCGCTCAGCGGGCCGCGAGCCAGGCCTGCGCCAGCGCCCAGCCGAGCGCGGCACAGGCCAGCGAGCCCAGCACGTGCGCCAGCGCATGCCCGAGCGCCATGCCGAAGGCTCCGCGCTGCAGCAGCACCAGCGATTCGAGCGAGAACGCCGAGAAGGTGGTGAACCCGCCGCACAGACCGGTCATCAGCAGCAGGCGCAGCAGGTCATCGGGCCGCTGCGAGAGCCAGGCCGCGGCGGCGCCGATCACGAGGCCGCCCGATGCATTGATCAGCAGCGTGCCCAGCGGGAAACCGCCCCACGCCGGGTTGAGCCACAGACCGACACGCCAGCGCAGCAGAGCGCCGACCGCCGAGCCGGCCGCCACGCACAGCGCCTGCAGCAGTGGCGCCGCCGCGGCGGCGCTCATGCGTTGCCGCTCGCTGCGATGCCCCAGCGTCGGAGCGCGTCGTCGTCGGCGACGCGGGCATCGACCCAGCGGGCGCCCTGCGGCGTCTGCTCCTTCTTCCAGAACGGCGCCTGGGTCTTCAGGTAGTCCATCAGGAACTCGCAGGCCTGGAAGGCCTGGCCGCGGTGCGCAGAACTGACCACCACCAGCACGATCTGTTCGCCCACCTCCAGCGGGCCGATGCGATGGATGACGCGGGCACCCAGCAGGTCGAAGCGCGCGAAGGCCGCGTCGATCATGGCCTCGATCGCACGCTCGGTCATGCCGGGGTAGTGCTCGAGCTCCATGCGGCTGACCTCGGCGCCGTCATTGCGGTCGCGGACGGTGCCGACGAAGCTGGCGACTGCACCGACACCGCGCTGATGGGCGCGCAACGCGGCCACTTCGGCGGACAGATCGAAGTCCTCCGTCTGGATGGTCACGCGTCCGGTCGTCATGGCACGGGATTCTCGCACCGCCCGCCCCCTGGCCGCGTGAGCGTTCAGCTCGGCAGTTCGTCGTTCTGGCGCAGCCGAACGCACTGCGCATGCGCGTAGAAGCGGCTCTGCTCGCACTGCACCTGCATGCAGCGGTAGAGCGAGAAATTGGTCCGCGGCGCACAGGCCTCGGCCGGCGTGCCGGGCACGGCTTCGCGGCGCGCCGGTTCGGCGGCCTGCGCCTGTGATGGCGGCGCCGCACTGACGGCGGAAGGCGCGGAGGCCGCGCGCTCCGGCCGCACCGTCGCCGCTGCCGCCGCTGCCGCCGCCGTCGCCCGGTCACCCCCCGTCGCGGCTGAGGCGGAAGGGGCCGCCGTGACGGCACCGCGACCCGTTTGGACGTTCGCCGCCTGCAGCGGTGTCACGGGTCTGCTGGCCGCCTGCGCGGCCGGCGCCGGCACCGGCTCGGAGGCGGCCGGGTCCACCGTGCCGGCCGCGGAAGGATCGCGTTGCAGCAAGGCCTGTTCCGACGACGGCGACGCAGCCTGGAACGGGGCCATGCTCGCGAGCCGGGAACTCGCATCACCGGTGAGCTCGTAGGTGACCAGTCCGGCGACCAGCAGCGTCCCCAGTACGCCGGCCACCGCCCACGGCCAGCGGCGCGGGCGCGGTGGGGGTGGCGATGCGGGTCGGGCCGACCGCGGGGCGCCGTGAAGCATGGGGTCGGAGCGCAGGCTGGGCAGCGCCTGCGGCCGGCTGTCGCGTCCGAGCTCCGCCGGCCCTGACACCGACCACAGCACCTCGCGCTCCGGGAACGGCGTCTTTAGCACCGGGATGTCCGACAGCGCCAGCCCCCGACGCTCCGGCGCGACCAGCGGCTCGCGTGCCGCGGCGGCCACGCCGCCACCCGCCGCCTGCAGTTGGCGACGGAAGGCCGATACCGATTGCGGCCGCTCACGCGGGTCGGCGGCCAGCGAACGTTCGAGCACCGACACGAAGCCGTGCGCATAGCGCCCCACCGCCGGTGCGCTGCCAGCTTGCGTGGCGGCACCATCGCCCAGTCGCGGCGCGTTCATGCAGAACTGCACCACCGCGGCCAGCGAGTACAGATCGGACCAGGGTCCCGGCGCGTGCTCGCTCGGCGGCTCGGCCAGCTCGGGAGGCCGGAAGCCGGGCTCCGGCCAGGCGGGGTGCTGCGGCAGGCGCGCACCGATCGTCGTCCGCACCGCAGCGGTGTCCAGCAGCATCGGCGTGCCGTCCGGCTGCACCAGGATCTGACCGGGCCGGACATTGCCGTGCACCCATCCAGCCTCGTGCAGGCTCTCCAGCGCATCGAGCACCGGCCCGATCATCCGACGCAGCCAATCCTCGCTCGGCGCCTCGGTCATCGCGGCGCAAACCTCGGCGAGCGTGCGCCCTTCGACGCGCGGCCACAGCCGGTAGGCGGTGCCGCGCATCTGCCACACCGCGCCGATGCGCATCAGCGCGGGATGCAGGGGCTTCGCGAGCAGCTCGGACTCCTGCAGGAAGGCCTGCAAGCCCTCCTCCCACAAGGCCGCATGGGCCGGCGAGCGGGGACGCAGCAGGCCGGTCGTGTCGCGCAGCGAGATGCCGGCCGGCGCGAACTCCTCGATCGTGACTTCGCCACCCGACGCACTGGCCGTGGCCAGGTAACGCAGGCCGAATTCGTCACGCACCTGGAGCTTCTGCAGCACGAAGCTGCCCACGGCCGTACCGGACGGGAGCCGCTGGGGCTCCACGACCGTCGGACGGGCGCTCACCGCGGGGGGACTCGCGGGGTCGGAAGGGCGTGAGATGGGAATCATGGACGGCTGAGAGGCAGAGTCTGCAGCATAGACCGCAGTTCCCTGCGTTCTGGTTGCAAAGCGTATACCCGGTGACTGCGCGCAGGATCAGCGCATCCTGAACGCCCCGCCATCCCTCGAAGGCCACGCCGCAGGGCGGCGGTCCGCTCAGCCGCCCGTGACCGGCGGGAAGAAGGCCACTTCAGCGCCTTCATGCACCGTCATGGCCTCATCGTCGACCATCGCCTGGTCCAGAGCCATGCGCAGGGCACGACCGCGGCCCAGTGCCTCGGCATGGCGTCCGCCCCGTGCGATGAGTTGGTCCCGCAGCTCGGACAGGCACGTACCCGCGGCGAGCTCGACCGTTTCGCCGGGACCGAGGGCCTCGCGGACCGAGGCGAAGTAGCGCACCTGCACCTTCATGCGCGGCCCGTCATGCAAGCAACGCGGCAAACGGCAGGAAACGAACGATGTCGCCCCGCGCGATGGCCCGGCCCGGTGGGTTGTCGATCAGGCCCTCGGCCCAGACCGCCGAGGTCAGCACCCCTGAGCTCTGGTTGCCGAACAGCTCGAGCCCGCCATCGGCATTGCGCCGGGCCCGCAGGAACTCGCGCCGGGCATCCGGCCGTGGCCAGTCGAAGTTCGCACGAACCGGCCAGCCGGCCGGCTCCGCACTCGACAGACCCTGCAGGGCCTGCAGCACCGGGCGCACCGCGAGCAGGAAGGTCACGAAGCTGGACACCGGGTTGCCGGGCAGGCCGATGAAGAGCGCCGGCCGGTCGGCTCCGCTCGTGCGCACCTCGCCGAAGGCCAGCGGCTTGCCCGGCTTGATGGCGATCTGCCACAGGTCGAGCCGGCCTTCGGCCTCGACGGCCGGCTTCAGGTGGTCTTCCTCGCCGACCGACACCCCGCCGGACGTGAGGATCAGGTCATGGCCATCGGCAGCCCGGCGCAGCGCCTCACGGGTGGCATCGAGCCGGTCCGGCACGATGCCGAGATCGCTGACCTCGCAGCCGGCCGACTGCAGCAGCGCCCGCAGCGTGTAGCGATTGGAGTTGTAGATGGCGCCGGGCTTCAGCGGCTCGCCGGGCATCACCAGTTCGTCGCCGGTCGAGAACAGCGCAACGCGCGGCCGGCGCACCACGCTCAGCGTCGCCGCACCCACCGAGGCCGCCAACCCGAGAGCCTGAGGCGTGAGCCGGCTGCCGCGCGCGAGCACCACACTGCCGGCACGCACGTCCTCGCCGCGGCGGCGCACCCACTGGCCGGCGGTCGGCTGGATCTGGACGCGCACGCGTCCGCCATCGACCGCCTCGCACTGCTCCTGCATCACGATCGCATCCGCGCCGTCCGGCATCGGCGCCCCGGTGAAGATGCGTGCGGCCGTACCCGGCGCCAGCACCGCACCGACCTGTCCCGCCGCGATGCGCTGGCTGACGGCCAGCAGCGTGCCCGGCACCAGCACGTCGGCCGCCCGCAGCGCGTAACCGTCCATCGAGCTGTTGTCGTGCGGCGGCACGTCGAGCTGCGAGGCCACGTCGACCGCGAGCACGCGGTCGAGGGCCTCGAAGGTGGAGACCGTCTCGGTCTCAGCCAGCGCCGTCGTGCCGGCGAGCAGCCGCGCCAGCGCGTCGGGCAGGCTCAGCATCGGCCGCGGGGGCGACATAGGCGGCTTCGTTGTCGGCGTCGTCATAGGGGGACCGGTAGTCGTGGCGTGCGGCTTGGCGGATCAGGAAGGCCGTCACCGCGTCGGCGTCGTTCAGATCGAGCACCGGCAGCTGC
Organism: Methylibium sp. Pch-M; assembly: GCF_004136295.1. Classification (NCBI taxonomy): domain Bacteria; kingdom Pseudomonadati; phylum Pseudomonadota; class Betaproteobacteria; order Burkholderiales; family Sphaerotilaceae; genus Methylibium; species Methylibium sp. Pch-M. The sequence continues at coordinate 106,519 of NZ_CP029606.1, forward strand.
GTCGGCGACGGCAGGGCCTCGGGGCTGTCGGTCGCGATCGCGACCACGAACGGATCGTGCGGGTACTGGACGCGCTGCCCCGTCTCGGCACGCCAGATCTCGATCTTCAGCAGGTCGGCGTGCTTGAAGCCCTCGACCAGCACCCAGTCGGCGTCGGACAGCTCGGCGATCAACTGGTGCGGATTCGGATCGGCCTCGACGTCGTATTCGCGGATCTTCGCGAGGCGCCGGTTCGAGGCGATCACCACCTCGTAGGCACCGGCGGCGCGGTGGCGGTGCGAGTCCTTGCCGGGCTGGTCGATGTCGAATTCGTGGTGGGCGTGCTTGACGACGGAGACGCGGTGCCCGGCGAGGCGCAGGCGCGCCACGAGCTGCTCGACCAGCGTGGTCTTGCCCGAGCCCGAGTACCCGCAGAAACCGACGACCTTCATCCGGCGACAACCCTCATGTCGAACAATTCTCGACGATGTAGGCCTGCACCGTCGCCGCACTGGCCGGCATGACCTTGAAGCGCCTGGGGAGCTGCTCCAGCCCCTCGAGCCCGGCCGGCCGGGGCGGCTCGTGGCCGAGCGCCTCGAGGATGGTGGCGGCGAACTTGATCGGCAGCGCGGTCTCCAGCACCAGCAGCGGCGTGCCGGGCTTCGCGTACGCACGGCCCACCTTCAGGCCGTCGGCGGTGTGCGGGTCGATGGTCACGCCGAAGCGCTGCTGCGTGTCGCGGATGGTCGCCACGCGGTCGGCGTGCGTGCTCTTGCCGGACACGAAGCCGAACTCGCGCACCCGCGCGAACTCGGCGGGCGTCAGCGTGAAGCCGCCGTGCCGGGCGATGTCATCGCCGAACAGCTGGCGGGTGCGCGCAGCATCGCGCCCCAGCAAGTCGAACACGAAGCGCTCGAAGTTGCTGGCCTTGGAGATGTCCATCGACGGGCTGGAGGTCTCGTGCGTGTCGGCCGCGCCGCGCACGCGGTAACTGCCGGTGCGGAAGAACTCGTCGAGCACGTCGTTCTCGTTGGTGGCGACCACCAGTTGCTCGATCGGCAGGCCCATCATGCGCGCCACATGGCCGGCACAAACGTTGCCGAAGTTGCCCGAGGGCACCGCGAAGCTCACCCGTTCGTCATTCGTCTTCGTGGCCCGGAAGTACCCGGCGAAGTAGTACACCACCTGGGCCAGCAGCCGCGCCCAGTTGATGGAGTTGACCGTGCCGATGCGCCAGCGGCGCTTGAACTCGAGGTCGTTGGAGACGGCCTTGACGATGTCCTGGCAGTCGTCGAACACGCCCTCGACCGCGAGGTTGTGGATGTTGGCGTCGGGCAGGCTGAACATCTGCGCCTGCTGGAACGGGCTCATGCGGCCGTGCGGGCTGAGCATGAAGACGCGCACGCCCTGCTTGCCGCGCATCGCGTACTCGGCCGCGCTGCCGGTGTCGCCGGAGGTCGCACCCAGGATGTTGAGCGTTTCGCCGCGGCGCGCCAGCTCGTACTCGAACAGCTGGCCCAGCAGCTGCATGGCCATGTCCTTGAACGCGAGCGTCGGTCCATTCGACAGAGCCTGCAGCGCGACGCCAGGCTCCAGCGGTTTCAGCGGGGTGATCTCGGTCGTACCGAAGACCTCGCGCGTGTAGGTCCTGCGGACCAGCGTGCGCAGGTCGTCGGCCGGAATGTCGGTGATGTAGAGCGACAGGATCTCGCAGGCGAGGTCGGCATAGGACAGGCCGCGCCAGCGGGTCAGCGTGGCCGCATCGATGCGCGGATAGCGCTCCGGCAGGTAGAGGCCCCCATCCGGTGCCAGGCCTTCGAGCAGGATGTCGGAGAAGCCGCGCGGCGTGGTGTCGCCCCGGGTGCTGAGGTAGTTCATGGACGATTCGGATTCACAACAACCAGCATGCCGCAACGGGGGTGGGGCATCAGGACAGTTCTTCCTTGCGGATGCGCACGATGGGCGCCAGCACGGTCGGCAGCGACTGCATCTGCGCCAGCGCCGCGTTCATCTTCCCTTCGAGCGTGTCGTGGGTCAGGATGATCAGGTCGGTCTGGCTCTCGCCCTCGGCCGACTCGCGCTGCAGCACGGCGTCGATCGAGATCGCGTGGTCGGCCAGGATGCGGGTGATGTTGGCCAGCACGCCCGCCTTGTCGGCGACCTGCAGGCGCAGGTAGAAGGCGGTGACGACCTGCTCGATCGGCAGGATGGGCGTGGCTGCCACCGCATCGGGATGGAAGGCCAGGTGCGGCACGCGGTGATCGGGGTCGGCGGTGATGAGCCGCGTCACGTCGACCAGGTCGGCGACCACGGCCGAGGCCGTCGGCTCGGCGCCGGCGCCCTTGCCGTAGTAGAGCGTGGAGCCGACCGCGTCGCCCTGCACCACCACGGCATTCATCGCACCCTCCACATTGGCGATCAGGCGCGTGCCCGGGATCAGCGTCGGGTGCACGCGCAGCTCGATGCCCTGCGCATCTTCGCGGCGCTTGGTGATGCCCAGCAGCTTGATGCGGTAGCCCAGCTGCTCGGCGTAGCGGATGTCGGCCGCCTGCAGTTTGGTGATGCCTTCGATGTAGGCGTGCTCGAACTGCACCGGCGTGCCGAAGGCGATCGCACTCATGATCGTCGCCTTGTGCGCGGCGTCGATGCCTTCGATGTCGAAGGTCGGGTCGGTCTCGGCGTAGCCCAGGCGCTGGGCTTCCTTCAGCACGGTGCCGAAGTCCAGGCCCTTGGAGCGCATCTCCGACAGGATGAAGTTGGTGGTGCCGTTGATGATGCCGGCGATCCAGTTGATACGGTTCGCGGTCAGGCCCTCGCGCAGCGCCTTGATGATCGGAATGCCGCCGGCCACTGCCGCCTCGAAGCCGACCGCCACGCCGCGCTCGCGCGCCGCCGCGAAGATCTCGGTGCCGTGTACCGCCAGCAGCGCCTTGTTGGCGGTGACCACCGGCTTGCCGGCGGCGATGGCGGCCAGCACCAGCTCGCGGGCCCGTGTCGTGCCGCCGATCACCTCGACGACCACGTCGATGTCGGGGCGGCGCACCAGTGCGTCGAAGTCGTCGGTCAGCACCACCTCGCTGCCGAGCGTGGCACGCGCCTTGGCCACGTCGCGCGCGGCGACCGCGGCGACCTCGATGCCGCGGCCGGCGCGGCGCTGGATCTCGGCCCGGTTGCGCTGCAGCACCTGCACCACGCCGCCAGCCACCACGCCCGCGCCGAGCAGGCCCACTTGGATCGGTTTCATCTTCGGTTCGGACACGGTGTCAGACGCTGTGGCGCTTGCGGTAATGGTCGAGGAAACGGGCGATGCGGCCGATCGCGTCGCTCAGGTCGTCGGAGTTCGGCAGGAACACGACTCGGAAATGGTCCGGCCGCGGCCAGTTGAAGCCCGTGCCCTGCACGATCAGCACCTTCTCCTCGGCCAGCAGCTCGTAGGCGAACTGCTGGTCGTCCTGGATCGGATAGAGCTTGGGGTCGAGCCGCGGGAACATGTACAGCGCCGCCTTGGGCTTCACCACGCTCACGCCGGGAATCTGGCTCAGCAGCTCGTAGGCCATGTCGCGCTGGCGCGTCAGCCGGCCGCCCGGCGCCACCAGGTCCTTGATGCTCTGGTAGCCGCCGAGCGCCGTCTGGATGGCCAGCTGCCCCGGCGTGTTGGCGCACAGGCGCATCGACGCGAGCATGTTGAGCCCCTCGATGTAGTCCTTCGCGCAGCGCTTGTCGCCCGACACCACCATCCAGCCGGCGCGGTAGCCGCAGGCACGGTAGTTCTTGCTGAGGCCGTTCAGCGTCACGCACAGCACGTCGTCGGCCAGCGACGCGATGCTGGTATGGGTGTTGCCGTCGTACAGCGTCTTGTCGTAGATCTCATCGGCGAAGATGATCAGCTGGTGCTGCCGGGCCAACTCGACGATCTCGCGCAGCAGGCTCTCCGGGTACAGCGCGCCGGTCGGGTTGTTCGGGTTGATGACGACGATGGCGCGCGTGTTCGGCGTGATCTTTCGGCGGATGTCGTCGATGTCCGGGTACCAGTCACTCGCCTCGTCGCACAGGTAGTGCACCGGATTGCCACCCGACAGCGACACGGCCGCAGTCCACAGCGGGTAATCGGGTGCCGGCACCAGCACCTCGTCGCCGTTGTCGAGCAGCGCGTTGAGGCCCATCACGATCAGCTCGGACGCACCGTTGCCGAGATAGACATCGTCGACCGTCACGCCGGAGATCGCCTTCTCCTGCGCGTAATGCACCACCGCCTTGCGCGGTGCGAACAGTCCCTTGCTGTCGGTGTAGCCCGCCGTCTGGGACAGGTTGCGGATCATGTCCTGCACGATCTCGTCGGGCGGATCGAAGCCGAACACCGCCAGATTGCCGATGTTGAGCTTGATGATCTTCTGGCCCTCTTCTTCCATGGCGCGGGCCTTGTCCAGCACCGGACCACGGATGTCGTAGCACACGTTGGCGAGCTTGCTGGACTTGGCGATGGGCTTGGGCACGAGAACTCCTGGATCTCAATGGAATGACCGCGGCTGCGCTGGGCGCAGAGCCTAAAATTAGACCACAGCGCTCGCCTCCGAGCCGGCCCCGCCCCTCTCCCGCGCCCCATGAAACTGCAGCCCGATCGCATCGCCGTCGCCAACGTGATCAGCGGCTACACACGCAGCAGCGTCCAGATCGGCGAGCGCACCTGGCGCGACAGTGTGGTGCTGCCCTGGCAAGGTGAGGTGACGCCCTGGCAGGACGCCCGCTTCGACACGCTGGGCCCCCAGCATTTCGAGGCGCTCGCGGTCCTCGGCCCGGAGCTGGTGCTGTTCGGCAGCGGCAACGCGCTGCGATTCCCGCGCCCCGAATGGCTGCGCCCGCTGATCGAGCGGCGCATCGGCTTCGAGACCATGGACACTGCCGCCGCCTGTCGCACTTACAACCTGCTGGCGGCCGAGGGACGCAGCGTGATCGCCGCCTTGCTGATCGATCCGCCGTGAGCCCGATCGCGCCGCCGCGGCGCGGCAACCGCAGTGTTTGGGGTGGCGGCATCGCTTGACAGCGCCTTTATAATCAATAGTTAGCCTTACTCAAGGCGCCTCACTCAGCAGCACCCTTCATGACGCCCGCCCTCAATAAAGCCCTCCCGGAATTTGAAGCGCAGGCCACCGGTGGCGTGAAGTTCACGCCCCAGGCCTATCTGGGTCAGACGGTCATCCTGTACTTCTACCCGAAGGACAACACCCCCGGATGCACCACCGAAGCGATGCAGTTCCGCGACCGCCACAAGGACTTCGTGAAGGCCGGCGCGGTGGTGTTCGGTGTGTCGCGCGACAACATGGCCTCGCACGACAAGTTCAAGCAGAACCTCGAGCTGCCGTTCGAGCTGATCGCCGACACCGAGGAAAAGCTCTGCCACATGTTCGGCGTGGTCAAGAACAAGATCATGTACGGCAAGAAGGTCAAGGGCATCGAGCGCAGCACCTTCCTGATCGATCCCGCCGGCGTGCTGGTCGAGGAGTGGCGCGGCATCAAGGTGGCCGGCCATGTCGACGAGGTGCTGAAGTCGGTCAAGGCGCTGAAGAAGGCCGCCTGAGAACCTGACGTTACCGTTACCAAGGCGTCACACAGCGGAGATTGAAGTCAGGCATGCGGTGTGCATAATGGGTTCATGCCTGTGAGTCATTCACCGCATCCGAGCAAGCCGCACAGGCGACTGTGCGGCTTTTTCACTTCTTAAGGCCCTCGAAGTCCATGCCCCTGCCCAAACCGCCCGCCAAGAAAGCCTCCCTCCTCAGCGCCAGCGACTTCGAATCCCAGGCCGCACCCAAACCGGGCACCCGCGCCACCAAGCAGGACCACCCCGGTCCTGCCCTGCTCGACCTGTTCGATCCCCATCCCAAGGCGCCGGCCGCCAAGGCGCCCGCCCCGGCACCCACTGCCACGCCGCGAGCAGCGCAGGCCCCGGCGGCAGGCTACCTGCCGGTCAAGGCCATCAGCCGCGGCACCGCCACGGAACCGCGCCCGCGCAAGCCGCGCGCCAGCGGCCCGCCCAAGCTGTTCGTGCTCGACACCAACGTGCTGATGCACGACCCGATGTCGCTGTTCCGTTTCGACGAGCACGACGTCTACCTGCCGATGATCACGCTCGAGGAGCTCGACGGGCACAAGAAGGGCATGAGCGAGGTCTCGCGCAACGTGCGCCAGGTCAGCCGTGAGCTCGACGCCCTGGCTGGCGGCGCCGACAGCGCGAAGTTCGATCCGGCGGCCGGCGTGGCGCTCGCGAAGACCGGCCACAAGGAGGCCGGCGGCACCCTGTTCTTCCAGACCACCTTCCTCGACGCCAAGCTGCCGGCCGGGCTGCCGCAGGGCAAGGCCGACAACCAGATCCTGGGCGTGGTGCAGGGCCTGCGCGAGCAGCACCCGACGCGCGACGTGGTGCTGGTGTCGAAGGACATCAACATGCGCATCAAGGCCCGCGCGCTGGGCCTGCCGGCAGAGGACTACTTCAACGACAAGACGCTCGAAGACGGCGACCTGCTCTACACCGGCGTGCTGCCGCTGCCGGCCGACTTCTGGGAGCGCCACGGCAAGACCATGGAGAGCTGGCAGCAGGGCGGCTCCACGTTCTACCGCATCGCCGGCCCGCTGGTGCCGGTGCTGATGGTCAACCAGTTCGTCTACCTCGAGACCCCGGGCGCCGCACCGCTCTACGCGAAGGTCACCGAGATCACCGGCAAGACCGCGGTGCTGAAGACGCTGAAGGACTACTCCCACGCCAAGAACGCGATCTGGGGCGTGACCGCGCGCAACCGCGAGCAGAACTTCGCGCTGAACCTGCTGATGGACCCGGACTGCGACTTCATCACCCTGACCGGCACCGCCGGCACCGGCAAGACGCTGATGACCCTGGCCGCCGGCCTGTCGCAGGTGATGGACGACCGCCGCTACAGCGAGATCATCGTGACCCGCGTCACCGTGCCGGTCGGCGAGGACATCGGCTTCCTGCCGGGCACCGAGGAGGAGAAGATGGGCCCGTGGATGGGCGCGCTCGACGACAACCTCGAAGTGCTGTCCAAGAACGACTCCGGGGCCGGTGAATGGGGGCGCGCCGCCACCAACGACCTGGTGCGCAGCAAGATCAAGATCAAGAGCCTGAACTTCATGCGCGGGCGCACCTTCCTGAACAAGTTCGTTCTGATCGACGAGGCGCAGAACCTCACGCCCAAGCAGATGAAGACGCTGATCACGCGGGCCGGCCCGGGCACCAAGATCGTCTGCCTGGGCAATCTGGCGCAGATCGACACGCCCTACCTCACCGAGGGCAGCTCGGGCCTCACCTTCGCGGTCGACCGCTTCAAGGGCTGGCCGCACAGCGGCCATGTGATGCTGGCGCGCGGCGAGCGCTCGCGCTTGGCCGATTACGCGTCCGACGTGTTGTAGGCCCACCTGCACGGGTAGGGGTGCCAGCGGGCGGCAGGCGCACAATTGATGCTCTGCACAAAAGGAGACCTGCGATGACCACTTCCCGAGACGTCTTCGTCGTCGGTGCCGCGCGCACCGCCATCGGCACCTACGGCGGCACGCTGAAGGACACGCCCCTGGCCGACCTGGCCACGCTGGCGGTCAGGACGGCGATCGAGCGCAGCGGCGCCAAGGCTGGGAGCATTGGCCACCTGGCCATGGGCAACGTGATCCCGACCGAGCCGCGCGACGCCTACCTGAGCCGCGTCGCCGCGATCAACGCCGGGCTGTCGAAGGAAACGCCGGCCTTCAACGTGAACCGCCTGTGCGGTTCGGGCCTGCAGGCCATCGTCTCGGCGGCGCAGTCGGTGCTGCTGGGCGACTGCGAGCTGGCCGTCGGCGCCGGCGCCGAGTCGATGTCGCGCGGCCCCTACCACGTGAACACGGCCCGCTGGGGCGCGCGCATGGGCGACACGGCGATGGTCGACTACACCGTCGGCATCCTGCACGACCCCTTCCACAAGATCCACATGGGCATCACCGCGGAGAACGTGGCCGAGCAGTTCGGCATCACCCGCAGCATGATGGACGAGCTGGCCGCCGAGAGTCACCACCGCGCCGCCAAGGCGATCGCCGAGGGCCGCTTCAAGAGCCAGATCGTGCCGGTCGAGATCGTCACCCGCAAGGGAACCGTGAGCTTCGACACCGACGAGCACGTGAAGGCCGACACCACGGTCGAGACGCTGGCCAAGATGAAGCCCGCCTTCAAGAAGGACGGCGGCCTGGTCACGGCCGGCAATGCCTCGGGCATCAACGACGGCGCGGCGGCCGTGGTACTGGCCAGTGCCGAGGCGGTCAAGGCCGGTGGCCTGAAGCCGCTGGCGCGCCTGGTGGCCTACGCCCATGCTGGCGTGGAGCCGAAGATCATGGGCATCGGCCCGGTGCCGGCGACCCAACTCGCACTGAAGAAGGCCGGCCTCAAGGTGCAGGACCTCGATGTGATCGAGTCCAACGAAGCCTTCGCCGCGCAGGCCTGTGCTGTGGTGCGCGAGCTCGACCTCGATCCTGCCAAGGTCAACCCCAACGGCTCGGGCATCTCGCTCGGCCACCCGGTCGGCGCGACCGGCGTCATCATCACCACCAAGGCCCTGTACGAACTGCAGCGCACCGGCGGCCGCTACGCGCTGGTGACCATGTGCATCGGCGGCGGCCAGGGCATCGCCGCGATCTTCGAGCGCGTCTGATCCCCGCGCTCGGTGGAGGATGAAACCCGGCGAACGGGTTTCATCCGGCCGGACTCTGCCTCAGCGGCGGAAACCGCCGCTCTGCAGCAGGAAGAACTGCGGATTCAGGCCCTTCAAGGGCTCGCGCAGTTGCTCGATGTCGGCCGCCGTCCCGTGCACCTCGAGCCGCGTCACCTCGGCGATCTTCAACGCCTCGCCCAGCAGGGCGCCGACGTTCTCCAGGTGGGCCAGCACACCCGCGGCACCGTCATAGCCCTCGCGGCAGTGCGCCGCATCCCCATCGAAGCTGAAAGCGTAGAACACGCACTTGGGCTCGCTGCGCGTCTTCTCGACAAAGCGTGCGGTCAGGGCCTTGAACTCGTCGAGCTTGCCGGGAGCCACCTTGAAATAAGGAACGAGGCTGCAGCAGGTGTCGGGGGTGCTCATCAATGTCTCCTGGAACGGGGGTGGTGGTGCGAAATGCAAGCGCGAGCGTGCCGACCTTCCCCTTCGGCGCACACCGGATGAACCCCTAAGCGAATCCCCAGGGGCCCGTCCGCTGGCGGAAGACCGGCATCTAGGAGAGAGCAGAGAGCACGCCCATTGATACTGTATTTATGTACAGTATTCACTCGCGCTCTCTTCTCCGTCATGCCTCTCGACCTCGCCGCCGCACCTTCGCCGTCACCGCGCGGGCTGGCCTCCTTCATGGACCGCCCCGGGGCTCCGCTGTGGCGGGCCGGCGTGCTGGCCAGGCCGTCGCTGCCGACCCTTCCCACCGGATGGCCGGCGCTCGACGAGCAGTTGCCCGGCGGAGGCTGGCCCGCGAGCGGCCTCACCGAACTGCTGGCCACGCCGGCCAGCGGCGAACTGGCGCTGCTGGCGCCGTGGCTGCGCAGCCTGGGGCAGCGCCAGGAGGGCACACGCGAAACGGTCTGGATCTCCCCGCCGGGCCGGCCTTGCCTGAGCGCGCTGCAGGCCCTCGGCCTGGACAGCTCACGGCTGCTGTGCCTGGCGCCGCAGACACCGACCGATGCCGCCTGGGCCGCCGAGCAGGCGGTGCGAGCCGGCAGCTGCGCCGCCGTGCTGTGGTGGAGCGAACAACCGGTGACCCGCCCCACGCTGCGCCGCCTGCACCTGGCCGCGCAGGCGGGGCTCACGCCCTTGCTGAGCCTGCAGGCGCCCGCGGCCCGCTCGCTGAGTAGCCCGGCGCCGCTGCGCCTGGCCTGCCAGCCGCTACCGGGCCATGCCCTGGCCGTCGACGTGTTCAAGCGTCGCGGCCCGCCGATGGCCCGGCCCCTGCAGCTGTCCCTGCCCTGGCCAGCATCGGTGCGCCCTGCGTCGCCGCTCACCGGACGTCCTCACGATGCTGTGGATCGCCCTCTACCTGCCCCAGCTGCCGCTGCAAGCTTTGCCCGGTTCGCACACCGGGTTTGAGGCCGCGCTGCCGGTGGCGGTGACCGAGCAGCACATGCTGCTCAGCGCCAACCGCGCGGCGCACGCCCTCGGGGTGCGGGCCGGGCAGAGCGTGGCCACGGCCTTGTCTCTGCTGCCGCAGCTCGTCGTGTTCCCGCGTGACCGGCCGCGCGAAGCCGCGCTGGTCGAGCGACTGGCCCTGGCGCTCGCTGCGCTCACGCCCCACCTGAGCCTCACTCCGGACGGGGTGCTGCTCGAAGTGCAGAGCACGCTGCGGCTGTTCGGTGGCATCCATGCGCTGCTGCACCGGGCGCAAGCCCTGGCGCGCACGAGCGGGATGCAGGTACGGACGGGCTGTGCGCCCACCCCCGGCGCGGCCTGGCTGTTCGCCACCAGCGGCCTGGCCCGGCGACATGCGCTGCAGGCCCGGAGCAGCGCGCAGCAGCTGGACCGGCTGCCGGTGGCGAGCCTGGCGCGTCTGCTGCCGCCCAGCCCCCACCAGAGCGAGTTGCTGCAGGCGCTGGGGATCCGGACCTTCGGGGCGCTGCGCGCTCTGCCACGTGCCGGTCTGCAGCGCCGGCTCGGCGTGGACCTGGGCCGGGCGCTCGACCGCTGCTATGGCGACGCCCCCGACCCGAGGCCGTGGTTCGTGCCGCCCGAGCGCTTCCTGGCCCGGCGCGAGCTGCTGCAGCGTGCCGAAGAGGCTGCGGTGCTGATGGCCGCCGTCGAGGCTCTGCTGCCGGCACTGCGCGGTTGGCTGCAGCTGCGCTGGCAGGCCGTCACGGTGCTGGCACTGAGACTGCGCCACGAGCACGGCCGCGCGCCCTGCCCCGACACTCGGCTGCGGCTGCAGCTGTCGGCCCCGAGCCGCGACATTGCCCAGCTCGCGCTGCTGTGGCGCGAGCGCCTGCAGCGCCATGCGCTCGCCGCGCCGGTCTACGAGCTCGCACTCGAACTGGAAGCCGCCGTGCCGCACGGCGGCACGCCCGGCGAGTTGCTGCCCGCACCGGGCCGACAGGACGGCGAACACGCCGCGCTGCTTGACCGACTGACCGCGCGGCTGGGGAGTGATCACGTGCAGCGCTGGGTGCCGCAGGCCGATCACCGGCCCGAGCACGCGCAGCGTGTCCGGTCGGCCGGCGAACCGCCCCCAGCACCCTTTGCGACCACGACGCCCGCTCCCGCCGCCCCCCGACCACTCTGGTTACTGCCGTTGCCGCTGCCGCTGGCCAGCGATGCGCTGGGCCGGCCGCGGCATGGCAGCCCCCTGCGGGTGTGCTCGCGAGCCGAGCGCATCGAGGCCGGCTGGTTCGACGGCGCGCTGGTGCGGCGCGATTACCACGTGGCCGAGGGCGCAGACCACCGGCTGCGCTGGATCTACCGCGAGCACCCCGGCGACGCCTCGTCGGGGGGCTGGTTCCTGCACGGCTGGTTCGGGTGAGACGATGCCGCAGCCGGCCCATCCCAAGACGCCGCAGCCGGCGTCGCCCCCGGCCCCGCCGCCGCACTGGACACAGCCGGGGCTGCCGGCCTACGCGGAGCTGCACTGCCGCTCGAACTTCAGCTTCCTGACCGGCGCCTCGCACCCGCAGGAACTGGTGGAGCGCGCGGCCCAGCTCGGCTATGCGGCGATCGCGATCACCGACGAGTGCTCGGTGGCCGGCGTGGTGCGGGCGCATGCGGCGCTGAAGCGGCTGCGCGAGCAGAGCGGCGGCGACGGCCCCCCGTTGCCGGCCCTGATCATCGGCAGCGAGTTCACGCTCGCCGCCTCGCCCACCGCGCCGGGCTGCCGCCTGGTGCTGCTGGCGAAGAACCGTGAGGGCTATGCCCAGCTTTGCGGTCTCATCACGCTCGGCCGCGGCCGCAGCGCCAAGGGCCACTACCGGTTGAGCGTCGACGACCTCGACGCGCCACTGGCCGGCCAGGGCCATGCCGCCGGCGTGCCCGACTGCCTGGCGCTGCTGATCCCGCGCCACGACGAGCCTCACGCCACCCTGCTCGAGCAGACCCACTGGCTGGCCACCCGCTGCGGCGAGCGCGCCTCGATCGCGGTCGAGCTGCTGCGCTGGGCCGACGACGAGTCCTTCGTCGAACGCCTGCTCGAGGTGTCGGCCGCCACCGGCCTGCCACTGGCGGCGGCGGGCGACGTGCTGATGCACGTGCGCTCGCGCAAGCCGCTGCAGGACACGCTGACCGCGATCCGCCTGAAGCGCCGCGTCGCCGACTGCGGCTACGCACTGATGCGCAACGCCGAGCAGCACCTGCGCTCACGGCTGGCGCTGGCGCAGCTCTGCCGTCCCGAGTGGCTGCAGCGCAGCGTGGACCTCGCGCGGGCCTGCGACTTCTCGCTGGAGCAGCTGAAGTACGAGTACCCGGACGAGATCGTGCCGGCCGGCGAGACGGCCAGCAGCCACCTGCGGCGCCTGACCGAGGAAGGGGCCTGCGTGCGCTATCCCGGCGGCGTGCCCGGCTCGGTGAAGGAGCAGATCGAACGCGAGTTCGCGCTGATCTTCCGCAAGCGCTACGAGGCCTTCTTCCTCACCGTGCACGACGTGGTGCGCTTCGCCCGCTCCGAGGGCATCCTGTGCCAGGGCCGCGGCTCGGCCGCCAACTCGGCGGTCTGCTACTGCCTGGGCATCACCGAGGTCGACCCGACGCAGACCACGCTGCTGTTCGAGCGCTTCATCAGCGAGGAGCGCAACGAAGCCCCCGACATCGACGTCGACTTCGAGCACGAGCGGCGCGAGGAGGTCATCCAGTACATCTACGGCAAGTACGGCATGCACCGCACCGCGCTGGCCGCGGCGCTCTCGACCTACCGCGTGCGCGGCGCGGTGCGCGAGGTTGGCAAGGCGTTGGGGCTGGATGGGCAGCGCATCGACCGCCTCGCGAAGAGCCACCAGTGGTTCGACGGGCACGAGGCCCTGCCCGCCCGGCTGGTCGAGGCCGGCTTCGACCCGGAGGCCCTGGTCACCCGGCAGTGGCTGGCGCTGAGCACCGCGCTGATCGGCTTCCCGCGACACCTGTCGCAGCACGTCGGTGGCTTCGTCATCGCGCGCGACGCGCTGTCGCGCCTGGTGCCGATCGAGAACGCCGCCATGGAGAAGCGCCGCGTGATCCAGTGGGACAAGGACGATCTCGAGTCGCTGGGGCTGCTGAAGGTCGACGTGCTGGCGCTGGGCATGCTGAGCGCGCTCAAGCGTGCGCTCGCGCTGCTCACCGACTGGCGCGGCCCGCCGCCCGGCGCCAACGGCGGCGCGCCCGCGTCCCCGTCATGGCGGATGCAGGACATTCCGCGCGAGGACATCGCCACCTACGAAATGATCCAGGAAGCCGACACCGTGGGTGTGTTCCAGATCGAGAGCCGGGCCCAGCAGAGCATGCTGCCCCGGCTGAAGCCTCGCGAGTTCTACGACCTGGTGGTCCAGGTCGCGATCGTGCGGCCGGGCCCGATCAGCGGCGGCATGGTGCATCCCTACCTGAAGCAACGCGAGCTGCAGCGCCAGGGCCTGCGCCCGCCGCCGGCCTACCCGGCGCTCGCCGAGGCGCTCGAACGCACGCTGGGCATCCCGATCTTCCAGGAGCAGGTGATGCAGATCTGCATGATCGCGGCCGATTTCAGCGGTGGCGATGCCGACGAGCTGCGCCGTGCGATGGCGGCCTGGAAACGCAAGGGCGGCTTGCAGCACTTCCACGATCGCATCGTCGATTGCATGGTGGAAAAGAAATACGACCGCGAGTTTGCCGAGCGCATCTTCGAGCAGATCAAGGGCTTCGGCGAGTACGGCTTCCCGGAGAGCCACGCCTACAGCTTCGCGCTGCTGGCCTACCTGAGCGCCTGGCTCAAGTGCCACGAGCCGGCGATCTTCCTGGCCGCGCTGCTGAACTCGCAGCCGATGGGCTTCTACGCACCGTCGCAGCTGGTGCAGGATGCACGGCGCCACGCGGTCGAAGTGCGCCCGGTCGACGTGGGCCACAGCAGCTGGGACTGCACGCTCGAACCGGCGTCACCCGACGGCCTGCCCTGCGCGGCACGCTCGCCGCAACCCGCCGTGCGCCTGGGGCTGCGCCTCGTCTCCGGCTTCAACGAGGCGGCCGCCGGCCGCATCCTGGCCGCCCGCCACGCGGCGGCCTTCGCCAGCCTTGACGACCTGGCCCGGCGCGCCGGGCTCGATCCCCAGGCCCTGCAGGTGCTGGCCCGTGCCGATGCACTGCAGGGCCTGGCCGGCCACCGCCGGCAACAGGCGTGGCAGGCGAGCGGCCAGCCCCGCCGCACCGCCCTGCTCGCCGGCGCGCCGCATCGCGAAGACCCGCTCGTCCTGCCCGCGCCGCCCGAGGCCGAGGAGATCACGCTCGACTACGCCAGCACCCAGCTCACGCTGCGCCGCCATCCGCTGGCGCTGCTGCGTCCGCGGCTCGTACAGCGTGGCTGGCGCAATGCGCGGGAGCTCGGTACCCTGAAGGATGGCAGCCGCGTCTGGGCCTGCGGCATCGTCGTCGGTCGCCAGCAGCCCGAGACCGCCAAGGGCACGATCTTCGTCACGCTGGAGGACGAGACCGGCTCGGTCAACGTGATCGTCTGGAAAGGGGTGCGCGAGCGTTTCCGCCAGGCGCTGCTCGCCTCACGCCTGCTGGCGGTGGCCGGGGAATGGCAGTGCTCGCCGGAAGGCGTGACGCACCTGCTGGCACGGCGGCTGGTCGACGTGACGCCCTGGCTGGGCCGGCTGGCGACGAGTTCGCGCGATTTCCACTGACGGTCGCGCCGGTCGCGCGGCCGAGACTCAGTCGTTCTTCAACCGCTTCACAACCGCAGCCGTGGTCAGCAGTTCGAGCTGGGCCTCGAGCCGGATCACGCGGCCGGTCAGGTCCTCGATCTTCTGCTGCTGCAGCTTCATCGCGTCGGACTGCCGGTTGACCTTGTCCTCGAGCTTGATCATCGAGGTGAGCGCTCCCCAGACGCGGTCGGTGACGCCCATCAGGCGGCCTTGCGCACCGCCGCCCGGCCGGCGGCTGGCTTCGGCGGGCGAGAGGCCTTCGCCTCCATCGCAGCGATGCGCTTGTTGCTCGCCTCGATGAAATTCAGCGCATCGTCGATGGCGGCGCCGGCACGATCGGCGGCATCGCGCGCGGCATCGGCCAGTACGCCCAGTTCCTGGTCCGCTTCCTTGGCCTCGTAGGCGAAGGCGCCGCGGCGCATCAGTTCCGACACGGGCAGGTCCAGGCGCTTCGCCTTGGCGGCGATCGCCTTCTTGTCCTGCAAGGTTGCCTGCACCACGATGCGTTCGACGGCTGCGGCCATGTCGTCACTCCCGATCGGGGACCCCCTGCCCCTGTCCATGGACAGTGTATGTACATGGGGTCGACTGTCAAGCCGCCCACCCGGAAAACCCGCCCGGGCGTCAGTAGTCGCTGCCGCTGCTGCCCGGCGCCAGGTTGTCGAACTTGGTCAGCGGCTTCAGGAAGGTGAGCTTCACCGTGCCGACCGGGCCGTTACGCTGCTTGCCGATGATGATCTCGGCAACGCCCGGCTCCTTGGTGTCCTTGTTGTAGTACTCGTCGCGGTAGATGAACATGATGACGTCGGCATCCTGCTCGATCGCGCCCGACTCGCGCAGGTCGCTCATCATCGGCCGCTTGTCGGTGCGCGTCTCGACGCTGCGATTGAGCTGCGACAGCGCGATCACCGGGCACTTCAGTTCCTTGGCCAGCGACTTCAGGCCGCGCGAGATCTCGCCGATCACGGTGGCACGGTTCTCCTCGTTCGAGCTGGAGCCGCTCATCAGCTGCAGGTAGTCGACCACGATCAGGCCGAGCTGGCCGCACTGGCGTGCCTGGCGCCGGGCGCGGGCGCGCAGCTCGCTCGGCGTCAGCGCCGCGCTCTCGTCGATGAAGACGCTGGCCTTGCCGAGCTTGTCGACCGCCTCGGTCAGGCGGCCCCATTCGTCGTCGCGCAGCCGGCCGGTGCGCAGCCCCGACTGGTCGATGCGGCCGAGCGAGCCGACCATCCGCAGCGCCAGCTGCGAGGCGCCCATTTCCATCGAGAACACCACCACCGGCAGGCCTTCCTGCACCGCGACGTGCTCGCCGATGTTGAGCGCGAACGCGGTCTTGCCCATCGACGGGCGCGCCGCCAGCACGATCAGATCGCCCGGCTGCAGACCGGCGGTCATGCGGTCAAGGTCGTAGAAGCCGGTGCGCACGCCGGTCACTTCCTCGGCGCCGTTCTCGGCCAGTTCGGTCACGCGGTCGATCAGCTGCACCACCAGCGTATCCATGCCCTGGAAGCCCTGCTTGGTGCGCGAACCCGCTTCGCCGATCTTGAAGATCTTGCCCTCGGCCTCGTCGAGGATCTCGGAGACCGCGCGGCCGCGAGGGTTGAAGGCATTGGTGGCGATCTCGTCACTGGTGGCGACCAGGTCGCGCAGGATCTTGCGCTCGCGCACGATCTCGGCATAGCGGCGCAGGTTGGCCGCGCTCGGCACGCTCTGCGCGAGCTGGTTCAGGTAGGCCAGCCCGCCCACCTCCTCGGCCTTGCCGAGCGACTGCAGTTGCTCGTAGACGGTGATCACGTCGGCCGGCTTGCTGGCGTTGATCAGCTTGCCGATGGCCCCGTAGATCAACTGGTGCTCGTGGCGGTAGAAATCGCCGTCGTTCAGCAGGTCGCCGGCCCGGTCCCAGGCGCCGTTGTCGATCAGCAGCCCCCCCAGCACGCTCTGCTCGGCCTCGATGGATTGCGGCGGGATGCGCAGGCGGGCGACCTCGTCGTCGCCGCGGGCGTCAGGGCGCGCGCCGCCCCCGGAGAAAATGGCTGACATCGTTCGATCTTATGCCGGTCGCCGACCCGCCGTTGTGGGCAAGTCTGTGGAAATCCGGTGGGTGGCCTGGGGGCGGCGCTGTACAGGCACCGCCGCAAAAACAAAGGCCGGCGAATGCCGGCCTTCGTCGCGAGCGGACAGAAGACTCAGTCGGTCTCGCCGACCACCGTCACGTTCACGTCGACCACCACGTCGGTGTGCAGCGCCACCGTCACCGGGTGCTCACCCACGGTCTTCAGCGGACCGTTGGGCAGGCGCACCTGCGACTTCACGACCTTGAAGCCGGCCTTGCCCAGCGCTTCGGCGATATCGTGGTTGGTGACCGAGCCGAACAGGCGGCCATCGACGCCGGCCTTCTGCGTGATGCTGAGGACCTTGCCGTTGAGCTTCTCGCCCTCGGCCTGGGAGGCGGCCAGCTTCGCAGCCGCAGCCTTTTCCAGTTCGATGCGCTTGGCTTCGAATTCCTTGACCGCCGTTTCGGTGGCACGACGTGCGGCACCACTGGGGATCAGGAAATTGCGTGCGTAGCCGTCCTTGACCTTGACGACCTCACCGAGGTTGCCGAGGTTGGCCACCTTCTCGAGCAGGATGATTTGCATGGCGGGCTCCTCAGGACTTGTGCTGGTCGCTGTACGGCAGCAGGGCCAGGAAGCGGGCGCGCTTGATGCAGGTCGACAGCTGACGCTGGAAGAAGGCACGCGTGCCGGTCAGGCGGGCGGGCGTGATCTTGCCGTTCTCGGCGATGAAGTCGCGCAGCGTGTCGACATCCTTGTAGTCGATCTCGGTGACGCCGGTGACCGTGAAGCGGCAGAAGCGCTTGCGACGGAACAGCAGCGATTGGGTGTTGCGCTTCGGGCGCTTGTCCTTGCCGAAACGGCCTTTACCACGGGGCGGGGGCATAGTGAACTCCTGAAATCTGAAACGGGTTGCTCAAAGCGAAGCGGGCTGGGCGTCGAATTCGGTGATGTGCAGCAGCACGCCCTTGCCGTTGCGGTGGGATCCGAGGAATCCGGCGAACCCGGCGGTGTCTCCCACCGCCAGCTTGCCGAGCTGCTCGGCCACCGCCCCGATGCCCACGGCCCGGATCTCCAGGGAGACCCGGCGCGGGTGCCCGGCTTCCGTCACTTGCGACTCGTGCCTCAGGCTCAAGTCGAGTGCCGGCAAACCGGCGGGCGTGTAGCGCATCACGCCCCGCTCCACCAACTGCGCCTGAAGAGCCACGCGGTTCATGCAGGCGCCTGCGGCAGGCAGGGCTTCACCGGAATCAGGCGGCGGCTTCCTGCGGCTGCGGTGCCTTGCGCGATTCCTCGCGCTCGACGGCCTTCATCATGATCGAGGGCGCGGTCTCGGCCTTGCTCTTGACCACCGTGAGGTGGCGCAGCACGGCGTCGTTGAACTTGAAGCCGGTCTCGAGCTCGAGCAGCGTTTCCTTGCTGCACTCGATGTTGAGGCACAGGTAGTGCGCCTTCGCGAGCTTGTTGATCAGGTACGCCAGTTGGCGGCGACCCCAATCCTCGACGCGGTGCACCTTGCCACCGGCGGCGGTGACCAGGCCCTTGTAGCGTTCCAGCATGGCCGGAACCTGCTCGCTTTGATCCGGGTGGATCAGCAGGACGATTTCGTAATGACGCATCGGTACTCCTTGTGGATGTCCGCCTCGCGGCCGTGCGGGCACGGCGGTCGGCGGGGAAGCCACCCCCTAGCGTCAACAAGGGGTGTGGCAAGGTGAGCCCAAGATTATAGCCGCATCAATGGAAACGGCCCCCGTTGCCGGGGGCCGCCAGTCAGCCGTGGCGGGCCGGCCCGGAGGCCGGCCCCACGGGGCCTCAGGTACCCAGGCTCTTCACCGTGTCGCCGCGCAGGTTCGGATAGCGAACGTGCTCGATCAGCTCCTGCACCTTCTTGTTCGGTGCCGGCGTGAACAGGCTCACGATGATGATCACCGCAAAGCCGATCGGCACGCCGAAGGTCGCCGCCGAGATCGGCTGGATGCCGAACCACAGGTTGACGGGATCGGTGATGCCGAACACGCCACGCAGCCAGGGCTGGTTGTGGATCATGTAGTACATGGTCGTCCCCAGGCCGGCGATCATGCCCAGCACGGCCCCGGCGCTGGAAGCCCGCTTCCAGAAGATGCCGAGCACCAGGGCCGGGAAGAAGCCCGCCGCCGCGAACGAGAACGCCGCCGACACCAGGAACAGGATGTCCGCCGGCTTCTGCGACGCCACGTAGGCCGCTGCCAGGGCCACGACCAGCAAGAGGATCTTGGAGATCGTCACGCGGCGGGAGGTCGACGCATTCGGATCGATCATCTTGTAGTACAGGTCGTGCGACAGCGCGTTGGCGATCGTCAGCAGCAGGCCGTCCGCGGTGGACAGCGCCGCCGCCAGACCGCCCGCGGCGACCATGCCTGACACCACGTACGGCAGGCCACCGATCTCCGGCGTGGCCAGCACGATGATGTCGCCGCCGATCTTCATCTCGCCGAGCTGCAGGATGCCGTCCTTGTTGATGTCGGTGACCGACATCAGCGTCGGATCGACCCGCGCCCAGTTGGCGATCCAGGCGGGCAACTGGTCGAACGGCGTGCCGACGACGTTGTTGAACACCTCGAACTTCACCAGGACGGCCAGCGCCGGCGCGGTGAAATACAGCAGGAAGATGAAGAACAGCGACCAGGTCACCGACTCGCGCGCCTCCTTGACCGAGGGCGTCGTGTAGTAGCGCATCAGGATGTGCGGCAGCGCGGCCGTGCCGACCATCAGGCAGAACACCAGCGCCAGGAAGTTGCGACGCGAATCGTCGAAGGTCTTCTGCGCCTTCTCGTCGCCGTTCGGGTCGCCGGCGTACTGCTGTGCGTGGGGCGGCATGCCGGCCAGCGGCTTGGCGCGCGCCTCGTTCGCAGTCTTTGCCGCCGTGTAGGCCTTCTTGGCATCGGCTTCCGTTGCCGGCAAGGCAGCCAGCGCTTTCTCGGCCGCCTGCACGTCGGCCAGCGGAGCGTTCGCGCCCTTCAGGTCGGCGAGCTTCTGCTCGGCCGCTGCCTTGTCAGCTGCCATCGCGGCCGGCACGTCCTTCAACTTGGTATCGGCGCCCTCGGCACGCTGCTTGAAGGCCGCGATGACCTCCAGCTCCTTCGGGTCGGCCTTGAGCTGGGCCTCCTTGGCGGTGATCTTCTGCAGTTGGGCGCCGTAGATGGCCTGCGGCACCGGCACACTGGTCTGCTTCACCGAAAGCCAGACCACAGGGATCATGTACGCAATGATCAGGATGATGTACTGCGCCACCTGCGTCCAGGTGACCGCGCGCATGCCGCCGAGGAAGGAGCACACCAGGATACCGCCGAGGCCGACGAACACGCCGATCTCGAACGCCAGACCGCTCAGGCGGGCCGTGATCAACCCTACGCCGTAGATCTGCGCCACCACGTAGGTGAACGAGCACAGGATCGCCGCGAAGATGCCGATGAACCGCGCCAGATTGCCGCCATAGCGCTCGCCGAGGAAGTCGGGAATCGTGAACTGCCCGAACTTGCGCAGGTAAGGTGCCAGGAACAGCGCCACCAGGCAGTAGCCGCCGGTCCAGCCCATGATGAAGGCCAGGCCGCCGTAGCCGGTGAGGTACAGCGTGCCGGCCATGCCGATGAACGAGGCGGCCGACATCCAGTCGGCACCGGTGGCCATGCCGTTGTAGACCGCCGGCACGCGGCGACCTGCGACGTAGTACTCGGCCGCATCGGTGGTGCGGCTCATGATGCCGATGCCGGCATACAGGGCCACGGTGGCCAGCAGGAAGATGAAGCCGATGTAGCTGCGCGGCAGCCCCATCTGCTCCAGCACCGCCAGCACGATCACGAAGGCGATGAAGCCGCCGGTGTACCAGCTGTAGACCTTGTTCAGTTGCGACTTGAAGGCCGCGTTGGCGGCGCGACTGCTGCCCGCAGCGGCGGCAGTCGGTGTGATTCCAGCCATGTCAGTCCTCCTCGGCAACGCCGTGTTCTTGATCGAGGCGGTTCATCGTCCTGGCGTAATACCAGATGATGACCACATAGATGATCAGCGAGCCCTGCGCCGCCATGTAGAAGCTGAAAGGCCAGCCGAAGAACGAGAAGCTGAGGTCTCGCGCGAAATACGCCATTACGTAGGTCACTACAAACCAGATCGCCAGCAGGACCGAGGTGATCCTGAGGTTCTTCTGCCAGTAGAGCCGCTGCTGTTCAGTCACCTGCATCGCTGTGCTCCAGTCCTTGTTGTCTCCAACCCCGTCGGGGGGTCACCGGTCTTGCGGATGCCACCGTCCCTCGCGTTCTTCGACGCGATGCCTGCCGCCCGTGGACGGGCGCGTTTCAGTGCCCGCCGGCCGGCGAGCCGAGCAGTCCGGTTTCCCGCTCGAGCTGAGCGGCCACCTTGGGCTCGAACCCCTGGAGATGGCGGATGATCTTCGCCGCCTCCTCGGGTTGCTGACGATCGACATGCACCCGCGCCAGCTGGTACCAGCCGTGCGGGCTCATGGGCTGCAGTTCGGTGTTGCGCTTCAACGCGGCGACGGCCTCGTCGTAGCGGTGCTGACGGATCAGCACCAGACCCAGGCCGTACCAGGCCCGGTCGAGCTTGGACTCGAGTTCGAGCGCGCGGCGGAATGCCTGTTCGGCCTCGTCGAGCCGGCCCTGCTGCTCCAGCAGGAAACCGAGGTTGAACCAGGCATGGGCATGCTCGGGCTGCGCATCGAGCAAGCGGCGGAAATCGGCCATCGCCGCATCGGCCCGTCCGGCCTGCGCCAGCACGTGGGCTCGGCTGGCGAGCGCGTATGCGTCGTCAGGCCACAGCCCCAGCATCTCGTCGAAGACCTCGAGCGCCCCGTCGCGCCGATTGATGACGAGCAGCATCTGCGCGCGCCACTTGAGCAGCAGATGGCGCCACCACCCACCCTGGCGCGGCAGGCTCGTCGAGTTCATTGGCACAGCCCCTGACCTGGCGCCGCCCGGCAGAGGCTGACCTTCTCGATCACCATGAACACCCAGATCCACGCGAGCGCGATGAAGGTCAGCAGCGGGATGTGGCGGTCGATCACCAGCTTCGGCGTGATGGCGCGGAACGCAGTGGTGAAGGGGCGGGTCAGGCCGTTCAGCAACTGATAGAAGAAATTCTGTTCGCGCTTGGCGCCCGCCAGGATGCCGAGCAGCCAGCGTCCGGCCAGTGCGCACAGGGCGATCTCGGCGATGAGCTTGATCGATGCGATGAACAGCAGCATGGGGCCTCGTAACGGTTCCTTTCATTGTGAAATGGCGCCTTACGCGATGCTGACGAAACCTGACGATGCTCTGATATGCCCTGTCAGGACTTACCCGAAGCTTGGCGCACGCAAAACGGCAAACGGCCCCGATCGGGGCCGTTCCGAGGTCCGGGGCTCAGCCCGCGGACTTGCAGCGTGCAGAACTCAGCGCTTGGCGAGACGCTGCCAGGTGTCGACCACCGTGTCGGGGTTCAGCGAGATCGACACGATGCCCTCGGCCGCCAGCCAGTCGGCGAAGTCGGGGTGGTCGCTGGGCCCCTGGCCGCAGATGCCGATGTACTTGCCGGTGGCGCGGCAGGCGGTGATGGCCCGCGAGATCATGGCCTTGACGGCCGGATCGCGCTCGTCGAAGTCGGCCGCCAGCAGTTCGAGCCCGGAGTCGCGGTCCAGTCCCAGCGTGAGCTGGGTCAGATCGTTCGAGCCGATCGACATGCCGTCGAAGTGCGCGAGGAACTGGTCGGCCAGGATGGCGTTGCTCGGCACCTCGCACATCATGATGACCTTGAGGTCGTCGCTGCCGCCGGCCGCCGCGCGCTTGAGCCCGTGCTCGGCCAGCATGCCCACCACGCGCTCTGCCTGCTTCACCGTGCGCACGAAGGGCACCATGATCTCGACGTTGGTCAGGCCCATGTCCTGGCGCACACGCTTGAGCGCCTCGCACTCCATCGCGAAGGCCTCGCCGAAGTCGCTGCTGATGTAGCGCGATGCGCCACGGAAGCCCAGCATCGGGTTCTCTTCCTCGGGCTCGTAGCGCGAGCCACCGATCAGCTTCTTGTACTCGTTCGACTTGAAGTCGCTCAGGCGCACGATGACCGGCTTCGGCCAGAACGCGGCAGCGATCGTCGCGATGCCCTCGGCCAGCTTGTCGACGTAGAAGGCGCGCGGCGAGGCATGGCCGCGGGCCACGCTCTCGACGGCCTTCTTCAGGTCGGCGTCGACATTCGGGTAGTCGAGGATCGCCTTCGGGTGTACGCCGATGTTGTTGTTGATGATGAATTCGAGCCGCGCCAGGCCGACGCCGGAGTTCGGCATCTGCGCGAAGTCGAACGCGAGCTGCGGGTTGCCCACGTTCATCATGATCTTGACCGGGCAGTACGGCAGCTCGCCGCGCTGCACGTCGCTGATCTCGGTCTCGAGCAGCCCGTCGTAGATGTAGCCGGTGTCGCCCTCGGAGCAAGCCACGGTGACCAGCGCACCGTCCTTCAGCGTCTCGGTCGCGTCGCCGCAGCCCACGACCGCCGGGATGCCGAGCTCGCGCGCGATGATCGCCGCGTGGCAGGTGCGGCCGCCGCGGTTGGTGACGATGGCGCTGGCGCGCTTCATCACCGGCTCCCAGTTCGGGTCGGTCATGTCGGTGACCAGCACGTCACCGGCCTGCACCTGGTCCATCTCGGCCAGGCTGTGCACGATGCGCACCGGGCCGGTGCCGATCTTCTGGCCGATCGCGCGGCCCTCGGCCAGCACGGTGCCCGAGCCCTTGAGCTTGTAGCGCTGCTCGACCTTGCCCTCGGCCTGGCTCTTCACCGTTTCCGGCCGCGCCTGCAGGATGTAGAGCTGCCCATCGCCGCCGTCCTTGCCCCACTCGATGTCCATCGGGCGGCCGTAGTGCTCCTCGATGATCAGCGCGTAACGGGCGAGTTCGGTCACGTCGGCGTCGGACAGCGAGTAGCGGTTGCGCTGCTCGGTCGCCGTGTCCACGGTCTTGACGAGCTTGCCGCTGGCTGCCTTTTCCTGCGGCGTGGCGAACTCCATCTTGATCAGCTTGGAGCCGAGGTTGCGGCGGATCACCGCCAGCTTGCCGGCCTTCAGCGCCGGCTTGTGCACGTAGAACTCATCCGGGTTCACGGCACCCTGCACCACCGTCTCGCCCAGGCCGTAGCTCGAGGTGATGAAGACCACGTCCTTGAAGCCGGACTCGGTGTCGATCGTGAACATCACGCCGGCCGCGCCGAGGTCGGAGCGCACCATGCGCTGCACGCCGGCCGACAGCGCCACGTCGGCGTGCGCAAAGCCCTTGTGCACTCGGTAGCTGATGGCGCGGTCGTTGTAGAGGCTGGCGAACACCTCCTTCATCTTGTGCAGCACGTCGTCGATGCCGACGACGTTCAGGAAGGTCTCCTGCTGGCCCGCGAAGCTGGCGTCGGGCAGGTCCTCGGCGGTGGCCGAAGAGCGCACCGCGAACGAGGCGCCGGGGTTGCCGGCAGTGAGCTGCGAAAACTCGGTCGCGATCGCGTCCTGCAGGTCAGCCGGGAACGGCTGGGCCTCGACCCAACCGCGGATCTCGGCCCCGGCCTCGGCCAGTGCCCGCACGTCGTCGGTGTCCAGCGCCGACAGGCGCGCATTGATCCTGTCGACCAGGCCGCCGTGCTTGAGGAACTGCCGGAAGGCGTGGGCGGTGGTCGCGAAGCCCCCGGGCACCCGCACGCCGGAGGCCGCGAGCTGGCTGATCATCTCGCCGAGGCTGGCGTTCTTGCCGCCAACCGCGTCGACGTCGGTCATTCTCAGTCGTTCGAACGGGACGACCAGGGCGGTCGCATCAAAGCTGGACATGGGAAAACTCCGTGATGTGATGAAACCGGGGCGCACCGTTGCGGCCACCGAGGCTTCCAGTCGGCCGCGCTCACGCCTGTTCGTCTTGTTCTCGGCGCGGGGCTCATGGCTGGAGTCGGATGCGGAAGGGCCAGGTGCAAACTGGTTTAGATTGTACGGTCCCCGTTGCAATCGTTTGCCCTGACGGCCACCCCCTAAAAGCGCGCCGCGCTCCTTCTTCCCCATGCCAAATCGCACAGTGTTCTTCGTTTCGGACGGCACCGGCATCACCGCCGAGACCTTCGGCAACTCCATCCTGGCGCAGTTCTCGGCCAAGCCCCGCCACGTGCGCCGGCCCTTCATCGACACGCCCGACAAGGCCTACCAGGTGGTGCGCGAGATCAACGACACCGCCGGGCGCGAGGGCAAGCGCCCGATCGTCTTCATCACGCTGATCGACACCGAGGTGCGCAGCATCATCCGCAGCGCCCACTGCCTGGTGCTGGACATGCTGGGCACCTTCGTCGAGCCGCTGGAGGCCGAGTTCGGCATCAAGTCCAACCACCGCGTCGGCCGCTTCGACGACATCTCCAAGAGCCAGGAGTACACCGATCGCATCGAGGCGATCAACTTCTCGCTCGCCCATGACGACGGCCAGTCGTCGAAGAACCTCGACATCGCCGACGTGATCCTGGTCGGCGTCAGCCGCTCCGGCAAGACGCCGACCTCGCTCTACCTGGCGATGCAGCACGGCATCAAGGCGGCCAATTACCCGCTGATCCCCGAGGACTTCGACCGCGGCGCCCTGCCCTCCGCGCTGGTGCCGCACAAGAAGAAGTGCTTCGGCCTGACGATCGCGCCGGAGCGCCTGCGCGAGATCCGCCACGAGCGACGACCCAACAGCAAGTACGCCTCGCTCGAGAACTGCCGCCTGGAGGTGTCGGCGGCCGAGTCGATGATGGGCCGCGAGGGCATCGCCTGGCTCAGCTCGACGCACAAGTCGATCGAGGAAATCGCCACCACCATCCTGCGCGATATCCGGCCGGACCGGCTGATCTACTGAGCCGCGCCGCCATGGCTGGCCTCGGGGTGCCATGAGCGATCTGGTCGTCGTGCGCAAGGAGGGGCTGTACTGCGCCGCCGGCGATTTCTACATCGACCCGTGGCGGCCGGTGGCCCGCGCTGTGCTGACCCACGCGCACGCCGACCACGCCCGCCCGGGACACGGCCGCTACCTCGCGGCGCGCGCGGGCGCGACGCTGGTGCGCACGCGGCTGGGCGATGTGGGCCTCGACACGCTCGAGTACGGCGAACGCATCACGCACCACGGCGTGACGCTGTCGCTGCACCCCGCAGGCCACGTGCTCGGCTCGGCGCAGGTGCGCCTCGAACACCGCGGCGAGGTGTGGGTGGTCTCGGGCGACTACAAGCTCGCACCGGACGCGAGCTGCGCACCGTTCGAACCGCTGCGCTGCGACACCTTCGTCACCGAGTCGACCTTCGGACTGCCGATCTACCGCTGGGACCCGCCCGCGCAGGTGTTTGCCGGCGTCGAGCACTGGTGGCGCGACAACGCCGACGCGGGCCAGGCCAGCGTGCTGTATTGCTATGCGCTCGGCAAGGCGCAACGCGTGCTGCTCGGCGTCGATGCCTCGATCGGCCCCATCGTCTGCCATGGCGCGGTGCAGACGCTCAACGACGCCTACCGCGCCGCCGGCGTGGCACTGCCGCCCACGATCACGGTCGACCAGGTCGGCGATCCCGCCGATCTGCGGCGCGCGCTCGTGCTGGCTCCACCGTCGGCGGCCGGCTCCCCGTGGCTGAAGCGCTTCGGCGAAGTCCGCGACGCCTTCGCGAGCGGCTGGATGCGCCTGCGCGGCACGCGGCGGCGGCGTGGCGTCGACCGCGGCTTCGTGCTGTCCGACCACGCCGATTGGCCGGCGTTGCTGGAGGCGATCGGGGCGACCGGCGCCGGGCGCATCGTCGTGACGCACGGCGAGACCGGCCCGCTGATCCGCTGGCTGCGCGAGCAGGGCCTCGACGCCGCCGCCTTCCAGACCGAATACGGCGACGAGGACGAGACCGCCCCGCCGGCACCGCCGCCCGCGGAGACCGGCGGTGCGTGACTTCGCCCGGCTCTACGCCGCGCTGGATGCGACCACCTCGACGCACGGGAAGCTTGAAGCGCTGACGGCCTACTTCCGTGCCGCACCCGCCCGCCATGCCGCCTGGGCGGCCTACTTCCTGGCCGGCGGCAAGCCGCGCCAGGCCGTGCCGACGGCGCTGCTGCGTCAACTGGCCGCCGAGCGCGCCGGCCTGCCGGCCTGGCTGTTCGACGCCTGCTATGAGGCGGTCGGCGACCTGGCCGAGACGATCGCGCTCGTGCTGCCGCCGCCGGTGCGCGACAGCGCGCTCGGCCTCGACGACTGGATGCGCGAGCGCATCGGCCCCTTGCGCGGCGCGCCGCCCGAGCAGGTGCGCACGGCGCTGTTCGATGCGTGGGACGAACTCGACACCCCCGGCCGCTTCCTGCTCGGCAAGCTGATCGGCGGCGGCTTTCGCGTCGGCGTCTCGCGGCTGCTGCTCACGCGCGCGCTGGCCGCGGTGGCCGGGCTCGACGCCAAGCTCATCGCCCAACGGCTGATGGGCTGGACCGACAAGGGCGCCCAGCCGACGGCCGACGCCTACGCCGCGCTGCTGGCGCCGGAGGCCGCAACCGGCGGCGCCTCGCCCGGCGGCCAGCCCTACCCGTTCTTCCTCGCGCATACCCTGCAGGCCGAGCCGCGCACGCTCGGCGCGCTCGACGATTGGCAGGCCGAGTGGAAGTACGACGGCATCCGCGCCCAGCTCGTGCGGCGCGACGGGCAATCCTGGCTCTGGTCGCGCGGCGAGGAGCTGATCACCGACCGCTTCCCCGAGCTGGCGAAGCTGCCCCTGCCCGACGGCACGGTGCTCGACGGCGAGATCGTCGTCTGGCAGGACGGCCGCCCCTCCCCGTTCGCGGCCCTGCAGCGGCGCATCGGCCGCAAGACCCTCGGAGCCCGCCTGCTGCAGGAGTTGCCGGCGGTGCTGATCGCCTACGACCTGCTGGAGCACGAGGCTGCCGACCGGCGCGGCGAGCCGCAGCACCTGCGGCGCCCGCGTCTGGAGCAACTGATCGCCGCGACTGCCGACCCCGCGTTGCAGATCGCGCCCCAGGTGCAGGCCCCCGACTGGACGGCGCTGGCCGTGCTGCGCGACACCGCCCGCGAGCGAGGCGTCGAAGGCCTGATGCTGAAGGCGCGCGAGTCGCGCTATGGCGTCGGCCGCACCAAGGACGTCGGCGTGTGGTGGAAGTGGAAGGTCGACCCCTATGCCGTCGACGCGGTGCTCGTCTACGCCCAGGCCGGCCACGGGCGGCGCGCCTCGCTCTACACCGACTACACCTTCGCGGTGTGGGACGACGCGCCGGACGGTGTGCCCGGCGAGCGCCGACTGGTGCCGTTCGCCAAGGCCTACTCCGGCCTGAGCGACGCCGAGATCGCCCGCGTCGACGCGGTGATCCGCAAGACGACGATCGAGAAGTTCGGGCCGGTGCGCAGCGTGCGGCCGACGCTGGTGTTCGAGATCGGCTTCGAGGGCATTGCACGCTCCTCGCGCCACAAGGCCGGCGTGGCGGTGCGCTTCCCGCGCATCCTGCGGCCACGCCCCGACAAGCCGGTCGAGGAGGCCGACACGCTCGCCACGCTGAAGGGCCTGCTCGCATGAACCGGCGCGCGTTGCCCCCGGCCGCGCTGGGCGCCTGGTTCACCGCGCGCGGCTGGGAGCCGTTCGCCTTCCAGCGCAAGGTCTGGGCGGCGGCCGCGCGCGGCCAAAGCGGGCTGCTGCACGCCACCACCGGCGCCGGCAAGACCTACGCGGTCTGGTTCGCCGCCCTGGGCCGCGCGCTGCGCCAGCGCGCCGCGGGCGACGACGACGGCCACGGCCGCGGCCTGCGGGTGCTGTGGCTCACGCCGATGCGCGCGCTGGCCGCCGACACCCAGCGCGCGCTGGAGGCGCCGCTCGCCGAGCTGCTGCCGGGCTGGCGCGTGGGCCTGCGCACCGGCGACACGCCGAACGCCGAGCGCGCACGGCAGGCCGAGGCACCACCCGCCGCTCTGGTCACGACGCCCGAGAGCCTGTCGCTGATGCTGAGCCAGGCCGACGCGGCGCGGCGCCTGCAGCACGTCGACATGGTGATCGTCGACGAATGGCACGAGCTGATGGGCAACAAGCGCGGCGTGCAGACCCAGCTCGCGCTGGCACGGCTGCGGCACTGGCAGCCGGGGCTGGTGGTGTGGGGCCTGTCCGCCACGCTGGGCAACCTGCCGCGTGCGCGGCAGGTGCTGCTCGGCGACGCCGACGCGCAGGGCGTGCTGGTGCAGGGCCGCCTGCCCAAGCGCGTGGTGGTCGACACCCTGGTACCGCCGAACCCGTCGCGCTTCCCCTGGGGCGGCCACCTCGGCATCGAGATGCTGCAGCCGGTGATCGACGAGATTGACCGGCACGCGACCACGCTGGTCTTCACCAACACCCGCTCGCAGGCCGAGATCTGGTACCAGAAGCTGCTCGATGCGCGCCCCGACTGGGCCGGCGTGCTCGCGCTGCACCACGGCTCGCTCGATCCCGCGCTGCGCGGCTGGGTCGAAGAGGGTCTGAAGTCGGGCCGGCTGAAGGCGGTGGTCAGCACCTCCAGCCTGGACCTGGGCGTCGACTTCCTGCCGGTCGAACGCGTGCTGCAGGTCGGCAGCCCGAAGGGCGTCGCGCGGCTGCTGCAGCGCGCCGGCCGCAGCGGCCATGCGCCCGGCCGGGTCTCGCGCGTCACGCTGGTGCCGACGCACAGCCTCGAGCTGCTGGAGGCCGCCGCGGCAATCCGCGCGGTCGCCGCGCGCCGCATCGAGTCGCGGCGCGCGCCGGACAAGCCGCTCGACGTGCTGGTGCAGCATCTCGTCACCGTTGCGCTCGGCGGCGGTTTCCGGTCGGCCGACCTGCTGGCGGAAGTGCGCCGCACCGACGCCTACCGCACGCTGAGCGATGCCGAGTGGCAGTGGGCGCTCGACTTCGTCGCGCGCGGCGGACAGAGCTTGGTCGTCTACCCCGAGTACCGCCGCGTGCTGCCCGACGACGACGGCGTGTACCGCGTGCCCGACGCGGCGATCGGTCGCCGCCACCGCATGGGCATCGGCACCATCGTCTCCGACGCCGCGATGCAGGTGCGCTTCCTGAACGGCACGCGGCTCGGCAGCATCGAGGAGTCGTTCATCGCGCGGTTGCGTCGCGGTGACCGCTTCCTGTTCGGGGGCCGCCGGCTGGAGTTCGTGCGCAGCCATGAGATGACCGCCTTCGTGCGGCCCGCGACCGGCCGGCGCGGCGCGGTGCCGCGCTGGCAAGGCGGGCAGATGCCCCTGTCATCCGAGCTGGCGCACGCAGCACTGGAGCGGCTGCAGCGGGCTGCGCGGGGCCGTTTCCCCGGTCCCGAGATGCGGGCGCTGCGCCCGCTGCTCGAACTGCAGGCACGCTGGTCGGCGCTTCCGGCGGCCGACGTGCTGGTGGCCGAGTCGATGCGCAGCCGCGAGGGCCAGCACCTGTTCCTCTATCCGTTCGCCGGGCGCCTCGTGCACGTCGGCCTCGCCGCGCTGCTGGCCTATCGTGTCGGCGCACGGCAACCGGCGAGCTTCTCGATCGCCGTCAACGATTACGGTTTCGAACTGCTGTGCGCCACGCCCGTGGACTGGTCCGCGCTGCTCGCGACGCCAGCGGCCGCGCAGCGCCTGCTGACGACCGACGCATTGCTGGAGGACGTGCTGGCCGGCCTGAACGCCACCGAGCTGTCGCGCCGGCGCTTCCGAGAGATCGCCCGCGTTGCAGGGCTGGTGTTCCAGGGCTACCCGGGCCAGGCGCGCAGCGCACGGCAGCTGCAGGCTTCGTCGAGCCTGTTCTTCGACGTGTTCCAGCGCCATGACGCCGGCAACCTGCTGCTGGGCCAGGCCGAGCGCGAAGTGCTGGAACAGGAGCTGGAGCTCGGCCGGCTGCGTGAGACGCTCACCGAGCTGACCCAGCGACGCCTCGCCTTCGTCGAACTGCGCCGCGCAACGCCATTCGGCTTCCCGCTGATGGTCGAGCGGCTGCGCGAGGCGCTCAGCACCGAGGCGCTGACGGACCGCGTCGCGCGGCTGCTGCGCGAGCTCGAGCGAGCCGCCGCTCCGCGATGACCATGCAGATCGACATCGCCGGCGAAGCCCTCGAACTGCTGCCCGCCCGGGCCGCATGGTGGCCGCGACAGCGGCTGCTGGTGGTGGCCGACATGCACTTCGGCAAGGCCGCCGCCTTCCGCGCCGGCGGCCTGCCGGTGCCGCATGGCACGACGTCGCAGAACCTGGCGGCGCTGGACGCGCTGCTGGCATCGCGGCTAGCGCGCGGCATCGTCTTCCTCGGCGACTTCCTGCATGCGCGTGCCTCGCAGGCTGGCGCCACGCTGGCGGCACTGCGGGCCTGGCGCCTGCGCCATGCGGACCTCGCGCTGACACTGGTGCGCGGCAACCACGACGCCCACGCCGGCGACCCGCCGGCCGACCTGGACCTCGCGGTCGTGGACGAGCCCTGGCAGCTCGACCCCTTCGCATTCGGCCATCACCCGCGCAAGTCGGCCGGGCCGCATCTGCTCTGCGGTCACCTGCACCCGGTGCATCACCTGGCCTGGGGTGGCGAGCGCCTGCGGCTGCCCTGCTTCCTGGTCGGCCCGCAGCGCACTGTGCTGCCGGCGTTCGGCGCCTTCACCGGCGGCCACCCGGTGACGCCGGCCGATGACGACCGCCTGTTCGTCGCCACCGACGACACGGTCTTCGCGGTGCCGCGCTGAAAAGACCGCGGATCAGCCGATCGTGGCCAGCCGGCGGGCCGGCCACGCGCCCGCGCCGACCATCGCGCCCATCAGCCAGAACACGCCGGCCGCACCGAACGCCGCGCCGGCCATGCCGAAACCGAGCGGCATCAGCGCGCTGGACAGGTTGATGGTCATCGAGCGCAGCGCGATCGCCTCGCCGTGGCGGGCCTGCGGCGTGATCTGGTGCAGCGTGGACATGATCATCGGCTGCACCGTGCCGAGCGCCAGGCCCAGCACCACCGCGCATGCACCCATCGCCAGTGCCGCGTGCGCCAGCGGATAGACGGCGAACACGGCAGCCGTCAGCAGCATCGCGCCCGCCAGCACCGCGCCTTCGCGCAGCCGGTGCGCGAGCAGCGGAATCACCAACCGCACGCCGGCCACCGCGAGCGCGAAGGCGCCGAGGATCAGCCCGATCGCCGACGCGCTGAGCCCGCGCTCGTGGCCCAGCACCGGTACCACGAAGCTGTGCACGTCCCAGCTGCTCGACAGCAGCCAGTTCACCAGCAGCAGCCGGCGCATCGGGGGTGCCGTCAGCAACTCCCAGGAAGCACGGTGGCTGCGCGGCGCACCAGCGGGGGCCGCTGCGGGCACCTCGCGCGGCACCCGGCGCGACCACACCAGGCTCGCGAGCGGCAGCAAGGCCAGCACCGCGAAGGCGGCACCGAAGCCGGCCGCGTCGATCACCACACCGGCGATCACCGGGCCGACCACGTTGCTCAACGCCGGCGCCAGGCCGAGCCAGCTGAACACGCGCTTCAGTCCGGTCGGGTCGTTCACCAGCCGGCCGGCCGTGCGCTGGATCGCGATCAGGCCGAAGTTCGCGCCACCCCCGCACAGCATCGCGGCAGCACACAGCACCCCGTAGTGCCAGCCGACGGGCAGCAGGGTCGCCAGCACGGCCAACAAGGCGCCGCCGAAGGCGAGCGCCACGGCCCAGCGCAGCGGACGGTGGTAGCCGTGACGGTCGGCCATGCGGCCCGCGGGCAGCGCGAGCACGATCGGTGCGACCGCGAACAAGGCAAGCAGCCCGCCGACCGCTGCCGCGCTGTGGCCTTCGTGCAGCGCGAGCAGTGGCGCGGCCATGCGCAGGCCGGTCATCGCGGCGTGCAGGCAGAGCTGGCCGCCGATCAGCGGCAGCAACCGCAGCGCCAGCGCCTTCGCGCCCTGAGCCGCCGACGCGTCCTCAGCCACGGTGGTCGCGCGGGACGGGTTCTCGCTCCTCGTCTTCCACGGTCTCGAGGCCCCCCGGCAGAAGCGCCTGGGCCCGCGTCTCGTCCAGGGCCTCGACCGTCTTCAGCTTGCGCTGCATCACGTTCGTGCGGGTCTGGGCCGCATCGATGGTGTTGCTGGCTTCCTCGAGTTTCTTCTTCGTCTTGGCCAGCACCTCGCCGAACTTCGCGAACTCCTGCTTCACCGCGCCCAGCACTTCCCAGACCTCGGCCGATCGCTTCTCGAGCGCCAGCGTTCGAAAGCCCATCTGCAGGCTGGTCAGCGTGGCCAGCAGCGTGGTGGGGCCGGCCAGCGTCACGCGGTGCTCGCGCTGCAGCGCCTCCACCAGCCCGGGCCGGCGCAGCGCCTCGGCATACAGGCCCTCGGTCGGGACGAACAGGATCGCGAACTCGGTGGTGTGCGGCGCGGCGACGTACTTCTCGCGGATGGTGCGCGCCTCCAACCGCAGGCGCTGCTCGATCGCCCGCGCCGCCGCCTCGGCCGCCGGTGCGTCGGCGCGCTCC
This sequence comes from Methylibium sp. Pch-M, assembly GCF_004136295.1. NCBI lineage: Bacteria > Pseudomonadati > Pseudomonadota > Betaproteobacteria > Burkholderiales > Sphaerotilaceae > Methylibium > Methylibium sp. Pch-M. Next base: position 139,850 of record NZ_CP029606.1, read on the forward strand.
TGCGCATCGAGCAGGCGCTCGTAGTCCTCACGCGGGAACTTGGCGTCGACCGGCAGCCAGGTCGGCAGGCCATCGTCGCGCCGCCCCGGGAACTTGACCGCGAACTCGACGCGCGCGCCGCTTCCGGGCACCGTCTCGACGTTGACGCCGTACTGCTCGGGCGTGAACACCTGCTCCAGCAGGCCGGCGAGCTGCACCTCGCCGAACACGCCGCGCGTCTTCACGTTGGTCAGCACGCGGTTGAGCGAGCCCACGTCACGCGCCAGCCCCTGCATCTCACCCAGGCCGCGGTGCACCTGCTCCAGCCGGTCGGCCACCTGCTTGAAGCTCTCTCCGAGGCGCTGCTCCAGCGTCGCGTGCAGCTTCTCGTCGACCGTCTGGCGCATCTGCTCGAGCTTCTTCTCGTTGTCGGCCTGCAGCGCCGTCAACCGCGCCTCGACCGCCTGGCGGACCTCGAGCAGCCGCCGCTCGTTGGCCTCGGACAGCGCGCGCAGCTGCTCGGCCTGGCTGTCGCCGAAGCGCTTGAGCGCGCCGTCCTGTGCCTCGCGCGCCGACAGCGCCGACTGGGTGAGCGCACCGGTGCTGCCGCGCAGCGTGTCCGACAGCGCCTGCTGCGTGGCCGCGAGCTGGGTGCGGAAGGAGTCGATCTGCTCGTTCTGCGTGCGCGCCACGTCGCTGCTCTGGTTCAGCAGCGTCTGCTGGAACAGGCCCAGCGAGGCGGTCAGCTCCTGGCGCGTGCCACGCGCGCTGTCCTGCACCTCGCCGCGCAGCTCGCGCTCCAGGCGCTCGGCGTCGCCGCGCGCGGTCTGCTGCAAGCGATCGCCGAGTTCGCGCAACGGCGCATCGTCGGGCCGGCGGAGCGCCAGCCACAGCAGCAACACGAGATTGAGCGCCAGCAGCGCGAGGACCAGGAGGGGCGACCAGTCGGGCAGTTGCATCGTGCCGCGATTGTGTCAGCCCGCCCCGGCCTCGCGACCGGTCATGAACTCAGCGCACCGGCAGCATGCGGCGCAGCGTGTTGTCGCGCAGCCGGTAGTGATGGAACAGCGCGGCGCCCGCGTGCAGCGCGATCACGCCGTAGGCGATGCGCCCCACGTCGCCGTGCCAGCCACGCAGCCACTTGCCCAGGTCCTTGTTCTCGGCCGCGAGCGGCGGCAACTCGATGCCGAAGAACGGCACCGGGTCGCCGCGCAGGCTCAGCATCACCCAGCCCACCAGCGGCATGCCGACCATGAAGGCGTACAGCAGCAGGTGCACCGCGTGCGCGGCCAGCCGCTGCGCGCGCGGCGGCGCCGGCACGATGGGCGGCGTGCCGCCGCGCCATCGCCCCCACAGGCGCACCAGCACCAGGCCCATCACCGTCAGGCCGATCGAGAAATGCGCATGGCGCAGGAATTCGCGCAGCGGCGTACCACGCTCGAACAGCACCCGCAGCTCGATGCACAGGTAGGCCAGCGCGATCAGTGCCAGCATCAGCCAGTGCATCGTGACGGACAGCTGCCCATAGGCAGCCGGCGCCGCGGCAGGACGCATGGGCCGCGACTCAGAAGCTGAAACGCGCGCCGGCGTAGAGCTGGCGCGGCACGCCGGCGAAGGCCCCGTTGACCCGGCTGACGAGATAGCGCTTGTCGGTCAGGTTGGTGGCGCTCAGGTACAGCGTCACGCCCTGCGGCTTCAGGCGGTAGTTGAACGAGGCATTGAGCGTCGTGTAGCTCGGGATCACGCCCGACTGTCCATCCGCCGCCGGCGCCTGGGTGTTGAGCGCATCGGTGTACTGCTCGCTCACGTGCGTGAGACCGATACGCGCATCCCAGGTGGAGCCGTGCTCGTAGCCGAGCCCGGCCGACAGCAGGTGCCGCGGCGCGTAGGGCAGGCGCTTGCCGCGGGCATTGGCGAACACCGTGGTCTCATCCTCGCCGGGCGCGAAGTCGGGCGTCAGCAGGTCGCTGTCGAACCGGGCGGTGAACAGGCTCGTGTAGCTCAGTGTCAGGTAGGGGTTGTGGGGCCGGCCCTGAAGGCGGCCGAAGTCAATGCGTGACCCGAACTCGACGCCGCGGTTGAGGGTGCGGCCGGCATTCGCGAAGGTCTGCCCCAGGCCGACCGCGTAGCCCGGCAGGATCTGGTTCTTGAAGTCGATCTGGAACAGCGTGGCCTCCAGCTGCACGCCCTGCCGCGGACGGTGGCGCATTCCGAGCTCGATGTTGGTGCTGAGCTCCGGGTCGACCTTCTGCAGGTCGGCGTCGCCGGGCGGCAGGTTGGCATCGGGACGCGGCGGCGCGATGCCGCGGTGGATGCCTGCGAACAGCGTGGTGTCGGCGAGGCCGAAGTAGGTCAGCCCGAAACCGGGCAGCAGCTCGTTGTTGCGTTGCGAGGTCTCGATGCCGGGCGTGACCGGCGCGAACTCGTCCTGGGTGATGCGGTTCTTCTGGCGGTAGCTCTCGTAGCGCACGCCGGGCGTGAACGACCAGTTGCCGGCGTAGAAGGTGTTCTGCACGTAGGCGGCGACAGCGTCGGTCTCGATGTCGAATTCGTCGCGCAGTCCGGTGCCGGGCGAATGTTCGCGCGCGGTGGGTGTCGCGCCGTTGTAGCGCTTGCGGTTCACCTTCTCGTGGTGCAGCCGCACCCCGGCGACCAGCTCGCTGCGCAGGCCGAAGGCGCCATGCTGCATCTCGAGGCGCGGTTCGATGCCGTAGAACTCGTAGCTGCGGGGACGCATCTGGTTGCCGCACAGGCTCGCGAACTGCTCGAAGCCGTTCGGCACCGTGTAGTCGATGTCCTCCGGACAACCGGCCACGAGGCCCGCGCCATCGGTCCCGACCTCGTCGAAGCGCAGACCCTCGCGCTCCTTCTCGGCTTCCACGCCGTCGGCGTCGGCCTCGACGATCGCGTCGAGCTGGCGGTACGAGGCGCGGTCGGTCTTCTGGTAGTAGACCTGGGTCGCGAGCCGCGTGGTGTCGGAGAAGTCGAAACTGTGCACGGCCTGGAAGGCGGTGCGCTCGAGCTCGAAGACGTCGTTGCGGAAGGCGTTCTGATAGGGGTCGGCGTCGTAGCGGGCCTGGTCGAGGCCGGCTTCGCCGAACTTCGAATCCTCCTCGTAGTAGCCGAACTTCAGGCGCAGCGACTGTTTGTCGCCGAGGTCGAACTCGGTCTTCAGCGACGCGTCGCGGATGCGGTGGAAGCTGCCGTCGCGGCTGCCGTTGCCGCGGCGCAGCGCCGCCTCGGCGAGCCAGCCGCCCCAGTCGCCGCCACTGCCGACCGCGCCGGCGGCCCGGCTGAAGTTGCGGTCGCCGACCGACAGGTCGACCTCGCCGCCGAAGCTGCGCCGCACCGGCCGCGTCACGAAGTTGATCACGCCGCCGACCGTCTGCGGGCCGTGGACGATCTGGCCCGAACCCTTGATCACCTCGACCCGCTCGATGCGTTCCAGGGGCGTGTGGTAGTGGGCCGTCGGGTCGCTGTAGGGCGCCAGGTGGATGGGCATGCCGTCTTCCAGCAGCAGCGTGCGGCTGGTGCGGCGCGGGTCCAGCCCGCGGATGCCGATGTTCAGGTTGAGCCCGAAGGCGTCCTCGCCGACCACGTGCAGGCCCGGAACGGCCTGCAGCGCCTCGCGGACAGAGTACGGCCGCTCGGCCTCGAGCTGCCGGGCGCCGACCACGGCGCTCGATCCCGGCACGGCCTCCAGCCGGTCCGGCAGCGTGCCCGTCACGGTCACGGCCGGCAGGGCCGAGATCGCCCCCCGGCCGGACGCCGTCTCCTGCGCCGCACCGAACGAGGACAGACAGGCGAGCGCAAGGCCGGACGAGAGCCGGCGCGAGGTCTTCTTGGAGGAGGTCATCGTCGTATCCATGGTTTTCAGAATGAAGAGAGGCGTGCTCGAAAGCACAACCGCCATTCAAACTGACAACAAGCTGTCAACGACCGGGAAAAGCTCCCGCTCTACTTGCGGGAAAACGCCGAGACGGCCTCGCGTGAGGCTCTCCGATCAGCGCGGCGCCAACACCTCCGGGTTCACCGGCGTCGGCGGACGACCGGCCTGCGGCCCGCAGCCCAGCGACGCGATCAGGTTGTCGACCGCCAGGCTCGCCATCGCGCGGCGCGTGGCGACGGAGGCGCTGGCGATGTGCGGCGTGAGCACGACGTTGGGCAATTCCAGCAATGCCGGGTTCAGCTTCGGTTCGCCCTCGAACACGTCGAGCCCGGCCGCGGCGATGCGGCGCGCCTTCAGCGCCTCGGCCAGCGCCGCGTCGTCCACCACGCCGCCACGCGCGATGTTGGTGAGCGTGGCGGTCGGCTTCATCTGCGTCAGCTCGGCCGCGCCGATCGCATGGTGCGAAGCCGCCGAGTACGGCAGCACCAGCACCAGGTGATCGGACTCGCGCAGCAGCGTGGCCTTGTCGACGTAGCGTGCGTTCAGGGTGGCCTCGATCTCCGGCGCCAGCCGCGAACGGTTGTGATAGATCACCGGCATGCCGAAACCGAGCGCGCCGCGCCGTGCGATCGCCTGGCCGATGCGACCCATGCCGAGGATGCCTAGCGTGGCGCCGTGCACGTCGGAGCCGACGAGCTGGTCGTAGTGCCACTTCGTCCATTCGCCGCGCCGCAGGTAGTGTTCCGACTCGGCGATGCGGCGTGCGGCGGCCATCATCAGCGCGAAGCCGAAGTCGGCGGTGGTCTCGGTCAGCACGTCGGGCGTGTTGGTGACGATCACGCCGCGCGCCGTGCAGGCGGCCACGTCGATGTTGTTGTAACCGACCGCCATGTTGCAGACCGCGCGCAGCTGCGGGCAGGCCGCCAGCACCTCGGCATCGATGCGTTCGCTGCCGGTGGTGAAGGCACCGACCTTGCCCTGCAGGCGCGCGATCAGCTGCGCCTTGTCGAGCACCGTGTCGCTCGGGTTGTCCTCGACGTCGAAGTGCGCGCGCAGTCGATCGATGATGTCGGGGAAGGCGGCACGCGCCACCAGGACCTTGTCCATGCGTTCTTGCTCCTAGAGAAACCAGATGAAGGTCATCACCGCGAACAGCGGCAGCAGGATGCCGCAGCTCCAGACCATGTAGCCGAAGAAGCTGGGCATCCGGAGCCCGCGGTCCTCGGCGATCGCCTTGACCATGAGGTTGGGCGCGTTGCCGATGTAGCTGTTCGCGCCCATGAAGACCGAGCCGGCCGAGATGGCCGCCAGCACCGGTGCCAGCGTCGTCATCAGCACCTGCGGGTCGCCGCCGGCCAGGTTGAAGAACACCAGGTAGGTCGGCGCGTTGTCGAGAAAGCTCGACAGCAGCCCCGAAGCCCAGAAGTACATGGCCGGGATCGGTTGTCCGTCGGGCGCGGTGACGAGCCCGACGATCGGACCGAACACGCCCGCCGGGCCGGCCTTCAGCATCGCCAGCACCGGCGCGATGGTGAGGAAGATGCCGGCGAACAGCTTGCCCACCTCGAGCATCGGCGCCCAGTTGAACTGGTTGCTGTCGTGCACGCCGCGCGGCGTGAGCTTCAGCGACAGCAGGGTCACGCCGACCAGCGCCACGTCGCGCACCAGCTGCGGCAGGCCGACCGGGGTGCCGAAGACCCCGAACTCGACGCCCGGCTGCCAGGTGCCGCTCATCAGCACCAGTGCGACCACCACGCCCAGCAGCAGCAGGTTGACCTTGCCCTCGATCGCGAAGCTCGGCGTGTCGGGCGTCGGGTCGACCGGGCACACACCTTCCTTCACGTAGTAGTGGCGGTCGATCACGTAGAAGATGGCCAGCAGTGCACTGACCAGGAACAGCGTCTCGGGAAAGATGTGCTGCACCGTCCAGAAGAAGTCCACCCCCTTCAGGAAGCCGAGGAACAGCGGCGGGTCGCCCAGCGGCGTCAGCGAACCACCGGCGTTCGAGACGATGAAGATGAAGAAGATGACCACATGCGCCGCGTGCCGGCGGTTGTCGTTGGCGCGGATCAGCGGCCGGATCAGCAGCATCGACGCCCCGGTGGTGCCCATGAAGCTCGCCAGCACCGCGCCGATCGCCATCAGCACCGCGTTGAAGCCCGGGCTGCCGTGGAAGTTGCCGCGGATGTGGATGCCGCCGGCCACCGTGAACAGCGCGGTCAGCAGGATGATGAACGGGATGTACTCCGCCAGCGCGGCGTGAACCAATGCCGCGGCGGCGGCGCCGGCGCCGAACAGCGCGCCGAACGGCAGCATGAAGGCCGCCGCCCAGCCGAGCGCGACCTTGCCGTAGTGGTGGTGCCAGAAGGCGGGCACCACCAGCGGCATCAGGGCGATCGACAGCAGGATGCCTGCGAACGGGACCGCCCAAACCGCGCCGAGGGCACTGCCGTCGATCTCGGCCGCCCCCGCGACGGCGGGCAGGCAACCGACCAGCGCCAGCAGGATGCAACGCCATCGCACGGCGCTGCGGGGGTGGAGTGAGACGGTCAGCATTGATATATCAGTTGTCAGGAAGCCGTGAGCATACGCTGCGCGACGTGGGCCGCCGCCAGATCCCAGGCGGCATGGCCGACGGTCTTGAACACCGGTGCGGCGCCGCCTTCCGGCCGGGCATCGAGATGGTCGACGAGTTCGGTGACGCCGGACCAGACCACTGCCGCCTGGATCAGGTCGCCGGCCTCGTGGCGTGCGCCGTCGAGCGCGTCGACGACGACACGGCGCGCGAGCAGCAGCGCCGGCGGCAGTTCGGCCATCTGCGGCGTGAAAGCCCCGACGCCGACCACCAGCAGGCCGGCGGGCAGTTCGTCCGGCAAGACCGGCCGCAGGCTCGTGGTCAGGGTCACGACTGCCTGCGCTGTCCGGAGGGCGTCGGCAAGATGGGCGTGTGCCGTGAGCTCGACACCGCTCAACTCGGCCGCCAGCCGATCGGCGAACGCTTCGGCCTGCGCCGTCGTCCGGCCCACGACATGCAGCGCCCTCACTTCGCCCAGTGCAGCCAGCACGCGCGCGTGCGCCAGCGCCTGCGCACCGGTGCCCAGCAAGGCCACCGACCGGACCGGCGTGGTCGAGAGTCCGCGCAGGCCGAGCGCCGTGACGGCGGCGGTGCGGCGCGCGGTGAGCGTCGGGCCGTCCAGCAGCATCAGTGGCCGGCCGTCGCGCGCGTCGGCCACCAGCACCTGCCCCTGGATCGTCGGCAGGCCGTGTGCGGACCGGCCCGGATGGACGGTGAGCGACTTCGTGAGGGCCAGGTGCTCGTCGGCGGCGGGCATGACCAGGTAGCGGCCGCCCTCCGGCAGCGGCAGGACGCCGCGCGCGGGTGCCGTCAGCCGCCCTGCCCGCCGGGCGCGCATGGCATCGGCGACGGCATCGACCAGCGCGGCCGCCGGCAGCAGCGCCGCGGTGGCCTCGGCGTCGAACACCGGCAGCGCCGCCGTCGGCCGCCCGGTCATGCCACCCCCCTCCGCCGCGGTGCCCCCGTCACTGCAGCGCTTCCAGCGCCTGTCGCAGCGCCGCCGGCAACTCGACCGGGCGGCGTGTCGCGCGGTCCACGTAGACATGCACGAAGTGGCCGTGCGCAGCGCTCGTCACGTCGCCATGGGCGAACAGCCCGACCTCGTAGCGCACGCTGGAGCGGCCCAGGCTCGCGACGCGCAGGCCGGCCTCGATCGCCTGCGGGAAGGCCAGCGGCGCGAAATAGCGGCATTGCGTCTCGACCACCAGGCCGATCACCGGCCCGGCGTGGATATCCAGCACGCCGGCGTCGATCAAGTAGCCGTTCACCGCCGTATCGAAGTAGCTGTAATAGACGACGTTGTTGACGTGCCCGTAGACGTCGTTGTCCATCCAGCGCGTGGCGATGGCGCGGAAGCAGCGGAAGTCACCGCGCGGTCGCGGCGCAGGTCGGTCGGGAGGCGGCGGGCTCTCGGACATGCGGCCCATTATCGGAGGCCGGTGGCGGCCGCCCCACCGGCGGTGACCGTCGCCCGCGCCCGCCAGGCCGACCAGCCGGCGAGCGCCTCTCGGTAGCTCGCCAGCTGGACCGCCACGGTGTCGTCGATGTTCACGCCGTAGCCGCCCCCCATCGTCATGACCACCGGGATCCCGCGCTCGGCGCAGGCGGCGAACACGCGCCGGTCCCGCTCGGCCAGCCCCGCCGCGCTGAGCCGCAGGCGGCCGAGCCGGTCGCCTTCGTGCGGATCGGCGCCGGCCAGGTAGAACACCAGGCCGGGTGGCGCGTCGCGGTGCCGCGCCCACAAGGTGGCGAGCGCCCCGTCCAGCGCCGCCAGGTAGGCCGCATCGCGGCAGCCGTCGGGCAGTTCGACGTCGAGGTCGCTCGCCTCCTTGCGGAACGGGAAGTTCTTCTCGCCGTGCAGCGAGAGCGTGAAGACGGTCGGGTCGTCGCGGAAGATCGCTGCGGTGCCGTTGCCCTGGTGCACATCGAGGTCGATCACCGCGACACGCAGCAGCATGCGCCGCGCCCGGTGCCATTCGGCCTGCATCAGCCGCGCGGCGACCGCGATGTCGTTGAAGACGCAGTAGCCCGAGCCCTTGTCGGCCGACGCATGGTGGGTGCCCCCCGCCAGGTTGGCCGCCACGCCTTCCTCCAGAGCACGGCGCGCGGCGGCGATCGTCGCGCCCACCGAGCGGCGCGAGCGCTCGACCATCGCCTCCGACCAGGGGAAACCGATCTCGCGCTGCTGCGCGGCGCTCAGCGTGCCCTCCAGCACCGCGTTCACCCAAGCCGGCTCGTGCGCCAGCGCCAGCTCGCCGTCACTGGCGGCCGGCGCCTCGACCAGTTGCAACGCCGGCAGCTCGGCGGCCAGCCGGTCCCGCAGCATCCGGTACTTCGCCATCGGGAAGCGATGGCCCGCCGGCAGCGGCAGGACGTAGTGGTCGCTGTAGTAGGCGTGCATGGGAGGGCGGATTGTGTCGCGCGTTCGACAGGGTCGTCCGGCAGCCCGTTTCCAGGCCCTTCTAGAGGCCGGCAACTAGATTGCTGCAACGCAACAAAAAAGCCTTGAAAGCGGCCGCTGTACCCGTATACTTCTTTCCATGCTGCAGTGCACCAAACGTTGCAGCCCCACCGACCCGCAACCTTTGGAGACCTCCACATGCTGACCGCCGAACAAATCATCGCTGCGCACAAGGCCAACCTCGAGACCCTGTTCGGTCTCACCAACAAGGCCTTCGAAGGCGTCGAGAAGCTCGTCGAGCTGAACCTGCAAGTCGCGAAGTCCGGCCTCGGCGAAGTCGCCGAGCATGCCAAGGCCACCCTGTCGGCCAAGGACGCGCAAGAACTGCTGGCGCTGCAAGCCAACCTGCTGCAACCCGCCGCCGAGAAGGCCGCCGCCTACAGCCGTCACCTGTACGACATCGCCTCGGGCACCAATGCCGAAGTGAGCAAGATCGCCGAAGGCAAGATCAGCGAAGCGCAGAAGAGCTTCCTGGCCGTCGTCGACACCGCGATCAAGAACGCCCCGGCGGGCACCGAGAACGCCGCCGCGCTGGTGAAGTCGGCCGTCGCCGCTGCCAACAACGCGCTCGAGAGCGTGACCAAGGCCGCCAAGCAAGCCCAGGACGTGGCCGAAGCCAACTTCCAGGCGCTGAACACCAACGCCGTCAAGGCCACCGCTGCCGCCACCAAGGCGCGCCGCTGATCTGCCCAGGCCGGGCAGCCTGTCCGCCCGGCGGACGCCACTTTTCTTTACGTGGCGTGTTGAACTTGTGAGACTGCCCTCCATCTGATGGGTGTGAGACGCCGCGCTGCCCGTGGCGTCTGACCGTTAGGTTGTCTCCTCGGTACCCTCGCGAACATCGGTTCCAGGTACCTTTCGGCCCGGACTTGCTCCGGGCCGTTTTTATTGGTGCGGCGACTTTCCTTCGTCGCGTCAGCGATGCGTCTTGGCTGCGATGCGGGTACGCAGATCGGCCAGCGCTGTCAGCGCGGCCTCGCGCCCGGCCAGCACCGACAGTCGGCGGGCGCCGAAATCGGCGCCTGACACGCCCTGCAGCTTGGGACGCATCACCACGTCGGCCTCGCGCAACTGGTACTGGCCAAGGTTGCGGCCCATGATCGCGAAGGTCTGCAGCAACATCTTGAGAGCGTCGCCGGTCGGCTGGCCCTCGGTGGCTGCGGAGATGTCCACCGCGATGACCAATTCGGCCCCCATCTGCCGGGCGAACTGGACCGGCACCGGCGCGACCAGACCGCCGTCGACGTATTCGCGGGCACCGATGCGGACCGGCTGGAACACCGCCGGCACCGCGCTCGACGCCCGCACCGCGACGCCCGGGTCGCCGCGCTGGAACAGGATGGCTTCGCCGCTTGCCAGATCGGTGGCGACGATGCCGAGCGGCAGCTTCATGGTCTCGATCTGCCGGCCGTCGGTGTGCTCACGCACGTAGCGCGCCAGGCCCTCGCCACGCAGCAGGCCGCGCCCGGGATACATCCAGTCGGTCAGGGCCGATTCATCCATGCTCTCGGCCAGCGCGCCGAGTTCGGCGCCACTGTGGCCGGCCGCCCACAGGGCCGCCACCAGGCTGCCGGCCGAAGTGCCGACCACGAGGTCGGGCCGGATCCCCTGCTCCTCCAGCACCTGGATCACGCCGATGTGGGCGAAGCCGCGGGCCGCGCCGCCACCGAGCGCGAGGCCGATGCGTGGCGGGCGGGGCGGTGGCAACGGGGCAGCCACGGTGGGCGGCACGGGAGCCGTGGCGGGTGGCGCTGTCGTCGAGCAGCCGGCCAGCGCCAGCAGCCCCCCCGCGCCGGCGAGCAGGCGCCGCCGCCGGTGCGAGACGGGCAGGTTGTCAGACATCAAACCGGCTCGATCCAAGATTCCTTATTCCTCTGACGGATAAGCAACTCATTTATCTGTTGTTCGCATTTGCTCATGCGGTCCCTACAGTTCGACACTGCCGCATTTTTGCGGCAGTGCAACAGGCATTCATGGACTTCATCGCGGTGTTGATCGGTTTCGGCGTAGGCGCCATTGTCGGCATGACCGGCGTCGGCGGCGGTTCGCTGATGACGCCGCTGATGCTGGGCGTGTTCGGGCTGCCGCCGGCGGTGGCCATCGGGACCGATCTCTGGTTCGCCGGGCTGACGAAGATCTCGGGTTCCATCGCCCATTGGCGGCAGCAGCACATCGACAACGACATCCTGAAGCAGTTGCTGATGGGCAGCATCCCGGCGGCGCTGGCGACGATCGCCCTGATGCACGCGACCGGCGTCACCAAGGCCTGGGCCAGCGCCCTGACTCTGGCGCTCGGCATCGCCCTGCTCATCACCGCGGTCACGGTGGCCTACCGGCAGGCCTGGCATGCGGTCGGCCTGAAGCTGGAGCGCTGGCTGCCGCAGGAGCGCAAGGCGGCCTGGACGGTGGCCTCGGGCGTCGTGCTGGGTGTGCTGGTCTCGCTGAGCTCGATCGGTGCGGGCGCGATCGGCGCCACCCTGATCCTGTTGCTTCACCCGCGCATCGAGACCCGCCGGCTGGTCGGCACCGACATCGCGCACGCCGTGCCGCTGACGCTGGTCGCGGGCATCGGACACGCCACGCTGGGCCATGTGGACTGGCTCCTGCTGGTCACGCTGCTGGTCGGCTCGATCCCCGGCATCTGGGTCGGCGCCCAGCTCACCCGCAAGTTGCCCGACCGGCTGGTCCGCGGATTTCTCTGCACCGCGCTGGTCACCGCCGGTGTGAAGGTCATTTACTGAACCTCGATGGTTTGACAGACGAACGATGTACCAATACACCCCCTTCGACCGCGCCTTCGTGCACCAGCGCGCCGCGCAATTCCGGGACCAGCTCGAGCGCAACCGCGCCGGCACGCTGGGTGACGACGAGTTCCGTCCGCTGCGGCTGCAAAACGGCTGGTACATCCAGCGCCATGCGCCGATGCTGCGCGTGGCGGTTCCCTACGGCGAGCTGAGCAGCCGCCAGCTGCGCCAGCTGGCGCGGATTGCCCGCGAGTTCGACCGCGGCTATGCGCACTTCACCACGCGCCAGAACGTCCAGTACAACTGGATCCCGCTCGAGCGGAGCGCCGACGTGATGGACCTGCTGGCCGACGTCGACATGCACGGCATCCAGACCAGCGGCAACTGCATCCGCAACACCACCAGCGACGCGCTGGCCGGCGTGGCGCCGGACGAGATCGTCGACCCGCGGCCCTATTGCGAGATCCTGCGGCAGTGGACCACGCTGCATCCGGAGTTCGCCTTCCTGCCGCGCAAGTTCAAGATCGCCGTCACCGGTGCCATCGAGGACCGCGCCGCGACCGCCTGGCACGACATCGGCCTGCACCTGCACAAGAACGACGCCGGCGAGGTGGGCTTCCGCGTGCTGGTCGGCGGCGGCATGGGGCGCACCCCGATCCCCGGCGTGGTGATCCGCGAGTTCCTGCCCTGGCACCAGATCCTCGTCTTCATCGAGGCGATCGTGCGCGTCTACAACCGCTACGGCCGGCGCGACAACATGTACAAGGCGCGCATCAAGATCCTGGTCAAGGCCGAGGGCGAGCGCTTCATCGAACAGGTGGGCAAGGAGTTCGAGGCCATCCTGAGCCGCGACGTCGACGGCGATGCGCAATTGATCCCGCAGTCCGAGCTGGACCGCGTGTCGGCCTGCTTCGTGCTGCCCGACGGCGTTGTCGCCCACGCGAGCGCCGGGGACGGTGCCCCGGCCGACGCCCCCGTGGCCTACCGCAAGTGGCTGGAGCGCAACGTGCACGGCCACCGGCTCGCCGGCTATCGCGCGGTCACGCTGTCCGTCAAGCGCGCCGGTCAGGCGCCGGGCGATGCCACCGACAAGCAGCTCGACCTGGCCGCCGACCTGGCCGACCGCTACTCGCATGGCGAGACGCGAGTCACGCACGACCAGAACCTGCTGCTGCCCTGGGTGCGCGAGGAAGACCTGTACGCACTGTGGCAGGCCGCACGCGACGCTGCCTACGCCACGCCCAACATCGGCCTGCTGAGCGACATGATCGCCTGCCCCGGCGGCGACTTCTGCGGCCTGGCCAACGCGCGCTCGATCCCGGTGGCCGAGCAGATCACCGAGCGCTTTGCCGACATCGATGAGCTCTACGACATCGGCGACATCGACCTGCACATCAGCGGCTGCATCAACTCCTGCGGTCACCACCACAGCGGCCACATCGGCATCCTCGGCGTCGACAAGGACGGCGCCGAGTGGTACCAGGTCACGCTGGGCGGCTCCGACGGCTCGGCCTTGAGTGGCGGCTTGGCCTCGGCGGTGCCGGGCAAGGTGATCGGCCCGTCGTTCGCGGCCGACGAGGTGGCCGACGCCGTCGAGGCGGTGATCGAGACCTACCGGGGCCAGCGCGCCGCGAACGAGCGCTTCATCGACACCGTGCGGCGCGTCGGTCTCGAGCCCTTCAAGACCGCCGCCAACGCGGTGCGCCGCAGCACGGCGAAGGTGGCCGCATGAAGTTCATCGACATCCATCGCGATGCCTGGCGCACCGTCGGCGGCGAGGACGGCCCGATGGTCACCATCACGCCGGCTCCGCAGCGCCTGCTGACGCTGACCCAATGGCACGGCGTGCGCAGCGTGTGGCCGGCGGACCTGCCGGTCGGCGTGATCGTGCCGAACGACACCGACATCGAGGAACTGGAGGGCGACCTGCCGCGGCTGGCGCTGGTGGCGCTGCAGTTCCCGAAGTGGGTGGACGGCCGCGCCTACACGCAGGCCCGGCTGCTGCGTTCGCGCTATCGCTTCACGGGCGAGGTGCGCGCCACCGGCGACGTGCTGGTGGACATGATGCCGCTGCTGGCCCGCACCGGCTTCGACGCCGTGGCGCTGCGCGGCGACCAGTCCGTCGAGGTGGCCGAGCGTGCGCTCGGATTCTTCCGCGGCCATTACCAGGGCGACGCGCGCGACAACCACCCGCTGTTCGCGCTGCCGGCGGCGGCCGTCGAGGCCCTCGTCGCCGAACCGGCGCAGGAGTTCGTCGGCCAGGGAGCGGCGATATGAGCGCGATCGCGCTGTATGCGCGGGCCACCGAAGGCTTCGAGGCGCGCGTGGCGCAAGCCGTGGAGCGGCTGCGCGACGCGGCGGCCGAGCACGCCGGGCGCATCGTGCAGGCCACCAGCCTCGGCGCGGAAGACATGGTGATCACCGACCTGATCGCCCGCCACGCGCTGCCGATCGCGATCGGCACGCTCGAGACCGGCAAGCTGCACGCCGAGACCAGCGCGCTGATCGACCGCATCGAGCAGCACTACGGCCTGGCGGTCGAGGTCTACCGCCCGAAGAACGAGGCGGTGATCGAATTCGTGCGCGCCAACGGCGAGGAGGCCATGTATCGGAGCCTCGCATTGCGCAAGGGCTGCTGCGGCATCCGCAAGCTCGAGCCGCTGTCGCGCATGCTGGCCGAGCGCGGTGCCTGGATCACCGGCCTGCGCCGAGAGCAGTCCGACGCGCGCGGCGAGGTGCCGTTCCGCGACCACGACGACGCCGGCCGCCTGAAGCTCAACGCACTGGCCGACTGGAGTTGGGCCGACGTGTGGCACTACATCGAGCGCCACCAGGTGCCCTACAACCCGCTGCACGACCAGTTCATGCCCAGCATCGGCTGCGCACCCTGCACCCGTGCGATCGCCGTGGGCGAACCCTTCCGCGCCGGCCGCTGGTGGTGGGAGGACGAGACCGCCAAGGAATGCGGCCTGCACGTCCATCAGGAAGCGGCCGCGGTCTCCGCGATCGGAGCTCCCCAATGAATGCGCCCTTCGACATGAACCAACTGCTGCCCGAAATCGATCACCGACATCTCGATGCGCTCGAGGAAGAGGCCATCTTCATCCTGCGCGAGGTCGCCGGCGCCTTCGAGCGCCCGGCCCTGCTGTTCTCGAGCGGCAAGGACTCCTGCGTCGTGCTGCGCCTGGCCGAGAAGGCCTTCAAGATGCGCAGGCAGGGCAACGAGTTCGAGGGCCGCCTGCCCTTCCCGCTGCTGCACGTCGATACCGGCCACAACTTCCCCGAGGTCATCGAGTTCCGCGACCGCCGCATCGCCGAGATGGGCGAGCGCCTGGTCGTGGGCCACCTCGAGGACTCCATCCAGCGCGGCACGATCCGCCTGTCGCACCCGCTGGAGTCGCGCAACGGCCACCAGACCGTGACGCTGCTCGAGGCGATCGAGGAGCACCGCTTCGACTGCCTGATCGGCGGCGCCCGCCGCGACGAGGAGAAGGCGCGCGCCAAGGAACGCATCTTCAGCCACCGCGACAGCTTCGGCCAATGGCAGCCGAAGGAGCAGCGCCCGGAGCTCTGGAGCCTGTTCAACACGCGCATCAAGCCGGGCGAACACTTCCGCGCGTTCCCGATCAGCAACTGGACCGAACTCGATGTGTGGCTCTACATCGCCCGCGAGAACATCCCGCTGCCGAACCTGTACTTCGCACACCAGCGTCAGGTGATCCGCCGCAAGGGACTGCTGGTGCCGCTGACCGACGTGACGCCGCCCGAGGCCGGCGAGACGGTGGAGGAAGCGCTGGTGCGCTTCCGCACCGTGGGTGACATGACCTGCACCTGCCCGGTCGAGAGCCCGGCCGCCAGCGCGGCCGAGATCGTGGCCGAGACGCTCACCGTCACGGTCAGCGAGCGCGGCGCGACGCGCATGGACGACCGCACTTCCGACGCCTCGATGGAACGGCGCAAGAAGGAAGGCTACTTCTGAACACCATGAACGACGAACTCCAACACCGCGCGCTGCGCTTCCTGACCGCCGGCTCCGTCGACGACGGCAAGAGCACGCTGATCGGCCGCCTGCTCTACGACAGCCGCGCCATCCTGGCCGACCAGCTCGACGCGCTCGAGAAGCGCGCCGCCGGCAGCGCGATCGACCTGTCGCTGCTGACCGACGGGCTCGAGGCCGAGCGCGAACAGGGCATCACGATCGACGTGGCCTACCGCTACTTCGCCACGCGCCAGCGCAAGTTCATCATCGCCGACGCGCCGGGCCACGAGCAGTACACGCGCAACATGGTCACCGCTGCCGCCGGCAGCGACGCCGCGGTGGTGCTGGTCGACATCACCAAGCTCGACTGGCGTTCGAAGCCCGTGCAGCTGCTGCCGCAGACGCGCCGCCACTCGCTGCTCGCGCAGCTGCTGCGCGTGCCGAGCATCGTGTTCGCGATCAACAAGCTCGACGCGATCGACGCCGACGCCGAGGAGGCCTTCGCCGCAGTGAGCGAGGCGTTGAACCATTTCGCGACCCAGGCCGGCATCGTGACGGCGGGCATCGTGCCGGTCTCGGCGCTGCGCGGCGACAACGCCACGGTGCGCTCGGCCGTCTGGCACTGGTACAGCGGCCCCACGCTGCTGGAGCTGCTGCACACGCTGCCCGCCACCGACGAGCGCCATGACGGCGCCCTGCTGATCCCGGTGCAATACGTCGCCAAGCAGGGCGAACAGGGCACCGGCCACCAGCCGCGCACGGCGTGGGGCCGCATCGCCCACGGCAGCGTGCGCGCCGGCGACACGGTGCAGGTGTTCCCGAGCGGCCAGACCGCCGTCGTGGCCGAGGTGCGCCACGCCGGCGCGGTGGTCGAGGCCTGCGAGGCCGGCCAGTCGGCGGGCCTGGTGCTCGACCGCCAGCTCGACATCTCGCGCGGCGACTGGATCGCCAGTGCCGCGCCGCTGCAGACGACGCGGCAATTCGCCGCCACGCTGGCCTGGCTCGACACCGAGCCGGCGCAGGTCGGCCGCAAGTACTGGCTGCGCCACGGTCATCGCTGGGTGCAGGCGCGCATCACGGCCATCGACAGCCGGCGCGACATCCACACGCTGGAAGACACCGACGCGCACGAACTCGCCGTCAACGAGATCGGCCAGGTGCAGATCGAGGCGCAGGCGCCACTGCCGGTGGAGGCCTATGCGGCCAACCGCATCGGCGGTGCGCTGATCATCGTCGACCCGGCCAGCAACCGCACCAGCGGCGCGCTGCTGGTCGCCGCGGCGGCCTGACGTGGCCGGCGTGATGGACAGCGGTCTCCCGCCCGTCGTCTTCATCGGTGCCGGCCCGGGCGCGGCCGACCTGATCACCGTGCGCGGTGCGCGCCGCCTGGCCGAGGCCGAGGTGGTGCTGTTCGACGCGCTCACCGATCCGGCCTTGCGCGAACTGGCGCCGCAGGCACGTTGGATCGACGTCGGCAAGCGCGGCTTCTGCCATGCGACCGGCCAGACACGCATCAATGCCCTGCTGGTCAAGTTCGCCGGCCAGGGCCTGCGCGTCGTGCGTCTCAAGGGCGGCGACCCCAGCGTGTTCGGCCGCCTGGAAGAAGAACTGCTGGCACTGGCGGCCGAGGGGCTGACCGCTGAAGTGGTGCCCGGCGTCACCGCCGCCATTGCCGCTGCAGCGGCAACGCAACGCCCCTTGACGCGCCGCGGCAGCGGCCGCAGTGTCAGCCTCAGCACGGCCATGACGCGTGCCGGCGAACTGCAGGCCACCCGCAGCGCGGACACCGAGGTGTTCTACATGGCAGGACGCCAGCTCGCCGCGCTGGCCCGTCGCCTGCGCGACGCCGGCTGGCCGGCCGAGACGCCGGTCTGCGTGGTCTCGCGCGCCGGCTGTACCGACCAGTTGAGCAGCGATCATCGGGTCGCCACCCTGGCGGAAGCCAGCGTACTGCACAGCGGCCGACCCGCCGTGGTGACGGTCGGTGTCGGGGCCGCGGCCCTGCCGCACGTCGCCGCGCGGCAGGCCCTGCGGACGCGAGACCCCGCCTGCGTCCCGGCGACCCGTTCCGTGAAAACCCCGAACCCTTAAAATCGTGTGCTTTGCGTCGTTCGACGCCGTCCCTCACCCACCCCGAACCGCCATGACCCACGTCGTCACCGAAGCCTGCATCCGCTGCAAATACACCGACTGCGTCGACGTCTGCCCGGTGGATTGCTTCCGCGAAGGCCCGAATTTCCTGGTGATCGACCCCGACGAGTGCATCGACTGCGCCGTCTGCATCCCCGAGTGCCCGGTCAATGCGATCCTGCCCGAGGAAGACGTGCCCGGCGACCAGCAGCAGTTCATCGCGATCAACGTCGAGCTGTCGAAGAAGTGGCCGAGCATCACGAAGCGCAAGACCGCCCTGCCCGATGCCGACGACTGGAAAGACCGCACCGACAAGCTCGGCGAACTGATCCGCTGACCGAATCCACCTTGCCTTTCCTCATGGACCCGCAAATCAACCCCGCCATCACCGCCACCGCGAACAGCCACGACGGCCCGATCGAGACCGACGCGGTCATCGTCGGCGCCGGCCCGGTCGGCCTGTTCCAGGTGTTCGAACTCGGCCTGCTCGAGATCAAGGCCCACATCATCGATTCGCTCGCCTACCCGGGCGGCCAGTGCATCGAGCTCTATCCGGACAAGCCGATCTACGACATCCCCGCCGTGCCGGTGTGCACCGGCAAGGAACTCACCGACAACCTGCTCAAGCAGATCGAGCCCTTCGGCGCCACCTTCCACCTGGGCCAGGAAGTCACGCTGGTGAACAAGCGCGATGACGGTCGCTTCGACCTCGAGACCAGCAAGGGCACGCGCTTCATCACCAAGACCATCTTCATCGCCGGCGGCGTGGGTTCGTTCCAGCCGCGGCTGCTGAAGGTCGACGGGCTCGACCAGTTCGACGGCAGCCAGCTGCACTATCGCGTGCGCAACCCGAGCGCCTTCGCCGGCAAGAACCTGGTGATCGTGGGCGGCGGTGATTCGGCGCTCGACTGGACGCTGAACTTCGTCCAGGACGGCCCGAACAAGGCCGAGAGCGTGATCCTCGTGCACCGCCGCGACGGCTTCAAGGCCGCACCGGCCTCGGTCGCGAAGATGAAGGAACTGTGCGACGCCTACGAGATGCAGTTCATCGTTGGCCAGGTCACCGGCTTCGAGGCGGCCGAAGGCCAGCTCCGCAGCGTGAAGGTGACCGGCGGCGACGGCGTGACCCGCGTGGTGCCGCTCGACATGCTGCTGGTGTTCTTCGGCCTGAGCCCCAAGCTGGGCCCGATCGCCGAGTGGGGCCTGAACATCGAGCGCAAGCAGGTCGTGGTCGACACCGAGAAGTTCGAGACCAATGTCCCGGGCATCTTCGCGGTCGGCGACATCAATGTCTACCCGGGCAAGAAGAAGCTCATCCTCTCGGGCTTCCACGAGGCCGCGCTGGCCGCTTTCGGCGCCGCGCCCTACATCTTTCCCGAGAAGCGCATCCACCTGCAGTACACCACCACCAGCCCGAAGCTCCACAAGGTGCTGGGCGTGGAAACGCCGGTGTTCGACTGAGCACTTCCATCGCGCCGCATCAGGAGCCCGCCGCGTGCGGGCTCTTTCTTTTTCGGCGGCTGCCGATCGGCGCGTCATAATCCGTACTGCATCGCGCAGCACCGCGCGACGCCAGCTAGGGGTGTTGACCCGCTCTCGCAAGAGGCCGGGCTCGACTGAGAAAGTCCCTTCGAACCTGATTGAGGTAATCCTCGCGCAGGGAAGCGATCTTCGGTGTGCCGCGCCCCGCCCTGTGGGGCGCGTCCACCTTGCGGAACCGCCGCCCTGCCGTCGCATTGGAAGCACGATGGCAACGTCTCGACCGTTCACACTCACCCACGTGGCACTCGCCACGCTGGCCAGCACCGCGACCGCCCAGGCGGCTGACGATGCAGCGACTCCGCTGCCCACGGTCAGCATCTCGGCGCCCCGCGAAGGCAACCGCGCCGAACTCACCGGCTTCGGCGACATCCCGCTGACGCGCAGCCCGCTGCAGGCGCGCGTGATCGGCGAGGTGCAACTTCAGGATGCGGGGGCGCAGAACCTGCGCGCGCTGACCCGCCTCGACGCCAGCGTCAGCGACGCGTACAACAGCGTGGGCTACTGGGACTCGCTCACGGTGCGCGGCTATGTGCTCGACCAGCGCTACAACTACCGGCGCGACGGGCTGCCGATCAACGCCGAGACGGCCATCGCGCTCGACAACAAGTCGCGCATCGAACTGCTGAAGGGCACCAGCGGCATCCAGGCCGGCACCAGCGCGCCGGGCGGCCTGGCGAACCTCGTCGTCAAGCGCCCCGATGTCGAGGTGCGCAGCGCCACGCTGGCCTGGCGCGGCGCGAACAGCGTGCTCGGCGCGGTGGATCTGGGCACCCGCTTCGGCGACAACCGGGCCTTCGGTGTGCGCGTCAACGCCGCGGTCGAGCACCTCGACCCCGAACTGCGCGCCGCGAAGGGCAAGCGCCACCTGTTCGCACTGGCGGGCGACTGGCGCCCCATGCCCGGCACCCTGATCGAGGCCGAAGTCGAGACCAGCCGCCGCTCGCAGCCCAGCCAGCCGGCGTTCAGCCTGCTCGGTGACCGCGTGCCCAGCGCGAACCGCATCGATCCGCGCATCAACCTGAACAACCAGCCGTGGTCTCAGCCGGTGGTGCTGGAAGGACAGACCGCCAGCCTGCGCCTGACGCAGCGATTGAACGCCGACTGGAGCGCCCAGGCGCACTACGGCACGCAGCGGCTCCACACCGACGACCGCCTGGCCTTTCCCTACGGCTGCGACGCCGAGGGCAACTACGACCGCTACTGCAGCGACGGCAGCTTCGACCTCTACGACTTCCGCAGCGAGAACGAGCGCCGCGTCACCAACGCGCTCGATCTGTCGCTGCAGGGCCGCTTCGCCACTGCCGGCTTCGAACACCAACTGACGACCGGCGTCTTGTTCACACGCTTCAAGGCACGCCTCGAACAGCAGATCTACACCTACGCCGGGGTGGGCAGCATCGACGGCAGCGCCGTCACGCCACCGGGCCCGGCGGACCTGAGCGACAACACGGATCGCACGGAGCGCAACACCGAGCTCTACCTGCGCGACGTGATCCAGCTCACCCCCGCGCTCAGCACCTGGCTCGGCCTGCGCCACACGCGCCTGCACCGCGACACGCTCACCACCTCGGGCACCGAGGCCACCGGCTACGGCCAGAACGTCACCACGCCGTGGATCGCGCTCAACTATGAGTGGCAGCCCGGACTGATGAGCTACGTGAGCTGGGGCCAGGGCATCGAATCGCAGGTCGTGCCGAACCGGCCGCTCAGCTACAGCAACCCTGGGCAAGCGCTCCCCGCGCTGAAGAGCCGGCAGCTCGAGGTCGGCCTCAAGGGCCGCACGGAGCAGCTGAACTGGAACCTGACGGCCTTCGACATCGACCGGCCCGTCTACGCGCGCATCGGCGCCGTGGTGCCCAGCCCGCTGCAGCGCGACGGCAGCGCCCGGCACCGCGGCCTCGAAGCCGGCGTCGAGGCCCGCACGGGCGCCTGGACCTGGGCGGCCAGCGCGATGCTGCTGCACGCCGAGCGCACCGACAGCGCCGACCCCGCGGTCGACGGCCAGCGCCCGCCCAACGTGCCCGAGCGCGTCTTCAAGCTGCAGACCGACTACGCGGTGGCCGGCCTGGCCGGCCTGGCCGGCCTGAGCCTGCAGGGCGGCATCGTCGCCGAGAGCGACCGCACGCTGCTGCCGAACGACGGCGCAACGCGCATTCCCGGCTGGGCACGCGTCGACCTCGGTGCACGCTATGCCCAGAAGATCGACACGCGCACGCTGGTGTGGCGCATCGGCGTCGACAACGTTCTCGATCGGCGCGCCTGGCAGGAATCGCCCTACCAGTTCGAGCACGCCTACCTCTACCCCATGGCACCGCGCACCTGGCGCGTCTCGCTCAGCGCGGACTTGTGAGCACGACAGCGAAGCCGCTATAATCTGCGGCTCAATTCCTCGATAGCTCAGTCGGTAGAGCGCCGGACTGTTAATCCGTAGGTCCCTGGTTCGAGCCCAGGTCGGGGAGCCAAGAAAAGCAAGGCCTCGCACGCAAGTGCGGGGCTTTTTGCTTTGCGGGGCCGGTCAGCGCCGCTGCGGCTGCGCCGCCACTTCCCTGAGGTTCACGGCAATCTCGAAGACGTGGATCGGGTTGCCGTCCGGATCGCGCCCCTTGGGTTCGATCGCGCGCACGTTCTCGATCTCGAATCCGCGTTCGTCGCGCAGCGTGAAGCCGCCCTGTCGGCCTGACTCGAGGGTCAGTGTCCAGGTTCTTATCGTCATGGGGTCTCCCCTCTATTCGCACCGTCCCGCTCCATCATAGGAGCGGCCCGAGACCGGGCGCGCAGCCGCCCCGCACATCGGGGAGCGGGCTTCCCCGCACTGCGACTAAGCTTGCCCCCTAGTCCCCGAAGCTGCGCCGCGCTGTGATCCCGGTCCTACGGCATGGCGCCGTCCTGTCCGACAGACGAGGCCGGCACCAGGGGCAAGACTCTGCAGCGGCGTCCGGCATGCGGCGCCGCGTTCCGCATCGCTCGATCCTCCACGGCAGCCGACACCGAGATCCCCTGATGGACCGACTGGCTCTTCCCTTGGGCACCCGCTTCGGCGAGATGGAAATCGTCCGTGTCTTGGCGGTCGGTGGCTTCGGCATCGTCTACCTCGCCCGCGACCACGCGCTGGATCGCGATGTAGCGATCAAGGAATTCCTGCCCTCTCACCTGGTCTGCCGTGGCGAGGGTTGCGAGGTCACGGTGCGCTCCCTCACCCACGCCACCACGTTCGCGCTCGCGCTGGAGTCCTTCGTCGACGAGGCCAAGCTGCTCGCCAGGTTCTCGCATCCCGCGATGGTCAAGGTCCACAGCAGCTGGAAGGCCAACGGCACGGCCTACATGGCCATGCCCTATCTTCGCGGACCCACGCTGTGGGAGCTGCGGCGCTCGATGACGCAAGCGCCCACCGAGATCTGGCTGCGCTCGATCGTCGACCCGCTGCTCGAGGCCTTGCAGCTGCTGCATGCCGAGCGCATCTACCACCGCGACGTGGCGCCCGACAACGTGATCCTGACGGGCGCCGGCCTCCCGGTCTTGCTCGACTTCGGCGCCGCGCGCCGACTGATCGGCGATCGAACGCAGCTCCTCACCGCCGTGGTCAAGCCGCACTACGCGCCGATCGAGCAGTACGCCGAAGCGACGCGGCTTCGCCAAGGCCCCTGGACCGATCTCTACGCCCTCTCGGCCCTGGTCGCCTTCCTGCTGGAGGGCAAGCCGCCGCCCGCGTCGACAGCGCGCTCGATCCACGACGACATGCACCGGCTCGCCGAGCGCCCGTTTCCCGGCCTCTCGCACGGCTTCCTGGCGGCCATCGACTGGGGGCTCGCCGTCCGGCCCGAAGACCGCCCGCAGGACGTGGCGACGTTCCGCCGCGCACTGGAGGGCGCGGCAGCGCCGCGTGCCCCGCACGGCGCACAGGAGCTGGTGGTCGCGGCAGAGCCCCCTCGGCCTCTGCGAGCCCCACCGGCGGCGGTGGCCGGGCTGCCGCCCGTGGCGCCCCGAAACACGCTGCAGCACTCTCGCCCCTGGTTCAGGCCCTCGCTGGCCAGCCTGAGCGTGCTGCTTCCGCTCGCGATGCTGTGGCCCTTGAGTTCGAACGAGAACAGCGAGCGAGCGAGCGCTGCCGCCGGGTCACCGGTCGTGGCCGCGGCAGCGCCGACCACGCTGCGCGCCGAGCCGCCGCCGGCGGCGGTTGACACCCCCACCACCGCATCGACAGGGCCCGCGGCCGAGGACGCCCGGCCCGCCGTCTCACCGCCGAAGAACGCCGACACGAAGCGCACCGAGACAGCCGCGAAACCACCGCAGAGTGCCAAGCGCAGCAGCCGGTCGCGTGTTGTCGCGGCCGGCCCGACCGAACTCTGTGCCGACCGCAATTTCTTCGTGAGGCCCTTCTGCGTTCACCGACGGTGCGAGGAGCCTCGCTTCACGAACCGCCTGGAGTGCCGGCAGCTCCGCGAGGCGGCCGAGACCCGACGCTTCTGACCGACCGGCGCCGATGCCGCCGCGTCACCCCGAACACGGGGTTGTCGACGGGAGGAGCGAGCGAGACCATGAGGGCTCTGCAACCTCCCCAGTGCCCGACATGGACACACCTGACCCTCTCAAGCCTTCGTCGCTGCCCGCTCACCGGACACTCGATGCACGCGAGGCGCTCTGGGCTGACCTGGTGCAGGACCTGACGGAACTTCACGCGCGACTCGAGTACCTGCGGCTATTGCTGAAGCTCGGGGTCGGTGGCGTTCAGCACTGACCTCCAGGCGGCCCGTCCAGGCCCAGCGCCGGGCGACCGCTCAGTCAACCGACGAGGAGCGAGACGAGCCCGAACAGCACGGCGGCCGTCGCCATGGTGCAAACGACGCGGCGACGGCGTATCGCGCTCACGACCGTGACCACCGGGTAGCGCCGGTCATAGCCGCGCCGGCCGTAGGGGTCGGGCGCATCACGGAAACCTTGACTTGCTCGCGCCCGAGTCGGCAGGCTGACGCTGGTGTCGAGTTCGTGGATCAAGGCCGTGGTGTCGACGGACGAGGCGCCACCGACCCGCGCCCCGGTGAACCAGGTTCCTGCCTCCGCCTCTGCCAGTGCAGCGGGGACCGTATCGGCAAAGTCCAACTCGGATTGCGACGTCTTCACGCTCCGATTCTGTCGGCCCGGCCGTCGGCGAGAACGCCGCGCGCCCCCGCAGGTGAAGGATGACGTCACCGCGGGGACGGCCCTGGTTCAGGGGGATGGCGCCGGGGCGCCGCGGCCCCCCGGCGTTCAGAAGCGGTAGCCGACGCCGATGCCGATCAGCATGGGATCGAGCTTGACCTTGCTCACGCGCACACCAGCGCCCGTGCGGACGTCCGATTCGATCCAGGCCTTCTTGATGTCGAAGTTCAGCGACCACGGACCGTCGAGCTTGAAGTCGATGCCGGCCTGCAACGCAGGACCGACGCTGCTGCTGTCGAGGTAGAGCGGCAACACGCCCGGCACCGAGAGCTTCACGCGAGAGATGTGCGTGTAGTTGATCCCCGCGCCGACGTAGGGACGGATGCCCCCGTCCGGCAGGAAGTGCCATTGCAGCAGCAGCGACGGCGGCAGCGCGTAGAACGAGCCGGCATTGAAGGCGCCGATGGCGCTGTCGTTCACCTTCACGTCCAGCTTGGTGTAGGCCAGCACCAGTTCGGCTGCCATGTTCTTGTTGAAGAAGTAGCTGATGTCGAGTTCGGGCACCCAGCGGCTGTCGACCTCGACCGCGTTGGAAGGGACCGCCAGCGACGGAATCGCGTCGGACTTGTTGTCCGGATCGATGAGCAGCGCGCGAGCGCGGATCATCCAAGGGCCTTCTTCGGCGTGCAGCGCGGCGCCCGAGAGCAGGCAGGTTGCAGCCAGGGCGATGCGCCCCATCTTCTGGATCGTCTTCACGGTCTTGGTCTCCTTGTTATCCACCGTTGCAGAGGCCACGGATCGGTGGATCTCCCATGGCACGACCCCGTCAGGCGCACGAGGCGTGCCAGAGACCGCCGGTGCAGCGGAGCGCACGCCTCCCGATCCGTAGGCAATGGAATCAAGGGCTTACGGGTCCGGGCCACAGGTGCCACCGCCGGCGACTCAGTGCATCGCCCTACAAGCCCGCTGTACTTCGACGGGCGCCAAGCGCTCACGCGGCTTGCATCCCCACACGCCGAGGCGCATCAACCCTGCCGCAGGGCGGAACTCCGCGCTGCCCTCAGAATCGCACCGCTTCCCGATACAGCCCGGAGTCTCGGCAACGTGCCCCAACCGTTCGGTCCCCTGTTCATCGCGGCACTCACCTCGGCCGCCCTCCTCCTCGGCGGCGCGGCGCAGGCGGCTGCGGTGCGCACCGACCACGTCACGGCCGAACTGGTGGCCGAGCGCGGCGCGGTGGCAGCGGGTCAGACGCTCAGGATCGGACTGAAGCTCCAGCACATCCCGCACTGGCACACCTACTGGCGCAACCCGGGCGATTCGGGCCTGCCCACGACGCTGAGCTGGACGCTGCCGCCCGGCAGCCGGATGGGCGAGATCGAATGGCCAGCGCCCGAACGACTGCCGATCGGCCCGCTGGTCAACTACGGCTACGAGGGCGACGTCTTGCTCCCGCTGCAGTACACGGCGCCGGCCGACGCGAGGCCGGGCGACACGTTGAGGCTGCAGGCCCAGGCCCGCTGGCTGGTGTGCAACGACGTCTGCATCCCCGAACAGGCGGCGCTCGAACTGCAGTTGCCGGTGGCCGAGGCGGCAACCGCCGACAGCGCCGCGCCAGGCATGCACGCTGCACTGTTCGCGCAGGCAGCGGCGGCGCAGGCGGGGCCACTCTCCGCGTGGACCGCGGAGGTCCAGCAGGTCGGACGAGACCTGCTGCTGACGCTCGAACCGGCAGCCGGCGACCTGCCCGCCGACGCACCGGAGGTGCATGTCTTCCCGTATGCGGAACAGTTGCTGGAACCCGCGAGCCATGCGCTCTATCGCGGCCCGCGCGGCTATGCGCTGAAGCTGAAGCTGCTGGATGGCGCAACGGTGCCGGCCCGACTCGACGGCATCGCCGTGGCGCAGGCCGACCCCGGCGGCTCGGGAACCGCCGTCTGGGGTGGCCCGCAACGCTCGGTCGAGTTCAGCGCACCGCTGCGTCCCGTCACGACGATCACCGTCCCCGCCGGCGCGCGCGCCGCGGCCGAGGATCGGGTCCCCGCCTCGCTGCGCGGCAGCGCCCCCGTGGGCCTGCTGGCGGCATTGGGCCTGGCCTTCCTGGGCGGCATGTTGCTGAACCTGATGCCCTGCGTATTCCCGGTGCTGTCGATCAAGCTGCTCGGCCTCGCGCGGCAGGAGGGCGACGTCCGCCGCCTGCGAATGCACGCGCTGGCGTACGGCGTGGGCGTGGTGTGCAGCTTCGTCGCGCTCGCTGCAGCGCTGCTCGCGCTGCGTGCGGCCGGCAGCGCCGTGGGCTGGGGCTTCCAGCTGCAGGAGCCCGGCGTGGTGTTCGCGCTGGCGCTGCTGTTCTTCGTCCTCGGGCTCAACCTGGCAGGCCAGTTCGAGTTCAGCCTTCTGATGCCGCAAGGGCTGGCGCAATGGCGCGCACAGCGACCGGCGGTGGACGCCTTCGGATCCGGCGTGCTCGCGGTCGTCGCGGCCAGCCCGTGCACGGCACCGTTCATGGGCGCGGCCCTCGGCTACGCGATCGCGCAACCGCCGGCCGAGGCATTGGGCGTGTTCGCGGCGCTCGGATTCGGCATGGCATGGCCCTATGTGCTGCTGGTGCTGCGGCCGGGCTGGCGCGCGCGGCTGCCGCGGCCCGGGCCCTGGATGCTGAGGCTCAAGCAAGGCCTGGCGTTCCCGATGTTCGCCACCGTCGTGTGGCTGCTGTGGGTGCTGGGCCAGCAAGCCGGCATCGACGGCAGCACGCGCGCGCTGGTGGCGCTGGTCGGCCTGGCGTTCGGGCTGTGGCTGGCGAGCGTGTGGCGCGGCGTGGCGGCGCGCGCGGGAGTGACCGTGCTGCTGGTCGCCGTGCTGGCCTGGGGCTGGCCGGTATCCGAGCAGGCGGCGTCGCCGCAGGCCGATCGCGGCACAGCGTCGACCGCCGGCTCGCCCCACACGGCCTGGCAGGCCTATGACGAGGCCGCCATCGACGCGCATCTGGGGCAGGGTCGGGCCGTCTTCGTCGACTTCACCGCCGCCTGGTGC
The DNA here is from genome assembly GCF_004136295.1 of Methylibium sp. Pch-M. Lineage (NCBI taxonomy): Bacteria > Pseudomonadati > Pseudomonadota > Betaproteobacteria > Burkholderiales > Sphaerotilaceae > Methylibium > Methylibium sp. Pch-M. The sequence continues at coordinate 167,318 of NZ_CP029606.1, forward strand.
GTGAGCTGCCAGGTCAACAAGCGGCTCGTGCTGCACACCGAAGAAACCCTGCAGGCCTTCAACCGCTCCAACGTGGCACTGATGCGCGCCGACTGGACCCACCGCGACGAGCGCATCACCGCCGCGCTCGGCCGGCTCGGTCGCAACGGCGTGCCCGTGTATGTGCTGATGCGCCCCGGCCGCGAGCCGCTGCTGCTGCCGGAAATCCTCACCGGAGGTCTCGTGCGCGAGGCCTTGTCGACCCTGTAGTTCCGAAGGAGATGACGATGCGAGCCTTGTCGAACAACCGCCGACGTTTCACGCTCTCGGCCGCGGCAGTCATCGCACTGCCGACCGCCCTGATGGCGCTGCCCGGTGCCGCGCGGGCCGTGAGCATCGGCGAGGCGGCCCCGGACTTCGAGCTGAAGGACACCCATGGCAAGACCGTGAAGCTCGCCGACTTCAAGGGCCGACACGTGGTGCTCGAGTGGACCAATCCGGGCTGTCCCTTCGTGCAGAAGCACTACAGCTCGCAGAACATGCAGGGCCTCCAGAAGGAGTTCGTCGGTCGGAACGTGGCGTGGCTGAGCATCAGTTCCACCGCCCGGGGCGCCACCGACTACCTCGAGCCCGCGGCGCTGCAGGCCAAGTACCAGAGCTGGGGCGCGGCGCCCACGGCGCTGCTGATGGACGATGCGGGCCGCGTCGGCAAGGCCTACGGTGCCAAGACCACGCCGCACATGTACGTCATCGACCCGGGCGGCAAGCTGATCTTTGCCGGCGGCATCGACGACAAGCGGTCGGCCGACCCGGCCGACGTGAAGGGCGCACGGAACTTCGTCAAGGCCGCCCTGACCGAGTCGCTGGCCGGCAAGGCGGTGAGCACCGGCACCGCGACGCCCTACGGCTGCAGCGTCAAGTACGCCAGCTGATCGCACGCCGCGTCTGCATGGCGCGGTCGCTCCCTGCCGCCGCCGCACAGGCGGGGCACCGACCGACTTCGCGACGAGCCTCGCTCCGACATCGCCGGCGCCGCGGGCCGTCTACCGTGAGGTCATTCGACACTCCCGGAGCGCCCATGACCCTCGGTACCCTCCTGCTGATCGTCCTGATCCTCATCCTGATCGGCGCGATCCCGAACTGGCCCCACAGCCGGAACTGGGGTTATGGCCCCAGCGGCGGCGTCGGGTTGGTGCTGTTGATCGTCATCGTGCTGCTGCTGATGGGCCGGATATGACGCGGTCATGAACCGCGCCGCACGCCTCACAGCGTGAAGGGCCGTTGCCGCAGGAAGGCCGCGGCCGGCCCCAGTACGAACAGGTTGGGTGTCTGGCTTGCCGGCATGCCGGCCTTGATCCTCGCGTGGAAGCCGGCGTAATGGCCCTCGAACCTGCCCTGGTTCCAGACGCGCAGCAGCTGCTCGGTGAACGCACCGTTGTGCTCGCCGTCGAGCGAGCTCTGGTTGTCCTGGCAACCCGACACCAGGATGACCGCGGCCTTCAGCCGAGCCGCCAGTGCCGTGAGGCGGGGACTGACCGCCAACTGCGCCAGCGCGGCATCGGGCTCCACCGGCCGACCGCCACCGGCGCGAGCCACGTCGCGTTGCAGCTTGTCGTAGAACGCCTGGTGGTCGCGGTAGGTCCGCCGCGCGATCGCCGGCGGCATCATGCGCGAGCGCGGCATCGGCACGCCGCCGGGCGCGGGCGGCGCGGCACGGGTCACGGTGCCGCTGTGGCAACTGTCGGAAAGCACCAGCACGCGCACGCCCTTCGCGAAGCGGCCCAGCTCGGCATAGAGCTCGTCGTCGATCAGCTGTCCGTCGTACAGGCACCAGGTCTCGTCGAGCTTGTCGCCTTCCTCACCGGTCACATCGTCCACCTGGCCGCCATGACCGGAGTAGGTCAGGAAAAACAGGTCGCCGCTCTTCAGCGCCTTCGCCGCGGCTCGGATGCGGGCAAGCAACGCCGCGCGGGTGGCCTTCCTCGTCAGCAGCACCGTCGGCTTCAGACCCTGAGCGCGTGCCAGCGCCGCCATGTCCTCGGCGTCGAACTCGCAGGCGCTGAGCTCGCCGGTCCAGCCACCGTAGTGCGTGCCGCTGACCAGATTGAGACCGGCGTGCAGCGACAGTCCCTTGCGCTTGATCGTCTTCGTGGCCATGAACGCCCCCTTGCTCCGACAGGAAGGACCGCATCGTAGGCAGTGAGGTGTCTCGGCAGCACACCTAGCTTGACGGCGGCGCGTCAGAATCCCGGGGAACCGACTTGCCTTGCCGCCCCCCGTGGACACGAACTCCAGTCAATTGATCCAGACCGTGCTGCTGTGCGGACTGGCCCTCGGCATCGCCTTCGGCGCCCTCGCCCAGGCCACGCGCTTCTGCACCATGGGTGCGATCGCCGACGTGGTGAACTTCGGTGACGCGACCCGGCTGCGCACCTGGGTCTGGGCCGCGCTGGTGGCGCTGGTCGGCACGCAGGCTCTGATCGGGCTGGGCGGCGTGGACCTGAGCCAGTCCATCTACACCGGTCGGCGCCTGAGCTGGCTGGCGCAGGGCCTGGGCGGGCTGGCCTTCGGTTTCGGCATGGTGCTGGCGTCGGGCTGCGCCTCGCGGGCCCTGGTGCGCGCCGGTGGCGGCAGCCTGAAGGCCCTGGTGGTTCTACTGGTCGTCGGCTTCGCGGCGCAGATGACGCTGCGCGGCGCGTTCGCGCTGCCGCGCGTCGAATGGCTGGACCCGGTCGGGCCGCTGCTGGCCGGCCCGCAGGATATGCCCTCGTGGCTGTCTCGCGTTGTCGACCTGCCGCTGCCGTGGCTGCGCGCCGCGCTGTGCGTGCTGCTGGCGGTGCCGCTGCTGCTCTGGCTGCGACGGGGCCGCGACTTCCTGCGACCGGGGCCGCTGCTCGGCGGTCTGGCCATCGGCGCGCTGATCGTCGCGGCATGGTTCGTCACGGGCTCGCTCGGTCACCTGAGCGAGCACCCCGAAACCCTGGAGCCGGCCTGGCTCGCCACCCACTCGCGCCGCCCGGAAGCGCTGAGCTTCGTCGCGCCCACGGCCTACACGCTGGATTTGCTGACGCTGTGGTCCGACCGCGGCACGGTGCTGAGCTTCGGCATCACGACCGTGCTGGGCACCCTGCTCGGCGCCGCCGCCACCGCCCTGCTGCGGCGGGAGTTCCGCTGGGAGGGCTTTCGCGACGTGCGCGACACCGCCCAGCATCTGGTCGGTGCGGTGCTGATGGGCGTGGGCGGCGTCACGGCGCTGGGTTGCTCGATCGGCCAGGGACTCAGCGGCCTGTCGCTGCTGTCGGCCGGATCGTTCATCGCGGTGGCCGGCATCGTGGCCGGTGCCGTGGCGGCGCTGCGCTACCAGGCCTGGGTGATCGACCGCGAAGGCTGAGGCAGCGCATTCACCAGGCCCGCCGCGGGTCCTAGGCCCGCAGCGGCTCCTGCCACCACGCGGCATGCCAGTGCCGCAGCAGCGCCAGATCGATGCGCGCAGCACGCGCACCGTGAAGATGGGCAGACGGCGCGGCCGGGTGATCGAGATCGTCGCAGACCGCGAGCGCGCCCTCGAAGGCGTGGCTCGCGAAATTCAGGCTGCGTGTCACCAGCGTCGCGATGCCGGCGGCGCGGGCCGCGGCCAATCCGTTCGGCGAATCCTCGATCGCGAGCGTCTCGTCGGCGTCGAGCTGCAGCGCATCCAGGCAGCGCAGGTAGACCTGCGGGTCGGGCTTCTTCACCGGCGCGTCCTCGCCGCAGACGATGGCCGCGAAGCGTGTGGGCCAGTTCGTGCCGAGCTGCGCGCCCAGCAAGGCCTCCAGGTTCACGCGCGACGTGGTGGTGGCAATGGCCAGCTGCACCCCGCTCGCCGTGGCCTCGTTCATCAGCCGCAGCACGCCGGGGCGCAGCGCGATCGCGCCGCGCTCCACGAGCTGGCCGTAACGCCGGTTCTTCTCGGCATGCAGCGCCGCGGCCAGACGGTCGCGCTCGGCCGCGCCGGCCGGGGCGTCGGCCTGCGTGGTCATGTCGTGCAGCAGGCGCTCGCGTCCCCCGGTCACGCGCAGCAGCTCGGTGTAGCGCTCGACGCTCCATCGCCACGGCAGGCCGAGCGCCTCGAAGGCTTCGTTGAACGCGACGAGATGACCGTCGCGTTCGGTCTCGGCCATGGTGCCATCCACATCCCACAGCAAGGCGGCCAGCATCGGCGTCTCCCGTTCGTGAATCGTTGCTTCACATCATGCCGGCAGCGGCCCCAGCACGGCGTCCACCTCGTCGGCGATCGCCGACAGGTTGGGAAACAGCCGGTCCGGGTTGGAATCCTCGATCGGCACCCCCGCGTTGTAGCCGTGCGGCACCGCCCAGGCCCGCACGCCGGCGTTGCGTGCGCTCTCCACGTCGATCGACGAGTCGCCCACATGGGCCGCCTCGTCGGCGCTGACGCCGTGGTGGCGCAGCACATGGGCCAGGACGCCGTTGTGCGGCTTCTTGACCGGCAGCGTGTCGCCGCCGATCAGCATGCTGAAGTAGCCGTCGAGCCGCGTCACCGCCAGCACGCGCTCGGCATGACGCTGCTCCTTGTTGGTCACGCACACCAGCCTCACGCCCTGGTCGCGCAGGCGTTCGAGCGTCGCGACACAGCCCGGGTACGGTTTGCCGAAGCAGCCCGCCGTCTCGGCGTAGTGGTGCTCGAAGCGCTCCAGCACCGCCTCGGGCTGCACCCGCTCCGACAGCGCCGGCTGCTCCAGCATCACGCGCGCCAGCAGCTTGAGCATCAGCTCGCGCGTGCCGCGGCCGATCAGGTTGGTGATCTCGGCCTGCGGCCGGCGCTCGATGCCGACGTCGTCGAAGGCGCGGTGCACGGCCTCGGCGATCTCGGCGGCGGTGTCCACCAGGGTGCCGTCGAGGTCGAAGCTCACGAGACGGATCGTCATGTTGTTCCTTGGTTCAGGGTTCGACGCAGCGGGCTCACTGCAACTGGGCACGGCGGATCTCCATCAGCCGCAGGATCATCGGCGTCAGGATCAGCTGCATCGCCAGGTCCATCTTGCCGCCCGGCACGACGATGGTGTTCGCACGGCTCATGAACGAGTTGTCGATCATCGACAGCAGGTAGGGAAAGTCGATGCCGCGCGGGTTCTTGAAGCGGATCACCGTGAGGCTCTCGCCGGCCGTCGGGATGTCGCGGGCGATGAAGGGGTTGGAGGTGTCGACCACCGGCACGCGCTGGAAGTTGATGTCGGTCTCGCCGAACTGCGGCACGATGTAGTGCACGTAGTCGTGCATGCGGCGCAGGATCACGTCGGACACCGCCTCCTTGGAATAGCCGCGGTCCCTGGTGTCGCGGTGGATCTTCTGGATCCACTCGAGGTTGATGATCGGCACGACGCCGATCTTCAGGTCGGCGTGCCGCACCATGTCGATCGTCTCGGTCTTCACGCAGCCGTGCAGGCCCTCGTAGAACAGCAGGTCGGTATCGGCCGGCGTCTCCACCCAGGGCGTGAAGGTCCCGGGCTCCTGCTGGTAGGGCTCGGCTTCCTCGGGGCTGTGCAGGTAGTAGCGCGAACGGCAGCGCCCGCCCTGCCCGTAGGCGCGGAACTGCTGCTCCAGCAGCGCCCACTCGTTGGTGTCGGGCCCGAAGTGGCTGACGGCACGGCCCTCCAGATCGCCCTGGGCGATGCGCTCCTTCATCTCCTGCCGCGAGAAGCGGTGGAAGGCATCGCCCTCGATGACCGCCGGACGGATGCCCTCGCGCCGGAAGATGTTCTCGAACACGCGCTTGACGGTGGTCGTCCCGGCCCCACTGGAACCGGTCACCGCGATGACGGGATGCTTGCGGCTCATGCGTCGGCCTAGGCTTGCGGCTGGATGAACAGCGAGCGCGTCTTGAACAGCTGCCAGGACACATTGGCGCTCGGGTCCTCATGGTAGGTCACGATGCGCTCGACCTCGTCGCGCGAACCCAGGATCACCGGCACCTTGTGGTGCAGCGCGTCGGGCACCAGCTCCAGCAGCGGGCCGGTGCCGGTGGTCGCCGCCGCGCCGGCCTGCTCCATCAGCCAGGCCATCGGCGCGGCCTCGTACAGCAGCCGCAGGCGCCCGGGCCTGAAGGGCTCCCTGCTGTCGCGCGGGTACAGGAAGACGCCGCCGCGCGTGAGGATGCGGTGCACCTCGGCCACCAGGCTGGCCACCCAGCGCATGTTGAAGTCGCGGCCGCGTGGCCCGCTCTGGCCCGCCAGGCACTCGGCCACGTAACGCTGCACCGGCTTCTCCCAGAAGCGCTGGTTCGAGGCGTTGATCGCGAACTCGGTGGTCGACACCGGCACCTCCACGTCGGCCCGCGTCAGCACCCAGCGAGCGGCGTCGCCGGGCGCGTCCGGGTCGAGGGTGAACATGTGCACGCCCTGGCCCAGGCTCAGCACCAGCACCGTCGAGGGGCCGTAGATCGCGTAGCCGGCCGCCACCTGGCGCCGGCCCGGCTGCATGAAGGCGGCCGCGCTGGCCGGCGTGCCGCGGAACAGGTGGGGCAGCACCGAGAAGATGCTGCCGATCGCCACGTTGGTCTCGACGTTCGATGAGCCGTCGAGCGGATCGAACACCACCAGGTAGGCGCCGCCGCTGCCGTGCTCGGGCGACACCGTCACATCGGCGTGCTCCTCGCTGACCCAGCCGGCCACATGGGTACAGGCCGACAGCGCCTGCGACACGCAGGCATCGGCCAGCACGTCGAGCCGCTGCTGCGGCTCGCCCTGCGAGTTGAGCGAGCCGGCGCCGCCGAGCTGCCCCGCCAGCGGCGCGCGCGCGGCCGCCCGGCTGATGCGTGCGCAGGCCGCCGCCACATGCCGGATCACGTCGGCCAGCGCCGGAGGGTGCGCCGAGAGCCATTGCTCAAGCTCGATGGGGTCCATGGGGGGCTCCTGTGCAGTGTCGTGTTCTTGTCGGTCAGCCGCGCTGGAACAGCCGGCTGCCGTGGATGTCGTCGGCGCTGAGCGTCGTGAGGTCGTCGCGGCTCAGCGCCCGGTGGCGGTCCGCGAACAGCCGGCTGGCCTGGCGCAGGCGCGCGCGGTCCAGCGCGTTGCGCACGCTGCGCGCGTTGGCGAAGTGCGGCTGCGCGATGCGCAGGTTCAGGTAGTCGCCGAAGGCCGCGCGGGCGTCGGCGCCGGGAGCCGTGTCGAAGCGGTAGTTCTGCTGCTGCAGCATCAGGTCGGCGATGCTCAGCAGCTCCGCCTGGTTGTAGTCCGGGAAGTCGAGGTGGTGCGCGACGCGCGAACTCATGCCGGGGTTGGACTTGAAGAAGGTGTCCATCCGGTCCTTGTAGCCGGCGAGGATCACCACCAGGTCGTCGCGCTGGTTCTCCATCACCTGCAGCAGGATCTCGATCGCCTCCTGGCCATAGTCGCGCTCGTTCTCGGGGCGGTAGAGGTAGTAGGCCTCGTCGATGAACAGCACGCCGCCCATCGCCTTCTTCAGCACTTCCTTGGTCTTGGGCGCGGTGTGGCCGATGTACTGCCCCACCAGGTCGTCGCGCGTCACCGCCACCAGATGGCCTTTGCGCACGTAGCCCAGGCGGTGCAGGATCTCGGCCATGCGCATCGCCACCGTGGTCTTGCCGGTGCCGGGGTTGCCGGTGAAGCTCATGTGCAGCGACGGCGACTGCGCCGCCAGGCCCAGGTTGAGCCGGAGCTTGTCGATCACCAGCAGCGCGGCGATGTCGCGGATGCGCTGCTTCACCGGCGCCAGGCCGATGAGGTCGCGGTCCAGCTCGTCGAGCACCGCCTCCACCTGGCTGTCGGCCAGCACCTCGGCCACCGTCGTCGCGCCGGACGCCGGCGCGGCGGCGACCGAGGCCGGCGGCACGGCCTCGGAGGCTCCGGGAATGGCGTACAGCGGCTGGTTCATGGCGGACTCGTCGGCGTGCTTCAGCGCCCGCCGTAGCGTTCGCCTTCGGGCTGCTCGGCGGCGTAGCCCCGCACCTGGTAGCGCATCGTGCGGCCGTTGGCCTCCTGGCGATCGAGCATGAAGCCTGGCTCCTTCGAAGGACGGTTGACGATGAAGCTCATCGCGATCGACTCGATGCCGCGCGTCGAATCGAAGGCCATCAGGCGGATGTAGTGGTTCGGGAAGGTCTTGCGGCAGTGGTCGAGTTCCATCAGCACGCCGGCGGCGTCATGCAGGTCGAACATCGGGTTGCCGTACATCTCCCAGTAGGTGTTGCGCGGGTGCGGGTCGTCGGTGTACTCCACGCTCCACGCATAGCCCTTGCCGAGGCCGTACTCGATCTGCAGCGTGATCTCGGCGTCGCTCAGGTCGGGCAGGAAGCTGAACTGGCCCTGGGTCAGGCGGCCGGTGGGGTTGGTCATCATGGTCGGGTGCTCCCTGTCAGGCCACGCCCGGCGTGACGGCGTAGTCGCTGGTGTCGGTCGGGGTGTAGTTGAAGCTGATCTCGCCCCAGGTGTCGAGCGCCTGCTTCAGCGGCGCACAGAACTGCGCGGCCTTGCGCAGGATCTCCGGGCCCTCGTTCCTGATGTCGCGGCCTTCGTTGCGGGCCTTCACCATGCATTCCAGCGCCACGCGGTTGGCCACCGCCCCGGCCTGGATGCCTTGCGGGTGGCCGATCGTGCCGCCGCCGAACTGCAGCACCACATCGTCGCCGAACAGGTCGATCAGCTGGTGCATCTGGCCGGCGTGGATGCCGCCGCTCGCCACCGGCATCACCTTCTTCAGGTCGGCCCAGTCCTGGTCGAAGAACAGGCCGCGCGGCAGATCCTGCCGGGTGTAGCTGTCGCGGCACACGTTGTAGTAGCCCTGCACCGTCATCGGGTCGCCCTCGAGCTTGCCGACCGCGGTGCCGGTGTGGATGTGGTCCACGCCGGCCAGCCGCATCCACTTGGCGATCACGCGGAAGCTCACGCCGTGGTTCTTCTGGCGCGTGTAGGTGCCGTGGCCGGCGCGGTGCAGGTGCAGGATCACGTCGTTCCGGCGCGCCCAGTTGCTCATGCTCTGGATCGCCGTGTAGCCGATCACCAGGTCGATCATCACGATCACGCTGCCCAGTTCCTTGGCGAACTCGGCGCGCTCGTACATGTCCTCCATGGTCGCGGCCGTCACGTTCAGGTAGCTGCCCTTGATCTCGCCGGTGGCCGCGCTGGCCTTGTTCACCGCGTCCATCACGTAGAGGTAGCGGTCACGCCAGTGCATGAAGGGCTGCGAGTTGATGTTCTCGTCGTCCTTCATGAAGTCGAGGCCACCCTTCAGGCCCTCGTAGACCACGCGGCCGTAGTTGCGGCCCGACAGGCCCAGCTTGGGCTTGGTGGTGGCGCCCAGCAGCGGGCGGCCGAACTTGTCCAGGCGCTCACGCTCCACCACCAGGCCGGTCGGCGGGCCCTTGAAGGTCTTCACGTAGGCGACCGGGATGCGGATGTCCTCGAGCCGCGCCGCCTTCAGCGGCTTGAACGAGAACACATTGCCGATCAGGCTCGCCGTCATGTTGGCGATCGAGCCTTCCTCGAACAGGATGATGTCGTAGGCCACCCAGGCGAAGAACTGCCCCGGAATGCCCGGCACCGGCTCCACCTTGTAGGCCTTGGCGCGGTAGCTGTCGCAAGCCGTCAGGCGATCGGTCCACACCACGGTCCAGGTCGCGGTGCTGGACTCGCCGGCCACCGCAGCCGCGGCCTCCACCGGGTCCACGCCGTCCTGCGGCGTGATGCGGAAGAGGCAGATCGTGTCGGTGTCCTTCGGCACGTAGTCGGGCATCCAGTAGCCCATCTGCCGGTACTTCAGGACGCCCGCGCTGTAGCGCTTCTTGACGTCGGTGATCGCTGCGTCTTCCATCGGCTTGTTCAAGACGGCCTCCTTGCTGGTCCGGTTCGATTGACACGGCCTGGGGCACAAGATAGGTTCGTATTGGACTAAGAGGAATTCATATCTTCTTGGCTTCGGCTTCACATTTGCCTTAATGAAGAACGTCACCTTCCGCCAGCTTCGGGTTTTCACCGAGGTGGCACGCCACCTCAGCTTCGCGCGCGCGGCGGAGGCGCTGCACCTCACGCCACCGGCCGTGACGATGCAGGTCAAGGAGCTCGAATCGCAGGTCGGCCTGCCCTTGTTCGAGCGCAGCGGGCGCGGCGTGTCGCTGAGCACCGCGGGCGAGTACTACCTGGTCTACGCCAAGCGTCTGCTGGCCACGCTGAAGGATGCCGACGACGCGATGGCGCGCTTCCAGCGCCTGGAAACCGGGCTGCTGACGATCGGCATGGTGAGCACCGCCAAGTACTTCGTGCCGCGGCTGCTGGCGCGCTTCCGGGAGGAGCACCCCGGCATCGACGTGCGCCTGCAGGTCTCGCAGAACCGCGAGCAGCTGCTCGACCTGCTGCACGCCAACGAGTGCGACCTGGCCGTGATGGGCCGGCCGCCGAAGGAGCTGGCCACGCGCGCCGAGCCGTTCGCGGCGCACCCGCTGGTGTTCATCGCGCCGCCCGACCATCCGCTGCTGCGTTTCGGCCACCCGCCGCTGGAGGCGCTGGCGCCCTACCCCTTCATCGTGCGCGAGCCCGGCTCCGGCACGCGCAACGCGATGGAGCGCTTCTTCAAGGAGCACCGCTTCGCGCCGCGCATCAGCATGGAGATGTCGAGCAACGAGACCATCAAGCAGGCGGTGATGGCCGGCATGGGCCTGTCCTTCCTGTCGCTGCACACGGTGGGGCTCGAACTGCGGTCGGGCCTGCTGCACCTGGTCGACGTCGAGGGCGCGCCGGTGATGCGCAGCTGGAACGTGGTGCACCTGCTGTCCAAGCTGCTGTCGCCGTCGGCCGAGGCCTTCCGCTACTTCATCCTCGAGGAGGCCGAGGCCTACCTGGTGGCGCATGACACCCCCTTGTTGTCGGCGGGCGCGGATCGATAGTTGCACCGCAAATATGCAAAGGGCCGGCATGCTGGCACCATGCGCTCCGGCCCGAGACCGGGGAACCAGGAGAACGACATGAAGACACTGCTTGCGAGATCGACGCTGGCCGCCGCCGCGCTGGCCGCCAGCCTGGCCGCCGGCGGCGCGCTGGCCCAGGACGCCGCCGCCCTGCAGGTGCGCAGCTGGGCCGCCACCTGCGCCAACTGCCACGGCACCGAAGGCCGCTCGTCGTCCACCGACGCCGGGCTCGCCAGGCTGGCCGGGCTCGACAAGGCCTACCTCGTCGAACAGCTCACCGCCTTCCGCGAAGGCAAGCGCCCCGCGACGATCATGCACCAGCTCACCAAGGGCTACACGCCGGCGCAGCTCGACGCGATCGCCGGTTATTTCGCAGCGCAGAAGTGACGAGGAGACCGCCATGCAAAGACGTGCATTGATCCAGGGTGCCGGCGCGACCGGCCTGCTGGCGCTGTTGGGCGGTTGCGCGACATCGCGCGTGCCGGAGTCGGCCAAGGTGGTGGTGGTGGGCGGCGGCTACGGCGGCGCCACCGCGGCCAAGTACGTGCGGCTGCTGTCGGACCACAAGATCGACGTGGTGCTGATCGAGCCGAACGACAGCTTCATCTCCTGCCCGCTCAGCAACCTGGTGCTCGAAGGCGCGCGCGACCTGTCGTCGCTCGCCACCTCCTATGACGGGCTGCGCAGGCAGCACGGCATCACCGTCGTGAAGGACTATGTCTCGGCGGTCGACCCGGCCAGGAAGACCGTGACGCTGGCGCGCGGCGGCAGCATCCGCTACGACAAGCTGGTGCTGTCGCCGGGCGTCGAGCTGCAGCTCGACACCGTTCCCGGCCTGAGCGAGGCTCACGCCGAGGGCCGCGTGCTGCAGGCCTGGAAGGCCGGGCCCGAGACGGTGGCGCTGCGCAAACAGCTCGAGGCCCTGCCCGACGGTGGCGTCTATGCGCTGACGGTGCCCGAGGCGCCGTACCGCTGCCCGCCCGGGCCCTACGAGCGCGTGGCGCTGGTGGCGTCCTACTTCAAGAAGGCCAAGCCGAAGTCCAAGGTCGTGCTGTTCGACGCCAACCCCGACGTGACCTCGAAGGGCGCGCTGTTCAAGAAGGCCTGGAGCGAGCTCTATCCCGGCCTGATCGAATACCGCCCGCAGCACAAGGTGGTGGGCATCGAGGGCAACACGCTCAAGTTCGAGGTGCAGGAGAACTTCAAGGCCGACGTGCTGAACGTGCTGCCGCAGCAGCGCGCCGGCCAGATCGCGGTGCAGACCGGCCTGGCCAACTCCAACAAGCGCTGGGTCGGCGTCGACTACCTCACCTTCCAGTCGACCGCCGCGAAGGACATCCACGTGATCGGCGATGCCATCCAGCTCGCCGCCGGCATGCCCAAGTCCGGCCACATGGCCAACTCGCATGCCAAGGTGGCCGCTGCGGCCATCGTGTCCGAACTCTCCGGCCTGGCGCCGAACCCGAAGCCGCTGCTGACCAACACCTGCTACAGCTTCGTCGCGCCGGACCTGGTGGTGCACGTGGCCAGCGTGCACGAGTACGTCGAGGCCGAGAAGACCTTCAAGACGGTGGCCGGCTCCGGCGGCCTGTCGAGCGAGCGCAATGCGCTCGAGGCGCGGTACGCGCTCGGCTGGGCGAAGAACATCTGGGCCGACGCGCTCGGCTGAGCCCCGCCGGCCGGGGGTGACCGTCAGGCGACGGCGACCTCGTCGCTGCGCCTGACGCCGTGGTTGTCGGCCCAGGCCAGCGCGACCTTGTCGCCCGGCTTCACGCCGCGCACGCCGAACTGCAGGAAGGGGTTCTTCGACACCGCCGTGCCCCACTGCGCGGTCAGCACCGGCTGGCCGTTGACGCGCGCCACCACCTCCTGGATGTGCCAGGCCGGGATCGTGCGGCCACTGCCGTCCTTGCGCTGGCCGCTCTCCATCTCGTGCTTCATCAGCGAGCGCACGGTGGCGCCGGCCCCCGCGGCCTGCACGCGGATCAGCGTCGGCTGCGCCGACTGTTCCGGCTGCGGCTCGGCCGCCCCGCCGCAGCCACCGAGGGTGATCTTGACCTCCTTGTTCGCCATCAGCACGCGGCCGTCCTTCATGACGGCGAGCGCGATCACGTTCGAGGTCTCCTGCATCTTCACGCGGAGGGCGATGTTCGGCTCCAGCGGCTCGCCGGGCTCGAACAGGGCCGCGAGCAGCGTCGGATTGCGCTCCACGCCGAGCAGCAGGCGCTGCACGCCCGGCAGGCTGCAGCCCAGCGTCACCGGCACGACGGTGCCGTCCTCGAAAAGATCGGGTGCCTGCAACAGCACGTCCTTGCTGGCCACCGGCGCCGGCAGGCCGAGCGCCTTCAGCAACTGCGGCATGGTCTTCGCGTCGAACGCAGCCCGCGGGAACGACGGCAGATCGGCGGCGCGCACCGACGGCACGGCAGCCGCCAGGGCAGAGAGGAGCAACTCGCGGCGACGCAGCATGTCGGGTGGTCGAGATTCGTCAGGGTCGATCCGCCATGCTACGGGACACGGTACGCCACGGCGGGGCTAGGGGCAGTCGCGGGATACTCTCGTCCCATGCCGACCCGTCACCCTCACCCGCTGCGCACCGCGCTCCACAACGAAGTCCACGCGCGGCCGTATGAACGAATGCAGCCGCCACTGGCGGTATCGCACCTCGCCTTCGTCTCCAGCCCCGAGGTGCAGGTGGCCGACCGCACCCATCTCGAGACGCTCCTGCGCGACCTGCACCTGCCGTTGCCGGCGCCCGAGGCCAACCACCTGAGCATCGACCTGCCGGGCTGCCGCCTGCGCTGGGAGCGCCACACCGAGTTCGTCAGCTACACGGTCTGGCGCCCGCTGCGCGCCGACGAGGCGCTCGACGCCGCGCCGGCCTACCGCGCCCTGCCGGACGGCTGGCTGTCCACGGTGCCCGGCGAGCTGCTGGTCGCCACCAACCTGCTGGTGCTCAATTCCCCCGAGCAGAACCTGCGCAGCCTGGTCGACAGCTGGCTCGACGCCGACTCGCTGGTCGGGGCCGACGTCGCCGACGGCGACCTGCAGATCTACAGCGATTTCCGGCTGCACCCCGACGGCTATGGCCGCTGGCTGGTCGGCGTGAGCAACCCGGCGATCACGCCGCGCCGGCTGGGGCGCAACGTGCAGCGCCTGCTCGAGATCGACACCTACCGCATGATGGCGCTGCTCGGCCTGCCGGTGGCACGCGACACCACGCGCCGTCTCGACGAGCTCGAACGCCAGCTCGCCGGCCTGGCCGACACCCGCGCCGGCAGCGAGACGACCGACGAGGCGCGGCTGCTGGATTCGCTCACGCGGCTCGCGCGCGAGGTCGAATCCACCTATGCGCGGCACCACAGCCGCTTCTCGGCGTCGTCGGCCTACTTCGACCTGGTCGAGCAGCGCATCGACGAGCTGCGCGAGACCCGCCTCGAAGGGCTGCAGACGGTGCGCGAGTTCGTCGACCGCCGCTTGAAGCCCGCGGTCACCACCACGGCCTGGGCCTCGCGGCGGCTGGGCGCGCTGTCGGAGCGCGTGTCGCGCGCCAGCGAACTGCTGCGCACGCGCGTCGAGACGCTGCAGCAGGAGCACGCCCGCGAACTGCTGTCGACGATGAACGCACGCCAGCACCTGCAGTTGCGCCTCCAGGCAGCGGTCGAAGGGCTGTCGGTGGCGGCCATCACCTACTACGGCGTGGGGCTGGTCGGCTACCTGGCGAAGGGTGCGCACGCGGTCCACCTGCCGGTGCCGGTGGAGTTGGTCATTGCACTGGCCGTGCCGGTGATCGCGCTCACCGCCTGGCTGGGCATGCGCCGGCTGCGGCGGCGCATCGAGGGCTGAAGCCCGCGCCGGAGGCCGGTGCGCCTCTCAGCGCTTGCCGGATTTCCTGAGGATGCGGATCGGCACCGCCGCGTCAGCGCCCGGCCGAGCCGCGGGCCTGGCATCGCAGCCATCGCAGCCGCAGGCGTTGGGCCCGGCCGCCGCACGACGCAGCACGCTCGCCAGCCGGCCGCCCTGCCCGACCCCCGGCGCGCGCAGCAGCCACCCGGCCAGCGGGCGGCGCAGCGCCGCGGGCATCAGCGACCACAACGCATAGACCGAACACAGCACCACCAGCAGGCCGACCACAAGGTGCTGCATCGTTCGCTCTCCTTCAGCCCGCCAGCGCGAGCGCCACGCGGTAGGTGATGAAGGCCGCCACGTACGCCAGTGCGAACAGGTAGCTGGCCATCAGCACGGGGTAGCGCCAGGAGTTGGTCTCACGCCGCACCACGGCCAGCGTCGACAGGCACTGCGGCGCGAACACGAACCACGCCAGCAGCGCATACGCCGTCGCCACCGACCACTGGCTCGCGATCACCGGCATCAGCGTGTCGGCCACGGCATCTTCGCTGCCCGACAGCGCATAGACGGTGCCCAGCGCGCCCACCACCACCTCGCGTGCGGCCAGGCCCGGCACCAGCGCGATCGAGATCTGCCAGTTGAAGCCGATCGGCGCGAACACCGTCTCCAGCGCCTGCCCCAGCCGGCCGGCCGCGCTGTACTGGATGGCCGGCCCGGTGGCGCCGTCGGGCGGCGCCGGGTAGCTCGACAGGAACCACAGCAGCACCGTCAGCGCGAAGATGATGCCGCCGACCCGCCGCACGAAGATGCGCGCCCGCTCCCACAGGCCGTAGCCCAGGTTGCGCAGGCCGGGCAGGCGGTAGGGCGGCAGCTCCAGCATCAGCGGCTGGTAGCTGCTCTTCATCCAGAAGCGCTTGAGCAGCCAGGCCACGGCCATCGACGACAGCACCCCCGCGGCATAGAGCGCGAACAGCGTGAGCCCCTGCCCGTTGAACGGCCCGATCTCGCGCGCCGGGATGAAGGCGCCGATCAGCAGCGCATAGACCGGCAGCCGCGCCGAACACGTCATCAGCGGCGCGACCATGATGGTCGCGAGCCGGTCGCGCCAGTTCGCGATGGTGCGCGTGGCCATGATGCCGGGGATGGCGCAGGCAAAGCTCGACAGCAGCGGAATGAAGGCGCGCCCCGACAGCCCCACCTTGCCCATCACCGTGTCCAGCAGGAAGGCGGCGCGCGGCAGGTAGCCCGAATCCTCGAGCAGCAGGATGAAGAAGAACAGGATCAGGATCTGCGGCAGGAACACCAGCACGCCGCCCACGCCGGCGATCACGCCGTCGACCAGCAGGCTGCGCAGCGGGCCCTCGGCCATGTGCGCGGTGGTCTGCTCGGCGAGCCAGGCCATGCCGTCCTTGATGGCGTCCATGGGCAGGTTGGCCCATGAGAACACCGCCTGGAAGATCAGGAACAGCAGCGTAGCCAGCAGCACCAGGCCCCAGACCGGGTGCATCACCACGGCGTCGATGCGGTGGTCGAAGCGCTCGAACTGCAGCGCCCCGGGTGCCGCCACCGCGAGGATGCGGCGCACCTCGCGCTGCAGTTCGGCGGTGGTCGGGGCCGGCGTGGCCGCGGTCGGCAAGGCCGGGGCGTCTGCGGTCGCACCGAACCGCAGCGCCTGGCGTTCGATCTCGGCCCGCAGCGCCGCATGCCCGTTGTGCCGCACCGCCACCGTCTCCACCACCGGCAGGCCCAGTTCGGCCGACAGCCGCGCCACGTCGATCTGCAGGCCGCGCGAACGCGCCACGTCGGCCATGTTCAGCGACACGATCATCGGCCGGCCCAGCGCCCGCAGCTCCAGCACCAGCCGCAGGTTCATGCGCAGGTTGGTGGCGTCCACCACCGCCACGATGGCGTCCGGCGCCGACTCGCCGGCGCGGCGGCCGAACACCACGTCGCGCGTCACCTCCTCGTCGGGCGTCAGCGGCGTGAGGCTGTAGGTGCCCGGCAGGTCGAACACCGCCACGCTGCGGCCGTCGGTCAGCGGCAGCACGCCGACCTTGCGCTCCACCGTCACGCCGGCGTAGTTGGCGACCTTCTGGCGCGCGCCGGTCAGCAGGTTGAACAGCGCCGTCTTGCCGCAGTTCGGGTTGCCGACCAGCGCCACCTGCAGCAGCCGGGCGTCGGCCGAGGCCGCCGCGCTCACGGGCCCACCCCGGCGATCGGCGTGACCTCGATGCAGGCGGCCTCGACGCGGCGCAGCGCGAACATCGTGTCGCCCACCTGCACCGCCAGCGGCTCGCGGCCGCCCGGCCCGCGCCGCAGCAGGCGCACCGGCTCGCCCGGCAGGAAGCCCAGTTCGCCCAGCCGCTGCAGCACCGCGGCGTCCACCGCCGCTCCGGCGAGGCGCAGCGCCGCCACCGTGGCGTGCTGGCCGGGTTCGAGTTCGTCGAGGATCAGGGCAGGCTCCAGGTTCAGGCGACTTGCAAATGATAATTGATCGCATCTTACAAACCAGCCATGCGGGGCCATGCCGGCGCGACGTCGGGACCGCGGGGCGGATGCGGACAATGCGCGCATGCCCACCTGGCTCGCCAGCCCCGACGACCCCCTGCCGGACACGCGCCATGCGCTGCCGGCCGGCAGCGAAGCGCCCGGCCTCGTGGCGGCCGGCACCGACCTGTCGCCGCGGCGCCTGGCCGAGGCCTATGCGCGCGGCATCTTCCCCTGGTACAGCGAGGGCCAGCCGGTGCTGTGGTGGAGCCCCGACCCACGCATGGTGCTGCCGGTGGCGGAGTTCAAGCTGTCGCATTCGCTGCGCAAGACGCTGCGCCGCTTCAGCGCCGCGCCGCACTGCGAAGTGCGCATCGACCACGATTTCCCCGCCGTGATCCGCGCCTGCGCCAGCACCCCGCGCGAGGGCCAGGACGGCACCTGGATCCAGCCCGAGCTGCAGGCGGCCTACACCGAATGGCACCGCCTCGGCGCGGTGCATTCGTTCGAGACCTGGGTCGACGGCCGGCTGCTCGGCGGCCTGTACGGCGTGAACCTGGGGCGCATGTTCTTCGGCGAGTCGATGTTCTCGCATGCCACCGACGCCTCCAAGATCGCGCTGGCCGCGCTGGTGGCGTTCTGCCGCGCGAACGGCATCGCGCTGATCGATTGCCAGCAGCGCACCGCGCACCTCGGCTCGCTGGGCGCGCGCGAGATCGACCGTCCCGCGTTCGAGGGGCACCTGGCGCGCACCGTCGCGCAGCGCCCGCCGGAGGATTGGACCTATCATCGATCGCACTGGACGCAGCTCCGGCTCGACACCGGCCCGGATCCTGCATCGTCCAGCGTGACCGAGACCTCGCACCGCCCGGCCGCCCCGTGACCCATCCGAAAGAACTTCCGCTCGCGTCGCTGCAGTTCTATGCGACGGCGCCCTACCCCTGCAGCTACCTCGCGGGCCGGCAGGCGCGCTCACAGGTCGCCACGCCCAGCCACCTGATCCACGCCGACACCTACTCGGGCCTGGTGGCCAACGGCTTCCGGCGCAGCGGCATGTTCACCTACCGGCCGTATTGCGACGGCTGCCGCGCCTGCGTGCCGCTGCGCGTGCCGGTGGCCGGCTTCCAGCCCTCGCGCAGCCAGCGCCGCGCGTGGAAGGCCCACCAGGGCCTGCAGTCGCGCGTGCTGCGGCTGTGCTTCGTGCCCGAGCACTACCAGCTCTACCTGCGCTACCAGGCCGGCCGCCACGCCGGCGGCGGCATGGACCACGACTCCATCGACCAGTACACCCAGTTCCTGCTGCAGAGCCGCGTGAACTCGCGCCTGGTGGAGTTCCGCGAGCCGGCGCCCGAGGGGCAGCTGGGCACGCTGAAGATGGTGTCCATCCTCGACATCCTGAACGACGGCCTGAGCGCCGTGTACACCTTCTACGAGCCCGATCCCGACGCCAGCTACGGCACCTACAACGTGCTGTGGCAGATCGAGCAGACGCGCCAGCTCAAGCTGCCGCACGTGTACCTGGGCTACTGGATCGGCGAGAGCCCGAAGATGTCGTACAAGGCGCAGTTCAGGCCGAACGAGCGGCTGGTCGACGGCGTGTGGCAGCCGGGGCCGCAGGACGAGGCGGCGGTCTCCCCGCGCTAGCTGAACGGCGAATCGGCGTGTCCTGGGATCGCTCAATGATCCAAATCAGTGATAGTCCTCTTCGCGCTGATGCCGAACCGCCAGCACCACGACTTTTGAGGCCGAGACGATCTCATACAGCACCACATAGCCGCTGTTGCCGAACGGAATGATGAGTTCACGCTGCACCGGGCTTTGGGCCGCCTTGCGGAAGCTGAAGGGCGTCGTTGCAAGCTGCTGTCGAGTGATCGCTCTGACAGCGTCGATCGCGGCCTGAGCGCGGTCGAGGTCTTCGGTCGTCAGTGCCCGGTCAAGCAAGAACTCGAACAGTCGCTCCAAGTCCTCTTCGGCCGTCGGCGACAGCTCGACGGCGAAGCTCATCGAGCGAGCTTCTTGCGCTTCGCATCGAGCTTGGACTGCAGCCTGTCGAGAACGGCATCGACGGGCACCGAGACGCCAGTGCGGTGATACTCGGCCGACGCAGCCTGCGCTCGGGCATGAAAGTCGGTTTGCACGCGCCGGAAGGCAATCGCGTTGCGCACCGTCGCTTCGACGAACTCGGTCAATGTCTCGCCTTGATTGAGCACCGACTCGAGCTCGGCACGAAGCTCCGGTTCGACGCGGATCTGAGGAATGACGGCCGTCTTCATGACTGCATTGTATTGCGTATGCGTTACAGACGCAAGAACACAGCCGCGATGAGAGCGTCCGCCGGGTACTCCGTCGAAGGTGAAGGGGTTGGCTCGGAGTGCGTTCCTGAACACCCGCCGAGGAAGCCGCGCGCGCGCCTTCGCGGCGATGATGACCATGCGCAAGATCGACATCGCCGCGACCGAGGCCGCGCGGCGCGGCTGATCGATCGATCGAGCGGGCGGCACGACGCCCCTCACCCCTGCCCTCTCCCCGCAAGCGGGAGAGGGAGTGAAAGTGCTAGGTCGGGCCCCCTCTCCCGCTTGCGGGAGAGGGTCGGGGTGAAGGCCACATCACGCTATAGCGCCGGCACGATCCGCTCCAGGTGCTCGGCGAACTCGGCCACCAGTTCCGGCGGCCGCGGCAGGCCGAACTTCACCGTCAGGCCCACGGTGGGCAGCGGCGGCAGCTGCTCGCCGGTGGGCAGGACCTGCAGGTCGGCCGGCACCGCGGCCTGCGTGAGCACCGCGATGGCCTGGCCCGAGCGCACCACCGCGAGCAGCCCCGAGATGCTGCCGCTGGCATAGGCCACGCGGTAGGGCCGCCGCGCGGCGTCGAGCCGCTCGCGGGCGGCGCGGTGGTCCAGCGTGTCGGGGTCCGAGAGCGCGAGCTGCAGCGGCTCCTGCGTGGCCGCGTGGTCGTGCCGGTTGCCGACCCACACCAGCGGCTCGCGCCGCAGCACCGCGGCCGAGCGGTCGCCCTCGGTGGTGGAGATCAGCGCGAGGTCGAGCGCGTGCTGGCCCAGCTGCGCCAGCAGCCGCGGCGTGGGGGCGCACACCACTTCCACGAACACCTGCGGATGCCGGCCCGCGAAGCTGCGCAGGATGTGCGGCAGGAAGGCCGCCGCGTAGTCGTCGGGGCAGCCGAAGCGCAGCGTGCCGGTGAGGCCGGCGCCGGTGATGTCGGCCACCGCCGCGTCGTGGTGGCGCAGGATGGTGCGCGCGTGGCCCAGCAGGCGCTCGCCGTGCAGCGTGAGCGTCACGCCACGGCCGGTGCGGTTGAGCAGCGGCTGGCTCAGCATGGCCTCGAGCTTCTGCACCTGCATGCTCACCGCCGCCTGCGTGCGGCCGATGCGGCCGGCCGCGCGGCCCAGCGTGCGGGTCTCGGCGATGGCCACGAAGGTGCGCAGTAGGTCGATGTCGAGGGGGCGGCTCACGGCGTCAGCGTGCCTGATAGCTGCGATCAGAAATATTAGCTTTTCTTGCGCGTGCGCGGCCCCTAGCCTGCGGGCTTCGATCCCCCGCCCCCTGCTCTTCCCCGCCCCCTCTTGCCCTGGAGCCCGCGATGACCACGACCGCCTCCTCCCGCAACGCCGACCCCGACTTCTGGCAGCGCGCCCGCCGGCACCTGATCCGCTACGGCGGCAGCTTCGAGCCGATGATCATCGAGCGCGCCCAGGGCAGCTTTGTCTACGACGCCGACGGCCGGGCGATCCTCGACTTCACCTCGGGCCAGATGAGCGCGCTGCTGGGCCACGGCCACCCCGAGATCGCCGCGGTGGTGGCCGAGCACGCCCGCTCGCTGGACCATTTGTTCAGCGGCATGCTGAGCCGCCCGGTGGTGGACCTGGCCACGCGCCTGGCCGGCGTGGCGCCGGCCGGTCTGGAGCGCGCGATGCTGCTGAGCACCGGCGCCGAGGCCAACGAGGCCGCGATCAAGATGGCCAAGCTCTACACCGGCAAGTACGAGGTGGTGAGCTTCGCGCAGTCGTGGCACGGCATGACCGGCGGCGCGGCGTCGGCCACCTACAGCGCCGGCCGCAAGGGCTACGGGCCGGCCGCGGTGGGCTCGTTCGCGATCCCCGCGCCCTACCCCTACCGGCCGCGCTTCGAGCGCGACGGCCGCTTCGACTGGCAGGCCGAGCTCGACTACGCCTTCGACCTGATCGACCGCCAGTCGAGCGGCAACCTCGCGGCCTTCATCGCCGAGCCCATCCTCAGCTCGGGCGGGCTGATCGACCTGCCGCTGGGCTACCTGGCCGCGCTGAAGGCCAAGTGCAGCGAGCGCGGCATGCTGTTGATCTTGGACGAGGCGCAGACCGGCGTGGGCCGCACCGGCCTGATGTTCGCCTGCGAGCGCGACGGCGTGGTGCCCGACATCCTGACGCTGTCGAAGACCCTGGGCGCCGGCCTGCCGCTGGCCGCGGTGCTGACCACCGCCGCCATCGAGGACGAATGCCACGCGCGCGGCTACTTGTTCTACACGACCCACGTGTCCGACCCGCTGCCCGCCGCGGTGGGCCTGAAGGTGCTGGACGTGGTGCAGCGCGAGGGCCTGGTCGAGCGCGCCCGCGTGGCCGGCCAGCGCCTGGAGGCCGGCCTGCGCGCGCTGCAGGAGCGCGTGGACTGCATCGGCGACGTGCGCGGCCGCGGCCTGCTGCTGGGCCTGGAGATCGTGGAAAGCCGCGCCAGCCGCCGCGCCGCGCCCGACCTGGGCGCCGCCATCACCCGCGAGTGCATGAAGCTCGGGCTGAGCATGAACATCGTGCAGCTGCCCGGCATGGGCGGCGTGTTCCGCATCGCGCCGCCGTTGACGGTGAGTGATGAGGAGATCGATCTGGGGGTGGGGTTGTTGGGGAGGGCGATTGAGACGGTGGCTTGATCGTCGGCGTCGCAGCGGTTGCGGTCCTTGCATTGCAGCCGTTAAACGACCGCTAAGTCGCGCTTCGCGGTCGTTCGACCTAGATCGACGGACGTACTTCCGGGTCGCAGCGGTTGCGGTCGATGACGACTTGATCGCAAACAGCACCTGCCTTCGCTAGCTCACCTGCTGCGCCGATGCCCCCAGCCACCGGTCCGACTCCGTTAAAATTTTCGGCGTACCGGACGATTCACAGCAAAGGCGACCGAGGGAGTCGTCACAGTTCGAGGACGTTGATGCAGCCCGAAAGAAGGCATGACGCAATCTTCCCAAGCTCACCCCAACCTGACGCGCCGAGAGGCTGTTGGATGTGACGGTGCTGCCGATACGACCCTTCTGTTGGAGGATCTCAAGCGACGCTATAAGCGGGGCAACAGGGCTCTCGACGTCAGCTTCCGAGAGCTGGTTAGCTGGGTTCGTCAGGGCGACCAACTAACGCATCAAATCCATCCCTACCCGGCTAAGCTCCTGCCGCACATAGCGCACTTCTTCGTCAACGCCAGCATCCTCAGACGCGGAAGCGCCGTACTCGATCCCTTCGCTGGATCAGGCACTGTTGCTCTGGAAGCGTCGCTTGCAGACGCAACGGCGCTGGTTGCGGACGCCAATCCGCTAGCTGCCCTGATCACGAAGGTCAAGACCACTCCGTATGACTCGACAGCGCTGGTCGAATCTGCGCAGCGCCTCAGTCGGCGTGTAGCGCGATTTCGCATCGCGCCGACAGTACCGGTGGTTAATGAGCACCTCTGGTACTTCCAGCACACGAAGCAAGACCTTGAGCGCCTCCTCCGAGGGATACATGAACTGGATGACGATCAAGAGCGCGACTTCTTTCGAGTTTGCTTCTCAGTTACGGCGCGTCGCCTGAGCCTGGCGGACCCGTCTATCAGCGTCCCGGTTCGCCTTGGTACGAAGGAACGACTCAGCGCCACAACTAACAAGGCGGTCAAGGCTCACCTGCAATGGATACGGCGAGCGTCAGTCCTAGAGGAGTTCGGGAGGGTCGTGCAGGCAAACATCGGCCGCGTAGCGGCAGCAAACCGCGTGTTTCCTCAGAGGCGGCAGTCTGTCACCGCTGGCAACGATGCTCGATCACTCACTCTTGACGGTCTACCCATGCGTTCGGAGACGGTGCATCTGACCATTACCTCACCCCCATATGGAAGCGCGCAGAAGTATGTGCGATCGTGCGCACTGGCGCTGAACTGGCTTTCGCTTTGCTCTCCCAGCGGCCTTTCCGCCCTCGAAGGCAAGTCCATCGGCAGAGAGCACCTGCCGGCCAAACAAGGGGCGCCCGAGATGAACGACCTCCGCCTTCCAGTGTCACTTCGGCGAACCCTGTCACAAGTTCTCGCCCGCAACCCGCATCGCGCCGCCATCACGGAGACGTACCTCTACGAGCTTCAACAAGCTATGAAGGAACTGGTCCGAGTGACTGCCGCCAACGGCCATGCGGTGATCGTTGTTGGCAACAACACGGTCGCGGGCCTCCCTCTTCGTAATGATGAGTTCATCGCCGCCACGTTGAAGGACCTTGGCCTAGACCTTGAACTCTGTCTCAGAGACCGCATTCACTCCCGCGGCCTCCTAACGACAAGGAATCCAACGGCCGGGTTGATCGCCGGTGAAACCGTAATGCTGTTCCGAAAGCCGTAGCGGTGAACTCAGCTGACACGGACAAGATGTTGCGAACGCTAGTCACTCACGCGTGGGACCACGAAGTGACTTGGGGACAAATCGATGCATGGGCCAAGAACTTCACTGGCGCTGTCGCGAATCCAGACATCGAGCACTCTCACGCTCTCACGTCTCTCACTCGCTTCGTGTACTTTGGCAAGCGATTGGTCCGCGAAATGCTCCGATCTCTTTACCGAGATCAGTTTGAAGCCCTGTTGATTCAACGGATACGGAAACGAACGCGCCACACGCGCAACCACACGCTGGTCAGAGCAATGTATGAGGAGGAATTGCTCGCCACACGCTTCGTGGGCGTCGGCAATCCATCCGAGAGCGGCGCTCACCTTCTCTACTACTTTAGACAGATCAATCATCTTTCGAAGAGTCTCTTTGTCGACCTAGGAAGTGCGTTTTCCCTCGATGACCCATGGCATCGACTTGGCAGGTTCCGCCGTGCGGACTCGCGTGTGTCGCGATACGTCTTTTTCGATGACTTGGTTGGCTCTGCTCAGCAGGTTGGTGATTACCTTCAACGAAATCTGGCTCGGATTCGGAAGCGATACCCCAGCTTGGATCTTAGGTTCATGAGTCTGTTCGCGACGACGAAGGGGCTGGCGGTGCTGAACCAGCCGGACCTCTTTGATGGGAAGGCCACCTGTCTCTTTGAGCTTGATGACTCGTTTAAGGCCTTCGACGCTCAGCAACGCTACTTTCCAGCGACCTTAGCCCCGGAGTTCGACTTATCCGTCTTCAAGGCGATGGCGATGCACTATGGTGAGCCGCTCCAGCCAGGGCATGCCCTCGGCTACCGCGACGGCCAGCTGCTTCTTGGGTTCACTCATAACACTCCTGACAACACGCTCCCTGTGTTCTGGAACGAAGGAAGAACTGTTCCATGGGCGCCCGTCTTCGTACGCTACGACAAGGAGTACTAGTTGTACTTCTCTGACGACTCCAATCCGTTTGCGCCAATTCGGGCGGCTGACTACACCGATGAACAGATCAATGGCCTGTGGGTAGAGCTGGGCGCCGGCTGGATGTCCAAAGTTCTCGAGCCTCGATCGACGGTGTCCAAGTACATTCTGGGCAGCAAAGGCTCCGGAAAAACGCACCTGCTGCGCTATCAGTCCTACTCTGTGGCGCGCCTTCGCGCCCCTGACAAGCCAGGCCTGGCCCTAGTCCAGGATACGGGCTGCCTTGCAATCTTTCTTCGAACCACGAACATGGACGCGGGGCGGTTCGAACTTAGTAAGGAGCCCGAGGCAGCCTTGAAGCAGTTATTCTCGGTGCACCTCGAACTAAAGCTACTTGATCTCGTCGGTGAAGCGCTTCAGGATGTTCGCTCGACGACACCTGACACCACGTTCAACGATCGAGATCTACTTCAACATTTGGCCAAGAGAGTCGCAGATCCCTCCTTCTCGGGAATTCACGATCTGCAGTCACTGCGAGTATGGGTCTCTTACTGGCTACGCACTATTGACGACGCGACCAACGCCGCGGCATTCACAGGGGCGCTCAATCTAAGACTGCCGTTTTCAACGGGTGATCTGGCCCTGCCAATGGGCGCTGCGCTGCGAAAGTGGCATCCCGCTTTCGAGGCGACAAACCTCATCTACGTCCTAGACGAGATTGAGAACCTCTCCGTGAAGCAACAGGAGGTTCTGAATACCCTTGTCCGCTACGCCGAAGGACGTGTAGCCTTCCGAATGACAGGGCGCCTCTATGCCCGCAAGACACTCGCGACAATCGCGGGCGGAGAAGAAAATCGTGAGGGCTCCGAATTCTCTGTGACTCGCGTCGACGACATACTGCGAGGGACAAAGGCGTATGGCGAATTCGCGACGAAGTTCATCGCGAAACGCCTCGGAGTCCTCGTTGGGAGGGGTGCCAGTCGTGGTCCCTTCCTAGGGTTCGATCCTCGCAATGCATTCGAGGAACCCTCGGTCGATGAACTCGTTCAGCGATACGCGATTCACGCGGACGAGTCACGGTTTACTCGTTTCTTTCGGGAGGCGTTTTCGAAGCGCCGCCAAGCGGAAGGCGGCGTTGTTGACGTCCTGCCAGTTCTCGTCGGCAGCTTTCCCCCGCTGCTGCAGCGCCTCAACGTGTTGCTGTTCTGCAAGAAGTTGGGGCTGAAGCAGAGTGCGGTGTCGTTGGCGGAGAAGATTAGAAGGGACTGCGAGGCATACCTGCAATCGACTTCCTTGACGTCGAACTCTTACGCGACGGCGGTTGGCCACTGGAAGTGGGATCTTTTCGCGCAACTGTGTCGCGAGTCAAAGAGAAAGGACGCAGTGTTGCCATATGCTGGCTTCGCCACCTTTGTCGCTATGTCAGCGCACAATCCTCGGAACCTGCTCGTACTCCTCGGCAAGGTCTACGAGATTGCCGCCTTTAAGGAAGTGGACTTCGGACGGGGAGGCAAAATCTCGGTAGAGATTCAGACGAGCGCCGCAATGGATGCCGCTCGATTCTGTTTCGAGGGCGACTCGAACTACGGGCTCCAGTCTGATCAAGCGCGAGAGGCAGCGACTCGCCTCGCAGAACTTCTTAGAACGGCCAGGTATGCACTTAACGTCCCCGAAGTCTCACCGCTTGCCATCAGTTTCGACAACGACGAGTTGACTCCGATCGCGAGAAGGACGCTAGAGAGTGCGGTCAACTACTCCCTACTGTTCGAGATTGGTGATGGCCGTCCAGACAGAAACACTCAGCGAATCTTGCGAAAGGTTCAACTCAGTCCGATGCTTTCTCCGCGGTGGGGCTTACCGACGGGCCGGAGAGGAGACATCAGCGTGAGTGGTCCTCTCCTGAACGCGATCTTCGATCCCACAGCTCGGGACGACTTCGGCGTTCTCCTTCGCCAGCAAAGCACGAAGTGGAACTTTCCTTTCTCTCCTCCGCCACGGGACTTTCGACAGAACAAGTTGTTCTAACGCATGGACTACGCATTGTTCTCTCGTCGCCCTATCGCGGTCGATCGGCTCGCGAAAGAGCTTGGTCGGTTCGACGTATTTGTGTCGGCGTACAACTCGAGCGATCGAGTTCAGAAGGTATTCGACGAGGTAAAGGCGCGCAAGAAGCTGTGGCTGATACATCCTGAATATCAGTATGCTCGGATAGACTTGCCGACAGGTTTACATTTGGTTGAGCCTAATGACCTCGATGAAGTGTCGCAGGTCGACGCAGTTCTTGGAGCGATCGGACAACCATCAGGCATCTCGCTTTGCGTGGATATCACTGGGTTCATGCGTCATGCACTGGTACTCTTGCTGCCGAAGCTTGCTTACTTAGGCGTTAGTCGCTTCACAGCGTTGTACTCCGAGCCCGACAGCTACGCAAAGCAAGAGGCGACCACATTTAGTACTACTACCTCGGGCGTGGTTCGGACAGTTCGAGGCTTGTACGGGACTCCCGGCGGCGGGAAAGATCATCTGTTGATAGCAGTCGGTTACGACCACAAGCTGATCAGTGAGGTTGCTGGGTACAAGGAGGGGGTTGTCCATCCGCTCTTTGCCTTTCCGTCTCTCAGAGCGGACATGTATCAGCAGAGCGCGCTCCGCACGGAAAGAAGCGGCGAAGTGGCGCTCCGTGGCGATTGGGTGAGCAATCGCTTCTTTGCACCGGCGAATGACCCATTCAGCACCGCTGCTGTGATTGGTGAGCGAGTGCGCGCAATCGATAAGCGGGGCCCGAATCAGAACGTCTTTCTCGCCCCCTTGTCGACCAAGGCGCAGGCGCTCGGCATGAGTCTCTACTGGCACTTTGAAGGCAAAAGCAGAGGCCGATGCTCCTTGCTGCTTCCCGAGTGTAGAACCTATTCACGGGAGACCAGCACAGGCTTCAAGCGTCTCTGGCGGTATGAGGTGGAACTCGACATCTGAAGTCCTGCGCGCCCGTCAGCACCGGCGTTCGCTGGATCACCAAGTTCTAGCGAGAGTCCAACGACCAGTGCCGAGGAGCGCAGTCGCTCGAGCCCCCAGCGGCGAACGACCGCGACCAGTCTGAAGCTGCCATTCGTTCCGCTTAGCCCGCGGAAACCAGAGGCCGCTGCCGGGCCGCCACGCCAGCGACGAAGTGGCCAAAGGCATCGAGCAGCGGCGCGGCGTCGAAGGACGGACCCTCCAGCGTCTCCAGCGCCTGCACGGTGGCTTCCAGCGTCGAGACCTGGTCGGCTCGCCGCGCCGCGCGGATCGCGCGGTACCGCGTCGGCGCCGGTGCATCCAGCGACAGCCGCGGCAGCGCAGCCAGGGCCGGATGCTCTAGAAGCATCCGCAGGCTCTTGCGCCACGTCGCGTCGATGACCACCAGCCGCAACGGCGCGCCCACCGTCGATCCCGGGGCCGACGGCGCGGGCGCGGCAGGCACGTCCGGGTAGAGCAGCCGCGTCTCCCGTCCGGGGCGGTGCAGCAGGGCCTCCAGCGCCGCGGGCGCGAAGCGCTCGCCGACCACCACCTCGCAGTGCGCCAGAGACAGGCGCAGCATCGCCACGCTGTTTTTCGCCTGGCGCTGTTCCTGCGGGTGCTGCAACACCAGCACTTCGGTGTGATGGGCGGTCGGCCGCGCCAGCGCGCACAGGCAGGTCGCCTGGGGGCGCAGGCAGCGCGAGCAAGCCGCGCGGCGGAGAGTGGGTCGACCGTTCACGCAGGAATGGTCGCACGCCGGTCCGCCCACCGATCCGCACACAGCGCGATACGTTCGCCAGAAAAGAAAGGGGCGCGAGCGTCTCCGCCCGCGCCCCCCCACACGCCGATCAAGCCAGCGTCAACGCCGCCCGTTCGGAAGCCGCCGCCTCACGGTAATGATCGAACTGCATCGAATACTGCGCCCGCCCTTGCGACAAGGCGCGTAGCCCGCCGATGTAGCCGAACATCTCCTTCAGCGGCACCTGCGCGTCGATCACCGCCGCGTTGCCGCGCGCGGTGTTGTTGCGCACGATGCCGCGGCGCCGGTGCAGGTCGCCGATGGCGTCGCCCAGGTAGTCCACGGGCGTGATCACCTCGACGGCCATCACCGGCTCCAGCAGCGTCGGGCCGGCCTGGGCGGCAGCGTCGCGAAACGCCGCCGCTGCCGCCAGCTCGAACGCCAGCGTCGACGAGTCGCGCTCGTGGAAGCTGCCGTCCACCAGCGTGGCCAGGAAGTCCACGGTCGGGTACCCCGCCAGCACGCCCGCCTGCGCGGCCCGGCGCACGCCGGCCTCCACCGAAGGGATGAACTCCTTCGGGATCGCGCCGCCGTTGATCCGGCTCTCGAAGCGCAGGCCCGCGCCGCGCGCCAGCGGCGCCAGGCGCAGCCTCAGCTCCGCGAACTGGCCCGGCCCGCCGCTCTGCTTCTTGTGGACATGATGCACCTCCGTTTCTCTCGAGATCGTCTCTCGGTACGCCACCTGCGGCCGCCCCACCACCACCTCGATGCCGTGGCGTGAACGCAGCCTCTCGACGGCCACTTCCAACTGCAGCTCGCCCATGCCGGACAGGAGGACCTGCCCGGACTCGGCGTCCTGCCTCACCCGCAGGCTGGGGTCCTCGCGCTGCAGCTGCGCCAGGGCCGCCGCCAGCCCTTGCTGGTCGGCCTGGGCCCTGGGCTCGATCGCCACGTCGATCACCGGTTCGGGCACGCTGATCTCCTCCAGATGCACCGGATGGGCCCGGTCGCTCAAGGTGTGACCGGTCAACGTGTCCTTCAGCCCGACGATGGCGACGATGTCGCCCGCCCTCGCCTCCTCGATGTCGATGCGGTCGTCGGCGTGCACCTCGTACAGGCGCGACACCCGCTCGACGCGGCCCGTCACGGCGTTGAGCACCGTGTCGCCACGCCGCAGGCGCCCGCGATAGACCCGCACGAACACCATGCCCGCATGCCCGTCGCTCACGACCTTGAACGCCAGCGCCGCCAGCGGTGCCTGCGCATCGGCCGCCGGCCGGCTCTCGGTCGCCGCCAGGTCGCCCGGGCTCGGCAGGAAGTCGACCACGGCGTCGAGCAGGGGCTCCACGCCACGGTTGCGATACGCCGAGCCCCCCAACACCGGGACGAAGGCACGCGCCAGCACGCCCTTGCGGATGCCGCTGCGCAGGGCCTCGACCGACAGCTCCTCCCCGTTCAGGTAGGCGCCCAGCAGTTCGTCGTCCTGCTCGACCACGGCCTCGACCAAGCGGGCCCGCTCTCGCCGGGCCAGGTCCAGCAGCTCGGCCGGCACCTCGCCGACGTGCGGCGCTTCGCTGGCGTCGTCGCGTTGCCAGACCAGGCTTCGCATGGTCAGCAGATCGACCACGCCGCGGAACTCGCCCTCGGCGCCGATGGGCAACTGGAGCAGCAGGGCCTTCACGCCCAGGCGTTCCTCGATCATCGACACCACGCGCCGGAAGTCCGCCCCCACGCGGTCCAGCTTGTTGACGAAGGCGATGCGCGACACGCCGTAGCCGTCGGCCAGGCGCCAGTTGGTCTCGGTCTGCGGCTCCACGCCGGCCACGCCGTCGAACACCACGACGGCGCCGTCCAGCACGCGCAGCGAGCGGCGCACCTCGATGTTGAAGTCGATGTGGCCGGGCGTGTCGATGACGTTGACCTGCGTGCCCTTCCAGTGCACGGTGACGGCGGCGCTGTTGATCGTGATGCCGCGCTTCTGCTCCTGGGGGTCGAAGTCCATCCGCGCCGTGCCTTCGTGCACTTCGCCGATGCGATGGCTCTCTCCCGTGTAGAACAGGATGCGTTCGGTGACCGTGGTCTTGCCCGCGTCGACGTGCGCAATGACGCCGATGTTGCGGAGGTTTCTGGGGTTCGAGTTCATGGCGGATCTTTCTTCTTCGTGAAGCCCCGGCTCGGGGGCTTCGTCGATGGCCTGGTCGGCGATGGCTGGCCGCCAGGCTCGATCCGCCTGGCGACTAGCGTCGAAGGTGCAAGGCGCAGCCGAAGCGCGGGCGCACGCAGTTCCCGCTCCGGCGAGCGGGAATCGTGGCGATCAGCTTGTCGTAGGTGCGCATGGCAAAGATCCGGAACAAGAACAAGAAACCCCGGGAAGCTCGCGCTAGCCGGGGTTGGTGTCCGGGAGGCGCAAGCCTTCCGATCGCGTCGAAAGGCGTGGTCAGGTGGCGAAACTCGCCTGGGTCGTGCGGGACGCAATCTTCATGGCACGCATTGTCCCAAGCGGCGCGAAGGCTGCGCAAGCGGATGCAGCGGCAGTTTCTTCATGGCTGCGATAGCCTGCAGGTGCAGCACTGTCGGGCCCCGAACCATTGCACGCGTTGTTACAGCGCCGCACCCGAGCGCTTGTCGAATTTGAGTAGCCTCCGCCGTCGTACTGTCATCAACGACAACAACTCGGAGAGCCGCATGAAAACCTGTCTGACCGCAACGGCACTGCTGCTGGTGGGCGTGGCCGCCAGTGCTGCACCCACTGCCTACGCGATCGACCCGACACACACCTTCCCGAGCTTCGAGGCAGACCACATGGGCATCTCGGTGTGGCGTGGCAAGCTCAACAAGAGCAGCGGCAAGGTGCTGTACGACAAGGCCGCGGGCACCGGCACGGTCGAGATCGTGACGGAGCTGGCCAGCATCGACTTCGGCATGGACGCGCTGGCCACCTGGGCGCGCGGCAAGGACTTCTTCGACGTGAAGAAGCACCCTCGCGCCGTCTTCAAGGGCACTCTTCAGTCGCCGGTCGACGGCGTGCCGACGCAGCTCGCGGGAGAGCTGACGCTGCACGGCGTGACGCGCCCGCTGACGCTGGCGGTCCACTCGCTGAAGTGCATCCAGCATCCGATGCTCAAGCGCGACTACTGCGGCGCCGACGCCAGCGGCAGCTTCAACCGCGAAGACTTCGGCCTGAGCGCCGGCAAGGACTATGGCTTCAGCATGAACGTCGACCTGCGCATCCAGGTCGAAGCCATCGCACAGCCTTGATGCAGACAACGGCGTTACGTCGTTACGAACAGGAGACCGCCATGCTCAGCAAGAACACCATCTGCCTCTGGTACGACGGCACCGCCGAAGAAGCCGCGCGCTTCTATGCCGCCACCTTCCCCGACAGCGCGGTCGGCCGCGTGATGCGCGCGCCGGCCGACAACCCGTCGGGCAAGGCGGGCGACGTGCTGACGGTCCAGTTCACCGTGCTGGGCATCCCCTGCCTGGGTCTCAACGGCGGGCCGGTGTTCAAGCACAGCGAGGCCTTCTCGTTCCAGGTGGCCACCGACGACCAGGCCGAGACCGACCGGCTGTGGAACGCCATCGTCGGCCACGGCGGCCAGGAGAGCGAGTGCGGCTGGTGCAAGGACAAGTGGGGCCTGTCGTGGCAGATCACGCCGCGCGCGCTCAGCGAGGCGATCGCCGATCCCGACCCGCAGGCCGCCGCGCGCGCCTTCGCGGCGATGATGACGATGCGCAAGATCGACATCGCGGCGATCGAGGCGGCGCGGCGGGGCTGAGCGGTAGGTCGATCGATCGAGCGCGGGGCAAGCCGCCCCTCACCCCTGCCCTCTCCCCGTGGACGGGGAGAGGGGGTCAGACGGGTGGGTTGACGGCGACCCAGTGGTTGTCGAGGCGCAGTGGCGCGGTGTGCTGCAGCCGGCGACGGTCGCGGCCCGCTGCGCTGTGGAGCGCCATCGCCTCGGTCTGCCCGGCGGCCCAGCACACGCCGTCCACGACGGCCAGCGCGCAGGCGTTGGGCAGCGGCGCCACGCCGCGCGAGCGGCCGTCGGGCGCGTAGAGCGCCACGCCGTTCACGCGCGGGCAGCTCACGGCCCAGCCGTCGGCGGTGGCGGCGATGTCGCCGCCGTAGCCGGCCAGGCCCGCCGCATCCGACGTGCCCGCCGGGGCGCCCTGGAAGGTGCGCAGCCGCTCGCCGTCGAACAGCGCCAGCACCGGCGCGGCCTGCTTCGCGGCCGGGTCGTCGTGCTCGGCCTGCATGGCGATGCCGAGCACGCGCCGGCCACCTGCCGGCGCGTCGCGCCAGGCCATGTGGCGCAGGCTGAGGCGGCGGTCGTCCACGCGCCACTGGCCGCGCAGTTCACCGCTGCGCGCGTCCAGCCGCACCAGCGAGGAATCCATGCGGTCGAGGTCCAGCTTCTGGCGGCCGGTCTCGGGGCGCGTGGGCACGCCGCCGTTGGCGACCCACAGCGAGGGCCCGGCGCCGTCATCGCCGTCGCCGTCGCTCCACAGCAGCTCGTGCGCGTCGATGCCGTGCGTGGGCCACTCGTCCAGCTTCTCCAGCGAACGGGCGTCGCGCACGCCGATCCACGCGGCGCCGGTATCGAGGTCGGTCTCGGTGGTGTAGAGCCGCGTGCCGCCGGGATCGGCGATCACGTGGCCGTTGAAGGCGCGGCCGGGCTCGATCCACTGCCACTGCGGCGGTCGCCGGCCGTCGGGGTGCCAGCGCACGAGCCAGTCGCCGGGGCGGCGGGCCACCGCGAGCACGCTGCGGCCACCGGCCTCGGCCCACAGGCCGTGGGCGCGTGTGGGCACCGCCAGCCGGGCCTGCACGCGCAGCGCCGAAGCGCCCTGTGCCGCCACCACGCCGATCTCGGCGCCGGCCTCGCCGTCCCAGGCCGCGGCCCACCCGAGGCGCGGGGCCGTGGCGGCGAATGCCGGGCCGCGCGCGCCCAGCCCGGCCAGCGCAGTTGCGGCGGCGAGCTGCAGCACGCGGCGGCGGTCCGGCGGCGGCGCATCGACAGAGCGTGCTGAGCGGTCCACGGCCTGCCCCGTTCAGTCGCCGTCGGCGTCCGAGAAGCCGAGGCTGACCTCGAGCGCCGGCGCCACGTCGGCCTCGGCCACGCGCTTCAGCGCGGCCAGGGCCTTGGCGGCGTCCAGCACCGTGGCCGGGCGGCGCACGTCCAGGCGCTGCATGCGGGCGTCCACCTGGCGCGCCGCGGCCACCAGGCGGTCGGCCTCGGGGTTGCGGCCCTTGCTGCGCAGCCAGGTCTCCAGCGGCACCAGGCCCTGCCCCGCGAGCGGCGCCTCGCCGCCGGCGAACACGCCCAGGCCGCGCAGCGCCTCCCACTGCGCCTTCCAGCTCGCCACGCTGCCGCCGCTGGCGGCGCGAGGCCAGTCGGGCGCGCGGCCCGCGGCGGCGCGCAGCGGCTTCTCCATCTGCGCCCAGCGCAGGCGTTCCACGCCGCCCACCCACTGGTTCACGAACTCGGCGCTGGCGGCCACCACGCTGGCTTCGTCCACCGCTTCGCCCTCGGCATCGCCATCGGCCGCGGCGGCCTTGGCGGCCACCGGCTCGCCGAAGGCCTGCTGCAGCGCCTGGGCCTCGCGCCGGATGTCGCGCGCCACCTCCACCGCATAGCGGCAGGCGGGCGTGCCGGGCGCCACCGGCCGGGTCCACAGCAGCCACTCCAGCGCCGGCAGGCCCTTGGCCGGGGTGCCCACGCGCTCCATCGCGGCGGCATCCGTCGGCGCGGCGCGCACCGCCTTCTCGATCAGCGCCGGCCGCGTGGGCGCGAAATCGATCTGCCGCAGCGAGCGCCGCTCCACCAGCGGCCCCACGGCCACCGTGGACAGCAGCTCCCAGGCCTGCACGCTGCGGCGCCATTGCTCGCGCGCGGCGTTCAGCGCGCGGCCGCTGCGGCACAGCGCGTCCACCGCGTCGGGCAGGGCCTGCGCCTCGCGCGCAAAGGCCTCGGCGCGCGGCGCGGTCCAGGCGGCGTTCAGGCCCTGCAGCACCGCGGTCGGCGCGTAGACCGGCACCGCCACGCGGGCCCAGTCGCTCTGCGCCGCGGCGGGCACCGCGGCCCCGGCCAAGGCCAGCGCGGCCAGCGAAGGCAGCAGGGTGCGGGCCGCGGAACGGCGGGCGAGGTGCATCGTCTTCATCACAGCGACTCCACGAACTTCACCAGCGCCTCGCGCTCGGCGCGGCTCATCTTCAGCACCTGCTGGCGGCTGGCCTCGGCCTCGCCGCCGTGCCACAGCACGGCCTCCAGCACGCCGCGCGCGCGGCCGTCGTGCAGCAGCCGGGTGTGGCCGTTGACGTCCTTGAACAGGCCGATGCCCCACAGCGGCGGCGTCTTCCACTGCCGGCCGCTGGCGGCGAAATCGGGGCGGCCGTCGGCCAGCGCCTCGCCCATGTCGTGCAGCAGCAGGTCGGTGTAGGGCCAGATGCGCTGGCCCGCCAGTGCCGGGCTGCTGAGTCGCGGGAACGGCGGCTCGGCGGTCACGTAGCTGGGCCGGTGGCATTGCGCGCACTGCGCTTGGGTGAACAGCGCCTGGCCCCGCAGCACCTGGGCATCGCGCGGCGCACGGCGCGCCGGCGGCGCCAGCACGGCCTGGTAAAACACCACGTCGTCGAGCGTCTTGTCGTCGATCTCCGGCCCCTGGCCCTGGGCACCGCGCGGCGCGGCGGCGCAGTCGGCCTGGGCCGGCGTGCAGGTTTCCTGCGGGAACCAACGCGAGGTGATGCCGATGTCGCCGTGGAAAGCGCCCGCGCTCTGGTGCGCGATGGTGGCCACGTTGGCCTTCCAGCCGAAGCGGCCCAGCATCTCGCGGCCGGCCACGGCGTCCCACACGCGGTTGGGCACGCCGCGCACCGGCCCGCCGGCGGCGGCCTGGTCGGCGGCGTTGCGCAGGATCTCGGCCTCGGGGATGGCCTCCAGCAGCCCCACGCCGATGAGCTGCGGCGCGATGCGCGGCCCCACCTGCACGTCGGGCCGCATGGGCCCGTAGGCCAGCCGGGCGAACGAGTAGCGCGGCGCCTGCAGCGTGTAGGGCGTGCCGTCGGCAAAGCGGCCGCGGCGCGGCCGGTGCGCGATGCGCACCTCGCCCTCGGGCTTCACGCCCTGCACCGCGGCGTTGTTGAACTGGTCTCCGTACACCGGCTCGGGCACCACGCCCTGCTTCGGGTCGGCGGTGCCGGGCACCGACAGCCGCATCAGCAGCGCGACCGTGGCGTCCCCGGACTTCGGCTCGGGCGGCGCGCCGCGGCCGTCCATCGCGTGGCAGGCACCGCAGGAGCGCGCGATGAAGTGCGGGCCCAGCCCGTCGCGCGCGCCGGTGGAGGCCGGGGCCTCGACCCAGTTGCGCTTGAAGAAGGAGTTGCCGATGACGAAGCGCGTGTGTTCCTCGTCGGCCAGGTTGGCGGCCGGGAACGAGAAGGCCTGGCGACCGCTGGCGTAGACGGTGGTGGCGCCGCCGGTCTTCTCGCCCAGCGGGTCGTCGTCGGGCGGCGCGGTGGCCGCCACCACGCAGGCCACCCCACCGGCCACGCCCGCCAGCAGCGCGGCGGCGCGGCCGGCCGCGCGCCCGCGCCGGCTCACGGCTGCACCAGCGTGAGCTTGGTGATGCCCACCGCGTTGGCGGCGGCCACGAGGTCCTTGCTCTGCTGCGTGAGGCTGGCGATGGTCTTCTGGATGCGCTGGCGGCCCGGTGCGTCCTTGCCGCCCACGATCTCGCGGTCGAACGGCGCCTGGATGCCTTCGGCCGCCGCCACCGAGGCGGCGATCTGGCGCGTGCTGCGCTCGGCCAGCGCGGCATCCTTCGCCGCCACCAGCTCGCGCAGCGAGGCGCCCTGCAGCGTGCTGCCGTCGGCGCGCACATAGCGGCCGAGCCACACGTTCTCGATGCCCTTGGCGTTGTTCACCGCGTCGCGGTGGGTGTTGTCGGAGAAGCAGGAATGCTCGTCCTCCTGGTCCTGGCTGTTGAGCGCGACCTCCAGCCGCTCGCCGGCGAGTTCGCCGCGCGACAGCGAGCCCAGGCCCACCAGGATCTTGCGCACCGACTCCTTGCCACCTTGCTCGAAGCGCGCGCGGTAGTTGCCCGGGGTGGCCGGGGCCCAGGCCTTGACCAGGCCCGCCAGGTCATCGACCAGCAGCTCGGTCACCACCGTGAGGTACTGGCGGCGGCGGTCGGCATTGGGCGCCTTGCCGTCGACGAAGTCCTCGAAGCTGCGGTCGCCGGGGCCGGTCTCGGACAGGTCCTGGCCCCACAGCAGGAACTCGATGGCATGCCAGCCGGTGGCGATGTTCTCCTCGCCGCCGCGCTCGTTCTGCGCCGCGAGGTTCTTCTTGCTGATGACGAACTTGCGGTTGCCGATCAGGCCGCTGCCCGGCTTGCCCTGCACGCCGTCGACGAAGGACTCGTCCATCGGCCAGGCGTTGATGCGGCCCTCGGGGCCCTTGTCGTCGTCGATCGGGCCGCCGTAGAAGCGGAAGGCCTCGGTCTGGCCGTAGAACTCACGCGCGGCCAGCCAGCGCTTGCGCGCCTCGGCCAGCGTCTCGGCCGAGGGCGCGGCGACGAAGGCCGTGATGGCCTGCTGCATCGCGCGGGCGCCCAGCAGGCTGTCCTCGTAGTTCGCGTGCACCAGCACCGCGTAGTGCGCGGCCACGGCGGCCAGCGTCGGCGCGGCGGCAGGAGCGGCCGGCGCCCCCTGGGCGGCGGCCGACCCGGCAGCGATCGCGGCAACGGCGAGGAAGAGACGGCGTTTCATCGACAGTCCTGTGAATACGAATGATTTTCATTGTAGGACTGCCGGGGCCGGGTTCCGCCGAAGACCCTGCGCCGCGGGCGCCGGGTGCGGGCCGGCACGAACGGGAAGGCCGCCCGGATGCGGCAACGCCCGCGCGGTGCCCGTTCAGGGCCCGGCGCGGGCGTCGTTTGCGGGTGCGCGGCTCAGCGCAGCGGCACGCCGGTCTTGGCCTGCACTTCCTCGCGCGTCACGCCGGCAGCCAGCTCCACGAGCTTCAGGCCCTGCGGCGTCACGTCCATCACGGCCAGGTCGGTGATGATGCGGTTCACCACGCCCACGCCGGTGAGCGGCAGCGTGCACTTGGGCAGCAGCTTCAGGTCGATGCTGCCGTCCTTCTTCTTCGCCACGTGCTCCATCAGCACGATGACGCGGCCCACGCCGGCCACCAGGTCCATGGCGCCGCCCATGCCCTTGACCATCTTGCCGGGGATCATCCAGTTGGCCAGGTCGCCGTGCTCGCTGACCTGCATGGCGCCCAGGATGCTGAGGTTGATCTTGCCGCCGCGGATCATCGCGAAACTGTCGTGCGAGCCGAAGATCGAGCTGCCGGCGATGGTGGTCACGGTCTGCTTGCCGGCGTTGATGAGGTCGGCGTCCACCTCATCCTCGGTCGGGAACGGGCCGATGCCGAGCATGCCGTTCTCGCTCTGCAGCCACACCTCGATGTCGGCGCGCACGTGGTTGGCCACCAGCGTGGGCAGGCCGATGCCGAGGTTGACGTAGTAGCCGTCCTGCAGCTCGTGGGCGGCACGCGCCGCCATCTGGTCGTGGGTCCAGGCCATGGTCAGACTCCCGCCTTCTCGGTGATGGTGCGCTTCTCGATGCGTTTTTCCGGCGTGGCATTGAGCACGATGCGGTGCACGTAGATGCCGGGCAGGTGCACCGCGTCGGGGTCGAAGTGGCCGGTCTCGACGATCTCCTCGACCTCGACCACCGTGAGCTTCCCGGCCATCGCCACCGCCGGGTTGAAGTTGCGCGCGGTGCGGCGGAACAGCAGGTTGCCGCTCTGGTCGGCCTTCCAGGCCTTGACCAGCGACACCTCGGGCAGCAGCGAACGCTCCATCACGTAGACGGCGCCGTCGAACTCGCGCGTTTCCTTGCCCTCGGCCACCATGGTGCCGACGCCGGTCTTGGTGAAGAAGGCCGGGATGCCGGCGCCGCCGGCGCGCAGCTTCTCGGCCAGCGTGCCCTGGGGCGTGAACTCCAGCTCCAGCTCGCCGGCCAGGAACTGGCGCTCGAATTCCTTGTTCTCGCCCACGTAGCTGGAGATCATCTTCCTGATCTGCCGCGTGTCGAGCAGCTTGCCGAGGCCGAAGCCGTCGACCCCCGCGTTGTTGGAGATCACCGTGAGGTCCTTGACGCCGCTGTCGCGCAGCGCGTCGATCAGGGCCTCGGGGATGCCGCACAGGCCGAAGCCGCCGACGGCCAGCAGCTGGCCGTCCTTGACGATGCCGTCGAGCGCGGCCTTCGCGCTCGGGTAGACCTTGTTCATGCAGTTCGCTCCATCGGGCGGTGACACCAGCGCGCAGCGTACTACGTATCCGCATACGTACAATCGCCTAAGCAATGACTAGCGCCTCCGTCTCGATCGACCACCGCGGTGCCTTCGAGCTGGCGCCGGTGGGGCTGGTGATCTCCAGCCACCGCAAGATCGTCGACTGCAACCAGGCGGTGGCCGAGATCTTCAGCGCGCCGCGCGAGGCGCTGATCGGCCAGTCCTTCGAGGTGCTCTACCCCAGCCACGACGAGTTCGAGCGCACCGGCGTGCGCATCCTGCTCAAGCTCGACCGCCACGGCCGCTACGCCGACGACCGCATCATGAAGCGCGAGCCCGGCAACCCGCGCGGCGAGCTGTTCTGGTGCCACGTGATGGGCCGCGCCATCAACCGCGAGACGCCGCACGAGGCCGGCATCTGGAGCTTCGAGGACCTGTCGTCGCAGCGCCCGCTCACGCCGGCCGGCCGCGCCGGGCTCACGGCGCGCGAGCGCGAGGTGGCGGCGCTGCTGATCGAGGGCCAGACCAGCAAGCAGATCGGCAAGGTGCTGGGCGTGAGCCACCGCACCGTGGACATCTACCGCGCCCGCCTGCTGCGCAAGTACGGTGCCGGCAGCACCGCCGAGCTGGTGAACAAGCTGGTGCGCGGCTGAGCCGGCGCGGCGCCGACACGCGCCGGTCACGCCACGGTCACGCCGCCGCCACGGGCGCGTCATCCAATCGGGCGGCCGGCGCACCGCCGGCGCCCGCCCCCGCCTCGTGCCCACCGGCTTCCACGTCCTCATCGCCGCGCAGTTCGTCTCGGGCCTCGCCGACAACGCGCTGCTGATCGTCACGATCGCCCGCCTGGACGAGCTCGGTGCACCGCTGTGGTGGGCGCCGCTGCTCAAGCTCGGCTTCACGCTGGCCTACGTGGGGCTCGCGCCCTTCGTCGGCGCGCTGGCCGACGCCTGGCCGAAGGCGCGCGTGATGCTGGTGAGCAACGGGCTGAAGGCTGCCGCCTGCGCGCTGCTGGTCGCCGGCGGCGACCCGCTGCTGGCCTTCACGCTGGCCGGCATCGGCGCTGCGGCCTACTCGCCGGCCAAGTACGGGCTGGTGACCGAGCTGCTGCCGCCGGCGCGGCTGGTGGCGGCCAATGGCTGGATCGAGGTGTGCACGGTCGGCGCCATCCTGCTCGGCACCGCGCTCGGCGGCCTGCTGGTCAGCCCGGCGGCCCAGACCGCCGCGCCCTGGCTGCCGCCGCTGGCGCAGGCGCTGCCGGCCGGTGGCACGCAGCTGCTGCCGGCGCTGCTGACGGTGCTGGCGCTGTACGTGCTGGCCGGCGTGCTGAACCTGTGCATCCCGGACAGCGGCGCGCGCTACGCACGCGTGGCGCCGGGCCGGCTGCTGCGGCAGTTCGCCGACGACAACGGCCGGCTGTGGCGCGACCCGGCCGGCCGCGTTTCGCTGGCCGTGACCACGCTGTTCTGGGGCGTCGGTGCGACGCTGCAGTTCGTGGTGCTGCGCTGGGCCGAGGAGGCGCTGCGGCTGGACCTGCACCAGGCCGCAGGGCTGCAACTGGTCACCGCGCTGGGCCTGATGCTCGGCGCGATCGCGGCCGGCCGCTGGCTGAGCCTGCCGAACGCCACGCGGGTGCTGCCGCTGGGCATCGCGATGGGCCTGCTGGTGCCGTGGATGACGGTCATCGAGCAGCCGTTCGCGGCCGCGCCACTGCTGGCCGCGGTGGGCGCCTGCGCCGGCTTCTTCGTGGTGCCGATGAACGCGCTGCTGCAGCACCGCGGCCACACGCTGCTGAGCGCCGGCCGCTCGATCGCGGTGCAGAACTTCAACGAGAACCTGGGCGTGCTGGCCCTGCTGGCGCTCTATGCCGCGCTCACCGCGGCCGGCCTGCCGCTGGCGCTGCTGATCTGGGGCTTCGGTGTCCTGGTGGCGCTGGCCACGGCCGCGATCACCGCGCTGCACCGCCGCCACGCGAGCCAGGGCGCCTGCCGCACACCGCTTCCCAACGCCACACCGGAGAACGCATGAAGCTGATGATCGTCACCGACGCCTGGGAACCGCAGGTCAACGGCGTGGTCCGCACGCTGAAGATGACGCGCCGCGAGCTGCAGAAGCTCGGGCACGAGGTGGAGCTGCTGTCGCCGCAGGGCTTTCGCAGCATGCCCTGCCCCAGCTACCCCGAGATCGAGCTGGCGCTGACCACGCGCCGCGGCGTCGCGCGGCGCATCGATGCCTTCGCGCCCGACTGCCTGCACATCGCCACCGAGGGGCCGCTGGGCTGGCTGGCGCGCTCGGTGGCCCGCTCGCGCGGCTGGCCGTTCACCACCGCATACCACAGCCGCTTTCCCGAGTACGTTCACGCGCGCACGCGCCTGCCCACGGCCTGGAGCTATGCGCTGCTGCGGCGCTTCCACAACGCCGGGCTGGGCACGCTGACGCCCACGCCGGCCATCGTGGACGACCTGCGCGCCCGCGGCTTCCGGCACGCACGCTGGTGGTCGCGCGGCGTGGACCTGAGCCTGTTCAGCGCCGACGGCCCGCGCCTGCCGCGCGCCGAGCACCCGGTGTTCCTCTACGTCGGCCGCATCGCGGTGGAGAAGCAGGTCGATGCCTTCCTGAAGCTCGACCTGCCCGGCGAGAAATGGATCGCCGGCGAGGGCCCGGCGCGCGCCCGGCTCGAGGCGCGCTATCCGGGCGTGCGCTGGTTCGGCGTGCTCGACGGCCCGGCGCTGGCCACGCTCTACCGCAGCGCCGACGTGATGGTGTTCCCCAGCGTGACCGACACCTTCGGGCTGGTGATGGCCGAGGCCATGGCCTGCGGCACGCCGGTGGCCGCCTTCCCGGTGCCGGGCCCGATCGACGTGGTGGGCCGCTCCGGCGGCGGCGGCGTGCTGCACACCGACCTGCGCGAGGCCTGCCTGCGTGCGCTGCAGCTGCCGCGCGACGCGGTGCGCCGCCACGGCGAGCAGTACTCGTGGGAGCGCGCGACGCAGCAGTTCCTGGCGGCGCTGCGGCCGATCGACGGCCACCGCGCGTCGGAAGAGGTGCTCAGCGCGGCGGAGCGTTCGCCGAACGTCGGCGCCCGAGATCCTGCATGAAGGCCTCCAGCGCCATCTCGTCGCGCGAACCCACCGGCGCCATCTCCAGCCGCATCGCGCTGGCACCGAGCGGCTGCTCGCGCGCGCACACCATCTGCTGCAGCTGCCCGCCGTAGCGCTCCGGGCGCCCCTGCTCGCGCAGGTAGAGGTTCTGGGCGCGGTAGGCGGTGCGCTCGGACTCGA
This sequence comes from Methylibium sp. Pch-M, assembly GCF_004136295.1. NCBI lineage: Bacteria > Pseudomonadati > Pseudomonadota > Betaproteobacteria > Burkholderiales > Sphaerotilaceae > Methylibium > Methylibium sp. Pch-M. The sequence continues at coordinate 209,413 of NZ_CP029606.1, forward strand.
GCGTCTCCTCGCAGTCGGTCTGGTACTGGGAGGCCTTGCGGCGCGACTCGAGCACGTGCACGAGTTCGTGGACGATGAAGGAGTTGTCGCGGCTGCTGTGCGGATCGAGCTCGTCGCTGACCAGGATGCGGCTGCGGGTGTGGTCGTAGATGGCCACCATGTCGGCACAGGTCTGCGGCTGCACCGGACAGACCTGCGAGCGGAGCACCGAGGCCGGCAGCAGCTGGACCGAGGGCAGCTGTTCGAACGGCACCGGGTCGTAGCCCGACAGGCGCGCGGCGGCCGCCAGCAGGTAGCTCAAGAGCGCCGCGTCGAGCATCGCCGTCCTCCGGGCCTCGGGCGCGGCCGTCCGCGCATGGACACATCATTGCCGAAGTTGGATGGCCTTGCCAGTGATCGTGGCCGACGCTTGCGGTTCGCCTGCACCGAGCGCTGCTGACCACGCCATCGGGCGAACGGCTCCGCTCGTGTCCCCCGGACGTCGGCCTCCCGGCCGCCGCCCTCCTCCTCTACCTCGCTGCGCCATTCACCCGACGTCCTGGTCGCACGTACCACCGAGAGGCGCGAAGGTCTTAAGACCTCGGCACGCCGCGGTGTATCGAAGCGCCGCGACGGGCCGCTGTGTGGAGTGAAGTAAAGGAGGAGAGCCCGACCGGAGGTCGGGCTCGGGGGACATGAACGCAACACAGCGGACCGGCGCGGCGCCAGCTCCCACGGCGCGCCTCGCACCGGAAGTGCCCGTACCTCCTCAGGCGAACAGCGGGAAGCTCTCGAAGCGCCCCCGCAGCACCGCCTGCGTGTCGGTACGACCGAACCAGCCGTCCATCACGGTGGCGTAGGTGCGGCGGAAGTCGGTGGTGTGGCGCAGGTTGTCGTCGGGCGTGCGCTCGGTCAGGCTGACCGGCCGGCCGTACTGCCCGCCCTTCACCGGCTTGCCGACGATGAACATCGGGCCGGCGGTGCCGTGGTCGGTGCCGAGGCTGGTGTTCTCGGGCACGCGGCGGCCGAACTCCGAGAAGGCCATCAGCACCACGTCGTCGGCGCGGCCGATGCGCTCCATGTCGCGCATGAAGGCCAGCACGCCGTCGGACACATAGGTCAGCAGGCGCTGGTGCAGATCGGCCTGGTGCACGTGGGTGTCGAAGGCGTTGTTGCGGTAGGCCACGTAGTAGAGCTGCGTCGGCAGGCCGGCGGCGATCAGCGAGGCGACCTTGGGCAGGTCGACCGGCAGCACGCCGTAGTCGACCGGCGTGGAGTACTTCGACCACGCCTGGCGCACCAGCTCGGAGGCGTCGCGCGCGCTGCGGGCGATGTCGCGCAGGTAGCGGCGGTTGCCGCTGTCGGAGGCCTCGGACGGCTCGACCCGGTCGAGCAGGCCGCGCTCCTCGAAGAAGCCTTCGCGGACGAACTTCTCCGGGTCGTCGAACACCACCGGCACGTGGCGCCGGCTGCGCACCGCGAGCGATTGCGTGGCGTCGATGTTGACGATGAAGTTGCTGGCGCCGTCGGGCCGCATCGCGTCGGCCAGGCGGCCGACCCAGCCGTACTCCTCGCCGCTGTTGGGCGCCGCGGTGTGCCAGTAGGCCATCGACGAGAAGTGCGAGAAGTTCGGGTTGTCGTAGCCGCAGCCGTGCACGATGGCGAGCCGGCCGTCCTTGTAGAGCCGCTCGAAACCCGCCAGGCCGGGGTTGAAGCCGTGGTGGTCGTCGATGCGGCGCAGCCGCTGGGCCGGGATGCCGAGCTTGGGCCGCAGCCGGTAGTAGGTGTCGTCGGCATACGGCACCACGGTGTTCAGGCCGTCGTTGCCGCCCGACATCTCCAGCACCACCAGGATGCGGCGCCGTTCGCTCGCCGGCACGACGGCCGGCTGCTGCGCCATCGCGGCGAACGGCGTCGGCAGCACCAGGCCGCCGAGGCCGGCCTGCAACAGCGCGCGCCGCGTCAGGGCGGCGCCGCGTGCGGGCGTGTGGGACGAAGCGCTCATCGCGGGTCCTTCCTCATCCGAGCTGGTAGTCGGGACTGGCCAGCATCAGGTGCAGCAGCATGCGCAGGCCGTCCTCCATGTAGGTGGATGCGCGGTCGATGCGGTCGGTGCCCAGCTCGCGCGTCAGGAACTCGACCCAGGCCGCGCGCTGCGCGGCGCCGACCGGTGCGCTCAGGAAGCGGCGCGCCAGTGCGTCGACCGCGTCGGCCGTGCTGCGGCTGCCGCTGGCGACGACGAGGCCGCTCAGGTCCACGCGCGCCATCGTGCGCGGAATGGGCTTCACCACCTCGACCGCCTTCTGCCAGCCGCGGTAGCTGCCGTAGCGGGTGTTGAACTCCTCGTCGCGGTCGCTCATGCGGTTGGACATGGCCATCGCCTCGCCGCCCGCCATGTCCTTGCCTTCGGGCACGGTGGCGGCGGTGATGTCGAGCCCGCGCGAGATGCGCTCGTGCACCGCGCGGATCTCCAGGCCGGTGGCGTTGCTCGGGAAGCGGTCGTTCGGCAGCGCGGTGAAGTCGGGGAACAGCACGTCGCGCGCGAAGTTGCCGCGCTCCATCAGCAGGCCCGGCGTGATCCAGCTGCGGCCGTAGGCCCATCCGGCGACGGTGGGCGGGTACAGCAGGTGCTGGCCCAGCGCGCCGGTCACGTCGTTGAAGTCGGGCACGCCGGGCACTTCCTTCAGCCCGAGCTTGCGGTAGGTCGAGACCACCAGCTCCACCGGGCTCTTGATGCGCGTGCCCACCACCTCGGGGCTGTAGAAGTCGCGCGAGAGGAAGATGGCTTCGAGCAGCGGCGCGATCTCGTAGCGCTGCTCGCGCAGCACGGCGCCGAGGCGCCGGCGCAGCTCGGGCGCGATCTCGTCGCGCGCCAGGTAGCGGTAGATGCGCCCGGCCAGGTACTCGGCCGTGACCGGCTGCTCGAGGATCAGGTCGATGACCTGCACGCCGTCGAACGGGCCGCGGCGGCCGAACACGAGCTTGTCGCTGTCGTCGTGCTGGGCGCGGTTGACGACGAAGCGCAGGTCGTCGTAGTTCCAGCCGGTGAAGGCGCGCGCCGCCTCGCGGATGTCGCGCTCGCTGTAGTTGCCCACCCCCATGGTGAACATCTCCATGATCTCGCGCGCGAAGTTCTCGTTGGGCGCGCCCTTCACGTTCACGCCGGCGTCCAGGAAGGCCAGCATCGCCGGGTCCTGGGCCACGCCGATCATCAGCTCGCGGAAGTTGCCCAGGCCCTTGGCCTGGAACAGCTGCAGCTGCTGCAGCATCTTGCGCGCGTCGCGCACCTTGTCCTCGTGGGTGGCGAAGTGGCCGTGCCAGAACAGCGCCATCTTCTCCTCCAGCGGGCGCTGCGTGAGCAGCATGCGGTTGGCCCACCAGTAGGCGACGCGGTGCGTCTCCAGGCGGCTGGCGCGCAGCCAGTAGAAGAACTTGTTGACCACCGGCTGCAGGCGACGGTTGCCCTCGGGCTTGGCGGCCACGCCCAGCGCCTCGCCGCGCGCCTTGGCGGCCTCGGTGGTGGCCGGCCGGCTGGCGGGAAACGGTTCGAGGCCGGGCTCGTGGATGTCGGAGGCGTCGAACGGCGGCAGGTGGCTGTTGTCGATGCCCTGCGGCCGCACCAGCGTGGCCACCGCCTGCTGCGGCGTCATCGCGGCGAAGCGCGCGATCTCCTCGGGCGTGGGACCGAAGCCGGCCCGCTCCAGAAGATGGGCCGCGCGCTCGGCGTTCCACTGGTCGGCGGTGATCGGTCGCAGATCGCCGCTCCAGGCGGCCGGGGCGGCACCCGGTGCGGCGACACCGGCCGCGGCGGTGCCGGCCAGCACGAGGCCGAACAAGGCAGACCTGAGGAGGCGGCACAGGGACATCATCGGAATCCGGGCTGGTGGGTCAGGCAGCCCGCACGGCGGGCGCTGGCGATTCTGGGCCCGGGGCCGGGCGTTTGCACGCGGCCGGCGCAGCTCGGGCAAATTACCCGGCCGCCACCCTAGGACAGGTCGACGCCGAGCTCGGCGGCCAGCCGGTGCAGTTGCGCACGCAGCATCACCACCTCGGCCTGCAGGCGGTGCTGGTTGGCGCGCAGCGCCTGGATCTCGCCGGCCGTCACCAGGTCCTCGGGGGCGCCGCCGGCCGGCGCCGCGGTGGCCACGTCGGGCGGGCCGCCGAGCAGTTGCGCCCAGCGCGCCTCGCGCGAGCCCGGCGCGCGCGGCAGCTTCACCACCAGCGGCGGCTCGCGCAGCGCCAGCTCGTCAAGGAAGCCCTCGACCGAGGAGATGTCGGCGAAGCGGTGCAGCCGCTCGGTGTTGGCCCGCAGCTCGGCCGCGGTCTGCGGCCCGCGCAGCATCAGCAGCGTGAGGATCGCCGCGGCCTGGCTGGGCACGCCCAGCACGCGCTGCAGGTTGTGCTCGTAGCGGGCCACGCGGCTGCCGCTGACCTCGATCACCAGGCTCAGGCGCTTGAGCTCGTCGACCGCCGCGAGCACCTCGCTCTCGGTGGCGCTGATCACCGGCTCGCGCGCGGTCTTCTGGTTGCAGCCCAGCAGCAGCGCGTTCAGGCTGAGCGGGTAGCTGTCGGACACCGTGTGCTGCTTCTCGACCAGCACCGCCACCACGCGCTGCTCGATCAGCGACAGCACGCGCAGCGCCGCTCGCGCGACACGGCGCTCGCCGGCGTCAGAGGCCGAATCCATCGTCCGCCTGCAGCACCGCGCCGTTGATGAAATGGCTCTCGTTGGCGCACAGCATCAGCAGCGCGGTGTCCAGGTCCCTGGGCTGGCCGACGCGCTTGCGCGGCATCATGTCCACCAGCTTCTTGCCCTGCTCGGTGCCCCAGTGGTGGTGGTTGATCTCGGTGTCGATGTAGCCGGGGCACAGCGCGTTCACGTTGATGCCGTAGCGGCCCCACTCGAGCGCCATCGCGCGCGTCATGTGCACCACCGCGGCCTTGCTCATGCAGTACACGCCGATCTGGCCCAGCACCTTGAGCCCACCCACCGACGCGATATTGACGATGCGCCCGCCGGTGTAGGTGCCCGGCGCCGCGCCCTTGGCGCGCGCGATCATGCGCTTGCCGACCTCCTGGGCGACGAAGAAGGCCCCGCGCGTGTTGGTGTCCATCATGTAGTCGTAGTCCTCGGGCGTCACGTCGATGATGCGCTGCGTGGTGCTGACGCCGGAGTTGTTGACCAGGATGTCGATCGCGCCGCACTCGGTCTCGGCGTGCGCGACCGCGGAGCGGATGCTGTCGGGGTCGGTCACGTCGACGCCGACCACGTGGGCGTCGCCGCCCAGGCCCTCGATCTCGGCCCTCAGGGTCTTCAGCCGCTCGACGCGGCGGCCACCCAGCACCACCGCCGCGCCGGCGGCGGCCAGCGTCAGCGCGAACTGCGCACCCAGGCCGCTGGAGGCGCCCGTCACCAGGGCCACGCGGCCGGACAAATCGATGGTATGGCTCATGGGGTCTCCGTGCGTCGCTGCGTCGTGTGTTCTGTGCCGGCCAAGATATCACGCACACGCGACAGCGCTGTCGCCTGCATGACGTGGCGCAGCAGGCCGGACACCCCGGTGGAACGAAATAGAACGATCGTTCTTTTTAGCCCTGCCGCGGCTTAGAATCCGCGCGCCTTTCGGACGCCTTCCGAAACGAAGAACAGGAACGAGACATGACACCGCAAGCCCTCCTCGACCAGCACGGCCCGCGCGAGGCCATGGACTACGACGTGGTGGTGGTGGGCGCGGGCCCGGGCGGCCTGGCCACAGCGATCCGGCTGAAGCAGCTCGCCGCCGAGCGCGGCCAGGAGGTCTCGGTCGTGGTGCTCGAGAAGGGCTCGGAGCCCGGCGCCCACATCCTGTCGGGCGCCGTGATGGACCCGCGCGCGATCACCGAACTGTTCCCCGACTGGAAGGAACGCGGCGCGCCGCTCGAGCAGCCGGTGAGTGGCGACGACGTGCTCTTCCTCTCCGAGACCGGCGCCACCCGCACGCCCGACTGGCTGGTGCCCGACTGCTTCCACAACCAGGGCAACTACGTCATCAGCCTGGGCGCCGTCACGCAATGGCTGGCGCAGCAGGCCGAAGCGCTGGGCGTGGAGATCTTCCCCGGCTTCGCGGCCGCCGAAGTGCTGTACGACGCGCAGGGCGCGGTGCGCGGCGTCGCGACCGGCAACCTCGGCGTCGGCAAGGACGGCGAGCCGACCGAGAACTTCCAGCTCGGCATGGAACTGCGCGGCAAGTACACCGTGTTCGCCGAAGGCGCCCGCGGCCACCTGGGCCGCCAGCTGATCGCGAAGTACCGGCTCGACGCGGACCGCGACCCGCAGAGCTATGCGCTGGGCATCAAGGAGCTGTGGGAGATCCCTGCCGCGCAGCACCGCCCCGGCCATGTGGTGCACACCGCCGGCTGGCCGATGGACTCGCACACCTACGGCGGCGGCTTCCTCTACCACCTGGCCGACCGCAAGGTCACGCTCGGTTTCGTGACCGGGCTGGACTACCAGAACCCCTGGCTCAGCCCGTTCGAGGAAATGCAGCGCTGGAAGACCCACCCGGCCATCCGCGCCGTGCTGGCCGGCGGCAAGCGGCTGGGCTACGGCGCGCGCGCCATCACCGCCGGCGGCCTGCTGAGCCTGCCCAGGCTGGTGTTCCCGGGCGGCGCGCTGGTGGGCTGCGAGGCCGGCACGCTGAATGCCGCGCGCATCAAGGGCAGCCATGCGGCGATCAAGACCGGCATGCTGGCGGCCGAGGCGCTGGCCGAGGCGCTGGCCGCGGGGCGCGAGCACGACGAACTCGCCGCCTACCCGGCGGCGTTCGAGGCGAGCTGGCTGCACGCCGAGCTCGAGCGCTCGAAGAACTTCAAGCAGTGGTTCAAGAAGGGCAACACGGTGGGCGCGCTGATGACCGGCATCGAGCAGTGGCTGCTGCCGCGGCTGGGCGTGCAGAGCCCGCCGTGGACGATCCACCGCAACGAGGCCGACCATGCGCGCCTGCGGCCGGCCGACCAGTGCGCGCCGATCGCCTACCCCAAGCCCGACGGCCAGCTCACCTTCGACCGGCTCAGCTCGGTGTTCATCAGCAACACCAACCACGAGGAGCAGCAGCCGGCCCACCTGACGCTGAAGGACGCGGGCGTGCCGGTGGCTGTCAACCTGGCGACATACGCGGGTCCGGAGAGCCGCTACTGTCCGGCCGGCGTGTACGAGTTCGTGAAGACCGAGGCCGGCGCCGACCGGCTGCAGATCAACGCGCAGAACTGCGTGCACTGCAAGACCTGCGATATCAAGGACCCGACGCAGAACATCGTCTGGGTCACCCCCGAGGGGGGCGGCGGGCCCAACTACGCCGGCATGTGAGCGTGGAACGGCACGCACCGGCCCTCGATCGCGACGAACCACAAGCACCCCACCGAGACAGGACCTCCGCCATGCCCCAGACCTCATCGACCAACCGCCGTTTCGTGTTGGCCGAACGCCCCGCCGGGATGCCGACCGCCAGCACCTTCCGCCTGGAGACCGTCGACATCCCCAAGCCGGCCGCGGGACAGATGCTGTTGCGCACGCTGTGGCTGTCGCTCGACCCGTACATGCGCATCCGCCTCAACGAGGGCTACTCCTACCGGCCCGGCGTCGACCTCGGCGGCGCGATGGTCGGCGGCACGATCTCGCGCGTGGAGGAAAGCCGCCACCCCGGCTACAAGGCCGGCGACCTGGTGATCGCCGCCAGCGGCTGGCAGGACTACGCGCTGTCGGACGGCTCGGACATCGACATCAAGCTCGACCCGTCGATGGCGCATCCGTCCTGGGGCCTGGGCGTGCTCGGCATGCCGGGCTTCACCGCCTGGCACGGCCTGATCAACATCGGCGAGCCCAAGGCCGGCGAGACCTTCGTGATCGCTGCCGCCACCGGCGCGGTGGGCCAGATCGCCGGGCAGCTGGCCAAGGCGCGCGGCCTGCGCGCGGTGGGCATCGCCGGCGGCGCCGACAAGTGCCGCTACGCCGTCCAGGAACTGGGCTTCGACGCCTGCGTGGACCACCGCTCGGCCGACCTGCCGGGCGAGCTGAAGAAGGCCTGCCCCGACGGCATCGACATCTACTTCGAGAACGTCGGCGGCGCGGTGTTCGACGCGGTGCTGCCGCTGTTCAACCTGCATTCGCGCATGGCGATCTGCGGCCTCATCGCGCACTACAACGGCGGCGGCGAATCGGGCGACCGCATGCCGCTGCTGCTGACCTCGCTGCTCAAGCGCCTGAAGACCCAGGGCTTCATCATCTACGACCACTACGCCGAGCACTACGAGGCCTTCTTCCGCGAGATGAGCGGCCTGCTGGCGCAGGGCGCCATCAAGGTGCGCGAGGACGTCATCGACACGCTGGAAGGCGCGCCGCAGGGACTGGTCTCGCTGCTCGAGGGCCGGAACTTCGGCAAGGTGGTGGTGAAGGTCGCCTGAACCCTCGACGGGCGGCCGTGCCGCCCGCGGGATTGCCCTGCTCCCGCCTGTGGCCGCGCTGACTACATTCGTGCATCCCAGGCCGACGATCGGAAGTCCCGCATGACACAGCACACCCTTCAGCAGGCCGCCGACGCGGTTCTCGACAGCACCGTGGGCCGCGCCGGGGGCGCGCCCGGCGTCGTCGCGATGGCGACCGACGCGCGCGGCAACCTCTACGAGGGCGCCGCCGGCAGCCGCGAACTCGGCAGCGACCGGCCCATGACGGTGGACACCGTGATGTGCCTGTTCTCCTGCACCAAGGCGCTCACCGGCGCGATGGTGATGCAGCTGGTGGAGGAAGGCCTCGTCAGCCTCGACGATGCCGCGTCCCGCTACGTGCCGGACATCGCCGCGATCCAGGTCTACGACGGCGTCGATGCCGACGGCCTGCCGAAGACGCGCCCGCCGCGCCGCGCCATCACGCTGAACGACCTGATGCTGCACACCGCCGGCTTCGGCTACGAGTTCTTCAGCGCCGAGGACCTGGCCTACCGTCAGGCGAAGAACATCCCGACCCTGATCGCCAACACCTACGAAGCCATCCAGTCGGTGCTGCTGTTCGATCCGGGCGAGCGCTGGAACTACGGCTGCAACATCGACTGGCTGGGCAAGGTGGTCGAGGCCGTGCGCGGCAAGCGGCTCGGCGAGGTGATGGCCGAGCGCCTGTTCGCGCCGCTGGGCATGAACGACACCGCGTTCGTCATCACGCCCTCGATGATGCAGCGCCGCGCTTCGCTGCACATGCGCGCCGCCGACGGCAAGCTCACGCCGGTGCCCGACCTGGTGCTGCCGCAGCCGCCCGAAATGGACATGGGCGGCCACGGCCTGTACGGCACCGTCGGCGACTACATGAAGTTCATCCGCATGCTGCTCAACGACGGCGACGGCGCGAACGGCCGCGTGCTGCGCGCCGAGACCGTGCAGCGCATGTCGCAGAACGGGCTGGGCGCGCTGAAGAGCGGCGGCTGGGTCACGACCAACCCCGCGCTGTCGAACTCCGGCGAATTCTTCCCCGGCCTGTCCAAGTCCTGGGCCTACACCTTCATGGTCAACGACGAGGACGCCCCCACCGGCCGCCCGGCTGGTTCGCTGATGTGGGCCGGCCTCGGCAACCTCTACTACTGGATCGACCGCAAGAACCGCATCGGCGGCTTCTGGGGTACGCAGATCCTGCCCTTCCAGGACGTGGCGTCCTATCCGGGCTTCGTCGACTTCGAGAGCGCGGTCTACCGCACGTTGAAGCGCTAGCGGGTCCTAGTCGAAACGCGCGCTGATCCCCGTGGTGAGCAGGGTGTCGGTCTTCTTCAGGCCGATGCCGGGCTCGCTGTCGTAGCGCGACGCGACGCCCACCGTGAGGCTCAGCGCCTTGGTCATCGCCACGGCCAGGTCGGCGTCGAAGCGGGCGCGGAACTCGCCGTCGTTCTTCAGGCTCGGGTAGAGCTCGAAGCGCTGCTTGGCCGAGACGGTGTCGGTGAGCTTGTGGGTGGACTCCTCGCCGAGCAGTGCGCTCAGCGCGCTGTAGCGCACGCGCTCGGCGCCGTCCACCGGGCGGGGTTCGCTGTAGCGGTCGCGCGCGTACTGCAGACCGCCGAACACGTTGAAGGTGTGCTGCGGCGTGTTGACGAACTTGTAGCCCAGGCCGCCGCTCAGGGCGGTGCGCAGGTCGAGATCGGCGATGCCGTCGCGCTCGGCGTCGAGGCCCCCGAAGGCGAACACCTCGCGCGTGAGGTTGAAGTCGTAACGCGTGCCCAGGCGGACCTGGTTGCCCGAGGTCTCGCCCTCGTTCTCGGCGTACAGGCCGTCGCCGTAGATCGCCCACTTGTCCTCGGGCGTCAGGCGCACGGCCTCTCCCTTGACCGTGAGGCTGGTGGCGCGGGTGTTGCCGCTGCTGGCGCTCAGGCCCGCACCGAGCAGCGCGCGCCATTCGCCATCGTCCTTGAGCGTGACCTGGGCGGAGGCCGCAGCGCTGCCGCAGGCCAGCAGCAGTGCGAGGGTTCGGGAGGTCTTGGGCATCGGGGTCGGTCCTTTCCGGGAGAGTTGACAGAGGTAGAAGGCCCTGCGCCGGGGTTGTTCCGCAAAATCTTGTGCAACCATCCGCAACGACATGCCTTCCCCGTACCGCCTCTCCCTCCCTCGGCCCACCTTGCCGCTCTTGCCGACGCCCCGGACCGCATGAACGCCGACGACGCTCGCCGCGTGCTGCTCGTTCGCAGCTTCGAAGCCCCGATGACCCTGCCCTGGACCGCAGCCGATGCGGCCTGGGCCAGCGAGCAGGCTGCGCGCGCCGCCGGTGAGCGCGCGGAAGCGGCCGTGCTGATCGCACAGCGGGCCGGCCTGGCCACTGCGCGACTGGCCGAGCGCGAGCCGGCCGTGCGGGCGGTGCTGGCGGCGACGACCTGGCCGGGCTGGCTGGGCAGTGCTCTGCTGGCGCTGGCGCTGCTGGCGGGTGCGGCGAGCGACGCCATCGGGCCGTCGCAGCGCATCAACATCCTTGCGCCGCCGCTGCTCGCGCTGCTGGTGTGGAATCTGGCGGTGTACGCAGCGCTCGCGCTGCATCGCCTGCGCCCGGCCGCGGCAACACGGACCGATGCCGGCGGGCCGATCCGCCGTGCACTGACGCGGTGGCTCGAACGCGCCGGCACGCGCGCGACGCAGAGCGCCGCGGCCGCGCCGGCGCTGCGGCGCTTCGTGTCCGCGTGGGCCGAGGCCTCGGCGGCACTGCACGGCGCCCGCATCGCCGCGGTGCTGCACTCGGCCGCTGCCGCGTTCGCGGTCGGTGCGCTGGCTGCGCTCTACCTGCGCGGCATCGCCTTCGAATACCGCGCCGGCTGGGACAGCACCTTCCTGACTGCGCAGCACGTGCAGCAGTGGCTGGGCCTCGTGCTCGGGCCGGCCTCGGCGCTGTCGGGCCTGGCGCTACCCGACGCGGTGCAGCTCGCGAGCCTGCGCTTCTCCGTGGGGCCGGGCGAGAACGCCGCGCGCTGGATCCACCTGCATGCGCTGACGATCGCGCTGGCCGTGCTGCTGCCGCGCGCTGCGCTCGCGCTGTCGTCCGCCTGGCGGGCGCGCCGGCTGACGCGGCACTTGCCGCTGCCGCTGGGCGAGCCCTATTACCAGCGCCTGCTGCCGGCCCGTGACGGCGAACGCCGCACGGTGCAGGTGCTGCCCTACAGCTATGCGCTGCCGCCGGCACTGCAGCCCGCGCTGCTCGCCGCGCTGGAAAGCGGCCTGGGCCCGCGGCTGGCCCTGCGCGTGAACGACAGCCTCCCGCTCGGCGGTGAGGACGAGCTCGCGACCTCGGCGCTGCCGCCCTCGCCCGGCGCGATCGTCGTGGCGCTGTTCGCGCTGACCGCGACGCCCGAGCGCGAGACCCATGGCGCCTTCGTGCAGGCGCTCGCCGCGCGGGCGCCGGCCGGTCAGCGGCTGGTGGTGCTAATCGACGAGTCGGGCTTCCTCGCCCGCTTCGGCGGCGCCGATGGCACGGCGCGGCGCGAGCAGCGGCGCGCGGCGTGGCGGCAGATGCTGGGCGAGGCGGGTCGAGCACCGGTGTTCGTCGACCTGTCCGCGCCGGACCTGCAGGCGCTCGAAGCCGAAATGGGACTGCAGGCATGAGCCCGGACCCGAGCGCCGTCACCGTGGCGCTGAGCCTCGTCTCCCACACCAACGTGGGCAAGACCACGCTGGCGCGCAGCCTGCTCCGGCGCGACATCGGCGAGGTGCGGGACGAGGCGCACGTGACGCAGAGCGCCGAGCCGCACACGCTGGTCGAGTCGCCCGCCGGCGACCGCCTGCTGCTGTGGGACACGCCCGGCTTCGGCGACAGCGCGCGGCTCGCGAAGCGGCTCGCGCAGGCCGGCAACCCGATCGGCTGGTTCCTGAGCGAGGTCTGGGACCGCTTCCGCGACCGCGCCTTCTGGTCCAGCCAGCGCGCGGTGCGCAACGTGCTCGAGCAGGCCGATGCGGTGCTCTACCTCGTCAACGCCTCCGAATCGCCGCAGGACGCCGGCTACCTGGACGCGGAGCTGCGGGTGCTGGAGCTGATCGGCAAGCCGGTGCTGGTGCTGCTCAACCAGTTGGGTCGGCCGCAACCGCCGCAGGCCGAAGCCGCCGAACTGCAGCGCTGGCGAGAGCGGGTGCAACCGTTCGGCTGTGTGCGCGAGGTGCTCGCACTCGACGCCTTCGTGCGCTGCTGGGTCCAGGAAGGCCGGCTGTTGCAGGCCGTGGGAGCGGCGCTGCCGGCGGCACGGCAGGCCGCGTTCGAACGCCTGCGCACCGCCTGGGACGAACGCGGACGGACCACCTGGTCGGCGGCCATGGCGGTGCTGGCCGAGCGGCTGACGCGTGCCGCGCTCGACCGCGAGCCGGTGGCCGAGGCCGGCTGGAGCGGGCGGCTGCGCCAGGTGGGAGCGGCACTCGGCCTGCGTCGCGAGGGCACGGTCACGCCACGCGAGCAAGCCATGCAGGCGCTGGCCGAACGACTCGACGCCGACGTCCGCACCTCGACCGACCGGCTGATCCACCTGCACGGCCTGGACGGCCGGGCGACCGAGGCAGTGCTGACGCGCCTGGCCGAACACTATGCAGTGCGCCAGCCGGCCAGCGAGGGCAAGGCCGCGGTGCTGGGCGGCCTGCTGACCGGGGCGCTGGCGGGGCTGAAGGCCGACATCGCCACCGGCGGCCTCACGCTCGGCGGGGGCCTGCTGGCCGGCGGCGTGCTCGGCGCGCTGGGGGCCGCCGGCCTGGCGCGCGGCTACAACCTGGTGCGCGGCGTGGAAGCGCCGTCGCTGGCCTGGACCGACGAGGTGCTGACCGGCCTCACGCATTCGGCGCTGCTGGGCTACCTGGCGGTGGCCCACTACGGCCGCGGCCGCGGCGACTGGGCCGAGGCCGAGCAGCCCGACTTCTGGCACGACGCGGTGAGCCAGGTGCTGCAGCCGCGCGCCGAACTGCTGGCAGCGCTCTGGTCGGCCCGCGAGGGCGGCGACGACCCGGAGGACGCGCAGCACCTGCGGACGCAGTTGCAGGCGCTGCTGGGCGACAGCAGCCGCGAGCTGTTGCTGCGGCTCTACCCCGCCGCCGGCGACGCGATCGGGGCCACGGGCGGCGACGGGATCGCACGCCATGGCGGCTCGCCGGCACGACCTGTGGCCTAATCCCGGGTTTCTCTATTTCCTACCGGAGCCGACATGGGCAACCAGATCAAGACCGAAGCCGACCGCCGTGCCACCCCCCGCCCCACGCCGCCGACCGGCGTGGTGTTCACCCCGGGCCGCGGCCAGAAGGTCAGCTTGGAGCGCGGCTCGCACACCCGCAGCAAGAAGAACCCGGGCAAGCGCTCCAAGAAGGGCGGCTGATCCCGGAGCACCGCGCGGCCGCGCCGGCACCGGCCGGGGCCTCGCACCGATGCTGCGAATCACCGAACTGCGCCTGCCGCTGAACCACGCCGAGGACGCGCTGCGTCCCGCGGTGGTGGCGCGCCTGGGCATCGCCGACGCGCAGCTGCAGGCCTTCACCGTCTTCAAGCGCAGCTACGACGCGCGCCGCAAGACGGCGGTGGTGCTGATCTACACCGTCGATTGCGAAGTGGCCGACGAGGCCGCAGTGCGAGCCCGGCTCGGCAGCGACCCGCACGTGCGGCCAGCACCGGACACCCGGTACCGCTTCGTCGGACAGGCGCCGGACGGCTACTACGCCACCTCCGCGGGCACGGCGGCGCCGCTGCGCCCGCTGGTCATTGGCTTCGGCCCCTGCGGCATCTTCGCGGCCCTGATCCTGGCGCAGATGGGCCTGCGCCCGATCGTGCTGGAACGCGGCAAGGCGGTGCGCGAGCGCACGCAGGACACCTGGGGACTGTGGCGGCGCCGGGTGCTCGATCCCGAATCGAACGTGCAGTTCGGCGAGGGCGGCGCGGGCACCTTCTCCGACGGCAAGCTGTGGAGCCAGATCAGCGACCCGCGCCACCTGACGCGCAAGGTGCTGACCGAGTTCGTGAAGGCCGGCGCGCCGGAGGAAATCCTCTACGTCGCCAAGCCGCACATCGGCACCTTCCGGCTGGTCAGCATGGTCGAGAAGATGCGCGCCGACATCGAGGCGCTGGGCGGCGAGATCCGCTTCCAGCAGCGCGTGACCGACCTGCTGATCGAAGACGGCCATCTCCGCGGCGTCGCGCTCGCCTCGGGAGAACAACTGCGCGCCGACCATGTGGTGCTCGCCCTGGGCCACAGCGCACGCGACACCTTCGAGATGCTGCAGCGGCGCGGCGTCTACCTGGAAGCCAAGCCGTTCTCGATCGGCTACCGCATCGAGCACCCGCAGGGCCTGATCGACAAGGCGCGCTTCGGCCCGAATGCCGGCCACCCGCTCCTCGGCGCGGCCGACTACAAGCTGGTCCACCACGCGCGCAACGGCCGCTCGGTCTACAGCTTCTGCATGTGCCCGGGCGGCACGGTGGTCGCCGCCACGTCCGAGCCGGGGCGCGTGGTCACCAACGGCATGAGCCAGTATTCGCGCAACGAGCGCAACGCCAACGCCGGCATCGTGGTCGGCATCACGCCGCAGGACTACCGGCAGGACGGCCTCGCCGAGGGGCCGGTGAACCCGCTGGACGGCATCGCCTTCCAGCGCTTCTGGGAATCGCGTGCCTACGCGCTGGGCGGCAGCAACTACGAGGCGCCGGGCCAGCGGCTCGGTGATTTCCTGGTCGGCCGGCCCAGCACCGCCTGGGGCAGCGTGCTGCCCTCCTACAAGCCGGGCGTGCGCCTGACCGACCTGGCCCAGCCCGGCAATGCCAGCCTGCCCGACTATGCGATCGAGGCGATCCGCGAGGCGCTGCCGGCGTTCGAGAAGCAGATCGCCGGGTTCTCGCTGCCCGACGCGGTGCTCACCGGTGTGGAAACGCGCACCTCGTCACCGCTGCGCATCACGCGCGGCAAGGACTGCCAGAGCCTCAACGTCGCAGGGCTCTACCCGGCCGGCGAAGGCGCCGGCTATGCGGGGGGCATCATGTCGGCCGGCGTGGATGGGATCGAGGTGGCCGAGGCGCTGGGCGCACGCATGCTGGGGCTCGTCGGCTGACGAGCCGGGTCACCGACACTAGGAGCCCGGCTCGGCGACCGCCCATGTCGGGCTGCGCTTGTCGATGAAGGCCTGCACGCCCTCCAGCGCCGCCTCGTCCATCATGTTGCAGGCCATGGCCTGCCCGGCGATCTCGTAGGCCGACTCGATGCCGGCCTCGACCTGGCGGTAGAACTGGGCCTTGCCGACCGCGATCGCGACGCGCGGCTTGGCGACGATGCGCTGCACAAGTCGTTCCACCTCGGCATCGAGCCGATCGGCTTCGGCCACGCGGTTGACGAGACCGCGCTCGCGCGCCTCCTCGGCGCTGATGAAGTCGCCCGTGAGCAGCATCTCCATCGCCTGCTTGCGCGGCAGGTTGCGCGCCAGCGCCACGCTGGGTGTCGAGCAGAACAGTCCGAGGTTGACGCCGCTCACGGCAAAGCGCGCTTCGCGCGCCGCGACCGCCAGGTCGCACATCGCGACAAGCTGGCAACCGGCCGCGGTGGCGATACCCTGCACACGGGCGATCACTGGCACCGGCAGGCGCTGGAGGCTCAGCATGACGCGCGTGCACTGTGCGAACAGCGTCTCGTAGTAGCCGAGCGAGGGTGCGGCGCGCATCTGCTTGAGATCGTGGCCGGCGCAGAAGGCCTTGCCGCTGGCGGCGAGCACCACCACGCGCGACGAGGGGTCCGCCGCCACCGCGTCCAGCTCGGCCTGCAGCGCGGTCAGCATGCCTTCGGAGAGCGCGTTGAAGGCCTGCGGGCGGTTCAGTGTCAGCGTGATGACGCCGCGGGCATCTTGCGTCTTCAGCACGAACGGGTCGTCTCTTTCGGTGAGGGACATCTCGGCTCCTGCACGCTGCTATTCGATCGCCTGCGTCGAGCGGGCCCGCTCACGCAACTGGAACTTCTGGATCTTCCCGGTCGAGGTCTTGGGGATGGCTTCGAAGCGCACCTCCTTCGGCGCCTTGTAGCCGGCCAGCAGCGACTTGCAGTGGGTGACCAGTTCCGCCGCGCTCACCTCGGCGCCAGGCTTGAGCTCCACGTAGGCGACCGGCGTCTCGCCCCACTTCGGGTCGGGTCTCGCGACCACCGCACAGGCCATCACCGCCGGGTGCCGGTAGAGCGCGTCCTCGACCTCGATGGAGCTGATGTTCTCGCCGCCGGAGATGATGATGTCCTTGCTGCGGTCCTTGATCTTGACGTAGCGGTCCGGTTCCATCACCGCCAGGTCGCCGGTGTGGAACCAGCCGCCCGCGAAAGCCGCAGCGCTGGCCTGGGGGTTCTTCAGGTAGCCCTTCATCACGATGTTGCCGCGGAACATGATCTCGCCCATCGTCTGGCCGTCGGCCGGCGTCTCGGCCATCGTCTCGGGGTCCAGCACCGTCATGCCCTCCTGCAGCGCGTAGCGCACGCCCTGACGGCCGTTGAGCCGCGTCTGCTCGGACAGGCTCTCGCCGGCCCAGCTGGCACGCTTCACCGCCACGGCGGCCGGGCCGTAGACCTCGGTGAGGCCGTAGACATGGGTAATGTCGAAGCCCATTTTCGCCATGCCCTCGATCATCGCGGCCGGCGGCGCGGCGCCAGCTACCATGCCGCGCACCTTCTGCGTGATGCCCTCGCGCAGCGCCTGCGGCGCGGCGATCAGCAGGTTGTGCACGATCGGGGCGGCGCAGTAGTGATCGACGCGGTGCTCGCGCATCGCGCCGAGGATGCTGGGCGCATCGACGCGGCGCAGGCACACGTGCGTGCCGCCCAGCATCGCGATCGTCCACGGGAAGCACCAGCCGTTGCAGTGGAACATGGGCAGCGTCCACAGATAGGTCGGGAAGTGCGGCATGGTCCAGGTGGCCGCGTTGCTCACCGCGTTCAGGTAGGCGCCGCGGTGGTGGGTCACCACGCCCTTGGGGTCGCCGGTGGTGCCCGAGGTGTAGCTGACGGCGATCGCGTCCCATTCGTCAGCCGGGCCATCGAGCCGTGCCAGCGGCGCATGGGCGGCCAACAATGCCTCGTACTCGTGCGTGCCGAGCCGGTCGCCCGGACCGGGGTACTCGCTGTCGCAGACGTCGATGACGATCGGTGTGCGGCCGTGCTCGCTGCGCAGCCGCCGCAGCGCCTCGGCGATGGTCGGTGAGAACTCTCGGTCTGTGATGAGCACCTGGGCCTCGCAGTGGTTCATCTGCCAGGCCAGGAGCGCGGCGTCGAGCCGGGTGTTCAGCGTGTTCAGTACCGCGTTCAGCGCCGGCACCGCGTAGTGCACCTCCACCATCTCCGGCGTGTTGGGCAGCATCACGCTGACGGTGCTGCCACGCGCCACGCCCAGCGCGCGCAGCGCCGCGGCGAGCCGCGCCGAACGCTCGCGCGTCTGCGCCCAGGTCTGTCGGCGCGCCCCGTGCACGACGGCCGGCAGGTCGCCGAACACCTCGGCGCTGCGTTCGACAAAACTGACGGGCGAGAGCGCGACGAAGTTCGCCGCGGTCTGGTCCAGCCCCTGCTCGTAGATACTGATGTTGCTGCTCATCGGATGTCTCCTCGTGCCGTCGCCGCGGCGACAGGCCCGCACGTTCGGCGGGTCGGAAAGACTATCCCACAGCCGGCGCTCGGCCGGCAGCGCGGTCAACCCGGAATCGTGTCGGCCAGCGTCGAGTCAGAGAACGGCACCGCATGCTGCTCGCCACGGTGGCGCGCCCAGTACGAGATGTCGTCGGCCGCCATCGGCTTGGCGTACAGGAAACCCTGCAGCTGATCGCACCCCATCTCGACCAGCAGGTCGCGCTGGTCGGTCTCCTCCACGCCCTCGGCCACCACCTGCATGCCCAGCGCATGGGCCAGCCGGATCACCGCATCGACCACCGCGCGGGCGTCGCTGCTGCCGGCCAGGTCGCGGATGAAGCTGCGGTCGATCTTCAGCTGCCGGGCCCGCAGCTGGCGCAGGTAGCTCAGGCTGGAGTAGCCGGTGCCGAAGTCGTCGATCGACAGTTGCACGCCGATGGCCAGCAGGCCGTCGATCGCGCGCTGGGTGACGCGGGTGTCCTCCATCGCGACCGACTCGGTGATCTCGCAGATCAGCTGCGAAGCCTCGACCTGGTGCAGCGCCAACGCGTCGGCCACCCGCTCCGTCAGGTCGGCCTGCATGAGCTGGTGCGCCGACAGGTTGATCGCCACGCGCATGTGCAGGCCTTCGTCGGCCCAGGCGCTCAGCTGCCGGCAGGCTTCGTCGATGACCCAGGCGCCGAGCGTGTTGATCAGGCCGAAGCGCTCGGCCACCGGGATGAAGGCCACCGGGCTCACCATGCCCCGCTGGGGATGGCGCCAGCGCATCAACGCCTCGACGCCGCGGATCGTGTCGGTCCGCAGATCGACCTTGGGTTGGTAGTGCAGTTGCAGTTCGCCACGCTCCATCGCCGTGACGAGGTCGTTGTACAGCGCCACCTGCTGGTCGGCGCCCTGGTTCATCGCCGACTCGTAGACCGCATAGGTGCTGCCGCCACCCCGCTTCGCCTCGTACATCGCCGCATCGGCGTGCGCGATGAGGCGCCTGGCGTCGCCGGCGTCGGGGTACATCGCCACCCCGATCGAGCACGACAGGTGGACCGGCTGGCCGACCACGGAGAGCGGCTCGCCCATGCTGGCCAGGGCGCGCTTCGCGACGTGGATGCAATCACCCGCGCAGCTCACGTCCTCGACCAGCACGATGAACTCGTCGCCGCCCAGGCGGGCCAGCGTGTCGGCCGCGCGCACCGCCTCGCGCAGGCGCACGGCCACCGCCTGCAGCACCAGGTCGCCATGGGCATGCCCGTAGGAATCGTTGATCGGCTTGAAGCCGTCGAGGTCGATGAACAGCACCGCCAGGCCCGCCGACGCCGAGGGCGTCGGCAGCTCGCGCAGCCGTTCGATACGGGCGACCGCCTGGCTCAGGCGCGACTCGAAGTAGCTGCGGTTGGGCAAGCCCGTCAATGCGTCCTGGTAGGCCAGGCGGCTCAGTTCGTCGTTGGCCGACTGGAGGCGTTCGTTGGCTTGCTGCAGCGACTGGGACAGGCCGTCCGCGGTGGCCTGCATGCGCCGGTCGAAGACCGAGGTCACCAGCGTGATCGTCAGCATCAGCACGGTGGCCACGCTGACGATCAGCACCAGCGAGTCGCCGTTGATGCCGTCCAGACTCAGGCAGGCGCTGCCCTCGGGGAAGCCTGCAGCGGCCATGCCGCTGTAGTGCACGCCGCTGATCGCGAGACCCATGACCACCGCCGCAGCGCACTGGTAGGCCAGCGCTGACCAGCCGGCATGGCGGCGCATCCAGAAGAAGATCCGCAGGGCGGCGGCGGATGCGGTCACCGCAATCAACCCGGATACCGCCACCCAGCGCGCATCCCATTGGATGCCCGGCGCCATCTCCAGTGCGGCCATGCCGACGTAGTGCATCGCCATGATGCCGCCGCCCATCGCCAGCGCCCCGCACACGTGCAGACTGCGCGACAGCTGCGCCCGCCCGGCGATCCCCAGCGCCACCAGCGAGACCAGCAGCGCCACGCCCCACGACAGCAGCGTGGTCGAAACGCGGTAGCCGAGCGGGATCGTCAGGCTGAAGGCATGCATGCCGACGAAATGCATCGACCAGATGCCGCTGCCCATGACCAAGGCGCCGCCGATGCACCAGCACATCGACAGCACGCGGTCGGCGCTGCGCACGCGCTTGGCCAGTTCGAGCGTGACGAACGAAGCCAGGATCGCGACGGCGATGGACAGCACGACCACACGGGGGTCGTACAGGGGCTGGAGCAAGGACACGCGGGAGGTTCCTGTCGGGCCGTTCGCCGGCCCCTTGCGCAGCACGCCGGGCGTGCATCGGGAAAGGTATCGGCGCGCCGGGTGCGGACTTGAGCCTTCTGCCGCAGCGGCGCGGGCGCCGGGGTCGTGTGCAGGTCACGCCGGTGGTGCCGCCGTGCATCAATAGGAGATCGTGTGCATATAATCGCGACCGTCAGGAGAGCGTTGCCGTCAGCACACCGACGGCAGCCGCCGAAGGCGCAGAGGACACACCTCGAACGCTCAGGCAAAAGGACTGGCAAACGCCTCCCAGCGGAGGCGTCCTCACTGGAGAGAGGCTGCACCCGGGGCAGCCCACCGAAGGGGCAAGCGGGTCGAGGTGCGACACACCGGAACCGGCCAATCTCTCAGGTAAAGCGGACAGCGAGGGCAGGCATCACCGGCAACGGTGGTTTCCTTCATGCCCTTGGAGTCGAGATGTCCGCACCTGCCGGCAGCCCTGCCGCCCCCTTGCTCACCACACCGCTGCACGCGCTTCACCTGGAACTCGGCGCCCGGATGGTGCCCTTCGCCGGCTACGACATGCCGGTCAACTACCCGAGCGGCATCCTGGCCGAGCACCGGCAGTGCCGCGATGCGGCCGCGCTGTTCGATGTGTCGCACATGGGCCAGATCCGGCTGCTTGCGGACGATCCGCAGCAGGCTGCGCTCGCGCTCGAGACCCTGGTGCCGATGGATGTGCTCGGCCTCGGTGTCGGCAAGCAGCGCTACGCCTTCTTCACCAATGCCGGCGGCGGCCTGCTCGACGATCTGATGATCACCCGGCGCGAGAACGACCTGCTGCTGATCGTCAACGCCGCCTGCAAGGATGCCGACCTGCACCACCTGCAGATGCACATCGGCCACCGCTGCACGGTGCAGGCCCTGCCCGAGCGGGCACTGCTGGCCCTGCAGGGGCCGAAGGCCGCCACGGCCCTGGCGCGTTTGAACCCCGGCGTGAGCGCCCTCACCTTCATGACTGGCGGCGCCTTCACGCTGGTCGGTACCGACTGCTACCTCACCCGTTCCGGCTACACCGGCGAGGACGGATTCGAGATCTCGGTGCCCCTGCAGGGGCCGAAGGCCGCCACGGCCCTGGCGCGTTTGAACCCCGGCGTGAGCGCCCTCACCTTCATGACTGGCGGCGCCTTCACGCTGGTCGGTACCGACTGCTACCTCACCCGTTCCGGCTACACCGGCGAGGACGGATTCGAGATCTCGGTGCCGGCCACCCATGCCGAGGCGCTGGCGCGCGAGCTGCTCGCCCAGCCCGAGGTCGCGCCGGCCGGCCTGGGCGCGCGCGATACGCTGCGCCTAGAAGCCGGGCTGTGCCTCTACGGCCACGACATCCACACCGGCACCACGCCGATCGAGGCCGGCCTGTCCTGGGCGATCCAGAAAGTGCGGCGTGCCGGTGGCGCGCGGGCGGGTGGCTACCCCGGGGCGGACGTCATCGACGCCCAGCTCGCCGGCGGCGTGAGCGAGCGCCGCGTCGGCCTGCTTGGCCTGGAGCGGGTGCCGGTGCGCGAGGGCACCGAACTCGTCGACGGCCAGGGCCAGCGCATCGGCCGGGTGACCAGCGGCACCCTCGGTCCGACCGTCAACCAGCCGATCGCGATGGCCTGCATCGCCAGCAACCACGCCAACGTCTCGCACGAGGTGTTCGCCATGGTGCGCGGGAAGAAGCTGCCCATGTGCGTGGTCGCCCTGCCCTTCACGCCGCACCGCTACGTGCGTGCCTGACACTCCAGCCTCGCCCCTCTTCGTCAACCTTCCGGCCCACGCTCGACACAGGCCCACCATCCTTCAGGAGCTTCCATGACCACCAAGTTCACGACCGACCACGAGTGGATCAACATCGAGGACCACGATGCCGCCGTCGTCGGCATCACGCTGCATGCGCAGGACGCGCTCGGCGACGTGGTGTTCGTCGACCTGCCGGCGGTCGGCACGTCCTACAAGAAGGGCGACATCGCCGGCGTCGTCGAGTCCGTCAAGGCGGCGGCCGACCTCTACATGCCGGTCAGCGGCGAGGTGGTCGAGGTCAACGAGGCGCTGCGCAACGACCCGGCCCTGGCCAACAGCGACCCGCTGGGCGAGGGCTGGTTCTTCAAGGTCAAGATCGCCGACATGACCGAGTTCGACCAGCTGATGGACGCACCCGGCTACGACGCGCTGCTCAAGACGCTCTGAGCCACCACGCGGTCCCCGATCCCCGCTGGCCGCCTGCTGCCGTCTTGCTGTCACGGCCCTCCTCGCCGCCCGGTCCACCGCCCCTCCCTCCCTCACGGAGCACACCATGCTCAGGCCCCTCGCCCTGCCCCTCGCCGCACTCGAACACACCACCGACTTCGCCGGTCGTCACATCGGCATCGCCCCCGCCGACGAACAGCACATGCTGTCGGTGATCGGCGCGGCTTCGCGCCAGGCCATGATCGAGGCCATCGTCCCGCGCAACATCGCCCGCGCGCGCCCGATGGTGCTGCCCGAACCCGTCAGCGAGGTCCAGGCGCTGGCCGAGCTGAAGGCGATCGCCGCGAAGAACCGCGTGTACCGCAGCTACATCGGGCAGGGCTACCACGGAACGCACACGCCGGGCGTCATCCTGCGCAACGTCCTCGAGAACCCGGCCTGGTACACGGCCTACACGCCCTACCAGGCCGAGATCTCGCAGGGCCGGCTCGAGGCGCTGGTGAATTTCCAGACCATGGTGTGCGACCTGACCGGCATGGCGATCGCCAACGCCTCGATGCTCGACGAGGCCACCGCCGCCGCCGAGGCCATGACATTGGCCCGACGCTGCGTGAAGAGCAAGAGCGCCACGGTCATCGTGGCCTCGGATTGCCATCCGCAGACCATCGAGGTGATCCGCACGCGCGCGCGGCCGCTGGGCATCGAGGTGCTGGTGGGCCTGGTGCCGGAGCTGATGGCTCAGCACGAGTACTTCGCGGTGATCGCACAGTACCCGGCGACCGGCGGCATCGTGCACGACATGAAGCCGTATGTGGATGCGGCGCATGCGAGCGGTGCGGCCTTCGTCGTCGCCGCCGACCTGCTGGCGTTGACGCTGCTGTCGCCCCCGGGCGAATGGGGTGCCGACATCGCCATCGGCAGCACCCAGCGCTTCGGCATGCCGATGGGGGCCGGCGGCCCGCACGCGGCCTTCCTGGCTTGTCGCGACGAGTTCAAGCGCTCGATGCCGGGCCGCCTGGCCGGCGTGAGCGTCGACGCGCACGGCCGGCCCGCCTACCGGCTGGCGCTGCAGACGCGCGAGCAGCACATCCGCCGAGAGAAGGCCACGTCGAACATCTGCACCGCCCAGGTGCTGCCGGCGGTGGTGGCGAGCATGTATGCGGTCTACCACGGACCGCAGGGGCTCAAGCGCATTGCGCAGCGTGTGGCGAGCTACACCGCCATCCTGGCGCACGGCCTGCGCGCGATGGGCTTCGAGCTCGCCGGTGACAGCGCCTTCGACACGCTGTGCGTCGAGACCGGCATCGAGACCGAGGCCATCGCCCGCCGCGCCCGCGAGGCCGGGGCCAACCTGCGGCGCCTGTCGGCCACGCAGCTCGGCATCACGCTGGACGAGACCACGACGCGCGAAGATCTCACTGCGCTGTGGTCATGGTTCGCGCGCTCAGAGGGCATGGTGCCCAAGGTCGATGCCTTCGCGCACGGCGCCGACCCGCTGATCCCCAGCGAGCTGCGCCGCACCAGCGCCTACCTGACGCACCCGGTCTTCAACAGCCACCACAGCGAGACCGAGATGCTGCGCTACCTGCGCAGCCTGGCCGACAAGGACCTGGCGCTCGACCGCACGATGATCCCGCTGGGCTCGTGCACGATGAAGCTCAACGCGACCAGCGAGATGATTCCGATCACCTGGCCCGAATTCGCGCACATCCACCCGTTCGCGCCGGCCGAGCAACTGGCCGGCTACGCCGAACTCGACGCCCAGCTGCGCCAGTGGCTGTGCGAGACCACCGGCTACGCCGGCATCAGCCTGCAGCCCAACGCCGGCTCGCAGGGCGAGTACGCCGGCCTGCTGGCGATCCAGGCCTGGCATGCCTCGCGCGGCGATGCGCAGCGCGACGTCTGCCTGATCCCCGAGTCGGCGCACGGCACCAACCCGGCGAGCGCCCAGATGGCCGGCATGCGCGTGGTGGTGACGAAGTGCGACGCCGAGGGCAACGTCGACCTCGACGACCTGCGCGCCAAGTGCGAGCAGCACAGCGCGCAACTGGCCGCCGTGATGGTCACCTACCCGTCGACCTACGGCGTGTTCGACCCGCACATCAAGGCGCTGTGCGCGCTGGTCCACCAGCACGG
Source organism: Methylibium sp. Pch-M (assembly GCF_004136295.1). Classification (NCBI taxonomy): domain Bacteria; kingdom Pseudomonadati; phylum Pseudomonadota; class Betaproteobacteria; order Burkholderiales; family Sphaerotilaceae; genus Methylibium; species Methylibium sp. Pch-M. Next base: position 234,063 of record NZ_CP029606.1, read on the forward strand.
CGGCCGGGTCTACGTGGACGGCGCGAACATGAACGCGCTGGTCGGCGTGGCCGCGCCGGGCGAGTTCGGCGGCGACGTGAGCCACCTCAACCTGCACAAGACCTTCTGCATCCCGCACGGCGGCGGCGGCCCGGGCGTGGGCCCGGTGTGCGTGGTCGAGGACCTGGTGCCCTTCCTGCCCGGTCACCACGCCGGGGCAGCGGCCGGCGGCGTGGCGCCGTCGGGCTCGCCGGTCGGCGCGGTCTCGGCGGCGCCGCTGGGCAACGCCGCGGTGCTGCCGATCAGCTGGATGTACGTCCGCATGATGGGCGCAGCCGGCCTGACCGCCGCGACCGAGACCGCGATCCTGAGCGCGAACTACATCGCCGCGCGGCTGGCCGACCACTACGACATCCACTTCAGCGGCGAGGTCGACGGTCTCAAGGGCGGCGGCGTCGCCCACGAGTGCATCCTCGACCTGCGCCCGCTGAAGGACAGCAGCGGCGTCAGCGCCGAGGACGTGGCCAAGCGCCTGATCGACTACGGCTTCCATGCGCCGACGCTGAGCTTCCCGGTCGCCGGCACGCTGATGGTCGAGCCGACCGAGAGCGAGTCGCTGCACGAGCTCGACCGCTTCTGCGACGCGCTGATCGCGATCCGCGCGGAAATCGCCCGCGTCGAGCGGGGGCAATGGCCGCAGGACGACAACCCGCTCCGGCACGCACCGCACACCGCCGAGGCGCTGCTGAAGGCCGACTGGCCGCACCCCTACACGCGGGAGGAGGCCGCCTACCCGGTGGGCAGCCTGCGGCGCCAGAAGTACTGGGCGCCGGTCGGTCGCGTCGACAACGTGCACGGCGACCGCAACCTGTTCTGCAGCTGCGTGCCGCTGAGCGCCTACGCCGAAGCCGACAAGCAGGCATGAAGGACCAGTTCGCCAGTGACAACTGGGCCGGCCTCGCACCGCAGGCGTTGGCCGCCCTGCTGGAGGCGAACGGCGGCAGCCATGCGCCGGCCTACGGCGACGACGTCTGGACGCAGCGCGCCTGCGACGCGGTGCGCCGGGTGTTCGACACCGACTGCGAGGTGTATTTCGTCTTCAACGGCACCGCGGCCAACGCGCTGTCGCTCGCCGCGCTGTGCCGGCCCTACGAGGCGGTGGTGTGCACGCCCATGGCGCACATTGCGGCGGACGAATGCAACGCGGTGGGCTTCATGGGCCAGGGTGTCTCTCTGCTGACCGGCGACGACGGCTCCGACGCCGCCCGGCGCGCGAAGCTCACGCCCGCGGCGCTGGACACCGCGGCCCGCCGGCGCCGCGACCTGCACGCGCCGCGCGCCCGCGCGGTGAGCCTGACGCAGGCCACCGAGCTGGGCACGGTGTACACGGTGGACGAGTTGCGCGCGCTGTCATTGGCCGCGCGCGAACTCGGGCTCAAGGTCCACATGGACGGCGCCCGCTTCGCGAACGCCGTGGCCTCGCTGGGCTGCACGCCGGCCGAGGCGAGCTGGCGTGCCGGCGTCGACGTGCTGTCCTTCGGCGCCACGAAGAACGGTGCGCCGGTCGGCGAGGCGGTGGTGTTCTTCGACCGCGCGCTGGCCGACGGCTTCGAGTGGCGCGCCAAGCAGGCCGGCCAGCTGGCGTCGAAGATGCGCATGCTGACCGCGCCCTGGGTCGGGCTGCTCGAGGGCGGCGCCTGGCTCGCGCACGCCGGCCACGCCAACGCGATGGCGCAGCGGCTCGCAGCGGCCATCGAGGCGCTGCCGGGCGTGCGCCTGCTGCACGCCCCGCAGGCCAACGGCGTGTTCGCCGAGCTGCCGCGGCCGGCCATCGAGGCCCTGCGCGCGCACGGCTGGCGCTTCCATGAGATGCTGCCGAACGGCGGTTGCCGGTTGATGTGCGCCTGGGACACCCGGCCCGAGACCGTCGACGCCTTCGCGGCCGACCTGGCCGCGGCTTGCCGGACTCCCTAGCCTCATTACGACACCGCGATGGCCGTCTCCGTCTTCGACCTGTTCAAGATCGGCATCGGGCCGTCGAGCTCGCACACGGTCGGACCGATGCGCGCGGCCAAGCTGTTCGTCCAGCGCCTGGACCACGAAGGCCTGCTGGAGCGCACGGCCCGCGTGGTGTCCGAGCTCTACGGTTCGCTGGGCGCCACCGGCAAGGGCCACGGCTCCGACAAGGCCGTGCTGCTGGGACTGATCGGCGAGGATCCCGACAGCGTCGATGTCGACGCGATCCCGGCGCGGCTGGCCGCCCTGCGCGAGCACCGCCGCCTGGCACTGCTGGGTCGGCACGGGATCGACTTCGACGAAGCCCGCGACCTGCTGTTCCGGCGCCGCCAGAGCCTCCCCTTCCACCCGAACGGCCTGCGCTTCACCGCCTACGACGCCGACGGCGGCGAACTGGCGGACCGCTGCTACTACTCGGTTGGTGGTGGCTTCGTGCTGGGCGACGAGGCCGCCGCCGACGGCAGCCGCCAGCAGAAGATCGTGCCCGACGTCACCGTGCTGCCACACCCCTACCGCAGCGGCGACGAGCTGCTGCGCCTGACGCGCGAGCTCGGCTGCTCGATCGCCGAGGTGATGCGCCGCAACGAGCGCCACTGGCGCAGCGACGCCGAGATCGACGCCGGCCTGCTGCGCCTCTGGCGTGTGATGCAGGCCTGCGTCGAGCGCGGCCTGCGCACCGAGGGCGTGCTGCCCGGCGGCTACCAGGTCAAGCGGCGCGCCGCCAGGCTCTACCGCGACCTGACGGCCGACCCGACCGCCGCGCTCAGCGACCCGCTGCAGGTGCTGGACTGGGTCAACCTCTATGCACTGGCGGTCAACGAGGAGAACGCGGCGGGTGGGCGGGTGGTCACCGCACCGACCAATGGCGCCGCCGGCATCGTGCCGGCCGTGCTGCACTACTACACCCGCTTCGTGGCCGGCTCGCAAGAGCGGGGCGTGGCCGATTTCCTGCTCACCGCCGCCGCCATCGGCATCCTCTACAAGGAAAACGCCTCGATCTCCGGCGCCGAGGTCGGCTGCCAGGGCGAGGTGGGCGTGGCCTGCTCGATGGCCGCCGGCGCACTGTGCGCGGTGCTGGGCGGCACGCCGGCGCAGGTGGAGAACGCCGCCGAGATCGGCATGGAGCACCACCTGGGCCTGACCTGCGACCCGGTGGGCGGGCTGGTGCAGATCCCGTGCATCGAGCGCAACGCCATCGCTTCGGTGAAGGCCATCAACGCGGCGCGCATGGCGCTGCGCGGCGACGGCACCCACCACGTGAGCCTGGACCAGGTCATCAAGACCATGCGCGAGACCGGCGCGGACATGCAGACCAAGTACAAGGAAACCGCGCGCGGCGGGTTGGCAGTCAACATCGTGGAGTGCTGAACTGGGGGCGCGCCGGTCTTTGTAGACTGATCTGCGCCCCTTTGCAGCTGCCCCAGATGCTCGACACGCTCGCCGCCACCGTTCGCCGCGCCACCGCCGCCCTGCCGGATTCAGTCGCGCACTGGACCGCACGCGGCGTCAGCGAGCGTTCCGAACAACTCGGCGTGCGCCAGGGCGTTGCCGAAACGCCGAAGCGAGTGCGTGACGAGGGCGTGATGCTCACCGTCGTCGATGGCGGCGTGGGCCATGCGGCCACTGCCGATACCTCCGAAGACGGCCTGCGCACTGCCCTGCTGCGCGCCCATGCGCTGGCCCGGGCCGGCGCCGGCAAGACGGTGTTCACGATGGCCGACCTGCCGCGCTCGCGCGACAGCGGCCGCTACGCCAGCCGCGTCGAGCGCCCGCACGACGCGCTGACGCTGGCCGACAAGCTCGAGCTGCTGATGCGCGTGAACGCGGCCAGCCGGATCGACGAGCGCATCGTCGATGCGCAGACCAGCCTGTGGAGCGTCGAGACCGACCAGCTCTTCCTGAGCAGCGACGGCGCCCACATCGAGCAGCGCTTCGACTACCTCACGCCGGCCCTCCAGGTCACCGCGGTCGACGGCGGGGTGACGCAGGTGCGGTCCAGCGCCGGACAGTACAACGGCTATTGCCAGCAGGGCGGACTGGAGGTGCTGGACCGCGCCCGCTTCGAGCAGGACGGCCCGCGTGTCGCGCGCGAGGCGCTGGAGCTCGTGGCCGCGCCGCACTGCCCGAGCGGCCGCATGGACCTGCTGCTGATGCCCGACCAGATGATGCTGCAGATCCACGAGAGCATCGGCCATCCGCTGGAGCTGGACCGCATCCTCGGCGACGAGCGCAACTTCGCCGGCACGAGCTTCGTCACGCTCGACCTGTTCGGCCACTACCGCTACGGCAGCGAGCTGCTGAACGTGAGCTTCGATCCGACCCGCGCGCACGAATTCGCCGGCTTCGCCTTCGACGACGACGGCACGCCGGCCGAGCGCCGCATGCTGATCGAGCGCGGCGTGCTGCTGCACCCGCTGGGCGGCAGCCTGTCGCAGGCGCGCGCCCGGGCCACCGGCCACGATGTGGGCGGCGTGGCCACCACGCGCGCCTGCAGCTGGAACCGCGCGCCGATCGACCGCATGAGCAACCTCAACGTCGAACCCGGCCGCAGCACGCTCGACGAACTGATCGCCGCGGTCGACCACGGCGTGGTGATGCACACCAACTGCTCGTGGAGCATCGACGACTCGCGCAACAAGTTCCAGTTCGGCTGCGAGTACGGCCGCATGATCCGCCACGGCCGGCTGGCCGAGGTGGTGCGCAACCCGAACTACCGCGGCGTCAGCGCGACCTTCTGGCGCTCGCTGGCCGGGGTGGGCGATGCGTCGACCTGCGAGGTGATGGGCACGCCGTTCTGCGGCAAGGGCGAGCCCTCGCAGGTGATCCGGGTCGGGCATGCATCTCCGGCCTGCCTGTTCACCGGCGTCGACGTGTTCGGCGGGGTCGACGGATGAGCGCGCTGACCGAGCGCCCTCACTTCGACGCGCTGGCCGACAGCGTGTGCCGCGCCGATGGCGTGGACCGCGTCAGTCTGGCATTGAACGCCGAGGCCAGCGACTTCCTGCGCTTCAACCGCGCGGCGCTGCGCCAGGCCACCCATGTGCTGCAGGCGCAGGCGACGCTGGCCGTGGTGCGCGGCCGGCGCCGCACCGAGAGCAGCCTCACGCTCACCGGCGACTTGGCGCTCGACACGCAGCGCCTGCTCGCCGAGCGCACGCTTCTGATCCACGATCTCTCGCTGATCCCCGACGACCCCTGGCTGCTGCTGCCGGAGGAAGCGCACCGCGGCCACCGCGACGACCGCGGTGCGCTGCCGTCGCCCGCGGCCGTGATCGACGCCGTGCGCGAGCACGCCGACGGCCTGGACTTCGTCGGCTTCTATGCCGGCGGCCCGGTGGTGCGCGCCTTCGCCGACAGCCTGGGCGCGCGCCACTGGCATCGCGTGGAAAGCTTCGACTTCGAGTGGTGCCTGGTCCACGCTGCCGACAAGGCGGTGAAGACGCAGTACGGCGGCACGGCGTGGTCGCTGTCCGAGTTCGCGACACGCCTTCGCGAAGCGGCAGCACAGCTCGTGCTGCTGGGCCAGCCGGCGCGCACGCTGCCGCCCGGTGCCTACCGCGCGCTGTTCAGCCCGGCGGCGATGAACGAACTGCTGGCGACGCTGGGCTGGAGCGGCTTCGGCCTGAAGGCCCGGCGCACCGGCGTGTCCTCGCTCGTGAAGCTGGCGCGGGGCGACGCCCGCCTGCACCCGTCGGTGCGGCTGAGCGAGGCGCCGGGCCGCGGCTTCACGCCGGCCTTCACGGCCGACGGCTTCGTGCGCCCGGCCGAGGTGCTGCTGGCCAGCGACGGCCGGGCTGTCGACACACTGAACGCGCCGCGCTCGGCGCGCGAGTACGGCCTGCCGGCCAACGGCGCGAACGCGGCCGAGACGCCGGAGGCACTGGCGCTGGCCCCCGGCGCGCTACCGCACGGGCGCCTGCTCGAGACGCTGGGCTCGGGCCTCTGCGTGAGCAACCTCTGGTACCTGAACTACAGCGACCGCCAGGCCTGCCGCATGACCGGCATGACGCGCTTCGCCTGCTTCTGGGTCGAGGGCGGCGAACTGGCCGCGCCGCTGGAGGTGATGCGCTTCGACGACAGCTTCCTGCGCCTGTTCGGCGATGGCCTGGTGGGCCTGGGCGACCGTTGCGAGCGGATGCCCGACAGCAGCACCTACCAGTCGCGGCAACTCGCCTCGATCACGGCGCCGGCGGCCCTCGTCGACGGCTGGCGGCTCACGCTCTGATCGCTGCGTCGCCGCGGCGGCGGCCCGGCTATTTCGCCAGGTCGTAGAGCGGCTTGCCTTTGTCGACCACGTGCACCGTGAACACCTTCAGCGAGGTGTCGCCGATCACCTTGAAGCCGCCATGCCGCACGTCGCGCAGGTTGTGGATCGCGATGCCCGTCGGCAGCACCATCGGTTCCTTGCCGGGCAGTTGGACCGTGGCTCCCTGCACCACGTAGGCCGCCTCGACCCCGTGGTGGAAATGCGCCTCCAGCGTGTCGCCCGGCTTGTATTCGGCGATCGAGGAGACCACCTCCATGCCGGGCGCACCGCTCAGGTCGCTGCGCTTGAGTTCGACGCGCTGTGGCGAATCCTGCCCCCAGGCCGCGGCGGCCACGGCCAGGCCGCACAGCGCGACGAACGATCGAAGGGTGTGGCGCATCGGTGGCTCCCCGTCAGGCGTCCGGCAGGTGCGCCGCGATCGGCGCCACGGGCAGGCGCACGTCGCCGCACTGCGCGCGGTGGCGCAGTGCATGGTCCATCAGCACCAGCGCCAGCAGCGCCTCGGCGATCGGCGTGGCGCGGATGCCGACGCAGGGGTCGTGGCGGCCGAAGGTCTCGACCGTGGCCGGCTGGCCCTGCAGGTCGATCGACTGGCGTGGCGTGCGGATCGAACTGGTGGGCTTGATCGCGATCGATACGCGGATGTCCTGCCCGGTGCTGATGCCGCCGAGCACACCGCCGGCGTGGTTGCAGCGAAAGCCCTGGGGCGTGAGTTCGTCGCCGTGCATCGAGCCGCGGTGCGCGACGCTCGCGAAGCCCGCGCCGATCTCGACGCCCTTGACGGCGTTGAGCCCCATCATCACGTGGGCGATGTCGGCGTCGAGCTTGTCGAACAGCGGCTCGCCCCAGCCGACCGGCACGCCGGTGGCCTCGACGACGATGCGCGCGCCGACCGAATCGCCCTCCTTGCGCAAGGCGTCCATGAAGTCCTCGAGCTGGCCGATCTGGCTGGCGTTGGGCGCGAAGAAGGGGTTGTCCGGCACGTGCTGCCAGCCCTCGAAGGCGATGTCGATCTCGCCCAGCGCCGCCATGCCGCCGCGAAAGGCGATGCCGTGGTGTTCCTTGAGCCACTTCTTCGCCACCGCGCCGGCGCCGACCATCGGTGCGGTGAGGCGCGCGGAACTGCGACCGCCGCCGCGCGGATCGCGCAGGCCGTACTTGTGCCAGTAGGTGTAGTCGGCGTGGCCGGGGCGGAAGGTCTGGACGATGTTGCCGTAGTCCTTGCTGCGCTGGTCGGTGTTGCGGATCAGCAGGCAGATCGGCGTGCCGGTGGTGCGGCCCTCGTGGACGCCGGACAGGATCTCCACCGCGTCGGGTTCGTTGCGCTGCGTCACATGACGCGAGGTGCCGGGACGGCGGCGGTCGAGCTCGGGCTGGATGTCGGCCTCGCTCAGGCTCATGCCGGGCGGGCAGCCGTCGATCACGCAACCGATGGCCGGTCCGTGGGATTCACCGAAGTTGGTGACGCAAAACAAGTGGCCGAGGGTGCTGCCGGACATGATTCGGGGCAAATGCGGAACTCAAACCGCATTGTGACAGCGGCCCGTGCCGTCAACCTCGAGCCCGGCCCCGCCGCTCAGATGCTCAGAATCGGCAGGCCAGCCCGAGGTGGGCGCGCATCTCGACGCTGGAGCCATCGCGGTCCTGGCGCAGCCGGGTCGGCAGCCGCAAGCGTGTGGCGCAGTCGGTGGCCTCGACGCCGATGGAGCGCAGCATGCGCTGCGGCGTTTCGGAACTCATGCTCAGTGCGTGGTGAGCGCGGCGCGGGCGGCCGGCACCGGGCACGTCATAGCGCGGCAGTTCGACGATGCTGAATTTGAAGGCAGCCTCCTGACGCGTCGCGTCGCGCAGTTCGGACTGCGCCCTCGACGGCCAGGACGGTGATGCCGGCTGCACGGCCCACGGTGCGTTCGGGGCCGTGTCCTCGCCGGGCGCCGTCTCGACGGCCGCACTGCTGCACACCACCGCAGCCAGGCCCAGCGACGCGACACCGCGACCCAAGCGCCGAAATCGAAGCTTCATGATGGCTCTCCCGCATCCCATGCGGAGAGCATCGGCGTTTCAGATGAAGCGCGGCTGAAGTGGTAACACCCCGATACCCCTGCAGCGGGGTCCCTGCCAAATGCCTCACGTCCGGGTGGGGCCCCTGTAACGCCGCGGTTGCGACTGCGGCGCTACTGCTGGGGCGCCGGGGCGGAATCTTCCTCGACCGGCCAGTCGCGGATGTAGGCCTTGAGCATGCGGTTCTCGAAATCCTGCCCGTCGACCACCGCCTTGGCGACGTCGTAGAACGAGATCACGCCCATCAGGGTGCGCTGGGTCAGCACCGGCATGTAACGGGCATGGCGGCCGAGCATCATGCGGCGCACCTCGTCGATCTCGGTGTCGGGGGTGCAGGTCATCGGGTGGTCTTCCATGACCGTGCGCACGATGGTGTCGCCCACATTGCCACCATTGCCGACGATGGCCTGGATGACCTCGCGGAAGGTCAGCAGGCCCACCACGTCGCCGTGCTCCATCACCACCAGCGAGCCGATGTCGCGCTCCGCCATGGTGCGCAACGCCTCGGCCAGGGGCTGGGCGGGCGTGACGGTGAACAGGGTGCCCCCCTTGACGCGCAGGATGTCGCTGACTTTCATGATGGGCTCCTTCGAGATGCCGTTGAATTCAATATACCCAGAATCCCCGGCGAGGGCCACAGAAGGAACTAGGAGCGTGACCATCTGATGGGATCGCGGCCCCCCCCCCGACCCGGGATCAGATCAGCTCCTGCAGCGTCATCTCGCCGAAGCGCGCGCGCTGCCAGAACCCCCGCAAACCGGGGCCGGGGTCGAGCAGCAGCGCGGCGAGCAGCGGCTGCGCCGGCGTCGTGTTCGGGTCGCAGAGCAGCACGTAGCGCTTCTCGCCGGCCTCGTCGAGGCGGCCGACCCAGTCGAGCTCGACCAGCCGCTCCAGCGAGGGCTCGATCTGCAGCGGATCGGTGCGCAGCGTGGACGCCAGGCCGACGAGGCCCAGGCCGCGCTCCCCGCGCGCGCGCGCCGCGGCCAGCTCGCGCAGCAGCTGCACGGCCGCCTGGAAGCGGTAGCCCGGGGTGTTGGGCTGCCGCACGATGTGCATCGACAGGCTCGGTGCGTAGGCGGCGATCACAGCGCCGAGCAGCACGATCACCCAGCCGAGGTAGAGCCAGATCAGGAAGATGGGCACCGTGGCGAAGGCCCCGTAGATCGTGGAGTAGGTCGGCACCTGGGCCAGGTACCAGGCCAGGCCCTTCTTGGCCAGCTCGAATCCGGCCGACACGAACAGCCCGCCCGCCAGTGCGTGGCGCCAGCGCACCTCGGTGTTGGGCACGTAGTGGAACAGCCCGGCCATCGCCGCAGCCAGCAGGCCGAACTCCAGCGCATTGAGCAACACGCTCAGGCTGCCCGGCATGGCGCCGACCACACCGCGCGAAGCCGAGATCGCGTAGGAGGTGAGCGTCAGGCTCACGCCCAGCAGCAGCGGACCGAGCGTGGCGGCGGCCCAGTAGACCAGCACGCGCTGCGCGATCGGCCGCGGCTTGCGCACACGCCAGATCGCGTTGAGCGTGCGATCGATCGTGAGCATCAGCGCCAGCGCCGTGAGCACGAGGACCACGAGGCCGACAGTCCCCAGCCGGTGCGCCTTGCCGGCGAACTGCGTCAGCGCGCCCAGCACCGGCTTGGCGATGCCATCGGGCACCAGCGACTGGATGAAGTACTTTTCCAGCGCCCCCTGGAACTGGCCGAACATCGGGAAGGCGCTGAAGATCGCCAGCGTCACGGTGGCCAGTGGCACCAGTGCGATCGTGGTGGTGAAGGTCAGGCTGCTGGCGGTGAGCCCGAGGCGGTCTTCGCGGAAGCGCTGGCGCAGGGTCTTCAGTGTGTCGAGCCAGGGCCAGGTCTGCAGCGTCTCGGCCAGCAGCGCGATGCGTTCGCGCCAGCCGGCCTTCAGGAGATCGGGAACGGTCATGCTCGATATGATGCCAGCCATGTTTCGATGCAATGCAGTGGACGGCACGCGAGCCGTCGCGGTGGGGAGCCTGCTCGGCCTGATCGTGCTCGGTCTGTTGTGGGAGCTCTGGCTGGCGCCGACCGGCAGCGGCATGCTGGCGTTCAAGGTGCTGCCGCTCGCGCTGCCGCTGGCCGGCCTGCTGAAGCGGCGCATGTACACCTACCGCTGGGTCAGCTTGCTGGTATGGCTCTACTTCATCGAGGGCGTGGTGCGCGCCAGCGGCGACCGTGGCCTGAGCGCGTGGCTCGCGGGGCTGGAGATCGTGCTGTGCCTGACGTTGTTCGCCGCCTGCGCGCTGCACGTGCGCTGGCGCTTCAAGCAGGCCGCTGCCGGCGCCCCGACATGAGCGCTTCGCTGCTCGATGCGCTGCGCGCCGCGCTGGGGCCGGCGCAGGTGCTGACCGATGGCGACCGATCGGCCTGGGAGATCGACTGGCGCAAGCGCTACCGCGGCAAGGCCTTGGCGGTGGTTCGCCCCGGCAGCACGGGCGAAGTGGCGGCGGTGGTGCGGGCTTGCGTTGCGCACGGCACGAGCCTGGTCCCGCAGGGCGGCAACACCGGCCTGGTCGGCGGCGGCGTGCCCGACACGGGCGGCCGCCAGGTGCTGCTGAGTCTGGCGCGCCTGAACCGCGTACGCGCCGTCGACACCGCCAACTCGACGATGACGGTCGAGGCCGGCTGCGTGCTGCAGGCGGTGCAGGAGGCGGCCGCCGCACACAGCTTGCTGTTTCCGCTGAGCCTGGCGGCCGAAGGCAGCTGCACCATCGGCGGCAACCTGGCCACCAATGCCGGCGGCACCCAGGTGCTGCGCTACGGCAATGCGCGCGAACTGTGCCTGGGCCTCGAGGTGGTGACCGCCAGCGGCGAGATCTGGGACGGCCTGAGCGGCCTGCGCAAGGACAACACCGGCTACGACCTGCGCGACCTGTACATCGGCAGCGAAGGCACGCTGGGCGTCATCACCGCGGCGACGCTGAAGCTGCACCCGCAGCCGGCGGCCCGCTGCACCGCACTGGCCGCGTGCGCGACGCTGGCCGACGCCGTGGCCCTGCTGCAGCGAGCCCAGGCCCGGCTCGGCGCCGGGCTCACCGGCTTCGAGGTGATGGGGCGTTTCGCGCTGTCGCTGGTCGAGAAGCACTTCCCTGCCCTGCCGCGCCCGCTGGCGCCCAGCCCGTGGACGGTGCTGCTCGAACAATCGGACATCGAGGACGAGGCGCATGCGCGCACGCTGTTCGAAGGCCTGCTCGAGCACGCGCTCGAGGCAGGCACGATCGTCGACGCCGCGGTGGCCGAGAGCGTGCAGCAATCGAGGCAGCTGTGGCACCTGCGCGAGAGCATCCCGCTGGCCCAGGCCGAGGAAGGCCTGAACATCAAGCACGACATCGCGCTGCCGGTGTCACGCATCCCCGATTTCGTGGCCGCCACCGACGCCCGGCTGCAGGCCGCCGTGCCGGGCGTCCGGCTGGTGAACTTCGGCCACCTCGGCGACGGCAACCTGCACTACAACGTGCAGGCGCCGGAAGGGACCGACGCGGCGGCCTTCCTGCGCGAGCACGAGCGGGCCGTGAACCGGATCGTCTACGACGCCGTCCAGGCGCATGGCGGCTCGATCTCGGCCGAGCACGGCATCGGCGCGCTCAAGCGCGAGGAACTGCAGCACTACAAGTCGCCGGTGGCGCTGGCGCTGATGCGCTCGATCAAGCAGGCCCTCGATCCTCAGGGGCTGATGAACCCCGGCCGCCTGCTCTGAGCGAAGCGGCGCCAGCCGCGCCGCGGGCGACGAGGGCTCTACTGCAACGGGCCCTTGAGCGCCTTGGGCACCGGCAGCGCATGCACCTCGATGCCCTCCTCGCGCAGCGCCTGGGTCTGCTCGGCGCTGGCCTGGCCGCGGATGCCGCGCTCGGCGGTCTCGCCGTAGTGGATGCGGCGCGCCTCGTCGGCGAAGCGCTCGCCGACGTCCTCGGTCTGGGCCATCACGTGGTGCACCGCGCGCAGCCACAGCGCCTCGACGCTCTGCTGCTCGGGCGTCGGCGCCGCGGCCGCCGACTCGACCGCACGCGAGGGCGAGAGATTCAGTCGCGGCGCGCTGGGCAGGCGGCTCACGTCGCCGCTGCCGCACAGCGGGCATTCGACCAGCCCGCGTTCGCACTGAGAACGGTAATCGTCTTCGGAGCCGAACCAGCCCTCGAAGCCGTGACCGTGCGTGCAACGCAGACTCAGAACCTTCATGCCGCCATCATGCGCCAATGGGGCCCGTCGGTGCAGGCTGCCATTGCAAAACCCAACGCCCGGCGCGCCAATGCGTGAGCCATAGCATGCCGATCAACGTTTTCGCGTCGGTCAGCTCGCCGCTCGCGGCCATCGCCTCGAGTTCCTCGAGCGTGACCGTGGAGACGTCCAGGAACTCGCCGGCGTCGAGATGGCGCTCGCCGGCGACCAGACCACGCGCGAACCAGACCTCGATGCCTTCGTCGGAGTAGGCGATGGCGTTGTGCAGCAGACCGGCCCGCGCCCATTCACGCGCCCGGTAGCCGGTCTCCTCGGCCAGTTCGCGCACCGCGCAATGCAGCACGGGTTCGCCGGCGTCCAGCTTGCCGGCCGGGAATTCGATGAAGGCACGGTGCAACGGATAGCGGAACTGCCGCTCGACGACCAGGCGGCCGTCGTCGAGCAACGGCACGATCATCACGGCCCCGGGGTGGACGATGTACTCGCGGGCCGCCTCGCCACCGTCCGGCAGGCGCACCGTGTCGCGGCGCACGTCGAGAAAATGGCCGCGATAGACCTGGGTGCTGGTGACGCAGTCCTCACGCAGATGGCGATCGTTGGCGGGGGACATCCCGTCGGGTGCGGCACTCATCGCGATCCGGGTTCAGCCAGGAGGGTGGCGCCGAAGGTAACGCCAAACAAAGCCGGGAAACGCGAACGTGAAAAACAGGCACAGCATCACCGCATAGAACTCCCAACCCTGCGGGTGGCGCTGACCGATGCGGGCCTCGAGCCCCATGCCGAGCAGCACGACGAGCGCGCCCAGGCTCAGCAGTTCGAGCAGGCGCCAGCCGAGCGGCTTGGCTGGCGTCCGTTGCGGGCCAACGACAAACAACCGTTCATTGACGAACGGCAGATTGGCCGCCAGCAGCGCCAGGGCGAGCACCAGCCAGACGGCGGGCGAAGTCGTCATACCGGCCTCAGGTGGCCAGCGCGAGCCGGATGGCGTCGGCGCACAGCGCCATCAGACCACCGGGCAGCAGGCCGAACACCAGCACCGCGGCGCCATTCAGCGACAACAGCACGCGCACCTCGGTCGGCGCTGCGACGAGCGCCGGGCCAGCGGCCGGCTCGTCGAAGTACATGGTCTTGACGACGCGCAGGTAATAGAAGGCGCCCACCAGCGACAGCAGCACCGCCACGACAGCCAGCACGATGTAGCCGGTGACGTTGGTCGACACCAGCGCCTGCAGCACCGCGAGCTTGGCGTAGAAGCCCACCGCCGGCGGGATGCCCGCCAGCGAGAACATGCAGACGCCCATGATGGCCGCGAGCAGCGGGTTGCGCTGGTTCAGCCCGCGCAGGTCATCGATCTCCTCGGCCTCGAAGCCCTGCCGTGCCAGCACCATGATCACGCCGAAGGTGCACAACGTGGTCAGCAGGTAGGTGACCAGGTAGAACATCGCCGAGCTGTAGCCGTTGGCGGCCGAGAAGGTGTTGCCGGAGATCACGGTCGGCGTCAGACCCAGCAGCATGAAGCCGAGCTGGGCGATCGCCGAATAGGCCAGCATGCGCTTGAGGTTGCTCTGCGCGATCGCGGCGACATTGCCGATCACCATCGACGCGACCGACAGCACGATGAGCATCTGCTGCCAGTCGAGCGCCAGGCCGATCATGCCCTCGACCAGCAGGCGGATCGTGATCGCGAAGGCGGCCAGCTTCGGCGCACCGGCGATCATCAGCGTGACCGCCGTGGGTGCGCCCTGGTAGACGTCGGGCACCCACATGTGGAAGGGCACGACGCCGAGCTTGAAGCCCAGGCCGGCGACCACGAACACCACGCCGAACACCAGCACCTGCTTGTTGATCTGCCCGGTGCCGATGGCCTTGAACACCTCGCCCAGGTCGAGCGAGCCGGTCGCGCCGTACATCATCGACAGGCCGTACAGCAGGAAGCCGCTGGCGAGCGCGCCCAGCACGAAGTACTTCATCGCCGCTTCGGTGGACACCGCGTGATCCCGGCGCAGCGCGACCAGCGCATACAGGCTCAGCGACATCAATTCCAGGCCCAGGTAGATGACCAGGAAGTTGTTGGCCGAGATCATGATCGAGATCCCGAGCAGCGAGAACAGCGCCAGCGTGAACAGTTCGCCCTTCAGCAGCTCGCGGTCGGCGGCGTAAGGGCGCGCGTAGACCAGCGTGATGAAGGTCGCGACGGTGGCGAAGAAGGCCAGCAGATGGCCCATCGGATCGGCCACCACCATGCCCTGCATCGCGTAGAGCGTGAAGCCGCCCCGGAAGTAGCTGAGATGCATCAGCGCCACGGCGACCAGCGTCGCCAGCGACAACACATAGGTCAGGGTGCGCTTGGGTGATCGCGAGTACAGATCGACCAGCGCGATCACGCAGGTCATCGCGAGCAGCACGATCTCGGGGTAGATGGCGAGCCAGTTCATGTCGTTCATAGAGGTGGCCTGGCGATCAGTTCAGCTTCGAGACGGCCACGTGCTTCAGCAACTCGGTCACAGAGACCTGCATCACGTCGGTGAAGGGCTTCGGGTAGACGCCCATCCACAGCACTGCGGCGGCCAGCAGCGACAACATGAAGAACTCGCGGCCGTTGATGTCGGTCAGTTCGCGCACGTGGTCGTTCGCCACCGCGCCGAAGTAGACGCGCTTGACCATCCACAGCGTGTAGGCGGCACCGAAGATCAGCGTCGTGGCGGCCAGCAGGCCGATCCAGAAATTGAACTTCACGGCGCCGAGGATCACCATCCACTCGCCGACGAAGCCGGCGGTACCCGGCAAGCCGCAGTTGGCCATGGCGAAGAACACCGCCAGCGCGGTGAACTTCGGCATCGTGTTGACCACCCCGCCGTAGGACGCGATCTCGCGCGAGTGGACACGGTCGTAGAGCACGCCGATGCACAGGAACATGGCGCCCGAGACGAAGCCGTGGCTGATCATCTGCACGATGCCGCCCGACACGCCCAGTTCGTTGAAGATGAAGAAGCCCAGCGTCACGAAGCCCATGTGGGCGATCGACGAGTAGGCCACCAGCTTCTTCATGTCCTGCTGCACCAGCGCCACCAGGCCGATGTACAGCACGGCGATCAGCGACAGCGCTATGACGAAGAAGGCCCATTCGTGGCTGGCGTCCGGGGCGATCGGCATCGAAAAGCGCAGGAAGCCGTAGGCGCCGAGCTTGAGCATGATGGCCGCCAGCACCACCGAGCCGCCGGTCGGTGCCTCGACGTGGGCGTCGGGCAGCCAGGTGTGCACCGGCCACATCGGCACCTTGACCGCGAAGGCGGCGAAGAAGGCGAAGAACAGCAGCGTCTGCGCCGTCATCGGCAGCGGCAGCGTGTGCCACTCGAGGATCTCGAAGCTGCCGCCCGACTTGTAGTACAGGTAGATCAGCGCGATCAGCATCAGCAGCGAGCCGAGCAGCGTGTAGAGGAAGAACTTGAACGCGGCATAGACGCGCCGCGGGCCGCCCCACACGCCGATGATGATGTACATCGGAATCAGCGTGGCCTCGAAGAACACGTAGAACAGCAGCCCGTCGAGCGCCGAGAACACACCGACCATCAGGCCTGACAGGATCAGGAAGGCGCCCATGTACTGGTTGACGCGCTCCGTGACCACCTCCCAGGCGGCGATGACGACGATGATCGTGATGAAGGCCGTGAGCAGCACGAACCACACCGAGATGCCGTCGACGCCCAGGTGATAGCGCACGTTGAAGCGGTCGATCCAGGCGAGGTTCTCGCTGAACTGCATAGCCGCGGTCGCGGTGTCGAAGCCCGTGACGAGCGGCAGCGTGACGGCAAAGCTGAGCACCGCGGCGACCAGCGCGATCCAGCGCACGACGCCGGCGTGCTCGTCACGCCCGGCAGCGAGCAGCACGACGCCGAACACGATCGGCATCCAGATGGCGAGCGAAAGCAGACCCATGTCAGTCGTCCTCGCTCACTTGGCCAGCCACACGAACCAGGTCATCAGCGCGAACACGCCGATGATCATGACCAGTGCGTAGTGGTAGATGTAGCCGGACTGGAAGGGCTTGGTCAGCGTGGCGAACCAGCCGACCAGTCGCGCCGAGCCGTTGATCGCACCGTCGATCACGGCCACGTCGCCGCCCTTCCACAGGCCGCGCCCCAGGCCGCGGGCGGCCGGTGCCAGCAGGTTCTCGTTGATCCAGTCCATGTAGTACTTGTTCTCGAGGAGACGCACGATCGGCGACAGCGTGCGCGCGATCGCGGCAGGGATGCCTGGCTTGAGCATGTAGAACACATAGGCGGTCACCACGCCGGCGAGTGCCAGCCAGAACGGCAGCGTCTGCAGACCGTGCAGCGCCATCGCCGCGGCGCCGTGGAACGCCTCGGCCAGCTCTTCCAGGGCCGGATGCGCGGCGGCATTGACGAAGATCGAGTCCTTGAAGAAGTCCCCGAACAGCATCGGCTGGATCGTCAGGTAGCCGATCAGCACCGACGGGATGGCCAGCAGCACCAGCGGCACCGTCACGACCCAGGGGGACTCGTGCGGATCGTGGTGCCCGGCATGGCCGTGGTCGTCGTGCTCGTCGTGGTGGTCGTGCTCGCCCGGGAAGGGCTTGTCGCGGAAGCGCTCCTTGCCGTGGAACACCAGGAAGTACATCCGGAACGAGTAGAAGGCCGTGACGAACACGCCGGCGACGACCGCCAGGTAGGCGAAGCCCGAACCCCAGAGGTGGCTGGCGTGCACGGCCTCGATGATCGAATCCTTGCTGTAGAAGCCCGAGAACAGCGGCGTGCCGATCAACGCCAGCGAGCCCAGCAGCGAGGTGATCCAGGTGATGGGCATGTACTTGCGCAGGCCGCCCATGTTGCGGATGTCCTGGTCGTGGTGCATGCCGATGATCACCGAGCCGGCTCCGAGGAACAGCAGCGCCTTGAAGAAGGCGTGGGTCATCAGGTGGAACACGGCGATCGAATAGGCCGAGGCCCCGAGCGCCACCGTCATGTAGCCCAGCTGCGACAGCGTCGAGTACGCGACCACACGCTTGATGTCGTTCTGGATGATGCCCAGGAAGCCCATGAACAGCGCGGTGATCGCGCCGATCACCATCACGAAGGACAGCGCGGTGTCGGACAGCTCGAACAGCGGCGACATGCGCGCGACCATGAAGATGCCGGCGGTCACCATCGTCGCCGCGTGGATCAGCGCCGAGATCGGGGTCGGGCCCTCCATCGAGTCGGGCAGCCAGACGTGCAGCGGGAACTGCGCGCTCTTGCCCATCGCGCCGATGAAGAGGCAGATGCAGGCCACCGTGATCAGCATCCAGTCGGTGCCGGGAAAGCCCAGCTTCGCGAGCTCGGGGGCCTGCGCGAACAGCTCGCCGTAGTTGAGCGTGCCGCCGTAGGCCAGCAGCAGTCCGATGCCGAGGATGAAGCCGAAGTCGCCGACCCGGTTGACCAGGAAGGCCTTCATGTTGGCGAAGATCGCCGTCGGCTTGGTGTACCAGAAGCCGATCAGCAGGTAGCTCACCAGGCCCACCGCTTCCCAGCCGAAGAACAGCTGCAGCATGTTGTTGCTCATCACGAGCATCAGCATCGAGAAGGTGAACAGCGAGATGTAGGAGAAGAAGCGCTGGTAGCCCGGGTCCTCCTCCATGTAGCCGATGGTGTAGATGTGCACCATCAGCGAGACGAAGGTCACCACGCACATCATCATGGCGGTAAGACCGTCGACCAGGAAGCCGACCTCCATCTTCAGGCCGCCGATCACCAGCCACTCGTAGATCGTGGCGTTGAAGCGCGCGCCATCGAGCACCACGGCCTTCAGCGTGATCGCCGAGAGGACGAAGGCGATCAGCACGCCGAGGATGGTGACGCTGTGCGCGCCGCGCCGCCCGACCGCATTGCCGAACAGGCCGGCCACCACGGCGCCCACCAGGGGCGCGAGCGGCACGGCGAGCAGCATCGATTGTGAAAGTCCAGCCATCTTGTTGTTCTCTGCTCTTTCGAACGGACGGGCCCGCCGGCCCCTCCCTGCGTTGGATCGTGGTTCAGCCCTTCAGTGCGTCGAGCTCGTCGACGTTGATCGTCGAACGGTTGCGGAACAGCACCACCAGGATGGCCAGGCCGATCGCCGATTCGGCAGCGGCCACGGTCAGGATGAAGAACACGAACACCTGGCCGGCCATGTCGCCCAGGTAGTGGGAGAAGGCCACGAAGTTCAGGTTGACGGCCAGCAGCATCAACTCGATCGCCATCAGCAGCACGATGAGGTTCTTGCGGTTCAGGAAGATGCCGATCACCGACAGCGCGAACAGCATCGCGCCCAGCGAGAGGTAATGGCCCAGCGTGATGCTCATGACTTCCCTCCGGTGGCCGCCGGTTCGGCCGGTGCCGGCGGCACCGGCGGACGCTCGGGCTGCATCTGGACGATGCGCACGCGGTCGGCCTTGCGCACCTTCACCTGGGCGGACGGGTCGACGTACTTGCTGTCCTTGCGCTTGCGCAGCGTCAGGGCAATCGCCGCGATGATGGCCACCAGCAGCAGCACCGCGGCGATCTGCAGCGGATACAGATAGTGCGTGTAGATCTCGATGCCGAGCAGTTTGGTGTTGCCCATCTGCGCGGCCGCGGCGTCGAGCGGCGGCGCCTCGGGCAGGTCGAAGCCCCGGCGCAGCACCCAGATCATCTCGGCCGCGATCACCGCACCGATCGTGCCGGCCACCGGGAACAGCTGCCAGAAGCCCTTGCGCACCGTGTCGGCATTGGCGTCGAGCATCATCACCACGAACAGGAACAGCACCATCACCGCCCCGACGTAGACCAGCACCAGCGAGATCGCCAGGAACTCGGCCTCCAGCAGCATCCACACGCAGGCGGCGTTGAAGAAGGCCAGCACCAGGTAGAGCGCGGCATAGACGGCGCTGCGCGCGGTGATGACGCGGAACGAGGCGAACAGGAGGATCGCCGAGAAGACGTAGAAAAGCGCAGATTCTGTGTTCATGGTGTCGTCCGCAACCGAAGTCCGGGCCCTCAAGGGCCGGGTCACCGGTAGGCTGCGTCGGCCTCCTTGTTTGCGGCGATTTCGTTTTCGTAGCGGTCGCCCACGGCCAGCAACATGTCCTTCGTGAAGTACAGGTCGCCGCGCTTCTCGCCGTGGTACTCGAAGATGTGGGTCTCGACGATCGAGTCGACCGGGCAGCTTTCCTCGCAGAAGCCGCAGAAGATGCACTTGGTGAGATCGATGTCGTAGCGCGTCGTGCGGCGGCTGCCGTCGTCGCGCACCTCGGACTCGATGGTGATCGCCAGCGCCGGACAGACCGCCTCGCACAGCTTGCAGGCGATGCAGCGTTCCTCGCCGTTCTCGTAGCGGCGCAGCGCGTGCAGGCCGCGGAAACGCGGCGACAGCGGCGTCTTCTCTTCCGGGAACTGCACCGTGATGGCAGGCGACAGGAAGTGCCGGCCGGTCAGCTTCATGCCCTTCAGCAGTTCGAGAAGGAAGAAGGTGTTGAAGAATTCCTTGATGGAGGCCACAGCGGACATGGTCAGGCCCTCCTTATTTCCAGATGTTCCACGGCGACTGGATCCACAGCCCCACGACGACCAGCCAGATCAGCGTGATCGGGATGAAGATCTTCCAGCCCAGCCGCATGATCTGGTCGTAGCGGAAGCGCGGGAACGTGGAGCGCACCCACAGGAACATGGTCACGACCACGAAGGTCTTGAGGCCCAGCCAGATCCAGCCCGGAATCCAGTTGAAGACGACGCTGTCGATCGGCGGCAGCCAGCCTCCCAGGAACATGGTCACGGCGAGCGCCGAGATCAGGATCATGTTGGCGTACTCGGCCAGGAAGAACATGGCGAAGGCCATGCCCGAATACTCGATCATGTGGCCGGCCACGATCTCGGACTCGCCTTCCACCACGTCGAAGGGGTGGCGGTTGGTCTCGGCGAGGCCGGAGATGAAGTAGACGATGAAGATGGGGAACAGCGGCAGCCAGTTCCAGCTGAGGAAGTTGAGCCCCATGTCGGCGAAGCGCCCCTTGTCCTGCCCGAGCACGATCTCGGTCATGTTCAGCGTGCCCGACACCATCAGCACGACCACCAGCGCGAAGCCCATCGCGATCTCGTAGCTGACCATCTGCGCCGAGGCGCGCAGCGCGCCGAGGAACGCGTACTTCGAGTTCGACGCCCAGCCGGCGATGATCACGCCGTAGACCTCCATCGAGGTGATCGCCATCAGGAACAGCAGGCCGGCGTTGATGTTGGCCAGCGCCACTTCCGGGCCGAACGGCACGACCACCCAGGCGGCGAGAGCCGGCATGATGGTCATCACGGGGCCGAGCAGGAACAGGCCCTTGTTGGCCGCCGTCGGCAGGATGATTTCCTTGAAGATCAGCTTGACCGCATCGGCGATCGGCGTGAGCAGGCCCCAGGGACCGACGCGGTTGGGGCCGGGACGGATCTGCGTCCAGCCGATGGCCTTGCGCTCCCACAGCGTGAGGTAGGCGACGCAACCCATCAGCGGCGCGATCAGCGCCACGATCTTGATCAGGTTCCACACGACGGGCCAGAAGCCGCCGAGCAGGCTGCTGCCGAACTGGTTGAAGCTCTCGATCATGATGTTCAGGCCTTCTCGACGGCGATCTCGCCGAACATCGCGCCCAGTGCCGCCGTGGCGGCGTGGCCGGCGGGCACCCGCACGGCAGTCGGTGCCAGCGTGGCATCGTGGTAGGCCGCGAGCCGCAGCGACGCACTGCCCTGCTGCACGTGGACCTGGCCACCCTCAACCAGCCCCAGGCGCTGCCACAGCGCCGTCGGCAGCCCGGCACGCGGTGCGCTTGCATCGGCGGTGGCCTGCAGCGACGGCGCGCGGCGCACGATGGCGTCGCTGGCGTAGATCGGCACGTCGGCCACGCGCTCGAGCGCGGGGCGATCTGCGGCGATCGCCACGCTCGCACGGCTGGCGTTGTCGAGCCGCGACGCCAGCGCGGCCACGTCACCCAGCGCCTGCGCCTTGACTTCCTCGGAGGTCTCGAAGCCGAAGCCCGGCAGGCCCAGCATCGAGCCGAGCACGCGCAGGACCTTCCAGGCCGGGCGGGCATCGCCACGCGGTCGGACGACGCCGTGGAAGCCCTGCACGCGGCCTTCCGCGTTGACGAAGCTGCCCGAGGTCTCGGTGAACGGCGTGATCGGCAGCAGCACATCGGCGTGCTCGAGGTTGGCGCTCTTGAAGGCGCTCAGCGACACCACCATGCCGGCCCGGGCCAGCGTGTCCGCCGCCTGTCGGCCATCGGCCGCGTCGAGCACCGGTTCGGCATTGAGCAGCAGGTAGGCCTTCAGCGGCTGCGACAGCATCTGACCGGCGTTCAGCCCGCCGCTGCGCGGCTGGGCCCCGACGAGTTGCGCGCCCACGCTGTTGGCCGCCTCACCGAGCACCCCGAAGGTGGCACCGGTCTGCTCGGCGATGAACTGGGCGAGTGCGAGCAGCTGGGAAGCCTGCGGATGCTGGATCGCGGCGTTGCCGAGCAGCACCGCCTTGCGCTGCCCGCTCAGCAGCGAGGCGGCGATCACCTTGGCCGGCTCGCTCGCCTCGGCCGCCACCGGCGCTGCGGCGCCGGTGTGCGACGCCACTGCCGCGGCCACGCCGGCCAGGGCGGCCACCCAGGCGCTGGGCGCCGCGGTGATCTGAGCAGACACCGGCATCAGCCAATCGTCGGCGAGCGCGTGCAGGCTGGAGACCTGCGCACCGTGCTTGGCCGCCTGGCGCAGACGCTGCGCGAACAGTGGATGGTCCTTGCGCAGGAACGAACCAATCACGAAGGCGCGGTCCAGCGTCGACAGCGACTCGATGCTCGTGCCGAGCCAGCGCACCTTCTCGACCGTGTCGAACTCGGCATGCCGCAGGCGGTGGTCGATGTTGTCCGAACCCAGGCCACGCACCAGCTGCCCGAGCAGGTAGAGTTCTTCCACCGTGCTGTGCGCGGTGGCGAGCGCGCCGATGGACGCGGCGCCGTGCTCGGACTGGATCGACTTCAGGCCGTTGGCGACGTATTCCAGCGCGGTGTTCCAGTCGACGGTGCGCCACTGCCCATCGTGCTTGATCATCGGCGCGGTGAGGCGCTCGTCGGTGTTCAGGGCTTCGTAGGAGAAGCGGTCGCGGTCGGCGATCCAGCATTCGTTGACCGCCTCGTTCTCGAGCGGCACGACACGCATCACCTGGTGGTTCTTGACCTGCACGATCAGGTTCGCGCCCGTCGAATCGTGCGGACTGACCGACTTGCGGCGCGACAGCTCCCAGGTGCGGGCGCTGTAGCGGAAGGGCTTGCTGGTGAGCGCGCCGACCGGGCAGATGTCGATCATGTTGCCCGACAGCTCGGAGTCGACCGTGTCGCCGGCCACCGTGGTGATCTCGCTGTGCTCGCCGCGATGGATCATGCCCAGCTCCATCACGCCGGCCACTTCCTGGCCGAAGCGCACGCAGCGGGTGCAGTGGATGCAGCGACTCATCTCCTCCATGGAGATGAGCGGGCCGACGTCCTTGTGCAGCACGACGCGCTTCTCTTCCTCGTAGCGCGAGGCCGATTTGCCGTAGCCCACCGCCAGATCCTGCAGCTGGCACTCGCCCCCCTGGTCACAGATCGGGCAGTCGAGCGGGTGGTTGATGAGCAGGAATTCCATCACCGAGCTCTGCGCCTTGAGCGCCTTGTCGCTCTTGGTGCGCACGATCATGCCCTGCGTCACCGGCGTGGCGCAGGCCGGCATCGGCTTGGGCGCCTTCTCGATGTCGACCAGGCACATCCGGCAGTTGGCCGCGATGCTGAGCTTCTTGTGGTAGCAGAAGTGCGGGATGTAGGTGCCGGCCTTGTCGGCGGCATGCATCACCATGCTGCCTTCCTGCACCTCGACCTTGCGGCCGTCGAGTTCGATTTCAACCATCTTGGGCGTCCCGTCAGACGTAGGCCGGGACCGTGCAGGTCTTGTGTTCGATGTGGTGCACGAACTCCTCGCGGAAGTGCTTGATCATCGCGCGCACCGGCATGGCAGCCGCATCGCCCAGCGCGCAGATGGTGCGCCCCTGGATGTTGTCGGCCACGGAGTTC
Organism: Methylibium sp. Pch-M; assembly: GCF_004136295.1. NCBI lineage: Bacteria > Pseudomonadati > Pseudomonadota > Betaproteobacteria > Burkholderiales > Sphaerotilaceae > Methylibium > Methylibium sp. Pch-M. The sequence goes on from NZ_CP029606.1 coordinate 257,662, forward strand.
AGCAGATCGATATCTTCCATCCGGCCATGGCCTCGCTCGATGCGATCGACCATGCGCCACAGCCAGCCGGTGCCTTCGCGGCACGGCGTGCACTGGCCACAGCTCTCATGCTGGTAGAAGTAGGACAGGCGCAGCAGACTCTTGACCATGCAGCGCGTGTCGTCCATGACGATCACCGCACCGGAGCCCAGCATCGAGCCGGCCTTCGCGATGGAGTCGTAGTCCATCGTCGTGTCCATCATGATCGCGGCCGGCAGCACTGGCGCCGACGAACCACCGGGGATCACCGCCTTCAGGCCGCGGCCGCCCTTCACGCCGCCGGCGAGCTCGAGCAGTTTCGAGAACGGCGTGCCGAGCGGGATCTCGTAGTTGCCAGGACGCTCGACGTCGCCGACCATCGAGAAGATCTTGGTGCCGCCGTTGTTCGGCTTGCCGCATTCCAGATAGGCCTGGCCTCCGTTGCGGATGATCCAGGGCACCGCGGCGAAGGTCTCGGTGTTGTTGATCGTCGTCGGCTTGCCGTACAGGCCGAAGCTGGCCGGGAACGGCGGCTTGAAGCGCGGCTGGCCCTTCTTGCCCTCGAGCGATTCGAGCAGCGCCGTCTCCTCGCCGCAGATGTAGGCGCCGAAGCCATGGAAGGCGTGCAACTGGAAGCGGTGGGCAGAGCCGAGGATGGCGTTGCCCAGGTAGCCGGCGGCGCGGGCCTCCTCGAGCGCTTCCTCGAAACGTTCGTAGATCTCGAAGATCTCGCCGTGGATGTAGTTGTAGCCGACCGAAATGCCCATCGCGTAGGCCGCGATGATCATGCCCTCGATGACGATGTGCGGGTTGTAGGCAAGGATGTCGCGGTCCTTGCAGGTACCCGGCTCGCCTTCGTCGGAGTTGCAGACCAGGTACTTCTGGCCCGGGAACTGGCGCGGCATGAAGCTCCACTTCAGCCCGGTCGGGAAGCCTGCGCCGCCGCGCCCGCGCAGCCCGGAGGCCTTGACCTCGGAGATCACCTGGTCCGGCGTCATCGGCTCGACGCCCTCGCCACCCTGCAGGATCTTGCGCAGCGCCTGGTAGCCGCCGCGCGCCTCGTAGTCCTTCAGGCGCCAGTTGCGGCCGTCGAGCCCGGCGACGATTTGTGCGCCGATGTGACGGTCGTGGAAACAGGTCTCGCGACCGGTGGCCTGGAACTTCGACAGGTCGAGCATCGTCGGCGCCCTCACTTCGGTTGCGCTGCCAGCAGCGCGAGCAGTTCGTCGAGCCGCTGCTCGGTCATGTAGCTCAGCATCTGGCGGTCATTGAGCAGCATCACTGGCGCATCGGCGCAGGCCCCGAGGCACTCGCTCGGCTGGACCGTGAAGTTGCCGTCGGGCGTGCTGCCGTAGGGTTCAACGCCGAGCCGCTTGCAGACGTGCTGCAGCGCGCTCTCGCCGTCGCGCAGCTGGCACGGCAGGTTGGTGCAGACGTTGAGCTTGAAGCGCCCCACCGGCTGCTGGTTGTACATGTTGTAGAAGGTGGTCACCTCGTGCACCGCGATCGGCGGCATGCCGAGGTGGGCCGCGATGGCCCGCTCGGCATCGGCCGACACGTGCCCCTGCTCCTGCTGGACGATGGCCAGACAGGCCATCACCGCCGACTGCTTCTGTTCGGCGGGGTACTTGGCGACCTCGCGGTCGAAGCGCGCCTTGGTGGCTTCGGAAAGTGTCATCGGTCAATCTCGCCGAAAACGATGTCCATCGTGCCGATCACCGCCACGGCGTCGGCGATCATGTGGCCGCGCGACATCTCGTCCATCGCCGCGAGATGGGCGAAACCCGGCGCGCGGATCTTGAGCCGGTAGGGCTTGTTGGCACCGTCGCTCACCAGGTAGATGCCGAACTCGCCCTTCGGGTGCTCGACGGCCGCGTAGGCCTCGCCCTCGGGCACGTGGAAGCCCTCGGTGAAGAGCTTGAAGTGGTGAATCAGCTCTTCCATGTTGGACTTCATGTCCACCCGCCCCGGCGCGGCGACCTTGTGGTTGTCGGTGATCACCGGGCCCGGGTTGGCGCGCAGCCAGGCCGCGCATTGCTGGATGATGCGGTTCGACTGGCGCAGCTCCTCGACGCGCACCAGGTAGCGGTCGTAGCAATCGCCGCCGGCGCCGACCGGGATGTCGAATTCGACGCGGTCGTAGACGTCGTAGGGCTGCGTCTTGCGCAGGTCCCAGGCGATGCCCGAGCCGCGCAGCATCGGACCGGTGAAGCCGAGGTTCAGTGCGCGCTCCGGCGTCACGACGCCGATACCCACGGTGCGCTGCTTCCAGATGCGGTTGTCGGTGAGCAGCGTCTCGTAGTCGTCGACATTCTTGGGGAACCGACGGCAGAAGTCGTCGATGAAGTCCAGCAGCGAGCCCTGCCGGTTCTCGTTCATCTTCGCCAGTGCCTTGGCGTTGCGGATCTTCGAGACCCGGTATTGCGGCATGGTGTCCGGCAGGTCGCGGTACACGCCGCCTGGGCGGAAGTAGGCCGCGTGCATGCGCGCACCTGACACCGCCTCGTACATGTCGAACAGGTCCTCGCGCTCGCGGAAGGCGTAGATGAGGATGTTCATCGCACCGCAGTCGAGGCCGTGCGCGCCGATCCACAACAGGTGGTTCAGGATGCGCGTGATCTCGGAGAACATCACGCGGATGTACTGGGCACGGACCGGCACGTCGACGCCGAGCAGCTTCTCGATCGCCAGACAGTAGGCGTGCTCGTTGCACATCATGGACACGTAGTCGAGACGGTCCATGTAGGGCAGCGACTGGATATAGGTCTTGCTCTCCGCGAGCTTCTCGGTCGCACGGTGCAGCAGGCCGATGTGCGGATCGGCGCGCTGGATCACCTCGCCGTCGAGCTCGAGGATCAGGCGCAGGACGCCGTGGGCCGCCGGATGCTGCGGCCCGAAATTGAGGGTGTAGTTCTTGATCTCGGCCATGGGGACTCGGGTTCTCGCAGCGCGTCAGTGCAGACCGCCGTAGTTGTCCTCGCGGATGATGCGCGGCGTGATCTCGCGCGGCTCGATCGTGACGGGCTGGTAGATCACGCGACGCTGCTCGGCGTCGTAGCGCATCTCCACGTGCCCGGTGGTCGGGAAATCCTTGCGGAACGGATGACCGATGAAGCCGTAGTCGGTGAGGATGCGGCGCAGGTCGGCATGGCCCTCGAACACGATGCCGTAGAGATCGAAGGCCTCGCGCTCGAACCAGTTTGCGGCAGCCCAGACCTCGTTGACCGACGGCACGACGGGCAACCCGTCGTCGGCGCAGAACACCTTGAGCCGCAGGCGCCAGTTCTTGCTGACCGACAGCAGGTGCAGCACGACGCAGTAGCGCGGGCCTTCGGTGTAGGGAGAGCCCGCGCCGTCCTTGTAGGACGAGTAGTCGAGGCCGCACAGGTCGATCAGCTGCTCGAGCTTCAGCTCGGCATGATCGCGCAGCGTCGTGCACACGGCCAGGTAGTCGGTGGCCGCCACCGTCAGCGTCAGTTCGCCGCGATCGCGCACCAGCGCCTGGATCTTGCCGGCCAGCGCGGCTTCGAGGGCCGGCTGCAGGAGGTCGATTTTGTGGTCCATGGAGGGGCAGCAGCGTCCGGTTCAGCGGGCGATGGTGTTTTCGCGCCGGATCTTGGTCTGCAGTTGCAGGATGCCGTAGAGCAGCGCCTCGGCCGTTGGCGGACAGCCCGGCACGTAGACATCGACCGGCACGATGCGGTCGCAGCCGCGCACGACCGAATAGCTGTAGTGGTAGTAGCCGCCGCCGTTCGCGCACGAGCCCATGCTCAGCACCCAGCGCGGCTCGGCCATCTGGTCGTAGACCCTACGCAGGGCCGGCGCCATCTTGTTGCACAGCGTGCCGGCGACGATCATCAGGTCGCTCTGGCGCGGGCTGGGGCGGAACAGCATGCCGAAGCGGTCGATGTCGTAGCGGGCCGCGCCCGCGTGCATCATCTCGACCGCGCAGCACGCCAGACCGAAGGTCATGGGCCACAGCGAACCGGTCTTCGACCAGTTGATCAGCTTGTCGGCGGAGGTGGTGATGAACCCCTCCTTGAGAACGCCTTCGATGCCCATCTCAGAAGCTCCTGGTCATTGCGGTCATTCCCAATCCAAAGCGCCTTTTTTCCATTCGTAGGCAAAGCCGACGACCAGGATGCCCAAGAAAACCATCATGGCCCAGAAGCCCGGCGCGCCGATCTCCTTGAGCGCAACGGCCCAGGGGAACAGGAAGGCGATCTCCAGGTCGAACAGGATGAACAGGATGGCGACGAGGTAGTAGCGCACGTCGAACTTCATCCGTGCGTCCTCGAAGGCCTCGAAGCCGCACTCGTAGGGAGAGTTCTTGTCCGCGTCGGGCCGGTGCGGGCCGAAGATGAAGCCGATCAGCTGCGGCGCGATGCCGACCGCAGCGCCCACGAGGATGAACAGGATCACCGGCAGGTAGGACTCGAGGTTCATCGTGGTGCGTGGCTCGGTACGTCGATCGATTGGCTGCGCTCATCCGGCAAAAACAAAGCGCGCTGCAGTGACGCGGCCTGTTGCCAGACCCCTCCACACGCTCAGCGCGCCCGGTCCCCTGCGCATTGCTGTCAGGGCGCTTTGGGCTGCGCCGGATGCTGCTCCAGCCCGAAACGAACGTTTCTTGTTCTTGGTGCCGTCGGCGAGACTCGAACTCGCACAGCTTTCGCCACTACCCCCTCAAGATAGCGTGTCTACCAATTTCACCACGACGGCCTTCACTCGCTCCGCAGCCACGGGCACCGCGGAATGTGCCGCCCGGATTGCATGAGGAATTGCTCACCGGACAGCCACTGATTCTATCGTCAAACTGGTACGACTTTGCGCCATTCGCAGCATGACAACAGCGACTTGCGCTGCCGTGCCACGCGGGTCGGGAAAGCTATCGCCTGGCTGTCACTTCGCAGGGATCTGAGCGGCCCCCGAGGCTTCGACTGCAGGCGCTTGCGGCACGACGGCCGGCGCGGCAGCCGATGCCGCACCGGGGATTTGGGAGGCTGGCGCCGCGCTCGCCGCCGACGACGCAGGAACCGCACGCTCCAGGATGGACTCGCCACCGCCGGTGCTCGCACGCAGGTTGCCGAAATAGGCGAGCGCCAGCGTGCAGGCGAAGAAGATCGCCGCACACACACCCGTGGAGCGCGACAGGAAGTTCGCGCTGCCCGAGGCACCGAACAGACTGCCCGAGGCGCCGCTGCCGAACGACGCGCCCATGTCGGCGCCTTTGCCGTGCTGGATCAGCACCAGGCCGATCATCACCAGCGCGGAAAGCATCTGCACCACCACCATCACCGTCAACAGCATCTGCATAGATCGACTCCAGGATTCAAGAACTAGCGGCGTTCAGCGCGTGCTCGCGGCACGACAGATCGCGATGAAATCAGCGGCTTTCAGCGACGCGCCGCCGATCAGGCCGCCATCGATGTCGGCCTGCGCGAACAGCGTCGCAGCGTTGTCGGGCTTGACGCTGCCGCCGTAGAGCAGCTTCATCTGCGCGGCACGCGGCGTGGCGGCGGCGAGTTGCGCACGCAGCAGTGCGTGAACCGCCTGCGCCTGCTCCGGACTGGCTGTGCGGCCCGTGCCGATGGCCCACACCGGCTCGTAGGCCACCACCATCTCGCCGACGCAGTGCGCGAGCGTATGGATCACGGCCGAGAGCTGGCGCTTGACAACGTCTTCCGTCTCGCCTGCATCGCGCTGCGCGAGTGTCTCGCCGACGCAGACGATCGGCGTGACGCCCTTGGCCAGCGCCGCCTGCGCCTTGTCGGCCACCAGCTGGTCGCTCTCGGCATGCAGCGCGCGCCGCTCCGAGTGCCCCACGATCACGTAACGGCAGCCGAAGTCGGCCAGCATCGCCACCGACACTTCGCCGGTGTAGGCGCCCTGCTCGTGCACCGAGCAGTCCTGCGCACCCCAGGCGATCGCACTGCGGGCCAGCCGCTCCGCCGCCTGCGCCAGATAGGGAAACGGCGCGCACACCGCAGCCTCGCAGGGCAAGGGGCCGGCCGACTTCAGCCCTTCGAGCAGGGCCTCGTTCGTGGCGTGCGTGCCGTGCATCTTCCAGTTGCCGACCACCAGTTTGCGGCGGATGTCACTCATTGGCTTCTCCTTGTCACCAAGTCAGGACGAGCTTGCCCACGTGCTGACCGGACTCCATCAGCGCATGGGCCTGCGCGGCCTGCGCGGCGGGAAACGTCTTGTGGATCATGGGCTTGAAGCGCCCGGCCTCGATCAGCGGCCAGACCCGGGCGCGCAGCGCGGCACCGATGGCCGCCTTGTACTCGGTGGTGCGTGGACGCAGCGTGGAGCCGGTGATGGTGAGCCGCCGGCGCAGCAGCACGCCGGCGTCGAACTCGGCCTTGGTACCGCCCTGCACCGCGATGATGGACAGCCGCCCGTCTTCAGCCAGGCACTGGATCTCACGCGCCACGTAGTTGCCGGCGACCATGTCGAGGATGACATCGACCCCGCGGCCACCACTCAGGCGCTTGACCTCGGCGACGAAATCCTGCGTCCGGTAGTTGATCGCCTCGTCGGCGCCGATGGCGCGGCAGGCCTGCGCCCGCGCGTCGTCGCCGACCGTCACGAACACCCTGCAACCGAAGGCCTTGGCCAGTTGGATCGCCGTCACGCCGATGCCGCTGGCACCGCCCTGCACCAGCAGCGTCTCGCCGGGCTGGAGCCGGGCCCGCTCGAAGACGTTGATCCAGACCGTGAACAGCGTCTCCGGCAGGCTGGCCGCCTCGATGTCGCTCCAGCCGGCCGGCACCGGCAGGCACTGGCCGACCGGCGCCACGCAGCGCTGCGCATAGCCGCCGCCGTGGGTGAGCGCGCAGACGCGGTCGCCGAGCCGGAAGCCCGCCGCAGCCAGCGCACCCGCGTCACCGCCGACGATGCGGCCCGCCACCTCCAGCCCCGGCAGGTCGGACGCGCCGGGCGGCGGCGGGTAGGCCCCGGCGCGTTGCAGCACGTCGGGCCGATTGACTCCGGCCGCGGCAACGTCGATGAGCAGTTCCCCCGGCCCCGGCTCCGGCTCGGGCCGCTCGACGAGACGCAGCACCTCGGGCCCGCCGGGCAGGGAGATTTCGATCGCTTGCATGCGTCGTGCGTGTCTGCGTCGTCAGCGGCAGCGAGCCGGCGACGACGCGTCCATCCTCTGCCTCACTCCGCCTGCGGCGACGGCACGTCGGACTCGGGCGCCGCCTGTGGCGCGTCGCCACGCTCGCGACGCGGCGGACGGTCGCCCCGGTCACGGCCGCGGTCACCGCGGTCGCCCCGGTCACCGTATTCACGGCGCGGACGTTCCTCCTCGACATAGCCCTCGGGACGCTCGAGCAGCGCCTTCAGCGACAGCTTGATGCGGCCCTTCTCGTCCGTTTCCAGGACCTTGACCTTGACGATCTGGCCTTCGGTCAGGAAGTCGGTGACCTTCTCCACGCGCTGGTGCGCGATCTGGCTGATGTGCAGCAGCCCGTCCTTGCCGGGCAGGATGTTGACCAGCGCGCCGAAGTCCAGGATCTTCGTGACCGGGCCCTCGTAGACCTTGCCGATCTCGGCCTCGGCCGTGATCTCCTCGATGCGCTTCATGGCCGCCTGGGCCTTGTCGCCATCGGTCGAGGCGATGGTGATGGTGCCGTCTTCCTCGATGTTGATCTGGGTGCCGGTCTCCTCGGTCAGCGCACGGATGGTGGCGCCGCCCTTGCCGATCACGTCGCGGATCTTCTCGGGGTTGATCTTCATCACGTAGAGGCGCGGCGCGAACACCGACAGCTCTTCCTTCGCACCGCCGAGCGCCTCGACCATCTTGCCGAGGATGTGCAGGCGCGCTTCCTTGGCCTGCGCCAGCGCCACCTGCATGATCTCCTTGGTGATGCCCTGGATCTTGATGTCCATCTGCAGCGCGGTCACGCCGGTGGTCGTGCCGGCCACCTTGAAGTCCATGTCGCCGAGGTGATCTTCGTCGCCCAGGATGTCGGTCAGCACCGCGAAGCGGTTGCCGTCCTTGATCAGGCCCATCGCGATGCCGGCCACGTGGGCCTTCAGCGGCACGCCCGCGTCCATCATCGACAAACAGCCGCCGCAGACCGAGGCCATCGACGAGGAACCGTTTGATTCGGTGATCTCCGAGACGACGCGGATCGCATACGCGAACTCGTCCTTCTTCGGCAGCACTGGGATCAGCGCTCGCTTGGCGAGGCGGCCGTGGCCGATCTCGCGGCGCTTGGGCGAGCCCACGCGACCCGTCTCGCCGGTGGCGAAGGGAGGCATGTTGTAGTGGAACATGAAGCGGTCCTCGAACTCGCCGGCCAGCGCGTCGATGCGCTGCGTGTCGCGTTCGGTGCCCAGCGTGGTGATGACCAGCGCCTGGGTCTCGCCGCGCGTGAACAGCGCGGAGCCGTGGGTGCGCGGCAGCACGCTGGAGCGGATCTCGATCGGGCGCACCGTGCGGGTGTCGCGGCCGTCGATGCGCGGCTCGCCGGCCAGGATCTGGCTGCGCACGATCTTGGCCTCGATGTCGAACAGCAGGTTCTCGACCTTGACCTTGTCGACCACCGCGCCTTCGGCGGCCAGCGCGGCCAGCACCTCGGCGTAGGCCGCGCGGGTGGCCTGAGTGCGATCCTGCTTGGAGCGGATCTGGTAGGCCGCGCGCAGCTTGGCTTCGCCGAGGCCATTGACCTTGGCAATGAAGTCCTCGTCCTTCGCAGGTGCAGTCCATTGCCACTCGGGCTTGCCGGCATCGCGCACCAGTTCGTTGATCACGCGCACGGCGATGTTGCCCTGCTCGTGGCCGAACACCACGCCGCCGAGCATGATGTCCTCGGGCAGCTGGTCGGCCTCCGACTCCACCATCAGCACGGCCGCCTCGGTGCCGGCGACGATCAGGTCGAGCTTGGACTCGGCCAGTTGCGTCGGGCCCGGGTTGAGCACGTACTCGCCGTTGATGTAGCCCACGCGCGCGGCGCCGATCGGGCCGTTGAAGGGAATGCCGCTGATCGCCAGCGCGGCGCTGGAGCCGATCAGCGCGGCGATGTCGGCCGACGCTTCAGGATTCAGCGACAGCACGTGCACGACCACCTGCACCTCGTTGTAGAAGCCTTCCGGGAACAGCGGGCGCAGCGGCCGGTCGATCAGGCGGCTGGTCAGCGTCTCCAGCTCACTCGGACGGCCTTCACGCTTGAAGAAGCTGCCGGGGATCTTGCCGGCGGCATAGGTCTTCTCGATGTAGTCGACGGTCAGCGGAAAGAAGTCCTGGCCCGGCTTCGGGTTCTTGGCAGCCACGACCGTGGCCAGCACCACGGTGCCGTCCATGTCGACGATGACCGCGCCGCCCGACTGGCGGGCGATCTCGCCGGTTTCCAGCGTAACGGTGTGCTGACCCCATTGGAAGGTCTTGGTGATCTTGTTGAACAGGCTCATGCTTGTCTCCAGTTGGATGCCCGGCGCGGTACGTCGGGGCGACTCGGGGCGCGATCGGTGGCGCCTGTCACCGGGAGCCCAGCGCTCGAGCGGGATGCCATTCCAGCGCGTCTGCGACGGCAATCGCGTTGGAATGACACATCGACGCTCGCTTGCGGCTTGCTCCAAAACACGAAGAGCCTGCGCTGGGGGTGCCAGACAGGCTCTTCGTCATGCGATTCGGCTTACTTGCGCAGGCCCAGCTTCTGGATCAGCGCGGTGTAACGGTCGGCGTCCTTGCCCTTCAGGTAGTCGAGCAGCTTGCGGCGGCGGCTCACCATCTTCAGCAGGCCACGACGACCATGATGGTCCTTGGCGTGGGTCTTGAAGTGGGGGGTCAGGTCGTTGATGCGAGCGGTCAGGATGGCCACTTGCACTTCGGGCGATCCCGTGTCGGAAGCACCGCGCGCGTTCGACTTGACGATTTCGGAGATGTTGAGGTCGGCGACTGCCATGTCTGTTTCCTGGTTGCGATGAAACCGCTGACGCTCGCAGGAACGGCGTGCCACGGTTTCGAGTTTCCACTTGCGGTCACGGGTGAAACCGACCCATGCCGTGCTGATGTCACGCAGCCGCAGGCCGCGAAACCTCGAAATTATAGCCGCAGTCCCTGTCGCAGGCGTTCGACCCCTTGCGTCAGGCGGTCGGGGTCGCGCGACGCGAAGCACCAGCGCAGCCAGCCTTCGGCCTCCGGCCCGAAGGCCGCGCCCGGTGCAAGGCCCAGGCCGGCCTCGGCCACGAGGCGCTTCGCGAACGCCAGCGAGTCCATCTCGCCCACCACGCGGAAGAAGGCGTACATGCCGCCCTCGGGCACCGCCACCTCCAAGCCGGGTAGCGCCTGCAGCGCCGGCAGCAAGGTGTCGCGACAGGTTCGCAGATGTCCGACCAGGCTCGGCAGCGTGACCGCCGCCCCCTCCACCGCCGCCAGTCCGGCCCGTTGCACGAAGACCGGCGCGCACGACGTGTTGAACTCGATCAGCTTGCCCACTGCGTCCAGCAAGTCCGGTGGCAGCACCAGCCAGCCGAGCCGCCAGCCGGTCATCAGGAAGCTCTTGGAGAAGCTGTGCGCCACCAGCAAGCGGTCATCAGCTTCGGCGACGTCGAGGAAGGACGGCGCCGCCGGCGGCCCGCCGGCCCTCGCGTCGCCGCCGAAATAGAGCCGCTCGTAAACCTCATCGGCAACGATCCAGGTGCCGGTGCGGCGACAGTGCGCCAGGATCGCCGCCTGCTCGTCCCGGCTCAGCGTCCAGCCGGTGGGATTGTTCGGCGCGTTGATCAGCAGCACGCGGGTGCGTGGCGTGACGGCCGCCAGCAGTTCGTCCAGATCCAGCCGCCAGGCGCCGGCCTGCGGCCGCAGCGACACGCGAGTCACCTGCGCGCCCAGAATGACCGGCTGCGCAGTCAGGTTGGGCCAGACGGGCACGACCGCCACGACCTCGTCGCCGGCCCCGACCAGGGCCTGCATCGCGATCATCAGCGCGTTCACGCCCGAGGACGTGACGGCGATCCGCTCCGGCCCGAGCGGCCGGTGGAGCGCACCGACATAGCCCGCCAGCGCTTCGCGCAGCCCGTGCAGACCCAGGTTGTGCGAGTAGAAGGTTTCCCCCTGCTCCAGCGACGCGACGGCCGCGTCGCGCACGAAACCAGGCGTCACATCGTCACCCTCGCCGAACCAGAACGCCAGCACGTCGCTGCGACCCAACCCGGCATTGGCCACCTCGCGGATCTTGGAGCCGGGCAGCTGCCGGATGAGCTCGCGCATCGCTGGGATCCCCCGAAAAAGGCCGCTCCGCGTGAGGGCGGCGCCTCGAAATACAACGGCCTTGAAAACAAAAATGCCGCTCTCAATTCGGCGGCATGGGCAGCCGTTCGCTGCCTTCCACGTGATTCTAGGAGAACGCCATGTTCGTCATGCCCGTCACCCGCACCCACCGCCACGCCTACAACGGCCACGCCCGCGACCTGAGCCGCGCCTTCGACCGCCTGTTCGACGGCAGCGTCGAGCGGGTCTTCGCCGCCGCCGCTTCCGACCACGTCACCCGCCAGCCTGCGCTGGATCTGCGCGAGACCGAGCAGACCTACAGCGTGCAGCTCGACATGCCCGGCGTCGCGAAGGAAGACGTCAAGGTCACGATCGACGGCAAGCGCGTCAGCATCGAGGCGTCGGCCCCCGCCGACGCGCCGGCCGCCGAAGGCGAACGGTTGCTGGTGCGCGAACGCAGCCGCACTGCCTACGCCCGAAGCTTCACGCTGCCGGTCGAGGTGGACGAGTCCGCTTCCCAGGCTCGCCTGGAGAACGGCGTGCTGAGCCTGACGCTGACCAAGAAGCTCAAGCCAGCCACGCAGCTCGCCATCGGGTGATCTGGCGGCAAGCCGACCGTCGGGGCCCCGCTCAGGGCACCCCGACGTCCAGCGCGGCGAGCGGCCAGCGCGGCTGCACGTCGAAGGCGTGGTCGCGCCGTGCGGTCGCGCGGCCGGCCTGCAGCCGCATGGCCGCGGCCAGCGCGATCATCGCGCCGTTGTCGGTGCACAGCGACACCTCCGGATAGTGCACGCGCACGCCGCGCTTCGCGCAAGCGGCATCGAGCTGCGACCGAAGGCTGCGGTTCGCCCCCACACCACCGGCCACCACCAGCCGCTGCAGCCCGGTGGCCCGCAGCGCGGCGAGCGACTTCTTCACCAGCACCTCCACGATCGCGGCCTGCGTGGCGGCCGCGAGGTCGGCACGTGGCTGCTCGCAGACACCCTCACCGAGCTTCAGAATCTGGGTGCGTACCGCGGTCTTGAGTCCGGCGAAGGAAAAATCGAGCGTATCCCGGTGCAGCAGGGGTCGCGGCAGTGCATAGGCGGTCGGGTCGCCGAACTCCGCCAGGCGGGCAAGCGCCGGTCCGCCGGGGTAGCCCAGACCGAGCAACTTGGCCGACTTGTCGAAGGCCTCGCCGGCCGCGTCGTCGATCGTTTCGCCGAGCAACTCGTAATCGCCCACACCGTCGACCCGCATCAGCTGCGTGTGCCCGCCCGAGACCAGCAGCGCCACGAACGGGAACTGCGGCGGATCGACCGACAGGAAGGGCGACAGCAGGTGCCCCTCCAGATGATGGATGCCCAGCACCGGCCGGTCCAGCGCCGCGGCGAGCGCGCAGGCCACCGCGCTGCCGACCAGCAGCGCACCGGCCAGCCCGGGACCGCGCGTGTAGGCCACCACGTCGACGTCGGCCAATGCCCTACCCGCTCCAGCGAGCACCTGTCGGGTCAGCGGCAAGGCCCGGCGGATGTGGTCGCGCGAGGCGAGTTCGGGCACGACACCGCCGTAGGCCTCGTGCATGGCGACCTGGCTGTGCAAGGCGTGGGCGAGCAGTCGCGGCCGCTCGCCATGGTCGGCTGCCACCAGCGCCACGCCGGTTTCATCGCAGGAAGATTCGAAGCCGAGGATCAGCATCGCAGGAGTGTAGTGAGGCGGTCCCGGCGGCCACGCTCACCGGCCCCTGCCACAAAACCATGCCACTAGTTTCCTTTGGTCACATGGCGGGTGTGACGGAAAACACGATTTTCCGGACCGTCGACCTATCGCGGTCCGGGTGCGCTGGTTAACCTGCGTTCACAGCGGCGTGAAGCCGCGCTCCCGGTAGATCGCCCCATGAAACAGTACAAGCTTTCCGCTTGGCCCGACCTGCCGGCAGGATTCCATCGCACGGCCTACCGGCGCATGCTGCACCAGATGTCCCACCGCCACGTGACCGTGCGCCAGCTGATGGCCGAGAGCGGTCTGGCGCGTTCGGCGGTGATGCAGTTTCTCGACACGCTGTCGGAGCGCGAACTGCTCGACGAACGCCAGCACGCCGCACCGCCCACCGCACTCGGCAAGCTGCTGCCGATGGCGCTGTGGCGCCGCGCCTTCGCGGCACAGAGCCCGATCTGAACTCACGAAACCGACTCCGTGACAAGGCCCGCCTCGCGCGGGCCTTGTCGTTTCCGGCGTCGGCGTAGCGGCCGTTGGCGCGCTCCTTGCAGCGCAGCCGGCATGACCTCTCTCCAGGCGCTGCGCATCGTCATCGTCGCACCGGAATCGCTCACCCCGGCCGCGGACGACGACGACGCGCTCGTCGAGGCGGAACGTTCGCGGAGCCTGCGCATCGGCCTGCTGGCCAACGGCTACAACATCGTCGCGGTGCTGCCGATCGATGCCTTCCTGCCCGAGCGCATCGCGCAGATCCAGCCTGACATGATCGTCGTCGACGCGCAGAGCCAGGCGCGCGACACGCTCGAGCACGTCGTGATGTCCACCCGCGACGAACGCCGGCCCATCGTGCTGTTCACCGACGACGCCGACACCAGCCACGTCGGTGCGGCGATCGCCGCCGGCGTGACGGCCTACGTCGTCGCCGGTCTGGCGCCCGAGCGCATCAAACCGGTGCTTGACGTCGCGCTCGCACGCTTTCAGCACGAGGAAGCCTTGCGCCGCGAACTCGCCGACGCGCGCACGCAGCTCAGCGACCGCAAGCTGATCGACCGCGCCAAGGGCCTGTTGATGAGCCGCCAGCAACTCAGCGAGGACGAGGCCTACGCCCGGTTGCGCAAGACGGCGATGGACCGTGGCCTGCGGGTCGCGGAGGTCGCGCAACGCCTGATCGACGTGGCCGACATGCTGGGCTGAAGCGCTCGACTCCCCGCTCTGGCACGAGGTTTGCTGCAGTGCACCCAAGGATCAACGGCGATCCCCTTTCCGGTGCGGCCATGCTCGGCCACACCGCAGCAGACGACGGCGTCTCACCCCGCACCGCTCCAGGGCTGTGCGGTCGTGACGACGCCGTTTTTCATTTGAGCCTGATTTCTGGAGTCCGAATGCCATGCCGAACGACATCGCCAACCGCGCCCTGCTGGGCCGTCGCACCATGCTGAAAGCCGCTGCAGCCGCCACCGCCGTCGGCGCCGTGCCCGGACTGCAATCCGCCGTCTGGGCGGCCGGATCCGACAAGCCCGAGAAGGACGAGGTGCGGATCGGCTTCATCCCTCTGACCGACTGCGCCTCCGTGGTGATGGCCTCGGTGCTGGGCTTCGACAAGAAGTACGGCGTGAAGATCGTGCCCACCAAGGAAGCCTCCTGGGCCGGCGTGCGCGACAAGCTGGTCAACGGCGAGCTCGACATGGCGCACGTGCTCTACGGACTGATCTACGGCGTGCATCTCGGTACCGGCGGCCCCAAGAAGGACATGGCCGTGCTGATGGCGCTCAACAACAACGGTCAGGCGATCACGCTGTCGAAGGCACTTGCGGACAAGGGCGCCGTCGACGGCCCTTCGCTGTCAAAGCTGATGGCGACGGAGAAGCGGGAGTACACCTTCGCCGGGACCTTCCCGACGGGTACGCACGCGATGTGGATGCATTACTGGCTGGCGGCCGCCGGCATCAACCCCCTGTCCGGCGCGAAGCTCATCACGGTGCCGCCACCGCAGATGGTGGCCAACATGCGCGTGGGCAACATGGACGGCTTCTGCGTGGGCGAACCCTGGAACCACCGCGCCATCATGGACGGCATCGGCATCACGGCCAACACCACGCAGGACATCTGGAAGGACCATCCCGAGAAGGTGCTGGGAACGACCAACGACTTCGTCAAGAAGAACCCCAACACCACGCGCGCGGTGATGATGGCCGTGCTGGAAGCGAGCCAGTGGATCGACGCCGGCCTGCAGAACAAGATGAAGATGGCCGAGACGGTTGCGCAGAAGGCGTACATCAACACGTCGGTGGATGCCATCAACCAGCGCATCCTCGGGCGCTACCAGAACGGTCTCGGCAAGACCTGGGACGACCCCAACCACATGAAGTTCTTCAACGACGGGGCCGTCAATTTCCCCTACCTGAGCGACGGCATGTGGTTCCTCACGCAGCACAAGCGCTGGGGCCTGCTGAAGGAACACCCGGACTACCTGGCCGTGGCGCAGCAGGTCAACCAGATCGCGCTCTACAAGGATGTGGCGAGCGCTATGAAGATCAATGTGCCGAAGGATTCGATGCGCAGCAGCAAGCTGATCGATGGCGTGGTCTGGGATGGCAAGAACCCGAAGGGCTATGCCGACGGATTCAAGATCAAGGCTTAAAGCAAGGAGAACCCCATGGTCAGTGCCGTGTTCCACGATCCCTCGGGTGCCGGCCGCGCCGGTACGCCCGCCGCGGTGAGTGTCAGCAAGCCCGCATTGGCGGCGTCTGCGGCCGGCCTGCCGTCGGCCAAGCCGGCGGCCCGCCCTCCGGCCGAGCCCTTCGACTGGCGCGGACTCGGGTTGCGCGTGCTGCCGCCCATCTTCGGCGCCGGCCTGCTGATCGGCATCTGGGCGTTGCTCACGATGAACGGCGGCGCCTTCCCGACGCCTGCGGCCACCTGGGCAGAGTTCGCGAAGCTGTTCAGCGATCCGTTCTACGACAACGGTCCGAACGACCAGGGCATCGGCTGGAATGTGCTGTTCTCGCTCGAACGCGTCGCGCTGGGCTTCGGGCTCGCCGCGCTGGTGGGCATCCCGGCCGGCTTCGTGCTCGGGCGCTTCAGCTTCGTCAACCACATGATCTCGCCGCTGATCAGCCTGCTGCGACCGGTCTCGCCGCTGGCCTGGCTGCCGATCGGGCTGCTGGTGTTCAAGGCCGCCAACCCGGCGGCGATCTGGACGATCTTCATCTGCTCGATCTGGCCGATGATCATCAACACCGCCGTCGGCGTGCAGCGCGTGCCGCAGGACTACCTGAATGTGGCACGGGTGCTGAACCTCAGCGAGTGGAAGGTGATGACGCGCATCCTGTTCCCTGCGGTGCTGCCCTACATGCTGACCGGCGTGCGCCTGTCGGTGGGCACGGCCTGGCTGGTGATCGTGGCGGCCGAGATGCTGACTGGAGGCGTCGGCATCGGCTTCTGGGTCTGGGACGAGTGGAACAACCTGAACGTGGCCCATATCCTGATCGCGATCTTCGTCATCGGCATCGTCGGTCTGCTGCTCGAGCAGGCGCTGATGCTGATCGCACGCCGCTTCAGCTTCGACGATTGAGGAGACTCCCATGACCAGCTTCATCGAAGTGCAGAACGCCGAGATGGTGTTCACCACGCGCAAGGGCCGCTTCCATGCGCTGCGCGAGATCAACCTGCAGATCGAGCGCGGCGAGTTCATCACGCTGATCGGCCATTCGGGCTGCGGCAAGTCGACCCTGCTCAACCTGATCGCCGGCCTGCTGACGCCCAGCAGCGGCGTGCTGCTTTGCGACAACCGCGAGATCGCGGCGCCGGGTCCGGAGCGCGCGGTGGTGTTCCAGAACCACTCGCTGCTGCCGTGGCTGACCTGCTACGAGAACGTGCACCTCGGCGTCGAGCGCGTGTTCGGGGAGAGCGAGTCGAAGGAGCAACTCAAGGAACGCACGCTGGCAACGCTTGCACTGGTGGGCATGTCGCACGCGATCGCGAAGCGCCCGCACGAGATCTCCGGCGGCATGAAGCAGCGCGTCGGCATCGCCCGCGCGCTGGCCATGGAGCCCAAGGTGCTGCTGATGGACGAACCCTTCGGCGCGCTCGATGCCCTCACCCGCGCCCACCTGCAGGACGAGTTGCTGAAGATCGTGGCACGCACCCGCAGCACCGTGGTGATGGTGACCCACGACGTCGACGAGGCGGTGCTGCTCAGCGACCGCGTGGTGATGATGACCAACGGCCCGGCCGCCACCATCGGCGAGATCCTGAAGGTGGACCTGGCGCGCCCGCGCCTGCGCGTGGAACTCGCCGAAGATCCCGCTTATGTGCACTACCGCAAGGAAGTGCTCGACTTCCTGTACACCCGTCACGGCCACGTCGAACGGGAAGCCGCATGAGTCCGGCGGCCCTGCCACACACCTGGCATACCAGTTGCTGATGATGCAGTGACTGGTGCCTGAGCCGCGCAGTCGCTGTCTCCTCAGCAGGGCTCGTCCCTTTTATCCCGCCCGACCGCGAGGTCGGGCGGTTTTTCTTGGTGGAACGCACGCAAAGAGTGCGCACCCTCCAAGTGCGACGGTCAGGCTCGTCGGCTGGCCCACACCCAGAGCGCCACGCCAGCCGCCACCATCGGCACGCACAGCCACTGTCCCATGCTCATGCCCAGCGCCAGGAGGCCCAGGAAGCCGTCCGGCTCGCGGAAGTACTCGGCGATGAAGCGCAGCACGCCATAGCCCACCAGGAAGGCCCCCGAGACCTGCCCGGTCGCACGCGGCTTGCGCGCATAGAGCCACAGCAGCGCGAACAGCAGCAGCCCTTCGAGCGCGAACTGGTACAGCGGCGACGGATGGCGGGGGATCTCGCTGCCCGATTGCGGATAGACCATCGCCCACGGCAAGGAAGGATCGGCCGCCCGGCCCCACAGTTCGCCGTTGATGAAGTTGCCGATGCGTCCGCTGGCCAGGCCGGTCGGCACGCACGGCGCAATGAGGTCGGTCACCTCGAGCCAGCGTCGCCCGCGCGTGCGGGCGAACAGCGCCATCGCCGCGATCACGCCGAGCAGGCCGCCGTGGAAGGCCATGCCGCCCTTCCAGACCTCGAACACCTCCAGCGGGTGCGCCGCGTAATGGCCCGGCTTGTAGAACAGCACATAGCCGAGTCGTCCGCCGATGATCACGCCCAGCACGCCGTAGAACAGCAGGTCCTCGACGTCGCGACGCGTCCAGCCGGTCTCCCTGAACGGCGAGTGCTGCACCCGAAGCGACGCGAGCCACAGGAACAGGCCGAAGGCCACCAGGTAGGTCAGGCCGTACCAGTGGATCGCCAGCGGCCCGAGTTCCAGGGCCACGGGGTCGAACTGCGGATGGATCAGCATGGGCGGGTCGGTTGCGGCCGCCGGGGCCGCAGGCATCTGGACAGGCCGGCACGATAACGCAGCGCCCCGCGACCTCAGCCGCCCGGGGACGGCGCGGTGCGCACGAAGTCGACGAAGCGCGCCACCACCGCCGGGGGCTCGCGGCGCCACATCAGGCTCGTCTCGCAGCGGGGCGCGCCAGCGGCCAGCGAAGGCGGCAGAGCGCGGTAGACCACCCCGCGCCGCTGCATGCGGGTCACCACCTCGGGCACCCAGGCCACGCCCAGTCCGGCCGACACCAGGTTGACGATCGTCTGCATCTGGATCGCCTCCTGCGCGATCGTCGGCGCGGCGCCGTGGCGGTGGTAGTAAGCCAGGACCGCATCGAACAGCGAGGGCGCGATCGGCCGCGGAAAGATCACCAGCGGCTGCGCCATCAGCATCGGAAGCGAGAGGCGCGCGGCCCGGGCCAGCGGATGCGCCTCGGGAAGCGCCAGCACCAGCGGTTCCTCGAGCACGCGCAGGGCATCCAGCCCCGCGTTCTCCACCCCCGGGTCCATGCCGCTGGCGTGCAGCATGAAGCCGGCATCCAATTCGGACCGCGCGAAGGCCTGGCGTTGCACGTCGGTCGTGACCTCACGCAACTCGACCTCGATGCGCGGGTGGCGCTCCCGGAAGCCACGCAGCCAGTCCGGCAAGGGGCCGAACCCCAGCGTCGACACGAAGCCCAGGCGCAGCCGCCCGACATCGCCCTCGCCCACCGCACGCGCCAGCACCGACAAGGCCTCGCCCTGCGCCAGCCATTGGCGCACCGGCTGCAGCAGCGCGGCACCGGCGGGCGCCAGCGTCACCGCACGGCGGTTGCGCACGAACAGCGGCTGTCCCAGGCGCCGCTCCAGTTGCTGGATCGCCATCGTCAGCGGCGGCTGCGTCATGTGCAGCCGCTGCGCCGCGCGACCGAAGTGGAGCAGTTCCGCCACGGCGACGAACTGCCGCCAGGCGCGCACGTCGATCAGGTCGTTGGTCATTCGCCAAGCATATCAATCGGGCTGCCAACATATATTGGACGCAGGCAGAGGCCACGATCGATACTCGCGCCGCACGCCCACCATCCGCCAGCCCGAGGAGCCCGCCATCATGAGCATCAACCGCCGTTCGAAGAACATCACCGAAGGCGTGGCCCGCGCCCCCAACCGATCGATGTACTACGCGATGGGCTACCAGGAGGCCGACTTCAAGAAGCCGATGATCGGCGTGGCCAACGGCCACTCGACCATCACGCCCTGCAACTCGGGCCTGCAGAAGCTGGCCGACGCCGCGGTCGAGGGCATCGAGGCGGCCGGCGGCAATGCACAGATCTTCGGCACCCCCACCATCAGCGACGGCATGGCGATGGGCACCGAGGGCATGAAGTACTCGCTGGTCTCGCGCGAGGTCATCGCCGACTGCGTGGAAACCTGCGTCGGCGGCCAGTGGATGGACGGCGTGCTGGTGGTCGGCGGCTGCGACAAGAACATGCCGGGCGGCATGATGGGCATGCTGCGCGCCAACGTGCCCGCGATCTACGTCTATGGCGGCACCATCCTGCCGGGCAAGTACAAGGGCCAGGACCTCAACATCGTCAGCGTATTCGAGGCCGTCGGCCAGTTCACCGCCGGCAACATGAGCGAGGAAGACTTCTGCCAGATCGAGCGCCGCGCGATCCCGGGCAGCGGCTCCTGCGGGGGCATGTACACCGCCAACACCATGAGCTCGGCCTTCGAGGCCTTGGGCATGAGCCTGCCGTTCGCCTCCACGATGGCCAACGTCGAGGACCCGATCGTCGCGCACACCAAGGAAGCGGCGCGCGTGCTGGTCGAGGCGGTCAAGGCCGACCTCAAGCCGCGCGACATCGTCACCCGCAAGAGCATCGAGAACGCGGTGGCGGTGATCATGGCCACCGGCGGCTCGACCAATGCGGTCCTGCACTTCCTGGCCATCGCGCACGCCGCCGGCGTCGAGTGGACGATCGACGACTTCGAGCGCGTGCGCCGCAAGGTGCCGGTGCTGTGCGATCTCAAACCCAGCGGCAGGTACCTGGCAATCGATCTGCATCGCGCCGGCGGCATCCCGCAGGTGATGAAAACGCTGCTCGCCGCCGGACTGATCCACGGCGACTGCATCACCATCACCGGCAAGACCGTGGCCGAAAACCTGGCCGATATCCCCGATGCGCCGCGCGCCGACCAGGACGTGATCCGCCCGATCACGAAGCCGATGTACGAGCAAGGCCACCTGGCCATCCTGAAGGGCAACCTGTCGCCCGAAGGTGCGGTGGCCAAGATCACCGGCCTGAAGAACCCCAGCATCACCGGCCCGGCACGCGTGTTCGACGACGAGCAGTCGGCGCTGGCCGCCATCATGGCCAAGCAGATCCGGGCCGGCGACGTGATGGTGCTGCGCTACCTGGGCCCGATGGGGGGGCCGGGCATGCCCGAGATGCTGGCGCCGACCGGTGCGCTGATCGGCCAGGGGCTGGGCGAGTCGGTGGGTCTGATCACCGACGGCCGCTTCTCCGGCGGCACCTGGGGCATGGTGGTTGGCCACGTGGCGCCCGAGGCCGCGGCCGGCGGCACGATCGCGCTGGTGCAGGAAGGCGACTCGATCACCATCGATGCGCACACGCTGGTGCTCAACCTCAACGTGAGCGAGGCCGAGATCGCAAAGCGCCGCGCCGCCTGGAAGGCACCGGCGCCGCGCTACACACGCGGCGTGCTGGCCAAGTTCGCGAAGAACGCGTCAAGCGCCAGCAGCGGCGCGGTACTGGACCGCTTCGAGTAGGTAGGCGGCGGGACCGGACCGCAAAGGAAAAGGCGACCCGCGGGTCGCCTTGTTCATGGTCGGACGCTTGCGCGAACAGGGATCAGCGCTTGGTGTCCGGTCCGCCGTCGATGCGGCTGGTGCTCTGGCTGTCGAAGCGGCTGTTGAGCACGGAATCCCTGGCCTTCTGGCGCTGCGCCTCGCGCTGCCCTTCGATCTTGTCGGTCCGCTTCGCCTGAGACGCCTTGAACGCGGCCGCCTTCTTCTTCTCGAAGCCACGCGGGTCGATGCCCAGCGCGGCCATGCTCTTGTTGCGACGGGCGACCTTGCGCTCGTCCATCTTTTCCATTTCCTTGCGCTTGGTGTAACCCGACATGTCAGCCCAGGTCCACCAGGCCACGGCCAGCGCGAACGGCGCCAGCACGACCCACCAGGACCACACGCCGACCACCCCGATGTCGAGCAGTTTCAACGCGGACAACACGACGCCCAGGACCACGAACCACATCGCCTTCTCCTCTGCCGGCGCTTGCCGGCCGCGCGCGCAGGTCAACCCCGCCCACGTACAATGCGTTGGGCACTTTACCCCAGCCATGACACAGCAAGGAGACCCTCGATGAACCCGAAAGTGATGATGTGTGTGGTCGTTGGCGCCTTGAGCGCCGCACCCGCCTTCGCCAACGCCGATCTGGCGCAGAAGAAGAACTGCATGGCCTGCCACCAGGTCGACCAGAAGGTCCTGGGCCCGTCGTTCAAGGCCGTGGCTGCCAAGTACGCCGGTGACAAGGATGCCGTGGCGAAACTGTCCACCAAGGTCATCAAGGGCGGTTCGGGTTCCTTCGGCCAGATCCCGATGCCGGCCAATCCGCAGGTGAACGAAGCCGAAGCCCAGCAGCTGGTGACCTGGATCCTCGGTCTGAAGTGATCTGCGCGGGCCGCGTCAGCGGCCTCGCCGAAACAGCAAGGGCCCCGCGTGCGGGGCCCTTTTTCATGTCTTGCAGAACACGTCAGTTGGTCTGCGCCAACTGCTCGAGGATGGCCGGATTCTGGTGAGCACGCCACGTCGCTGCGCGACATGAGTGCCCCCCGATCCGACCCCGACGCTGGCGCGTCGCGCCCTTCGGGCCCTCGATTCAGTTGGTCTGCGCCAACTGCTCGAGGATGGCCGGATTCTCCAGGGTCGAAGTGTCCTGGGTGATGGCCTCGCCCTTGGCGATCGAGCGCAGCAGGCGGCGCATGATCTTCCCGGAGCGGGTCTTGGGCAGGTTGTCGCCGAAGCGGATGTCCTTGGGTTTGGCGATCGGGCCGATCTCCTTGCCGACCCAGTTGCGCAGTTCGGCCGCGATCTTCTTCGCCTCCTCGCCGGTCGGACGGGGACGCTTCAGCACCACGAAGGCGCAGATCGCCTCGCCGGTGGTGTCGTCCGGGCGGCCGACCACCGCCGCTTCCGCGACGAGTTCGGTGTGCGAGACCAGCGCCGACTCGATCTCCATCGTGCCCATGCGGTGGCCCGACACGTTCAGCACGTCGTCGATACGACCGGTGATGGTGAAGTAGCCGGTCTTCTCGTCGCGGATCGCGCCGTCGCCGGCCAGGTAGTACTTGCCCTTGAAGTCTTCCGGGTAGTAGCTCTTCTTGAATCGCTCCGGATCGCCCCAGATCGTGCGGATCATGCTGGGCCAGGGCTGCTTCACCACCAGGATGCCGCCCTGCCCGTTCGGCACATCCTTGCCGGTCTCATCGACGATCGCGGCCTGGATGCCGGGGAACGGCAGCGTGCACGAGCCCGGCACCAGCGGCGTCGCGCCCGGCAGCGGCGTGATCATGTGGCCGCCGGTCTCGGTCTGCCAGAAGGTGTCGACGATCGGGCAGCGGCCGCCACCGATGTGCTGGTGATACCACTCCCAGGCGGCCGGGTTGATGGGCTCGCCCACCGAACCGAGGATGCGCAGGCTGGAGAGGTCGTACTTCTTCGGGTGCACCGCCTCGTTGCCCTCAGCGGCCTTGATCAGCGAGCGGATCGCCGTCGGCGCGGTGTAGAAGACGGAGACCTTGTGCTTCTGGATCATCTGCCAGAAGCGGCCAGCGTCCGGATAGGTCGGCACACCCTCGAACACGATCTCGGTGCCGCCCAGCGCCAACGGGCCGTAGGTGATGTAGCTGTGCCCGGTGACCCAGCCGATGTCTGCAGTGCACCAGAAGATGTCGTCGTCCTTCAGGTCGAAGGTCCATTTGGTGGTGAGTGCCGCGTGGAGCAGGTAACCGCCGCTGGCGTGCTGGACGCCCTTGGGCTTGCCGGTCGAGCCCGAGGTGTAGAGCAGGAAAAGCGGATGCTCCGCCTCGACCCACTCCGGCTCGCAGGTGTCGGCTTGGCCGGCGAGCAATTCGTTCAGCCAGACGTCGCGCCCGGCCTGGAAGCCGACGTCGGCGCCGGTGCGCTTGGCGACGACCACGTGCCTGACGCTCTCGCAGCCGCCCAGCGCCAGCGCCTCGTCGACGATCGCCTTCAGCGGCAACTGCTTGCCGCCGCGCACCTGCTGGTCTGCGGTGATCACGGCCACTGCGCCGGTATCGGCGATGCGGTCGCGCAGGCTCTGCGCCGAGAAACCGCCGAACACGACCGAATGGGTTGCCCCGATGCGGGCGCAGGCCTGCATCGCCGCCACGCCCTCGATCGACATGGAGATGTAGATGACGACGCGGTCACCCTTCTTCACGCCCAGCGAGCGCAGGCCGTTGGCGAGCCGGCAGGTCTGGGTCAGCAGTTGGCGGTAGGAGGCGGTGGTCACCTTGCCGTCATCGGCCTCGAAGATGATGGCCGTCTTGTCGCCCAGGCCGCGCTCGACGTTGCGGTCGAGACAGTTGTAGGAGACGTTCAGCGTGCCGTCCTCGAACCACTTGAAGAACGGTGCATCGCTGTCGTTCAGCACCTTGGTGAAAGGCTTCTTCCAGCTCACCAGTTCCCGTGCCAGCCGCCCCCAGTAGCCCTGGTAGTCGGCCGCGGCCTCGGCGACCAGCTTGTCGTAGGCCGCCATGCCCGAAACATGGGCAGCGCCGGCGAGCTCCGCCGGCGGGAGGTAGATGTGGGGTTCCTGACTGCTCATGTTCGTCTCCTCGAGGCGTAGTTGTCGGTCGGCACCATAGGCAGACGCTCTTACGATGCCCTTACTCGCAGCTTGGCAATGTAGCGCGGACCGGCAGATCCTGACCATTGCGGCTAGTCCCGAGCCATTGCTTCATGCGGGCACGCTCCCACGGAGCGGTGTTCAATAGAATCTGCGCCTCCTCCTTCGTTCCCTCCCCATGTCCGCCTCCCCTGACCCGATCAAGAACAAGCTCCCGGCCCTGCCCAACCTGATCTTCGCCAGCCGGTGGCTGCAGCTGCCGCTGTACCTGGGCCTGATCCTGGCGCAGGTGGTCTATGTCTTCCATTTCTGGGTGGAACTGGTCCACCTGATCGAGGCGGCGTTCGGCAACACCGAGGCACTGCAGAAGCTGGTGACCAGCATCGGCTACAAGACCGACGCACCCCTCACAAGCCTGAACGAGACGGTGATCATGCTGGTGGTGCTGGCGCTGATCGACGTGGTGATGATCAGCAACCTGCTGATCATGGTCATCGTCGGCGGCTACGAGACCTTCGTGTCGCGCATGAATCTCGAGGGCCACCCCGACCAGCCCGAGTGGCTGAGCCACGTCAACGCTTCGGTGCTGAAGGTCAAGCTGGCCACGGCCATCATCGGCATCAGCTCGATCCACCTGCTCAAGACCTTCATCAACGCGGGCAACTACACCGACAAGGTGCTGCTGTGGCAGACCCTGATCCACATCACCTTCCTGCTGTCCGCGCTCGCCATCGCCTACACCGACAAGCTGATGACCGCAGCGCCTCACCAGGAAAAGCACTGACCCCGCCGCGGCCCCGGCGGCAGCCCGCGTGAAACGCTGGATCCCCACCCGCGAGCAGCTTCGCCGCTCGAAATGGCTGCGCCCGATCGCGCACCATCTCGACAACGAGCGCCTGTGGCGCACCGACCGCGGCAGCGTGGCACGGGCGGTCGCCATCGGGGTGTTCGTCGGTTTCATGCTGCCTGTGGCGCAGTTCCTGTTCGCCATCGCCGTGGCGATCGCGCTGCGCGGCCATGTCGCGATCGCCGCGGCGGCCACGCTGATCACGAACCCCTTCACTTTCCCGCCGATCTACTGGGCCGCCTACAAGATCGGCCGATTCCTGCTCGGTGAACCGGACGACGAAGCCGCGGCGCTGCGGGTCGAAAGCGAGACCGCGGCGCTGCTCGAGCAGCAGGGCTTCATCGAAGGGCTGTGGACGGCCGCGCAATCGGCCGGTGCGCCGCTGCTCGTGGGGCTGGCATCGCTTGCCGTGATCGGTGCAGCCACCGGTTTCACGCTGGTCTGGCTGCTCTGGCGGCCCCGGCCCGAGCACCGGCCGGACGAGGACGAGCGTCCCCCTGAACAGTAAACTCGTCAACTTGCCCTGGAGCCGCTGTCCGGCAGACCGGCCGGGTACCACGGCCCTCCGTTTCGCAGCCACTCCCCGATCACGGGACAGCCCCATGACCACGATCCGACACGCCGATCTCGTTGACAGCATCGCCGCCGCGCTGCAGTACATCAGCTACTACCACCCGGCCGACTACATCACGCACCTGGCGCGTGCCTACGAGCAGGAGCAGAGCCCAGCCGCCAAGGACGCGATCGCGCAGATCCTCACCAACTCCAAGATGTGCGCCGAAGGACGCCGGCCGATCTGCCAGGACACCGGCATCGTCAACGTGTTCCTGAAGATCGGCATGGACGTGCGCTTCGAGGGCTTCGCCGGCTCGATCGAGGACGCCGTGAACGAGGGCGTGCGCCGTGGCTACCTGAACCCCGAGAACACGCTGCGCGCCAGCATCGTGGCGGATCCGCACTTCGAGCGCAAGAACACCAAGGACAACACCCCGGCGGTCGTGCACATGACGGTCGTACCGGGCAACACGGTCGACGTGCAGGTGGCCGCCAAGGGCGGCGGCTCCGAGAACAAGAGCAAGTTCGTGATGCTCAACCCCAGCGACAGCCTGGTCGACTGGGTGCTGAAGACCGTGCCGACGATGGGCGCGGGCTGGTGCCCGCCGGGCATGCTGGGCATCGGCATCGGCGGCTCTGCCGAGAAGGCCATGCTGATGGCCAAGGAGTCGCTGATGGGCGACATCGACATGTACGAGCTGAAGGCCCGCGGCCCGCAGAACAAGCTCGAGGAACTGCGCATCGAGCTGTGCGACAAGATCAACGCGCTGGGCATCGGCGCCCAGGGCCTGGGCGGCCTGACCACGGTGCTCGACGTGAAGATCTCGACCTACCCAACGCACGCGGCCAGCAAGCCGGTGGCGATGATCCCGAACTGCGCCGCCACGCGCCACGCACACTTCGTGCTCGATGGCTCCGGCCCGTCCTACCTCGAGCCGCCGAGCCTGGACCTGTGGCCCGACGTGAAATGGGCGCCCGACTACAACAAGAGCAAGTCGGTCAACCTCGACACGCTGACGCGCGAGGAAGTGGCGAGCTGGAAGCCGGGCGACACGCTGCTGCTCAACGGCAAGATGCTCACCGGCCGCGACGCCGCACACAAGCGCATCCAGGACATGCTGGCCAAGGGCGAGAAGCTGCCGGTGGACTTCACCAACCGTGTCATCTACTACGTCGGCCCGGTCGATCCGGTGCGCGACGAGGTGGTCGGCCCGGCCGGTCCGACCACCGCCACGCGCATGGACAAGTTCACCGAGATGATGCTGGCCCAGACCGGGCTGATCGGCATGATCGGCAAGGCCGAGCGCGGCCCGGCCGGCATCGAGGCGATCCGCAAGCACCAGAGCGCCTACCTGATGGCCGTCGGCGGCGCCGCCTACCTGGTGGCCAAGGCGATCAAGCAGGCCAAAGTGCTGGGCTTCGCCGACCTCGGCATGGAGGCGATCTACGAGTTCGACGTCAAGGACATGCCGGTGACGGTGGCCGTCGACTCGACCGGCAGCTCGGTGCACCAGACAGGACCGGCCGAATGGCAAGCGAAGATCGGCAAGATTCCGGTCGCCACCGCCTGAGCGCGGGACCGCTGCAGGCCCCGGACTGCCCAGCCTGCGGCGGCCCCAATGGCTGCGCCGTGGCCGCGGCCGGCTGCTTCGACGTGGCGTGCTGGTGCAGCGCCGTGCGCATCGCGCCCGAGCGCCTGGCTGGGCTGTCGCCCGAGCAACGCGGGGTTGCCTGCCTGTGCCGCCATTGCGCCGGCACCGCGCCTAGGAGACCTTGACGCCCTTCCAGAACGCGACCCGGCCCTTGATCTCGGCCGCGGCTTCCTTCGGTTCGGCGTAGTACCAGACGGCGTCCGGATTCAGGTCACCGTCGACCAGCAGCGAGTAGTAGCTCGCCTCGCCCTTCCACGAGCACATGGTGTGGTGGTTGCTGCCGACCACGTACTCGCGCCGGAGCGCGCTCTCCGGAAAGTAGTGGTTGCCCTCGACCACCACGGTGTCGTCGCTCTCGGCGATGACCACGCCGTTCCACTCTGCCTTCATAGAAAACTCCCCCTTCACGCCGGCAGGGCCAGCCAATGGACACTGAACAGCCGCTGCGGGTCGACCCACACGGCCCTGGGCGTGTAGCCGGCCTGCTCGGCCAGCGCGCGGAATCCCGCGACGCTGAACTTGTGCGAATTCTCGGTGTGGAGCGTGTCGCCTTCGGCGAACTCGAAGACATGGCCGCACAGCCGCACCTGCTGCGCGCGCCGGCTCACCAGGTGCATCTCGATGCGCTGCTCGGCCGGCCGGTACGGGGCGTAGTGCGCGAACTGGGCGAGATCGAAGTTCGCACCGAGTTCGCGGTTCGCGCGCGCCAGCAGATTCAGGTTGAACGCGGCCGTGACGCCGGCCGTGTCGTTGTAGGCGGCGTGCAGCAGCACCGGGTCCTTGAGCAGATCGACGCCGATCAGCAACCCGCCGCCGCGCAGCAGCACGGCCGTGCGGCGCAGAAAGCCCAGCGCCTCGTCGGGGCCGAAGTTGCCGATCGACGAGCCAGGGAAGAAGCCGACACGGCGACGGCTCGCGGCATGCGGTGGCGGCAGGTCGAAGGGCCGGGTGAAATCGGCGGCGATCGGGCGCACGTCCAGGCCCGGGTGATCGGCGCGCAGCGCATCGGCCGCGGCATGCAGGTGCTCGGCCGAGATGTCGATCGGGACGAAGCGGCGCGGTCGCTGCAGCGCACCCAGCAGCACGCGGATCTTGCGGCTCGAGCCGGCGCCGAACTCCACGATCTCGGCGTCCGGGCCGATGCACTCGGCCATCTCGCCGGCCTGCGCGTTCATCAGCGCCAGTTCGGTGCGCGTCGGGTAGTACTCGGGCAGCTCGCAGATGCGGTCGAACAGCGCCGAGCCCTCGCGGTCGTAGAAGAACTTGGGCGCAATGCTGCGCGGCCGGCGCGCCAGCCCCGCAAGCAGCTCACGGGCGAAGTCGCTGTCGATCACCTGGTGCGGCGGCTGCGCGTCGGTCACGGGCAGCAGATGGGCGCGAGCATCGGGCGTGGCCCGCAACGGCTGCGTCGTCACGAGACATCCCTCGCGAGCCGCAGGCCCGCGAACTGCCAGCGCGCGCCCGGCGCAAAGAAGTTGCGGTAGCTCGGCCGCGCGTGCCCGCTCGGCGTGGCGCAACTGCCGCCGCGCAGCACCAGTTGGCCGATCATGAACTTGCCGTTGTATTCGGCCACGGCCCCGGCCAGCGGCCGGAACCCCGGGTAGGGATCGTAGGACGAACGCGTCCACTCCCAGACCTCACCCGTCCCTTCCAGCACGCCGTCGGCCGCCGCAGCCTCCCACTCGAACTCGGTCGGCAGGCGCGCACCGGCCCAGGTGGCGTAAGCGGCCGCCTCGTAAAAGCTCAGGTGGCTCACCGGCTCGTCGAGGTCCAGCGCCCGCGGCCCCAGCAGCGTGAAGACCCCCGGGCACGGCGCCTCGGTGTCGCTCCAGTACAGAGGTGCGGCCCAGCCCTGCTGCTGCACGGCCGCCCAGCCATCGCTGAGCCACAGCTCGGGTCGACGGTAACCGCCGTCGCGCATGAACTCGAGGAACTCGCGGTTGGCGACCGGCCGGCTGGCCAGTTCGTGCGCCTGCAGCAGCACGCGGTGGCGCGGTGTCTCGTTGTCGAAGGCGAATGCCGTCGCGGTAGGCGCGCCGATCTCCGCGATACCGCCGGGGCGCGCCAGCCAGCGCAACGGCGGGCCGCACACCGGCGCGGGATGCAGGCCGCGCGCGGCGAACACCCGGCCCTCGCCGTCCGGAGACGCGCTGCGGTAGCCGGGCTGCAGCGGATTCAGCGACAGCAGGTGCTTGGCGTCGGTCAGCATCAGCTCCTGGTGCTGCTGCTCGTGCTGCAGGCCCAGCGCGATCAGCGGCAGCGCGGCCAGCCAGGCGGCGTCTTCCGACTCGCGAACGAAGGCGAGCAGCGCCTCGTCGACATGACGCCGGTACTGCAGCACCTCCTCGTTCGACGGTCGCGTCAGCAGGCCGCGCTGGGCGCGTGGATGACGCGGCCCGAGCGACTCGTAATAGGAGTTGAACAGGAAGGCGTAGCGCTCGTCGTGCACGCGGTAGCCGGGCTGGTGAGCCTGCAGCACCACGGTTTCGAAGAACCAGGTGGTGTGCGCGAGGTGCCACTTGGTGGGGCTGGCATCCGGCATCGACTGCACGCAGCGGTCTTCGGCCGACAGCGGCGCGGCGAGCTGCAGCGACTGCGACCGCACCGCCTCCAGGCGGCGGCGCCACACGATACGCAGGCTGCGATCGACGGCCGGCGCGGAGGACGACAACTCGGCAACACGGGAGTTCAAGACTTCACTCCTCGGTGGGTAATGTCGGCAGGCATCAAGGCCATGCCGTGGATCGTCGGCACGGTGGTTTCCCAACTGGCCTGCCCGACAGGAATCGAACCTGTAACCCCCAGCTTAGAAGGCTGGTGCTCTATCCAGTTGAGCTACGGGCAGAGGGGGCCGGGGAAGTGTACGCGGCACTTTGCGGCCGTGCGCCTCAGACCTGGCGCGAATGCTTCAGCAGCACGCTGACGAGTTCATCCGCATCGAGCGGCTTGGTGACGCGCTCGACCATGCCCGCCTCGATGCAGTGGGTGCGATCCTCCGCGAGCGCGTGACCGGTCTGGCCGATGATAGGCAACTCCGCGTCCAGCGAGTGGATGCGTCGCGCGGTCTCGTAGCCGTCGATGCCAGGCATCATCACGTCCAGCAGCACCGCGTTGTACTTCGGGTCCAGCTGCGCAGCGACGCGGTCGATCGCCTCGTAGCCATCGGCCACCACCTCCGCGGAGGCCCCTTCCATCGACAGCATGCTCTCGATGACGATCTGATTGACCGGGTTGTCCTCGGCCACCAGCACGCGCATCCCGTCGAGCCTCGAATGCGGCAGACGGCCCGCGCTCTCTTCGCGTTCGCCCCGTTGAGGCTGCAGCATCGTGCCGACATCGACAGGCTCCGCGTCGGTGCCGACCGGCCCTTCGGGCTCCACCGAGGTCAAGGTCGAACGGGCGAGCGGCAGGCGAATCGAAAACGTGGATCCGGCCCCCAGGTGGCTCGTGACCACGATCGAGCCGTTCATCATCTCGACCAACCGCTTGGTGATCGCCAGGCCCAGGCCGGTGCCTCCATAACGACGCGTGGTCGATCGATCGGCCTGCTCGAAGGCCATGAAGAGCCGGGAGATCTGCTCTTCGGACATGCCCAGCCCGCTGTCGCGCACGTTGATGACCAGCTTGTCGCCGGAGACGCCGACCGTCACGTCCACCTGGCCGGAGGCGGTGAACTTGACTGCGTTCGACAGCAGATTGAGCAGGATCTGCCCCAGCCGCAGAGGATCGACGACGATGACCTCGGGCACACGACGGTCCACCATGAGGCACAGCGCGATGCCCTTGTCGCGCGCGAAGCCCCGGACCAGGTCGACCGCACGCTCCAGGGCCGGCCGCAGCATCGTGGGGGTCGGGTCCAGCAGGAGCTTGCCCGCCTCGATCTTGGACATGTCCAGCACGTCGTTCAGAATGCCCTGCAGCAGCTTGCCGGACTCGAGGATGCGCGCGAACTTCTGGCGCGCCTCCGGAGCGACCGCCGGATCGCGGTAGCCGATCTGCGCGAAGCCCAGCACGCCGTTGAGGGGCGTGCGGATCTCATGACTGATGTTGGCCAGGAACAGAGACTTCGACTCGTTGGCCCGCACCGCCTGCTCCTTGGCCTCCTGGAGCAGCCGCAGCGCCCGCAGCTGGCCGCGCCCCGACCGGTACTGCTGCACCAACAACAGGCAGATCGCACCCGCCAGGACGAGCCAGAACACCACCGTGATCACCAGCTCCCGGTACCAGGGCGCCCGGAAGTCCGCCTCCGCCAGGCCGGCCAGGATGAAAACCGAATAGCCGCCGACCTGCCGGTACATCACGGCCCGCAACACGCCGTCGATCGAGCTTCGGGTGCGGAACCGGTCCGCCGGCTTGCCTGACGCGAGCGAGTTCAGAACTTCCGGCGCCGCCACACGCACCGGTTGCTCGTCCTGCGCCATCGGCGCGGCCGGCAGGCGCAGCAGGACTTCCCGGCGCGCGTTGAACAGCGTGATGACCCCTTGGGCGCCAAGCTTCAACGAGCCGAAGAATCCGTTCAGTTCCTCGAGGTCGAGGTTGATGTAGACGACGCCGGCGAAGGCGTTGCGATGGTCGCGCAGCTGCTGGGCCAGCGGCAGCACCCAGCGGCCGG
Source organism: Methylibium sp. Pch-M (assembly GCF_004136295.1). NCBI lineage: Bacteria > Pseudomonadati > Pseudomonadota > Betaproteobacteria > Burkholderiales > Sphaerotilaceae > Methylibium > Methylibium sp. Pch-M. The sequence goes on from NZ_CP029606.1 coordinate 289,533, forward strand.
TGATGCGCGACTTGAGCGGCAGCCCCAGCACCATCGTCGAGGAGCTCTTGGCTTCCTGGAAGAACTGGCGCCGCTCGACGCTGAGCCGCTGCGCAGGGTCGACCCCCCCGCCATAGCGCACCAGCCCGGTGTGGTCGGCCGCGCGCAATGCCGGGGCATCGGGGAGCCGCTTCTGCAACTCGAACAGTGCGGCATTGAACTCGGTCTCGCTCACCGGACCGGCCGCGCTCATCAGCGCGAAGCTCTGCGCCGCCGACTGCAGCACCAGGTCGGCCGCCTGCAAGCGGGTGAAGAGATAGCGCTCGAGGTTGAGCGTGAGGTTCTCGAGGTCATCGTCGGCCGCGACCTGGTAGCGATCGAAGCTCTGGCCGAGCGAGACGCCCAGGAAGACCGCCACGGCCAGCAACAGCAGCAGGGACCCGGCAGCCTGCCGCCGGAACGTACGACGCCATTCGACCAGACGAGCGCCCAAATTGCCTTCCTTGGCGGCCATGCCGCGAGCCCGAGCGGTTTTATCTCATGAGGCCTAGACTGCCTACCGCTCTATCCCTTAGCGACTCCCGAGAACGTCCCATGACTCGCAAACTTCTTGCCACCTTCGGGCTGATCGTCGCGCTGTCGGCCGGCGGACCCGCCCTCACCGACAGCCGCGCCGAGGCGCCGCAGCAGAAGACCCAGGCGCCGGGCTACCACCGGATGATGCTGGGCGACTTCGAGATCACCGCGCTGTCCGATGGCACCGTGGACCTGCCGGTCGACCAGCTGCTGTCCGGCGCCCGGCCCGGCCAGGTGAAGCGCGCGCTGCAGCGGGCCTACTTGGGCGTGCCGCTCGAGACCTCGGTCAACGCCTACCTGGTCAACACCGGGACGCGGCTGGTGTTGATCGACACCGGTGCCGCCGGCCTGTTCGGCCCGACGCTCGGCAAGCTGCCGGCCCACCTGAAGGCCGCCGGCTACCTGCCCGAGCAGGTGGACGAGGTCTACATCACCCACCTTCACCCCGATCACGTGGGCGGTCTGCTCGCCGACGGCAAGGCGGCGTTCCCGAACGCGACGCTGCGCTTCGACCAGCACGACGCCGACTTCTGGCTCAGCAACGAGCAGATGACCAAGGCGCCCGACGACGCCAAGGGCTTCTTCGCCGGCGCGATGGGTGCCGTCAAGCCCTACCAGGACGCCGGCCGCCTGAAGACGTTCACGGGCAGCACCGACCTGGTGCCCGGGGTGCGCGCGGAGCCGGCGCCGGGCCACACGCCCGGCCACACCTTCTATGTCGTTGAGAGCCGCGGGCAGAAACTGGTGATCTGGGGCGACATGATGCATGTGGCCGCCGTGCAGTTTCCCGACCCCTCGGTCGTCATCAAGTTCGACGTCGACTCGAAGACGGCGATGCCGCAGCGCCGCAAGGCCTTCGCCGACGCGGCCCGCCAGGGCTACTACGTGGCCCTCGCGCATGTCTCGTTCCCGGGCATCGGCCGCCTGCGGGCCGAGGGCAAGGGCTATGTCTGGGTGCCGCTGAACTACAGCAGCAAGCCGTGAATCCGAACCCGACAGGGAGCCGTCAACGCCGACCTCTGCCCCGATTGCTCGGCGCTTGATGTGGGTCAACGGCGGTGCTGTCCGGGTGCTCACAGCACCCACCGCTGTTGCCAGAATGGGCCATGAACAAGCTCCAGCGCGTGATCTGGGCCGAGGACTTCGCGACCGAATTGTCTCGATTGATCCGCGGTGGGATATCCATGGGCGACTTCAGCGAGCGCGGCCTGAGGCTGTTTCCGACACACGGCCATATGGACCCGGGCGTCGTTGCGCAGGTGGAGTCCGACCGCTGGCACGCAGAGCAGCCGATCTGCGAATGCCGCGGCACCGGAATGGGACCCTGCGTTGCTCGACCCGGATCATCGGCACTGCCCAGCACTTTTGCCGGCACCGGGATGCCGGGGTGTCGATAGAAGCGCTCGCCTCGGACGGCCGGTCCGTCAAGAAGCAGACGCGGCCTGGAGGCTTCAACCTGACAGGCCGCATGAACATTGGTCGGGGCGGCGGGATTCGAACTCGCGACCTACTGGTCCCAAACCAGTTGCGCTACCAGGCTGCGCTACGCCCCGACTGAGCCGCGATTGTAGCCAGCGCACCTTGCCGAGCCCGTGTTCACGCGCTCAGCTGGGACCATGCCTTCTCCAGCCGCTTGGCGCTCACGGGTTGGGGTGTCCGGAGTTCCTGTGCGAAAAGGCTCACGCGCAGTTCCTCGATCAGCCATCTGAACTCGTCGAGCCGCGCGTCGGCCGCGCCCTTGAGTTCGGCCACGCGGCGCAGGTAGCGCTGCTCGATCGGGCGCAGTTCGGCCAGGCGGGCCGCATCGCGCGCCGGGTCGGCGCGCCACTTGTCGAGCCGCAGCGTGACGCCCTTCAGGTAGCGCGGCAGGTGGTGCAACTGCGCGTAGCCGGTCTCGGCCAGGAAGCGCTTGGGGCACAGGCGCGCGAGTTGCGCCGCCACGTCGTCGGCCACCTCCTTGGCCGGCCGCGTGTCCTTGAGCTTGCGGGTGGCGGTCGCCTGCTCGGCGAGCACGGTCGCCGCGAGGCGCGCCACCTCCTGCGCGATCAGGTTGAGCCGCGTGCGGCCCTCGTCGATGCGCTTCGCGAAGCCCGCCGCATCGGTGGGGAGCGGCTCGACGAGGAAGGCGCGGTCGAGCGCCACGTCGATGATCTGCGCCCGCAGTTCGTCGGCGCTGCCGCCGAGCGCCATGTAGGCGACCGCCATGCGCGGCAGGTCGGGGATGCTCTTCTCCAGGTACTTCAGCGGCTCCTTGATCTGCAGCGCGACCAGGCGGCGCAGCCCGGCGCGGTGGCGCGTGGCCGCGACGTCCGGCTCGTCGAACACCTCGATCTCCACGTGGGCGCCCTTGTCGATCAGCGCCGGAAAACCGACCAGGCTCTGCGCGCCGCGGCGGATCTCCATCAGCTCGGGGAGTTCGCCGAAGGACCAGGTGGTGTGGCGCTGGGGAGGCGTGGCGGGGGTCGGAGTGCCCTCACCCCGGCCCTCTCCCGCCAGCGGGAGAGGGTGAGCATCTGCGCGGCCCCCTCTCCCGGCGGGAGAGGGTTGGGGTGAGGGAGGCCCTGCGTCCTTCTCCACTGCGCCGATCTTCAAGGCCGCCAGCGCCTGGAACGCGGTCCTCGCCTGCGCGCCGAGCTCGGCCTTCAACGTGGGCAGGTGGCGGCCCATGCCGAGCTGGCGGCCGTGCTCGTCGACGACGCGGAAGTTCATGAACAGGTGGGGCTGCAGCGTCTCGAGCTTGAAGTCGTTGCGCTGCACGGCGATCTGGGTGCGTTCTCGCACCGCCTTCAGCAGCGCGTCGACCAGGCTGCCCTGCGCGAACGGCGCGAGCTCACAGAACTCGGCCGCAGCCTCGGGCAGGGGCACCAGACGCGAGCGCGGCCGCTGGTGCAGGCTCTTCATCAGCGCCAGCACCTTGTCTTTCAGCAGGCCCGGCACCAGCCACTCGCAGCGCTCGTCGTTCACCTGGTTCAGCGCATAGATCGGCACGGTGACGGTCAGCCCATCCTTCGCATCGCCGGGCTCGTGCAGGTAGGCGGCCTCGCAGTCGATGCCGCCGAGCCTCAGCGTCTTCGGAAAGGCCGCGGTGGTGATGCCCGCCGCCTCGTGGCGCATCAGCTCGTCCTTGGTCAGCATCAGCAACCTGGGCTGCTGTGGGCTCTGGGCGCGGTACCAGCGCTCCAGCGTCGTGCCGGAGTGCACGTCCTCGGGCAGTTGCTGGTCGTAGAAGGCGAAGATGAGTTCGTCGTCGACCAGCACGTCCTGCCGGCGCGACTTGTGCTCCAGCTCCTCCACCTGGCGGATCAGCTTGCGGTTGTGCGCGAGGAAGGGCAGGCGGCTCTCCCACTCGCCGTTCACGAGCGCCTCGCGGATGAAGATCTCGCGCGCCGCGGCCGGGTCGACGTTGCCGAAGTTGACCCGCTTGTTGTTGTAGACCACCAGCCCGTACAGCGTGGCGCGTTCCAGCGCCACCACCTCGGCCGCCTTCTTCTCCCAATGCGGCTCGAGCAGTTGCTTCTTCAGCAGGTGGCCCGCCACCTGCACGATCCACGCCGGCTCGATCGCCGCCAGCGCACGGCCGAACAGCCGCGTGGTCTCCACCAGCTCGGCGGCGATCAGCCAGCGGCCCGGCTTCTTGCTCAGGTGCGCACCGGGGTGGCGCCAGAACTTGATGCCGCGCGCGCCGAGGTACCAGTCCTCGTCGTCGCTCTTGCAACCCACGTTGCCCAGCAGCCCGGCCAGCATCGCCAGGTGGAGCTGCTCGTAGGTGGCCGGCGTGCCGTTGAGCCGCCAGCCGTGCTCGGCCACCACGGTGTGCAGCTGCGAATGGATGTCGCGCCACTCGCGCACGCGGCGCGGGTTGATGAAGTGCTCGCGCAGCCGCTGCTCCTGCTGGCGGTTGGAGAGTTTGTGGGCGGACGCGCCCTCACCCCGGCCCTCTCCCGCCCGGGCGGGAGAGGGAGCGGCCCCGGTGGCCCCCGCGTGCCCTCGCCCGGCCTCGATCCAGTGCCACAGCTTGAGGTAGCCAACGAACTCGGAGCGCTCGTCGTCGAACAGCTTGTGCTTCTGGTCCGCGGCCTGCTGCTGCTCCAGCGGGCGGTCGCGCACGTCCTGCACCGACAGCGCGCTGGCGATCACCAGAACCTCGGCCAGCGCCTGCCGGTCGCGTGCGGCGAGGATCATGCGGCCGATGCGTGGGTCCAGCGGCAGCTTCGCGAGCTCCTTGCCGATGGCCGTGAGCTCGTTGGCGTCGTCGGTGGCACCCAGCTCGTTGAGCAGGGCGTAGCCGTCGGCGATCGCCTTCTTCGGCGGCGGCTCGAGGAAGGGGAAGGCCTCCACGTCGCCCAGCCCCAGCGCCTTCATGCGCAGGATCACGCCGGCCAGCGAGCTGCGCAGGATCTCGGGGTCGGTGAAGCGCGGCCGGCCGGTGTAGTCCTTCTCGTCGTAGAGCCGGATGCAGATGCCGTCGGCCACGCGCCCGCAACGGCCGGCGCGCTGGTTGGCCGCGGCCTGGCTGATGGGCTCCACCTGCAGCTGCTCGACCTTGTTGCGGTAGCTGTAGCGCTTGACGCGCGCGGTGCCGGCGTCGACCACGTAGCGGATGCCGGGCACCGTGAGCGAGGTCTCGGCCACGTTGGTGGCCAGCACGATGCGCCGCCCGTTGCCGGCCTGGAACACGCGGTCCTGCTCGGCCTGGGACAGCCGCGCGAACAACGGCAGGATCTCGGGCTGCGGGCCGCCGCGGTGCTGCTGCAGCAGGTGCTTGCGCAGGTGGTCGGCGGCCTCGCGGATCTCGCGCTCGCCGGGCAGGAACACCAGCACGTCGCCACGGCCCTCGCGCCAGAGTTCATCGACGGCGTCGGCGATGGCGTCGTTCAGATCGTGATCACGCGACTCCTCGAAGGCCCTCCACCGCTGCTCGACCGGGAACAGGCGCCCGCTCACCTGGATCACCGGCGCCGGCCCGTGCCGACCTTCGAAATGCTGCGCAAAGCGATCGGCGTCGATCGTCGCCGAGGTCACGAGCACCTTCAGGTCGGGCCGCTTCGGCAGGATCTGCCGCAGGTAGCCGAGCAGGAAGTCGATGTTGAGGCTGCGCTCGTGGGCCTCGTCGATGATCAGCGTGTCGTAGGCCTGCAGCAGCGGGTCGGTCTGCGTCTCGGCGAGCAGGATGCCGTCGGTCATCAGCTTGACCGACGCGCCCGTCGTCAGCCGGTCCTGGAAGCGCACCTTGTAGCCCACCACCTCGCCGAGCGGCGTGTCCAGTTCCTCGGCGATGCGCTTGGCGACCGAACTCGCGGCAATGCGCCGCGGCTGGGTGTGGCCGATCAGCCGCCCGCGCTCGCCGGGCCTGGCGTTGGCCTTGCCGCGGCCCAGCGCCAGCATCAGCTTGGGCAACTGCGTGGTCTTGCCGGAACCGGTCTCGCCGCAGACGATGACGACCTGGTGGCGCTGCACCGCCTCGGCGATCTCGTCGCGCCGGGCCGAGACCGGCAGCGCCTCGGGGAAGCGGATCGGCGGCAGCGATCGCGGCGGCGCAGGGGTGGCGGTGCGGGGAGCGGTCTCGGGCATGGGTGTCGGGCAGAATCCGCGATTATCCCGGCGCCCGTCTCATGGACCTCGTCTTCCCGCATACCTTCGTTCCCTGGTTCCGCTCGGTCGCGCCCTACATCCACGCGTACCGCGGCAAGACCTTCGTGGTCGCGATGGCCGGCGAAGGCATCGCCGCGGGCCGGCTGAACGCCTTCGTGCAGGACGTGGCGATCCTGCACGCGATGGGCATCAAGCTGGTGCTGGTGCACGGCTTCCGACCGCAGGTGAGCGAACAACTGCGTGCCAAGGGCCATCCGGAGCACTTCAGCCACGGCCTGCGCATCACCGACGCGGTGGCGCTCGACTGCGCCCAGGAGGCCGCCGGCCAGCTGCGCTTCGAGATCGAGGCGGCGTTCTCGCAGGGCCTGCCGAACACGCCGATGGCCAACGCGACGGTGCGCGTGGTGTCGGGCAACTTCCTGACGGCGCGGCCGGTCGGCATCGTCGACGGCGTGAACTTCCTGCACAGCGGCATCGTGCGGCGCGTCGACGCCGCGGCCATCCGCCGTGCCATCGACATCGGCGCAATCGTGCTGCTGTCGCCGTTCGGCTTCTCGCCGACCGGCGAGGCCTTCAACCTGACGATGGAAGACGTGGCGACCAGCACCGCCATCGCGCTGCAGGCCGACAAGCTGATGTTCCTGACCGAGGTGCCGGGCGTGCGCGAGGACCCGCGGGACGCCGAGAGCGCCATCGACACCGAGCTCGCGCTGGCCGACGCCCGGCGCCTGCTGGCCGCCCTGCCCGACCCGACCCAGCCCACCGACACCGCCTTCTACCTGCGCCACTGCATCAAGGCCTGCGAGGGCGGCGTCGAGCGCTCGCACATCCTGCCCTTCAACGCCGACGGCGCGCTGCTGACCGAGGTCTACACGCACGATGGCATCGGCACGATGGTGGTCGACGAGAAGCTCGAGAGCCTGCGCGAGGCCAGCTCCGACGACATCGGCGGCATCCTGCAGCTCATCGAACCCTTCGAGCGCGACGGCACGCTGGTCAAGCGCGACCGCACCGAGATCGAGCGCGACATCGACCACTACACCGTGATCGAGCACGACGGCGTGATCTTCGGTTGTGCGGCGCTCTACCCCTATCCCGAGGCGCACACCGGCGAGATGGCCGCGCTGACGGTGAGCAACAGCGTGCAGGGCCAGGGCGACGGCGAGCGCATCCTCAAGCGCGTGGAGCAGCGTGCCCGTGCCGCCGGCCTCACCAGCATCTTCGTGCTCACCACCCGCACGATGCACTGGTTCATCAAGCGCGGCTTCGTCCAGGTCGATGCCGACTGGCTGCCCGAAGCGCGCAAACGCAAGTACAACTGGGACCGGCGCTCGCTGGTCCTGGTGAAGAAGCTCGCCTGACGAGCCTCGTCGACCTGATCACAAGGACAAGGAGTTCCCCATGGCCCGTACCGTGCACTGCGCCCTGCTGAAGAAAGACGCCGACGGACTGGATTTCGCGCCCTACCCCGGCGAGCTGGGCCAGCGCATCTTCGACAACGTCAGCAAGGAAGCCTGGGCCCAATGGCTCAAGCACCAGACGATGCTGGTCAACGAGAACCGCCTGAATCTGGCAGACGCCCGTGCGCGCCAGTACCTCGCGCGTCAGATGGAGAACTACTTCTTCGGTGCCGGCGCCGAGCAGCCCGCCGGCTACGTGCCGCCGACGCCGACCTGAGTTCGGCCGCAAAGGCGTGTGGCCCGCCCCGCGCGGGCAGTGCGTTGCGGATGCCTGGAATGGTGACGCAGACGCGAATCATTCGTGTTGACTCTTATACTGACAGATCGTTGTCACAGGAGACTCCACGATGGTCCGCTCTACCCTCGCCCGCACGGCCCTGGCCGCCGCCGCCCTTTGTGCCTCGTTCGCCGCTGCGGCGCAGGACCAGGTGCTGAACCTCTACTCGGCGCGTCACTACCAGACCGACGAGGCGCTCTACGCCGACTTCACCAAGTCGACCGGTATCAAGATCAACCGCGTCGACGCCGACGACGCCGGCCTGCTGGCGCGTCTGCGCAGCGAAGGCGCCTCGAGCCCGGCCGACGTGATCCTGCTGGTCGATGCCGCGCGCATCATCCTGGCCGACGCGGACGGCCTGTTCCAGCCCGTCAAGTCCAGCGTGCTGGCATCGCGCATTCCCGCGCAGCTGCGCGGCAAGGACGACGGCCAGGGCTCGCAGTGGTTCGGCTTCTCCACCCGCGCACGCGTGATCGTGTTCAACAAGGGCAGCGTCAAGCGCGACGACGTAGACACCTACGAGGAACTCGCCGATCCGAAGAACAAGGGCAAGGTCTGCACCCGTTCGGGCTCCCACCCCTACAACCTGTCGCTGTTCGGTTCGATGTACGAGCACCTCGGTGCCCAGAAGACCGAGGCCTGGCTCAAGGGCGTGGTCGACAACATGGCGCGTGCCCCCAAGGGCGGCGACACCGACCAGATCAAGGCCGTGGCGAGCGGCGAATGCGGCATCGCCCTCACCAACAGCTACTACCTGGCGCGCCTGATGCGCTCGGAGAAGCCGGAAGACAAGGCCGTGGTCGACAAGATCGAGGTCGTGTTCCCGAACCAGCAATCCTGGGGCACCCACGTGAACATCGCCGGCGGCGCGCTGGCCAAGCATGCGAAGAACCGCGACGCCGGCGTGAAGTTCCTCGAATACCTGTCCACCAATTCGGCCCAGACCTATTTCGCGAACGGCAACAACGAATATCCGGTGGTGCCGGGCGTGAAGGTCGCCAATCCGGCACTCGACGCGCTGGGGGCTTTCAAGGCCGAACTGATTCCGATTTCGGTGGTCGGGCTGAATTCCATCCGGGTTCAGCAGAGCCTCGATCGGGTCGGCTACAAATAATTCCCGACATATTCCACCAGGAACCCGGCCGCGGCCGGGTTTTCTCTGAGTTGTCACATTGCACGATTTTCGCCGGACCGCCTAGAATCGAATTCAGGCGGGCGCTATTTCCCCGCTTCAATTCAATTCGATGGAGCTGGACGCTGAAATGGCCACATACCAAGACCTGATGTCCCAGAAGGCCGCGCTCGAGCGGCAGGCCGCGGCCCTGACCGAGCAGATCGAGACCGCACGTCGTGCCGAGCACAGCGCGGTCATCGCCAAGATCAAGGCCTTGATGGACGAACACGGCATCACGCTGGCGGATCTGGGGCGCAGCAAGTCCCCGGTCAAACCGGCCAAGGCTGCGAAAACCGGTGGTACCGCCGGCCGCAAGGTCGCTGTCAAGTATCGGAATACCGCAACCGGCGATACCTGGAGCGGCCGCGGGCTGCAACCCAATTGGTTGAAGGCGGCGCTGGCCTCCGGTCGCAAGATCGAGGAGTTCTCGGTCTGACAGGCGATCGGTTTCGACCGGCGAAGCCGGTCGAAACATTTTCAGCCAGCCGCCTACGGGCGGCTGCTTCGTTTGCGGACCGCGGTGCCGGGCTCGGAAACAAACCCGCGCTGCGATCCGGCTGGCAGATTCTGCGCACGGCGAGAAGCTGCAAGGGAAACTCCTTCACGGCCTATCGCGAGGCCGGCGTCGCACCGTCCTTGGCGCGCCCCATGACCCGGCGCACCAAGCTCGTGCCAGCGAGCACCAGCGCCCCTGCCACGATGCCGAGCACACCGTCCAGCACACTCGGCAGCAGCGCCTCCAACACCCCCCCGACGCCACCGGCGAGCGCCGCGACCCGGGCCACGATCGCCTCGAGGGCGTGGTGCAGCACCGGGATGCCGTGCGTCAGGATGCCACCACCGACCAGGAACATCGCCGCGGTGCCGGCGATCGACAGCCCCTTCATCAGCCACGGTGCCGCTCTCAGGATGCCGGCGCCCAGACCGCGTTGAAAGCGGCCCCAGGCCCCGCCGCCCGGCTGCCGGCTCAGATAGAGGCCGCCATCGTCGAGCTTCACGATCGCCGCCACGAGCCCGTAGACGCCGACCGTCATCAGCAGCGCGATGCCCACCAGCACCGACACCTGCGTGATGAAGGGCGACTCGGCCACGGTGCCCAGCGTGATCGCGATGATCTCGGCCGACAGGATGAAATCGGTGCGCACCGCACCTTTGATCTTGTCCTGTTCGAAAGCCACCAGATCCAGCGCCGGATCGGCCACAGCGCGGGCCAGTTCCGCGCGGTGGACCTCGTCCTCCGCCTTGTCGTGCAGCAACCTGTGCGCCAGCTTCTCGAAGCCTTCGTAGCAGAGAAACGCGCCCCCCACCATCAGCAGCGGCGTGACCGCCCAGGGCGCGAAGGCGCTGATCGCCAGCGCTGCAGGCACCAGGATCGCCTTGTTCTTCAACGAGCCCTGCGCCACGGCCCACACGACCGGCAGTTCACGGTCGGCCGAGACTCCGGTCACCTGCTGCGCGTTGAGCGCCAGATCGTCACCCAGCACCCCCGCGGTCTTCTTGGTGGCCACCTTGGTGAGCAGAGCCACGTCGTCGAGCACGCTCGCGATGTCGTCGATGAGGGCAAGCAAGCTGGAAGCGGCCATTCGGAGTCCTGAGGTTGCCGGAGCGGTTCAAACGATCGATCGCAGCGATTGTCCGATGAAGGCCGCACCGTCGTTGGCACCGTCCCGCGGCATGCCGCTAGAGTCGGCCGCATGACGAGCGACGACACGGCGATCCATACGGTGACGGTGCAACCGGCGGGCTGGGTGTTCGCCGCACCCGCGTCGGTGCCCTTGCTGGTCGCCGCGCAGCGTGCCGGCATCCGCCTGCCCAGTTCCTGCCGCAACGGCACCTGCCGGGCCTGCCTGTGCGAATCACGCCACGGCGAGGTGGCGTACCGCATCGAATGGCCGGGGCTCAGTGCCGACGAGAAGGCCGCCGGCATCATCCTGCCCTGCGTCGCACACGCCCGCTCGGACCTCGTGATCGAGCAGGCCGCGGCACGCTGCATGCCCCCGTTCGACGAATCCGGCGGCTGAACCGGCCCGATGTCACGGTGCGCGCCGCACCGCCTGTCGCTGCCGACCCACAGCCTGCAACCAGTCGAAAGAACCGCCGATCGGCCCGCAACACGGCGTCACGCCGAGGTGCCGGCCGGGCAGGTGGGACCCACGAATGCGCCCTAGCACAACCTGATGCGCCTCGCGGCCTCCCCGACCCTCGGCGTCGTGATCTCGCGCACGTCCGGCGCCGCCGGACAACGCACCAAAAGCTCGCGCGCTGCCGTGCCGTCAGCCACCACGCTGCTCGGCCGCCCGTCCGACGCAGGGCGCCATCGGCGCACCCTGATGCAACTTGCAACGAAACTGACGGCCGCAGGTTCGACAATCAAGGCTTTCATACCCGCTTGGAGAACCGATGAGCCGCATCACCCCCCTGGCCCTGTCGCTGCTGGTCGCCGGCCTGATGACCACCGGCGGCGCCGCCCTGGCGCAGGCGCAAACCGCTCCCGCCGCGAAGCCGGCCCCGGCCAAGAAGCCGGTGTCGCAGTCGCGCAAGGAACTGAAGTCCGAAGCCAAGGGCCTGGCGCTCGCCACGGAGGTGACCGAGACGATCAGCGACAACCAGCTGGCAATCTCCAACCGCGTGCTGACCGGTACCGCGCAGTGCGAGTTCAACCAGACCGTCAGCGTGACCCCGGTGCAAAACAAGCCGGGCCACTTCGAGGTCGTGTTCAACAAGGCGGCCTACGTGATGACGCCGCAGGAAACCACCACCGGCGCCGTCCGGCTCGAGGACAGGCGCAGCGGCGTCGTGTGGCTGCAGATCCCCGTGAAGTCGATGATGATGAACCAGAAGATCGGCCAGCGCATGGTCGATGGCTGCACCCTCGCGGAGCAGCGCGCAGCTGTTGCGGCCGTGACCGCCGCAGCGCGCTGAGACGCCGATCGAACCCGGTCGCGCTGGCCCTGGCCGGCGCCGGCGTCCGCTCCCGGGTTGAATATGCGGATTCAGGTATGTATACTTCATACATACCGACTGACGCAGATTCACGGGAGCCCCCATGGAAGCCACCGTTGCCGAGCGCGGGCAGATCACCCTGCCCAAGGCCGTGCGTGACGCCCTCGGGCTGGTCAAGGGCACGCAGCTGAAGGTCGAGCTCGACGGCGGCCGCATCATCCTGCGCAAGAACGTCGACGACGCCATCTCTCGCGCTCGCGGCAAGTTCAGGCTCGACGGCTTCACCTCGGTCGACGAGGCCCTGCGCGCGGTGCGCGGTCGGGCGCCCGGCGATCCCATCGATCGCTGAGCGCCCCGCCGTCGATGATCGCGATCGATTCCTCCGTCCTGATCGAACTCCTCAGCGAGAGCCCCGAGGCCGACACGGCCGAGGCCGCACTGCGCGACGCGCTGTCGCGCGGGCCGGTCGCCGTCTGCGATGTCGTCATCGCAGAGGTCTGCAGCTCGCTCGAGGAAGGCGATCGCGCCGTGCAGGTGCTCGAGGACATGGGCATCGTCTACAGCGCGGTCGAGCAGAAATCCGCGGTGCGCGCCGGCGAGATGCAACGTCGCTACCGCTCGCGCGGCGGTGCCCGCCAGCGCAACGTGCCCGACTTCATCGTCGGGGCCCACGCCTTGCTTCAGTGCAACGGCCTGATCACCCGAGATGCCGAATTCTTCCGCCTCTACTTCAAGGGCCTGAAAGTCATCGTGCCGCGCGCCGCCTGACCGGGCCCCTCCGCTTTCGTCCCCCGCCCTCCTCCTACCGTCCCCGGAGTCCACCATGCTGCAAGCCTATCGCCAACATGCCGCCGAACGCGCCGCGCTCGGTATCCCGCCGCTGCCGCTCGAAGCCAAGCAGGTGGCCGAGCTGATCGAGCTGATCAAGAGCCCGCCGGCCGGCGAAGAGTCCTTCCTGCTCGACCTGCTGACACACCGCGTCCCGCCGGGCGTCGACGACGCCGCCAAGGTCAAGGCTTCGTTCCTGGCCGCCGTGGCGCACGGCGATCTCGCGGTCGCGCTGATCTCCAAGGCCAAGGCCACCGAGTTGCTGGGCACGATGGTGGGAGGCTACAACGTCAAGCCCCTGATCGACCTGCTTGACGACGCCGACGTGGCCGCCGTCGCGGCCGAAGGCCTGAAGAAGACGCTGCTGATGTTCGACTTCTTCCACGACGTGGCCGAGAAAGCGAAGGCCGGCAACGCGAAGGCCAAGGAAGTGATCCAAAGCTGGGCCGACGCCGAATGGTTCACCTCGCGCCCCGAGGTCGACAAGAAGATCACCGTCACCGTCTTCAAGGTGCCGGGCGAGACCAACACCGACGACCTGTCGCCGGCCCCCGACGCCTGGAGCCGCCCCGACATCCCGCTGCACTACCTGGCCATGCTGAAGAACACCCGCGAAGGCGCGGCGTTCAAGCCCGAGGAAGACGGCAAGCGCGGCCCGATGCAGTTCATCGACGACCTGAAGAAGAAGGGCCATCTGGTCGCTTACGTCGGCGACGTGGTGGGCACCGGCTCGTCGCGCAAGAGCGCCACCAACAGCGTGATCTGGGCCACCGGCCAGGACATCCCCTACGTGCCGAACAAGCGCTTCGGCGGCGTCACGCTGGGCGGCAAGATCGCGCCGATCTTCTTCAACACGCAGGAGGACTCGGGCTCGCTGCCGATCGAGGTCGACGTGTCCAAGCTCGAGATGGGCGACGTGGTCGACATCCTGCCCTACGAGGGCAAGATCCAGAAGAACGGCACCACCGTCGTCGAGTTCAAGCTGAAGAACGAGGTGCTGTTCGACGAGGTGCGTGCCGGTGGCCGCATCAACCTCATCATCGGCCGCAGCCTTACCGGCAAGGCGCGCGAGTTTCTCGGCCTGCCCGCCTCGACGCTGTTCCGCCTGCCCAAGGCCCCGGCCGCGACCCAGGCCGGTTTCACGCTGGCGCAGAAGATGGTCGGACGAGCGGTCGGCCTGCCCGAGGGCCAGGGCGTGCGCCCGGGCACCTACTGCGAGCCCAAGATGACCACCGTCGGCAGCCAGGACACCACCGGCCCGATGACGCGAGACGAACTGAAGGACCTGGCCTGCCTGGGCTTCAGCGCCGACCTGGTGATGCAGAGCTTCTGCCACACCGCGGCCTACCCGAAGCCCGTGGACGTGAAGACGCACCGCGAACTGCCCGCCTTCATCAGCAACCGCGGCGGCGTGGCGCTGCGCCCGGGCGACGGCGTGATCCACAGCTGGCTCAACCGCCTGCTGCTGCCCGACACCGTGGGCACGGGCGGCGACAGCCACACGCGCTTCCCGATCGGCATCAGCTTCCCCGCGGGTTCGGGCCTGGTGGCCTTCGGCGCGGCCACCGGCGTGATGCCGCTGGACATGCCCGAATCGGTGCTGGTGCGCTTCAAGGGCCAGATGCAGCCGGGCGTGACGCTGCGCGACCTGGTGCATGCGATCCCGCTGTACGCGATCAAGGCCGGCCTGCTGACGGTCGCCAAGGCCGGCAAGAAGAACGTGTTCTCGGGCCGCGTGCTGGAGATCGAAGGCCTGCCGGACCTGAAGGTGGAGCAGGCCTTCGAGCTGAGCGACGCCTCGGCCGAGCGCTCGGCCGCCGGCTGCACCATCAAGCTCAACCCGGCGCCGATCAAGGAGTACCTCACCAGCAATGTGGTGCTGATGAAGAACATGATCGCCGACGGTTATGCCGACGCCCGCACCCTGCAGCGCCGCATCGAGAAGGTCGAGGCCTGGCTGGCCAATCCGCAACTGCTCGAGGCCGACAAGAATGCCGAGTACGCCGCCGTGATCGAGATCGATCTGGCCGACATCAAGGAACCGATCGTCTGCTGCCCCAACGACCCGGACGACGCCAAGTTCATGTCCGAGGTCGCCGGCACCAAGATCGACGAGGCCTTCATCGGCTCGTGCATGACCAACATCGGCCACTTCCGCGCCGCCGCCAAGCTGCTGGGCGGCCAGCGCGACATCCCGGTCAAGCTGTGGGTCGCCCCGCCGACCAAGATGGACGAGAGCGAGCTGATCAAGGAAGGCCACTACGCCAACTTCGGCGCCGCCGGTGCCCGCACCGAGATGCCCGGTTGCAGCCTCTGCATGGGCAACCAGGCGCAGGTGCGTGAAGGCGCGACCGTGGTCTCCACCAGCACCCGCAACTTCCCGAACCGCCTGGGCAAGAACACCAACGTGTTCCTGGCCTCGGCCGAACTGGCGGCGATCGCATCGAAGCTCGGCAAGATCCCGACGGTGGCCGAGTACCACGAGGCGATGGGCATCATCAACAAGGACGCCGACAGCGTGTACCGCTACATGAACTTCGACCAGATCGACGAGTACGCGAGCGTCGCGAAGGAAGTCGCCGCCTGATCATCGGCGACGCCGCTCGAGGCCACGGCCCGCAGTTCCTGCGGGCCGTTTTCCTTTCAGGCCCGCCGTTGCGCGTGCGCGCGCAGCCGTTGCACCGCGGCGGCCACGCCGTGAGCAGCCTGTACCACCATCTGCGAGCGGCGTTCGAACCACGGCAACAGCGCCGTCCCTGCCGACTGGGCCGGCAGTTCGAAGGACAGCAGCGCTGCCAGCGCGACTTCGGCCGACGCGGCGGCCGCCGACGTCGGACCCGGCGCGAGGCAGGCGTGCACCGCCGCGGCGGCGCGACGCAGCACCGCCTCGGCCGGCTCGCGGTCGAGCGCGTCGACCCGGCGGGTGAGCATCTGCCGCATCGCGGCCAGGTGACCGAGCATTTCCTGTCCGTGGGTCAGTGCGTCGGTGATGGCCTGCAAGGGCACCCGCACGCGTTCCGGCTCGACACTGCTGCGCTGGGCCACCGCGGCCAGCCCCGCCAGCGACTCGTAGGCCTCGCGGCGCGCCAGGCCCAGCCGCGCGCGACCGCGCCCGGGCTCGGGCCAGGTCAGCACCTCGATGGCCAGCACGTTCAGGCTGTTCAGCAGCCGGTCGAGCGCGCGCGTGAGGCTGCTGCGCTCCCACGACGGCAGGACGTAGCAGAACGCCCAGGCCAGCCCGGCGCCGAGTGCGGTATCGGCCAGGCGCTCGGCCACTGCGAAGCCGGCGGCCGGATCGGCCAGGTGGGCCTGCAGCAGGGCCATCACGGTGGCAGCGATCGCCGTGACCAGATAGCGCACGTTGACGAAGGCATGCGCGGCCGCAACCGCCAGCAGAAAGGCCACCGAGGCCACGCCGCTCCAGTGCAGTTGCGCCAGCCCGAGCACCAGCAGACAGCCGAGCACCGTGCCGCCGAGCCGCGCGTTGCGCCGCTCGAGCGTCTGCTCCAGATTGCCGCGCAGCACGACCGCGACGCTCAGCACCAGCCAGTGCGGGTGCGAGGCCCAGGGCAGTGCCTCGCCGATGAAGTAGGCCGCCCCGAGCGCGACGGCCGAGCGCACGGCGTGCCGAAGCACCGGCGATCTCCCGCTGGTGTGTGGTTTCAGTGCGGCGAGCGGCCAGCCCTCGACCGACACGAACAGGCTCAACTCTTCCTGCGTCAACCGCAGCGGCAACAACTCTCCGCGCAACAGCGCGCGCATCTGCCGCAGGTCGTCGATCATGTGCTGCGCGCGATCGGCCAGCGCTGGCAACAGGTGCTTGCGCTGGTCGCCCGCCGGGATCGAGACACCGGCCACCCAGGCGTGCAGCGGGCGGTCGTCGCTGTCGTGCGTAGCCTCCACCGGGTCGTCGTAGCGCAGCGCGCCCTGCATCGCATCGAGCGCGGCCGCCTGCGCTTCCAGATTGGCGGCGAGCCGCTGGCGCACCGCAGCCGCCAGCGCATCGTCGCCCAGCAGGCCCAGATCGAGCTCACTGGCCAGCAGGGTGTCGCGCAGATCGACGGCGGTGACCAGCAGGCCGGCGAAGGTCCGCGTTTCGGTATCGCGGTCCGGCCGCTCGAAGATCAGATCGCGCGCCGCCTGCACCCGGTCGTTGAGCGCCGTCTCGTCGTGGATCCACGTGCGCAGTCGGTCGGCGGCCGAGTCGCTGCCGCGCACCTGCGGCGATGAAGGCACGAGCAATGCGGCGCGCGCCCGCAGCAAGGCGGACAGCCCCTCCAGCACGCCAGCCAAGGCCAGCGCTCGATAGCGGCGCTGCAGCATCACCGAGCAGAACATCGCCCAGGCCATGTACAAGGCCGCGCCGAGCGCCGTCCAGGCGGTGTGCGCGAACACCGCAGCCGCGCCCGACACCGGCGGCGACGCCATCGCGAACACGATCGCCAGGATGCCGACGAAGGACACCGGACCGGCGCGCAGGCCCCAGGCCAGCGTCATCGCGGAGGCGAAGGCCACCACCACCACCACGCCACCGAGCGCCACCGGATGCAGGCGCAGCGCGACGACGAACGCCGTCACGACGCAGGTGCTGAACGCCGCCAGCGACACCCTGTGCCAGCTGCGCCGCGGCACCACCGGCAAGTCGGCCAGGCTGACGCAGACCGCGCCGCTGACCGCCCACAGGGCCGGCGCGCTGCCGGCCAGCGCCGCCACCAGCGCCTGGATCAGGCAGATGCCGAGCGCCACGCCGATGCCGTTGACGACATGCAGCGGCAGCGCATGCAGCGGACGCCAGGGAACGCGCATCAGGCGGGCGGCGCTTCCAGGGCCTTCACCAGCGCGTGCAGGCAGCGGTTCACTGGCGTTGGCGTGCCGGTGGCCTCGCCGCGCCGCACGACGTAGCCGTTGAGGTGATCGATCTCGCTGCGGCGCCCGCGGCGCAGGTCCTGTGCCGTCGACGAGAACTGCGCCGGCATGGTCTGCGCGATGCGGCGCACCGACGCCGGCACCTCGCCCGGGATCCGCACGCCATCGGCGGCGGCCACGGCCAGGCACTCGGCCATCAGGTCGTCCATCACGCGCGCGATGCCTTCGCGGGCGACCAGCGGGCCGTAGGGCAGGTTCGTCAACGCCGACAGCGCGTTGTAGGCGCAGTTGAGCACCAGCTTGGCCCACAACACGCCGGCCACGTTGTCCCCGGTCTCGGCCGGCACGCCGGCATCGCCCAGCAGCGCCAGCAGGCCGGCGGCCTCCAGCGTGCCCGGGGAGCCGCGCACGGCGGTCGGTCCGATCACCAGCTCGCCGCGACCGTTGTGCTTCACGTGGCCGGGACCGGCCATCTCGGCAGCGACGTAGACCACCGCGGGCCACACCGGCACACCGACCAGCGCCTGCAGCCGTTCGGCGTTGTCGACGCCGTTCTGCAGGCTCAGCACCAGCGCATCCGGCGCCAGGTGGTCACGCAGTTCGAGGCCGGCCGCCTCGGTGTCGGTCGACTTGACGCAGAACAGCACCAGCGCCGCGTCGATCAGCGCCACCGCCTCGGTGCTGGCGCGCACCGGCAGTTCGACGTCGAAGGCCGCCGTCTGCAAGCGCAGACCGCGCTGCTTCAGCGCCTCGACATGGGTCGGTCGGCCAACCAGCACCACCTCGTGGCCGGCACGCGCCAGCATGCCGCCGTAGTAGCAGCCCACGGCCCCCGCGCCCATCACGCCGATCTTCATCGTTCGCCGCCGCGCTCTGGCTTCACGGGGCCGGCGGCGCGATCTGCTCGGCATAGTCGTAGAGCGCGCCCAGGATGTCCTGGCCCCGCTCGTCGGCCGATTCGCTGAGCGCGTCGATGCGTTCGAAGAAGGCCGCCAGGCTGCTGCCGCCGCCGATGCCCAGGTGCAGCCGCTCGGCGCGATGCTGCTCCCACTGGGCCCGCTCCTCGGCATTGAGCGTGTGCGGGAAGTTGCGCGCGCGGTAACGGAACAGCAGTTCCTCCAGGCGCCCGTCCTCGAACGACGGGCGCTGGCCCGCCAGCCCTTCCGGCGGCAGCCCACGCAGCCGCTCGAGCGTGCGCCGGTCGGCATGGGAGACGAAGCCGCCATACAGGTCTTCGTCGACGTCGGGTGCCTGCTCGGGCGCGGGCCGCGCGAACACTTCTGCCCACAGCGCGCGCGGCAGCGTGTCGTGCGCCAGGGCGATGTCGGCGTGGCGCTGCACCCGGGCCGCGTCGTAGCCCCAGCGCTCGGCCATCGCCGGGCTCAGCGTCTTGAGGTTGCCGATGACGATCGGCGACTTGTTGATATGGATGCTCTTGATCGGCAGGCGCGTCGTGCCCTCCGGCAGATCTTCGGCCTTGGTGAACAGGCGCTGGCGGATCGCGGTGGCATCGAGTCCGTAGAGTTCGCTGGGGTCGGCCGCCAGATCCCAGACGATCAGTTCGTTCTTGTTGGTCGGGTGAGCGCCGAGCGGCCACACCGCGGCGAGGCAGCCCCGCTCGGCCGGGTACATGCCGGAGATGTGCAGAAAGGGCCGCCGCGCACCGGCACCGATCTCCGCCATCACCGCGTCCTTGCGGTGCAGCCGGAAGCAGAAGTCCCACAGGCGGGGCTGGTGCCGGCGGATCAGCCGGGCCAGGCCGATGGTGGCGCGCACGTCCGACAGCGCATCGTGCGCCGCCTCGTGCGTCAGGCCGTTGGCCGCCGTCAGGTGCTCGAGCTTGAACGAGGCGCGGCCGTCGTCGTGGCGCGGCCACTCGATGCCCTCGGGCCGCAGCGCATAGGTGCAGCGCACCACGTCGAGCAGGTCCCAGCGCCCGCAGCCGTTCTGCCACTCGCGGGCATAGGGGTCCATCAGGTTGCGCCAGAACAGATGGCGCGTCACCTCGTCGTCGAAGCGGATGGTGTTGTAGCCCACGCCCACCGTGCCCGGCGCCGCCAGCTCGCGCTCGATGGCGGCCGCGAAGGCATGTTCCGGCAGGCCCTGCTCGAGGCAGGTCTGCGGCAGGATGCCGGTCAGCAGGCAGGATTCGGGATCGGGCAGGAAATCGGGCGCGGGCTGGCAGTAGTGCATCAGCGACGAACCGATCTCGTTGAGTTCGGCGTCGGTGCGCACGCCGGCGAACTGCGCCGGCCGGTCGCGCCGCGGCCAGCGCCCGAAGGTTTCGTAGTCGTGCCAGTAGAAGCTGTGTTCGCTCATCGCCCGCAACATACCTCAAGCCGTGACCGGGACCGGCGTCAAGGCCCGGCCACCCGCAGGAAACTGGCGAAGCGCGGCAGGCCGCGCGCCGTGGTGCCGCGGTAGGTGTAGGTGACCACCGTGCCCGGCGGAGGCGGAGAAGCCCGCTGTGCGTCGCTGAAGCCCGTGCCGAGCGCGAACTCCCGCCCCTGCGGCGTGCGCACGCGCAAGGCGCCCAACTGCCCGACAAAGCGACCCTTCCCCGCCACGTGCCCGACGACGACCGCCTCGCCGTCCTGCAGCGGCTTGAGCTTCAGCAGCACCTCGCTGCGGCCGGTGACGTAGGGGGCGTCGGCCCGGTGCAGCATCAGCCCTTCGCCGCCCTGCACCACCACGCTGGCCAGCCGGGCCTGCAAGGCTGCGGGATCGGGCAGCTCCCACTGCGCCACTGCCATCAGCGGCCCGGGCCCTGCATGCCCGACCAGCCGCTCGATCCGCGCCGCCCTCTCGGCGAACGGGCCGGGGGCGCCCGGCAGCTCGAACACGCCGTACCGTACCTGCCGCCATCCCGCATCGTCGGGCTGACGGTCCCGAACGATCGCCGTCAGCGCCTCGAAACGGCCACGGCCGAGCCACAGTTCACCGTCCAGCGCCACGGGCGGCAAGCCGGCGGTGAACCAGGCCGGCGCCGGGACCAGGCCGCCGCCGCGGAACCGCAGCACGCGGCCGTCCCATTGCGCCCGGATGCCGTCGAGCTTCTCGCTCACCCGGTAGCCGACCGGCGACTGGCCGGCCGCGGCCTCGCGCGCCAGCAGCATCGCCGGCGCGGCCACGCCGGGCGGCGGCTCCGCTGCGGCGCCGGCAGCCCGGACGCCGAGCGCCGCAGCCAGAGCCAGCGCCCGCCCCACCACATCACGCCTCGACATCCCCTGCATGGCCGGCTCCTTCCGCTCGATGGCCCGCGGCGATTGTTCGGCGGCACGGCCGCCGCGGGCTCCTCCCCACTGGAGCGGATGACGGGGGAGCGCACCGGCCCTCGCAAGGGTGCGTCGACCAAGGTGCCGCGATGTCATGTGGTGTCGGCATGCAAACCGCATAATCGTTTTCAACCCCACCCCACAACGAGGTCGACCATGCCCGCCACGAGCCCGCACGCCTTCCCGAAGACCCTGAAGAGCTTCAAGACCGCCTCCGGCAAGGAGGGCCGGTTCTACTCGCTGCCCGAGCTGGCGAAGACCTTCCCGAACGTGGCGCGCCTGCCAGTGTCGGTGCGCATCGTGCTGGAGAGCGTGCTGCGCAACTGCGACGGCAAGAAGGTCACGAAGGAGCACGTGGAGCAGCTCGCGAACTGGCAGCCGACTGCCGAGCGCAGCGACGAGATTCCCTTCGTCGTCGCCCGCGTGGTGCTGCAGGACTTCACCGGCGTGCCGCTGCTGGCCGACCTGGCCGCGATGCGCAACGTGGCGGCGAAGATGGGCAAGAACCCCAAGGCGATCGAGCCGCTGGTGCCGGTGGATCTGGTGGTCGACCACTCGGTGATGATCGACCACTTCGGCTCGGCCAAGGCGCTGGACCTGAACATGAAGCTGGAGTTCAGCCGCAACCAGGAGCGCTACCAGTTCATGAAGTGGGGCATGGACGCCTTCGACACCTTCGGCGTCGTGCCGCCCGGCTTCGGCATCGTGCACCAGGTGAACCTCGAGTACCTGGCGCGCGGCGTGCACAAGACCCAGGGCGGCATCTACTACCCGGACACGCTGGTCGGCACCGACAGCCACACGACGATGATCAACGGCATCGGCGTGGTCGGCTGGGGCGTGGGCGGCATCGAGGCCGAGGCCGGCATGCTGGGCCAGCCGGTCTACTTCCTGACGCCCGACGTGGTGGGCTTCGAGCTCACCGGCCAACTGCGCGAGGGCGTGACGGCCACCGACCTGGTGCTGACCGTCACCGAGATCCTGCGCAAGGCCAAGGTGGTGGGCAAGTTCGTCGAGTTCTTCGGCGAAGGCACCCGCACCCTCGCCCTGCCCGACCGCGCCACGATCGGCAACATGGCGCCCGAGTACGGCGCCACGATGGGCTTCTTCCCGGTCGACGAGAAGACCATCGACTACTTCCAGGGCACCGGCCGCAGCAAGGCCGAGATCGAGGCCTTCGAGGCCTACTTCAAGGCGCAGAAGCTGTTCGGCGTGCCCAAGTCCGGCGACATCGACTACAGCGCGGTCGTGAAGCTCGACCTGGGCACGGTGGCACCCTCGCTGTCGGGGCCGAAGCGCCCGCAGGACCGCATCGAGCTCGGCCACGTGAAGTCGCAGTTCGGCGCGCTGTTCAGCAAGCCGCCGGCGGAGAACGGCTTCAACCAGCCGGCCGAGAAGCTGGGCCAGGCCTTCACCACCAGCGACGGCCTGGAAATCCGGAACGGCGACGTGCTGATCGCCGCCATCACCTCCTGCACCAACACCAGCAACCCAGGCGTGCTACTGGCCGCCGGGCTGCTGGCGAAGAAGGCGGTGGAGGCCGGGCTGAAGGTGAAGAAGCACGTGAAGACCTCGCTCGCGCCGGGCTCGCGCATCGTCACCGAGTACCTGGAGAAGGCGGGCCTGCTGCCCTACCTGGAGAAGCTCGGCTTCTTCGTCGCCGGCTACGGCTGCACCACCTGCATCGGCAATGCCGGCGACCTGACGCCCGAGATCAACGAGGCGATCACGAAGAACGACCTGGTGTGCGCTGCCGTGCTGTCGGGCAACCGCAACTTCGAGGCCCGCATCCACCCGAACCTGAAGGCCAACTTCCTGGCCAGTCCGCCGCTGGTGGTGGCCTACGCGATCGCCGGCACCGTGAGCAGGGATCTGATGACGGAGCCGGTGGGCACCGGCAAGGGCGGCAAGCCGGTGTACCTGGGCGACATCTGGCCCACCAGCGACGAGATCTACAAGCTGATGAAGTTCGCGATGGACGGCAAGGCGTTCAAGAAGAACTACGACAAGGTCAAGAGCGATCCCGGCAAGCTGTGGGAACAGATCAAGGGCGTGAAGGGCAACGTCTACACCTGGCCCAAGAGCACCTACATCGCCGAGCCGCCGTTCTTCCAGGACTTCACCATGGAGCCGGCCGTGGCGGACGCCGGCGTGAGGGGCGCACGCATCATGGGCCTGTTCGGCGACTCGATCACCACCGACCACATCTCGCCGGCCGGCTCCTTCAAGGACACCACGCCGGCCGGCAAGTACCTGCTCGAGCGCGGCGTGCTGAAGGCCGACTTCAACAGCTACGGCTCGCGCCGCGGCAATCACGAGGTGATGATGCGCGGCACCTTCGCCAACGTGCGCATCAAGAACCTGATGCTGCCACCCAAGGACGACGGCGCGCGCGAGGAAGGCGGCTACACCCTCTTCCAGCTCGACGGCGCGGACAAGGGCCGCAAGCTCGCGATCTACGACGCCGCCATGCAGTACATCGCCGCCGGCGTCCCCACGGTGATCTTCGGCGGCGAGGAGTACGGCACCGGCTCGTCGCGCGACTGGGCCGCCAAGGGTACGCAGCTGCTGGGCATCAAGGCCGTGGTGGCGAAGAGCTTCGAGCGCATCCACCGCAGCAACCTGGTCGGCATGGGCGTGCTGCCGCTGCAGTTCAAGGGCAGCGACTCATGGAGCACGCTGGGGCTGATCGGCGACGAGGTGGTGGACGTGGTGGTCGATGCCGACATGAAGCCGCAATCGGACGCCACGCTGGTCATCACCACGCCGACCGGCGAGAAGAAAACCGTGATCGTCACGCTGCGCATCGACACGCCGATCGAGGTGGACTACTACAAGCACGGCGGCATCCTGCCCTTCGTGCTGAGGCAGTTGCTCGCCGCGTGACCGCCGCTTTGTGAGGATGCGGCACGACGGTCGTCGCGTCCTCAGTGGGGCAGCCGTGCGCTGAACACCGCTTCGTCGAAGCCGACGGTCAGGCCACCCGGCCACTCCACCACGGGCCGCTTCACCAGCGACGGATGCTCCCGCAGCGCCCGCTGGGCGCTCGCCGCGTCGACGACGGACTCCCGCACCGCAGGATCGAGTTGGCGCCAGGTCGTGCCCTTGCGGTTGACCAGCGTCTCCCAGCCGACGGCAGCCACCCAGCCGGCGAGCGAGTCGGGGGGCACGCCCTGTTTCTTGAAGTCGTGGAACGTGTAGCCGACGTCGCGGGCCTCCAGCCAGGCGCGGGCCCGCTTCACGGTGTCGCAGTTCGGGATGCCGTACAGGGTGATCGTGGGCATGGAATCAGCGACCGTCGAAGAGATCGTCGCACTGCGGATCGACGTTGTTGCCCAGTTCAGCCACCTTGTCGGAGGTGTCGAGGCTGACCTGGAACCACACGCAGAACGGCGTGTCGTAGCGGTAGGACCAGAGCTGGTGCTGCTGACGTGACAGGAAGCGCACATTCGACGGATGGCCGATGCGCCGCAGCACTTCCTCGCGGCTCATGCCGATCTGCAGTGCATAGAAATTCTTCTCGGTCAGCACCTGCTCCCAGCGCTGCAGCCGCTGGTCGGCATCGAAGTCGAGCATGTAAGTGTGCTTGCCCATCGGTCCTCGGGCGAACTCCAGCCGCTCACCGGACGGGGCGAGAGCATAGCGCCCGGTCGGCGACCCCATGCGCTCGATGACTTGCGCCTGCGGTGTACCGACGGGCAGGCCCGAAGGGCTGTAACCGGCACAGGCTGACAGCGCGAGCACGCCGATCCACAGCGGCATGCGGCGCACGGCGGTCGATGCGGCAGCGAGGGTCGACGGGCTCATGCGCAAATTCTGCCCGCGAGCGAAATCCGACCCCGTCGCGCGGAGATGGCGATGGAGCGACGTCGCTCAATCGCGACCCGGCAGCCGCTGCGTCGCGCCCGCCGTCGGCAGGCGCCACATCCACAGCGCGACGGCGGTGCAGCACAGTGCGGGCGCCCATCGCCAGGGCGAAGACAGCCACCACCACGACCAGACACAGCCCAGCGTCATCATCACCGTGGCCAGTCGCTTCGCCGCCAGCGGGATCGCGCGATGCGAACGCCACGCCTGAATCATCGGTCCGAAGCGTCGATGCCCGAGCAGCCAACGTTCGCAGCGTTCGCTCCCGCGCGCGAAGCAGAAGGCCGCCAGCAGCACGAAGGGCGTCGTAGGCAACAGGGGCAGCACGGTGCCGACCAGGCCCGTCAGCAAGGCCAGCCCCCCCGCCAGCGACCACAGTGCGCGAATCCAGCGCGGCGTTGGGGGAACTGAGGCCTCGTCCTGCATGGACGCAGTATCGGTCCGCCGGAGACCGATCGGCCGCCCGGGCCGGTCTCGAGCGCTCTAGACGGACCTCGCCGTCGCCCGGCCGGCCAATGCCTCCAGCGCGGAGCCCAGACCCAGCAGGGTCGGTTGCGCTTCGGTGATGCGCCTGAAGACATCGGCATACACCGTATCGCCCTCGCCGCCGGCGAGCGGGTCGCGGTTCAGCAGGAAGGCCGCGTCGAGCTCGCTCCAGTCCTGATCACCGAGCACGCGCTCGGCCATCGGCAGCACCATCGCCTCCTCCGTGCGCATGTGGTTCAGGTAGAAGTGCATGTAGGCTGTCATCGACCGCTCGAAACGCCCGCGTCGCTCCTCGCCCTGGGGCGTCTCGGCCATCACCTCGAAAGCCAGCAGTTCGTGTTCGAGCCTGCGGATGAACTGCTCGCCCTGGGCATGGTCCTGATCGAGCCGGTTCAGCACAGCGGTGCGCTCTGCGCTGCGCGACCGCAGCATCGGGAACAGCAACCGGCTTTCCTTGGCATGGTGCAGGCGCTCGGGAAACTCGTCGACGTAGAAGAGCATGGCGCGCAGCATCCCGAAGTCCGGCAGCGTTCCGCGCCGGCGATGCTCGCCCAGCATCAGGTGGATGGCGCGCAGCATCGCAGACAGCGCCCGATGCTCCTGGCGAATGATGGTCAAGCTGGCGTGCACGGGGACTGATGCAGTGTAAGAAAGCGTACGGCCACGGCAAGAAGCCCCCGCCGCGCGTCGGTCGCTAGCGTCGATCCAGACTGCTCAGAGGGCCTTGCGCCAGATCAAGGGGGCGTTCATTCGCAGCGAAGGAGACACGGTGTAGGCGCGTTCGTACAGCACGCGGCGCGATCGCCCTACTGCCTTTGGACTGCAGGCCACCCATCATCGAGTGACCACGGCCCCATCCACCCTGGGTGGTCCCACTTGCCCAACTTCGAGGAGTCATCCCATGAGCGACAAGCAAGTCATCCACATCCTGAACGAACTGATCGAAACGTCGAAGGACGGCCAGTACGGATTCGCGAAATGCGCCGAGCGGGCCGAGTCCGTCTCCCTCAAGCAAACGCTGCAGGCCCGTGCCGCGGAATGCGAAAGCGCCGCGGTGGAGTTGCAGGCCCTGGTCTTGCAGCACGGGGGAAGCCCCGAGGATCATGGCAGCGTCGCCGGCGCCCTTCATCGGGGATGGGTTTCGGTGAAGGATGCATTGACCGGCAGCAGCGATCACGCCTTGCTGGAGGAGTGCGAACGCGGCGAGGACGCGGCGCTGGCCCGTTATCGCAAGGCGCTGAAGCAGCCACTGCCGATCGACGTGCAGCAGACCCTCGGCCGGCAGTTGCTTGGGGTGCAGGCCAACCACGACCAGATCAAGGCGCTGCGCGACAGCGTGACGTCCTGAGTCCTGCAACCGACGCTTCGCACATGTCGGACACCGGCTACGACTCCTTCAACAACCGCGTCGAACTGGCTTCGGCGCGGATTGCAGGCTGCTTCTCTTGCCTGGCCATCTTCGAGCCGGCCGACGTGGTGAGCTGGACGCACGGCGAATCCACCGCCATGTGTCCGCTCTGCGGCGCAGACACGGTCCTGCCCCACGTCGGCAGCCTCGCGACGTTGCGGGCCGTGCATGCCGGGCTGCTGGACAACTGCGACGAGACGATCCCGGCCGTGCTGACGCTGACGCCCGAGACCGACTAGCAGACTCAGCGCATCTCGAAACCCGGGTAGCCACCGGCGGCCAGTTCTTCGCAGCGCTGGCGGTATTTCCCGACCCCACCGATGTACGACAGCATGCGGCGCTGCTTGCCCTTGACATTGGTTCCCATGTACCAGGAATCGGTCTTGACCAGCAGCGTCGCGTTGGAGGTCTCGTCGTGGTGAGCCACCCATTCGTCTTCCAGCGACCGGCTGGGCTCGATGACGGTCAGACCTTTGCGGCGAAGCGCCACCAGGCACTCGGTGATCCAGTCGACCTGCTGCTGCAGGCAGGTGGTCATGTTGCAGAAGGCCGCCGACGGCGCCAGCGGCGCCCCGGTCGTAAAGAGGTTGGGATAGCCGTGCACCTGCAGGCCCATCGTCGTGCGGATCTCGCGGCCCCAGTCTTCCTTGAGCGAGCGCCCACCGCGACCGCGGATGTCGATGCGCGTCAGTGCACCCGTTCCCGCATCGAAACCCGTCGCCAGGATCAGGATGTCGAGTTCGTGGAGCTTGCCGTCCGCGGTTCGCACACCCTCGGGCGTGACGCACTCGATCGGCGACGCCTTCACGTCAACGATCTCGACGTTCGGGCGGTGGTAGGCCTCCAGGTAGTTGGTGTCCAGCGGCACGCGGTTGGTCCCGAAGCCGTAGCTCGTGGGGATCAACTTCTCGCACAGCACCGGGTCCTTGAGCCGCTCGCGCATCTTCCCGCGCACGAACTCGGAGACCTCGGCGTTGACCTTTTCGTCGAAGAACATTTCGGAGAACGAGGCCAGCCACAACGCCAGCGAGCCGTCGTTCCAGAGCTCCTCCAGCACGGCGATCCGCTCCTCGGGCGTCCTTTCGGCCCAAGTGCCGTAGCCGCCGAAGTCGTAGACGTGGCCGGCGAAGGTGCGCTGCACGCGTTCCTTCATCTCGTGGAAGCGGCTCGAGAACCCGGCCCAGACCGCCTCGGTGTACTTCGGGTTGTTCATCGGGATGGTGTATTGCGGCGTGCGCAAGAACACCTTCAGGTGGCCGACCTGACTCGCGATCGTCTGGATGACCTGGATGCCCGTCGCCCCGGCGCCCACGATGCCCACGCGCTTGCCGGTGAAATCGACCGGCTCCTTCGGCCACCGCGCGGTGTGGAACAACTGGCCCTTGAAGCTGTCCTGACCGGGGAACACCGACGTCAGCGGCGCCGACAGCATGCCGCAGCAGGTGATGAGGAAGCGCGCCTGGACGGTATCGCCCTGGTCGGTCGTGATCGACCAGCTCTGCGCAGCTTCATCGTAGTGCGCCGCCTCGACGCGCGTGCTGAACCGGTAGTGCTTGCGCAGGTCACAGCGGTCCGCCACGTAGTTCAGCCAGCGCTCGGACTCGGGTTGCGCCGGGAAGCGCTCGCTCGGCTTCCACCCCTTGTAGAGCTCTTCCGAGAACCAGAACTGGTAGACCTCGGCCGTGGAATCGAACCGGGCGCCCGGGTAGCGATTCCAGTACCAGGTGCCACCGACGTTGGAGCCGGCCTCGAAAGCCTGGACGTCGAACCCCTGCTCGCGAAGGCGGTAGACCTGGTACAGCCCGGCGATGCCTGCCCCGATGACCACGGCGTCCACCTTGGTGGTCTTGGCAACGGTCTTGTCGTTCATCACGGTCCCCTTCACTTGGTGATTTCAGCGGCCGTGACCGAGCGTCGCGTCACGGGAGAAGCGCGGTCCAAGGATGGAGGAGCGAAGGCAGCATTTCCGTCACGCAGGCGACAGAGGCCATGGGATGTAACCCTTAGACCGGCCGCCGCCGTCGGACAACGAATGACCCTGAGTCGTCGGTGCCATTCGAGGCTCGCGTGAAAACCCGTTTGCCACCAGGAACATCGACCCGAGGAGCGGATGCCATGCCCGATCAAATGAGCCTGCCAGGAGTCCCTGCCGAGCCCGCACTGTTCGAGCCTGAGGTCGTCCGCGGGCGCGCGGGCCAGTTGCGTGGCTACAACCTGTTCTTTGCACTCGTCCCTCTGCCTGACGACGCAGAACACCTTGCACAGGTCGGCGCCGAGCTGCGCAGGCGCCACGGGCTGCGGGGTCCGTGCCTGCCACCTCAGAACCTGCACGTCAGCCTGCATGCGGTCGCGGGCTACGCCAACAGGATCCCTCGATCGGATATCGACGCTGCCCGGGCCGCGGCTGCCCGAGTGACCTGGCCGGGTTCGTCCATCGTGTTCGATCGCGCCTGCAGCTTCGACACCGCAGGCAACAACCCCTTCGTCCTGCGCTGCGATGCTCAAAGCGATGACGCCGTGACCCGACTGCGGGACACACTGGGGGACGAACTCCGCCGCGCAGGGCTCAGGCCGAAGCCGTCCCGCACACCCCACATGACGCTGCTCTATGACCCGATACTCGTACCAGAGCACCTCATCGAACAGACCGAATGGATCGCCGCGCGATTCACACTGATCCTCAGCCACCAAGGCCACGGACATCACGAGAGGCTGGGCGGTTGGCCATCGCCTGATGAGGGATCTCGCGCGCGCGACAGCCAGAAATGACAAAGGCCCCGCACTGTCGTGCGAGGCCTCGTCTTTCTTGGTGGGCCCTGAGTGACTCGAACACTCGACCTACGGATTAAGAGTCCGCTGCTCTACCAACTGAGCTAAGAGCCCGTGAACTGGCCACGGTGTGCACCCCGTGAGGAGCGCCTTGGTGGGTTGTGCGTGACTCGAACACGCGACCAACGGATTAAAAGTCCGCTGCTCTACCGACTGAGCTAACAACCCGCCGTAGAGCCGCTCATTATAGCCAGACTTTTTTCTCGGATTCAAGTCTGCGCTTCACGGACCACGAGGCTCTCGATGATCTCACCTGCGGCGACCAAACCGAAGGTGGCCGTGACGCTGACGGCGGATCCGTAGCCATGGCAGTTGAGGCTGCCGTCAACGCGACAAGCCTCGTCGGGTTCGCTCACGGCCTCGCGCGAGAACACGCAGCGCACGCCGATCGCCCCCTTGCGCGCCGCCGCGTGCCGCTGTCGCAGGCGCTGCCGGAGGGACGCCAGCAAGGGATCGTGGGTCACCTCGGCGAGGTCTTCGACCTCGACCGCTTGCGCGCGGCGCTTGCCGCCGGCGGCCCCCACCGATACATAGGGCAAGCCGGCGTCGAGCGCCCACGCCGCCAGCAGCGCCTTCGCGCGAACCTGATCGCAGGCGTCCACCAGCGCATCGACGCGTTCCGGCAACAGCGCCGGCCAGTTGTCGGCCTCGACAAAAGCTTCGACCGCATGCACCCGGCACGCCGGATGGATCTGCGCGATGCGATCCCGCAATGCCAGCACCTTGGCCTGGCCGAGGGTGGCATCGAGGGCTTGCACCTGCCGGTTGATGTTGGACTCGCTGACGTGGTCGAGGTCGATCAGCGTGAGTGCGGCCACGCCGCTGCGCGCAAGCGCCTCGGCCACCCAGGAACCGACGCCGCCGACACCGACCACGCCGATCCGGGCCGCCCTGATCCGACGGTAGCCGGCCTCTCCGTAGAGCCGCCGCAGGCCGCCGAAGCGGCGCTCCAGGTCGGCTTCGTCCGGCTCCGGCAACGCGCTCACTTCAATGAGGCGAGCCGCTCACGACCGGCCTGCGCGGCCTCGCTCTTCGGGTAGTTCTTCAGCAGTTCGTCGAGCGTGCGGCGTGCGGACTTGGTGTCCTTCAGCTCGAGCTGGCAGTTGGCGATCGACAGCAGGGCCTCGGGCGCACGCGGGTGGTCGGGCGCCGCAGCCACCAGCGCGCGGAAGGACGGGATGGCGTCCTTGTAGTCGCGCTTGCCGTACTGTGCATTGGCCAGCCAGTACAGCGCCGCAGTCGAGTAGCCGCTGCTGGGATAGCGACGCTGGAAGGCGCTGAAGGCGTTGACCGCGCCGGCAAAGTCGCCCTGCCGGAGCACGTTGACGGCCTCGCCGTACAGCCGCGTTTCCTCCGGCTCGGCGAGGAATTCCTTGCCGTCCAGCGTGACTTTCTGCGGCTCCATCTTGCGCAGGCGTTCGTCGATGCCCTGCTGCACGTCCTTCTGTTTGCGCTGCAGTTCAGCCACATCGCGCTGCAACTGCTCGTCGCTGCCACGCAGCTTGGCCAGGTCCGCGCGCAGCTGCTCGATGGTGGTGTTCAGGTCGAGCACGCTGCGCCGCAGCTGGTTCACCTGCTCGGTCAAGTCGGCTTCGCGCGCCTTGGCGGCCTGATCGACCTGGTCGATGCGCGCTCGCGCATCGAGGATCGCACGGCGCGCCTCGTCGTCGTCGAACAGACCGGCCTGTGCGGCCCCGGCACCCAGCAGTGCCGCAGCCAGGATCGCCGGGCGCCAGCCGGCGATCCTGGCCACCGTGACGGTGCTGCGCGTCATCTCAGCGGTCGCGCAGTTCGGCACGGCGGTTCTTGGCCCACGCCGCCTCGTCGCTGCCGGTGACCGCCGGACGCTCCTTGCCATAGCTGACCGACTCGATCTGCCCGTCCTGCACGCCCAGCAGCGTCAGCGACTTGGCCACCGCCTCGGCGCGCTTCTGGCCCAGCGCAAGGTTGTACTCGCGGCCACCGCGCTCGTCGGTGTGGCCTTCGATGACAACGCGCTTCTTGCGGTCGCTGTTCAGCACCTTGGAGTAGTTGTCGACGATCGGGCGGTATTCGTCCTTCACCAGGAAGCTGTCGAAGTCGAAATAGACCACCTTGCCCAGCGCACCAGCCTGCTGAGCCGACAGGTCGACGTTGGCGACCTGCGACTGGCTGGTCCCGCTGGCCGAACCGCCGGCGCCGGCGCCACCGACCGGAGCGGCCGTGCGGCTCTCCACCGGCGGCTCGTCCAGCTTCACCGGCGAACTGCAGCCGGCCAGGGCCAGAGCGGCCAGCAGAGTCAGGGCGGGGGTGGAGCGGCGGATCATCGACATCATGGTTCTCTCCTCATTGGTAAATGGTGGTCGATCGACGAAAGGGGGGCGGGCCACCGCGGACTCAGCGTCCGTAGGGGCCCCAGACCGGCTCGCGCACATCGGCCTGGGTCGACACGAGGCGGGCCTTGATCTTGCCGTCGGTCGTGGTGGTCATCAGCACATCGCGGCCGCCGTCGCGGGTGGCGTAGATGATGAGCCGGCCGTTCGGTGCGAAGCTGGGGCTTTCATCGTCCTTGGTGTCGCTCACCGCGCGGGCGGTTCCGCTGGCGAGGTCCATCACCTGCACCCGGAAGGCGCCGCCGTCGCGCGAGATATAGGCCATCGTGCGCCCGTCCGGGCTGATCGCCGGGCTGATGTTGTAGCTGCCGCCGAAGCTCACCCGCTCGGCATTGCCGCCGCCGGCCGGCACGCGGTAGATCTGCGGGCTGCCGCCCCGGTCGCTGACGAAGTAGATCGATTTGCCGTCCGGCGCCCACGTGGCCTCGGTGTCGATCGCACCGCTGCTGGTCAGACGTTTCACGCCCTCGCCGTCGCGCCCCATCACGAAGAGCTGCGAGCCCCCGTCGCGACTCAGCGTCAAGGCAAGCTGGCGACCGTCGGGCGACCACGCCGGCGCGCTGTTCGAGCCGCGGAAGCTCGCCAGCGTGCGGCGCTTGCCGCTGGCGACCTCCTGCACATAGACCACGGCCTTGCGACTCTCGAAGGACACGTAGGCCAGTTCACGGCCATCGGGCGACCAGGCCGGCGAGATGATGGGCTCGGGACTGGCGAGCGCCGACTGGCCGCCTTCGCCGTCGGCGTCGGTGACCCACAGCGTGTAGCGCCCTCCCCCCTTGGTGACGTAGGCGATGCGCGTCGAGAACACGCCCTTCTCGCCGGTGAGCTTCTCGTAGATGGCGTCGGCGATGCGGTGCGCCGCGAGGCGCAGGTCGGCGGCCGGGACCGCGTAGCTCTGGCCACCGAGGTCGCGGCCCTTCACCACGTCCCACAGACGGTAGCGCACATCGAAACGGCCATCGGCCAGGCGCGTCACCGAGCCGCCGACCAGCGCGTCGGCGCTGCGGCCGCGCCAGTCGCTCATCGCCGGCTGGGAACCTTCGTCGAGCACCACGCCGGCGGTGTCGAGATTGCGGAACACCCCGCTGCGCTCGAGATCGGCCCGCACGATGGCGCCCACCGGCTGCGGCGCCTTCTCCTCGTCGCGGAACTTCACGACGGCGATCGGCAACTGCGTGGCGCCGACGCCGGAGATCTCGACGCGGAACTGGGCCAACGCGGGCGGCAGCGCCGCAGCGAGCGGCAGTGCCACCAGGCTGCGGCGCAGCATCGAGGGAGGAGAAGACAGGGCTCGAAGGTGGGTCATGCGGCAGAGTGAGCGGCCAGAGCGCCCGCATCGCGGATCGTCGTGTCGAGACGGGGCTCGATGTGAGGCATGCTGTCGGGGAGGAAGGGTCCGTCGGAAGAAGCGACCGAGGCATCCGCAAGCGCGGGCTCGTGCACGGTGTCGCCGGCACGGCGCACCACGCCGCAGCGCAACAAACTCGATACCCGGGCAGGATACCAGCCGGCACCGGCCGTTCGCACCCCAGGGCCCGAGGAAAGTCGTGACACGGTGTAGAGCGCCGTCGGCCCCCCGCGGGCGCCGACGCAAGGCGCCTCGCTGCTGCAGAGGACGATCACGGACGATGACATGATTCGGCCGGCATTGTAGGGACACAAAAGCAACGGAGTGCACAAGGCCCGCGGGCCGACTGCACTACTGCGCCCACGGGTGGAACGCGATCCGCTACAGCAGCACGATGTCGTAGGCCTCGGGCGAGAGCCCGGGCTCGGTCTGCAGCGACACCGGCTTGCCGATGAAGTCGGACAGGCCGGCGAGGTGCTGGCTCTCCTCGTCGAGCAGCATCTCCACCACCGCGGCGCTGGCGACCACACGGAACTCCTTGGGGTTGAACTGCCGCGCCTCTCGCAGGATCTCGCGCAGGATGTCGTAGCAGACGCTGCGCGGCGTCTTCACCTGGCCCTTGCCCTGGCAGGTGGGGCACGGCTCGCACAGCAGGTGGGCCAGCGATTCGCGGGTGCGCTTGCGCGTCATCTCCACCAGGCCGAGCTGCGTGAAGCCGCTCACCGTGGTCTTGGTACGGTCGCGCGCGAGCTGCTTGCGCAGTTCGGCGAGCACCGCGTTCTGGTGCTCCTCTCGAGCCATGTCGATGAAGTCGATGATGATGATGCCGCCCAGATTGCGCAGCCGCAGCTGGCGGGCGATGGCGAGCGCCGCCTCGAGGTTGGTCTTGAAGATCGTCTCGTCGAAGTTGCGCGCGCCGACGTAGCCCCCGGTGTTGACGTCGATCGTCGTCAGCGCCTCGGTCTGGTCGATGATGAGGTAGCCGCCGCTCTTCAGGTCGACACGCCTCGCCAGCGCACGCTCGATCTCCTGGTCGATGCCGAACAGGTCGAAGATCGGACGCTCGCCGTGGTAGTGCTCGAGCTTGGCCACCGAGCTCGGCATGTACTGTTCGCCGAACTCCTGCAACGCCTCGTACTGCATGCGCGAATCGATGCGCACGGCGTGGGTCTGGTCGTGGGTCAGGTCGCGCAGCACCCGCTGCATCAGGTTCAGGTCCAGGTGCAGCAAGGTGCCGGACGGCGCCTTGAAGGCGCGCTCGCGGATCGCGGTCCAGGTCTTGCGCAGGTAGGCGATGTCTTCCGCCAGCTCGGCGTCGGTGGCCTCCTCGGCATTGGTGCGCAGGATGAAGCCGCCGCTGCTGCTGCTGCCGCCGTTCGGCGGGGCCACCAGGGCCTGCATGCGGGTGCGCAGTTGCTCGCGCAGCTCGTGCGATCCGATCTTCTGGCTGATGCCGATGCGGTCGTCCTGCGGCAGGAACACCAGCAACCGGCCGGCGATGCTGATCTGCGTCGACAGTCGCGCGCCCTTGGTGCCGATGGAGTCCTTGATCACCTGCACCAGCAGTGCCTGGCCCTCGAACACCTGACGCTCGATCGGCGCCGGCGGCGGGTTGTCGCGGCCGGGCGCGTCCTCGCGGTGCAGGTCGGCCACGTGCAGGAATGCAGCCCGCTCGAGTCCGATGTCGATGAACGCGCTCTGCATGCCCGGCAACACCCGCACCACGCGACCGGCGTAGATGTTGCCGACCAGCCCCCGCTCGAGCGTTCGCTCGAGATGCAACTCCTGCACCGCACCGTTCTCGATGATGGCGACACGGGTCTCCTGCGGAGACCAGTTGATCAGGATGTCTTGCATGCAGCCATGGTAGCCGGCGCGTCGAGCGGGACCTGTCGGCTACTCCCCGGACCGGGCGGCCCACGCTCCGCGGACGCCGTGCCACGCCGCCTCGTCGCACAAACGCACGGGTTGCGCCGGCCCCGGGTAGGCCAGGCAGCCGAGGTGCCGATCGTCGATCGCCAGATCGACGAAGTTCCACGGTCCGGCCGCTTCCGGGGCATTCCGGTCGTAGAGCAGCCCGACGCGTCCGTCGACCGCTGCGCCGATGCTCACGAGCTCCGGCGAGCGCTGCAGCCCGTTGCCAAGCGCCTTCAGGTAGGCCTCCTTGCGCACCCAGCACCGCACGAACTGGAATGAACGGCGGGCCGGCGGGCACTGCTCGAGGGCGACCCGTTCCTCCGGTGCCAGCGCGACAAGATAGTCGTCGAGACCGCGCTCGATCCTCGAGTCGAGTTTCTCGACGTCGATGCCCACGCTCACGCCGTTCGCGAACGCGTGGAGTATCCAGTCGCCAGAATGGCTGCTGTTGAAGGTCAACATCCGTCCCGCCGGCACGAGGTGGAGCTTGCCCAAGCTGTCGGCAGCGATCTCCGTGCGACCGTTGCCGCTGCCGAGGTAGTGACCCAGCAGCATCTGCAGGCTGGCTCGTCCCCCCTCGAATCGAAGGCGGTCCTCCGGCCGGCGCAAGCGCGCTGACCGCCAGCGCTCCTCGCCGTCAAGCAGGTCGCGGTGCCAGTCCTCGCCGGCTGTGGAGAACGCAGCCGTGGCGACGCGCCACACATCGATACCGGGCAGCGGCAGCCGGCTGGCAGCGGGGGACGGCATCACGGCATTCGACGGACGGCGGGAGGGCCGGTCAAAGCCCCTGCAAGCGCGTCTTGACCAGCAGCGCAGCCAGCACGTCGGCGTGATCCGCGTCCAGCATCTCCTTGTGGATACAGTCCATGGATTCGCGATGGATCTCGCCGCGCACCAGCGGTCGCCAGCCCATGTAGGGGTCATCGATCTCACCGATCTTCAGCTTGTCCTGCGTGCTGCGCACCAGGGTCAGCGAGCCGGGGTAGAGGGTGGGCTCGTAGGCTTCCGACGCGTCGTACACGATCGCGGCGCTTCGCTTCTGCGCCTTGCCGATGCGTGTCTCGGCCAGGGCACCGAGGTTCTCGAGCAGATCATGCCCCGAACGCTTGAAGATCGTGGTGAAGAACCAGCGAACGTAACGCGCCATACCCGAGGGGCCGAGCGTCGCGGCTCGCTTCACGTAGAGCTGCAGCCGGACCGGCCAGGGATGGCGCCCCGGAAAGCCGGGGCCGACGGTGTCGAGGAGCACGAGTTGCTCGACCCGCTCGCCGGCCGCGTGCAGGCGCTGAGCCAGCTCGTAGACGAACACGCCGCCCATGGAGTGCCCGGCCAGACGATAAGGCCCGGCCGGCTGGACGCGACGCAGGTCGTCGAGCATGCGCTGCGCCATGTCGCCGAAGCTCCAGTGCTCGAGCGCCACCGGGTCGAACGCCATCGGGTCCAGCACGAACAGCGGCTGCGAAGCACCCAGCGCCTTCGACAGGGCGTTGAATACCAGCAGCGAGCTGCCGTATCCCGAGACGAAGAACAGCGGCAGCTCGTCGCCCTCGGCCTGGATCGGAACCACACAGGTCTCCGGAGGCGCGCTGGTAGCCCGCGCCAGCAGTTGTGTGAGCTGGCGCACCGTCGGCGCCTCGATGATCGACGCCAACCGCAGCGGCTGGTGGAACTGGCGCTCCACGCTGGCCAACAACTTCAGTGCCATCAGCGAGTGGCCCCCGAGGTCGAAGAAGTCGTCGTCGATGCCGATCGGCGAGATGCTCAGCACCTCTTCCCAGATCGCGACCATGCGCCGCTCGGCGTCATCTCGCGGTGCCGCGTAGGCCGCCTCGCGGTCGGCGGCCTGCGGTTCGGGCAGCGCCGTGCGATCGAGCTTGCCGTTCGCGGTCAGCGGGAAACTGTCGATGAACGCGAATGCCGTCGGGATCATGTAACGCGGCAGCTTCTTCTCGAGCTGGATGCGCAGGTCCGCGATCACCGGCGGCGCGGCCGGGTCGGCGGTCACCAGGTAAGCCACCAGACGTTCGTCGTTCGCGGCGTAGCTGCGGGCCAGCACGAGGCTTTCCCTGACGCCCAGGCAATCGTTGAGCGCGCACTGGATCTCGTCGAGCTCGATGCGGAAGCCGCGCAGCTTGACCTGGTGATCCACCCGCCCCATGAACTCCAGCGTCCCCTCCGCGCGCCAGCGCGCCAGGTCTCCCGTTCGGTACAACCGACCGCCCTCACGGAACGGGTCGGCCACGAAGCGCTCGGCCGTCAGCTCCGGTCGGTTCAGATAGCCTCGCGCCACCCCCACCCCGCCCACGTACAACTCCCCGATCACCCCGATCGGCACGGGCTCCCCGTGCCCATCCAGCACGTAGCAGTGCATGTTGTCCACCGGGCGCCCGATCGGCACCGTCGCCCCCACGCCGCTGATGTCCACCTCAGGCAGGCACGTCGCATCGATGCTGGTCTCGGTCGGTCCGTAGAAGTTGCCGATGCGCACCTTGAGCTTGCGCACCACCTCGCTCGCCAGACTCCTCTCCAGCGCTTCGCCCCCGCACACGATGTAGCGCAGGCTCCCGCATCCCTTCAGGTCCGGCTCCGCCAGCATGGCCTTGAGCGCCGAGGGCACCACCTGCAGCACCGTGACGCCGTGCCCGCCGATCGCCTCGATCACGCTCGCGCTGTCGCGCTCTTCCCCAGCCTGCAGCACCACCACCGCCGCCCCGACGTGCAACGGCACCAGCATCTCCACCAGCGCCGGATCGAAGCTGATGCTCGTCTTGAACAGCATCCGGTCCCGGGCCTGCAGGCCCACCGTGCGCCCGAACCACTGCACGTGGTTGCTGATGCCTTCGTGCAGCACTTGCACGCCCTTGGGCCGCCCCGTCGAACCCGAGGTGTAGATCACGTAGGCCAGATCCTTCGGCTCGACCCCCACGCAGGGGTTGCCTTTCGCCGGCCCGCTCCACAGCGCCTGCAGCGGCTCTTCTTCCAGGCACAGCACTTCCACCCCGGTCGCGCCGGCTCCCCACGTGCGCATCGCCTCGCGCGCCTCGCAGTCCACGAGTACCCAGCGCGCCGCGCTGTCTTCAAGCATGAAGGCCAGTCGCTCTTCAGGGTAGCTCGGGTCCAGCGGCAGGTAGGCCCCGCCAGCCTTGGCAATCCCCAGCAGCGCCACCACGGTGTGCATGCTGCGCTGCATGCACACCCCCACCAGCGCCTCCCGGCCCACGCCCAGACCGATCAGGTGGTGGGCCAGCGCGTTGGCTCTGTCGTTGAGTTCGGCGTAGCTCCAGCTTCCCTGCCCCTCCTGCGTCGACAGCACCGCCAGTGCTTGCGGCGTGCGCTCGGCCTGCCGTTCGAACAACTCGTGCAGGCGCTGCACTTCGTTGGGCTGCCGGCGGCCTTCCCAGCCTTGCAGCAGCAGCGCCTTCTCCACCTCACCCAGCAGCGGCAGCCGGTCGATGGCCTGTCCTTCGTCTCTCACGATGGCGCGCAGCAGTTCGCCATAGTGCTCGCTCAGCCGGCGCACCGTCTCTTCTTCGAACAGCTCTCGGCTGTATTCGAATTCCCCTCTCAGTTCACCCTGCACTTCCGTGAGCGAGAGCCCCAGGTCGAACTGCGCCTTGCCCGTGTGCACGGCCATGCGCTCGGCGCTCACGCCCTGCAGGTTCAGCTCCCCCTGCGGCGCGTTCTGCAGGTCGAAGACCACTTGGTACAGCGGGTTGTGTCCGATGCGGCGCTGCGGACTGAGCTCCGTGACCAGCCGGTCGAAGCTGAGGTCCTGGTGTTCGTAGGCCTGCAGCGCTCCGGACTTCACCCTCTCCAGCAGTTCCGAGAACCGCGGCCGTCCGCTCAGGTCGGTGCGCAGCACCACCATGTTCACGAAGTACCCGATCAGCCCCTCGAGCTCTTCGTGCGGCCTCGCCCCCGTGGGCGTGCCCACCGCAATGTCCTCTTGCCCGCTGTGGCGCATCAGCAGCACCTTGTATGCCGCCAGCAACACCATGAACAGCGTCGCTCCGTGCCGCCTCGCCAGCTCCTTCAGCCCCCTCACCTCCGCAGCGTCGGCCTCGAACCTCACCACCCCTCCGCCACCTTCGCCTCGCCCAGACCTCTCCCGGTCCGCCGGCAGCCTCAGCTCCTCCAACCCCGCCAGCCGTCCTCCCCAATACCTCAGATCGGCTGCGCTGGCTTCACGAGCCTCCTGCTCCTGTTGCCACAGCACGTAGTCGGCGAACTGGACGGGCAGCCGCTCGACGACAGGCTTCTCGCCCCGAAGACCGGCGGCATAGAAATGTTCCAGTTCGCGCATCAGCACGGCCACGGACCACCCATCCGAGACGATGTGGTGCATGACGATCAGCAACGCATGGTCGTCTTGCGCGTTGCGGACAAGATGTGCACGCAACAGTGATTCGCCGTCGAGCCGCATCGGCTGCGCGACGAGTTCCTGCAGGTGTTCGCTCAGCCGGTCTTCCCGGGACGCGGCTTCTCCCTGCTCGCCCTCGTCGTCCAGAGCGTGCACCCGGATGGCGACCGCCACGGTGGGGCTGATGCGCGGGAGCGGCTGCCCCTCATCGTCCTCGACAAAGCCTGTTCTCAGGCTCTCGTGCCGATCGACCACCGCTTGCAACGCCGTCTGCAGGGCCTCGATGTTCAGACGCCCGCGAAGGCGCAGCGCATGAGAGATGTGGTACGCCTCGCTCGATCCCTGCAGACGGTCGAGGAACCACAGTCCCTTCTGCGCGCCGGACAGGGGCAGACGCGCCGGCCGCTCGGCGCGCCACCACGGCATGGTGCGTGTCTGATCGAGTCGAGCTCCCTCGGATTGCAGGCGCTTGGCCAGCTTGGCCAGGACGGGCGCCTCGAACAGCACATTGACCGATGCCTTGACGTTCAGGAGCCGGCGTGCCCTCGCCATCATCTGCGATGCGAGCAGTGAGTCGCCACCCAGCTCGAAGAAATGGTCCTGGGATTCGATTCGATCCAGGTTCAGCACTTCACACCAGATGCGCGCCAGCAGACGCTCCATCGGATCGTCCGGCAGGTCATCATCGCTGCGTTCGGACGAGCGCTCCCGCCCGGACAGGGCCAGCAGGGCAGCCCGGTCGATCTTGCCGTTCGGTGTCAGGGGAAAGGCGGGCACAACCGTGATGGCAGACGGCAGCATGTGCTCGGGCAGGCGCTGCTTCAACTGGGCGCGGACCGCCTCGGGGCGCACGCCCTCGCCGACCAGAAAAGCCACCAGCCGGGGATGGCCCGGACTGAGTTCCTGCAGCACCGCCAGCGACTCCCTGACGCCCAGGCAATCGTTGAGCGCGCACTGGATCTCGTCGAGCTCGATGCGGAAGCCGCGCAGCTTGACCTGGTGATCCACCCGCCCCATGAACTCCAGCGTCCCCTCCGCGCGCCAGCGCGCCAGGTCTCCCGTTCGGTACAACCGACCGCCCTCACGGAACGGGTCGGCCACGAAGCGCTCGGCCGTCAGCTCCGGTCGGTTCAGATAGCCTCGCGCCACCCCCACCCCGCCCACGTACAACTCCCCGATCACCCCGATCGGCACGGGCTCCCCGTGCCCATCCAGCACGTAGCAGTGCATGTTGTCCACCGGGCGCCCGATCGGCACCGTCGCCCCCACGCCGCTGATGTCCACCTCAGGCAGGCACGTCGCATCGATGCTGGTCTCGGTCGGTCCGTAGAAGTTGCCGATGCGCACCTTGAGCTTGCGCACCACCTCGCTCGCCAGACTCCTCTCCAGCGCTTCGCCCCCGCACACGATGTAGCGCAGGCTCCCGCATCCCTTCAGGTCCGGCTCCGCCAGCATGGCCTTGAGCGCCGAGGGCACCACCTGCAGCACCGTGACGCCGTGCCCGCCGATCGCCTCGATCACGCTCGCGCTGTCGCGCTCTTCCCCAGCCTGCAGCACCACCACCGCCGCCCCGACGTGCAACGGCACCAGCATCTCCACCAGCGCCGGATCGAAGCTGATGCTCGTCTTGAACAGCATCCGGTCCCGGGCCTGCAGGCCCACCGTGCGCCCGAACCACTGCACGTGGTTGCTGATGCCTTCGTGCAGCACTTGCACGCCCTTGGGCCGCCCCGTCGAACCCGAGGTGTAGATCACGTAGGCCAGATCCTTCGGCTCGACCCCCACGCAGGGGTTGCCTTTCGCCGGCCCGCTCCACAGCGCCTGCAGCGGCTCTTCTTCCAGGCACAGCACTTCCACCCCGGTCGCGCCGGCTCCCCACGTGCGCATCGCCTCGCGCGCCTCGCAGTCCACGAGTACCCAGCGCGCCGCGCTGTCTTCAAGCATGAAGGCCAGTCGCTCTTCAGGGTAGCTCGGGTCCAGCGGCAGGTAGGCCCCGCCAGCCTTGGCAATCCCCAGCAGCGCCACCACGGTGTGCATGCTGCGCTGCATGCACACCCCCACCAGCGCCTCCCGGCCCACGCCCAGACCGATCAGGTGGTGGGCCAGCGCGTTGGCTCTGTCGTTGAGTTCGGCGTAGCTCCAGCTTCCCTGCCCCTCCTGCGTCGACAGCACCGCCAGTGCTTGCGGCGTGCGCTCGGCCTGCCGTTCGAACAACTCGTGCAGGCGCTGCACTTCGTTGGGCTGCCGGCGGCCTTCCCAGCCTTGCAGCAGCAGCGCCTTCTCCACCTCACCCAGCAGCGGCAGCCGGTCGATGGCCTGTCCTTCGTCTCTCACGATGGCGCGCAGCAGTTCGCCATAGTGCTCGCTCAGCCGGCGCACCGTCTCTTCTTCGAACAGCTCTCGGCTGTATTCGAATTCCCCTCTCAGTTCACCCTGCACTTCCGTGAGCGAGAGCCCCAGGTCGAACTGCGCCTTGCCCGTGTGCACGGCCATGCGCTCGGCGCTCACGCCCTGCAGGTTCAGCTCCCCCTGCGGCGCGTTCTGCAGGTCGAAGACCACTTGGTACAGCGGGTTGTGTCCGATGCGGCGCTGCGGACTGAGCTCCGTGACCAGCCGGTCGAAGCTGAGGTCCTGGTGTTCGTAGGCCTGCAGCGCTCCGGACTTCACCCTCTCCAGCAGTTCCGAGAACCGCGGCCGTCCGCTCAGGTCGGTGCGCAGCACCACCATGTTCACGAAGTACCCGATCAGCCCCTCGAGCTCTTCGTGCGGCCTCGCCCCCGTGGGCGTGCCCACCGCAATGTCCTCTTGCCCGCTGTGGCGCATCAGCAGCACCTTGTATGCCGCCAGCAACACCATGAACAGCGTCGCTCCGTGCCGCCTCGCCAG
Source organism: Methylibium sp. Pch-M (assembly GCF_004136295.1). Taxonomy (NCBI): domain Bacteria; kingdom Pseudomonadati; phylum Pseudomonadota; class Betaproteobacteria; order Burkholderiales; family Sphaerotilaceae; genus Methylibium; species Methylibium sp. Pch-M. The sequence continues at coordinate 331,976 of NZ_CP029606.1, forward strand.
CTCCTTCAGCCCCCTCACCTCCGCAGCGTCGGCCTCGAACCTCACCACCCCTCCGCCACCTTCGCCTCGCCCAGACCTCTCCCGGTCCGCCGGCAGCCTCAGCTCCTCCAACCCCGCCAGCCGTCCTCCCCAATACCTCAGATCGGCTGCGCTGGCTTGCTTTTTCATGGAACCCATATCTGACGTCATCCGATCGCTCAATGGCTTGCACGCGTACGCAGCGCCGACCTGACGGCCGAGACGGCCGACTCGAACGACGCCGGCGCGAGCCAGCGCAACATGCAGGGATAGGTCACTGCGCCGGCCAGCGCTGCGGCGGCCACGGCGACGTACTGCGGCCACACCGGCGCGAGCAGATGGTGGACCGACCAGACCACGGCCGCCATCGGCGCGCCAGCGAGCAAGGGGGTGAACGCCGCGGTGGCCTGCGCCCGCACGCTCATGCCGACGACGCTCGCCAACACGAGCGCGCCGGCCGGCCAGAGGATCAGCTCCTTCGCGACGCGAACGCCGGCCACTGCCTCCAGCCCCCAACCGACGACCGCAAAGACCATCGCCGCCTGCACGACCACGTCAGCCACCATCAACATGATGGCCAGCGTGGAACGGCCGACGCCCCGCAGCATCGCGACCCCCAGCTCCGAGGCCGGCAGCAGCAGGCCACCGAGCAGAAACAACTGGACCACCGTCGCAGCACCCGCCCAGCGGGCTCCAAACACCAGGTCGATCAAGGTCGGCGCCAGCACGACCAGTGCGAGGTAGAGCGGAATCACCACCAGGGCCGTCGCCAGGATCGTCTGCCGCATCAGCTTGCGCAACGCCTCCGGCTGTCCTTGCGAACGCGCCGACATCACCAACGTGACGTCCCAGGCCGGACCGATCAGGATGTCGCCGATCTGTTCGAGCAGCCGCTCTGCCATCGTGTAGATGCCCACCGCGGATGCACCGAGATAGTTGCCGATCACCAGGCGCGGAATCATCCGGTCGATGTACAGCATGGCCACGCCCGCCAGGGAGCCGATGTTGAAATTGAGCAGCTCCATGAACGCCTTGCGCTCGATCTCGAACCCGGGCCGCCAGCGCGTCGCGATCATCGCGCCGAGCATCGTGAAGCCGACGCGAGCAACCTCGTTGACGATGATGCTCCAGATCCCCGCGCCCGACACCGCGAGCGAAATCCCAAGCACGCTCGCGATCATCGAACCGAAGGTTTCGACGGTGGCGACCGCCTTGAAACGGCCTTCGCGGCGCAGCAGCGCCCGGTGCACGCCACTCACCGCCCCCAGCGGCAAGCTGATGGCGCGCCAGCCGAGCACGGTCGCGACCTCTGCGGGCCCACCCACCAGCGCCGCGATGCCATCGCTGAACGTGCTGATCACCACGAAGCTGATGAAGCCGAAGCCGAGCAGCAGCCAGAAAGTGGTGTTGGTGTGCGCCGGGCGCAGATCCTTCTGCTGGATCAGGCTCTCCGCCAGCATCCCGCCGGTGATGAGCTCGACGACGCCGACGGCCACCCAGGCCATGGCCACAACGCCGAAGGCCTCCGGCCCGAGAAACCGGGCGAAGGCCGCCAGCGTGATGAAACCGAGAAGTACCTGCGCTACTTTTCCGACGGTACTCCAGGCCACTCCATGCAAAAGATTGACGTTGTATTTCATGTTGTTGAGCAGGGCACCCACCCTGCCGCGGCCGCGCCAAAACCGCGACTCCCTCGCAAGCCTTCAAATTCCTGACGGCCGACAGAATAGCGCCCGCATTTCACGCCGCGTGAGCGTCGACTCACGTTCGCGCTCAAGGGCAGCACTTGTTCACAGTCGTAACAGCCGGCGGCATAGATTCCGTGAGAATGCCCCGAAGGCACGGTGGCTCAAGCGCCGAAAAGCCCGGCAGAACGGGCTGCTTTTCCCTCGGGGAAGTCAGGGCATTGCGGGCGGCGAGCGCCCTGACGGCGACCGCCTAGAACTGCCAGCCCAGCGGCCTCAGCAGTTGTGCCGTCTCGAACAGCGGCAGGCCCATGATGCCGGTGTAGCTGCCGTCGATGTGCTCGATCCATGCGGCCGCCTGGCTCTGGATCGCATAGGCCCCGGCCTTGCCGTGCGACTCGCCGCTCGCGACGTAGCGCACGATCTCGTCGGAGCTCAGCCGGCACAGTCGCACGGTCGACACCTGTAGCCGCAGCTGGGGCTCGAAGGCCGCATGCGGTCCCTCGACCACGGCCACCGCCGTCAGCACCTGGTGGGTCTGGCCCGACAGGGCCTCGAGCATGTGCGCCGCTTCCTCGTCATCGGCCGGCTTGCCGAGGATGCGGTCGCCCAGCACCACGGTGGTGTCGGCGCACAGGATCGGCGCCGCCTGCAGTGCCCGCTGCAGCAGGCGCGCCCGCGCCGCCGCCAGCTTGGCGAGCGTCACGCGCTGCACATAGTCGGCCGCCGCCTCGCCGGGCCGCACGGCTTCCAGCGCCTCGCTGTCCTCGTCGGCGCCGGGCAGCAGCAGTTCGTGGCGCACGCCGATCTGCAGCAGCAGCTGGCGGCGCCGCGGACTCTGCGAAGCCAGGTAGAGGAATTCGGGCACGCTCGCTACTCGCGGTGGTAAGGGTGGCCGGCGTTGACCGACCACGCCCGGTACAGCGCTTCGGTGAGCAAGACCCGTGCGAAGGCGTGGGGCAGCGTCAGGTCCGACAGGCGCAACGTCTCGTCGGCGCCGTCCTTGAGCGTGTCGGCCAGGCCATCGGGGCCGCCGATCAGCAGCGCCACGTCGCGGCCGTCGAGCTGCCAGGCCTGCAGCCGCTGCGCCAGCTGCTGGGTGGTGAGGCGGGTGCCGCGCTCGTCGAGCACGACACGGCGCACGCCCCGGGCGCAGGCCGCCTCGATGCGCTGCGCCTCGGCGGCCTTCAGGGCGTCCACGGTCTTACCCTGGGTGCGGGGCTCCGCCTTCACCGCCTTCAGTTCCACGCGCCAATCGGCGGGAAAGCGCTTGAGGTATTCCTCGCAGGCCGTTTCGGCCCAGCCCGGCAGGCGCTGGCCGACGGCGACCAGCGCGAGTTTCATGCGCGCGGAGTCTTGCGCGACGGTGCGGCCTTCTTCGCGGGAGCGCGCTTCGCGGCCTGCGCGCGGGCGGTCGAGGCGGCGGCCCGGGCCGGTGCCTTCTTCGCGACCGGTGCCGAGGCGGCCGTCTTGCGAGCCGGCGCCTTCCTGGCTCCCGGCGCCTTGGCCGCGGCGGACTTGCGCGCCGGCGCCGGGGCGGCGGAGCGCGACGCATACTTCGCCGCCGGCTTCTTGGTCGCCGCGCGCTGCTTCGGCTCGGCCGGGGCTTCGTCGGGCGCCGAGGCCTTGACCAGGCCCTTGCTCACCGCACCGAACTTCATCTTCACCGACTTGCCACCCCAGATCTCCTCGAGGTGGTAATAGCGGCGGATCTCGGGCTGCATGATGTGCGCCACGGCCGCGCCACAGTCGACGATGATCCACTCGCCGTTGTCCTCGCCCTCGGTGCGCATGACCGGAAAGCCGTGGGAACGGACCGCGTCGCGCACGCTGGCGGCCAGGGCCTTTGTCTGCCGGTTGCTCAGGCCCGAGGCCATGATCACCCGTTCGAACAGTGGCGACAGGTGCTCGGTGTTGAAGACCTGGATGTCCTGGGCCTTCACGTCCTCGAGGCCATCGACGATGGCGCGTTGCAGTTTGCGGATGTCCATGCAGCTCCGGGCTGGGTGCCGCCCTCAGGCGGCGGGGACGCCACCGCGAGGCGGCGCGTAGAGGTGGTAACGGTCAATATAGCGCGCGACCACGGTGGGCACCATGTCGGGAACCAGCGACTGCGCGGTGCCGCCGGCGGCGAGGTGGGCCCGGATCGCCGTCGACGAGACGTTCATCGGCGGCATCGGCAAGGCTTCGATGCGGTGCCACACCGCCAGCAGTTCGGACGGCGGCGCCGGCGACTTGCCGTCGCGGCCGGCCACCGCCAGCGTGACCCGCGTGATCAGCTCGCGCCACTCGTGCCAGGTGGGCAGGCGTTCGTACTGGTCCTGGCCGATCACGAGGAACCACTTCGCGTCCGGCTCGGCGAGTTGCGACTCGCGCACCGTGTCGATGGTGTAGCTGGGGCCGTTCCGCTCGATCTCGCGGCGGTCGATCTTGAAGCCGCGATGGCCGGTGATGGCCGCCTTGACCATCGCGGCGCGGTGCGTGCCGCTCAGCAGCGTGCGCTCCTTCTGCCACGGCACGCCGGCCGGGATCCAGCGCAGCTCGTCGAGCTTGAGGTGCTGCACCGCGGTCATCGCGAGCACCAGGTGGCCCATGTGCGGCGGGTCGAAGCTGCCGCCGTACAGGCCGATGCGGCGGGGGGGCGCGGCGTTCAAGTCGGGGCCACCCAGTCGCGCGGCCGCAGGAATTCGCTGTACAGCCGGGCCTCGGGCGTCCCGGGCTCGGGCCGCCAGTCGTAGCGCCAGGCCGCGGCCGGCGGCATCGACATCAGGATGGATTCGGTGCGCCCGCCGGACTGCAGCCCGAACAGCGTGCCGCGGTCCCACACCAGGTTGAACTCGACGTAGCGGCCGCGCCGGTAGGCCTGGAAGTCGCGCTCGCGTTCGCCGAACGGCAGCGCCTGGCGGCGCCGCACGATCGGCAGGTAGCCCGTGAGCAGGGCGTCGCCGACCGCACGCGTCATGGCGAAGCTGCCGTCGAAGCCGAGTTCGGAGAAGTCGTCGTAGAACACGCCGCCGACGCCGCGCGGCTCGTTGCGGTGCTTCAGGAAGAAGTACTCGTCGCACCACTGCTTGAAGCGCGGGTATTTGTCGTCGCCGAACGGTGCCAGCGCGTCGCGGCAGGTCGCGTGGAAATGCGCCGCGTCGTCCTCGAAGCCGTAGTACGGCGTCAGGTCCATGCCGCCGCCGAACCAGGTGACGGTCTCGCCGTCGGCGCGGTGCGCGGCCAGCATGCGCACGTTCATGTGCACCGTGGGCACATAGGGGTTGCGCGGGTGGAACACCAGTGAAACGCCCATCGCCTCGAAGGGCGCGCCAGCAAGTTCGGGGCGATGCTGGGTGGCCGACGGTGGCAGCGCGCGGCCGCGCACATGGCTGAAGCTGCAGCCGCCACGTTCGAGCAGGCGCCCGCCCTCGATCAGGCGCGACAGACCCTCGCCCTCCAGCTTGCCGCCGGGCTCGCGCGTCCAGCGGTCGCTCAGGAAGCGCCCGCCGTCCTCCGCCTCCAGCGCGGCGACGATTCGCTCCTGCAGACCCAGCAGGTAGTCCCGGACGGCTTGCGTGTCAGTCATCGGGCGGGCGTCAGCGCTTGATCGCGCGGTGACCGATGTCGCGGCGGAACTGCATCCCGTCGAAGGCGATGCCCGAGAGTGCGTCGTAGGCGCGGGCCTGTGCGACCTTGGCCGAGTCCCCGAGCGCGGTGACGCACAGCACGCGGCCGCCGCTCGTGACGATGTCCTTGCCCGGCTTGCTGGTGCCGGCGTGGAACACCACCGCGTCCGCGGTCTCGGGCGGCAGGCCGGTGATCACGTCGGCCTTGCGCGGCTGCTCCGGATAGCCGTGCGCGGCCATCACCACGCCCAGCGCGAAGCGCCGGTCCCACTGCAGTTCGACCTGGTCGAGCGTGCCGTCGGCGGCATGCGTCAGCACGTCCAGCAGGTCGCTCTTGAGCCGCATCATGATCGGCTGGGTTTCCGGATCGCCCATGCGGCAGTTGAATTCCAGCGTCTTCGGGTTGCCCTGGGCGTCGATCATCAGCCCGGCATAGAGGAAACCGGTATAGGGGATGCCATCACGCGCCATGCCGTCGAGCGTGGGCTGGATGATCTCGTGCATCACCTTGGCGTGGATGTTCGGCGTGACCACCGGCGCCGGCGAGTAGGCGCCCATGCCGCCGGTGTTCGGGCCGGCATCGCCGTCCTTCAGGCGCTTGTGGTCCTGGCTGGTGGCGAGCGGCAGCACGTGCTTGCCGTCGGCCAGCACGATGAAGCTGGCCTCCTCGCCGGCCAGGAACTCCTCGATCACCACGCGCGCCCCGCCGGCGTTGTGCGTGACGCCGAGCTTGTTGTCGCCGCTGTGGCCGGCCAGCATCCAGTCGACCGCCTGGTGGGCCTCGTCGAGCGTCGCCGCGACGACCACGCCCTTGCCGGCGGCCAGGCCGTCGGCCTTCACCACGATCGGCGCGCCGATGCGGTCCACATAGGCGTGCGCCGCCGCCGCGTCGGAGAAGGTCTCGTAGGCGGCCGTGGGGATGCCATGGCGCTTCATGAAGTCCTTCGAGAAGGCCTTCGAGCTCTCCAGCTGCGCGGCCGCCTGGGTCGGGCCGAACACCCGCAGGCCGCGGGCGCGGAACACGTCCACCACGCCGGCCGCCAGCGGCGCCTCCGGGCCGACCACGGTGAGGCCGATCTTCTCGGCCTGCGCGAAATCGGCCAGCGCGTCCACCTCGGTGATCGCGACGTTCTTCAGGCGCACGTCGAGCGCCGTGCCGCCGTTGCCCGGCGCCACGTAGACCATCTGCACCTTGGGCGACTGCGCCAGCTTCCAGGCCAGCGCGTGCTCGCGGCCACCACCGCCGATGACGAGTACCTTCATGTCGTCCTGCTCACTCGTCCAGTTCGGCGTTGTGGAACACGGCCTGCGTGTCGTCCAGGTCTTCCAGCACGTCGAGCAGCTTCTGCATGCGCTGCGCGTCCTCGCCGGCCAGTGCCACGGTGTTCTCGGCACGCATCGTCACCTCGGCCAGCTCGGGCACCAGCCCGGCCGCCTGCAGCGCCGCCTGCACGGCCTCGAAGTCGGGCGGCGCGCAGAGCACCTCCACCGTCCCGTCGTCGTCGGTGACCACGTCCTCGGCGCCGGCGTCGAGCGCCACCTCCATGATCCTGTCCTCGCTGCTGCCCGGTGCGAACACGAACTGGCCGCAGTGCTTGAACTGGAAGCTCACCGAGCCGTCGGTGCCCAGGTTGCCGCCGTACTTGCTGAAGGCGTGCCGCACCTCGGCCACGGTGCGCACCCGGTTGTCGGTCATCGTGTCGATGATGATCGCCGCGCCGGCGATGCCGTAGCCCTCGTAGCGGATCTCCTCGTAGCTGACGCCTTCCTGGTTGCCGGTGGCCTTGTCGACGTTGTACTTGATGCGGTCGGCCGGCATGTTGGCGGCCTTGGCCTTGTCGATCGCCAGGCGCAGCCGCGGGTTCATCGCGGTGTCGCCGCCGCCGGCGCGGGCCGCCACGACGATCTCTCGAATGATGCGGGTCCAGATCTTGCCGCGCTTCTCATCCTGGCGCCCCTTGCGGTGCTGGATGTTGGCCCATTTGGAATGGCCGGCCATGTTGTTCTCGTTTCGGAAAGCTTGGTTTAGGAAATGGCAGGCGTGGCTCCCGGAGCCCCTGCCCTTCGGTCGGCAACCCGCTGCCCGTGCCAGATTTTACTGACTGTGCCGGCCGAGCAACCTAGCAGCTCGGCGACCTCTCGCATCTTCAGCCCCCTGCCCCTTAGCTCGACGACGGCCGCTCGTTCGACGCGAGACCGGCGACCAACGGGCACACCGCGTGCCATTGCAGCGTAGAGGCCTGCGCAGCAGCGTTCGCGGATCAGGGCGCGTTCGAACTCGGCGAAGGCGCCGAGCAGCTGCAGCATCATTCGACCGACAGGTGTGGCCGTTTCGAGCGGCTCAGTGAGGCTGCGGAATTGCGCACCGGCGTCGGTGATGCGCTGGAGGATGCGCAGCAGGTCGACCAGGCTGCGGGGCAGGCGATCGATCTTGTAGGCGACGAGCACGTCGCCGGGCTTCAACCTGGTCAACAGCGCTTCGAGGAGCGGCCTGGCGCCTCCACCACTGTGCTTCTCCTCGATCTCCTCGATGACCTTGCCGGACCCCTGCCCGCATGAACGCGGCGCGCTGGAGCGCCGTGTCTTGTTGCACCGTTGAAACCCTCGCGTAGCCGACAAGCACCGGCAGCCCTTTCAAGCAGTCACGAAGGTGCGCACCGTACCGGGATCGATCTGGCGGACTCGATGGATAAGACCCATGTTTTTGCTTCGATGGGCGACTGAGCGAGTACACGAGAAAAGAGAGTGCCGAGGGCGCGCTGCTCCGGTCTGTGGTTGCGCCAGGTCAGAGCCCGCGAGCATCAGCTAGGCGGTGCGCTATCGCTGCCGCTGGCTGATCTGAAGGACGACGGCTCATCCTGGGGGCGAGCCCCCAGCCCCCTTTGATTCTGTATATTCACCGCCTCTGTTCAAACAAAGAATGAACATTAACCATGCACCTTTTTAACTGAGGTGCCTCATGCGGCGGGCCAATCAAAAAGCGGCTTTTGAAGCCTTTTTTGAATGAGGCCTTCATTTGTCACTCTTCCAACGATTGCCTGGTATGGCGGCAGCCTTCCTTTGCCGAGAAGTGATATTGCTACCTTTAAATATTTTTCGCTTCCAATCTGTTCAACACCAAGAACCAGATCACCTTCCGGCGCTTGACCTGGAATGCCTCCGACATAGTGACTTAGATGGTCTGACCTACCAAGAATCACATCATTTAGCAGAGGATCATATCCCTGCCCCTGAAAATTCCTTCAATATAACCATGGCCAATTTTGGCTAGAAGTTGGGAAAACGGCCCCCAAGCAGCCATTACGCCCATTTCAATATTTCCAACATCGAGAGCCTTTGCTAGCCCCGCAATTTTTTCGGGATCAGCCTTTAACTGAACTTTTAGTTCTGGATTCAACCCCGAAAGTGGCGCTCCGGTCAATATTCCAGGCGGCGGAAAATCTAACGCCATATAAATCGATGGCAAAAGTGATGGCGAAAACGACATTGGAGATTCTTCTCCCGTTTCGCTAACGATCGAGCCCTCGATATCGGCCGAGCGTTTTTTCTTGCGGCGAGTTTGGAAATTGTTCGCAATACGCATAGGGCCGTACATATCTCGCGCAATGATCAGCTCGAAACGTGTTGTCACTTTGGCGCAACTGTCGCAACTCGACTTGGGTAGAATGAGATTTCCATTAAGCGCTAGAGGAATGATGTGCTCATCAGTCAGGCGGCAATGATTTGCCCCGCAATAAATGCAGTAATTGGCAGGGGGAAAATATCTTCGCATGTGATGCCCCTCAAACAATCGTATCAATAAGGCGCGGGATATCTGCGCGTTGTCAGAGTATGGCTGAGAGCGAAGCGTTCACATCAGATCGGTTGCGCGGTTCGGGCGCCGTCGGGGGTATCGCTCGCGGCGCCCACTTGACCAGGCCGTCATAGCCAGCCGCACTGGTCCGACAGCTCAGCTCATCGACAATGACTGGCCGCCCGGCCTGGTCGATACAGCGGCAGACGTTGCCCTGGCTCCAGCAACCGTGGATCGCCGTCGCTTCTACTCGAGTAGATGGCGCTGAAGGCCCTGAGGGCTGCGGCGCCTGCGGTTGGCGGGGTGTGGGTGGCCCGGCTTGCCCGTGGCGAGCTGCTGCGCCTGGCTGTCGGGCTTGTTGCCGTCGTAGAAGGCCCAAGCCTTGTAGCCGAGCACCGCGAGCAGCAGCGGCACGATGAGAACGACGGAGCGGCCGGCCGTCGGCGGCTTGACGTGCGCCGCGGCCGAGTGGAACAGCTTGTAGTGCGACTTGCGCCGGATGAACTGGCTCTTGGTGGCGTTGGTGAAGCGCTCAGGGTTTGAGGCGTGCTCCCAGGCGTAGACCATGCAGACCGGAGATCCCATCACCGAGCGCACGTGCCGGTGCGGGCCGACCAGCGCGCGCACGGTGGTGTCGATCAACCGCGGGTGCTGCGTGATGATGAGAAAGTCCACGCCGTCGTGCCGGTGGATCTCCATCGCCTGCAGCCAGTACGGCGGCTTGCGGCCCAAGGTGCCACGCGGCATGACGAACTGCGCTTCGTCGATCACGACCAGGTCGCCAGGCGTTCCACTCGAACACCTCACGACCGGTATCGCTTGCTTCGTGTCTAGAGAAACCGAGGCGATTCACTTAGGATCGCGTCGATGGGTAGACGCCTCCGCGTCTTCGCCCGCCCCCCCTGCCGAGGACCTCATGGCCGAACCCCTGCTGATCGCCAAGCACGGCGAGATCGAATGCGCGCTGCTGCCCGCCCTGGCCAACCGCCACGGGCTGATCACCGGGGCCACCGGCACCGGCAAGACCATCACGCTGCAGGCGCTGGCCGAGCAGTTCTCGAAGATCGGCGTGCCGGTCTTCCTGGCCGACGTGAAGGGCGACCTGACCGGCATCGCCCAGACCGGCAGCGTGAACGACAAGCTCGCCAAGGTGCTGAAGGACCGCGGCCTGGGCCTGCCGACTCCCCTCGCCTGCCCGGCCACGCTGTGGGACGTGTTCGGCGCCCAGGGCCACCCGGTGCGCGCCACCGTGTCCGACATGGGTCCGCTGCTGCTGGGCCGCATGCTCGCGCTCAACGAGACCCAGCAGGGCGTGCTGTCGCTGGTGTTCAAGATCGCCGACGACAACGGCATGCTGCTGCTGGACCTGAAGGACCTGCGCGCGATGCTGCAGCACGTGGGCGACAACGCCAAGGAGTTCCAGACCGAGTACGGCAACATCAGCGCGGCCAGCGTGGGCGCCATCCAGCGCGGGCTGATGCAGATCGAGGAACAGGGCGGCGACAAGTTCTTCGGCGAGCCGATGCTCGACATCGGCGACTTCATGCAGACCGCCGACGGCAAGGGCGTGGTCAACATCCTGGCCGCCGACAAGCTGATGACCTCGCCGCGGCTCTACGCCACCTTCCTGCTGTGGATGCTCAGCGAGCTGTTCGAGCTGCTGCCCGAGGTGGGCGACCTGGAGAAGCCCAAGCTGGTGTTCTTCTTCGACGAGGCCCACCTGCTGTTCACCGACGCTCCGAAGGCCCTGGTCGAGCGCATCGAGCTGGTGGTGCGGCTGGTGCGCTCCAAGGGCGTCGGTGTCTACTTCGTGACACAGAACCCGCTCGACGTGCCCGACAGCGTGCTCGGCCAGCTCGGCAACCGCGTGCAGCATGCGCTGCGCGCCTTCACGCCGCGCGACCAGAAGGCGGTGAAGTCGGCCGCCGAGACCATGCGCGCCAATCCGGGCCTCGACATCGCCACCGCGATCACCGAGCTGGCGGTGGGCGAGGCGCTGGTCAGCCTGCTCGACGAGAGGGGCCGCCCGGGCGTCACGCAGCGCGTCTTCGTCATCCCGCCCGGCAGCCAGATCGGCCCGATCACGCCGCAGCAGCGCCAGGCGCTGATCGCCGGCTCGCTGGTGGCCGGCGTGTACGAGAAGGTGGTCGACCGCGAGTCGGCCTACGAGAAGCTCAAGGGCCGCGGCGCCGCGACGGCCGAGGCGGCCGACCAGCTGAAGGCGAATCGGGGTGCTGGCGGCACCGCGCCGGCACAGGAAGGCGGCGGCATGCTCGGCGGCTTGGGCGACATCCTGTTCGGCTCGACCGGGCCGCGCGGCGGCAAGCGCGAGGGCCTGGCCGAGTCGATGGCCAAGTCGGCCGTGCGCACCATGGGCACCACGGTGGGCCGCGAGATCATCCGCGGTGTGCTAGGCAGCCTGCTGGGCGGCAGCAAGCGGCGCTGAGGCGCGGGCTTCTCTTCAGCGGGCCTCCAGCGCCTCCGGCGTCTGGATCGGCCCTCGGCCGCTGTAGCGGTCGAGGTAGAGGTAGATCACCGGCGTGAGGTAGAGCGTGATCGCCTGCGAGAACAGCAGGCCGCCCACCACCGCCAGACCCAGCGGCTGGCGCAGCTCGGCGCCGGCGCCGATGCCCAGCGCGATCGGCACCGCGCCCATCAGCGCGGCCAGCGTGGTCATCGTGATCGGCCGGAAGCGCCGCACGCAGGCCTCGCGGATCGCGGCGTCGGGCTCCATGCCCTGGTTGCGCTGCGCATCGAGCGCGAAGTCGATCATCATGATCGCGTTCTTCTTCACGATGCCGATCAGCAGCAGGATGCCGATGGTCGCGATCAGCGTCAGGTCCTGACCGAAGAACTCCAGCATCAGCAAGGCCCCGACCGCGGCCGACGGCAGGCCGGCCAGGATGGTCAGCGGGTGGATGTAGCTCTCGTACAGCACCCCCAGCAGCACGTAGATCACCAGCAGCGCCGCGACGATGAGGATGGCCTGGCTGCCCTGCGAGGTCTTGAACACCGCCGCGTCACCGCCGTAGCTGGTGATCACCGACGCCGGCAGGCGGATCTCCTGCCCGTAGGCCTCGAGCTGCCGGGTGGCATCGCCGAGCGGCACGCCCGGCGCGAGGTTGAACGACACCGTCACCGCCTGCAGTTGCCCGACGTGGTTCACCGAGGTCGGCCCCAGCGTGCGCTCGACCGTCGCAAAGCTGTTCAGCGGCACCAGCGCGCCATTGCTGCTGCGCAGGTAGATGCCGTCGAAGGCGCTCTCGTCGCGCTTGGCATCGGGCGCCACTTCCATGATCACCTGGTAGCTGTCGGCGGTGGTGTAGATGGTGGCGACCTGGCGCTCGCCGAAGGCACTGAACAGCGCGTTGCGGATCGAATCGACCGACACGCCCAACGTGTTGGCCTTGTCGCGGTCGATCTTCAGCGAGGCCTGCAGGCCCTTGAGTTGCGAGTCGGAGGTGACGTCGCGGAAGCGCGGGTCGGCGCGCAGCTTCTCCTGCAGCCTGGCCGCCCAGTCGTTCAGCTCGTCGGCCTTCACGCTCTGCAGGATGTACTGGTAGCGGCTCTTGCTGGGCCGCCCGCCGAGCTGCAGGTTCTGCACCGGCTGCAGGTAGACGGTGATGCCGGCCACCTGGCTCAGCTGCCTGCGCAGCCCTTCCACCACCTGCTTCATCGGCAGTCGCTCGCCGCGCGGCTTGAGGTTGATGAACATGCGGCCGGTGTTCTGCGTGCCGCTGCCGCCGTTGACCGAGTTGACGCTCAGCACGTTCGGGTCGGCCAGCATCACCTGCACCGCCTGATCCTGCAGCTTCACCATCGCCGCGAACGAGGTGTCCTCGGCGGCTTCGGTGGAGGCGCGGATCTGGCCGATGTCCTCCTCCGGGAAGAATCCCTTGGGAATGGTGACGAACATCAGCGCGGTCAGCGCGAAGGTCAGCACGCCCACGCCCAGCATCAGACGGCGGTGCCGCAGCGCCAGGTCGAGCGAGCGCGTGTACCAGCGCGTGACGGCCTCGAAGCCGCGCTCGAAGCCGCGCACCAGCGCGCCCGGCGGGCGCTGCGTGGCCTCGGGCTTCAGGTAGCGCCCGGCCAGCATCGGCACGAGGGTCAGCGAGACGAAGGCCGACACCAGGATGGCCAGCGAGACGATCACCGCGAACTCGTGGAACAGCAGGCCGATCACGCCGGGCATGAAGAAGATCGGGATAAACACCGCGACCAGCGAGGTCGAGATCGAGACGATGGTGAAGCCGACCTCGCGCGAGCCCTTCAGCGCCGCCTCGAACGGGTCCATGCCCTGCTCGACGTGGTGCATGATGTTCTCGAGCATCACGATCGCATCGTCCACCACCAGGCCCACGGCCAGCGTCAGGCCCAGCAGCGAGATGTTGTCCAGGCTGTAGCCGCCGGCCCACAGCAGCGCCACCGCACCGATCAGCGACACCGGCAGCGACAGCGTCGGGATCACCGTCGCGACCGCCCTCCGCAGGAAGAGAAAGATCACCAGCACCACCAGCACGATGGTGCCGAGCAGCGTGAGGTTCACGTCGTGCAGCGCCTCGCGGATCGAGGTGGAACGGTCGTTCAGCAGGCTCAGCTGGATCGACTGCGGCAGCTGCGCGGTGAAGCCCGGCAGCGCGGCCTTGACCGCATCCACCACCGCCACGGTGTTGGCGTCGGGCTGGCGCTGCACGGCCAGCGTGATCGACGCCTCGCCGTTGAAGTTGGCCGAGGTCTTGACGCTCTCGTAGCTGTCCTCCACGGTCGCCACGTCGCGCAGCCGCACCGTGTTGCCGTTCTTGCTGCTGACGATCAGGTCGGCGAACTCGGCCGCGTTGCGCAGCTGCCGGTTGGCCTGCACCGTCAGCGTCTGGCGGTCGCCCTCGAGCGTGCCGACCGGCGTGTTGGCGTTGGCAGTGGCGAGCGCCGCGCTCAGCTCCTCGATCGCGATGTCGCGCGCGGCCAGCGCCTGCGGATGCACCCTCACCCGCACCGCGAAGCGTCGCTGGCCGAAGATGTTGACCTGCGCCACGCCAGGCAGCGTGGACAGCGCGGGCGAGATCAGGTGCTCGGCGTAGTCGTTCAGGTCCGACAGGTTCAGCGACGGCGAGGTCATGGCCATCAGCAGCACCGGCGCGTCGGCCGGGTTGACCTTGCGATACGACGGCGGCGCGGTCATGTCCTGCGGCAGCGTGCGCTCGGCACGCAGCAGCGCCGCCTGCACGTCGACCGCCGCCGCGTCGATGTCGCGGCCCTCGTCGAACTCCAGCGTCAGCGAGGTGCTGCCCAGCGTGCTGGTCGAGCTGATCATGCTGAGCGAGGGGATCGTCGAGAACTGCTTCTCCAACTGCAGCGCCACCGAGGTGGCCATGGTCTCGGGGCTGGCACCGGGCAGCGAGGCCGTGACGTTGATCACCGGGGTGTTGTAGCTCGGCAGCGCGGCGATCGGGATCTGCCGGTAGGCGATGACGCCGGCCACCACCATGGCCAGGTTCAGCAGCACCGTCATCACCGGACGGCGGATGAACAGCTCCGACAGGTTCATGGCCGCGGCTCCGACGCGGCGGCCACGCGCCGCGCCGGGCGGCTCGCCGCGGCCGCCGCCGGGGCCTGCTCGACGACCGCCGCACCGGGCCGCAGGTTCTGCTTGCCGTCGACGATGAGGCGCTCGCCTGCCTGCACACCGCCGACGGCCGCCACGTCACCGGCCGAGGCGATGACCTCCACCTCGCGGAGCTGTGCCTTGCCGTCCGTGCCGACCACGTAGACCGACTTGGCCTTGGCACCCTGGATGATCGCGGCCTGCGGCACCAGGACCGCGCCCGGCAGGCTGCCGACCGCGAGCTTCACGTCGGCATAGGCACCGGGCCACAGCTGCTGCTGCGGGTTGGCGAACTGCGCCTTGACCTGGACCGTGCCCGAGTTCGCATCGACCGCGCTGTCGACGAACTGCAGCATGCCGGTGAGCGGGACCTGCGCGCCCGGCAGGCGCGCGGTGACGCGGCCGGTGCCCGACTTCAGGCTGGCCAGCAGCGCGCCGATGTGCCGCTGCGGCACCGGGAAACTCACCGCGATCGGGTCGAGCTGGGTGATCGTCACCAGCGCCGGCGACGCCGGCGTCACGTAGCTGCCGGCATAGACCGCGATCGCGCCCACGCGGCCGGCGCTCGGGGCCACGATGCGCGCGTAGCCGAGGTCCACGCGCGCGGCCTGGATCGCCGCGCGGTCGGCCGCCACCACCGCCTGCTGCGCCTCGACCTGGCTGAGGTTGGTGTCGACGGCGCTCTGCGACACGAAATCCTGGCGCAGCAGATCGCGGCTGCGGGCCAGTTGCCGCTCGGCGTCCGCCAGCGTGGCCAGATCGCGCTGCAACTGCGCCTGGGCCTGGGCCACCCGCACCTCGGCAGCCCGGCTGTCGAGGGTGAACAGCAGTTCCCCGGCACGGACCGTCTGCCCTTCGCGGATGTGCACCCGCTCGATGGCGGCACTGATCTGCGGATGGATCTCCACGCGGTTCAACGCGCTGACCGTGCCGGTCGCCCCCAGTTCCAGCGCAAAGTCCTCGCGGCGTGCCGGTACCGTGGTCACCGTGACGGCGGCGCCGGCGGTCGCCGCCGCAGCACGTGGGGCGCCGGCCGGCGGGCGCTGCGTCAGCCCCCAGGCGAGGGCGGCCCCCGCGACGACCAGCACCACGGCCCCCCCCAACAGCGTCGTTCTTTTCATGTCACTGCGATCTCGGGCAAAGGCGAAAGTTGCCACGCGCACTTGAGCCCGGCGTGAAGGACTGTGAACTTGCGTGAAGCCACCGCGACCCTGACGGGCGACGATCGGCCGACCCGGAGTGTCGCCGCCCCGGCGGCGGCCTGCCTGCGCTCGGTCTTGCGGGACGGGCTGCTCCAGCGGCTTGCCATAATCGTTCGATGCAACCCGGCCCGCCCTCCATCCCGCCGTCCCGCGAGGCCCTGGCCCCGCACGCGCCGCTCAGCGCCTACTATGGAGACGAAGCCGATCACCAGCGCTTCCTGCGCCGCATTTTCGACGACACGGCGCCGGACTACGAGCGCATCGAGCGCATCCTGGCCCTGGGCTCCGGCCCCTGGTACCGTCGGCGCGCGCTGGAACGGGCCGGGCTCGCCACCGGCGCGCAGGTGCTCGACGTCGGCATCGGGACCGGCATGGTCGCGCGCGAGGCGCTGCGCCTGATCGGTCCGGGTGGCCGGCTGGTCGGCATCGATCCCAGCCCCGGCATGATGGGCGAGGTGCATCTGCCCGGCGTCGAGTTGCGGCAGGGTCGCGCGGAGGCCCTGCCCTGCGACGATGCCAGCGCCGACTTCCTCAGCCTCGGCTACGCGCTACGGCACATCGCTGACGTGTCGGCCGCGTTCTCCGAGTTCCACCGCGCCCTGCGGCCCGGCGGGCGGTTGCTGCTGCTCGAGATCACGCGTCCGGTCGGGCGCATCCCCACCTCGCTGCTGCGCGGCTACATGCGTGCGGTGGTGCCGTTGATCGCTCGCGCCGTCGGGCGCCGCAGCGACACCGCCGAGCTGTGGCGCTACTACTGGGACACCATCGAAGCCTGCATCTCGCCGGACTCGGTGATGGAGGCACTGCGGGCCGCGGGCTTCGAGCAGGTGCAGCGCCACGTCGAGCTCGGCATCTTCTCCGAGTACACGGCCGTCAAGCCGGCCCGGAACTGAACCCATGAATTCCGCTGCATCCTCCTCCGACACGGCGCCCTCCTCCTGCGACGTGCTGGTGATCGGCGGCGGTCCGGCCGGCTCCTCCATCGCGGCCCTGCTGGCGAAACAGGGCCGCGATGTCGTGCTGCTGGAGAAGGCCCACCACCCGCGCTTTCACATCGGCGAGTCGTTGCTGCCCGCCAACGTCGCGCTGTTCGAGCGGCTCGGCGTGCGCGACCAGGTCGAAAAGATCGGCATGCCCAAGTGGGGCATCGAGTTCGTATCGCCCGAGCACGAGCACCGCAGTTACCTGGAGTTTGCCGACCAATGGGACAAGCGCCAGCCCTATGCCTGGCAGGTGCGCCGCTCCGAACTGGATGAACTGCTGTTCCGCCATGCGGCGGCGTCCGGCGCCAAGTCCCTGGAAGGCTGCCGCGTGCGCGACGTGAGCTTCGACGCCGACGGCGCCACCGTGCAGGCCACGCTGGACGACGGCGCCGCGCGCAGCTGGCGCGCCCGCTTCGTGGTCGACGCCTCCGGGCGCGACACCTTCATCGCGAACAAGCTGCGCTGCAAGGAAAAGAACCCGGCGCACAACAGCTCGGCGCTGTTCGGCCACTACACCGGCGCGCGCCGGCTGCCGGGCGTGAAGGAAGGCAACATCAGCATCATGTGGTTCGCCCACGGCTGGTTCTGGTTCATCCCGCTGGCCGACGGGACCACCAGCGTCGGCGCGGTGTGCTGGCCCTACTACCTGAAGCAGCGCGACAAGCCGTTGAAGGACTTCTTCGACGACACCATCGCGTTGTGCCCCGAACTGGCCGACCGACTGAAGGACGCCACGCTGGTGGGCGGCGACGTACACGCGACCGGCAACTTCTCGTACTGCGCCACCCACTGCAGCGGCGAGCGCTACCTGCTGCTCGGCGATGCCTTCACCTTCATCGACCCGATGTTCTCGTCCGGCGTCTACCTTGCCATGCACAGCGCCTTCGACGGCGCCGACGTGGTGGCGACCTGCCTGGATCGCCCCGCCGAGGCCGTGGCAGCCCGCCGCCGCTTCGAGGCGACGATGCGCAAGGGGCCGCGCGAGTACTCGTGGTTCATCTTCCGCGTCACCAACCCGACCATCCGCGAGATGTTCATGTACCCGGCGAACCCGCTGCGCGTGAAAGAAGCGCTGCTGTCGCTGCTGGCCGGCGACATCTACGGCAAGACGCCGATCTGGCCGTCGCTGTGGGCCATGAAAGGCATCTACTACCTCATCTCGCTGCGCAGCCTGCGCCGCACCATCGGCGGCTGGCGGCGGCATCGCCGCAACATCCAGGACATGGGCCCGCTGCGCGGCGAGAACATTCTCGAGGCGCAGTGACGGTGCCGGCTGCCCTTCCCTCGCCCCACCTGAGCGTCCAACGCCTCACGCCGTCGCAGTGGTCGGCGCTCGCCGCCGGCGCGACGCCGCCGCTGGGCGCCCTCGGCTACGGCATGGCCGCCGCACCCGGCCTGGCCGCGGTGGCTGCCCGCACGCTGGGCGCCGCCGGCCCACGCGTCGACGCCTGGTGCAGCCCGGCACCGCTGGTCGACGCCGGCCGCTGCGGCGGCGTCCACTGGCGACACGACGGCCACTGGCTGTTCGGCTCGCTGCAGCTCGACGAAACGCTCGAAGCCGACGGCGGCATGCAGGCCCTCGCACAGCGCGCCTACCAGGACGTGTTTGCCACGCTGGCCCACACTAGCTGCGAGCACCTGCTGCGGCTGTGGAACTACCTGCCCGACATCAACGGCGACGGCGGCGGCCTGGAGCGCTACCGCCAGTTCAACCTGGGGCGCCAGCAGGCCTTCTTCGACGCGCAGCGCCCGGCCTTCGAGGGCGCGCCGGCGGCCTGCGCGCTGGGCACGCAAGGTGGTCCGTTCTGCGTGCACTTCCTGGCCGGCCGCACGCAGCCGCTGCAGGTCGAGAACCCGCGCCAGGTGTCGGCCTACCACTACCCGAGCGAGTACGGCCCGCGGAGCCCGAGCTTCTCGCGTGCGGCGGTGTTCGACGCCGGCGCGGGCCAGGTGGCGCTGCTGATCTCCGGCACGGCCAGCATCGTCGGCCACGCCAGCCTGCACGCGGGCGACGTGGCCGCGCAGACGCGTGAGACCCTCACCAACCTGGAGGCGGTGCTCAGCGCCGCGCGCCAGCGCAGCAGCGCGCGCTTCGAGCTCGATCAGCTCTCGCTGACGGTGTACGTGCGCCACGCGAGCGACGCCGCGCAGGTGCTGTCGCTGCTCGGCGACGCGCTCGGCGCCGACGCCGTGGCACTGCGGGACGCCGTGCTGCTGCAGGGCGACGTCTGCCGCCGCGAGCTGCTGGTCGAGATCGAAGCCCACGCCTTCGCGCCCGGCGAGGTGCGCGCGTGAGGCGGCGGGCCGGGAACGCCTGCATCGCCTCGCTGCTGGCCTGCACCGCCTCGCTGCCGGTCGCGGCCCAGGAGGAAAGACCGCTGTGGGAACTGGGGCTCGGTGCGGCGGCCCTGCGCCTGCCGCACTACCGCGGCGCGGACCAGTCGCACGACTGGCTGCTGCCGGTGCCCTACGCCGTGTACCGCGGCAGGATCTTCAAGGCCGACCGCGACGGCGCGCGCGCCGTGCTGTTCGAGTCGGACCGGCTCGACTTCGACCTGAGCCTCGCCGCCACCGCGCCGACGCGCAGCGAGGACAACGACGCGCGCCGGGGCATGGGCGACCTCGCGCCGACACTCGAGCTCGGGCCCAACCTCAACTGGACGGCCGCCCGCGGCACCGGTTGGACCCTGCAGTTGCGAGCGCCCCTGCGCGCGGCGCTGACGCTGGAGTCGCACGCGCGAGGCATCGGCTGGACCGCCACGCCGAACCTCAGCCTCGATGTCGAGAACGTCGGCAGCACCGGCTGGAACCTCGGACTGATGAGCGGTCCGGTGTTCGGCAGCCGCCGCTTCAACGCCTATTTCTACGACGTGCCGACGGCCGACGCCACCGCCGATCGACCGGCCTACCGCAGCCCCGGCGGTTATGCGGGCGCCCAGGCCACCGCGACGCTGTCGCGTCGCTTCGAGCGCACCTGGGCCGGCCTGTTCGTCCGCCACGACACGCTGCACGGCGCGCGCTTCGCCGACAGCCCGCTGGTGCGCCGGCGAGACAACCTCTCGTTCGGCATCGCGTTCAGCTGGGTCTTCGCGACCTCGTCCGAGACCGTATCCTCCGATCGATGAAGCGCCTGTTCGCCCTTCCCCTGAGCCTGGCCCTGCTCGCGCTGTTGCTGCTGCTCGGCGTGATGTCGACGATCTGGAACCTGACCGCGCTGCTGCTCTACCCGCTGCTGCCACGCGATCGCGGCCTGGTCGTCGGTCGCGCCGGCATCGCCTACGGCTACCGGCTCTACTGGTTACTGGCTTCGGCCAGCGGCATGATCAAGCTCGATGCGAACGCACTCGATGCGTTCAAGGACGAGCCGCGGCTGATCGTCGTCGCCAACCACCCCAGCCTGCTCGATGCGCTGATGCTGGTGGCCCGCCTGCCCAGGAGCGCCTGCATCATGAAGGCCGGGCTGATGCGCAACCCCTTCCTCGGTGCCGGCGCGCGGCTGGCGCGCTACATCCGCAACGACTCGCCGCGCGGCATGATCCGCCTCGCGGTACAGGACCTGCAGCACGGTGGCCAACTGGTGCTGTTTCCCGAAGGCACGCGCACGACGCGGCATCCGGTCAATCCGTTCCGGCCCGGCGTGACGCTGATCGCCAAGCTCGCCGGGGCACCGATCCAGACGGTCTTCATCGACACCGAGTCGCCCTACCTCGGCAAGGGCTGGCCGATCTGGAAGCTGCCGCCGCTGCCGATCCGCTTCTCGGTCCGGCTGGGCGAGCGCTTCGCGCCGCAGGAGGACACCGATGCGCTGCTCGCACAGCTCGAAGCCTATTTCGCTGCCGGCGTGAAGCCGTCCGGGCCCACCGCATGACGCCGTCGACCACGCACCTGGTGCTGATCCCGAGCTTCGACACCGGGCGCAAGCTCTGCGACACGGTGCGCGAGGCGCGTGCGCAGTGGAACCCGGTGTGGGTGGTGATCGACGGCAGCACCGACGGCAGCGGCGCGGAGGTTCAGCGTCTGGCCGTCGGCGACGAGGGACTGCGCGTGCTGCTGCTGTCCATCAACCAGGGCAAGGGCGCGGCGGTGCTGCACGGCCTGCGAGCCGCGCAGGCCGCCGGCTACACCCATGCCCTGACGATGGACGCCGACGGCCAGCACCCGGCGGGCCTGATTCCGGACTTCATGCGCGCCTCGCTCGCCCGGCCCGACGCGATGATCCTCGGCCGCCCGGTGTTCGACGCCAGCGCGCCGCTGCTGCGGGTGCGCGGCCGGCGCGTCTCCAACGCCTGGACCAACCTCGAGACCCTGGGCGCCGGCGTGGCCGACTCGCTGTACGGCTTTCGCGTCTACCCGGTCGCCGCGCTGGTCGCCGTGATGGCGCGCCAGCCCTGGATGCGCCGTTTCGATTTCGACACCGAGGCGGTGGTGCGGCTCGCCTGGCGCGGCATCAAGCCGATCAACCGCGACGCGCCGGTGAAGTACCTGCGGCCGGAGGACGGCGGCGTCTCGCACTTCCGCTACGGCCGCGACAACCTGCTGCTGACCTGGATGCACACGCGGCTGATGCTGGAGTTCCTGTTGCGCCTGCCGGTACTGCTGTGGCGCCGCCTGCGGCGGCAGCCGCCGTTCCAGGCTTGAGATCGGTCGGCTGAAACGGTAGCTCACAGCATGCCGCCATTGATCGAGATCACCTGGCCGGTGATGTAGCCCGCCGCGGGACTGGCGAGGAAGCCGGCCAGGTCGGCCACTTCCTCGGGCGTACCGGCACGCTTGCACGGCACCAGCTGCGCGATGGCCGCGGCATCGAAGGCGGCATCGGCCATCGGCGACGCGATGATGCCCGGCGCGATGGCGTTGACCGTGATGCCGCGGCTCGCGACCTCCAGCGACAGGGCCTTGGTCGCGCTGTTGAGCGCGCCCTTGGCCGCCGCGTAGTTCACCTGGCCGCGGTTGCCGGCGAGCGCCGCGACCGAGGAGATGTTGATCACCCGGCCCCAGCGGGTGCGCAGCATCGGCAGCAGCAGCGGCTGGGTCACGTGGAAGAAGCCGTGCAGCGACACGTCGATCACGCGGTGCCACTGTTCGGCGCGCATGCCGGGGAACACCGCGTCGTCGTGCACGCCGGCGTTGTTGACGATCACCTGCACCGGCCCGTCCGCGAGCAGGCGCTCGCAGGCCACGCGCGAGGCGTCGGCGTCGGTCAGGTCGAACACGCAGCAGGCCGCCTGGCCGCCGTCGGCACGGATCGCCTCCGCCAGTTGCTCCACTGCCTGCGGGCGCGCGTTGGCGTGCAGCAGCAGCGATGCGCCGTCGCGCGCCAGCCGCCGGGCGATCGCGGCACCGAGCGCGCCGCTGGCGCCGGTGACGAGGGCGCGCTTGTGGTCCAGGCTCATGGCTCGCTCCTCGGTGACGGCAGGTCCTGCGTGGCGGGCGTCCTCGCAAGCGGCGTGTCGAGCACCACGGTCGCGCGCCCGTCGACCAACAGGCGACCGTGCTCGTCGCTGAGCTCGAAGCGGTACATCACCTGCCGGTCCTCGCCGGCCAGACGCTCGGCGCGCACCTGCAGCGGCCCGGCCACGCCATCCAGCCGCGCCACTGCCAGCCGCACGTTGCGCACGCTTGCCAGGTAACCGGGCCGCGGGCCGGCCTCGGGCGGCGCGAGCAGCGCGCCGTGCAGTGCCATGGCCTGCGCCGCGTACTCGATCGCGCACGGCGACAGCAGGCCGCTGGCGCTGCGCAGCGGGTGGTCGGGTTCGCTGTGGTTCTCGGCGGCGCAGTGGATCTGCTCCGGCGACCAGGACAGCAGCCGGTCGAGCAGGCACATGCGACCCTGGTGCGGGATGCGCAGCGCGATGCCGGCGCGGTCCAGCGTGGCCGGGGCAGCGGCCGGGAAAGACTCACGCATGGGGCCGGACCTCGACCGTGAAGCCCTCCAGTCCCTCGATGCGCAGCGAAGCCGGCGCACCGACGGCCAGTGCGCGCAGCAGCGGCAGGCTGCGAGCGGCCGGCACGCCGAGGCGCAGCGCATCGAGTGCGACATCGCCGCAGTCGCTCGCAGGGGCCTCGGTCTCGTCGCTGCGCAGCGTCAGCATCGGCAGCGGTGCGTCGTCCGGACCGACATCGAGCAGCAAGGCCACGCCGAAGGCGGCCGACAGCGGCCGCACGCTGTGCAGCGGCTCCGGGTAAGGCGCATCGCCCGCCACCAGCAGCACCGGGCGGCGTGCGCTCACGCACTGCACCATCGCCTCCAGCAAGCCGGCGCCGAAGCTGCCATCGTGGGCACACAGACTGGTCGACGGCGCGCGGCTGGTGGTGGCGATGTGCCAGTAGCCCGCCACCGCGTTGTGCACCGAGTTGGTAAAGCGCGTGGGCGAGATGGCGCGCTGCGGCGTCGCCAGTGCCTCGCACAGCGCGTTGCAGTTGGCAGCGTCGCCGCTCGACGCGGTGAACACCGTCGCCAGATGCTGGGTGTCGGCACCGGCCTCGGTGCAGGCCTGGTCGGCCACGGCCATCGACAGCTTCACGACGTCGCCGGCACGCCGTCGCTCAGCCGGCGGCAGGCGGCCCGGTGCCGTCAGCACCGTCGGCCGGAAGACCCAGGCGGACGGCTCGCGCAGCATCTGCTGCCCTCCGGTCCAGTCGGCCAGGCCCGGCCCCAGCATGCCGACACCGCGCACGCGCACGCTCAGCGCGGCGCTCATGCGGCGGCCCCGAAGACGAGGCAGGCGTTGGACCCGCCGAAGCCGAAGGAGTTGCTCGCCACCAGGCCGAGGCGGGCCTCGACATTGGCATCGAGATAGCGACTGCGCAGCGCCGCATCGGGCACGCGCCGGTTCAGGCCGCCCGGCATCAGGCCGTGCTGCAGCGCCAGCATCGCGATCGCTGCCTCCACGCCGCCGGCCGCGCCCAGCGTGTGCCCGGTGGCGCCCTTGGTCGAGCTGCAGGGCAGCCGGTCGCCGAACACCGCGTTCACGGCGAGGTCCTCGGCACTGTCGTTGTTGGGCGTCGCGGTGCCGTGCAGGTTGAGGTAGTCGATCTCGCCCGGCACCACGCCGGCCTGGGCGAGCGCCGCCTGCATGGCATCGACCGCACCCGCGCCCTGCGGGTGTGGGCTGCTCATGTGGAAACCGTCGCTGCTCTCGCCGACGCCGCGCAGCCAGGCCCGGGGCGCGCCGGCGTCGCGCTCCAGCAGCGCGAAGGCCGCGGCCTCGCCGAGCGACAGGCCGTGGCGCTGCGCATCCCAGGGCCGGCAGATGTCGTTCGACAGCAGTTCCAGCGAATTGAAGCCGTACAGCGTGGTGAGGCAGAGGCTGTCGACGCCCCCCACCACGGCGGCGTCGATCACGCCCAGCTCGATCAGGCGGGCCGCGTGGCCGAACACCTTGGCGCTCGAGGAGCAGGCCGTCGACACGGCGCAGGACGGCCCCTCCAGCGCGAGCACGCGGCGTGTGAAGTCGACCACCGAGTAGGTGTTGTGCGTCTGCGCGTAGCGGAAGTCGGCCGGCAGCGCGCCGGTCGCTGGATCGCGGCGGCGGTAGGCCAGCTCGGTCTGCAGGATGCCCGAGGTGCTGGTGCCGAGGAACACGCCGATGCGGCGCGGCCCGAAGCGCGCCTGCGCCCGCGCCACGCTGGCGGCGAAACCGTCGGCCTGCAGGCCGAGCCAGGCCAGCCGGTTGTTGCGGCAGTCGAAGTCGGCCAGCGCCGGCGGCAGCGCTTGCGCGTCGACGCCCTCCACTTCGCCGATCCAGGTGTCGAGGGCCGCGGTCTCGAAGGTCTTGCGTGCCAGACCACTGCGGCCGCCACGCAGTGCGGCCAACGTGGCCGCGCGGCCGACGCCCAACGCACTGGCGAGCGTGTAGTCGGTCACCGCCAGCGGTTTCATGCGTCGCTCGCCGTCCGGCGTGGCGGCAGTGCGGCCGTCAGCGTCACGCAACGCAGCCCGGCGGCACGGCAGCGATCCAGCAGTGGCGGCAGCACCTCCAGCAGCACCGGTCGGCCGGCTGCCGTCGTCGCCGCATGGCCGTCGTGCAGCAGCAGGATGTCGCCGGCAGCGAGGTCGCGCGTCAGCCGCTCGAGCACACGCTGCGGCGTGCGCTCGCGGGTGTCGAAGCCGCGCCGGGTCCAGCTCACCAAATGCAGGCCGAGCCGGTGCAGCACCGGGTCGAGGAAGGGGTTGCGCAGGCCCGCCGGCGCCCGGAAGCAGTGCGGGCGGCGCCCGGTGATGTCGCCCAGCACCTGTTGTGCCCGCTCCAGTTCGGCGGCGTAGCCACGCGGCCCGAGCATCGCGAAGTTGTGGCGGTGCACATGGCTGTGGTTCTGCACGCAGTGGCCACGCGCGAGGATCTCGCGCGTCAGCGCCGGCTGGGTCGCGGCACGCGCTGCGATGCAGAAGAAGCTCGCCTTGGCGCCGTGCCGGTCCAGCAGGTCGAGCACCGCGGGCGTGACCGCAGGGTCCGGGCCGTCGTCGATGGTCAGCGCGATCTCGCCGCGCGCGGCGCCGGCATCGGGCAGCCGCGTGACGTTGGGGCCGAGCAGCCGACTGCGCGGCCACAAGCCGGCCGCGGTGAGTGCCGCGTGGTTGGCCAGCACGCTGCCGAAGGCCCACGGAGCCGCCCCCGGCACGGCGATCGCCGCGCCGGCCGCCACCGCATGCAGGCCGAGGCTGGCGCGCAGCAGCGGCGGCATCGGCCAGGCAGCGCTCGAGGAGGAGGCGTGGGACATGGGGAAAGCCGCCGCGGTGGCGGGGCGCTGGCGGGTTACTGCAAGCTGCAATTTTCCCACAGCAGGCTGACCGGAATGCCGCGCCGGACCCGCGCTCAGGCAGCACGCTCCAGGCGCAGCGGCCGTGAGCAGGCGGCCGCCAGCAACAGGGCCAGCAGGGCCCCCGGGGCCACCACCCGGCCGATCGCCGACAGCGCCGGAATGTCCGACAGCGCGATCAGTCCGAACGACGCCACCGTGGTCAGGTTGGCCAGCAGCAGCGAGGCCAGCGTGTCATCGCTGACCAGCGCCGGCACGCCCGCGGCATCGTGCGCCGGGGTGTTCTGGATCTGGTCGAAGAACAACGCGTAGTTCGAGCCCACCGCCACGACCAGCAGCAGGCCGACCAGGTGCAGGATGCCCAGCGCCACGTCGAGCAGCGCCAGGCCGGCCAGCGTGAGCAGCACCGCCAGCGCGAGCGGCAGGCACACCGCGAACAGCCGCGGCAGCGAGCGCAGCGAGAAGGCCAGCAGCAGCAGCACCGCGAGCGCACCCAGCAGCGCCTGCAGGAAGGCCTCGTGCAGGTAGCTGCCGTAGAGGCTGTTCAGCTCGAGCCCGATGTCGATCACCTCGAGGCCGCCCAGCCCCTGCAAGGTGGCACGCAGGCGCTCGGCGCCCAGTTCGGTCGGGCCCGGCTGCAGCGCGATCAGGGCCGACCAGCCGCCGTCGCGGCGCGGCAGCATCAGCGCGTCGACCGCCGACGCCAGAGGGTTGCCGTCCAGCGCCGCGCGCTCGACGGGCGCCATGCTGCGGGCCTGCTGTACCTCGGCGATGAAGGGCTCCAGCCGCGCCGGTTTCAGCGGCCCGCCGGCGGTGGCCTGCAGCAGCCGTTCGCGCAACTCGGCCGCCTCGGGCAAGGCGGCCTGGCGTGCGCGCTGGGTCGCCACGCTCGGCAGCAGCCGGGCCGGCGATTCGTAGCCGGCCAGCAGGCCCTGCGCCACCAGCGCATCGAGCCGCTGGCCGGCCGCCTCGGCGGCCCGCAAGGCGGCCTGCGGATCAGCGCCGGTGGCGACCACCAGCGTGCGCGCCGTGTCGGCACCGAGATCGGCCCGCAGTTGCTCTGCCAGCGCCAGCGCTGCCGGCGGCACCGGGCTGAGCGAGGAGAGGCTGCCACGCCACAGCGGCTCGCTGCGCGTCGCCAGCAACAGCAGCGCCACGGCGCCGAGCAGGAAGAAGGCCGCGCGCAGCCGCGGCAACCGCCGCAGCACGGCGCCGGCCCAGCGACCCATCGACTGGCGCAGCCCCCGCCCGGCCGCGCCGTCGGGCACCAGCACCGGCAGCACGAAGCGGGTCGCCAGTGCGGCACCGGTGAGCCCGGCCATCGAGAACACCCCCAACTGCGCCAGGCCCGGAAAGCCCGAGAACGCCAGTGCCGCGAAGCCGCACACCGACGTGAGCAGGCCCAGCCGCACCGTGGGCCAGTTGTCCTTCAACCAGCGCTGCCAGCCGCCGCCGGGTGCCGCGGCCCCGCGCGCCTGGATCAGGTAGTAGATCGCGTAGTCGACCGCCTCGCCGATCAGCGTGCTGCCGAAGGCCAGCGTGAAGCCGTGCACCGTGCCGAAGCCCACGCTCACCGCCGCGATGCCGGCGACGATGCCGGTCGCCACCGGCAGCAAGGCCACCGCCAGCGCCGGCAGCGAGGCGAACGCCAGCAGCAGCAGGCCGCCCATCACCAGGCTGCCGACGAGGGCCAGTTGGATGGCCTCGTGCTCGATCTGCGCACGGCTGTGCACCGCGAACACCGGCGCGCCGCTGAGCTGCAGCGTCAGCCCCTGCGCGGCCAGCGGCGCGAAGGCCCGCTCCACCTGCGCCACCGTGTCGGCCTGGCCGTCGAGATCGGCACCGGCGGCGTGCGTGGTGAGCAGCAGCAAGGCGCGCGGCGCGGTGCGGGCGACCCACACGCCCTCCTCGCTGCGCGGCGCGCTGGCCGGGATCAGCGATTCGGCGATGCGCTGCATCTCGCCGGTCGGGTCGCGCTCGAGCAGCGGCTTGACCGCGTTGCCGGCCGGCGTGCCCAGAAGCGACAGCGTCTCGTCGATCGCGTCGCGCAGCCCCGCGACGCTGAACCGCTCCGGCGTCACGGCCGGACTGAGCTGGTAGCGGTGTTCGACCAGCCAGGTGCCGGCGGCGGCCCATTCGCCGGAGCCCGGGCTGCGATCGCCGTTCTGTACCTGGTCGAAGCGGCCGCTGTCACGCAGGGCCGCGGCCAGCGTGCGCGAGGCCTGGGCCCGCTGCGCGGCATCGCCGCCGTCGATGCCGACCAGCAGCGTGCGGGCCGCCACGCCGTTCTGCAATTGCTCGATCAGCACGCGCTGCCTCGCATCGGGGCGCGCCGGAAGGAAGGCCGACAGGTCGGTGCTGAAGCCGGTGCGGGCAATCAGCGCGCCCCCCGCCAGCATGCCGGCGAGCCACAGCGTCAGCACGATCCAGGCGCGCCGATGCGGCCATGGCGTGGCGGGACGCATCAGGGCCGCACCGGCGCCGAGGCCGACGCGCCGGCGGGCAGCGGTTCGATGCTCATCACCGAGCGGTCCCCGCCCACCAGCAGCATCTCGATGCTGTACAGCGCGCCCTGCTGGCCGGCGATGCGCACGCTGCGCACCTGGCCCGCCAGCCGGCTGTCGGCCGGCACGAGGTCGAGCGTCCACTTCTCCGCACTGCCAGCGAGCGTGGTGCGGAAATAGCGCGTCAGCGTCTGCGCGTTGCCGGTCAGCGTGCCACGCACCGCCTCGACCAGTGCCACCAGTTCGGGCGTCGCGTCGAGCGCGAAGCTGCGGCTGCGGCCACTGCGCTGGACGGTGAGCGTGTTGCCCTCCACCACCATCGATTCGGGGCGCGGCTTCAGTGTCTGCCGCGAGAAGCGGTCGGGTGCCGCGAAGCTGAGCGTGCCGCTGGCTTCCAGCGGCTGGTCCAGGCCCTGCACATGGCGCAGCTCGGTGAAGCGGGCCTCGCCACTGCGTTGGCGGGCCAGCAGCGCCATCAGCTCCGGCAACTCGAAGACCGGCTCCGCGGCCGACGCCACGCCGGGAGCGCCCAGCGCCAGCCAGGCCCCCACCTGCACGAGGCGATGCAGGCAGCAGCGTCGTTCAACGACGGGGTGCATCGTCGCGCCAGAAGTCATGGAAATTGAACCAGTTGTAGGGGTGCTCACGGCACAGTGCCTCGAGCCGATCGGCATAGGCCTGCAGCGCCGCGCGGATCTGCCGCTCGCGCTCGGCCGGGTCGCCGGCGCGCTCGCTGAAATCGGCCAGCGGCGCGAAGCGGACCTCGTAGCGGTTGCCGCCCAGATAGAGCCCGGTCATGAAGACGACGCGCCGTCGCAGCAGCGCGGCGAGCCGGAACGGACCGTCGTTGAACTCCGCAGGCTGCCCGAGAAACGACAGGCTGACGCTGCTCGAGCGGGTCGAGCTGCCCTCGGGCAGCGAGCGATCGGCCAGCATGCCGGCCAACCCCCCGGCGTCGAGCCAGTCGCGGATCGCCAGCATCGAGTCCATGCGGCCGAGTGCGATGATGTCGGCCCGGAAGTCGGGCGCCACCGCCGCCAGCGCGCTGTTGATGAGGCGGGCATTGTCGGGGTACATGACCATCGCGATGCGCAGCGCCGGCCGCGTACGACCCACCACGTGCAGCGCCTCGAAGCTGCCCAGGTGCGCGCCCACCAGGAAAGCCCCTCGGCCGTCGGCCAGCGTGGCGTCGATCAGCGATTCGCCGTGCACCTGCACGTCGAACAGGTCCATGCGCCCGCTGAGGAAGTAGACGCGATCGAGGATCGTCGACGCGAAGGCGTGCACCTGCCGATAGGCATCGGCCAGTCGGGCCGGACGCCCCAGTGCACGGCCCAGGTAGCGGCGCGAGTGGCGCCGCGGGCCAGCCGCGAACAGCAGGAAGTACAGCGTGATGGGGTGCAGCACCCAGCGCGCGACGCGTCGCCCGCAGTGCAGCGCGATCCAGCTCATCACGCGCAGCGCAGTCGCGTTGCTGCGTTCGGGTTCGCGGGTCCAGTCGGCCGGAACGGCATCGCCGTGGCGGCTGGTGTGCGAGCCCGCGCTCATGCCGCGGTCTCCGGCAGCAGCAGGCCGCTGGCCGCCAGCACCTCGCCGCGCCGCAGCTCGAAGCGCAGGCCGCGCGGTTCGTCGTACAGCAACACGACCAGCGTGTCGCCCGGGCCAACCGGCGCGAGGAACTTCGCCTGCGCCAGCGTCGGCCGCTCGCCCAGGCGCGCCGCCAGTGCCGGCGCGACCTGCAACGCCTCCATCACCTCGGCCAGCAGCAGCACGCCGGGCCACAGCGGCTGCCCCGGGAAATGCCCGGCGAACGCCGGATGGTCGGGCGCCACGCGGCGCGTGAGGCGCACGGCCGGATCGTTCACGGCGCGGCCTGCCGGTCGAGCCGTGCCCGCGCGAACTGCGCCAGCACACCGCTGGTGAGCTTGCCGGTCGCCTCGCGCGGCAGCGCATCGACGTGCAGCACGCGGCGCGGCACGAACACCGCCTCGAGCCGTGCACGCAGGGCCGCGATGATCCGCGCGCCGCTCAGCCCCGGCGCCACGACGAAGGCCACCGGCCGGACCACGCCGTCGGCCACGTCCTCGGGCAGCCAGAAGGCGCCGTCGACCACGCCCTCGATGCTGTTGAGGTGGTAGTTCAGGTGCGCCAGCGAACTGCGCTTGCCAGCCACGTGGATCAGGTCGTTGGCGCGCCCGAGCAGCCGGAAGCGCTGCGCGCCGTCGAGCTGCAGCACGTCGGCGAGCGGCGTCGGCTGCAGCACGTGGCCACCGTCGACGATGAAGCGCTCGGACTCGCCCTCGCCTTCGCTGTGCACGCGCAGCGCGCCGAAGGTCTGCCACGACTCGCCATGCACCGTGCGGCGCGTCGCCACCTGCCCGGCCTCGGTGCAACCGTAGATCTCGACCAGCGGGCCGCCGAAGGCGCGCTCGGCCTGCAGCGCGAGTTGCGGCGACAGCGGTGCGGTCGCGCACAGCAGCAGGTCGGTCGGCGGCAGCGCCACGCCGGACAGCAGCAGGGTCTTCAAGTGAAACGGCGTCGTGACCAGCGCGCGCGGGCGCGGCAGGCGCGCCAGCGCCTGCACGATGTCGGCCGGGTAGAAAGGCCGCCCGCTGTCGAAGGCCGCGCCGCCCAGCAGTGCCAGCAGCACGCTCGACTCGAAGCCGTAGCTGTGCTGCGCCGGCACCGTGGCCACGAGGTTCAGGCCGGCCAGCGACGGACGCTCCAGCACCTCGGCGAGGCGCTGCGACGCGGCACGGATGTTGGCGGCCAGTGCGCCCCAGGATTTGGCATGCGGCTGCGGCTCGCCGGTGGACCCCGAGGTCAGCAGGCAGGCGGCGTCCAGGTCGGCCGCGATACACGGCACCGTCGCCGACCCCGGCATCGCCGCGTCGGTCAACGCCTGCAGCAGCGGCACGCCGTCGACTTCCAGCGCTTCATCGTCGGTCAAGGCTTCGAGCGCTGGCCAGGACCGGCGCAGGCGCGCCAGCGTGTCGGGCAGCGCGTTCGGCGGCAGCAGGCTGGTGCGTCCGCGCAGCAGCGCTGCGCCCAGGCCGACCGCGAAGCGATAGCGGTCGCCGCACAGGTTGACCAGCGGGCCGGCGGCCGGCAAGCATGCGGACTGCGCCGCCACGTCGGCCAGGAACCGGCGCGCGCTGACGGCGACACCCGCGCGCTAGGCCAGTGGCGCGTCGAGGTCGGCGCGTTCGATCAGCGGCAGCAACGCGGGCCCGGCAGTGCTCAAGGCGACCACCTCGCTCATCGCCCCGCGGCGTCGCCGTTCACCGGCTTGTGACTGTAAGCGCGCACGGCCGCGGCCAGCGTGGCGCGTTCGAACTCGGGGTGCAGGCGGTAGCGCAGCAGGTGTTCACCGACGAACAATGCGGCGATCAGCACCGGCGTGACCAGGTTGGCCAGCAGCGACCAGACGCTCCACGGCGCCAGCGCATAGACACACAGCGAGGCCAGGGTCATCGCGAGGAAGTAGCCGGCCCACAGGCGCGTGACCTTGCCGGTGTAGCGCACCATCTCGGGCGACAGCGGCGATCCGCCATGCACGCGCTGCGCCACGCCGCCGATCAGCGACAGCCGCCCCGGCCGCAGCGAGGCCGCGAAGCTGACGAACAACGCGAAATGGATGCCGGCGTGCTGCAGCACGTACAACCGGTTCACGTCGCCGACACCGCCACGCTCGACGATGCCGTAGAGCCCGAGCAGCGCGAACGCCAGCCCGGCGAGCAGCGGCCCGTTGCGCTGCCGCAGCGCGAAGCCCAGCGCCGCCAGCAGCAGCGGACCGAACAGCGCCGCGATCGCCCACGGCCGATTGGCCGCGTGCACCATCAGCCAGTGGGACAGGACTGCGTAGGCCGCTGCCGCCAGCAGCCCGAGACTGAGGCGCCCGTTCGGCATGGGGACGCTCTGGCTCTCAGGTGCTGCGGTGCTTGGCGACATGCGTCGCAAGACTGCGCAGGGACTGGAAGATCAGTTGGTTGTTCTCGTCGTCGGATCGCAACTGGAAGCCGTAACGCCGCGAGACCTCGAGCGCGACTTCGAGGATGTCGATCGAATCGAGGCCGAGGCCTTCGCCGTACAGCGGCGCGTTCGGATCGATGTCGGCCGGTGCGACTTCCAGGTTCAGCGCTTCGACCAGCAGCACCGCCAGTTCATGTTCCGATGCGGACTGTTCCAGCGTTGCGCCGGCAGCGGACGGGGTGACTTGGACGGACGGCACGCGACTCCCTGATGGCACGATCTCGATGGGCCTGAATTCTAAGGGAGGCCGCTCGACCGACCGACCGGCCGGGCCGGTCGGTCGCTCAGTAGCGGTAGCGATCGGGCCGTCCGTCGCCGTTGCGATCGCGGTAGCCGTCGCGGTAGCCGTCTCGACGACCGTGGTCATGCCAGCGGCCCTCACGCCAGTAGCCGCGCGGTGCCGGCTGCACATAGACCGGTGCGGGCTGGTAGACGATGGGCGCCGGGCGGTAGTAGACCGGCGGCGGCGGGGCGTAGACCACCGGAGGCGGCGCGTAGACGACCGGCGGCGGCGCATAGACCACCGGCGGCGCCGGATAGAAGATGCCCGGCAGGTTGATGCCGATGTGCCAGTTCACGCCGCCGGCATGCGCCGCACCGGTGGCGGCCAGCCCGGCGAGGCCGAGTGCGGCGACGGCCAGGCTCTTGCGGATCGCTTGCTTCATACGGTCTCCTTGTCAGGACGCTTCCAAGGGGAAGGTTTTCATGTCCTTGCTGCTATGAACGGGTCAGCCCCTGGTCAGGTTCACAGCGATCCGTATCCAGATGCAAGAAAGCGGGTGAAGTTTTGTGAATGCGGCGCTCCGGCGCCGGCACGAGGGCGCTCCTTAGAATGACCGCTTCCCTTTCCCGCCCGCCATGAACCACGCTCCCAAGAAGCCCGGCCCGGGCGACGCCTCCGCCGAGACGCACCGCCCCGGCAATTTCCTGCGCGGCATCATCGAGCGCGACCTGGAAGCCGGCACCTACGCCGGTCGCCGCCACGCCGGATCGCCCGGCGATGCGGCCCACCACGCCGGCGCGCCGCTCGACGCCGCGAAGATCCGTACCCGATTCCCGCCCGAGCCCAATGGCTATCTGCACGTGGGCCACGCGAAAAGCATCTGCCTGAATTTCGGACTGGCCCGCGACTACGGCGGTGTATGCCACCTGCGTTTCGACGACACCAATCCCGAGAAGGAAGAGCAGGAGTACGTCGACGCCATCGTCGACGCCGTCAAGTGGCTCGGCTTCGACTGGCAGGGACACGATCCCGCCCACCTCGAGACGCCGGTGAACCACCTGTACTACGCCAGCGACTATTTCGACTTCATGTACCGCGCCGCCGAGGCCCTGGTCACCGCGGGCTTCGCCTACGTGGACGAGCAGAGCGCGGAGCAGATGCGGGCCACGCGCGGCGACTTCAACACGCCCGGCACCGACAGCCCGTTCCGCAACCGCACCCCGGCCGAGAACCTGGCGCGCTTTCGGGCCATGCGCGACGGCGAGCTCGCCGACGGCGCCGCGGTGCTGCGTGCCCGGATCGACATGGCCTCGCCCAACATCAACCTGCGCGACCCGGCCATCTACCGCATCAAGCGCGCGACGCACCACAACACCGGCGACACCTGGTGCATCTACCCGATGTACACCTACGCGCATCCGATCGAGGACGCGCTGGAGGGCATCACCCACAGCATCTGCACGCTGGAGTTCGAGGACCAGCGTCCGTTCTATGACTGGCTGCTCGACACGCTGTGCACGCTGGGCCTGCTGGCGCAGCCGCGCCCGCACCAGCACGAGTTCGCGCGGCTCAACCTGACCTACGTGGTCACCAGCAAGCGCAAGCTCAAGCAGCTGGTGGACGAGGGCCACGTCGACGGCTGGGACGACCCTCGCATGCCCACCCTCGTCGGCCTGCGCCGGCGCGGCTACACGCCCGAGAGCATTCAGCTGTTCTGCGAGCGCATCGGCGTCAGCAAGGACTACAGCTGGATCGACTACGCCACGCTCGATGCCGCACTGCGCGACGACCTGGAAGGCAAGGCGCCGCGCGCGATGGCTGTCCTCGATCCGTTGAAGCTCAAGCTCACGAACTGGGCCGAGGTGTTCGGCAGCGCCGACCACCTGGAGCCCTGCCAGGCGCCGGCCCACCCTCACCTGCCCGAACTGGGCACGCGCGAGTTCACGCTCGGCCCCGAGGTCTGGATCGAGCGCGACGACTTCGCCGAGCAGCCACCGAAGGGCTTCTTCCGCCTCTTCCCCGGCAACAAGGTGCGGCTGAAGTACGGCGTGGTGGTGGAGTGCTCCGGTTGCGAGAAGGACGCCGACGGCCGCATCATCGCGGTGCTGGCCACGGTGGTCCCGGACACCAAGAGCGGCACGCCCGGCGCTGACGCGGTGAAGGTCAAGGGCACGATCACCTGGGTGGGGGTGCACGAGGCGGTGCCGGCCGAGCTGCGGCTCTACGACCGCCTGTTCACCGAGGCGCAACCCGACGCCGGCGGGCGCGACTTCCTGACGGTGCTGAATCCGCAGAGCAAGCGGGTCGTGACCGGCTGCGTCGAGCCCTCGGTCGGCCGGGTGATGCCCGAGTCACGCCTGCAGTTCGAGCGGCACGGCTACTTCGTCGCCGACGCGAAGGCCCACCGGACGGCCCAACCGGTCTTCAACCGCATCACCGGCCTGAAGGACTCCTGGGGCAAATAGGCCACTCAGTCCGGCCGCGCGCTGCGGCGCGCGAGCAGTGCAACGAGCACGCCCCCGGCGCCCCACAGCGCGGCGGGCATCCAGGCCAGCGCCGCGGCCCGCGTGGCATCGGCCTGCACGCCGGCCAGCACCGCGCCGATGCGCAGCAGCGTGGCCAGCGCCAGCATCGCGAACATCGTGCCGAGCGCCAGCCCCTCGCGCCCGCTGCGGCCCCGCTCGGCGGCCGACGCGAACATGGCGAGCAGCATCCCGCCCCAGGCCGCACCGGCCGCGAGCTGGGCCGCGACCAACCAGGGCAGCGACACCGCCGCCGCGCTGGCCAGCGCAGCCGCGGCACCGCACAGCGCAGACGCGGCCATGGTCGGCAGGGCTCCGAACACACGGCACAGCGCAGCGCCGGGCAGCATCGCCACGCCGAAGCCCACCCAGAACAGCGGCAGCAGCCATTCCAGCGCCGACGGCGCAGCGAAACGCAGGTAGTGCGGCGCGGCATTGACGAACACCTGGGCCTGGTATGCCGCCGCCAGCAGCAGCACGCCGAGCATCCACGCCGCATGGCCGGCGCCACCGACGCGCGGGATTTGCGTGATCTCTGCCGGCAGCGGCGCCGATCGCCGCCGCGCCAGCGCGCGTTCGACCTGCACCAGGCCGACGGTCGTGGCGAGCAGCGTGAGACTGGACAGGGCGAACGGCAGCCGCGGATAGACCCCCTTCAGCAGCACGCCCAGGTAGGGCGCGACCGCACTGCCGGCCGCCAGGCCGAGCAGCGTCAGCGCGTTCAGCCACGGCAGCGCCGGGCGTGCGGCGTAGCGGCCGAGCAGCACCCACGGCGGCGCGCGCAGCGCCGACGAGCTGAGCGTCCAGACCAGCGTCAGCGCGAGCATCCCGCCTGACGCGGCACTGCCCGAACGAGCCGCCAGTGGCAGCAGCAGGAAGGCGAGGCAGGACAGCGCCGTCGCGCCGACGATCCACGGGCCGATGCGCCCGAGCGTGCGCTGCACGCGGTCGGCGAAGACGCCGGTGGCGATGTCGGCCGCCAGGAACACCAGCTGGTCGAGCAGCAGGATCCACGGCGCCCAGGCCCTGGGCAGGCCG
This sequence comes from Methylibium sp. Pch-M, assembly GCF_004136295.1. NCBI lineage: Bacteria > Pseudomonadati > Pseudomonadota > Betaproteobacteria > Burkholderiales > Sphaerotilaceae > Methylibium > Methylibium sp. Pch-M. Next base: position 367,952 of record NZ_CP029606.1, read on the forward strand.
GCGGACTCCAGCAGCTGCGGCAGGTAGACGGCGTAGACCGTCCAGGTGGTGACGAACAGGCACTGCACCACCGCGATGTAGAGCGCGGCACTGGCAGGCACCGAGGGACGTGGACTGTCGCTGTTCATCGTGAGCTCGTCGCGCCCGGGGCAGGCGCATGCGGGGCCGGAAGCATGCCGGCGCGCCGAGCTTACCCAAGCGGACCGCCTGCGGGCACTTCCGCAGGCCCGATGCGCCGCCGGCCCGGGCGTCCGGGCACGCGCCTCACAGGAACATGCCGCCCGAGGCCTCGATGCGCTGCGCGTTGATCCAGCCGTTGTCGTCCGACAGCAGCGCCGCGATCACCCGGCCGATGTCGTCGGGCCGCCCCGCGCGGCCCAGCGCGGTCTGCGAGGCGATGTAGGCATTGAGCTCCTTGCGGTCGCGCACCGCGCCACCGCCGAAGTCGGTTTCGATCGCGCCGGGCGCCACCACGTTGACGGCGATGCCGCGTGCCCCCAGCTCCTTGGCCTGGTAGCGCGTCAGCACCTCGATCGCGCCCTTCATCGCCGCATAGGCCGCGTAGCCGGGCAGTGCGAAACGCGTCAGGCCGGTGGAGATGTTGACGATGCGCCCGCCATCGGCCAGCAAGGGCAGCAGCGCCTGCGTCAGGAAGAACGGGCCCTTGAGCTGGATGTTCATCAGCTCGTCGAACTGCGCCTCGGTGGTCTCGGCGAAAGATGCGTGGATGCCGATGCCGGCGTTGTTGACCAGGTGGTCGAAGTGCCCCCTTTGCCAGCGGCCGGTGAGCTGCTCGCGCACCGCGGCGGCGAAGCCGGCGAAGGAAGCGCTGTCGGCCACGTCGAGCGGCAGCGCCACCGCGCGGGCGCCCCGGCGCTCGATCTCGGCCACCACGGCGTCGGCCTCGTCGCGGCGGCTGCGGTAGGTGAGGATCACGTCGACGCCGCGGGCGGCGAGCTGGAGCGCGGCATTGCGGCCGAGGCCGCGGCTGCCGCCGGTCACGAGGGCGATCTTGCCGGTGGGGATGGGGGTGCTGTGCACGAGGACTCCTGTGGTGAAAAGAGAGACGTTGCGGTCGGGGCCGAATGGCGCCTGATCCGATGCCTTCACTTTATTGAGTCAAATAAAAGAGATAAATATGCATTAATTGGCTAGACTGTCATTTAAATACGAACAGTCGAGAACCCCCTCATGAGCCTGCTCCAAGAAATGGGCACCTACGCCCGCGTGGCCGAACTGGCCAGCTTCACCCAGGCCGCACAGAGCCTGGGGCTGCCCAAGGCCAGCGTCTCCGCGGCGGTGCAGCGGCTCGAGGCGGTGCTCGGCACGCGCCTGCTGCACCGCACGACGCGGCGTGTGCAGATGACCCAGGACGGGTTGGCGTTCTACGAGCGCTGCAAGGACATGCTCGCCGACGTGGAGGAACTGCAGACGATGTTCCGACCGGCGCCGTCGGCGCTGCGTGGACGGCTGCGGATCGACATGCCGCTGGGCGCAGCGCGCAACATCGTCGTGCCGCGGCTGCCCGAGTTCATGGCGGCGCATCCGGCACTGGAGGTCGAACTGAGCAGCACCGACCGCCGTGTCGACGTGGTGCGCGAAGGCTTCGACTGCGTGCTGCGCGCTGGCAGCCTAGTCGACTCGAGTCTGGTCGCGCGCCCGCTGGGCCACTACAGGATGGTCAACTGCGTGAGCCCGGACTATGTCGCGATGCACGGCGTGCCGGCCACGCTGGACGACCTGCCGATGCACCGGTTGGTGCACTACGTGCCGACGCTGGGCGCGCGCTCGGCGGGTTTCGAGTACGTGGACGAGGCCGTGGGCCCGCAGGCCCGCTTTCTGCCGATGCCCGGGCCGCTGAGCGTGAACAACTCGGAGGCCTACCTGGCCGCCTGTCTGGCCGGGTTGGGCATGATCCAGGTGCCGGAGGCCGCGGTGCGACGGCTGTGCGCGGACGGCCGGCTCCTCGAGGTGCTGCCGGCCTGGCGTGCCGCGCCGCTGCCGGTCTCGCTGCTGTACGCGCACCGCCGCCACCTGCCGCAACGAGTGCAGGCCTTCATGGCCTGGGTGGCCGAGGTCCTGCAGCCTCACCTCGTCCCGCCCGGCGCGGCTCCGGCATGAAGTCATGGGCCGACGACATCGAGGGCAACCCTGACAGAACGACGCCGTCCGCAGGTGCATGATCGATGCGTCGACCCGCCCGCAAGGAGGCCCGCTATGAGCACCACCACCCTGCCCGACGACGGCAACTTCTCCAAGCTGATCGACCAGCAGCTCGAACTCGCCGCGGCCCGCCTGCCGGCGCTCGACCCGGCCGTCGTGCACCCCTCGCCCGAGGACCACGAGGAGATCGCGGCGGCCCACCCCACGCTCGAGGACGTGCTGCTCGGCAATGCCGAGGCCACGCCCGAGATGCTGGAGGAACTGGCCGCGCTGGAGGCGGCGCCCGAACTCAGTGAGGAGGAGCTGGCCCGCCAGGCACTGGCTGGCGGTGACCAGGGCAGCGACGCCTCGACGCCCGGCTAGCGTCGACAGGCCTAGCCGAACACGCGGTCGAACACGGTCGTCAGCGAGGCGTGCTGGCGCGCATCGGGCAGCGGCCCGCGCAGGGCCTCGAGGTTCTGCAGCATGTGCTCCGGATCGGTGGTGGCCGGGATCACGCAGCTCACCGTCGGGTGCGCCAGCTCCCACTTCAGCACCAGCGGCGCCCAGGCGCTGCAGCCCAGTTCGGCGGCGAACGTCGGCAGCGGCTCGTTGCGCAGCCGGCGCGGCACGCTGCCACCGTCGAACGGCCGGTTCAGCACCACGGCCATGCCGCGCGCGGCGGCCTGGCGCATCAGCGGCTCGGCGCGGCGATCGGCCGGGTTGTAGGTGATCTGCAGCACGTCGAGGTCGCGCTCGCTGTCGAGCAGCTCGCGCAGCATGTCGTGCTTGTTGCCGTGCGAGGTGGTCAGACCGAGGTGGCGCACCCGGCCCTCGGCCCGCCAGCGGCGCAGCGTGGGCAGGTGGGCCGACCAGTTCAGCAGGTTGTGCACCTGCATCAGGTCGCAGCGCTCGAGCTTCCACAGGTCGAGCGAGCGCTGCATCTGCGTGGGGCCGTAGCTGCCGATCGGCGTCCACACCTTGGTGGCACTGAACAGCGCCCTCGACTGCGGCAGCGTCGGCAGCAAGGTGCCCAGCACCGCCTCGGCATGGCCATACATCGGCGAGGAGTCGATCAGGCGCCCGCCACCGGCGAAGAAGCGCTCCAGCACCAACGCGCGCCGCGCCAGCGCCTCGGCGTCGCCCGGCGACACGTCGAAGCTGAGCCAGGTGCCCATGCCCACCACCGGTACCCGCTCGCCGCTGCGGGCGATAGGTCGGGTGAGCGCAGGAAGACCGGCTTGCGCCGCAGTCGCCATGACGGGCGACAGCCCCGTCGCCACAAAGGCTCCCGCAGCAGCCCGGGCCAGCAAGGCTCTGCGATCCATCGTGCTGTGCCTCCGGGCTGGACGGTTCGCGGCGCCGTGGCCGTCGGGGGCGAGAGCGGGCCGTCCGTCAGTCGCCGCGCGGCCGCGGGTCGGCGATCTCACGCACTTCCACGTCGACGACGTCGCCACGCGACGGCACGTCGGGGCGAGCCCCTGGCGAGCGCCGCGCCGCGGCGGCCGCGCGAAAGCGGTTCCAGTCGGCGCCGGGGTGGCGGCCGAAGCGCACGGCCCGGGGCCGCTTGCCTTGCAGCAGCGCCCACACCACCAGCACCGCGCCGAGGGTCAGCCCGAGCACCACCACGCCGAGCATGAACACCAGACCCGCGAGGGTCAGCGCCATCTTCAGCACCAGGGAGATGGCCCCACGCAGGCTGCGATTCAGGGCTTCGATCCAGTCGTTCGTCATGGTCATCAGTGTCTGATGCGCGAGAGGCCCCAGGGTTCCCCGCGGGGAAATCGGCCGACATTCTGGCGGCAGCCCCCTTGAGTTTCGGCGCCGCGGGCCGCAACTGCCAGTGTCGCCGCTCGCCGAGTGGCGCGGATGGCGCGGAGGTCCTGCCATGTGGAAACGTCTGTCGGTGCTGTGGCTCGCGGTGCGCGGTGACGCGCGCCAGCTCTGGTACGCGCTGCGCCACCCGGCCGCGCCGCTGTGGTTGAAGGCGGGTACGGCGATGGTGGTGCTCTACCTGTTCTCGCCGCTGGACCTGATCCCCGACGTCGTGCCCTTCTTCGGCGTGGTCGACGACCTGGTGCTGGTGCCGCTGGCCATCCGTTTCATGCTCAAGCGCCTGCCCGCCGGTGTGCGCGAGCATGCCGAGCGGCGCGCCGCGGGGGCGGTCGACGCGGCGGGCTGAAGCGCCCGGCTTACTCCACCACCTTCACCAGCTGCCCGGCCTTGGGCTCGTCGGTCGCGCCGTAGAGGCCGTTGATCAGGCGCAGCTGCTGCTCCGCGTTGCCGCTGAGCGGCGAGCGCCGGGCCAGCTCGGCGAAACCGCCCCGCGGATAGGCCACGGACTTCAGCACCCACGGCCGGGCTGCGCTGCGGTCCGCCGCGGTGAGGGCGCGGAACGAGCCTTCGGCCTCGCGCAACTGCGGACGGGCGTTCTGCAGCGCGCCGGCGTTCCTGGCCGCATACAGCAGCGCGTAGTTCTTGGCGCCCGGACCGGTCACCAGCGTGGCCTCGACATTCTGCGTCTGGCCCTGCTGGTTCAGGCGCGCACCGACGAAATGCGTGGCGCTCAGGCCGTTCAGCGACAGCGGCTCGGTGCGCCCCTGGGTCGGCTTGATGAGGTTGCGGATGATCTCCTCGTGGCTCTTGCCGGCCTTGTCGGGCACGGTCTGCATGATGAGCCCGGCGTCGCCGGTGGCATTGACCACCGTCACGGCGTCCTGAGCGTTCTGGATCTTCCAGCCCTGCGGCGCGGTGAGCGCGATGCCCAGCGGCTCGTGGTAGAAATTCTGCCCGCGCGTCACGCCCTGGTCCCGGCTGTCGCCGAAGGGCAGGCCGTTGACCGCCTGCAGGTAGCGCGCCCGGCCGTCGTCGACATAGCCCGCGCCCTGGCCCTTGTAGCCGGCGGCGATCCGCGTGATCTGCTCGAGCCGCTGCTCGTTGCTGGGGTGAGAGGCCAGCCAGTCGCCGCCCTGGCGCGGCGTGCGGCCCTCGGCCCGGGCCTGGTCGGCCGCGAACTGCTCCTGGCGCTTGAGCACGCGGATCACGTCGACCATGTTCTGCGGGTCGTAGCGGTTGCGTGACAGGTACTCGGCGCCCAGTTGGTCGGCCTGCAGTTCCTGGTCGCGGCTGTACGAGGCCACGTAGCCGGCGGCGACGCTCTGCGAGACCTGGCTCGCCACGTCGCCGACGCCCAGCACCGCGCCCAGCACGCTCGCCGCCAGCACGCCGATGCCGGCGGTCTGCTGGCGGGTGGCCCGCTGCGCGCCGTGGCGCGCCGTCACATGGCCGATCTCGTGGCCGATCACGCCCGCCAGATCGGCCTCGCTCTCCATGTAGGCCATGATCCCGCGCGTGACGTAGACATAGCCGCCCGGCAGCGCGAAGGCGTTGATCTCGGGGCTGTCGAGCACCGTGAAGGTCCACTGCAGGTGGGCGCGGTGCGACTGCTTCGCGAGACGCTGGCCCAGGTCGTCGACGTAGGCCTGGACCTTGGCGTCGCCATAGACGCCGTACTCTGCCAGCACCTGCTGATGGGCCTTCTTGCCCTCGGCGATCTCGGCCTCCTCGCTCATCACCGTGCGCTCTTCGCGCCCGGTGACCGGATTCACCACGGTGGCGCACGAAGCCAGCAGGCCGGCAGCCAGCAGCAGGGGCAGGAAGTACTGTCGCATCGTCGAGAAGTCTCCGTCGGTAGCCAGGGGGCAACGGCGGGGAGCGCCGGTCGCAGCGGACGCCATGTTGCCACCGGCCGTCCCGGCCGGCGACCGCGCCCTCCGCGCGCAGCGCCGTCAGTGCGGCTTGCGCGGGCCGCGGCCTTCGTGGAAGGCCTTGGGGCGGATCACATTGCCATCCTGGTCGGCATCGCGGCGGGCGGCGCGGCGGATGATCTCGTCGGCCGCGCGGGCCGCCGCCCGGCGTTGGCCCGGCCAGCGCCACAGCGCCACAGCGCGCTGACGACCGGCCCGCCAAGTGCGCCGCGCGGCGGCGTCGAATCGGTCGCGGCGACGCGCACCGGCCACCAGACGCAGCAGCAGCACGACGCACACGGCGAGCGCGATGCCCGCCAGGACCCCATCGATCAACGCCATTTCCATACTGCCCACCCCACCGGACCTGCGAGCTAATCGAGCGTGAAGCCCACCTTCAGCGACACCTGCCAGTGCGCCACCTTGCCCTTGACGACGTGACCGCGCGTCTCGGTGACCTCGAACCACTGGATGTTGCGCACGGTCTCGTGCGCCTTCGCGATGGCGTTCTGCACCGCGGGCTCGATGCCCTTCTTCGACGAGCCGGTCAGCTCGATGGTCTTGTAGACATGGTCGGTCATGGCGTCGCTCCCGGACCGGTTCAGCGCTTGCGCGAGGACGGCGCCGCGCGGCCCTCGCCAGCATCCTTGCCGCCGCGCTGCAGGCCTTCGGACATGCCGATCAGCACGCCGCTCACCAGGGCGGCATAGCTGTCCATCAGCGCCTTGCCCGCGCGCAGGCTCATGGCACGACCGTCGCGCATCGCGGTCTGCGTCTGAGAGAGCAACTGCTCGACCGTCAGCGCCGCCTGCGCGCCGCTGTCGGTGCCTTTCAGCTTCATGGACTCGAGGACCTGCGTCCACGGCCCCTGGACCGGCGCCCCGGCCGCCTGGGCCGCCTTGCTGACGCTGCTGAAGAAGGTGTCCTCCAGCTTTTCCAGGTCGTTCAGCGCCCCCTTGATGCCGCCCTTCTGGAGATCGGCGCCCTGGTCGAGGAACTGCTGCAGCGCGCGGCGGTTGGCCTCGACAGCCTGCAGCAGCGCCGCATCCATGCCATCGATCGCCGACCCCAGCAGCGCTTCCATCTCGGCCGGTTTGCCGCCATGCAGGGCCGCACCGGTGGAGGCGGCTTCGGTCACGGTCTTCAGCACGCCGCGGATGTTCTTCAGCGTCAGTTCGCGGCCCTGCAGAGCGCGCAGCGTGGTTTCGCTGACGGCCTGCCGCAGCGCCTCACCCTGCTTAGCGCTGGCCTGAGAGAACATCGTGATCAGCGCGTCCTGGTCGATCCCGGTCTTGGTGGCCATGCAGTCTCCTCGGTGGTTGGCGAGCCGTCGGAATACTGCATTGATACCGCCGTTGCACCGCAGACGCAATAGGCTTCTTCGGCAGGGCTGCGCCCGGCCTGGGCCGCCGGCCCGGCCGCTACCGGCTCAGCACCAGCTTCACGCCGAAACCGATCAGCAGCGCGCCCGCCAGCCGTTCCAGCGCCTTGGTGATGCGCGGGCTGGCGCGCAGCCGGTCGGCCAGCCGGTGCGTCAGCAGGACCACGATGGCACCGTAGAGAAAGGTCAGCGCGGCAATCGTCGCCGCCATCAGGCCGAAGGGCGGCAGGCCCTGGTGACGCGCCGGGTCGACGAACAGCGGGAAGAACGCCATGTAGAACACGATGGCCTTGGGGTTGAGCAGGGTGATCATGCAGGCTTGGCGGAAGTAGTGCCGCGGCAGGATCTGCAGCACCGGTGCATCCCCCGGCCGGCTGGTGATCAGCCGCCAGCCGATGTAGGCCAGGTAGGCGGCGCCCAGCCACTGCACGGCGCCGAACACCACCGGAGCCGCCTGCAGCAGGGTCGCGACACCGGCCACCGCCAGCCACATCAGCACCTGGTCGCCGGCGATGACGCCCAGCGTCGCAGCGAAGCCGCCGCGCAGCCCGCCCTTGCCGGTGGAGGTGATCAGCGCCAGATTTCCCGGGCCCGGGATCGCCAGGAAAACAATCACCGTGACGACGAACGCGCCGTAATCGGCCACTCCGAGCATGGTTCACCTCCGCGGGTCAGGTCGCGCGCGGCGACCCGAAACCGCGGACGCCGTTCACTCCGGCCAGTCGAGGCTGCCGACCGACTTGGGATACGTGACTATGCCCCAAGGCAGCTTCTTGTCGGCAATACGCTTGGTGGGCTCCAGCGTGGCGACATCGATCACCACCACCTCGTTCGAACGACCGCAGGCGATCAGGATCTGCTTGTCGTCCGGCGTGAAGGTGAAGTGCCAGCAGCGCTCGCCGGTCGGAATGGTCTTGAGGGTCTCGTAGGTCTTGGCGCTGTAGACCTGCAGCGTCTTGCTCTTCGCATTGGCCACGAACAGGCGCTCGCCGCTGCGGTCGAAGGCGAGCCCGTACGGCGTGTCGCCGGTCGGCACCGACTTGACGACCTTGTACTTGTCGTCCATCACCACGAGCGTGTTGCCGTGCTCGATGGTGGCCACATAGGACTTGCCGTCCGGCGCGCGCTTGATGCCGCGCGGCCGATCGCCATACGGCTTGACATCGACGGTCTTGACCTTCTTCCCGGTGGCGATGTTGTGGACTGTGATGTTGTCATCTTCCTCGTTGGTCACGAGGATGTGCTTGCCGTCGGCCGAGAACTCGATGCCCTCGGTCTCGAGACCGCCGCGGATGCGCCGCAGCACCTTGCCGGCCTTCAGATCCACCACGGCGACGTAGGCAGGGCTCTCATCGTCGTCATCCTTGGCCTTCTCCGCAGCCATCGCCTCCGGCGAACCCGGCTTCGGCGGCGGTTTGCCGTCGGAGGCCGGTTCGAAGGACACGAAGGCCATGTGGCCGCGGGTCCGCACGAACTCGGGGTTCTTGCCGATCACGACGGTGCTCAGCAGCTTGCCGGTCTCGCGGTCGATCACCGAGATGTTGCCATCGGCACGGTTCGCGGTGACCAGCAACTTGCCATCGGCGGTGACGCCGAGACCGCGCGGCTCCTTGCCCGGACTGCTGAACTCCTTGGTGACTTCCATCGTGGCGAGGTCGATCACCGACAGTTCGCCGTTCTGGTTGCTGACGTAAGCCAGGCCGGCTTCGCCGGCCGCCTGGGCCGGCGCTGCCTGGAGCCCGACAACCAGCGAGATCGCGAAGGCAGGCAGCAGCGTGACGCCACGCGGGCAATGGAATTTCATGCGGAAGGTCTCCTCGGTTGTCGTTCGAAACGCGGCTGGGGGCCGGCCACGCCTGCGTGGGATGCGTGACAAGCGGGAGAGTTTCCCTCAAGCTGCAAATTCGACATCCGGGAAAACTTCCCGATCTTCGTTCGGCGGCGCCGGCAATCACCATGCAGTCCGCACTTTGTGATAGGCCAATGCGCGGGCGGCCGGGGGCGGGCGCGATCGGCGGCTCAGTGCAAGGCGCAGCAGCAGACCGACGGCGTGAGGAACTCGCGGCCGACGACGGCCCTCGCATAAAGATAGTTGTGACGCGCGCGCTCGCTCAGCCGATCGAGGTCGACACAGCCGTGGGCGTCGCAGGGAAAGGACAGGCCACGTCCGGCGACGAACATGGAGTCGAAGCGCAGCTCGTAGCTGGCGTCGGCGGCGGCAGGTGACGAGGCGGTGCTCATGATGCGGACTCCCATCGGGGCTGCAATGGCAGCGACGATGAGTACAGCTTAGATGCAAGGCGGTGCCGGCGCCGTAGCTCACCACCCAAGCCGGGGGTCGGCCACAGACTGCTGCGTCTGTAGGAAACGCGCCGACGCGCGTGCCGGTTGCCACCCGGCGCACCTGCGGCCCTTCCCCTGCTGCACGCCTCGGCGCGGTCGCGGGGTGAACCAGCGTGGCGGCCGGCGACAGCCGGCCTCCGAGATCGATGTCACGGAAGCGCACGCGTTTGCACCGGCGCGGCGACGCGGGCATGATCCGCCGCCTCATCCCCTTGCCTGCCGGAGCCTCCCGTGACGAAACCGACCTCGAACCTCCCCGCGCTGCTGATCGGCGGCCTGCTGGCGCTCGGCAGCATGGCGACTCAGGCCCAGCCGGATGCGCTGGCCGGTGCCGCCAAGGAGGCCGGCGCGGTGGTCACGCCCAGCGGTCTGGTGTACCTCTCGCTGAAGGACGGCAGCGGCGGCAGCCCGCGACCGACCGACGTGGTGAAGGTGCATTACAGCGGCAAGCTCATCGACGGCCGCGAGTTCGACAGCTCCTACAAGCGCGGCGAGCCGATCGAGTTCCCGCTCAACCGCGTGATCCCCTGCTGGACCGAGGGCGTGCAGCGCATGAAGGTCGGCGGCCGCGCCAGGCTGACCTGCCCTTCAGACATCGCCTACGGCCCCAGAGGCGCGGGCGGCGGGCTGATCCCGCCGAATGCCACGTTGGTGTTCGAGGTCGAGCTGCTGGGACTGACCGCGCGCTGAGTGCACCGAGGGTTCAGGCTGCGACGCGCGACTGTGCGTCGTGGTACTCGCGTGCCAGTCGCTCGACCAGCAGACGCGCCGGCAGCACCTGCTTCACCGCGCCGATGCCCTGCCCGCAGCCCCAGATGTCCTTCCAGGCCTTCTTCGGTCCGCTGTCGTTCAGTGCCGCACCGAAGTTCATCGCACTCGGGTCGCTCTCGGGCAGCGCATCGGGGTCGAGACCGGCGCTGCGGATCGATCCCTTCAGGTAGTTGCCGTGCACGCCGGTGAAGAGGTTGCTGTAGACGATGTCGTCCGAGCTGCCTTCGACGATGGCCTGCTTGTAGCCGTCGACCGCGCGCGCCTCCTCGGTGGCGATGAAGGCCGAGCCGACGTAGGCGAAGTCGGCGCCCATCGCGCGCGCCGCGAGCACCGCGCCGCCGTGGGCGATGGCGCCACTGAGCGCCACCGGACCGTCGAACCACTGGCGGATCTCCTGCACCAGCGCGAACGGGCTCTTCACGCCCGCATGACCACCGGCACCGGCCGCCACCGCGATCAGGCCGTCGGCGCCCTTCTCGATGGCCTTGTGCGCGAAGGCGTTGTTGATCACGTCGTGCAGCACCACGCCGCCCCAGGCGTGCACCGCATCGTTGATGTCGGTGCGCGCACCGAGCGAGGTGATGACGATCGGCACCTTGTACTTCGCGCACACCGCCATGTCGTGGTCGAGGCGGTCATTGCTCCGGTGCACGATCTGGTTGATCGCGAACGGCGCCGCCGGTCGATCGGGGTGCGCCCGGTCGTGCGCGGCCAGCGCCTCGGTGATCTCGGCCAGCCAGTCGTCGAGCTGCGCGGCCGGGCGTGCATTGAGCGCCGGCATCGAGCCGACGACGCCGGCCTTGCACTGCTCGATCACGAGCCTGGGGTTGCTGATGATGAACAGCGGCGCGCCGATGATCGGCAGCGGCAGCTTCTGCAGGATCGGCGGCAGCGGCATCGAAGACCCGCCGCTCAGAACGCGTCGAGCGCCAGCGCGGTGACCGAGTCGGCCCCCTCGACGATGCTGTCGCGCAGGCCGGGCAGCTTGCTCAGCTGGTGCTCGGCGTAGAAGCGCGCCGTGGCCACCTTGGCGTTCATGAAGGCCACGTCGTCGCCGGCCGCGGCGCGCGTCTCGGCCACCAGCAGCGCCCGGGCAAGCTGCCAGCCGGCCATCAGGCTGCCGGCCAGCAGCAGGTAGGGCACGCTGCCGGCGAACACGGCATTCGGGCTGGCCTTGGTCTGGCCGGCGACGAAATCGACCACCTGCTCGAAGGCGGTGCGCGCGGCCGTCAGGCGCTTGAGCACCGCGCGGGCCGCAACGCTGTCGCGCGCCGCGAGCTCGGCCTCGGTGCGCGCGATCTGGGCCGCGATCGCCTTGGCCGTGCCACCGCCGTCGCGCGCGGTCTTGCGGCCCACCAGGTCGTTGGCCTGGATCGCGGTGGTGCCTTCGTAGATGGTCAGGATCTTGGCGTCGCGGTAGTACTGCGCCGCGCCGGTCTCCTCGATGTAGCCCATGCCGCCGTGCACCTGCACGCCCAGGCTCGCGACCTCGACGCTCATCTCGGTGCTGTAGCCCTTGACCAGCGGCACCATGAATTCGTAGAAGGCCTCGTTCTGCGCCCGCACCTCGGCATCGGGGTGGGCATGCGCCGCGTCGTAAGCGGCGGCAGCGACGATCGCCATCGCGCGGCAGCCCTCGGTGTGCGACCGCATCGTCATCAGCATGCGGCGCACGTCGGGGTGGTGGATGATGGGTGCGCTGCCACGCACCGAACCGTCGACCGGGCGGCTCTGCACGCGGTCCTTCGCATAGGCGACGGCCTTCTGGTAGGCGCGCTCGGCGACCGCGATGCCCTGCACGCCGACCGCGTAGCGGGCCGCGTTCATCATGATGAACATGTACTCGAGGCCGCGGTTCTCCTGCCCGACCAGGTAGCCCACCGCGCCGCCGTGGTCGCCGTACTGCAGCACCGCGGTCGGGCTGGCCTTGATGCCCAGCTTGTGCTCGATGCTGACGCAGTGCACGTCGTTGCGCTCGCCAAGCGAGCCATCGGCCTTGACGAGGAACTTGGGCACGATGAACAGCGAGATGCCCTTCACGCCCTCCGGCGCGCCGCTGACGCGGGCCAGCACCAGATGGACGATGTTCTCGGCCATGTCGTGCTCACCGTAGGTGATGAAGATCTTGGTGCCGAACAGCTTGTAGCTGCCATCGGGCTGCGGCTCGGCGCGCGTGCGCACCAGTGCGAGGTCGGAGCCGGCCTGCGGCTCGGTCAGGTTCATCGTGCCGGTCCACTGGCCGGAGATCATCTTCGGGATGTAGGTCTGCTGCTGCGCCTCGGAGCCGGCGGTCAGCAGCGCCTCGATGCAGCCGTCGGTCAGCAGCGGGCACAGCGCGAAACTGAGGTTGGCGCTGTTGAGCATCTCGCCGCAGGCCGAGCCGATGGTCTTGGGCAGGCCCTGGCCGCCGAAGTCGACCGAATGCTGCAGCCCCTGCCAGCCACCCTCGACGAACCCGCGGAAGGCCTCCTTGAAGCCCGGCGTCGTGGTGACACGACCATCCTTCCAGGACGAGGGCTGCTTGTCCCCTTCCCAGTTGAGCGGTGCCACCACCCCCTCGTTGAACTTGGCGCACTCCTCGAGCACGGCCTGGGCCGTGTCGACGCCGGCGTCCTCGAAGCCCGGCAACTTGGCCACTTCCTCGAGTGCCGCGAGTTCCTGCATGCAGAACAGCATGTCCTTGACGGGGGCCTGGTAGCTCATGACGTGTCTCCTGGAAGGCCGAGCTTCTGTCGGCTCGATGAGGCGCCCGGACGCGGTTCGTCGCGTTCGGATGCCGGGGTGGGGAATGCAGTCGACCTCAGAGCTGCCGGACCAGCTCCGGCACGGCCTCGAACAGGTCGGCCTCGAGGCCGTAGTCGGCGACGCTGAAGATCGGGGCCTCGGGGTCCTTGTTGATCGCGACGATCACCTTGGAGTCCTTCATGCCCGCGAGGTGCTGGATGGCCCCGGAGATGCCGGCGGCGATGTACAGGCTGGGCGCGACGATCTTGCCGGTCTGGCCGACCTGCCAGTCGTTGGGCGCGTAGCCGGCATCCACTGCCGCACGGCTGGCGCCGAGCGCGGCGCCGAGCTTGTCGGCCAGCGGCGTGAGCACCTCGTTGAACTTGTCGCTGCTGCCCAGCGCCCGTCCGCCGCTGACGATGATCTTGGCGGCGGTGAGCTCGGGCCGGTCGCTCTTGGTGACCTCGCGGCCGACGAAGCGGCTGCTGCCGCCGTCGGCCACCGGCGCCACGCTCTCCACCGGCGCGCTGCCGCCCGTGCCCGCGGCGTCGAAGCCGGTGGTGCGCACGGTCAGGACCTTCACCTTGTCGCTGCTCTGCACCACGGCAATCGCGTTGCCGGCGTAGATGGGCCGTTCGAAGGTGTCGGGGCTGTCGACGCGGGTCACGTCGCTGACTTGCGCGACATCGAGCAGCGCCGCGACGCGCGGCGCGACGTTCTTGCCGTGGGCGGTGGCCGGGAACAGCAGGTGGCTGTAGGCGCCGGCCAGGGCCAGCACCTGCGCCCCCACCGTCTCGGCCAGTTGCTCGGCGAGCTGGGGCGCGTCGGCGTGCAGCACCTTGGTCACGCCGGCGATCTGTGCGGCCGCCTGCGCCGCCGCGGCGGCCTGGTGGCCGGCGACCAGCACGTGGACCTCGCCGCCGCATTGCAGCGCGGCGGTGACGGTGTTCAGGGTGGCGCCCTTGAGGCTGCCGTGGTCGTGTTCGGCGATGACGAGTGTGGTCATGTTCAGATCACCTTGGCTTCGGTCTTGAGCTTGGCCACGAGCGTGGCAACGTCGGGCACCTTGATGCCGGCGCCGCGCTTGGGCGGCTCGCTCACCTTGAGCGTCCTGAGGCGCGGCGTGACATCGACGCCCAGGTCGGCCGGCTTGACGACCTCGAGGGTCTTCTTCTTGGCCTTCATGATGTTGGGCAGCGTCACGTAGCGCGGCTCATTGAGGCGCAGGTCGGTGGTGACCACCGCCGGCAGCGCGACCGAGACGGTCTCCAGGCCACCGTCGACCTCGCGCGTGACCTGGGCGCGGCCGTCGGCGATCTCGACCTTGCTGGCGAAGGTGGCCTGGGGCCAGCCGGCCAGCGCGGCGAGCATCTGCCCGGTCTGGTTGCAGTCGTCGTCGATGGCCTGCTTGCCGAGGATGACGAGCTGGGGCTGTTCCTTGTCGGCCAGGGCCTTGAGGAGCTTGGCGACCGCCAGCGGTTGGAGCTCTTCGGTGCATTCGACCAGGATGGCGCGGTCGGCGCCGATGGCCATCGCGGTGCGCAGGGTCTCCTGGCACTGGGTGACGCCGCAGGAGACGGCGATGACTTCGCTGACCGCACCCTTCTCCTTGAGCCGCACCGCCTCTTCGACGGCAATCTCGTCGAACGGATTCATGCTCATCTTGACGTTCGCGGTGTCCACCCCCGTGCCGTCGCTCTTCACGCGAACCTTCACGTTGTAGTCCACCACGCGCTTCACGGCGACCAGTGCCTTCATTCGATCTTCTCCGGAATTGATGCAAACCTGCGCTGCGATTCTATGGAGCCCACCTGCCCGACCCGGGCGGCGCCCCACAAAAAAGCACGATCGTTCAGTTTCGACGGGATGATACCGATCACCACACCTGCCAGACATGTCCGATGGCGTCAATGAAGGGCGTCGAACTGCGCGATCCGGCCACTTGCTAGACTCGCGCGCCCATGACGAACACCGCCGCGCCGCTGGACGACCGCCCCCCCGCCGCCTGCATCGGCGTGTTCGATTCCGGCGTCGGCGGGCTGTCGGTGTTGCGCGCACTGCACCGCCACCTGCCGCATTCGCAGCTGCTGTACGTCGCGGACTCGGGCTTCGCCCCGTATGGAGAGCGCGACGAAGGCTACGTGATCGAGCGCTCGCGCGTGCTGACCGCCCACCTGCTGCGCGAAGGCGCTCAGCTCATTGTGGTGGCCTGCAACACCGCCACTGCCGCGGCGGTCCGCGCGCTGCGCGAGGAGCATGCCGACGTGCAGTTCGTCGGGGTCGAACCCGGCATCAAGCCCGCTATCGCACTGAGCCGCAGCGGCCGCATCGGCGTGATGGCGACGCGCGGCACGCTGGCCAGCGACAAGTTCCGCCGGCTCGTCAGTTCGCATGCGCAGGGTGCCCAGCTCCATCTGCAGGCCTGCGCCGGTCTCGCGCACGCGATCGAGGCCGGCGATGCCAACAGCGCCGAGGTGCTGGCCCTGGTGGACCGGTACACGGCCCCACTGCGCAAGGCGGATGTCGACACCGTGGTGCTGGGCTGCACGCACTATCCGTTCGTCGCGCAGCACATCCAGCGAGCGCTCGGCGCCGGGGTGCAGCTGGTGGACACGGCCGACGCCGTGGCGCGACGCGTGCAGCAGCTCATCGTCGGCCTGCGGTCCGCCCACGCACACGCCGCTGCCCGGCTGTGGACCACCGGCGACCTGGCGACCCTGACACTGGTCGCCGGCCGGTGGCTGGATTTCGAGGTCGAGACGCGACAACTCCCGGCGGCCTGAGGCGAGGCACACGCATGCGCGAAACGCCGCACGGCAGACGGTAAAGCCGCCCGCAGCGGGCTCGGTGGTGCCTCGACCCGGGATCGAACCGGGATGGACCGGTCAGGGTCCGGCGGATTTTCTTACCTGCTACGGCTTTCGCCGCCGCGCGCAGCCAGCGCTGTGCACGTTCGGGGTCTGGAGCGCGCCTTCACCATCGCTTGCGCCTTAGGTGCCCGCCGTCCGCTCTCTACACCTTCCGCCCCGGCCCGGCTGCGGCTTGGCTCGGCGTTGCCTCGCGATGCGTAACGCACCGCAGGGGGTTCTCCGAATTTGACGGGATCCATCCCGCGCGTTTCTGCGCGGGCGCTCAAATTGATTTCAAGTCCGCTGCGTCTGCCAATTTCGCCATCGAGGCCTGCACGCATGGTAGCGCCGCACAGGAGGCCGGAAACATAAACGCCCCGCTGGAGCGAGGCGACGAAGAGGCACTGGGCCATCGAGCGGAGACTGGAGGCGCGGGGCGGAGTCGAACCGCCCTGGACGGATTTGCAATCCGCTGCATAACCGCTTTGCTACCGCGCCCTGGTGCCGCTCTCGAAGATGCCGGCAATGCCGACAATTCTGACAAAGAACCGCTGACAAAAAAGGGAAGCATGAGCTTCCCTTTCATCGCAAGACTGGAGCGGGAAACGAGGCTCGAACTCGCGACCTCAACCTTGGCAAGGTTGCGCTCTACCAACTGAGCTATTCCCGCACACTTTTCACTGCCTGCTCGCAAGGAATCGCTTCCTTGCGAGCCTCGCAGTATAGCCGAAGCCTGCACAGTGATGCAAGCGCACCACCGCGCTTCCGGCTCAATGCTTGATCACTTCGCCACCAGCCGCCGGTGCCGCGTCGGGCTTGGGCGTCTCGGGCTTGGGCTCCTCGTCGACCAGCGCTTGCGGCAGGGCCGTCAGCGCGACCTCCAGCACCTTGTCGATCCAGCGCACCGGCACGATCTCGAGGTGGTTCTTGACGTTCTCGGGGATGTCCTGGAGATCCTTGACGTTCTCTTCCGGGATCATCACGGTCTTGATGCCGCCTCGGTGGGCCGCGAGCAGCTTCTCCTTGAGCCCGCCGATCGCCGTGACCTCACCGCGCAGCGTGATCTCGCCGGTCATTGCGACATCCGAGCGCACGGGGATGCCGGTCAGCGCCGACACGAAGGCCGTCGTCATCGCCGCACCGGCGCTCGGCCCGTCCTTCGGCGTCGCGCCGTCGGGCACGTGGATGTGGATGTCGCGCTTCTCGAACAGCTCGTCCTTGATGCCCAGGCGGCGGGCGCGCGAGCGCACCACCGAACGGGCCGCCTCGACCGATTCCTTCATCACGTCGCCCAGCGAACCGGTGCGGATGATGTTGCCCTTGCCAGGCATCACCGCCGCCTCGATGGTGAGCAGATCGCCGCCCACCTCGGTCCACGCCAGACCGACCACCTGGCCTACCTGGTCTTCCTTCTCGGCGCGGCCGTAGTCGAACTTGCGGACGCCCAGGAACTCGTTGAGGTTCTCGTCGGTGACGACGACGCGGCCAGCGTACTTCTTCAGCGACAGCCCCTTGACCACCTTGCGGCAGATCTTGCTGATCTCGCGTTCGAGCGAGCGCACACCGGCTTCGCGCGTGTAGTAGCGGATGATGCCGCGCAGCGCGCTCTCGGTGACATCGAGTTCCTCTTCCTTCACGCCGTTGTTCTTGCACTGCTTGGGCAGCAGGTACTTCTGCGCGATGTTGAGCTTCTCGTCCTCGGTGTAGCCGGACAGGCGGATCACCTCCATCCGGTCCAGCAGCGCCGGCGGGATGTTCATCGAGTTCGACGTGGCGATGAACATCACGTCGCTGAGGTCGAAATCGAGCTCGATGTAGTGGTCGCTGAAGGTGTGGTTCTGCTCGGGATCGAGCACTTCCAGCAGCGCCGACGAAGGGTCGCCGCGGAAATCCATGCCCAGCTTGTCGATCTCGTCGAGCAGGAACAGCGGGTTGCGCGTGCCCACCTTGGTCAGGCTCTGCAGCACCTTGCCCGGCATCGAGCCGATGTAGGTGCGGCGATGACCGCGGATCTCGGCCTCGTCGCGCACACCACCGAGCGCCATGCGCACGAACTTGCGTCCGGTCGCGCGCGCCACGCTCTGGCCGAGCGAGGTCTTGCCGACCCCCGGGGGGCCGACCAGGCACAGGATCGGCGCCTTGACCTTGTCCACGCGCGCCTGCACCGCGAGGTACTCGAGGATGCGGTCCTTGACCTTGTCGAGGCCGTAGTGATCTTCGTTGAGCACGTCCTCGGCATTGAGCAGGTCGTGCTTGATCTTGGTCTTCTTCGCCCAGGGCAGGTTGACCAGGGTGTCGATGTAGTTGCGCACCACCGTCGCCTCGGCCGACATCGGCGACATCAGCTTGAGCTTCTTCAGCTCGGCGTCGGCCTTCTTGCGCGCGTCCTTGGGCATCTTGGCGGCGATGATCTTCTTCTCGAGCTCCTCGAGATCCGCACCTTCTTCGCCCTCGCCAAGCTCCTTCTGGATCGCCTTGACCTGCTCGTTCAGGTAGTACTCGCGCTGGCTCTTCTCCATCTGGCGCTTGACGCGGCCGCGGATGCGCTTCTCGACCTGCAGGATGTCGACCTCGTGCTCGAGCTGCTCGAGCAGCTTCTCGAGCCGCGCGTTCACGGAGTCGAGGTCCAGGATCGCCTGCTTGTTCTCGAGCTTGAGCGGCAGGTGAGCGGCGATCGTGTCGGCCAGGCGGCCGGCGTCGTCGATGCCGGCGATCGAGGTCAGGATCTCGGGCGGAATCTTCTTGTTGAGCTTGACGTACTGGTCGAACTGCTGTGTCACGGCACGGCGCAGCGCCTCGACTTCCGGCGAGGCGCCCTGCTCGGGCGGGATCGGGGCCACTTCGGCGGTGAAGTACTCGCCGCTGTCGTCGATGCTGACGGTGGTGGCGCGCTGCATGCCCTCGACCAGCACCTTCACCGTGCCGTCGGGCAGCTTCAGCATCTGCAGGATGCTCGAGACGCAGCCGATGTCGAACATGTCGTCGGCCTTGGGTTCGTCCTTGCCAGCGGCCTTCTGAGCCACCAGCATGATCTGGCGGCCGGCTTCCATCGCGGCTTCCAGCGCCTTGATGGACTTGGGGCGGCCGACGAACAGCGGGATCACCATGTGGGGGAACACGACCACATCGCGCAGCGGCAACAGCGGCAGCGTGATCGGGTCGGCGGGAAGAACGGGATGTCCGGACATGGAGGCCTCTCTTTCTCAGGCGCAGATGGAGCCCGAGCGGGGAATTGCAAGAAGGGAGCCTGGGTGGCGGCGACGGTGGCAGGCGGAGCGGTGACGGGCCGGCCTCGGATGCGCCTACGGCCTCAGGCGCTGGCCTTCTGTTCGCGGTAGACCAGCAGCGGCTTGGTGTGTTCTTCGATCGTGTGCTCGTCGAGCACGACCTTCTGGACGCCATCCATGGTGGGCAGATCGAACATGGTGTCCATCAGGGAGTGCTCCATGATCGAGCGCAGCCCGCGCGCACCGGTCTTGCGGGCCAGCGCCTTCTGGGCGATGGCGGTCAGCGCCGACGGCCGGATCTCGAGCTCGACACCGTCCATCGCGAACAGCTTCTGGTACTGCTTGACCAGCGCGTTCTTCGGCTCGGTGAGGATCTGCACCATCGCGTCCTCGGTCAGCTCGCCCAGCGTGGCGACCACCGGCAGACGGCCGACCAGTTCAGGGATCAAACCGAACTTGATCAGGTCCTCGGGCTCCACCTCGCGGAACACTTCGCTGACCTTGCGTTCGGTCTTGCTCTGCACGCTGGCGCCGAAGCCGATACCCGACTTCTCGGAGCGGTTCTGGATCACCTTCTCGAGACCGTCGAAGGCGCCGCCGCAGATGAACAGGATGTTGGTGGTGTCGATCTGCAGGAAGTCCTGGTTCGGGTGCTTGCGGCCGCCCTGCGGCGGCACGCTGGCCATCGTGCCCTCGACGAGCTTGAGCAACGCCTGCTGCACACCCTCGCCCGAAACGTCGCGTGTGATCGAAGGGTTGTCGGCCTTGCGCGAGATCTTGTCGATCTCGTCGATGTAGACGATGCCGCGCTGCGCGCGCTCGACCTCATAGTTGCAGTTCTGCAGCAGCTTCTGGATGATGTTCTCGACATCCTCGCCCACGTAACCGGCCTCGGTCAGCGTGGTGGCATCGGCAATCACGAACGGCACGTTGAGCAGCCGCGCCAGCGTCTGCGCCAGCAGTGTCTTGCCGGAACCGGTGGGGCCGATCAGCAGGATGTTGCTCTTGGCGAGCTCCACGTCCTCCTTCTTGCCCACGCCCTGCACATGCTTGAGGCGCTTGTAGTGGTTGTAGACCGCGACGGCCAGCGTGCGCTTGGCCGGCTCCTGTCCGATCACGTACTGATCCAGGCTGGCCTTGATCTCGCCGGGCACCGGCAGGTCGCTCTTGGCCGCCTTCGCGTCCGCGCTTTCCGCGGGCACTTCGTCACGGATGATGTCGTTGCACAGCTCGATGCACTCGTCGCAGATGAACACCGACGGGCCGGCGATGAGCTTCTTCACCTCGTGCTGACTCTTCCCGCAGAACGAGCAATACAGCACTTTTTCGCTGGAGGAGCCTTTTTTCTCGGGCATGGGACGAGCCGTCTGGGGAGTGACAAGAATGATAAGGGAAAAGAAAACGGGGCCTTGGCGTCGAAAAAGGCCCCGTTGCCCACCCAGTTACCCGGCCATTCGGGTCAGGCGCGCTTCGAGATCACCTTGTCGATCAGGCCGTAGCCAGTGGCCTCCTCGGCCGACATGAAGTAATCGCGCTCCGAGTCCGCGCGGATCTTCTCCAGCGACTGGCCGGTGCGCTCGGCCAGGATGCCGTTGAGGCTCTCGCGCAGCTTCAGGATCTCGCGCGCCTGGATCTCGATGTCGGTCGCCTGGCCCTGGGCCCCGCCCGAGGGCTGGTGGATCATCACGCGCGAGTTCGGCAGCGCGAAACGCTTGCCCTTGGCGCCGGCGGCCAGCAGGAAGGCCCCCATGCTCGCCGCGATGCCCATGCACAGCGTCGACACGTCGGGCTTGATGAACTGCATGGTGTCGAAGATCGACAGGCCGGCGCTGACCGAGCCGCCTGGGGAATTGATGTACAGCGAGATGTCCTTGTCGGGGTTTTCGCTCTCCAGGAACAGCAGCTGCGCCACCACCAGATTGGCCGTCTGGTCGTTGACTGGACCGACCAGGAAGATCACGCGTTCACGCAGCAGACGGCTGTAGATGTCGTAGGCGCGTTCGCCGCGGCCCGACTGCTCGATGACGACGGGCACCATGCCCAGATTCTGTGTTTCCAGCGCGCTCATGGCACTCCTTGATTCGACGACCTGCTTCAGATGCGGCTTGATTATGTCGCGTCAAGAGCAGGCCTCGAGAGATGGCAAGAAGGCGCCGGCCTCGCGGCACGGCGCCTTCGGAGACAGCTCTGCCGGGTCAGACCATCAACTCGTCGAACGGCAGCTGCTTGTCACTGACCTTGGCCTTCGACAGCACGAACTCGGTGACGTTGTTCTCGACCACCAGGGCCTCGACCTCGGCCAGGCGCTGCCGGTCGCCGAAGTACCAGCGGCGGACCTCCTCGGGCTTCTCGTAGCTCAGCGCCATCTCCTCGATGTGCGCACCGATCTGCTCGCCCTTGGCCTGCAGCTGGTTCGTGCGCACCAGCTCCGCCACCACCAGGCCCAGGCGCACTCGCCGCTCGGCCTGCTCGTGGAAGATCTCGGCGGGGATCGGCGCCTTGTCGGCGTCCTTGATACCACGCTGCTTCAGGTCGGCGCGGGCGCCCTCGATCATGCGGTCGGTCTCGTTCTGCACCAGCGCCTTCGGCAGGTCGAGGTCGGCCACCTTGATCAGGGCCTCCATCACCGCCGACTTGTTGCGGGCGATCAGGCGGTTCTTGACCTCGCGCTCGAGGTTCTTGCGGATGTCGGCGCGCAGGCCTTCGAGGGTCGGGTCCTGGATCCCCAGCGACTGCGCGAAGGCCTCGTCGACCTCCGGCAGGTGCTGCGCCTCGATCTTGGTCAGCGTCACCAGGAAGTCGGCTTCCTTGCCGGCCACTTCCTTGCCCTG
This sequence comes from Methylibium sp. Pch-M, assembly GCF_004136295.1. NCBI lineage: Bacteria > Pseudomonadati > Pseudomonadota > Betaproteobacteria > Burkholderiales > Sphaerotilaceae > Methylibium > Methylibium sp. Pch-M. The sequence continues at coordinate 389,966 of NZ_CP029606.1, forward strand.
GTAGTCCTCGGGGAACTGCAGCGGGAAGGTCTTGGACTCGCCGGTCTTCATGCCGCGCACCGCCTTCTCGAAGGCCTCCAGCATGCGGCCTTCGCCGAGGATGAACTGGAAGGCCTCGGCCTTGCCACCGTCGAACGGCACCCCGTCGATCTTGCCCTCGAAGTCGATCGTCACACGATCGTCGTCGACCGCGCCTTCGCCCGCCGCGCGCTGTGCGAAGGTGCGGCGCTGCTTGCGCAGGATGTCCAGCGTCTTGTCGATCGCGGCGTCGGTCACCTCGGTGCTCACGCGGTCGATCTCGGTGGCCGACAGGTCGCCGATCTTCACGTCCGGATAGACCTCGAAGGTCGCGTCGAAGGCCAGCTCGCCTTCGGGCGCACCTTCCTTCTCGGAGATACGCGGCGCGCCGGCGACGCGCAGCTGCGCCTCGTTGGCGGCCTTGCTGAAGGCCTCGCCGACCTTGTCGTTCATCACCTCGTACTGGACCGAGTAGCCATAGCGTTGCGCCACCACGCTCATCGGCACCTTGCCGGGGCGGAAGCCGTCGGCCTTGACCGTCTTGGCCAGGCGCTTCAGGCGCGTTTCGACCTCGTTCTTGATCGTGTCGGCCGACAGGGTGAGGGTGATGCGGCGCTCGAGCTTCTCGAGGGTTTCGACGGTGACAGCCATGATCTGTACTCTCTCGCTGGACTGAAGGATGCGTGTGGTGCGCGGGGCGGGACTCGAACCCGCACACCCTTGCGGGCGTCAGGACCTAAACCTGGTGCGTCTACCAATTTCGCCACCCGCGCTGGAAATTGAACAAGGGCCCGCCGGCCCTTGTTCGTCGAGTTCGGTCGAGTTCGGTGCACCGCTTCGCCGGGGCGCCGATTCGGTCGACCGGAGATTTTAGCTGGCTTCCAGTTCAGGGCGCCGGACCCTGAACCACGCCGCATACATCGCCGGCAGGGCCAGCAACGTCAGTGCGGTGGCAACGATCAGCCCGCCCATGATCGCCACCGCCATCGGCCCCCAGAACACGCTGCGGGTCAGCGGGATCATCGCCAGCACCGCGGCAGCGGCCGTCAGCACGATCGGGCGGAAGCGCCGCACCGCCGACTCCACGATGGCCGTCCAGGCCGGGATGCCACGCGCGCGATCCTGCTCGATCTGGTCGATCAGGATCACCGAGTTGCGCATGATCATGCCGCTCAGCGCGATCACACCCAGCAACGCGACGAAGCCGAACGGCCGCCCGAGCAGCAGCAGCGCGGCCGCCACGCCGGCGATGCCCAGCGGACCGGTCAGGAACACGAGCACCGCACGACTGAAGCTGTGCAGCTGCAGCATCAGCAGCGTGAACATGATGAACAGCATCAGCGGCGCCCCGGCGGCGATCGATCCCTGGCCCTTGCTGCTCTCTTCCACCGCACCGGCGATCTCGATCGTGTAGCCCGGCGGCATGCGCTGGCTCAGCTGTTCGAGCTGCGGCCACAGCTGCGCCGTCACGGTGGCGCCCTGCAGGCCTTCGGCCACGTCGCCCTGCACGGTGACGGCGTAATGCCGCCCCTCGCGCCACAGCACACCCGGTTCCCAGGTGAAGCCGACCTTGGCGATCTGGGTCAGGGGAATCGAGCGGCCACTCGCGGTCGGGACGTAGCCATTGGCCAGGTCGGTGAGCGCGTTGCGCTCGTCGGCCGGCTGGCGCAGCACGATATCGATCAGCCGGTCGCCCTCGCGGTATTGGCCCACCGTGCTGCCGGTCAGCACCGTGCGCGAGGCCTGGGCGATGGCCTGGCTGGTGACGCCGAGCGCGCGGGCCTTGTCCTGGTCCACATCGAGGTGCAGCACCTTCACCGACTCGTTCCAGTTGTCGTTGACGCCGCGCATGCCGGCGTTGCCGCGCAGGATGGCCTTGGCCTCGTCGGCCCACTGCCGCACCGCCTGGACGTCGTCGCCGATTACCCGGAACTGCACCGGATAGGGCACTGGCGGCCCGTTGGGCAGCAGCTTGACCCGCCCGCGCACCTCCGGGAACTCCTCGGCCAGCAGCGCCGGCAGCTTGCGACGCAGCGTTTCGCGCACCGCCAGGTCCTTGGGCAGCAGGATGAACTGCGACACATTGGTCTGCGGAAACACGAAGTCTAGCGGCAGGTAGAAGCGCGGCACACCCGAACCGACCCAGGTGGTCACGGCGTCGACCCCGGGCTCCCGCATCAGGCGGGCCTCGAAGCGCCTGGCAACGTCCTCGCTGGCCGCATAGGAGGCGCCCTCCGGCAGCCACAGGTCGACCAGGATCTCCGGGCGGCTCGAGTCGGGGAAGAACTGCTGCTGCACCCGACCCATGCCGACGATACCGAGCGCGAACACCAGCAGCGTCGCGCCGATGGTCAGCCAGCGGTGCGCCACGCACCAGTTCAGGAGCGCGCGAAAGCGCGTGTAGAACGGTGTGTCGAACAGCTCGTGCGCGGCTTCGCCCGCCGCGTGCGGCCTGGCCTGGAGCAGCAGCAGTCCGAGGTAGGGCACGAAGTACACCGACACCGCCCAGGAAATCAGCAGCGCGGCCGTGGTCACGGCGAAGATCGCGAACGTGTATTCGCCCGTCACCGATTTCGCCAGCCCGATCGGCAGGAAGCCGGCGGCGGTGATGAGCGTGCCGGTCAGCATCGGCTTCGCGGTCAGTTCGTAGGCGAAGGTGGCGGCGCGGACCTTGTCGTAGCCCTCCTCGAGCTTTCTCACCATCATCTCGACGGCGATGATGGCGTCGTCGACCAGCAGGCCCAGCGCGATGATCAGCGCGCCGAGCGAGATCTTGTGCAGGCCCACGCTCCAGTAGTACATCGTGATGAAGGTGATCGCCAGAACGAGCGGGATCGTGATGGCCACCACCAGCCCGGGTCGCACGTCGATGCGCAGCGGCCTGGAGTGCAGGCCCAGTGCGATGAAGCTCACCGCCAACACGACCACCACCGCCTCGATCAGCACCCGCACGAACTCGCCCACCGAGCGCGACACCGCCTGCGGCTGGTCCTGGATCTGCGACAGCTCCACACCCATCGGCAGGTCGGCCTGGATCTTCGCGGTGGCCGCCTGCAGGTTCTTGCCGAGCTCGATGATGTCGCCACCGCGCGACATCGAGATGCCGAGCGCGATCACCGGGCGGCCCTGGTGGCGCACCTTGACGCTCGGCGGGTCCACATAGGCGCGCTGGATCGTCGCGATGTCGCCGAGCCGCAGGCTGCTGGCCGCGCCGGTGCTCGCGTTCACCGCGCGGATCGGGAAGGCGCGCAGTTCGTCGATCGAATTGAACTGGCCGCCGATGCGCACCTGGACCGTCTGCCCGGCGACATGGAAGGCCCCGGCGCCCTCCACCGCGTTCTGCGCGCCCAGTTGGGCCAGTACCGCGTTCAGGTCGATGCCCAGCTGCACCAGCCGCTTCTGCGGGATCTCGATGTACACCTTCTCCGCCTGCACGCCGAACAGCTCGACCTTCGCCACGTCGGGCACCCGCAGCAGCCGTGTGCGCAGCGACTCGGCCTGCTGGCGCAGCTCCTCGTCGCTGAAGCCGTCAGCCGACAGCGCGTAGATCGAGCCATAGACGTCGCCGAACTCGTCGTTGAAGAACGGGCCCTGCACGCCGGAGGGCAACTGGCCTCGCGCGTCGCCCAGCTTCTTGCGCGCCTGGTACCAGACGTTGGGCACCTCGCGCGCCGGCGACGAGTCCTTGATCTGCAGCAGCGTCAGCGACTCGCCGGGCTTGGTGTAGCTGCGGATCTTGTCGGCATAGGGCACCTCCTGCAGCGTGCGCTCGATCTTGTCGGTCACCTGCTCGGCCATCTGCTGCGCGGTCGCGCCGGGCCAGAAGGCCTGCACCACCATCACGCGGAAGGTGAACGGAGGATCCTCGTCCTGCCCCAGCTGAAAGTAGGCCACGAAGCCCAGCACCATCAGCACCACCATCAGGTAGCGCGTCAGCGCGGCATGCTCGAGTGCCCAGCGTGAGACATTGAACCGATCGGCAGCGGGTGCGTCCATCATGGCCCCGGACTCAGTGCGTCACCGCGGTCACGGCCGACGCGGCGGCGGCGGCTGCCGCGCCCGGCTCGGCGTAGCGCTTGACCTTCTGCCCGGGCGTCAGCAGGTGGACGCCGGCGGTCACCACCTCCTGGCCTGGTGCCAGGCCGGCCGTCACGATGACCGCATTGCCTTCGGCACCGCTGGCCTGCACCGGCTGGGCCCGCACCGTCATGCTCTGCGCGTCGAGCAGCCATACCGAGGTCTTGCCCTGCAATTCCACCAGCGCGCTGAGCGGCAGCTTGATGACGCCGTCGATCCGCGGCGTCTCGACCATCACCGCCGCCGTCTGGCCGAGCTTGACCTCGGCACGCCCCACGTCCGCCTTGACCAGGAAGGTGCGCGTGACAGCGTCGGTGGCCGCGGCGATCTCGCGCACGGTCGCCGGCAGCAGTTCGGACGAGCCCCAGGGCTGTACCTTCACCGCGCCGGGCTTCCCCTCCAGCGCCCGCACCAGCGCCAGCTTGTCCTCGGGGATCGAGAACACCGCGTCGCGCGGCCCGTCCTGGGCCAGTCGCAGCACCGCCGCGCCGGCCGCCACCACCTGGCCCGGCTCGGCCTCCACCGCCGTGATGACGCCCGCCGCATCGGCCCGCAGCACCGCGTAGTCGGCCTGGTTGCCCTGCACGGCCGACTGGGCGCGGGCCTGGTCGAGCGCGGCGCGCGCCGCTTTCAGCGTGGCGTCGCGACGCTCGAGCTCGGCTGCGCTGATGAAGCCCTGCGCCAGCAGTTCCTGGTAGCGCCGGTGGTCGGCCGCGGCGAGGTCGTGGCTGGCCTGGGCCGACGACAGGGCGGCTCGCGCACTGTCCTCGCCGAGCCGCAGATCGCGGGGATCGAGCCGCGCCAGCACCTGGCCGGCCTTGACGCTGTCGCCCAGATCGACATCGCGCCGCAGGATCTTGCCGCCGACGCGAAAGCCGAGCCGCGACTCGATGCGCGCCTTCACCTCGGCGGCGAACTCGTAGCGACCGCCGGCCACGTCGCCCGCGACGGTGAGCGTGCGGACGGCGCGCACCGGCTCGGGTGCTGGTTCGTGCCTCGAACAGGCCAGCAGGACGAGGGCACACAGCGGCACGATGGCGAGGCGGACGTGGCGAGAGAACGGCAGGCGCATGTCGAACCCTTGAACGGCAGGTGGACGGGACGGGAGTGGCCCCTGGGCAGCGTGGAACGGGCCCTTGAACCATTAATGACTGACTGGTCAGTAATATACGGGTCGACCGCAAGGCCTGTCAACGCAGCGCCCGTCCAGGCCTCGTGTCCGGCGCTGGCGTGGACAATGCGGCCTCACGCCCGCATGCAGGCCCTGATGAGCGTCGACCACTACGAGAACTTTCCTGTCGCCTCCCTGCTCTGCCCGCCGGCCCTGCGGCCGGCCGTGACAGCGATCTACCACTACGCCCGCACGGCGGACGATCTGGCCGACGAGGGCGATGCGCCCGCCGCGCAGCGGCTCGCCGACCTGGCGGCCTACCGCGCCGACCTGCATGCCGTCGGCGCCGGCGCGGCGGTCTCGCCACGCTGGGCCGCCGTGTTCGGGCCGCTGTCCGTCGCGATCGCGAAGCACGCGTTGCCGCTGCCGCTGCTGGAGGATCTGCTCGACGCCTTCGTACAGGACGTGGTCCAGACGCGCTACACCGACCGCGCCGAACTGCTGGACTACTGCCGCCGCTCGGCCAACCCGGTGGGACGGCTGCTGCTGCACCTGTACGGCGTGCAGGACGCCGACAGCCTGCAGCGCTCCGATGCGATCTGCAGCGCGCTGCAACTCATCAACTTCTGGCAGGACCTGAGCGTCGACCTGCCGCGCGGCCGGCTCTACCTGCCGCTCGACCAGTGCGCCGCCCACGGCGTCGACGAGGCCGCGCTGTTCCTGCAGCTCGACAGCGTCGCCAGCCGGGCCCTGGTGCAGGCGCAATGCGCCTGGGCGCGCGGGCTGATGCTGAGCGGCGCGCCGCTGGTCCACCGGCTGCCGGGCCGGGCCGGCTGGGAACTGCGCGGCGTGGTGCAGGGCGGCCTGCGCATCGTCGACAAGATCGAGGCCCTGCAGTTCGCCACGCTGCGCCGGCGGCCGCGGCTGCGGGCACTGGACGGACCTCTGATCGCCTGGCGCGCCTGCCGCATGCGTGCACGCGTCTGACGGAGCACGATGCGGCTGGCGGCCGATGTGACAATCTCCTGAATCACCGCACCGCCTCGCCCGCCCCACCCCCGCCCCATGACGCCCCAACAGTACGTGCAGGACAAGGCCGCTGCGAGCGGGTCGAGCTTCTACTACGCCTTCCTGTTCCTGCCACCTCCGCGCCGCGCCGCCATCACCGCGTTCTACGCGTTCTGCCGCGAGGTCGACGATGTCGTCGACGAAGTCTCCGACCCCGGTGTCGCGGCCACCAAGCTGGCCTGGTGGCGCAAGGAGGTGGCCGAGGCCTTCGCCGGTCAGGCGCACCACCCGATCCTGCAGGCCCTGATGCCGCACGTGGCCGACTACGGCATCCGCGCCGAGCACCTGAGCGCCGTGATCGACGGCTGCGAGATGGACCTCACGCAGACGCGCTACCTCGACGACGTGGCGCTGCAACGCTACTGCCACCTGGTGGCCGGCGTGGTGGGCGAGGTCGCTGCCAGCATCTTCGGCTGCGAGCCCGGGCGCCCGCTGAGCGAGGGCACGCGACGCTATGCCCACACTCTGGGCCGCGCCTTCCAGCTCACCAACATCATTCGCGACGTCGGCGACGACGCGCGCCGCGGCCGCATCTACCTGCCGGTGAGCGAGTTGCAGCGCTACGACGTGAAGGCGCACGAACTGCTCAAGCGCGAGGCGCCCTGGGGCTACAGCGAGCGCTTCACCGCGCTGATGAAGTTCCAGGCCGAGCGCGCGCACCGGTCCTACGACGAGGCGTTCGCGGCGCTGCCCGCCGACGAGCGCCGTGCGCAGCGGCCCGGCCTGATGATGGCGGAGATCTATCGCACGCTGCTGCGCGAGATCGAGGCCACCGGCTTCCAGGTGCTGCACCAGCGCACCGCGCTGACCCCGCTGCGCAAGCTGTGGCTGGCGTGGAAGACCAACTGGAAAGAGCGTTGACCCGCCCCGTTGCGGCTGCGCCGCTCCCCCCCAGGGGCGCGCCGCTGCGGGTTGCGATCGTCGGGGGCGGCTGGGCCGGGCTGGCTGCGGCCGTGGAGGCCAGCTCGCTCGGCCACCACGTCACGCTGGCCGAGATGGCGCCGTCGCTGGGCGGTCGCGCGCGACGCCTGCCGGCGTCCGTCGACGGCCTGGCGCTCGACAACGGCCAGCACATCCTGATCGGCGCGTACAGCACGACGCTGTCGCTGCTGCGAACGGTCGGAGTCGACGAGCGCGCGGTGCTGCAGCGCAGGCCCCTGACCCTGGTCGACGCGCATGGGCACGGCCTGTCATTGCCGCGCGGGCCGGCGCTGCCCGGCTTCGTGCGCGGCGTGCTGTCGGCCCGGGGCTGGTCGCTGCGCGAGCGCATGGCGCTGCTGTGCGCGGCCGGCGGCTGGCTGCTGCGCGGCTTCCGTTGCGACGAACAGCTGACGGTCGCGGCCCTCACGGCCTCGCTGCCCGCCACCTTGCGCCGCGCACTCATCGAACCGCTGTGCGTCGCCGCGCTCAACACGCCGGCGCAGCAGGCGAGCGCGCAGGTGTTCCTGCGCGTGCTGCAGGACGCGCTGTTCGCCGGCCCCGGCGCTTCGGACCTGCTGCTGCCGCGCGTGGACCTCGGCGCGCTGTGGCCCGACGCCGCCGCGACTTGGCTGCGCACCCGCGGCGCGGTGCTGCACACCGGACGGCGCGTGAACGCGATCGCTCCCGAGGGCGACGGCTGGCAGGTCGATGGCGTGCACTTCGACCGCGTGGTACTGGCCTGCAGCGCTGTCGAGGCCGCCCGCCTCGCCGAGCCGCATGCGCCGGCCTGGGCCGGGCAGGCGGCAGCGCTGCGCTACGAGCCGATCGTCACCGTGCTGCTGCACGCACCCGGAGCCCGGCTCCCGGCGCCGATGCTCGCCCTGGACGCGCGCGACGCCGTGTCGCCGGCGCAATACGTGTTCGATCTCGGCCAGCTGCGTGACCCGGCACGCGAACCGGGCGCGGCCGGCACGCTGGCCTTCGTCATCAGCGGCGCGACCGACGCCATCGCGCGCGGGCTCGACGCCACGGCCGAGGCGGTGCGCCTGCAGGCCACAGCGCAGCTCGGCCGCTGCCTGCCGAGCGAGCCCCGGCTGCTGCGGGTGCTCAGCGAGAAGCGCGCCACCTTCCTCTGCACGCCCGGCCTGCGGCGTCCCGGCGGCCGCATCGCGCCGGGATTGCTCGCCGCGGGGGATCACGTGGACGGACCCTACCCCGCCACGCTCGAGGGCGCGGTGCGCGCCGGGCAGGCTGCAGCGCGCGCGTTGTCGCCCTAGCGGCCGGGCCACGCGGCCGCGCCTGGAACCCGAAACCCTAGAGCTCGATCACCTCGCCGGCGGCGGTGATGAAGGCCGCGCGCACGCGCTCGCCCGGCTGCAGGGCCTGCACGGCCTCGCGGTAGCCGGCCAGCTGCGCCCGGTAGGCCTCGATCGTCTGCGGGGTGTGCTGCAGCTTGTAGTCGAGCACCCACCACTCCGGGCCTGCGGGCGTGCGCAATGCCACCAGCCGATCGATACGCAGCGCGGCACCGCGCCACGCGATCGCCACCTCGTTGCCCGACCAGTGCAGCGCCTCCGGGTCGAAGAAGCGCGCGCAGGCCGCACTGCCCAGCACCGCCCGCGCCAGCGCGGCCACGCGAGGCGCGGCGTCGGGCGGCAACGCGAACTCGACGGCCGCCGCCGCTGCGGCAGTATCGAGCGCGGCGTGGGTCGGCAGCCATTCGAGCACGCGATGCACTGCGCGGCCGAGTTGCGCAGCTTCGCTGTCGGCGTCGACCGCCGCCGGGTCGGAGTGCGCGGCGGCGAGACGGACGCGCGGCAGCGCAAGCAGCACCACCGGGCTCTCCGCGGACCCGGCGGGTACAACCGCCTCATCGGCATCGCCCACCGGCGGGACGACATCCGCGCCCGCTTCGGCGAGTCGCTGCCAGGCGCTCGGCCCCGGCGCCGCGCGGAACGGGGCGGTCGCGCTGAAGACGAGCCGCTCGCGGGCCCGGGTCATTGCCACATAGAGCGCATTGAGCTCCTCGCGCGCCCGCCCTTCCTGCTCGGCTGCCATCAGGGCGCGCAGCGACGGCGGGCAACGCGACTCACTGGCGACGAAGGCACAGCAATGGGGGTGCGCCGCATCGGCCGGCCAGTCGATCAGCAGGGTCGCGGTCTCCGCCTTCGGCGCCTCCGGCGTGGTGTCGATCACGAACACCGCGCGCGCCTCCAGGCCCTTGGCGCCATGGATGGTCAGCAACTGCACCGCGTCGGCCGCGCTCTGCGGCGGCAGCAGCACGCGCCGGCGCCGGAGCGCGCGCACGAAGTTGTAGGGTGTGGCGTGGCGCGCACCGTCGAGCAGCAGCGACTGCGCCAGCAACGCATCGATGGCCGCAAGCGCCAGCGAGCGCCCCGCGGGCGGCACCACGGCGGCATAGCGCTCCCGCACCTCGCCCTCGTCGACGATGCGATCGAGCAGGTCGTGCGGCGGCAGTGCCGCGGCGGCCGTCAGCCAGCCGGGCCACAGCGTGCGGGCCCGATCGAGAGCCGCGCTGCCCGCGCCTGCGCCACGCAGCAGCACCTCGCTCCAGGCAAGCCGCTCGGCCCGCGCCGCCCGTGCGAGCGCCACCAAGTCGTCGTCGCTCGCGCCGAACACCGGGCTCTTCAGGGCCTGCGCGAACGACAGGTCGTGCGACGGTGACGCCAGTGCATCGAGCAGCGCGACCAGGTCGCGCACTTCGGGCGCCCCCGTCAGCTCGCGCTGCTCGGGCGTGGCGTGGGGAACACCACGTTCACGCAGCGCCTGGGCCACCAGCGCCAACGGGGCTCGCTTGCGGCACAGCACCTGGATATCGCCCGGGGCCAGCCCCCCTTCGCCCAGCAGGCCGGTGATACCGGCTGCCACCTGCTCCGCCTCGATCCGCCGCAGCACCTCTTCGGGCTCGGTGCGCGGCGTGGTGAGGCTGTCGCGCCAGCCGCCGGCGGCGACCGCCGGGCCGCCCTTCTCCGGCCGCGGCACCGCCGGCAGCAACCGCACCGCGCCGGACGGCTCGCGCACGTCGGTGGTGTGCGGGCGGAAGTCGTCGAACCGGCCACCGGCCTGGGCGTGCTCGAACACCGCATTCAGCACCGCCAGCACCCGCGGCGCATTGCGGCGCGTGTGATCGCAGGCCAGGTGGGCGCCGTCCAGCGCGGTGACGACGAAGTCGCGCGCCTGCGCGAAGACGCGCGGATCGGCCCGGCGGAAGCGGTAGATGCTCTGCTTCGGATCGCCGACGATGAAGACCGACAGGGGCCGCTGGCCGCTGCTGCCGCCGCCGGCCCCGGCATAGCCGCTGAGCCAGGCATCGAGCGTGCGCCACTGCAGCGGGCTGGTGTCCTGGAACTCGTCGATCAGCAGGTGACGCACGCGCGCATCCAGCCGCTCCTGGACCCAGCCCGACAGTTCGGCATCGGCGAGCAGGTGCTCGGCGCACGCCTCGAGGTCGGCCATGTCGGCGAGGCCTCGGTCGCGCTTGAGCTGGCGGTAGCTGGCGAGCAATACGCGAGACAGCCGGACCATGCGCGCATGCGCACGGTGCGCCGCCTGCTGGTCCATGGCCTCGGCAATGCGCCGCAGCACGTCGGCCGCCTCGTTCAGGCCCGGTGCGTCGATCTGCTTGCGCAGCTCGCCGGTCTTGGTGAACAAGGCCTGCCAGGCGGCGTCGAAGGCCGCCGCCGGATCGGCTTCGATGCCGGCCAGCGCCTGCTCGAGCGCGCTGCCTGCATCTCGCGACTTCTTGCCCCCGGCCGCCCCCAGCGCCACCGCCAGAGCCGACAGCGCCCCCCGGATGTCCGGCTGCGCCAGCCAGTCGGCGGGGTGGGCCAGTCCGTCGAACTGCGGCCACAGCGCCGCGGCCGATGGCACGCTGGCTTCCAGCACGCCGGCGGCGTCGGCCCGCTCGATCTCGACGCGCTGGTCGAGCGCGGCCTCGAGCCACTGCTGTGCCACGTGGCGCCCGCGATCGTGCACGAGTGCCGCGAAGTCCCCGCGCAGGGCGGCATCGGCCGACACCGCCGACAGGAAACGCCGCCAGTAGTGCGGCTGCAGGTCGCTGCGGTCCTCGAGCAGGTCGACCTCGGACTGCAGGCCCAGCGGCTCCAGCAGCGCCAGCGGCGCGGCGCGCAGCAACTGGCTGAACCAGCCGTGGAAGGTGCGGATCTCGACCAGACGCCCACCGGACAGCAACTCCGCGTACAGCGCGGCCAGCCGGGGCACGAGCACGCCGGCCTCCTGTCGCGTGCAGCCGCGATCGACCAGCGCCTGTTCGCGCTGCGCGTCGTCGCACAGCGCAAACTCGCGCAGCCAGTCCTGCAGGCGCTCGCGCATCTCGCCCGCAGCCTTGCGGGTGAAGGTGATGGCCAGGATCTCCTGCGGCGCCGCGCCGTCGAGCAGCGCACGCAGGATGCGCGACACCAGCATCCACGTCTTGCCGGCGCCAGCGCAGGCTTCCACGACGACGCTGCGGCGCGGGTCGCAGGCCACGCGGTAGAACGCCGCCGGCGCCACCAGCTCGCCGTCGATGCGGTAGGCGAACGCCGCCGACGTCATGCCCGGTCCTCGCGCCAGTGGTCGCGCCGGCACAGGCCGCGTGCGCTGCAGTGCTCGCAGGCGCTGCCCTCGCCCAGCGCCGGCATCGGCGCGCCGGCCTGCAGGCGCGCAAAGTCGGCCGCGATGCCTTCGAGCAGGGCCGCAGCGCTGGCGGCCACGTCAGGATGTGCCAGCAGCTTCACACCCTCGCGCCCGTCGAGCGACAGGTAGGCGGCCTGCACCCCGCCCGGGGGGGTGCCGCGCGACGCGTCCAGCAGCGCGGCGTAGAACGGCAGCTGGGTGTCCTCGAGCGGCTGCCGCAGGCGCTCGCGCAGCGTGGTCTCGCTGGTGGTCTTGTAGTCGAGGATGCGGTGCGCACCTGGGCCGGCCTCGCCCGGCACGGCATCGATGCGGTCCAGCGTGCCGCGCAGGCGCAGGCCCGTGGACGCCAGCGCCGGCGGCTGTGCGCGCAGTTCAAGCTCGGTGTCGATCACGTTCGCGCCCAGCGCCTCTTCGGCATGCCACCAGGCGAGGTAGCGCGGCAGCAGGTCCTCGAACCACACGGCGAACGGCAGGAAATCGGCATCGTCGCGCGCCAGCAGCGCCTGCCGCGCGCGGGCAATGGTCAGCAACAAGGCTGCATCGTCCTGCGGCGCGCCGGGCTGCCGCTGGCGGTGGAAGTCCTGCAGCACCGCATGAAGCCAGGTGCCGTAGTCGCGCTTGTCGACGGCGTCGTCGAGCTCCTCGGCTTCGGCCAGGCCCAGCAGGCGCTGCGCGAAGAAGCGATAGGGACAGGCGCGCAGCGCTTCGTAGGCCGTGGCGTTGAGCGAGTCGGGCAACAGCGCCGGAGCGACCGGCAAGGGGTGCGCGAGCGGGCGCCGCATCACGGCGAGGGGCGTCCGCGGCTCATCGCCCGACCTGATGGCGTCGCGCGCGTCGAACTGCAGTTGCAGCAACAGCGGGCTGGCCTGCAGCGGCTCGGCGCCGTCGCGTCGGCGGTGCAGCAACGTGAGCCGCGGCACCCGCAGCAACTGCAAGAAGGCCCGTCGCTCGTGTTCGCGACGCTGACCACTCGACGGCAGGCCGAGCGCGGCCGCCAGTGCGTCGCCCAGCAAGGCCTGCGGCTTCGGCGGCGCGCCGAGATGCGCCGCATCGGCCCCCGGACACACGACCGCCGCGAACGGACGCAGCATCGCGCGCGCCAGCGGCGTGAGGATCACCGGTGCCGCGCCGCCGAGGCTGGGCGACGGCGGTTCGAACGACACCGCCTCCAACACCCCGTCGACCCAGTCGCGCAAGCCGTCGGCATCGAAGCGCACGCGTGCCGCCTGCTGTGCCCAGGCGCTGCCGGCCGTGGGCTCGGCGCGGCAACGCAAGGCGTCGATGACCTGCCGACCGGCGGCGTCATCCAGCAGGAGCTCCCACAGCCCGGCGCGCAGCAGCGCCTCGCGCAGACGCGACAGCCATTCGCCCAGCGCCAGACGGCGGCCGGCGCGCAAGGGTTCGCCGATCGTGAGCCACTGCTGCCAAAGGGCGAGCGCGGTGGGCTCGAGGCGGGCCTCGTCGACCTGCCGCAACGCGGTGATGCCGTCGCGGCGCCACGCGGCATCGAGCGCCGCACGGCCGTCCGCCGGGACCGGTGCCGAGGCCAGCCAGTCGAGCAGATCGTCGGTCGCTGCGCGGGGATGCACCGCGCGCAGCAGGCCCATCACCGTGGCGCCTGCACGGGTGGTCGACAGCTTCCAGCCCGTCTCGTCGCTCACCGGCACCTGCTGCCGCTCGAGCAGCGCGCGCACGCGGCGCAGCAGCACGCGGTCGAGCGCCACCAGGGCCACCGGCTGCTCGCCCTGCGCCAGGTGAGCCAGCACCTGTGCCGCCGCCTGCTGCGCCTCGTCCTCGAAATCGTCGCACTCGCTGACCTGCACCGCACCGGGAGCGCCGCGAAGGCCGGGGGCGTGCAGGTCGGCATCGAGCCACAGCACCGGGACCGACGACGCGGCCAACAGGGACTCGACCAGCGGATCGGAGGCGCCGACCCGCAACGCGACCCAGGCCGCCGGCCTCAGGGCGTGGAGCGCATCGGCGCCCAACGTGGCCGCCGTGTTCGACCATTCGAGCGCGAGCCGGGCCAGCGCGCGTTCCTGCTGGCCCGGCCCGGTGGGTCCGGACAGCAGCGCACGGGCCTTCTCGAGCCAGGCCGTGCGTTGGGCCGGCGGCAGTGCCAGCCTGGCGCGCGCCAGCGCCTGTGCCGTGTCGTTCAGGCGCGCGACGGCGAGCGCGAAGCCGCGCGGATCGCGATGCGGCCAATCCGGAACCTGCTCGCGCAGCAGTTGTGCGGCCTGCAGCGGATCAGCCACCGGATCGAAAGCCAGTTCGCCTGATGCGGCCGGCTGCGGCGGACCGAGCGAACGCAGCAGGGTCTGCGTCGTTTCGAAACGCGGCATCCAGGGGGCGTGGTCGAGCCCCAGCCAGGCGGCCCGCGCCAGGGGCAGGTGCTGAGCAAAGGGCAGCAGCACAACGAGGTCCCGCGATGCAATGGCCTCGCGGCGCGAAAACGCGGCGATCTCGTGCGCCAGGCGCGTCCAGCACGCGGCGACCGCCAGGCCGGCTTCGGGCAGGGCGTCCTCGGCGGCGGGGTCCGGTGTCGGATTCAGGGGCGGGATCCTTCTATCGCCCCCATAGCGTGCAGGGCCGGCGCCGCACGGCGCGCCAGGGGGCCTTGTGTCAAAATCATTGTGCCCTGGAAGCTCGTGCGAACTGCGCACGACAGGCGGCAGTTGAAGGACCCATGATGGCCAGCGAACTGATCAAACACGTCTCCGACGCGTCGTTCGACGACGACGTGCTCAAGTCCGGTACCCCCGTGCTGGTCGATTACTGGGCCGAGTGGTGCGGCCCGTGCAAGATGATTGCCCCGATCCTCGACGAAGTCGCCAAGGATTACGGCAGCAAGTTGCAGATCGCCAAGATGAACGTCGACGAGAACCGCGACGTGCCGGCGAAGTTCGGCATCCGCGGCATTCCGACGCTGATGCTGTTCAAGGGCGGGCAACTGGCCGCCACCAAGGTCGGCGCCCTGAACAAGTCGCAGTTGACCGCATTCCTCGACGGCCACCTATAATCGCTGCAAACGTGCCGGGGCGAGGCCACCCGCCTGCCCCGAGCACCAGCGAGATTGCCGCCACGCTGCATCCAGCGCGTGGAGCCGGCTCCCCCTCCCAGATCACCCGTCCTACCGTCGATCGCATGTCGATCGACACCGACCGCGAGCGGTCCGGGCCCTATCCAGCGCCTGCGATCGCCCGACTCCGGTGGCGCCCGTTTTCCGGGCCGTCACGCTTGCCCCCGAGGTGCGCTTCATGCATCTATCCGAACTCAAAGCCCAGCACATATCCGAACTGATCAAGGTCGCCGAAACCTTGGAGATCGAGAACAGCGCCCGCATGCGCAAGCAGGAGCTGATGTTCGCGATCATGAAGAAGCGCGCCAAGCAGGGCGAGCAGGTGTTTGGCGACGGCGTGCTCGAGGTGTTGCCCGACGGCTTCGGCTTCCTGCGCTCCCCCGAGGCGAGCTATCTCGCGAGCACCGACGACATCTACCTCAGCCCCAGCCAGATCCGCCGCTTCAACCTGCACACCGGCGACATGATCGAAGGCGAGGTGCGCGTTCCCAAGGATGGCGAGCGCTACTTCGCCCTGGTGAAGGTGGACATCGTCAACGGCATCACGCCGGAGGAGAACAAGCAGAAGATCATGTTCGAGAACCTGACGCCCTTGTTCCCCAAGGAGCAGTTCAAGCTCGAGCGTGACATCAAGGCCGAGGAGAACATCACCAGCCGCATCGTCGACCTGATCGCCCCGTTGGGCAAGGGCCAGCGGGCGCTGCTGGTGTCGGCCCCGAAGAGCGGCAAGACGGTGATGATGCAGAACCTCGCGCACGCCATCACCGCCAACTACCCGGAAGTGCACCTGATCGTGCTGCTGGTCGACGAGCGGCCCGAGGAAGTGACCGAGATGCAGCGCACGATCCGCGGCGAGGTCATCAGCTCCACGTTCGATGAACCCGCCGCACGCCACGTGCAGGTTGCCGAGATGGTGATCGAGCGCGCAAAGCGCCTGGTGGAACTGAAGAAGGACGTGGTGATCCTGCTCGACTCGATCACCCGCCTGGCGCGCGCCTACAACAACGTGCTGCCCTCCTCCGGGAAGGTGCTGACGGGTGGCGTCGATGCCAACGCGCTGCAGCGCCCAAAGCGCTTCTTCGGCGCTGCGCGCAACATCGAGGAAGGCGGTTCGCTGACCATCATCGGCACCGCGCTGGTCGATACCGGCAGCCGGATGGACGAGGTGATCTACGAAGAATTCAAGGGCACCGGCAACTGCGAGATCCACCTGGATCGCCGCATGGCCGAGAAGCGCGTCTACCCGTCGATCCTGCTGAACAAGTCGGGCACCCGCCGCGAGGAACTGCTGCTCAAGCCGGAGATCCTGCAGAAGACCTGGATCCTGCGCAAACTGCTCTATTCGATGGACGAGATCGAGGCGATGGAGTTCATCCTCGACAAGATGAAGGCCACGAAGACCAACCTGGACTTCTTCGACATGATGCGCCGCGGCGGCTGAGCCCCTGGCCCAAGTCGTTGATGCATGGCATAATTTCAAGTTTTCGCCATGGCGGAAAGTGCATTGTGTGGCCGCAGTGGCAACGCAGCGTGGCTCCCGCACCCAGACCCTGCGAGGATTCGAGATGAAAGACGGCATTCACCCCAGCTACCGCGACGTGTGCTTCGTGGACCTCTCCAACGGTTTCAAGTTCGTGACGCGCTCGTGCGCCCAGACCCGCGAAACCGTCAAGATGGACGACGGCCGCGAACTGCCGCTGTTCAAGCTCGAGACCACCAGCGAATCGCATCCGTTCTACACCGGCACCCAGAAGAGCGTCGACTCCCTGGGCGGTCGCGTCGAGAAGTTCCGCAACAAGTTCGCGCACCTCGGCGCCAAGAAGTGACGGCGGTTCGCACGCGTGCAAAGGCAGCCTCGGCTGCCTTTTTTGTTGCCGACTCGGGCCCCGGGGCCGGGACATGCCGGGGCACCGCCAAGGTCGGTGCGCCTGCTTTACGTTCGCGGTCGCGGCTTTTGCTGCAAGATGCCGCGTCGTCGCCACCGCCCCTCCCGTCTTGAGCACCCCCACTCCCGCCCTCGTCTCGCAGCGTGCCGTCGAGCGCCTGCCGCGCAGCGCGCTGCTGCTGTTCTGTGCCGCCTATGTGCTGCCCGGCCTGTTCGGCCGAGATCCCTGGCGCAACGCCGATATCACCGCCTTCGGCTACATGTTCAGCCTGGCGCAGGGTGGCGCCGACCTGCTGTCGCCCTCGATCGCCGGGCTGCCGGCAGACGGCGCCCTGCTGCCGTATTGGCTCGGGGCATTGGGCATCCACTTGTTCGGCGGTGTGCTCGACCCGGCGCTCGCGGCCCGCCTGCCATTCGCACTGCTGCTGGTCGGCGTGCTGGTCTTCACCTGGTACGGCACCTATCACCTGGCAAGGACCGACAACGCCCAGCCGCTGCCGTTCGCCTTCGGCGGCGAGGCCAGCCCGGTCGACTACGCACGGGCCATCGCCGACGGCGCCCTGCTGGCCCTGATGGCCACGCTCGGCCTGCTGCAGCTGGGCCACGAAACCACGCCGGAGCTGATGCAGTTGTTCGCGGCAGCGCTGTTCTTCTATGCCATGGCGGCGAGTGTCTCGCGCCGCTGGGCGTCGCGCGGGGCCGTGCTGCTGGCCCTGCCGGTGCTGGCCGCCAGCGGCGCGCCGGCCATCGGACTGGGCTACGCGCTGGCCGGCGGCGTCGTCTGCCTGCGGTCGAGCTACCCCCTGGCCCGGCCGTTCTCGCTCTGGATCGTGGGGGCTGCTGCGCTGGCGTCCAGCATCGCGCTGGCGATCGGCGCGTGGGGCTGGCGGCTCGGCACGCCCGACGTCGGCCAGGTGATGCAGTTGCTGGCCTGGTTCGCCTGGCCGGCTTGGGCGATGGCCGGCTGGACGCTGTGGCGCTGGCGGGGCCACCTGATGCATCGGCACATCGCGGTGCCCGCCACCGCAGCAGCCGTCGCGCTGCTCGCCTGCATCGGCATGGGCGGCTCCGACCGGGCGCTGATGCTGGCCCTGCCGCCGCTGGCCGCGCTGGCCGCCTTCGCCTTGCCGACCCTGCAGCGCAGCGTGTCAGCCGCGATCGACTGGTTCTCGGTCGCATTCTTCAGCATCGCCGCCATCGCGGTGTGGGTCGTCTACGCCGCATTGCAGACCGGGGTGCCGGCCAAGACCGCCTCCAACGTTGCCCGGCTGGTGCCGGGCTACCAGAGCAGCTTCGCGTGGTTCCCGTTGCTGGCGGCCGTGGCCGGCACCCTGGCATGGCTGCTGCTGGTGCGATGGCGCACCGGTCGCCATCGCCCCGTGCTCTGGAAGAGCCTGGTGCTGCCGGCCGGCGGCCTGAGCCTGTGCTGGCTGCTGGCGATGACGCTGCTGCTGCCGGTACTGGACTACGCGCGCAGCGACCGCCCGCTGGTCGAGCGCATCGCCCAGCATGTGCCGAGCGACGCCTGCATCGCCACGGTCGGCCTGCCACGGGCCCAGCTGGCCGCGCTGGAGTACCACGGCGGCTGGCGTGTCGAGGCGCACCCGGTCGCGCCGCAGACCGGCTGCGAATTCCTGCTGACGACAGCGCGCGCGAACGCCGTGACTGCGACGCTGGCGCGGCCCGGCTGGAAGCTGCTGGCGCGCGAGCGCCGACCGACCGATCGCGCCGAGCAGACCGTCGTCTACCGGCGCGATCTCGCGAGCGCCGGCCGGTGAGCGGCGCGGGGACCACCGGACGCATCGCGCGCCACGCCACATCGATCCTGGTCGGCCAGGTGGCGGTGATCGGCTACACCGTGGCGGACACGGTGATGACCGGTCGCCACGACAGCACCGATCTGGCCGCGCTGTCGATCGGGGCAGCGGTCTACATCTGCGTCTACATCGCGCTGACCGGCGTGCTCCAGGCGCTGATCCCGGTGGTGGGCCACCATCACGGCGCGGGCGACCACGAAGGCGTCCGCCGCAGCTTCCAGCAGGGCGTGTGGCTGGCGCTGGCAATCGCACTGCCGGGCATGACTGTGCTGCTCTTCCCCGGCCTGGCGCTGAGCTGGGCCCAGACGGATGCGACGGTGCTCGAGCGCGTGCGGTCCTACCTCGGCTGGCTGGCCTGGTCGCTGCCGGCGGGCCTGCTATTCCGTGTCTACAGTGGCCTCAACCAGGGCCTGTCGCGGCCGCTGCTGGTCACCTTGCTCCAGCTGATGGCGCTGGGCCTCAAGCTGCCGCTCAACGCCTGGCTGATCTTCGGAGGCGCTGGCGTGCCGGCGCTCGGTGTGGCCGGCTGCGCGATCGCCACGCTGATCGTGCAGTGCACGCTGGCCGCCGTGGCCGCGCTGATGCTGATGCGTCATCCGGCCTATCGCGAAGTGCAGCTGTTCGCCCGCTGGTCGCGGCCGCGCTGGGACGCGCAGCGCGAACTGCTGCGGCTCGGCCTGCCCAGCGGGGCGGCACTGTTCTTCGAGGTGACCGGCTTCGCGCTGATGGCGGTGTTCATCGCCCGACTGGGCACCACGCCGCTGGCGGGACACCAGATCGCCGCCAACGTGGCAGCAGTGCTGTACATGCTGCCCTTGTCGATCGGCATCGCCACCGGCGCCCAGGCTGCGCAGGCCCTCGGTGCCGGCGACCGCGCGCAGGCGCGGCGCATCTGGCGGCGGGGCCTGTGGCTCGCACTGGCGCTGGTGGCAGTGCTCGGTGCACTGCTGGTCGGGCTGCGTGGCCCGCTCGCGCGCGCCTACAGCCCGGACCCCGCCGTGCAGGCCGTGGCCACCCAGCTGCTGCTGTTCGTCGCCGCGAGCCAGCTCGCCGACGCCACGCAATGCATTGCCTCCTTCGCGCTGCGCGCCTACCGCATCGCGCTGCTGCCGGCGTTGAGCTATGCGATCGGGCTGTGGGGCATCGGCCTGGCCGGCGGAGCCTGGCTCGCCTTCAGCCCGCCACCAGTCTGGCCGAACGCGCTGGCGGGCCCAGCCGCGTTCTGGCTGGCCAACGTGGTGGCGCTCGGCTGCGTCAGCGCGCTGCTGCTGGCCCTGCTTCAGCGCGTGTCGGCCGTGAGGTCGCCCACGGGGACCCCCGGGTCGCTGGCCGACTGAGGTGTCGTCGGCGTCGCCACGCAGCGCAGGCGCGCGGCCGGAAAGACGAGACGGAAGGTCGAACCCTTGCCGGGCTCGCTCTGCACGTCGAGCTCGCCGCCGTGGCGCTGCGCGACGTGCTTCACGATCGACAACCCCAGGCCGGTGCCGCCGGTGTCGCGCGAGCGGCTGCCGTCGACCCGGTAGAAGCGCTCGGTCAGGCGCGGGAGGTGCTCGCGCTCGATACCCAGGCCGGTGTCCCTGACGGCGAACTCGCCGCTGCCGTCGGCCAGCCGGCGCCAGCTGATGTCGATGCGCCCGCCCTCGGGCGTATAGCGCACGGCGTTGTTCGCCAGGTTGGTGAGCGCGCTCAGCAGCTCCGTTTCGGCTCCGGCGATCTGAGCGCTGTCGTCGCCAGCCAGCGTCAGCGTGTGCCGACCCTGCGACAGCGTGCGGGCGTCGGCCTCAACCAGCTGCAGCAGCCGCGACACCGCGATCCAGCGGTCGGCGGCCGGACGCGGGCTGCCCTCGAGCTGCGCCAGCGTCAGCAGGTCGCTCACCAGCGTCTGCATGCGCTGAGCCTGCTGGCTCATCAGCACGAGCACGCGACGCGACTCCACCTCGGTCAGCGGCAGCGTGCTCATGGTCTCGATGAATCCCGAGAGCACCGTCAGTGGCGTGCGGATCTCGTGCGACACGTTGGCCACGAAATCACGGCGCATGGCGTCGGCCCGCTCGCGCTCGGTGATGTCCTGCGACAGCACCAGCTTCATGCCCTCACCATAGTCGCGCACCAGGACCGACAGCGTGCCCAGGCCGTTCGGGCTGGGGAAGACCACCGCCTCCCGGTAGACGCCGGCCTGCAGGTAGGCCACGAAGGCCGGCGCGCGCACGAGGTTGGTGATGCGCTGCAGCCGGTCGCGCCGCGGGTCGAGGCCGAAGTGCGAGGCCGCGACCGAATTGCACCAGTCGATCTGCCCGTTGACGTCGAGCATCAGCACGCCGTTCGGCGAGGCCTCGATCGCGTCGAGAAACTGTGCGAGCCGCGCCTTCTCCTGCACCGTGCTGCGCTCACGCGCCCGGATGCCGCGCTCGACGCGGTAGGCGATCTCGCCCCAGAAGCCGGCGTCACGCGGCGCGTCGGTGTCCTGCGAGCCGCGCAACCAGGCGATCAGCCGCGCGCCGCGCAGGGTGTCCACGGCGGCGACCAAGCCGATCGCCAGCGTGCCACCCAGCAGGGCACCCAGGATCGGCGCGCGCACCGCTGCGCCGGTCACATAGCCGACCGTTCCGCCCAGCAGCAGCGCGACGAGGCAGGAGAAGAGGCGCGGTAACAACCAGGTCAAGTGGACTCACCCCGCGGGTGGCCGGCCGATCAGGCCGCGGCGGCCGCCATCTGCTGCGTCAGGCGGTAGCCGGCGCCCCGCACCGTCTCGATCATCGTCGAGCAGGCCACCGGCGCCAGCGCTTCACGCAGGCGCTTCACGTGCACGTCGACCGTGCGCTCCTCGATGAAGACATGGTCGCCCCACACGCGGTCGAGCAACTGGGCACGGCTGTGCACCCGCTCGGGGTGCGTCATGAGGAAATGCAACAGACGGAACTCGGTCGGGCCGATCTTGACTTCCTGCTCGCCGCGCGCCACACGGCGCGTCGACGGGTCGAGCCTCAGCACGCCGAGTTCGACAGCGCTGTCGAGCGCCTCCGGCGCCTTGCGGCGCAGCACGGCGCGGATGCGCGCCATCAGCTCGTGAGTGGAGAACGGCTTGGTCAGGTAGTCATCGGCGCCTGCGTCGAGGCCGGCGACCTTGTCGCCCTCCTCCGCGCGCGCGGTCAGCATGATGACCGGCAGCTCCTTGGTGCGGCTCTCGCCGCGCCAGCGCTTCGCGAGCGCCAGGCCCGACTGGCCCGGCAGCATCCAGTCCAGGATCACCAGATCGGGCAGCACGCTGTCGATCGCGAGCTGCGCCTGGTCGGCGGTGGCCGCGATCGTCACTTCGTAGCCGGCATGCCGCAGGTTGATCGAAATCAGTTCGGCGATCGCCGACTCGTCTTCCACCACCAGCACTCGGCTCATCGTTCGCTCCTTGTGAGGGTCACTTGACCATCGACTCCACGGTCTCGACGGGGTTGTGGCGCACGTCCATGCCCTTGACGATGTAGATGATCTGCTCGGCCAGGTTCTTGGCATGGTCGCCCACGCGCTCGATCGCCTTCGCCACGAACACCAGGTCGATGCTCGAAGAGATGGTGCGCGGATCTTCCATCATGAAGGTGATCAGCTTGCGCATCAGGCCTTCGAACTCCTGATCGATCTGGTCGTCCTGCTTGATCACCTCGATCGCCTTCTCCACGTCGAGACGGGCGAAGGCGTCGAGCGACTTGCGCAGCAGCGCGATCGCCAGCGTGGCCTCGAAGGACACGTCGGAGACCGGCAGCCGCAGGCGGCTCGACACGCCGGTGTTGACCAGCCGCTGCACGGTGCGTGCCACGCGCGCCGCCTCGTCGCCGACACGCTCGAGGTTGCCGATGGTCTTGCTCACGGCGGTGAGCAGGCGCAGGTCGCGCGCGGTCGGCTGGCGCCGCGCGATGATGCTGGAGAGATCGCGGTCGATGTCCAGTTCCATCTGGTTGACCTTCTCCTCCTGCAGCAGCACCTGGCTCGCCGTCTCGCTGCTGAAGTTGGTCAAGGCGTACATCGCCTGCGCCACCTGGGACTCCACCAGGCCGCCCATCTCGAGCACGCGCGTGGAGATGCCGCTGAGTTCGCTGTCGAACTGCGTCGAGAGATGCTTGTCGCTCATGTTCGTTCCCCCTGACTCAGCCGAAGCGGCCGGTGATGTAGTCCTCGGTGTCCTTCTTCTTCGGCTTCATGAAGAGCTCCGAAGTCGGGCCGAACTCGATCAGGTCGCCCAGGTACATGTAGGCGGTGTAGTCCGAGCAGCGCGCGGCCTGCTGCATGTTGTGCGTCACGATCACGACCGTGTAGTCCGACTTCAGTTCGTGGATCAGTTCCTCGATCTTGCCGGTGGAGATCGGGTCCAGTGCCGAACAGGGCTCGTCGAGCAGCAGCACCTCGGGCTTGATCGCGATGCCGCGCGCGATGCACAGGCGCTGCTGCTGGCCGCCCGACAGGCCCGAGCCACTCTGGCCCAGCTTGTCCTTGACCTCGTTCCACAGCGCCGCCTTCTTCAAGGCCCACTCGACGCGCTCGTCCATCTCCACGCGCGGCAGGGTCTCGAACAGCTTCACGCCGAAGGCGATGTTGTCGTAGATCGACATCGGGAACGGCGTGGGCTTCTGGAACACCATGCCGATCTTCGCGCGGATCAGCGAGACGTCGTCCTTGGAGGTCAGGATGTTGTCGCCGTCCAGCAGAATCTGGCCTTCGGCACGCTGCTCCGGATAGAGCTCGAACATGCGGTTGAAGGTGCGCAGCAGCGTTGACTTGCCGCAGCCCGACGGCCCGATGAAGGCCGTGACCTTGTTCTCGGGGATGTCGAGGTGGATGTTCTTCAGCGCATGGAAGTGGCCGTAGTAGAAGTTCAGGTTGCGCACCGCAAGCTTGGGCTTCTCGGTCACGGGCAGTTCGACTTTGACGTCCATGTCGAGTCCTTCTTCAGTGTTTGTTGCGGAACAGCACGCGCGCCAGGATATTGAGCACCAGCACGCCGATCGTGATCAGGAACACCCCGGCCCACGCCAGCTTCTGCCAGTTCTCGTACGGGCTCAGCGCGAACTTGAAGATCGTGACCGGCAGGCTGGCCATCGGCTGGTTCAGGTCGGTGGTCCAGAACTGGTTGGACAGCGCGGTGAACAGCAGCGGCGCGGTTTCGCCGGCGATGCGGGCAATGGCGAGCAGCACGCCGGTCATCACGCCGGCGCGGGCCGACTTCAGCGTCACGGTCATGATGACCTTCCACTTCGGCGTGCCCAGCGCATAGGCCGCCTCGCGCAGCGAGTTCGGGATCAGGCTCAGCATGTTCTCGGTGGTGCGGATCACCACCGGGATCACGATCAGCGCCAGCGCCATCACGCCTGCCCAGCCGGAGAAGCTCTTCATCTGTGCCACGACGACGGCGTAGATGAACAGGCCGATCACGATCGACGGCGCCGACAGCAGGATGTCGTTGATGAAGCGCGTGACGCTGCCCAGCCAGGTCTTCTGGCCGTACTCGGCCAGGTAGACCCCGGCCAGCACGCCGACCGGCGTGCCGACCGCCGTGGCCAGCGACACCATCAGCAAGGAACCGAAGATCGCGTTCGCCAGCCCGCCGGACTCGGCCTGCGGCGGCGGCGTCATCTCGGTGAACAGCGACAGCGCGAGGCCGCCGACCCCCAGACGCACCGTCTCGATCAGGATCCAGATCAGCCAGAACACGCCGAAGGACATGGCGGCCAGCGACAGCACCAGCGCGATCGCGTTGATGCGCTTGCGGCTGGCGTGCTTGCTCAGCCGCGAGGCCTGCAGCGCGGCAGCGGACGGACTTGCAATGCTGCTCATGAGCGGCTCCCTTCACCCTTCTTGAGCTGCGCCAGCAGCAGCTTCGAACAGGCCAGCACCACGAAGGTGATGAAGAAAAGGACCAGGCCCAGGTAGATCAGCGAGGCCTGGTGCAGGCCCTCGCCGGCCTCGGCGAACTCGTTGGCCAGGGCCGAGGTGATGCTGTTGGCTGCCTCGAACAGCGACAGCGAATTGAGTTGGTTGAAATTACCGATGACGAAGGTGACCGCCATCGTCTCGCCCAGCGCGCGCCCCAGGCCCAGCATGATCCCGCCGATGACGCCGGTCTTGGTGTAGGGCAGCACCACCTTGGACACCACCTCCCAGGTGGTCGAGCCGAGGCCGTAGGCGGACTCCTTGAGCATCGGTGGCGTGACCTCGAACACGTCGCGCATCACCGAGGCGATGAAGGGAATGATCATGATTGCCAGGATGATCCCGGCCGACAGGATGCCGATACCCACCGGCGGGCCGCTGAACAGCGTGCCCAGCACCGGCACGCCGTCGAAGGCGCCCTGCAGTGGCTGCTGCACGTAGGTCGAGAGGATGGGGGCGAACACCAGCAGACCCCACATGCCGTAGACGATCGACGGCACGGCAGCCAGCAGTTCGATCGCCACGCCCAGCGGCCGCTTCAGCCAGCCGGGCGAGAGTTCGGTCAGGAACAGCGCGATGCCGAAGCTCACCGGCACGCCGATCAGCAGCGCGATGAACGAGGTCATCACGGTGCCGTAAATCATGACCAGCCCGCCGTACTGGTTCTGAACCGGATCCCATTCGCTGCGCCACAGGAAACTCAGGCCGTATTCCTGGATGGCCGGCCCGGCGCCGATGATCAGCGACACGATGATGCCGACCAGCAGGCCGAGGGTCAGGATGGCTGCCGCATGCGCGAGCACCGAGAACACGGTGTCGGCCCAGGGCGCCGCCTTGCGCACGACCGGCGGCCGATCCTGCGGGTCGGATCGTTCCATCTTGTCTTGATCGGGGTACGGGGTTGCAGGCAGTGTAGCGGCCACGTCGCCTCCTCCTTCGTTGCAGCAACAGGGAGGCGCATGCGCACCTCCCCTCGAACCGACCCCTCCCGGGGCCGGCGTGGCAGGTCACTTGTAGGCGACGGCCTTGCCGGAGGCATCCTTGATGTTGTCCGCCCACAGCTTGCGGATCATCGTCTTGACGGTGTCGGGCATCGGCACGTAGTCGAGGTCGGCCGCCATCTTGTCGCCGCTGCTGTAGGCCCATTCGAAGAACTTCAGCGCGTTGGAGGCACTTTCGGGCTTGTCCTGCGACTTGTGCATCAGGATGAAGGTCGCGCCGGTGATCGGCCAGGCCTCCTTGCCCGGCTGCTCGGTCAGTACCTGGTAGAAGCTCTTGGCCCATTCCGCGCCGGCGGCGGCGGCTTTGAAGTTGTCCTCGTCCGGACCGACGAACTGGCCGTCCCTGTTCTTCAGCATCACGTAGGACATCTTGTTCTGCTTGGCATACGCGTACTCGACATAGCCGATCGAGTTCGGCAGGCGCTGCACGAAAGCCGACACGCCCTCGTTGCCCTTGCCGCCGGCGCCGGTCGGCCAGTTGACCGCGGTGCCTTCACCGACCTTGGTCTTCCATTCCGCGTTGACCTTGGACAGGTAGTTCGTGAACAGGAAGGTGGTGCCCGAACCGTCGGCGCGGCGCACCGCGGCGATCGAGGCATCGGGCAGCGTCACGCCGGCGTTGAGCGCGGCGATCGCGGGGTCGTTCCACTTGGTGATCTTCCCCAGATAGATGTCACCCAGCACCTGGCCGGTCAGCTTCATCTGGCCCGGGGCGATGCCCTTGATGTTGACGACCGGGACCACGCCGCCGATCACGGTCGGGAACTGCACCATGCCATCCTTGGCAAGCTCTTCGTCCTTCAGCGGCGCATCGGACGCACCGAAATCGACCGTCTTGGCCTTGATCTGCTTGATGCCGCCGCCCGAACCGATCGACTGGTAGTTGAGGCGCGCGCCGGTGGCCTTGTTGTACGCATCGGCCCACTTCGAATAGACCGGGGCCGGGAAGGAGGCGCCGGCGCCGGTGATGTCCTGCGCCGAGGCCGTGCCGGCCACGGCGACCAGCGCGACCGCCGCGAGGGTGGAGCGGAGGAAAGAAACGTTCATGAGCAGCCCTTTCGAAGCTTGGTGGATCGATGAGCCGCACTCTAGGCAGGCTTTGTGACAGGGCCATGACGCGCCGCCGACAGTGGTGGGCCTGGACTTCTTCGTGACAGCACCCTCGCTGATCCGTCACCGGAGTGTCACGATCGACTTCTATGCTCCGCGGCGATCGGCATGGTGGCCGTAAGCCTCCGCCGCCCCTTCACCGAAACAGGAGCTCCCATGAACAAACGCACCCTGCTACTCGCCACCTCGGCCGCCTGGCTGGCCCTGGCCGGCTGCGCTTCGACCCCGGCGCCGAAGACGATCGCCGGCACCGCCGCCGCAACGCCGTCGCTGTCGACCCTGAACAAGCTGATCGCCGAGGCGGGCCTCGCCGAGACGTTGAATGGCGCCGGTCCCTACACCGTGTTCGCACCGACCGACGACGCCTTCAAGGCCGTGCCGGCCAAGACCCTGGACGCCCTGGGCAAGGACAAGGAACAGCTCAAGGCGGTGCTGCTGTACCACGTGGCCCCGGGCAAGGTGCTGGCAGCCGACGTGCAACCGGGCAACCTGAAGACCGCGCAGGGCGCCAACCTGGCGGTGGCGAAGGCCGGAACCTTCGTGACGGTCGACGAAGCGCTGGTGACCCAGAGCGACGTGCTCGCCAGCAACGGCGTGGTGCATGTGATCGACAAGGTGCTGATCCCGCCGGTCAAGAAGTGACGTGGGCGGCGTGCGCAGGCCAAGGCGGCCCGCGCACGGCGGATCAGGCTCTGCGCACCGCGTCGGCCATGCGCTGGGCGCAGCGTTGCGCCAGGGCTGCGTCGCTGGCCTCGACCATCACACGCAGCAGCGGCTCGGTGCCGGACGGCCGGATCAGGATGCGGCCGTGGTCGCCCAGTTCGGCCAGCGACTCGCGCTGCGCCTCGGCGAGTGCGGCGCTGGCCTTCCAGTCCTGCCCCGGCTGCAGCCGGACGTTGAGCAGCACCTGCGGAAACAGCGTCAGCCCATCCAGCAGTTGCGCCAGAGTGCGCCCGCTGCGCACCACCGCCTGCAGCACCTGCAGCGCGCTGACGAGCCCGTCGCCGGTGGTGTGCTTGTCCAACGCGATCAGGTGCCCCGAGCCCTCGCCGCCGAGCTGCCAGCCACGCGCCAGCAATTCCTCGAGCACGTAGCGGTCCCCGACCTTGGCGCGCACGAACGCGACGCCACGCGCCGCGAGGGCCTGCTCCACCGCGAGATTGGTCATCAGCGTCCCGACCACGCCGGGCACGCCGACGCGCGACGGCGCGGCGTCTTCCGACGGCTCGGCCGCGAGCCGGTCGAGCGTCATCAGATACAGCAGTTCGTCTCCGTTGTAGAGACGACCCGTGGCATCGACCAACTGCAGCCGGTCGGCATCGCCATCGAGCGCGATGCCGTAGTCGGCCTGATGGGCCTGCACGGCGCTCACCAGCGCCTCGGGATGGGTGGCCCCGAAGCCGTCGTTGATGTTGAGCCCGTTCGGGCTGCAACCGATGGAGATCACCTCGGCACCGAGTTCGTGGAACACCGCGGGCGCCACCTGGTAGGCGGCGCCGTGGGCGCCATCAACCACCAGCTTCAGGCCCTTCAGGCTGAGTTCGCCGGCCACGGTGCTCTTGCAGAACTCGATGTAGCGGCCCTGTGCATCGTCGAGCCGGCGCGCCTTGCCCAGCCCGCTGGAATCGACCCACTGCGCCGGTTCCTCGACGGTAGCCTCGACCTGCTGCTCCCAGCGGTCGGGCAGCTTCTCCCCCCGGGACGAGAAGAACTTGATGCCGTTGTCGCCGTAGGGATTGTGCGAGGCACTGATGACGACACCCAGGCTGAGGCGCAGTGCCCGGGTGAGGTAGGCCACGCCGGGGGTGGGCAGCGGGCCGGTCAGCAGCACGTCGACGCCGGCCGACGCGAAGCCGGCTTCCAGGGCCGACTCCAGCATGTAGCCCGAGATGCGCGTGTCCTTGCCGATCAGCACCGTGGGCCGCGACGCCGGGGAGGTCTGTTGCGATTTCAGCACCCGCCCGACCGCATGGCCGAGGCGCAACACGAAGTCGGGCGTGATCGGCGCCTGGCCGACGGCGCCACGGATGCCGTCGGTACCGAAATAGGTTCTGCTCATGGGGCGCCATTGTGCCGGGCGACCGGCGAGGCGAACCCTGCGCTCAGGGGCAAAGACCGGCAGCCCGCCACACTTTCAACGCATCGACGGTGGCGGCCACGTCGTGCACGCGCACGATGCGCGCCCCACGCTGCACCGAGGCGAGGGCCGCCGTGACGCTGGGCACCAGGCGGTCGCCGAGCTCGCGGCCGGTCAGCCGGCCCAGCACGCCCTTGCGCGACCAGCCAGCCAGCAGCGGCAGCCCCAGGCCCAGCAGCTCTTGCTGACGGACCAGCAGTGCCACGTTGTGCTCGGTGCGTTTGCCGAAGCCGATGCCCGGGTCGAGCGTGATCCGGGCGTCGTCGACGCCCCGCGCCCGCAGCGCTTCGACGCGCGCCTGCAGGAAGGACCGCACCTCGGTCACCACGTCGTCGTACTGCGGATCGCCGTCCTGCATGGTCTTCGGCTGGTCGCCGCGCATGTGCATCAGGCAGACGCCGCAGCTCGCGTGGGCAGCCACCACGTCCAGCGCCTCCGGCTCGCGCAGCGCCTTGATGTCGTTGACGATGTCGACGCCGAGGTCGAGCGCGGCACGCATCACCTCGGGCTTGTAGCTGTCGAGCGACACCGGCACGCCGAGCGCCATCGCACCGCGCAGCACCGGCAGCACGCGTGCCAGTTCGTCCCGCAGCGGCACCGGCTCCGCGCCCGGGCGGGTCGATTCGCCACCGATGTCGAGGATGTCGGCGCCGTCCTTCAGCAACTGCTCGCAGTGGGCCAGCGCGCCGGCGGCCCCGCCGTGCAATCCGCCATCGGAGAACGAGTCCGGGGTGACGTTGACGATGCCCATGACGCGCGGGGCGCCGAGGTCGATGCGGAATCGCGTGGTCTGCCAGAACATCGTGGGGACAGTGGGGGAAAAGAGATCCGCTCAAAGCAAACGGGGCCGAAGCCCCGTTGCGCGATCGAGAAACGAGCAGAACGTCAGACCGCGGCCGGGGCACCGTCGGTGCTGACCGCCGGTGTGCCGCCGTTGCCGCTGCCGCCGTTCACGCCGGCCGCGCTGCCGGGCGTCCAGTCCTTCGGCGGCCGCGGCGGCTTGCCGCCCATGATGTCGTCGATCTGCTCCGCATCGATGGTTTCCCACTCGAGTAGCGCCTTCGCCATCGCGTGCATCTTGTCCTGGTTCTCCTCGATCAGCCGGCGGGCGGTCGAGTACTGCTCGTCGATGATGCGGCGGATCACCGAGTCGACCTTGCGCATCGTCTCTTCCGACATGTTGGTCGTCTTGGTGACCGAGCGGCCGAGGAAGACCTCGCCCTCGTTCTCGGAATAGACCATCGGGCCGAGCTCGTCGGTCATGCCGTAGCGCATCACCATGTCGCGCGCGATCTGGGTGGCGCGCTCGAAGTCGTTGCTGGCACCGGTGGTCATCTGGTTCATGAACACCTCTTCGGCGATGCGACCGCCGAACAGCACCGAGATCGTGCTCAGCATGCGCTCCTTGTCCATGCTGTAGCGGTCGGTCTCCGGCAGCTGCATGGTGACGCCCAGCGCGCGGCCGCGCGGGATCACGGTGACCTTGTGCACCGGGTCGGTCTTGGGCATCAGGCGCGCCACCAGCGCGTGGCCGGCCTCGTGATAGGCCGTGTTGCGGCGCTCTTCCTCGGGCATGACCATGGACTTGCGCTCGGGGCCCATCATGATCTTGTCCTTGGCCTTCTCGAAGTCGGCCATCTCGACCACGCGGGCGCTGCGCCGCGCGGCGAACAGCGCCGCTTCGTTGACCAGGTTGGCCAGGTCGGCGCCGGAGAAGCCCGGCGTGCCGCGCGCCAGGATGTCGGCGCGGATGTCCTGGCCTATCGGCACCTTGCGCATGTGCACGTTCAGGATCTGCTCGCGGCCGCGCACGTCGGGCAGCGTCACGTAGACCTGGCGGTCGAAGCGGCCCG
Source organism: Methylibium sp. Pch-M (assembly GCF_004136295.1). Taxonomy (NCBI): domain Bacteria; kingdom Pseudomonadati; phylum Pseudomonadota; class Betaproteobacteria; order Burkholderiales; family Sphaerotilaceae; genus Methylibium; species Methylibium sp. Pch-M. The sequence continues at coordinate 420,615 of NZ_CP029606.1, forward strand.
GGCGCAGCAGCGCCGGGTCCAGGATGTCGGGCCGGTTGGTGGCCGCCATCACGATGACGCCGAGGTTGGTCTCGAAGCCGTCCATCTCGACCAGCATCTGGTTCAGCGTTTGCTCACGTTCGTCGTTGCCGCCGCCCAGGCCGGCGCCGCGGTGGCGACCGACTGCGTCGATCTCATCGACGAAGATGATGCAGGGCGCGCTCTTCTTGGCCTGCTCGAACATGTCGCGCACGCGGGCCGCGCCGACGCCGACGAACATCTCGACGAAGTCGGACCCCGAGATCGAGAAGAATGGCACCTTCGCCTCGCCGGCGATCGCCTTGGCGAGCAGGGTCTTGCCGGTGCCCGGCGGGCCGACCAGCAGCACGCCGCGCGGGATGCGTCCGCCCAGCTTCTGGAACTTCTGCGGATCCTTCAGGAAGTCGACCAGCTCCTTGACTTCCTCCTTCGCTTCGTCACAGCCCGCAACATCGGCAAACGTGGTGGAGTTGTTGGCTTCGTCCAGCATCCTCGCCTTGGACTTGCCGAAACTGAAGGCACCGCCCTTGCCGCCGCCCTGCATCTGTCGCATGAAATAGATCCACACGCCGATCAGCAGCAGCATCGGCCCCCAGCTGAGCAGAATGCTCATCAGGATCGATGGCTCCTCGCGCGGCTTCACGTCGAACTTGACGCCGTTGTTGATCAGGTCGCCGACCAGCCCGCGATCGAGGTAGGTGGCCGTGGTGCGCAGCGTCTTGCCATCGGTGGTGGCCGCCCGGATCTCCGTCGCACCGTTGCCGCTCTCCTGCAGGGTGACGGTCGAGATGCGCTTGCTGCGCACCTCCTCGAGGAAGTCGGAATAGCCGATCTGCCCGCCCGCGGCCGCCGTGCGGTCGAACTGCTTGAACACGGTGAACAGCACCAAGGCGATCACCAGCCAGACAGCGACCTTCGAGAACCATTGATTGTTCACCGCGGCTCCTTCACCGAATCCTGCCCGAAATGGGCGTCACTCACTTGCTGCACGGGATATGTCTCACTCTCGCGGGATATGGGGCCGAGTTTAGTCCAGTCAACCCCCGGGCGCCGATCGCCTTTGCCATCGGCTGCGATAGGTCAAGACCTGGATTCGCGGGATTTTCCGCCGGTTTCACCTCGATTTGAGACCGATGCCGACCAGAAAGGTTTCCGACGACTTGTCACGAGACGCCTTGGGCTTGATCGGCTTCACGACCCGGAAACGCTTCTTGAACAGCTCGACCAGCTGGCTGTGGCCGCTGCCGTGGAACACCTTGCAGACCAGCGCGCCGTGCGGATGGAGGTGCGTTTCGGCGAATTCGACCGCCAGTTCCACCAGCAGCGCGATGCGCGCGGAATCTGAGGAGGCGATGCCTGAGAGGTTCGGCGCCATGTCCGACACGACCACGTCGACGCCGCGCCCGCCGATCGCGGCGCTCAATTCCGCAAGCACCGCCTCATCGTGGAAGTCGCCCTGGATGAACTGCACGCCCTCGATCGGCTCGAAATCCAGGAGGTCGAGCGCAATGATGCGGCCGTTCAGTGCACCGGCCGCGGCGCCGCCGGTGCCGGCCTCCTTGGGCGCGAACCTGCGGCGCAGGTACTGGCTCCAGGCGCCGGGCGCTGCGCCGAGGTCGACGACGACCTGGCCCGGCTTGATCAGTCCCAGCGCCTCATCGATCTCCTTGAGCTTGTAGGCGGCGCGGGCCCGGTAGCCCTCCTTCTGGGCCAGCTTGACGTAGGGATCGTTGATGTGATCGTTGAGCCACGCCTTGTTGACCTTCTTGCTCTTGGTTTTGACTTTCATGTCGCGTCGATAATACGGGGATGCCTGCCATTCAACTCACGCCTGCCGAGCGCAAGGCCCACCGTGCCGATGCGCACCACCTCGATCCGGTCGTGATGATCGGCGGCGAGGGCCTGACCCCCGCCGTCACCAAGGAGGCAGACGCCGCGCTGAAGGCCCATGGCCTGATCAAGGTACGCGTGTTCTCCGACGACCGCGAGACCCGCGAAACGATCTTCGCCACGCTGTGCGAACAGCTCGGCGCGGCGCCCGTCCAGCACATCGGCAAGTTGCTGGTGCTGTGGCGCCCGGTCGAGCCGAAGGAAAAGACGCCGGACGAACACCGCCAGGCCGGCCCACGGGTGGTGAAGATCCTGAAGTTCTCCAAGAGCGGCAACCACCGTGCCCAGGTGAAGAAACTCACCGTGCTGGGCAACCAGCGCATCACCTCCGGCGGCATCGTCAAGCGGGCCAAGGAGCGGCTGCCAGGCAAGAAGAAGCTGGGCGATTGAGTCATCGGCCGTCTGCCGGCGCCTGCCGCGGCAGGTATTGGGCCGAGGTGACGCCCATGGAAACGTAGATGCTCGTCAGCGCATCGATGCCAATCTCGGCCGGCGTGATCCACGCCTGCGGCACGTAGAGCAACCCGCCACCGACCGGCACCGGGGCGGTCGGCACCAGCACTGCATGGTAAGGCGCGCCGCCCAGGTCGATGGTCTCGGCGGCCGACAGCAGGCCCAGCACCGCCACGCCGCCCGGCCCGCCGAAGTGGCACCAGACCGGCCGCATCGACTGAAGCCCACCGCCGTCGGACCCACGCGGCGAGAGCAGTTCGACGAAGCGCTGGGTGATGCCGTAAATGCTGCGCACGACCGGAATGCGCTGGACCAGCGCGTTGACGCCGCGGGCCAGCCAGGAGCGCAGGCGCGTCTGCACCACCACGCCGAGCGCGAAGATCGCCGCCAGCACCAGGGCCACACCGATCAGATAGCCCACCACCTCGGAGCTGCCGCCGCCCAGGCCCAGCGCCACCAGCCCCCGGCCGATGAAGCTGCCCGGCCCGACATAGGCGAACAGTAGGCGCAGCACCCACACGATGACCAGCAACGTGGCGGCCAGCGGCAGCGCCGCCAGCAGGCCGGCGAGGAAGATGCTCATCAGCGTCCGTTTCGGTGGCGGCGAACTGGGCGTCATGGAGCGGCTCTCCTGGAGGGGGCAAACAGATCAGCCTCCGCACGCAGCGGAGGCACCGAACGGCCGTCAGCCCCGCGCCGCCCGCCAGGCCAATGTAGCGACCAGCAGGCTCTTCAGGGCATAGAGGGTGGTCGACACGCCGTGCAGTGCCCCGAACGACCAGCGGCCCTCCCCGGCGCGGGCGGCCTCCATCATCGGCTGCAACCCGTAGTGACCGAGCACGGTGCAGAACAGCGCGCCCAGCACCAGCAGCAGTTCGGCGCTGACCGGTGAGCCCTGCCCAGCCTTCGCGCGGCGACCGGCCCGCAGGCGTTCCAGCAGCCCGAGCAGCACGCACAGCGCCAGGCTGAGCTGGGCCTCGAGTGCGAACAGGCGCGCAGCCACCCGCCCGGCGGACGGACGGTCCAGCAGGCCGAACAGGCTGGGCGCGGCGATGAAGGCGATGGCCAGCAACACCCCGAACCACAGGCCGGGGATCAGGCGCCTCAGCCGTTCCAGCACGGCCGGCAGGCTGGCGCCGCTCACAGGTAGCGGACCTCGACGATCTCATAGCGGCGCGTGCCGCCGGGGGCCTGGAACTCGGCCACGTCGCCCGCTTCCTTGCCGATCATCGCGCGCGCGATCGGCGAGCTGACCGAGATCAGCCCCTGCTTCAGGTCGGCCTCGTCGTCACCGACGATCTGGTACGTGACGCTGTCGCCCGAGCTTTCTTCCTCCAGCTCGACCGTCGCGCCGAACACCACCCGTCCGCCGGCGTCGAGCGCCGCGGGATCGATGATCTGGGCCGCCGCCATCTTGCTTTCGATCTCGAGGATGCGCCCCTCGATGAAGCCCTGCTTGTCCTTGGCGGCCTCGTACTCGGCGTTCTCCGACAGGTCCCCCTGCGCACGCGCCTCGGCGATGGCCTGGATCACGGCATGCCGCTCCACCGACTTCAGGCGGTGAAGTTCTTCCTTCAATTTCTCGGCGCCACGTTTGGTCAGCGGGATGGTGGCCATGATCTCTTCTCGTCGAATCGGTGCGTGCAAAAAACTCAGCCGCCCCGGGGCTCCGGGGCGGCCGTGTGAAGGATGCAGTTTAGTGGAGTTCCTCGTGCAGCTCCTGCAGGGAAAGCACGGTCAGATCGTCCTGGTGCTTCAGCGCCTCGACCGCCGCCTCGCAGCCGGCCATGGTGGTGTAGTAACTGACGCGGTTGGCGATCGCCGCGGTGCGGATGTAGCGCGAATCCGCGATCGCGGTGCGGGTCTCGTCGACGGTCGTGAACACCAGCTGGATCTCGCCGGCCTTGATCATGTCGGCGATATGCGGCCGGCCGTCCTTGACCTTGTTGACCACCTTCACCGGCACGCCAGCCGCCGCGATGGCGGCCGCCGTGCCCTTGGTGGCGACGACGTTGAAGCCCAGGTCGACCAGGTCGCCGGCGATCTTGACCGCGCGGTCCTTGTCGGCGTTCTTCACGGTGATGACGACCGTGCCCCTGGACGGCAGACGCGAGCCGGCGCCGAGCTGGCTCTTGAGCATGGCCTCGCCGAAGCTGCGGCCCGCGCCCATCACCTCGCCGGTCGAGCGCATCTCGGGACCGAGGATGGGGTCGACGCCGGGGAACTTGTTGAACGGGAACACCGCTTCCTTGACGCTGTAGTAAGGCGGCACGATCTCGCGCGGCGCCTCGCCCTTCAACGCCTTCTGCCCGGCCAGCTTCTGACCGACCATGCAGCGCGCCGCGATCTTGGCCAGCGGCTGGCCGGTCGCCTTGGACACGAAGGGGACGGTGCGCGACGCGCGCGGATTGACCTCGAGCACGTAGACCACCGCCTCGTCGCCCTCGCCCTGGATCGCGAACTGCACGTTCATCAGGCCGACGACCTTGAGCGCCTTCGCCATCGCCGCCGTCTGGCGGCGCAGTTCGTCCTGCAGCGCCGGGCTCAGCGCATACGGCGGCAGCGAGCACGCCGAGTCGCCCGAGTGCACGCCGGCCTGCTCGATGTGCTCCATGATCGCGCCGATCATCACGTCCTGGCCGTCGGAGATGCAGTCGACGTCGACCTCCACCGCATCGTCGAGGAAGCGGTCGAGCAGCACCGGCGACTTCTCGGACACGCGGACCGCCTCGCGCATGTAGCGCTCGAGGTCCTTGTCGCCGTGCACGATCTCCATCGCGCGGCCACCCAGCACGTAGCTCGGGCGCACCACCAGGGGGTAGCCGATCTCCTGCGCCAGCTGTAGCGCGGCCTCCTCGGTGCGCGCGGTGCGGTTGGGCGGCTGCTTCAGACCGAGCTTGTGCAGCAGTTGCTGGAAGCGCTCGCGGTCCTCGGCGATGTCGATGCTGTCCGGCGAGGTGCCGACGATCGGCACGCCGGCGCGTTCCAGGTCGAGCGCCAGCTTGAGCGGCGTCTGGCCGCCGTACTGCACGATCACGCCGACCGGCTTTTCCTTGTCGACGATCTCCAGCACGTCTTCCAGCGTCACCGGCTCGAAGTACAGCCGGTCCGAGGTGTCGTAGTCGGTCGACACGGTCTCGGGGTTGCAGTTGACCATGATGGTCTCGTAGCCGTCCTCGCGCATCGCCAGCGCGGCGTGCACGCAGCAGTAGTCGAACTCGATGCCCTGGCCGATGCGGTTGGGCCCGCCGCCGAGCACCATGATCTTCTTGCGGTCGGTCGGCTGCGCCTCGCATTCCTCGTCGTAGGTGGAATACATGTAGGCGGTCTGCGTGGCGAACTCGGCCGCGCAGGTGTCGACTCGCTTGTAGACCGGCCGCACGCCCTGCGCGTGGCGTGCGGCGCGCACCTCGTGCTGGTGGGTGCCGAGCAGCTTGGCCAGGCGCTTGTCGGAGAAGCCCTTGCGCTTGAGGAAGCGCAATTCGTCGGTCGACAGGCTGGCCAGCGTGCGGCCCTTCAGCGCCTGCTCGGCCTGCACCAGCTGCTCGATCTGCGCCAGGAACCACGGATCGATCGCGGTCTCCTCGAAGATCTCTTCGCGGCTCAGGCCGATGCGGAAGGCGTCGGCGACGTAGAGGATGCGCTCCGGTCCTGCCTCGCCGATCTCCTGGACGATCTCCTCGCGGTCGGTGCTGCGCTCGGACAGGCCGTCGATGCCGGTCTCGAGACCGCGCAGCGCCTTCTGGAAGCTCTCCTGGAAGCTGCGACCCATCGCCATCACCTCGCCCACCGACTTCATCTGCGTGGTCAGGCGGGAGTCGGCGGCCGGGAACTTCTCGAACGCGAAGCGGGGGATCTTGGTGACGACGTAGTCGATGCTGGGCTCGAAGCTCGCCGGCGTCGCACCACCGGTGATGTCGTTGCGCAGCTCGTCGAGCGTGTAGCCGACCGCCAGCTTGGCGGCCACCTTGGCGATCGGGAAGCCGGTGGCCTTGGAGGCCAGGGCCGACGAGCGCGACACGCGCGGGTTCATCTCGATCACGACCATGCGGCCGTTGTCCGGGTTGATCGAGAACTGCACGTTCGAGCCGCCGGTGTCGACGCCGATCTCGCGCAGGATCGCGATGCTGGCGTTGCGCAGCAGCTGGTATTCCTTGTCGGTCAGCGTCTGGGCCGGCGCCACGGTGATCGAGTCGCCGGTGTGGATGCCCATCGGGTCGAGGTTCTCGATCGAGCAGACGATGATGCAGTTGTCCGCCTTGTCGCGGACGACCTCCATCTCGTACTCCTTCCAGCCGATCAAGCTCTCCTCGATCAGCAGCTCCTTGGTCGGCGAGAGGTCGAGGCCGCGCTTGCAGATCTCCTCGAACTCCTCGGGGTTGTAGGCGATGCCGCCGCCGGTGCCGCCGAGCGTGAAGCTCGGGCGGATCACCATCGGGAAGCCGGTGCCGCCGATGTCGTTGGTGATGCGGCGCTGGACCGCCAGCGCCTCCTCCATCGAATGCGCGATGCCGCTCTTGGCCGAATGCAGGCCGATGCCGGTCATCGCGTCCTTGAACTTCAGGCGGTCCTCGGCCTTCTCGATGGCGTGCTCGTTGGCGCCGATCATCTCGACGCCGTACTTGGACAGCACGCCGTGCTTGTGCAGGTCGAGGGCGCAGTTCAGCGCGGTCTGGCCGCCCATCGTGGGCAGGATCGCCATCTTCTCGTCGGGATGCGCCTGGCGCTCCTTGGCGATGATCTTCTCGACCACCGACCACGTGATCGGCTCGATGTAGGTGGCGTCGGCCATCTCCGGGTCGGTCATGATCGTCGCCGGATTGCTGTTGACGAGGATGACGCGATAGCCCTCCTCGCGCAGCGCCTTGCAGGCCTGGGCGCCGGAGTAGTCGAATTCACAGGCCTGACCGATGATGATCGGGCCGGCGCCGATGATGAGGATGCTTTGAAGGTCGGTGCGCTTGGGCATGTCAGTTCTTTTCCATCAGCGCAATGAAGCGGTCGAACAGGTAGCCGATGTCGTGCGGCCCGGGAGACGCTTCCGGGTGGCCCTGGAAGCAGAAGGCGGGCTTGTCGGTGCGCGCCAGTCCCTGCAGCGTGCCGTCGAACAGGCTCACGTGCGTGGGACGCAGCGTGGCGGGCAAGGATTTCTCGTCGACCGCGAAGCCGTGGTTCTGGCTCGTGATGCTGACGCGGCCGTCGTCCAGGTCCTTCACCGGGTGGTTGGCGCCGTGGTGGCCGAACTTCATCTTGAAGGTCTTCGCCCCGGACGCCAGCGCCATGATCTGGTGCCCCAGGCAGATGCCGAACAGCGGCAGGCCGGTGTCGATCAGCGTGCGCGTGGCCTCGATCGCGTAGTCGCAGGGCTCGGGGTCGCCCGGTCCGTTGCTGAGGAAGATGCCGTCGGGCTTGAGCAGCAGCACCTCCGCCGCTGGCGTCTTGGCCGGCACCACCGTCACCTGGCAGCCGCGGCTCGCCAGCATGCGCAGGATGTTGCGCTTGACGCCGAAGTCGTAGGCGACGACGTGGAACTTCGGCGCCGCCTGGGTGCCGTAGCCGGTGCCCAGCGACCACTCGGTCTCGGTCCACCCGTAGGGCATCGCAGTGCTCACGACCTTGGCGAGATCCAGGCCCGCCATGCTCTGCGCACTGCGCGCCCGGGCCACCGCGTCGGTGACCAGCGCCTCGGTGAAGGTCTCCCCGCGCGGCAGCGCCACGATGCAGCCGTTCTGGGCCCCGCCAGTGCGCAGGATGCGGGTGAGCTTGCGGGTGTCGATGTCGGCGATCGCCACCGTTCCTTCGTCGCACAGGTACTGCGACAGGGTGCGCGTCTTGCGGAAATTCGAATCGAGGACCGGCAGGTCCTTGATGATCAGGCCGGCGGCATGGACTTTCGAGGCTTCGACATCCTCCTCGTTGACGCCGGTGTTGCCGATGTGCGGATACGTCAGCGTGACGATCTGCCGGCAGTAGCTCGGGTCGGTGAGGATCTCCTGGTAGCCGGTGAGTGCGGTGTTGAACACCACCTCGCCGACCGTGCGACCGGCCGCGCCGATCGAGGTCCCTTGAAAGACCGTGCCGTCTGCGAGAGCGAGTAGAGCGAGGGGCAGATCGGGCAGCACGGGAACTCCGTCATTTGCGCGCGCCCAGCTCGGCTCTTCGGGCCTGAGTCCGGCGGGAAACAGCGGAAGTTTCGGTGGGCGGCAGGTGGGTGCGGGTAAACCTGTGAATTGTAGCTGGCTTCGCGCCCCGCTCCGAGACTGCGAGTCAGTCGCATGCGCGTCAAGAGCGAATCGGCGGGGCCTTGGCCGGTGGAGCGCTGGAAAGCCGCCGTCGCGCTTCGATAATGCAGCGAATCACATCACGGAGAGGGCCATGAAAGGCGACGCCAAAGTCATCGAATACCTGAACGCTCAGCTCAAGAACGAGCTGACCGCGATCAACCAGTACTTCATGCACTACCGCTTGATGAAGCACTGGGGCTTCGACAAGCTCGCGAAGAAGGAGTACGAAGAGTCGATCGGCGAGATGAAGCACGCGGACCGCCTGATGGACCGCATCCTGATGCTCGACGGCCTGCCCAACCTGCAGGACCTGGGCAAGCTGCTGATCGGCGAGGACGTCGTCGAGGCGATGCGCAGCGACCTGCAGCTGGAGCAGACCGCCCAACTCACGATCAAGGATGGCATCGCACACTGCGAGACGGTGCGCGACTACGTTTCGCGCGACCTGCTGCAGGGCATCCTCGACGACACCGAGGAGCACATCGATTTCCTCGAGACGCAACTCGGCCTGGTCGACCAGGTCGGTCCGCAGAACTACCTGCAGTCGCAGATGGGCGAGATCGGTTCCTGAGCGATCGCAAGGTCAGCACAAGCCCCTGGGTCAACAGGGGCTTGTATTACGAATCATTCCTATTTATAGTGAAGGCACTCTGATCCCGGACTGCCGCACCATGATCGTCTGTGTCTGCCACCGCATCTCCCATCGCGAGATCGAGCGCCATGCAACGGCCTGCGACAGCTTCGATGAATTGCAGTTGAACACCGGTGTCGCCACCGGCTGCGGCCGCTGCGGTGACTGCGCCCGCTCCGTGTTCGACGAGGCCCGCCAGCAACCCACTTGCGGCCTGATGGGCCGCCTGCGTGCGGCTCAACCGGCTGCGGCACTGGCCTGAGCTCATGTGGTGGCTGGCCAGCCTGTCCGTCGTTGCCCTGGGCGCCTGGTGGGCGCTGCGTTCACCACGCTGAGGGATGCCTGATGCACATCGCCAACCCGACTCTCGACCTGCCTTCCCTGCGTCCCGGCGGCCACGTGCCCGCGGGGCCCTGTGCCGCGGCCGTCTCTCCTCCCGCGCCCCAGGTGCACAGCGCGGCACTGCTCCAGGGCCGCAATGTCGTGCACATCGAGCACAACGGGGCGCTCTACCAGCTGCGCAGCACCCGGCTCGGCAAGCTCATCCTGACGAAGTGAACCCGGCCGACCGGGAAGGCTCCGCCCTCCCCCGGCCTGCCGCTCAGCCCAGCGCGGCGATCCCCGCCTTGGCGACCTGGGCATCTTCGTTCGACTTCACGCCGCTGACGCCCACCGCGCCGACGCACTGGCCCTGCAGCAGGATGGGAACGCCCCCTTCCAGCAGGCCCGCGATGGTCGGTGCGCTCAGGAACGACGTGCGCCCCTGGTTGATGACCTCTTCGTACACCCGGCTTTCTCGCCGGCCCAGCGCGGCGGTATGGGCCTTCGCCGGCGCGATGTGCGCCGAGACCGGCGCCGCGCCGTCCAGACGCTGCAGCCACAGCAGATGCCCTCCGTCGTCGACGATCGCGATCGTCACCGGCCACTGGTGCGCCAGTGCCTCGGCTTCGGCCGCGGCCGCAATGCGCTTGACATCCTCGAGGGACAGCACGGGCTTGGTCTGCATGGAATCCTCCGACTATGGGTTAACCCGACTCTAAGGCGGCCCGGGCTCCGTGGCAAAGAGACTGCGGCCAATTCCTCATCCGCGTGCCATCGGAACCGGGACAGCCTGGGCAGCACCTGCACAAGGGAACTAGAATCGGTCCGTCAGCTCCAAGCAAGCCTATTCTTCCCTACGGAGGTTATCGAATGAATGACACCCTGCAAACCGCCTACCCCGGCTCGGCCGCCGTCGGCGGCGAGCGCAACCGCGTCCTGCGCAACACCTACTGGCTGCTCGCGCTGTCGCTGGTGCCGACCGTGCTGGGCGCCTGGGTGGGGGTCGCGACCGGCTTCAGCTTCTTCGCCGGCAGCCCCTTCATCGGCTTCCTGCTGTTCATGGGCATCGCGTTCGGCTTCTTCTTCGCGATCGAGAAGTTCAAGAACTCCGGCATTGGCGTGGCGCTGCTGCTGGGCTTCACCTTCTTCATGGGCCTGATGCTGTCGCGCCTGATCGGCGGCGTGCTCGGCAACTACAGCAACGGCGCCACCCTGATCGGCATGGCCTTCGGCGGCACCGCGCTGGTGTTCTTCGGCATGGCCACGCTGGCGACCACGATCAAGCGCGACCTGTCTGGCCTGGGCAAGTGGCTGATGGTGGGCGTGATCGGCCTGATCGTGGCCAGCGTCGCCAACATCTGGCTGCAGATGCCGGCGCTGTTCCTGACGGTCTCGGTGCTCGCCATCGTGATCTTCTCGGCCTTCATGCTGTACGACATCAAGCGCGTGATCGACGGCGGCGAAACGAACTACGTGACCGCCACGCTGGCGATCTACCTGGATGTCTACAACGTGTTCCAGAGCCTGCTGAGCCTGCTGGGCATCTTCGGTGGCGAACGCGAATAACGCGCGCCGCCGGATCGACAAGGCCCCGCTCCGCGGGGCCTTTTTCTTTCGGAAGTATGTACTTGACAAACCCATGAGAAAGGCGCCCAATGGAGTCATTCCGGAGCGCAAATCATGGCCGAATCAATCTTCAATCAACCGCACTTCCAAGACCCGGAAGCCGCGCGCGAGTACCTTGAAGCGATCCGCTGGGCCAATGGTGTCGTCTGCCCGCATTGCGGCGTGATTGACCGCTTCTACAAGCTCACCGGCGAAGCGCATCGCCCGGGCCTCTACAAGTGCCAAGACTGCCGCGAGCAGTTCAGCGTCACGGTCGGCACCGTGTTCGAGTCATCCAAGATCAAGCTCCACATCTGGATGCAGGCTTGCCACCTGATGAGCGCGAGCAAGAAGGGTGTTTCGGCCAAGCAGCTTGAGCGCATGCTCGGCGTCTCGTACAAGACCGCATGGTTCATGGGCCACCGGATTCGGGAGGCAATGAACATCGCCCCAAAGCTCCCGCTCGGCCTGACCGCTCCGGTCGAGGCCGATGAGACCTTCTGGGGCAACAAGGGCAAGAATGCTCCTGGCGCCCGCTCGTTCCATCATCAGATGAAGGTTGTTTCGCTGGTGGAGCGCAACGGCGAGAAGCGTTCATTCCACGTCCCGAGCGTCAACGCGAAGACTCTGCGCCCGATCATGAAGGGCATGATCGCCGAGAAGGCCCGCCTCATGACGGACGACGCCAACCAGTACAAGGTGATCGGACCCGAGTTCGCCTCGCACGAGGTTGTGAACCACACGCAGAAGGAATACGCTCGCGGTGACGTGACGACGAACACTGTTGAATCCAGCTTCGCGCTTCTCAAGCGCGGCCTGATCGGCACGTTCCACAGCGTCAGCGAGGCGCACCTGCAACGGTACGCCACCGAGTTTGATTTCCGCTGGAACCATCGCATCGCCCTCGGCGTCAACGACGTGCAGCGCACGTCAGCGATCCTCAAGGGCATCGAAGGGAAGCGGCTGACCTACAAGGCCTAACTTGCCCGCAACAAGGTCTGGAAGGCCATCAAGGCCGAAGCCGAAGCAGAGCTTGCCGCGCGACGAGCAGAGCGGCGACGAACCCGGAATCGGGCTCGATGAGACGCTGCGTCGCATGCTCAACTTCAAGCCCGCCGCGCCAGCTTCGCGCGGGCGCAAAAAGGTCTCGCCGGGGAAGTAAATCCCGTGGCGAGGCCATGCCCCTATGGGCTAAACTTCAAAAGTGCCCCGGACGGGATTTGCACCCGCACACTCCAGCCAGAGTCCCGGATTTAAAGTCCGTCGCGTCTACTGATTCCGCCACCGGGGCATAGTGAAGCGAGAGACGGTCAGTCCTTCTTCGCCTGCTTCTTCACCAGGATCGGGAACCCCCTGATCCCGAAGAAGCGTGCCAAGAGAACTTTCCCGTTCTTGAGGGTGATCGAGGCTCGAAAGATGACCTCGTGATCCTCGGGGATCGGAAAGTTGAATGTCGCTTGTTTCACGACGTGCTCTTACTTTCTGCCGGCCTTATCCGGCGTCAGTGGAGGGCACGGAGCAACGGCTCCGCAAGGAGCCCGCCTCGGCCCTGATAGCGCGCTGTCCGCCAAGACTCATCGGCGCTATCAGGGCCCGCTCTTCCGCCCCGGTTACGGCGGGCGCATCACCGGGGCCGACTCAAGGCCTCATTTGGGCACCCCGCTCGGGTTGTTGGCGGATACGTCGTTGTCGTCGTCGGTTGCATCCTTCAGGGCTGGCGTCGGCCGCCACCCCTTCCAGCGCCGGATGTAGCCGGCCAGATGGTCGGCCACCATGATCCAGTCGTCCTTGTCGATATCCTTCGGTATCTCGACCGTCACCTTGGCCTTCCCGGGCAAATAGATCGAGAACCGCTCCATGTTGTCGGCCTGATGGGGCGGCTGCACGATCTTGCTTTCGCCGCCGGCTTGCACCGCGGGGGCCGGTGGTGGCAGTGGCGGCGTGGATGGCGCTTCGGCCTTCGCGCGCGTCACGTTGCTGCCGTCGACGATGATCACGCCGACGAGTCGCATGTACTCGATCAGCAATTCGAGCTGCGGCTGGAACTCCTTCGGAGCTCGGCACTCCTCGGCCAGCACCTCCAGTACCTCAGCGCGAGTCATCGAGCGCAACGCAAGACGCGGCAAGATCGCCTTGGCGAACCATGTTCCCTCGAATACGCGCGCCAGTTTTAGCGGCGCCTTCTCTGCGTTCCATTCGGCCGCTTGGTCGTACTCAAAGACAGCCGCGTGCGGCATCAGCTTGAGCCCATCGCGGGACATCAGGCCGATGTCCACCCAGAACGGGTTGCAGACACTGACGCTAGAGATGTGGATGTCGGCGATCCTCGCCACATCCCCGTTCGCCACCGACTTGCCGTCCGCTGACAAGCTGGCCTTAGCGGCCGCGCGCATGATCAAGAACTGCTTGTCGATACCGACACGATCCGTCGGGAGCGGTTTGGTCGGCTTTGGCCGAGCCGCCTTGCCTGCGGCTCCTTCGTCCCCATTGGGGACTTCGTTCGGTGCATCAGTAGCCATGCTCATCTCCAGCCAGAAGATGCCGCATCCTATCACGAACTCGCCGAATCGTGCACAACACAAGCACAACTCAATTGCGTCGCCGGCTAAGCTATCGCGCCGTCAATACTTTATTGTTTAAAATCAACAAATTAGTAGTTGCAATTAATGCGTAGACTGAGCGCCATACAACTAGACTGCCGACGATAGTTGAATTCTCGGGCGTGCCGGCTGGGATCGGATGCGTCATCTTCTGGCTGAGGATGAGCACGACACCTACTGTGCAGATCGAGCGTGGCCTCGGCCTAGGTCAGCGCTCTGGGTTTGCAAAGTACATACTTCCGTTTTCTTTGTGATCGGCTCGATGCCGCTGCATCGCCACGATGCTTTGGCTACGGCGTAACGTCGCTCTGCGACATGAGCCTACGCCCAAGCATTGCGGTCGACACCCTGATGCTTTGGCTGCGGCATCACGTCGCTCTGCGACATGAGCCTACGCCCAAGCATTGCGGTCGACACCCTGATGCTTTGGCTGCGGCATCACGTCGCTCTGCGACATGAGCCTACGCCCAAGCATTGCGGTCGACACCCTGATGCTTTGGCTACGGCGTCACGTCGCTCCGCGACATGAGCCTACGCCCAAGCATTGCGGTCGAAGACCGCAATGCTTTCCACGTGCGCGGTGTGCGGGAACATGTTCACCGCGCCGGCCTGCACGCAGCGGTAGCCGGCCTGGTGCACCAGCAGGCCGGCATCGCGCGCCAGCGTGGCGGGGTTGCAGCTCACGTACACGATGCGCGCCGGCGGCGCCCAGCCGGGCGCCAGCGCCGGGTCCTGCACCGCATCGGCCACGGCCTTGGCCAGGGCGAACGCTCCCTCGCGCGGCGGGTCGACCAGCCACTTCGCCGCGCTGCCATAGGCCGCCAGATCGGCCGGCAGCAACTCGAACAGGTTGCGCGCGTCGAAGCGCGTCTTGTGCGAAAGCCCGTTGAGCGCCGCGTTGTCGCGTGAGCGTGCCACCAGCGCCTCACTGCCTTCGATGCCCAGCACCTCTCTTGCCTGCGTCGCCAGCGGCAGCGTGAAATTGCCGAGCCCGCAGAACCAGTCGATCACCCGCTCGTCGCCCTGTACGGCCAGCAGCCGCAGCGCCCGCACCACCAGCGCGCGGTTGATGGCGTGATTGACCTGGGTGAAATCGGTCGGCTTGAAGGGCATGACGACGCCGTATTCCGGCAACGTGTAGGCGAGCTGAGGCCCGCTGTCGTCGAGCCGCTGCACGGTGTCGGGCCCCTTGGGCTGCAGCCACCACTGCACGCCGTGCTCGGCGCCAAAAGCCCGCAGCCGCTGCAGGTCGGCCGCGCTCAAGGGCTCGAGGTGACGCAGCACCAGCGCCGTCACCAGCCCGTCGGGCGCCTCGCCGATCGCCACCTCGATCTGCGGCAGCCGGTCGCGGCCGTCCATGGCGGCAATCAGGGCGCGCAACGGCAGCAGCATCGCGCTCAGGTGCGGCGGCAGGACCTCGCAGCGGCTCATGTCCGCCACGTAGCTCGACTTGCGCTCGTGGAAGCCGATCAGGACCTTGCCCTTCTTGACGACATGCCGCACCGACAGGCGCGCCCGGTAGCGGTAGCCCCAGGTCGGCCCCTCGATGGGCCGCAGCATCTGGCCGGCCTTCACCTTGCCCAGGTGCCAGAGGTTGTCCTCCAGCACCCGCTGCTTCACCGCGACCTGCGCGCCGACGTGGAAATGCTGCATCTTGCAGCCGCCGCAGAGGCCGAAGTACTCGCAACGCGGCGAGACGCGCTGCGAGCTCTCGCGGCGCAGCGCCGTCATCGTGCCCTGCTCCCAGTTGTTCTTGCGCCGTCCCACTGCGACCAGAACCTGCTCGCCCGGCAAGGCGCCCTCCACGAACACCACCTTGCCTTCGGCGTTGTGCGCCACGCCCTGCGCCTCGAGGTCGAGCGACTCGACCGTCAACCATTCATCGCTTGCTGTCATGCCGTGGATTATCCGGGCCACGGCCGGCGCGGCCGGCAAGCCTCCCGCTCAGAAGATCGAGTCGCGGTTGACGCCGTTGCGTGCCATCCGGCGCTTGAGCTTGAGCAGCGCCTCCTGCTGAATCTGGCGGATGCGCTCGCGCGTCAGGCCCAGACGCTCGGCCAGCACCTCCAGCGTCTCGGGTTCCCGGTCGTGCAGCCCGTAACGACCAGCCAGCACCTCGCGCTCGCGTTCGCTCAGTTCGCCCAATCCGTGCTCCAGCAGGACGTCGAGTTCGTGGCTCAGCGTGTGGCCCAGCGGGTCGGTGGCCTGCTCGTCGGCCACCATGTCGCCCAGCGTCTCGGCCCCATTGCCTGCCTGGCGCTCGAGCGGCGCATCGAGCGAGGTGGGCTGTTCGGCAAATCGCAGCAGTTCGGACACCTCGGTCACCGGACGCCCCAACGCTGCGGCGATCTCATCGACGCGGACGGTCCGCCCGTCGGCGCTCGCCGCGGCTTCGCCCTCCAGCGCACGGCGCGCCTTGAGCACCTGGTTGAGTTCTCGCACCACATGCACCGGCAGCCGCACCAGGCGGGCCTGGTGCATGATCGCGCGCTCGATGCTCTGGCGGATCCACCACGAGGCATAGGTCGAGAAGCGAAAGCCGCGTTCAGGCTCGAACTTGCCGATCGCGTGCATCAGGCCGAGGTTGCCTTCCTCGATCAGGTCGGTCATCGGCAGGCCGCGGCTGAGGTAGCTCTTGGCGATGCTGACCACCAGCCGCAGATTGCGCTCGATCATCTGCTGCCGCGCCGCGAAATCGCCGGCCCGGGCGCGCGTGGCCATCGCGAATTCCTCGTCGGGCGTGAACAGGGGCGCTCGCCGGATCTCACGCAGATAGGTCTGCAGCGTGTTGCCGACCTCGCCTTCGCCGGCGGCGATCGGCAGGTGCTCCTGCACCGGCTCCGGCAGGTCGTCCGCACCATTCGGCGGATCTCCCGCACCATGCATCGGCTCGACCGGCCAAGCCCCGTGCGGCAGGGCACCCGCATCAGGAAGCGCGTGTCCGTTGCCGGGCGGAGAGTGCTTCCTGTGATTCATGATGGTCGGGTGCGTCGCTAGCGCGGTGGCAGGAGCTTGACCGGATCGACCGGCTTGCCCAGCTTGCGGATCTCGAAGTGCAGTTGTACCCGCTCGGCGTCGGTCGCCCCCATCTCGGCGATCTTCTGGCCTCGCTTGACCGGCTGGTCTTCCTTGACCAGCAGCGTCTGGTTGTGCGCGTAGGCGGTCAGGTAGGTGGCGTTGTGCTTCACGATCACGAGATTGCCGTAACCGCGCAACCCCGACCCGGCATACACGACGCGCCCGTCCGCTGCCGCGGTCACCGGATCGCCGGCCTTGCCGCCGATCGCGAGCCCCTTGTTGCGCGCTTCATCGTAGTTTGCCAGCACGGCACCCGAAGCGGGCCAGGCCCAGTTCAGTTCGTCGTCGTCCCGGTTCGACGAGGCCGCAGGCGTCTGGGTGATGACCGGTGCCTGCGGGGCCGCTGCCACGGCACTGCCCGACGCGCTGCCTCCCGGTGCCGACGCCGCAGCGGCGCCCGGCTTGGTCTCGAGCGGCCGCGCCTCGACCTTCGTGCTGGCCACCGGCTTGGCCGCGACCACCGTCGGGTCGACCGTCGGCGGCAGCACGCGCAGCACCTGGCCGACCTCGATGACGTTCACGTTCTCCATGCCGTTCCAGCGAGCGATGTCCTTCCAGTTCTGACCGGTCTCGAGACCGATGCGGATCATCGTGTCACCCGGCTTGACGGTGTAGTAGCCCGGCTTGCCGGCGTTCTCTGCGCCGGGCAGCGGCTTGCCGGCGTCGGGTGCGCTGGCGGCCGAGGCCACGGCCGCGCCCGCCGGAACGGCCACCGCTGCGGCCGGGCTGCGCGTGCTGCGATCCTCGACAGGGGGGGCACGCCGTGGCGCCTGCACGCAGGCCGCGAGCAAGAACACCAGCAGCGCGGTCGTCAGACTGCGCGACAGCGTGCGACCAGGGACAGGAAGAAACATGAGGTGGCGTCGCATTCGTTCAGTCGGTGCCGGATTTTAGGGGGACGAATCTGACAGCCTCGTGCAGCGAGCGCACCAGGTTGCCGTCGGCATGACGGTCGATCACCACCAGCACCTGCCCTCCACTGCGCGCGTCGAGCATCGGCGCGACGAGCCGTCCTCCCAGGCCAAGTTGGTCGATCCAGGGCTGCGGGATGTCTTCACCGCCCGCCGCCGCGATGATGCCGTCGTAGGGCGCGTTCGGTGCATGGCCGACACGGCCGTCACCATAGACCAGCCGCAGGTTCCCGAAGTTCAATGGCGCGAGGTTCTCCCGCGCCTTGTCGTACAGCGGTCGCAGCCGCTCGATCGACACCACCTGGCGCGCCAACTGCGCCAGCACGGCCGCTTGGTAGCCGCAGCCGCTGCCGATCTCGAGCAGCCTCGGCCGCGCGCCGGCCGGCTGCAGGGCGAGCATCAACTCGATCATTCGCGCCACCACCGAGGGCTTGGAGATCGTCTGCCCGAGTCCGATCGGCAGACTGGTGTCCTCGTAGGCCTGGTTGGCCAGCGCGGTATCGACAAAGCTGTGCCGCGGCACGGCCCGCATCGCCGCGAGCACGCGCGCGTCGCGTACGCCTTCGGCCTGAAGGCGCGCCAGCATGCGCTCGCGCACCAGGTGCGAATCGAGTCCCAGACCGGCCGGCGCAGTGCCGCGGCCGCGCTCCGTGGCCGCCTGGTGCAATGGCCGCTGGGGCCGCAGCAAGGGTGCGGCGTCTGGGCGACCTGCCGGCTTGACCTGGTCGAGCCGCAGCGGGAACTTCGGGGCCGGTCGCTGGCCGGCGCTCATCGCCCGCCCTCGCCCGCGCGTTCCAGCCACGAACCCCAGGCCGGCAGGCAGGCATGATCGGTCAGGTCCACCTGCAACGGCGTGACCGACACGTGGCCCTGAGCCACGGCATGGAAATCGGTGCCGGCACCGGCCTCGCGAGCGTCGCCGGCTGCACCGATCCAGTAGATCGGTTCGCCGCGGGGATTGCTCTGGCGGATCACCGGTTCGCTGGCGTGGCGGCGGCCGAGCCGGGTGGTGCGCAGGCCGCGCAAGTCCTCGTAGGGCCGGTCGGGAATGTTCACGTTGAGCAGCCAGGCACCGGGCACCGGCGGCAGCGCGATCACCTGCTCGATGAGACGGCGTGCCACGCGCGCGGCCGTGTCGAGGTGCGTCCACCCCTTCTCGCTCAGCGAGAAGGCGATCGACGGGATGCCGAACAGATAGCCTTCCATCGCCGCGGCCACCGTGCCGGAATAGAGCGTGTCGTCGCCCATGTTCGCGCCGTTGTTGATGCCCGAGACCACCAGGTCCGGACGCTGCGGCAGCAGCCCGGTCAGCGCCACGTGCACGCAGTCCGACGGCGTGCCGTTCAGGTAGCGGTAGCCATTGGCCGCGGTCCAGACCGACAGCGGACGCTGCAGCGTCAACGCGTTGGAGGTGCCGCTCGAGTTCTGCTCGGGCGCGACCACGTCGAGCTCGCCCAGTCCGCGACACGCTTCGACCAGCGCCGCCAGTCCGGGGGCAAGATAACCATCGTCGTTGGCAACAAGGATGCGCATCCGACTCATTGTAGGGAGCCCCCACGTCGCCTCGGCGACGGAGTTCCCGCGTACCTCTACCTATCATCGGGCGCCGCGGCCGACTGCGGCAGCAAGGAGACGACATGCACGCCTGGCTCTGCGACAACCCGATCGGCCCCGAGGCGCTGAAGTGGACCGAACTGCCGACCCCCGAGCCGCAGGCGGGCGAAGTGCGCGTGGCGGTGCGCTGCGCCAGCCTGAACTTCCCCGACCTGTTGATCGTGCAGAACAAGTACCAGCTGAAGCCCCCGCTGCCCTTCGTGCCCGGGGCAGAGTTCTCCGGCGTGATCGAGGCGGTCGGTCCCGGCGTGACGCAGTTGCAGGCCGGCATGGCCGTCGCCTCGTTCGGCGGCATCGGTGGGTTCGGCAGCCATGTATGCGTTGACGCCCGGCAGGTGATGCCGCTGCCGTCGGGCTTCGCGTTCGACGACGCCGCCGCCTTCCTGTGCACCTACGGCACCAGCCACCACGCGCTGGTCGACCGCGCACAGTTGAAGGCCGGCGAGACCGTGCTGGTGCTGGGTGCGGCGGGCGGCGTCGGCACCGCCGCGATCCAGATCGCCAAGGCGGTGGGCGCGCACGTGATCGCCGCCGCCTCGAGCGACGAGAAGTGCGCGCTGTGCCGCACCCTCGGGGCAGACGCGTCGATCAACTACACGAGCGCCGACCTGCGCGAGCAGATCAAGGCCGCCACCGAGGGCAAAGGGCCGGATGTGGTCTACGACCCCGTCGGCGGTGCGATGGCCGAGCCGGTGTTCCGCTCGATCGCCTGGCGCGGTCGCTACCTCGTGATCGGCTTTGCCGCCGGCGCCATCCCGGCGCTGCCGCTGAACCTGGCCCTGCTCAAGGGCGCCTCGCTGGTCGGTGTGTTCTGGGGCGAGTTCGCCAAGCGAGAACCGCAGCAGAACGCGCGAGCCCTGAACGAACTGGCGGGCTGGTACGCCCAGGGCCGCATCAAGCCGGTGATCGAGCACCGCTACGCGCTGCGCGACCTGCCACGCGCCTTCGAGCTGATGGCGTCACGGCAAGTGCGCGGCAAGATCGTGCTCAGCGTCGACTGAAGCGCTTCTTACCGCAGGGCCCTCGGCGCCGCGGCCCCCCGTCGGGGGGCCCTCTTGATGGGTCGGGTCCGCCCGGCCCCGGTGCTAAATTCGCGTGCCCATTCAACGCGAGCCCGCCGTGCGCCGTTTGCTGCTGAAGCTGCTCATGCTCGTCCTCGTCGGCCTGGCCGGCCGGGTGACTGCGGCCGACGCGCCATCGCTGGCCTTCGGCGTGATCACCACCACCACCGTCGCCGAGACCCGCACGGCGTGGGAACCCTTCTTCGCCGCCATGCGTCGCAGCACCGGACTCGACGTGCGCGGCGTCTACCACGCCACCTACGAAGAAGCGGTCGACGCGGTGGTGCGCAACCTGGTGCAGCTGGCCTGGGTCTCGAACAAGGCCGCGCTCGATTGCATCGAGCGCACCAACGTGGAAGTGTTCGCTCAGCTGGTCGATTCCGCGGGCTCGCTCGGCTATCGCTCGATCATCATCACGCGCCGCGACAGCGCACTGCTGTCGATCGACCCTCTGCTCAACCGCCCACGCACCTGGCGTTTCGCGATGGGCGAGCCCAGCTCGACCTCCGGCGCCGTGATGCTGGAGTACGCGCTGTTCGTGCCGCGCGGCATCAAGCCGGAGGAACACTTCCAGGCACTGCGCCGCGGCACCCATGCACAGACGCTCGCGGCCGTGCTCGCCGGCCAGGTCCACGCCGGCACGTACAACACCGAGGAGCTGCATCGCCTGCGAGAGCAGTCGCCCGCTCAGGCAATGCAGCTGCGGATCCTGTGGGAGTCGGCGATGATCCCGAAGGATCCACTGCTGTGGCGCCGCGACCTGCCATTGTCGGTGCGCAAGCGCATCGCAGACTACATCTTCGGTGTAGGTCGGACCGATGACGAGAAGCTGATGCTCAAGCGCATGTTCGACCTTGCCGGCTTCAAGCGTTCCAGCAACCAGCAGCTCAAGTTCGTGCTCGACGTCGACGACTTCAAGCAGCGTTCCGAAGCGCTGCTCGACGCCAGGATGAGCGAGTCCGCCAAGAACGAACGGCTCTCCGACCTGCGCGAGCGCTATGTGCGCCTGTCGCGCGCTGTCCAGGCCGACACGGACCCGCCGCGATGACGCCGCGCCGGGTCCACGACGTTCGTCCCCCTTTCTGGAGAATCCGATGGCCGTCAAGGTGCTGATCGTCGAAGACAACCCCGTCGCACGCCACTTCCTGGCGCGCGTCGTGCGTGAGAGCTTTTCCGACGTGACGGGGATGGCCGAGGCCGGGGACCTCGAATCCGCCCGCCGCCAGCTCGGCATCGGCGGCGCCCCGCCGCTGCCGCCGGGCAGCGAGCCGTTCAAGCTGGTGCTCGTCGACCTGGAGCTGCCCGACGGCAACGGCCTCGAGTTGCTCACCGAACTGGCCGGACACGGCGCGACGAAGATCGTCACCACGCTGTACTCGGACGACGACCATCTCTTCCCCGCGCTGCAGTGCGGCGCCGACGGCTACCTGCTGAAGGAAGACCGCTTCGAGGTGCTGGTCGAGGAACTGCAGAAGATCGTTCGTGGCCAACCGCCGCTGTCACCGGCGATCGCGCGGCGTCTGCTGTCGCACTTCCGGCTCGGCGATTCGGGCTCGATGGCCCTCGACAGCGCCCACGCGCCCGGCGACTTCCAGCCCGCCCGACCGGCCGCTCCCGCGGTCTACGCGGAGCCGGACCACGAGCGTCTCACACCGCGCGAGACCGAGGTGCTGACCTACCTCAGCAAGGGTTTCACGATCAAGGAGATCGCCGGCCTGATGGGCATCAAGTGGTTTACCGTCAACGACCACATCAAGGCCATCTACCGCAAGCTCAATGTCTCCAGCCGCGCCGAGGCCGCCGTGCTGGCCAGCAAGCAAGGTCTGGTGTGAGCCCGCGTTCGGTGTGCTGACAACGCGGCCTGTCGATGAACGCGCCGGCTGAGCGCCATCCCGCAAGGCCGTCGCGGCGCGACGCGCGCACTTCCGGCCCGCCCACGTCGCGGCTCGACGACAACGACTCCGGCATCGACACCACGGTCCTCGAGCAATGGCTGCCGTCGCGGCTGCGCAGCTCGCGCTGGCTCGGCTGGCGGCTGCGGGCCCTGGTCGTGCTGGCGCTGCTGGGGTGCCTGGCGCTGTTCCTGCTGACGCGCGAACTCGCGCAGCAACCGCGCCTGGACGCCAGCTGGCGCGGCAACGAGCACGGCCAGCTGCTGCTGGCGGCCAGCAACGAGCCGGCGCTGCAGCCCTTCGTCGGCCACGCGCTGCTTGGCATCATCGGCGGCGACAGCCAGGTCGCCGTGCTCGACGCGCTGGCCCTGCAGCGTTCGCCGCGCTGGCTGCCCGGCGATGCCGAGCGGGCCCGCCACCACGAACTGCACGACCAGCTCGAGCGGGCGCTGTCGCAGGGCCATGTGCGTTTCTACTTCGCCGAAGGCGGCACGGCCGAGCTGCAGCTCCAGCCTCGCGGCAGTTTCCGGCTGGGGCTGATGTACTGGCTGCTCGCCGGCCTGGCGCTGGTGCTCTACCTGATCGCGATGGTGGTGCTGCTGGTGCGACCGATGCTCGCCAACGCCCTGTTTGCGCTGATGGCGCTCAGCCAGTGCGGCAATCTGCTGTTCATCGCTGCGGCGGGGGTGTCGGAGCTGACGCTGCCTCGGGGCTACGCGGGATTGGAAGTGCATGCCCGCATGGCCTTCGATCTGGTCACCGCTGCGGCCATCGTCCACGCGGCCTCCTTGCACCCGAGGCGGCTGCCCGGTGGCCCGGCGATCGCGTTGCTGGTGTGGGGCCTGGTCGGCGGACTGCTGGCGCTCGACGTGCGGGCCGCATTGCCGCAGGCCTGGTGGTGGACGCAGGGCATCGGTGCCGCGCTCGGTCTCTCGGCCATCGGCCTGCTGAGCTGGTCCTACCGCATCGAGCCGCACCCCTACGCCCTGGTGCAACGCCGATTCGGCATCGTGACCGCCGGCACCTGGATCCTGCTGACGGCCGCGATCGCCGCCGTCGGCCAGACCCCGGGTGCGCAGCAGGGGATCGCCACCGTCGGTTCGATGATCTGGGTGGTGTTCCTCGCCTCGCTGATGCTGCTGGTGCCGTTTCTCGCCAAGTCGCAGCAGATGCTGCGCGAGTTCTCGCTGCTGGCCGGCGTCAGCACCGTCGCCACCTCGCTCGACCTGCTGTTCGTCACCGCCTTCTCCTTCGGTCAGTTCACGTCGATCACGCTGTCGGTGTTCCTGTCGATCGGTCTGTACGTCAGCGTGCGGCAATGGCTGCTGAACCACCTGCGCGGCACCGGCATGGTCACGATGGAACGCCTGTTCGAGCGCCTGTACCGCATGGCACGCGAGGTGGAGGCCCACCCGGAACGCGCGTCGACCTCGTTGCTGAGCCTGCTGCGCGAACTGTTCGAACCGCTGGAGGCCGCGGTTGCGCCGAAATCCACCCAGCACGCACGTGCCAGCGGTGACGGCTCGGCGCTGACCGTGCCGGTGCCCGACCTCAGCCGCATCAGCGGCCGCGCCGACGAGACGCTGGTGCTGCGCTACTCGCAGCGCGGCCGGCGCCTGTTCACGCGCGAGGACGCGCGTCTGGCGGACCGCATCGTCGAGCAGCTCAAGCGCGCGGTCGCCTTCGACCAGGCCGTCGAGCGGGGCCGCAGCGAGGAGCGCAGCCGCCTGGCGCAGGACCTGCACGACGACATCGGCGCGCGGCTTCTGACGCTGATGTACCAGGCCCAGAGCCCGGAGCAGGAGGACTACATCCGCCACACGCTGCAGGATCTGAAGACGCTGACGCGCGGCCTCGCGGTCAGCAGCCACCGCCTATCCCATGCCGCTGCCGAATGGAAGGCCGATGTGCAGCAACGGCTGCAGATCGCCAACGTCGTGCTGGACTGGCACACGCAGTTCGATCGCGACGCGGAGCTGACGGTGGTGCAGTGGTCGGCCCTGACGCGCGTGCTGCGCGAGCTGGTCAGCAACACCATTGCACACGCCCGGGCCACGCGGGTGGCGATCTCGCTGCAGCTGGCCGACGATCGGCTCGAGCTGCGCGTGCACGACGACGGCCACGGCCGCAATCCGCAGGCATGGGCGCATGGCCTGGGCCTCGGCGGCATCCGCAAGCGGGTCAAGCAGCTCGGCGGAGAGGTCGAGTGGCGCGAACTGCTGCCGGCCGGCATCGAGTGCCGGGTGCGTTTCCCGAACTGGTCGCAGAGCGCGTCGGCCTGACGATCAGGGCGGTTGCGAGGCCGCCGATGGCGGCTTGTGGGCAGGCGGCACACGCCGCAGCACGCGCTGCGGGAACGGGATCTCGATGCCCTCGGCGTCGAGCACCGCCAGGATGGCCAGATTCACTTCGGAGCGCAGGTTGGACTGGCCGTTCAGCGGGTCCGGCACCCAGTACCAGACCGTCAGCTCGAGCCCGTCCGCCGCGAAGTTGCTCAGGTGCACGACGGCGCGGTGCTTATCGTCCTTCATCACGCGCTCGATGCCACCCAGCGCATCGAGCAGCTTGGGGCGCAGACTCAGGATGTCGGTCCCGTAGGCCACCTGCACCACGGTCGACAGCTGCAGGCTCGGGTCGGTCTGCGAGGCATTCTCGACGCGCTGCGTGATCAGCAGCTCGTTCGGCACGATGGACTCGCGGCCGTTGGCGGCGCGGATGATCGTCGCGCGCGTGTTGATGTCGGTGATGCGGCCCTCGAAGTTGTCGACCTTGACCAGGTCACCGATCCGCAGCGAGCGCTCGGCCAGCACCACGAAGCCGCTGACATAGTTGGACGCGAGCTTCTGCAGGCCGAAGCCCAGGCCGACACCGATCGCCCCCCCGAAGACGCTGAGCGCGGTGAGGTCGATGCCGGCCGCCGACAGGGCCATCAGCAGGCCGACGAACAGCAGCAACGCGCGGGTGGCGTTCGCCGCGATCTTGCGCAGAGAGAGGTCGGTCAATCGCCCCTTCAGCAGCCGCGCCTCGATCGCCGCGCTGAGCCACAGCGCGAGCATCAGCACGATCACCGCGTTGAACGCGCCTTCGAGCAGCGCCCGCAGCGAGATGCGATCGCTGCCGACCTTCCAGCTGATGCCTTCCAGCTCTTCCATCAGCATCGGCAGCACGCCGGTGAACCAAAGGATCATGCCGATCCACACCGCCCACGACAGCCAGCGCTCGACGATGCGCACGAAGGCCGACGCCGGGAACGCCGCTCGCAGCACCCGCACGAACACGCGGATCAGCGCCAGCGACAGCAGCAACGCGACCGCGATGCGCAGTACCGCCGGCGGCAGGTGCAGCACCGCCAGCAGCAGGTGCTGGGCGGCCAGCACGAGCCCCAGCGAGAGCAGCGGAAACAGCGCACCGTCGACCAGTCGGCGACCGAACAGCACCGAATGGGGATCCTCGCGCCGACCGCGCAGCGTGCGAGCCAGCGCCCACGCCAGCAGCAGGCAGCCGCCGAGCACGGCGAGCTCCAGTGCGGCATTGGTGGTGAGCAGCGCGCTGCCCAGCGCACTCAGCTCGTCGGGGGTCATCGGTCGGGCCATCGGGTCCTTCGGGTTCGGTGCGGAATGCGGCGTGCGAGCGCCGTCAATCGGTCAGGCCGGCCAGCACCCGCACGTGGCTGGCCACGCTGCGCGCCAGCGCACTCAGGGCGTAGCCCCCCTCCAGACACGAGACGATGCGACCGTCGGCATGGCGTTCGGCCACACCCTTGAGGCGCCGCGTGATCCAGGCGTAGTCGCTCTCCACCAACCCGAGTTGACCGAGATCGTCCTCGCGGTGAGCGTCGAAACCCGCCGAAATGAACAGCATCTGTGGCCGGAAGCCCTCGAGCCGCGGCAACCAGTGCCGGTCGATCAGTTCGCGGATCTCGGATCCCTTGGTATAGGCCGGCACCGGCAGGTTCACCATGTTGTCGCCCAGCGGCTGGGCCCCGGAGTTCGGGTACAGCGGGTGCTGGAAGAAGCTGCACATCAGCACGCGGTCGTCGTTGGCGATGATGTCCTCGGTGCCGTTGCCGTGGTGGACATCGAAATCGATGATCGCCACACGCTCCAGCCCGCGCCGGTCGAGCGCATGGCGTGCCGCGACGGCCACGTTGTTGAAGAAGCAGAAACCCATGGCCTGGCGCCGCGTGGCGTGGTGGCCCGGCGGGCGCACCGCGCAGAAGGCGTTCTCGATCTCGCCGTCGAGCACCGCATCGGTCGCCGCCACCGCGGCCCCGGCCGCATGCAGCGCCGCGGCCCAGGTGCCGGGGCCGGCGACGGTATCGGGGTCCAGCGCGCGGCGCTGGCCAGTGGCCTCGACCTGCTCCATGAAGCCGCGCAGGTTGGCGACGTACAGCGACTCGTGGGCCAGTGCCAAGTCGCGCTCGTCGACCGGCGGCGCCTCGCGCTGCTCGAGCGCGATGTCCAGGCCGGTGGCGATCAGGTGGTCGGCAATGGCGTCGAGCCGCTGAGGGCACTCGGGGTGGCCATCGCCCATGTCATGGGTGCGGCAGGCGGGGTGGGAGTAGTAGGCGGTGGCCATCCGTCTTGGCGGTGCGAGGTCTCGGGAACGGCGGCTTTCGGCTAAGGTGTGCGCCATGACCCTGCACACCCGGCTTCACCAGCTCGTCGATCAGATCGCCACGATTATCGTCGGCAAGCGCCCCCAGATCGAAGACAGCCTCGCCTGCCTGCTGGCCGGCGGTCATCTGCTCATCGAAGACGTGCCCGGCGTCGGCAAGACCACCCTCGCCCACGCGTTGGCCGTCTCGCTCGGCCTGCGCTTCTCGCGCGTGCAGTTCACCGCCGATCTGATGCCCTCCGACCTGGTGGGAGTCAGCGTCTACGAGCGCGGCAAGGAGAGCTTCGTGTTCCACCCCGGGCCGGTGTTCGCCCAGGTGCTGCTGGCCGACGAGATCAACCGCGCCGGCCCCAAGACCCAGAGTGCTCTGCTCGAGGCGATGGAGGAGCACCAGGTCAGCGTCGAGGGTGAGACCCGGGCGCTGCCCGCGCCCTTCTTCGTGATCGCCACGCAGAACCCGAGCGACCAGCTCGGCACCTACCCGCTGCCGGAAAGCCAGCTCGACCGCTTCCTGATGTGCATCACGCTCGGCTACCCCGACCGCGCCAGCGAACGCGCGCTGCTGTCGGGCCGCGACCGCCGCGAGGCGATCCACGAGCTGCAGGCGGTGATGAACCCCGCCGACCTGCAGGCCGCGCAGCAGGCGGTGCTGGCCGTGCACGCCAGCGAACCGCTGCTCGACTACCTGCAGGCGCTGATCGCCGCCACGCGCGACGGCCGCTGGTTCGTCGAGGGCCTGTCGCCGCGCGCCGGCATCTCGCTGCTGCGCGCCGCCAAGGCCCACGCGCTGCTCGATGCGCGCGACTACGTGGCGCCCGACGACCTGCAGGCCGTGCTGCCGCAGACCGTGGCGCACCGCCTGCTGCCGGTCGCCGGGGCTGGCCGGGGCCGGCGCGAACAGGTGCGCGCGATGATCGACGCGATCGCGCTGCCCTGAAGGCCGCGGAGCCGACGTGAGCGCGGTGCTCGACGACCCGACGGCGCGCAGCGGCCCGCTCTCGCCGCTGCGCTCGCGCTGGCGCGCCTGGTGGAGCGCCCGCCATCCGCGCAGCGACACGCTGCAGCTCACGCAGCGCAACGTCTACATCCTGCCCACGCGTGCCGGCTGGGTGTTCGCGTTGACGCTGGGCGTGCTGCTGGTCGCGTCGATCAACTACCAGTTGAGCCTCGGCTACCTGCTGACCTTCCTGCTCGCCGGCAGCGGCCTGGTGTCGATGCACGTCACGCATGCCACGCTGCGCGGCCTGAGCCTGCACCTGCGCCCGCCCCCGCCGGTGTTCGCGGGTGACGCGGCGGTGGTCGAGTGCGTGCTGGCGTCCACCGCCCCGCGCACCCGGCACGGCATCGGCCTGCGGCTGGCCGGGCCGGAACGACCACGGCACTGGAGCTGGACCGACGTGCCGGCCGGAGCCCAGGCGGCCGCGCAGCTGAGCTTCGTCGCGCCGCGTCGCGGCCGGCTGCCGCTGCCCGACGTGGTGCTGGAAACGCGTTTCCCGCTGGGGCTGTTCCGCGCCTGGAGCATCTGGCGCCCGCTGTCGACCGTGCTGGCCTACCCACAGCCGGAGCGGCCCACGCCCCCGCTGCCCCCGGCCCGGGCCGCCGGTGGCGAGGCAACCACGGTGCGCAGCAGCGAGGGCGGCGAGCTCGAAGGCATCCGCGCCTACCGGCGCGGCGATCCGCTGAAGCGGGTGGTCTGGAAGAAGGCCGCGCGTGCGCTCGACACCGGCGGCGAACTGGTCAGCCGCGACACCCGCAGCGCCGCGCGTCAGGAACTCTGGCTGGACTGGGCGGCGACCGGGGGGCTGCCGCTCGAGGCCCGGCTGTCTCGATTGACGGCCTGGGTGCTGGCCGTCGAGCAGGGCGGCGCGGCGTGGGGGCTGCGCCTGCCGGGCCGTGAATGGCCCCCGGCGACAGGCGAGGCGCATCGGCGCGCAGCGCTGGAGGCCCTGGCGCTGTGGGCCTGATGCGCCGGCCCGCAGCGATCACCTGGCCCGGGTGGCGGCATCTGCCGCGCGAGGCGCGCGACACGCTGTTCCTGCTGGCGGTGATCGCCTGGACGGTGCTGCCGCACGTCGGCCAGTTGCCGGTGTGGTGCACCGCGCTGACGGCCGCCGTGCTGTTGTGGCGCGGCGCGCTGGCGGTGCGCGGCGCGGCGCTGCCGAACCGGTGGGTGCTCGCCGGGGTACTGCTGCTGGCGCTGGCGCTGACCTTCATGACGCACCGCACGCTGCTCGGCAAGGAGTCGGGCATCACGCTGCTGGTGGTGCTGGTGGCGCTGAAGACGCTGGAGCTGCGCGCGCGGCGCGATGCCTTCGCGGTGTTCTTCCTCGGCTTCTTCCTGGTGCTGACGCACTTCCTGAGCTCGCAGTCGATGGCCATCGCCGCGGCCATGCTGGTGTCGGTGTGGGGCCTGATGACCGCGCTGGTGCTCGCGCACATGCCGGTCGGCCAGCCCGGCCTGGA
This sequence comes from Methylibium sp. Pch-M, assembly GCF_004136295.1. Classification (NCBI taxonomy): domain Bacteria; kingdom Pseudomonadati; phylum Pseudomonadota; class Betaproteobacteria; order Burkholderiales; family Sphaerotilaceae; genus Methylibium; species Methylibium sp. Pch-M. The sequence goes on from NZ_CP029606.1 coordinate 450,053, forward strand.
CCGGGCCGGTGCGCTGGCCGGCCGCTTCGCGCTGCTGGGCGCGCCGGTGATGCTGCTGCTGTTCCTGCTGTTCCCGCGCATCGGGCCGCTGTGGGGCGTGCCGAACGACGCCGGCGCGAAGACCGGCCTGTCCGGCGAGATGCGCGTGGGCATGATCGCCGAGCTGGCCGCCGACGACAGCATCGCGCTGCGCGTGCGCGTGCTCTCGGGCACGCCGCCGCCGCCGGAACAGCTGTACTTTCGCGGGCCGGTGCTGACCGGCTTCGACGGCACGACGTGGCGCGTCGGTTCGCCGCGCTTCGCGTCGGGCGCGGCGCTGGCGCGCAATCTGCGGCCGATCGGCGAGCCGGTGGAACTCGAGGTCACGGTGGAACCATCGCGGTTGTCCACCATCCCGGCACTGGAAGCCACGCCGGCCCTGCCGCCGTTGGAGAACCTGCGCACGCAGTTGCTCGACGACCTGCACTGGATCACGAACCGACCGCTGGCCGAGCGCATCCGCTACACCGCCCCTTCGTGGCCCCGCTTCGCCCACGGCCCGACCGAGCCCACGCTCGGCCTCCAGGATGCGCTGGACCTGCCACCTGGCTTCAACCCCCGCACGCTCGAATGGGCTGCGGCGCTGCGGCGCGACCCGCGCTATGCCCAGGCCGACGGCAACACCCTCGCCGCCGCACTGATGCAGCACATCCGCCGCGAGAACTACAGTTACACGCTGGCCCCCGGCCTCTACGACGAAGCGCAGCGCGGCACAGCGATCGACGAGTTCTGGCTCGATGGCAAGGCCGGCTTCTGCGAGCACTTCGCGACCGCCTTCGTGGTGATCCTGCGGGCACTCGACGTGCCCGCGCGCGTGGTGACCGGCTACCAGGGCGCCGAGCGCAACCCGATCGACGGCACGCTGGTCGTGCGCAACAGCTTCGCGCACGCCTGGGCCGAGTACTGGCAGCCTGGCCAGGGCTGGGTGCGCGCCGACCCGACGGCGGCCGTGGCGCCCGAGCGCATCGACCGCAGCCGCCCGCTGGCACCGGCCCCCGGCTTCGTGGCCACGGCCTTCGGCGGCGTGGCACCCGACGCGTTGCTGCAGTTGCGTGCGCTGTGGGAGTCGGCCAACAACGCCTGGAACCAGTGGGTGCTGAACTATTCGCGCGGTACGCAGTTCGACCTGCTCAAGCGTCTGGGCTATGCCTCGCCGAGCTGGGAGGACCTGGCCCTGCTGCTGATCGTCGTGGCCAGCGGCCTGAGCCTGGCGGTCGCCGGCTGGGCCTGGTGGGGCTACCACCGCACCGACCCCTGGCTGCGCGCCTATGCGCGCGTGCGGCAGGCCACTGCGAAGCGGGGCATCCCGGCACACGACGGCATGCCGCCGCGCACCCTGGCCGCGGCCCTTCGGGCACGTCATGGCAGTGCGGCAGAACCCGCTGCGCGGGCGCTGGACGCGCTCGACCGCCTGCGCTACGCCCGTGCCGACGCACCGGCCTCCAGGCGCCGGCAGGCCGTGCAGGCGCGCCGGCTCGCCGCCACCGCCGTGGCCGCCCTGCGCCCGCTGAAGCCTCACACTTCCCCGTCCAAGATGCCGGTCGCCGCTTCCCGATGATGACGAAACCCCGCCCCCTCTTTCCTGCGCTTGCCGCCACCCTGGTCGCGCTCGGCACGCTCTGCCCGACCCCCGATGCCGAGGCCGCCCGGGCCCGCAAGAAGCCGGTCGCCCTGCAGGACGACAACGCGCCCGAGGCCGTGACCTACGGCCGCCGCGAGGACGTGGTGGCGCTCGCCGCCGGCATTGCCGAACGGCGCGGGCTCGACCGCGCCTGGGTCGAGGAGACGCTGGCGCAGGCGCGCTTCATCCCGGGCGTGGTGCGGTTGATCCAGCCGCCGCCGGCCGGCACGGCCAAGAACTGGGCGGCCTACCGCGCGCGCTTCGTCGAACCGGTACGCGTCCGCGCCGGCGTGGCTTTCTGGCGCGACAACGAGCGCTGGCTGCGCGAGGCCGAGGCACGCTACGGCGTGCCGGCGGCCATCGTCGTCGGCATCGTCGGCGTGGAGACCATCTACGCCCAGCACATGGGCAACTTCCGCGTGCTCGACGCGCTGGCCACGCTGAGCTTCGACTTCCCGCGCGACGCGCGGCGCGACCGCAGCCCCTTCTTCCGCGACGAGCTCGAGAGCTTCCTGCTGCTGTGCCGCCAGCAGGGCAGCGACCCGCTGGCGCTCAAGGGCAGCTATGCCGGCGCGATCGGCATGCCGCAGTTCATGCCGAGCTCGTGGCTGAAGTACGCGGTCGACTTCGACGGCGACGGCCGCATCGACCTGCACGCCAGCGCCGCCGACGTGATCGGCTCGGTGGCGAACTACCTGGCCGAGTTCGGCTGGCAACGCGGCCAGCCGACGCACTACGCGGTGGGCGCGCCGGTCGACGTGGCCGAGCGCGCCACGTTGCTGGCGCCCGACATCCTGCCCAGCTTCAGCGCGGCGCAGTTCGCCGAGCACGGCGCGGCACTGGAGGCCGCAGGGCGTCAGCACGACGGGCCTCTGGCGCTGGTGGAACTGCAGAACGGCAACGCGGCCCCGAGCTACGTGGCCGGCACGCAGAACTTCTATGCGATCACGCGCTACAACTGGTCGAGCTACTACGCGCTGGCGGTGATCGAGCTGGGCCAGGCGGTCGCCACGGTGGTCGAGGCGACGCGCTGAGGCGGCAATCGATGGAACCCCCGCGCCAGTCGGTGCTCAAGCAGGGATGAACTTTCCGAACTGGCTCCCCCCGTCGATCGCCGACTGGCTGCCCGCGTTGGGCATCGCGGCGGCGGCCATGCTGGCGGCCGAACTGCTGTTCCACGTCGGCGAGCGCGTGGTGCGGCGCGCCACCCGCAGCACACCGCTGGCTTCGGCGGTGGCGCAGGCGGTGCGCAGCCCGGCGCGCTGGGCGCTGCCGCTGCTGGCGCTGAACCTGGTGTGGCACGAGGCGGCGCCCGACGCACTGGCCGGCCTGGCCTCGGTGCAGCGGCTGACCGGCCTGCTGCTGATCGCCGCATTCACCTGGCTGCTGGTGCGCGCCGTCAACGGCCTCGCCAAGGCGGTGATCGCGGCCCATCCTGTGACGGTGGCCGACAACCTGGAGGCGCGCCGCATCCACACCCAGACCCGCGTGCTGTCGCGCACCGTGGCCGGCCTCGCCGTGCTGATCGGCGCGTCGCTGATGCTGATGACGTTTCCGGCGGTGCGCCAGATCGGCACCAGCCTGCTGGCCTCGGCCGGCGTGGTGGGCATCGTCGCCGGCTTCGCGGCGCGGCCGGTGCTGGGCAACCTGATCGCCGGGCTGCAGATCGGCCTGAGCCAGCCGATCCGCATCGACGACGTGGTGATCGTCGAGGGCGAATGGGGCGTGATCGAGGAGATCACCGGCACCTACGTCGTCGTGCGCATCTGGGACCAGCGGCGCCTGGTGGTGCCGCTGCAGTACTGGATCGAGAAGCCGTTCCAGAACTGGACCCGCAAGACCTCGGAGCTGATCGGCACCGTGTTCCTGTGGGTCGACTACCGCATGCCGCTCGCCCCGCTGCGCGCGGCGCTGCAGCGCGCCTGCGAATCCACCGAACACTGGGACGGCCGCTTCGCGCTGCTGCAGGTCACCGAGGCCGGCGAGCACGCGATGCAGCTGCGCTGCCTGGTGACCTCGGCCTCGGCACCGGCCGGCTGGGACCTGCGCTGCCATGTGCGCGAGTACCTGGTCGACTTCATCCAGCGCGAGTACCCGCAGTACCTGCCGCGCCTTCGCGCGGAGGCGCGGATGACCGGCGATGACGTTCCGCCAGCGGCGGTCGGCTGAAGCCGACGGCAGCCTGTTCGCTCACCGGACCCTCGGACCTCAGAACCCTTCGAGCACGATCTTCCCCCGTGCCCGGCCGCTTTCGATCAGCGCGTGCGCGCGCGTCAGGTTGGCCGCCGTGATGCGACCGTAGTGCTCGCCCAGCGTGCTGCGCACCACGCCGTCGTCGACCAGCGCCGCCAGGTCGTTCAGCAGGTGGTGCTGCGCCACCATGTCGGGCGTCCCGAACAGCGCGCGGGTGAACATCAGCTCCCAGTGCAATGACGCGCTCTTGCGCTTGAGCAGGCGCACGTCGATCGGCTCGGGGTCGTCGATCAGCGCGATGCGCCCCTGCGGCGCCAGCGCCTCGACGAGCTGCACGAAATGGCGGTCGGTGTGGGTCAGGCTCGCCACGTGCGTGACCTGCGGCCGGCCGATGCGCTGCAGCTCCTCGCCCAAGGGACGGCTGTGGTCGACCACGTGATGGGCGCCGAGTTCGCGCACCCAGGCCTGGGTCTCGGGCCGCGACGCGGTACCGATCACCGCGAGGCCGGTCAGGCGGCGCGCCAGCTGCACCAGGATCGAACCCACGCCGCCGGCCGCGCCCAGCACCAGCAGCGACTCGCCGGCCGCGCTGTCGCGGCCACGCTTGCCGGGCGGCACCTGAAGGCGGTCGAACAGCAGTTCCCAGGCGGTGATGCCGGTGAGCGGCAACGCGGCGGCCTGCGCGTCCGACAGGGACTCGGGCGCGCGACCGACGAGGCGCTCGTCGACCAGGTGCAGCTCGGCATTGCTGCCGTCGCGCGCGATCGAGCCCGCATACCAGACCCGGTCACCTGTCCGGAAGCGCGTGACGGCGCTGCCGACCGCCTCGACCATGCCGACCGCGTCCCAGCCCAGCACGCGCGGGCTGCCGTCGGCATGGGCGCCGTTGCGGCGCACCTTGGTGTCGACCGGATTGACGGACACCGCGCGCACGGCGACGCGCAGGTCGTGCGGCAGCGGCTCGGGCACAGGCAGGTCGATATCGACCAGCGCCCCGGCGGCGTCGATCGGCAGGCTGCGGGTAAAGGCGACGGCTTTCATGTGGAGCTCCTTGCGGGGAAACGGGATGCCGGATTGTCGAAAGGCCGAGCCAGCGAATCAACGCCTATAGATCGACAATACTTTCAATCCTGTTTTGAAGATACTGACCCTCCCATGCATCTCGACGACCTGCGCCTCTTCATCCAGGTGGCCCGCGGCGGCTCGTTCAGCGCGGCCGCGCGGCAGCTGGCACTGACGCCGGCGGCGGTGAGTGCGACCATCAAGCGCATCGAGGCCTCGCTGCAGCGGCGGCTGATTGAGCGCAGCACCCGCGCGCTGCGACTCACCCCCGAAGGCGAGCGTTTCCTCGACACCTGCGAAGCCCTGACGGCCCGGTGGACCGAGGGCACGGCGGCGCTGCGCTCCGACCCCGGCGCGGTGGACGGCGAGGTGCAGCTCGCCGCGCCCGCCGACACCACCTACCAGCTGCTGTCGCCCTGGCTCGCCCCCTGGCTGGCGGGCCACCCCGGCCTGCGCCTGAGCCTGCACGTCAGCGACCGCCTGCACGACGTGCGGCGCGAATCGGTCGACATCGCGGTGCGCTACGGCGCCCTGCCCGACTCCGGCCTGGTGGCGCGCCCGCTGTGCAGCGGCCCGCGCATCGCGGTCGCGTCGCCGGCCTACCTGCGCCGCCGCGGCATGCCCCGGACACCTGCCGACCTGGCCGGCCACGACTGCCTGCTCTGGATGCTGGGAGGCCGCGCGAACCGCGACTGGCGCCTCTGGCGCGGCCGGCACCCACGCGGCGAGGGCGAGCTGGTGCGCGTGGGCGGCACGCTGTGCGGCGACGGTTCGCTGGCCCGTCAATGGGCCCTGCAGGGCCGCGGCATCGCGTCGAAGGCTTTGTGCGACGTGCTCGCCGACCTCGAGGCCGGCCGGCTGGTGCAGGTGCTGCCCGGCCACCGCGGCGACGAGGTGCCGGTGCACGCGCTGTTGCCGAGCCGCGAGTACCTGCCGGTGCGGGTGCGCGTGGTGCTGGAGCAGCTGGTCGAGCGCTTCGCCGACCTGCAGCGGCGCATGGACGCGTGGCGCGCCCCCCGATAATCGTGTCGATGCAGGCCGCTTCCTCCTTCGACGTCGTGGTGATCGGCGCGGGAGCAGCCGGCCTCTTCTGTGCCGGCGTCGCCGGCCAGCGCGGCCTGCGCGTGCTGCTGATCGACCACGCGGAGAAGCTGGCCGAGAAGATCCGCATCTCCGGCGGCGGGCGCTGCAACTTCACCAACCGCGAGACCGGGCCGGCGAACTTCCTGTCCGGCAACCCGGCGTTCTGCCGCTCGGCGCTGGCGCGCTACACGCCGCGCGACTTCGTCGCGCTGGTGCAGCGCCACCGCATCCCCTGGCACGAGAAGCACAAGGGTCAGCTGTTCTGCGACGAGACCAGCGAGGACCTGATCGCCATGCTGCTTCGCGAGTGCGAATCCGGCGGCGTGACGCGCTGGCAGCCCTGCCGCGTCGCCGCCGTGCGGCAGGCCGCCGACCGCGGCTTCGAGCTCGACACCGACCGCGGCGCGGTGCGCGCGGCGCGCGTGGTGGTCGCCACCGGCGGACTGTCGATCCCGAAGATCGGCGCCAGCGACTTCGGCTACCGGCTGGCGCGGCAGTTCGGCCACCGTGTGGTCGAGCCGCGGCCGGCGCTGGTGCCGCTCACCTTCGACGCCCAGGCCTGGGCGCCGTTCGCGGCGCTGGCCGGGCTGTCGCTCGAGGTGTCGGTGAGCACCGGCCGCGGCGCCGCCGCCGGCCGCTTCCTCGAAGACCTGCTGTTCACGCACCGCGGTCTCAGCGGCCCGGCGGTGCTGCAGATCTCCAGCTACTGGCAGCCCGGCACGCCGATCGCGCTGGACCTGGCGCCGGGCCAGGACCTGGCCGCCGCGCTGCGCGAGGCCAAGTCCGTGTCGAAGCGCCAGCTCGGCAACGAGCTGGCGAGCCGCCTGCCGGCCCGCCTGGCGGAGGCCTGGTGCGCGCCGCTCGGTGGCCTGGCCGCGCGGCCGCTGCCCGAGGTCAAGGACAAGGACCTGGGCGCCCTCGCCGCCTCGCTGCAGCGCTGGACGCTGACGCCGGCCGGCACCGAAGGCTTCCGCAAGGCCGAGGTCACCGCCGGCGGCGTGGACACGCGCGAACTCAGCTCGCAGACGATGGAAAGCCGGCGCGTGCCCGGCCTGCATTTCATCGGTGAGGTGGTCGACGTGACCGGCTGGCTCGGCGGCTACAACTTCCAGTGGGCCTGGGCCAGCGGGCACGCCTGCGCCGAGGCCCTGGCCGCCGCCGGTCGCGCGGAGACACCGGTTCCGCTCCCCTGACGCCCGGCTCGGGCTGCATTGCGCCGGTCTTCGCCGCCGGTCTATAATCTTCGTCTTTGCTGGCAAACCGCGCGCCGAACCCGGCCCGAGTCATCCGGAAAGATTCCCCGGAACCCGGTGCGCAAATTCAAGGATCCACCGTTTCATGACCACCGTTCGCGTCAAAGAAAACGAGCCCTTCGATGTGGCTCTGCGTCGTTTCAAGCGCACGATCGAGAAGATCGGCCTGCTGACGGACCTGCGGGCCCGCGAGTTCTACGAGAAGCCCACCGCCGAGCGCAAGCGCAAGAAGGCGGCCGCCGTGAAGCGCCACTTCAAGCGCGTGCGCAGCATGCAGCTGCCCAAGAAGCTGTACTGACCGCCCCTCAGTCGGCACCACATCAAGCCCGCGCGGGGACGCCCAAGCGGGCTTGATCGTTTCTGGAGACCGGAGAGAGCCCCATGACCAGCCCGATCAAAGACCGCATCACCGAAGACATGAAGAGCGCGATGCGCGCCAAGGACGCAGCGCGCCTTGGCACCATCCGCCTGCTGCTGGCCGCGCTGAAGCAGAAGGAGGTCGACGAGCGCGTGGTGCTCGACGACACCATGGTGATCGCGATCGTCGACAAGCTGATCAAGCAGCGCAAGGACTCGATCAGCCAGTTCAGCGCCGCCGGCCGCACCGACCTCGCCGACAAGGAGACCGCCGAACTGGCCGTGCTGGAGGCCTACCTGCCGGCGCGCCTGAGCGCCGAGCAGGTGGCCGCCGAGGTGGCCGCGATCGTCGCCGAGCTCGGCGCCGCGGGCCCGGGCGACATGGGCAAGGTGATGGGCGCCGTCAAGACCCGGCTGGCCGGCAAGGCCGACATGGGCCTGGTGTCGGCCGCGGTGAAGCAGGCGCTGTCGAAGTAAGCTCGCGCTGGCACGCTACCCGTACGCCATCTGCACGACGAGGACCTCCCGATGGATCTGCCCGCCACCCGCCTGAATGCCGAGATCGCCACGGCCCCCCAGCTGACCCCCGACGCGATGGCCGCCGCGGCCGCGGCCGGCTTCCGCAGCGTGGTCAACAACCGCCCCGACTTCGAAGGCGGGCCGGACCAGCCGACCAGCGCCGCGATCGAGGCCGCTGCACGGGCCGCCGGCCTGGAGTACGCCCACCTGCCGGTGGCCGGCGGTTTCCAGACGCCCGAACAGGCGCAGGCGATGGCCGCACTGATGGAGCGCCTGCCCAAGCCGGTGCTGGCGTTCTGCCGCAGCGGCGCCCGCAGCGGCCGGCTCTACGCGCTGTCGCTCGAACACCGCCAAACGCACTGAGCCCCCGCCCGGGCCGCCTCCCGGCCGGCGGCTCGGCACATGCCCGAACGCTACATCGCCCACCTCGACATGGACGCGTTCTACGCGTCGGTCGAGTTGCTGCGCTATCCGGAACTGAAGGGCGAGCCGGTGGTCATCGGCGGGGGCCGGCGCCACGAGCCGCAGGTGCTGGCCGACGGCAGCCGCCGCTACGCCACGCTGCGCCACTACGCCGGCCGCGGTGTCGTCACCACCGCCACCTACGCGGCGCGCACCTACGGCGTGAACTCGGGCATGGGTCTGATGAAGGCGGCGGCGCTGGCGCCCGACGCGGTGCTGCTGCCGGTCGACTTCGACGAGTACCGGCGCTATTCGCGCCTGTTCAAGGCGGCAGTGGCCGAGGTCGTGGGCAACACGCCACCGCTGATCGAGGACCGCGGCGTCGACGAGATCTACATCGATCTCACGGCGCTGCCCGGCGTCGCGGCCGACCGCGGCGCGGCGCTGGCGCGCGCCATCAAGGCCCGGGTGCTGCAAGCCACCGGCCTCAGCTGCTCGATCGGCGTCACGCCGAACAAGCTGCTGAGCAAGCTCGCCTCCGAGCTCGACAAGCCCGACGGTCTGACGATCCTGCGCGAGGCTGACATCGAGACGCGCATCTGGCCGCTGCCGGCCCGGCGCATCAACGGCATCGGGCCGAAGGCCTCGGCGAAGCTCGAGGCCCTGGGCATCCGCACGATCGGCGAGCTGGCCGCCGCCGACCCGGCCTGGCTGCTGAAGAACTTCGGCGCCCACTACGGCGCCTGGCTGCATGCCGCCGCCCACGGCCGCGACGAACGGCCGGTGGTGACGCACAGCGAACCGGTCAGCCTGAGCCGCGAGACCACCTTCGACCGCGACCTGCACCCGCGCAGCGACCGCGCCGCGTTGTCGGCCATCTTCACGCGGCTGTGCGAGCAGGTGGCCGACGACCTGCAGCGCAAGGGCTACGTCGGCAAGACCATCGGGCTGAAGCTGCGCTACGACGACTTCAAGACCGTGACGCGCGACCTCACGCTGCCGGCCCCGGTCGACGACCTCGCGGCGATCCGTCGGGCGGCCGGCGAATGCCTCAAGCGCGCCCCGCTCGAGCGACGCCTGCGCCTGCTGGGCGTGCGGGTCGGCTCGCTGTCGCGCCCCGGTGAGCCCGTCCCGCCCGCCGCAGCGAAGCCGGCCGCTCAGCCGCATACGCGATCGCTATTCGACGACTGAGGCGCCACTGACATGCCACAACCTGTCAGGCGCGCAACTTGCAGCCGAGGGGCCACGGCGACGTCCGCACGCACCGCTGTGCGCAGGACGTCACGAACCGCCGCCGCCGCGCGGCCTCTTTCGTCGGTGGTGGGAGCCTCCATGTCATTCGAAGTCCTGAGTCGCGAGTCCCGACCGACCGTCGGGGTCGGCGGCAGCGTGACCGCGCTGCTCCTGCTGGCGGCATCGGCCCTGGCTGCTGCAGCCCCAGCACCGGCGCGCGAGGGCAAGCTGCTTTTGACCGGTGGCGTCAGCAGCATCGATGGCGCCGCCGGTGGCGGCCTGACACCCTGGGCATTGACCGGCAGCTATGCCAGCGTCGGGCAGTTCGGCGCCAGCGCCTACCTGACGCGCCTGAGGACGCAGGATTACGGACTCACCGGCTACGGCGTGGCCGCCAGCTTCGACGAACGCATCGAACTGTCGCTGGCCCGCCAGGACTTCGACACCGGACGCACCGGCACCGCGCTCGGCCTGCCGGGCCTGAGGCTGAAGCAGGACATCTTCGCGGTGAAGCTCAGGATCGCCGGCGAGGCCGTGCTGGACAGCGACACGTGGATGCCGCAGATCGCCATCGGCGTAGAGCACAAGCGGCTCGACGCCGGCGGCCTGGCACCGACGCTGCAGGCCCTGGGCGCCGACGACCGCGGTACCGACGTCTACCTCAGTGCCACCAAGCTCCTGCTCGCGCAGGGCGTGCTGCTCAACACGACGCTGCGGGCCACCCAGGCCAACCAGAACGGCCTGCTCGGCTTCGGCAGCACGGCGCGCGACCGCTACAAGCTGCTGCCGGAGTTTTCCGTTGCGTGGCTGTTGCGCCGCAATCTGGCGATCGGCGCCGAGTACCGCTTCAAGCCGGACAACCTGAACCCCTCGCTGCTCGGCGACGGCCTGGCCGAAGACGACTGGAAGGACCTGTTCATCGCCTGGGCCCCGGGCAAGAACCTGTCACTGACGCTGGCGTGGGTCGATCTCGGCCGCATCGTGCCGGCCGTCGTCGACCGGCGCCAGAGCGGCGCCTACCTGTCGGCCCAGGTGGCGTTCTGACAACCCCACCCGAACCCATGAGCCTCCCCATGAAGCGTCTCCTGATCGCCCTGAGCTGCGCCATGGCGGCGCTCTCCGCCGCCGCGCAATCCACGCCTCCCGACGATGCGCTCTACCGCGCCCTCGGTGGCACGCCCGGTCTGACGAAACTGATGGCCGACTTCGTGCCCCGTCTCGCGGCCGATCCGCGCATCGGTGAATTCTTCAAGGAAACCAAGCTGTCGGAGCTGCAGAAGCAGCTCGTCGACCAGTTCTGCGTGGTGTCCGGCGGCTCCTGTGTCTACGAGGGCGAGACGATGAAGAACTCCCACGCCGAGATGAAGATCCGCAAGGCCGACTTCAACGCGCTGGTCGAGGTGCTTCAGCAGTCGATGGACCAGCAGGGCATCCCCTTCTCCGTGCAGAACCGCCTGCTCGCGCGGCTGGCGCCGATGCACCGCGACATCGTCAACACCCGCTGAGGTTCGAACGATCTGCGCCTGCCTTGACCGCGCACTGCTTGACCAGGTCGCACAGTACGACCGTAGCGAGCGAAACCCTTCAAACCGCTGCAGTCCACGGCGCCCACGCCGACAGCGCCTACCGCTGTCATGAGGGCAGGAAATCCACCGGCCAGGACACCACCATCTGCTCCACGTCCTTCGCGCCGAAGTCGAACTGCCGCACGCGCGCCAGCAGCTTGCCTTCCAGTTCGCTCGCATGCAGTTCGCTCGACACGATGCGCACGCCCACCACGTCGCCGGCCGGCGCGATCTTCAGTTCCAGCACCACCTTGCCCTGCAGCGACGGGTCCTCGCGCAGCGCGCGGTTGTAGAGCGCGTAGATCGCGCCCTTGTTGCGCTCGAACACGAGCTTGATCTCCTCGATCGAGCGCGAGGCCTTGCCGCTGCCGCTCTTGGTGAGCGTGCCGCCGGCCCCTGCCCCACCGCCGCCGCCTCCCCCACCACCGCTGCCGCCGCCCTTGCCGGCCACGCCCCCACCGCCCGGGCCGCCGCCCCCACCGCCACCGGCCACGCCTTCGACCAGCGTGGTCGCGCGGCCGGCCAGGCCACCGCCACCGGTGTCGCGGCTGTAGGCCGCGGTGTTGATGCCGCCGCTGCCCTGGCCGGCGTTCGACGTGATCAGCGCGCGCGCCGGCGTGCCGGCCTCGGTGCCGGCACCGACACCCACACCCTTGCCGGTGCCGACACCGGGCCCCTGCTTGATGTCCTTCTGCAACTGCACCGCCACCGGTGCACCACGGATCTCGGCCAGCTGATCGGCCATCGCCAGCAGGCCCACGCCGGCGGCCTTGCGGCGCGCGGCCTCGGCCACTTCGCCCGGTGGCTTGCCGGCCACCGGCTGGCGCGCCTCGGGCACGGGCCGGCGCACGGTCTCAGGGTCGCGGCTCGGCGGCTTGCTGGTCGAGCCGATCGGCTTCGGGTCGGCCTGCGGTGGCAGGGCGGCCGCTTTTGCCGCCGACGGGGGCGGCGGGGGCACCGGCTTCTGTTCCAGCACCAGCTTGGCCAGGCGCGGCGGCAGTTCGACCGGGGCGGCACGGTCCTCGACCGGCCGCGGCATCAGCAGCAGCGCCAGGCACACCACCACGCAGGCGACCAGCACGGCGCGCAGGATGCGGCGGAAGCGCGCCTCGTCCTCCAGCGCCACCGCCCAGGGCAGCAGCGGTGCACGGAACGAGACGGAAGCAGCGGCAGCGCTCATGTCGTCGCCTTCCGCGTGACGGCGAACGCCACGTCGCTGAAGTTGGCGCGCGCGGCGGTGTACATCACCTTGCGCAGCAGGCGGTAGGGAATGTCCTTGTCGCCCATGATCGTCACGGCCTTGCCCTGCGCCTCGTTCTCCTTGCGCAGCACCGGGCGGCTGGCCTGCAGGTCCAGCTCGGCCTTCAGCGGCGCGATCAGGTCGTCCTCGCCCGCCATGGCCTCGCCGACCGTGGCGACCTTGCGGCCATCGACCAGGATCTCCGAGCCGCTGACGGTGACCACGATGGTCTCGCGCGGCGTCTTCTCGGCGCTGGATTCGGGCAGCTTGACCGCGCGGCTGGTGCTCAGCACCTCCACGCCGGTGCTCGACATCAGGAAGAAGATCAGGATCGTGAAGATGTCGATCAGGGCCACGAGGTTCATGTCCAGACCGTGGTTGTTGCGCGCCTTGCGTTCGGCGCGCTTCTGAAGCGGGGTGAGCTTCATCGTCGACCTCTCTTTATTTCCTGGCCACGCTGATCGGGGCGTCGCCGATCGAGATGTCGGGGAACAGCGCCGCGGCTGGCACAGACGCATGGGTCTTTGCAGGCGCTGCCGCCGGCGGCGCCTCGCGCATCGTGTCCATCACCTGCACCAGCAGTTCGTACGGCGTGTCGGGCTGGGCCAGCACGGTCGCCGTGGTGGTGTCCGGGAACTTGAGCTTCACCTGCTGCATCAGCAGCGACAGCGCGGCCAGATCGTGGTGACCGGCGGAGGCCATCGGGATGCGCTGGATCAGCCCGCCGATGCGGTCGCCGACGTCCAGCGCGTCGGGGCGGATCACCACCTCGAGCTTCAGGTCGTCGACCTTGAGCTGCTCGACGCCGGACGACGGCGCGGGCAGCGTCAGCTCGAGCACCGACAGCCGCGTGAACACCGCGGTCGAGAGCAGGAAAGGCACCAGCACGACGATGACGTTGATGAACGCCGTGACCTCGAGCTGGGCCACGTTCTTGCGCAGGCGTCGGACACGCATGGTGGATTACCTCGCCGGAGCCGATTCGGCCTTGATGCGCTGCACCAGGTTCAGGAAGCTGATCTTCGCGGCCTCCAGGCCGTCGACGATCTCGCTGGTGCGGGCCTGCAGGAAGGCATGGATCAGCAGGAAGGGAATGGCCACCGACAGCGCGAACGCGGTGTTGTTCATCGCGATCGAGATCGACGCCGACAGCAGCTCGGCCTTCTCGGCCGGGTTGACCGCGGCCACCGCAGTGAAGCCCTTGATCAGGCCGATGATGGTGCCCAGCAGGCCCACCAGCGTGATCACGTTGGCAAAGGTCGCGATGTAGTGCGTGCGCTTCTCCAGGCGCGGCACGATCTCCATCATGCCCTCCTCCATCGCCGCGTCGATGTCCTCGCGGCGGCCGGGGCTCTGCATGCGCTGCAGGCCGTTGGCGACGATCTTGCCGATCGCCGCGTCCGACTTCTCGGTCACACCCTGCACCTCCTTGAAGCGGCCGTTCTGCAGCATCGGCAGCACCTGCGCCCACAGCTTGCGGTTCTGGCTGCGGGCGCGGTTCAGGAAGATGTAGCGCTCGATCGCGATCGCCAGGCCGATGGCCATGATCGCGATGCTGAAGTAGATGGCGACGCCGCTGTCCTGAAAGAACTTGACGGCAAACTCGAGGATGCTCATGGGCTTCTCCTGTGACGGACTGGGTAAGGGGGAGGGACTCGGATCAAGGACGGGCCGGCGCCGCCCCCGCAGGGCGGGGCTGCAACTGCGCGTCGTACTGGAGCTGACGGCGGAACACGTCGCGGTCGATCGGTGCGAGCGCCTCGTCGAGCACGCTCACCGCTGGCCGGCCCGACAGATCGCCGGGCAAGGGCTTCTTCCACGGCACGATGTACAGCACCTTTGGCAACTCGCGGTTGCCGATGATCTGCGTGCGGTCGATGTCGGCGCGGTCCTGCGCCCACACCGCCGGTGCCGCCACCACCGCGACGAAGGCGAGTACGCCGCGAACGGACGACGGTCTCATGGCTGCTCCTTGCGACTCACCGCCACCGGCGGCGGCTTGCGGTTCTTCAGGTCGGCGACCCACTTCGCGACCTGCGCGTCGCCGCCCGGCGACAGCGCCAGGTAGCGGTCGTAGAGCGCGAGGGCACGCGGGCCCTCGCCGAGGTAGAGGTCGTGCAGGATGCCCAGGTTCAGCAGCGGCGAGGCATAGGTCGCGTCGAGCTCGATCGCGCGCTCGTAGGCCTCGCGCGCCTTGGCGAACTGGCCCTGCTGGCGGTAGGCGATGCCGAGCTGGTTGAAATAGACCGCCTGCTGCGGGTTGGCGTGCACCGCCGCTTCCAGCTCGGCCACCGCCTCGGGCAGCCGGCCGGCCTGGCGCAGCAGCAGGCCGAGGTTGGCATGCGGGCCGCCGAGCTCGGGGTGGGACTGCACGATCGCACGCAGCCCGCGCTCGGCCTCCGCCGGCCGGCCGGCGCGCATCGCCTTGCGGGCCTCGTCGTAGGCGCGCTGCACCGCGGGGCTCACCGGTGTTTCCGCGACCACTGGTGCCGCCACGGGCGCCGGCGCCGACGCCGCTGCGGACGCGGCGGGCTCGGACGCGGCCGGTGTCACCGCCTGCTGCAGCGCCTTCAAGGGCTGCGGCATCGCGGCGCAGCCGCTCAGCGCCGCGCCCAGCAGCAGCACGAGACCGGCCACGCCAGCGAAGGAAGATGCGCGGCGCGCGTCAGCGGATCGCATCGATCACTCCCTCGCTGCGCTCGACCTTGCCGTAGCGCACCGGTTGCAGTTCGCGCAAGGCCGCGAAACTGCGCTGGACCCAGGGGTCGTACAGCCCGGCGGCGGCGCGGCGCGCGTTCACCTCGTGCAGCTCGACCGACTTCTCCTCGAACGGGAAGGCCTGCTCCTCCAGCAGCACGTTGTACTGCTCGAGCTCGGCCTTCGACAGCTTCTTCGGCCGCTGCGACGCCATCAGCGCCTTGCCGAAGTCCTGGTAGAGCGCGGCGGTGTGGAAGGTCGCTGCCGTCGTGACATCGGCCACACCGTAGTTGGCGGCCACGCCATAGGCCTTCAGCACCTCTTCCATGCGGGTCTTCTTCAGCTTGAGCTGCTTGGCCAGCGGCTCGACCAGCGCCACCTTGCGGTAGGCGTCCAGGCTCGGCTCGGCCAGCGCCAGCGCCGCGGTGGCGCCGAGGTAGCGCGTGCGGTCGGTGCGCGCCGTGCCGCCGCGCTGGTCGGCCTGCAGGTTCTCCTGCATCAGCGCGAGCTCACGCGTCGCGTTGCCGTCCGCCTTGGCGATGCGGGCGAGCCGGTAGCGCGCCTCCATCGCCGGCTCCAGCGGCTCGGGGTGCTGCTTGAGATAGGTCTCGTAGGCCTTCGCGGCCGCGGCGCGCGTGCCGCCCTTCTCGGCCGCCTTCTCGTGCAGCTCGGCCGCCTGCCACTGCGCGGCGCGCGCGGTGGCTGGCGACTTGGCCGTGACCGCCAGTCGCTCATACTCGCCGGCGGCCTGGGCCCAGCGGCCCTGCTCCACGTAGACGACCGCCAGCTTGCCGCCGACCTCCGGCTGCAGCGGATGCGTGGGGAAGCGTTGGCGGAAGTCCTCGAGCGCGCGGGCCGCGCCGTCCCAGTCCTTCAGACCGATCAGTGCGGCCGCGGCGTCGTACTGCGCGGTCGCCCGCACGGTCGACTGCGGCGCAACCGTGGCCACCCGCGCGAAATGGTCGACCGCCTCGCGCGACTGACCCGCGGCGCGGGCCTGCTCGCCCTGCTTGTAGATCGACGCGGCCTGGCGTTCGACCAGCTCGCCGCGGCCGGGCGCCTTCTCCGGCGTCAGCGCGATCACCTCGCCGTAGCCGCGCTCGGCACGGTCGAAGGCGCCCTGCTCGAAGGCGGTGTGCGCGAGCACGGTCCACGCGACCCGGCGCTGCTCGGCGGCGGCCGGCGGCTTTAGGTCCAGCACCTGCTGCGCCACTGCGGCGGCCGGCTCGGCGTCGCCCAGCGCATAGAGCTTCTCGGCGGCGTTGCTCAGCACCGGGCCGACGCGCGGATCGCCGTCGAAGGCCTTCGCGAACTGCAGCGCACTGGCCACCGCCGCCCGCTGCAGCGCGGGCCGCTCGGCCGCCGCGGCCTTCTTCTCGAGCTGCGCATGGCCGAGCAGCGCCGCATAGCCGGCGTCGGCGCTCCTTGCGTGGGGCGGGTACTGGTAGGCGGTCTTCTCGTATTCGGTCACGGCCTCGGCATGGCGCGCGTCCTCGTACAACAGCTCGGCCAGCAGGAAGTTGTTGGCCGCCGCATCGGGGTCGGTCGGGAACGACTCCAGCCAGCTGCGGTACCAGCGCACCGCCTCCTGGTAATCGGCCGTGCTCCTGCTCTTCTGCGCGCTCGCGTGATAGTGGCGCGCCAGCTCGGCCAGGTGGGTCTTGACCAGCGGCTGCGCGCGCTCCCAGCCCTGCGGGTTGGCACGGCGGAACTCGCTGCTGGCGCCGTAGCGGGCCACGTATTCCTTCTTCGCCTCCAGCGCGAGGTTGGCGAAGCCGGCCTGCTGGTAGATCTCGATCACGCGCGCCTGCAGCACCGGCGCCTGCGCGTGCAGCGGCTGGCGCCGCGCGAAGGCGCCGAAGGTGTCGGCCGCGTCCTTGGTGCGTTCCTGCTTGATGTAGAGCTCGCCGAGCTGCTGGTAGACGCGGAACTCGTAGCCGCGCCGCACGTCGCTGGTGATGTAGGCCGGGATCGACTCGGCGCCCTGCAGGTTCTGCAGGCACAGGCTGGCGACGCGGAAGGTGTCCTCGACGAGCTCGCGGTCGGCGCGGCTCAGGTCGGCCAGGCTGTCCAGGTCGTCGTCGCCTTCGAGATCACCCAGCGTGAGGTCGAGCACGCCGAAGAACGGGCTCAGAGCCTCCTCGAGCCGCCCCTGCTTGAAACGCGACCACCCCTGCATGTACAGCGCGCGCCCCTGGTAGGGGCCTTCCTCGTCGCCGGCGAGCACGGTGCCGTAGGCCTGCTCGGCCTTCGCGTAGTCCCGCACCGTGAACAGCAGCTCGCCACGGCGGAAATGGGCCTCGTCGCGGTAGGCGGTCTGCGGGTAGTCCTGCACCAGCCGGTCGAGGGTCTTGAGCGCCACCTCCAGTTCGCCGCCCTGTTCCTGGGCGCGCGCGAGCTGGTAGAGCACGCGGTCGTTGCCCGGGTCCTTGGGGTAGGCCTTCAGATAACCCTGGTAGCTGGCGATGGCGGCGCGGTAATCGGGCCCGCTGCTCGCGGTGGCCTCGACGCTGCGCTTGTCGGCGCTCTCCATCTCCAGGTCCCCGAGGCGTCGCATCGCTTCGGCGCGCTGCGGCGCACCGGGCGCGACCTCGAGGAACTTGCGGTAGGCCGCGATCGCCTGCTCCTCGCTGCCCGCGATGCCGGCATCCTGCTGCACACTGATCTCGCGGCCGGCCAGGCTGCGCAGCGTCGGCTCGTCGTCGGGCGTGCCGCTGCGCTTGCCGGCGCAGGCACCCAGCCCACCGGCGATCAGCAGCGGCAGCAGCAGGCGACGGCTACTGCGCGGACGCACGGTCGGTCTCCTTGGCAAGGGTGGCCCGGTCGTGCAGCTGCGCGACCGCGAAGCGGGCCTGGGTGAGGTAGGCCGTCAGGCGCTCCTGCTGGCGCGTCAGCGCGGCCACCGCGATGTCCTGCACCACCTGCTGCTGTTCGCGGCTCAGCGCGGCGACGCGCGGGATCAGCGCCTGGATGCGGCGGTCGAGTTCGGCGATGCGGCCGTCGAACCCCCCGAACCGCACCGGCTCGTCGCGCTGCGCCTGGGCGAGTGCGGTGTCGCGGCGGCGCGCCTCGGCCAGCTCGCTGTCGATGGTCTGCAGCGCCTTCTTCGCCTCCCACACGCGGGCCGGGTAGTCCTGCGCCAGCTGCCAGCTCAGTGCCCCGGCGGCGAGCCGCACCCGGTCGGGCGCCGTCGCGAACTGCGGGTCGCCGCCCTGCGTCTTCAGCGCGGCACGTACGTCGTCGATGCGGATCAGCAGCTCGCGCTGCCGCGCATCGGCGAAGGCCACGCCGTCGGCCTGCGACTCGGCCTGCGCCAGGTCGCCGGCCAGCGCATCGCGCCGCTGCTGGACCGCGTCGAGACCGCTCTCGTTCGCCTTGGCGCCCGCCTGGACCTGCGTCAACCGCTGCGCGAACGCCTGGCGCCGGTTGGCGAGCATGTCGCCGAACACGCCGAGGTTGTCGGCCCAGTGCTGCAGGTTGTTGGACAGGAAACGCAGGTCGCGGTAGTTCTTGAAGGCCTCCTGGAACTCGTGCTCCGCCAGCACCTGCGACAGGTGCCCGGCGTGCGGCAGCTCGGGCAGCTCGCGCAGCGTCCAGAACCAGCCCATCTCGTCGCCCGGGTTGCGGTCGATCAGGCCCTCGACCAGCTTGCCGGCGCGGATCGCCGCGATCGATTCGTTCAGGTGCGCTGCCTCGCGGTCGTAGGCGGCGATCGCCTCGTTGTAGCGCTCCAGCGCCTGGCCCAGCGCCCCCAGCTCGGCATAGGCATAGGGCAAGGCGATGCGGCCTTCGAGTACCGCCGCGTCGCTGCCGTCGCGCTGCGCCAGTTCGGTCCACGGCACCAGCGCCTTGGCCGGCTGCTTGAGCGCCGCCGCCGCCCAGCCGAAGCCGAGCAGCGCCTTGTTGGCGTGCAGGCTCTCCAGCCGCACGCGCTCCAGGTAGCCGCGTGCCGCCTCGGCCCGTTCGTCCTGCAGCGCGGCGAAGCCCAGCGCCACGTTGGCCTTGTCGCGCAGCGTGCGGAACTCCTCGTCAGGCTGCGGCGCGCGGCCGATTTCGTCGAGCAGCGCACTGCCGCCCGCGGTGTCGCCGCTGCGCACCAGCGCCACGCCGAGGTTGAAGCGCGCGTACTGGCCGGCGCCGGGGCGCTTGGCCATGCCGTTCAGCACGGCGGCGGCGCCGGCGTGGTCGCCGCGCGCCATCAGCAGGTTGGCCTTCAGCAGGCCGCGGTCGTCTTCCAGAGCCGGCGGCAGGTGGTTCTCGACCCGGTCGATGGCCTGCTCGGCCTCGGCGAGGAAGCCGCGCTGGTAGCGGATCTTGGCCAGGTAGTACCAGGCGCGGTCACGCACCGTCGGCGACGCACCCTTCTCGATCAGTTGCGCGAAGATCTCGCCGGCCTCGCGGTGCAGGCCGTAGGACAGGAGCAGCCCGCCACGCAGCACCTCGGCCTCGTCGGCGTGCGCGGGCACGCGGTCGAAGTGCTGCGAGGTCATCAGCGTGGTGATCGACGTGAAGTAGTGGTCCTGGAAGAAGTGGAACAGCGTGTCGCCGTAGTGCGGGTCCTTGATCACCCGCTGCGGCTGTGGCTCGGCCGCCAGCGCGCCGCCGGCCGGCAACAGCGCCGCGAACGCGGCCGTGGCCAGGAGCCGCTTCGTCGCGCGCGACAGGAAGGACCTCGAACCCATGCGCCTCACTGCCAGACTTTGACGTCGAACTCCGGCTGCAGCTTGCCGGTGGAGTCGTTGATGCGCAGCTCGATGTACTTCGGGTCGGTGCCCTTCTCGAACTTCACGGTCGCGCCGCGCTTGTAGTCGCGCTCGTGCGGGCCCTTGCCGGTGAAGAAGGCCACCAGCTCGTGCTCGCCGGTGCGCAGGTTGCCGAGGTAGACACGCTGCACGCCGCCGCGGTGCAGGGCCTGCACTTCCAGCGGCGTGTAGAGGTAGTTCGCCACCACCTTGTCGTCGAGCTTGATCTGCACCGAGTCGAGCTCGAACAGCTTGCCCACGTCCATCGACACGAACAGCGCCACCTGTGTGCTGGCTGGGAACAGCAGTTCCTCCTCCAGCACCAGCAGGTCGCGGTTGAGACGGATCACGTCGCCCTTGACGTCCTGGATGCGGCCGTCCAGGCCGCCGGCGGGCACGCTGGCCGGCGCCGTTGCGGCCGCATCGGCGGCCAGCGCCGGCTCGAGGACCGCACCGATCAGGCACCCGGCCACGAGGGCTCTACAGCATCGACTGAACATACGCCGGACTCTTTCAGAAGGTGGCCGAGACATAGACCTGCAGCACGCTGGCGGTGAAGCTGTAGCGGCTGCCGGTGCGGATGTCGGTGAAATCGCGGAAGTTGTAGCGAACGAACTCCAGCGCACCGCCCGCCTTCAGCTCGTACTGCCCCGGCACCTGCTTGAAGGTGTAGGACAGCTTGCTGCCCAGCCCGATGTTGTTGAAGCTGCTCAGCTGGCGGTTGCGCGAAATGTAGGTCGTCTCGACAGTGGCGTTGTCGCTGTAGAACAGCGCACGGTCCTGGGTGTGCACGCGCACGAAGGCATCGCCGAGCCAGAGTTCGCCGAAATAGCGGCTGTAGCCGACCTCCGCGGTGTGTGCCTTGATGGCCCAGGTGTCCCAGAAGTAGCGGTACTCGGCGCGCAGCGCGTCGCGCGAGCCCAGGTCGCCGACCACGCGGAACTTGACGGCCCGCGCCGAGCGCGTGCGCGGGTTGCGCTCGGGCACGGCGGCGCCGAACACCCGCGCGACCCGGTAGGGGCTGCCGAGGAAGCCGTCGTCCGACAGCACCTCGAGGTTCGCGCTCATCAGCCAGCGCGGGGTCAGGATCTGCGTCGCGCCCAGCCGGTACTGCCAGTGCCGGGCGTAGTCCGAGAACTCGGGCGAGTCCTTCTTGCCGACCTTGTCGGAGCCGCGCGTGAAGCCCAGGTTCACGGTGGTCATGCCGCCGAACACCTCCTGGCTCACGTCGAAGCTCATGGTCTCGGCCGTGTAGTCGGGCTCCTTGCTGTTCGTGAAGCCCAGCGTGAGCTTGGAGTCGCGAACCACGTAGTCGGCGCCGAAGCCGTACTCGGTGCGACGCTCGCGGTAGGGGCTGGCGGTGGTGACGACATCGATCGATGCGTTGCTCACCGCGTCCACGTAATAGGAGGCCGACAGCGACACCTTGTCGGCCAGGCTCTTGCGCACCAGCAGCGCCGGGCCGGAGGCGGTCACGCCGCCGCCCTTGTAGACGTGGGCCATCGCCTCGGCCTGATCGCCCGGCAGGTCGACGCCGCGGGCCGCGCCGGCGGCCAGCACGCTGCCCAGCAGGCCGGCGACGCGCGCCCAGTGGCGCCGGCGCAGGCGGCGAAGGCTAGTTGCAGCCACAGCCACCTCCCTGCACCCCGGTGGCGCCGCGCGCGCCCTCGCGCACGCTGCGCACATGCTCGCGGTGCTTGTCCACCAAGGGATCCTGCGCGAACTGCATGATGGGATCGGCGAGCCGCTCGCGCTCATAGGGCTTGACCCAGGGCTGGATGGCGCAGCCCGTCAGCAGCGACAGGCCCAGCAGCGCAGCCGCCGCGGAAGTGAGGATGCGTGACGACTTCATTGCTTGAGCAGCTCCCGGACCTGCTTGTCGTAGGTGTCCTCGTAGCCGGTCTTGTAGCCAAGATGGACGTACTTCACGCGCCCGTCGCGATCGATCAGGATCGTCGACGGCATGGTGCTCAGGTCGTACTGGCGGCTCACCTTCTTGTCGGTGTCCAGCAGCACCGGGAAGCTCACACCCAGCTTGGCGGCCACGTCGGCCGCCTTGCGCACGTCGTCGTCGACGTTCACGCCGATCAGCACGAAGCCCGAGGCGCGGTACTTCTCGTACAGCCGGTTGAGGTGCGGCATCTCCTGGCGGCAGGGCCCGCACCAGGTGGCCCAGAAGTTCACCATCACCACCCGGCCGCGCTGCTCCTGCAGTCGCAGGTTCGGCCCGTTCATGCTGCGCAGCGTGAAGTCGGGCGCCGTCGAGGCGGGCGCGATGGCCGGGACGCAGAGGCCGGCGTAGGCGCCGAGCGCTGCGCCGGCGCACAGGCGCAGCGCCTGGCGTCGCGGGGCTTGCAGGATCGGGGTCATGGGCGTCCTTCCTTCAGAAGAAGAAGCTGAGGCCGGCCGTCAGCTCGAGGTTCTGCGTGCTCTGGCGCTTGCCCAGCACGTCGATCGAGAAGATGTGGTCGCGCATGTCGACCTGCATCGCCGCCCAGTCCGCCAGCATCAGGCGCATGCCCAGTCCGACATTGAAGGTCTGGCGCCGCTGGTCGTTGAACTTGGTGCTGCCGATGCCGCCGATCACGTAGACGGCGGTGGCCTTGGCCCGCTTGCGGCCGAGGAAGACCTCGCCGGGCAGCACGTTGTAGCCGACCGAGAGGTTGTAGTACGCCAGCTTCTCGTCCTCGTCGGCGAACACGCCGCCGGGCAGCACCTGGCGGAAGGCTTCGTCGCTGACCTTGGTCTGCGCGTAGACGCCCTGGACAAAGAAGTCCTCGGTGATGTGGTAGCCCAGGCGCACGCCGCCGACGACGCTGGAGCCGAAGTTCTCGGTCGCGTAGGTGCCGGTGAACAGGCCGATCTCGAAGTCGTTCGACGGATAGCGCGGCAGCTTGACCTCGCGGCGGTCGACCTCGGGCACGATGACCTGCTCGTTGCCGGGCTGCTGACTCTGGGCGGCGGCCGTGGTGGGCACGGTGACCAGCGCGGTGGTCAGGGCGGCGGCCGCGAGGGCCGTCATCAGCAGCGACGGGGCAGTGGTTCTTCCGTTCATGGTGTTCTCGTTAGAAGAAGAAGGACAGGCCGGCGGTGACCGCGCGGTACTCGGTACTGCGGGTGTCGGCAACGAAGGCGGTGTAGATCGTGTAGTCGACCCGCAGCACCAGGCGCTCGGAGACGTGGTAGCGCGCGCCGAGGCCGGCGTTCGCGAGCTTCGCGTCGGTGACCGACGCCGCCACCAGGCTCTGGTTCGGGAAGTTGCGGAACTTGCCCAGGCCGATGCCGAAGAACGGCGACAGCCGCTGGTCCGACCAGGGTTCGGCCAGCACGTTGACGTGCCAGAAGTCGGTCCCGGAATACAAGCCCTGCACCTGGCCGATCGTGCCCTCGACGCTGAGCGTGTCCGACAGCTTATAGCTCGTCCAGAACTTGAGCATCGGCTCCGACTTGAACTGCCCCCAGGCCGCGCCGAGCTGGACGCGACGGCCCAGGTAGTCGTCGAGCGCGATGTCGCGGAAGGTCTTGGCGCCACCTGCCTCGGTCAGCGTGGTCTCGAGCTGCTTGCGGTGCACCCAGCCTTCCTTGCCGCCGGCAGTGCGCACCTTGTACCAATCGGTGTGCCGCAGCGTGATGGCGATCCACTCCTGGCGCGCCGCGACGAAGTGCACCGGGTAGCCGCGGCCGGGCCCGGTGTGCAGTTCGATGTAGGGGTCGGCGATCTGCACGCGCTCCTCGTCGTCGGGCGCCGCGGGGGCGTCTTCGGCGGCACGCGCTGGAAGGCCGGCCACCGCGGCGGCGAGCAGCATGAGGGCGAGGCCGTGGCGCGCGCGCGTGACGGCCGGGCGGGCGGAGAAGAGACGAGGTCGGTTCATTGGGTGTTGCAGACGCCGGTATCCGGATCGGCCGGCGTGAACATGCTGTTGCCGGCGACGCTGAACTCGTCCTGGCCCTGCGGCGAGGGGTGACCGATCCAGTACTGCAGCAGCTTGACGTTCGGGTCCTGGTCGTTCTCGAAGATCAGGCCGC
This sequence comes from Methylibium sp. Pch-M, assembly GCF_004136295.1. NCBI lineage: Bacteria > Pseudomonadati > Pseudomonadota > Betaproteobacteria > Burkholderiales > Sphaerotilaceae > Methylibium > Methylibium sp. Pch-M. The sequence continues at coordinate 474,085 of NZ_CP029606.1, forward strand.
CGCCGTGCAGCACGCCCAGCACCTGGGGCTTCGTGACGAGCCGGCTGGTGGTGGGCGAACCGGGAATCACCTCGCCCTGCGCCGAGTAGAAGTTCTTGTACATGTCGCTGTCGCGCACCACCTCGGGCGTGTTGGCCGGATCGGCCAGGTCGACCTCGGCGGCCGTCGGCACCACGCGGAAGGCACCACCGGTGCCGTTGGTGTTGTCGTGGCAACCCGATCCGGCGCAGCTGTTGGTCGAGATCACACCGTTGATGTTGATCTGCAGCTGCGCCTGGAAGATCGGGTTGATGCACTTCTGGAAGTAGATGAACGACAGCTTCTGGCCGGTCACGCCGCCACTGTTGTCCACGTCCGACGGATTGCCGAGCGGATTGCCGCCGCCACCGCAGCTCACCAGCAGCAGCGCCGTCAGCGGCAGCAGGGTCTTCAGGGTCATGGCGTGCATCCGCTGGTGATCCAGTTGGCGATCGCCGTGTAGCCCGCGCTGCCGACCGGCAGCACGGCGGCGCTCTGGCCGGTGGCCCCGGCCGGGTGCGGCACCGTGGACGGACGACTCAGCAGGTAGTTGGCGGCCGCGTTGCAGGTGTCGGAGATCATCGTCAGCGTGACGTTGTAGTCACCGCCCGGGTCGCCGGTGAGGATGAACCGGTTGCGCGCATAGGACGGCGTCGTCTGCGACGCGCCGGCATTGCCGCCCGGCTGGTGGCAGCCGGCCGAGCAGCTGGCGCGCAGCACCGGCTGCACCTGGGCCTCGAACGAGGCCTGGGTCAATGCCGCGGCGACGTTGACGACGCTCGGGCTGCTGGTCAGGTCGTTGAAGTACTGGCCGCCCAGGTCCATCCACTCCGTCACCAGGCGACGTTCCGCCGCGTTGAGGAGGGTCGCGTGGTTCGGCGCCGTCCCGGGCGGGTTCGGATGCGCGGTGCGCGCCGCGGCGCCGGCCATCAGTTCCTCGCCGAACAGGATCTCGGTGAGCCGGCTCATGCGTGCCAGGCCGCCGGCATTGCCGCTCATGGTCTCCACCACCGCGGCGCCGCGCACGATCACCGGCACGCCGTCCTCGATGCGCGTCACCGGCAGGCCGGTGCCGGCGTCGATCACCGGATCGCCGATCAGCAGTTCGTCGTAGGACAGCAGCCGGCCCGTACCGCTGGTCGTGCCCTGCAGCGAGAGCTTGGCCGGGTCGTTGTGGCAGCCCGTGCAGGTGTTGCCGCCGCGGTTGCGCGTCCACAGCGGCTGGATGTGCTCGGCGTAGTTGATGATGCCGTTGACCGGCACCGCGGTCGCCAGGTCGTCGGCCGGATTGGTGTTGCCGGTGTAGCGCACCGTGATCGGCGCGCGCGCCACGCCGCCGCGACTGGTGTCGGCCCACACGTCGGTGTAGACCATGTCGGCGCCGAGGCTCAGCGCGGTGGGATCGAGCCGGGTGCGCAGCGAGGCCATGGTCTCGCCGGACTGGTGCGCGCCCGACATCGACGGCAGCAGCGCCGTTGCCAGCGTGTTGACGATCGAGCCCGAGTTGAGCGCCGCGCCACGCCGCGGGCTGTGGCAGCCGTCGCAGGTGCGGCGCTCGCCGGGCCGGACCTGGATCCAGTTCAGGTGGGTCTGGATGCCGCGGCCCTTGGCGTCGACGATCGCCAGCGCCAGCGGCGTGTCGGCCGGCACCTGCAGCTTGAAGGAACCGTCGGGCTCCACCGGCGCGTAGCCGAGGATCTGCTGCGGTTCGAAGTCGGTCTCGCCGATCGCCTCGCGCATGCCCATCATGTTGGCCTGCGGCGCCACCGCCCGCACCGCGCGCACGAAGCGCGCCGGCGCGCAGTTGTAGGCCGGGTCGGCCGGGTCCTTGATGCGCAGCAGGTCGGCGACCAGGTTGCGGGTGTCCAGCGGATCGGTCGGCGCGGTCTTCTCGATCGCGGTGGTGCAGCCGCTCGGCAGGTCAGCGGCAGCGAGCATCGAGGTGCCCATGCGGTCGAGGCCGTCGGTGTCGTAGACGCTGCGCACCTCGATCAGCGCCAGGTTCTGCGCCGCGAGCGTGGGGTCCACGTTGGTCGGGTCGGCGGCGTTCGGCTCGGAGCGCGCCTGCAGCGCGACCGGGTCGGTGTACATGAAGCCCGAGGGCGGCGCGGCCACGTTGAGCCAGGTCTGCTTGGCCGGGTCGTACATGTAGATCGCGTACGACGGCGGCACGTTGTCCTGCAGCGGGTCGGCGGCGATCTCGGCCTCGGTGCGCTCCTCGTCGTTGAGCCGTGCGATCTCGGCGCTGCTGAGCGTCGCGCACGACACCACGTCGCCGTCGCGCGTGACCTCGCAGGGCCGGTAGCCCACCAGCACGCGGTCGGTGCCGTCCCACAGCGGGAACGGGGAGGTGACGCGGCCGTAGCGCGACAGGCCGCGCCCGTCGTTGAGCGACTGCGCGGTGATCTGCGCCTGCCCGCCCAGCGCCTGCACGTTGCGGTTGGTCGGCGTGTTGTATTCGGAGTAGTTCGCGGCGTCGACCAGCATCAGCGAGCCACCCTCGTCGGTGCCCGACAGCGACATCAGCGACGAGGTCAGGAAGCCGTTGTAGGCCCCGGCCGGGTCCATGTCGCGCGGGTGCAGGAAGCTGTTGCCGGGGCTGTGCGCGCCGTACAGCACGAACATGTCGGTGCCATCGGGCTTGGTGCGGAAGATCGCGAAGCGGTTGCGGTCGCCCACGTGCTCCCAGCGAGAGAACAGGATGTCGCCGTTCGGGCGCACCACCGGGTTGCGGTCGTGGCTCTGGTTGAACGAGATCTGCTGGATGTTCACGCCGTTGGCGGTCATCGTGTGCAGGTTGAAGACGCGCTCGCGCTCGTACTCGTCGAGCGCGTAGTAGGTTTGGTTGAGCGCCTGCGTCGTCTTCGACTTGGTCTGGCGGTTCGACGAGAACACGAAGCCGCGGTCGGCCGGCAGGTAGGCCGGGTCCACGTCGTCGTCCTGCGTCGAACTGGTCAGGCGCCGGAAGCTGCCGCCGGTGTAGCCACCGGTGGTCATGTCGTATTCCCAGATGTTCCAGCGGCCGGTGCAGGCGGGCCCGCCATCGATCTGCGCGGTGTTCGTGGTCGGGCAGCGCATCGCGAACACGATCTTCTTGCCGTCGTACGAGACCTCGGGGTCGGACGCGTCGCCCTGCCCCTGCGTGAACTGGGTGGTGATGTTGTGCTCGGGCGCGCTCGGCGAGGACTTCTCGCGGATCATCAGGTCGCCGCCCGGCGCGGTCGGCGCGCCGTTGGTCGGGTTCATGCGGATCGTGTTGGCGCGCTTCACGTAGGCGATCGGCACGTCGCCCTGGACGGTGACCGTGTCCGAGCCGCCACCGCCGCTGCCGCACGCCGTGAGCCCGAGGCCCAGCAGCGCGGCGCTGCAGCCCAGCAGCAGTGCCTGTTGTCTTCCCAGCTGGTTCTTCATCCTGGTCCCCTGATCGGTGAATTCAACGAGCGAGAGTCACTTGAGGTTCTTGTGTCACTGCCTCGGCTGCGCGCCGGCAGCGAGCAGCCCGGAGGAGTAGTGCAGCGCCCCCGCCGCGTCGACCACCACGGCGTCGACGCCGGCGTGCGATTCGACGAAGCGCATGCCGAGCTCCAAGCCCATCACGAACAGGCACTTGGAGAGCGCTTCGCTGGTCAGCCCGTCGGGCGCGATGATGGTCACGCTGCGCACGCTGTCCGGGGACTTGCCGGTCCGCGGATCGAGGATGTGGTGGCAGCGCGCGCCGTCGGGCGCGTCGAAGTAGCGCTCGTAGTCGCCGGAGGTGGAGACCGCCGCGTCCTCGAGCGGCAGCAGCGCGACGATCTCGCCCGGCCGCCGCGGATCGCGCACGCCGATCGTCCACGGCCGGCCGCGGCGGTCGCCGATGACGCGGCTGTCGCCGCCGGCGCTGATGAAGGCATGGCGGATGCCGCGGCGCGCGAGGATCGCGGCGGCGTTGTCCACCGCATGCCCCTTCGCGAAGCCACCCAGGTCGATGCGCAGGCCGTCGCGGGCGAAGCGCACGCTGCGCGCAGCGGCGTCGAGCTCCAGGTGCTGGTGGCCGACGGCCGCGCAGGCCTGTGCCAGCGCGGCATCGGTCGGTCGGATGCGCTCGCGGTAGTCGTACAGCCGGCCGGCGCCGGCGAAGGTGATGTCGAAGGCACCTTCGGAGCGGCGCGAGAACTCCAGCGAGCGCGCCAGCAGCGCGAACATCTCCTCGCTGAGCGGTACCGGCCGAACCGCCGCCTCGCGGTTGATGCGCGACAGTTCGGAGTCCGGCTTGTGCGGGCTCATGCCGCGGTCGATGCGGTGCATCTCGCCGATCACCAGATCCATCGCGGCGTTGCCGGCGGCCGGGTCTTCGCTCCACAGCTCGACGCTGATCGAGGTGCCCATGATGGCCTCCTCGCGCCGCATCCAGCCTCCCTGCACCCAGGCGCCCGCCGGCAGGCGCGCCGAACCCGCCGCGCGGTGGCCGACACTCGACATGCTGGACATGGACATCACGATCTCCCCTGAGCTGCTCGTCCGCCGATCGGGCGACGGACCCTTCTTGTTCATTCGTTCTTTCGTGCGCCGGACGCTGCCGGAAGCCGGCGGGTTCGGAGCGGACGAATACTCGCGCTTGAACCAGCGAAAAACGCGTCAATAGTTGGCAGTGCACGCAGCGCTTACACGCTGTCGCAGATGATTTGCTGCCGTATTTGTGCTTGTCTGCATGAAGACGATTCAGATGTGAGCAAGCGCAACCGGCGTCGCCGTCCGGTCTCCGCCATGGACCGTCCGCACGCCCAGCGGCCGGCCACGACCGCAGTACAGTCGGCACGCCTTGCGCACCGCCCTTGCAACCTGAAACGTCCCGTGTTGTCGCCACACGTCCCGCCGTCCCCTGCCGCTGCACCCCACCTGTCGGCCACCGGCCTGGCCTGCCGGCGCGGCAACCGCCTGCTGTTCAAGGAGTTGGCGTTCGAGGTCGCCGGCGGCGAGATCGTCTGGCTGCGCGGTCGCAACGGCCGCGGCAAGACCAGCCTGCTGCGCCTCGCCGCCGGACTGGCCCGACCCGAGGGCGGTGAGATCCTGCGTGGCGGCGTGGCGGCCAGCGCATCTGCCGTGGACCGGCGCTTCGTGTTCATCGGCCACGCCAATGCGCTGAAGGACGACCTGAGTGCGACCGAATCGCTGCAGTTCCTGCTGCGCCTGCACGGGCGCCCTTGCGGCGCGGCCACTGTGCAGTCCGCGCTCGACCGCATGGGCCTGCAGGGCCGCCGCACGGCCGCGGTACGCACCCTGTCGCAAGGGCAGCGGCGGCGCGTCGCGCTGGCTCGGCTGGCGGTCGAGGACGAGCCCTCGCTGTGGATCCTCGACGAGCCCTACGACGCGCTCGACGCCGACGGCATCGAGCGGCTGAACGATCTGCTGCTGGCGCATGCGGCGCGCGGCGGCAGCGTGCTGCTGACCAGCCACCTCGCGCTCGACACGGCGCGGCTGCGGCCGCGCGAGATCGACCTGGACCGGTGCGCCTGAGATGCGCGACCTGTTCCTCGCCGTCTACCTGCGCGACCTGCGTCTCGCGCTGCGCCGGCGCGTCGAGACGCTGATGCCGGTGGCCTTCTTCGTCGTCACCGCCAGCCTGTTCCCGCTCGGCGTCGGGCCCGAGCCGCAGGTGCTGCGCCAGCTGGCGCCCGGCCTGGCCTGGGTGTGCGCGCTGCTCGCCGCCATGCTGTCGGTGTCGCAGCTGTTCGCGAGCGACTTCGCCGACGGCTCGCTGGAGCAGATGCTGCTGACCGGCCGCAGCGCGGTGGTGATCGCCGCGGCCAAGTCGGCGGCCCACTGGACGCTGAGCGGCCTGCCGCTGATCGCCGCCGCGCCTCTGCTGGGTCTGCTGTTCGACATGCACCGCGACGCGCTCGGCGCGCTGCTCGTGTCGCTGCTGCTCGGCACGCCGGTGCTGAGCCTGCTCGGCGCGGTGGGCGCGGCGCTGACGCTCGGCTTGCGCAGCGCCGGCGTGCTGCTGCTGCTGCTGGTGCTGCCGCTCACCATCCCGGCGCTGATCTTCGGCACCGGCGCCGTCGCCGCGGTCGACGCCGGCCTGTCGCCTGGAGGACACTTCTCCATCCTCGGGGCGCTGCTGATCCTGACGGCGTTGACGGCGCCGGTCGCCACCGCAGCCGCGCTGCGCATCTCACTGGAGTAAAACGGCGTGACCGAACGCTTTCGCTGGTTCACCTTCGCCGCGCCCGCGCGCTTCCACGCGCTGGCCGGCCGCCTCATCCCCTGGCTGTGGACTGTGGCCGCGCCGCTGGCGGCGGCCGGGCTCTACATGGGCTTCTTCGTCGCGCCCACCGACGCGCAGCAGGGCGAGTCCTACCGCATCATCTTCATCCATGTGCCGGCCGCATGGATGTCGATGGTGATCTACCTCGCGATGGCCTTCTGGGCCGCCGTCGGCTGGATGTTCAATGCCCGCATGGCCTTCATGCTGGCGCACGCGCTGGCGCCGACCGGCGCGCTGTTCACCTTCCTCGCGCTGTGGACCGGCGCCCTCTGGGGCAAACCCGCATGGGGCACCTGGTGGGTATGGGACGCCCGGCTGACTTCGGAACTGATCCTGCTGTTCCTGTATCTAGGCTACATCGCGCTGGTTGCGGCGATCGACGACGTGCGACGCGGCGACCGCGCCGGCGCACTGCTGGCGATCGTGGGCGCGGTGAATGTCCCCATCATCTATTTCTCGGTCCGGTGGTGGAATACCCTCCATCAGGGCGCCACGATCACCATGACCGCGGCGCCCAAGATGGCCACCACCATGCTGACGGCAATGCTGTTGATGACGTTCGCTTTCTGGGCCTACACCTTCGCGGTCGTCTTCATGCGCGCCCGCGCGCTGGTGCTGGAACGCGAGTCGCATGCCGACTGGGTGCGCGAACTGGCGGCCCGGTCCCGAACAAACGAGGAGACCTCCTGATGAATTGGCCCAGCGCCTCGGCGTTCTTCGACATGGGCGGCTACGGCCTCTACGTGTGGGGCTCGTATGCCGTCACGGCCCTGCTGATGGCCGCCGAACCCTGGCACGTCGCACGCCGCCAACGCCGCGCGCTGGCGCGCGCCGCCGGCGAGGCGGTCGACACGGAGCTGCAGCCATGAAGCCGCGTCAGAAGCGCCTGGCGCTGATCGTCGGCATCGTCGCGGCCGTGGGCGTGGCCGCGGCGCTGGTGCTCAATGCCTTCCAGAGCAACCTGGTGTTCTTCTATTCGCCGGCCCAGGTGGCGGCGAAGGAGGCCCCGGTGGGCCGCACCTTCCGCCTCGGCGGCCTGGTCGACGGCGGCAGCGTGCAGCGCGACGGCCTGGTGGTGCGCTTCGTCGTGACCGACACCGTCAAGAGCATCCCGGTGCGCTACCAGGGCATCCTTCCCGACCTGTTCAAGGAGGGCAAGGGCGTCGTCGCACAGGGTCAGCTCGGCGACGACGGCGTGTTCGTCGCCCGCGAGGTGCTCGCCAAGCACGACGAGAACTACATGCCGCCCGAAGCCGCCGAGGCACTGCAGCGCGCCGGCGCCAGCAACCAGAAGCTCGGCGAGACCGTCGTCAAGGAAACCCGACCATGATTCCCGAGCTCGGGCAGATCGCGCTGCTGCTGGCGCTGGCCACCGCCCTGGTCCAGGGCACCCTGCCGCTGCTGGGCGCCGCCCGCGGCCGCGCCGACTGGATGGCGCTCGCGCGGCCGGCGGCGCACACGCAGTTCCTGCTGGTCGCGTTGGCCTTCGGCTGCCTGGTGGCGTCCTTCGTGCGCCACGACTTCTCGGTGCTGAACGTGGCCACCAATTCGAACAGCGCGCTGCCGCTGTTCTATCGCGTCGCGGCCTCCTGGGGCAGCCACGAGGGTTCGCTGCTGCTGTGGGTGCTGATGCTCAGCAGCTGGACGCTCGCGGTGGCGCTGCGCAGCCACCACCTGCCGATGCCGGTGGTGTCGCGCATCCTCGCAGTGATGGGCCTGATCAGCGTGGGCTTCCTGCTGTTCATGCTGATCACCTCCAACCCCTTCGACCGCCTGTTCCCGGTGCCGCCGGACGGCAACGACCTGAACCCGCTGCTGCAGGACCCCGGCATGATCGTCCACCCTCCGATGCTCTACATGGGCTACGTGGGCTTCTCGGTGGCCTTCGCCTTCGCCGTCGCGGCGCTGCTCGGCGGCACGCTCGACGCCACCTGGGCGCGCTGGACGCGGCCCTGGACCACCGCCGCCTGGGCCTTCCTGACGCTGGGCATCATGCTCGGCAGCACCTGGGCCTACTACGTGCTGGGCTGGGGCGGCTGGTGGTTCTGGGACCCGGTGGAGAACGCCTCCTTCCTGCCGTGGCTGGCCGGCACCGCGCTGATCCATTCGCTGGCGGTCACCGAGAAGCGCGGCGCCTTCAAGTCCTGGACAGTGCTGCTGGCCATCGTCGCCTTCTCGCTCTCGCTGCTCGGCACCTTCCTCGTGCGCTCGGGCGTGCTGTCCTCGGTCCACGCCTTCGCCACCGACCCGCAGCGCGGCCTGTTCATCCTGCTGTTCCTGGTGATCGTGATCGGTGGCTCGCTCACGCTGTACGCGTGGCGCGCGCCCAAGGTCGGGCTGGGCGCGCGCTTCGGCGTGGTGTCGCGCGAGTCGATGCTGCTCGCCAACAACGTGCTGTTCGTCGTCGCCACGCTGTCGGTGCTGCTCGGCACGCTCTACCCGCTGCTGCTCGACGCCCTGGGCCTGGGCAAGATCTCCGTCGGACCGCCCTACTTCGACGCGGTGTTCGTGCCGCTGATGGCGCCGGCGGTGTTCCTGCTCGGCGTGGGGCCGCTGGCGCGCTGGAAGCAGGCCGAGCTGCCCGACCTGGCCCGCCGGCTGCGCTGGGCCGCCGCCATCGCGGTGGTCGCTGCGCTGCTCACGGGCTGGCTGGCCGGCCGCATCGCGCTGGGCGCGACGCTCGGCCTGCTGATGAGCTACTGGATCGTCGCCACGCTCGGCGTCGACCTGTGGGAGCGGCTGCGCCCGGCCGGCAGCCTGCCGATGAGTCTGCTGGCCCGCGCACGGCAACTGCCGCGCGCGATGCTCGGCATGATGCTGGCCCACCTGGGCGTGGCGGTGTTCGCCTTCGGCGTGAGCATGGTCACCACCTACCAGCTCGAGCGCGACGTGAAGATGGCGATCGGCGACACCACCGAGGCCGGCGGCTTCGTGTTCGCGCTGCGCGGCCTGAAGGAGATCCAGGGCCCGAACTACGACGGCCTGCAGGGCCAGATCGAAGTCACGCGCGACGGCAAGGCGGTGGCGCTGCTGAAGCCCGAGAAGCGCATCTACCGCGTGCAGCGCAATCCGATGACCGAGGCCGACATCGACCGCGGCATCACGCGCGACCTCTACGTGTCGCTGGGCGAGCCCACCGCCGACGGCAGCTGGATCGTGCGCGTCTACTTCAAGCCCTTCGTCAACTGGATCTGGGGCGGCTGCGTGCTGATGGCGCTGGGCGGCGCCCTCGCGGCGAGCGACCGGCGCTACCGCGCCCGGCAGCGCCAGGAGCACGGGCAGCAGGCGGGCCCGGCCGGAGCGGTGGCGTGATGCTGAGGAGCCTGCGTTACATCGTTCCGCTCGGCCTGTTCGCCGTCCTCGTCGTCTTCCTGTGGCGCGGGCTCGGGCTGTCGCCGACCGAGGTGCCGTCGCCGCTGATCGGCAAGCCCGCACCGGCCTTCACGCTCGCGCGGCTGGACGACGCGAACCAGACGCTGCGCCGCGACGACCTGCTGGGCAAGGTGTGGATCCTCAATGTGTGGGCCTCGTGGTGTGTGGCCTGCCGCGAGGAACACCCGACGCTGATGGAGTTCGCCCGCAGCAAGTCGGTGCCGGTGATCGGCCTGAACTACAAGGACACGCGGCCGGCCGGCCTGGAGTGGCTGCGCCGCTTCGGCGACCCCTACGACGCTTCGGCCTTCGACGTGGACGGCCGCGTCGGCATCGACTTCGGCGTCTACGGCGTGCCCGAGACCTTCGTGATCGACCGGCAGGGCCTGGTGCGCTTCAAGCACATCGGCCCGCTCACGCCCGTCGTCATCGAGACCCGCATCCGACCGTTGCTGAAGGAATTGAATGGCTAGGTGGATCTCGCTGGTCGCAGGCGCGCTGCTGTCGGGCCTGCTGGCATGTCCTGTGCTGGCCAAAGACGCGCCGCCGCTGGCCGACGACCCGGTGCTCGAGGCGCGCGTGATGCGCATCGCCGCCGAGCTGCGCTGCCTGGTCTGCCAGAACCAGACCATCGCCGACTCGCACGCCGACCTCGCCGTCGACCTGCGCCGGCAGGTCCGCACGATGCTGAGCGAGGGCCGCAGCCAGGCCGAGATCCTGCAGTACATGACCGACCGCTACGGCGACTTCGTGCTCTACCGCCCGCCGGTCCGGACCAGCACCTGGCTGCTGTGGTTCGGCCCCTTCGTGCTGCTGGTGGGCGGCCTGGCCACCCTGGTGCTGGTGCTGCGCCGGCGCGCGCGGCTGAGCGACGACCACTTCGAACCCGACGAGGACGACGCCGACGGCGCCGGACCGCGCGCCCCATGACCCCGATGCTGTTCTTCCTGCTGCTGGCGGCCGCCCTGTGCCTCGCCGCGATCGCCGCCCTGACCCGCCCGCTGTGGCGCGCCGCCCCACCGGCCAGCGCCGGCGACGCGGCTACCGCCGGCCCGCGCCGCCGGCTCGGGCTGACCGCCGCGCTCGCGGTGTTCTCGCTCGTCGTCGTCGTCGGCGGCTACGGCTGGCTCGGCGCCCCCGGCCTGCTGGACCTCGGCCCCGGGTCGCGATCGGCCGCGGCCCCGCCGCCGGCCGCTGCGAGCGGCGCGGGCGGCGACCCGGCCCGGGCGCAGATCGCCGCGATGGTCGATCAGCTTGCCGAGCGGCTGAAGTCCCGCCCCGACGACGCCGAGGGCTGGCAGATGCTGTCGCGCTCCTACGCGGCGCTGGGCCGGCACGCGGAAGCCGTCGAGGCCTACCGCAAGGCGGTCGCGCTCAATCCTCGCGACCCCTCGTTGCTGGTGGACCTGGGCGCCTCGCTGGTCGCACTGGACCGCGACGCGATGCACGGCGAGCCGACCCGGCTGGTCGAACGCGCGCTCGCGCTCGACCCGGCGCACCCGAAAGCGCTCGCCTTCGCCGGCCTGATCGCCTTCGACCGCAAGGACTACCCGACGGCGGTGAAGCACTGGGAGGCGCTGTCACGCGTGGAGCCGCCCGACAGCCCGTTCGCCCAGCAGATCCGCGCGAGCGTGGCGCAGGCCCGCCAGCTCGCCGGGCTGCCGCCGTCCGCCGAGGCCGCGCCCGCCGCGGTGCCGGCCACCTCGTCGCCTTCGCCCGCCGGCGCGCCGGCCCGGGTCAGCGGCACGGTTCGGCTGGCGCCATCGCTGAAGGACCGCGTGGCCCCGGACGACACCCTGTTCGTGTTCGCGCGGGCGGCCGGCGAAGGCGCTCCGCGCATGCCGCTCGCCATCCTGCGCCGCCAGGCGAAGGACCTGCCGCTGCAGTTCACGCTCGATGACAGCCTGTCGATGTCGCCGGCGGCCCGGCTCTCGGGCGCGACCCAGGTGGTGGTCGGCGCCCGCCTGTCGCGCAGCGGCGATGCGATGCCTCAGCCAGGCGACCTGCAGGGCCTGTCGGCCGCCGTGGCCGTGGGGACAACCGGGCTGCAGATCGAGATCGGCGAGCCGGCCTCGAAGTAGGCCCGACGGGGGCGAGCGGCGCACCGCGCCGCCCGAGCCCCGCTCAGAGCCGGCTGGCCTCGAAGGTGTTGCAGTCGGCGATGCGACCGGTCTGCATGCCGCGCTTGAACCAGCTCACGCGCTGTGCACTGCTGCCGTGGGTGAAGCTCTCGGGCACGATCTGCCCCTGGCTGCGCCGCTGCAGCGTGTCGTCGCCGATCTGCGAGGCTGCGTTCAGCGCCTCGTCCACATCGCCCTGCTCCAGCCACTGCCGGGCCTGCTGCGAGCGGTTGGCCCACACGCCGGCGAAGCAGTCGGCCTGCAGCTCCAGGCGCACGCTCATCGCGTTGGCCTGGGCCTCGCTGCCGCCACGCCGCGCCGCTTCCACCTTCTCGCTGATGCCCAGCAGCTGCTGCACGTGGTGGCCGACCTCGTGCGCGATCACATAGGCCTGCGCGAAATCGCCGGGCGCACCGAGGCGCTGGTGCAGCGTGTCGAAGAACTGGAGGTCGATGTAGACCTGCTGGTCGCCGGGGCAGTAGAACGGGCCCATCGCACTCTGGCCCGTGCCGCAGGCGGTGGCCGTGGCACCGCGGAACAGCACCAGCTTGGGCCGCACGTATTGCGCCTGGCCACTGCGGAAGACCTCGGTCCACACGTCCTCGGTGCTGCGCAGCACCACGGAGACGAAGCGCGCCTGCGCGTCGTCGGCCGGTGGGGCCGGCGCCGGGCCGGTGGAGACCTGCGCCGTGGGTGCGCCCCCGCCGCCGCTCAGGATGCCGAGCACGGTGAGCGGGTTGATGCCGAAGATCCAGCCCGCCACCAGCGCGATGACGATGGTGCCGACACCGATGCCGCGGCCACCGATCGGCAGGCCGCCGCGCCCGCCGCCACCCATGCCGCGGCGGTCCTCGACGTTGTCACTCTGTTCCTGGCCTTCCCACTTCATGGCGCTCCTCCCCGGAAGCCGAACGATGCGGCCCATGGTACTGCCGGCCACCGCGCTTTCGCGCCGCGGCCGGGAGCGGTCTCGGGGAAGGACAGCCGCTGGGCTGGCCGCGCGCCGGCGGCGCCGGCCTCAGTGCGACAGGCCGTCGTCGGCGTGCATGCGGCGGAACAGGTCGAGCGCGAGTTCGCGCAGGATCTGGTTGGCGCTGCTGTGGGCGAAGGCCAGGCGCTCGTGCGCGTAGACGCGGTCGAACAGCATGCGGGCAGCATGCACGGGCCAGCCCTCCTCGGCCATCAGCGCCCGGAAGCGCGACAGCGTCCACACATCGACCGCCAGCGGCGTCTGCGAGGCCTTCACGCCCAGGCGGGTGCAGGCGATGTCATCGATCGACGCGAAGCCGGTGTCGTCGAACTCGGTGAGCAGTTCGGCCGGCATGGTCGGCAGGTCGTGATAGTCGGCAGGCAGGTCGCGCGGGTTCATGGGTCGGCTCCGGGGCCATCGGGGATGGCATTTCGATGGCACCAGCTTACGGGCGCCGCCGCCCCTCGATGCCGCGAATACACCGCCGAAGCCTCCGCAGTTGAGCGCTTGCTGCGCGGAGCGGAAGTGGCGTGTCAGGCAACTTCCTACAGGCTGCTGCGCTACTGCGCGGGCGGAGCGCTGCTGACCAGGGCGTCGGGTGAACGGCTGCGTTCGTGTCCCCCGTGCCGGGCTCACGCCCGGCCCTCCTCCTCTACCTCACTTCGCCATTCACCCGACGCCCTGGTCGCACGAACCACCGCAACGCGCGAAGGTCTTCAAACCCAGAGTACCTCGGGGTATCGAAGCACCGTGACGGGCCGCTGTGTGGAGCGAGGTAAAGGAGGAGCGGTCGGCCCGCAGGGCGGACCGCGGGGGAGTGAAGCCGCGCGAGTGGCGCCGGAAGGCGACACTCGGCTGCTGAACGCCCGACCGCGATACAAGCGGCCGGGCACGAGCGCAACACAGCGGCCTGGCGCGGCGCCCGTGCCGGTCCGCCACATCACCACAACGCCACGGCGCAACGGCGCAACGGCGCCACCAACGTCAGGTCTTGGGCAAGGTCACGCCCCGCTGCCCCTGGTACTTGCCGCCGCGGTCCTTGTAGCTGGTCTCGCAGACCTCGTCGCTCTCGAAGAACAGCACCTGCGCGCAGCCCTCGCCCGCGTAGATCTTGGCGGGCAGCGGCGTGGTGTTGCTGAACTCCAGCGTCACGTAGCCTTCCCATTCGGGCTCGAACGGGGTGACGTTGACGATGATGCCGCAGCGCGCGTAGGTGCTCTTGCCCAGGCAGATGGTCAGCACGTTGCGCGGGATGCGGAAGTACTCGACCGTGCGCGCCAGCGCGAAGCTGTTGGGCGGGATGATGCAGACCTCGGCGTCGATGTCGACGAAGCTCTTCTCGTCGAAGGCCTTCGGGTCGACCACCGTGCTGTAGATGTTGGTGAAGACCTTGAACTCGGGTGCGCAGCGGATGTCGTAGCCGTAGCTGCTGGTGCCGTAGCTGACGATGCGGTGGCCATCGGGGGCGTTGCGCACCTGGCCGGGCTCGAAGGGCTCGATCATTCCGTGCTGCTCGGCCATGCGCCGGATCCACTTGTCGCTCTTGATGCTCATCGCGGTGCTTCTTCCTGCAAGAAGCCCGGATTCTAGGCAGCCCGGCTCCCGCTCTCCCCGACCGGCGGCACGGCAGGGGGCCGCGCCAGCGACGGATCGCCGTCGAAGCGCTCGAAGCCGCTGTAACAGAGGAAGTGCCGGTTGGTGGCACGGCCGAACAGCGCCAGGCCGAGCCGCGTGGCCAGTTCATGGCCCATCTGCGTGACGCCCGAGCGCGAGACGACGATGGGCACGCCCATCTGCGCCGACTTGATGACCATCTCGCTGGTCAGGCGCCCGGTGGTGTAGAAGGCCTTGTCGGCCCCGCCCAGGCCGCGCAGCCACATCCAGCCGGCCAGCGTGTCGATCGCGTTGTGGCGGCCCACGTCCTCCACGAAGAGCTCAAGCCGCGCGTCGTCGCCGGCCAGCGTGAAGAGCGCGCAGCCGTGCACCGAGCCGGCCGACTTGTAGGTGCTCTCCTGGCGGCGCACCGCGTCGAGCAGCGCCACCAGCGCGCGCTGGCTGATGCGGGCGGCCTGCGGGTCCGGCAGCACCAGCGTGTCGAGCTCGTCCATCAGGCTGCCGAACACCGTGCCCTGACCGCAGCCGGTGGTGACCACGCGCCGGGCGGTCTTGCGGTCGAAGTCCTCGATGCCGGCGCGCGTCTTCACCGCGGCGGCGCCCACGTCCCAGTCGACCGTGACCGAGTCGATGTCATGCACCGAGTCGACCAGGCGCTGGTTGCGCAGGTAGCCGAGCACCAGCAATTCGGGTTCGGCGCCCAGCGTCATCAGCGTGACGAGCTCTCGCTTGTCGACGAACACCGTCAACGGGCGCTCGGCCGGGATCTGGATCGTCTCGCGTCGGCCGTGCTCGTCGAGCACGTCGACGCTGCGGGTCAGCGCCGCCTGTGCGCGGCTCATGCGGGGCAGCATCGGGTGCGGGTCGTCCATGCCTGCAGTGTGGCCCGAAACGGGCGCGCCCCGTCGGCCCGGGCCGGGGCGCGCGCGGGCAGCGTCTATTTCTTCGGCGTCCCGGTCTGCTCGGCCGAGGTCGCCTTGCCGCTGGGCGGGCTGGCCGCCGTCTTGGCCGGCGAGTGCGCGCCGGCGGCCTCGAGCGGCGGCGTGGCGGCGGTCGCGGCGACCTGGTAGGGGCCGGGATCAGTGCAGGCCGGCGTGGCGGTCGACGGCTTGGTTTCCTTGCCGGCCGCCTTGGCCTCCTGGGCGTAACGAGCGGCCACGCGATCCATCGACTTGCAGAGCTGGAAGGCCGCCACCTTGTCGGACCAGGCGGTCTTCGCCTTGGCCTCGTCGGCCTTGGCCTTGGCTTCGGGCGTGGGGGCGGGGAGCTTGGCGTGAGCGGCCGGCAGCAGGGCCAGGCCGAGCACGGCGCACAGCGCCGCGGCGGCGGCGCACGGGCCCGGGGTGGGTCGGTTCATCATCAGCATCGTCTCGCTCCCGTTCAGGACTGCACGGCCGCGCCCTGCGTGCCGGCCGCCGGTGGTGTCGGCGACGGCGTGCGCTGCGCGGGGATCTTCCCGGCCTGGATGTCGTCGTACCAGAGTTCGTGGTGTTCGCGTGCCCAGGCGGCGTCGACCTGGCCGTCGCGCATCGCGCGGTAGGCGCCCTTCATGCCGATGGTGCCGAGGTAGATGTGGCCGAGGAACATCGCCATCATCAGCACCGTGGCCACGGCGTGGATCATGTGGGCGATCTGCATGTCGCCGCGCGTGTAGGCGAGGCCGGGGATGAGCTTGTCGAGCACCAGGCCCGAGCCCACCACCACGATGCCCAGCGCGAACACGCCGCCCCAGAAGATGAGCTTCTCGCCTGCGTTGAAGCGGTGCGAGGGCACGTGGGCGCCGTTGAACAGGCCGCCGCCCTTGGCCAGCCACTGCAGGTCTTCCTTGCGTGGCAGGTTGTCGCGCACGAAGGTGAAGAACACGATCACCAGCGAAACCGCGAACATCGGCCCGGCGAAGTTGTGCAGGTTCTTCAGCGCATAGGCCAGCCAGCCGAACAGCGTGCCGCCGATCACCGGCAGCAGGAAGAACTTGCCGAACGCCATCACCACGCCCGATACCGCCAGCGCCACGAAGGCCACCGCATTGCTCCAGTGCGCGGCACGCTCGAAGTAGGTGAAGCGCTCGATCTTGCGGCCCGTGTCCGGCGCGTGCACGCCGATCGGGCCCTTGGCCAGGAAGAACAGGCCGATCGCCACCACCACGATCAGCAGCAGCGCGCCGCCGTAGGGAATGATCCAGCGATTGCGCACCTCGCGCCAGGCCTCGCCCGCCGTCGTGAAGCGCGAACCCGGGTACTGCACGAACTGTTGGATCAGCACACCCTTCTCGGCACCCGGCAGGTTGCTGATGCCCGATTGCTGCCCCGACTCGCGCACTGCACGCCAGAACGGCGCATTGTTGTAGGGCTGGGTCTTGGCGCGCTGGGCGTTGGTCTCGTTCGCGTCGGGCAGCGCCAGGGCCGCCGCGCTGGCGGCCGGGACGGTCGGTGCGGCCTGTGCAGCAGGCGACACGGCCGGGTCGGCGACCGGGGAGCCCTGCGCCGCCGCCACGCTGCCGAGCAGCGCCAGGCAGCCGGCAGCCCACCATCGAAGCATCGTATGTGTCATCGGCATCCCCGTGTCAACGCTGCGGCCGGTGTTCGACGCGCGCCATCAGCGCGAGCGCGTGTACTCGTTCTGCTGCTGGTTGCGGGCGCGCAGCTGCTGTTCCCAGCTGGCGCGGTCGCCCTGCTTCCAGTCCGGCACCGTGTAGCCGGCTTCGGTGCTGCCGTCCCAGGGCTTGCTGTCGCCCTTCTTGGACGGGCCGGACGCCGTCTGCGGCTTGTCGGCGCACGCCGCCAGCCCGGCGGCCAGGAGCACCCCACCGAGGAGGGCCAGACCGCGCGGCAGGGACCGCCTCATGACTTGCCGCCTTCGGCCGCGGCCGGCTGCGCGGCGCCACCGGTCGGCTTGCCGTAGGCCGTGCCCCAGCCCCACACCTCGGAGCCCTTGCCACGCGTCAGCACGCGGGTGCGGAAGATGTCGGCGACCACGTCGCCATCTCCGCCAAGCAGGGCCTTGGTCGAGCACATCTCGGCGCAGGCCGGCAGCTTGCCCTCGGCGAGGCGGTTGTGGCCGTACTTCTCGAACTCGGCCTCGGAGCCGTTGGCCTCCGGGCCGCCGGCGCAGAAGGTGCACTTGTCCATCTTGCCGCGCAGCCCGAACGTGCCGTTGGTCGGGAACTGCGGCGCGCCGAACGGGCAGGCGTAGCTGCAGTAGCCGCAGCCGATGCAGATGTCCTTGTCGTGCAGCACCACGCCCTCGTCGGTGCGGTAGAAGCAGTCGACCGGGCACACCGCCATGCAGGGCGCGTCGGAGCAGTGCATGCAGGCCACCGAGATGCTGCGCTCGCCCGGCACGCCGTCGTTGAGCGTCACCACGCGGCGGCGGTTCACGCCCCAGGGCACTTCGTGCTCGGCCTTGCAGGCGGTGACGCAGCCGTTGCATTCGATGCAGCGCTCGGCGTCGCAGATGAATTTCATTCTTGCCATGTCAACTCTCCAATTCAGGCAGTCGCCCGCTCGACCTGGCAGACCGTGGTCTTGGTCTCCTGCATCATCGTGACGCTGTCGTAGCCGTAGGTGGTGGCGGTGTTGATCGCCTCGCCGCGGATGACCGGCATCGCCCCCTGCGGGTAGTAGGGCGCGAGATCGACGCCCTGCCAGCGGCCCGAGAAGTGGAAGGGCAGCCACACCGTCTCGCGGTCCACGCGCTCGGTGACCAGCGCCTTGACCGTGAGGCGCGCACCGGTCGGCGTGCGCACCCACACCGTCTCGCCGTTGCGGATGCCGCGATCGTTGGCGGTGGCCGGGTTGATCTCGACGAACATCTCCTGCTGCAGCTCGGCCAGGTAGGGGTTGGAGCGGGTTTCCTCGCCGCCGCCCTCGTACTCCACCAGCCGCCCGCTGCTCATGATCAGCGGGAATTCCTTGCCGATGTCCTTGTTCTTGTCCTGCACGGTCTTGAACAAGGTGGGCAGGCGCCAGAAGGCCTTCTTGTCGTCGTGCGTCGGGTACTTGGCCACCAGATCCGGACGCGTCGAGTACAGCGGCTCGCGGTGCTTCGGGATCGCATCGGGGAAGTTCCACACCACGGCCCGCGCCTTCGCGTTGCCGAACGGATGGCAGCCGTGGTTCTTCATCGCCACGCGGATGATCCCGCCCGACGAATCGGTCTTCCAGTTCTTGCCCTCGGCCGCGGCCTTCTCGGGCTCGCTCAGTTCGTCCCACCAGCCGAGCTTCTTCAGCAGCACGTGGTCGAACTCCGGATAGCCGGTGGTGAGGTCCGCGCCCTTGGAGAACGAGCCGTCCTCGGCCAGCAGGTTCACACCGTCCTTCTCGACGCCGAAGTTGGCGCGGAAGTTGCCGCCGCCGTCCATCACGTGCTTCGAGGTGTCGTAGAGGTTGGGCGAGCCCGGGTGCTTCATTTCCGGCGTGCCGTAGCACGGCCACGGCAGGCCGAAGTAGTCGCCGTCGAGGGAGTACCCGGTCTCCTTGTCGCTGCCGCCCTTGGCGCGCAGCGTCTTCACGTCGAAGACGTGCATGTTGCGCATGTGCGCCTTCAGGCGCTCGGGGCTCTGGCCGGTGTAGCCGATGGTCCAGACGCTCTTGTTGATCTCGCGCAGGATCGATTCGGGCTCGGGCTCCATCATGCCGCCCTTGCCGGCGACCAGCTTGTAGTTCTTCGTCAGCTCCTTGTCGAAGCCCAGCTTCTGTGCGAGCTGGTACATGATCATGTGGTCGTTGCGGCTCTCCCACAGCGGCTCGATGACCTGCTCGCGCCACTGGATCGAGCGGTTCGACGCGGTGCACGAGCCGCTGGTCTCGAACTGCGTCGTCGCCGGCAGCAGATAGACCGCGCGGTTGGGGTTCTGGTCCTCGGGCTTGCCGGGCATCGCCGCCATCGCCGCGGTGGCCGACGGGAAGGGATCGACGACGACCAGCAGGTCGAGCTTGTCCATCGCCTTCTTCATCTCGAGGCCGCGCGTCTGCGAGTTCGGCGCATGGCCCCAGAAGAACAGGCCGCGCAGGTTGCTGTCCTGGTCGATCAGCTCGTTCTTCTCGAGCACGCCGTCGACCCAGCGCGACACCGTCATGCCGGGCTTCGTCATCATGCCCGGCGCGTACTGCTTCTTGATCCACTCGAAGTCCACGCCCCAGGTCTTGGCGAAGTGCTTGAACGAACCTTCGGCCAGGCCGTAGTAGCCGGGCAGCGAATCGGGGTTCGGGCCCACGTCGGTGGCGCCCTGCACGTTGTCGTGGCCGCGGAAGATGTTGGCACCGCCACCGCTCTTGCCGATGTTGCCGAGCGCGAGCTGCAGGATGCACGAGGCACGCACCATCGCGTTGCCGATGGTGTGCTGGGTCTGGCCCATGCACCAGACGATGGTGCCGGGGCGGTTCTCGGCCATGGTCTTGGCCACGCGGAACACGGTGGCCTCGTCGACGCCGCAGGCCTCGTGCACCTTGTCGGGCGTCCAGTTCGCGAGCACGTCCTCGCGCACCTTGTCCATGCCGTAGACACGGTCGTTGATGTACTGCTTGTCTTCCCAGCCGTTCTTGAAGACGTGGTGCAGCACGCCGAACAGGAAGGCGATGTCCGAGCCCGAGCGGATGCGCACGTGCTCGTCGGCGCGCGCCGCGGTGCGCGTGAAGCGCGGGTCCACGACGATCATCTTGCAGCCGGTCTCCTTGGCATGCAGCATGTGCAGCATCGACACCGGGTGCGCCTCGGCGGCGTTGGAGCCGATGTAGAGCGCCATCCTGGCGTTCTGCATGTCGTTGTAGGAGTTGGTCATCGCGCCGTAGCCCCAGGTGTTCGCGACGCCCGCGACCGTGGTGCTGTGGCAGATGCGCGCCTGGTGATCGCAGTTGTTGCTGCCCCACAGGCTCATCCACTTGCGCAGCAGGTAGGCCTGCTCGTTGTTGTGCTTGCTCGACCCGACCACGAACACCGAGTCCGGGCCGCTCTGCTTGCGCAGCTCGAGCATGCGCGCGCTGATCTCGTCGAGCGCGGTGTCCCAGCTGATGCGCTCGTACTTGCCGTTCACCAGCTTCATCGGGTAGCGCAGGCGGTACTCGCCGCGACCGTGCTCGCGCAGCGCCGCGCCCTTGGCGCAGTGCGCGCCCAGGTTGATCGGCGAATCGAACACCGGCTCCTGACGCACCCACACGCCGTTGTGCACCACCGCGTCGACCGCGCAGCCGACCGAGCAGTGACCGCACACCGTGCGCCGGACCTCCACCTTGCCCGGGCCCGCCTCGGCCTTGGACGCCTCCGAGGCCTGCGCCTTGCGCACCAGCGTCAGCTGCCCGGCGGCGAGGCCGGCCCCCACGCCCAGGCCGGAGCGGCGCAGGAAGGACCGACGGTCCATCGTCGGGATGGCGCGCGAGAGGCCGCGCGAGAGGCTCGAGACCAGCGACGATGCAGGCGAGCCGGAGCCCGCATCAGGCGACTTGCGCGTGAGCAACATGGGACCTCCGGCACTCAGACTTTGGTGGTTTGGTAGTAGCGCTGCACGTGCGCCGTGAGGCGGTAGCCGGCGGCTTCGCCGGCCTCGGGCCGGGCGCCTGCCGTGGCGGACACGGGCTCGGCCTCGCGAGCGCCCGGCAGCACCGCCGCCGCGGCGGCCAGCGCTCCCACGGTGCCGGCGCCGGCCACGACGTGGCGGCGCGAGAGCTTGGATTTCGGATCGTTCATGGCTGACTCCTGGGTCTCTGCGCCCGGTGGGGCGCGCGTGCCTTGGCATCGAGCTGATCGCCGACTTCGGCAATTCCGTTCCTATGTTAGCCCTGGCTTTTGCACGCTGCGCGTGACTGCGCAGAGGGAAACCCCGCAGCCGCCGCCCTGGCAAGGACGCTGCAGCGCAGCAGTTCGGAACCTGCGCCAGCCTGTCGCGGCCCGCCCGTGGACATCGACAGATTGACCGCCGGATGCACGACAAGCTGTCGCAGTGCGCCGGGTCGCGGGATGCGGGAAAGTCCCAGGGACTGGCTCGGGCACTGCCCACGCATCGCCACGGCACACGGTGCCGCGCACCGCCGTCGCCGGCCTGCGGCACCGGCGACATCAGGCCCCGGCGGATATGCCACAGTCGCAGCCGTTCCCCTGTCCGCCCTGTCCCACCGCCCGATGTCCGCCAGCACTGCCTTGCCCGTTCCCGCCCCCGGACTCGACGCCTGGCCACGCGCCTCGGTGCTGCTGGTCGACGACGAGCAGGGCATGCGCAACTTCCTCGAGAAGACCCTGGCACCGCGTTGCGGCAACGTGCAGAGCGCCGCCAGCGCCGAGGAGGCTGACGCGCTGGTGCGCCGGCACCGCTTCGACCTGGTGGTCCTCGACATCTCGCTGCCCGGCAAGAGCGGCCTGGCCTGGCTGCGCGAACTGCGCGAGCAGGGCTACAGCGGCGAGGTGGTGCTGATCACCGCCTATGCCGACCTCGACACCGCGATCGAGGCGCTGCGCGCCGGCGCCTCCGACCTGATCCTCAAGCCCTTCCGCGTGACGCAGATCCTCAACGCGGTGAAGCACGGCCTCGACCGCACGCTGCTCAAGCGCGAGAACTGGGTGCTCAAGCACATGATCTCGCAGCGCGGCGAGGGCTTCGACGGCCTGGTGGGCAGCTCGCCGGCGATGCAGGACCTGCGGCGCGCGCTGCAGCGCGCCGCGCCGGTGGCCAGCACCGTGCTGCTGTCGGGCGAGTCGGGCACCGGCAAGGAGCTGGCGGCGATCGCGCTGCACCGCCACAGCCCGCGCGCGGCCGAGCCCTTCGTGCCCGTGAACTGCGCGAGCCTGGCGCCCGAGCGCATCGAGAGCGAGCTGTTCGGACATGCCCAGGGCGCCTTCACCGGCGCCACCCACGGCCGCGACGGGCTGTTCTATTACGCCCAGGGCGGCACGCTGTTCCTCGACGAGATCGCCGAATTGCCGCTGGCCCAGCAGGCCGCGCTGCTGCGCGTGCTGGAGGACCACCGCATCCGCCCGGTCGGCAGCGAGCAGCAGATCCCGGTCGACGTGCGCATCGTCGCCGCCACCAACCGGCGGCTGGCCGACGAGGTGGCCGCCGGGCGCTTCCGCAAGGACCTGTACTACCGCCTGCAGGTGGTCGAGATCGGCCTGCCGCCGCTGCGCGAACACAAGGACGACATTGCCGAGCTGGTGGCGCATTTCACCGCCACGCTGGCGCCCCATCTCGGTGTCGAGCCGATCGCCGTCAGCCCGGCCGAGATGGCCTACCTGCAGCAGTACGACTGGCCGGGCAACGTGCGCGAGCTGCGCAACCTGGTGGAGCGCTCGATGATCCTGGGCGCGCTCAACGTGTCGGCGCTCTACCCCGGCGGCAGCGCGCCGCGCGGCGGCGCGGGCGCCGGCCCGACCGACCTGCAGACGCTGGAGAAGCAGCACATCCTCGCGGTGCTGGAGTCGGTGCAGGGCGACAAGACGCGCGCAGCCGAGTTGCTGGGCATCTCGCGCCGCACCCTCGAGCGGCGCTGCGCCGAGTGGATGGGTGCTTGATTCCCCCGTTGCGGCTGAGATGAGGTTCTACGCGCGCTTCCAGCGGCTGCCGATCCGCAGCAAGCTGCTGGCGATGGTGCTGCTGCCGCTGGTGGTGGTGCTGCCGCTGCTGGGCCTGCTGTTGCTGGTCTGGGGCAACGTGGCGCTGGACCGCCTGCTGATCACCAAGGTGCGCAGCGACCTGGCGGTCGCCCAGGGCTACTTCGAGCGCGTGCTCGGCGAGGTGGGCAGCAGCGCCGCCGCGGTGGCCGACTCGCAGGCGCTGCACCGTGCCCTCGGCGAGCGCACGGCGGCGCCGGCCGATCCGGCCGCCTGGGTGGCGCTGCTGCAGGCCTTCAAGGCCCGTGAAGGGCTGGACTTCATCAACCTGCGTGCCCCCGACGGCACGCTGCTGGTCACCGATTCCGGCGCGGCGCCGGCCACCGACCGGCGCTCGCCCGCGTTCGGTGCGGCGACGACGGCCGCCGACGGCGTCCGTCCGCATGCCAGCGTCGAGGTGCTGCAGCCCGACGAACTGGCGCGGCTGGCGCCGACGCTGCAGGACCGCGTCGCGGTGCCGCTGGTGACCACGCGCAATGCCGCGCCCACCGACCGCACGCAGGAAGACCGCGCGATGGTGGTGCTGGCCACTGCGCCGGTGCGCGACGAACGCGGCACGCTGCGCGGCCATGTGCAGGCCGGCGTGCTGCTGAAGCGCAACCTGCCCTTCATCGACCACATCAACGAGATCGTCTACCCCGAAGGCGCGCTGCCGTTCGGCAGCCGCGGCACCGCCACGCTGTTCCTCGACGATGTGCGCATCAGCACCAACGTGCGGCTGTTCGGCGACGACCCGAAGAACCGCGCGATCGGCACCCGCGTGTCGCAGGCGGTGCGCGACACCGTGCTCGGTGGCGGCCAGCCCTGGCTGGACCGCGCCTTCGTCGTCAACGACTGGTACGTTTCGGGCTACCTGCCGCTGGCCGACGGCGCCGGCCGGCGCGTCGGCATGCTCTACGTCGGCTACCTGGAGCGGCCCTTCACCTGGCTGAAGTACGCCGTGCTGCTGAGCATCGGCCTGATCTTCTTCGCCGTGATGATCGGCGCCACCGTGGTGTCGCTGCGCTGGGCGCGCAGCATCTTCAAGCCGCTGGAGCAGATGGCGTGCACGATGCAGCTGGTCGAGGCCGGCGGGCTCGACGCACGCGTCGGCGCGGCCGGCCACCACCCCGACGAGATCGGCCGGCTCGCCGCCCACCTGGACCACCTGCTCGACGTGATCGACGACAAGACGCGCGCGCTGCAGCGCTGGGGCGACCAGCTCGACCGCAAGGTGGTCGATCGCACGCGCGACCTGGAGCAGGCGCAGGCGCAGCTGCTGCGCTCGGAGAAGCTGGCCACCGTGGGCCAGCTCACCGCCAGCATCGCGCACGAGGTCAACAACCCGATCGCGGTGATCCAGGGCAACCTCGACCTGCTCCGCGAGCTGCTCGGGCCACAGACCGCCGCCAAGGTCGACGCCGAGCTGCGGCTGGTGGACGAGCAGATCGAGCGCATGCGGCTCATCGTCACGCAGCTGCTGCAGTTCGCGCGCCCGAACGAATACGCCGGCTACGTGGACAGCGTGCACCCGTCGCGTGCGCTCGACGACGCGCTGCTGCTCGTCGGGCCGCAGCTCGCGCGCACCCGCATCGCCGTGCAGCGCGACGACCGGGCGACGGCCAGCGCCGCCATCAACCGCCAGGAGCTGCAGCAAGTGCTGCTCAACCTGCTGATCAACGCGCTGCACGCGATGCCCGACAGCGGCACGCTGGCACTGCGCACCCGCGACTGGCACGCCGCCGACGGCCGTGTGCAGGGCGTGCAGATCGACGTGGCCGACAGCGGCCCGGGGCTGGGGCCGGAGCTCGAGTCACGTCTGTTCCAGCCCTTCGTGACGACCAAGACCGACGGCACCGGCCTGGGCCTGTGGATCAGCCGCAGCCTGATCGAGCGCTACGGCGGCACGCTGACCGCGCGCAACCGGGACGACGGCACGCGCGGCGCGGTGTTCAGCGTGCGGCTCTACAGCGAGCCGCCGGAAGCAGCGCCGCCGGCCTGAGGCGCTATTCGATCAGGTCGAAGCCCTGCGTCTCGACTTCGACGAAGGCGCGCAGGAAGCCGGCCACGGCACGGTAGAAATCGGCGCGCGGGTGCGCCTCGATCGCGGCGCACAGCGCCTCGGCCCAGGTCTGCAGGTGGATGCGGAAGAAGCGCCGCTGCTGTTCCAGGTTGCAGATCTCGGGGTCGTCGCCGGCGATCAGGAAGCGCATCACCTCGCACACGCTGGCGATGTGATCCTCGGTCTCGCTCACGCCGTCGGCGCGCTCCAGCCCCAGGCTGCGCAGGTCCGCGCGCAGCTCGACCAGCGGCCGGTCGTTCAGCGCGCCGGCCAGGTGGAAGGAGCCGTAGAGAAAGATCTCGGCCCGCCCGACACCGAGGAACAGCGCGTCGTACTCGGCGGCCACCGCGTCCGGCGGCACGCGCCGCGCGGCCGCCACCACCTCGCCCCAGGCCGGCTCGAGAAAACCGCCGGGCGTGGGCGCCTCGGTCGGCGCCACGCGCAGCTGCGCGTGGAAGGCGGCATCGGGCGGCGCGACGAACAGCTGCGCGAGCAGGCCGTAGATCTCGGCCCGCGCGAGTTCCTCGCGGTCGTCGGCCGGCGTGGCGAACTGGATCGGTTGCGGTTTCATCGGGAGGCAGTCCTGTCGCTCACGCGGCTCAGAGGTCGGTGATCTTCACTTCGTTCGGGTTGGTGTGCAGGTCGATCACGCGGCAGTCGCCGCACATCTTCAGGCGCTCGAGCGCCGCGCCCTGGAACATCGAGTGGCCCGCCAGCTTCGTCAGCATGCCCTCGATCGCCTTCTGCGTGCCGAAGGGCTTGCCGCACTTCACGCAGGCCCAGGGCTGCATCTCGTGCAGCACGCGCGGCTGCTTGCGCGCCTTGCCGCTGTCGGCCAGCCACAGGCGCGGCGCGAGCGCCAGCGCGTCCTCCGGGCAGGTGACGACGCACAGCCCGCACTGCACGCAGTTCTTCTCGGTGAAGCGCAGTTGCGGGCGCTCGGGGTTGTCGCCCAGCGCGCTCTCGGGGCAGGCGCCCACGCAGCTCAGGCACATCGTGCACTTGCCGGTGTCGATCTGCAGGCTGCCGAACGGCGACGCGGCCGGCAGCGCGATCGCCTCGGGCACCGGCCGCGCCGGCGCCTGGGCCAGCAGGTGGTCGAGCGCGAGGTCGAGCGTGGCGCGCTTGTCGGCCTGCACCGCAAAGCCGGCCGGCTGCGCGACGGTCTGCGCCGGCTCGACCTGCAGCGCCGCGTCGAGCGAGGCGACGTCGCGCGCCTCGATCAGCCGCAGGTGGCGGCCGCGGTAGCCCAGTCCGTCGAGCAGCGCCTGGCCCACGGCCATCTGGGCCGCCACCGCCGCGCGGTAGTCGGGCGCCTCCTCGTCGGTCATCAGCACCCAGACCTGCGCGGCGCCCTGGGCGATGGCCGCGAGCCAGAGGTCGAGCCCGACCGAGGCGGTGTGGAACACATCGACCGGGATCACGCGGGCCGGCACGCCGCGGACCGCGGGATCGGTGCGCGCCGCGCGACCGAGCGCGTCGACCAGCTGCACGCCGGCACCCTGGCTGTGCAGCAGCAGCGCCGCGTCACCCACGAGCTTGGGCCCGCCGGCCTGGCGGTAGGCGGAGAGCAGCGTGCGCAGCCGCTGGCCCTGGTGCGCCGGCGTGGGCGTGGCATAGGTCAGCGCGCCGCTGGGGCAGACGGTGGTGCAGGCGCCGCAGCCCACGCACAGGCTGGGGTTGACGGCGATGCCACCCTTGTCCGGCCCGTCCTCGCTGCGCCGGCTGCCGATGGCCTGTGCGGAGCACACGTCGATGCAGGCGGTGCAGCCTTCGCGTTCATTGCGGCTGTGGGCGCAGAGCTTGTGCTTGTACTGGAAGAACTTGGGCTTCTCGAACTCGCCCACCAGCCCGCGCAGGCGCAGCGCCGCGGACACGAGCCGGGCCTCGTCGGCCGCGTGGAAGTAGCCCTGGGGCGGCTGGTGCAGGCCGATCAGCGGCTCGACGCCGAGATCGAGCACGAGGTCAAAGCGCTCGGTGGTCTCGCCCGGCACACGCTGGAAGTCGATGGCGCCGGCGGCATCGCAGACCTTCACGCAGTCGCGGTGGGCGCTGCACTTCGCCAGGTCGACCTGGTAGCTGAAGTCGATCGCCGACTCGGGGCAGGCCTCGACACAGGCATTGCAGCGCGTGCACAGGTCCAGGTCGATGGGATTGGTCGAGGTCCAGGTCGCCTCGAAGGCGCCGAGCCAGCCGGTCAGCGCCGTCACCCGGCCCGCGGCGACCGGCAGGCTGCGCGCCTGCGGCAGCCTGCCGCCGGGCGCCGTGAGCAGCAGCGACACGTCGAGTGCGTCCTGCAGCAGCAGTGCGGCGCGCTGCGCCGCGTCGGCCGGGCCGACGATCAGGCAGCGCCCGGCCGAGCGGTAGCCGACGGTGGCGACCGGTTCCGGATCGGGCAACTGAGCCGCTGCCAGCAGCGCGGCGAGCTTGGGCGTGAGCGTCGACGGCCGTGCACGCACGTCCTTCGACCAGCCGCCGGTCTCGCGCAGGTTGACGAAGCGGATCGGCCGCTCCTGCACGCCGGGTGCGCCCTCGGTCTCGGCGTTGAGCTCGAGGAACAGCCGCTGCTCCTGGGTGCAGGCGACCACCAGGTCCTCGCCCGATTTCGCGGCGCGCTGGAACGCGCCGGCCTCGCGGCGGCACAGCAGCGTGTGGACGACGTCGAGGCCGTCAGAGGCCGCCGGTCCCAGCGCGCGTTGCAGCGCCGGGCCGTCCAGCGGCATCGTCTGGTTGCAGTTGCAGATCAGGGTCTTCATCGGAGGCGTGGGGCACAGCGGCGACGGCGGGAGCCTTCGCGCCTGCGTCCTCGGCAGGGGGAAAGGTGGACGGGGACGCCTCCGCGACAGGCACCGCGTCGGCAGGGTGGACGGGCGTGGCGGGCGCTTGCGCTGCAGCACGGGCTTGGGCTTCGGCCCCGGCCTGCGCTTCGGCCGCTTCCTCGGCGGCGAACAGGCCCATGAACTTGGCCTGGTTCAGCTGGCGCAGCATGGCCATGGGGATCGGGTCGGGCTGGCTGTAGTCGTCGATGTAGATGTCGAGCCCGTCCATCACGTTGTAGTGCGGGTCGGTGAACAGCTTCTTCACCGCCGCGCGCTTGACGTCCTCGTCGACGCCGCGCGCGACGAAGCGCGACACCTCGTCGCCGGGCCGCAGCGCCGCCACGTCGTCGAGCGTCGGCAGCGGTTCGGCGGGCGCATCGGCCGCCGGATCGGCGGGCAAGGTCGGCACGACGGCCGGCGCCTCGACGAGCGCGGCGGGAGCGGCCGGCAGCGGCTCGTCCGGCGGCTGCCGGCCGCCCTTCACCGCGGCCTTGCGGCGCGACCAGCGCGACAGAAAGCCGTCGGCAGCGTCGCTCATCGCTGCTCCGGCGGCAGGAAGGAGGCCGGACGCTTGCGGCGCTTGGGTTCGGGCCGGTAGTGCGCGTCGTTCCAGGCCTGCAGCCAGGCGGTCACGTCGGGCGGCAGCGGCAGGTTGTCGACGCGCTCCTGCGCGTCGAGCCATCGGCCGGCCTCGTTGTACGACAGGCTCACGGTCTCGGGCCAGGCGCGCGAGGGGTCGTCGTCGGCGATGCGCCAACTCACGAACCACACCGGCGCGCCCGAGCTGAGGTTGAGGTAGTAGCCCTCGCATTCGTCGGCGAACAGCTCGACGGTGAAACCGGGGTGCAGCCAGCGTGCCAGGCGGCCGTCGTCGCGCAGCAGGCGGGGCGTGGTGCCGAACGCGCCCTCGTCGTCGCGCAGCACCTCGACGAGCCGGAAGCGCCAGTCTTCCCAGCGGTTGGGGCTGGCCTCGCGCTCGATCACCACCGCCACGGTCACGGAGGGTCGCGCTGCCGGGCGATCGCTTCCGTCCATCCGCGTGCTGCCTCCGCTCAGGTGGTCTTGGAGATGCTGATCGTCGGGAACTTGGACGAGTAGTCCTTGGCCTTCTCGGCGATCTTGATCGCGATCTTGCGGGCCACGCTCTTGTAGATGCCGGCGATGTCGCCGTCCGGGTCGCTCACCACCGTGGGCCGGCCGGCATCGGCCTGCTCGCGGATCGCCATGCTGAGCGGCAGGCCGCCGAGGTAGTCGACGCCGTACTCGGTGCTCATCTTCTGGCCGCCGTCGGCGCCGAAGATGTGCTCGGTGTGGCCGCAGTTCGAGCACACGTGCACCGCCATGTTCTCGACCACGCCGAGGATGGGCACACCGACCTTCTCGAACATCTTCAGGCCCTTGCGGGCGTCGAGCAGCGCGATGTCCTGCGGCGTGGTGACGATCACGGCGCCGGTCAGCGGCACCTTCTGCGACAGCGTGAGCTGGATGTCGCCGGTGCCGGGCGGCATGTCGACGATCAGGTAGTCGAGCTCGCGCCAGTTCGTCTGGCGCAGCATCTGCTCCAGCGCCTGGGTGGCCATCGGGCCGCGCCAGATCATCGGGCTGTCGGCGTCGACCAGGAAACCGATCGACATGACCTGCACGCCGAAGTTCTCGAGCGGCTCCATGCTCTTGCCGTCGGCGCTCTCGGGGCGGCCCTCGATGCCGAGCATCATCGGCTGGCTGGGGCCGTAGATGTCGGCGTCGAGCACGCCCACGCTGGCGCCCTCGGCGGCCAGCGCCAGCGCCAGGTTGACGGCGGTGGTGCTCTTGCCCACGCCGCCCTTGCCCGAGGCCACCGCGACGATGTTCTTCACGCCAGGCAGCAACTGCACGCCGCGCTGCACCGCGTGCGAGACGATCTTCACGCCGAGATTCGCACTAACGTTCTCGACGCCGGGCACGCCGCGCGCGGCGGCGATCAGCGCCTTGCGCAGCGCCGCGATCTGGCTCTTGGCGGGATAGCCGAGTTCGACGTCGAACGCGACGTCGCCGCCCTCCAGCTTCAGGTTCTTGAGCTGCCGGGTCGAGACGAAGTCGCGGCCGGTGTTCGGATCGACGACGGCTTTCAGCGCGGCGAGCACGGCGGCGTCGTTCAGGAGCGAGGTCATGGGTCTATGAAGTGGTGTGCAAAGGCGCGGCCGAGTCTAGCCGAGCCCTGCCCCGCGAACCGGTGCGCGACTTCAGGGCCCCGTCGGCCGCAGGGGCAGGGAAATCCAGAACAGCGCGCCCGGCCCGGACGGTGCCGGCGCGAGCCCGACGTGGCCATCGAGCTGCATCGCCTGTTCGCGGCAGATCGCCAGGCTCAGGCCGATGCCGGGCCGGCCCTGGGTCGGCTCGGGCGGTGCAAAGGGGTCGAAGGCCCGCTCGGCATAACCCTCGGGCAGCGCCGGGCCGTCGTCGAGCAGTTCCACCCGCACCGCGTCGCCGTGCCGCGAGGCCGCCACCCGCACCTCGCCGCCGGCCGGCGAGGCGTCGGTCGCCAGCGTCAGCAGGCGCGACAGCAGCCGCCCCAGGTCGCGCGTGTCGGCCTGCACCGGCAGCGGGCCGTCCGGCGGCTCCAGCAGCAGGCGCACCTGCTGGCGGCGCGCCCGCACCTGGGCGGCGCGGACCGCGGCGCGCAGTTCCGACGCCAGGTCGGTGGGCACGACGCGGGCGTGGCGCGGCCCGGCCCGCAGGCGTTCGAGCTCCAGCAGGTCGTCGACCAGTCCCAGGGTGCGCTCGCTGTGGCCCCAGGCCAGCGTGAGCTGCTGGCGCAGCGGGGCCTCGAGCGCACCCGGCGGCAGCATCGGCAGCAGCGCCAGCGCATCGCGCACCTGCGCCAGCGGCTGCCGCAGCGCGTCGCCCAGCATCGCGGCGAAGGCGTGCGTCATGCGCACCGCACGTTCGGTCTCGCTGAGATCGCGGCACAGGCAGATGCCGATGCGCTCGCCGTCCACGTGCGTCTGCACCAAGGCGATCTCCATCGGCACCTCGACCCCCCCGCTGCCGGCGCGCTGGCCCGCCACGGTGTCGCGGCGCACGGTCCACGGCGACGGCGTGAGCCCGTCGAGTTCGGCCTCGGGCTGCGTGACCGGCCAGTCCAGGTCTTCGGCCAGCGACGGGATCAGCAGCGAGATCGGCTGTCCGCCGATGCCCTGGCGCGAGCGCCCGAACATCACTTCGCCGGCCGGGTTGATCCATTGCACGCGCCCGGACTCGTCGTAGGCGATTGCGGCTTCGCTGATGTGCTCGAGCACCATGCGCAGGCGGCGCTGGGCATCGAGCATGCGTTCCTGGGCGTGCCCGCGCTCGCTGGCCTCGCGCTCCATGCGCCGGCCTGCGGCCGCGAGCTGGGCCGCGAAGCCGCGCACCGCGAGCAGCGCCACCACACCCAGCAGCGCGGCCACCACCGCCACCAGCACGATCAGCTTGTCGGTCGCTTCCCGCGCGGCCTGCCCGCCGGCCGCACGCTCAGCCTGCAGGCCCGCCTCGGTGCGCCGCAGGCCGGCGAGTTCGGCAGCGATGCGGGTCCGGGTGGGCGCGGCCACGCGGAACAGCGACTGCACATAGGCCGAACCCAGCCGCTGCCCGGCCGTGCAGGCCTGCTGCAGCGGCAGCGTGTAGAGCTGCTGCCATTCACGCAGCGCCATCGTCAGCGACTCGACGCGACCGACCTGCGAGGGGTTGTCCGCCACCAGGCCGCGCAGGCGCGCCAGCGGTTCGCTCCAGGGGTTGCCGTCCGGGCGGCCTTCGGGGGCCGAGGCCACCGGCGCCCCGACGGCCACGCACAGCGCCATCTCGGTGGGCGGCGCCGCGAGGCGGTCGAGTTCGGCCAGCACCGCGATCGCCTGTTCGCTGCGCAGGCGCAGCTCCTGCGACTGCAGCAGCGCCGCGTAGTCGCGCCAGCCGATCAGCAGCAGGCCGACCAGCAGCACCAGCAGTCCGCAGAACACCAGCGGCAGGCGCCACGCCACGTACAGGCCGCGTGGCATTCAGGCGCTCCCGACGGCGAACCGCAGGGCGGTGGGACGGAGCGTGCGGTGAGGCGGCAGGAGCGGGTTCATGCGGAGCGGAAGCCGGAGAGACAGGCCGGCGGCAGCCGGGCAAGGGTCGGATTATCGGGGGCCAGACCTACAATCTTTTTCTTCGGCCATTGTCCCTGCCGGCCCCCGCCGGCCCCGTTCCCATGCCGCGCCAGCTGTTCGTCACCACCGCCCTGCCCTATGCCAACGGGCATTTCCACATCGGCCACATCATGGAGTACATCCAGGCCGACATCTGGGTGCGCTTCCAGCGCATGCAGGGCCACGTGGTGCACTTCGTCGGCGCCGACGACGCGCACGGCGCGCCGATCATGATCGCCGCCGAGAAGGCCGGCAAGACGCCGCAGCAGTTCGTGGCCGACATCGCCGCCGGCCGCAAGCCCTACCTCGACGGCTTCCACATCGCCTTCGACAACTGGCACTCGACCGACGGCCCCGAGAACCACCAGCTCGCGCAGGACACCTACCGGGCGCTGCGCAAGAACGGCCTGATCTTCACGCGCGAGATCGAGCAGTTCTTCGATCCGGTGAAGGCCATGTTCCTGCCCGACCGCTACATCAAGGGCGAGTGCCCGAAGTGCGGCGCGAAGGACCAGTACGGCGACTCCTGCGAGGTCTGCGGTGCGGTCTACGCGCCCACCGAGCTGAAGAACCCCTACTCCACGCTGACCGGCGCGACGCCGGTCATGAAGACCAGCGAGCACCACTTCTTCCAGCTCAGCTCGCCGCGCTGCCTCGACTTCCTGAAGGACTGGACCCACGGCAGCGCGCCGATCAGCGGCCAGCCGCGACTGCAGCCCGAGGTGCTGAACAAGATCAAGGAGTGGTTCGCCACCGACGAGCAGGGCCACGGCGGCCTGGCCGACTGGGACATCTCGCGCGACGCGCCCTACTTCGGCATCGAGATCCCCGACGCGCCGGGCAAGTACTTCTACGTCTGGCTCGACGCCCCGATCGGCTACCTGGCCTCGCTGAAGAACTACTTCGACAAGCAGGGCCTGGACTTCGAGGCCTTCATGGCCGACCCGAAGACCGAGCAGGTGCACTTCATCGGCAAGGACATCACCTACTTCCACACGCTGTTCTGGCCGGCGATGCTGCATTTCAGCGGCCGGCGCACGCCTGACCACGTGTTCGTGCACGGCTTCATCACCGTGAGCGGCGAGAAGATGAGCAAGAGCCGCGGCACCGGCATCTCGCCGCTGCGCTACCTCGAGATCGGCATGAACGCCGAGTGGCTGCGCTACTACATCGCGGCCAAGCTGAACGGCCGCGTCGAGGACGTGGACTTCAACCCGGACGACTTCGTCGCGCGGGTCAACAGCGACCTGGTGGGCAAGTACATCAACATCGCCAGCCGCGCGGCGGGCTTCCTGTCCAAGCGCTTCGACGGCCGGCTGACCGCCGAGCTGCCGGTCGAGGGCCGCACGTTGCTCGAAGGCCTGCAGGCCGCGCGCGACGACATCGCGCGGCTGTACGAGGAGCGCGAGTACGCGAAGGCCCTGCGCGAGACCATGGCGCTGGCCGATCGCGTGAACGAGTACGTCGACGCCCACAAGCCCTGGGAACTCGCCAAGCAGGCTGGCCAGGACGCACGCCTTCAGCAGGTCTGCAGCACCTGCATCGAGGCCTTCCGCCTGCTGACGATCTACCTGAAGCCGGTGTTGCCGGCGCTGGCAGCGCAGGTCGAAGGGTTTTTGAACGTCGAGCCAATGCGCTTCGCCGATGCCGGCCGCCTGCTGGGCGCGCACGCGATCGGCGAATACAAGCACCTGATGCAGCGCGTCGACCCGAAGCTGCTCGACGCGCTGTTCGAGCCGCCGGCGGAGCCCTCACCCCAGCCCTCTCCCGTGCCGGGAGAGGGAGCCAACGGCGGCGGCGCACCGCCCGGCGGCGAGGCGCTGGCGCCGACGATCACGATCGACGACTTCACCAAGATCGACCTGCGGCTTGCGCAGATCGTCGATGCCGCGCTCGTCGAGGGCAGCACGAAGCTGTTGCGCCTCACGCTCGACATCGGCGAAGGCCGCCACCGCACCGTCTTCAGCGGCATCCAGTCGGCGTTCAAGCCGGCC
The DNA here is from genome assembly GCF_004136295.1 of Methylibium sp. Pch-M. Classification (NCBI taxonomy): domain Bacteria; kingdom Pseudomonadati; phylum Pseudomonadota; class Betaproteobacteria; order Burkholderiales; family Sphaerotilaceae; genus Methylibium; species Methylibium sp. Pch-M. The sequence continues at coordinate 508,020 of NZ_CP029606.1, forward strand.
GACGTGATCGGCAAGTTCACGGTGGTGGTCGCCAACCTGGCGCCGCGCAAGATGAAGTTCGGTCTCAGCGAGGGCATGGTGCTGGCCGCGTCGCACGGCGACGAGAAGGCCCACCCCGGGCTCTACCTGCTCGAGCCGACGCCCGGCGCCGTGCCGGGCCTGCGGGTGCGATGACGCCCGCTGCCGCGCGCGACCCTCGATGAGCGACCCGCGCGACGCCCGCCCCCTGCCCCGCGCCGAGACGCGGACCTGGGGGCCGTCGCGCCGCCGCCGCCACATCGCCCGCCTTCACCACTGCGGTCCTCCGGCAGCCCGGCCTTCCGCCGCGCTGCCGCCCGCCCCTGACGCCCGAGGACCCGCCCCATGCAACTGCACCGCTTCCGCCCGCGCCTGCTCGATGCGCTGAAGACCTACGACCGCGGCCGCTTCGCCGCCGACGCCGGCGCCGGCCTGACGGTCGGCGTGATCGCCCTGCCGCTGGCGATGGCCTTCGCGATCGCCAGCGGCGTCAAGCCCGAGCAGGGCCTGTTCACCGCGATCATCGGCGGCTTCCTGGTGTCGGCGCTCGGGGGCTCCAGTGTGCAGATCGCCGGGCCGGCAGGCGCCTTCATCGTCATCGTCTACGGCATCGTCGAGCGCTACGGCCTGGCCAACCTGCTGATCGCCACGGTGCTGGCCGGCGCGATGCTGTTCGCGCTCGGGCTGTTCCGGCTTGGCGGCCTGGTGCGCTACGTGCCGATCACCATCGTGATCGGCTTCACCAACGGCATCGCGGTGCTGGTGGCGCTGTCGCAGCTCAAGGACCTGTTCGGCCTCGTCACGCCCAAGCTGCCGGCTGACTTCTTCACGCAGATCGGCGTGCTGCTCGAGCACGCCGACAGCTTCAACCCGATGGCCTTCGCGATCGGCCTGCTGTCGCTCGCGCTGCTGTTCGCCTGGCCGCGGCTGCAGAAGCACCACACCGTGGTCGAGCACACCACGCTGCGCAGCGCGTCGCGCATGCCCGCGCCGATGGTGGTGCTGGTGCTGGCCACCACGGCCACCGCACTGCTGCACCTGCCGGTCGAGACCATCGGCTCGCGCTTCGGCGGCATCCCGCAGGCGCTGCCGGCCTTCGTGTGGCCCGAGCTCAGCTGGCGCAGCGCGAAGGAGCTGTTCATCCCGACGCTGACGATCGCGATGCTGGGCGCGGTGGAGTCGCTGCTGTGCGCGCGCGTGGCCGACAACGTGGGCACCGTGCCGAAGCACGACCCGAACCAGGAGCTGATGGCGCAGGGCATCGCCAACGTGGTGACGCCGTTCTTCGGTGGCATCCCGACCACCGGCACGATCGCGCGCACGGTCACCAATGTGCGGGCCGGCGCGACCAGTCCGGTCGCCGGCATCGTGCATGCGGTCACGCTGCTCGTGGTGGTGCTGGTGGCGGCGCCGCTGGCCGAGCACGTGCCGCTGGCGGCGCTGGCCGGCATCCTGCTGTTCGTGGCCTGGAACATGGGCGAGTGGCACGAGTTCGCACGGCTGCGGCACTTCAGCCTGCCCTACCGCATCATCCTGGTCGGCACCTTCCTGCTGACGGTGGTCTTCGACCTGTCGGTGGCGGTGCAGGTGGGCCTGGTGATGGCCTGCGCGTTCTTCATCTACCGCATGAGCACGCTGTTCCGCATCGAACCGGCCCCGGCCGAGACGCCGCCGGGCGTGGTGGTCGAGCGGCTCTACGGTGCACTGTTCTTCGGCGCGGTGGCCAAGCTCGAGGCGGTGCCGGCGCGCCTGCCGGCCGGCACACGGGTGCTGGTGCTCGAGGCACAACGGCTGATCTCGATCGACGCCAGCGGTGTCGACGCCCTCACCCAGCTCTACCGCACGCTGCAGCGCCAGGGCGTGGGGCTGCAGCTGTGCGAGCTGAACGAGCAGCCGCGCTCGCTGCTGCAGCGCAGCGGCTTCTCGGCGCTGATCGGTGAGGAGCGCATCGCGCCCACGCTGGCCGAAGCGCTGGCGCGGTCGGTCGCGCCGACGGCCGCGTGAACCCCGCTCAGTCGGGCCAGAACGGCCGCGCCTTGCGCAGGCGCTTCAGCGACCGGCTGCAGGCGGCCAGCGTCGCCTCGCGCCGCGCTGCGAGCCAGCCGAGAGCGAACCAGGCCTGCGGCTGCTGCGCCACCAGCGGCCGGTAGGCCGCCAGCGCCACGCACACGTCGTTGAACTCGCCCAGGTGCTCCTGCGCCTCGCGCAGGGCATCGAGGTAGCGTTCGACGGCGCGGCGCTGAAACAGGCCGGCGGTGAACTCGATGGTGTAGCGCAGCCGCTTCAGGCGCTTGCGCAGGCGGTGGCGCGCCTCGTCGCTCAGGGTGTCGAAGCGCTTCGCGTCGCGCAGCGCCTGCGCGTGCCAGGCCTGCAGGCGCTGCGCCGCCAACGCCGGCAGCGCGGGAGAGACTGCTTCGTCGGCTGGCGGAGTGACCGGGGCGGCCGGCCGCGCCAGCTCGGCCAGCAGATCGAACCACACCGCGCCGTGGCAGGTGCGCTCGGCATCGGTCCAGCGCGGCGGGTCGGCGGCGGCCGGCAGCGCCAGCGGCGCCTCGCCCAGGGCGGCCAGCGCGGCGTCGACTTCGCGCTGCAGCCCGCCACGCAGCACCTCGGCGTCGCGCGCGCGACCGAGCTCGCGGAACAGCGCCGCCGCCGCGTCGGCCCAGGCCGGCACCGCCGGCACGCCTGGCCAGCCCTCGAAACAGCGCTGCGCCGAGCGCAGCCGCCGCAGCGCCACCCGGAGCTGGTGCACAGGCTCGGCCGCGCGGCTGCCAGCGGCGATTTCACTCCAGTTGGGCGTGGCCTGCGCCAGCACGTTGCGCAGCACGGCATCCCAGGCGTCGCGGGCCGGCATGTCCTTGCGCAACCGCGGCGGCTCGGCCTTGACGGCCGGCACCGGCTCGCCCGGCGACAACCCGCGCGCCAGGCGATCACCGCGTTCGGCCTTGGTCCGCACGTCCAGCCACAGGCCGTGGCGCAGCGCGAGGCGGCGCGCCACCTCCACCACCGCCTGCGGCGCACCGCGCAGCAGCTCCACCTCCAGCTCGCACACCGGCCAGCGGCGCTCATCGCCGTCGGCACCGCGGGCCACGATCTCGCCGCGATCGAGCGCCAGCTCCACCGTGCCGTGGCGGCTGCGCAGCGGCCGGTGCAGACGGCGGATGTCGGTGCGGTACTGCGCGACGAGCGCCGGGGCCTGCGCCTCGCCGTCGCGCGGCGCGAGCGCGGCGCTCAACGCCGCATGCGGCGGCGTGCCGGCATGGCGTGCCGGATCGGCCTCCTGCGGCACCTGGCCGGCGGGCACGACCAGCGGCACGTTGTGCTCGCCGCGCGCCATGCCGTGTGCCGGCCCGGCCTTCAGCGTCTGCACCCAGCGCCGGCCTTCCTTGCGCAGCCGCAGCGCGATGCCGGCCGCCGCCAAGCGGCGGTCCGGGGTGTCGAAATAGACCGCCTGCAGCCGCGTGCGCACCGCGGCCGGCGTGGCCACCGCGCGCTCCACGGCGGCCAGCGCCGAGGCCGGCACCTGCAGCTTGAGTTCGATCTCGGTCATCGCGCGAATATGGCATGGCCATGTGACAGTGACCGCCGCGTGACAGCCCGCCGCCCAGGCCAGCCTGGCACGCCCGGTAAAATGGCGGCCGAACTCTGAAGCCCTGCCATGCCGCTGTTCTGGAAACCCTATCGCTCCGACGTGACCGACTTCATCGCCACGCTGAAGCAGCGCGATCCGCAACTCGAGGAGAGGCAACGCCAGGGCCGCGCCCTGCTGTGGGACCGCCCGCAGGACCGCCAGGCCGCCGCCGAGCAGCGCGACGCACGGGTGCCCCAGCAGCCCTACGTCTACCAGACCAAGGGTTGAGCGCGAGCTGCGCGTGCGCGCGACCGTGATCGGCAGCAACGACAGCGTGGTCGCCGAAGGGGCGGCCCCGACCGACGTGGTGGACCAGATCGCCCTGGCCCGCCTGTACGGCGAGCCGCTGTTCGCGCTGCCGACCGACCTGTACATCCCGCCCGACGCACTGGAGGTCTTCCTCGAGACCTTCGAGGGTCCGCTGGATCTGCTGCTCTACCTGATCCGCAAGCAGAACTTCAACATCCTCGACATCCCGATGGCGGATGTGACGCGGCAGTACCTGGCCTATGTGGACCAGATCCGCGACCGCAACCTCGAGCTGGCCGCCGAGTACCTGCTGATGGCAGCGATGCTGATCGAGATCAAGTCGCGCATGCTGCTGCCGCCCAAGCGCAGCGAGGAAGGCAAGGAAGCCGAGGACCCGCGCGCCGAGCTGGTGCGCCGCCTGCTCGAGTACGAGCAGATCAAGGCCGCGGCCGCGCAGCTGGACCGGCTGCCGCAGCTGGGGCGCGATTTCCTGCGCGCGCAGGTGCACATCGAGCAGTCGCTCACGCCGCGCTTCCCCGACGTGAACGTCGACGAACTGCGCGAGGCCTGGCTCGACATCCTCAAGCGCGCCCGGCTCGTGCAGCACCACAAGATCACGCGCGAGGAGCTGTCGGTGCGCGAGCACATGAGCCTGGTGCTGCGGCGCCTGCAGGGCCGCCGTTTCGTCGAGTTCGAGGACCTGTTCGAGACCCAGCGCGGCCCGCAGGTGATGGTGGTGACCTTCATCGCGATGCTGGAACTGGCCCGCGAGCACCTGATCGAGCTGACGCAGGCCGAGGCCTTCGCGCCCCTGTACGTCCGGCTCGCCTACCAGCCGTCCTGAGTTCCCCGGGCGCCGGGCCGGCGGCATGCTGGCAGAATCCGCCGCCCCAGCGTCGAAAGACAGCCGCCCGACCATGAGCAGCCACTCCTCGCCCGCCGACACCCCGAGTGCCCGCAAGCCCGTCACGCTGCACACGCTGCGCGAGATGCACGCGCGCGGCGAGAAGATCGCCATGATCACCGCCTACGACGCCAGCTTCGCCGCGCTGGTGGACACCGCCGGCGTCGACTGCATCCTGGTGGGCGATTCGCTGGGCATGGTGCTCAAGGGCCAGTCGAGCACGCTGTCGGTCACGATGGAGCAGATCGGCTACCACACGCGCAGCACCTCGCGCGGCACCAAGGCGGCCTTCCTGATCGCCGACATGCCGTTCGGCAGCTACCAGGAGAACCCGGTGCAGGCGCTGCGCAACGCCGGCACGCTGATGGCGGCCGGCGCGCAGATGGTCAAGCTCGAGGGCGGCGGCTGGACGCCGGAGACGGTGAACTTCCTGGTCGAGCGCGGCGTGCCGGTGTGCGCCCACCTGGGCCTCACGCCGCAGAGCGTGCATGCGCTCGGCGGCTACCGCATCCAGGGCAAGGACGAGGCCGGCGCCGCCACACTGCGCCGCCACGCCAAGGCGCTGGCCGACGCCGGCGCGGCGATGATGGTGCTGGAGCTGATGCCCTCCAGGGTGGCCCGCGAGGTGCAGGCCGACAACCCGGGGCTGATGACCATCGGCATCGGTGCCGGGGCCGGTACCGCCGGCCAAGTGCTGGTGCTGCACGACATGCTGGGCGTGACGCGCGGCAGGCTGCCACGCTTCGTACGCAACTTCATGGACGGCGCCACGTCGATCGAGGACGCGGTGCGTCGCTACGTGGCCGCGGTCAAGGACGGCAGCTTCCCCGACGAAACCCTGCACGCCTACTGAGATGGACCACCCCCGAAGCGCCTGCGGCGCCTCCCCCTCCAGGGGGCGCCCCCAGCGGGCCGGCGAAGCCGGACCCGCGGCGGCCACTCGCTGCGGCGGGTGCCTGCGGCGGTCCGGATCTCACTGAGTCACCACGGACCCTCTTCGACCGTCCTCGCATCATGCGCGTCGTCCACACCATCGCCGAACTGCGCCAGGCCCTGGCCGCCACGCGGCCGGCCGCGCTGGTGCCGACCATGGGCAGCCTTCACGAGGGCCACCTGGCGCTGGTGAAGCAGGCGCGCGACCACGGCGGCCCGGTGGTGGCCAGCATCTTCGTCAACCGGCTGCAGTTCGCCCCGCACGAGGACTTCGACCACTACCCGCGCACGCTGGAGCGCGACTGCGACCTGCTCAAGGGCGTGGGCTGCAACCTGGTGTTCGCGCCGACCGAGTCCGAGCTCTATCCGGAACCGCAGACCTACAAGGTGCAACCGCCTGGCGAACTGGCCGACGTGCTGGAGGGCGCCTTCCGGCCAGGCTTCTTCACCGGCGTCTGTACCGTGGTGATGAAGCTGTTCCAGTGCGTGCAGCCGCGCGTGGCGGTGTTCGGCAAGAAGGACTACCAACAGCTGATGGTGCTGCGCGGCATGGTGCGCCAGTTCGCACTGCCGATCGAGATCGTTGCGGTGGACACCGCACGCGCCGACGACGGACTGGCACTCAGCTCACGCAATGCCTATCTGAGCGAGCCCGAGCGCGCCGAGGCGCCGCAACTGGCAGCCACGCTGCACGCCGTGCAGGCCGCGGTGCTGGCGGCCGCGAAGAGCGGGGCCCGCATCGACGCCACGGCGCTCGAGGCGCAGGCGATGGGCACCCTGCGGTCGCGCGGCTGGGCACCGGACTACGTGGCGCTGCGCCGCCGCAGCGACCTCCAGGCCCCGGCCGACCCCACGGCCGAGCCGCTGGTGGTGCTGGCCGCCGCCCGTCTGGGCACGACCCGGCTGATCGACAACCTGGAAATCTGAGGCGCAGCGCCGGCGCCCTCAGCCCTGGAGCCGGATGGCGCCCGCCGCCACATAGCGTTGGAAGTCCGCGATCGGCATCGTGGCTGCGCCGTGCGTGTCCTCGTCGGACCAGCTCAGCATGGCATCCATCTCGGTCGTCTCGACCTCGATCGGACCGGGCCGGATGACGATCATCGGACCGTCGCCTTCGCGGTACTCGACCTTGCCGAGGATCTGTGCAGCTTGGCTCATGGCGTGCTTTCGAGCGATGTGACCGCATCGTCGCCGAGCCGCCGCCGGGTCGTTAGAAGACAGTCCCGCGCACCGGCGTAGCCGATCTCCTACACCGCCGCGGACGAGAGGCCTCCGAGGCCCTTTCCCCCGCCCCATCGTTCCGGGCACTCGGGCGGGAGTGCGAGGCTGCCGCTAACATAGCCCGCGCACTCTCCCAGCGACCCGACCTTTGCACAGGAGCAAGCAATGCCCGTGATCGTGGTGGCCAATCCCAAGGGCGGCGTGGGCAAGTCCACGCTGTCCACCAACCTTGCCGGCTACCTGGCCCGGCAGGGTCACGCGGTGATGCTGGGCGACGTCGATCGCCAGCAGTCGGCGCGCACCTGGCTGGGCCTGCGGTCCGCCGCGCTGCCGGCGATCACCGGCTGGGAGCTCCAGCCCGACCACCTGGTCAAGCCGCCAAAGGGCACCAGCCACGTCGTGCTGGACACGCCCGCCGGCCTCCACGGCAAGAAGCTCGACGAGGTGATGCGGATCGCCGACCGCGTGCTGGTGCCGCTGCAGCCGAGCATCTTCGACATCTACGCGACACGCGACTTCATCACGGAGCTGCTGGCGCGCCGCAAGAGCGAGCGGGTCGACGTGGCGGTGATCGCCAACCGCGTGCGCGACGGCAGCATCTCGGCCGGGCAGCTCGACAGCTTCCTCGGCACGCTGGGCGTGCCGCTGCTTGGTCACCTGCGCGACACGCAGAACTACATCCATCTTGCAGCCCGCGGGCTGACGCTGTGGGACGTGGCGCCGAGCCGCGTCGAGAAGGACCTGGAGCAATGGACGCCGCTCACGCGCTGGGCCGAGGGCCACTGAGCGCATGCGCCGCTACGAACACCTTGCCGATCTGCGGGCCCTTGTCGGCGAACCGCTGGGCGACAGCGACTGGCTGATCGTCGACCAGGCCCGCATCGACCGCTTTGCCGACGCCACCGAAGACCGGCAGTGGATCCACGTCGATCCGCAGCGCGCCGCCCAGGGGCCGTTCGGTGCACCGATCGCGCACGGCTTCCTGACGCTGAGCCTGCTGCCGGTGTTCTTCGAAAGCGCCTACGCGATCGCCGACGTGCGCATGGCCGTCAACTACGGGCTCGACCGCGTGCGCTTCACCGCACCGGTGCCGGTGGGCAGCCGCCTGCGCGCGCGCTTCACGCTGAAGTGCTGGGACGCGATCGACGGCGGCGCCCAGCTTGGCATCGAGGCCGTGATCGAACGCGACGGCGCAGCCAAGCCGGTGTGCATCGCCGAGTCGCTGATCCGCTGCTTCACCTAGCACCGGCCCGCGGCGGCTTGCAGCAGGCGTCGCCGGTCTCACCCGAAAGAGGGCGTGTCCGGCATCGCCCCTCCGCTACCATCCTGCGGGCTCTACCCAACGCACGGAGGCAAGCGATGAAGGTCCTGCTGGTCGATGACCACCCGCTCATCCTGTCGGCCCTGAAGGCCGTGATCCAGGGTCTCGGCGACGACGTCACCGTGGTCGGTGCCGGCAGCGCCGCCGCAGCCCGCGCCACCCTCAAGTCCGATGCCGATTTCGACCTGGTGCTGCTCGACCTGCAACTCGGCGATGCCAACGGCTTCGACCTGCTCGCCGAACTGCGCAACGCCTACCCAGCCCTGCCGGTAGTCGTGGTGTCGGCCAGCGACCGCACCAGCGACGTGATCCGCTCGATCGACATGGGTGCGATGGGCTTCGTGCCCAAGCGCGCCAGCAACGACACGCTGTTCGAGGCCCTGCGGCTGGTGATGTCCGGCGGCATCTACGTGCCGCCGATGACGATGGGCGTCGACGGGGGCGGTGCCAGTGCCGCGCCGGTGGCCGAGCCCGACACCGTGCCGGGCTACATGAAGGTCATCGGCTCGCAGGCCGCGAAGAGCGACTACCAGACCACCCCCACGCTGGCCGCGCTGGGCCTGACGCCGCGGCAGACCGACGTGCTGGCGCTGCTGCTGCAGGGCAAGCCCAACAAGCTGATCGCGCGCGACCTGAACCTGTCGGTGGAGACCATCAAGGACCATGTCGCCGCGGTACTGCGGGCGCTCGGCGTCAACTCCCGCACCCAGGCCGTGCTGGCGGTGAGCCAGATGACCCAGCAGGCGGGCGGACTCACCTCCACCTGGCGCCTCGGCAACCGCTGATCCGGCGCCGTACGGCGGAGGGCCCGGCCGCACACCTGAACCACGACCCATGAACGCCCTGCCTCCGCTGCCTCCGCTGCCTCCCCTGCCCCTGCCGCCCGAGCGCAAGACGGTCAGCCGCGCCGACCTGCTGCCCGACGTGGTGCGCACGCTCTACAGCCAGACCGGCGTGTCGCTGTCGGGCAACCTGCTCGGCGCGATGGTGCTGACGATGATCTACTGGCCCGTTGCGCCGTCCCGCGAGCTGATCGCCTGGTCCGTGCTGTTCGGGCTGGTGTGGGTACTGCGCCTCGTCACGCTGCGGCGCTACGCGCATGCCGGCTGGGCCGCAGCGTCGTCGCAGGCCGTGCACTGGCAGCGCCTGTGGAACGCTGGCGCCATGGCCTCGGGCGCCTGCTGGGGCCTGGCGGCCTGGATGTTCTACGAGCACGGGCGGGCCTTCCACCAGACCACCCTGCTGCTGATCATCTACAGCTTCTGCGTCGGCTCGATCACGCTGATGGCTTCGCAGCACCGCGCGTTCTTTGCCTTCATCTCGCTGTGCTTCGTGCCGACCATCTTGCGCATCGCAACGCTGGGCAGCACCGACAACCTGCTGCTGGCCGGCGTGCTGAGCCTCGTGTTCCTCATGACGACGATCCTGGGTCGGGCCTACCGCCGCACCTTCGACCGCGCCATCGAGCTCAAGGTACGCACCGAGATGCTGGCCGTGCAGCTGCAGACCGAGAAGGCCGCCGCCGACGAGGCCAAGCGCGCAGCGGAAACCGCCAACCGCGCCAAGACCCAGTTCTTCGCGGCAGCGAGCCATGACCTGCGCCAGCCACTGCACGCGATGGGCCTGTTCGCCGAGGCGCTGCGCGCCAAGAGCCGCGGCGACGAGGAGGTGACCCACCTCGTCAACAGCATCAACAGCTCGGTCGACGCTCTGGAGGGTCTGTTCGGCGAGCTGCTCGACATCACCAAGATCGACACCGGCGGCGTCGAGCCGCAGCCGCGGCATTTCGCGCTGCGCGAACTGTTCCAGCGCCTGAAGCTGCAGTACGAGCCGACCGCCTTCGAGAAAGGTCTGAGCCTGCGCTTCCGCGGCGCGCACCACGTGGTCTACGGCGACCCGGTGCTGGTCGATCGCATCGTGCGCAATCTGCTGTCCAACGCCATCCGCTACACCGTCGACGGTGGCGTGCTGGTCAGCGCCCGCCGGCGCGGCGATGAGGTGCTGCTGCAGGTGTGGGACACCGGCGTGGGCATCGCCCCGACCGAACAGCCGCGGGTGTTCGACGAGTTCTATCAGGTGCAGGCGAACGCGCCCCTCGGGTTGCACCAGCCCAAGGGGCTGGGACTGGGGCTGTCGATCGTGCAGCGCCTGGCCCGCCTGATGGGGGCACCGCTGCACCTCGCGTCCGTGCCCGGCCAGGGCTCGGTGTTCACGCTGACGGTGCCGCCCGGCAAGGTCCAGCGCAGCCAGCTCTCCGAACCGGGCACCGGCAAGCCGGCGCTGGGACTGACGCTGGAGCATCGCCACATCGTCATCGTCGAGGACGAGCCAGCGGTTCGGGAGGGGCTGGTCGTGCTACTCAAGGGCTGGGGCGCCAGCGTGGAATCCTTCGACACCGTCTCGGCCGCCGAGGCCTGGGCCGGCAGCCCCGGTGTGACGACCCCCGACCTGGCGATCGTCGACTACCGCCTGCCCGAAGGGCGCACCGGCATCGAGGCGCTGACGAGCCTGCGTGCCGCCTTCGGTCAGCCGCTGCCGGCTATCCTGGTGACCGGCAGCACCATGACCGGCCACGAGGAAGAGTCGAACCGCCACGACTTCCACCTGCTGATCAAACCGGTGGCGCCGAACAAGCTGCGCGCGATGATCGCCTTCAAGCTGGGTCTGCGCTGAGCATCCGATCGATGCACGCAGCGGCGTGCCACCCCCTCACTCGATCAGCAGCGCGGGCAGCCAGTGCGACTTCGGGTCGGCCCGATCGAGCTGACGATAGCCGATGGGCCGCAGCGTGCCGCCTTCGCGCGGCGTGATGATCGGGTCCAGATCCACGTCATGGAGTTCGCCGCGCAGACCGCGCTCGGTGAAAGCCAGCTTGTAGAACAGACCATCGCGCCCGCTGATGTGCAGGGCGCCCGGCTTGGTCGCGATGAACATCAGCGCGTATTCGAGCGGCAACAGGTCGTCGCGCGATACCGTGTCTTCGCTGCCATAGGGGAAGTGGCAGAGCTGCTGGCGCGCACCGGCCACGCAACGGAACGGCCGCATCGCGAGGAAGCGCTCGGTGAACCCCTCGCCGGCGAGCACGAAGCGGAAGCGCCAGCGGTCGGCACTCACCGGCTCGAAGCGCACACGGCCGATCTCCAGGCGCTCGCCGCCCGCGCCGAGCAGCAGCACGCGCTTCTCGCCGATCAGATCCTGCGCCCGCAGCCACTGGGGCGCGCCGGCGGTGACGACGAACCACAGGACCAGCAGGGCGGCCCGAGCCATACGAAGCCGCTTTTTTTTCATCCAAGGTCTCCAGGCGCCGCAGCAGCGTCTGGGCGCCGAGCTTACGCTCAGTGAGCGAGATCCCAGTTCGCGCCCACGCCCACCTCGGCCAGCAGTGGCACCTTCAGCTCGGCCACGCCGGCCATCAGTTCCGGCACGGCGGTCCGGGCCCAGTCGAGTTCGGCCTCGGGCACCTCGAACACCAGCTCGTCGTGCACCTGCATCACCATGCGCGTGGCGCGCTGCTGCACGTCGAGCGCGGCCTGCACCGCGATCATCGCGAGCTTGATCAGGTCGGCCGCGGTGCCCTGCATCGGCGCGTTGATCGCCTGGCGCTCGGCGCCGGTGCGGCGCGGACCGTTGCCGCCGTTGATCTCGGGCAGGTAGATGCGGCGACCGAACAGCGTCTCCACATAGCCCAGTTCCTTGGCCCGCGCGCGGGTCTCGTCCATGTAGCGCTTCACGCCGGCGAAGCGCGCGAAGTAGCGGTCGATGTAGTCCTTCGCCGCCTTCTGCTCGATGCCGAGGTTGCTCGCCAGGCCGAAGGCTCCCATGCCGTAGATCAGGCCGAAATTGATGACCTTGGCATAGCGCCGCTGCTCGCTGCTGACCTCGGCCACCGGCACGTTGAAGACCTCGCTCGCGGTGGCGCGGTGCACGTCCAGGCCCTCGGCAAAGGCCTTCAGCAGGCCCGGATCCTCGGAGATGTGGGCCATGATGCGCAGCTCGATCTGCGAGTAGTCGGCGCTCAGGATCACGTGGCCGGGCGGCGCGACGAAGGCCTCGCGCACGCGCCGGCCCTCGGGCGTGCGGATCGGGATGTTCTGCAGGTTGGGGTCGTTGCTGGCCAGTCGGCCGGTCACCGCGACCGCCTGCGCGTAGTTGGTGTGCACGCGACCGGTGGCCACGTTCACCATCAGCGGCAGCTTGTCCGTGTAGGTGCCCTTGAGCTTGGCGAGCGAGCGGTGCTCCAGCAGCTTGGCCGGCAGTGGGTAGTCGGCCGCCAGCTCGGCCAGCACCTCCTCGTCGGTGCTCGGCGCGCCGCTGGCGGTCTTCTTCTTCGCCGGGATGCCCAGCTTGTTGAACAGGATCTCGCCGATCTGCTTGGGGCTGCCCAGGTTGAATGGCTGCCCGGCCAGCGTGTGTGCCTCCTGCTCCAGTGCCACCATGCGCTGCGCCAGCTCGGCGCTCTGGCGCGCAAGCAGCGCGCTGTCGATCAGCACGCCGTGGCGCTCGATGCGGCCGAGGATCACCGAGGTCGGCATCTCGATGCGCTCGTAGACCTCGCGCAGGCGCGGCGCGGCCTCGAGCTGCGGCCACAGGACCCTGTGCACGTCCAGCGTCATGTCGCTGTCCTCGCCCGAATACTCGGTGGCGCGCGTCAACTCGACCTGCGCGAACGGGATCTGCTGCGCGCCCTTGCCGGCCACGTCCTCGTAGCTCAGGCCCTTGCGGTCGAGATGGCGGCTGGCCAGGCTCTCCAGGCTGTGCGGCTTGTGCGCCTCCAGCACGTAGCTCTGCAGCAGGGTGTCGTGCACGTAGCCGCGCACCGCGATGCCGTGGTTGGCGAACACATGGGTGTCGTACTTGACGTTCTGGCCGAGCTTGGCGCGCGAGCCGTCCTCGAGCCAGGACTTCAGCGCCGCCAGCACCTCGTCGAGCGGCAGCTGGTCGGGCGCGCCCGGGTAGGTGTGGGCCAGCGGGATGTAGCAGGCCTCGTGCGGCTGCACGCTGAAGCTCAGGCCGACGATGCGTGCCCGCATGCCATCGAGCGAGTCGGTCTCGGTGTCCAGCGCCACCAGGTCGGCCGCCTCGATGCGCGCGCGCCACGCCTCGAAGGCCTCGCGCGTCAGCACGGTCTCGTAGCGCTTGTCGACCGCCGGCGCGCCGCCACCATCAGCCGGCCTGGTGCCCGCCGGGTCGGCGAACAGCGCGCTCTGCCCCTGCCCGGCCTCCGCCGCTGCCACTTGCGGGGCCGGCGTGGCGGCGGCACGGGCCGACTCGAGCTCATTGCGCCACGCGCGGAAATCGTTGTGCGTGTAGAAGGCCAGCAGGGCTGCGCGGTCGGTCTCGCGCCAGGTCAGCGTGTCCCAGGCGGCCGTGCCGTTCCAGCCCGGCAGTGCCTCCGACAGATCGCAGTCGGTCTTCACGGTCACCAGCCGGCGACCCAGCGGCAGCCAGTCCAGCGCCTTGCGCAGGTTCTCGCCGGCCACGCCCTTGATGGCGTCGGCCGCGGCCATCACGCCGTCCAGCGAGCCGTGCTCGGCGATCCACTTGGCGGCGGTCTTCGGGCCCACTTTCTCGACCCCCGGGACGTTGTCGACGGCATCGCCGACCAGCGTCAGGTAGTCGACTATTGCGGAGGGCGGCACGCCGAACTTCTCTGTCACGCCGGCCACGTCGAGCCGCTCGCCGCTCATCGTGTTGATCAGCGTCACGTGCGCGTCGACGAGCTGCGCCAGGTCCTTGTCGCCGGTCGAGACGACGACCCGCTGGCCGCGCGCCGCCGCCGCCCGCGCCAGCGTGCCGATCACGTCGTCGGCCTCGATGCCCGGGATCTCGAGCACCGGCCAGCCCAGCAGCCTCACCACCTGGTGGATCGGCGCGATCTGCTTCGCCAGGTCCTCCGGCATCGAGGCCCGGTTGGCCTTGTACTCCGGGTACCAGTCGTCGCGGAAGGTCTTGCCCTTGGCATCGAACACGCAGGCCGCGTGGGCCGACGGGAACTCCTCGCGCAGCTTCTTCAGCATCGCCACCATGCCGCGCACCGCGCCGGTCGGCTCGCCGGCCGGATTGCGCAGGTCGGGCAGCGCGTGGTAGGCGCGGTAGAGGTAGCTGGAACCGTCCACCAGTAACAGGCAGGAATCGTCGTGAGCGCTCATGGCACTGATTGTGGCCGCTGCCCCGGGGCGCATGACCCGCCCCCCGAAAGCCGCAGGCCGCGTCCTACAATCCCGTCATGCTGCTGCAGCGCCCCCTGACTCTCGCCCTGCTGTGCTGCGCCTGCGGCGCGGTCCCGGGGCTCGCCCTGGCCCAGGCGGCCGCAGCCGCGTCGGCACCAGCCGCCCGCGTGGTGCAGGAGACCCAACCCACCACCCGCGGCGAGCCGGCGGTCAAGCGCAGCGTCATCGAGGACGACAACGCGCGCGTCGAGGAACTGCGCGTGCGCGGTGCCGTGCAGAGCATCAAGGTGCAGCCCAAGGGCCCGGTGAAGGCCGAGTACGAGGTGCTGCCGATCGATGCCGGCCGCGACTCCGCGGAAGGCCCCAGCTCGGCGAAGGGCGGCGCCGGCCGGCGCGTCTGGCGCGTCCTGAGTTTCTAGGCCGCCATGGCGGTCTTCACCGAAGTCGGCTTCGACGAAGCCGCGGCCCTCGCGCACAAGGTCGGCCTCGGGCCGCTGAAGGCGCTCAAGCCCATCAAGGCCGGGATCGAGAACACCAACTACTTCCTCACCGCCGAGCGCGGCGAGTACGTGCTGACGCTGTTCGAACGGCTGAGCTTCGAGCAGCTGCCGTTCTACCTGCACCTGATGAAGCACCTGGCCGGGCGCGGCATCCTGGTGCCGATGCCGCAATCCGATGCCGACGGCGAAATCCTCCATGCGCTGTACGGCAAGCCGGCCGCCATCGTCGAGCGCCTGCGCGGCGGCCACGTGCTGGCCCCCAGCGCGGCGCATTGCCAACAGGTCGGTGCCATGCTGGCCCGCATGCACGAGGCCGGCCGCGACTACCCGCACCACCAGCCCAACCTGCGAGGCCTGGCGTGGTGGGACGAGACGGTGCCGCAGATCCTGCCCTTCCTCGCTCCCGCACAGCGCGCGCTGCTGGAGGACGAGCTGGCGTTCCAGCACAGCGTCAGCGCGTCGGCCTCCGACGCCGCCCTGCCGCGCGGACCGATCCATGCCGACCTGTTCCGCGACAACGTGATGTTCGACGAGGACGCCGAGGGCCGCTCCCAGCTCACCGGCTTCTTCGACTTCTACTTCGCCGGCGTCGATCGGCTCGCGTTCGACATCGCCGTCTGCCTGAACGACTGGTGCATCGACCTCGCCAGCGGCCGGCTGCTGGAAGACCGGGCCACGGCCTTCGTGACGGCCTACGCCGAGGTGCGCCCACTCACCGGCGACGAACTGCGCCTGCTGCCTGCGCTGCTGCGCGCCGCGGCGCTGCGCTTCTGGATCTCGCGGCTGTGGGACGTGCACCTTCCGCGCGAGGCCAGCATGCTGGTCCCTCACGACCCCACCCACTTCGAGCGCGTGCTGCGCGAGCGCATCGCGACGCCCTGGCATCCCGCGGGCCGCTGAGCCTCCCGACCGATGAAACTCAAGACTGTTCGCGCCCGTCAGGGCCTGCTGTGGGTGCGCGCCGGCTTCACCGTGTTCTTCCGCCAGCCGCTGGCGTTCGCTGCGCTCTTCGCGCTGTTCGGATTGGTCGTGTTCGTGCTGCTGCAATTGCCGGCCGTCGGGCCGGTGCTGGCCCTGTCGCTGATGCCGGTGGCCACCGTCGCCTTCCTGCTCGCCACCCGCGAGGTGCTGGCCGGCCGCGTCGCCACGCCGCGGCTGGCGCTGCTGCCACTGCGCGATCCGCTGAACCGCAACCGGCTGCTGCAGCTCGGCGCCGCCTACGCGGCGGCGGCGATCGCCGTCGTGCTGCTGTCGCATGTGCTGGACGGCGGCCGTTTCGCAGCGGCCATCGAGGCCATCGCCACCGAAGAGACCACCGCCGCTGCCGCGCTCGAGGACCCGCTGCTGCCGTGGAGCGTGCTGCTGCGACTGGGCCTGATGGCACTGCTGTCGCTCGCCTTCTGGCATGCGCCGGCCCTGGTGTGCTGGGGCCGCATGCCGGTCAACAAGGCGCTGTTCGCCAGCATCGTGGCGTGCTGGCGCAGCCGCGGCGCCTTCGCTGTCTACGGGATCGCCTGGTTCGGCCTGACGATGCTGTTCGTGACGCTGCTGCAGGTCGTCACCGCGCTGCTGGGGCTGCAGCAGGTGATGGGGCTGGCGGTGCTGCCGCTCACGATGCTGGTGTCGACCGTCTTCTATGCCTCGCTGTACTTCAGCTTCGTCGACGCCTTCGACCTCAGCGGCGGCCCCGACAACAGCGAAGACGAAGCGAAGACGGCATGAAAAAGGCCGGCGCAGGCGCCGGCCTCGAAAGCCCGCCCGGCCTCCGCCGGAGGGGCGCCGCCCGGGGCCTCAGGCCCCGACGCGGCCTCCATCGTCCTTGGTGATCGCCAACGTGGCCGAGCGCGGCCGTGAGGTGGTATTGCCCACGGTCGCCTGGTAGCCGGCGTTGCCGGGCCAGTGGCTCACATAGCCCGCCGGGTTGCCGATGGTCGCGGCGGAGATCGTCTCGCCCGGGTGCTGGATGTTGGCGAACACGGTCTTGCCGTCGGGTGTCTCGGTGCAGCCGGTCAGCTCGCAGTCCTTCGGGCCGACCAGGAAGCGCTTGAGCGTGTCGGCGGTCGGCTTCTTGCCGACATAGGTGTCGACGTTCAGCGTGGAGGTATCGGCCAGGGTGTAGCTGAGCGTGGTCTTCACGCCGTCGCCCACCGTGCCCGGCACGCCGAGCAGCATCATGCAGTTGCTCACGTCGGTGTAGGCGCCGTCGTCGGTCTGGATCCAGCACAGCCCGGTCGAGCGACTGAACCACAGGCCGTCGGGGCTGGAGAAGTCCTGGTCCGCGGTGAGCGAGGACAGGTTGATCTTGGACGTGTCGGCGTCGGACTGCGCACCGAACAGGTAGACATCCCAGGTGAAGCCGGTCGCCGCGGGTTCGCCGCCCTCTTCCTTCATGCGGATGATGTGGCCGTTGATGTTGCCGGCCGAGCCTTCCGGCGCGCCGCCGTAGGAGTCCTTGTAGCTGCGCGGGTTGGCCGCGTCGAGCGCGCGCTGGATCGAGTCGGGCGACGCCCCGACCGCCGGTGCCGCCGGTTCGAGCTTGCGCACGCTGTTGTTGGTGAGCGTGTAGTAGATCTCGCCGGTCGTCGGATGCACAGCGCACCACTCGGGGCGGTCCATCGCGGTCGCGCCGACGGCGTCGCCGGCCAGGCGCGAGTGGATTGCCACGTCGCCTGCGTCGGCGAAGGCGTAGCCGGCGTAGTTCTTCACGTCGAGGTTGTCGAAGCTCAGCTCGATCCAGTCGCCGCTGCCGTCGTCGTTGAACTTCGCCACATAGAGCTTGCCGCTGTCGAGATACTTGTCGCCCGCGGCGATGCGGTTCGAGGGCTCTGCGTCGGCGGCATCCCAGTTCGTGGCCGATACGAACTTGTAGATGTACTCTCCCCGCGAGTCGTCGCCCATGTAGACGGCCAGCGGCTTGCCGGCCACCGCCTTGCCGAAGGCCGCGCTCTCGTGCGCGAACCGGCCCAGGGTCGTGCGTTTCTTGATGATCGCCGCCTTGTCGTAGGGATCGATCTCGACGATGTAGCCGAAGGTGTTGAGCTCGTTGCGGTAGTCGTCGCTGCCGTCGGCCGAGGCGCCGATCTTGCTGATGTCCCAGCGCTGGTACTTGTCGTCCGCACCGCTGGTTTCCCAGCCGTGGCGGCTGGCCGCACCCTGCTTGCGCTTGTAGCGGTTGAGCGCGGTGACGCTCTTGTCGCCGCGGGCCGCGTCGTCGCCGGCCGAGCGGGTGAAGTAGCCCTCGAAGTTCTCTTCGCCGGTCAGCAGCGTGCCCCAGGGCGTGTAGCCGGTGCCGCAGTTGTTGATGGTGCCGCGTGCGCCGGTGCCGGCGGTCGAATACAGCGTCTTCACGAGCGCGTTGCCGCGCACCGCGCCCGACAGCTCCAACGGCGTGAGCGGCGTGACGCGGCGGTTGTAGGCCGAGTCCTGGACGTAGGCCCAGGTGCTGCCGGTCTTGCGGACTTCGACCACCGACACGCCGTGGGCCGGGATCTCCTTGTCGGATTCCGACGCGGGGCGCGGCCGCGCCGAGCTACCGTTCACATGCAGGTAGTTGTCGCTCAGCGCCTCGTGGTTCATTGCCAGCAGGCCGCGCTCGGAGCCGTTCGCATCGCGCGCGGTGCCGGCGGTGTTGAGCCCGAAGTACTCCATGCCGTCATGGTGGTCGCCGGCGCGCTGGTCGAAATCGGTGTCGCTGCCGTCGTTGGCAAAGGCTGGCGTGCCCGCCGTCAGCGGATCGCCGAGTGCGTAGATCACCGCGGCGGTGTAGCCGGCCGGCACGCTCACGGCGTCGGCGGTGCTCTTCGCCACGGCGGTGAAACTGAGCTTGTCGACCGGCGGGTTCGCGACCGGCGCGTCGTCGTCCCCACCACCGCAGGCGCTGACGCTCAACCCGCCCAGCACCACCGCCGCGGCCGTGCCGACCCCGCCGCGCAGCACCGAGCGCCGGCTCAGCCGCGCGTCGAGCACGGCCATGAAATCGGCGTTGCCGCTGGTGTTGCTGTTCTCGTCATCGCCATCGATGCCGAGCAGGGGATGATTGACTCGCTGATTCATGTCTGCGTTCCTTGCGACTGCTGGGGGACGGGGTGGGCCGGGACGGACCCACCGAGAAGCCGCAGACGTTAGGCACGGGACATGAAATCGCGGTGACAGATCGGTGTCGCGTCTGTCACGAGAACGGCAGCGCGAGAGCGCCCCGGCCGTCGCCGACGGCCGGGGCGCTCTGCGCCGTCGGGGGTCAGGCCGCGGCTGGGGCGGCCTTCTTGGTCAGCATGCCGGCCAGCGCCTCGGAGGCCCAGCCGAAGCCGGCGCCGATCGCGACCGACACGATGGACGGCACGATCGCGTCGATCGGCGCCACACCCTTCAGCAGGATGAGCCCGGCCACGCAGGCGAAGCCGTAGACGCAGGCCGGGATCGTGGCAAGCAGGCCGACGTGGGCCGCCAGCACGATCACCGCCGCCCCGATGCCCACCGCCACCGGAGCCGCCAGCGACCCGAGCGAGCCCAGTTGCCCGGCCAGCAGGACCGAGAGCGCCCCGACGACGATGCCGAAGGACATGCAGACGATGGTGGTCCGCGCCGAAGCGGGTTTGCCGCCGCAGTGGAAGTAGCAGGCCCAGGCCACGAAAGCCTGCCAGATCTGGACACCGAAGGCCGCCAGCGGGCCGAGGAACAGGAAGGTCGCGACCACGGCCAGAACGCCGATCGAAATCGCCAGGGCAATGAGCAAGGGCATGGTGAGTCTCCTCAAGTCTAGGTATCGGTATGGAGAGAAGAAGCGCCCGCCGACGGCCGGCGCACCACCCCTGACTGCCAACGACGAGTGGTGGCGGCAGTGTTCGGATCACCCCTCCAGCGAACAAGCAAGGACAAACCTTTGTGAGCAGCGCAGCATTTGCTTACAAATTGTGCCCTGCTGTCTCAGCGGGGATCACAACGCACCATGACGGAGCGCCGGACGGCGCGCGGTGTTGCGCGGACGCCGCGCGGTTCAATCGACCGGCGTCAGCTTCGCGACGCTCAGCGCCAGCCACTTCATCCCATGGCGGCCGAAGTTGACCTGGGCCCGCGCATCGGCCCCAAGGCCCTCGAGCGTCACGATCACGCCCTCGCCGAACTTGGTGTGGAACACGCCCTGGCCGGACCGCAGCCCGTTCGGCGTGCTGCGCGCCTGGGCTTCGAAGGCGGCCGGCGCCGAAGCAGGCACGACACGTCCCGCGCCCACCATCGAGCCCAGCCCCGAGCCGCGCTGCCACGCGGCCTGGTAGTCGCGGGCGTAGCCCGAGCCGAAGCCCTGCAGCTTCGGCGTCAGCCACTTCAGCGCGGCCTCGGGCAGTTCATCGAAGAAGCGGCTCTTGAGGTTGTACCGGGTCTGGCCGTGCAGCATGCGGGTCTGGCTGAAGCTCAGGTAGAGCCGCTTGCGCGCGCGCGTGATGGCCACATACATCAGCCGGCGCTCCTCTTCCAGACCGTCGAGGTCGGCCGCCGCGTTCTCGTGCGGGAACAGGCCTTCCTCCAGGCCGGTGATGAAGACCTGGTCGAACTCCAGGCCCTTGGCGGCGTGCACCGTCATCAGCTGCACGGCGTCCTGGCCGGCCTGCGCCTGGTTGTCGCCGGCCTCGAGCGCGGCGTGGGTGAGAAAGGCCGCGAGCGGGCTCATGATCTCGCCGGTCTCGACATCGGGCTGGGTGTCGACCAGGGCCACTGCGGCCGGCAGACCCTCGGCGATGCGGCCGGCCTGTTCGTCGACCGGCAGCGCCACGGCGTCCTTGCCGAAGCCTTCCTGCGTGACGAAGGCCTCGGCGGCGTTGACCAACTCGTCCAGGTTCTCCAGCCGCTCGGCGCCTTCCTTCTCGTTGCGGTAGAAGTCGGCCAACCCGGAGGCCTGCACCACGTGCTCGATGATCTCGCGCAACGTGAGGCCGCGCGTCGCTTCGCGCATCGCATCGACCAGCACGGTGAAGGCGCCGAGGTTCGATCCACCCTTGCCGGCGATCGCCCCCACGCTCTGCCAGAGGCTGCGGCCACTGCTGCGCGCGGCGTCCTGCAGCAGCTCCATCGTGCGGGCGCCGATGCCGCGCGTGGGGAAGTTGACGACGCGCAGGAAGCTGGTGTCGTCGTTCGGATTTTCGATCAGCCGCAGGTAGGCCAACGCGTGCTTGATTTCGGCACGCTCGAAGAAGCGCAGGCCGCCATAGACGCGGTAGGGCACACCGGCGTTGAACAGCGCGCTCTCGATCACCCGGCTCTGCGCATTGCTGCGGTAGAGCACTGCGATCTCACTGCGCGGCGATCCGTCGCGCTGCAGCTGGCGCGCCTCGTCGAGGAACCACTGCGCCTCGGCGAAATCGCTGGTGGCCTCGAACACGCGCACCGGCTCGCCGGGACCGGCCTCCGTGCGCAGGTTCTTGCCCAGACGGCGCGAGTTGTGCGCGATCAGCGCGTTGGCGCTGTCGAGGATGTTGCCGAAGCTGCGGTAGTTGCGCTCGAGCTTCACGACCTGCTGAACGTGGAACTCGCGCTCGAAGTCGGCCATGTTGCCGACACGCGCGCCGCGGAAGGCATAGATGCTCTGGTCGTCGTCGCCGACGGCGAGCACGTTGTTGTCGGTGCCGGCGAACATCTTCAGCCACGCGTACTGCAGGCGGTTGGTGTCCTGGAACTCGTCGACCAGGATGTGGCGGAAGCGCCGCTGGTAGTGCTGGCGCAGCTCGGCGTGGTCGCGCATCAGCTCGTAGGTGCGCAGCATCAGCTCGGCGAAGTCGACCACGCCCTCGCGCTGACACTGGTCTTCGTAGGCCTGGTAGATGGCCTGCTGCGTGCGGGTGAGCTCGTCGCGCACCTCGATGTGCTGCGGGCGCAGTCCGTCTTCCTTGGCGCCGGCGATGAACCACGCGCACTGCTTGGGGATATAGCGCTCCTCGTCGAGCTTCATCGCCTTGACGATGCGCTTGACCGCCGAGACGCTGTCCTGCGCGTCGAGGATCTGGAAGCCCTGCGGCAGGCCTGCCAGCTTCCAGTGCGCGCGCAGGAAGCGGTTGCACAAGCCGTGGAAGGTACCGATCCACATGCCGCGCGGGTTCACCGGCAGCAGCGTGGAGAGTCGCGTGAGCATCTCCTTCGCGGCCTTGTTGGTGAAGGTCACCGCCATCACGCCGGCCGGGGAGACCTGGCCGGTCTGCACCAGCCAGGCGATGCGCGTCGTCAGCACCCGCGTCTTGCCGGACCCGGCACCCGCGAGGATCAGTGCATTGCCCGCCGGCAGCGTGACCGCGGCGAGCTGCTCGGGGTTCAGGTGGCGCAGCAGGCCAGCGGCTTCGCCCGGGAACGCACGATCGTTTTCAACTGACACATCCATCCAGGGATTCTATGGAGCAGCGCTCGGCTCCAAGGGTATCCTCGTCCCCGTCGTCCTCCCCACTCTTCCTGCCATGTCCGACGCGCTGCTCATCGGCATCTCCGCGCGCATCTATCACCCGATCACGCCGGTGGCCGACATCGGCGGCATCTTCACCCGGACCCTGCACTACCTGGAGCAATCGGTGGCGCACTGGGTGTTGCAGCCCGACGCGCTGGCGCTGATGATCCCGCCCGTCGAGCGCGAGGGGTTGCTGCAGCCCAGCGAGGTGAGCCTGGCCGACTACGCGCAGCGACTCGACGGCCTGGTGCTGCAGGGGGGTGCCGACGTGGCCCCCGAAAGCTATGGCGAGACCCCGCTGGCGCCCGCCTGGGCCGGCGACCGGGTACGCGACCGCTACGAGATCGAGCTGTTCAATGCCTTCGTCGCCGCCGGCAAGCCGGTGATCGGCATCTGCCGCGGCTGCCAGCTGATCAACGTCGCCTTCGGCGGCACGCTCTACCAGGACATCTCGACGCAGGTGCCCACGGCCATCGCCCACGTCGACGACGCCCGCTACGACAACCAGTTCCACGAGGTCAGCCTGGTGCAGGGCAGCCGGCTGGCCGGGCTCTATCCGGGCACGCACCGGGCCGAGATCAACTCCATCCACCACCAGGCGATCAAGGACCTCGGCCGCGAACTGAACATCGAGGCGGTGGCGGTGCCCGACGGCCTGATCGAGGCGGTGCGCTGGCGCGGCTCGAGCTATGTGTTCGGCATGCAGTGGCATCCGGAATTCATGGCGCAGCGCCAACTCCATCCCGACCAGCTCGACGGCCGGCCGATCCTGCGCGAGTTCCTCGACGCCGCGCGCGCGCGACGGCGCGCCTGAGCCTTGCGCAACGCCCTCCTGGGCGCCGCCGGCGCCGCACTGCTCACCGGCCTCGCCCCCGCGGCGGCGGCGCCCTGCAGCGCGCCGCGCGAGGTGATCGAGCGCCTGATGTCGTCCGACTGCGAAGCCTGCTGGACCGGCGCCGCGGCCCGGTCGCTGCCGCGCTCGACCTGGGTGCTGGACTGGATCGAACCGAGCGCCGCCGGGGCCGATGCACCGCTGGCCGCGGGCGCCCTGCCCGAGGCCGCAGCGCGCCGCCAGGCGCTGGCGGCGGCTGCATCGGTCGACGGCACGCAGGAGTTTCGCTGGCCGCTCGCTCGGCGACCGGCGGTGCGATTGACGGTGGGCGGCGGCCCCGCCTGGAACGGCTACCTGGGCCTGCAATTGCAGGCCAGTGGCAAGCTCCCCGAGGGCGCCGAGGTCTACCTGGCCCTGGTCGAGCACATCCCGGCCGGCAGCGACGGCAGCCCGGTCCAACGGCGTCTGGTGCGCAGCGTGGCCGGTCCGCTGGTGCTGGACGCAGATGGCCGGCGCTCGACGCAGTGGCGAGCGCTCCGCATCCCCGATGGCGCCAAGCCGGAACGCCTGCAGGGCATGGCATGGTGGGTGGATCGCGAGGCGCGGCTGCGTGGCATGGCGCTGGAGGCGTGCACGGCCCGTTGAATCGGCGCACGCTGCGCTAGGAGGTCGCGGTCGTCCGCCATCTCGGTGCAGCACCTCCCTGCGATGCCAGACGGGCCTGCAGCAGGTGCTGCAAGGCGGCATGCGCTGCCGGCAGATCGAAGGACGGATCGATCAGGGCACGCACCGCCAGACCGTCGAGCGCCGCCGCCAGTACCGCGCTCAGCGACGGCAGATCACCGAGTTCGACTGCCGCCGTGGCGGTGACCGCGGCCAGTTGCCGCACCATCTCGGATTCTGCGTCGCGGTGACGCTGCGCGGCAGCCTCCGCCACCACCGGGTCACGCAAGGCAGCGCTGTCGATGTCGGCGGAAAGACGGACCCGATCCGCGGTGACGAGGCCCCCCGCTCGTCCGAGCCAGGTGCCCGGCCCTGCACCGTCGCCGGTCTCCGGCGGGTCTTCCGCGTGCAGGCGGCGCGCGCTGGCGCTGACCAAGGCCGCGATCAGTTCGCCCTTGGACGCGAAATAGTAGTGCGCCAACCCGAGCGCCACACCGGCTTCCCGGGCCACGCGTCGCATCGACAGCTTCCCGATGCCATCGTTCAGCAGCACGTCGAGCGCGGCCTCGACGATCAACGTGCGCTTGTCCCGGCCCGCAGGGGCGCCGCCACTGACCGGGTCGTCGGTACGCGTCAGCAGGGGGTCGAGCCAGTCGGACATCGGGAGAAGGAAGGCTTGGCGGGACGTTCAAGCAACGCCCGGAGTGTTGCGCAGCGACGTGCCGCTTGGGATCGAACAGGCGTTCAAACGCGAAGGTCGGGAGAAAATCCTGTTGCACGCAGCGCGATCCGCTGCTTGGTCTCGATGCTCCGTCTCGCTTTCCAGCCCCATCCCTTTCCTGCATCAGAAGGTTCCACCATGACTCCGTACCGAACAAGCTGTCCCCAAGCACTGCGAGGCGCTCTTCCCGTCGCCATCGCCGCCTCCGTTCTCACGCTCTGGAGCGCCGCAGCGGTAGCGGCGCCCAAGATCCCCAAGGTCAGCGTCGGCATCGAGCAATGCATTCCGAAGGTGCTGGCCAAGCACCCCGGCACCGTGCTGCAGGTGGTGCTGAAGCCGGAGGACGGCAAGCCGGTCTGGGAGATCGAGGTCGACGGCAAGGACGGCAAGCTGTGGGACGTGGAGTGCAGCGGCGCCACGGGCAAGATCGTCGAGAGCGAGCAGCGCTTCAAGTCGGCCGACGAGCCCGGCTTCAAGGAGAAGGTCAAGGTCAGCGAGCCCGACGCGACCAAGACCGCACTCGCCAAGCACCCGGGCAAGGTCGAGCGCGTCGAGTACGAGGTCGAGGCCGATGGCACCCCGGTCTACGAGTTCGACATCGAGCAGGACAACGGCGAGGACGTGCGTGTCGAGGTCGATGCCGTGACCGGCAAGCTGCGCGAGGCGCACCCCGAACTGCTGGAGATCGGCCGCCTGCCGAAGTGAGGCCGGCCCCGGACGGGGCGGGTGCGGCCCGCCTCGTAGAATCGGGGCTTCGACCCAGCGGAAACGGCGCCCCATGGGCGCCGTTTTCCTTTCAGGCCTGCCATGACCGAACTCGCGAAATCCTTCGAACCCGACCCGATCGAGGCCAAGTGGGCCCCCGTGTGGGAGCAGCGCGGCCTGTTCGCGCCGACGCTCGACGCCGGCAAGCCCTCGTTCGCCATCCAGTTGCCGCCGCCCAACGTGACCGGCGTGCTGCACATGGGCCACGCGTTCAACCAGACCATCATGGACGCGCTGACCCGCTACCACCGCATGCGCGGCGACAACACGCTGTGGGTGCCGGGGACCGACCACGCGGGCATCGCGACCCAGATCGTCGTCGAGCGCCAGCTCGAGCAGCAGGGCCAGAACCGCCACGACCTGGGCCGCAAGAACTTCGTCGCGCGCATCTGGGACTGGAAGGAGCACTCCGGCTCGACCATCACGCGGCAGATGCGCCGCCTCGGCGCCAGCGTCGACTGGCGGCATGAGTACTTCACGATGGACGAGAAGCTCTCGACCGTCGTCACCGACACCTTCGTGCAGCTCTACGAGCAGGGCCTGATCTACCGCGGCAAGCGGCTGGTGAACTGGGACCCGGTGCTGAAGTCGGCCGTCTCCGACCTGGAGGTCGAGAGCGAGGAGGAGGACGGCCACCTGTGGCACATCCGCTACCCGCTGGCCGACGGCAGCGGCGCGCTGGTCGTGGCCACGACGCGCCCGGAGACCATGCTCGGCGACACCGCGGTGATGGTGCACCCGGAGGACGAGCGCTACCAGGCGCTGATCGGCAAGCAGGTCACGCTGCCGCTGTGCGACCGCACGATCCCGGTGATCGCGGACGACTACGTCGACCGCGCCTTCGGCACCGGCGTCGTGAAGGTCACGCCGGCCCACGACTTCAACGACTACGCGGTCGGCCAGCGCCACGGGCTGCCGGTGATCGGCATCCTGACGCTGGACGCCCAGGTCAACGACCAGGCGCCCGCGTCCTACCGCGGGCTGGACCGCTTCGTCGCGCGCAAGAAGGTGGTCGCCGACCTCGAGGCCCAGGGCTTCCTGGTCGAGGTCAAGAAGCACAAGCTGATGGTGCCGCGCTGCGCGCGCACCGGCCAGGTGGTCGAGCCGATGCTGACCGACCAGTGGTTCGTCGCGGTCAGCAAGGCGGGCCCGGACGGCCGGAGCATCGCGCAGAAGGCGATCGACGCGGTCGCTTCCGGCGAGGTGAAGTTCGTGCCGGAGAACTGGGTCAACACCTACGACCAGTGGATGAAGAACATCCAGGACTGGTGCATCTCGCGCCAGCTCTGGTGGGGCCACCAGATCCCGGCCTGGTACGGCAGCGGCGGCGAGCTGTTCGTCGCGCGCAGCGAGGACGAGGCACGCGCCAAGGCACGCGCGGCCGGCTACGACGGCACGCTCGCGCGCGACGAGGACGTGCTCGACACCTGGTACTCGTCGGCGCTGGTGCCGTTCTCCTCGCTCGGCTGGCCCGCGAAGACGAAGGAGCTCGAGCTCTTCCTGCCCTCGAGCGTGCTGGTCACCGGCTACGAGATCATCTTCTTCTGGGTCGCCCGGATGATCATGATGACGACCCACTTCGCCGGCACCGTGCCGTTCCGCACCGTCTACATCCACGGCATGGTGCGCGACAGCGAAGGCAAGAAGATGAGCAAGTCCGAAGGGAACGTGCTCGATCCGGTGGACCTGATCCAGGGCGTGGACCTCGACACGCTGGTGCAGAAGAGCACCACCGGGCTGCGCAAGCCCGAGACCGCGCCCAAGGTCGCCGCGCGCGTGAAGAAGGAGTTCCCCGAGGGCATGCCGGCCTACGGCGCCGACGCGCTGCGCTTCACGATGGCCAGCTACGCCAGCCTGGGCCGCAACATCAACTTCGACACCAAACGCTGCGAGGGCTACCGCAACTTCTGCAACAAGCTCTGGAACGCGACGCGCTTCGTGCTGATGAACTGCGAGGGCCAGGACTGCGGCTTCGCCGACCACACGGCCGAGCAGTGCGTGCCGGGCGGCTACCTCGACTTCTCGAACGCCGACCGATGGATCACCAGCGAGCTGCAGCGCGTCGAGGCGACGGTGGAGAAGGCCTTCGCCGAGTTCCGCCTCGACAACGTGGCCAACGCCGTGTACAGCTTCGTGTGGGACGAGTACTGCGACTGGTACCTGGAGATCGCGAAGGTGCAGATCGCGGTCGGCGACGATGCCGCGAAGCGCGCGACGCGCCGCACGCTGATCCGCGTGCTGGAAACCGTGCTGCGCCTGCTGCATCCGCTGACGCCCTTCATCACCGAGGAGCTGTGGCAGGCGGTCGCGCCGGTCGCGCAGCGCAAGGTGGCCGGCAGCGACGCGTCGCTGGCGACCGCGCGCTACCCGCAGCCGCAGCTGGAACGCATCGACGCCCAGGCCGACGCCTGGGTGGCGAAGCTGAAGGCCCTGGTGGGCGCCTGCCGCAACCTGCGCTCCGAAATGAACCTGTCGCCGGCCGAGCGCGTGCCGCTGCTGAGCTTCGGCGATGCCGCCTTCATCGCCCAGGCCACGCCGCTGCTGAAGGCGCTGGCCAAGCTCGGCGAGGTGCGCGTCATCGACGGCGAAGCCGAGTTCGTGCAGGCCACCGCGGCCGCGCCGGTGTCGGTGCACGGCACGACACGGCTGGCGCTGCACGTGGAGGTCGATGCCGAGGCCGAGCGCGAGCGGCTGTCGAAGGAAATCGTCCGGATCGAAGGCGAGATCGTCAAGGCCGAAGCCAAGCTGGGCAACGAGAGCTTCGTGGCCCGCGCGCCAGCGACCGTGGTGGCGCAGGAGCGCCAGCGCCTCGCCGATTTCAGCGCGACGCTGGATCGCTTGCGGGCTCAGCGCTCGCGCTTGGGCTGAGCTGAGCTTCGTCGGCCTTGGCCGACGGTGGAGGTGGCGGCGGATCGAGGTCGTCGTCATCGTCGACGACGACAGCGCCGTCCACCGGCAGATCGTCAGGCTGCGCACTCAGCGGCGCCGGGCCCGACACCGGGCCGTGCGGCGGCGACACCGCCACGCGGAGTTCGCGCGCCAGCGGCGGGGTCTGGCTGAGAATCTCGTCGAGCCGCTGAGCGACCGCCCAGACGCTGCGGACACGGGACTCCTGCGTGTAACCGGCCAGACGCGAGGTCGTGTGCAGGTTGGGCGCACCGTTCAGCGGCCGGCCCGGATCGAGCAGCCCGGGCTCCACGCTATCGAGCCAGGCGCTCGCGATGCGGCCGCTGCGCAGCGCCATCGCCAGCGACGCCTCGTCGAACAGGGCCGAATGCGAGGTGCTGACCAGCACCTGCCCCGGCTTGCACTGCGGCAGGTAGCGCTCGCCGAACAACCCCTGATAGCGGCTGTAGTAGGGCAACTGCACGCAGACGGCGTCGGCGGTCTCGAGCAGCTCGCGCAGCCCCATCGCCTCGATGCGCCAGCGGCCCCAGAGGATGTCGCTCGCATGCAAGGTCGGGTCGTAGCCGACCAGCCGCGTGCCGAAGCCGCTGAGCATGGCCGACAGCGAGCGCGCCGCCGGCGCCAGCCCGACCAGGCCGACCGTCACCGAGGCCAGTTCGCGGCCGGTCGTGACCCGGCCACCACCGGCGCCCGGGCGCAGCAGGGTGATCAGCGCACCGATCATGAACTCGGCCTCGGCCGGGGCCGTGGCGGCGGCGCCGCGCACCAGTTCCACGCCCGCACGCGAGCAGGCATCGACGTCGATGTTCTCCAGCCCCGGCTCGATGCGCGCCACGGCCCGCAGCAGCGGGGCGAACGACAGCGCCTCGGAGTCGATCCGCAACTGTGGCGGCAGCACCGCGGCCCGCACATTGAACAGGGTCTGGCGGAAGGCGCGTGCGTCGCGCGCCAGTTCGGGCGCGTAGCGCACCCGGTGCCGAGCCTGCAACCAGCTCAGCACTTCGCTTTCTATCGGTTCGACGATCAGCAGATCCATGGCGGCCGATGATGACTCAAGCCAGACCGTGACATAAGTTCACAAGCCCACTTGAGCAGGGGAGCGCGTGACGGAAGCTGCATGACAGAATGAATCGAACTTCTCTCATGATTGTAAGTACATGCTCATCAACAAGGCGATCTTCCCCGTGGCGGGTCTCGGCACCCGCTTTCTGCCGGCCACCAAGGCACAGCCCAAGGAAATGCTGCCGGTCGTTGACAAGCCCTTGATCCAGTATGCCGTCGAGGAGGCTTACGCCGCCGGCATCCGCGAGATGATTTTTGTGACCGGACGCAGCAAGCGCCCGATCGAGGACCACTTCGACATGGCCTACGAACTCGAGGTGGAGCTCGAGGCCGCCGGCAAGGCCGAGTTGCTGGAGCTGGTGCGCCAAGTCAAGCCCGACGACATGGAGTGCGTCTACGTGCGCCAGTCCAAGATGCTGGGCCTGGGTCACGCGGTGCTGTGTGCCGAGCGGCTGGTGCGCAACGAGCCGTTCGCCGTGCTGCTGGCCGACGACCTGATGGTCGGCGACAAGCCCATCCTGACCCAGATGGTCGAGCAGTTCGACGAATGGCGCGCCTCGATCCTCGCGGTCCAGGAAGTACCGGAAGACCAGACCCGCCGCTACGGCATCGTGGCCGGCACGCCGGTCAACGACCGCATGATGGATGTTTCGCGCATCGTCGAGAAGCCGGCCCCGGCCGATGCCCCGTCGCGGCTGGGTGTGGCCGGGCGCTACATCCTGATGCCCGACGTCTTCACCGAGATTCGCAACCAGCCGCGCGGCGTGGGGGGCGAGATCCAGCTGACCGACGGCATTGCCGGCCTGTTGCGCCGCCAGAAGGTGTTCGCCTACACCTACGAGGGCAAGCGCTACGACTGCGGCAGCAAGGAAGGCTTCCTGCAGGCCAACATCGAGCTCGGCATGGCCCACCCGCAGATCGGTGCCAGCGTGCGCGAATACCTGAAGACGCTGGCGCTCTGACTCGGAGCGCAGCCCCGCCCCATGAAAAAGCCGCCCAAGGGCGGCTTTCTTGCGCGGGCTGGCTCAGCGCCGCCGCAACCAGTGGATGAACTCCTGGCCCTCGGTCTGCTGGTCGACCAGTTCGTTGCCGGTCTGACGGGCGAAGGCCTGGAAATCGCGCACCGAGCCGGGGTCGGTGGCGACCACCTTCAGCGTCTGGCCGCTGCTCATGTCGGCCAGTGCCTTCTTCGCCTTCAGGATCGGCAGCGGGCAGTTCAGACCGCGGGTGTCGAGTTCCTTGTTCACTTCCATCGATATCCCCTGTTGCGACGATTCTAGGCCGACGCCCGGCCCCATTCGATCCACTGCGGCTCGATGCCGCGGGCGCGCTGCCAGTCGGCCAGCGCGAACCCGGTGCCGGCGGTCCAGCACTTCACCTCCGCCGGCTCGAACAGTCGGTACTCCACCAGCTCCGGCGACAGCACGATCTCGCCGCGCGCCTTGACGTGGTAGGCCACGATGAGCTGGTTCATGCGCTGAAAATCATAGACACCGATCAGCGCGATCTGGCTCGCCTGCAACGCGGTCTCTTCCAGCACTTCACGCGCGATGCCCTCCTGAGGGGTCTCGCCGGCCTCCATGAAGCCGGTGATCAGGCCGAAGTTCCTGCCCGCCCAGGCCGCGTTGCGCGCCAGCAGCAGACGTCCGTCGCGATCCTCGCATTCCAGCACCGCGGCCAGCACCGGCGTCGGGTTGTTCCAGTGCGTCCAGGCGCACTGGGGACAGCGCAGCCGGGACTTATCGCCGCCATCCTCGGCCGCAACGATCCATTCGAGCGCGGCGGCACAGCTCGGGCAGAAGCGAAACGCATGCGACATCGGCGGGGCTCAGGCCGGGAAGACCCCGGTCGACAGGTAGCGGTCGCCACGGTCGCAGACGATGAACACGATGGTCGCGTTCTCGACCGTCTTGGCCACCTCCAGCGCCGCCCACAGCGCCCCGGCGGCCGAGATGCCGGCGAACAGACCCTCCTCGCGCGCCAGCCGGCGCGCCATGTCCTCGGCATCGGACTGGCTGACGTTGATGGTCTCGTCGACGCGGCTGGGCTCGTAGATCTTCGGCAGGTAGGCCTCGGGCCACTTGCGGATGCCGGGGATCCGCGAGCCTTCGCTCGGCTGCGCGCCGATGATGCGCACGCCGGGGTCCTTCGACTTCAGGTAGGTCGACACGCCGGTGATCGTGCCGGTGGTCCCCATCGCGCTGACGAAGTGCGTGATCTGCCCCTCGGTGTCGTCCCAGATCTCGGGGCCAGTGGTCTCGACATGGATGCGCGGGTTGTCGGCATTCGCGAACTGATCGAGCACACGGCCCTTGCCCTCGCGTTGCAGGCGCTCCGCCAGGTCGCGCGCGTACTCCATGCCGCCGGCCTTGGGCGTCAGCACCAGTTCCGCGCCGAAGGCACGCATCGACTGCGCCCGCTCGATCGACAGGTCCTCCGGCATGATCAGCAGCATGCGGTAGCCTCGGATCGCCGCCGCCATCGCCAGCGCGATGCCGGTGTTGCCCGAGGTGGCCTCGATCAGGGTGTCGCCCGGCCTGATCTCGCCACGCTCCTCGGCACGGCGGATCATGCTGATGGCCGGCCGGTCCTTCACAGACCCCGCGGGGTTGTTGCCCTCGAGCTTGCCGAGGATCACGTTGCCGCGCCGCTCGTTCTCGGCGCCCGGCAGGCGCACCAGGCGAACCAGCGGGGTTCGGCCGATCGTGTCTTCAACGGTCAGATAACGAGGCATCGGAGCACCTTTCTGAGGCGATTGTGGCAGCTGACCGAAGCCCCCGTGGCAGAATCGCCGCGTTCCATTCGTGCCTCGGTGGCGAAACCGGTAGACGCGCGGGACTCAAAATCCCGTTCAGCAATGAGTGTCGGTTCGAGTCCGACCCGAGGCACCACCCCTGCACCGGCAGCCGCGCTGCGGCCGATCCACCCGCGCCACATGCCTCCCTTGCCCCCGATCACCCAGGCCCTGATCCTGATCAACGTCGCGGTGTTCTGCCTCGACCAGTTCCTCGGCCTGTGGTTCACGCGGCTGTTCGCGCTGTGGCCGCTGGGTGGCGGCTTCATGCCCTGGCAGATGGCGAGCTATGCCTTCCTGCACGGCGGCATCGGCCATCTGTTCTTCAACATGCTGGGCCTGTGGATGTTCGGCGCGGAGCTGGAACGCCTGTGGGGCACGAAGCGCTTCGTGCAGTTCTACGGCGCCAGCGTGCTCGCCGCCGCCGTGGCGCAGCTGCTGGTGGCCTGGCTGCTCAACTCGCCTTATCCCACCGTTGGCGCCTCGGGCGGCCTGTTCGGCCTGCTGCTGGCCTTCGGCATGCTGTTCCCGAACCGCACCATCATGCCGCTGTTCCCACCGATCCCGATGAAGGCGCGCACCTTCGTGATGGTGTTCGGCGGCCTGGAACTGCTGCTCGGCTTCATCAGCCCGACCGGTGGCGTGGCGCACTTCGCCCACCTGGGCGGCATGGCCGGCGGCTGGCTGATGATCCGCTACTGGCGCGGCCAGGCTCCATTCGGTCGGCGCTGACGCCGGCCCAGGGTTGTCGCCTCGACTCGCGGTTTTTTTTGCCTGGCGCAAAGCCCTCAGACTCCCGTCGGGCTTGGTGACGGTTCATGCTGCAGCCATCCCTCGTGGAGGCCGCGATGTCACCCGCCCTGCTGCTTCGCCTTTCGTTCGCCCTGGTTCTGGGACTGTCCGTCGGCCTCGCTCACCCCGCACCGGACCGTCAGGGTGACGGCGAGGTCGCCGAGTTCACGGGCCAGCGCCTGGCGCTGAAACGGGCCAGCGATGCGGTGCTCGGGGTGCAGAGCACGGCGACCGAGGGCGCCAGCACGATCGACACGCTGGGTGAATACCGCGCCGGCTCCGGCGTCGTGATCGCCAGCGATGGCCTGGTGCTGACGATCGGCTACCTGATCCTCGAGGCGGAGGAAGTCGAGCTGGTGCTCGACAGCGGCAAGCGCATGCCGGCCCGCGTGGTGGGCTACGACCTGGCGACCGGCTTCGGCCTGGTGCAGGCGGTGCTGCCGCTGGGCATCGCGCCGGCGCAGATCGGCCAGTCCGGCACGGTGGCGGAGGGCGAGCCGCTGTTGTTCGTGAGCGGCGGCGACGACGGGGCGCTGAGCGCCGCGCAACTGGTGTCGCGGCGCGGCTTCTCCGGCTACTGGGAGTACCACATCGACGGCGCGCTGTTCACCAGCCCGGCCCGCCGCGACCACAGCGGTGCAGGGCTCTTCAACGCGCGGGGGGAGCTGATCGGCATCGGCTCGCTGCTCGTGCCCAGCGCGCCCGGCGACGGCAGCCGCCGTGCCGGCAACATGTTCGTGCCGGTCGACCTGCTGCCGCCGATCTTCGCGGAGTTGCGCGAACGGGGCGTATCGCGCGCCAGCATGCGCGCCTGGCTGGGAGTGAACTGCGTCGAGCAGGACGACGGCCTGCGCGTGGTGCGCGTGAGCCGCGACAGCCCGGCCGAGACGGCAGGGCTGCAGCCCGGCGACCTGATCCGCCGCCTCGATGGCGCGCCGGTCGGTGGCCTGGAGTCCTTCTACAAGATGCTCTGGAACGGTGGCAGCGCCGAGCGCGACCTGACCATCGAGGTGCTGCGCGAAGGCCGGACGCAGTCGGTGCCGGTGCACAGCATCGATCGCACGCAGACCTTGCGGCGCGCGCGGGGCATCTGACCGGCCCGCTCACCCCGCGCGCAGGCCCTCGCGCACCGTCGGGAAACGCAGCGCGACCCGCAGTTCCTCGTGCAGGCGGCGGTTGATCAGCCGCCGGGATTCGCTCATGAAACTCAGTCCGGCCGGGGAGATCGCCGCCCCTGCGGCGGCCCGCGCGATGCGTGGCGGTCGCGGCAGTCCGGCCAGATCGGCCACCAGATCGAAGTAGTCGCCCATCTTCATCTCGGTGTCGTCGCTCGCATGCACCACCCGCTGCGGTCGTCCCCGGTGCAGCGCGGCGATACAGCAGCGTGCCAGGTCGTCCGCGTGGATGTGGTTGGTGTAGACGTCCTCGTGCGCCAACAGCACCGGCGTGCCGCGCACGACCCGTTCGCGCGGTGCGCCGCCGGGTCGGTCGGTCGCGTAGATGCCCGGGATGCGCAGCAGCGACACCCGCACGCCGCAGGCGCGACCGTGCCAGCGCAACTGCGCCTCGGCCGCCACGCGCCGCCGCGCCCGCGCGGTGGCCGGCGCGACGGCGCGCGTCTCGTCGAAGCGCGCCCCCCCGGCGTCGCCGTACACGCCGCTGGTGCTGCCGTAGACGATCCGCTGCGTGACGCCGCCGCGCGCCAGCGCCCTCAGCAGCGCCGCGGTGCGCGGATCGCCCTCGCCGGCGCCCGGCGGCGGCGCCAGGTGCAAGACCCGCGGGGCCAGCGCGCCGAGCCGACCGAGCGTCGCCGGCCGGTCGAGGTCGCCGAGCAGCGGCCGCGCGCCCAACGCGCGCAGCGCCTGCCTGCGCGACGGCTGCGAGGTCAGCGCCACCACGCGGTAGCGGCCGGCGAGTTGCGCGAGCACGCGCTGCCCGACATCGCCGCAGCCGACCACCAGCAGGCGCGGCTTGCGGAAGCGGGCGGGACGGCTGGGCGGGGGTGTGGGCATGGTAGGGGCGTCGTGGGCTGCCGGGAGCGACGGGCACAATCCTGGCTGGTTCGAATCGTGGTCGAGGATAACGAAATGAATTTCAAGGTGACGTTGCAGCCCAGTGGCCGCCACTTCGAGGTGGCCCGCGACGAAGCGGTGCTGCCGGCCGCCATCCGTGCCGGCGTGGGCCTGCCCTATGGCTGCCGCGACGGCGCCTGCGGCTCGTGCAAGAGCCGGCTGCTGGAGGGGCGCGTGATCCACGGTGCCCACCAGCTCAAGGCATTGAGCGTGGCCGAAGAAGAAGCCGGCTGGATGCTGACCTGCTGCGCCACCCCCCAGACCGACCTGCTGATCGAGGCCCGCACCGTGGCTGGCGCCGGCGAGTTTGCGGTACAGAAGATGCCCTGCCGCGTCGGCTCGCTGAACAAGGTTGCGCCAGACGTGGCGATCCTGAAGCTGCAGTTGCCGGCCAATGTCGTGCTGAAGTACCACGCTGGCCAGTACATCGAATTCATCCTGCGTGACGGCGCGCGCCGCAGCTACTCGATGGCCAACGCGCCGCATCGGGCCGCCGAGGGGCTGGAACTGCACCTGCGCCACATGCCGGGCGGCAAGTTCACCGACCACGTGTTCGGAGCGATGAAGGAGAAAGACATTCTGCGCATGGAAGGGCCGTTTGGCAGCTTCTTCCTGCGCGAGGAATCGTCCCGGCCGATCGTGCTGCTCGCCTCGGGCACAGGTTTCGCGCCCATCAAGGCCATCATCGAGCACCTGCAGTCCAAGGGCATCGCGCGCGACACGGTGCTGTACTGGGGCTGCCGCAGCCAGGCCGATCTCTACCTGCACGACTGGGCGCTGCAGGCCGCCGCCGACCTGCCGAACCTGCGCTACGTGCCGGTGCTGTCGGAACCGCGCCCGGAGGATGCCTGGATGGGCCGCACCGGCTTCGTCCACGAGGCGGTGATGGCCGACTTGCCCGACCTGAGCGGCCACGAGGTCTACGCCTGCGGGGCCCCGGTGATGATCGACGCCGCCCAGCGCGACTTCGTCGCGCGGTGCGGCCTCCCTGCGGAGGCGTTCTACGCCGACTCGTTCACCAGCGAGGCCGACAAGCACTGAGCCGCAGTGCTGCTCACTCCCCCAGATAGGCCGCCCGCACCTTCGGATCGTTGAGCAGCGCCTTGGCCTCGCCGCTCATCGTGACCTCGCCCGACTCCATCACGTAGCCGCGCGTCGCGAGCTGCAGCGCCCGGCTGGCGTTCTGCTCGACCAGCAGCACGGTCGTGCCCTGCTGGTGGATGTCGTTGACCACCTCGAAGATCTTGTCGACCATGATCGGCGACAGGCCCATCGAGGGCTCGTCCATCAGCAGCACCTTCGGGCGCGCCATCAGCGCGCGGCCCATCGCCAGCATCTGCTGCTCGCCGCCGCTCATCGTGCCGGCCAATTGGTTGCGGCGCTCGCGCAGGCGGGGGAAGATCCCGAACACTTTCTCGAGGTCGGCGTCGATCTCCTTGTCGATGCGCGTGAACGCGCCCATCTGGAGGTTCTCGGTGATGGTCATGCGGGTGAAGGTGCCGCGCCCCTCCGGCACCATCACCAGGCCCTGCTTCACCAGGTCCCAGGCCCCCTGGCCCTTGATGCTGCGGCCCATGAACTCGATCTCGCCGCTGCCCACCGGCTGCAGGCCGGTGATGGCCTTCAGCGTGGTGGTCTTGCCGGCGCCATTGGCGCCGATCAGGCTCACCAGTTCACCCTGCCTGACCTCGAGCGAGACGCCCTTCACCGCCTGGATGCCGCCATAGGCGACCTTGAGTCCGCTGACCTTGAGCAAAGTGTCTGCCATCGTGTGCTCCTTGCTCAATGGGCCTTGTGACCGGCGCCCAGATAGGCCTCGATCACCTTCTCGTTGCGCTGCACGTCGGCCGGTGCGCCCTCGGCGATCTGCTTGCCGTAGTCGAGCACCGTCACGCGGTCGCACAGCCCCATCACCAGCTTCACGTCGTGCTCGATCAGCAGGATGGTGCGGCCGTCCTTGCGGATGCGGTCGATCAGCTCGCGCAGCACCACCTTCTCGGTCGCGTTCATGCCGGCGGCCGGCTCGTCGAGCGCGATCAGCTTGGGCTCGGTGGCCAGCGCGCGGGCGATCTCCAGCCGACGCTGGTCGCCGTAGCTCAGCGTGCGCGCCTTGAACTCGGCGTACTTGCCGATGCCCACGTAGTCGAGCAGTTCCTGGGCGCGCTTCGCGATGGCCGCTTCCTCATGCTTGAAGCCGGGCGTGCGCAGCACCGCGCCGATCAGCCCCGACCTGGTGCGGATGTGGCGCCCGACCATCACGTTCTCGAGCGCGGTCATGTCGGCGAACAGCCGGATGTTCTGGAAGGTGCGGGCGATACCGGCCTTGGCGACCTCGTGCACCGCACTCGGCTTGTAAGCCTTGCCCTCGAGTTCGAACACGCCGGAGTCCGGTGTGTACAGACCGGTGATGACGTTGAAGAACGTGGTCTTGCCGGCGCCGTTGGGGCCGATCAGGCCATAGACCTGCCCGCGGTCGATCGTGATGCCCACGTCGCTCAGGGCCTGCAGGCCGCCGAAGCGCTTGGACACGTTGGCCACGCGGAGAACGGTGTTCGTCATGTCGTT
The DNA here is from genome assembly GCF_004136295.1 of Methylibium sp. Pch-M. Taxonomy (NCBI): domain Bacteria; kingdom Pseudomonadati; phylum Pseudomonadota; class Betaproteobacteria; order Burkholderiales; family Sphaerotilaceae; genus Methylibium; species Methylibium sp. Pch-M. Next base: position 545,560 of record NZ_CP029606.1, read on the forward strand.
CTCCTCACTTCGCGGGGACGGGTTGGACGCCGCCGTTCGGCGGCGGTGCCGCCTTGCCGTGCTCCGGCGACGGCCACAGGCCGCGCGGTCGCGCCAGCATGATGGCGATCATCGCCAGCGCGATCAACAGCTGGCGCAGGATCGCCGAGTCCAGCCGCCCGCCGCTCATCTCCTGCAGCGGCCCGGCCACGTAGCGCAGCACTTCGGGCAGCGCCGCCAGCAGCAGCGCGCCGACGATCACGCCGGGGATGTGGCCGATGCCGCCCAGAACGACCATCGCTACCACCATGATCGACTCCTGCAGCGAGAACGACTCCGGCGAGATGAAGCCCTGGAAGGCCCCGAACATGGAACCGGCCACGCCGCCGAAGCTGGCGCCCATGCCGAAGGCCAGCAGCTTCATGTTGCGGGTGTTGATGCCCATGGCCTTGGCGGCGATCTCGTCCTCCCGGATCGCCATCCAGGCCCGGCCGATGCGCGAACGTTCGAGCCGGTAGCAGATGATCACGCTCACGATGACCATCGCGAGGAACAGGTAGTAGTACAGCGTGACCGAGGGCAGCGAGATGAAGCCCAAGTCCAGCGTGCGCCCCAGGTCGAGCCCGAAGAACTTGATCGAGTCGATCTGCGAGATGCCCTTCGGGCCGTTGGTGATGTTGACCGGCGCGTCGAGGTTGTTCAGGAACACGCGGATGATCTCGCCGAAGCCGAGCGTGACGATCGCGAGGTAGTCGCCGCGCAGCTTCAGCGTCGGTGCACCGAGGATCACGCCCGCCGTGCCGGCCACCGCCAGGGCCAGCGGGATCACGAACCACAGCGGCGTGTGCATGCCGTAGGGGAACATCGCCCGCACCGCCGCGAAGTGGTCCGCCAGGTGCGGGCTGGCGAGCAGGCCGAACAGGTAGGCGCCGACAGCGTAGAAGGCGATGTAGCCGAGGTCGAGCAGGCCGGCATAGCCGACGACGATGTTCAGCCCCAGCGCCAGCAGCACGTAGAGCAGCGCGATGTCGATGATACGCACCCAGGCGTTGCCGAAGTACTGCGCGATCAGCGGCGTCAGCAGCAGCAGTGCACCGGCGACGAGGAAGACGACGAGCTTGTTCTTCATCATGGTCGTCTCCCGCTCAGGCCCGGTCCGCCACGCGCTCGCCGAGCAGGCCCTGCGGCCTGAGCGTCAGCACGAGGATCAGCACGATGAAGGCGAAGATGTCCTGGTAGTGGCTGCCCAGCACGCCGCCGGTGAGCTGCCCGATGTAACCGGAGCCGATCGATTCAATCAGGCCCAGCAGCACGCCGCCGACCATCGCACCCGGCAGGTTGCCGATGCCGCCGAACACCGCCGCGGTGAACGCCTTCAGGCCGGGCAGGAAGCCCATCGTGTGCTGCACCGAGCCGTAGTTGGCGGCATACATCACCCCGGCCAGCGCGGCCAGCGCCGCCCCGATGACGAAGGTGGCCGAGATCACGGTGTCGGGCCGCACGCCCATCAGGCCGGCGACGCGCGGGTTCTCGGCGGTGGCGCGCATCGCGCGGCCGAGCTTGGTCTTATTGACGAGGAACATCAGGCCGGCCAGCGTGAGCGCGGTGACGACCAGGATCAGGATCTGCGTGGTGTTGATCACCGCACCGAACACGTTGAACGGTTCGCTGGGCAGCAGGATGGGATAGGGCTTGTAATTGGGCTTCCAGATGATCATCGCCAGCGTCTGCAGCAGCAGGCTCATGCCCATGGCGGTGATCAGCGGCGCTAGGCGCGGCGCGTTGCGCAGCGGGCGGTAGGCGATCTTCTCGATCGCGAAGTTGAGCGCGGAGCACACGATGATGGCCGCCACCAGCGAGATCAGCAGCAGCAGCCAGCCCGGAAGCCCGACGGCGGCCAGCACCGTGACGACCGTCCAGCTGGTGAGCGCGCCCACCATCAGCACCTCGCCGTGGGCGAAGTTGATCAGGTTGATGATGCCGTAGACCATCGTGTAGCCCAGCGCGACGAGAGCGTACATGCTCCCGAGCACCAGGCCGTTGATGATCTGCTGGATGAAGATGTCCATCGTGAGGTCTCCCTGTAGGGCGCTGTGGATCAGCACCGCTGCACCGCCGAGCGGCCGGTAGGCCGCGGTTGCGATGTCTAGCAAAAAGCCCGCCAGCTGCGGGCTTTGTTCATCGTCCTGTCATCGGACGCGGCGCATTGTAGACAGCCAAATCGGGCGCTCCGCTGCGGGAAGTCCCGCTGGCAAAACGCCGCGGATCAGGAGTTCCGGCGCTTTTTTTCGTCGGCAGCGACGTTGAGGGCGCGCAGCTGGGAGAGCTTTTCTCCGATCTTGATCTCCAGTCCGCGCGGCACGGGCGCATAGAACTGCTGATCCACGCCGTCGGGCAGGTAGCGTTCGCCCGCCGCGAAACCGCCCTCCTCGTCGTGCGCGTAGCGATATCCCTTGCCGTGGTCAAGCTGCTTCATCAGTGCGGTCGGCGCATTGCGCAGATGCATCGGCACGGGTCGGCTGCCGTCGCTCTTCACGAAGGCACGCACCGCCTTGTAGGCGGTGTAGACCGCATTGCTCTTCGGCGCCACGGCCAGGTAGACCACGGCCTGGGCCAGCGCCAGTTCGCCTTCGGGAGAACCGAGGCGCTCATAGGTTTCGGCTGCGTCGAGGGTGAGCCGCAGCGCACGCGGGTCGGCCAGGCCGATGTCCTCGCTGGCCATGCGCACCAGGCGGCGCGCGACGTAGCGGGCATCGACACCGCCGTCGATCATGCGCACGAACCAGTACAGCGATGCGTCGGGGTCGGAGCCGCGCACGCTCTTGTGCAGCGCGGAGATGCTGTCGTAGAACTGGTCGCCGCCCTTGTCGTAGCGGCGCAGCTGCTCGCCGAGCGCCTGCTCGAGAAAGGCCTCATCGATCTCGAGCACGGCACCGGCCATGCGCGCGATGTTCTCGTAGGTGTTGAGCAGACGACGAGCGTCGCCATCAGCGTAGGCGATCAGCCGGGTGCGCGCCGCTTCGCTGAGCGGCGATCCACCCATCAGCGCCCGGCCGCGCTCCAGCAGTTCGGCCAGTTCGCCGTCGTCGAGCGGACGCAGCACATGCACCGTGGCGCGCGACAGCAGTGCCGAATTGACCTCGAACGAGGGGTTCTCGGTGGTGGCGCCGATGAAGGTGAACAGGCCCGACTCGACGTGCGGCAGGAAGGCGTCCTGCTGGGCCTTGTTGAAACGGTGCACCTCGTCGACGAAGACGATGGTGCGCCGGCCCATGCCTTGGGCCACCTGGGCTTGCTCGACCGCGTCGCGGATGTCCTTCACGCCGCCGAGCACCGCCGAGATGGCGATGAACTGGGCGTCGAAGGCGTGCGCCATCAGGCGCGCCAGCGTGGTCTTGCCGGTCCCCGGCGGCCCCCAGAGGATCATGGAATGCGGCCGGCCCGACGCGAACGCGGCCCGCAACGGCTTGCCCTCGCCGAGCAGCTGCCGCTGACCGATCACCTCGTCGAGCGTGGCCGGCCTCAGGCGCTCGGCGAGCGGCGCATCGTCGGACGCGACTGCGTCGATCGAGGGAAGCAAGGAAGCGGGCGACGCCATGCCGCGATTGTCGCAGCGGGGCGACCTGCGCCCCGGCGTACGCGGCTACTGCGCGATGACGTCGGCGCCGGCCGGCGGCGTGAAGCCGAACCGGTCGGCAGGCAGCTTCGCGTCGGCCTCGAACTGGCTGAAGTCGAGCCGAGATCGCTGGCCGAAGGCATCGACGATCTCGACCGCGGCCAGCGTCTTGCCACGGAACCCGACCTTCAGCGACTGGAAGGACCCCTCCTTCAAGCGCGGCAGGGCCTGGGCCCACTGCAGGCCCCCGTCGTCGGGCAGTGCCTTGAGTTCGAAATCCTTCTCCAGCGAGGCGCCGGCCAGCAGGGCGGCCGGCGTGGCACCGAGCGCCTGGCCGACGGGCCGCACCGTGACCTGGTTCAGGTCGGGATCATGCAGCCAGACCTTCTGGCCGTCCGAGACGATCAGCTGCTCGTACGGCTTGGTGTAGGCAAAGCGGAATCGATTGGGCCGGGAGAACTCGAAGCTGCCGCTCGAAGACTTCTTCTTCGCACCATCGGGCGAGGTGACCGTCTGCGTGAAGGCCGCACGCCCTGTCTTCACCTCGGCAACGAATCCCTTGAGCGTGTCGATCGCATCCGCGTGCGCTGCGCCTGCGGCGAGGCACAGCGCCGCCAGCCAGACGCAGCCCCGCCTCATTCGGCGTTCCGCACCGGCACGAGCAGGTCGCGATTCCCGTTGGTGGCCATGCTGGATACGAGTCCGGATTTCTCCATTTGTTCCAGCAGGCGCGCCGCACGGTTGTAGCCGATGCGCAGGTGGCGCTGCACCAGCGAGATCGAGGCCCGCTTGTGCTGCAGCACGATGCTCACGGCCTGGTCGTACATCGGGTCGGCCTCTCCGTCCGACGTGCCGCCGCCCTCGCCGCCCGCACCCGACTCGTCTTCGAGCGTGCCCCCCTCGAGGATGCCCTCGATGTAGTTCGGCTGGCCCTGGCTGCGCAGGTAGTCGGCCACGCGGTGCACTTCCTCGTCGCTGACGAAGGCGCCGTGCACGCGGATCGGCAGGCCCGTGCCGGAGGGCATGTAGAGCATGTCGCCCATGCCGAGCAGCGCCTCGGCACCCATCTGGTCGAGGATGGTGCGCGAATCGATCTTGCTGCTCACCTGGAAGGCGATGCGGGTCGGGATGTTGGCCTTGATCAGCCCGGTGATGACATCGACGCTGGGCCGCTGCGTGGCCAGGATCAGGTGGATGCCGGCGGCGCGCGCCTTCTGCGCCAGGCGGGCGATCAGCTCCTCGATCTTCTTGCCGATCACCATCATCAGGTCGGCAAGCTCGTCGATCACGATCACGACGTGCGGCAGGCGCTCCAGGGGCTCGGGCGCCTCCGGCGTGAGGCTGAAGGGGTTGGGCAGCTTCTCTCCCTTGGCCGAGGCCTCGTCGATCTTCTTGTTGTAGCCGGCGAGGTTGCGCACGCCGAGCTTGCTCATCAGCTTGTAGCGGCGCTCCATCTCGCCCACGCCCCAGTTCAGCGCGTTGGCGGCCTGCTTCATGTCGGTGACCACCGGGCACAGCAGGTGCGGGATCCCTTCGTAGACGCTCATCTCGAGCATCTTCGGATCGATCATGATCAGGCGCACATCGCGCGCCTCGGCCTTGTAGAGCAGGCTCAGGATCATCGCGTTGATGCCGACCGACTTGCCCGAGCCGGTTGTGCCGGCCACCAGCACGTGCGGCATCTTCGCGAGGTCCGCCACCACCGGTCCGCCGACGATGTCCTTGCCCATCCCCATGGTGAGCATCGAGCTCGCGTCGTTGTAGGCCTGCGAACCGAGGATCTCGGACAACCGGATGGTCTGCCGCTTGGCGTTCGGCAGCTCGAGCGCCATGTAGTTCTTGCCGGGGATGGTCTCGACGACGCGGATGCTCACGAGGCTGAGCGAACGGGCCAGATCCTTCGCCAGGTTGACGATCTGCGAGCCCTTCACGCCGGTGGCCGGCTCGATCTCGTAGCGGGTGATCACCGGGCCCGGCGACGCGGCCACCACGCGCACCTCGACACCGAAATCCTTGAGCTTTTTCTCGATCAACCGCGAAGTCATCTCGAGCGACTCGGGCGTCATGGTTTCCATGCGGCCGGGCACCGCGTCGAGCAGGTCCACCTGCGGCAGCTTGGTGTCGGCCAGCTCGGTGAACAGCGGCTTCTGCTTCTCCTTGGCCACGCGCTCGCTCTTGGGCAGCTCGATCACCGTGGGCTCGATCAGCAGCGGCGCGTGATCGTCGAGCTGCTCGCGCTCGATCTCGACGACATGCTCGCGCTCGCGCATCGCCTGCTCGCCGAGGCGGATGTCCTCGGCGCGCTCGATGCGCTCCTGGCGCTTCTCGCGCAGCCCTTCCAGCACCGAGCCGAGCTGCTCGGCCACGGCCGACCACGAGAAGCGCAGCGCCAGCGGAAGACCGAGCACGAGCGCGGCGATCCAGAACACGCCGGAGCCAGTGAAGCCGATGGCCTTCATGCTCAGCCCCCCCAGCGCATAGCCGATCACCCCGCCGCCATGCCCGCCCGGCAAGCGCGATTCCCACTGGTACAGGCGGGTCCACTCGAGCGAGCAGCTGGCGGCCAGCACCAGCACCAGCCCGAGCCAGAACAGCCAGGCCGGCCGGGCCGCCACGACATCGCTGCGCGCAGGCGTGTCCTCGGCCCGCAGCAGCCGGGCGAGTGCGCTGAGCCAGGCGCGCCCGGCGATCAGCAGCGCCCACCAGACGGAGTAGCCGAACAGGAAGAAGGCAATGTCGGCAAACCAGGCGCCGAGCACGCCGGCCCGGTTGTGCATCTCGTCGGCCATGCCGGAGGTGGACCAGGCCGGGTCGTTGCCGCTGTGCGTTGCCAGCGCCAGCAGGGCCAGCAGCCACAGCACGCCTCCGAAGACGACGGCGAACTGCAGGCGCCAGCGTGGCGCGGAAAACTCAGCGACGCCGTCACGCGGCACGGCATCCTTGCTCAGGGAACCCAGCGGAAAACTCATGCCGCGGATTGTGGCCGAAGCGACTGCGGGCCTCGTGTCGAACTGTTGGGGCGCGAAGTCGACTTCGCCCTGCTCTGCCGGCGCCGGGACATCACGTCAACGGTGCGCGAGGCGCTCCATGATGTGCACCGAGCCGTTCTCCTGCGTCTGGATGAAGCCGCGCTCCTCCAGGTCCTTCATCACGCGGCTGACCATCTCGCGCGAGGCGCCCACCACCTTGGCCAGATCCTGCCGCGAGACCTTGTTGCGGATCAGCTTGTACTCGGCGCCTTCTTCCGACATGTCGAGCAGCGCGCGTGCGACGCGCCCGTACACATCGAGCAACGCCAGCGACTCGATCTGCCGGTCCGCGGCACGCAAGCGGGCGACGAGGCCGCGCATGATCGCGTAGGACAGGCTGGAGTTCTCTGGCAGGCAACGCGCGAACTCGGGGCGCCCGAGCACCAGCACGTCGCACTGCACCTCGGCGCGCACGGTGGCCGAGTGCGGCTCGTTGTCGATCAGGCTCATCTCGCCCAGGTAGTCGCCGGGCTGAAGCACGGCCAGGATGACCTCGCGGCCGCGCGCATCGGCCGTGACCACGCGCGCTCGGCCGGTCAGCAGGATGTACAACGCGTTTGACTTGGTGCCCTGCTCGACGATCACTTCGCCGCGGCGGTAGCGACGCTTGACCACGCCCTCGGCGATGGACTGCGCCTGCTCGCCGGTGAGCAGCGAGAACAGCGGCACGCGCCGGATCAGGTCGAGGTTGGACAACATGGCCATCGCGGCATCCTTCGGTCTGGTTGGACTATCGAGGCCATTGGCCCCCTTGACGCGGACTGCTCGCAGCTCTACCTACAATTCCATCCTGCGCTGCAAGCCAGCCCCGGGCTGTGAAATCTTACCGATGCGAACTCTAACCGACGGTCAGCGCTTACCAACACGGATCGTCGCCGATTTGGCCCCCCAACAACGTCTTCACCTGCCTTCGAGCCCCTCGCCATGAGCACTCCCCTGCATGCCCGCGTCCTGATTCTCGGCTCCGGTCCGGCCGGTTACACGGCCGCCGTCTACGCGGCCCGCGCCAACCTGGAGCCGGTTCTGATCACCGGCATGGCCCAGGGCGGGCAATTGATGACCACCACCGAGGTGGACAACTGGCCCGCCGACGTGCACGGCGTGCAGGGCCCGGAGCTGATGCAGCGCTTCCTGGAGCATGCCGAGCGCTTCAAGACGCAGGTCGTGTTCGACCACATCAATGCAGTCGATTTCTCCAAGCGACCCTTCACGCTCACCGGGGACTCGGGCCGCTACACATGCGATGCGCTGATCCTGGCGACGGGTGCCTCGGCCATGTACCTGGGCCTGCCGTCCGAGGAGGCCTTCATGGGCCGCGGCGTCAGCGGCTGCGCCACGTGCGACGGCTTCTTCTACCGCGACCAGGAGGTCTGCGTGATCGGCGGGGGCAACACGGCCGTCGAGGAGGCGCTCTACCTGTCGAACATCGCCAGCAAGGTCACGCTGGTGCACCGGCGCGACAAGTTCAAGGCCGAAGCCATCCTGGTGGACAAGCTGATGGAGAAGGTCGAGGCTGGCAAGATCGAGCTCAAACTCTTCCACGTGCTCGACGAGGTGCTCGGCGACAGCAGCGGCGTGACCGGCGTGCGCCTGAAGAACACCCAGACCGGCGAGACGCAGGACCTGATGCTCAAGGGCTGCTTCATCGCCATCGGCCACCGGCCGAACACCGAGATCTTCCAGGGCCAGCTGGAGATGAAGGACGGCTACATCATCACCCGCACCGGACTGAACGGCTTCGCCACGATGACCAGCGTGCCCGGCGTGTTCGCAGCCGGCGACGTGCAGGACCACATCTACCGCCAGGCCATCACCAGCGCCGGCACTGGCTGCATGGCCGCACTGGACGCCCAGCGCTTCCTCGAACAGGGCTGATCGTCCGCTCGACGGCCTGGGATCGTCGAGGCCGGCAGAGTTCTGGCTATAATTGCAGTCTTTGCCGAACAGGGCCCGGTGCCTTGGGCCCGCGCTGCGCGGGCTGCAGGCCCGGAAGGGTACGTATCAGGCGGGTTGCCAGTCACCTCACCTGCTCTGCGCACTGTGTTGCATCACATCGAACGGAGAAGCGTCATGGCGCGCGTCTGTCAAGTCACGGGCAAAGGCCCGATGGTGGGGAACAACGTCTCCCACGCCAACAATAAAACCAAGCGTCGCTTCCTGCCGAACCTGCAGTACCGCCGCTTCTGGCTCGAGACCGAGAACCGCTGGGTGCGCCTGCGCGTGACCAACGCGGCACTGCGGCTCATCGACAAGGTCGGCATCGAACAGGTCGTCTCCGACCTGCGTGCCAAGGGCGAACTCTGAACCCCGGGAGCTGATCATGGCAAAAGGTGGACGCGAAAAGATCAAGCTGGAGTCGACGGCCGGCACCGGTCACTTCTACACGACCGACAAGAACAAGAAGCTGCATCCCGAGAAGATGGAGCTGATGAAGTTCGACCCGAAGGCGCGCAAGCACGTCGCCTACAAGGAAGTGAAGCTGAAGTAGGGCTTCTGCTTCGCGGTGTCGCGATGAAGCCCGCCCGGCCGCCTGGCCCGGCGGGCTTTTTGTCGCCCGCCGATCCCTCGTTTGCCACACGCCGCCCATGAAAAAGGCGCCCGCAGGCGCCTTGTTTCGTTCCACCCGAGATTCGCCGGTCAGGCGTGCGCGGAACGCAGCCGCAGCGCGAACTCCTGCAGGGCGGCTATGCCGCTCTCCTCAGCCTTCTTGCACCACGCCTGAAGATCGGCGACGAGTTGTTCGGCCGACACATTGGTGCGCGTCCACAGCTGCCGCAGCTCTTCTCGCATCGTGACGAGCTTGTCGAGCACCGGGTGTTCCGCGCGGGCCGTTTCCACCTGCAGACGCACGGCCTGCGGGATGCGATCGTCGTCACGGTGCAGCCAGCGATGCGCCAGATGGAGCTGGTTCCACTTCGGCGAATGCTGCTGGCCTTCGGCCTTCAGGCGCGCCAGCTCGACGCGACAGGCCGCCTTCAGTTCACGGCCGTAGCCCGCCATCAACTCATAACGGTGGGCGATGATCGCCTCGAGCGTCTGGCTGTCGGCCACCGGCCGGATCGTGCCGAGCGCCAGCTTCGGCGCCGTCTTGCGCACCGAGGCCAGACCGCACTTGACTAGCACCGAGATATAGACCCAGCCGATGTCGAACTCGTAGGGCTTGATCGAGAACTTCGCCGAGGTCGGGTAGGTGTGGTGGTTGTTGTGCAGTTCCTCCCCGCCGATGATCACACCCCAGGGCGACACGTTCGTCGAGGCATCGGGAGCCTCGAAGTTGCGGTAGCCCCAGAAGTGTCCGAGGCCGTTGATGATGCCGGCCGCGTTGATCGGGATCCACATCATCTGCACGGCCCAGACGGCCACGCCGGCCGCGCCGAACAGGAACACGTTCACCAGCAGCATCAACCCCACGCCCTGCCAGCTGTAGCGGGTGTAGAGGTTGCGCTCGATCCAGTCGTCGGGCGTGCCGTGACTGAACTTGCTGAGGGTCTCGGCGTTCTTGGCCTCGGCACGGTAGAGCTCCGCCCCCTCGAGCAGCACCTTCTTGATGCCGCGCGTCTGCGGGCTGTGCGGGTCGTCTTCGGTCTCGCACTTGGCGTGATGCTTGCGGTGGATCGCGACCCATTCCTTGGTGACCATGCCGGTGCTCAGCCACAGCCAGAGGCGGAAGAAATGCGCCACGGCCGGGTGGAGATCCAGCGCGCGATGGGCCTGCGAGCGGTGCAAGTAGATCGTCACTGCGGCGATGGTGACGTGCGTGAACACGAGAGTGCACAGCAGCACCTGCCACCAAGTCGCATGCAGCCACCCGTGGGCCAAGCCGTTGATCGCACCATCCCACATCGTCGAAACCAGTTCCATCGCCATCCTTTGAATTGCCGCCGCATTGTAAATGTCGGCTTGCTGAAAGGCCCGGGGAAACTACGGACTTTCCCGAGGCTGTTTGCCTTGGAGCAAGTTCTGCGGCGACTGTTCCAATGGCATTTCTCTATTTTTTCCGCCAAATTGCCGCAAAGAAGCCATCTGTTGCGTGCCGATGAGGCCAAAGACGCAAGCAGCTTCCTTGCACCAGCGTCTCCGCATCGCTGACCTTGCTGTGTTCCAGCACCCAGCGGGCGGACAGCGCTTCGAAGTCCGGATGCGCGGCCGTGAACGCCTCGGCGATGACCTCGTTCTCGCTGGCCAACAGGCTGCAGGTGGCATAGACCAGACGGCCACCCGGCTTGAGCAGCCGAGCCGCACTGGCCAGAATCGCCGCCTGCTTGACGCGCAGTTCCTCTATAGCCTTCGGCGACTGGCGCCACTTCAGATCGGGGTTGCGACGCAGCGTGCCCAGCCCGGAACAGGGCGCGTCGACCAGCACGCGATCGATCTTGCCCGCGAGGCGCTTGATGCGGTCGTCGCGCTCGTGGGCAATCTGCACCGGGTACACATTGGACAGGCCACTGCGGGCCAAGCGCGGCTTCAGCGCATCGAGCCGATGTCCGGACACGTCGAAGGCATAGAGGCGGCCCGTGTTGCGCATCATCGCACCGAGCGCCAGCGTCTTGCCTCCCGCGCCTGCGCAGAAGTCGACCACCATCTCGCCGCGCCGCGCCTCGGTCAACAGCGCGAGCAACTGACTGCCCTCGTCCTGCACCTCCACGTCGCCGCGCTTGAAGAGTTCGAGCTTGTTCAATGCCGGCTTGCCCTGGATCCGCAGCCCCCAGGGCGAATGCGGCGTGGCGCTGGCCTCGATGCCGGCCTCGGCCAGGGCTGCCGCCACGTCCTCGCGCTTGGCATGCAAGGCATTCACGCGCAGATCGAGCGGCGCAGCAGCGTTGAGGCTGGCCGCCAGTGCCCAGAATTCGGACTCGCCCAGCGCGCCCTTGAGCGGCGTCGCCAGCCAGTCCGGCAGGTTGTGGCGCAGTTTCTCGGGCAAGGTGTCGACGTCGGTCGCCCGCGCTCGCGCCAACCATTCGCGCTCCGGCGGCGACGCGTGGGCCTGCAGGATGCCGTCGCCGCCCTGCCAGCCCAGCAGGACCAGGCGCCGCTCCATCGGCCCCTGCCCGGATTGCGCTAGGTGCTGGAACAGCAGGCGCCGGCGCAGCACCGCGTACACGGTCTCGGCCAGCGCATGACGCTCCCGATGGCCCAGGCTGCGGTGCTCGCGAAAGTAGGCCGACACCACGCCGTCGGCCGGCGCGTCGAGCTTCAGAACGGTTCGCAGCAGTTCACTGGCGAGGTCGAGCAAGGCGGATGGATGCATTGCACCGATTATCCGTGGCGCCCTTGCCGCAGCCGCCCGGCTTGCGTCGCGCTACAGACCGCTGGCCGTCAACGCCTCGCGCACCGCACCGACCTGGCGCCGCGACACGGCGAGCCACTCGCCGGAGGATCCGACGCGCACGGCCCAGCCTTCGGCGCCCTCCTCCTCGCTGGCGCGGCGCTCAAGCGCGCTGACCGCGGCCTTGGCGACGATCGCATTGCGGTGCACGCGCAGGAAGCTGTCGCCGAGCCGCTGTTCGATCTCGCTCAGCGCGTCGTCCAGCACGTAGGTGTGCGTCGCAGTGCGCAGCGTCACGTACTTCAGCTCCGCCTTGAGGTACAGCACGTCAGCCACCGGCACACGAACCAACCGTCCCCGCTCGCTGACCACGATCACTGGTAGCACCGTCGCCGCGGCCCCCCGTGCTGCCGAGCGTCGCGCCACCCGAACGAGCGCCGACTGCAACCGCTCGCGCCGCACCGGCTTGGTCAGGTAGTCGGTCGCCTCCAGTTCGAAGGCGCGGAGCGCATGCTCGGCGTGAGCCGTCACGAACACGACCGCTGGCGGACGCGGCAGGGCCTGCAGCCGGGCGGCCAAGGCCGTGCCGTCGAGCCCGGGCATCTGGATATCGAGCAGCAGCACGTCGGCGTCCTGCCGCGCCAGCCAATCGAGCGCCGCCTGCGCCTGGCCCAATTCGCCCGCAACCTCGGCGGCCGGGTCGCCACCCGCGGACACTTCCCGCACCAGTTGCGCGAGCCGCATGCGCGCCAGCGGCTCGTCGTCGACGATCAGCACACGCAGGGGCTCCGCGGGGATGTTCATAGCGGCACGGTGATCTGCACGCGGTACACGTCGCCGTCGCGCCCGGCCTGGAAATGTGCCGCCACGTCGTGCATCAGGCGCAGGCGCTCGTGCACGTTGCGCAGCGCGATGCCGTGCCCCGGCACCGAGGCCTGCTGGGGCACGCTGTTGGCCACCAGGATCTCAACCTGGCCGCGCCGCACCCGTGTTCTCACGCGCAACAGGCCGCCGGAAGCGGCCGGCTCGACGCCGTGCTTCACCGCGTTCTCGACCAGCGGCTGCAGCAGCAATGGCGGCAATCGGGCCGCATCGCCCGCGGGATCGATCTCCCACCGCACCTGCAGCCGATCGCCGAAGCGGATCTGCTCGATCGCCAAGTAGCGGCGCGCCAGTTCGACCTCGTCGCGCAAGGTCGCCGCAGCCTGGCTGCCGGCGTCGCTCAGCGCGACCCGAAACAGCTCTGCCAGGTCCTCCAGCACGGCTTCCGCGCGGGACGGGTCGACGCGAACCAGCGCGATCGCCGTGTTCAGCGTATTGAACAGGAAGTGCGGCCGGATGCGCGACTGCAACTCGGCCAGCCGGGCCCGCGTCGCGGCCGGCTGCTCCAGCCGCGCGCGCTGTCGCAGCCATTGAAAGAACGCGGCGGCCATCGCAGCCCCGGTGGCGGCCCCGGCGGCCGCGTGCAGGCCATCGACCGCCCGGGGGTTGGACCACTGCATCCAGCTCCACAACCACCAGGCCGCGGCACTGCACACGCCACCCCACAGCGTGGCCAGCATCCATTGCAGCGCCACCGATCGCCGCGCCAGCCAGCGCCGCGCCAGGCAGGCCGTCAGCAACCACCACATCAGCGCCGGCATCGCGACCCCGGACGCGATGGCGAACTGCAGGCCCCACTGCGCGATCTCGCCGACGCTGAACGCCGTGCCCAACGCCAGCACGCCATGCACGAACAGCAGCGCACGCAACACCACGCCGACATGGCAGACATCGAAAGCCGAGCGCTCGGGCGCGGCCGCAGGCCGGCCGGGATCACGGCCGCTGTCGGGGCCCAGCGCCCCGAAACCGGTGCTCAACAGGGCGGTGTCGACCGCCGCGACGATCTCGCCACCGTCGGATCGGGTGGCAGGATGGGCGGTAGGCGTCGGGGGGATCACGAGGGGCGGGCTCCTACAATCGATTGTCCACAACCTGCACGACCCGCAGCAAGCACCGCCCGGCGGGTCCGGCCATGAGCAACGACAACCAACTCGACAAGAAATCCCAGGCCTGGTCGGCGCTGTTCTCTGAACCAATGAGCGAGCTGGTGAAGCGCTATACCGCCAGCGTCGACTTCGACCAGCGCCTGTGGCGAGCCGACATCGACGGCTCGCTCGCCCATGCCGATATGCTGGCGGCACAGGGCATCCTGACGGCCGAGGACCACGCCGCCATCGTCCGCGGCATGGCACAGGTCGTGGCCGAGATCGAATCAGGGACGTTCGAGTGGAAGCTCGACCTCGAGGACGTCCACCTCAATATCGAGGCGCGGCTGACCCAGTTGGTCGGCGACGCCGGCAAGCGGCTTCACACCGGGCGCTCGCGCAACGACCAGGTCGCGACCGACGTGCGCCTGTGGCTGCGCGGCGAGATCGACGCGATCGGCGCCTTGCTCACGGCGCTGCAGCGTGCGCTGGTCGACGTGGCCGAGCCGAATGCCGAAGTCATCCTGCCGGGCTTCACGCACCTGCAGGTGGCCCAGCCGGTGAGCTTCGGGCACCACCTGCTGGCCTATGTAGAGATGTTCGCCCGCGATGCCGAGCGCCTGCTCGACGTGCGCCGGCGCGTCAACCGGCTGCCGCTCGGCGCCGCCGCGCTCGCCGGCACCAGCTACCCACTCGACCGCGAGCGCGTCGCCCGCACGCTGGGTTTCGAAGGCGTGTGCCAGAACTCGCTCGACGCGGTGAGCGATCGCGACTTCGCGATCGAGTTCACCGCCGCCGCCTCGCTCTGCATGGTGCACGTGTCGCGGCTGAGTGAAGAGCTGATCCTGTGGATGAGCCAGAGCTTCGGCTTCATCGACCTGGCCGATCGCTTCTGCACCGGTTCGTCGATCATGCCGCAGAAGAAGAACCCCGACGTGCCCGAACTGGCACGCGGCAAGACCGGCCGCGTCGTCGGCCACCTGATGGCGCTGATCACGCTGATGAAGGGCCAGCCGCTGGCCTACAACAAGGACAACCAGGAAGACAAGGAGCCGCTGTTCGACACGGTGGACACCTTGAAGGACACGCTGCGCATCTTCGCCGAGTTGGTGGGTGGCATCAGCGTCAAGCCCGAGGCGATGGAACGCGCCGCGCTGAAGGGCTACGCGACGGCAACCGACCTGGCCGACTACCTGGTGAAGAAGGGCCTGCCGTTCCGCGATGCCCACGAGGTGGTCGCCCATGCGGTCAAGACCGCGATCGCCCAGGGCCGCGACCTGAGCGAGCTGCCGTTGCCGGCCCTGCAGGCCTTCCATCCGGCGATCACCGACGACGTCCATGCCGCGCTGACGCTGCGCGGCTCGCTCGATGCGCGCCAGGTGCTGGGCGGCACCGCGCCGGCGCAGGTGCGATTCCAGATCGCACGGCATCGCGCACGGCTCGGCAGCTGACCCGGTCCGCATCCAGGCGCTGGCGACGCGCGTACCTCTGCGAATGAACTCGCGACGTACGCTGCTGCGGACCGGCGGCCTGACCGGCCTGGCGCTGGGCCTGACCGCCTGTGCGCCGACGCGTGTACTCAATGCTCTGGCTGACTCGGATACCTACACGCTGAAGGCCGACCTGCCCTACGGCGCGGACCCGCGGCAGCGTCTCGACATCTACACGCCGACCCGCGCGGCGCCCGGCGCGGGCCATCCGGTCGCCCTGTTCTTCTACGGCGGCTCCTGGAACAAGGGCGAGCGGGCCGATTACCGCTTCGTCGGCGAGGCGCTCGCCTCGCGAGGCGTGCAGACCGTCGTCGCCGACTACCGCCTCTATCCGCAGGTCAGCTACCCCGACTTCCTGCGCGACTGCGCTCAAGCCCTGGCCTGGACGCTGCGCGAGGCCAGGGGATGGGGTGGCGATGCGCACCAGGTCTTCGTGATGGGTCACAGCGCCGGGGCCTACAACGCCGCGATGCTGGCGCTCGATCCGCGCTGGCTGGCTGCCGAGCACCGCACTCCGCGGCAGCTGGCCGGCTGGATCGGCCTGGCCGGGCCCTACGACTTCATCCCGATCGTCAACCCCGACGTGCGCCCGGTGTTCCATCACCCCGAGGTTCCACCCGAGTCTCAGCCGATCCGGTATGCCGATCGCGCCGCGATCCGCAGCTTTCTCGGCGCGGCCGCGAAGGACTCGCTGGTCGACCCGCAGCGCAACACTATTCAGCTCGCACGTCGCCTCGAGTCACACGGAACGAAAGTCAGCCGGCATCTCTACGAGCGGGTGAATCACGTGACACTGGCGGGCGCGCTCGCACGCCCACTGCGCTTCCTGGCGCCGGTGCTCGACGACGTGGAAGCGTTCATCAAGCAGTCGCCAATGGCCTGACGAGGCCACCAGCCGACACGCCTCAGCCGATCAGGTTGGCCAGGCTCAGCAACGCCAGCAGCAGCATCCACAGCACCACGGAGCGCCATACCAGGCCCACCACGCTGCGAAGGTGGCCGAGTTCCGGTGCGAGCCCAGGCGTCGAGCCCACTGCATCCGTGTCCTGCCGGTTGGCGCCGGTGGCGAAGTCCTTGGACTGGTCGGTCTGCAACGGCGGCGGCGCGCTGCCGCCCAGGCGCACGCCGACCGCACCGGCCGCCGCCGCCAGGATGGTGCCGTCGTTCCGCGAGCGCCACAGCCCGGCGTCGCGTCGCCAGCATTCGATCGCGGCCTCGAAATCGCCGACCACCGCGAAGCCGAAGGCCGTGAGACGTGCCGGCAGGTGGTCGATCCACGCGAACAGCTGCTGCGATCGCTGCATCAGGCGCTCGTTGATCGGTACGCCCACCGTGCGGCTGCGGAAGGCCCAGTAGCGGCTCGAGAACTCCGCCAGGCGGTACAGCACCGCACCCGCCGGGCCGAGCCCGAGCGTGGACAGCAGCACGAACCAGAAGAACACGCCGAACACGTGGCGATGTGCCGCCACCAGCGAATGCTCGATCACGTGCCGCAGCAGTTCGGTGCGCGGCAGGTCGCTGGCGTCGAGCTGCCGCCACTCGGCCAGCAGCCGACGAGCCTCGATCTCGTCGCCTCGCTCCAGCGCGTCGCGAATGTCGGTGAAGTAGTGGCTGAACTGCCGGAAACCGAGCGTGAGGTAGAGCACCAGCACGTCCCACACCAGCGCCAGCAGCACGCTGAAATGCGCCAGCGCGACATGCACGACGAACACCAGCAGCGCGGGCAGCACCACGGTGATGATCCAGACGACCCAGGAATGGTGATCGCGCCCGGCATCGAAGTTGCGGCCGGTCCACCGGATCCACACCACCATCGCGTCGTGGATGCCGTTGCTGCGTGGCAGGGGATGAAGTTGCTCGATGACGAGGGCCAGCAAGACCGCGAAGAAACTCATGGGTCGATGATACCGAGGCGCCCGCCTTGCAAGACGCGGACGACGGCAAGTCGCCGCGTCGTCAGGCGCTGAGGAAGCGGTAGAAGTTGCGCAGCATCGCGGCGGTCGCGCCCCAGATGAAATAGCCCGGCGACTCGGGGGTCGGGTACCACGGCATCGAGTAGAACGACCTCTGGCCGCCCGGGCCTTCGAACAGGTGGCGCTGATGGTGCGCAGGGTCCATCAGGAAGGCGAGCGGCACCTCGAACACCTCGGCCACCTCGAAGGGATCAGGCTTTGCCGTGAAGCCGGGCTCGACCAAGGCAACGACCGGCGTGACGACGAAGTTGGTGACCGTGGTGTAGGTCGGCAGCGTGCCGATCACCTCGATGTGCCGACGCGGCAGGCCGACCTCTTCCTCGGTCTCGCGCAAGGCCGTTGCGATCGCATCGGCGTCCTCCAACTCGGCACGGCCGCCGGGAAAGCTGATCTGGCCGGCGTGATCGGTCAGATGGTCGGTGCGCTGCGTCAGCAGCACCGCCGGACCGTCGTCGCGTACCACGAGCGGCACCAGCACCGAGGCGTGGGCGGGCTCGCGGTCGATCAACCGCCCATCGCCCGGGAACTCGACCTGCCACGCGGGCGGCGCGAGGAAGCGCTGCCGCAGCGCCGCCGGCAGGATGCGCTCGAGCGGCACGGCAGCCAGGTGCGAATCGCGCCCGACCACCGGCACGGCCCTGGGATCGATGATGGGAATGCGTTGCATGGAAGTGCGAGCTTAGGCGTTCGGGAATGAAAAAGCCGCCCGGAGGGCGGCTCTTGGTGAGGCCGTTTTTGACGCGGCCGGCTGCGCCGGGTCGCGTCGAAAACTCGCAACGCTCTGCACTCGCAGCTGACCGAAAGTCAGGCGAGCTTCTCCTTGATGCGTGCCGACTTGCCGCTGCGCTGGCGCAGGTAGTACAGCTTGGCACGGCGCACGTCGCCACGGCGCTTGACTTCGATCGACGCGATCAGCGGGCTGTAGAGCTGGAAGGTCCGCTCGACGCCTTCGCCGCTGGAGATCTTGCGCACGATGAACGAGCTGTTCAGGCCGCGGTTGCGCTTGGCGATGACCACGCCTTCGTAGGCCTGCAGGCGCTTGCGCGTGCCTTCGACGACGTTGACGCTGACGATCACCGTGTCGCCCGGCGCGAAGGCCGGAATGGTCTTGTTCAGGCGAGCAATCTCTTCCTGCTCGAGGGTTTGGATCAGGTCCATGGGTTCTCCAAGTGATCATGCCCGCGCCGCGTTCCCTGGGAAGGGAGCTGTTCTGAATGGCCAGGTAGAGGATCGAAAAGCCGCAGATTATAGGCCAAGTCCCGGCAGCGACTGCAGGTAGCGTTCGTCCGCCTTCGTCAGCCGCCCCTGGGCGCGGGCGGCGGCGATCAGATCGGGGCGGCGCCTGGCCGTCAGCTCCAACTGCCGCTCGCGCCGCCAGCGGGCGATCTCGGCATGGTGGCCGGACATCAGCGTTGCCGGCACGCCGTCCGCGGCGGCATCTCCCAGATGCTCCGGGCGGCTGTAGTGCGGGCAGTCCAGCAGGCCGTCGGAGAAACTGTCTTGCTGGTGCGAGGTCTGGTCGTTCAGCACGCCGGGCTGCAGGCGCGCCACGGCATCGACCAGGGCCAGGGCCGGCAGTTCGCCGCCCGACAACACGAAATCACCGAGGCTCAATTCCTCGTCGACATGGCGGTCGATGAAGCGCTGGTCGATACCTTCGTAGCGACCGCACACCAAGACCGCGCCTGCCTCGGACGCCAGCGCTTCGACGCGCCTCTGCGTGAGCGGCGCGCCGGCCGGGCTGAACAGCAGGACCGACGTGCGAGCGGCTCCTGCAGCGGCCTGATCCTCGCGCACCGCGGCCAAGGCGCGCTCCAGCGGCTCGACCAGCATCACCATGCCGGGGCCGCCGCCGTAGGGCCGGTCATCGACGCGGCGGTAGGCATTGTCGGCAAAGTCACGCGGCTGCCAGAGCTTCAGGTCGATGCCGCCGCTCTCGAAGGCTCGGCGTGTCACGCCGACGGCCCGGAATGGCGCGAACAGTTCCGGGAACAGCGTCAGAACGTCGAAACGCATGGGCAGGAGGCGCCTGTCAGCCTCAGAAATCGAGACCCCAGTCGACCGTGATGCGACGCTGCTCCAGGCTCACCGCGTCGATGTAGGCCGCGACGAAGGGAATGAGCCGCTCGCGTTCCAGCAACTGGCCCTGGGCATCCGTCTCGACCTGGGTGACGCGCAGCACGCTGTGCGCCCCCGTATCCAGCAGGTCGGCCACATTGCCCAGCGCCTGCCCTTCGCGATTGACGACAGCCAACCCGATCAGGTCGACCCAGTAATACTCGTCGGCGTCGGCAGTGGGAAAGCTGGCGCGCGACACGAACACGCTGCAGCCCCGCAGGGCCTCGGCGGCGTTGCGGTCTGCGACATCCTGAGCGGTGGCCACGATCACGTCACCCTGCTCGCGGGCGTTCGTGATGCGCAGCAGCGTCGGCGGCGGCGTGGCCGCCTTCGGCCCCAGGGGCTTCTCGGGCGGCCGCAGGAACCAGCGGCGCGACGAGAACAGCGCCTGGGGATCGCTGGAGAAAGGTAGCACCTTGATGCCGCCCTTGATCCCCCAGGCATCGACAATGCGCCCGACCTCGATGGCATCCTCGGGCCAGACGACCTCGTCGTCGAGCACGGAGGCGCTCACGGTGCGGCAGGCGTTCGTCGATGCGGCAGCGGCATCAGGCCGCCGGCACGGCCTTGGCCTTGGCGTCCTTCACCAGACGCGCGACGGTCGGCGACAGCTGGGCGCCGTGGCTGACCCAGTGGTCGATGCGGTCGAACGCCACGCGCAGCGGCTCTTCGCCGCCGGCAGCGACCGGGTTGTAGAAGCCGACGCGCTCCAGGAAGCGGCCGTCGCGACGGTTGCGGGCCGGGGCGGCGACGATGTTGTAGAAGGGGCGCTTCTTGGAGCCGCCACGTGCGAGTCGGATCACGACCATGATGTTTCCTTGAGTCTGGTTCAGGATCCACGTCACCCGGGACACGCGGGGCCGGCGAATCGGTTCATCGGCAGCTCGCGCTGCCCGTGCTCGGCGTCGTAGATACGCCCCGGGCCATCGTCGCGCATTGCTGCGCGGCAGATGAACGAAGCCGCCACCGAAACCGCGCATTATAAACTCGTTGCCGATGAGTGCCACCTATCCTGCCGCTGCGCTCCTGCTGCGGCCCAGCACCGCTGCCGACCTGCCGGCCCTCACCGCCCTCTATGACTGGCATGCCCGGCATGGCAGCGGCACCTTCGAGCTGGAGGGCCCGAGCCTCGAGGAGATGGCCCGGCGCCGCGACGACGTGCTCGCCAAGGGCTTGCCCTGGCTGGTGGCCGAACGCCACGGCGACCTGCTCGGCTATGCCTACGCGACGCCCTTCCGCCCGCGTCTGGCCTACCGGTTCGCGCTCGAGGACTCGATCTACCTGGCCCCGCACGCACACCGCCAGGGGGTGGGCCGGGCGCTGCTGGCGGAGCTGATCGCCCGCTGCGAGGCCTGGGGCGCGCGGCAGATGTTCGCGGTGATCGGCGACAGCACCAACGCCGCGTCGATCGGCCTGCACCGCGCGCTCGGCTTCGCCGAGGTGGGCACGATGCACGCGGCCGGCTGGAAGTTCGACCGCTGGCTCGACGTGGTCATCATGCAGCGCCCGCTCGGCGATGGCGATGCCACGCCGCCTTCGGGTTGCCCCCCGGTGGGAGGCCGTTCATGACCCCACGCTCCAAGACGCTGGCGACCTGGCTCGCCTTCATCGCCGGCAGCCTGGGCCTCCACCGCTTCTACCTGCACGGACTGCGCGATGCCTGGGGCTGGCTGCACGTGCCGCCGACGCTGCTGGGCCTGTACGGCGTGGAGCGCATGCTCGAACTGGGGCAGGACGATCGCCTGGCCTGGGCGCTGATCCCGCTGCTGGGCCTGGCGCTGGCCGCCAGCATGCTGGCCGCGATCGTCTACGGCCTGACGCCGGACGAACGCTGGAACGCGCGCCACAACGCCGGCGCGGCTGTCCGCCCGAGCGGCTGGCTGGTGGTGTTCGGCGTGGTGGGGGCCGTGTTCGTCGGTGCCACCGTGCTGATCGCCACCATCGCCTTCAGCGGGCAGCGCTACTTCGAGTCCCAGGTCGAGGCCGGGCGGCAACTCAGCCAGTGAGCCGCCGCCTCAGGCGGCGCCCGCGAACACCCCGGCATGCTGCTGGCGCAGCAAGTTCTTCTGCACCTTGCCCATCGCGTTGCGCGGCAGTTCGGCCATGACGAACACCTGCTTGGGCAGCTTGAACGCGGCAATGCGCGACTTGAGTTGCGACACCAGTTGCGCCCCGTCCACCCTGGCATCCGACCGGGCCACCACGACGGCCACCACCGCCTCCCCGAAATCCGGATGCGGCACGCCGATCACCGCCGACTCCGCGACGCCCGGCAGCTCGTTGAGATAGCCCTCCACCTCGGCCGGATAGACGTTGTAGCCGCCGCTGATGATCAGGTCCTTGCTGCGGCCGACGATGGTCAGGTAGCCCCGCTCGTCGAGCCGCCCGACATCGCCGGTCCTGAACCAGCCGTCGGCGGTGAATTCCTCGGCCGTCTTGTCCGGCATGCGCCAGTAGCCCTTGAACACGTTCGGCCCCCGCACCTCGACCCCGCCCACCGCGCCCGGCGGGCAGGCCGCGCCGGCCTCGTCGACGACGCGCAGCGCCACGCCCGGCAACGGCCGGCCGACGGTACCGCCGATGCGGTCGCCGTCTTCCGGCCGGCACGGATTGGAGGTGAGCATCGCCGTCTCGCTCATGCCGTAGCGCTCGAGGATCGTCAGGCCGGTGCGCGATTGCCAGTCCCGGAAGGTCTCGATCAACAGCGGCGCCGAGCCGGAGATGCACAGCCGCATCCGGGCACAGGTGGCGCGTGTCAGCGCGGGGTCCTGCAGTAGCCGCACATAGAGCGTCGGCACGCCCATGAACACGGTGGCACGCGGCAGGCGCTCGATCACCGCGGCGGGATCGAAGCGGTTCAGCCACAGCATCCGGCTGCCGTTCAGCAGCGCGCCGTGGCAGGCGACGAACAGGCCGTGCACATGGAAGATCGGCAGCGCATGGACCAGCACGTCGTCGGGCCGCCAGTCCCAGTAGCGCTGCAGCGTGCGCGCGTTGCTCAGCAGGTTGCCGTGGCTGAGCATCGCGCCCTTGCTGCGCCCGGTCGTCCCGGAGGTGTACAGGATGGCGGCCACTTGGTCGGTGCCCACCCGCGCCGGCTCGTGCCGGTCGCCCTGCTGCGCGGCGCGCTCCAGCAGCGTGCCGCTGCGGTCGTCGTTCAGCGTGAACACGTGGCCCACACTTCGCCGGAACGCCAGCTTGCTGATCCAGGGGAAGTTGCGGGTGGCGCACACCACCACGTCCGGCTCGGCGTTCTCGATGAAGTAGTCGAGTTCGGCCTGCTGGTAGCCATTGTTGAGCGGCAGGTAGACGAAGCCGGCGCGCAGCGTGGCCAGATAGAGCAGCAGCGCCTCGACCGATTTGTCGGTGTGCACGGCGATGCGGGCGCCGGTCGGCAGTTCCAGCGACACCAGCAGGTTGGCGATCATCGCGGTGGCGCGCTCGATGTCGCGCCAGCGGTAGACCAGCCCCCCGTCGGCCTCGATCGCCACGCCATCCAGATCGGCCGGGAAGCCGGCGCGCAACGCGACGAACAGGTTGTCGTTGTTCATGAGCGGATTCCGTTCCACGTCAGGGTCATCGCGGCGCGCCGTGGCCGCCCGTCGTCATACCGGATCGTCCGGAAACACCGGCCGGCGCCGATCCAGGAAAGCCTGCACGCCTTCGAGATGCGTTGCGCTGTCGGCATAGCCGAAGTGTCGCGCGCGCTCGGCGTCCGTCGGCCCGCCGCTCAGCAACTGGCGCAGCGTGCGCTTGTTGGCACGCGCCACCGACGCCGGCAGCGCGGCGATGCGCCGGGCCGTGGCGGCGGCCTCGGCCGCCACGTCGTCCACGACGCGCTGCACCAGGCCGCGCCGCAGCGCCTCGTCGGCGTCCAGCAGGCGAGCCTCCAGCAGCAGTTCGGCCGCGTTCGCCCGGCCCACCGCGCTCAGCACCACCGCCAGTTCGTCGGGCGCCATCGGGAAGCCGAGATGGGCGATCGGGATGCCGAAGCGCGCGCCGCGCCGGGCAATGCGCAGGTCGCAACAGGCGGCGATCTCCAGGCCGCCGCCGATGCAGCCCCCCTCGATCTGCGCAACGAGCGGTACGTCCGTCGCGAGCAGCGCGTGCAGTGCCGGCGCGACCAGGCGCTCGTGGTAGTCGCGCAGCGCCTCGGTGGAGAAGCGGTGTGCCGGGAACTCGGCGATATCGGCGCCGGCCGCGAAGTCGCTGCCTTCGCCACGGACGATCACCGCATGCAGCGTCGGCTGCAGCGCATCCAGCGTCGCCGCCAGCGTCCCGAGCTCGCGCCACATGGCGACGCCGATCGCATTGAGCTTGCCCGCGTTCGACAGCGTCAGGACGCCGACGCGGGGATCGGCCGGATCCCGTGCGAAATGCAGGCTGCCGCTCATGCGCGCCCGCGGCCCGCGCGCGGTGGGGCCAGGTGCGCCGTGACGATGATCGAACGAGGCTTCATGCGGAGATCCTGAGGGTGGACGCGCGGCGCCGGAAGGCACCGCCGGGCCCGCATCCTAAGCCCCCCAGCCCCGCAGCCCGTCCCACAGCAGCTTCACGCCGGTCAGCAGCATGCCGAGCGAGAGCAGGCGGTAGAACAGCGTTGGCTCGACGCGCCGGGCCAGCCGCACCCCGATCCACACGCCGATGGGCGCCAGCGGCATCAGCAGCAGCGAGGTGGTCAGGTTGCGCAGGTCGATCAGGCCGAGCCACGCGTACGGGATCCATTTCGACGCATTGACCGCCGCGAAGAACACCGCGGTCGTGCCGGCGAACACCAGCGGGCGCAGCTTCAGGGGCATCAGGTAGGCCAGCGCCGGCGGCCCGCCGGCATGCGCGACGAAGCTGGTGTAGCCGGCGGCGATGCCGAGCCCGAAGCCCCACCAGCGCGGCGGCGGCGGGGCGTCGGCACGCGGCGGGAAGAACTGGCGCTGCGCCAGGAACAGCAGCGTCAGCGCGCCGACGATGCCCGCCACCGTCGATGTCGGCAACAGGCCGAAGCTGAGCGTGCCCAGCACGGTGCCCATCAGGCCGGCCGGCAGCATCAGCCTGAGCAGCGAACGATCGGCTTCGCGCCACAGCGCGGCCAGGCCGAAGGCATCCATCACCGCGAG
The DNA here is from genome assembly GCF_004136295.1 of Methylibium sp. Pch-M. Classification (NCBI taxonomy): domain Bacteria; kingdom Pseudomonadati; phylum Pseudomonadota; class Betaproteobacteria; order Burkholderiales; family Sphaerotilaceae; genus Methylibium; species Methylibium sp. Pch-M. The sequence goes on from NZ_CP029606.1 coordinate 570,109, forward strand.
CAGGGGCAGCATGATGGCCGCCGCCTGCGGCACCGGCAGCGCGACCGCCATCAGCGGCGTCGCGAGCGCGCCGAAGCCGGCCCCGAAGCCGCTCTTGCTCACGCCCATCAGCAGCACCGCGGGCACGGCCACCGCATAGAAGGCGGGATCGGTGATGATGTCGGCCGTCATGACCGGTCCGCCCCGATGCCCGCCCACCCGCTGAACCTCGCGACCGCCCTGCTCGTGGCCGAGTGGGCCGCGATGCTGGCCTTCGCGCTGTCGGGCCTGATGGAGGCCGCGCGCAAGCGGCTCGATGCGGTCGGCGTCGTGGTGGTCGCCGGCCTCACCGCCTTCGGCGGCGGCACGCTGCGCGACGTGCTGCTCGACCGCCGACCGTTCTTCTGGGTGCAGCATGCACAGTACGTCTGGGCCATCGTGGCGCTGGCCGTGATCGCGATGCTGTTCATGCGGGGTCGCCACTTCCAGCCCACCGAGCGCGCGATCGTCTGGCCCGATGCGCTGGGCCTCGGGCTGTTCGCCGCCAGCGGCACGCTGATCGCGCTCGCCACGCCGCTGCCGGCGCTGGTGTCGGTGCTGATGGGCGTCGTCACCGCGGTCTTCGGTGGCGTGCTGCGCGACATCGTGTGCAACGAGATCCCGGCGGCCTTCAGCGACCACCGGCCATACGCCGTGTGCGCCTTCGCCGGCGGCTGGGCCGTGGTGGCGGTGCACAGCCTCGACGGCAGCGAGACCGCCGCGCTGATCGCCGGGACGCTGCTCACGGTGCTGCTGCGCGCACTGGTGCTGTGGCGCAACTGGCAGCTGCCGGCCTGGCGCATCGACTGAAGTCCCTCACGCCCCGGCGCCGGCCGCGCCAGCGCGACAATGGTGCGATGTTCACGCCCTCCCAGCACGACGTCCGCCGCTTCTTCTGCGAGGTGCAGCGCAAGCACCAGGCCGCCGAGGTGCTCGCACCGATCGAGGCGATGGCCGCCGACTGGATCGGCCAGCACCCCGAGTACCACGCCGACCTCGCCGACGCCGATACCGCGGTGGCGGCCCGCTACAGCGTCGAGGACGGCCGCACCAACCCTTTCCTGCACCTGTCGATGCACCTGTCGATCACCGAGCAGGTGGGCGTCGACCAGCCGCGCGGCATCAAGCAGGCCTTCGAATTGCTCGCGGCGCGCCGCGGCTCGGCGCACGAGGCGCAGCACGAGATGATGGAGTGCCTGGGCGAGATGATCTGGGCCTCGCAGCGCAGCGGTCTGCCGCCGGACGGCGAAGCCTACATCGACTGCGTGCGCCGCCGCGCGACGCGCTGACGTCGGCGGCCGGGGCCGCCGGCGCTGCGTCACTTGACGCTGATCCACGACCACTCGAGCCAGTTGTCGGCGCGGTGGACCACCGTCACGTTGCTGCGCGCCGCCCACGGCACGATCTGGCGGTGCAGCGGCAGGTGCAGCACCAGCTCGTTGTGGCGCGCCAGCGCCGCCTTGACCAGCGCCTCGCGCTTCTTCGCGTCGGGCTCGCTGCTGGAGGCGGCAGCCAGCTCGTCGAGCTTCGCGTCCTTGACGCCGCCGAAGTTCCAGCTGCCCACGCCACCCGAATCGCCCGGGATGCGGCTGCGCAGCACCGGCGTCAGCGTCGTCTCGGCATCGGTGATCGAGCCGCCCCAGCCCAGCAGGTACATCGAGGAGTCCAGCTTCTCGAGCTTTGCGAAGTAGGTGCTGCGCGGCATCGCGTTGACCTGCACCTTCACCTTCAGCCGCGACCACATGGCCGCCAGCGCGAGGCAGATCTCCTCGTCGTTGATGTAGCGGTTGTTCGGGCAGTCCAGCGTGACTCCGAAGCCCTCGGGATAGCCTGCGGCCTGCATCAGCTGCCGGGCCGCCGCCAGGTCGAACGGCAGACGCTTCTCCAGTGCCGCATCGTTGTAGGCGCCCAGCGGCGACGGCGTGATGCCGCCGGTGGGCAGTGCCTGGCCCCGCATCAGCTTCGTCTTGATCGTCTCGATGTCGATGGCCTGGTAGAGCGCCTTGCGCACCCTCACGTCCTTGAACGGATTGCGGTCGCCGGGCACCTGGCCGTACAGCAGCTTGTCGCGCGTCTGGTCCATGCCGATGAACAGGATGCGGTTCTCCGGCCCGTCGACGACCTGCACGCCGGCCGTGTTGCGCAGCCGGGCGATGTCCTGCGGGGCCGGGTCGAGCACGAAGTCGAGCTCGCCCGAGATCAGCGCCGCGGAGCGCGTCGCATCGCTCTTCACGGGCGTGTAGACCACCTGCTGCAGGTTGCCCGCGAAGCGGCCCCACCAGGCCGGATTGCGCTTGAAGACCGTCTTCACGTCCGGCTGGCGCGAGACCAGCATGAACGGGCCGGTGCCGTTGGTGTTCAGCGACGCATGGCCTTCCTGCTTGTTCTTGAAGTCCAGCGGTCGCGCGGCGCCGTGCTTCTCGCTCCAGGCACGGCTCATGATCTGCACCGTGCTGAGGTGCTGCAGGAAGATCGGGTTCACCTGCGCCAGCCGGAACTCGACCGTCAGCGCGTCGAGCTTCTTCGGCTCGCCCAACGCGCTGGCGTAGACGCGGATCGCCGATGCGGGATCTCGCGCCCTCAGCACCGAGAACACCACGTCGTCCGCGGTGAAGGGGCTGCCGTCGTGGAAGCGGACCTGGGGACGCAGCTTGAGCCGCCACACTGTGGGCGAGGTCTGCTGCCATTCGGTGGCGAGCACCGGCTCGATGGCGAGCTGCCGATCGCGGTTGACCAGCGACTCGTAGACCTGGCCGTTGATCTGGTTGGTCAGCGACTCGTTCTGGGAGTGGGGGTCCAGCGTCTGGACATCGCCCTGGCTGGCCCAGCGCAGCGTCTGCGCCGAGCTGGCCGTGGCCAGCGCGGCCAGCAGCATCGCCGAGGCGTATCGAAGGAGGGACGGCATGGCGGTTCTTCTGCGCTCGAGCGGGGGAGCGCGCAGTGTAGACAGGCCACGCAATTCCCTCAGGGCTTGGCGGCCTCCCCGGCCCAGAGCCGGTCGATGTCCTTGAACGGCCACTTGTCCGGCGGCTCGCAGGCGATCACCTTGTCCTGGCACCAGGGCCCGCCCAGGTCGATCTCCTCCGGCAGGATGCGCTGGTTGGACTTGGTGCTGAAGAACACCTTGACCTTGGGGGTCAGCAGCGACGCCGGGTTCTGCTGGATCACCACCGCCAGCCGCCCGGTCTGCAGCCGCACCAGCGAACCGACCGGGTAGATGCCGACCGTCTTGACGAAGGCCTGGAACACCAGCGGGTCGAAGTGCCCTTTCCACTGCGCCATCTGGCGCAGCGACTCGCCCGGGTCCCAGCCGGCCTTGTAGGGGCGGTTAGAGGTGATGGCGTCGTAGACGTCGCACACCGCGCCCATCTTGGCGATCAGCGAGATCTGGTCCCCGGCCAGCCGGTGCGGATAGCCGCTGCCGTCGACCTTCTCGTGGTGGTGCAGGCAGACATCGAGCACGTCCGGTGGCGCATTGCCGGCCTCGAGCAGCAGCGCATGGCCCCGCTCCGGATGGGTGCGGATGATCGCGAACTCCTCGTCGGTCAGGCGTCCCGGCTTGTTCAGCACCGGGCTCGGCATCACCGCCTTGCCCAGGTCGTGCATCAGCCCGGCCAGGCCCGCCTCGCGCACCTGCGACTCGCGCAGGCCCAGCTGGCGGCCCAGCGACACCATCAGGGCGCACACGGCCACGGAATGCAGGTAGGTGTAGGTGTCGGTGGTCTTCAGGCGCGCCAGGCTCACCAGCGTGCCGGGACTGCTCATCACCGAGCCGGCGATCTCTTCCACCAGGCGCCGCCCCTGCTCGACATCCATCGCGCGGCCCAGCCGGGCCTCGGCAAACATCGATTGCACGGCCTCACGCGAACGGCCGATCACCTTGCGCGCCTGCGCCAGCTCCTCGTCCCGCGAGCGCGGCAGTTCGATCAACGGGCTGGGCGCGGTGGCGGCCGCCTCGAGCTCGCGCTCGATCTCCTCGCGCACATCGGACTCGCTGATGCCGCCCTCGACATCCATGCCGACCTCGACGTTGATCCACACCTCGCTGATCCCGCTGCCGCGGATCTTGTCGATGTCGGCCGGATCGCGCAGCACGAACTTGGAGCGCCAGAACGGGTGCTCCATCCACGAGCCGCACAGCTCGTGCAGGTACATGCCGGGCCGCAGCTGGTCCACCGTGATTCTCTTCAGCACGCCGCTTCTCCGTCGAACGTGGTCATGCTGCGCTATCGACCGCAGCCGGGCGAACTGAAGCCGGATCGCCTCCCCGCACCCGCGCACGCGCGGCGCGCGTGAAAAAGCCGCCGGACCTGGCGGTCGGGCGGCTCCTGGCCGGCACGGCGGCGCGGCGGGTTACTTGAACTTCGACTGCGGCACCGTCTTCAGGTCGGTCGGCAGCGCGGCCATGTAGTTCGACAGGCCCTTGAGCTCGGCATGGCTGAACGCCTTGACCTGGGCACCCATGATCGCGTGGCTGCGGCCGATGTTCGGGTTGCCCTGGGTCGCGTACGCCTTCAGGGCCACGTACAGGTAGTCGGCATGCTGACCTGCCAGCTTCGGGTAGCTGCCGTCGATGGGCTTGCTGAAGTTCGCACCGTGGCAGGCGGCACAGCTGCCCTTGGTCAGCAGTTCCGCGATCGCGGGATCCGGCGCCTTCGCCGGCTCGGCCGGCAGCTCGGCGCGCGCGCCACCTTCGGCTTCGTAGTACGCGGCGAGGTCGGCCATGTCCTGCTCGCTCAGCGACTCGGAGATGCTGCGCATCGTCGGGTGCTTGCGGTCGCCCTTCTTGTAGGCGGTCAGCGCGGCCACGATGTACTTCGCGTTCTGCCCCGCGATCATCGGCACCTTGTAGATCTCCGGGAAGCTCGCCTGGTAGCCGACGATGCCGTGGCAGCCGATGCACATGGCGTTCTTCTTCTGGCCGGCAGCGGCATCGCCGGCCTTGTCTTGCGCTGGCGTCGCGGCGGCAAAGGTCATCGCAAGCAGCGCGATCATCGCGGGGAACAGTGTCTTCATGGTCCGGCGGTGGGTTGAGTTCAGCGGCGGAGTATACGGGCCCCCTATACTGATTTGGACACCCTCAGCCGACTCTTCCCGCCATGAAATATGCAGGTTCCGACCAGTACGTCGCCACACCCGACCTGATGCTGGCGGTCAATGCCGCCATCACGCTGCAGCGGCCGTTGCTGATCAAGGGCGAGCCCGGCACCGGCAAGACGATGCTGGCCGAAGAAGTGGCCGCAGCGCTGAAATTGCCGTTGCTGCAATGGCACATCAAGAGCACCACCAAGGCGCAGCAAGGCCTGTACGAGTACGACGCGGTGAGCCGCCTGCGTGACAGCCAGCTCGCGGGGCCCGACGGCGCCGAGCGCGTGCGCGACATCCGCAACTACATCGTCAAGGGCGTGCTGTGGCAGGCCTTCACCGCCGAGCAGCCTGTGGCGCTGCTGATCGACGAGATCGACAAGGCCGACATCGAGTTCCCGAACGACCTGCTGCGCGAGCTCGACCGCATGGAGTTCCACGTCTACGAGACGCGCGAGATGGTCAAGGCGCGACATCGGCCGCTGGTGTTCATCACCTCCAACAATGAAAAAGAGCTGCCCGACGCCTTCCTGCGCCGCTGCTTCTTCCACTACATCAAGTTCCCCGAGGCCGAGACGATGCGCAGGATCGTCGAGGTGCACTTCCCCACGCTGAAGAAAGAGCTGCTGGCCTCGGCGCTGAAGAGCTTCTACGACGTACGCGGCCTGCCCGGCCTCAAGAAGAAGCCTAGCACCAGCGAACTGCTCGACTGGCTCAAGCTGCTGGTGGCCGAGGACATTCCGCTCGACGCGCTGCAGAGCCAGGACGACAAGGTCGCCATCCCGCCGCTGCTCGGCGCGCTGCTGAAGAACGAGCAGGACGTGAGCTTGTTCGAGAAGCTGGTGTTCATGCAGCAGCGCAACCGTTGAGCGGGACACGCATGCAGAACGACACCCGTCGCGACCTGCTCGTCGGCGTGGCCGACGCCCTGGGCTTCGTGCTCGGCGCTCTGGCCGGCTGGGGTCTCGGCCGGCTGCTGGGCTTCGATTTCGTCGGCACGCCCGGCTACGGCGGCGCCCAGATGATCGGGCTGGTGTTCATCGTGCTGGGCTGCGGGCTCGGCAAGTGGCTGGCGCGCGCGCTGGCGCAAACCTTCACGCGGGATCGTCCATGAGTGCCCTGCCTCTCACCTCACCGGTCACGCTCGAGGGCCGCCACGCCAGCCTGGTGCCGCTCTCGCATGCGCACGCCGATGCGCTGGCCCGCGCCAGCGCGGAAGGCGAATTGCATCGACTCTGGTACACCGCGATCCCGGCACCCGAGGCCATCGGGCCGGAGATCGCGCGCCGGCTGGCGCTGCACGCCGCGGGTTCGATGCTGCCCTTCACTGTGCTGGACGCCGACGGCACACCGTCCGGGATGACCACCTACATGAACATCGACGCGGCGAACCGCCGCGTCGAGATCGGCTCCACTTGGTATGCACAGCGCGTGCAGCGCACCGGGCTCAACACCGAATGCAAGCTGCTGCTGCTGACGCATGCCTTCGAAACGCTGGACTGCATCGCCGTCGAGTTCCGCACCCACCGGCTCAACACCCAGAGCCGTCGCGCGATCGAGCGGCTCGGCGCGCAGCTCGACGGCGTGCTGCGCGCTCACCAGCGCGCCGCCAACGGCACGCTGCGCGACACGGCGGTTTACAGCATCACCGCGGCGGAATGGCCGACCGTGAAGACGCACCTCGAGTGGCAATTGCTGCGGCCGCGCTGAGACCCGGAACCGGCGGCCGATGACCGAGCCGGCCGTTGACACAGGGTTACCTGTCGCGTCCGCACGAGCCGCAATCGCTGGGGCTACCATCGACGTTCATCGGCCAGCGCACCTTGCGCCCTGCTCTCCCGCGACGCCATGCTGATCGACTTCTTCTACACCCTGCGCAGCGCGAAGCTGCCCGTCTCGATCAAGGAGTACCTCACCTTGCTCGAGGGGCTGCAGGCCGGCCTGGCCGAGCGCGACGGCCAGCCCTCGGTCGAGCAGTTCTACTTCCTCGCCCGCACCACGCTGGTCAAGGACGAGGCCCACTTCGACAAGTTCGACCGCGCCTTCGCCGCCTATTTCAAGGGCGCCCAGATGCTGGCCGACTTCACGCAGGAGGTGCCGCTCGACTGGTTGCGCCGCACGCTGGAGCTGGAGCTCACCCCGGAGCAGAAAGCCGCGATCGAGAAGATGGGCTGGGACGAGCTGATGGCGACGCTGAAGAAGCGCTTCGAGGAGCAGAAGGAGCGCCACGAGGGCGGCAGCAAGTGGATCGGCACCGGCGGCACGTCGCCGTTCGGCCACTCGGGCTACAACCCGCAGGGCATCCGCATCGGCGGCGCGGGCAGGAACAGGAGCGCGGTCAAGGTGTGGGACCAGCGTACCTACCAGGACTACGACGACACCAAGGAGCTCGGCACGCGCAACATCAAGGTCGCGCTGCGCCGGCTGCGCCGCTTCGCTCGCGAGGGCAACGAACTCGAACTCGACCTTGACGACACCATCCACCGCACCGCCGCCAATGCCGGCCTGCTCGACATCAAGATGGTGCCGGAGCGCCACAACAAGGTGAAGGTGCTGCTGCTGATGGACGTGGGCGGCACGATGGACGAGCACATCCACCGCGTGGAAGAGCTGTTCAGCGCCACCAAGACCGAGTTCAAGCACCTGGAGTTCTACTACTTCCACAACTGCGTCTACGACTTCATGTGGAAGCACAACCGGCGCCGTTTCAGCGAAAAGCACTCGACCTGGGACGTGATCCGCAAGTACAACCGCGACTACAAGCTGATCTTCGTCGGCGACGCGACGATGAGCCCCTACGAGATCCTGCAACCGGGCGGCAGCGTCGAATACAACAACGAGGAACCCGGTGCCGAATGGTTGCAGCGCCTGACCCACGCCTTCCCCAAGTACGCCTGGATCAACCCGGAACCGCAGGGCGTGTGGGGTTACCGTCAGAGCATCTCGATCATCCAGCAGCTGATGCAGCAGCGCATGTTCCCGCTGACGCTGCAGGGGCTCGAGGGTGCGATGCGCCTGCTGAGCAAGTGACCGGATCGCGGCCGTTGACCGCCAGGCTGCGACACGCCATCGCGACGGTGCTGATCGCCGTGGCCTGGAGCGCCACCCTGTTGTCCGTGCAGGTGGCATGGGCACAGGTCGAAGAGGACGACGCGGCGGCCCGGGACGAAGCGCGCGCCGACCAGGCCGGCGAAGGCGCCGCCGACGCCACCGAGGCAGCCGCCCGCGCCCCGTTGCTGGACAGCGGCGTCACCACGCTGACGACCGGCAGGCACGCGGCCTACCACCTCGAGGTGCGGGCGCCGAACCCGCTGCGCGACCTGCTGGTACGCCACCTCGACCTGGCGCGGTTCCGCGAGCAGCGCGACATCTCGGTGGTCGAGATCGGCCGACTGATCGCTGCGGCCCCCGATCAGGCTCGCAGCCTGCTGGAACCGGAGGGTTACTTCAATGCACGCATCGACGTGACGCGCGACGATGCACCGGCAGGCGGCCCGCCGACCGTGCGGGTGCGCGTCGATCCCGGTCCGCAGGTGCGGGTGGGCCGGGTGCAGATCGAGGTCCAGGGGCCTTATGCCGACGCGATGAATGCTGGCAACGCCGCCCTGCGCACCCGCTGGCAGCGGCTGAGCGCCCGCTGGTCGCTGAAGGAAGGGACGCCGTTCAGCCAGGCGGCCTGGACCGGCGCCAAGAACGCGCTGCTGGCCAGTCTGCGCACGCGCGGCTACGCGACGGCCGGCTTTTCGGGCACCAGCGCCGAGGTGGACGCCACCAGCAACACGGTGCGCCTGTTCCTGGTGGTCGATAGCGGGCCGCTCTACCGCATCGGCGAGATCCGCGTCGAAGGGCTGGAGCGCACACCGCAGGATGCCGCGCTGAACGTGCTGCCGTTCCAGATCGGCTCCGAGTACACCGAGAAGAAGCTGCTCGACTACCAGGAGGCCCTGCAGAAGACCGGTCTCTACGAGGGCGTGGCGGTCGAGCTCGACCAGAGCCCGGAGGGCGCCGACCACGCGATCGTCTACGCGAAGCTGCGCGAGAACAAGATGCAGAACGCCACGTTCAGCGTCGGCTTCTCGAGCAACACCGGCCCGCGTGTCGGCGTGGAGCACACGCACCGCCGCGTGTTCGGCTACGACCTCGTGGCCACCACCAAACTCAAGGTGGGGCGCGACGAACGCGAGGCCTCGTTCGACCTGCTCACCTACCCGCAGCCCGAGGGTTACCGCAACCTGCTGGGGCTGAAGGCCGACTACCTGGACGCCGGCGGGGCGGTGACGCAGACGCAGCGGGCGCGCGTCGGCCGCACGCGCGACACCGAGCGCATCGACCGCCTCTACTACCTCGAGTTCAACCGCACCACGGTCGAGACGGCGACCGCCCGGACCACCGACCGCGCGCTGCTCGCCAATTACGAATGGGTGCACCGCGACGTCAACAACCTCGTGTTCCCCACGCGCGGCCTGATCCTGAACGCGCAGAGCGGCGCCGGCGTGGCCTACGACGGCGGCGGCGATCGCGGGCCGTTCGGGCGCCTCTACCTGCAGGCGGTCTGGTACCGCCCGTTGATCGGCGGCTGGCTCGGGCAGCTGCGCGGCGAGGTCGGGCAGGTGCTGCGCCGTGACACGCTGGGCATCCCGGATTCCCTGCTGTTCCGCGCCGGCGGTGACGACTCGGTACGCGGCTACGGCTACCGCACGCTCGGCCCGGTGCGCGACGGCGCGGTGGTCGGCGGCCCGGTGCTGGCCACCGGCAGCATCGAACTGGCCCACCGGCTGTCGGACAGCTCGCCGCAATGGCGAAACTGGTACGGCGCCGTGTTCGTCGACGCCGGCAACGCGGCACTGACCTGGGGTGAATACGACGCGGCCGTCGGCTACGGCGTCGGCGTGCGCTGGCGCAGCCCGATCGGCCCGCTGCGCATCGACCTGGCCTACGGCCAGCAGGTCGAGGCCGTGCGGCTGCACATCAGCGTGGGGGTCACGTTCTGATGGCCGACACGCCGGCCCCGCGCGGCACGGGCGCGCCCGCTGCGGCGCCGCGCGCCGCGCGCCGCTGGCCGTGGCTGCTGGGTGCGGTGCTCGCGCTGCCGCTGGCCGCGGCGGCGGTCATCGCCTCGGCGTGGCAGGCGCTGCACACCGAGGCCGGCACGCGCTGGTGGCTCGATCAGATCGGCACGCATGTCCCGGGGCTCATGCTCGAAGCCCCACGCGGCGCGCTGCTCGGGCCGACCAGCGAGTTCTCGCTGGCGCGGCTGTCGATCCGCGCCGGCCACAGCACGGTCCGCATCGATGGCCTGCAATCGAGCGGGCTGGAGCTCGTCGACTGGCGCTTCGCCGCGCCCTTCGTTCATCTGCAGGCCCGCACGCTGGCCGCGCTCAGCGTGGCGGTCGAGCTCGCCCCTGCGCCCGGGCCGACGCCCGGCACGGGCGCCCCGTCCGACCTGCAGCTGCCGCTGAGCGCGCGCATCGACACGCTGCGCATCGAGCGCCTGCAACTGCCGGGGCTCGCGGCGCCGATCGAGGCCCTGAGCGCGCGTGTCGAGGCTGGCAGCACCCACCGCATCGAGGCCCTTTCGCTGCGCTGGAACGGGCTGCAGGCCGAGGGCGGCGGAGAGATCGAGGCGGCGGCGCCGCTGCCGCTGCGGGCGCGCTTTGCGCTGCACGGCGCCGCCGACGCCAGCGAGTCGCAGGTGCCGCCCTGGGCCCGCGGCGCGACGCTGGCGCTGCAGGCGGCCGGCCCGCTGAGCCGCTTCGACGCCCAGGCGACGGTGGTGATGCAGGCCCAGCGCCTCGATGCCCGGGCCCAGGTCACGCCCTTCGATCCCCTGCCCGTCTCTCAGCTCGACGCGCGCTTCGTGCAGCTCGACCTCGCGCGGCTGCTCGCCCCCTTCCTGTCCGCCGACGCGCCGGCACCGACCACCGACCTGACCGGCAGCGCCGTGCTCCAGCTCAATGACGACCAGCCGCTGGTGCTGCGGACCCAGGTGCGCAACGAGGCCCCCGGCCGCTGGGACCAGCGGCGCGCGCCGGTGCGCGAGATCGACCTGCTGCTGCGGGGCCGCGGCACGGCGTGGGACATCGAGCGCGCCCGCGTGCAGCTGGCCTCCGATGCGCGCACCGCGGCCGGGCTGCTCGAGGCCACCGGCCGCGTCGAGGGGCCCGACGCGCAGGCCCGGCTCCGGCTCGACGGCGTGCTGCTGCAGGGACTGGATCAGCGCGCCCCGCCGCTGCGGCTGAGCGGGCCGGTCGATCTGAAGCACGCCGCACCCGTCAACGCGGAAGCGGTCTTCGGTCGTCTCGCGTTCGATGCCCGGCTCGAAGGCGCGTTGCTCGGTCCCGCTCGCCACAACGCCCCCGTGCCGTTGCGCGGCACCGCGCAGCTCACGTTGCGTGGCAGCGCCACGCCCACGCTCGCCGTCATCGACACGCTGAGCGCACGCGCCGGCGCCGCACGGCTCGACGGCAAGGGGCGCGCGCAGCGCAGCGGCGAGCGCTGGGACACCGAGGCCGACCTGAAGCTCGCCGACTTCGACCCCGCAGCCTGGCTGCCCGGAGAACCCGCGGCTGCCTGGCGGCGCAGCCGCAACGCGCTCAACGGCCAGCTCAGTCTGCGCGCGCAGGTACCGGCGGCGGCGGCCGACACGGGTGCGCTGCTGGCGGCGCTGCGCGGCACGCTGCGCGCCGACCTGAGCGACAGCGCCTTCGCCGGCCAGCCGCTCGCGCTGCAACTGCAGGCCGATGCCGACGGCAAGGGCCGGCTCGACGCCACCGCCAGCGCCCGCGCCGCCGACAACCGCGCAGAACTCGACCTGAAACTGCGCGCGCCAGTCCGCGGCGGCAGTGCACCGGCTGCCGACGCCGAGCAACTGCTGCTGCAACTCGACGCGCCGGCCCTGGCGCAGCTCGCGCCGTTGGCCGATGCGCTGGGGCTGGGGCCGCTGACCGGTCGCGCCCGCCTCGAAAGCCGTGCCGACGGAGCGCTCGGAGCATGGCTGCTCGGCAGTGCGGCCAGCGGCAGCCTCGTCACGCGCGGCAGCCTCGAACTCGAGCGCCTGCAGTTCGGCAGCCTCCGGCTCGATGCGGCCCAGGGGCGCTGGGACGCCACGCTGCCCGGCAGCGAGGCCGTCGGCAGCGCGCTGGCGCGCGCCGCGCTGCAGGGCGAGTTCACTGCCACCCGGATCCGGACGCCGGCGCTGACGCTCCCGACCGTCGCGTTGCAGGCCGACGGCACGCTCGGCGAGCACCGCGCCAGTCTGCGCGCCACACTGCGGCAACCGCAGGCCCCGGGCAGCGAGGCCGGCGCCGCCGAACCCGCACCGCTGAGTCTGGTGGCGCGACTGACCGGCGCCTGGCAAGCCGGAGAGAACGGCGCGCCGAACCTCTGGCGCGCGCGCCTGCCCGAGCTGTCGCTGCTGCCCGTTCCACAAAGTGCGGGGTCGGTGCCCCCTCCCGCGACGGCAGCGGGCGCCGAGAGCGCCGACGCGGCGGCGGCCCGCGCCTCGGTCGCACCGCTGCCACTGGTCGTGGCACGCGAACTTGCGTTCGAACTGCAGCAGGGCGAACAGTTGCTGCGCTGGCAGATGACGCCGGGCAGCGTGGACGTGCTGGGAGCGGTGCTGCGCTGGCAGACGCTGCGCTGGCAGCGCCAGGACGAGCAACCTCCGCAACTCGACCTGCAGGCCGACGTCGAACCGTTCGAGGTGGCGCGCCTGCTGCGGCGGCTGCAGCCCGATTTCGGATGGGTCGGCGATCTGCGCGTCGGTGCGCAAGTGCGCGTGCGCAGCGATCCGACGGTCAGCGCGCACATCGAGATCGCCCGCACCGGCGGCGACCTGCAGGTCAACGAGTTCGGCAGCATCCAGCCGCTGGGCCTCACGGACGCCCGACTCGAGTTCACGGCCGAGTCCGGCCTGTGGCAGTTCAACCAGCTCGTCGCTGGCGCCCAACTCGGGCGCGTGGTCGGCGCGCAGACCGTGCGCACCGCGCCCGACCTGCTGTGGCCCGCCCCTGATGCGCCGGTCGAGGGCGCGCTGCGGGTGCAGGTCGAGAACCTGGGCGCCTGGGGGGCCTGGGTGCCGGCCGGCTGGCGCCTGGGCGGGCAGATGGACGGCACCCTGCTCGTCGGGGGGCGGTTCGGCGGTCCCGATCTGACAGGGCAGCTTGCCGGCCGCCAGCTCGCGCTGCGCAACACACTCGAAGGCGTGGCCCTGTCCGACGGCGAACTCGATGCCCGTTTCGATGGCGACACCGCCCGGCTGACCACGCTGCGGTTCAAGGCCGGGGAAGGCGAACTGCGCGCCAGCGGCGACGCGCGCCTGGGCGATGCACCCCAGGCGCGGCTGCAGCTCACGGCCGAACGCGCCACGGTGCTCGGCCGCGTCGACCGGCGCGTCGTCGCCAGCGGGCAGGCCAGCCTGGCGCTGGACGCCCAGACGATCAAGGTCGACGGCGAATTCCGGGCCGACGAGGGCCTGGTCGACATCAGCCGCAGCGACGCGCCCACGCTCGGCGAGGATGTGACCGTGCGCCGCGCCGGCGACGCCCCCGCGGCGGCCGAAGGTGCGGCGCCCCGCGCACCGCGCGCCGTGGACCTGCGTCTTGCGGTCAACCTCGGCCCGCGCTTCAAGCTGCGCGGGCGCGGCCTCGACACCCGGCTCGAAGGCGACCTGCGTCTCACCACGCCGGGCGGACGGCTGGCCGCCCACGGCGAGATCCGCACCGATGCGGGCACCTACGAGGCCTACGGCCAGAAGCTCGCCATCGAGCGCGGCGTGATCACCTTCGTGGGCGATATCGCCAATCCGCGGCTTGACATCCAGGCGGTGCGCGCCAACACCGACACCCGCGTCGGTGTCATCGTCGGCGGCAACGTGCAGTCGCCGCGGGTGCGGCTGTTCTCGGACCCCGAGTTGCCCGGCACCGAGAAGCTGGCGCTGCTGGTCACCGGCCGCAGCTACGACAGCCTGGCCGGCGGCGATGTGCTGCTGCTGCAGCGCGCCGCGTTCGCGCTGCTGGCCGGCGACGGCGCCGACGGCAAGAACCCGCTGGACGTGGCGGGCCTGCTGCGACTCGACGAACTGTCGGTGCGGCAGAGCGACGGCGCCGTCAAGGACACCGTGGTCACGGTCGGCAAGCAGATCTCCGACCGGGTCTACGTGGGCTACGAGCGCGGCCTGAACGCCACCGCCGGCAACTGGCAGCTGATCTACCGCATTGCGCAGCGCTTCACGCTGCGCGCCCAGTCGGGCGAGGACCCGGCGGTCGACCTGATCTGGATCTTCCGCTGGAACTGAGACCGCAGCTGGCCTCCTACAATCCAGCCCGCCGCCACCGTAGTTCAGGGGGAAGGCTTCATAGGGGAACGGGCCTTGGAGTAGCAGTGCCAGTAGCTGGCGCGGCCCGGCGCTACGATGCCCCCATGAAGACAGTCCCGTACTGGCGCTGGCGCGTCCCTCTCGACTACGACCCGAAGCGGACCCACGTCACCCGCTGGATGATGACCGAGGAGCAGGCGCTGGCCCGGTGGCCGACAGCCGTTCGGGAGGGGCCGGCCGAGATGCGGAGCCTCCCGGAGACCCAGGAGGAGATCGCTGGCATGCACACCAGCGGCTTCCTGCGGGGCGAGAAGATCAAGCAGCAGGGGGTCTAGGTCGGCCACGCCTTCAGCATCGCCCTCACCCGAGCCCGGCACTCCGCCGCGGCAGCCTCACGGGCAGCGATGATCCGAAGCATCTCACCCAGTCGCACGTCGCCATCCGGCCACGCCGGGCCCTCCCAGCACTCAACGGACAAGTTCGGCGGGAGGGGCGTCGTGTCCGGGCGCGTCGTCACCGGCGCGGCGCAGCTCGTCAACAGCGGCAGCAGGAACAACCACCTCCGCCAGCGTGGCCGGGCAGGAGATCGGCGTTCTGAGGGCGATGGACAGGGCATTGCTGGCCTCCGTGAGTCTGCGGTCCTGCTGGCGGCGCCAGCGCTCGAATTCGGCCGCTGCTGAGGCGGCGCGCTGGGACCGGGCCTTCTCTTCGAGCCGAGCCTGCTCGCGTGCGTCGAGGGTGGCGGCCTGCCACTTCGCCCGCTCCACCGTCGTCGCCGTGCGCCACACCGCGATCCCTGCGCAGGCGCCCAGGCCGGCCAGGATCAGCGCCCAGACCCACCAGGGCATCAGGCTGAGGATGAAGCGGATCACGCCTGGTACAGCACGGCCTCAGCGTGCCGCCTCGCAATCAGTCCCTTGACCACCCGTCCGCCGGCCATGTTGAACCACTTCATGGCCTCGATGCAGCCCTCGGGGTCGCCGTTGTTGTGGCGCCGGAGTGCGGTGGATTGCGTCATGGCCCGGACGCCGACGTTGTAGGCGAACACGGTCAGGGCGGAGAGTTCGTTCGGAGTAGGCGGCTTGGTGCACGCCTTGAGCACTGCGTCCCGGAACCCGACGAGTTCCTCCCGGAGCCATTCGTCGGCCTGCTCCTGCGTGCAGGTGTCGCCTTCCTGCACGTCGGTGGTACGGCCCCAGCCGATCGTCCAGACGCCCACGATGTCCTGGTAGGCGGTGAGCCTGCACCCCTCCCACTGTTTCAGGAGTTCGACGCCGGCCTGGTTGATCGGCCAGTCCATCACCGCCCCGAGTCACCACCGATCAGCCGGTCAGCCCGACGACGCAGCGCGCCCTCTGCCCAGGCGATTCCTCGCGCCCCCATGTGCCCAGCCATACCGACCACCGCGGCGGTCAGTACCGGCTGCAGGTTGAGGTACTCGCAGAACCAGAAGGTCAGGAGCCCGGCGAGCGCGGAGGTCGCCATCTCGCCGATGAAGGCCGTGATGCTCGTGGCATCGACCTCCCCCTTGCGGACCTTCGTGTAGAAGGCCGCGATGCCCCCCAGCAGGCTGACGCCGAGGATCAGGCCGTACTGCTTGAGCGAGTAGTCAAGCGGGTCTTTCACGATGATCTCGACCGCCCTCGCCTGCATCGGGAGCATCAGATAGGCGCACAGGATCAGCTGGATGAGGATGCGCATGGTCATGTCGTCGTCAGGAAAGCATCCGCCCCGAGCATCGTCACGGAGTCGGCCGCGCTCGCGAGCTGGCAGCTCAGGTTGAGAGAGAAGCCGGCCGCGACCGCCACGGTGCGGTTCGTCGGCCCGCCTGGGTCTTGCGCGGACAGGCCGTCAGCGCTGAAGCTCGTCCACGCGCGCTGCGTCGCGTCGCCGGTGCCGTCGATCGTGAACGTGATCTCGAACGTGCCATTGGCCGAGGCCGACAGCACGAACGCCTGGCTCAGCACGTCCCCGCCCGGCGTCGAGCAGCGGAAAGTCTTGGTGCCCGCGGTGCCGGTCAGCGTGCCGCGCAGCTTGATCACGAGCTGGCTGCAGGCGTTGAACTCGCCGGCCGCGGTGCGCAGCCACGTCGTCAGCAGGTTCGTCTCCGACGTGGTGCCGGTCAGCGGGGTGTTGAGGAACGACGTGACGCGAGCGATCTGCCGCGGCTTGGCCCGCACCATCGCGGGCGTGAGCCCGGAGTTCTGCGCCACGTTCCCGAAGCGGCGGATGTCGATCAGCGCATCGGTCGGCGTCCCGGCGGAGACCGTGATCGCGGGCTTGCCGCCGATGTCGGCCACCTGGCCCTCGATCTCGACGCTGGTCGAGGAGGAGGTGAAGTTGACCGCGCCGACCGTGGGCACACCGCCGCGCACGAGGAAGTCGCGGACGCGCAGGCCGACCCAATCGCCGCCGATCTCGATGCCGGCCTCGGTCGGGAACAGGTGGCGGCTGCCGAGGGACAGGCAGCCGGAGCCGTCGGGCGTGTTGACGGAGCCCCAGCGCTCGCCTACCCGGCAATAGCTGGAAAGGTTGTGGCTCAGGTTGGCGTCACGCCGGGTGATGTCAGCGCCCGACCCGGCCATCAGGTAGCCGATGTCGAAGCCATGCATCTTGCAGCCCTCGACGGTCGCCTGGTTCCAATAGCCGTCTTCGCCAAGCCACACACCGTTGCCGTTGGTGGCGCCGAACTCGCCCCAGGCCGACACGTTCTTGACGGTGGCGTTGCGGGAGCGGACGTAGACCGCGCCGCGCACTTGCTGCATCGTCACGTCGGCGATGACGGTGCCGTCGCAGGTCGGGTGATCTGTGATCGCAGAGAAACTCGTGTTGCGGATGTGCCCGCGCTGGATCAGCGTGTCCAGGGTCGGAGCCGCCAGGGTGGCCGAGAGCGACGGCGTGTAGGTCACGTCCACCATCTGTCCGCCGTTGGCGAAATCGAAGTCCGCCAGGATCACGCCGGCCGAGCCGTCGGTGATCTTCACGGCCTGCCGGTTGGTCGCCAGCGCCGTGTCAGGCGCTGCGTGGCTCTTGATGTGGTCGATGCGCGAGCCGTTGAAGCAGCCGCGGTAGATCACCTCTCCGCCGGCGTTGCGCACATCCAGGCCGTTGATGCGCATGCAGTCGGCGAGGGTCGCCTCCACCAGACGATTCGAGACGGACGCTTGCTCGACGGTGAGGTCGCGCAGCAGCACGTTCGACAGCGGCGTGATCTTCTTGACCGCCGCGCCGATCGGGTAGCCGAAGCGCAGCATGCCGCGGACCTGGATCACGTCCGCGGACGGCCTGGCGACGCATTGGAGCGGCTCGCCCAGGGGGACCACATCGGCACGCTCGCCGAGTTGATCCTCCCCAGCGGAGGCGCTGTTGGCATCGACCGTCGAGACCACGCGGAACCAGTCGCCCACCGCGATGTTGCTGCCCGGCGCCGTGAGCTGGTTCGTCCACTTCGTGGCTGCCACGGTCAGCAGCGCGGCCGTGCCGAGCGATCCCGTGCCCGAGATCAGCGCATCGGTCGACGACAGCGCGGTGTTCGCGAAGTTCAGCAGCGATCGACCGCGCCCGATGACTGTCAAGTCGCTGTAGAGCGGCAGCTGGCCGTCGACCCGGATCTCCCACGGCGGGAGCACGACATCGCGCCCCTGGTCGCGACCCGCCTCGAACGCCTCGATCAGCGCCGCGGTCTGGTCGATCGCCGAGTTGTGCGACAGGTAGTAGCCGGCGTCGATGTAGCGCGTGAGGCCCGCGGCTACCGTCTTGGCGTCATCGTCGTAGCTGTTGGAGGGATCGAACGCGATCAGCGCCGCGCCTTTCGAGCCCAGCGTGGTGTTCAGCAGGTCGAGCGCCAGCGCCGATGCGCCGCCGGCCTCGGGGATCAGGGCCGTCGGACGCCCGATGGCATCGAAGCCGAGCAGCCGGTTCGCACGTGCCGACACCGACGGGAGAATCGGCGTGGTCAGCTCAGCCGCGCCGAACACGAGCGCGCGACTCATCACCTCCAGCACCTGCTGGATGAGCATCACGTTCTTGTCGAGCCCGCCCTCGTGAGTGTTCGCCGGGAAGGCGTCCGCCGTGCGGTAGTCGGTGAGCTGCGTGGCCGGCACATCGCGGAGCACGGTGATGGACCCGCCCGCGACATAGGCGTCGGTCGTCGTGACTATCCCGCCGTTCTGGTTCCCGGCGCCGATCACGTCGTAGTCGACGCTCAGCGCCAGCAGCGTTTCCTCGCCGTCCGCGTCGGTGTAGATGACGCGGAGGTGCGAGTTCTCGAGGAAATAGAACGGGACCGTCCAGGGGCCGGAGGTGCCGTTTGTCGAGTATTGCGCCCGACTGGTGGTGGCTTCGACGGTCATTGCGCGCAGGCCCTGAAGAGACTGCGGCATGCTCCCGTCGGAGCCGGGAAGCGTTTTTGCTTACGGGGCGATGGCGCCGAGGTCCGGAGCGCGATCTGGCGCCGTGTCCTGCGGCTCCCACCAGTAGCCCTGGCGCCAGTCCTTCTGCGCCCGGTTGCGGACGCGGGCGAGATAGCCTGGGCTCAGGTTCTCCTGCACGGAGTTCAGCACCGCATGGTCGAGCGCGGCCTTGCCCCACCACAGGTTCACGAGCGGCGCGTGCGAGCGCCCGAACCGGAAGGCTTCCGCGCCGAAGTGCGTCACCTTGCCGGCGTTCATCTCGTCGATATTGCCCTTCGTCAGCTCGTACAGCTCGGCCGCGCTGCCGAAGCCTGGGCCGAGGAAGGACTTGCCGAAGGTGTCGAGGGGGCTGCGGTCATCGGCCGTGTCGGTCAGCAGCATGTCGCCGACGAAGCCGAGGCCACCGCCCTGCGCCACCGCGCGGGTCCAGAACTTCGGCGTCGTCATGTCGACCGGGTCTTTGCCGGCCACCAGCTGCTTCGTCTGGAACGCGATCGCGCCCAGGACCGTCAGGCTCGTCATCATCGCGGCCGCGTAGACCAGGCGGTTTGCCATCAGCGGCGCGCCCTCCAGGCCCTGCGGCGTGTCGATCATCCGGCGCCAGTGGCGCGAGATCATCGCGATCGGGAAGGACTTGAACTGCGCAGTGGAACGGGCGAGCTCACCGCCCATCGTGCCGCGCTGCGCGCCGCCGCCCGAGGTGATCGCGCGCGTCGTGAGGTCAGGATTCAGGATCGCGATCTCCGACTCGTCGGTGATCATGCCGATCATCTTGGCGACCACTTCCCCGGCGCGCGGGTCGCCGGTTGCATAGATCGCGTCCGGGGTGATGAAGTCGACGCCGCGGTGCTGCGCCATTTCGGCCCGGCGCATCAGGTCCCAGTCCGCCTCGGTGAGGCCCTTGCTCGACATGCGCCAGCGGTCGTATTCGGTGAGCGCTCCCCATTCGGTCTTCGACAGCCGGGCCAGGCCCTGCATCATCGTCAGCGAGAAAGCCCGGCGCAGCGTGTCCGTCCAGGCGTTCATCAGCGAGAGCTTCATCGTGCTCGACGCGATGCGACCCGACCAGTTGTTCGCGATGTGCTCGCCGCTCCAGCGGTTCAGGTCCGACACCATCGATTCGGCGATGAAGCCGTGGGCGTTCATGAACTCTCTGGTGTCCGCCGAAGCGGCACGGCCCAGGCTGCGCAGGCCCTGCCAGTACCCCAGCTTGTTGTAGCCGGTGGTCACGAAGTAGGTCCCGGTGTCGGTCAGGCTCGACAGCACCGCCCATTGAAGCTTCCCTGTGGTCTCGATGTTTCGCACGTTCTGGCCGAACTGCGCGATGCGCGCGTACTGCGCCTGGCCGGAGGCACCGGACAGCACCGACCACTGCGCTTCGGGCCCGGCCATGTTCTCGGCGATCTGCCCGAGCAGGCTACCGCGCACGCCGTCGGCGCGCTCGTACAGGTCGAACTGCAGGCGCATCTGCGCTTCCGGGTTCGGGCCGTAGCGCTCCACCAGGCCGATGTCGCGGGACAGACCGCCGATGTGCCCGATCATGGCGTCGTACATCGAGCCGGTGCCGTAGCGCTTCAGGTAGGCCAGGTAGGCCTCGCCGTCCTCGAAGTGAATTTCCCGGGACTCGCTGCCGCGGTTAGCTCGAGCGCCGGTGCCGCGCGATGCGCCCGGAGCCACCTTGTTGGCGCCGCCGGTGGCGATGGTCTCGTGCGCGCTGCGCAGCACGTCGAGCAGTTCGGCGTCGCTCATGCGCGCGCCGTCCTCGCGCAGGTAGCGGGAGCGGTCGAGCAGCGGCAGCGCATCGGCCGCCCACTTCTCGGCGCCGGCCGCCAGCACGCGCGGTTGATCGTGCGCCTGGGGCAGATAGCCATAGTCCAGCCGCCCGACATCGCCGCCGGCCGCGTTGAAGCGCTGGCGCATGCCCTCCGTCACTTCGAGCCACGCCTGCGCGCCCTTCTGTGCTGCAGCGTTGCCAGTGCCGGCCTTGCCCTGCGCGAACACCTCGAGCGCCAGGTCGCGCGACATCGTCGGGTTCTCGGCGTCGAACAGCACCATCAGCGCCCGACGGCCGAGGCTCGCGTCCTGCTGAGAGGTCGAGGCATCGATCAGGTCCATCAGCTGGCGCGTGCCGTCTCGCTTCACCCCGTCGATGTAGGCGTTGGTCCGCTGGTAGTCCTCGACCAGCGCCCGCGCGCGCGTCCAGCCCTTCTGCCGCACCATCGAATCGACCAACCGGGTTTCGGTCTCGGCGGTCTTGAGCGCCTGGCGCTGGGCGTTCTCCAGCTTGCGGGCCGCCTCGGCGGCGATGTCCTCCTGCACGCGCTGGGCGGCCAGCAGCAGACGCTGGTCGGCCGGGGTCGCCGTCCACGCCTGTGCGTCGTCCTTCGCCAGTCTGCGCATCGTGGCGGCCATGCGGTCGTCGATCGCCTGCGCCTGGGCGTCCGTCAGGGGCTTGCCGCCGGTGGCGACTCGGGCAGAATTCAGGGCCTGCCGGCACTTGGGGTTCATGTGCTTCTCACCTCTCTCAAGACCTTCGCCGCGCTGGCCGCGCTGGTGGCCATCATTCCGCTGATGGTCTGGGCCGGGTCCGGCAGCTGGCGCCACGCCCTGCACGCGACGAAGGAATACCTGCTCTCCATGGGCGTCATCGTGGTGCCGGTGCTGCTGCTGGTCGGGGCCATCACCCTGGCCGAGTTCATCGGCTGAAGCCGTTCAGCAGCGCGCACTCTGCGGCCAGCTGGTACAGGGGAGCGTCGGCCAACTCCGCATCGGTCTCGGCCTTCACGGCGGCAAGGAAGTCGGACAGGCGCATCGGCTTGTCCATGCCGTCGAGCATCACCTGCAAGTCCGGGTACTGGCGCTCGATCTCGGCCAGCCGGGCGTTCGCGGCGCCGGTTTCGGCCTTCTGGCCTGGCGATGCCGGCGCTGCAGTCCCCTCGGCAGCGGGCTTCGGGGGCGCTGACGGCGCTTCCTGGCTCGGTTCCGCGGCACTGGCGCGCTCCGGCAGCAGGCCCTGCGCCTTCGCCTCGACCCGGGCAGAACGCACGCCGGCGGCGATGCGGTCGGCGAACCCGCCAAGGCGTTCGGATACAATGCCACCGTCCGACTGCTCTGACCCACGGCGTGCAACAAGCGTCCGTCCGGTATCCTCGGTGTGAGCCTGCAACCGCTTACCGAGGGACTCAGACCAGTCGGATTTTTCTTTGGACATCACCTTGGTGTCCGATGCGCCCGGCTCCTGCACGTGGACGGTCACCAGGTGGCGCCCCTCGGCCCCGGAGATCACGCTGTCGGCGTAGACCAGCGTCCGCATCTCACCATCCGGCCCCTCCCGCTCGACCCGCCATGCGCGGCCGCGGTCACCGGAAGCTTCCTCTGCCGGCTCGTACCGGCGAATGATCTCAGGGAAGGCCAGCACGTCATCGCGCGACACCTGGAACGCTGGTGGCTTGTCCGATTCCTCGCCGTGCCGCCAGATGAACTTGACCAGGCCGAATCCGGCCCCCCTCACCTCGGCGTCGCCGAGCTTCTTCCAGCCCCCGCGCGACACCGCAACAGCCTCGATGTCGGCCGGCTTGATCTCCACCAGCGGATCGAAGCGGTCGCCCTGCGATGAGGCGCGCACCTCGTCGTAGGCCCGCCCCAGCGCCGCGCGCTCCTGAACGATGTCGGTCACGTCGACGCGCTCGCCGCGCGCCAGCTGCATCTCGGCGGTCTCGATCGCCCGGGCCTCGGCCGCATGCGCCTTGAGGTCGGCCGGCTCGGCCAGGCTGTGCGTCTGCTGCTCCTGCACCAGGTGCGCCACGCGCGCGGCATCGGCCTGCTCGGGGGTGACGTGCTGCGCGGCCGTGCGTGCTCGAGCACTGCGGAAGCCGTACACCGCGAACGGCGCCGGGATCAGCGACGCCACCGCCAGCCCGACCGGGTCGAGCGGGTCGTACCGGCTGGCGATCTTGTCGTAGTCGGCCGCCTGCAGAACGGCGCGGGTGGCCTGCTGCTGGGCCATGAAGCTGACCGGCCCGCCCAGTGCGTAGAGCGCTGCGGTCTTGGCGACCGTCGTGCCGGCCAGCGGGAGCACCGCCCCGGCTCCGAGCGCCGCGCCGCCGACTGCGCCCACTGCGGTGCGGGTGCCGAGGTCGACGCCTTCCTGCCGCAGGTCATCGGCCACCATCGATCCTTCGTCCGCCGCCGACAGCAGCGCGCCGGCCGGGCCGAAGGTCAGAACGTCGGTGCCGGCCTTGAGCAGGCCGCGGGTGAGGTCGAACACGACTTGCTCCGACCAGTGCGCCGTCGCCGCGTCCGGCCGGTAGCTGCGCGCCACGTTGCGGAACAGGTCGCCGGCGTCGCTGCTGAAGCCCTGCCCGACCCGATCGGCCGCCTGCAGCGACTCGGTGCGCTCCTGCGGCGACTGCAGCGCGAACATGCCGCCGGCGCTGCCCTCGGTGGTGGCCAGCGATTCGCCGAAGGCCCCGGCCACGTCGGCCCAGAACCCGGCGCGCTCCGCCCCGAAGGCTGCAGCGCCGCTCCCGAGTGCGCGCGGCACACCGCGCCAGACGCTGTAATCCGGCGCCGGCGCGGGGCGAGCTGGGCGGCGGGCCAGGTCGTCGAGGACCCGGTCGGTGCCCTCCTGATACAGGGCATCGAGCATTACGGGAACCTCACGATCACGCGCTGCCCCTGGGCGTTCAGCACCATCGCCCCGCCGGCCTGCACCGAGTACCGGCCCTGGCTCACGTAGACCAGCCGGGCGTCGGGCAGCGCCTGCAGGAAGTCGGCCATCGGCACGGCGTTGCCTCGCACGTAGACCGCGGCGCGCTTCGCCTGGTCGGCGTCGCCCTGCGGCAGGTTCAGCACGTTGGCCGAGGTGGCCGAACGAATCTGCTTGTCGAAGTCGTCCGCGGACACGCCGCGCGGCAGCGGCACCTTCGCGCCGCCGCGCTCGGTCAGGCCGCCGGTGATCATCCGCACCGCGCGCGCCGGGTCGAAGCCGCCCTCGGCCGCCATGCCGATGTTGGCCAGATAGGCCGCCTCGATCATGTCGCGGCGCTGATCCTCGTTCGGGTAGGCATCGCCGATCTCTCGTGTGATCTGGGCGCGCCAGCCCACCTCGGCGCCGCCCTCGACCTTCACGGTCTTGTCCTTCAGCGCCTGCTGGCCGCGCAGCACCAGCTCGGACGCGAAGCGCCCCGACGTCGTGCCGTCGGAGCCCATGGCGATGGCCAGCGCCAGCGGCACGTTCTTCTCGCGGATCGTGCGCGCCAGCGCCACGGACGCCGGTGCGCCGAGCGCTTCGGTCATCTCGGCGATGTTCTGCGCACGCTGCAGCGGCGGCAGCGCCTCGATCCGGGTGCCCCAGGCTTCGGCTTCCTGCACGGTGATCGGGGCGACTTCCTTTCCGAGCTTCGCGGAGATGACCGCGGCCTGTTGCACGCGCGCCGGCAGGGTCTGCGCGACCGCCTGCGGGCTCGACCAGTCCACCTCGGCCGGCTGCAGGTTCAGGAGCTTGGCGCCGTAGGTGAAGGCGTCGCGCTTGATCTCCGCGTCAGCGCTCGCCTTGATGCCGGTCAGCTTCTCGTGCAGGACCGCCGCATCGGGCGTGGTCGCCTGCGGGCGCGTGACGCTCAGGTACTCGGCCTGCTGCGCTGGGCTCATCAGCCGGAAGCGCTGCGCCTCCCCGAAGCGGGCTTCGGCCGTCAGCAGGTCGATCTCGGCCGGCGTGCCCTGCACCGCGCGCTTGGCCGCGGACACGATCGCAGGGTCCTGCGCGTAGCCGTTGTCCCACGCCGACATGACCCCGCGAGCGAGCTTCAGGCCTTCCGCCTGCGCCGCTGCGGTCGCCGCGCGCGCGCCGGCTTCCTGCTGGCGAACCAGCGTCAGGGCGTGGTTGGTGATGGTGTCGAGGCGCTCCGGCGATAGGTTGCTGAACACCGGGTCCTTCGCCAAGTCGACCCGCTCCGTCTTCAGCGGCGGCGGGCGCCGCGCCGGCGGCCGGGCGGCCATCTGTGCTTCCAGCCGGGCGATCTCACGGCCGACAGCGGCACGGGTACCGTCATCGAACGACGGATCGGACTGCTCCTGCTTCAGGATGCGCATGCGCTCGGCATCGCGCTCCGCCTGCACGTCGGCCGGGATCACCCACTCGCCATCCTGCTGCGGGCTCTCCGGTGGCGCGTAGCCGTAGCCGAGGCGGCGGAGCACATCCGCGGGATCGTTGCGCACCAGGCCCATCGCGGCGGTGTAGGTCAGCGCGTCGCGCGCCTTGGACACGAGCTTGTCCTTCACCGCGGGCGGCAGGTTCAGGCTGTCGGCGGTGACGGCGCGCCGCGCGAGCGCGTCCTGGTACTGGCTCGGGTCGGCCCACACCGCACGGCGGTCGTCGTCAAGCCCGGCCTCCCAGTCGGTTTCGAGCTTGGCCTGCCGGGCCTGGGTCTCGAACGACAGTGCCCGGCCATGGATCTGCGTGCGGAAGCTGTCCGACTGCAGGCGGAACAGCTTGCGGCCGCGCTCCGGCACCGACTTCTCGGTCTCGTCGCGCCAGGCGTCGAAGTCCTTCATGGTCGACGCCGTGAAGCCCGCAGCGCCGGCCGGGGCGTCCTGCTGCTGCTGGGCGAGCCGTTCGGCCCAGTTCGCATGCGCCAGGCTCATCGTGTTCGAGACCGAGACGTTTGCCTCGTCCTGGGCCTGGCGCTCGGCCAGCTGCCGAGCTTGCTCGGCGAGGCGTGCCTGCTCCGCGTCGCGCCGCTCGACGCTGTCCAGCGCGCGGAAGGCGCCCTGGGTCAGGCCGTCCAGGTTGATCGGGGTGACATCGCCGCCGCCGGTGCGCTGGAAGCCGGGCGACAGCTCGGACTGGATGATCGGGATCTTCGGCATCAGTAGCCGCCCTTCTGTGCGATCAACTCGCTCTGCCGGAACGAGGCTTGCGCGCTCTCGGGCATCAGGCGCGGGCCCATGCCGTAGCGCGCGTAGCCGGAGCCGAGCACGCCGGCCGCGTTCAGGAAGCCCGAGGTCTGCTGGTTCCGGCCGCTGGCGCGCACCGTGGCGGCGCCGTTCTCGAGACTCAGCGACTGCAGCTCGCCGCTGTAGCGGGTCGTCAGCGCGTCGAGCTCGGCATTGCCGGCGCTCTCGACCTGCAGCATGGCCAGGGAACCGGTGTTCGGGTCGAAGCCGGTCTGGGCGACGGTCGCGCGTTGCGCGGCCAGGCGCTGCCGGTTGGTGCGGCGCTGCTGCTCCTCGCGGGCACCGGCGACGCGGCGCGCGGTGAGCGCGTCGTTCTTCATCTGCTGGGACTGCGCCTTCGCGTTCGCGTTGGCAGCGGCCCCGGCGTAGACGGTCCCGACCGCGGCGAGGATGTAGGGGATATAGGCAGCGAAGGCCATCAGTGCACCCGTGCGTAGAGGTAGGCCGGCCGGCCGGTGGGCAGGTAGGCCTGCATCGGTTCCGGGGTCTCGCGCGCGAAGCCGAGCATCTCGGCCCAGCGCGCGCCGGCGGCGAAATCGGCGTCGACAGCCATCTCGATGCGCCGCGCCGCGGAGCGTTCGAGCGCGCGCAGGACCGCGCGGTGCACGCTGACGAACCACCGGCCCACGTCGTCCCCGAGCAAGGCCCAGGCGTAGGCACGGCCGGGCCACACGTCGACCAGGCCAGCTGCGGCGATCGGCAGCCCGTCGGCGACCGCAGTCCACGCAGCACCGAAGGCTGCGGGCGGGCTCGCGCGCAACTCGTCGCGCTGCGCCGGCTGCACCGTCATCAGCTCGATGTGGTTCACGTGAAACGGGATGATCACGAGGCTCATCGGTCTTGCGTCACGAGTTGCGGCATCAGGGCCACGACGTTGATCGGCATCGGCTTGTCGCGCACCACGACCACCGTCGGATTCATGTCGTAGGTGCCGGGCCAGTCGATCTTGATGTCGCCAGTGAACGGCGGCGGCGGCGAACCCATCGGCGTGGACGGCAGGCGGTCCTGCAGGTCCTGCAGCTCGTCCTCGGAGGGGCCGACCATGCCGCCGAGCGAGTTGATCTGCCGCACGACCATCGAGTGCACCCGCTTGGTCTTGCCTTGGGCCGTGCCGTCGGCGGCACCGGCGTTCAGCTGCATGGTCTCCAGCAGGCCGCGGTTCGGCAGGCCGACGTGCACCTTCGACGCCGGCAGCTGCAGCGTGATCGCCCCGCCCTCGACGGTCCGATCCGGGTGGGACGCCCCATCGGCCAGCACCCACACGACCTTGCCCTCCAGGTGCTCTAGGCCGGAGAACACCGTGGCGGGCGCGCCGTCATAGGTCAGCCCGAAGTCGACATAGAACCAGTCGGCCTGCGCCGTCGTCAGGTCGGCATCGTTCTCGAGGTAGCCGATGTAGCGCTTCGTCTGCCCGTCGACGGTGAAGCGCGCGATCAGCCACAGATCGTCGCGCGTGCCGTCGGGCGCCGGGATGGTCTCGACGGTCTCGACGACCCCGCCCTCGATCGGGCGCCGGCTCCAGGCGACGACATCCTGCTCGCGGTTGAAGGTCAGCCCGACCAGCGCCCCGTCGCTCAGCGCGCACCAGGCGATCGACCATGGCTCTTGCTGGTAGGACATGTCGATGATGGCCGGCGCGGTGATGTGGTCGGCGAACACAGTGGTGTCGTCGCTCTTGAAGCCGTCTTCCTCGAAGCGGAAGGCCATCGCGCGCATCTTGCGGCCCGATCGCTGCATGAACAGCGTGACGTCGCCGATGCGGATCGGGGCGACCAGGTTGGAGCCGTAGGTGCTCTGCCGGCGCGTCTGCGCGTTGGCCGGGCCGAATGCCTCGTTCGTGGTCTGCTCCGAAATCGCCCACTCGTCGCCGGTGGTGCCCAGCAGCAGCACGTTGCCGGGCGAGAGCCAGCGGATCGTGTTGACGCGATCGGAGGCGATCGTGCGGTCGAATCCGGCATCGGAGCCGATCTCGCCGTCGATCTCGTAGCTGAAGTTCTCGAAGTCGGCGGCCACGCTGAACCAGACCGTCGATCCGCGCGAGAACACCAGCCGCTCGCGGAAGAAGGTCACAGCGGTCGGGTAACCGCTGACCGAGCCCCAGGCCGACATCGCCCAGCGCTTCGAAGCCTGGCCGGACGAAACCGCGCCGTTCGGGATGCGCGAGACCACCGTTGCGGCAACCTGGGTGTCCGACGTGTAGCCGGTGATCTTCGCCCAGCCATAGCCAGCGTCGAGGTACTGCCACCGCACCGTGCCGTCGCCGTCGTAGACCGCGCCCTCGTTGTGCGTCGGGCGGATGCTTCCGGTGGTGCCGCTGTTCAGCGCCTCGAAGTTCTTGCCGTCGGAGCGGCGGATGTTGCCGCTGGTGATCGCCTTGCCGGCCTCCCAGATCGGGTTGTCGCGCACGTCCTTCTCCGCGAGGTAGACGTACTGGCCGACCATGGCGGCGGTGAAGACCGATGCGCTGGCGATGATGTTCACCGCGCCGGTGGCGGCGCTGGCGTACATCGTGGTCGCGGTGTCGTTCAGCGGGGCGAATGGCGGAGGCTTGAAGTCGACGGCCGCGATCGTCCAGTTCGTCGGCGCGAGCCGCGAGAGCTTGCAGGGCGGGTAGTCCGGGTGGACGATGTAGATCACGTCCCCGGTCTGCACGAAGCGCAGCGCGAAGGTGCCGTCTGCGTTGGTCAGGTCTGCCGCTGGCCATGGGCTGGCGATCTCGTAGGGCACGCCCCCGTCGAGCAGCACGGCCCGGTTCGTGTAGAAGCGGATCACCGAGTCGGCGAACTCCAGCATGTAGGCCTGATCGGTCGAGAATTCGAACCGCATCAGCCACGTGCGATCGGCGCTGTCGTCCACCTCCGACACGAAGCGGATGCCGGGGCTCGAGATCGCCGGGCCCTGCACGGTCGGGATGAACCCCACCAGGCGCTTGCAGCCGTTGCCGTACTTCGCAACGTCCACGCGGCCGGCCACCATCGGCGACAGTTCGCCGCCGTTGAAGCTGGTCTGGATCGGGCTGGCCTTCACCGGCTGCCCCACCACGAGCCATCCGCAAGGGGCCGCGGCGGAAGCTCGATCGCGTTCGTGCGCTTGGCCAGCTTGATCGCCCGGTCCCACTCCTGCCAGGCCGCCTCGCGCTTCGAGATGGACTGGGTCATATCCTCGGCGACTTCAGCCGCGAGCCGGCAAGCGAGCGCCTCGACGAACAGCGGCGTGTACAGGCCGGCGTTGACGACGCGCTGCACGTAGCGGATGCGCAGCGGCGAACCTTCGTTGCACAGGATCGCGTTGCCTTCCAGGTGGAACAGCTCGCCGCCGCCGCTCTGGTACATCACGTAGTTCTCGCCGACCTCGACCAGGCGCAGGAAGCCGTTCGGCAGCGGGAATGCCTTCGTCCAGCCGAAGGCCGGAACGGTCGTCGACGCCGGGATGGACGAGCGCGCCATGGCGAACGACCACGGGTGCGCGGCCAGCTCGGCGTCGCGCTTCACGTCGTAGATCGCCGCGAGCGTCTTCGCCTGCTTGCTGGTGTCGGCCAGGCTCGTGATCCGCGCAGAGCCGATCTTCGTCAGGGCCTGGTTGCAAATCTCGATCTGACTGGCCACGGCCTACCTCTGATGTTGGAGCCGAGGCATTGAACCCGCGCGCGGGCGAAGCGCTTTTTGCTTCAGCTGGACTCGGCGTATGCGCGGACCTGGGCCTCGGTGTAGATGTTCCCGGTGTCGACGATCGCGCCCATCGCGCCGTACATCACTTCCTTGAATGGCATCGAGGTGGGCCACACGTTGTTCGTGTCGAAGCCCCAGGGGTAGAGCCCGACTTTCATCCACGGGGGATAGGCCGCGTTGTTGTAGCCGACGATGTCATTGCGCGGCCCGAGGCGGGACACGCCGTCCTGCCACCACTGGAAGAACGGGCCATTGGCCGTGTTCTGGGTGTGCTTGAACTTGCCGACGATCGTCACCCAGGTATCCAGCGGCAGTGACGACGGCGTCGAGGCGGTCGAGCCGTTGTTGTTGCCCGTCACCGGGTTGGCGTTCCAGCGCAGGTGCGCCTGGATGTTGGAGCCGCCCAGCTCGACCGAGTGCCACGGGTTGGCCGGAATGCCGCCCAGCTGGTGCAGCTGCATCAGGATCAACTTCTCGCTGAACGACGCCATGATGCGGCGCACGCGGAAGAAGTACCACATCATCAAGTTGGTCTCGATGCGGCCGGCGTAGGGCGTGCCGTTCGAGTAGGTGTGATAGATGCTCAGCTCGCAGCGCGGCGTGCCGGAGGTCAGGCCGTCGTTGCGGCCGACGCGCAGGATGAAAGCCTTCTTCGCGCCGTCGGCCGGGTCCGTGACCTTGCCGAAGCGCAGCGTGCCGTAGGTGCCGCCGAGGTCCGATCGGCGGTAGCCCGTCGTGTCGTTCAGCGAGTTGACGCCCGGCGTCTGACCGTCGGTCTCCAGGCCCCATGTGCCGATCGCCGATGCGAAGGGCAGGTTCGGGCTCAGCAGGCACTTGACGTGCTGCGACTGGATCGGGCTCGGGGGCGGAGCCGGAGGCGGGGGCGGCGGTGCGGCGGCCGGGATGTCGGCGAAAGCCGAGTCCGAGGTCAGCGACTGCGTGCCGATCGACGCCGTCACCTTGGCGATCAGGCGCTGGCCCTGGTCGGCGGTCACGACCACGTAGGTCGTGCCGGTGGCGCCGGCGATCAGCGTGGTGCCGCGGTACCACTGGCGCGAGTAGGCGGTCGGCGTGAGGTTGTACGTGCCATTGCCGACCGTCAGCGTCTGGCCGACCGCTGGCGTTCCGCTCATAGTCGGCTGCGTCACGAGCGACAGGACTGCCGCGGCGGGCACTTGGGTGCCGGCACTGAAGGCAGGTACGTCGGAGGCCACGCCGTTGGAGCCGCGCACACGCAGCGTCAGCAGCTTGCCCTGGTCGTCGGCCACCACGGTGTGATCGATCGCCGTCGCGCCGCTGATGGCCACGCCGTTGCGGAACCACTGGTAGGCGAAGGTGATGGTGGCTTGGCCGGTCCACGTACCGTTCGTGCCGTTCAGCACCGTGCCAACGTCGATCGCGCCGCCGCCGGACACCGATACCGCAGGCAGGACCGTGTTGACCGGCGAGTTCGCCAGCGCGATGGCCTCCGAGATCCTGGAGCGCACAAAGGCGGCCGTCGTGACCTCATTGCCAGCGGCGTCAGCGGGAGGCGACTGGGCCAGCGTCGCACCGACCAGAACGGGGTTGACCTTGTCCGCTTTCAGGTTCAGCAGGGCCAGCAATCCGGGGTCGCTCACGTCGAGCGGCTCATCGGCGAGGCCGGCCAGCACCAGATTCCGCGCCTGCTGGACCGCGTCGATGTTCGTCATCCACGCCATGGAGATTGCGAGGATGGTTTGCTGCGCCGTGATGCCGTCGTGCACCACCGGCACCACCTCGGACCCGGTGACGACATCGCCAGGGGGCAACTCGTCGATCCCGTCGAGCCCGCCGAACATCGTGATCGCACCGTCAAGCCGCTTGAAGCCGACGAACTTGAGGGCCACGTCATCCCACAGGATGCAGAAGGCGGAGACTTGTTGGAGTGCCATGTCAGGGCTCCAGGCAGAGTTCCAGCGTGAAGACCTGGGGCGTCTCCGCGGTGCCCGACATATCGATGCCGGCCGAAAGGATCAGCGCGGTTGCATCGACATCGGGAACGGTCTTGTCCTGCGGGAAGGAGAACGAGGTGCCGCCGCCCGACCAGCCGCCCACGTTCAGCGGGCCGATCTGGCGCACGTTGGTCGCCGTTGTGAGGATGTGGGTGGTCTCGGCAGCCCACGAGCGATTCGCCGAAGCGAGCCCGGGCGCGTTCTCCCACAGCACCGTGTCGGCGGTCGTGCCGGCGGAGCCCAGTCGGCAGCGCACGAAGGACGACGCCTCGGAGCCGGCGGACTTGCCGAAGGTCACGCGGATGATGAACTGGCGGCAGGCGCGCAGGATGCCGATCGGCAGCGTCCCCGTCTTGATCACCTGGTCGGCGCCGCTGGTCGTGCCGCTCGACGACGCGGTGTCGAAGATCACGCGCGTGGGTGCGATGACGACCCAGTACGTGCCATCCCAGCGCATCAGCGTGCCAGCAGGCCCGCCGATGTCGGTGATGGTCTTCATCGCGCCGAGGCGCGAGCCCGTGCCGCGTGCGGCCCAGGTCGAGGAGCCGTCGTAGGGCGCGCCGCTGCCGGCAAGCGGGAACGTGAGCCGCATCACTTCACCTGTTCGGCTTGCGCGTACAGGGCGCTCGGCGAGCCGCCGGCCACCAGCGCTCGAATCTGACCAGGCGGATAGATGAAGCCCCCGCCACCGTTCGCGGTCAGCGTGGTGTCGACGCCCATCGCGACCGCCGTGGAGCCGTCCGGCCCCTTGTACTGAAGCGTGATGGTCGCGCCGCCGAAGGTGCCGACACAGGTGAACACCCCTGTGCCGCCACCCCACTGGACCCACGAGCCCGTTGCCGATTCGTTGGAGAGAAGTTGCGGCATGTCAGCCTCGCTGTTCGAGAAGGGTTGCCACAGCCGCGTCGGCCTCCGCGCGCAGCGCCTTGAGGCGCGATTTCGCTTCGCCTTCCTCGACCTCGTAGGCGCGCAGCTTCTCGGCTTGCTCTGCCTGGGCCGCGGCGATGGCATCGCGGGTGCTCTGCAGCTTGGTCTGCAGGCCGGCCAGTTCCTTGGCGGCCGCCTCACCCGCCGCCACGTTCGCCGCAGCGACGCGCTCGGCCTCGATAAGGGCGTTGCAAACGCGGCCGGCGTGCTGGAACACGCCGAACATTCGCGCTGCATGCCCGAGCAGCACGCGCGCCTCCTGCAGGTCCACCTGCACGGGCTCAGGAGCCTTCGTGCGTGCCATGTCAGGCCGGCGGCCAGGTGTCCTCGATGATCCGCTGGCGGATGGCATCGAGCGTCATCAACGCGGCCTGCTTGCCGTTGTTCGTCGCGTCGTAGGTGATGCGCACCTCGACATCCGCGCCGGCGGTGGTCGTGCCGGTCTCGGCCACGTCCACCTTCGTCGCGCCGAACTCGCCGGACCAGAATCGATTCGCCATGTCTTGCTCCTAAAGAGCAGGGGCCGAAGCCCCCGCGAATCACTCGCCGGACACGTACTGCATGCGGAACAGCGCGGTCCCGGTCGCGTCGGCGTCACCGGTCAGGGTGAGCGTCACGTCGTACTCGAGGTGCGGGTCCTTGGTCAGGCCGGAGATGCACTCCCACACGCGCTTCTCGGCGTTGGCGATGCCGCCGACCGCCGAGGTGGCCTCGAAGGTGATGTCCGCGCCGTTCAGCGCGCCGTCCTTGAGGGACAGGGCCGAGCAGATGGCATCCACGTCGACCACCGCGCCGCCTTCGTCGCTGGTGCGGTACAGGCCGATGTCACCGGCCGTGGTCGTGCCGATGTCGGGGCTGTAGACGCGCAGCGCCGACAGTCGATCGCTCGACTTGATGCGCATCAGGCGGTAGGTCGAGCCGGTCGAGTCGCCGGAGGTGATCACGGCGAAGCCCTGCGACTCGCGCAGGTTGCCGTGTTCGATGTTGGCCGAGTTCAGGACTCGGGGCGTGGCGGTCGCGTTGGTGATCGCCGTGGACTTGAGAGCAACAACACCCATGGTGTTCTCCTAGAAGGTCAGGGGATCAGGCTTCGGAGCACAGGATTTCGAGCACCCGGTCGCTGTCGCGGCGCACCGCACCGAAGTGACCTTCGGCGTAGGCTTGCCACGGCATGCCGCGCTTGTCCTTGCGCTGCGAAACGTCGGTCTTCATGCCGCCGCCCCAGCTGCAGAAGGTCATGCCCTTGCGCGTCCAGAACGGGACGCGGCGATAGCCGGAGCCATCGACCGGCAGGCGGTTGGAGACGACGAAGTTGATCGACAGGAAGCCGTTGACGTTGCGCGTGCGCATGACCTCGGCCTTGAAGAAGTCGCCCGAGGTGATCTCGATCTCGTTCATCAGGTTGACCTTTTGCTTCGGCGAGATCGCGCAATAGATCTGCTCGACTTCCGGGTCGACCTCGGCTTCTTCGAAGATGCGGATCGCGGTCTGCAGCTTCTCGACGTTCAGGCCCGAGGTGGTGCCGCCGACCGACACGCCGACCTGGCGGTTGCTGTTCGCGTTGAAGTTCTCGCTGGAACCACCGGTCTCGCCGACGTTGCGTGCGGCGAAGAAGGCGCGGATCGCCTCGTCGTCCATCTTGCGGTGGATGGCCGCCACGATCGCCTGCACGTACTCCGACTGCGGGTTGGCGTTCATCTGCATCTGGTCGAGCGTGTCGAAGAACACCGCCTTGTCGAAGTGACGCGGGTACACCCAGGGGCGGGTGTGCAGCGGGTCACCGGGGGTGATGTCGTCGTAGCGCGTGGTGCGCTCGTCGGCCTCGACGGAACCGATCTGGTTCACCACCGTGGCGGACTTGCCCTCACCAGTCATCGGGGTGAACAGGCTGGCGACTTTCGGCTGCAGCTGCTGGGCGAGCAGCTCGACTGCCGAGGCGTACTGGACGCTGTAGAAGGCAGGGGAATTTGCGGACATGACGGTCTCCGAGAGAGTTCAAAGGGATGAGCTGTCTCGCCTGGCGTGTCCCTTGCGGGTGCCCCACTTGCGCTTTACGAGCGCCAGAACGTCAGGTCTTCCCCTGCCTCCCCCGGAGGGCCGTTGGTGGCCCGTGCCCGGATTCCGAATCAGCCCTTCAGCTGGTTCGCCGCGATGACTTGGTTGAGCTTGGTCAACTCGGCCCACTCGGCGCTGTTCGCCACCATGGCCCGCTTCGCCCACTCCTTGTCCGCGGTCAGTTGCGTCCGACGTGCGATCGCGGCTTCCGGGGTCATGTGGAAGGACGTTGTCGTCTCTCCGAACCCGATGGCCTTCGCCTCACCCGTCAGCTCGCCCACCTTGGCGAACGCCTTCATCACCTTGCTGAAGCCCACGACCTTTTCGAGGGCTGCGATGGACGCCTCGTCGAGCCCGAGCTTCACTGCCGCCCGGCGCGCGATCTCGCGCTGCATCGCTGCTGCCTCGCCAGTGCCCCAGTCGACATCGAGCTTCTTGTGCTCCTCCTGGAGCGCGGTCTGCTCGGCTGCCTCTTGGCGCTGGACTTCCTGGGCGACATGCTCATTCCAGGCTTGGGAAATGTTTTTTGCTTGCGCCTGCGAGAGCCCGGCCTTGTGGAACCAGCCGGCAGCGACCTTCGAGAAGGCGGGGTCAGTGCCCTCGGGCACATCCAGCACGTAGGCGTCCGCGTTGGCCGGGCGGCCGAGCTTGTCGAACACCGCGCCCATGGCCTCGGCGTCGTTCATGTCCGCCGGCAGCACGACGGTGCGGCCCGCGCGGTCGGCGCCGAGCATCTTCTCCAGGCTGTGCGCCTTCGCTGCAGCGGACTCGGGCCCGGTCACGCCGGCGGCCTGCACCCAGCCCTTGAGGTCGGCGTTCTGGAAGTTGTCGAACCACTGCGCAGCAGGCGCAGGAGCAGCCACCGGTGCGGCGGCAGGCGTGGGCGCGGGCGCCGCGACTGGGGCGGCTGCAGGCGCTGCAGGAGCGGAGGCTGCAGGCGCAGCAGCCGGTGCGGTGGTGGCTTCGGTCATTCGTCGTTCCCTTTCGAGTTGGCAATCCGTTGGATCTGGTCGTCGGTGAGTTCACATAGGGCCGTGATGCGGTTGAAAACGTCGCGGCGGCCTTCCGCGAATGCCATGGCGAGAGGGTCGGAACTGCCGGTGATCGGCGAGACCTTGAGCGTGGGTTTGCTGGCGTAGCAGTAGCGCGCCAGGTCCTTCAGCACGATCGCTGCGGCCGGCGCGATGTCGGCGCCAGGCGTGAGGAACAGCGAGCGGTAGGCGTGCGCGCGGCGGTGCAGCCGCTGCTTGAGCCGCTCGACGCTTTCGTTCCAGCTCATAGGGCGGGCACTCCGCTGTTGGCCTGCAGCTTCACGAGGTTCGCGGCTGCGGCGGTGACGACCGGGGCGGCCTGCAGCGCGGCTGCGGCTTGCTCCTGCTCGGCGCGGCCTTCCTTGAGGGCCTGCACGTCCTCGGGGCTGCGGACGACGTTGGTGGGCACGCCGTTGATGTCGCACAGCTCGCGCGCTGCCGCTTCCATATCGAGCACGTCGAGCACGCCGGGGTTGACCTGCGCTATCGGCAGCAGCGCTTCGACCGTGCGCACGATGGCTACCCCGTCGCTGGCGCGCATCGCGCGCGTCATCGGCGACGTGTACTCGATGGCGTACTCGCCCTGAGCCTCGATCAGCTCGGGCGGCATCTCGGGCAGCTGGCCAGCGTTGGCCAAGATGTCGATCTCGCGGTCGATGATCGACCCGAGGAACTCGGATTGCTGGCGGCCGATGACCGGGGCCAGCAGCGCAGCCTTCTCCTGTGCCCGCTCCATCACCTCGGTCGCCGTCATGCTCGGCGTCTCGACGAGGATCTGGAACAGCGTCACAAGGAAGCTGTCGTTGATGATCTCGCGCTCGCGCTCCATCATGTCGAGGCCGAGCTCCACCTTGCCGCCGGTCACCAGCGGCTTCACCAGCGGTTCGCCGCTCGATGTCAGGCCGCCGTAGTTCATGTAGCCCGGCGCCGTGGAGAACGCCTGCAGCACGCCGTCCTCCGACACCAGAAACGGCGGATCGACCACGCGGTGCCCGGCCTTGAGATGAGTCTTCTTCATCTCGTTGAGCACCTTGATGTTCGACAGCGCCAGCCAGGCCGGCGAGCGGCCATAGACCTCGTTCGCGCTGGTCATGTAGCGCGACACCGCGAACGGCCACGACCGGAATCCGCCCTCCTCCAGCTCGTGCTTCTCGCTCGGAATGCAGTAGCACGACTGCCACGGCATGCCGGGATACCCGATGCGGCGCGGCTCATAGTCGGTGCGCGGCCCGACGTAGTGCATGACCTCGACCTGCTCCTCCGGGTGGGTCTTGAGTCGCTCGGCCAGCTTCTGCGGCAGCTTGTCGGGCCAGCGCTGCTGGATTTGCCGCAGGGTGCGGTTGAAGCAGCGGAACACGGTGTCGATGCGCCCGTGCTGGTTCTCGAGGAAGTGCGTGCCCGCGAGGTGCATCGACTTGTAGCGGATGACACGCGACTGCACGTCGTCGTCGATGAACAGCCCGCCGGTGCCGAACGCGCCGAGCGAGAGATAGACCTCGTTTGTCTGGCCGGCGAATGCAGCGCGCGCCGAGTACCGCACGCGGAACAGCGTTTCGGTCACGTCGTCCAGGTACTGCCGAACGCGGTGGTTCTTCTGCAGGCTCTTGTCGGAGACCGTCAGGCCGTGCCAGCGCTGATTGCGCGGGGTCAGGAACGACTCGATCGCGGCGCCGAACTTCTGCAGCGCCAGGGCCGGCGTCGCATCGAACATCAGCTCGGTGCGGCGGTCCCCGTTCGTGCGGATCGCGTTGAAGTCAGCCGACTGCGGGAGCACCCGGTCGCCGATCTCCTGCCAGATGCCTTCCCAGTTGCTGCGCAGCGACTTCGCGCGGTCGAACCGGCGCAGCAGTGCCTCGATGTCCATCAGGAGCCCAGCAGGGCCTTGGCCGCGGTCTGCGGGGCCTCGGCGCGCTGGCCGGCGAGGATGGAGGCAGCGCGGCCACGGCGGCGACGCAGCACGTCGTTGTAGTCCTGCTGGGCGGCCTGCGTGTCTTCGACGACAGTGGGCGGCGGAGCGGGAGGGGCCTTCGGCCGGCTGAATGACATGGCGCACCCTGGGTGGAGGTGCGCGGATGTTTCCGCTGGGGGGAGGAAGCGTTTTTTGCTTCAGCCCAGCACGTTGTAGTCGCCGTTGGCGACGCGCTGCCTGTTCGCCGCGTTGAAGTCCGGCGCGCGCTTGACGGCCTGGCCCTCTCCCATCCCGAGCACGAGGTACTGACCGGCCTCGGCCACGTGGCTGTGCAGGTTCTTGTCCGGCTTGTCGTGGAAGCGTTCGGCACCGGAGACCGCAACGCGCTTGTACTGGTAGCCGCCAGCCAGTGCCTTGCGCAGGCGCCGGCACTGCGGGTGCACGAGGATGCGTGGCTTCCCGTCGACCAGGCGCGTCATCGGCAGCGCGAAGGCTTCGCGGCGCAGGGTGAAGTCGTTCGTGCTCGCAGGCACGGCCGGCACGCGGTTCGCACGCAGGATGTCGAAGGTGGTGCGCTCGTCGTCGTTGCGGCTCATGCCGGCCGGGTCGCCGGTGATGCGGGCGAACTCCATGCCGGGATACCGCGCCTGGGCCGCGACGTGCCACAGCTCTGCGAATCGCACGATGCCCATGTCATCGGTCACCAGCTCGGAGTGGATGAGGATCTGCCCGTTCGGCCGCCGCTGCGCGAACAGCCCGGCCGGCGTGAGGCCGAAGTCCATGCCACCGTACAGCGGCAGCTTCGGGTCGAGGTCGAACTCCGCGACGTGCAGGCTGTCGACGAACTCCGGATAGACCGGCCGGCCGTCGGTCACATAGCCGTAGTCGCCCTTCACATAGACCTTGATCCACTCGGCTGTCTTGCCGGCCTTGAGCCGCTCGTAGTAGCGCTCCGGCAGGTTCTCGACGTTCTCGGCATTTGGCCCATCGCCAGAAGGCTGGGAGAAGAACTCGAAGTCCGCCGGGTGCTGTTCCTCGGCCAGGTCGTACCACCAGTGATCCGAGTCCGGCGGGTTGGTGTCCATGATGACGCCGAACCACGATGCCCCGCCGTCGCGCTTGGACGGGTAGCGCCCCACCCGGCCGGTCAGCGCATCGAGGATGGCTTTGGGCTGTTCGCGCGCCTCGTTCATCCAGCCGCCCGTCACCTCCAGGGACAGCAGCTTCTTGACGTGCTCCGGCCGGTCCAGCGCCAGGAACCACATCTCGAGCTCCACCATCGTCCCGTCGGCATGCGGCCAGCGCAGCGTGTGCGTGATCGGCGCGCCGTGCACGACCTTGCCGAAGCGATCCTCCGGGAACCAGTCGAGCCAGGTCTGCAGCGTCGTGGTGGTGAGTTCGCCGTAGGTGTTCCGCGTCGCCACCCAGCGCGAGCGGCGCACGCCCTGGCACGGCGCCTGCTCCATCGCCCGCGTCCAGATCTCCCAGCAGCAGCCGACCGACTTGCCGGAGCCGATCGGCCCGCGGATGCCGCGCACGAACTTGTTGCTCGCGTGGAACTCCGCGAGCGTCGGGCTCGGGTTGTAGGCGATCGTTCTCATGGCTTGCCCCGTGGCGGGATGTTGGCCTGGTAGTTGACGGTCCCCTGCACGCTGGCGTCGACCTGCATCTCGATCCGGTCGCCGTACTTCTTCGGCTCCAGCTTCGACAGAATCCACTTCTTGGCGTCGACCTCCAGCCGCGATCGGTCGACCATGTCGCCCTCGGTGGTCTCGGTCACCTTCTTGCCGGCGACGGTGATGGTCTTGGTCTTCTTGCCCAGGCGCGGTGTCGTGGCCACAGCGACGATGTCGTCAGCCCACGCCTCGCGGCCCATCTTGCTGGCGATCGCGTACTGCACCTGCCACTGCTCGTTCTGTGCGAGAGCGCGCAGCACGTTGCGCCGGTGCGGCATGCCGGGCAGCGCGCACGCCTGACGCATGCTCAAGCCGTCGGCGATCTGGTCGCAGATGGCGTCGAAGATGGCTTGGGTTACTTTGCGCTCGGACATCAGAGCTTCTTTCGGGCCACGCGATGACCGCGGACGAATGGCTTGCGCGGCAGTTCGAGCACGGATTTCTCCATCTTCTCGGACCAGAACTTGATGAGCGCTTCACCGCGCACGTAGAGCGGCTGCCCCCCCGCCCTGTAGTGCCGCAGCAGCTGCCCCGACATGCCCATGTCAAGCCGGCGCGCGATCTCCTTCATCGGCACGCCGGCATAGATCAGGTCCGTGATGATCGCGAACCAGTCGGGGGACTGGAGGGTGCTCAAGCGATCTCCCTCCCCAACGCATCCCCAGCCGCCGCTGCCTTGACCTGGTCGTGCGTGACGCCGAGCAGCTCCAGTTCGGCGCGGTACTTCGAAGTCAGCCGGCCAGCGCCATGCGACTCGCGGTAGTTCGGCCCGCGAGCGACAGCGCGGGCAGCGCAGCCGGGGCACTGGCCGCGGAAGCCGTGCCACAGCTCAGCGGCGGAGCGGGTGCAGTCGGGGCAGGTCATGCGGCCTCCAGCACCGCCTGCGTCACCGGCTCCAGCAGCGACCACACCTCGACCCGCACGCATGGCGTGGCGCTGTAGCGCTTGCGCTGCCGGCCCTCGATGACCTGCACGTCGTCGCGCCACAGCACGCCATTGCATCCGTCGTACACCGCCTTGACCACGTTGTCAGCATCGGGCTTCGTCGTCGGCAGGATCTCGCCGGCCAGGGCCATGCGCTGCTTCTTCTGCGACCAGCTTGCTGGCACCTGGCAGTCGATGAACAGATTGCAGGCCACGGGGCCATCGAACATAGGACGCCCAGCCATCGCCTGCTGCGCAGAGTGCGCGATCAGGCCCTCGTAGGCGACCGTCTTGCCCGGAGTGAACA
Source organism: Methylibium sp. Pch-M (assembly GCF_004136295.1). Lineage (NCBI taxonomy): Bacteria > Pseudomonadati > Pseudomonadota > Betaproteobacteria > Burkholderiales > Sphaerotilaceae > Methylibium > Methylibium sp. Pch-M. The sequence continues at coordinate 610,367 of NZ_CP029606.1, forward strand.
TGCGCGCGTGCTGGCCGACCTTGCCGATGCGCGGGCGGCCCTTGCCCTGCGGCTGGCCGGGAATGGTGAACGTGATCATGCGCACCCCCTCACCACCATCACCAGCCCAGCAGCCAGCACCAGCGCGATGCCGATCGCCACGCGCCGGATGAACCGACGGTCCTCGGCGTCCAGGCTCTCCAGCTCCAGCGGCGTCCCCTCGAAGCCCTCCATGTTGGCTTCGCGTTCGTTGCGGAGGTTTTGCGGGGTCACGGCTTTCTCCTGATGACCATCACCCGCTCGATCCCGTCCGCAGCCAGACTGCGCAGGATCTCCGTCGCGTAGGTCTTGGTCTTGACGTTGAACAGCTCGAAGAACTCGCGCTGCGTCAGCTGGCCGCCGGGGTTTGCCTCGAACCAGTCGAGGATCTTCTGCGGGCGGCCGCGCTTGGATCGGGGGCCGGGGGTGCGCTTCGGCAAAACCGCGTGCGCGCGCGTAGCGGTGGCGGGGCCGGCGCAGCGAAGCGGAGCCGCAGCCAGCCACCCCATCAAATCCTCTTTGTCACGCTGTTCTGTCACGCTGCACCCCTTTTGTCACGCTCGACTGTCACGCTCGATTTGTCACGCTTCACAGAGCTTTTCTCTCTATCTCTCTCTCCTCACTGACGTTCGGAGAGAACCCCCCTACCCCCCTTTGTCACGCTTGTCACGCTGCTCCGATCTGTCACGCTGTTTTGTCACGCTGGCCTGTTTTTCTGTCACGCTCGGTTTTCGCTACCCGCCACCCTTGAGCGTGATGACGACCCCCTGCGCGACCTCCATGAACCCGGATTTCGTGGCCCAGATGCGGGCGCGTGTGTACGCCTGACGGCGTGCGTCGGGGGTATCGAGCCCCACCTCACCGTAGAAGGCCGATCGCAGTTCCGTCTCGCGCATGCCGTTCTGCATCAGCGACAGCAGCAGCTGGTTGTTCCCGCCCCGGCCGGCGCCGCGCTCGGTCTCCATGGCCTCGCGGACCTCCTCGGCGCTGCTCAGGTGGCGCGCGACCAGCGACGTGACCCGGTCTCCGTCCTCGTCGGTCCCAAGCTCGTGCAGCGTCAGCTGGAAGGTCGCGTCCGCGAAGGCGTCCTGCTCCTTCTGCTTCGCGCAGGTCAGGGTCGCGAGCATTTCCTTCTCGTCGCGGAACACCCCGAGCATGAAGTCGAGGTTGGCCCGGATCGCGCTGGAGCCGCGGGGGCGCTCGGTGGCTTGGTGCCCGGTGTGGTGGATCAGCAGCACGGCGCACTGCCACAGCTGCCGGAAGCGGGCGCCGATCTCGCGGAGGTAGGCCGCCATCTCGTTGGCGCTGTTCTCCTCGCCGGCATAGGTCTGCGACAGGGTGTCGACCACCACCATCGAGGGCGTCACGTTCATCGCCTGGGCGGCCTCGACGATGCGCCAGGCATCGGAGCCGAGGTCCATGGCCACCGGGATCACGTAGAACGCGGCGTCCTTGTACTGGATCCGCCGGCTGCGATGCCACGCTGCGACACGCTTCCACAGCCCGGTGCCGCCCTCGGCGGCGATGTACAGCACCGGCCCCTGCGTCGTGCGCCGGCCCATCCACGGCAGCCCGTGCACGACGTGCAGCGCGCAGTCGAGGGCGATGAAGCTCTTGAACGTGCCGCTGGCGCCGAACATCATGCCGATGGACTCGGCCGGCAACACGTGCTTGACCACCCAGCGCACCGAAGCGGAAGCCTCGCGCAGCTGCTGCACCCCGAGCATCGGGACGCGGCGCGCGCCGGGCTTGCGCTGCAGGTCCAGCTGCCCGAATGCCAGCTTCGCAGCGTCGAGCACCTCGTCGACCGACGTGTTCTTGAAGGCGCTGGTGGCAATTTCGTCGGCTGCGCTGATCGCGGCCCGGAGGAGCGCACGCTCCCGCACGATCTCGGCGTAGCGGCCGATGTTCGAGGCGCTGGAGACGCTCGACGACAGGGAGTTGATGTAGGCCAGCCCGCCGATCTCGGCGGCTTGCCCGGCGGCGTCCAGGCGCTCGTAGAGGGTGATCGGGTCGGCCGGCTGGTGAGCGACGATCATCGCGGACAGGGCCTCGAAGATCAGCCGATGCGGGTGGCGGTAGAAGTCCGTCGACGCGACGGTGTCGGCGATGCCGGCGAACGCGGCGTTGTCGAGCAGCAGCCCTCCGAGGATGCTCTGCTCGGCTTCCAGCGACTGCGGCGGGATGCGCAGCCGCGTCATGTCATCGGTCGGCGTCATGCTCGCCCCCCTGCGAAGGCGATCGATCTCGGCCAGCGCTTCATTCACAGCGGCCCCGGTTCAAAGTCCCAGCTCCCGCGCGATGCGGCGGCAGGCGTGCTCGATCTCGTCGGCCGTGGCCGCGGGATGCAGCGCCAGCCAGGAGCGCTTGCGGCGCTCGTACTCGGCCCAGATGGCACGGGAGGAAGCAGCCGCCATCAGACCGACCCCTGAATGACGCGGCGCAGCGCGGTGTTCTCCTCCCGGAGCAGTCGGTTCTGTCGCTCGAGCTCGGTCTCGTACCGGGACATGCGGCCGATGTCCCACCCGCGGGCGTGGTTCATCCACAGCAGCGGCGCGTCGTTGCCGCAGTGGTCCATCAGCGCGGTCAGCTTCGTCCACACGACGCCTTCCTGACCGCTCACCCAGCGGGACCACTGCGCCTTGTCGAGCTTGAGCTCGACCTGCAGTTCCTTCGGCTCCTTGCCGGCGAGCTCGGCGCAGAGCTCGAACGAGCCACCGAGCGATGTCTTCCGCACGACCTCGCGCGGCGAGACCTCAACGGGTATTCCGAGCTGCGTCACCGGTGCCCCGCAATTTTGTTGAGTGGCGTTGAGAGGCTCGCCGGGGCAAAACTGAAGCCCATGACGAACGACGAAGCCGACCTCCACGACTGGGCCCGCCGCCGCGTTCTGGCGATGCTGCGGCGCGTGCGGGTGCTGATCTGGTGCGGGGTCGACCCGCGATGAGCGGCGGCGCGCACGGGTCAGGCTCCGGCCTTGGCGGGCTCGGGGGTGGGCTCGACCTGCTCGCGGAGCACGCCCCACGCGACATCGGGGCGGAGTTCTTCGCAGCGGACGGCGCCGGCGGTGGCTCGTTCGATCGCTGGGCAGTGCTCAGCCGGGACGCGCCCACGGCTGAGCCAGTTCCACACGTGCTGCTGCTTCACGCCGATCGCGGAGGCGAGCGCGGCCTGACCTTTGGCGATCTCGACCGCCCGTGAGAGTGCATCCATGCTTTCAGAATACAACAGTTGTGGTCTACAAGCAAACACTTGTGGTTTGCCCTGCACAACACGGGTTGTGAAACTGGCGCGCATGGCACTGGGCGCGCGCATCAAGGAAGTCCGGGAGGGCCTCGGTTGGGGCCAGACCGACTTGTGCGACCGCGTGCCCGGCTTGACACAACAGTCCCTCTCGAACCTCGAGAACCGCGACTCCAAGACTTCGGAGTTCGGCATCCGTATCGCCGACGCCCTGGGGGTGTCGGTCAGGTGGCTGCTTGACGGTCAGGGCGACCGCGCCGATCGCGATTGGCCATTTGCCAAGGTCGAGCGGCATCGGTGGGACGACTGCAGCCAGAACGACAAGGGCTACGTCGAGAGCGCGATGAATATCGCCCTCAAAGAGTGCGAGGCCCTGCGCGGGAAACCGAACGGCACAGACGGATGACGGCCGACATTCGCACCTTGCGCCAACCTGACGCAATGGTGTTACCTCGATCGGGGGGCAACCACCCCCTCACCCACGTGGAAGACATCCACCGGGCCTGGGGTTTGTACGAATGATCGGCCGCATCATTGACCGCTGGGCGGCCCGTAGGCAGGCTGCCGAGTTGCAATCCCTCCTCGCGATCCTCGCCGAGCTGAACCGCACTGAGCTCGCCGAGTTGGTCGTCATTGCCGACCACGTCCGCAAGGGCATGCAGATGGAGGGCAACGACGTGATGAAGCCGTTTGACCTCATCGTGCGGCGCCCAACAATGCCGCTCGAGCTCGTCCGCGCCGTTGAGGGATTCCGCCGGCAAGGAAACCATGTGGCAGCGTCCGCGCTCATGGTTTGGGCGCACACCATGCGGGCCGCGCTGCGGCCCACCCTGGTGCCCCTGGCGCGGCAGATGTGGCGCGAGCTGGCGCGGGGGTTTGACGGAATCGAGGAGGCGGCCGCGAGCCTCCGCATTCGACTGAGCACCCCGTTCGACCCGCGCGATGCGACCAACTTCCCGATGGGCTTCGATCCTCGGTTCTAGCGCGCTGGCGCTGGCCGTGTCAGTCGCCGCGGCAGGAGAGGCGCGCTCGCGCGCCGTCCGCGCCGAGTTCCAGCGACAGACGCCCTGCCCAAGCACCGGCGCGACGCGCGGTGCCTGCCCCGGCCACCAGGCAGACCACGTGCAGCCGCTCTGCGCCGGCGGCAAGGATGAGCCCGGCAACCTGCAGTGGCTCACGGTGCGCGACCACCAGCTGAAGACGAAGCGCGACGTGGCGGCCTGCTTCGGCCGCGTCCACCGCCCCTAGGCCGCCCCGCCCCGACCAAGCCCGCCGAGTGCGGGCTTTTTCACGTCCGCCAGAAACTCACACAACAACTGTTTGCTCAATTCAAACAACAGTTGTATAGTGATCCCATCAACCCACCGGGAGCAGCAGATGCAGCGCACGAAACATCCGACGAAGTCCGGCCCCGGCCGTCAGCACGGCCAAGGTGTCGCCCACCCCGACTACGTGAAGCACCGCAACGGCCGGTCCTCGAAGGACGCCGGCCGCTTCGGCAAGGGCCTGCGCGCCGCGATCACGCGCCGCCAGAAGCAGGCGATCGACGCGAAGGCTGGTGCGGCATGAGCGCGCTGCACGTCCAGTACGAGAACCAGGCCCAGGCCGGCGCCGAGGCGCAGATGCAGCGGCAGGACCGGGCGATCCGGCAGTACACGCTGGCGCACGACCAGCTGAAGACGCTGCTGGTCGAGTCGGTGAAGTCCGGCAACGACATCAAGCTGCCGCGGCCGGGGGACCGCTTCTCGACGCTGTTCGCGACGAGCACCTACCTTGCGGAGTCTGTGAGCCCGGAGGCGCGGGATCTTCTGTTCCGCGCGTGCGGTGCGGCGGTGCGGGGTGAGAACGCGAGCGGGATGCTGGAGGCGTTCGTGGAGTGCGTGGCGCGGGACTACGCGGACGACTACGCGGACGAGATGGTGGAAGGGGGTGGGCTGTGATCCGCGCCCTGCACCGCTACCGCCTCGCCCGCCTGAAGCGCAAGCTGGAAGACGCCAAGGCACGGCAGATGGACAAGGCCGATGCCTTGACCCGGGCGAGCGAGCGCAACGTCGAGGCGCTGGAGGAAGAGCGACTCAAGGCGTGGTTCCGCGTGCGATCGCTGGAGATCAAGATCCAGCGCATCGAGACCCGCCTCCGGGCGCCGTCGCGGCTCTGGTGGTTCACCAAGTCGAGCCGCTACCTGAGGGACTGGCACGCTGGATTCGACTTCGCTGTCGAGAAGCTCAAGACCAACACGCCGGAGCAAGTGCTGTCGGCAACCCTGGCCCTGAGCCCCTTCGAGACCCCCGCGTTCCACGACGGGGCGCGCGCTGCTGTGGCCGACTTCAAGGCGAAGGGCGGTGCGAAGTGAGCGCCACGCCGAAGTCCGCCGCAAGCCGCGCTGAAGTAGCGCTGAAAAGCGCCCGCGAGTTCTGGTGGCTGATGTCCGAGGCCGTGAAGTACGGTGTCCGTGGGGCCTGCTCTTGGCAAACCAACAGCAACCTTCCGCCGATCGAGGGCCTGATCCACGAAACGATTCTGTTCTCGGCAAGAGCAACGATCAACGATCGCTGCACCATCGAGATCACAAACGGCTCTGGGTGGATGCCGCACTTTCCAGGCGGCTCCTACAAGCCCATCGACGGCATAGCGATCGTCGTGTGGCGCGATGGTGTGTGGGCCAAGGACACCTACGAGGAGGCGCTCAAGCCGCGGTTTGTCGACATCCTCAGTTCGATCGCTGAAGAGATTGCGCGACTTTCCGCTCCTGAAACTGAGCGCCGGTTGGCGACGCAAGAAGAGTTCCTGCGCGCTGAGCGAATCGCCCTGGCCAAGGCTGCCGGAGGTGCGAAGTGAAAGCCTTCCTCCTCGAAGCCATCAGCGCCATCGTGATCGGCGCAGCGTTCGGCACTTTCCTGGCCCTGTGGGTCCTCGGCCACATCGGAGTCCCGGGATGACCGCCGGCCGCCTCATCGCGCTGCGCCCGTCGCCGCTGCAGCTGCTGAACCGCTGGGTGCGCTGCGCCTACATCAGCTGGCGCATCCGCGAGGCCGAGAAGGACGAGCGCGCCCTGCAGCGCCAGATCGCCCACGACAAGAAGCAGGCCGACGTGTACCGCGGTGCCATCGAGGCGATGCGGTGCGAGTTGGCAGCGGTGGAGGCGGGGCTGTGAACGCGCGCGCTGATCTGCCGCTGGGGCTGGTCTACGACCTGCCGCTCGACGACTACCTCGCCGTCGACGCGGTGAGCTCGACCGACCTTCGCCTGCTGTCTCGCTCGCCGTGGCACTACCGCAACCGCATCGAAGTCGCGCAGACCCGATCCATGCTGCGCGGCACCCTCGCACACTGCGCGGTGCTCGAGCCCGACGCGATGGCGCAGCGTTTCGTCGTCGTGCCGGAAGACGCCCCGCGCATGCCGTCGAAGTCGCAGTGGGCCGCGAAGAAGCCGAGCGCCGACAGCCAAGCAGCGATGGCGTGGTGGACGATCTTTCAGGAGGCGAACGCCGGGCGCGACCTTGTGTCCCGCGAGGACTACGCCGTTTGCCAGCAGCAGCTCGACGCCGTGCGCCAGCAGCCGAGGCTTGCCGAGCTGCTGCGTGCTGGGCGCGGCGAGGTCTCGGTGTTCTGGATCGACGAAGCGACGGGCATCTACTGCAAGGCCCGGCCCGACTGGCTGCCGCTCGGCGACCTGGCTGCGTCACCGCTCGACCTGAAGACCTGCGTCGACGAATCGCCGAGCGGCTTCGGTCGTGCTGCTGCGCGCCTGCGCTACGACCTGCAGGCCGCGCACTACACCGCCGGCATCGAAGCCGTGACGCGCGTCAAGGTCGACGCCTTCGTCTTCGGCGCCGTGACCAACAAGCCCCCGGTGCTGGCCGTGCCCTACGTGCTCACCGACGAGATCCGCGACCAGGGCCGCGAAGAGCGGCGCGAGTTGATGGAGCGCCTGGTGTGGTGCCGGCGCGAGAACGAGTGGCCGGCCTACGGCGCCGGCGTCCAGTTGCTCGACTTCCCGGCCTACGCCAAGCAATCCGGCGAGGTCGAGGTCGAGTGGTCCTCTGACACACAGGAATCCCCATGAACGCAACCGTTGAAGACCTGCGCCCGACCATCATCCCGAAGTCGGACCAGTTGAATGCTGAGCAGTTGCTCGGCGGCCCGATGACCGTCACCGTCACCGACGTGCGGCTCGGCAGCAGCGAGGAACAGCCCGTCATCGTCCACTACGCGAACGAGGGCGGCCGGCCGTTCAAGCCATGCAAGACCATGCGCAAGGTGCTGATCCACGCCTGGGGCGCGGACGGTCGTGATTGGGTCGGGCGCGCGATGACGCTCTACAACGACCCGGCCGTGAAGTTCGGCGGCGAGGATGTCGGCGGCATCCGCATCAGCCACATGACCGACATCGAGCGCGACGTGAAGGTCTCGCTCACGTCGACGCGCGGGAAGAAGGCCAAGTACGAGATCCGCCGGCTGTCGTCGCCTGTGGCCGGCCAGCTCGCCGACATCACCGGGGCGCCGACCATCGAGGCGCTGAAAGAGAACTTCGGCGCGGCGTACAAGGCGACGAAGGACGCGAACATCCGGTCGCAGTTCAAGGCCGCCTACGACGCACGGCTAAAGGCGCTGAGCGATGCTGCTGCAGCAGCGGGTACCCAGCCACCAGGGGAGGCGAAAAAGACCTACGCCACCCTGTCCGACGAAATCCAGAAGGCCACCGACGCCGAGGTCGCGTCCCTGATTCTCGACGAGGCCCGCGAGCACCTGCCGGCCGAGCAGCTCGAGGAACTGGCGGGTGTGTATCGCGCGAAGTGGAGCGCGTGATGGCACAGGCCCGCGTCTACATCGTCTCCACGAAGTTCTCCGAGGGCCAGCCGGTCGTGCGCCGACTGGTCCGCGCCTCCCACCCGAGCCACGCGCTGCGGCACGTCGCTGCCGACCAGCTGCAGGTGACCGTCGCGTCGCAGGACGACTTGATCGACCTGCTGGGGCGCGGCGTGGCTGTCGAGACCGTGAGGCACGAGCAAGCCGAGCTGCCGACCTGATCTGTTTCGCGGCGGCCTGAAGCGGAAAGCCCGTTCCACCCACCCGTCCCAAGCCTGCGCCGCCGCACCCTCCCCCACCCACCCCCAGGAGCCACCATGTTCATCCTCGATTCCCTCACCAAGGTCCGCTTCCTCGACGTTCGCGTGCTCTCGAAGAAGGACCGCAAGCCCGGCGAGAACCCTGGCGTCCAACTGCTGATGCAGGCCACGCTCGGCGTCGGCGTCCTGGCCATGTTCGACGGCTTCCTGCCCGGCATGCTGTACCGCAAGCCCACCGGCAAGGCGCAGGGCGAACTCGCCGGTATCGACACCGCGGAGCTCACCGCCGTCGGCGAGCACGTGAAGCGGCTGCCGTGGGTCTATGAGCAAACCGGGTGCACGCTCACGATCGACTTCGGCCTCGGCGGCGGGAGCAATCTGGTGCTCGACGACGTGAAGGTGCACCGGCTGTCGATGCGGCCGGAGCAGACGGGCGTCGTGATCCAGTGGACCGCCGACGTGCCGGGCCTCAACGACACCACGCGCGGGAAGCTCACCGGCCTCAAGAGCACGGATGTGCAGATGCTGCTGGCTGGGCCGGAGGTCGACGACAGCCAGGCCGAGATCGAGGAGGTGAAGCCTGCCGCGAAGAAGGCGCGCAAGGGCGACGCCGACCCCAGCGGCAGCAAGGAACCGTGGCCGTTCCCGAAGGGCGGCGCTGCTGCGAAGGGCGATGACCCGGTGCTCGACGCGGCGAAGGAAGCGCACGGGGTGGCGTGATCGGGCCTGTAGCCGCAGCGCTCGGTCGAATCACCCTAACACATCAGGAGCAGCACATGCCTCGCCAGAAAGACCTCGTGAAGATCATCCGCGACAACCCCGGATGCGTTGCAACGATCGACAACGACTGCTGGTGGATTCACGCCAAAGGCGCTGACGACGATGCCGAGCCGCTCGCTTCGTCAGACGACGACATCAAGCGCCTGGGCGCCGGCGGCTACGGCTCCGGCCACCGCTACGGCGGCGACATCCTGCAGGCGCTGGCCGTGATTGTCGGCATCAAGGTCGAGAGCGTCTGAGGCTGGTTGCTCGGTCGAATCACCCCGAGGCATCCGAAGGAACACCACCATGGCCACGTTCGTTGAAAACCAATGGATGCACACCATCATCTGCGGGAAGTGCGGAGTGCTGTTCGCCATGTCCGACGCTTACATCACCGCGAGACGCAACGACGGCAAGACGTTCTACTGCCCGAACGGTGATCCGCGCGCCTATCACGAGACGGAGAACGACCGGCTGCGCAAACAGCTGGAGCGCAAGAACGAGATCCTGCACTCGACTGAACTGCGCGCGGAGAAGGCCGAGCAGAACCTGTCGCAGGTGACGCGTGCCCACCGCAAGATGCGCGAGCGCGTGATGAATGGGGTGTGCCCTTGCTGCAACCGCAGCTTCGGAAATCTGCGCGAGCACATGAAATCCGAGCACCCCGACTTCGGCAGCGCCCGGACCTTGCTCGCGCTTCGCAACGCCTTCGGGATGACGCAGGCAGCGGTTGCGCGTGAAGCTGGAGTCCATCAAACGAGCGTCTCGCTCTACGAACGAGGCAAGCACGTCGCCGCCCGCGAACAAGAGCGCATCGATCACTGGCTGGCCCGTCAGGAGAACAGCAATGCCTGACCAAGCAGGGAACACCATGAACCTCACCGAAGAACAGATCAAGGCCGAGCGCGACATTGCTGCAAGGCTCAGAGAGCGCCGCGTAACTCGGTGGGTGCATGCCACAGGCGAGACGCCCAAGGCTAGCGGTTACGCATTGGATGCTGAGTGCTCAGAGGCGGCAGACGAGATCGAGCAACTGCGCGCCGCCCTCGCATCCGCTGCGCCGCCAGCAGCGGCACGGGAGGAGGAAGTGCGCGTGCTGCCGTCGGAGGCAGTCTACGGCTTCGCAGCGTGGCTGACGTGCCGGCCCGCAACGCTGACCGTCGGCAGCTTCCACGAGGCCAGCTCGATGGCCGAGTTGGTGGGCGAGTTCATCAACGCCAACGGCTTCGAGCCGCCGCGCGATGGCGTGTACCCGGAGAACCTCAAGCAACCCGCCCCTCCCCAGCCCGCCACTGGCAGCCAGGACCGGGCGGAAGTCACCAACGCCACATCGCTGTACGTGGCTTGCCACGAATGCACCGAATGCGGACACACGGGCATCAACGACGAGAGCGAGACCGAGTCTGCCTGTTCGGTTTGCGCCTGGCATGGGCCGTCTCCCGAAAAGGATCTGTGCCCGGGGTGCAACCGGGATGGCTCCATGTGCAGGGCCTGCCCTAAGTGCGGCGGTTACTACACGACGATCGCTGAAACGCACATCGGCTCTGGCAGCCAGGACCGGGCGGATAGATCGGTGCACATGCCCGGCGTGCACATGAAGACGATGACGGCTGAGGACGCCCAGGCCATGGGCCAAGCTCTCTCAGGTCGGTCGGATGGAGAAGGCCATGAGTGACGACTTTCGCGAGGCGGCTCTGGCGCTGATCGAGAAGCTCGACGCGGCGGAGCCCCACATCGATGCCATGTGCGCAATGGCCCACAACCGCGGCACGCCCTACAAGGGTCCGACCTACGGTGTTGAACTCGAAGCACTGCGCGCCGCCCTCGCCACCCCGCCGGAAGCCCCGAAGCCAGCAGCCCTGCCGGAAGACCTGGCGGATGCTTTGCGCGAGGTAGGCAAGTGGCTCAACGAGGAGCCGAACCGACCTGTCGACCGCGCAGCCGTCGCAAAGCTGTGCGCCGCACTTCAGGCGAAGCCCGCAGCGCAGGCCGTGCCGGACCTATCGAAAGTGCCGTTCCTGATCTACTTCGACGACTACGATCGCCGGCCCGGTGTCGTCGTCGGTGAGGCTGCCGCACGCGAAGTGTTCAGACAGATCAGCGTCAACTGGAATGCGCACCTGTTCGTGAAGATCGCAAGCAACACGCGCGACGACCGCTACGCACGGCACAACGCCACGCTCGCCGCCTCCCCGCCCGCCCCGGCACAGCCCGAGGCACTGATGCCCTGCGGACACCCCGCGTCGCTGATGCTGCACTCCGCCGAGACCCGCGAGCCGTTGTACTGCGAGTCGTGCGACGACAAAAGTGGGCGCGCCGATGCGGAGCGCAGGGAGTCGGATCTTGCCGAGGCGAACGGAGCCCTGCGCGCCGAAATCGAACGCCTCAAGGCCCAGCATGCCGACGACGCCTGCTGCAAGTGCGGCACCAAGCTCGCCGCAGGAATTGCGACAGGCCAGACCTTCGACTGCAGCGACGAGGGCACCTGTTCACCGGCCGGTCCCGGCGTGATCGTGCCGTGCATGAAGTGCCCGGCCTGCGGGTGGTCGAGGACTGCGACAGCGGCGGATGTAGCCACGACACTGCCCGAGCGCGACGAGCCGGCTCAGGAGATCGTTGCTTGGTGGTATGCCGATGGCGACGTGAAAGTAAGGACGAGCCGCACACCGCCGGTGACCACTGCGCTTTATGCAGGCCCAGTCGCGGCCCAGCATGCCGAGGATGCGCGAGACGCCACCGGCCGCAGCGCCCAGGACTACGCCATCGAGCACGCCGAGTACATGGCAGCGAGCGGCGAGCATCTAATCGCAGCGGTCAACGATCTCGCCCGCGCCAGCTTGGAGGCAGAGGACGGCATCGCCAACCCGTCCGACGTGGATGCCGCGCGCGCGACGGTAGACGAGGCCATGCGCGGGCTCCGGGACGGCATCCACGAGTTCCGCAAGCGCCGTGACCGTGCAGCCAGCGCCCCGGCACAGCATGCCGAGGATGCGCGAGACGCAGCTCGGGCCGAGCTGGTCAAAGACCTTCTCGCCTCGGCGCAGCACACCGAAGAGAACGCGGGCACGTTGCTCAAGTTCGGTGTAGAGATGGAATACGAGGCCCGGTGCCGCTGCCTAGTTGCGGTCAGCCTGCGCTCCATCGCCAACATGTACGAGTTCCACGCCTCAGTCGCTCCGTTGCTCCGTGACCTCGCGGCCAGCAAGAAGGGCGGTGCGGCATGAGCGCGCAGAGCAAGCCGCTCGACATCAATGCGGCGATCGTCGGCAACGTCGTCGAGCTGCGCTATACATCGCACGGTGAAGCGGTCCGGCAGCTATACCTGTTGCGCGAGCACATGGCCCAGCGTGACGAACTGCTGGAGGCGCTCCGCGATCTGAGCGACATATACGCCCGGATCTGGGACCGCGTGGACGGCGCGCTTGTGCTGATGCCCGACAGCATCGACCGCTTTGAAAAGGCCCAAGAGAAGGCTTGCGCCGCCATCACCAAGACCGGAGGCCCAGCATGAGCGAGCCGCCAACTCAACGTGACATCTCCGCGGCAGTTTACGAGCTGGAGAGGGAACGCCGCGAGTTCATGCGCGAGGCTATGCGCACGTTCGATCAGGGCCATTACCAGCGCCTACGCGAGCTTCAGGAAGGTTGCGGACGGCTCGGGCACAAGTGGCGCTTCACGCACCTCGGGCCGCTCGGCAGTCCTTGGTACTGCTGTGGGGTGTGTCACGCGTCCGAATGCCGCAAGGAGGAGTCATGACAGATCGCGAGCTGCTCGAACGCGCGGCGAGGGCTGCGGGGATCGATGCGGAGTTCCATCCCGATGAGGCGTATGAGAGCGAAGGCATGTGGCTGAAAGGCGCTCGCTCGCCGGACAACTCGGCCTATTGGAACCCGCTGCACGACGATGGCGACGCGCTGCGGCTGGCGGTGGCGCTGCGCATGAACCTGGTCCTCGTGACGTTCGGGGCCTCGGCTCGCTGCGAAGACGCTCCATCTAAGTGGGCCGACGAGAACCTGTCCGCTACCGACGACCCCTATGCAGCCACCCGCCGCGCCATCGTCCGCGCCGCTGCCGCGATGTGCCCGACTGAAGGGGGAGAGGGATGAAACCCGAGAGCTACTACATCGCTAGTCTCAAGCACACCAGGAAGGATCACGAGCACATCACCTGGTGGGGCAAGAACCGCTGCGGATACACGCTCGTCGTTGCGGACGTGATCGGCGAGTACGCTGCGGAAGATGCCGCGGACCTCAACAACGGCATCGACTACATCGCGGTCCCTGTCAACGTGGTTCGTTCGCTGCTTTCGCCGGAGCCATATTTTCGGCCCCACGCCCCCGCCCGCTTCTACGACCAACGCGGTCCGGTCGTCGACAACACGCGTGCGAACTGGAACCGTCTGATCGCGATGTCAATGGAGGCCGGGCGGGCCGAGAAGCCGAAGCCATCGACGTTTCGCGGGACACGGCGATCGTTCGCCCACACCGCGCCTGCTTCTGCGGCACAGCAGCCTGCCGCGATGGCGGATCAGGGAGGCGCGTGATGGCCGTCGCTGTCCTGTTTGCTCGACGCGACAGCAACTACAAGGCGCTTCCCGGCGTCGATGTGTACGACATCGACCGCGACGCCAGAACCTACGATGGGCCGCATCCTGTCGTGGCGCATCCTCCGTGCCGCGCGTGGGGCCGGCTGCGCACCTTCGCCCAGCCTCGGCCGGACGAGCGCAATCTGGCTCGGCTGGCTGTCGCCATAGTGCGGGAGTTCGGTGGCGTGCTGGAGCACCCTGCGGGCAGCACGCTGTGGCCGGCGCAGTCGCTGCCCATGCCGGGGCATCGGGACTCCTACGGCGGGTGGACGATGGCCGCACCTCAGAAGTGGTGGGGGCACAAGGCGGAGAAGGAAACGTGGTTCTACGTCGTCGGCTGCGAGCCGCAAGATATCCCCGAGGTTCCGCTGGTGCTGGGAGAGGCGACACACGTCGTGCAGAGCCGCAAGCGCGAGGACTACCGCCCGCACATCACGAAGGCTGAGCGGGAGCACACGCCACCCGATCTGGCTGCGTGGCTGGTGCAACTGGCGGAGCGATGCAAGACCGCCTCCACCGAGAACCAGGAGGGGTGATGCCCAGCATCGCGCCCACCGCTGACGACCCATGCTGACGGCAGCCCAGGTCGCCCCCATGCTCGGCATCATTGAGGCGCCATGAACGAATCGACCACCGCCCTATATCGGCACTTCGACGGCGGCGACGTTCTGCTCTACGTCGGCATCTCGCTCAGCCCGATCTACCGACTCAGCTCGCACCGCTCCGGCTCATCGTGGGCCGAGAAGATCGCCAGGGTGAGCATTGAGTGGTTTCAGACTCGCGCAGAAGCGCTGCAGGCCGAGGCATACGCCATTGCCACCGAGCGACCGGCTCACAACGTCATGGGACGCGCACGCCGAGGCGTATTGGTCGCACCACCTGCGCCGAAGCCGCGTGAGCCGCATTACGTGGACCGCGCGGAGGCTGTTGCAACCCACTTCGCGGTGAGCCTGCAAACCATCGCGCGCTTGATCGCTGAAGGGATGCCGCGAGAGCAGGTCAGCGCAAAGCGCTGGCGATACGAACTGGGGGCCTGCCAGGACTGGCTGCGAGCAAGGTCCGAAGCCCTCACGTTCGCTAAGATCACATCAAAGCTCAAGGCGGCACACGATGCGCAGGTTATCGCTCGTGCAGCCATGGCGGAAGCGATGGAAAGTGCCATCGCAACGATCGGCGAGAAGCAAGCATGAGCCTCTGGCGCGTCCTGTTCCTCGCCGAGCGCTACGGCCGCATGTCGCTATCGCTCGAGGAGGTCGCCGAGCAGATCGGCATCGCCGCCGGCACGATCAAGAACCGGCGCGCGCGGGGCGAACTCGACTGGCTCAAGTCGGACGGCCGCCAGCTTTACGCGGACGTTGCGGACGTGGCGGCTTATCTGGAGTCGCAGCAGCGTACTGCTCGTGAAGCTCCTCCATCGACACCGCCACATAGCGAGAGTGGATCGCGTCCGAGCGATGACCCGTCACTGCCTTCCGGGCGTCGGCGTCGAAGCCCATCTCCCGAAGCCGCGACGTAGCCTCGCGGCGCATGTCGTGCAGACGCAGATCGGGGATGCCGAGCGCACGCACTCCGAAGGTCACGCTGTCGGTGAGCCGTTCCGGCGAGAAGGCGAAGATCCTGGCATCGTCCTTCGGCTGACGCTGCACGATCGCCCAGGCATCGCCCAGCAGGGGAACCCACTCGTCGCGCGCCTCGATCCTGCGGGGGTGCTTGCGGTGGCGCACCAGCACCGCCTTGCGTAGCTCGTCCACGTCGGCCCAGGCGATCCGCGTCAGCTCGGCGCGGCGCAGGCCGGTGATCGCGGCCACCCGCACGGCGTCGCCAACCTCCGGCCCCCTGTTCTCGTCCAGCCACGACACCAGCCGGGACAGTTCGTCCTCGGTCGGCCGGCGCGTCCGGCGCCCACCGCCACCGATCAGCTGGGCGTAGTGCAGCAGGGGTCGCGCCAGGCCGACCACATCGGGCAGCGGCACCTGCAGGTAGGCCCCGACGTGCCGGATCGCGGTCCCGAGCAGGGACAGTTCCATGTTGACCGTGTAGCCGCCGGCCCCCTGCGACTTCCTCAACTGAGCCCACTGCGTCAGGCGCTGGGGCGTCAGCTCCCGGAGCCGCTCCGCCCCCAGGTCTTCGGCCAGGTGCTCCAGCATGTAGTGGACGTTCGACGCCGGATCGACCGCCCGGCCCAGCGTGGCGCGCATGCGACGGTATTCCGAAACAAGCGTGTCGACCTTCATGTCGTCGCCCAGGGCCGCCGGCCGGTGCTCGTCCATGCCGGTTTCGACTCGCCGGGCCCAGCTCTCAGCCTCCCGGCGGGTGTCGAACGTGCGCGCGATAGACTTGTGCCCGGCCCGACGCACCTGCGCGCGCCAGCGGTCGCCAACTTGGATGATGGAGGCCACGCTGTAGCAGTCCTGTAGTAGTCGAGTAGCACCGGAGTTGTGATTGCCGGTGGTTTCGCGTGATGCTACAGGAGAGCGGGTGAGTGAAAATCGACCCAGGGCCAACCCTTAGCCACCGTAGTTCAATGGATAGAACGGCCGCCTCCTAAGCGGCAGATACAGGTTCGATTCCTGTCGGAGGCACCAGCCGCGGCGGGGTGCCGCTCACCGCACCCGCATCGCGCGCGACAGCAGCAGCACCGGAATCAGGCCGACCAACACGATCGCCAGCGAAGGCAGCGCAGCCTCGGCCAGACGCTCGTCGCGTGCGAACTGGTAGGCCACCACGGCCAGCGTGTCGCTGTTGAAGGGCCGCAGCACCAGCGTGGCCGGCAGTTCCTTCATCACGTCGACGAACACCAGCAGCGCCGCGGCCAGCGCCGAGCGCGTGAGCAGCGGCGCGTGCACGCCGAAGAACAGCCGCCCGCCCCCCGCCCCGAGCGTGCGGGCGGTGTCGTCGAAGCTGGCCGGGATGCGTGCATAGCCCGCCTCCACCGACTGCAGCGCCACCGCCGAGAAGCGCACCAGGTAGGCGTAGAGCAGGCCGCCGATGCTGCCGGTCGCTGCCGCCGTCACCCAGGCGGCGGCACTGCTGCCCGGCGCCGCGGCCTGCACCCAGCCCACCGGCAGCAGCAGGCCGACAGCGATCACCGCCCCCGGCACCGCATAGCCCAGCGACACCAGCCGCGCCAGTGGCCGCACCGCGCCGCCGGCGCGGCCCCGCAGCACGAAGGCAAGCAGCACCGCCAGCGCCACGGCGGCGAGCGCCGCGATGGCGGCGAGCTGCAGGCTGGTCCAGGCCCAGCCGGCAAAGCGCAGCCAGGGCAGGCCGAATTCGCCGTGCCGAGCCTCCAGCCACACCGCGCGCAGCAGCACCGCCACCGGCAGCACGAAACCCAGCAGCACCGGCGCCGCACACAGCGAGAAGGCCAGCACGGCGCGCCGGCCGTGCAGCGGAACCGGTCGGCCCTCGCGCGCCGCCGCACCACCGCGGCTGCTGGCATAGCGCAGCCTCCGCTGCGCACGCCGCTCGGCCCACAACAGCAGCGCAACGACGAGCAACAGCAGGGTGGCGAGCTGTGCGGCGGCGATGCGGTCGTCCATCGCCAGCCAGGCCTTGTAGATGCCGGTGGTGAAGGTGGTCAGGCCGAAGTAGGAGCCGACGCCGTAGTCCGCGAGGGTCTCCATCAGGGCCAGCGCCACGCCGGCCGCCAGCGCGGGCCGCGCCAGCGGCAGCGCGACGGCGCGCACGCGGCGGCCGAGTCCGGCGCCGAGCAGTCGCGCAGCCTCCATCAGATGCAGGCCGCGCTCCATCAGCGCGCCGCGGGTCAGCAGGTAGACATAGGGGTAGAGCGCCAGCGTGAACAGCACGATGGCGCCGGGCAGGCTGCGCACGTCGGGCCACAACGGCCCCTGCGCGCCGGTCAGCGCCCGCAGCGTGGTCTGCAGCGGGCCGCTGTACTGCAGGAAATCGGTGCTGGCATAGGCCAGCACATAGGCCGGCATCGCCAGCGGCAGCAGCAGCGCCCACTCGAAGACGCGCCGCCCGGGGAAGTCGAACAGGCTGACCGCGGCGGCAGTGGCCCCGCCCAGCAGCGCCACGCCGATCGCCACGCCCAGCGCCAGCAGCAGCGAGCTCAAGGCATAGCCAGGCAGCACCGTGGCAGCCTGGTGACGCAGCAATTCGAGGCTCTGCGCCTGCGGGGCCAGCCAGGCCCCGAACACGCCCAGCAAGGGCAGCGCCAGCAGCGCGCACAGCACGACGGCGAGGCGGCGCATGCTCAGTCGAGGCCGCGGCCGGGAGGCCCGCGACGGCCGTGGTCAAGGCGCGGCAGCGGGGCGAATACGGGAATGCGAACGAAATTCATTTGAAGTCAGCTCGCTATCATAGAGGGATGCTGCTGCGTCTCGCCGATGTCTCGATCCGCTACCCGGCGGCGCACCCGGGCGGCGGCGAACGGCCAGCGGTCGACAGCGTGTCCTTCGGTCTGGCCGAGGGCGAGATCGGTGTGCTGATCGGCCCGTCGGGCTGCGGCAAGACCTCGCTGCTGCGCGCCGTCGCCGGCCTGGAGCCACTGGCCGGCGGCAGCATCTCGCTGGGCGAGGAACGGCTCGGCGACGCGGCCAGCGGCCGCCATCTCGCGCCGGAGCAGCGCCGCATCGGCATGGTGTTTCAGGACTATGCGCTGTTCCCCCATCTCAGCGTGGCGCAGAACGTGGCCTTCGGCCTGCACGACCTGCCGCGGGCGCAGCGCGAGCAACGCGTGGCCGAACTGCTCGACCTGGTGGGCCTGGGCAGCGCCGCCAAGCGCGCGCCGCACCAGCTGTCGGGCGGGCAGCAGCAGCGCATCGCCCTGGCCCGGGCCCTGGCGCCGGCGCCGCGGCTGCTGCTGCTGGACGAACCCTTCTCCAGCCTCGACGTCGACCTGCGAGAACGCTTGGCGCAGGAGCTGCGCGCGATCCTCAAGCGCACCGGCACGACGGCGCTCTTCGTCACCCACGATCAGCTCGAGGCCTTCGCCCTGGGTGACGTGATCGGCGTGATGCACTGGGGCCGCCTCGACCAGTGGGACAGCGCCTACCAGCTCTACCACCGTCCGGCCACGCGCTTCGTGGCCGACTTCATCGGCCACGGCGTGTTCGCGCCAGCCCGCATCGTCGACGGCGCCGACGGTCCGCGTGTGCACACCCCCGTGGGCGACCTGAACGATCTCGAGGAATGCCCGTTGTCCGCCGCCTATCCGGACGGCGAGTGCGAGGTGCTCCTGCGGGCGGACGACATCGTCCATGACGACAGCTCGCCGGTGAAGGCCCGCATCGAACGCAAGGCCTTCCGCGGCTCCGAGTTCCTGTACACGCTGCAGTTGGCCAGTGGCGAACGCGTGCTCGCCCACGTGCCCTCGCACCACGATCACCAGCTTGGCGAATGGATCGGCATCCGCGCCGAGGTCGACCACGTGGTCACCTTCCCACGCCAGCCGAGCTGACGGCCTGCCCGCCTGCGCCGCCGGAAGCGTCGGTAAAAGCCTGCAAAGCCTTCCAAACGACGCAACTTTGGGGCCTGGAGCAGACTCACAGCGCAGGTGCCGGTCCTATACTGGACTGCAGCAATCGAAAAGGAACCCGGACGTCATGGGTGCTAAGACAAAAGTGGCTGGCTGGATCGTCGTCGGGGCGGTCGCGGGTGCCTTGACCACGATGCAACTGACCGCGACGGCGCGCAACCCGTCGGCGGCCTTGCCGCTGGAGGAGCTGCAGCAGCTCGCCGCGGTGTTCGGCATGGTGAAGAGCGACTACGTCGAACCGGTCGACGAGAAGAAGCTGATCACCGACGCCATCGGCGGCATGGTCGCCGGCCTGGACCCGCACTCGCAGTACTTCGACAAGAAGACCTTCAAGGAATTCCGCGAAGGCACCAGCGGTCGCTTCGTCGGCGTCGGCATCGAGATCGGCATGGAGGACGGGCTGGTCAAGGTGGTCTCGCCGATCGAAGGCTCGCCGGCCTTCCGGGCCGGCGTGAAGAGCGGCGACCTGATCACCAAGATCGACGACAGCTTCGTCAAGGGCCTGACGATGGACCAGGCCGTCAAGAAGATGCGTGGCGAGCCCAACACCAAGGTCGTGCTGACGGTGTTCCGCAAGGCCGAGAGCCGCAGCTTCCCGGTCACCATCACCCGGGAGGAGATCCGCGTGCAGAGCGTGCGCGCGAAGATGATCGAGCCCGGCTATGCCTGGCTGCGCGTGAGCCAGTTCCAGGATCGCACCGTCGAGGATTTCGCCACCAAGCTGGCCGACCTGTACAAGCAGGACCCCAACCTGAAGGGCCTGGTGCTCGACCTGCGCAACGACCCGGGTGGTCTGCTCGAGGCGTCGGTGGCGATCTCGGCCGCCTTCCTGCCCAGGGACGTGACAGTGGTCTCCACGAACGGGCAGATCGCCGAATCGAAGGCCGTTTTCAAGGCCAATCCGGAGTTCTACTCGCGCCGTGGCAGCGACCCGCTGAAGAAGCTGCCCGAGGGGTTGAAGAGCGTGCCGCTGATCGTGCTGGTGAACGAGGGCTCGGCCTCTGCCAGCGAGATCGTCGCCGGCGCCCTGCAGGATCACAAGCGCGCCACGGTAATGGGCAGCCAGACCTTCGGCAAGGGCTCGGTGCAGACGGTGCGCCAGCTCTCGCCCGACACGGCGCTGAAAATCACCACCGCCCGCTATTACACGCCGAGCGGTCGCTCGATCCAGGCCACCGGCATCGTGCCCGACGTGTGGCTCGACGAAACCGCCGAAGGCAACGTGTTCGCCGCCATCCGCACCCGCGAGGCCGATCTGGAAAAGCACATCTCCAGCGGCCAGGGCCCGGAGGTCAAGGACCCGGCGCGCGAGAAGGCCCGCGAGGAGGCGCTGAAGAAGCTGGAAGAGGCGAACGGCAAGGACAAGGACAAGGCGCCCAAGCCTCTGCCCGAGTTCGGCAGCGCCGAGGACTTCCCGCTGCAGCAGGCGCTGAACCGACTGAAGGGCAAGACGGTACTGGCCTCGAAGACACAGACCGAGCGCAAGCCCGACGACACCAAGACCAACTGACGGAGCGCCCCGTCGTGCCCCCACGCGAAGAGCCCGCCACGGCGGGCTCTTCGCTTTGCGCTGAATCCTGGGTGGCCCGCGACGCTATCCTCGCGCCATGAACGACGACCAGCTGCTGCGCTACAGCCGCCACATCCTGCTCGACGAGATCGGCATCGAGGGCCAGCAGCGCCTCATCGACGGTCATGCGCTGGTCATCGGTGCCGGCGGGCTGGGCTCGCCGGTCCTGCTCTACCTGGGCACGGCCGGGGTCGGAACGATCACCGTAGCCGACCATGACACGGTGGACCTGACCAACCTGCAGCGACAGATCGTGCACGACATGGCGCGCATTGGCATGCCGAAGGCGGAATCGGCCGCGCGCAGCATCGCCGCCATCAACCCGGCGGTGCGGGTGCAGGCCCTGACCGAGCGCGCCGACGCAGCGCGGCTCGACGCCCTGGTACGCGAGGCCGACGTGGTGCTCGACTGCAGCGACAACTTCGCGACGCGCCACGCGGTCAACCGGGCCTGCGCCGTGCACCGCAAGCCGCTGGTGGCCGGCGCGGCGATCCGCTTCGACGGCCAGATCTCGGTCTACGACGTGCGCGACGCCGCCAGCCCCTGCTACGCCTGCCTGTTCCCCGAGGACAGCGCCTTCGAGGAGGTGCGCTGCTCCACGATGGGCGTGTTCGCGCCGCTGGTCGGCATCATCGGCAGCATGCAGGCGGCCGAGGCGCTGAAGCTGCTGGCCGGCATCGGGCCGACGCTGGCGGGACGGCTGCAGATGCTCGACGGCCGAGCGATGGAATGGACCGAGATCCGCCTCGCCCGCCGCGCCGACTGCCCGGTGTGCGGGCCGCACCGCGGGCCTGCGGGGTAAGCTGGGCGCATGGACGACACGACCCACGATCTGCGCGCACGCAATTTCCCCTCGGCCCAGGAAGACGTGGCCGCGGTCACGCCGGCCTCGCGCTATGCCGGCCCCGAAAGCGCCTACCGCCTGGCCTTCGACGACAAGGACTTCCTGCTGCGCGAGGAACTGCGCCCGGTGCGGATGCAGCTCGAGCTGCTCAAGCCCGAGCTGGTGCAACGCGAGCACCGCATCGAATCGACCATCGTGATCTTCGGCAGCGCCCGCATCCTGCCGCGCGACGAGGCGCTGCGGCGCGTCGCCGCCGCGCAGGCGCTGGGCGACACCGACGCGCTCAAGCGCGCCGAGATGCAGCTGGCCATGTCGCACCACTACGAGGAAGCGCGGCGCTTCGCCGGCATCGTGACGACGGCCTCGAAGCAGCTCGACGAGCCGATCGCCGTCGTCACCGGCGGTGGCCCCGGCATCATGGAGGCCGGCAACCGCGGCGCCTTCGAGACCGACGGCCCGAGCATCGGCCTCAACATCGTGCTGCCGCACGAGCAGGCGCCCAACGACTACATCACGCCGGAGCTGTGCTTCCAGTTCCACTACTTCGCGCTGCGCAAGATGCACTTCCTGATGCGCGCGATCGCGCTGGTGTGCTTCCCCGGCGGCTTCGGCACGCTCGACGAGACCTTCGAGGCGCTGACCCTGATGCAGACCGGCAAGATCCGCCGCCGCCCGGTGCTGCTGTTCGGCCGCGAGTTCTGGACCAAGCTGATCAATTTCGATCTGCTGGTCGGCACCGGCATGATCCATGCCGAAGACCTGAAGCTGTTCCATTTCGTCGAGAGCGCCGAGGAGGCCTGGGGCGTGATCGAGCGCCACTACGGGCTCGATGCGCTCGACACCCAGACCGGCGCGTTCGCCGAGGACACCTGAGCCCGGAGTGACCATGAGCGACGTCGGCCGCCTCGCCCCGAAGATCTCGCTGATCGGCGCACCCACCGACATCGGTGCCGGGGCCCGAGGCGCGTCGATGGGCCCGGAGGCGCTGCGCGTCGCCAACCTGCAGAGCACGCTCGAAGCGCACGGCCTGGAGGTCGTGGACCGCGGCAACCTCGCCGGACCCCGCAACCCCTGGCTACCGCCGACCGAGGGCTACCGCCACCTCGCCGAGGTGGTGGCGTGGAATACCGCGGTGCACGAAGCGGTGCACGCCGAGCTGGGCCTGGGCCGGTTGCCCATCCTGCTGGGCGGCGACCACTGCCTCGCGATCGGCAGCATCAGCGCGGTGGCGCGCCACTGCCGCGAGGCCGGCAAGAAGCTGCGCGTGCTGTGGCTCGATGCACACGCCGACTTCAACACCAACGTGCTGACGCCCACCGGCAACGTGCACGGCATGCCGGTCGCGTGCCTGTGCGGCCGTGGTCCGCAGGCGCTGATCGAGATCGGCGGCCAGGTGCCGGCGATCAACCCGAAGTGGGTGCGCCAGATCGGCATCCGCAGCGTCGACGCCGGCGAGCGGCGGCTGGTGCACGAGGTCGACCTCGAGGTGTTCGACATGCGCTACATCGACGAGATGGGCATGCGCCACACGATGGAACTCGCGCTCGCGACGCTGGACGCCAACACCCATCTGCACGTGAGCTTCGACGTCGACTTTCTCGATCCGCCCATCGCCCCCGGCGTCGGCACCACCGTCAACGGCGGCCCGACCTACCGCGAAGCGCAGCTGTGCATGGAAATGATCGCCGACACCGGCCGCCTCGCCTCGCTCGACGTGATGGAGCTGAACCCGGCCTTCGACGTGCGCAATGCGACGGCGGTGCTCGCGGTGGATCTGGTGGAGTCGCTGTTCGGCAAGAGCACGTTGATGCGAAAGTAATGGCCGCCTCTCGGACGGCGATCTGTCAATCACAGGGCCCATGGCGCCGCCGGAAATCGCGCGGCAGCTCGGGATCCGGCACGGCGAACAGGCCCCGCCCCGCGGCGCGGGCCCGCTGCTCCTGGGCGGCATAGGGGCCCGGGTCGCGGCCGTAGCGAGACGACCATGCGTGCCCCTCGGCGACCAGCCAGGCGCCCACGTCCTGTTCATCCAGCCACAGCGTCCCGAGTGCACGGCCATGCATGTCGGTCGCACGCCGCCGCACCGTGACGCGGCGGTCCTGCACGCGCGCCGCGAGCGCGGCGCCGGCTGCGCTGCCGTGCGGCTGGCAGCGTTCGGGCGCGTCCAGGCCCGCCAGGCGCAGCTTCACGGGCTTGCGGCGACCGTGGCCTTCGGTCGCGTCGGGTCGCACCCAGACCGTGTCGCCGTCGGTGATGCGGGTGACCACGCCATCGAAGCGCTCTTCCGCTGCCGCAGCACTGCCCGACACCGCGATGGCGGCCAGCCATCCGATCACCTGCCGACGGCCCGGCGTCACGCAGCGCCCCAGCTACGCCACGCCCACCACGCCAGCAAGCCCCCGCACAGAAGCCACACCGCGACGATCAGCAACACGCCCCACAGCATCTTCGGCACGCGCTCGCCACTGGCCTCGGCCTCGCGCAGCCGCGCCTGCCACAGGGCGTCGGGCGTCAGCTTGACGGCGAGTGCGATCCCCAGCGGCAGCAGCACCAGTTCGTCGAGCATCCCCAGTACCGGGATGAAATCGGGAATCAGGTCGATCGGGCTCAGTGCATAGGCGATCACCAGGATGGCGATGAGCTTGGGCGCACGCGGCGTGTCCGGGTGCTTGAACAGCTTCCAAAGCGCCAGCAGGTAGATCGCGAGCCGCGCCCGGTTCGCTCGGCCGAACAGCGGGCCGAGCTTCATGCTGTGCTCCTGGCATCGGCAGACCAGGGCGCGGTGACGATCCAGCCTTCCAGCGGATCGATCACGGGCGGCAAGCCGTGGTTCGGCTGCGTCGCGGCCCACGCGGCCTGCAGCATGCAGAGCACGGCGTCGAGCCGGTCGCCGCGCGCGTCGGCCACCAGTTCTTCGCGCTGCGCATGGCGCAGCTTCAGCCGCAGGCCCAGCCGCGACCGGCCCTGCTCCAGCGCGTCGACCAGGTCCTTGCGGGCGATCAGGCGTTCGGGTGTCTGCTTCGCGCGTTCGTCGCTCTTGTACGAGCGTGCGCCGATCAACTCGCGCGCCAGCAGCCCGGGGTAGGCCTCGAGCGCCACGCGTTGCGGATCACCGGCATGCAGACCGGCCAGCGTCACGCCCGCATCCACGAGCCGTGGCACACCCGCGTGCAGCATGTAGGCGACCGGCGGGTTGACCCACTTCATCGACGGGCTCGACCCGGCAGGGCCATCGGTGGCGCGGTGGGCGAACTTGGCCCCGGCAGGCCGGGCCGCGCAGAAGGCCGCGAAACGCTCGCGGATCTCGCTGCGCGGCAGCGCCGCATAGAGACGCAGCATCGGCAGCCAGGCTTGCGGCCAGCCCAGTTCGGAGACCAGTTCGCGCGGCAGGCCGAACGGCAGGTCGAAGGCCCCCAGCCAGGGACCGGGCCGCTGCAGCAGGGCCGAGAAGGCGGAAAGGTCGGGCAGCAGCTCGATCGCGTCGAGACGCAGCAAGTGACCGTCGGCATGGCCTCGCGCCAGCACGATGGGCTTGTGCCGCGTGGGCGCGCTGCTGAAGTCGACGCCCAGCAAGGGCAGCGGCACGATGGCGGCGGGGGGTGAAGGGGGCGCTGACATGGACGCTGGGACTCTACCGGCCCGCGACAATCCCGGCATGACGACCGCCATCCCCTCCCGCGCCAGCGCTGCTGCCCCGTGCCGCCGGGTCCGCCGGCTGGGGATCAGCCTGGCCGTCGTGCTGGCGACCCTGGCGCTGGCCTGGCAACTGGCAGCCCACCGGCTGCAGCAGGAAATGGTGGCTGCCCTCGGCCCGCGCAGCGAGGTGGGCTCGATCGGCCTCGCCTGGGGCGGCGTCGAGATCCGCGGCCTGCGCATCGCCGCCGCGCCGGGCAGCGGCTGGCCGGTCGCCGACGAACTGCGTGCGCCCCGCGTGGTGGTGACCCCGGACCTGTGGTCCGCGCTGCGCGGACGCATCGGGGTGCACAGCGTGCGCATCGAGGACGGCTACATCTCGCTGCTGCGGGGTCGCGACGGCCAGATGCAGGTGCTGCCCGCGCTGCTGGGTCGGCGCGAAAGAGCCGGTGCCGAACGCCGCGGCGGCAGCCTGCCTGCAGTGCGCATCGGCGACGTGCAGTTGCGCGGGACCGAGATCGCGTTCTACGACGCCTCGGTGAGCCGGCCGCCGCTGGCCCTGCGGCTGGTGGACATGCAGGCGAGCATCGGGCCGCTCGCGCTGCCGTCGCTGGATGTGGCGACGCAGATTGACCTCACCGCCGGGGTCCGCGGCGCGCGGGCCGGCCCGGAAGGCCGGCTCGAGCTGCGCGGCAGCGCGACCGGTGCCACCCGCGATGCCGCATTGAAGCTCAGCCTGCGCCGCGTCGATCTGCTCGCGCTGCAGCCCTACGTGAACCGGGTGGCCCAAGGCGGCGTGAGGCGCGGCACGCTCGACCTCGATCTGGCGCCCACCGTGAAAAACCAGCAGCTGCACGCGCCGGGGCACATGACGCTGAGCCAGCTGGAACTCGGCGACGGCAACTTCGCCGGCCTGCCGCGCAAGGCCATGCTGGCCTTCATGAACCGGCACGAACGCATCGAACTCGATTTCACGCTGGAGGGCCGGCTCGACGATCCCGCGTTCTCCCTCAACGAGAACTTCGCGACGCGAGTCGCCTCGGCGCTGGGCAACGTGGTGGGCTTGAGCGTGGAAGGCGTGGTCGAAGGCGTCGGCAGCGTCGTCAAGGGGCTGTTCGGGCGCTGAGTGGCCGCGGATATCGACGGGGCCGCAGTCCCGCCGCCCCGCCAGCCCCTAACGGCTCAGGACGTAGGCGCGCAGGCTGGCCTCGGTGTACTTGGCGCCGGTCGGATCCCGGACGAACACTGGGGCCTTGAACAGCACGCGTGCCGTGGCCGGCGTGGACCAGTTGGCGTGGTCCCAGGGGTAGAAGCCGAGTTTCTGCCAGGTCGGGTAGCGATCGATCGTCGCATAGCCGGTCGGGCCGACGTAGTCCGCGAACTGGACGCCGTCTCGCCACGCCTGGAAATACCCACGCCCGCCCTCGTTGGGATCGATCCGCAGCTTGGTGACGATCACGGTCCATGCCTTTGTCGGGATGCCGGGGGATTCGAAGCTGCGCGTCTGGTTCGTGGCGCGCGTCGGCGGCACCGTGGTGTTGTGCCGAACGAAGAGCACCAGACCGTTCTTCTCGGCCTGGATCGCCGCCCAGGGATTGACCGTCTGCGGCGTCAGCTGGTGGAACTGACTGATCACGGCCTGGAAGTCGTAGCCGCCATCGGGCATCAACAGTCCGAACGCGTGCCAGATGTCGATGTACGGCTTGACGACACCCGGCTGCGTGATCCACCAGCTGACCTCGCAGCGCTTGGCCCCGGCGCCGCCCAGGCTGTCGCCGACCGACGGCGCGAACATCAGCACCTTCTTCGACGCGTCCAGCGGATCGACCGTCTTTCCGAAGCGCCGGCCCGCGGGCTGCGCCGTACCGTCAAAACCGCCGGCGTCATCGAGGGACGCGACGCTGATGTCCTTCGCCCCGGCGCATTCCAGACCGACCTGCCCGCCCCGGATCTGCCGGAACGGCTTGTTCGCGTCAATCTCCGCAAAGATGTCCGAGTCGGCGATCGGCACGGACCGCTCCGTCGAGACGACTGCCGAGCGCACCGTCTCAGCCGACCAGGCCCCTGTCGCCACGCCGGCCAGTGCCAGGCATGCAAGAGCCGAGAGAGTGGAGATCGACGGAGTCATGGGTTTCACGATGGCGTTGGGCTGGCCGCAGGACGCGGGTTGCCTGCCGATTGTCTTGCAAGCCGCCCGGGGGCGCCGAAACCTTCACAGGCCAAACCCTTGCTCCGCGGCTTGCGCTTCACCCCAGCGCCAGACCCGCCACGCCGAGTGCGATGCACGCCGCCCCGACCAGCCGCCAGCCCAGTTCGCCCTCGCCCAGCAGACGGCCACCGAGCAGGGCCGCGAACAGCATCGACACCTCGCGGGCCGGGGCCACGTGCGACAGCGGCGCGAGCTGCATCGCGTACAGCACCATCACGTAGGCCGCCGGGCTGAACACCGCCACCACCAGGGCGTGACGCCACTGCGCGCGCCAGGCCGACCGCAGCGCCACGCGGTCCCGCAGCAGCGGCAGCATGAACGGAATGCGCAGCAAATTGCCGAAGTAGTCCACCAGGATCGGCGAGACCGCCAGCAGCTTGACCGCCGCGCCGTCGATCAGCGTGTAGGCGGCGATGGTCGCGCCGGTCGCCGCGCCCCAGCCGAGGCCGGCACGCACGCGCTGCGACGCCATGTCGCCGTCACCATGGCGACCCCTCAGGGCCTGCAGCAGCCGCGGCCCGCCGGCGATCAGCACGATGCCGACCGTCACTGCCAGGACACCGGCTGCACCGAGCGCCGACAGTGATTCGCCGAGCAGCAGCACGGCGCCCAGCGCCGACAGCAGCGGCCCGGTGCCACGCGCCACCGGGTAGACGACCGTGAGATCCGATGCCCGGTAGCCCCGCAGCAGGACCGTGAAGTAGGCCAGGTGCGTCAGACCGCTGGCCAGCACTGCGGCCCAGGCCAGCAGGCCCCAGCGCGGCAGCTCGTCCCAGGCCACCCACAGGCCGACAGGCGCCCACAGCACCGCCACCATCAGCGCCGTCAGCAGCACGAAGCGCTGGTCACCTCCTGCGCGCTTGGCAACGAGATTCCACAACGCATGCAGCAGCGCGGCGGTCAGAACCAGAGCAAGGGCGGAGGCAGGCAAACGGCGGATCGTACGAGTCGGGAAGCCCCGACTTTAGCGTCGCCGCCGGCTCAGCTCAGAACGCCTGCCGCCACTTCACCGACAGCAGCCAGTTGCGCGGCATGCCGGGCTCGAAGAAGCGGCCGTTGCCGTCGTTGACGATCACGCTGCCGGCGTACTCGCGGTCGAACAGGTTGTCCACGCGCACCAGTGCGTCGATGCGGCTGCCTTCGGCCAGCTTCCAGCTCTGGGTGGCACGCAGAGCCCAGGTGGCCCAGGTGCCGGCGAAGTCGGTGTTGCGGTCGTTGACGGCCACCTCGTCCTGCCCCCGCAGCTCGGCGGCGAGCTCGGTCGCCGCCGTGCCGAAGGGCCGCCACGCCAGCTCGGCGAACGCGCTGCGCGGGCTGGTACCGGCGATGCGGTTGCCGGCCGGCACGGTCGCCTGGTTGCCAGGGTTGGCGCCGTTGCAGGGCACGGCGGTGCAGGTGACGAAGGCGTCGTCGTAGGTCGCCGACAGCCAGGTCAACGCCAGCGCGGTGCGCCAGTGCGAGGTGATGCTCCAGCCCGCACCCAGCTCGACGCCGCGCCGCGTGGTCGAGCCGACGTTCTGGAAGGTGGAGCGGCCGCCGGCGTTCGTCGCCACGCCGATCTCGTCGTCGGTGCGCGCCTCGAACACCGCGAAGTCGGCGGCCAGGCCACGCGCATCGTCGCGCCACTTCGCGCCGAGCTCGATCTGCTTGCTGGTCTGCGCCTTCAAGCCGTTGTTGAAGCCGCTGCCGCCGTCGGGCCGGTAAGCCAGCTCGCCGAAGGTCGGCGATTCGAAGCCCTCGCCGGCGCTGACATAGAAGTTCCAGTCCGGCAGGCCGCGCCACTGCAGCGCGGCGACCGGGTTGGTGTAGCTGTACTTCAGCGAACCCGAATCGTCGCCGTTGAGGCCGGACACATAGTGATCGTCCGCCTCGAAGCGCACGCGGCCGCTGCGCGCGCCGAGCGTGGCGACCCAGTCCTTGACGAACTCCAGCTCGCCCTGCGCGTAGACATCGGTGGTCTTCACGGTGTTCTTCTCGTCGCGGCGCTGGTTGCCGGTGACGCCGAGCGCCGTGGGCGCCAGCGGATCGCCGAGGAAGTTCTCGTAGCCGCGGCGGTCCTCGGTGCTGCGCTCCAGCGCCGCGCCGGCCACGAACTGGGCGCTGCGGTCGCCGTCCAGCGTCCAGCGCCAGATCAGCCGGCCGTCCAGGCCCTGGTAATCGCGGTCGAAGTCGATCACGCCGCCAGGGTGCCGGTCGGTGTTCGGCGGCGGCGTTGGGTTGCGCTGCGTCAGGACGGGGATCGATTGCCACTGGGTGACCGACCGCTGGCCGAAATAGGCGGTGACGGCACTCTCGTTCAGAGCACCGAGGTCCGCGAAGCGATGCCGCCAGGTGGCTCCGATCTGCTCCTGCTGCGCGGTCTTGCGGGTGTTGAACTGGGTCGCCACGGCGGCCGTCTGGCGCGGATCGGCGTCGAACTGCGCGCGGTTCAGGCCCAGCGGATCGTCGGCGGGTTGGTCGACGTGGTTGACGCTGACGACCACGGTGTCGCGCTCGCCGGTCCAGCCCAGGCGCAGGTTGGCCAGCGTGCGGCGGGCGCTGCTCTGCGGACGGAAACCGTCATAGTCGAGATAGCTCGCGCCGAAGCGCAGGTCGAAGCCGCGGCCCGGCTCGTCACCGAGCGGCGCCTGCACCGTCACGCGCCCCTGGCGCAGGCCGAAGCGGCCGATGTCCGCACCGAGCTCGCCATAGCGCTCGCGCACCGGCTGGCTCACCAGCGCGATGACGCCGCCCGAGCTGTTGCCGTAGAGCGCGCTGAACGGCCCACGCAGCACCTCGACGCGCTGCGCGCCGGCGAGGTCGAAGTGCGATACCTGCCCCTGGCCGTCGGGCATGGTCGCCGGGATGCCGTCGCTGTACAAGCGCATGCCGCGCACGCCGAAGGTCGAACGGGCGCCGTAGCCGCGTGAGTTGATCTGCAGGTCCTGCGCGTAGTTGTTGCGGTTCGCCACCGTCAGGCCCGGCACGCGCGCCATCGCCTCCGACAGGTTGATCATCGGGCCCGCGTTGCGCAGCACCTCCTCGTCCACCGTGCCCACCGAGTACGGGGTGTCGAAGGCGCGCTGCTCGAAGCCCTTGCCGGTGACGACCACCGGCGCGAGCGTCCCGCTCGCCGCGTCCTGCGCCTGGGCGAACGGCACTGCACCGATCAGCGCGCAGGCGGCGACCACCGGGTTCACCCGCAGCCGGGAAAGGGCGGGACGCTGGGCTGACGACATGA
Source organism: Methylibium sp. Pch-M (assembly GCF_004136295.1). Lineage (NCBI taxonomy): Bacteria > Pseudomonadati > Pseudomonadota > Betaproteobacteria > Burkholderiales > Sphaerotilaceae > Methylibium > Methylibium sp. Pch-M. The sequence continues at coordinate 641,022 of NZ_CP029606.1, forward strand.
ATGCTCCTGAAGATGTCCGGTGAATGCGAAAGCGCGCGGACTCTACCTTCAGGAACACCCCTGCCCAATAGAGAAAATCTGCAAAAGGGATCGGGGATGACGCGGAGCAACCCGACGGCAGCGGCCTGCCGCTCTACCCCGCGCGACCGATGATCGACGCTGTCGCGATCAGTTCCTCGAGCAGGGCCATCGAGACCTTGCCGGACACGCCGAACGGGTCGAGCGCCGGGCGCTCGCTGTACTTCAGCACGATCGACGGGTTGATCTTGGCCAGATTGACCTGGCCCATCGTCCAGCCAGCGAAGCGCCGCTCGGTCACTTCCTCGAAGTGCAGCACCGCGATGTCGCGGTGGCGCGGGTCGCGCACGATCTGCGCGTAGAGGCTGTTGACGACGTCACGGCCACCTTCGAGCACCTGCATGAAGACATCGCCGCCATGGCACAGGATGCCGGTGATGCCGAGCGCCGGGTTGTGTGCCCGGCACTGGACCAGGATGCCCTCGATGATCTCCGGCGTCACCGGCCCGGCGGCGCGGCTCGCGTACAGAAGACGCACCAGCATGGTCGTCAGCCCTTCTTGTTGTTGACCAGTGAGAGGAACTCGCGTCGCAGGTTGGCGTCCTTCAGGAACACGCCGCGCATCACGCTGTTGATCATCTTGGAGTCCAGGTCACGCACGCCGCGCCACTGCATGCAGAAGTGGTCGGCCTCCATCACGATCGCCAGGCCGTCGGGGCTCATCTTGTCCTGCAGCAGGTCGGCCACCTGGGTGACCGCCTCCTCCTGGATCTGCGGCCGGCTCATGATCCACTCGGTGAGCCGCGCGTACTTGGACAGGCCGATCAGGTTGGAGTGCTCGTTGGGCATCACGCCGATCCACACCCGGCCCATGATCGGGCAGAAATGGTGCGAGCAGGCGCTGCGCACGGTGATCGGGCCGATGATCATCAGCTCGTTCAGGTGCTCGACGTTCGGGAACTCCGTGACCGCCGGCTCGTGCACGTAGCGGCCCTTGAAGACCTCGTTCAGGTACATCTTGGCGACGCGACGCGCGGTGTCCTGAGTGTTGTGGTCGCTCTCGGTGTCGATCACCAGGCTGTCGAGCACGCCGCGCATCTTGCCGGCCACTTCGTCGAGCAACTGTTCCAGCTCGCCCGGCTCGATGAACTCGGCGATGTTGTCGTTGGCGTGGAAACGCTCGCGCTGCGACTTGATGCGCTCGCGGATCTTGACGGAGACCGGCACGCCTTCGTCGTCGGACACGGCACGGAGGCTGGGCAGGGTGTGGGGAGCGTTCATCGGAGCATCTCGCGCGGGGCGAGCAGCGACTGCGGTCTGCTAGCTTAACGGTTGTCGGATCGCCCTGGCGGCCGGCGGTGTTCCCGGCCGCCGCCGGCTCAGTAGCGCCCGCCGGCGCCAGCCGCGCGCAGGTAGAGCCGGGCCACCCAGGCGACGAAGCCCCGGCGCAGCCAGCGGCGCCAGCCGGCCACCGGCACCGGCGCGGTGATCTCGCGCGAGACGGCGAAGTCGCGGTCCAGCTCGCGCGACAGCGTGGCCGCGAAGCCGCGGTCCTCGACGATCACGTTCGCCTCCAGGTTGACCAGCAGCGACAGCGGGTCGATGTTGGAACTGCCCACCGTGGCCCAGCGCTGATCGACCAGCGCCACCTTCGCGTGCAGGAAGGCCGGCGTGTACTCGAAAACCGCCACGCCGTGCGCCAGCAGTTCGTCGTACAGCGCCTGTGCCGCCAGCGCGGCGAAGCGGTAGTCGGCCTTGCCCTGCAACAGCAGCCGCACATGCACGCCGCGCCGCGCCGCGGCCAGCAGCGCGCGGCGGAACTCGAAGCCAGGGTAGAAGTAGGCCGACACGATGTCGATGCGCTGCTGCGCACGGCGCAGCGCGTCGATGTAGCTGCGCTCGATGCTGCGACGCTGGCTGAGGTTGTCGCGCACCACGAAGGCGGCCCGCACCGGCTGCAGCGCACCGGCGCCGAAGCCGCCTGGTGAGCCGCGCCGCACCGCGATGCGCAGGCGACGCAGCAGGCGGCGCGCGCGGGCCATCGGCTGGCTGCTGCGCGCGATCTGGCGCACCTCGTCGCGCCAGTCGCGACCAAAGGCGGCGCGCGTCCACATCGCGCGGGCCGTCTGCTCGACCGGCCCGACCACCGCGCCCCGCAGGCGCACCGCGTAGTCGAGCCGCGGGGTGTCGCCCCAGCCGTGGTTGAGGTCGTGGCGGTCGTCGAGCACGTTGATGCCGCCGACGAAGCCGACCTGGCCATCGACGACACAGAGCTTCTGGTGCAGGCGGCGCAGCTGGCCCGGCTGCAGCCAGCTCCACCAGCGCTGCGTCGGCCGGAACACGGCCAGCGCCACGCCCGCGGGCTCGAGGCTCTCGCGCAGCGCCGCCAACGCATGCAGCGAACCGAAGCCGTCGACCACCACGCGGACGCGCACCCCGCGCCGGGCGGCAGCGACGAGCGCCGCCGACACGGCCTGCGCCGCGACGTCGTCGCCGTAGATGTAGGTGGCGAGCCAGACCTCGTGCGTGGCGTGGCCGATCGCCTCGATCATGGCCGGGAACAGCGCATCGCCACCACGCAGCAGCTGCACCTCGTTGCCGCCGCTGAACACGGCCCGGGCATGGACATACCAGGCCAGGGCCTCGGACAGCACGGGGTCGTCCGGCGGCGGAGCGCCGGCCGGAGCGGTCATGCCCTCAGGCCTCCAGCGGCTCGAACTCGGCCACCAGTGGCAGATGGTCCGACATGCGGGCCCAGGTGGCACCACGCGGCACGAAGGTCGACACGCAACGCCAGCCACGGGTGTAGACGCGGTCGAGCGCGAACACCGGCGCCAGCGACGGAAACGTCAGGCTGCGCTGCAGCCCCTTGGCCGACGGCGCCACGGCGCGCCGGAGACCGACTTCTTGCATCGCACCGTCGAGGCGTTCGCCCCAGTCGTTGAAGTCGCCGGCCACGAGCAGCGGCACGGCGGGATCGAGCTCCTGCTGCACGAAGGCGGCGAGACGCTGCACCTGCCGCAGGCGGCTCGAGTGGCTGAGGCCGAAATGGGCGACGATGGTGTCGACCGCCCGCCCCTGCCAGTTGACCTGCACGTGCAGCAGCCCGCGCTGCTCGAAGCGGTGGTCCGACACGTCGTGGTGGTTCGGCTCACCGATCGACCAGCGCGACAGCAGCGCATTGCCGTGCTCGCCGTGGCGCGTGATGGCGTTGGTGCGGTAAGCCACGTCGTAGCCTTCCGGCGCAAGGAACTCGGCCTGTCCCTGCTGCGGCCAGCCGAAGGAGGTGCGGTCGAAGCGCCGCGCGTCGCGCCGGTGAAAGCGCCGAACTTCCTGCAGGCACACCAGGTCGGCGTCCAGCGCCTCGATGGCGAGCCCGAGGTTGTGGATCTCCAGCCGCTTGGCCGGGCCGACGCCGCGCACGCCCTTGTGGATGTTGTAGGTGGCCACGCGCAGCCGCCGCTCGTCGCCCGAGGCGGGCGGCAGCACCGAGGACTGCAGCGGGTTCATGCCTCGCCCTGCCAGAGCCGCGGCAATTGCAGCACGGCCTCGGCGTTCGATGGGGAGAAGCAGCGGTCGGCCGCCTCCCGGTACGGCAGCCACACGTGCCGAAGGTGCTCGCGCGGCGCCAGCCGGATCGCGATGTCGCGCGGCACCGTCAGCCCGAACACGTGCTCGGTGTTGTGGGTCACGCCCGGTGCATAGCGATGGCGCCACACCGGGTAGATCTCGTAGACGTTGGCGAGCTGCCAGTCGCGCAGCGCGGCCCGCGGCACCGCGGGCGAACCGACCTCGATGCCGGTTTCCTCGGCCACCTCGCGGATGCAGGTCTCCAGCAGAGGCTCGCCGGCCGCGTCCTTCGAACCGGTGACGCTCTGCCAGAAACCGGGCTGGTCGGCCCGCTCGATCAGCAGGACCTCGAGCGCCGGCGTGTGGATCACCACCAGCACGGATTCGGGGACCTTGTACGGGCGGGATGGCGTCGTCACGTCGAGGGAAGCGGTCAGAAAAAAGGGGCGCCGATCGGCGCCCCTGGATTGTGCGGCAAGCCGCCGGCTCAGACGCCGCTCTGTCCGGCCGCCGGGTTGCGCAGCCGGATGTGCAGCTCGCGCAGCTGCTTCTCGTCGACCGGGCTCGGCGCGTGCGTCAGCAGATCCTGCGCGCGCTGGGTCTTCGGGAAGGCGATCACGTCGCGGATCGAATCGGCCTTGGTCATCAGCGTGACCAGGCGGTCGAGCCCGAAGGCCAGGCCGCCGTGCGGTGGCGCACCGTACTGCAGCGCGTCGAGCAGGAAGCCGAACTTGAGCTGGGCCTCGTCGGAGCCGATCTTCAGTGCGCTGAACACCTTGCTCTGCACCTCGGCGCGGTGGATCCGCACCGAGCCGCCGCCGAGCTCCCAGCCGTTGAGCACCATGTCATAGGCCTTGGCGAGGCACTTGCCGGGATCGGTGTCCATCAGGTCCTCATGGCCGTCCTTCGGCGCCGTGAACGGGTGGTGCACCGCGGCCCAGCGGTCACCCTCCTCGTCGTGCTCGAACATCGGGAAGTCGACCACCCACAGCGGCGCCCACTTGTCCTCGAACAGGCCGCCCGACTTGCCGAAGTCGCTGTGGCCGATCTTGACGCGCAGCGCGCCGATGGCGTCGTTGACCACCTTGGCCTTGTCGGCCCCGAAGAACAGCAGGTCGCCGTTGCGGGCGCCGCTGCGCGCGATGATCTCGGCGATCGCCGCGTCGTGCAGGTTCTTGACGATCGGGCTCTGCAGTCCCTCGCGGCCCTTGCTCGCGTCGTTGACCTTGATCCACGCCAGGCCCTTGGCGCCGTAGATCTTGACGAACTCGGTGTAGCCGTCGATCTCGCTGCGGCTCATCTCGCCGCCGCCCGGCACGCGCAGCGCGACCACGCGGCCTCCCTTGGCCTGGGCCGGCGCGGAGAACACCTTGAAGTCCACGTCCTTCATCACCTCGGTGAGTTCGGTGAACTCCATCTTCACGCGCAGATCCGGCTTGTCGGAGCCATAGCGGTGCATCGCCTCGGCGTACTTCATCACCGGATAGCCGGGCAGCTCGACGTTCATCACCGCGCGGAACACCGTGCGGATCATGCCCTCGAACATGCCGCGGATCTCTTCCTCGTCGAGGAACGAGGTCTCGATGTCGATCTGCGTGAACTCGGGCTGGCGGTCTGCGCGCAGGTCCTCGTCGCGGAAGCACTTGGTGATCTGGTAGTAGCGGTCGAAGCCGGACACCATGAGCAGCTGCTTGAAGAGCTGCGGCGACTGCGGCAGCGCGAAGAACATGCCTTCGTTGACGCGGCTCGGCACAAGGTAATCGCGCGCGCCCTCGGGCGTGCTCTTGGTCAGCATCGGCGTCTCGATGTCGATGAAGCCGTTGGCGTCGAGGAACTTGCGCACCTCCATCGCGACCCGGTAGCGCAGGATCAGGTTCTTCTGCATCGCCGGGCGGCGCAGGTCGAGCACGCGGTGGGTGAGGCGCGTGGTCTCGCTGAGGTTGTCGTCGTCGAGCTGGAACGGCGGCGTGACGCTCGGGTTCAACACCTCGAGCTCATGGCACAGCAGTTCGACCTTGCCGCTCACGAGGTTGGCGTTCTCGGTGCCGGCCGGCCGGGCGCGGACCTTGCCGACGATCTTCAGGCAGAACTCGTTGCGCACGCCCTCGGCGGCCTTGAACATCTCGGCGCGGTCGGGGTCGCAGACGACCTGCACCAGGCCCTCTCGGTCACGCAGGTCGATGAAGATCACGCCGCCATGGTCGCGGCGGCGGTGGGCCCAGCCCATCAGGGTCACGGTCTGGCCGAGCAGCGTTTCGCTGACGAGGCCGCAGTAGGTGGTACGCATGGAAGAAGGCTCCGGAACTCTGGGATCGAAGGCCGCCGTGGCGGCGCAATGTTGGGCGCTGGCAGGCTGTCTCGCAAGCCCTCAGGGTTGAACGCGGGCCGCGGCGTTCAACCCGCCAGATTTCGCACCGGCCGCGCCGGAAGGTGCGTCGGTGGCGCCACGACGCCCATCGAGATGATGTACTTCAGCGCCTCGTCGACGCTCATCGCGAGCGCGACGACATCGGCGCGCGGCACCATGAGGAAGAAGCCCGAGGTCGGGTTGGGCGTGGTGGGGACATAGAGGCTGAGATAGTCGCCGCTCAGGTGCTCGCCCGCCTCGCCGCCCGGCCGGCCGGTGACGAAGGCGATGGTCCACGAGCCCTGGCGCGGGTACTGCACCAGCACCGCCTCACGGAAGGCGTTGCCGCTGCTGGAGAACAGCGTGTCCGAGACCTGCTTCACAGAGCTGTAGATCGACTTGACGATCGGGATCTGCTGGAGCACGCGGCTACCCTGGCGAAGCCACCACTGGCCGACGATATTGGTCGCGAACATGCCGGTCAGCAGCAGGCCGACCAACATGACGATCACGCCGAGGCCGGGGATCTGCTTGAGCATCTCCAGCGGGGAATGCGCGGCCGCCGGCAGCAGTGCCTGCGACGCGCTGAGCAGCCAGGCGAACACGCCGTCAAGCAGGCCGAGCACCGCATGCAGGACCCAGATGGTGATGGCCAGCGGCAGCCAGACCAGCAGGCCGGCGATCAGGTACTTTTTCAATCAGGGCTTTCGGACGGGGCGGAACGCAGCGTGCCGGGACGGTTCAGTGGCAGGCGCACGACGAGCCGCAGCCGCCCGCGGCCGCCGATGTCGCGGCGGTCGGGGTGGCGCCGCCACCCGCATCGCCGCCCGAACTGTTGCCACCGGCGCCTCCACCGCCGCTGTCGGCGGCCGGTGCAGCAGCTGGCGTGGCGGTGGCGATACCATCCGTCTTGGGCGCCTTGGCCGTCGCAGCCGCGGGCTGGGCGCCATTGCGGAAGTCGGTGACGTACCACCCCGAGCCCTTGAGCTGGAACCCGGCGGCGGTGAGCTGCTTCTTGAACGCGCTGGCACCACAGGACGGACAGACCGTGAGCAACGGATCGGAGATCTTCTGAAGCACGTCCTGCGCATGGCCGCAGGACTCGCAGCGATAGGCGTAGATCGGCATGACCAAACCCTTGATTCGAAAACTGCAATTGTAAGGGCGCGGCCTCGCGCGGCGCCGGCTCCAGGGAGCACGCGCACCTCAAGCGCTGCACCGCATCAACCGGGCCAGCGCTGCCAGATCTGCACCACCAACAGGCCCAGCAGGAAGCCGACGCCGGTGCAGAGCACCGCTTGCAGCAGACGGTTGGTGCGCCGCTGCTCGGCCAGAAGCGCGGCGAGCAGGGCGTCGGACGGGCCGTCGCCGTGGGCCGCCGGGCGCGCCCTGGCCTGCGCCGCGAGCGCGTCGTGCAGGAGCCGCGGCAACTCGGGCAGCATCTTCGCGTAGCGCGGCGCTTCGTCCTTGAGACGCTCGACCAGGCCGCGCCAGCCGATCTGCTCGTGCATCCAACGCTCGAGGAAGGGCTTGGCGGTGCTCCACAGGTCGAGTTCGGGATCGAGCTGGCGCCCCAGACCCTCGACATTGAGCAAGGTCTTCTGGAGTAGCACCAGCTGCGGCTGGATCTCGACGTTGAAGCGCCGTGAGGTCTGGAACAGCCGCAACAGCACCTGGCCGAGCGAGATTTCCTTCAGCGGGCGGTCGAAATAGGGCTCACAGCAAGCGCGGATCGCGCCCTCGAGTTCGTCGATGCGGGTCCCGGCCGGCACCCAGCCCGACTCGAGGTGCAGCTCGGCCACCCGCTTGTAGTCTCGGCGGAAGAAGGCGATGAAGTTCTGCGCGAGGTAGTCCTTGTCGGACTCCGTGAGCGTGCCGATGATCCCGAAGTCGAGCGCGACATAGCGCCCGAAGGTCTGCGGCGCCACGCTGACCTGGATGTTGCCCGGGTGCATGTCGGCGTGGAAGAAGCCGTCACGGAAGACCTGCGTGAAGAAGATCGTCACGCCGTCGCGCGCGAGCTTCTGGAAATCGATGCCCGCCTCTCGCAGCCGCGCCACCTGGCTGATCGGCACGCCCGTCATGCGCTCCATGACCATCACGCCGGGCGTGCAGAGGTCCCAGATCATCTCGGGCACCAGCACGAGATCCAGTCCCTCCATGTTGCGGCGCAGCTGAGTGGCATTGGCGGCCTCGCGCACCAGGTCCAGCTCGTCGTGCAGGTACTTGTCGAACTCCGCCACCACCTCGCGCGGCTTCAGCCGCTTGCCGTCGGCCGAGTAACGGTCAGCCCAGCCGGCCAGGACGCGCAGCAGCGCCAGATCCGAATCGATGATCTGCAGCACGCCAGGGCGCAGGACCTTGACGGCCACTTCGCGGCCATTCTTCAGGACTGCGAAATGCACCTGCGCGATCGACGCGCTGGCGACCGGCTCGTGCTCGAAGCTGGCGAACAGTTGGTCCAGCGGTCGACCGAAAGCCGCCTCCACCAACGCCACCGCCTGTGCGGCGGGGAACGGTGGCACGTCGTCCTGGAGCTTGGCCAGTTCGTCGGCCACGTCGACCGGAAGCAGATCGCGCCGGGTCGACAGGACCTGACCGAACTTGACGAAGATGGGGCCGAGCCGCTCCAGGGCCATTCGCAGGCGCGCACCGCGCGGCGCATCGAGGCGCCGCCCCACGCCGACCAGCCGGGCCAGCCCACGCACCCAGCGCTGGCGGAAACTCGACAGCGCCAGTTCGTCGAGCCCGTACCGGAGGACGATGAAGACGATGTAGACCAGGCGTGCGAGATCCCTCATCGCGACAGCGATCCGTTCGCGCCGGCGGCGAGCGTGGCGGCCGCCTGGGCGGCGCCCCGCAACGCGGCGGCGACGCCCTGCCCCGCACGCACCAACCCCTCGGCAATCACGGGACCGAACAGCTGGGAGAGATCGGCTTGCACATCCCACCGCAGGTTCTCGACCACCCAGTGCAAGTCAGCGGCGAAGGCCGCATCACCTTGGATCGTCACGCTCGGCCGGCGCCCGCTCAACCAGTCCAGCGCGGCCTGGCCCGGGTTCGACGCCTCGAAGCTCATCTGCAGGTCATCGTTCGTTTCGAGGCCGCCCTCATCCGGTGCCCATTCCAGCAAGCCGGCGGGCGTCACGCGGAACCTCAGCACCGGCGATCGCGGCCACCAGGACGGCAAGGCATCGGCTCGCAAGGTCACGCACCGGCCAGCATGCCGGACCAGACGCTCAGCCGCCGCTGGCTCGGAAGCCAGAAGATGGTTGAGCCACAGCGTGAGCCGCTCGGCCAGGGCGGGCCCGAGCGCCGCCGTGGCGGCGCCGAACAACGGCGAGTCGAAAGCGTGAAGCATTTGCGAATTGTAGGCAAGCGCCCGCATCGCGCCCCCGGGTATAGGGGCCCGACGCCCTGGGGACTTGCGCGAGAATTCTCGCTGACGAGTGCGGGAGGCGCGACTCTCGTCGATCGCAATGGCTGTAGGTATTTATGACCCGCTGCCGCGTTCCGCCGGCCAGACGCGGGACGGCTGCAATCCACGGTAGTGCCTGATGCGAAAGCCCTGACCCCTTATCCATGTTCGACGACCGCAGCTACAAGAGAACGTTCTACAGCGCACCGCAGTCGGTGACCTCGCTCGTTGCGGCGTTCCTCGAGCCGACGGTGTCGGTGGTGACCTACGTGGCCGTCTGCCACTGGTTCGATGAACCCATCCTACGGGCTTCGCTGACCCTGTGCCTGCTGGTCTTCGTGCTCACCTTTCCGGGGCGCAACCGCTTCCGCGATCACCTGGTGGCCGCAGGGATCGACATCGCCTCGTCCTGGCTGGTGTTGCTGGCCATCCTGGCACTCTGCGGCTACGCGACGCGCAGTCTGCAGTTCTTCAACCGGGACGTGCTGGTCTCCTGGGCGCTGATCACGCCAGTGTTCCAATGGGGCGCTGTCTGGGCCGGAAAGCTGATCTTGCGTCGGCGCGCAGCACTCCCCGAGGCGCGCCGCACGGCGATTGTGATCGGCGCCAGCCCGCTGGGCGTCAAAGTGGCCAGGGCGTTGACCTCCGGAAGGAGCACTGGCATTGACTTTGTCGGCTACTTCGATGATCGAACCGATGAGCGCGTGCACGTCGACGGGATGGCCAAACGACTCGGCGGACTTGCGGACGTCGCAGCGTATGTATCACTGCATGGCATTCGCGAGGCCTACATCACCCTGCCGCTGGGATCGCAGCCGCGAATCGTCGAACTTCTCGAGTCGCTCCAAGGCACCACCGCATCGTTGTATTTCGTGCCGGACGTTTTCGGGATCAGCATCATTCAAGGCCGGTTCGAAGACGTCAACGGAGTGCCCGTCGTGGGCATTTGCGAAACCCCGTTCACAGGCACGAACGATCTCGTCAAACGCATCAGCGACGTTGTCGTGGCAACGCTCATCTTGATCCTGATCTCGCCGATCCTGGTGGCCATTGCGATCGGCGTGAAATTCAGCTCGCCCGGCCCCATCATCTTCCGTCAAAAGCGCAATGGGCTCGACGGCAACGAGATCACGGTCTACAAGTTTCGCTCCATGACCACTCAGGACAACGGAGCCGTGGTCAAGCAAGCGACGAAGCACGACGCGCGCATCACCAAGTTTGGTGCGTTCATCCGCCGTACGTCCTTGGACGAGCTTCCGCAGTTCTTCAATGTGCTGCAGGGCCGCATGAGCATCGTCGGGCCGCGGCCGCACGCCGTAGCACACAATCAGATGTACCGCGAACTGATCAAGGCCTACATGGTTCGACACAAGGTCAAACCGGGGATCACCGGCTGGGCGCAAGTCAACGGCTTCCGTGGCGAAACGGACACGATCGAGAAAATGCAGGCTCGCGTGGAATACGATCTTGAGTACTTGCGCAACTGGTCGCTCGCGCTCGATCTTCAGATCATCATTCGCACGGTTCGAACCATGTTCTTCGATCGCAATGCCTACTGATGCGGCCGCGGTCCGGAGACTCACAAGGGATTCACGATGAATTTTCACCACAAGCTCAATCTTGCCTTGCTCGGGGTCGTCTGCACTGGAAGTTCGGTCGCCCAGGTGGAGCTCCAGCCTTCGTCGAGTCCGTACTACATCGGTGGATCCCAGGCCTTCACACGCGAAGACAACATCTTCCGCACGCCGGATGGTCAGCCGGAAATCAGCGACACCTACTCCACGACATCGCTCCTGACCGGCGTGAACCAGCCGATCGGGCGCCAGCGCTTGTTCGCGAACGCGGCCCTCAGCAGGAACCTCTTTCGCGACAACTCCCAACTCAACAACACCGCATACGATCTAGACGCTGGCGTGGATTGGGCCACGATCGAAAAGCTCTCTGGCACGCTCAGCTATGCGACCCGGCGCAACCTCGCTCGCTATGGCGTGGATGACGGCCCGACACTGACCACCGAACGGAATGAGGAACGCAGCCAGCAGCTGCTGGCTCGCGTCCAGTACGGCATGGCGTCGCTGCTCTCCCTGGAGGGCACCGCCATCCACCGCAAACTCGACTATTCGGCGGCCAGCTACGCGTTCAAGGAACTGAGACAGAACTCGCTCGGTTTGCGCGTGCTGTATCGCCCCAGCGGCCTGCTCACGCTAGGGGCCGGCGTTCGGGGCACCGATGGCCGCTACCCCTCCGCGATCCAGTCGGCTCCAGGCGTCTTCGAGGAAGATGCCTTCGATCGCCGGGATTTCGACCTGTCGGCGGTTTGGGCGGCAACCGGGTTGAGCCGCCTGACGGCGCGCCTGAGCTACAGCCGGGAGGACCATGACCGCTTGCAGTCGCGTGACTTCTCCGGCGTGACCGGAGCGCTGAGCTGGGCCTATGCGGCCACCGGCAAGCTCAATTTCATCACCGACCTGATCCGTGATACAGGTTCAGAGAACAGTTTCAACAGTTTTTCGAGCGGCGCCAGCACCTCGGGCAACACCAATCGCGTCTCAAACGCGGTGCGCTTGAGGGCTACCTATGACGCGACAGCCAAGATCCGATTCGGAACCGACCTCAAGTACCAGAAACGCGATCTCGTCAATACCTTCGCGCTGACCGGTGGCACCTCGACGCAAACCGGCAACGACAAGACCACCGAGTTGGGCCTGACGGGGCGCTACAAGCCGACCCGCAATGCGGAGATCGAGTGCGGCGTCGGGCGCGAGAAGCGGACGACGTCCTCGCCGATTTCCTACGCCTACTCGGCCGGCAAGGCCAGTTGCCAGGCACAACTGATATTCCAATAGCCATCGCACTCGCGAGGCTCTGGTGCAGGTATCGCACTCGATGGCCGGAAGCATCTGATGCCCCGGCGCGACAAGTATTCATCATCCCTAGCAAGAGGTACGTATCGTGTCAGTCGTTGCAGTCATAGGCCTGGGTTACGTGGGACTTCCCCTGGTGGTGGAATTTGGCAAGAGCATGCCTGTGATCGGTTTCGACATCGTTGAAGCCAAGGTCGCCAAATGCCAGGCCGGGACGGACCCCTCGCGGGAGATTCCCGATGAGGAGATGCAGGCGGCCACTCATGCAACGTACACCAGCGATGCCGCGCAACTGAGTGCTGCCGACTATCTCATCGTCGCCGTGCCGACGCCAGTGGACGATGCCCACATCCCCGATTTCCGACCCTTGATCGGAGCCAGCAAGGCCATCGGTGCCCACCTCAAGAAGGGGGCCGTTGTCATCTACGAATCGACGGTGTATCCCGGAGCCACCGAAGAGATCTGCATCCCCGAGCTCGAGAAGGCGTCGGGCTTGAAGTGGAAGCGCGACTTCTACGTCGGCTACAGCCCAGAGCGGATCAATCCGGGAGACCGCGAGCACATGCTCACGAACGTGGTGAAGGTGGTCGCCGGCGATACCCCGGAAACCCTGGAACGCGTGGCGAGCCTTTACGAACGCATCGTGAAGCCTGGAGTGCACCGCTGCACCAGCATCAAGGCGGCCGAGGCCTGCAAGGTGATCGAGAACACACAGCGTGACCTCAACATCGCGCTGATGAACGAACTCGCGATCATCTTCGACAAGATTTCGATCGACACCGCGGAGGTTCTCGAGGCAGCGGGCACGAAGTGGAACTTCCTGCGCTTCAAGCCCGGTTTGGTCGGTGGCCACTGCATCGGCGTGGATCCGTACTACCTGACCCACAAGGCCGAAATGCTGGGCTACCACCCGCAGGTCATCCTGGCGGGGCGGCGCATCAACGACGGCATGGGCAAGTACATCGCCGAGCAGACCGTCAAGCAGATGATCGGCGGCGGCAGCTACGTGAAGGGCGCCAAGGTCAACGTCCTCGGCCTCACCTTCAAGGAGAACTGTCCTGACCTGCGCAACAGCAAGGTCATCGACATCATCCAGGAGCTCAAGAGTTACGGCATTGAAGTGTTCGTGCACGACCCGGAGGCCGACGCAGAAGAGGCCATGCACGAATACGGCGTCAAGCTGCTGCCCTGGGACGAACTGCCCCGCGCCGATGCCATCGTCGCTGCGGTCGCGCACAACGAGTACAAGTCGCTGACAGCCAGCGACTTCACCCGCAAGGTCGTCAAGGGCGGCAATTTCATCGACGTGAAGGCCAATTTCGACGAGAAGGATTTGCAGGCGAACGGCATCAAGGTCTGGCGCCTGTAAACCCATTCTGGGGCGATGCGCATTGCCGCGTCGTCCCTCGGCGCAACGGCGCGATCGCTACTGACGCCCCGACTCTCCCGAGTCCTGTGGCCTGGTGGCCATCTTAAGGATGGCGGCCCCGTCCGTCGTGTCTCTATCGGCAACCTGCGCGGTACGCCACCAGCCATCGCGCTAAGCGCTCTCCCATCAGCCACGCGTGACAACGGAGAGTTGTGGCTCGACTGCGGGACACTATCTCGCCTGGATTTCCACGGCGTCATGCCGTTGAAACTCGAACGTGGCACCGACTGGCGATCGAAACAGATCGGATCGGAATCGCCAGGCATTCCAGTCGATTGCGAGATCCCCGCCCACTCTCGAGTAGGTATGGACGCAATTGGTGCGACCACCTCCGCCGAGCGTTGCCAACAAGCGCTCATTGATTCCTTGCGTCGAAATGGATTCGACCGCCAGCAGGTGTACGGCCCGGCCATAACGACCGCGGCAATCCTGCACCGGACGAATCCACTCTCCCTGCCATTGAAACCAGGGTCCGGCAGGTCGACTCGTGGCCGCATCGACCCGCAGCGGATTCAGCGACACGGGTTGCCAACCGTGCGTCAACGACGACGAGTGGTAAACATGCAGGCTGTCGTAGAGCCGCATGTCGTAGGGTGATTCATCGCAACTATTGCCACTGATCGACCCGACGCCACTCGCCGTCAACCACCATCCTGCATTGTTTCGATGCAAAGTCGCATCCGCCAGCCGGACCTGCTGCAACAGGTCGGCCACCGGCTCCCATTCGAATGGAAATTTCTTGGCGCGGTAAAGCACCAAATCGCCACGCGCTCCGCTTTCAGGCAGCATCAACCATTGACCATCGCACTTGAATACCTGCGGATATGACAGATGGCTTGCATCCTCAAGCACCACCACCGGCTCGCTACAACGACCTGACTGATCGATCGAGACGCAAACGATTCGCCCTTTCGGTGATTTTATCGAATCCTCTTCGAAAAATACCCAAAGCAAGTTACCGTCGCGCGCCACAAAAGGGTCTGCCCAGATTTTATCGATCGGCGGAACAAAATCTATGAACTGATTTCCCGCCGTCGGCCAGAGTTGATCCGGAATCAGATTCTGGTAAACGCGAAACGCCCACTGATCATGCGCGGTCAACCGATGCACCATGTGGCGGAAGGCACGACCCAGGTTGCCCCCACGTGCGGCAAGCGGCGGCACGTCGGGCACGAGGCACGAGACCGTCGGGGAGGCTTCAGACGTTGGCTCCAGGCGACGGACGACATGAGCCACGAGATCCGTCAATCTGGCTGCCGCAGCATCCATGGAGCGCGCGACGGAGTGGTCTTTGAGCGCACAGCGCCAAGTCAATCGGTTGGTTCGGCCGCGGTAGCGCCAAATGGCCTCCAACTCGATGCTGCCGGATCCGCACTGCAAGGCCCGTTCGACAGCGACAGCCAGGTGACACGCGGGCCCGCCATCGGCGCGCAATTCGATCGAGCCTTCCTGCTGGAAATGCTGTGCATCCGTCAGGACGACGCAGACCAGGGCATTCCGCGGATCATCCGCAATATGGCCTACGTCTCGGGCGTACCCCGCTCGCTGCAACGAACAGGCCCCGGCACTCCGGGCAGAGTCCAGAAGGCCGGCAAGGCCCAATGGGAAAAGCGGCTCAGCATTTCCTTCGACAGGAATTCCGACGATTACTCCATCGACGGCAAAAGCTTCACGCAACACCTCGGCAATAGCTAAAACCCAATGTGGGTAATCGCCGCGGCGTGTCATCAGCCTCCATGAACGCATCGGCCGTGATTCAATCACGACGAACAGCCATCAGTCGACGCACGGTTACGCATACTTCGCGAACGTCAAAACGAAGGCGTTGCGACATTTCGACCGTCACTTATTGACAAAACAAGCAGAACACTCGCGTGGAACAAGCGCTGCCATCCTGCCTTGTATTCCTTTGGGAATTTAGAGATCAGAAACTTGAGAAATCTAATCAGTTTGGCTCGCAGTGTTTTGTCGTCGATAATATTATACTCAACAACCTTGCGCCCACCAAACTCTTCCTTGAATCGATTGACCAAAAGCAAGGCCTTGTCTTCGACCCCTGAATACCAGCCGCAGAAGTCGTATGTATAGCAACCCTGCCTCCTCACCCACTGCATCTCGCGCCAATGCAGCAAACGATTCGATTGCCCGATGATCTTCCGGAGCGATGGGTCGGTGCCTCGCAGACTTGCAGAATACAGAACTAAAAATCTACTGGCCGTCCGCAAGCTGGCATGCCAGATCAGGGTTTCCTGATCTCGGATAACGCGACTGAGAACAAGACGCCCGGACTCATGCAGTGCTTCGAGTCGAGGCGTCCATATCGGCCAGATCGACTTGCTGCGTGAAAAATCATCATAAAAAACCAAGAACGCGGCAAGCTGCTCTGGCGTGGCTCTCTCGATGATTTCGATCGTCGTACTCTTGTCAGCCTCGGCCGCCCGAATCTGAGAGCGGGTGTTGCGATCGAACGACGCGAGGAGCACTTCCGGCTCGGGTGCCAGATCGATCAGCAAGGTGTGAAATGCCTCGCTGCGCTTGCCAGGTACGGGAAATTCCGCTTGGTTCCTGAAAACCACATCAAACGGTCCCGCCTGCTCTGGTTCATCGAACCAGAGCTCCTGACAACGCATCTTTTCTCGCGACCTAAAACAGATCATGCGATGAAACCATTGATCGCCCCGACCGCATCTTTGCCCGGATCAAGATGGACACGACATCAGATGCGTCAGCCGGCATGACTGACGGACAATTCATCGATCAGCGCCTTGGTTTGCTTGATGTTCGCCCGACTGGAAGCACCGAACACGATCGATTCAATGTTTCGCTGTTCGCACACGTATGACAAGGCCGCCCTGGGGGAAATCGCCCCGGAAGCGAAGACAGACATCGCGACCGGCCTGAATTTACGAGTTTGGATGATATCCTCGTAAACCTTCACACCGCCACACATTCTGAAACCTATCTTGTTGATGTTGGAGCAAACAATAGGATTTTCGATACCTTGCTCTTCGAGTACGTCGAGCATTTTTGGAAGATTCATCGTGATGAATCCTGGTTCGGCATTGTATTTTTCTCGCACATGATCCGCAAAGAACCGGAACATCTCGTTCATACCCAAACCCATCAGCAAATCAGCGATCACGTTCTGAATGAAGATGACAGGGGTCGTCAACCCATGGAACATCTTCATTTCCGCGTCGATCAACAACTTCAGGATCGCTTGGGCATCCTTGCCTGCCAATGCCACGCCACCCTTCAGCATGGCGCCGAGCGCACCATCGGTCGGCAAGAACATCCTCAGAGCGTCCACCATCCCATGCTCGGTCACCGCATTGGCATATTTATGAGCATACGGCATGCAAGGATAGAAAATATAATCAGGATATTTTTGCTTATTATCTCTGAAATAATCACAAATCTTTGCGACACGATCGTGCGTCGTGCACATGAAGGTTCTGACACCTTCCTGGTAGGCGGTATCAAGAACATCGATCACAGCCTGAAGATCTTGAAAACGCATTGATTGAGCGCGCGCCTTCTCCTCAGACATATGGTTGACGCCGAAGAATTGATTGTCGCCGAATAAAACCCTGTCCATGCGATGATTCATATTATATCTCAGCTAAACAGTTTACCGATCAGACCCTTGCGATCGCCTCGCGCCGCCGCGCGTGGAGTGACTTCCCCAGTCTTTTCCGCCGTTTCCTTCTCCGACAAGATCATTTCGACAATCTGATCGGTTTCGAGCGCGGACCGGAAACTGTTCTGCCCATCTCTGCGTCCTTGCTTGATGCTTTGCACGAAATAATCTATCTGCGCGGAGTACTCCTCGCCTCGCAGGTAATACCATACTTCTTCGGTGAGATCGGTCGTGTAGCGAACGGTCCAGCCCTCACCAACGCCAGGCAAGGAATCTTGCGGTTGCCGTAGATAGATCTGACATTCTTGTCGATCCGCGGTAATGCGGCCATTGGTCCCCCAAACGGAGATCTTGGTCGACATTTTCCGGTAGCTTTCGTCGCTCCAATTGACCGCCAGTTGGCCACTTGCGCCATCGGCGAACGCAAATGAACAATAGACCTCGTCCTCGACGTCGTGCGAGAAGATCCTGTTGAGCACGCTGCCGTGAACCGACGCAGGCGCCTCGAACACAAAGTTGACCAAGTCGATCGCGTGGCAGGCGTAATCGTAGAGCGCCCCGCCGCCCTGATTCTTCGCCGAGCGCCATGTCATTCCCTTCTGGCGCAGCACGACCGGCCCATAGGCTTCGGCTCGGACATGATGAATCTTGCCGAGCGCCCCCGACTTCACGATGCGTGCAGCTTCCTTGAAGGCACCGACGAATCGATAGTGATAGCCAACTTGAGTCACTAGACTCTTCTGATCAGCCAGTTCCACAAGCTTCTGACCATCGTTCGAGTCCAGCACGAAAGGCTTCTCGCAAAACACGTGCAAACCACGCTCGAGCGCCTTTCCCACCATGCCGGCATGGAGCGTGGACGGCGTGGCAACGAGCAAGGCATCAAGATTCTCTTTCGCCAGCATTTCATCAAAGCTGGCATAGCATTTCAGATTCGAATACTTCGTCAGAATATCCGTCAAATAGGTCGTGGTATCGCATGCGGCAACCAGCTGAACTTCCGGATGCGCCCGCACAATCGCAAGATGAGACAGACCCATCTTCCCCAAGCCAACCATGGCAATCCTAATCACACAAACTCCTTTTGTTCCAATTCAATCCAAAATACATGATCATGCTATTTATTTAAAATGGCAGAATACAATTCATCAATGCTTCTCGAGACATAGACCGAAGAGAATCCTTGCTCAACGCGCTTCAAGGCCTTCTGACCCATCGACTGCCGGAGCGAGGCATCAGATACCAGCTGGACCAAGGCCAGCGTCAATGCCTTGACATCGCCTGGATTGATCAGGAAACCTTCTTCGCGGTCGCGCACCAGTTCCGGAATTCCACCGACCGTGGTGGAGATGATCGGCAACTTCCACGACATCGCTTCCAGGATGCTCATGGGCAGGCCTTCGTTATAGGACGGCAGCACGTAAATCGATGCACCACGCAGCAGCGCCCGCTTCTGATCGCCGACCACCCATCCGCAGAACTCGACGGCATCACCGATACCAAGCTCTCGGACCAAATCCTGAGCGCGTTCCATTTCACCTTTGCCGCCGATCTGGAGTCGCATCGATGGGCAATGGCGAAGCACTTCCGGCAACGCTCGTAGAAGATCGTAAATCCCCTTGCGTTCGCCGACTTCACCCAAGAACAGAATATTGATGAACTCGCTGCCGGCTGCATCGTAAGTGTGCTCCTTCGGCAGGGTCACGCCATTTGGAATCACGCGAACCTGTGCCGCGGGTTCGATCGAAAGAATGTAGTCTTTCCAACTTTCCGACAGAACGATGACAGCGTTCGCCTTGCGAAGCTGCCAACGAATCAAGCGGAGCGACCAGCGCGGCTGCCGGGCCACGAATTCCTTGGTACGGGAACCGTGGAGATGCAAGATCACCGGCACCCCACTCAAATGAGCCAGCGATGCGAATATTGATTTCCGCCAAAAGCTTCCATAGGCGGCAACATGACAATGCAATCCATCGACTTTTCGCTGAACGAGCAGACCGGCAAATCGGAATAATGCAGCACAGAAAACCTTGAAACGCACCCAATAGCCACCCTCGACGTGCGTATCGATCAGTGAGATACCCCACTTGTCGAATATTCCATCATCACGATAGCCTTCGACGACAGAACGCATGCCACCACGGGCGACGGTACAAAGCATCACGATCATGGCAGTACTCATGCTCTCGTCAGCGTCACGATGCTAGATCGCATGCACGAACTTCTTGACTTTTTCGATCATCTCGACCGATGCGTATTGCGAAGCAGCTTCGATTGCCTGATTTAGTTTTCCGTCGACAAAACTACCCAACAGTTCCTCCATCTGGCTTTCGTCTTCCGCGATCCACACACCAGGACGACCGCGCAACCACTCCATACCATGCAATTGGTGGTCTGAGGTCGCCTCACCCAGCTGCATTTTTCGTGGCAACAGAATGACAGGCTTCTGCGCTTGCATTGCCGAAATGATGGAGCCCATTCCGAGATGCGCCACCATCAGATCACAATTCCTGATGGCATTCGAAAATTCATCGGGCGGCAGCGTTCGAACCCATTTTGCATTCTTGGGATGATAGGTGCCGGCGCCGATCTGCATGCTGACAGCGCTGTAGTTCGCATGCCCGGCCCAGCGATCGACCGCACGAACGAGTCGATCGAATGGAAACATCGAACCAATCGTCACGAAAATCATAGAGTCCGCCCCCAGTATTCGATTTGATTTTCGTTGGCGATCTCCTCCCATTGACTGAGGCACCGCGTCGCGACCTTTTTCGCCTTGCGCCCCGAGGTCGACAGCTCCTTGCAATTGGCAATACTGTCGATCCACAGTGTGCGAGCACTGAACAAGCGTCCGAGGCTGATGCAGATCAGCGCCGGCCCGGAGCCTGTCGTCACGATCACATCTGGCCGTTCACGCAACAAGATCCAGAACATCCGAAGCACCACCACGAAGAACGCTAACTTGTTCTTTCGCGAGGCATCCTTGAAAGAATAGAAGCGATGTCCAGGAACCTCGGCGGAGGATGCTGCATGCACACTGGCATACACCACCTCACAGTCCTCGAACGCCGGCCGCAGTCGAAGCAACTGCACCCAATGGCCACCACCCGAAGCGATCGCTAGTACTTTTCTCTTTGTCACGCAATTATCCAAATGAAAACAAGCCCGATCAGGCAACATCGCGCCAGAATATAAAATCGATCTGAGATGCCGCCCGAATCAACATGCAGAAATCGCGCCAAGGTTATATTAAAGGCACGACCGCATTGCAGCAAACATCGTAGTGTAGATAGGCTGGAGCGCCGCGTTCGTACAGTCCATGACGAGTCGACAACGATTCGGTGATACCGCACGCATCTGCGAACATGTCTGCCTCGCGCATGGACGAGCACGTTCGTCAATCATGGCAAGAGCGCGCAATCGGGTAGCATCGTCACATGAAGATCACCATCACGGCCGACGACTATGGCTGGTCACCCGATAGTGTCGACGCGACCTCCGCATGCCTGCTGGACGGATCGATCAACAATGCTTCGTTGATGACAGGTGCTCCCGCATTTGAACAGGCACTCGCCTTCGCTAAAACTCACCCCCAATTCTGCTATGGCATTCATCTCACGCTCGCTGGACGCGGTCAACTAAAACCAGCAGCGTCACGCTCGAAAGTCGGAACGCTCCTGGATTCGGACGGCCGGTTGGGTTCATTGCAACGCTTTCGTGCGCTCGCCTTGCTTGGGCAGATCGATCCACAGCAGATCGAAGCAGAAATCAGCGCGCAAATCGCCTTGGCGCGAGACGCTGGCATCCTGATAGATTATGTAGATTCGCATCACCACGTTCATAAATTGCCGGTCGTGACGGAAGCGCTCAATCGAGTGCTACCCAAATTCGGCATCGACCGTGTCAGATGTGTGCAGAATTTCTACGTCAAGCCCGCCTACAGCAAACCAACATACTGGTTCGGTAAATTTCAAGATCGCAAACTGCGGGAGCGCTGGAAAACGACCGATTGGTTTTATATGCCAGCCACCCTCCTCGAAACCGACTGGCAGGAAGCTCTATTGCAGCGCCTGACTCCGAACACGATGGAGGTCGGCGCACACCCCGGAACCGCGGAGGATTGGCGCAAAACCGAGTTCGATGATATACGCACGTTTTCCCATCTGGCCCGTGCTGCGCGTCATGAGCTGGTGAGTTGGGTAGATGTAATTTAAATCTAACCAGCTTACAACACGCCGACCCTCGAAGCAGACTACTTCAAATTCGTGCCAATTGGCTCATGGTCTCGGCGACATACGAAATCGTCGGCAAATCAGGCGTTCGATATCTCAAGCGTGCCTGCCGATCGAACAGGTAGACCTGCCCCGTGTGCTCGTCGACGCCTTGATTGCGCCCACCCAAGAAACCGAACAAGGCGTCGACATCTTTCAGCTTAGGCGCCGCAGCGCTCCACAAGCGATGCGCCCCGAAACTCGCTTTCCACCGACGTAATACCGCCGGATCGTCGTTGAGCGGATCGATGGTCAATGACAGAAGCTGGGCATCACGGATTGCCTCGATCTTCTGCGCGACCCCTGCGAACAAAGCGCCCTGGATCGGGCAGATGGCACTGCACCCCGCAAACATCAGTTGAACCGCCGTTACTTTGCCCCGCAGGTGTTGCACCAGCGTGAAGGTCTTACCGTCGTCCCCGACCAGTGGGATGGCCAGTGCCAACTGGGGAGGATCGACCGGCCCGAACGGCGCGTGAGCCGGAGGTGGCGGCGGCGGCGCCGCCTCGCTGTCCAGGCCCAGACCCGTCGCGGCTGCGATCATGACGAAATGACGTCGATTCAATGGGATCTCCAGGCCACGCATTCACGGCCCCGGTTGCGTGACGTAAATCCACAGAGCCTCGCACTGAGGCCCGTCGATCCTGTAGCGCGGCATCGCGCGCTGAATGATGACCTTGGCGGGGTCGACGCCCGTTCTGAGCAGTTCGCAAAACGCGTCCAAGTCATAACGCGTCGGTGGCCCCCCACGACGAGCCGCCAGTCCTTTCAGCCCTTCCGGAGACAAGCGAGGCCCGAACGCCGCTGTCTTCTGCGATCCAGCCGATGGAGCCGATGCGGCAGCCAATTCATGGCAGTTGATGCAGCGACTTGCCGTCGTCGGCAACGGGGTCTCGTGTCCGACGATGTACCCCGCGAGCATCTGCTGCCCGACATACAGGCGAGCACCGAGAGCTTGTTCCGCCGGCTGAGCGAAAGGCACAGCCGGAACTGCCCCCAATCCCAGCAGCAAGCCCGTCCAGACCGTCAACCACGCCAGAGGGCACCTGCCGCTGTTGTATTCCTTCAGCGCACGAAGCCCACTTCGCGCGGCAGAACGATACCCGACAGCGGTCATTCCTTTCCGTTCACGGCGGCGTAAAGGTCACGGTGCGTTCTGTCGCGTCGTTGGTGAACGTACCTTGAGCCACTACCGTCCAGTTGGTGCCGTCTGGACTCGTCAGGAACCGCCAGCCCGCGATCCGGCCAACGCTCAGGTTCTGCCTCGGCAGGTACTTGAATCCACCCACCGACCTCGCCGTGCCCAGGTTCACCGTGAAGGTATGCGGCGGCGGCGGGCTGGCTGCCTGCCACTGCGTGTGCCAGAACGTCGTTGTGCTGCCGTCGATCGCGTTCGTCGCCGCGCCGTTCTCGCCTTGCGTCTCCTGGCTGTCGGCCACCACCGTCCACCCCGTGCGCGGAATGACCGCTCCGGTCGCATCCAGCAGGTTGAACTCCGCCATCGTCGTGTACGCCCGCCCCATCACCTCCGACAGAGCCTCCAGCCTCACGTACTGTGTACCGCCTCCACCGCTGGCGGCCGTGACCGTCCAGACGAAAGCTCGATTGGCCACACCTCCACGGCCATCGCTGACCTGGGCGACAACGTTGTAGGTGCCGGCCACCGTCGGGCTCCCGGCGATCAGGCCCGTTCCGGCATTGATGGCCACGCCCGCCGGCAGCCCGGTAGCCGAGTAGGTCAGCGCGTCTCCGTCCGGGTCGGTCGCGCTCAGTGCCAACGTAGCGCTCTGCCCGACCGTCGTCGAGAGATTCGCAACGGCTGTCAGCACCGGTACCTGGTTCGTCGGTGCCTGGAAGGTCACGGTGCGTTCTGTCGCGTCGTTGGTGAACGTACCTTGAGCCACTACCGTCCAGTTGGTGCCGTCTGGACTCGTCAGGAACCGCCAGCCCGCGATCCGGCCAACGCTCAGGTTCTGCCTCGGCAGGTACTTGAATCCACCCACCGACCTCGCCGTGCCCAGGTTCACCGTGAAGGTATGCGGCGGCGGCGGGCTGGCTGCCTGCCACTGCGTGTGCCAGAACGTCGTTGTGCTGCCGTCGATCGCGTTCGTCGCCGCGCCGTTCTCGCCTTGCGTCTCCTGGCTGTCGGCCACCACCGTCCACCCCGTGCGCGGAATGACCGCTCCGGTCGCATCCAGCAGGTTGAACTCCGCCATCGTCGTGTACGCCCGCCCCATCACCTCCGACAGAGCCTCCAGCCTCACGTACTGTGTACCGCCTCCACCGCCGCCGGGCGTGCTCGTCGGGGCGGTGGCTTCCTCGGCGCCGATCTGAGCGACATACGACGCGACGTTGGACAGTTCAGTCGCCGTCAACACGATCGCCGTGTGCGCCTGGATGGCTGCAGTCACACTTGCCGCAGACCCGTCATGCAGATAAGGTGCCGTGGCCCAAACATCGCGAAGCGTCGGTGTGTCGATCCCCGTCAACGTTCCGCCCAAACGGTTGCCGCTGGAGGCCTTGAGCGTGCCAATGTCTCTCAATGTACTGGCTCCGCTCTCGGTGAACGCCGTTCCAGAATGGCATGTCGAGCACTTGCTGGCGAACACGGCCTGGCCTGCTGTCCCAGCTGCGGTGAGACTACCGTCTGCGTTGCGATTCGGCGTCGGCGCGAACGTATTGAGCGAGCCCACGTAGGCCGCCAGCGCGTCAAGGTCTGCGCTGACCCCGGCCTTCGTTGTGCCCAACGGCTGAGACCGTGTTCCGGTATTGAACTGCACGTCCGTCATCAGCCCGGCGCCTTGCGCAAGCGTTCGGATCTGCCCCTCGAAATCCTGGATCTCGTCGAAATTTCCGCTCCAATGCTTGAAGCCCTGTCCACCAGCCCGACCGCGCAGGCTGATCGTGTTGCGCAGCCCTTCTCCCAGGCTGCTCAGGTCCCATGTGCGCCCATCGTGCCCACCATCGTTGTGGCAAGCCGCGCAACTCATGTACGCATCGCGAGACAACCGGGTGTCGCGGGCATCGTAGAAGAACTGCTTGCCCGTCAGAACCACGGCCGAGAGCTTCTCGACGGCGACCGCGTCGACGGCTGCAGACGCAGGCACGCTGAACTCGCCATACCGAACCAGCCGCGTCAGATCGAAGACCCCCAGAGTCCGATCCATGAAGTTGTTGACATACAGGGTCAAGCCGTCGGGCGAGACGGCGACCCCATCGGGTGCGCGCCCCGCATCGAAGCGGAACAGTTCGACTTCCCGGACCGGATCAATCACCGCGACGTGACGGCTCGTCTGCAACGCGACGAACAGATACGCCCCGGTCGGGTGGAAGGCCGCGGCACTGGCGAGACTCGAGTTGTCGTGATCGACGCGGGCCGCATAGTCTTCCGCGAAGGTCACCAGGTCGATCCTCGAGGTGATCGCGCGCACCGTGCTTTCGAAGTTCAGGGCCAAGCCGTCGCGCCGGGTTCCGCGCTTGACGTTGTCCTGTTTCGATGGGACCCAAGCACTCTTTCCGTCCGGTGCAATCACTGGCGACGCCAGATAGTTCGGAATACCGCGACCCTGCAGCGTGGTGTCCGGCAAGTCGCTGTGCTGCAGGACGATGGTGCGCTCGATCGCCATGGCGGACGTCACCACCACCACCTCACCGCCACGCTTGACCCCGGCCACCTCGGTCTGAACGACTGTGCTCCCCTCACCCGGCAAGGGCGGCGAAATGAATCGCGAAACGAAGACGCGATCGCTCGCAACGGGGATCGAAAGATGGCGAGCATTGGCGCCTACCGCGGCCGATCCCAAAACAGCCCCCGAGCTGACGTTCAGTTTCAGCAGCTGGCCGCTGGCTTCCAGCGCAACATAGGCAGCGCTGCCATTCGGCGCGAAGGCAAGTCCGTAGGGCATCGAAGCCCGAGGCAGTGCAATCGTCTGAACCACCGACAGGCTGCTGGGACTGATGACGCTGATGCTCGAGCCGCTCTTGTTGGTGACCCACACGCGACCATCGGGAGCCACAGCCAAGGTCCGCGGATCGACCCCGACCGCGACTTCGGCCACCTTGTTGTAGGTCACGCCATCGAAGACGCTGACGCTGTCGTTATCTTGGTTGACCAACCAGACCCGCGGGTTCTGCCCAGCGCGGGTCTCGACGACGACGTTGGTCGATCCGCTCGGACGAGTCGATCCTGAGATCGCTCCATAGATTGCCTGCGTGAAGCTGAGCGTTTTCACCGCACCCGAAGTCGATAGCGCAGTGACCGTCACGGTATAAAGACCCGGTGCGGCATAGAGGTGCGTGACCGTGGCCGCTGTCGAATAGGCGGTCTCCGGCGTTCCGTCACCGAAGTCCCATCGGTACTGGACCCCGGCGCCCATGTTCGATGTGACATTGAATGTCGCGGTCCCGCCCGCCACGACAGGCGGAGCCAGCACGGGATTGATCACCGGCTGGACCGGGATCACCGTCCAGGCGAACGCGGTGGTATCACTGGCACCGTTTCCATCCTGGGCTGTGACCGTCGGGCTGTAGTTTCCGGCGGTGTTCACGGTGCCGCTGATCACACCGGTGCTCGCAGAGATGTTCAGCCCCGCGGGCAGGCCCGACGCGGAATACGTCAGCGTGTCTCCGTCGGGGTCGCTCGCAGAGATGCCGAGCGTCACGGTCTGACCCTGCGTGTGCGACTGAGCGCCAGGCGAGTTGACCGTCGGCGCCTGATTCGCCCCGGGTACCGTGAACAGCACGGTCTTCTCCACCGCTCTGGCGCCCATGGTGCTGAAGTCCCCGGTGGCGACCGGAACACCCCAATTGATGCCGTCGGCGCTGACGTAGAAGCGGAACTGCGCGATCGTGCCATTGGCGCCCGACTGACGAGGCAGGTACTTGAAGCCGCCGACATTGCGCACGGCGCCGAGGTTCACCGTGAACGTGTGCGGCGGCGGCGGATTGGCGCCGGACCACTGCGTATGCCAGAACGTCGCGGTGTTGCCGTCGATCGCGTTGGCCGCCGGAGCATTCTCGCCCTGCGTTTCCTGGCTGTCCGCGCTCACGGTCCATCCGGTGCGTGAAATCGTTGCGCCGTTGGTGTCGAGCAGGTTGAACTCGGCCATCGAGGCCCAGGCACCTCCATTGATCTCGGTCACCTCTTCCAGGCGGACATAGCGCACCGAGATCGGGCCCGAGGTGGCTCCGACCACGTTCCACATGAAATCCGTGCTGGTCTCGCCGGAAGTGGTCGCCGCGAAAATGCTGACCTTGAAATCACCACCTGCACTCGGTGTACCGGTGATGCTGCCGGTGGTCGCGTTCATGCTCAGACCGGGAGGCAGCCCCGTCGCCCTGAACGTGATGCCCAAACCGTTCGGGGCGGTCGCGGTCGTGCTCAGCGAAACGGGGACGCCGGCCGTTCCGGCCTGCGTTCCCGGCGACTGCAGTTGCGGAGCAGTGCCAGCACCGATGCGCACCGTCTTCGCCACCGAGGGAACGCCTTGCCCGTCGATCGCGAAGAGCATGTACTGGCCCGGCAGCGCAATGCCCGGATTGGTCGGCACGTCGATGCTGTAGCTGTTCGTGCCGGTCGACGCAAACGCTAGCGGGATGCGCCGCTGGTCGTTGTTGACGGTGTGCGTCGTCGAAGACAGGCGAATCAGGACGAAAGATGTGACGGCCGAGCTTGTGGTCACGGCCATCTTCTTGCCGTACTCCACCTGCACCGGAAACGTGTTGATGACGGGGCGCGTCGCCGCACTGCCGTCCGAGTTCATCAGGTAGTTGGGCGTCAGGATTTGTACGTCGGGGTGATTGCCTGCACAACCCTGTCCGCACAAGCCGCCGCCGGCCGACAGCACCCGACCATCGTGAAGCAACAGCGCAACACCGTGGTAATTGCGTGGCACGGTCATGGCTGGCATCGCCGTGAAGGCTTCCGTCACGGGGTCCCATAGTTCCGGGATCAGCACCGAACGATCGTCGGAGAAGGGGACTGGGCGTGTCTGCCCCCCTACGATCAGGACCTGGCCGTTGGGCAACACCACGCTGTTGTGAAAGGCGCGCGCGTAACTCATCGGCGCAATCTTGCGCACGCTCAAACCGGCGTTGACGTCGATCACGTACGAACTCGCCGTGGCGTCGACGTTCTCGTAGGCGGGCGCACCACCCGTCTTGAGAATCTTGCCAATGTCGTACATCACGGTGGAACCGTTGATTGCGTACGCATCGTCGCCGCGCGTTCCCGCGGGAACGCTGGATCCATTGCCCTGAGTGTTGATCCAGTTCATGTTGGCGCTCGGGCCCGCATGAAGCACCTGCCCGGTGCCGGTCGGGATCAACCACATGTGGTTGTCTCCCCGGAAAATTCCGCCCGGGTCCGGCCCCACCATCGGGTTCACGGCCACGCCGGTCAGGCGCCGCCAACCGCCCGCCTCTGTCCAGATTTCGGCGTGCTTGTTGCCTTGCCCGCCATTCCACGAGCCCCCGAGCGTCAGGATGGAACCATCCTGCAGGATCGTGTTGGCCTGGTAGGCGCGCGGAATGTTCATGGCTGCCGCGGCAGCCCACGCCCCGGTTGCCGGGTTGTAGATGCTGGTAGTCCCCGCGCTCGATCCGCCGCTGACCAGCAACCGCCCGTCCGGCAAGTTGGTCGTGCCGGGACAGAACATGTTGTGGTTGGTCTCGTTGATCAACCTTTCGGTTGCCATATTCGTGGCCGGATCGAACAGCGTCGAATAGGTATTCCCGGCGGTGCTTGTGAAATCAAAGCGGCTGTCGGCCGACCACATCAGAACCTTGCCGTTCGGCAGGTTCGCAGCAGCAGACGGCACCAGGGTGAGCGGGACAGGGGCCGACCAGACGGCCTGGGCCGGCGCGGCGATGGCGGCGATGCGTGCCTTGG
Organism: Methylibium sp. Pch-M; assembly: GCF_004136295.1. NCBI lineage: Bacteria > Pseudomonadati > Pseudomonadota > Betaproteobacteria > Burkholderiales > Sphaerotilaceae > Methylibium > Methylibium sp. Pch-M. The sequence goes on from NZ_CP029606.1 coordinate 669,468, forward strand.
CTGAAGAAGCCGCGGTCGCCTCGGAGGCATTATCAGTTTCGCCCCCGCCGCAAGCCGAGATCAGCAGGCAAGCCGACACCGCTAGCCCCGGACCGATGCGTCGAATGGCCTCCCCGGTCAGTATTTGTCGATTTCTCACTGAATCTCGTTTCGATAATAGGGGAGTCAGAAGTCGCCGTACGTTGCTGCGTCGCACCAAGCCACACCTCAGCAACTCCACAGCTGCAGTGGCAAGAACGATATTAGGCGGCCATCCGCGGTGAGGCACCCCCGCAGCCGGGGGTAAATGCCAAGGGTCTCTGGCTGCAGTTGTGCAAGACGACATGCATGCCGCCCTCTGCTGCGGCCTCACTCAGGAACACCCGGGCCGGTTTCCCGACACGCCCGGAGTCCGCATGCCCGCGCGCTGAAGGCAAGAACGCCTTTCACGCAGCTTCGACTCTCTGCAAGAAACGTAACAGGACGTCGTGAGACCTGCCAGCGGACGCGCCCGCGACCGCTGCGCTCCCCCCCTAAAACCGAAGAGGCGGCTCCCACGCAGAAGCTGGCCCGCAATCGCCTTGTTACGCCGTCACCAGCCTGTTACATGACGCTGCCCGCCCCTCCCTAGCATCCATCCCATCGGTTCACGAACACCGACTGACGTGTGACGGAATAAACCCCGGACACACATCGAGTCAAAAGATTGGCAAATAGATAATTCGAATTCTCAAGTATTGCGCCCGTCCCGCGACATTGTTTTTAAAGATATATCCAGGAGTTTGATTCATGCAGCAATTTGACGGGACACGCCTGAGTATCATTGCGCAATTGATTGCTACAGCGTTTGCAGTGTCCGCTTGCGGTGGCGGTGGCGGCGGCGGCGGTAGCGACTCAGTCGTCGACAGCGGCGCCAGCACCTCCGGGAACCCGGTCACGGTTCCGAGCGACCCGACAGACACCGAGGCGGACAACGGTGGCTCGACTTCGACGGCGAGCGGCGGATCCGCCTCGACCCCCACCAAGACGACGATTGCCGCCGCGGCTCCCGTTGCACCGAGTGGCGTCTACAGCTTCCTGGCGTACGAAAAATACGCTTTCACCGTCAGTGGCACGCAACTCGTCCGTTATGGATCGGGCAGCACCTGGATCGCGAAGACCGTCACCAATGGCGGGCAATGCACCAACCAGTACTTCGGGGTCGACCCCGCGCCTGCCACGTACAAGCGTTGCGAAGTGCTGGTCACCACGACCGCTGCGGCGCCTGCCGGGACCTATACGCATCTCGCCTACGAGAAGTATCCGTTCTCAGTCACTGGGACGCAGATCGTTCGCTACGGCTCCGGCTCGACCTGGATTTCACGCTCCGTGACCGGCAGCGGACAGTGCACGAATCAGTTCTTCGGCAAGGATCCGCTGCCTGCCGTGTACAAGCGTTGCGAACTGCTGGTTCAAGCTTCATCGGCTCCTGCGCCCAGCCCCGCACCCGCACCCGCACCCGTCGCCGCAGCACCGGCGCCGGCCGTGACTGACCCGGCGCCGGCACCGGCGCCCGCGCCGACTCCCGCACCCGCACCCTCGACCTCCACGACAACGACCGTCGCCCCCGGAGACGTCTTCGCCGAACTCAACGCGAACAACGCGTTCGCTTCAGACAGTGACGGTGCCGGCCTTGAATGCAACGGCAAGAACACGTCGATTCGCAGCCTCTCCGAGGCAGGTTTCAGCGGCTCCTATCTCAGCGATGTGCTCAGTTCGACCCGCTTCGGCAAGGCGGCCGACCCCGAAAACGCAGGTCGCCAGACCTTGATGGTTCGTCCCAACATCAATGACGGCCTGACGGCCGGGGCGCCGCGGTGCGAGGTCAGCTGGTGGACCACGCAAGCCGGGGCGCTCAAGTCGAAGACTGACATCTGGTACGCCTTCGGACTCTATCTGCCTAACTGGAAGACGACGTCCGAGGAAGGCATCATTTCGCAGTGGCATCAAGCGGGTAATACGGTGAACCCCTTCATGGCCATCGGCATCGCCGGCGACAAGATCAATTTCTACGCACGCTACAACGCGAATACGAATCCGACGCAATCGGGGAATTCGACTCGCAGCTGGAACACCAGCGGTCTGCCGATCAACAAGTGGACCTATTTCGTGATCAAGGCAAAGATCTCACCCTTCGCCAGCGATGCTCCGTACTTCAAGGTGTGGCGCGACGGCACGCAGATCATCGACTACTCGGGTCCCCTGAGCTACAACTCGCCGACCAACCCGCCCTGGGCGAAATTCGGCCTCTATCCCTGGGGCTACAACACGAGCGGCAATGGCTGGTCGACTGATTTCCCGACCAAGACGCTGCTGTTCAGGAGCCCGACCTTCGTGCACGACCCGAGCGGCAAGTACAAGGAGGCCGACATCCGCTCCTACGTGAAGGCTCGTTGAGACAGCACCTCGTCGGAGCCCGCTCCGAGATCGGCCCAGTCCGGCTGACCTGCATACCAGAAGTAAAGCATTGCGCTGCCAAGACTTGCCGGAGCTTCGATTCGATCGAAGTTCCGGCAAGCCGGACAGCGCAGCGGCATTTGAGCTCAGCGCGGAGGCGAAGGTCGGAATGGCATGCCGGCGCCCCGCTGTGGATTCGCCGACGCACGTGGAGATCGCGCAGTCACGCGTACAGCCGCACGGGGCGTAGATGAGCCTTACCAGCACGTGGCTCGGCGAAATGCGCCATCCGTCCTTGCTACATCGCTCCGAAGCATCGGCGAGCGCTGGCTAGATGCGTGAGAGCCTCTCGTAGATCGCCTCTATCTTCGGCAGCACAACATCCTTGCTGAACTCGGTCTCGACGCGCCTTCGCGCGGCTCGGCCCATGAAAGGCAGCAGATGTCGATCCGCTGCCAAGTGCAGGATCGCATCGAGGATGCTTTCGACATCTCCAGGCTTGACCAGAAGACCTTCCACCCCCGAATCGATCATCTCGGGAATGCCGCCAACGCGCGTTGCCACGACCGGGATCGACCAGCTCATGGCCTCGAGGATGCTGACGGGCATGCCTTCGTTGCGTGACGGCAGGATATAGACATCCGCGGCCCGCAAAAGCTCCAACTTTCGTTCGCCATCAACCCAACCGATGACAGACACCGCATCGGCAACATCGAGATCCGCCGCCATGCGCCTGGCCTTGTCCACCTCTCCATGTCCTGCAATGGTGAGTCGAACGTCGTAACCGGCACTTCGCGCGCGGGCGACGGCCGGGATCAGTTCGAAAACACCCTTGTTCGATCCCACGAACCCCAAGAAGAGCAAATTGAGCGCTTGCTCCGCAAGCTGCGGTGTCGGGTCAACCGGCTCTATTGTCGGCAACACGACGTAATTCGGAACGATGGCAACTTCTGCCGTCGGCGCAATCCGCAAGACGAATGTGCGCCACACTTCTGACAGCACGACCACGCAGGAGAATCGCGACAGCACCCAACCGGCAATCCGTTGCCCGACGAGCGGCAAACGATCGATATGCCCGCTGATATGGCCACTGTGTAGGTGGAAGATGACTGCATGCCCAAACAGGCGGGCGATCAACCCGAAGATCGACTTTCGCCAGAAGCTGCCACCGGCCGCGGCATGAATATGCGTGAACAAGACCTGACCGGACAGGTTAAGAGAGAGGAATCTCGTCATGGCCCGCACAATGGCGCCCAGCCGCCGCACCATCGAGCCTTCCACGTGAGTCGCGATCAGCAGCACGTTCCAGCGCTCGAACAGGCCGTCCCGTGCGTAGGCTTCCACGACGGCACGCATACCCCCTCGTGCTGCAGTGCACAGCATCAGGACTCTCTTGTTCTTCGGCGTCGCAGTCATGAGGACTCAATCGCGAGCGCTGCATCGCATGAGCATGCGACGGTCTCCTCGGGGTGTTCTTATTGCTTCTTACGCAGCCAACGAGCGTTTCGATTCACTGCGCAACAAGCTCTTGTACCGATCGTACACGCGTGTACCGATGGCGCGGTAAGAGCGGTTCTCGAGGACGTAAGCTGGACCTCGGGTCGCATTTCGGAGCGTCTCGTCGGCGTCCCTCCACATCGAAATGATGGCCGTGGCGAAGGCCGATTCATCCCAGGCGACGCATTTTCCAGTACCGCTGTCCTCGATCAAAAGACTCTGCTCGGGGTGCTCGTTTGCCAGCACCGGCATGCCTAATGCCATGTACTCGACAAGCTTGGTCGGTGACGTCGAATTGAGAATGAACATGGGGAAGAACGGCGACACGCAGACGAACGACTCTCTCAGCTTGTCCCACGCCGCCGCTCTGGGCAGAAACCCGGTGATCGTGATCGCCTCGCTGACACCCAGACGATCCGCTTCGCCGAAGATCAGCGAGCGCTCCTCCCGGGACTCCGCGGCACCGACCAGCAACAATCCCGCGTCGGGAACGACCTTGCGGACTTCGGCGATCACGCGCACCATGAAGTCGAGACGCCGCCCAGTGGTCAACGTGCCCAGATATGACACGACCAGCCGTTCGGACCGGGGGCGCAAAGACGAGTACTTGTCGATATCTTCCGCTTTGATCTGAACCCCCATCGGGACGCTCGTCATCTTCGATGGCGGGATGCCATAGTGCGCAACGTCTCGCTTCATCTGTTCGCTTTGAACGAACACGTGATCGACAAGTCGCAAGCCGGTTCTGTACAGCAGCCACACGCCGAGCCAGCCACGAAACTGCAGAACACGCTTCTTCAGCCCCCGACTTCTGCTCGCTTCTTCCATGCTCGATTCCGGAAACGGAAAAGACAGCCAGTAGCTCTTGATCGACGTTCCGAACAGCGATGCCAGCTTGACCAGCCAAGCTCCGCCGATCTCGTCTCGGCACTGAATGATGTCCCAGGAGCGGCGCCACGCGAGCGACAGGAATGTGGCGTAACCCATGACAAGGTAGACGCAGTTGATCAGCTTGCCCACCAGCCCCCCGCGGGCGTAGAAAGGCGTGACCACCACAGCGCAGCGGGCCATCCGTCGCACCGTCGTGGTCTGTGCGTGACGCTCGCTACGCATGACAGCGACGCACCGAACTCCATGCCGCGGCAACTCGGTGCCGAACAACTCCGTCACATCAGGGCGGAATGAAGGAAAGCGTTCGCGAACCAGATACAGAATATTCATCGGTACGCAGGCTCTAGTGAATGAACAAAAGATCGGCCATGGCTCGAGAACGGGGTGTGTCGCCGCGCCGAATCAGCCCGGACAGGCCTCTTGTACGAGTTCTAGGAACCGCGGTTCGATGCCGGTCCATTTGAACTTCCCACTGCTCAGCACAGCTCGTTCGGATGCTGTCGAAAGATCGGATCGTCGAGCCCAGATGGTCTCCAGGCACTGCGCAAACGATGCGGGATCGTAGTCGAACACGAAACCGTTGACGCCGTCTTCGATGTAGTCGGTGTGTGTTCTGATCCTGCTGGCCAGAACCGGCAGGCCGGCAACCAGATACTCGAACAGCTTGGTCGGCGGGTTGAATCGCCACCACAGCCTGTCTTCCCAGATGCAGATACCGAGATCGGCTCGCCTCAGATAGCCCGGAATCTCGGCGCCGGGTACGCGCCCGACCACCGTGAGCATCTCGTCGCCCAGACCCAACTCCCTGGCTCGGTTCGCACAGTAGCGCTGTTGATCCTCATCGGCACCGACCAGGGTGAGTTGACAGGGAACCCCGGCTCGGCAAGCAAGCGCCAGCCCTTCCAGCATCACATCGCGCCCTCGCTCTCGCGCGACGGTCCCGGTGTAGACGAGTTGCAGGCGCGCACCGGTCCCTCGGTCTCCTCGTTCAGCCTCCTGCCCCGAGAACTCGCCGGAGACACCCATGTAGATCAGTTCGAGGCGCGCGCGCGGGACACCATGTTGCAAGAGGTCCTCGTGATGGGCTTCCCCGATCGGCATGACCAGGCGGCAGCGCCCTGCTGCCAGATAACTGGCTCTCACGAGTCCCAACCCCAGCAACCGCCTCAGAAACTGCGTCTTCGGTTGGCCCCCGAAAAAATGGCTCGGGTGCTCATTCCAGTACAGCACGACTGGCACACGAGCGATCAACCAGGACGCCAGCGCCAACTGTGAACCAAGCAGGAAGACCAGATCGGGCTGCTCACTCTTCACGAAATGGGCGAGACGACGGATGTAGCCGAACAACGGCCGTTTTCCGGTCCGTGCCGTTGGCAGGACCTTGACGGTCAGGAGTTCGCAGGCGAATTGCTTTTCGAACGACGCATCCCTCAAGACCAGCGTCACATCGTAGTGTCTTGCCAACGCTTCTATTCGGTACTTGAAATCAAGGAAGCCTGGCTGGTTGTCGTAGAACCAGGTACCGATCACGATCCGGGGACGACCACTCATCTATGCGCCTTTCGCCAGCACGGACGTCGCCAGCAACTCCTTGAGCACTACAAGATCCTCCCGACGCAGCGTACGCAAGAGGACCACGCCAGCCGCATATGCGAGGAAGGCCCCGCATGCGACCGCGATGCTCGCCATGACTGTTGCATCGCGGGCGAGGATTCTGCCAATCACCACCAGCGCAATCGCTACAACAGCGACTCTCAGGTCCTTGCCCCAGTCCCACGTTCCGACGGTTGCTTTGCTGGGGCTCCATCGAAGGGCGCACCATAACGCCGGCGAAACCAGCATAGCGACCAGAGCGACCCCGATTCCACCGGCATGCTTGGCGGCGACCCACATGATGGGAAACAGGAACACAGAGATCAAAGCAAACCGTCGCAACAACAGCGGCATCTCGTGGGCGATGCTGCTCGAGATCCACAGGACGGAACTGATGGTGCTGGCAGCGAGGCCGACCAGGATCAAGGCCGCCAACAAGCCGGCGTCGGTGTACTTTCCACCCGTGACGATCGAAATGATCGGGTCGCCCGCGATCCCGAAGGCGACCGCCAAACCGATGATGGGATAAGCGCTGACCCGGCGCAGCAGGTCCAACTGGCCGATGATCGCCGTCAGGCTCTCGCCCTCGGCGAACCGCCGGACCATCACCGGCTCGACCGCTGTCTGCAGAATCTGCATAGGAAGGTACTGCTTCAGGCGGTCCGCGAGCGTCTGCAGGAAGCCGAATGCGGCAATCACCGCAGCCCCCGAATGGAAGCCCACAATGACGCGCAGCATGCTGCCCTGCCACGGCAGACCGAGAATGTAGGAGCCGTAGTTGGACAGCGCCATCTTGCCCAGCGAGCGCCAGGTCGGCCAACTCGCGCGGTCTCCGTTCACCTCGGCGATCCGCATCCGCCGAAGCACCGGCATCACGACCGCAAACGCGACAACGATCAGTTGGAGGAACTCGACGCCCACCAGGATCAGGAGCACCCAGACAAGCTTGAGCACACCGACCAGCAGCGAGATCGAGCACAACACAGCAAGCCGGACGACGATGCCTGCGAGCACGATCGCCGCCTGCAACTGGAACTTCATCAGGCTACTTGCAGCGTGCCCGACTACTTCCGAAAGTCCGACGACGATCGCAAGCGCGCAACCTAGCGAGATCGGAATCCATATTGCTTCCTGCGCCTGCAACGGCACAAGAGCCGTCAATATTGCAAGGACAACGATGGGTGCGAGTAACAGCCGCGGCGCGAAGGCGATGCCGATCAGCTTGCTGGCAAAGACTGCGTCGTTGCGCAGATAGGCTTCTGGCAAGAATCGATACAGAACGCGATCCATCCCGAAACCGGACACGATGCCCGCGATCGAGATCGCAGAAACTGCGATCAGATACTGCGCGAACTCCTCGACGGACATCCATCGCACCAGGATCAATGGAATGGCAATTCCAGACAGCCCGGTGACGACCCTGATGACAGCGAAACCTTTGAGTGAAGCCATCAGATGACGAAAATTCCATCAGGGCGGCCCATCGGACCGAAGCGGAATCGAAGACTCAACTTCCGGCTCTGAGGCGCGATCGGGTCGCACACACATAGCCAACGGCAATTGCCAACAGAAGTTGAGTGGAAGGATCCTCGAGTAGCGAGGTATTGTAGAAAAGCAGCGTTAAGGCAATCAGAAAATAGACAGACAGCGCGTCGAGACGTGCCGCTTCGATGGATGGAAGATCCGGATGCCGCGCTGCCTTGATGCTCGTGATCAAGCCGAAGACCACGATCCCGACAAATGCGAAAAGTCCGATCAATCCGGCGTCCCACAGCAACATCGCGATGCCCGTCGCCGCGATCTTGAACGGCACGAACCGAACGGCCACCTCCCCCAGCCCCCCCGTCGTCGAGACCCGTGAAGATCCGACTCCATAGCCGGCAAGGCGACGTGGGGTGTCCGTGTAGGTATCGTTGACCCAGAAACCGATCGAAGCACCGCGACTGACCTCACCCGTCTGCGGATCGACGTTGTAGGGGTCGAAGAAATAGGCCATGCGCTCGACCATGTCTCCGGATGCCCGGTCCGGTGCCTTCGACCAATACATTGCGCTGTAAGCGACGAACATCCCCATCATCACGACCGAGACGACCGCGACCGTCGCAAACAGGGCCACGGCGCTGCTGAAAATCTTCTTGCGCAACACGAAGATGACGGCCATCGGAATCCAGAGGAACGCTGCCTTCACTTCCCCGGAAAAGATGATGACCAGTCCGACCCCTCCATAGAGGAGCAGTCTGGAGAAATTCTTCGAACCGCGGGCGAACCGGGCCAGTTCGTACGACATCACGAGCAATGCGAAGAGCACGAGCGTGGAGTTGGCACCGCCGGCCTCGATCAGCCCACCGAAGCTCCCCACGACGGCATCAAACGCTGTCGTGACATCAGGGCGGGCAGGGACGATGACGAAGTGCTGGTAGAGCACCAACGGCACCTGGATGAAGAACACGATCGCCAGCAAACGCCAGAGCAGGTCGCGAAAATCGCTCGACCCGCCGCAGCGCAGCATGATGAGCGCGGCAACCCAGATTGGCAGCGCATTCTTCAACCCGACGACGACCTGCGAAATCGGTGGCGTGTTGATCGTGATCGCGAAGAGGATCGTGATCATGTACAGCACCACGCAGACCATCGCCGGTTCACGCAGAGAGGCAGCCCAGGAGTCGGCACCGCCGAGGCGGAACTTGTCGTCGTGCTGCCGGATCCGCAGCGAAACGCGAACCAGCGCCAACGCGCACAGCAGGTAAGGCAACCAAGCGATCGGCTGGAAGCGCAGAAAGTACGATGCCGTGCCCTGGATGATGAAGGTCACGACCACGATCAGACTGAAGAACGCCGGCAGCGGAAGGAGCATCATCAATGCCCCCCCGATCAATCCGGCCAGCATCAGCTGGGAAATCAAGGTTCCCTTGGCTGCCAGCACGCCGCTCGCGATCGCCAGCACGAGCAGCGATGCACCCAGCACGAGCGCGAGCGACTTGCCCAATCTGCCGGAGGAGCCCATGGCAATCAACGGAACGGGGCCCTTCGATCAGTAGTCGTTGACGACCACACCCGCAATCTTGGCGCCACCCTCTTTCAGCACCTCGACCAACTCTTCCAGATAGTCCATCTTCGATTCGTTCTTCCGTGCCACCACCAGCGCCGCACCGCACTTCGAAGCGATGACCGCACCATCGGAGCCGTACACCGCTGCCGGCGTGTCGACGAGCACGTGGTCGAACTTGCTGGTCAGCTCCCGCATAAGCAACGCAAACGCAGGCCGCTCGATCAGTTCGAGCGGATTGGGCGGCGTAACTCCGACCGTCATGACGAAGAGGCTCGGGATCGTCATGACCTGCTGAATCACCTGGGGCTCGGCACGCCCCGCCAGGACGCCGGACAAGCCGACGGAGTTCTGCAAACCGAACACCGAGTGCAGCCGAGGATTGCGCAGATCTGCATCGACCAGCAGCGTCCGCCCGCCAAGTTGGGCAAGCATGACCGCCAAGTTGGACGCAAAGAAAGTCTTTCCATCGCCATGTTCGGGGCTCACCACAGCAAGCGAGAGCCGTGGCTGATCACCCGAGAACAGGCGCATCATCAACTGACTGCGAATCCCCCGGAACGATTCCGCTTGGTAGGAGAACGGCTGGTGAAGAGCGACGAGCTCGGAGCTGACGTTCCGCTGCTCCTCTGGAGCATAGGGATAGTGAAACTGCTGCGACAAGGCAAACAACACATCGTCAGAGCTGGCCAGCCCCAGTGCGACTGCGGCATCGCCGAACCGGCCGCCATGCTCTCGCTGGTAGCTCAGTACACGCTCGACTTCGTCGGCAGACAGATTGCGCAGCTCACGAATGATGTCGCCAATCAACCTGTCGTGGATTGGCGGCCCCTTCGATTCGACGATCGTGGGCATTGTCGAGGCAGACGCGCCGTGCTCGTGGCGCCTCGAGTCTTGAAACTTCGCCATGTCAGTTGCTACCCGCAGAATTCAGCGCTTTGACGTTCCGCGCGCTGGACAAAAGCGGCATGCGGCTTCTGCCATGGTCGAGTGCTCTTCGATTCGGAGCAGGCAGGACCCCAAGAACCGGGAGCCCGATCATCTCGACGATATCTTGATTGATACGGAGCCGACGGTCGGCAGATTCCATGGCCATGGCGGCTCCGACGGCGAGGAAGGATCCGAAGAAGATGGCCAGCGCAATGTTCAGGAGCAACTTCGGCGAGGTCGGCTTCGACGGCGGCACAGCCTCCGAAAGTGCCAGGATGTTGCTCTGCGTCGTCTGGCTTTCCAGGCTCGATTGATTGAGACGCCCGACCACGGATTCGTAGGCCTTCTGTGCTGCCTCGACATCTCTTTGCAGCACAGCGCTCTCTTCTCGTTGCGCCTTCAGCTTGATGACGCGACTCCTCTGCAGTTCGAGCGCGGCACGCAATTCCGCTTCGCGTTGACGATTGATGGTGTTGGCAACACCCACCCCACCGGTCACCCGGCGCGTTTCGGCATCCAGTCTCGCCCGCACCTCGCTGATGCTGGCCTTGGCTTCAACCACCTGAGGATGGTTGTCACCCAGCCGCGAATTCAGCTCTTTCAACCGAGCCTCTGCACGCGACAGATCCGACTTCAATCCCCCGATGACCGGATTGGTGAGCACCTCTTGCAGACGGTCGGCGGAGCTGCTGCCTGCCTGCATCGAGCGACTGCTGGACTCCGCAGACATCGCCTGCACCATCACCAATTGCGACGACAGCTCGCTCAGGCGCGCGTTCTCGATGTCGAACCGCTCGTCGGTCGCCGTGATGCCCTTCTCGCGCTGGAACTCAGACAACTTCGCACGCGAATGATCGAGCGCATCCCGTAACTCTTTCGAGCGGGACTCGAAGAATCCCGTGTAGTTCTTTGCCGGGTTCGTCCGCATGTCCAGCGAAGTATCGACATAGGACTTCACGAAAGAATTGGCCATGTCTGCCGCCACCTTCGGATCGGTCGCGGCGTAGGACACGTTGATCACGCTGGATTCTCTCGACGGCGTGACCGTCAGATTCTTCTGCAGCGCCTCGACCAGCCACGCATCGATCGAACCCTCGCCACCGGAGGACTCCTGCCATTCAGCCCGCAATTGTGGGTTACTGCTCAATTGCAGCTCTTTGATGACACGCTCGGTCACCTTGCTGCTTTTCAGGATATCGGTTTGAGTGGCCATATAGGCCACCGGAGGCAGGTATTGATTCATCGCACCGCCGACCGGATCGGGACGGAACTCGACAACCACAGCCGCAGTCGCGACATATTGCTTCGGCAACAGGACGCTGACGACGATCGTCGTCACCAACGTCAAGCCCAAGACCAACATGCAAACTGCCCAGCGCGCGCGCAGCACGCTCAAGAAATGAGCCAGTGTCACGGTTTCCCCTTCAGAAGAGACTTTCTTTCACGTAGACAACGTCGCCATCGCGAAGCGCCTCGTCCATCTGCGGCTGCAATATCTGGACTTTTCCGTCAGCTCCGCGGCGATGCACGCGCAAGCCTTTCTCCGTGCCCCGCAAGGTCAAACCGCCGCCGGTAGCCAGCGCCTGCATGACCGTCATGCCACGCTCGAGCCGGAAGGCACCCGCGCGCTGCACTTCGCCGTAGATATAGACCATCGGCGCGCGATCGATCCAGACGACATCGCCATTCACGATCTGGATATCTCCGTTGGCACGAGCCTGTCCGACTGACCGCGCCAGGTCGATTTCGGCTCGAAACGGTTGTCCGCCGCGCGTTCCAACCACCGTCACCACGTCTGCACCGGAGGGCGCGATACCGCCAGCCACCGCAAGGACATCACTGAGCTTCGAGTCGGCAACCTCCAGTGGGTAGCGCCCCGGCTTGTTCACCTGCCCCAGGACCGACACTTGGTTCCCTCGAACTTGCACCACGAGCACAGTCACCTGAGGTTGCTTCACGAAGTTGCCGGTCCGCAAGCCTTCAGCGATGCGGTTCTCGATCTGCGTCACGCTCAATCCACCGGCCTTGACGGAACCCAGCAAAGGATAGGAGATGATGCCGGCCTCCGACACCCGGGTTTCGAGCGTGAGATCAGGATTCTGGTAGACCGTCACACGAATGACGTCGCCGGAGCCGAGGACATACTCGTTCCGAACCGGCTGGGTCGCTCCCTGCGCGTTGGCCACGGACATCGCACTCAGGGTGCCAAGTGCAACGAGCACGCCGAGGAAACACTGCCGAAACACTCTCATCACTTCAACCCCGATTTCCATTGCCAACCACCTGATTTTCTCTGCTTCAAATCTCGTGGAACTTCGGAGCACCCAGCTGCGAAGGAACACAACACTGCCACGCGATCTTGAGGCGCACTTGTCGCAGAAATCTCGAGGCCGCGCGATGACAAAACCCTCGAAACTGCGCAAAACCCCGGTCCAAATCATGCGTCGGCACCCCGACCGACCACGCTGGATTCCGACCATAGTGTTCATTCAACGAACGCCGGAGCCCCCGTGGAAAAGCTCCAATCGAGTGTACCTGTCGGTCTCGGCGGGCTCTCCACCCAATACCGGGGGCCGCCAGACAGACGACAGGGGCGCTGTGAAATTCTCACGATGCTTACCGGAAAGCGCCGGTCCCGACGATTCGTCGCGTCAACAACGAATCCCGGCATGCAGGGCCACCACCCCGCCTGCCATGTTGTGGACATCGACGTGTCCGAAGCCGGCAGCGCGCATCAGCCCCTTCAGCGCGGCCTGATCAGGATGCATCCTGATCGACTCAGCCAGGTACCGGTAGCTGTCCGCGTCGTTCGCGACCCACTTGCCCAGGCGCGGCAGCACCTGGAACGAATACCAGTCGTAGGCCTTCTCCAGCGGCTTGGCCACCTTGGAGAACTCCAGCACCAGCAGGCGCCCGCCCGGCTTGAGCACCCGGGCCATCTCCGCGAGGGCCAGTTCCTTGTGCGTCATGTTGCGCAGGCCGAAGGCCACGCTGACCACGTCGAAGCTGCCGCTGGCGAAGGGCAGGTGCTCGGCGTCGCAGATCGCAGTCGGCAGGACCAGGCCCTCGTCGAGCAGGCGGTCGCGGCCGGTGCGCAGCATCGCCTCGTTGATGTCGGTGTGCACGACCACGCCACGGCTGCCGACGCGACGCGAGAAGGCGCGCGCCAGATCGCCGGTTCCGCCGGCGATGTCGAGCACCCGGTCACCGTCGCGCACGTTCGCGACGGCCACCGTATAGGCCTTCCACGCACGGTGCAGACCCAGCGACATCAGATCGTTCATGACGTCGTACTTCGACGCAACCGCATCGAACACGCCGCGCACGCGGCCGGCCTTTTCTTTCTCGTCGACGCTCTGGAAGCCGAAGTGCGTGCTGCCCATGCCGCAGTACTCAGTGGTGGTGGCCGCAGGCCGAGCCGCCAGTGTCGACCATGGGGGCGTCGCGGTCCACCCCGGCGGCGGCGAGCCGCGCTTCGTAGGCCTGCCAGAGCTGCTCCTGCTGGCGACCCAGGTGGTAGAGGTAATCCCAAGCGAACAGACCCGAGTTGTGCCCGTCCGAGAAGGTGGGCTGAACGGCGTAATTGCCGACCGGTTCCAGTTCCACGATGTCGACATGGCGCTTGCCGGTCTGCAAAACCTCCTGGCCCGGGCCGTGTCCCTGCACCTCGGCCGAAGGCGAATACACGCGCAGCAACTCGAACGGCAGCCGGAACTGCGCGCCGTCGGAGAACGCGATCTCGAGCACCCGGGACTGCTGGTGCACGGTCAGGGCGGTCGGGGTCGGGGTGTCGGGGGTCAGGCCGGCCATTGGGGGATGCTCGTCGTCGGGGAACACTGCCAGTTTAATGGCCGGCGAGCGGTGCCAGCGCCGCCACCACGCGCGCATCGAGGTCGGCCAGCGGCAGCGGCAGGCGCGCCTCGGCCGTCGGCTCGACGCGGCGCAGCGGCGCTCCCCACACCGGCTGCGGGAAATGGCTGTCCCAGTCGAAGCGCGCGATCACGTGCCAGTGCAGGTGCGGCACCACGTTGCCCAGACTGGCGAGATTGATCTTGGTCGGCCTCAGCGCCTCGCGCAGCACCGTCTCGACCTTCGCGACCGCCTGCATGCACAGGCTGCGCTGCGCCGGCGGCAGGTCGGTCCACTCGGCGACGTGGGCGTTCCAGATCACCCGGTAGAACGCCGGGAAGGCGTGATCCTCGGCGCGGATCACGCGCCAGTCGGCAGTACGCAGCACCAGCCGGCCGCCATCACCGCGGCACAGTTCGCAGTCAGCGGGCCCGGTCACACCAGCACCCGCTCGATGCCGCCGGCATTGGCACGCTCGACGTAGCCTGGCAGCCATTCTTCGCCCAGGATCCTGCGTGCCATCTCGACCACGATGTAGTCGGCCTCCAGCAGGCCATTGTTCAGGTCGTTGCCGTAGCGGCTCAGGCCCTGCAGGCAGCTCGGGCAGGACGTGAGGATCTTCACCGGCCCGTCGGCGCCCACGCTGCCCGCGGCGCGCAACGCCACCTCGTCGCGGCGCAGCTCCTCCTCCTTGCGAAAGCGGATCTGCGTGGAGATGTCGGGGCGCGTGACGCCGAGCGTGCCGCTCTCGCCGCAACAGCGCTTGCTCTCGCGCACCCGATCGCCCATCAGCGCCTTCACGGTCTTCATCGGCTCCTGCAGCTTCATCGGGCTGTGGCAGGGGTCGTGGTACAGGTAACCGGTCGGGCCCTTCTGGCTGCGGCCATCGACCTCCGCCGAAAGGGAATCAGCCAGGCTGATTCCCTTTTCCAGCAGGAACTCGTGGATGTCGACGATGCGGCAGCCCGGAAAGATCTTGTCGAACTGGTAGCCCTGCAGCTGGTCGTAGCAGGTGCCGCAGCTCACCACCACGGTCTTGATGTCCAGGTAGTTCAGCGTGTTGGCCACGCGGTGGAACAGCACCCGGTTGTCGGTGATGATCTTCTCGGCCTTGTCGTACTGGCCGCTGCCGCGCTGCGGATAGCCGCAGCACAGGTAGCCCGGCGGCAGCACGGTCTGCACGCCGGCATGCCAGAGCATCGCCTGGGTCGCCAGCCCGACCTGCGAGAACAGGCGCTCGGAGCCGCAGCCGGGGAAGTAGAACACCGCCTCGCTGTCGGCCGTGGTGGCCTGCGGGTCGCGGATGATCGGGACGTAGTTCGCGTCCTCGATGTCGAGCAACGCCCGCGCGGTCTTCTTCGGCAGGCCGCCCGGCATCTTCTTGTTGATGAAGTGGATCACCTGGGCCTTCACCGGCGCCGGGCCCACGGTCGCCGGCGGCGCCGCAGTCTGCTTGCGCGCCAGCCGGCGCAGCAGGTCGTTGGCCAGGCGCTGGGCCTTGAAGCCCACGTCGACCATGGCCGAGCGCATCAGCTTGATCGTATCGGGGTTCTTCGCGTTCAGGAACAGCATCGCCGCCGCGTTGCCGGGGCGGAAGCTCTTCTGCCCCATCTTGCGCAGCAGGTTGCGCATGTTCATCGACACGTCGCCGAAGTCGATCTTCACCGGACACGGCGACAGGCACTTGTGGCAGACCGTGCAGTGGTCGGCCACGTCCTCGAACTCCTGCCAGTGCTTGATGCTGATGCCGCGGCGCGTCTGCTCCTCGTACAGGAAGGCCTCGACCAGCAGCGAGGTCGCGAGAATCTTGTTGCGCGGGCTGTACAGCAGGTTGGCGCGCGGCACGTGGGTGGCGCACACCGGCTTGCACTTGCCGCAGCGCAGGCAGTCCTTCACTGAATCGGCGATCGCGCCGATGTCGCTCTGTTGCATGATCAGCGACTCGTGGCCCATCAGCCCGAAGCTCGGCGTGTAGGCGTGGCTCAGGTCGGCCGCCAGCACGTCGTCGCCCAGGCCTTTCAGGGCCTCGCCGCGCAGCAGCTTGCCCTTGTTGAAGCGCCCCTGCGGATCGACGCGCTGCTTGTAGGCGGTGAAGTCGGCGATCTCGGCGTCGCTCAGGAACTCGAGCTTGGTGATGCCGATGCCATGCTCGCCGGAGATCACGCCGTCGAGCCGGCGCGCCAGCGCCATGATGCGGCCCACCGCCTCGTGCGCGGTCTGCAGCATCTCGTAGTTGTCGCTGTTGACCGGGATGTTGGTGTGCACGTTGCCGTCGCCAGCGTGCATGTGCAACGCCACCCAGACGCGACCGCGCAGCACCTCCTGGTGGATGCGGCTGCATTCGTCGAGCACCGCGGCGAACGCACCGCCGCTGAACAGCGCCTGCAGCGGCGCCCTCACCTGCGCCTTCCACGAGGCGCGAAGGCTGTGGTCCTGCAAGCGCGCGAACAGACTCGGCCCGCCGTCCGCCGGCAGCACGTCCAGCCCCTGCAGCCAGCCCTGCCACAGCGCACGCACCTCGCGCAGCAGCGTCAGGGCCTGCTGCACGCGGTCTTCCAGCAGCTCGGCGCTCGGGATGTCGCTGGCGTCGTCGTTCCTGCCGAGCGGCAGCTCGCCCCGCTCGAAGTAGGCCTCCAGCGCGTCCAGCAGCTGCAGCTTGTTGCGCATCGACAGCTCGACGTTGATGCGCTCGATGCCCTCGGTGTACTCGCCCATCCGCGGCAGCGGAATCACCACGTCCTCGTTGATCTTGAAGGCGTTGGTGTGCTTGCTGATCGCCGCGGTGCGCTTGCGGTCGAGCCAGAACTTCTTGCGCGCGTCGGCGCTCACGGCGACGAACCCCTCGCCGTGGCGCGAATTGGCGATGCGCACCACCTCGCTGGCGGCACGCGCCACGGCGTCGGGGTCCTCGCCGGCGATGTCGCCCACCAGCACCATCTTCGGCAGCCCACCGCGCTTGCTCTTGGTCGCGTAGCCGACCGCCTTCAGGTAGCGGTCGTCCAGGTGCTCGAGCCCGGCGAGGATCGCACCGCCGGCGCGCTGCTCGGCGAACAGGTAGTCCTTGATCTCGACGATGCTCGGCACCGCATCCTTGGCGTTGCCGAAGAACTCCAGGCACACGGTACGCGTGTGGGCCGGCATCTTGTGCACGATCCAGCGCGCGCTGGTGATCAGTCCGTCGCAGCCTTCCTTCTGGATGCCCGGCAGCCCGGCGAGGAACTTGTCGGTCACGTCCTTGCCCAGGCCTTCCTTGCGGAAGCTCGGGCCGGGCACGTCGAGCCGCTCGGTGCGCACCGGCGTCTTGCCGTCGGCCTCGAAGTAGCGCAGCTCGAAGCTCGCCAGCTCGGCATCGTGGATCTTGCCGAGGTTGTGGTTCAGGCGCACGACCTCGAGCCACTGCGCGTCGGGCGTCACCATGCGCCACGAGGCCAGGTTGTCGAGCGCGGTGCCCCACAGCACGGCCTTCTTGCCGCCGGCGTTCATCGCGATGTTGCCGCCGATGCAGCTCGCCTCGGCCGAGGTCGGGTCGACCGCGAACACCTGGCCGGCACGCTCGGCGGCGTCGGCGACGCGCTGGGTCACGACGCCGGCCTCGGTCCACACCGTCGGCACGGGCTGGGCAAGCCCCGGCAGCGAGACCCACTCGACCTCGCCCATCGCCTCGAGCTTCTCGGTGTTGATGACGGCGCTCTTCCAGGTCAGCGGCACGGCTCCACCGGTGTAGCCGGTGCCGCCGCCGCGCGGAATGATCGTCAGGCCGAGCTCGATGCAGCCCTTCACCAGCGCCGCCATCTCGGCCTCGGTATCGGGCGTCAGCACGACGAACGGGTACTCGACCCGCCAGTCGGTCGCGTCGGTCACGTGCGACACGCGCGACAGACCGTCGAACTTGATGTTGTCCTTGGCCGTGTGCCGCCCCAGCCGGCGCTGCGCGCGGCGGCGCAGCTCGGCCATCGTGTCGAAACCGAGCGAGAAGCGATCCACCGCCTCGCGTGCCGCCTTCAGCAGTTCGCCGACGCGGGCATTGCGCTGCGCCGCTTCCACGTCCATCGTGGCCTCGTCCTTGTCGGCGCGGCGCTTGTCGATCTCGCCCAGCCGGTGCTGCAGGGCCTCGACCAGCTGGCGGCGCCGGCGTGGGTTGTCCAGCAGGTCGTCCTGCAGGTAAGGGTTGCGCTGCACCACCCAGATGTCGCCCAGCACCTCGTAGAGCATGCGGGCCGAGCGGCCGGTCACGCGCTCGGCGCGCAGCTGGTGCAGCATCTCCCACGACCGCGGCCCGAGCAGTCGCAGCACGATCTCGCGATCGGAGAACGAGGTGTAGTTGTACGGAATCTCGCGCAGTCGCGCGGCGTGGCCGTCGGCGGCCTGGATCGTGCTGTGGAGGGGAAGCGGTGCGTTCATGGTCGCCAGCCGCCAACATCAAGTCGCGTCTGGGCCCGAATGCTATCGCAGTGCAGCACGGCCGACGCCCGTGCGGTCATGGCCACCGGTGCTGGCTACCATGCGGCATGCTCCCCCCAGCGCCCTGGCCCTACCCGTTCTGGATCGCCCACCGCGGCGCCGGCAAGCTGGCGCCGGAGAACACGCTGGCCGCCTTTCGCGCCGGTCAAGCACGCGGCTATCGCATGGCCGAATGCGATGTGACGCTGAGTGCCGACGAACAGCCCTTCCTGCTGCACGACGCGACCCTCGATCGCACGACCGACGGGCATGGTCCCGCGGCCGCACAGGCCTGGCCCGCGCTGGCCGACCTGGATGCCGGCGCCTGGCACGGCCCCCGCTTCCGCGGCGAGCGCCTGCCGACGCTGGCGGCGCTGGCCGAGCACGCCCGCCACAGCGGCCTGCTGCTGAACCTGGAGCTCAAGCCCGGCCCGGGCCAGGCGGCGCGTACCGGCGCCGTGGTCGCCCGAGTGGCCGCCGGCCTGTGGGCCGGCCTCACGCCGCCGCTGCTGAGCTCCTTCGAGACCGCCTCGCTGGCGGCGGCGCGCGACGCGGTCGAGGCCCTGCCGCGCGCCCTGCTGCTGGAGCGTCTGGCGGCAGGCTGGCGCGAGGCGGCCTGCGGCCTGGGCTGCGCCGCCATCGTGGTCCAGCACCGCGCGCTCGACGCCAACGCCATCCGCCAGGCCCACGAGGCCGGCCTGCGCGTGCTGTCCTACACGGTCAACGGCGCGGCGGAGGCCCGGCGCTTGCGTGCGGCCGGCATCGATGGCCTGATCACCGACGCCGTCGATCGCTTCGCGCCGGACACGCCGGGCTGAGCACCCGAGGCCCGGGCCGCGTGCAGGCTGGGGATGGTCAACGGCACCCGCCGCGGCAACATCGAGACCGATCCAGGATCCACGAAAGGAACGCCCCCCGATGGAAGCCCTTCTGCATCTGCTGCACCTCGAAGACGACGCACTCGACGCCGACCTGCTGTGTCGCACCGTGCAGCACCTGGGGGTGCGCGCCGAATGGCAACGCGTGTCGACCGCTGCCGACTATGTGCAGGCGCTGGGCGAGCACCGCTTCGACGCGATCCTCAGCGACAGCGAAGTGCCGGGCCTGGACGGTCTGCGGGCGCTGCAACTGGCCGGTGAACGGCAACCCGGGGCGCCCTTCATCTTCGTCAGCGGCCACGCGGACGGGCAGCGTGCGCAGCAGTGGCTGGCGGCCGGCGCCGCCGATGTCGTGCCGAAGGACGCACTGTGGCGGCTGGCGCCGGCGTTGCGGCACCCGCTGCTGCGGGCCGACCGCGATCGACTGGCCTGGCGCGCGCGCGGCATGGCGCTGCTGGTCGACATCGTCAAGCAACTCTCGCTGGCGCGCAGCGTGGAGCAGATCATGGCCATCGTGCGCCACGGTGCCCGCGAGCTGACCTCGGCCGATGGGGCCACCTTCATCCTGCGCGACGGCGACCTGTGCCACTACGCCGACGAGGATGCGATCGAGCCGCTGTGGAAGGGACAGCGCTTCCCGATGTCGGCCTGCGTCAGTGGCTGGGTCATGCTCCAGCGCACGCCCGCCGTCATCCCCGACATCTACCAGGACCCGCGCGTGCCGGTCGACGCCTACCGCCCGACCTTCGTGCGCAGCATGGCGATGGTGCCGATCCGCAGCGAGTCGCCGATCGGCGCCATCGGCAACTACTGGGCACGCCCCTACCGGCCGAGCACCGACGAGGTGTCACTGCTGCAGGCCCTGGCCGACACGACCTCGGTCGCGATCGAGAACGTGCAGACGCTGCAGGAACTGGAGCACCGGGTGCAGGAGCGGACCGCCGCGCTGCGCGAAGCCAACGCCGGTCTGGAAGCCTTTTCCTACAGCGTCGCCCACGACCTGCGGGCCCCGCTGCGGGCGATCAGCGGCTACAGCGGCCTGCTCGCCGACCATCACCGTTCGCAGCTCGATGCGGAAGGCCAGGGCTTCCTGGACCGCATCGGCAAGTCCGCGCGGCGCATGGAAGCGCTGATCGACGACCTCATCAAGCTGGCGCATGTCGGCCACGGCGACGTACGGCACCGCACGATCGACATCGGGCAACTCGCCCACGAGATCGTGGGCGTGCTGCGCGAGCAGAGTCCACGGGCCGGCATGACGGTGCGCATCGCCACCGGCCTGAAGGTCGTGGGCGATCTGGGCCTGCTGCGCGTCGTGCTGGAGAACCTGCTGTCGAACGCCTGGAAATACACCCTCCGGCGCGACGACGCGCTGATCGATCTGCAAGGCGCCCCAACGGCCGACGGTCAGCTCGTCTGCCAGATTCGCGACAACGGCGTGGGCTTCGACATGACGGCGGCCGAACACCTGTTCGAGCCGTTCCAGCGCCTGCACGGCGACGTCGAGTTCGCGGGCACCGGCATCGGGTTGGCGATCGTGCGCCGCGCGATCCACCGCATGGGCGGGCGGCTCTGGGCGGAATCCGAGAAGGACCGTGGCGCGACCTTCTACTTCGCACTGCCGCTGGGCCGCGGCTGACGCCGCTTCGGACGACCGCTCAACTGCGGTAGTCGGCGTTGATCGTCACGTAGTCGTGCGAGAGATCGCAGGTCCACACGGTGGCATGGGCCGCCCCGCGGTGCAGATCGACCCGCACGGTGATCTCGCTCTGCTTCATCACGCGCTGGCCGTCGGCCTCCTGGTAGGCGGGATGGCGACCGCCCTTCGTCGCGACGTGCACGTCGTCGAGGTAGAGGTCGATCAGTGACTGGTCGAGGTCGGTGATGCCCGCATAGCCTACCGCGGCGAGGATCCGGCCCAGGTTGGGATCGCTGGCGAAGAAAGCGGTCTTCACCAGCGGTGAATGCGCGATCGCGTAGGCGACCAGCCGGCCCTCCTCCTTCGAGCGGCCGCCGTCGACGCGCACCGTGATGAACTTCGTCGCACCCTCGCCGTCGCGCACGATCGCCTGCGCGAGCTGCTGCGACACCGCGATCACCGCCTCGCGCAGCGCCGCACCTTCGGGCGACTCGAGTGCCGTGATCTCGTCGTGTGCCGCCTGGCCCGTGGCGACCAGCACGAAACTGTCGTTGGTGGACGTGTCGCCATCGATGGTGATGCGGTTGAAGGACCGGTCGGCCGCCTCGCGTACGAGCGCCTGCAAGGCGCGCGGAGCCACCCTGGCATCGG
This sequence comes from Methylibium sp. Pch-M, assembly GCF_004136295.1. Lineage (NCBI taxonomy): Bacteria > Pseudomonadati > Pseudomonadota > Betaproteobacteria > Burkholderiales > Sphaerotilaceae > Methylibium > Methylibium sp. Pch-M. The sequence continues at coordinate 691,297 of NZ_CP029606.1, forward strand.
TGGCCACGAATCCGAGCATCGTCGCCATGTTGGGACGGATCATCCCCGCGCCCTTGGCGATGCCGGTCACCGTCACCGTCCGGCCGCCGATCTGCAGTTGACGCGACGCTGCCTTGGGCAGGGTGTCGGTGGTCATGATGGCCTCGGCAGCGGCCGGCCAGTTGTCGGCCCGGCAGTCGGCCAGCGCGGCCGGCAGCCCGGCCTCGATGCGGTCGGTGGGCAGCGTCTCCATGATCACGCCGGTCGAGAACGGCAGCACTTGCTCCGGCGCGATGTCGAGCCGGCGGGCCAGCGCCACGCAGGTGGAGAACGCGCGCACCAGCCCATCCTCGCCGGTGCCGGCGTTCGCGTTGCCGGTGTTGACGACGAGCGCCCGCACGCCGACGGCGGCCTCCAGGTGCTTGCGACACAGCTGCACCGGCGCGGCGCAGAAACGGTTCTGCGTGAACACCGCCGCCACCGTCGAGCCCTCGGCCAGCTTGAAGACGCTCAGGTCGCGCCGGCCCGCCTTGCGCACGCCGGCCATCGCGATGCCGATCTCGACCCCCGGCACGGGATGCAAGTCGGCGGCGTTCGGGGCAGCGAGGTTCACGGGCATGGGGCTCTCCGGGTCGCTGTGCTCAAGCCAATCGGCCGTGACACTGCTTGTACTTCTTGCCGCTGCCGCACGGGCAGGGGTCGTTGCGGCCGGCCCGCGGCACCTCGGCCATGCGGTTCGCTACTTCGGTGGCCGGATCGGCCTCGACCGCCACGCCACCGTCTTCGGTGGGGTGCGTGTAGGTGAGGTTGCTGATGGCTTCGGCCTTCTCCTCCAGCGCCTCGGCCGCCTGCGTGACTTCCTCGGTGCTGCGGATGCGTACCGTCATCAGCAGGCGGGTGACGTCCATCTTCACCGTGTCGAGCAGGGTCGAGAACAGCTCGAAGGCCTCGCGCTTGTACTCCTGCTTCGGGTTCTTCTGGGCGTAGCCGCGCAGGTGGATGCCCTGGCGCAGGTAGTCGAGCGCTGCCAGATGCTCGCGCCAGTGCGTGTCGATCGATTGCAACAGCACCGCGCGCTCGAAGCCGGAGAACTGCTCCTCGCCGACCAGCGCCACCTTGCCGGCATAGGTCTCGTCGGCGGTCTTGGCGACCATCTCGACCAGATCCTCATCGGTGATCGCATCGCTCTTGTCCACCTGCGCGGCGATCGGCACGTCGAGCTGCCATTCGTCGCGCAGCACCTTCTCCAGGCCGGGGATGTCCCACTGCTCCTCGACACTCTCGACCGGCACGAAGGTGCGCACCACATCGGTCATCGCACCACGACGCAGATGGGCGATCTGGGCACCGAGCTCCTTCGATTCGAGGATGTCGTTGCGCTGCTGGTAGATCACCTTGCGCTGGTCATTCGAGACGTCGTCGTACTCGAGCAGCTGCTTGCGGATGTCGAAGTTGCGCGCCTCGACCTTGCGCTGCGCGCCCTCGATGCTGCGCGAGACGATGCCGGCCTCGATGGCCTCGCCATCGGGCATCTTCAGGCGCTCCATGATCGCCTTGACACGGTCGCCGGCGAAGATGCGCATCAGCGGATCCTCGAGCGACAGGTAGAAGCGCGAGGCGCCCGGGTCGCCCTGGCGGCCCGAACGGCCGCGCAGCTGGTTGTCGATGCGGCGCGACTCGTGGCGCTCGGTGGCCACGATGCGCAGGCCGCCGGCGGCCTTGACCTGCTCGTGCAGGCCGGCCCATTCGTCCTTGAGCTGCTGGATGCGGCGCAGCTTGTCGTCGGCCGGGATGGCGTCGTCGGCCTCGATGAACTGCACCTGCTTCTCGACGTTGCCGCCCAGCACGATGTCGGTGCCGCGGCCGGCCATGTTGGTGGCGATGGTCACCGCCTTCGGCCTGCCGGCCTGGGCGATGATCTCCGCCTCGCGGGCATGCTGCTTGGCGTTGAGCACCTCGTGCGGGAGCTTGTACTTCTCGAGCAGCTTCGAGATCAGTTCGGAGTTTTCGATCGATGTGGTGCCCACCAGCACCGGCTGGCCGCGCTCGTAGCAGTCCTGGATGTCCTTGACCACCGCCTCGTAGCGCTCGCGCGAGGTCTTGTAGACCAGGTCGAGCTCGTCGCGGCGCTGGGTCGGCTTGTTGGGCGGGATCACCACGGTCTCCAGGCCGTAGATCTCCTGGAACTCGTAGGCCTCGGTGTCGGCCGTGCCGGTCATGCCGGCGAGCTTGCCGTACATGCGGAAGTAGTTCTGGAAGGTGATCGAGGCCAGCGTCTGGTTCTCGGCCTGGATCTGCACGCCTTCCTTGGCCTCGACCGCCTGGTGCAGGCCGTCGCTCCAGCGCCGCCCGGTCATCAGGCGGCCGGTGAACTCGTCGACGATGACGACCTCGCCGTTCTGCACCACGTAATGCTGATCGCGGTGGTACAGATGGCGCGCGCGCAGCGCAGCGTACAGGTGGTGCATCAGCGTGATGTTGGCGGCGTCGTACAGGCTCGCCCCCTCGACCAGCAGACCGGCCTGCGCGAGCAGCGCCTCGGCATGCTCGTGCCCCGCCTCGGTCAGCACCACCTGGTGGGTCTTCTCGTCAGCGGTGAAGTCACCAGCCTCGATCACGCCTTCGCCGGTGCGCGGATCGGCCTCGCCGATCTGCTTCTTCAGCAGCGGCGCGACCGCGTTGATGCGCAGGTAAAGCTCGGTCTGGTCCTCGGCCTGGCCGCTGATGATCAGCGGCGTGCGCGCCTCGTCGATCAGGATCGAGTCGACCTCGTCGACGATCGCGAAATTCAGCGAGCGCTGCACCCGATCGGCCACCTCGGTCACCATGTTGTCGCGCAGGTAGTCGAAGCCGAACTCGTTGTTGGTGCCGTAGGTCACGTCGGCAGCGTAGGCGGCCTGCTTGGCCTCGCGCGTCATCTGCGGGCCGTTGACCCCGACCGTCAGCCCGAGGAAGTTGTACAGCCGTCCCATCCACTCGGCATCGCGCCGCGCGAGGTAGTCGTTGACCGTCACCACGTGCACGCCCTGGCCGGCCAGCGCGTTCAGGTAGACCGGCAGCGTCGCCATCAGCGTCTTGCCCTCGCCGGTACGCATCTCGCCGATCTTGCCGTTGTGCAGCGTCATGCCACCGATCAGCTGGACGTCGAAGTGGCGCATCTTCAGTGCCCGCTTGCTGCCCTCGCGCACGACGGCAAAGGCCTCGGGCAGCAGCTGGTCGAGCGTCTCGCCGTCGGCCACGCGTTGCTTGAACGCCTCGGTCTTGGCCCGCAGTTCGACATCCCCGAGCTGCTCGAACTGCGGCTCGAGGGCGTTGATCTGATCGACCACTCGCCGGTACTGCTTGAGGAGCCGTTCGTTGCGGCTGCCGAAAATCGAGGTGAGAAGCTTGGGCAACATGCGGGGAATCGGTCGATGAGGGGTGAAGCGGCCCGCCACGTGGCGAGCACAGCAACCGCCGGGCCATCACGCCACGCCACAGTGCAGCCCCGGGCTGCAAGCAACTGCGGATGGCACTCCGGAATACAAGAGCGGCGCCCGTTCGGCGCCGCACTCAGCCCAGAACTCTACCACCCGCCCCGGGATGCCCCACCCTCGCAACGGGACTTCCGGGCCGTCGTGTCAGCGGGCCTCTGCCGTGCGGTTCGCAGCCCGAGCGACATTGCCCGCAGGCAGCCGGGAAGCCTGCGCCAGGAACTTCGCCGGATCCTGCGGCGCGCCATCGACCAGCACCTCGAAATGCAGGTGCGGCCCGGTCGAGCGGCCGGTGCTGCCGACCTCGGCGATCTTCTGGCCGCGACGGATCAGGTCGCCGGGCGCCACCAGCAGCCGCGCCGCGTGGGCATACCGCGTCACCAGGCCGTTGCCGTGATCGAGTTCGACCGTGCGGCCGTAGGCGGGGTGGGTCTCGGCGCTCAGCACCACGCCGCCCGCCGCCGCCAGGATGGCGGTGCCGGTCTCGGCCGGGAAATCCAGGCCGGTGTGGAGCGCGCCGCGGCCGGTGAAGGGATCGGTCCGGAAGCCGAAGCCCGAGCCCACCGGCCCATCGACCGGGGCCGAGCTCGGCACCATCAGCGCCCGCAGTCGCGTCTCGAGCAGGCGCGACTCGACCAGCGTGAACACGTCGCTGTGGCGGTCGGCCCCTTCATCCAGCGCGGCGATCGCCTGGTTCAGCTGCGCCAACGACGGCGAATCGACCGGCACATAGGGCCCGCCCCGCCCGCCGCCGAGGGCCGCGCGGGCGGGAACCGGCGGCGCCGGACGGTCGAGGCCGCGGAAATCCTCGGGCTTCAGGCCGGCCAGCCCCGAGACGCGCTCACCCATCGTCTCTAGCTTCATCAGCTTGGCCTGCATCTCGCCGACCTTGGAGGCCATGGCGTCGAGGTTCTCGCGCATGAAGCGGTCGCGCTGCGCGATCTCGTCGCGCACCACCAGCTTGACCACCTGGCTGACCACCGGCCAACCCTCGCGCGCGGCCTTCAGGAACACGAAGTGGTAGATCGCGCCCGACAGCGCCAGCAGCAACCCCACGAGGAAGGTCCCCACGATCGCGAGCTTCCAGGCCGGCAGGTCGAGCACGCGGGTGCGCGCGTAGCGGCCATGGGTCACTATGATCTGCATACGGTCTCCTTCATCCCATGGCCCTGCATCCCAACTCCAGCCTGCCCGTCGCGCTGCCGATCGGCGATGCGCTGGCGCAGTCGGAGCCGCTCGTGCGGCTGCAGGCGCTGCTGCGCGAATCGAACGCGCGTTTCGACGTGATCCGCCCGCTGCTGCCCGCTGCGCTGGCCGCTCAGGTGAGGCCGGGCCCGGTGGACGAACAAGGCTGGGCGCTGCTTGCGGGCAACACGGCCGTGGCGGCCAAGTTGCGGCAGTTGCTGCCCCGTTTCGAGGCCGCGCTGCAGCAGCAGGGCTGGAAGGGTAGCGCGATCCGCATCCGGGTTCAATCGAGCTGATCCGGCGCGGGCGGTACCAGTGCACGCCCGGGCCGGCGTCGGCCGGCCACTGTGCAACAGCCTGTGAGCTCAGGCCTCCAGCGTGCCGCGATCGAGCCGCACGCGCCGGTGGCAGCGTGCCGCCAGCGCGTCGTCGTGCGTCACCATCACGTAGGCGGTGCCCTGGGCCTGTGCCAGGTCGAGCATCAGCGCGAACACGCCGTCGGCGGTGGCGCGGTCGAGGTTGCCGGTGGGCTCGTCGGCCAGCACGCAGGCCGGCCGCGTGACCAGCGCCCGGGCCACCGCCACGCGCTGGCGCTCGCCGCCCGACAGCTCGGACGGCCGGTGCGCGGTGCGCGCCGCCAGCCCCACGGCCGCGAGCATGTCGCGCGCCTCGGCATGCGCCGCGTCGCGCGGCAGGCGCCGGATCAGCAGCGGCATGGCCACGTTGTCGAGCGCGCTGAACTCAGGCAGCAGGTGGTGGAACTGGTAGATGAAGCCGAGGTGCCGGTTGCGCCAGGCGCCTTGGGCCGCTGCATCCATCGCGGCGAAGTCGCGGCCCATCAACTGCACGCTGCCGGTGCTGGGCGTGTCGAGCCCGCCGAGCAGGTGCAGCAGCGTGCTCTTGCCCGAGCCAGACGCCCCCACCACCGCGAGCGTCTCGCCGCGCGCCACCTGCAGATCCACGCCGCGCAGCACTGCCACGTCGAGACCGCCCTCGGTGAAGCGCTTGTGCAGGCCGCGCGCCTGCAGCACGTCCGCGGCGCCGGCCGCTGCCATCGGCTCATTCATAGCGCAGGGCCTGGGCCGGCTGCACGCGGCTCGCGCGCCAGCTGGGGTAGATCGTCGCGACGAAGGCGAGCAGCAGCGACACCAGGCCGATCGGCACGATGTCGGCCGACTGCGGATCGCTCGGCATGCGGCTGATCAGGTAGATGCTGCCGGGCAGGAAGCTCGCGTTGAACAGGCGCTCCAGCGCAGGCACGATCACGTCGATGTTGAGCGACACCAGCAGCCCCAGCGCCAGTCCCGAGCAGGTGCCGATCACGCCCGAGGCCGCGCCCTGCACCATGAAGATCCCCATGATCGAGCGCGGGCTGGCGCCCAGTGTGCGCAGGATCGCGATGTCGGCCTGCTTGTCGGTCACCGTCATCACCAGCGTGCTGACCAGGTTGAAGGCCGCCACCGCGACGATCAGCGTGAGGATGATGAACATCATGCGCTTCTCGAGCTGCACGGCGTCGAACCAGTTGCGGTTGGTACGGGTCCAGTCGCGCACGCTGACCGTGGGGCCGAGCCGCTCGGCCAGCTCGAAGCCGACGCGCCGCGCCTGCTGCTGGTCGCGCAGCCTGAGCTGCACGCCGGTGGGCCCGTCCACGCGGAACAGCCGCGCGGCGTCGTCGATGTGCATCAGCGCCAGTCCGCTGTCGTACTCGTAGTGGCCGGCGTTGAAGGTGCCCACCACCGTCATCTGCTTGAGCCGCGGCACCACGCCGGCCGGCGTGACCTGGCCGTTGGGCGTGACCAGCGTCACCGGGTCGCCCACCTTCACGCCCAGCGTGCGCGCCAGCTCGCCGCCCAGCACGATGCCCCAGGCGCCCGGCTTCAGGCCGGCGAAGGCGCCGTCGCGGGATTGCGCCGCCAGCGGCGTCACGTTCGCTTCCTCGGCCGGATCGATGCCGCGCACGACGGCGCCGCGCATGTCCTCGCCGCGTGCGATCAGCGCCTGGGTGGCGATGAAGGGCGCCGCACCCAGCACCTCGGGATTGCCGCGTGCCGCCGCGGCGGTGGCGCGCCAGTCGGGCAGCGCATTGCCACCGGCCTCGAAGATCTCCACGTGCGCGATGACGCTCAGCATGCGGTCGCGCACTTCCTTCTGGAAGCCGTTCATCACCGACAGCACGATGATCAATGCCGCCACCCCGAGCGCGATGCCGAGCATCGACACGCCCGAGATGAAGGAGATGAAGCCGTTGCGCCGCCCGCCGCGGCCGGCGCGGGTGTAGCGCCAGCCGATGGTGAGTTCGTAGGGCCAGTGCATGAGCAGCGGGATGCTACCCGAGGCGATCCGGCCTCGCGGCGGTAGGGATCGCTGCGGCGCGTTAGGCTGGCCGCCCTCGCACCCGCAAAGACGAAGGAGTCTCGACATGCCGCTGCACCGTCTCGCCGCTGCACTGGTGGCCCTGCTGGTGCTCGCTGTCGGCGCCGCAGTCGCCGCACCGTTCGACCGCGGCCTGCTGTGGCGCATCGAGCGCGACGGTCGGCCGGCGAGTCACGTCTACGGCACCATCCACCTCGACGACGCCCGCGCCAAGGCCTTCGGCCCGCAGGTGGACGAGGCCCTGGCCGCGTCGCGCGCCCTGGTGGTGGAGATGCTCGACGACGCCGACAGCCGTAGCGCGTTCGAGGCGGCCGCCCGGCTGCCGCCGGGTCGCAGCCTGCGCACGCTCGCCGGGCCCGAGCGCTTCGAACGCGTGGCGTCTCGGCTCTCGGAGCGCTATGGCCTGCCGTCCGCCACCACCGAGCGCCTGACGCCCTGGGCCGCCTACCTGACGCTGTCGCAGCCGCCGCGGCCGCAGGGCGAGATCGCCGACGCCGCGCTGCAGCGCATCGCTCGGCAGCGCGGGCTCCCGGTCGTGCCGCTCGAGACGGCGCGGGAACAGATCGCCTCGATCGCGGCCGTGCAGACCGGGCACATGCTGGCGCTGCTGGATGTGCAGGCGCGGCGCCACGACGAAGCCGTCGCCGCCATCGACACGCTGCTGGCGCGCTATCTCGAGGAAGACCTCGACGGCATGCTGCAGAACGAGGAACTCGCACTGCAGGACGAACCCTCGCTGCGCCCCGCCTTCGGCGACCTGTTCGAGCAGATCCTGGTCCGCCGCAGCGCCCGCATGGTCGAGCGCATGCAGCCCCGGCTGGAGCGCGGCGGCGCCTTCGTCGCGATCGGCGCCCTGCACCTGCACGGTGAGCAGGGCGTGCTGGCGCTGCTGGAGCGGGCCGGCTGGCGGGTGCGGCGCGTCGAGATGCAGCGCCGCTGAGCCGCCCGGGGACCGGCCCGGATAATCCCGCCATGCACCTCGTGATCCCCTTCGCCGCCCCGCTGTCCGAGGCCGGCCGGCACGCGTTGGGCGAGCTCGCGCTGCCGGCGCTCGACGCGCTGCTGGGCCGGCTCACGGCCGACCCCCTGAACGAAGGCGACGAGTACCAGCTCTCGCCACCACACGAGCGGGTGCTCGCCCGCGCGCTGGGCTGGCGGGGGGCCGACGGCGCCCTGCCCTGGGCGGCTCGCGCCGCCGCCGCCGACGGCCTGGACACCGGCGACCTGGCCTGGGGCCTGCTGAGCCCGGTGCACTGGCAGATCGGCCGCGAGCACCTGACGATGGACGACCCCGAGTCGCTGGCGCTCGACGCGGCCGAGTCGCGCGCCGCCTTCGATGCCGTGCGACCACTGTTCGAGAGCGAAGGCTGGCTGTGCGCCTGGGGCGCGCCGACGCGCTGGTACGTCGCGCACGAGACCCTGGCCGACCTGCCGACCGCGTCGCTCGACCGCGTGATCGGCCGCAACCCCGATCTGTGGATGCCCGAGCACCCGGCCGCGCGTTTCGTGAAGCGGCTGCAGAACGAAGTGCAGATGCTGCTCTACACGCACGCGCTGAACGACGCCCGCGAAGCGTCCGGTCGGGACCCGCTGAACAGCTTCTGGCTCAGCGGCTGCGGCCCCCACCAGCCGGACCGCGGCGAGGCCCTGCAGGTGCTGGACGCGCTGCGCGCGCCGGCGCTGCGCGAGGACTGGGCCGCCTGGTCCGAGGCCTGGCGCGCGCTGGACGCTGGCCCGCTGCGCGAGGCGCTGGCGCGCGCCCGCCGTGGCGAGGCGCTGCGGCTCAGCCTGTGCGGCGAACGGCATGCGCAGGACTTCGTGCTGCAGCCGCGCGGCGTCCTGGCCGCACTGCGCAGTCGCTTCCAGCAATCCCAGGCGGCCCGCCTGATGGCCGCGCTCTGAACGGACCGCGACGCGCCCGCCCATGCAGATCACCGTCCGCGACGTCCCGCCCCGCACCGCCTGGTCGCTCGAACAGGCCGGCGTGTCACCGCTGCTCGCACGGCTGTTCGCGGCGCGCGGCATCACCGCGGCCGAGCAGCTCGACGATTCGCTCGCCCTGCTGCTTCCGCCCAATGCGCTGCAGGGAGCGGCCGATGCGGCCCGCCTGCTGGCCGATGCGACGCAGCAGCGCCGGCGCATCGTCGTCGTCGCCGACTACGACTGCGACGGCGCGACCGCCTGTGCGGTGGCCCTGCGCGGGCTGCGCCTGCTCGGCGCCGCGCCCGAGACCCTGGGCTACGTGGTACCCGACCGACAGGTGCATGGCTACGGGCTCACGCCGGCGATCGTCGACCTGGCCTTCGGCGTGTTCGGAGGCCCGGCGCCAGAGGTGCTGGTGACGGTGGACAACGGCATCGCCAGCCTCGACGGCGTGGCGCACGCCAAGGCCCGCGGCCTGCAGGTGCTGGTGACCGACCACCACCTGCCGGCGCTCCAGGACGGCCGCGTCGTGCTGCCGGCGGCCGACGTGATCGTCAACCCCAACCAGCCCGGCTGCCCGTTCGAGAGCAAGGCGCTGGCTGGCGTCGGCGTGATGTTCTACGTGCTGCTGGCGCTGCGCAGCGAACTTCGCTCGCGCGGCACGTTCGACGCCGCCGCGCAACCCCGGCTCGACGCGCTGCTGGACCTGGTGGCGCTGGGCACCGTGGCCGACGTGGTGAAGCTCGACGCGAACAACCGCCGCCTCGTGGCGCAGGGGCTGCGGCGCATCCGCAGCGGGCGAATGCAGCCGGGCGTGCGCGCGCTGTTCGACGCAGCGGCCCGCGACCCGGCCCGCGCCAGCGGGTTCGACTTCGGCTTCGCGCTCGGGCCGCGCCTCAACGCGGCCGGCCGCATGGAGAACATGACGCTGGGCATCGAATGCCTGCTGACCGACGACGCCGCCCGCGCCACCGCGCTGGCGCAGCAGCTCGACGCGATCAACCGCGAGCGCCGCGAGGTCGAGAGCGGCATGCGCGAGCAGGCCGAAGCGATGCTCGAGGCGCTGGTCGCACGCGACGATCACATGGCCGGGGCCGGCGACCCGCCGCCCGCGCTGGCGATCTACGACCCCGGTTTCCACGAGGGCGTGGTCGGCATCGTTGCCTCGCGCCTGAAGGACCGCAGCCACCGCCCGACCTTCGTGTTCGCGCGCGGCCAGGACGGGCAGCTGAAGGGCTCCGGCCGCTCGATCCCCGGCTTCCACCTGCGCGATGCGCTCGACCTCGTCAGCAAGCGCCACCCCGGACTGCTGCGCCGCTTCGGCGGCCACGCGATGGCGGCCGGCGCCACGCTGGCCGAGGCCGACTTCGCCCTCTTCGAGCGCGCGCTGGTCCAGGTGGCCGGCGAATGGCTGGACGCCGCGGCGCTGCAGCGCACGCTGCGCACCGACGGCTCGCTGGGCGCCGAGCACTTCAACGCCGACACCGTGCGGGCGCTCGAGGCCCAGGTGTGGGGCCAGGCCTTCGAACCGCCGGTGTTCAGCGACCGCGTCGAGGTGGTCTCGCAGCGGCTGGTGGGCGAGAAACACCTGAAACTCTCGGTACGCCACGGCGGCATGCTGCGTGACGCCATCTGGTTCGGCCACGCCGAGCCGCTGGCCGAGCAGGTGACGCTGGCCTACCAGCTGCGGCTGGACGAGTTCAACGGGCGGCAGCGCGTGCAGATGGTGGTCGAGGCAGCGCTCTGAGGCCCTTGCGGATCGCGCTGAAAGCGCGATGTCAGCCAGCACTTGTCCGACACGGTGCCGCGGCAACATCCTGCAATACCTCGCCTGCTCGAAGTGTCATGATCGTTTCCGGCCTCGATACCACACCGGGCCTTTTGCCCGCGAGGAGACCGCCATGAACACCCGCCAGCGCAACGAAGCGACTTCTCCTGTCACGGCGTGCCCGTCCGCCCCCGTGAGCCGGGCGCCGGCTCCGCTGCACAGGCTGTGGGCCGCAGCGGCCCTGTGCCTGGTCTCTGCCTGCGGTGGCGGTGGGGGCGGCGATGACGCTCCGGCGCCGCCGACCACGACACCCGCTCCGCCCGCGGGATCGCCCCCCGCCGCACCGTCGACGCCACCACGCGCCACCACGATCAACAGCAGCCTGTCGTCGCCCTGGGGCCTGGCCTTCCTGCCGGACGGCCGCATGCTGATCACCCAGAAGAGCGGCGGCATGGTGATCGTCAGTGCCGGCGGCGGCAGCAAGGTCTCCGTGAGCGGCGTGCCGTCGGTCGCCACCGGCGGCCAGGGCGGGCTGCTGGATGTCGTGCTCGATCCCGACTTCGCCACCACGCCCTGGGTCTACTTCAGCTATTCGGAAGCCGGCTCCGGCAGCGGCTCGAATCCCGCGGGCACGGCCGTGGCACGGGCGCAACTCGTGGGCAATGCGCTGCAAAACCTCGCGGTCATCTTCCGACAGAGCCCGAAGGTCACCGCCACCAACCACTTCGGCGCGCGACTCGCCTTCCGCAGCGACAAGACACTGTTCATCACGCTCGGCGAGCGCCAGACCTACGACTCGGCCAACCTGACCGCCACGCGCGGCGCCCTGTTCGCGCAGGATCTCGGCACGACCCGCGGCAAAGTGGTGCGCATCCAGCGTGACGGGTCGCCAGCCGCCGGCAACCCCGGCATCGGCAGCGGCGCCGCGGCAGGCCTGGTCTGGAGCTACGGCCACCGCAATCCCCAGGGCGCGGCCGTCCACCCGACCACCGGCGATCTGTGGGTCACCGAGCACGGACCGCAAGGCGGCGACGAACTGAACCGCGTCGTGTCCGGCGGCAACTACGGGTGGCCGCTGGTCAGCTACGGCTGCGTGTACGGCGCGTCGTACTCCGGCAGCAACAACAGTGCCTGCCGCATCGGGGGCGGCACGCATGCGCCAGACTACCGGGAACCCGCCACCTACTGGGGACCGACGTCGATCGCCCCGTCCAGCCTGATGTTCTACACCGGCAGCGGCTTCCCGGAATGGCAGGGCAACGCGTTGCTCGGTGCGCTGGGGACGGATCAGGGGGTGTGGCGCGTGGTCTTGAACGGCAATGCGGTGGCGTCGCGCGAACTGCTGTCGATCAGCGGCCTGTCGGGCGAGCGCGTACGGCTGGTGCGCCAGGGCCCGGACGGCTGGCTCTACCTGCTGACCGACAGCGGCAAGCTGATCCGCGTCGACCGGCCTTGACCCGCGGACGGCAGTGCATCGCGCAACAGCCCCGTGCAGCGGTCGGTGGCCGGGCTGGGGTAGGGTGGCAGATCCGGCCCTCGCCGCCCGCTGACCGACCCGCCGCCATGCCCAAGCTGCTCCTCGCGCTCGCCCTCGTCCTCCTCGGTTCTACCGTCTCGGCGCAGGCCCTGCGCCTGACGCCGCTGGCCGGCGGTCTGCAGAACCCCTGGTCCATCGCCTTCCTGCCCGGCTTCGCGGCGCAGGGACGCCTGCTCGTCACCGAGCGCCCCGGCCGGCTGCGCGTGGTCGAGCGCGACGGCCGGCTGTCGGCGCCGATCCAGGGGCTGCCGCCGGTGGTGGCGCGTGGCCAGGGCGGCCTGCTCGACGTGGCGCTGCACCCCGGCTTCGAACGCAACCAGTGGGTCTACTGGAGCTATGCCGAGCCCGCGCCGGCGGGCCAGAGCGGCAACAGCACGGCCGTCGCACGCGGCCGCCTCGATCTCGCGGCGCTGGCGGTGAAGGACGTGCAGGTGGTGTTCCGGCAGGCCCCGAAGGTCGATTCGAACGCGCATTTCGGTTCCCGGCTGGTGTTCGCGCCCGACGGCACGCTGTTCATCACGCTGGGCGACCGCTACGGCCGGCGCGACGACGCCCAGACCCTCGACACCCACCATGGCAAGGTGGTGCGCATCACCGACGACGGCGGTGTTCCGGACGACAACCCCTTCGCGAAACGGCCCGGCGCCCTGCCCGAGATCTGGAGCTACGGCCATCGCAATCTGCAGGGCGCCGCGCTGCACCCGGCGAGCGGCGCGCTGTGGGTGCACGAGCACGGCCCGCAGGGCGGTGACGAACTCAACATCGCCACACGCGGCGCCAACCATGGCTGGCCTGTCATCACGCAAGGACGCGAGTACGGCACCGGCTGGAAGATCGGCGACGGCGTCGCGCGCGCTGATGTGGTGCCGGCGCTGACCACCTGGGTGCCGTCGATCGCGCCCAGCGGCATGGCCTTCGTCGGCGGCGACCGCTATCCGGCCTGGCGCGGGCAGCTGCTGGTCGGCGCGCTGAAGGTGCGCGGGCTGGCGCGGCTCGAGCTCGATGGCACGCGGGTCGTGCGCGAGCACCGCCACGAGCTCGACCTGCGCGTGCGCGACGTGCGCCAGGGCCCGGACGGCCTGCTCTACGTGCTGAGCGACGACGGCAGCGACGGCCGGATCTGGCGCATCGAGCCCTGAGGTCGCGCGGCCGCCGCCGTGGTATGAACGCGGCATGCGCATCCTGATTGTCGAAGACGACCGCCTGCTCGGCGATGGCCTGGCCGCCGGCCTGCGCTCCCTGGGCTTCGCCGTCGACTGGTTCACCGACGGCGCCCAGGCCGATGCCGCGCTGTCCCACACCCCCTACGACGCCATCGTGCTCGATCTCGGCCTGCCGGGCCGCGACGGCCTCGCCTGGCTGGCGCGCTGGCGCGGCCCGGGTCCCCTCCAGTCGACGCCGGTGCTGGTGCTGACCGCCCGCGACGGCATCGACCACCGCATCGCCGGGCTCGACACCGGCGCCGACGACTACCTCATCAAGCCGATCGAGACCACCGAACTGGCCGCGCGGCTGCGGGCGGTGCTGCGGCGCAGCCAGGGCCGACCACAGCCCCTGTGGCAGCACGGCGCGCTGAGCTACCAGCCGGCGGCCAAGGCCGTGCTCTGGCGCGGCAAGCCGGTCGTGCTGACGGCGCGCGAATGCGCGCTGCTCGAACTGCTGCTGGCGAACCCGCAGCGCGTGCTGCCCAAGTCGCTGATCACCGAGAAGCTGTATTCCTTCGAACAGGAGATCGAGAGCAACGCGCTCGAAGTCCACATCCACCACCTGCGCCGCAAGATCGATCCAAAGCTGGTGCGCACGGTACGGGGCATGGGCTACGCTCTCGGCCCGGCAGAGGACCTGGCATGACGCTGCAGCGCCGCATGATGCTGCTGCTGTTGCTCAGCGCACCGCTGGTGTGGACCGGCGGGCTGTTGTTCAGCCTCGACCGCGCCCGCCATGAGATCAACGAGCTGTTCGACACGCAGCTGATCCGCCTGGCGCGCCAGATGCAGTCGACGCTGCCCCTGGCGGACATCGACGTGATCGACCTGCCGCCCGCCGGAACGGCCGCACAGGCCGCACTGGGCGATGCCGAACTCGAGGACATGGCCACCGCGGTCTGGAACCGCGACGGGCGGCTGTTGCTGGTGGACCGCGAAGGCGTTCTGCTGCCGCGCCAACCGGATGCGTCGGGCTTCCACGACATGACGCTGGGCGGGGAGCTGTGGCGCGTCTACTACCTGCAGGCGTCGACGGGTGCGTGGCTGGTCGCCGTCGGCCAGATCATGAGCGAGCGCGATGAGCTCGTCTGGGACCTGATCGCGGGTCAGCTGCTGCCCTGGGCGCTCACCCTGCCCGTCCTGCTGCTGGTGATGGCTGCGGCGGTGCGGCAGGCCCTGAAGCCGGTGCGCACGCTCACCGGCGAGATCGACCGGCGCGCCGCGGACGACCTGCAGCCGCTGCCGGTGAACGACATGCCGAGCGATCTGCAGCCGCTGGTGCGGGCGATGAACACCATGCTGGAGCGCATCGCCGACATGCTCGACCGCGAACGCCGCTTCACCGCCGATGCCGCCCACGAGCTGCGCACCCCGCTGGCCGCGCTGCAGGCGCAATGGGACGCGGCCCGGCTGTCGGTCGGCGCGCCGGCCGAGGCCGACGCCAGCCAGGACAAGATCGGCCGCGGCCTGGCGCGCTTGAGCCGGCTCGTGACCCAGATGCTCGCGATGGCGCGGCTCGATCACGTCCAGAGTCACGCCGCCGGCACGCCGATCGTCTGGTCCGATGTCGTGGAGCAGGTCATCAACGAGGTGCTTCCGCTCGCCGATCGGGAGCGGGTCGAACTGGCCTGCGAGTGGCCCGCGGGCGCAGCCGCTCCCCTGCCTTTGAACGGCGACGCGAGCCTGCTCGCGTCGATGCTCCGCAACCTGATCGAGAACGCGCTGCGCCACACCCCGCCGAACGGCCACGTGACGCTGCGGCTGTCTGCCGATGGCATCGAGGTGCTCGACGAGGGACCTGGCGTGCCGCCAGAACACCTTTCGAGACTGGGCGACCGGTTCTTCCGGCCCCCGGGCGAGGAGACTCCGGGCAGCGGACTGGGCCTGTCGATCGTGCGGCGGATCGCCGAACTGCACGGACTGGCGGTCGACTGGGGGCCGCGCGACGACGCCCCGGGCTTTCGCGTGCGGGTGCGCCGCAAGCCTCCCTCGCTGCGGCCCGCCTGAGCCCGGCGCGCGCCCGCCGCGAGTAGCCCGCCGCCCCTGTCGCCGGGACCGGCTTCCTACAATCACCGTGTGAGCCTCGCCCTCCTCAACGCCGATCTGCACTGCCACTCGAACGTGTCGGACGGCACGCTCGAGCCGGAAGCACTGGCCGCGCGCGCGCAGACGAACGGCGTGGAACTGTGGGCCCTGACCGATCACGACGAGGTGGGCGGCCAGCGGCGCGCCCGCGACGCCGCCCTCGCGCTGGGGCTGCCCTACCTGACCGGCACCGAGATCTCGGTCAGCTTCGCCGGTGTGACGGTGCACATCGTCGGGCTCGGCTTCGAGGCCGACGATGCCGCGCTGGCCGCCGGGCTGGCGGCCACCCGCGGCGGCCGCGAGGCACGTGCGCGCGAGATGGCGGCATCGCTCGCGCAGGCCGGCATCACCGGCGCCTACGAAGGCGCGCTGCAGTACGTGGGAAACCCCGAACTGATCTCGCGCACGCACTTCGCTCGCCACCTGGTCGATGCCGGTGTGTGCCCCGACACCAACAGCGTGTTCCGCAAGTACCTCACCGAGGGCAAGCCGGGCTATGTGCCGCACCGCTGGGCGGCGCTGGGCGACGCGGTGCGCTGGATCACGCAGGCCGGCGGCGCCGCGGTCATTGCCCACCCGGGTCGCTACAAGTTCACCCCCACGGAAGAGTACGCGCTGTTCAGCGAGTTCGTGGCCCACGGCGGGCGCGGCGTGGAGGTGGTGACGGGCAGCCACACCACCGCGGAGTACGAGAAGTACGCCGACATGGCAGTGGAGTTCGACCTGCTGGCCTCGCGTGGCAGCGATTTCCATGCCCCGGAGGAAAGCCGCACCGACCTCGGCGCACTGCCGTGGCTGCCGGGTCGACTGACGCCCGTGTGGGAAGCGATCGCCGATCGGGTGCAGCGGCCGTGAGCACCGACCGCGCGGCAGCCGGACACGCCGGCTGAGCCCACCATGTCGCAGTACTTCGAGGTCCATCCCGACAACCCGCAGCCGCGCCTGCTGAAGCAGGCGGTGCAGATCCTGCACGGCGGCGGCATCGCCGCGATCCCCACCGACTCCAGCTACGCGCTGGTGTGCCACCTGGACGACAAGGCCGCCGCCGAGTCGCTGCGCCGCATCCGCGGCGTCGACGACAAGCACCACCTGACGCTGCTGTGCCGCGACCTCAGCGAACTGGCGAACTACGCACGCGTCGACAACCGCCAGTACCGGCTGCTCAAGCTCGGCACCCCCGGGCCCTACACGTTCATCCTCGAGGCGACCAAGGAGGTGCCGCGGCGCGTCTCGCATCCGTCGCGCCGCACGATCGGGCTACGCGTACCGGCACACGCGGTCACTCAGGCCCTGCTGGAACTGCTGGGTCAGCCGCTGCTCGCCACCACGCTGATCGCGCCGAACGAGACCGAGCCGCTCAACGACCCGCACGAGATTCGGCAGCGCTTCGAGAAGCAGTTGCAGGCCATCGTCGACGCCGGCGCCTGCCCGATGCAACCGACGACGGTGATCGACCTCAGCGGCGACGAGACCGTGCTGGTGCGGCGAGGGCGCGGCGACCCGGCGGCAATTGGCCTCTGACCCGGGGGCGTCGCGAACGGCTCAGCGCAAGGCCTGGGCCAGGAGTGCAGGCCGAAAGCCTGTCTGGACCTGACCGCGCACCACCATCGTTGGTGTCGCGTGCGCCGGCAACGCCCGGAACCGTTGCTCACACACCGGATCGCGGTCGATCTCGCACGATTCATAGGGCACCTTCTGCTGCGCCAACCATCGCTTGGCGACATCACAGTAGCCGCAATACGTGGCGGAGTACATGAAGATGTCTCCGGCCTTCGCCTTCGCCACCACCTCGGCCGTGGCAACCACATCTTGGTAGTCCTTCCAGGCCCGCCAGGCCGGCCGCGCCATCACGCCGGCGACCAGGGCCAGCACGGCCAGGGTCAGCCAGGTGATTCCCTTGAGACGCTCGCGCTTCACAGCGCCGCCGTGACCACCATCTCGACCTTCCACGCCGGCTTGGCCAGCATGGCCTGGACAGTGGCACGCGGCGGCGCTTCGCCGGCCGGCAGCCAGGCTTCCCAGACTTCGTTCAGCGCCGGGAAATCGGCCAGATCGGGGAGGAAGATCTCCACGCGCAGCAGCCGCCGCTTGTCGGTGCCGGCACGGGCCAGCAAGGCGTCGATGGCCGCCAGCACCTGGGCGGTCTGGCCACGGATGTCCTGGCTGGCGTCGGCGGCCACCTGGCCGGCGAGGTAGACGGTGCCGCCCTCGCCGGTGCGGTGGACGGCCATCTCCGACAGGCGGGTGCCGACATCGAAACGTTGAATGCTCATGAGTGTCCTCTGGAAGGTGAAGTCTTCTGTCCCAGCCGGCTCTCGGTGCCGGCGAGCAATTTCCTGATGTTCGCGCCGTGGCGCCAGACGAGCAGCAGGCTCATCACCGCAATCGCCAGGGCTGCGGGCCCGGCGCCCCAGATCAGCAGCTGGTAGAAGGGCGCGAAGGCCGCCGCGACGATGGACGCCAGCGACACGTAGCGGAAGAAGGCGACGATGATCACGAAGGTGAGCAGCGTCGCCAGGCCGAGCCAGAGGTTGAGCGCCAGCAGCGCGCCCGCCGCGGTCGCGACGCCCTTGCCGCCCTTGAAGCCGAAGAACACCGGCCACAGGTGGCCGACGAACGCGGACAGGCCGACGAGGGCCGCGCTGCCCTCCTCCAGGCCGTAGGGCGCACCGTAGTGCTCGACCAGCAGCACCGGCAACGCACCCTTCAGCGCATCGAGCAGCAGCGTGGCGATCGCGGCGCCCTTGTGGCCCGAGCGCAGCACGTTGGTCGCGCCGGGGTTGCCGGAACCGTAGCTGCGCGGATCGGACAGACCGACGGCGCGGCTCACGATGACTGCGAACGACAGCGAGCCCAGCAGGTAGGCCGCGAGCGCGGCAAGCACGGGGAGGAAGGACGCCATGGCACGTATTCTGCCGCCGCCGGCCACGGCGTCAGCCCGCGCAACGCACCGGCACGGCCCCCAGCAGTTCGGCCGCGCGCCGCGGATCCAGCCCGACCAGGTAGCCGCGCCGGCCGCCGTTGAGGTAGATCTTCGGCAGCTCCAGCACGCCGGCCTCCACGTAGACCGGCATGGGCTTGCGCGTGCCGAAGGGCGAGGTACCGCCCACCAGGTAACCGCTGTGGCGCTGCGCGACCTCGGGCGCACACGGCTCGACCCGCTTGCAGCCGATCTCGCGTGCCAGCGCCTTCAGGCTGACCTGGCGATCGCCGTGCATCAGCACGATCAGCGGCCGGGCCTGCTCGTCCTGCATCACAAGCGTCTTGACGACGTGGTGCTCCTCGACGCCGAGCTGGCGCGCCGACTCGGCCGTGCCGCCACGCTCCACGTAGTCGTACAGGTGCTCGGTGTAGGCCAGCTTCGCGCGCTTCAGCAGCGCGGTGGCCGGCGTCTCGCTGGCGTGGTCTCTGCGGCTCATGCCCGGGAGTCTGCCTGACGCGCGCCGGCATCGCGCCGCGCGACACGATCCTGGGGAAGGAAGGCGTGCGCACCGCATGCTAGATTGCGGCGCCAGCCTGCCGGACCCACGTCTCTACGCCTCCCTCCTGCCATGCACGTCGACATCGAACTGCCCCTCGGCCGCGCCACCGCGCTGCAGCGTCTGCGTGCCCAAGGCTTCTGCGTGCTGACGCCGACCGCGCTGGAGACCCTGACCGGCATGCCGCTCGACGCCTTCGACGCGATGCTGCCGTACTGGGACGAACTGGCTCCGGACCTGCACCTGAAGGACGGCGGCCACTACCGGCACCGCCGCCACGGCTGCTTCATCCAGACCCTGCAGCCCGGCCAGCTTGAGACCGTGCCGCACCGCGCCCACTGGCAACCGACCACCTACAACGCGCTGCACGGCGGCATGGAGCGCTGGTTCGAGCCGCTGTCGAACGAAATGATCCACCTGCCCTCGTGGAGCGCCCTGCTCGTCGCGCTCGGCGAGCTGTTCGCCAAGCTGCGCGCGCCGCAGGGAGGCCGCTGGTACATCGAGGCCCATCCTTTCCGCATCGACACCGAAGGGGGCGTCGGCCGCCCGACGCCGGAAGGCGCCCACCGCGATGGCGTCGACTTCGTCGCGGTGGTGTTCATCGGCCGGCAGGGCGTGCGCGGCGGCGAGACCCGGGTGTTCGACGCGGCGGGCCCGCAGGGCGTGCGCTTCACCCTTGAGCAGCCGTGGACCGTGTTGCTGCTCGACGACCAGCAGGTGATCCACGAAAGCACGCCGCTGCTGCCGCTGGACCCCGCCGACCCGGCGGTGCCGGCCCATCGCGACACGCTGGTCCTGACCTACCGCAGCGGCGGCTTCCAGGCGCCGGCCTGAGCGGACGACGCCGGCCCGGCCACGGGCCGGGCATCGGCTCGAAACGTGGACAATCGGTCCGCCCTCGACATCGCGCCGTGACTCCTTCCGATTCCAACATCTACCGTCGCCTGTTCGGCTTCGTCCGCCCGTACTGGCGGATCTTCGCGCTCGGTGTCCTGGCCATGGTCGCCTACGCGGCCACCGAGACGGCGCTGCCCGCGCTGCTGAAGGAACTGCTCGACGGCAGCTTCGTGAACAAGGACCCCTGGGCCATCCACGCGATGCCCTTCCTGATCGTGCTGCTGTTCCTGGTGCGGGGCCTGGCCGACTTCAGTCAGACGGTCGCGCTCCACAGCGTGGCCAACAAGATGCTGGTCGACCTGCGCACCCGCGCCTTCGACAAGCTGCTCAGCCTGCCCACCAGCTATTTCGACGCCCACGCCGGAGCCGCCACCCTCTCGAAGCTGGCCTACGACGCGGCCCAGGTCACGCCGCTGATCACCACCGCACTGATCACCATCGTGCGCGACAGCCTCACGGTGCTCGGGCTGCTGGGCTACATGCTCTACCTGAACTGGCGTCTGTCGCTGGTGTTCTTCACGGTGCTGCCGCTGATCGCCTGGGTGATCCGCGCCGTCAGCCGGCGCCTGCGCGGCCTGAGCCGCGGACAGCAGCGCACCCAGGGCGAGATGACGCGCGTGATGGACGAGGCGATCGGCGCGCACCGCGAGATCAAGGTGTTCGGCGGCGCCGCCTACGAGTCCGAACGCTACGCCCGCGTGGCCCACGAGCTGCGCCACTACACGATGAAGGTGGTCAGCACGGCGGCCGCCAACGGCCCGATCGTGCAGGGCATCGCCGTGCTCGCGCTGGCCGCGATCATCTACTACGCGGCGCTGCAGTCGCAGAACAACCAGATCACGGTCGGCGGCTTCGTCTCCTTCTTCGGCGCGATGGCGCTGCTGCTGGCGCCGCTCAAGCGCCTGTCCAATGTCAACGAGGTGTTGCAGCGCGGCCTGGCCGGCGCCGCGAGCATCTTCGAGATCCTTGACACGCCAGGTGAACCCGATGCCGGCACGCGCACGCTGGCGCGCGCGCAGGGCCGCCTGCAGTTCGAGGGCGTGCGCCTGCGCTACCCGCAGGCCGAGCGCGAGGCCCTCGCCGGCATCGACCTCGAGATCCGCCCGGGCGAGACGGTGGCGCTGGTCGGCGCCTCCGGCAGCGGCAAGACCACGCTGATGGCGCTGATCCCGCGCTTCTATGTGCCGGACGCCGGCAGCATCCGCCTCGACGGCATCGACCTGCGCGAGCTCCGGCTGGCCGACCTGCGCGCCAACCTCGCGCTGGTGACGCAGCACACGGTGCTGTTCGACGACACCGTGGCGGCGAACATCGCCTACGGCGCGCAGCGCCACCTGAGCGAGGACGAGATCGTGGCGGCGGCCGAGGCCGCCCACGCGATGGAATTCATCCGCGCGCTGCCGCAGGGCCTGCAGACGCCGGTGGGCGAGAACGGCGCGCGCCTCTCCGGCGGCCAGCGCCAGCGCCTCGCGATCGCGCGCGCCCTGCTGAAGGACGCCCCGGTGCTGCTGCTCGACGAGGCCACCTCGGCGCTCGACACCGAGAGCGAGCGCGCGGTCCAGGCCGCGATCGAGAACCTCAAGCGCGGCCGCACCACGGTGATCATCGCGCACCGGCTGTCGACCATCGTCAACGCCGACCGCATCGTGGTGCTGGACCAGGGCCGCATCCACGAGGTCGGAAGCCACGCGGAGCTGCTGGCGCGCGGCGGCATCTACAGTCGCCTGCACCGCCTGCAGTTCGCCGACGACGGACTGCCGGCGGCAGGAGAGGCCGCCGGCTCATGAAGCGCATCCTGATCGTGCGGCTGTCGGCGATCGGTGATGTGGTGATGGCCTCGGGGCTGATCCCGGCACTGCGCGCGCTGCACCCCGAGGCCCGCATCGCCTGGCTGGTCGAGCCGGCGGCGGCCCCGCTGCTGGCGCACAACCCGCGCCTCGACGAAGTGATCGTATGGCCGCGCGCCGAGTGGCAGCAGCTGTGGCGCGCGCGCCGCTACGCCGAGCTGTGGCGCCGCTTTCGCGCGTTTCGCCGCGCGCTGCGGGCGCAGCGCTTCGACCTCGCGCTCGACACCCAGGGGCTGCTGAAGAGCGCCCTCTGGTCCTGGCTCAGCGGCGCGCCGCGGCGCCTCAGCCTCATCGGTCGTGAACAGAGCCACCACCTCGCCACCGAGCGCGTCGTCCCGCCGCCCGATACCGGTCCACGCCCCATCGGGGCCGAGTACCGCCACCTCGCCCGGCACCTCGGCGCCGCGGACGGCAGCTTCCGGCTCGACCTGGCGGTCGGCGCCGCGCCGCGCGCGCGGGCCCACGAGCGACTGGCTGCGGTCGGCGTACCTGCGGGCGTGCGCTACGTGGCGCTGTGCCCCTTCACGACGCGCCCGCAGAAGCACTGGTTCGAGGACCGCTGGCAGGCCCTGGCGCGGCGTTGTCGAGACGCCGGACTGGTACCGGTGCTGCTCGGCGGCCCCGCCGACCGCGTGGCCGCAGCCCGCATCGCGTCCGGCGTGCCCGGCCTGGTCGATCTGGCCGGCGCCCTGAAACTCGACGAAACGGTGGCCGCGATCGAGGGCGCAACGCTGCTGATCGGTGTCGACACCGGGCTCACGCACATGGGCACCGCGCTCGAGGTCCCGACCGTCGCGCTGTTCGGATCGACCTGCCCTTACCGCGACCCGAGGACGTCGCGCAGCGTGGTGCTCTACGCGCAACTCGATTGCTCGCCCTGCCAGCGCCACCCGACCTGCGACGGCCGCTACGACTGCATGCGCGCCTTCGAGGTCGACCGCGTGTTCGCCGAAGCCTCGCGCCTGCTGGAGCCGGTGGCATGAAGAGCCTGCACGTCGAGGCCGGCCGGCATCTCTACGGCGGGGCGTTGCAGGTGGTGTTCCTGCTGCAAGGCCTGAAGGCCCGCGGCGAACCGGCCGTGCTGGTCTGCCCGCAAGGCAGTGCGATCGCCGAGGCGGCGCGCCCGCATGCGCTGCGGGTGCACGAGATCGCCATGAAGGGCGACGCCGACTTCGGCATGGTCGGGCGCCTGCGGGCACTGATCCGCGAGGAACGCCCCGACGTCGTGCACCTGCACAGCCGGCGCGGCAGCGACCTGTGGGGCGGCCTGGCGGCCCGCCGCGAAGGCGTGCCGGCCGTCCTGAGCCGCCGGGTCGACAACCCCGAACCGCGCTGGTGGGTGAAACGCAAGTACCGCCTCTACGCACGCGTGATCGCCATCTCCGAGGGCATCCGCCAGGTGCTGCTGGGCGAAGGCCTGTCGGCCGGCCAGGTGGTGTGCGTGCACAGCGCGGTCGACACCGGGCGCTACCGCCCCGAACCGGCCGAGCGCGCCTGGCTGCGCGCGGAGTTCGGCCTGGCCGACGACGAGAGCACGCTCGCGATGGCGGCGCAATTCATCCCGCGCAAGGGCCACCGCACGCTGCTGACCGCGCTGCCGGCCGTGCTGGCGGCGCACCCGCGCACCCGCACGCTGCTGTTCGGGCAGGGTCCGGAACTGCCGGCCACCCAGCAACTGGTGCGCGAGGCCGGCCTCGGCGAGCGCGTGCTGTTCCCCGGCTTCCGACGGGATCTGGAGCGCGTGCTGCCGTGCATCGACGTGATGGTGCATCCGGCCGAGATGGAGGGTCTGGGTGTTGCGCTGCTGCAGGCAGCGGCCTGCGGCCTGCCGATCGTGGCCGGACGCGCTGGCGGCATCCCGGAGATCGTGCGGCCGGGCCTGAACGGCGAGTTGATCGAACCCGGGGACGCCGCGGCGCTGGCGCAGCACCTGACGAACCTGCTCGGCAACCCCGCGCTGCGGGCTCGCTATGGTGCGGCGGGACGGCAGCTGGTGCTGGACGAATTTTCGGTGGATGCGATGGTGGAGGGCAACCTGGCCGTGTACCGCGCCTGCGTCGGGGCGGTGGCCGGGTGATCGACAATCCCGCCGTCCAGACTCGGCGCCACCCGCCCCTCGGAGCTTCCCGATGAACCAGCACCGGATTCCCGTCTACCGCCCCGACCTCGGCGGGAACGTCAAAGCCTATGTCAACGAGTGCATCGACTCGTCGTGGATCTCCTCGCGCGGCCGCTTCGTCGGGGAGTTCGAGTCGGCCTTCGCGGCGTACATCGGGGTCGAGCACGCCGCCTCCGTCTGCAACGGCACGGTCGCCCTGCACCTGGCCCTGCTGGCGCTGGGCATCGGGCCGGGCGACGAGGTCATCGTCCCCACGCTCACCTACATCGCGCCGGTCAACGCCATCGCGTACACCGGCGCCACGCCCGTCTTCGTGGATTCGCTGCGCAGCAGCTGGCAGATGGACCCGGAGGATGTGCAGCGCCACATCACGCCGCGCACGCGCGCGATCCTCGCGGTCCATCTCTACGGTCAGACCTGCGACATGGCCGCGCTGGCCGCGATCGCGCGCGAGCACCGCCTGTTCCTCGTGGAGGACTGCGCGGAGGCCTTCGGGTCGACGTACGCCGGCCGGCACGCCGGGACCTTCGGCGACATCGCCACGTTCAGCTTCTTCGGCAACAAGACCATCACGACCGGCGAGGGCGGCATGGTGGTCACGAACGACAAGACCCTGAACGAACGCGCGCGCCACTTCAAGGGCCAGGGCCTGGCCGCGCACCGCGAGTACTGGCACGACGTGGTCGGCTACAACTACCGCATGACGAACATCGCCGCAGCCATCGGCCTCGCGCAACTGGAGCGGGCCGACGAGATCATCGCGCGCAAGCGGGATCTGGCCCTGCAGTACACCCGTCGTCTTGCCGGCCTGCCGATCGAACTGCACGCCGAGGCGCCCGACACGCGGCACAGCTACTGGATGGTGTCGATCCTGGCCGACCGCGCCGAGGCGCGCGAGCCGCTGCGCAACGCCCTCGCCGAGGCGGGCATCGAGACCCGCCCGCTGTTCTATCCCGTGCACACGATGCCGATGTACGCCCGCAGCTACCGCAAGCACCCGGTGGCGGAAGACCTGGCGTGGCGCGGCATCAACCTGCCGAGCTGGCCCGGCCTGAGCGGCGAGCAGATCGACCACATCGCCCACACGATCGCGAGCTTCTGTTCCAGGTCGGCATGAATTCGCGTCTGTACATCCTCGGAACCGGCGGCTACGCGAAGGAGGTCGCCCAGCTCGCGCACGCCGTGATGCAGGCGACGGGTCCCTGGCAGGAGATCGCCTTCCTCGGCGAAGGCGAGGCCGATGCGAGAACCGCCATGCCGTTCGGCCAGGTCGTCGGGACGGACGAGCTCCTGCTCGATGCCCGGCACGACCTGGATGTCGTGATCGGCATCGGCTCGCCACGGATCCGCCAGGCGCTGGCGACGCGGCTGTCGAGCCTGACGCATCTTCGCTTCCCGAACCTGTTCCACCCCCGCATGACGGTCAGCCCCGAGTACCTGAAGTGCGGCGTGGGCAACCTGTTCCATGCCGGCAGTGCAGTGGAGTGCGATGTCGTTCTCGGTGATTTCAATGTCTTCAACCTCAACACCACGATCGGCCACGACTCGGTGATCGGTTCCTGCAACGTGTTCAACCCCGGATGCAATGTGTCCGGCAACGTCAGGATGGGCGACGGCTGCCTGGCCGGCACAGGTTGCCAGGTGCTCGAGAAACTGAGCGTGGCGTCCAGGACCACGCTGGGCGCCGGCTCGGTCCTGGTCCGGTCGGTCGACGCGGAGGACGGCGTCTATGTCGGCGTTCCCGCCCGGCGGCGCCGATGAGGCCGGCCGCGGTCGCCGCACGACGGCTGCGTGACCCATGCTGAAGCTGGGTCTGCTCGGCCATGGCTTCGTCCGGTGGACGGGCGGCCAGGACTTTCTCAGGCTGGTCACGGCCAGCCTGGCGGCCACCGGTGTACCGCTGGAGTTGCATGCGCTGCTGCCCGAGCCCCGGCGCCGCTTCCACGAGCGCGGCTGGGCCGGCGCCCTGTGGCGAAGCGGCCGCAAATGGCTGGGCCACCCGCTGCCCGCGCCGCCCTCGCCCGCCGGCGAGCCCTTGGAGCGGCTTTTCTCCGGCCATGGCGTGGACGTGCAGGTGCACCGCATCGAGGCCGGACATGCCGCCATCGCGCGGGCCTCGCAACGGCTCGGCCTGCAAGCCCTGCTGCCGGCCGACTCGGCGCTCAAGCCGGTGGTGCGGGTGCCCTGGGTCGGCTACATCTACGACTTCCAGCACCGCCATCTTCCGCAGTACTTCACGGCGGACGAGTCGGCCTCGCGCGACCGACGGTTCAGGTCCACGCTGTCCCGTGCGCCGAGCGTCATCGTCAACGCGCGGGACGTCGCCGCGGACATCGAGCGCTACTGCCCCGGACATGCCGCGCGGGTGTTCCCCCTGCCGTTCGGGGCGGCGCCGGCCGCCCACTGGTTCGCGCTCGATTCGAGCGCGACGCGATCCCGCTATGGCATCGCCGGCGCCTACTTCATCATCAGCAGCCAGTTCTGGCAGCACAAGGACCACCTGACCGCATTCCGTGCCTACGCCGAGATGGCGAAGGACCACCCTGGACTGACGCTCGTCTGCACCGGATCGACGGAGGATCACCGCGATCCGGCGTACTTCCCGGGCCTGCTGCAGTCGCTCGCATCACTGGGCATCAGCGAGCGGGTCCGGATACTCGGGCTGATCCCCAAGGACGACCAGATCTCGCTGCTCAAGGACGCGGTCGCGGTGATCCAGCCGACGCGCTTCGAAGGCGGGCCCGGCGGCGGTGCGGTGTACGACGCCGTGGCGCTCGGCGTGCGTTCGATCCTCTCCGACATCCCGGTCAACCTCGAGATTGCCGAGGAAGGGGTCAGCTACTTTCCAACAGGCGACGCGGCGTCGCTGGCCGACCGGATGCGCGCCGCCCTCGCGACGCCGTATGTCCGCCCGTCGGCGCAACGTCTCGTCGAGAGCGGACAGAAGCGCCGGAGCCTGTGCGGGTCGACCCTGCTCGAATCCATCGAATTCGCGCGGCGCCAGCAGCGCCTGCGAGCCTAGGCTGCGAGACCATGAACACCCCTCCCGAACTGCCCGCGCGGCTGACCCCTGCCCGGCTGCCGCCCCACTGGCCCGGCGCCGCGGTCCCGTCGGCCGCCGCTCGCCCCGCGGACCCGCCGCGCATCACCGTCGTCACACCCTCCTACAACCAGGCCGCCTTCCTCGAATCCACCATCCGCTCGGTGCTGGAGCAGGGCTATCCGGCGCTCGACTACCACGTGATCGACGGCGGCAGCACCGACGGCTCGGTCGACATCCTGCGGCACTACGCGCCGTGGCTGACCAGCTGGGTGTCGGAGCGCGACCGTGGCCAGGTCGATGCCCTCCTCAAGGGCCTGGCGCGCGCCGATGGCGAGTGGTTCAACTGGATCAACTCGGACGACCTGCTGGCCCCCGGCGCGCTGTGGGAGGTGGCCCGCGTGCGCGACGCCGACCTGTTCGGCGGCTGCACGCAGAACTTCAGCGAGCACCGGCTCGACCGCCTGCGCACCAGCCGCGCACTGACGGCACGCGACCTGGTGCGCCTGCCGATCGAGTCGCGCACGCGCTGGCACCAGCCGGGCATCTGGTACCGCACCGCGGCGCTGCGCGAGACCGGCATCGATGCCACGCTGCACTACCGCTTCGACCTCGATCTGCTGATCCGCTACACGCAGCGCTTTCCTCGCGTGCAATACAGCGATCGCACGCTGGCGTGGTTCCGGCTGCACGGCGCCTCCAAATCGCTCGCCGACGCCGAGCGCTTCAGTGACGAGCACCAGGCGCTGCTGTCGCGCCTGCTCGACGACCCGGCCCTGCAGGCCCTGCACGCGGACACCCGCGACGCCCTCGCGGCGCTGCAGTGGCGCAAGACGCTGCGTGCGCTGCAGGACGACCACTCGCGCCCCCGGACGACCCGCCTGCTGGCGCTGTGGCGGGCAGCGCGGCAGGTGCCCGGGGCCTGGCGCATCAACGCGACCTATGACACGCTGGGCCGCCTGCTGCGGCCGCGCCGTCGCTAGCGCGGCGGTCGGGTCGCGGCCTGCTGCAGCCGCTGCCGGACCAGCGGCACCAGCGGCTCGACGGGCCAGCGACGGCTGGCCTGCAGCAGCACGAAGCGCGCCGCCGGATCGTCGAACGCCGCCTCGACCAGCGCGGCCGCCTGGTCGCGCTGCTGCTGCGTGATCACGAAGCGGGTGGCGGTGTTCGCCGCACTCTCGAAGTGGTGGCGGCCCCGCTCGATGAACTGCGCATACGCACCGTAGAGCGTGAACTCCGACAGCTCGCCGGGCCGCTGGCCCAGCAGGCTGCGCCACCACGGGCGCCCGCCATGCACCTGGGCCAGGTAGGCGTGCAGGCCGCGCGCGGTGTCGCGGTGGAACACGAACGGCCAGGCCACGAAGTTCACCGGGCGCACCGTCTCGGCCGGCAGCGCCAGCATGCGCGCCGCGGCATCGGCCCAGTGCGCGAAGGTGGGCTGGTACTCGATCATCAACGCCGCCCGGTCGTCGTGCAGGTAGTGCTCGGCGCGCAGAGGCACGGTGGGCAGCACGTCGGAGTCGAGCGCGACATAGGCCGTATGCGGCCCGATCGCCGGCACGGCGAGCTTGACGATCTGCTGCACGTGCCATCCATCGCTCGCCGCGTCCGGAAACCAGCCGAAGCGCTTGGCCAGGCTGCGGCGCAGCTTGCGGTAGCCATCGGGCCAGCCCGAAAGGCGCCGTCGCGTGGCCTCGACCTCGGCGGGCAGCACCTCGGCCGAGGCGATCCACTCGACCCGGGTGGCGCCCAGCGCATTGCGGAACAGCGGCAGGTCCTCGGTCTGCACCACCGCGAGGTGCGGCCAGTCGCAGCCGAGGGCCTCGAGCGCCTCGCGCAGCAGGCCGAAGCGCTGCAGGTCGGCGCGGTAGGTCGGCGTCAGCAGCGCGACGCGCGGCGGGGCCTCCGTCATGGCGCCGGCGGCGGCCTGCTCGGTGGCGTTGCCGCATCCGCCTCCAGCGCCCACAGCGCCGCGTACTTGTGGAATGCGTACTGCCCCAGGATCACGGCCATCAGGAAGCCCCGGCTGCCGTCGAGGAAGCCGCCACGCAGCAGGTACTGCTGCAGGAAGTCGGTCCCGAAGCGCAGCGCCGCATAAGCCAGGTTGCCGCGGTGGCCCTTGGCGAACTTCTGCCCGGCGAGCAGGCAGCCGTACTTCAGGTGCTTCTCCTGCACGTGCTGGTAGCTGCGCCACGAGTAATGCTCCAGCGGCGCCTTCAGCACACGGTCCTTGCGGCGCGGCATCAGCAGCGACTCGTGCACCTGGTGGTCGCGGTAGCGCACACCCTCGCGCAGGAAGAGCTTGGCCTGCGGCGAGGTGTAGCGGCCGTGCTTCAGCGGGCGGCCGAAGAAGTAGGTCTTCCACGGCATCTTCAGCACCGTGAAATCGCGCGCCGGCTCGTCGAGCACGCGGTCGATCTCGTCGCGCAGTTCCGGCGTGACCACCTCGTCGGCATCGATCGACAGCACCCATTCGCCGCTGCAGTGGTCGAGCGCGCGGTTGCGCTGCGGGCCGTAGCCCGGCCAGTCGGTGACCCAGAGCTTGTCGGTGTAGCGGCGCACGATGTCGGTCGTGCCGTCGGTGCTGCCGCTGTCGAGCACGACGATCTCGCTCGCCCAGCCGGCCACCGACTGCAGGCAGGCCTCGATCCGGTCGGCCTCGTCGCGGACGATCATCATGACCGAGAGGGTCGTGCGGCGGCTGGAACGGGGCAGCATGGCGGGGGCGGAGTCGCGTCGGCCCGGATGATAGGCGCTCGTGCCGCCGCGGCCGGCCGTGCGCAGCGCCCGCGCGCGACACGCGCTACCCTCCGCGCATGACCTCGTCCTCCTCGTCGATCGCTCCCGGCCTGCGCCCGTCCCGCGTCCTCCGCGTGCCGGTTCGCGGCCTGCATTACCAGGTGCATGCCTGGGGCGATGCCTCGCTCGTCGCCCCCGACCGCCCGCCGCTGGTGCTGCTGCACGGCTGGATGGACGTCGGAGCGTCGTTCCAGTTCCTGGTCGATGCGCTCGCCACGCCGCGCCTCGTGCTCGCGCCCGATTGGCGCGGTTTCGGCGGCAGCGTGGCGCCGCCAGCCACCGACAGCTACTGGTTCGCCGACTACCTGGCCGACCTGGACGCGCTGCTCGATCACTTCGCCCCCGACCAGCCGGTCGACCTGCTGGGCCACAGCATGGGCGGCAACATCGTGATGCTCTACGCCGGCGTGCGGCCCGCGCGCATCCGCCGACTGATCAATCTCGAGGGCTTCGGCATGCCGCGCAGCGTGCCGGCCCAGGCGCCCGGTCGCTACGCGAGATGGCTCGACGAACTGAAGGCGCCGCAGCGCCTGCGCGATTACGCCAGCCTCGACGAGGTCGCTCGCCGACTGCGCCAGAACAATCCACGGCTCACCGCGGAACGCGCCTCCTGGCTGGCGCCGCACTGGGCACGCCAGACGACGGCAGGACGCTGGGAGATCCAGGGCGACCCGGCGCACAAGCGCAGCAACCCGCTGCTCTACCGCGTCGACGAGGTGCTGGCCTGCTGGGCCCGCATCACGGCGCCGCTGCTGTGGGTGGAGGGGCGGCAGACCGACGTCGCCAAGTGGTGGGGCACCAGCTACCCGCGCAGCGATTTCGAGGAGCGCCTGGCCTCGATCGCCTCCACGGTGTCGATCGAGCGGGTGATGCTGGAGGACGCCGGGCACATGCTGCATCACGATCAGCCGGAGCGGTTGTCGGCGCACATCGAGCGTTTCCTGTCGAGGCCGTGACCTGCAATGCAGGGTGGCGGGTGTTGGAGCGAGCATGGCGGGGTGCGAGTGGGCGCCGTCGCTTAGCGGGGGTACCCGATGCGCGCTGTCGCCCACTCGCACCCCGCCATGCAGGCACCGCCCGTGCTTCTCGACAGCGCATACCGCGATGGTGCCCGCGAGGATGAGGGCGGGCCCGGCGAAGCGCATCGGGTACCCCCGCTAAGCGCAGCCGGGCCCGCCCTCATCCTCGCCCGCTCCGAGCCCAAGAGGCAGCATGAGAAAATCCATCGATCAGCGGCCCGCAACCGCCGCGCCCCGAACACGAAGGAAACCCCATGGACATCGAACACATCAACGCCCTCGGCAACCAACTGGCTGACCTGCGCGAACGCACGGCCCAGCTCCGGGGGTATCTTTGACTACGATGAAAAGTCACGCCGCCTGAGCGAGGTCAACGCCGCGCTCGAGGATCCGACGGTCTGGAACGACCCGAAGAACGCCCAGGCCCTGGGCCGGGAGAAGAAGTCGCTCGAGACGGTGGTCGACACCATCGCATCGCTGGAGCGCAACCTCGCCGACAACGCCGAGCTCTACGAGATGAGCAAGGAAGAAGGCGACGAGGACGGCCTGCGCGCCATCGAGGCCGAGACGCTGGGGCTGGCCGCGCAGGTGGAGCAGCTCGAGTTCCGCCGCATGTTCAGCAACCCCGCCGACCCGAGCAACTGCTTCATCGACATCCAGGCCGGCGCCGGCGGCACCGAGGCCTGCGACTGGGCCAGCATGCTGCTGCGCCAGTACCTCAAGTACTGCGAACGCAAGGGCTTCAAGGCCACCATCGAGGACGAGACCGAGGGCGACACCGCCGGCATCAAGAGCGCGACGATCAAGGTCGAGGGCGACTACGCCTTCGGCCACCTGCGCACCGAGACCGGCGTGCACCGCCTGGTGCGCAAGAGCCCGTTCGATTCCTCGGGCGGGCGCCACACCAGCTTCGCTTCCCTGTTCGTCTACCCGGAGGTCGACGACTCGATCGAGATCGAGATCAACCCGGCCGACGTCCGGACCGACACCTTCCGCGCCAGCGGTGCGGGCGGCCAGCACATCAACAAGACCGACTCGGCGGTGCGGTTGACGCACATCCCGACCGGCATCGTCGTGCAGTGCCAGGACGGCCGCAGCCAGCACAGCAACCGCGACGTGGCCTGGAAGCGGCTGCGCTCGCGCCTCTACGACCACGAGATGCGCAAGCGCCAGGAAGAGCAGCAGAAGCTGGAAGACACCAAGACCGACGTCGGCTGGGGCCACCAGATCCGCTCCTACGTGCTGGACAACAGCCGCATCAAGGACCTGCGCACCAACGTCGAGATCTCCAACACGCAGAAGGTGCTCGATGGCGACCTGGACGCCTTCATCGAGGCCAGCCTGAAGCAGGGCGTCTGAGCCCGCATCCCGCTCGACCCCACGAAGTTCCCCTGGAGACACCGCACATGCGCGAAGGCACCGCTCCCCTCGTCCGCCGCGAGGACTACAGCGCCCCGGCCTACTGGATCCGCAGCGTCGACCTCACGTTCGAC
Organism: Methylibium sp. Pch-M; assembly: GCF_004136295.1. Taxonomy (NCBI): domain Bacteria; kingdom Pseudomonadati; phylum Pseudomonadota; class Betaproteobacteria; order Burkholderiales; family Sphaerotilaceae; genus Methylibium; species Methylibium sp. Pch-M. The sequence continues at coordinate 723,521 of NZ_CP029606.1, forward strand.
CTGGACCCGCAGAAGACACTGGTCATCAACCGCATGGAGGTCGAGCGCAACCCCAACCTGCCGACGCAGCCGCTGCGCCTGGACGGCGAGGACATCAACCTCACGCGGGTGCTGGTCAACGGCGAGAGCATCTCCTTCCGCGTCGAAGGCGCGCAACTGGTGCTCGACGGCCTGCCGGACGGCCGCTTCACGCTCGAGCTGCGCAACACCTGCGCACCGGCGAAGAACACCCAGCTGTCGGGCCTGTACACCTCCGGCGGCGGGTTCTTCACGCAGTGCGAGGCGCAGGGCTTCCGCCGCATCACCTACTTCCTCGACCGGCCCGACGTGATGGCGGTCTACACCGTCACGCTGAAGGCCGATGCCAAGGCCTACCCGGTGCTGCTGTCGAACGGCAACCTCGTGGAGCAGGCCGAACTCGACGGCGGCAAGCACTGCGCGAAGTGGCACGACCCCTTCCCGAAGCCGAGCTACCTGTTCGCGCTGGTCGCGGCCGATCTGGTGATGCGCGAGCAGAAGATCCGCAGCCGTTCCGGCAAGGACCACCTGCTGCAGGTCTATGTGCGCGCCGGCGACCTCGACAAGACCGAACACGCGATGAACTCGCTGATCGCCTCGGTGGCCTGGGACGAGGCGCGCTTCGGCCTGTCGCTCGACCTGGAGCGCTTCATGATCGTCGCGGTCAGCGACTTCAACATGGGCGCGATGGAGAACAAGGGCCTGAACATCTTCAACACGAAGTTCGTGCTGGCCAGCGCCGCCACCGCCACCGACTTCGATTTCGCGCACGTCGAGAGCGTGGTTGGCCACGAGTACTTCCACAACTGGACCGGCAACCGCGTGACCTGCCGCGACTGGTTCCAGCTGTCGCTGAAGGAAGGGCTCACGGTCTTCCGCGACCAGGAGTTCAGCATGGACATGGCGGGCGCCGCCAGCGCCCGCGCCGTGCAGCGCATCCAGGACGTGCGCCTGCTGCGCCAGGTGCAGTTCTCCGAGGACGCCGGCCCGATGGCCCACCCGGTGCGGCCCGACCAGTACCAGGCGATCGACAACTTCTACACCGCCACCGTCTACGAGAAGGGCGCCGAGGTGGTGCGGATGATGCACACGCTGGTCGGTCGCGAGGGCTTCGCCGCCGGCATGAAGCGCTACTTCGAGCGCCACGACGGCCAGGCCGTGACCTGCGACGATTTCGCGCAGGCGATCGCCGACGCCAACCCCGGCAGCGCGCTGGCAGGGCGGCTGGACGCCTTCAAGCGCTGGTACGCGCAGGCCGGTACGCCGCAGCTCGCCGCGCGCGGCCGCTACGACGCCGAAACCCGCCGCTACACGCTCGAACTCACGCAGCGCGGCCTGCCCACGCCGGGCCAGCCCGACAAGCAGCCGTGGGTGATTCCGGTCGCGATCGGCCTGGTGGCCGCCGACGACGGCCGGGCGCTGCCGCTGCAGCTCGAGTCCGAACCGGCCGCGGGCGGCACCGACCGCGTGCTGGTGCTCGACCAGCCGAGCGCCGCCTTCACCTTCGTCGGCGTCGAGTCCGAACCCGTGCCCTCGCTGCTGCGCGGCTTCTCGTCGCCCGTGGTTCTGGACGCCGCGCTGACGGACGCCCAGCTGCTGGTGCTGCTGGCCCACGACGGCGACGCCTTCAACCGCTGGGAGGCCGGCCAGCAGCTCGCGTTGCGCCGCCTGCTCGCGGCGGCCCAGCGGCCGGACGACGGCACGCCGGTGCTCGACGAACCCTTCGTGGCGGCGATGCGCAGCCTGCTGCGCGACCCCTCGCTCGACGCCGCCTTCAAGGAGCTCGCGCTCACGCTGCCGACCGAGACGTATGTGGGCGAGCGGCTGGGCGCGGAGATCGACCCGCAGCGTGTGCATGCGGTGCGCGAGGCCGCACGCCTGCAGCTCGCGCAGGCGCTGCGCGACGACTGGGTCTGGGCCTACGAGCACCACCAGCCCGCGGGTGGCTACTCGCCCGACGCACACAGCGCCGGCCAGCGCGCGCTGGCCAACCTGGCGCTGGCGATGCTGGTGCTCGACGCCACCACCAGCGGCGACACCGTCTGGCCCGGCCGGGCCTACCAGCGCTTCAAGGACGCTGGCAACATGACCGACCGCTTCGGTGCGCTGTCGGCTCTGGTGAACGCCCACGCCGAGCTGGCGGTGCCGGCGCTGGAGCGCTTCCATGCGCTGTTCAAGGGCGAGGCGCTGGTGATCGACAAGTGGTTCGCGCTGCAGGCCGGCGCGAGCGAGCCGGTCGGCACGCACGCCGGCCGCGTATTCGCGCGGGCCAAGGCCCTGCTGCAGCATGCCGACTTCTCGCTGCGCAACCCGAACCGGGCGCGCAGCGTGCTGGCCACGCTGTTCCTCAACAACCCGGCCGCCTTCCACCGCCGCGACGCCGCCGGCTACGTGTTCTGGGCCGAGCGGGTGTGCGAGGTCGATGCCATCAACCCGCAGCTCGCCTCGCGGCTGGCGCGCGCGCTCGACCGCTGGCGTGCGCTGGCCGAACCCTACCGCAGCGCCGCGCGCGAGGCGATCGCCCGCGTGGCGGCCCGGCCGGAGCTGTCCGAGGACACGCGCGAGATCGTCACGCGCGCTCTGCAGGACTGACCTCCCCCCTCCTCCCCCTCTCACGCCCGAAGGAACCCCGAGATGACCCGACGCATCAGCCTCACGCAATACCTGGTGGAGGAGCAGCGCGAGCGCGGCCGCATCCCCGCTCAGCTGCGCCTGCTGCTGGAGGTGGTGGCGCGCGCCTGCAAGAGCATCGCGATCAGCGTCAACAAGGGCGCGCTGGGCGGCGTGCTCGGCAGCGCCGGCAGCGAGAACGTGCAGGGCGAGGTGCAGAAGAAGCTCGACATCATCGCCAACGAGGTGCTGATCGAGGCCAACGAATGGGGCGGCGCGCTCGCGGCCATGGCCAGCGAGGAGATGGACAGCATCCACGTCGTGCCCAACCGCTACCCCCAGGGCGAGTACCTGCTGCTGTTCGACCCGCTCGACGGCTCGAGCAACATCGACGTCAACGTCAGCATCGGCACCATCTTCTCGGTGCTGAAGAAGCAGAGCGACACCCCCGGCGTCAGCACCCAGGACTTCCTGCAGCCCGGCAGCGCGCAGGTGGCCGCCGGCTACTGCGTCTACGGCCCGCAGACCACGCTGGTGCTGACCGTCGGCGACGGCGTCGCGATGTTCACGCTGGACCGCGAGCAGGGCTCGTGGGTGCTCACCGCCGACGAGGTGCGCATCCCCGAGGACACCAGGGAGTTCGCGGTCAACATGAGCAACCAGCGCCACTGGGCGCCGCCGATGCAGCGCTACATCGACGAATGCCTGCAGGGCAAGGACGGCCCGCGCGGCAAGGACTTCAACATGCGCTGGGTCGCCAGCATGGTGGCCGACGTGCACCGCATCCTGTGCCGCGGCGGCGTCTTCATGTACCCCTGGGACAAGCGCGAGCCGGCCAAGGCCGGCAAGCTGCGGCTGATGTACGAGGCCAACCCGATGGGCTTCATCGTCGAGCAGGCCGGCGGCGCGGCCACCAACGGCAAGCAGCGCGTGCTCGACCTGCAGCCGAGCCAGCTGCACGAGCGCGTCAGCGTGATCCTGGGCTCGAAGAACGAGGTCGAGCGCGCGAGCGCCTACCATCGCGAAGCGGGCTGACGGCGGCGGCCGCGACGTCACCACTGCGGAGGACGATTCGATGGCAGAGAGAAAGAGAAACGCGTTCTATGCCCAGTCGGGTGGGGTGACGGCCGTCATCAACGCCTCGGCCTGCGGCGTGATCGAGACGGCGCGCCGCCACAAGGACCGCATCGGCAAGGTCTACGCCGGCCGCGACGGCATCCTCGGCGCGCTGACCGAGGACCTGATCGACACCGGCAAGGAGTCGGCCACGGCGATCGCCGCGCTGCGCTCCACGCCGTCGGGCGCCTTCGGCTCCTGCCGCTACAAGCTCAAGTCGCTCGAGGCGAACCGGCGCGAGTACGAACGCCTGATCGAGGTGTTTCGCGCGCACGACATCGGCTACTTCTTCTACAACGGCGGCGGTGACTCGGCCGACACCTGCTTCAAGGTCAGCCAGTTGTCGGAGGCCATGGGCTACCCGCTGCAGGCGATCCACGTGCCCAAGACCATCGACAACGACCTCGCCTTCACCGACTGCTGCCCCGGCTTCGGCTCGGTGGCCAAGTACGTGGCGGTGTCGACGCTGGAGGCCTCGTTCGACGTGCGTTCGATGGCCAAGACCTCGACCAAGGTGTTCGTCGTCGAGGTCATGGGCCGCCATGCCGGCTGGATCGCCGCGGCTGGTGGCCTGGTCGAGGAGCAGGGCATCCCGGTGGTGATCCTGTTCCCCGAGATCGTGTTCGACGAGCCGAAGTTTCTCGCCCGCGTCGACCAGCTCGTCAAGCAGCACGGCTACTGCACCGTGGTGGTGTCCGAGGGCTGCCACCACGCGGACGGCAGCTTCCTCGCCGAGCAGGGTGCGCGCGACGCCTTCGGTCACGCGCAGCTCGGCGGCGCAGCGCCGGTGGTGGCGAACCTCATCAAGCAGGCGCTCGGCCACAAGTTCCACTGGGCCGTGGCCGACTACCTGCAGCGCTCGGCGCGCCACATCGCGTCGAAGACCGACGTGACCCAGGCCTACGCGCTGGGGCGCAAGGCGGTCGAGCTGGCGCTGCAGGGCCACAACGCGGTGATGCCGACGATCGAGCGCCTGGCCGATGCGCCGTACAAGTACCGCATCGGCATGGCGCCGCTGGCGAAGGTGGCCAACGTCGAGAAGTTCATGCCGCGCGACTTCATCACCAAGGACGGCTTCGGCATCACCGAGAAGTGCCGCCGCTACCTGCGACCGCTGATCCAGGGCGAGGACTATCCGCGTTTCACCAACGGCCTGCCGCGCTACGTGAGCCTGAAGAACGTGGCGGTGCCGAAAAGGCTGGCTGTCTTCGACCTGAAGTAGTGCCACGCCATCGGCTAGAATCTGCGTTTTCCCGGAGCGGCATCAACGCTCCGAGGGTCTGAAAAGACCTTGCCGGTGTAGCTCAGTTGGTAGAGCAGCGCATTCGTAATGCGAAGGTCGGGAGTTCGACTCTCTTCACCGGCACCAAGTTTCGAGAGCTCGGCGCGGACTGTCCTCGTTCCTGGACGCCGTGCAGCCTGCAGCCGACTTGCCATGGACTCGCTTGACCAAATAGACCGAGCGATCGCTGATCGTCTGTGAGCGGCCCTGGCGATCGACCACGGCGTATTCGTTCAGGAACTCCACCGCGTCGGCATCGTAGCCGCGGCGCTCATACAGCGCACGCGCACGGGGGTTGCCGTGACTGACGCCCAGGCCGATGGCCTCGCAGCCACGGGCGGCCGCCAGCGACTCCATCTCGTCCATCAGCCGCGAGCCCACCCCCAGGGACCGGTAGCGCAACGGGACGAACAGGCGATAGATCTCGGGGATATCGCGCCAGCGCTGCGTGATCTGCGGCGCATGCTGGCGACGCCATCCGACGAAGCCGATGCCGATCGGAACGCCGCGATACCACGCCACCAGGATGTCGAGATCACCGCCAGCCTGCTCCTGCAAGCTCGACGAGTACGGCGACACCAGCGGGGCCGGAATCGCTCGCTGCACGGCATCGACCTCGGCAGCACTCAGTCTGCGGATGGCGATGTCGTGGATCGCGCGCCGCGGGACCCAGCGCTGCCATACCCGTTCGACCAGCCCCTTGACCTGCTTCACCCAGCGCCGCATTGCTTCGTCATGACGACGACCCTCTCGCGGACGGTCTGTCGGTCGGAAAGTTGTTCTCGCCGTGGTGGAGTCCATTTCGTCACGATTGTTCCTTTTCGACGACCCGATCGGCGCAGAGCAGAAAGCAACAAACCGACAATACGGCCATATTGCCGCCAACCGCAGCGCGTTCAAATGGACTTGATGCTCACCGTTGCCACCTGAGCAGTACATCGACCGCATGCGCGAGACCTGACGCCGCCAAATACATCACGATCCAGAGCGGGGAGGCGCCAGTCAGGGCCTCTCGCAAGCCCAGCATCAGGCACAGCCCCGACACGAGGTTGACGGCAAAGTCGCCGACCGCCACGCCCTTGCCGGTCCGACGGTGGTACAGCGCCAGCGCGAGGCCTTCGAACAGCGTCAGGCCGATCACCAGATCGATGACGGTGGCGCTCGATAGGCCTTCGAGCACGGCGACCTCAGGCACCGAACGGGCCGTTGAGCCGGACGGTCGCGAGGTTCAGGAAACCGGCGAACGCCACCCACGCGAGGTAGGGCAGCAGCAGCAGGCTCGCGATACGCGCATAACGGGCCAGCACCCCAATCAGCAGCAGGATCGACAGCCAAAGCAGCAACACCTCGAACAGCGCCCAGTCGGGCCGGTGCAGGCGGAAGAACAGCAGACTCCACAGCACGTTCAGAAAGCCATTGAGCGCGAACAGCGCCAGCATCCACTCCCGGTCGACCCGCCGCGGCGCGCGGCGCCACGCGATCACGCCGGCCATGGCCGCCAGCGCGAAGATCGCCGTCCACGCCGGGCCGAACAGCCAGTCGGGGGGCTTCCAGGGCGGCTGCACGAGCCGCTGATACCAGGGGCCCAGATCGGTCATCAAGCCACCGAGGCCGGCCACCGCGAGCGCGGCGGCCGCCGCGATCAGGACAGGCTTGAGGAGACCACCGCGTGAGGTCATGCGCGCACCAGCCCCAGCAGGTGCCCCATGTCCTTGAAGAAGATGCGTACGTGGGCCATCGGCTTCTTGCGGACCAGTTCCTTGTTCATGTACGACTCGAAGGTGAGCTGCTGCACGTCGCGGTCCTCGCAGATCGTGACGAAGCGCTCGCGGCGGCGGTCGCTGGAGTACCAGAACCACTGCATCACGCCGAGCACGCGGAACACCGTGCCGTGCGCCTTCATGAAGCGCCGCCGCGCCTGCCGCAGGCAGCGGCCGTCGCCGGTCTGCAGCGCCGACTCGACCGCCTCGGCCGCGAGGCGCCCGGAGGCCATCGCGTAGTAGATGCCCTCGCCCGAGGCCGGCGCGACCACGCCCGCCGCGTCGCCGGCCAGCAGCACGTCGCGGCCGTTGTCCCAGCGCCGCAGCGGCTTCATCGGGATCGGTGCCCCCTCGCGGCGCAGCGTCTGGGCGCCCTGCAGGCCCGAGTCGGAGCGCAGGCGGCCGACGGCGGCGCGCAGCGAGAAACCCTTGTCGGCGCTGCCGGTGCCGATGCTCAGCGTGTCGCCATGAGGAAAGACCCAGCCGTAGAAGTCGGGCGACAGGCTGCCGCGGTAGTAGACGTCGCAGCGCGAACCGTCGTAGCCGACCGGCTTGGCGGGCGGTGCGCGGACGATCTCGTGGTACGCGAACACGCAGGGGTTGCGCTCGGCGCCCGCGATGGCCTGGCGGGCCACCGCCGAGCGCGCGCCGTCGGCACCGATGACGCAGCGCGCACGCACGCTGCGCGGCACGCTGGCGGCGTCGCCGGGCCGCTCTCGGGCCTGGTAGTGCACGACGCTCACACCGTCGTCGTCGCGCGTGAGCCGCTCGAAGCTGCCGATCCGCCGTTGCGCACCGCCACCGGCGGCACGCGCGCGCAGCCATTCGTCGAAGGCGTCGCGGTCGACCATGCCGACGAAGCCGTTCTCGATCGGGATGTCGACCCGCTTGTCGGTCGGCGACACCATGCGTGCCGACGTGGCACGTGCCACGAGCAGTTCGTCGGGAATCTCGAAGTCGCGGATCAGCCGTGGCGGAATTGCTCCGCCGCACGGCTTGGTGCGCCCGGCACGATCGAGCAGCAGCACGCTGCGGCCGCGGCGGGCGAGGTCATGCGCCGCCGTGGCACCGGCGGGCCCGCCGCCGATCACCACGGCATCGAAAGTGGTCGAAGAAGAAGCCTGCATCACCTCACCTCGCTTCCATGCCGACGCCCGATGCAGCGTCGAGCGACCGGTTTCCCCGCGCTGGCGCGGTCTCGACCCTCGCCGCGAGCAGCGCGGCACCGACGAACAGCAGCGCCTCGAGCGCGAACACGGTGGCATACGCCTGCGCCGGCGTGCCGACCAGCCAGCGAGCCACGTCGCTCGCGGTCGTGCCGACCAGTCCGCCCAGCCCGAAGGCCACCGCCTGTGCCCCACCCCACAGGCCCATGCGAGTCCCTTCCCGGGACTGCCGGCCCTGGCCGGCCAGCCGCATCATCGAGGCGATGGCAGCGATCGAGAAGGCGCCGTTCGCGGCGCCGAGCAGGAAGACGGTCAGCCCCAGCCACGTGCCGTCACCACTCAGTCCGATCCGGACCAGCCCCATCAACGCGACGCCGGACGCCAGACAGCCGCCCACCGTCCAGGCGCGAAGCGAACGCCAGCGCGGTCCCGCCACGCCACTGCCGGCCGCAGCGACGAGCAGCATGCCGGCCAGCACACCGCCGTGCTGCACCCCCGACAACTGCGTCGAGGCCCCGGGCGAGTAGCCGAACACGGTGCCGGCGAACGGCTCGAGGATCAGGTCCTGGGCGCTGAATGCGAGCATCGAGACAAAGATGAAGAGCGTGAAGCGGCGTGCCGCCGGCTCGGTCCAGACCTGCGCGAGCGCGTCGCGGAACGATGGGCGCGCCGTCACCGGCGCCTCCATGACCCCGTCCGGCACCGCATCGTCGCCCTCGAGCCGATGCAGGGCGATCAGGGTCACGGCGAGGGCGATCACGGAGACGCCGAACGAGACCTGCACGAGGCGCCACGGCGTGTAGGGGTCGAGCAGCTTGCCGGCGAGCCCCGCCGTCACCGCGAAGCCCGCGATCATCATCAGCCAGACCACGGTGGCGGCCGCGGCACGGCGCGACGGCGCAACGCGCTTGGCCAGCAGCACGAGCAACGAGGTGCCGCTGGCGCTGACGCCCAGACCGATCATCAGGAAGGCCACCACGGCCAGCGCGATGCCGGCCGTCGCATCGCGGCCCATCCAGGCGGTAGCCACCGCGGCGGCCACGCCGCCCGTCGCCAGCACGGTCATGCCACCGACGATCCACGGCGTGCGGCGTCGGCCGAGGTCGGAGCCGTAGCCCATGCGCGGCCTCGCCACCTGCACCAGATAGTGGATCGCCACCAGCAGGCCAGGCAGCAGCGCAGGCAGCGCGAGTTCGACCACCATCACGCGGTTGAGCGTCGACGTGGTCATCACCACCACCGCGCCCAGCGCGGCCTGCATGAGGCCGAGCCGCAGGATGCGGCCCCAGCCGAAAGCCGGCGGCACCGTCATGCGCGCCCCGCTTCCAGCGAGCGCAGCGCGAAGGCGCTGACCATCATGCCGGCGACGAACAAGGGGACACCGAAGCCGCTGTACCAGGTGGCCCGTTCGCTCGGGCTGTCGAGAAAGCGGTCCATCATCAGCAACTGCAGCATCAACAGCAGGCCGACGACCAGCGCCGGCACCGGTTGCCCCCAGGACACCAGGGCCAGCACCACCAGCAGCTGCGCCAGCCCCATGATCCAGCAGGCCACGCGCGCGGCCGGCTGCACGCCCAGCCGCACCGGCAGCGAGCCGACACCCAGGCGCCGGTCGCCCTCGACCGACTTGAAGTCATTGAGCGTCATGATGCCGTGCGCCCCGCCGCTGTAGAGCGCCGCGAGCAGCAGCGAGCGGCCGCTCGGCATGCTGCCGCCGGCCATCACCGCCGCGCCTGTCGCCCAGGCCAGGCCTTCGTAGCAGACACCGCAGGCCGCGTTGCCCCACCAGCCGTTTTCCTTCAGCCGCAACGGCGGCGCGCTGTAAGCCCACGCCAGCAGCAGACCAACGACTGCCGCGCCGAAGCCCCAAGGGCCGAGCAGGCTCGCGACCGCCAGCGACACCCCGGTCCAGCCGATCGCCAGGCCAAGACCCCAGCGACCGGGCATGCGCCCGGAGGGGATCGGCCGCTGTGGCTCGTTGATCGCGTCGACATGGCGGTCGAACCAGTCATTGACCGCCTGGCTGGTGGCGCAGACCAGCGGCCCCGCCAGCAGGACCCCGACGACGATCACCGGCCAACGGCCCGAGACCGGCACGCCCGAAGCGATCACGCCACAGCCGAACGCCCACATCGGAGGGAACCAGGTGATCGGCTTGAAGAGCTCGATCACTGCGGACAATGCCGGCCGTGTCATGCCAAATATTTTTGGCATGACATATAAAACTGTCAATTAGAACTTACACATCGATCGACCGATGCCGTCCACCACCCGCGCGCGGGTCGGCGCGGGATGCAAAGGCTAGTTGTCGCCTTCGACGCTCGCGTCGCCGAGCCCGTAGCGGCGCAGCTTCACGTACAGGCTCTGGCGCGACAGGCCGAGCATCTCGGCCGCCGAGGCGCGGTTGTCGCGCGTCAGTTGCAGCGCCGCCTCGATGCAGAGCTGCTCGATCAGGTCGGTGGTGTCGCGCACGATCTCGCGCAGCGGCACCCGCCCGACCAGTTCGGTCATCTGCCCCACCGAACGCGGCACCTCGCGGCTGGCCCGGGCGTCGCTCGGCAGGCGCCGGCCGACATCGCGGATCGTGAAGCCCAGGCAGGGCTGCTCGCCTTCGGTCACCGCCACCGCGGAGATCTCGACCTCCGAGGTCGAGCCGTACTCGCCGCGCATGCTGGTGGCGAACAGCCGCACCGCGCCACGCTGCCGCAGGTTGCTGATCAGCACGCTGAGGTCGACCCCGGTGCGGCCCAGCCATTTCTCGAGCGAGACGCCGCGCGCCTGCTCCTCGGTGGCGAGCTGCGCCAGATCGAGGAAGGCCTGGTTGGCGGTCAGGATCAGCCCATCGAGATCGGTCACGACGAAGCCGTCCGGCGCGCTCTCGACCAGGCGCAGCAGCATGTCCCTGGCAGGTTCCTGCGGTCGTTCGGCGGCGGGACGCAAAGCCGACAGGCGCACCAGGAAGTGAGACGACTTCTCCTGCCGGAACAGCGACGCCGACACCGACCACTCGCTGCCGTCCTTGCCCAGCCGCGCCTTCACCGTGTCCGATCGCCCGGTGGCGCGCACTGCAGCGAACAGTTCGTCGACCGCCGCCTGGCCCGCGGCATCGAAGGCGCGCGCCAGCGACCAGCCGGCACGCTGCGTGGCCTCCCCCAGCAGCTTGCTGGCGGCAGGGTTGGCGTCCTCGAGCTTGAGCGTGGCGGCGTCCAGGATCAGCACCGGCTCCGACGACACCTGGAACAGCACGCGGTAGCGCGTTTCCATGTGGCGCATGCGCCAGTAGTCGCGCTCCATCGACTGCTGGGCGCTCACCAGGCGTTGCTGCAGGACCGCATTGGCGCGCAGGTCGCGGCCGAAGGCGACCGAGCGACCGACGGCGAGCGCATGCCCCTTGCGTCCTACCGGCACGGCGGCATAGAGCAGCGGCAGATCGGCCCCGTCGGCCGACGGGTGGTTGATGTGACGCCACCTCGGGGCACCCTTGCCACCCAGTTCGCGCAGCAGCGCCTCCACCTTGGGTCGGCTCTCGACCGTCACGGTCTGCGTCCAGGGCTTGCCGAGCCAGTCGTGGTAGCCGGCCTTGGACAGCTCTTCGTTGCCGAACGCGAGGTCGCGGATGATGCCCTCGCCGTCGACGATGAGGGCCACATCGGACGACGCCGCGATCAGCCGGCCTGCGGCCTCGGCGTCCAGGTCACCGAGCGACAACGTGGGTTCATCGAACGACTTCATGTCCGACTTTCCGTTCGCGCTGCCACTCCTGACGCATGACTGCCTCTCTTCTGTTCGGTGGCCACCGAAAAGGGCAGCGCACTAGCAGCGTTGGGTTCGCTGCGCGATCAATTGTTCCGCAAGGATCGGCGCATGGCGCCCGTCGGTGGCCAGGGCGTCGGCACCGACGCTGACCACGAACTCCGGGTGCGCGATGAACATCGGGCCGCCGACCATTATGCCGACCTCGCGGTTGCGGGCCCGGTCACGCACCGAGCGGATGCAGTCGCGCAGTGCATCCAGGTGCGTCTCGCTGCCCAGCGAGAAGCCCACCACATCGAACCATTCGCTGCTCACCAGTTCGTCGGCGTCGAGCTCGCTCTCCCAGGCCCCTCCGGCCACGTCCCAGCCGGCGCGGCGGAAGAACTCGGCCACCATCACCAGGCCGAAGGTGTGCTGCTCGCCGGGGCTCGGCAACAGCAGCACACGCCGACCTCGGGCCGGGTGCTCGACCGACTGGCCGAACGCCGGGCTCAATTCCCGCAGCACCTGCTGCAGCCGGCCCAGGCCCACGGTGACTTCGGTGAAGTCGCACAGGTCTTCGTTCCAGAGGTGGCCCAGGTAGCGTGCCGTGGGGGCGAGCAGGTCGAGGTAGATGCGCTCGATGCTCACGCCGCGCGCACGGATCGCCTCGACGCAGGCGAGCGGCAGGTCCTCATCGCGCGACAGCACCAGCTTGGCGAATTCCTCGACGTCGCGCAGGTTGATGAGTTCGCTGTCGACCGCCGGCGCCTGCGGGCATTCGTGGGCCAGGCGGTGTGCCAGCATCAACCGCGGAATGATCTCCTGCTCGATCGCACGCGCGAGCCGGGCCATGCGCTGTTCGGAGCCATCGTCGCCGCGCTTCGCGTCGGCCGCGGCGCCGGCCTCCAGCGCGGCATCCGGCCCGGGGCATGGGTTCGCCCCTTGTTCACCGCGCAGCAGGAGTTCGGGCACCCAGCCTTGAACCGCTCGATCCATCAGTGGTCTCCTCGCGAAGTGAGAGAGCTGGCTTCTGCGTGGCGGCTCAGGCGGATGCCCGGGGGCAGTCAAGCAACCAAACTTCTTGTTGCGTTCGATCTCGTCCGGTGTCGGCAGCCCTGGAATCCCGAGGATAGAAAGGCATCCTGCGCGGCTTGTACTGCCAGCAAAACACAGCGTCAATCGGCGTGCGCCCGTTGCTGTTCGCACATCCAGCGGCCGCACGACCACGCCGGCGGGCAGCGCGGACGGCGCCACGGTGGCGGCGGACAGAACGGCGTTCCGGGGCACGGAGCCTCCTCGCAATCGACCCACCCGTGCAAGGCGGGTCAGGGCTTCGGCATCGAGCGGACGTCGACACCGTGCGGAGAATCATCGGAGGCTATCCTCGACATGTCAATCTAGATTTACGTCCATACCAATTGACACTCCCGGTCGGCCGATCTAGATTCGGTGCCATGGGTGCCTGGAACCAGCCGAGATCGAGCGATGACACAGTCCGTCCGGCGCTGTACACCGCGCAGGAAAGGCGTCGGCGCGACGCATCCGGCTGGACGCTGGTGCAGGGGGTGCTGGCGCCCGTCCAGTTCCTGATCTTCCTGGTGAGCCTGGTGCTGGTGCTGCGCTACCTCGCCACTGGCGAGGGTCAGCAGGCGGCGACTGCCTCGGTGGTCGTCAAGACGCTGGCGCTCTACGCCATCATGGGAACCGGCTGCCTCTGGGAGAAGGCCGTGTTCGGCCGCTACCTGTTCGCGCCTGCCTTCTACTGGGAGGATGTGTTCAGCATGCTGGTGCTGGCGCTGCACACGGCCTACCTGGTTGCACTCGCCACCGGCACGCTGGACACCCGGGCCCTGATGCTGCTCGCGCTTGCCGCCTATGCGAGCTACGTGATCAACGCCACGCAGTTCCTGCTGAAGCTGCGGGCGGCACGGCTGCAGCACGCGCGGCAGCCGCCGCCGCTGGGCAGCGCGGAAGCGAGCGGCGCATGAGCCCGGTCATCCCGATCCGCGCCAGCAGCGACGGCTGCACCGACACGCCGGTGCTGCGCGAGCGCGGCCAGCGCGAGGTGTTCTGCGGGCTGACCGGCATCATCTGGCTGCACCGCAAGATGCAGGACGCCTTTTTCCTGGTGGTGGGCTCGCGCACCTGTGCGCACCTGATCCAGTCCGCCGCCGGCGTGATGATCTTCGCCGAGCCGCGCTTCGCCACCGCCATCATCGACGAGCGCGACCTCGCCGGCCTGGCCGACGCGAACGAGGAGCTCGACCGCGTGGTGACGCAGCTGCTCGCCCGACGCCCGGAGATCCGGCTGCTGTTCCTGGTGGGCTCCTGCCCGTCCGAGGTCATCAAGCTCGATCTGTCGCGCGCCGCGTCGCGGCTGTCGAAGATCTTCTCGCCGTCGGTGAGGGTGCTGAACTACTCGGGCAGCGGCATCGAGACCACCTTCACCCAGGGCGAGGACGCCTGCCTCGCCGCGCTTGTGCCCCGCCTGCCGTCGCCGGCCGCCGACGCGCCGGCCTCGCTGCTGGTGGTCGGCGCACTGGCCGATGTGGTGGAAGACCAGTTCACCCGCCTGTTCGCCGACATGGGCCTCGGTCCGGTGCGCTTCCTTCCGCCGCGGCGCGCGACCGAACTGCCCGCCGTCGGCCCGCAGACGCGCTACCTGCTGGCGCAGCCCTTCCTGGCCGACACGGCGCGGGCGCTCGAAGCGCGCGGCGCGGCGCGCCTGGAGGCGCCCTTCCCGCTCGGCGTGGAAGGCACCACGCAGTGGCTGCAGGCCGCGGCCAGCGCCTTCGGCGTCGATGCCGCCGCGTTCGAGCGCGCGACCGCGAGCGCCCGCGCCCGGGCCGCCGGCGCGCTGGCGCGTCACCGCGTGCAGCTGGCCGGCAAGCGCATCTTCTTCTTCCCCGACTCGCAGCTCGAGGTGCCGATCGCCCGCTTCCTGGCGCGCGAACTGGGCATGACCCTGGTCGAGGTCGGCTCGCCCTACCTGCACCGCCAGCATCTCGCGCAGGAACTCGCGCTGCTGCCGTCCGGCACCGTGCTGTCGGAGGGGCAGCACGTCGAGCGTCAGCTCGATCGCTGCCGCACCGCCCGGCCCGACCTCGTGGTGTGCGGCCTGGGCCTCGCCAACCCGCTCGAGGCCGAGGGCCTGACCACCAAGTGGTCGATCGAGCTCGTGTTCACGCCGATCCAGGGCTACGACCAGGCCGCCGACCTGGCTGAACTGTTCACGCGGCCGCTGCTGCGCCGCCTGAAGCTCGTCGCCTAGGAGCCCGACCGTGCAGCTGACGCTTTGGACCTACGAGGGACCGCCACACGTCGGCGCGATGCGCATCGCCACCGCGATGCAGGACGTGCACTACGTGCTGCATGCGCCCCAGGGCGACACCTACGCGGACCTGCTGTTCACGATGATCGAGCGGCTGCCCCGGCGCCCGCCGGTCACCTACACCACCTTCCAGGCGCGCGACCTGGGGGGCGACACCGCCGAGCTCTTCAAGACCGCGGCGCGCGAGGCCTGCGAGCGCTTCGCGCCGAAGGCGATGATGGTGGGCGCGTCGTGTACCGCCGAGCTGATCCAGGACGACCCCGGCGGCCTGTGTCGCGCGCTGGACCTGCCCATCCCGGTCGTCGCGCTCGAGCTGCCGTCCTATCAGCGCAAGGAGAACTGGGGCGCGTCGGAAACTCTCTACCAGCTGGTCCGTACGCTGGCCGGGCCTGCTGCGGCGGCCGCGGCGTCCCGCACCCGGCCCGAGCGGGCGCCGCAGCAGCGTCCGCGCTGCAACATCCTCGGCCCCGCCGCACTCGGCTTCCGCCATCGCGACGACCTGCAGGAAATCCGCGGGCTCATCGCCGCGCTGGGCATCGACGTGAACGTGGTCGCACCGCTCGGCGCCACGCCGGCCGACCTGGCGCGACTCGGCGAGGCCGACTTCAACGTGGTGCTGTATCCCGAGATCGCCGCGCTGACGGCGCAGTGGCTCACCCGCAACTTCGGGCAACCCAGCACCAGGACCATCCCGATCGGCGCCGCCGCCACGCGCGACTTCATCGCCGAGGTGGCACAGCTCGCCGGCCTCGACCCGGAGCAGGCGCTGACCGAGGCCGTGTCGCGCTCGACCTGGTATGCGCGTTCGGTCGACTCGACCTACCTGACCGGCAAGCGCGTGTTCGTGTTCGGCGACGCAACGCACGCCGTGGCCGCCGCACGCGTGGCGACGCAGGAGTTCGGCTTCGCCGTGGTCGGCCTCGGCACCTACAGCCGCGAGTTCGCGCGCGAGGTGCGGGAAGCCGCCAAGCTCTATGGCGTCGAGCCGCTGATCACCGACGACTACCTCGAGGTCGAGGCGAAGGTCGCCGAACTGCAGCCCGAGCTCGTACTCGGCACGCAGATGGAGCGGCACATCGCCAAGCGCCTGGGCCTGCCCTGCGCGGTGATCTCCGCGCCGGTGCACGTGCAGGACTTTCCCGCGCGCCATTCGCCGCAGATGGGCTTCGAGGGCGCGAACGTGCTGTTCGACACCTGGGTGCATCCGTTGATGATGGGGCTGGAAGAGCATCTGATCGGCATGTTCCGCGGCGACTTCGAGTTCCACGAGAACGCGGCGCCCTCTCACCTGGGCGGCTCCCATGCGGGTGCCGCGAGCGTGGCCGTCGAGCCGCCCGCCGGCTCGACGATCGATGCCGCCGCCGAGGTCGGAACGCCGATCGTCGTCGCGGCCTGGGCTGCCGAGGCCGAGCAGGAGCTCCGCAAGATCCCTTTCTTCGTGCGCGGCAAGGCGCGCCGCAACACCGAGCGCTACGCGCTCGACCGCGGCATGCCCTTGATCACCCTCGAGACCCTGTATGACGCCAAGGCGCACTTCAGCCGCTAGCGCCGCAGCGCTGCAGGCCGTGACCGTGCATCCGGCGATGCGCGTGGTGATCGTCACGATGGACAGCCACCTCGCGAGCGCCGCAGGGCGCGCCCACCGCACCCTGCAGCGCACGATGCCCGGCCTGCGCCTGAGCGTGCATGCCGCGGCCGAATGGGGTGGGGATGCCGCGGCGCTGCAGCGCTGCCTCGCCGACATCGCGCAGGCCGACCTGGTCATCGCGACGATGCTGTTCATGGAGGAGCACTTCCTGCCGGTGCTGCCGGCCCTGCAGGCGCGGCGCGAGCACTGCGACGCGATGGTGTGCGCCATGTCGGCATCCGAGGTCATGAAGCTCACGCGCATGGGCAAGTTCAGCATGGATGCTCCGGCGAGCGGCCCGATGGCCCTGCTCAAGCGGCTGCGCGGCAAGCCCGAGGCCAAGGGCAACGAGTCCGGCGTCAAGGCCACCGCCGGCGCACAGCAGATGAAGATGCTGCGCCGGTTGCCGAAGCTGCTGCGCTTCATTCCCGGCACCGCGCAGGACGTGCGGGCCTATTTCCTGACGCTGCAGTACTGGCTCGCGGGCTCCGAGGCCAACGTCGCGAACATGGTGCAGTTCCTGGTCGACCGCTATGCCGACGGACCGCGCAAGGCGCTGCGGGGCCTCGCCAGGCCGCAGGCGCCGGTCGAGTACCCGGAGGTCGGCGTCTACCACCCGCGCATGACCGGGCGCATGTCCTCGCTGCGGGCCGAGCTGCCGCGCGTGGCCACCAGCGGCAGGCGCGGCACCGTGGGCCTGCTGCTGATGCGCTCCTACCTGCTGGCCGGCAACACCGACCACTACGACGGCGTGATCACCGCGATGGAGGCGCGCGGCCTGCGCGTCGTGCCGGCGTTCGCGACCGGGCTCGACTCGCGCCCGGCGATCGACGCCTTCTTCGTCGAGGACGGCCGGCCCTGCATCGACGCGGTGGTCTCGCTCACCGGCTTCTCGCTGGTCGGCGGCCCGGCCTACAACGACGCCCAGGCGGCCGAGGACATTCTCGCGAAGCTCGACGTGCCCTACCTCGCCGTCACGCCGGTCGAGTTCCAGACGCTCGACCAGTGGGGCGAATCGCCGCGCGGCCTGCTGCCGGTCGAGGCGACGATGATGGTCGCCATCCCCGAGCTCGACGGCGCCACCGGCTCGATGGTGTTCGGCGGCCGCGGCAGCGCCGAGCACATCGCCTGCACGGGCTGCTCGCACGGCTGCACCTTCCGCAATGTCGCGGAGTCGCACGACATGCACAGCTGCATCGAGCGCGCCGACGCGCTGGCCGCGCGCGTTGGCAAGCTCGTGGACCTGCGGCGCTCGCAGCGCGCCGAGCGCAAGGTCGCGGCGGTCGTTTTCAACTTCCCACCGAATGCCGGCAACACCGGCACTGCAGCCTTCCTGTCGGTGTTCGAGTCGCTGTTCAACACGCTGGCCGCGATGCAGCGCGAGGGCTACACCGTCGAGATGCCGGCCAGCGTGGACGCGCTGCGCGATCGCATCATCAACGGCAACGCGCTGCGCTTCGGCGCCCAGGCCAACGTGCACGTGCGCATCCCGGTCGACGACCACGTGCGGCGCGAGAAGCACCTGAAGGAGATCGAGGCCCAGTGGGGCCCGGCGCCGGGCCGGCAGCAGAGCGACGGCAGCAGCGTGTTCGTGTACGGCGAGCGCTTCGGCAACGTCTTCGTCGGCGTGCAGCCCGCATTCGGCTACGAGGGCGACCCGATGCGCCTGCTGTTCGAGAAGGGCTTCGCGCCGACCCACGCCTTCTCGGCCTTCTACCGCTGGCTGCGCGAGGACTTCGGCGCCCATGCGGTGCTGCACTTCGGCACCCACGGCGCGCTGGAGTTCATGCCCGGCAAGCAGAACGGGCTGACGGCCACCTGCTGGCCGGACCGGCTGATCGGCGACCTGCCGAACTTCTACCTCTACGCCTCGAACAACCCCTCCGAGGGCACGATCGCGAAGCGCCGCGCCGCGGCCACGCTGATCAGCTACCTCACGCCGCCGGTCGCGCAGGCCGGGCTCTACAAGGGACTGGTCGACCTGAAGGCGCTGCTGGAGCGCCACCGCGGCCTGGAGCCCGACGCACTGCGCGAGGCCGAGGAGCTCGCGGTGATGATCCAGGCCCAGGCCGCCACGCTCGACCTCGCCGCCGTCGAGCCGCCGTGGGGTGCCGAGGCCGCCGTCGCGCAGATCGCGAAGCTGACCGCGGCCGTGCTGGAGCTCGAGTACACGCTGATCCCGCACGGCCTGCACGTCGTCGGCCGCGCACCCAGCGCCACCGAGCGCGCGGACCTGCTGCTGTCGCTGGCCGAGGCCTCGCACGGCCGACGTCCTCCGCGTCCCGTCATCGAGGCGCTGGTCGCCGGCCGCACGCCGGAGGTCGCGCTGGCCGCCGCCGGTGGCGTGGCCGACGCAACGACCGTCGAGCTGCTGCGCGAGCTCGCCGCCGCCGACGCGCTGCTGGCCGAGGACCACGAGATCGACGGCATCCTGCACGCGCTCGATGGTCGCTTCCTGCGGCCGGCGCCCGGCGGCGACCTGCTGCGCACGCCGGCCATCCTGCCGACCGGCCGCAACCTGCACGGCTTCGATCCCTTCCGCATCCCCAGCGCCTACGCGGTACAGGACGGCGCGCGCCAGGCCGAGCGGCTGCTGCAGCGGCACATCGCCGACGGCCACGCCTTCCCGGAATCGATCGCGCTGGTGCTGTGGGGCACCGACAACCTCAAGAGCGAGGGCGGCCCGATCGGCCAGGCGCTGGCGCTGATCGGCGCGGCGCCGCGCTTCGACAGCTACGGTCGGCTGGCCGGCGCCCGCCTGCTGCCGCTGACCGAACTGGGCCGACCGCGGGTCGACGTGGTCATCACGCTGTCGGGCATCTTCCGCGACCTGCTGCCGCTGCAGATCAAGCTGCTCGCCGAGGCGGCCCTGCTGGCCGCGAGCGCCGACGAGCCGCTGGAACAGAACTTCGTCCGCAAGCACGCGCTGGCCTTCCAGGCCGAGCACGGCGGGGACATGGAGACCGCCGCCCTGCGTGTGTTCGGCAATGCCGAGGGCGCCTACGGCTCCAACGTCAACAGCCTCGTCGACAACAGCCGCTGGGACGACGGCGACGAGCTGGCCGAGACCTACACCCGCCGCAAGGGCTTCGCCTACGGTGTCTCCGGCCGTCCGGTGCAGCAGGCCCGGCTGCTCGACAGCGTGCTCGCCGGCGTGCAGCTCGCCTACCAGAACCTCGATTCGGTCGAGCTGGGCGTGACCACCATCGACACCTACTTCGACACGCTGGGCGGCATCAGCCGCGCGGTGCAGCGCGCCAAGGGCCGCGACGCGGCGGTCGCGCCGGTCTACATCGGTGACCAGACCCGCGACGCCGACGGCGGCGGCACGGTGCGCACGCTGACCGAGCAGGTCGCGCTCGAGACACGCACCCGCATGCTCAACCCGAAGTGGTACGAGGGCATGCTGCAGCACGGCTACGAAGGCGTGCGCCAGATCGAGGTGCATGTGACCAACACCATGGGCTGGTCGGCCACCACCGGCCAGGTGCAGCCCTGGGTCTACCAGCAGCTCAGCGAGACCTTCGTGCTGGACCCGGCGATGCGCGAGCGGCTGGCGCGCCTGAACCCGACCGCCTCGGCGCGGGTCGCGAACCGGCTGATCGAGGCCTCGGACCGCAATTTCTGGAAGCCCGACGCGACGGTGCTCGAAGCCTTGCGCCGGGCGGGTGAGGAGCTTGAAGACCGGCTCGAAGGCGTATTCGAAGGAGCCCCCGCATGAGCATCACGACCGTCCCGTTCCCCGACATCAAGAACCCCGGGGTCCGGAAGAACCTGCGCCTCGACGGCGAGGGCAGCGTGCAGGTCGAGCTCGATCCGAACCTCAAGATCGGCAATGCCAAGGTGTTCGCGATCTACGGCAAGGGCGGCATCGGCAAGAGCACCACGTCGAGCAACCTGTCGGCCGCCTTCAGCAAGATGGGCAAGCGCGTGCTGCAGATCGGCTGCGACCCCAAGCACGACTCCACCTTCACGCTGACGAAGAAGATGCTGCCCACGGTGATCGACGTGCTGGAGACGGTGGACTTCCACGCCGAGGAGCTGCGCGTCGAGGACTTCGTGTTCGAGGGCTACAACGGCGTGATGTGCGTCGAGGCCGGGGGCCCGCCGGCCGGCACCGGCTGCGGCGGCTACGTGGTGGGCCAGACCGTCAAGCTGCTCAAGGAACACCACCTGCTCGAGGACACCGACGTGGTGATCTTCGACGTGCTCGGCGACGTGGTCTGCGGCGGCTTCGCCGCGCCGCTGCAGCACGCCGACCGCGCGCTGATCGTCACCGCCAACGACTTCGACTCGATCTTCGCGATGAACCGCATCGTCCAGGCGATCGGCGCGAAGGCCAAGAACTACAACGTGCGGCTCGGTGGCGTGATCGCCAACCGCAGCGCGGCGACCGACCAGATCGACAAGTACAACCAGCGCATCGGCCTGAAGCTCGCGGCCCACTTCCCCGACCTCGACGTGATCCGCCGCAGCCGGCTGAAGAAGTCGACGCTGTTCGAGATGGAGCACTCGCCCGAGTTGGAGGCGGTGCAGAAGGAATACATGCGCCTGGCCGCCGCGCTGTGGCTGGGCAGCGAACCCCTGAGCGCGGTGCCGATGAAGGACCGCGACATCTTCGACCTGCTGGGCTTCGACTGAGGGACGCGCGATGACACAGGCGACCTACCAGGAACGCAGGGGCCAGATCGAGACCTACTTCGACCGCACCGCGGTCGAGGCCTGGGCGCGGCTCACGTCGACCGCGCCGGTCAGTGGCGTCCGTGCGACGGTGCGGGCCGGACGCGATCGCATGCGCGCCACCCTGCTCGACTGGCTGCCGGCCGACCTGCACGGCACCCGCCTGCTCGACGCCGGCTGCGGTACCGGCGCACTGGCGGTCGAGGCCGCGCGGCGCGGCGCGCACGTGGTGGCGATCGACCTGTCGCCCACGCTGGTGGAACTGGCCCGCGAGCGGCAACCGCGCGACCTGCGCGGTCAGATCGACTTCCGCTCGGGCGACATGCTCGACCCGGCGCTCGGCCCCTTCGACCATGTGGTCGGCATGGACTCGATCATCCATTACGAGGCCGCCGATGCGGTGCGCGTGCTGGCCGGGCTGGCGCAGCGCACCCGCCGCAGCCTGCTGTTCACCTACGTGCCCAGCAATCCGGCGCTCCTCGCGTTTCGTGCCGTCGGCCGGCTGTTCCCGCGTGGCGATCGCGCCCCGAGCATCGTGCCGGTGGCCGAGAAGACGCTGCACCGCCTGGTCGCCGCCGACGCACACCTGGGCGCGTGGCAGCCGGCGCGCACGCAGCGTGTCGCGAGCGGCTTCTACACCTCGCAGGCGCTGGAGCTGATCGCCCCATGAACGCCGCGCGCCAGCTCAACGACCGCGTGGCCCGGGCCTGGGTCCGCGTGGGCCCGCGCTTCCTGCCGTTCGCCGATGCGGCCACCGCCGATCTGCCCCTCGGTCGGCTGCTGCGGCTGTCGTTGTTCCAGGTGTCGGTGGGCATGGCGATGGCGCTGCTCAACGGCACGCTGAACCGCGTGATGATCGTCGAGCTCGCGGTGCCGGCCTGGCTGGTCTCGCTGATGGTCGCGCTGCCTCTGGCGTTCGCACCGTTCCGCACGCTGGTGGGTTTCCGGTCGGACACGCACCGCTCCGCGCTCGGCTGGAAGCGCGTTCCCTATATCTGGATGGGCACGCTGCTGCAGTTCGGCGGCCTCGCCATCATGCCGTTCGCGCTGCTGATCCTGTCGGGCGACACCCACGGGCCGGCCGTCTACGGCCACATCGGCGCGGCACTGGCCTTCCTGCTGGTCGGCGCCGGCCTGCACACCGCGCAGACGGCGGGCCTCGCACTTGCCACCGACCTGGCACCGCCCGCGTCGCGACCGCGCGTGGTGGCGCTGCTCTACGTGATGCTGCTGCTCGGCATGGTGGCGAGCTCACTGGCCTTCGGCGCGCTGCTGGCCGACTTCAGCCAGATCCGGCTGATCCAGGTCATCCAGGGCGCTGCGCTGCTGACGATGGTGCTGAACGTGGTGGCGTTGTGGAAGCAGGAAGCGCGCGACCCGGCACGCACCGCGCACCGCGGCACGCCGCGTCCGGCCTTCCGCAGCGCCTGGCGCGCCTTCATCCGCGGCGGCCGTGCGAGCCGCCTGCTGGTGGGTGTCGGCCTGGGCACCGCCGCCTTCAGCATGCAGGACATCCTGCTCGAACCCTATGGCGGCCAGATCATGCACCTGGGCGTCGGCGCCACCACCGCGCTGACCGCGCTGACGGCCAGCGGCGCACTGGCCGCCTTCACGCTCGCCTCGCGCTGGCTGCACCACGGCGGCGACCCCTACCGGCTCGCGGCCTTCGGCGCGCTGAGCGGCGTGCTGGCCTTCGCTGCGGTGATCTTCGCCGACCCGCTGAACTCCGCGCTGCTGTTCCGCATCGGTGCGGCACTGATCGGCTTCGGCGGCGGCCTGTTCTCGGTGGCGACACTGACCGCCGCGATGGGCCTGGAGACCGACGGCCAGAGCGGCCTGGCGCTGGGCGCCTGGGGCGCGGTGCAGGCCTGCGCCGCGGGCCTGGCGATCGCCATCGGCGGTGCGCTGCGCGACCTGGTGTCCGGGCTCGCCACACAGGGCCTGCTCGGCCCCGCGCTCACCGGTCCGTCGGTCGGCTACAGCTTCGTCTACCACCTCGAGATCGCGCTGCTGTTCGCGACGCTGATCGCCATCGGCCCGCTGGTCCGCAGCGCGGACGTGCCCCAACCCCGTGCCACCGCGAAGTTCGGATTGGCCGAGTTCCCCGGTTAGCTTGCACAAAGGAGACCTCTCATGGAAACAGGAGCCATCACCGGCTACATCGACGTGGCGCAGGTCGCGCTGTACGTGTTCTGGGTGTTCTTTGCAGGCTTGATCTACTACCTGCACCAGGAGAACAAGCGCGAGGGCTACCCGCTGGAGTCCGAGCGCTCGGCGCACGTGCGGGTGCAGGGGTGGCCGCCGATCCCCAGCCCGAAGACCTTCCGGCTGCAGCACGGCGGCAGCAGCAGCGCGCCGAACGGGCAGCCGTCGCCGCAGCAGCACCTCGCGGCGGAGCCGACCGGACCGTGGCTGGGCGCGCCGCTGCGCCCGACCGGCCGCAACCCGATGCTCGACGGTGTGGGCCCCGGCGCCTACGCCCTCCGCGCCGACGTGGCCGACAAGACCTTCGAAGGCCGCACGAAGATCGTACCGCTGCGCGTGGCGCCGGACTTCGATGTCTCGGCCAAGGACCCCGACCCGCGCGGCATGCGGGTGGTCGGCGCCGACGGCGTGGTCGGCGGCACGGTGCACGACCTGTGGGTCGATCGCTCCGAGGTGCTGTTCCGCTACCTCGAGGTCGCGGTGCCGAACGCCGCCCGCGGTCCCCACGTGCTGCTGCCGATGAACTTCACACGCATCAAGAACGGCCGCGTGGTGGTGAAGTCCATCCTCGGCAGCCAGTTCGCCGACGTGCCGCGCCACCGCAACCCGGATCAGGTCACGCTGCTCGAGGAAGAGAAGATCATGGCCTACTACGGTGCCGGCACGCTGTACGCGACGGCCGACCGCCAGGAGCCCCTGGTGTGAGCGACGACCACGACTTCGAGCCCGCGTACGGGCTGCCCGAGCTGCTGCCGGCCGGCGAGCGCCTGCTCTGGCAAGGCGCGCCGCAGTGGCGGGTGCTGGCGCGCGAGGCACTCCACGTCCGCAAGCTCGCGGCTTACTTCGGCGTGCTGCTCGTCTGGCGCGCGGGGGTGGTGCTGGGGGACGGCGGGGGCTTGACCGCCGTCGCGCTGTCGTGGCTGTGGATGCTGCCGCTGGCCGCGCTGGCCTTGGGCCTGCTCACCACGCTGGCGTGGCTGATCGGCCGCACCAGTGTCTACAGCGTGACCGACCGTCGCGTCGTGATGCGCATCGGCATCGTGCTGACGATCACCTTCAACCTGCCCTACCGAACGATCGAGGCGGCCGGGCTGCGCACCCATCCCGACGGCAGCGGCGACATCACGCTCACGCTCGCGCCGGCCGAACGCATCGCCTACCTGCACCTCTGGCCGCACGCACGGCCGTGGAAGGTGGCCCGCACCGAACCGATGCTGCGCGCCCTCCCCGACGCGCGACACGTGGCTCAGTTGCTGTCGGACGCGCTGACAGCCTCGGCCGGCGTGGCGCCCGCCGCGATGCCTGCCGCCGACGCGGCCGGGCGGCCGCGTGCGAACGACCCGCCGGGCCACGCGCTGGCGGCCTGAAGCGAAGCACGGAGATCTCCGCCATGTCGTCGTCCACATCCCCAGCGCATGGCGACGCCCTGCCGCGCGGCCCGTTGATCGCGATCGGCGCGATGGTCGCCGCCGTGCTGGTGTCGGTGAGCTTCGTGCGGCTCACCGGCATCGGCGTGATCCACGTGCAGGACGCGCCGGCCATGTCGGTACGCGAGTTCCGCTTCGAGGACCGCGCCGATGGCAGCATCGCGGTGCTCGATCCGGCCAGCGGCCGCGTCGTCGAGACCGTGGCCCCCGGCAGCAACGGCTTCCTGCGCGGCACGATGCGCGGCCTGGCGCGCGAGCGCAAGCGCCAGGGCGTGAGCCCCGCGCTGCCGTTCCGCATGCTCGGTCGGACCGACGGGCGGCTGACGCTGGAAGACCCCGGCACCGGCCGTCGCGTCGACCTCGGATCGTTCGGTCCGAGCAACGCCGCGGCATTCGCGCAGCTGATGGCGGCCCCGACCGCGGAACGCTGAGCCCTCCGCTGCACCGCACCCATCTCGAGAAGAAGGAGTTGCCCCATGTCCACGCCGGCCACCGCCCTGCCCCCGACCGCGCCGAACGAGGCCACCAGCACCGCGCTGCAGGACACCCTGCTGACGCCGCGCTTCTACACCACCGATTTCGCAGCGATGGACCGCATCGACGTCGAGCCGATCCGTGCGCAGTGGGATGCGCTGATGGGCGAGTTCCGCGCCGACGCCAACACCGACCACTTCCAGCGCCCGCCCGAGATGGTGGGCAACTACGCCGAGCTGCCGCCGGCGCTGTACCGGGAGTTCAAGGACTTCCTGATCAGTTCGGTGACCTCGGAGTTCTCCGGCTGCGTGCTCTATGCCGAGATCAGGAAGCACGTGGCCAACGCCGACATGAAGGAGCTGTTCGGCTACATGGCGCGCGACGAGTCGCGACATGCGGGGTTCATCAACCAGTGGCTGAAGGACTTCGGGATCGGTGTCGACCTGGGCTTCCTGGCACGTGCGAAGAAGACCACCTACTTCCGGCCGAAGTTCATCTTCTACGCAACCTACCTGTCCGAGAAGATCGGCTATGCGCGCTACATCGCGATCTACCGGCAGATCGAGCGCCGCCCCGAGCTGTGCTTCCACCCGATCTTCAAGTGGTTCGAGAAGTGGTGCAACGACGAGTTCCGCCACGGCGAGGCCTTCGCGCTGCTGCTGCGCGCGAACCCCAAGCTGCTGACCGGCGTGAACAAGCTGTGGATCCGCTTCTTCGTGCTGGCGGTGTTCGCGACCATGTACGTGCGCGACCACACGCGCCCGGAGATGCATGCTGCGCTCGGCATGGACCCGACCGCCTACGACTTCGAGGTGTTCCGCATCACGTCGCAGATCACCCAGCAGGTGTTCCCGCTGACGCTCAAGCTCGACGACCCACGCTTCCATGCCGGCCTGGAGCGGCTGCGCCGGCTCTCGCTGGCCGGCGAGGCCGCGCGCGCGCAGGGGGGGCTGGTCGGCGGCGTCCGACGCCTGGGCATCGGCCTCGCGGCGGGCGCCACCTTCCTGCGGCTGTACTGCCTGCCGGCCCGGCCGAACACGCTGCCGCAGAACGTCCGCGTCGCGCCGGCGTGGTGAGCGGTCGCCGGCACCAGCCGCTGCACTGAACGCCGGGACGCCCCGCGATGGCCTCGTACGCGCTGCCCGTGCTGTTCACGGTGTTCGTCTGGTGGTTCAGCACCGGGTTGATCCTCTACCTCGACGGGCTGCCGCGCCACACCTTCAAGTGGACCCTGCTGGTGGCCACCGTGCTGCTGGCGCTGGCGCTCGCGGGCCTGGTCACGTCGGGCGACGACACACGCGTCACCGGCGCCTACCTCGCCTTCTTCTGCGGCCTGGTGGTGTGGGCCTGGCAGGAGGTGGCCTTCCTGCTCGGCTACGTGACCGGCCCGCTGCGCGAGCCCTGTCCCGAGGGACTGACGGGCTGGCCGCGCACACGCCGTGCGCTGCGTGCGCTGCAGCACCACGAGCTGGCGCTGGCGGCGCTGGCGCTGGCGGTCGTGGCGGCCACCTGGGAGCGGCCGAACCAGACCGGCCTGTGGACCTTCATGATCCTGTGGGCCATGCGGCAGAGCGCCAAGCTCAACGTCTTCCTCGGCGTGCGCAACCTGAACGAGAACTTCCTGCCGGCGCACCTGAAGTACCTGCAGACCTATTTCCGGCGCCGGCCGATGAACGCGCTGTTTCCGGTGTCGGTGCTGCTCGCCACCGCCGGCGCCTGGCTGATCTGGGAGGCCGCCTTCACCGCCGGCATCGGCGGCTTCGAGCGGACCGCGCTCACCTTCGCCGGCACGCTGCTGTCGCTGGCGGTGCTGGAGCACTGGTTCCTGGTGCTGCCGCTGCCGTCCGAGACCCTGTGGAACTGGGCACTGCGTTCGCGCGCCGCGGTCGAGGTCGGCGGCAAGCCGGTCTGAGTCCGGCCCTCCGTTTCCCCACTGGCGCGCCCCTGTCAGGTACGCTAAGGTCCGCCCGCGGCAGAGCCGGCGGCGTGCGGCGACCGTCGCCTCGGCAAGACGCGGCTGCGCACACCGCTCGCAGGCCGGAACGAATGGGAAAACGATGAGATCCTGGCCTGGAGGACTGGCAGCTTGAGTTCCGCCAAGGGCGACCTGCCCGACCTCGGGCCCTTGTCTCCGTGGGCACCGGAGCTGGCCGAAACCTTCGTGTCTCTGGCCAGCGACATCGCCCTCGTGATCGACGAGCAGGGCGTGATCCGCAAGGTCGCGCATGGCGGCGCCGTGCCGCTGGAGCTCACCGCTCACGACTGGGTCGGCCGGGCCTGGATCGACACCGTCACCGGCGACACCCGCACCAAGATCGACAAGCTGCTCAGCGAGGTGAGTGCCACCGGGTTGGCGCGGCGCCGCGAGGTCAACCATCCATCGGCCGGCGGCGAGAACATCCCGGTGGCCTACACCGCGGTGCGGCTGGGCGAGCACGGGCCGGTGCTGGCGGTGGGACGCGACCTGCGCGCCATCGCCGCGATCCAGCAGCGATTCATCGACGCGCAGCGCGACCTGGAGCGCGGCTACTGGGCCACGCGGCAGGCCGAGAGCCGCTATCGGTTGCTGTTTCAGGTGGCGACCGATGCGGTGGTGGTGGTCGACGCCGCCAGTCTCGCCATCCTCGAAGCCAACCAGGCTGCGGCCACCCTGTTCGACCTCGGCATCGAGCAGCTCGTGGGCCGCGCGGCGGTGTTCGGCTTCGAGCACCGTTCGCGCCCCGCCGTCGAGGAACTGCTGACGACCGCGCGCACCAGCGGCCGGCCGTCCGAGATCCGCGCGCGGCTGGCCGGCAAGGTCACCGCGGCCAGTGTGGCCGCCACGCCGTTCCGGGCCGACGATCAGATGCGCCTGCTGGTGCGGGTGCGCACCGTCGACGCGCCGCCGGCGGCCGCGCAGGCGCTCGACGCCACGCTGGTCCGCCTCGTGGACCAGCTCTCCGAGGGCGTGGTCATCACCGATCCCAGCGGCCGCATCCAGATGGCCAACCCGGCCTTCCTGAAGCTGGTGGGCCTGCGCGCGGAAGCCGAGCTGAAAGGCCGCTCGCTGCTCGAATGGCTGGCGTTGTCGCCCGCCGACCTGGCCACGCTGATCCAGCGCGCCCGCAGTCACGGCCTCACGCGCAGTCCGCAAGGGGTGCAGGTGTCGGGCGGGGCGCCGCTGGTCCGGGTCGAGATCGCCGCGGCGCTGCTGGCCGAAGGCGACCAGGAGTGCATTGGCTTCACGCTGCACCGCATCGCCTCCGACGCCGTGGCCGCACCACCGGCACCGCAGCCGCCGGTCGACGGCCTGCAGGCCGGGGTCGAGGCGCTGGCGCGGTCGCTCGGCGATGTGCCGCTGCCGGAGCTGATGCGCCAGGCCGGCGTGCTGGCCGAGCGCTATCTGATCACCGCGGCCCTGGAGCGGTCCGGCGGCGACGCTGCCGCCGCAGCCGGGTTGCTGCAGGTGAGCCGCCGCAGCCTGGCCCTGCGGCATCGCCGCCAGGCCGGCACGGCCGCGCGCCCGCCGAAGTCCGACCGCCCGCCGGAGGCAGGCTAGTGGCCAACAGCCCCGCCTTCGGCCAGGCCGACCTCACGAACTGCGAGCGTGAGCTGATCCACCTCGCCGGCTCGATCCAGCCGCACGGGCTGCTGCTGGTGCTGAGCGAACCGCAGCTGCGGATCACGCAGCTGAGCGGCAATGCCGAGCAGCTGATCGGCACGCCGGCCTGGAGCCTGCAGGGCCAGGCGCTGCGCGAGCTGGGTGGCGACATCGAGCAACAGGTGCGCACGCTCGCCGCAGCGTCCGACCTCGCCGAACCCGCGCCGCTGCGTTGCCGGGTGCAGGTGGGCGGTGACACCGAAGAGTTCGAGGGCGCGGTCCACCGCGTCGCTGGCGTCGGCCTGCTGGTGGAGGTGGAGCCGGCGTATCCCCCGCGCGGCGGTGCCGAGATGGTCGACATCGACAGCGAGCGGCTGCTCAAGCAGCTGAGCGGCGCGATCGAGCGCTTCAGCGCCGCCTCGACCATCGGTACGCTGGCCGATGCCGCGGTGCGCAGCTTCCGCGACCTGGTCGGCTACGACCGCTGCATGGTCTACAAGTTCGACCCCGACGGCCACGGCAAGATCATCGCGGAGGCCCGTGACCCGCGGCTCGAATCGCTGCTGGGCCACCACTACCCGGCCTCCGACATCCCGCAGCGCGCCCGGCAGCTCTACCTGCGCAACCGCCTGCGGGTGCTGGTCGACGTGCACTACGAGCCGGCGCCGCTGCTGCCGCGCCGGCCGGCAGGCTCGGACGACGAGCTCGACATGTCGATGTCCTACCTGCGCAGCATGTCGCCGCTCCATCTGCAGTACCTGAAGAACATGGGCGTGACCGCGACGCTGGTGGTCTCGCTGGTGCGCGAGGGGCGGCTGTGGGGGCTGATCGCCTGCCACCACTACGCACCGCGCAACCTGCGGTTCGCGGTGCGTGCGGCGGCCGACCTGATGACCGAGGTGATCTCCACCCGCATCGCCGCGATCGAGAACTATGCGCACGCCCAGGTGGCCATCCAGGTGCGGCGGCTCGAGCAGCGGCTGGTCGAGGCCACCTCCACCGAGGGCGACTGGCGGCTGGCGCTGTTCCGCAATCCCCGCACGCTGCTGCAGCCGCTGGACGCGACCGCCGCCGCGCTGTTCTACGAGGGCGAGGTGCTGAGTTCGGGCGAGGCGCCGTCGACGCCGGAACTGCGCGCGCTGATGGAGTGGGTCGACGGCCAGACCTTCGAAGACGGCCTGTTCAGCTGCTCCTCGGTCACGCGGGAGAACCCGGCGCTCGACTCCCTCACCCCCACGGCCAGCGGTGTGCTGGCGATCAAGCTGTCGACCTCGCGGCCCGACTACCTGATGTGGTTCCGCAAGGAACAGCTGCTGTCGGTCACCTGGGCCGGCGACCCGTCCAAGCCGGTGGTCGGCAACGACCCGATGGAGCTGTCGCCACGGCGCTCGTTCGCGGCCTGGTCGGAGATCGTGCGCGGCACCGCGCTGCCGTGGTCGACCGGCGAGCAGGCGCTGGCGCGGGCGTTCGGCCATTCGCTGATCGACATCATCGTGCAGATCAACGCCGTGCGGCTGCTGATCGCCGAACACCAGCTCACGCAGATCCGCAGCACGGTCGAGCACTCGAAGGAGCCGATCGTCGTGGCCGACGCCGCGCGCCGTGCGCTGTTCGCCAACGACGCCTTCTTCGAGCTCGCCGGCCGCCCCCGCGAGTCGCAGCCCTCGCTCGACGAAATGGCCACGCTGTTCACCGAGCCGAAGATGGTGCGCTCGGTCCTGAACACGCTCGTGCTGGAGCGCCAGCCGTGGCGCGGCGAACTCGCGCTCGACCTGGGCGCGGGCCGCACCCGCGCGGTGGCCGTCCGCGCGGAGGTGGTGCCGGCCCGAGACGGTTCGGTGCTGGGCTATTTCCTGATCTTTGCCGACCTCACCGAGAGCCAGCGCGCCGAGGCGGCGCGGCGCCACCTCGAACAATCGCTGACACGCGGCGACAACGACGCCGGCACGCCGTCGCGCGCGTCGAGCGATTCCGACGAACTGATCAACGCGATCTTCGCGAATGCCAGCCTCGCCGCGATGGACATCGCCGACGGCAATGCCTCGCCGTCGGTCGCGCCGCTGCTCGAGGAGCTCGAGGCCTCGACACGGCGCGCGGCCTCGCTCTACGGGCTCATCCGCCGCTTCGGCGGGCCCTGACGGTCTTCAGGAGACCGGCCCGTCGGCCGCACGGGTCGAGGCCCCCGCATGGAGCTGGTCGAACAACTCCGCATGCATTGCGAAGGCGCGCCGCGCCTCGTCGATCACCGCATCCGCATCGGCTTCGGTGGCCGCAACGGCTTCGAGGCCGGCGCGGAAACGCTGCTTGAGCGCGGCAGCCTCGTCGAAACGGCCGAAGTCATAGAAGCGCACGCCCTCGCCGCTGCGCAGACCGAGTTGCTCCGAGACGATGCGCGCCAGCACCTGACCCCCGCTCAGGTCGCCGAGATAGCGTACATAGGCGTGCCCCACCAGCCGCTCGGGTTGCCCTTCGACGAGTGCGGCCAGACGCCGCGCGTACGCTGCGGCAGACGATTGCATCGCGATGTCGCGCGGCCAGTCGGTCCCGTGCAGCAGGTCCAGGTCCGCGCGCAGCGCGGGCTCGCGCCACAGCGCGGGCGAGCAGACCGGCGCGACGCCGGGATGGGACGCACAGGCCGCGAGCCCGGCTTCGAGCGCCTGGTAGATCGGGTGCAGGTTGCGCAGCAGGGCGCAGTAGGTCGGCTGCGGCATGCGGCCTCGCAGCAGTTGCTGCATCAGGGCGCTGCGTTCCAGTTCAACGTGCTGCGCCCGGGTCTCGCTTCTCAGGCGCTCGGCCAGGGTCACACTCAAGAGGCAGCTCCATCGGAGGACGTGCCCCGATCATAGAGAGGTCTCGGGGAGACCCGGTGGTGCCCTGAAAAAACGGGCGGCCCGCAGGCCGCCCGAGTCCGGTGAAGTGCGTTGCCCTTTCACCTCCGGAAACTCAGCGGAGCGCGACCTCCACACGTCGCGCCGCCGGATCCTCTCCCGCCAGGTTGGCCTCGGCCGATTGCGGCTTCTCGAGCACGATGCGGTCGTCGGCGATGCCGGCCGCCTTCAGCGCGTCGCGCACCGCGAAGGCCCGCTGCTTCGCGAGCCCCTGGTTCTGCGACAGCGTGCCGGCGGCCGAGTGGTAGCCCGACAGCACCGCCTTCGCATCGGGGCTCGACTGCAGCGCCCGGATCACGGGCGCCAGCGTCGTCTCCGCGTCGCCGGCCAGCGACGAGGAACCCACGTCGAAGAACAGCACGGCACTCTGCACGGCGGTGGCGCCGGCCGCGGCCGGTGCGGCGACCGACACCCGGGTGCCGCCGACGAGTTCTGGGTGATCCTTCAGCAGGCTTGCACCGTAGAGCGGCTTGTAGGCGCCCTGGTGGCAGGTGGAGCAGTTGATCTTGGCCACGTCGCCGGTCGGCCCGTTGCGCGCGGCCGGGAACACCGAGGTCAGCGGCTCGAGGTAGCTCACGTTCAGGTCGCGCGCCATGCGGATGCCGTGCCATGCCGTCATGCGCTGCGGCGTGCTCTGGTCCCAGGTCGAGAACGAGCGGCTGTTGTGGCAGTAGGTGCAGTTGACGCCCAGCGACTCAGACATGTGGACCATCAACCCGTAGGTGCCCTCGGTCTGCTTGATGGACTTCCGGTTCCCCGAGGGCAGCGGCGTGCTGCCCACCACGCGGATGTCGGCCGCCTGCGACAGGTAGGCCGTGAACGGGTCGTAGGGGAGCGACGTCAGCCCGACCGTCTTCGCGGGGCTGTTCTGTCCCGCATCGTCGCCCACCATGCCGGCCGTCTGCCGGTGCGGCGGCGCGCTGAACCAGGTCTGCGCCGGCACCGGTTGACCGCGGTGGCAGGTGAAGCAGGTGACGCCGGTGTCGGCCACGTGCGACTTGAAGTCGGTGTTGATGTGGCGCGTCATCTCCAGCATCTTGCGGGCGACGACCTTGGTGTACAGCGCATCTTCCGACAGGTCCTTGCCGGCGGCGTGGCAGTAGACACAGCCCTGCTCCGGCGCCACCCAGGCGGTCATCGCGGCCATGGTGCGTGTGAACTCCGCGACGCTGCTGTCGCCGAGCACCTGAACGTTCTTGAACACGTCCTTGGCACGCGGCCCCTCCGCGCTGACCGCCGGCAACGGCTCCGGCACCTGGTTGGCCGCCGCCTGAGCCTCCAGGGTGCGCGGGTTGTAGAGCTGGTCCATGCCGGTGCCGCGGTAGCCGTGCTGCACGCTGTCGACCGGCGGCCGCTCGCAGCCGCCGAGCATCAGCAGAGCCGCCAGCGCGAGCGCCAGCGAGGTGTGGGTGGCACGTCTCATGGCTTCACTCCCTGCAGCAAGGACGGGTCCACGACCGGCGTGAAGACCATCGGGTAGACGGGCGCGACATGGTGCTTCACGGCCCACAGGTACCAGTTGTCGACCACGGTGCCGGTCAGCAGGATGCCGATACCGCCGCACAGCGGGCACAGCACCGCGAACCACCAGGCCCAGCGGTGGATGGACTCCATCGTGGCGTTGAAGCCCATGGTCCAGCGCCAGAACAGCGCGGCGCGCTCGGAGGCGGTGCCGCGATCGACGATCTGCTCGATCTCACGCTCACCGCCGAAGCGGCTGACCGCCAGGATGGTCGCGCCATGCATCGCGAACAGCAGCGTCGAGCCGTACAGGAAGGCGATCGACAGCATGTGGAAGGGGTTGTAGAACAGGTTGCCGTAGCGGATCGAGAAGGCTGCGGTCCAGTCGAGGTGCGGGAAGATGCCGAACGGCACCGCCTCGCCCCACGAGCCCATCAGCAGCGGGCGGATGAAGCCCAGCACCAGGTACAGCCAGATCGCCGCCGCGAAGGCCCACGCGACGTGCGTGCCCATCCCGAGCGCGCGGGCGCGGCGGTACATGCGCACCCACCACAGCAGGATCGACGCGGTGAGGAAGAAGCCCGCCATCAGCCACCAGCCGCCCTGGTTGAGCGGCGGCAGCTCCAGCCCGTACTGCGGTGGCGGCGGCTCGAGCGCCAGCCACGGCAGCTGGCGCACGAACTGGATCGGGTCCCAGTTCACCGAGGCCAGCATGTTCAGGCCGATGATCTCGAAGGCGATGAAGAAGCAGATGAGCGACGCCAGGCCGAACCAGCCCAGGTAGATCGGTCCGATCTGCGCATCGCCGAAGCGGCCGAGCAGGTGCACGTGCGCCGGAGGCCCCTCGCGCTCCTTGTTGCCGCGCGCGAGCGGAATGCCGGCATAGGCCGGCGCCACCGCCTGCACGCGGGTGAAGATGTTCTGGTACTCGGCCATGTCGGTCTCCTGCTCCTGCTGCTCTTGTTCTTCCGTCGGGAGGGCGTGCGCCTCAGCGCCAGATCGGGAGGTTGAGCCACCAGCTCCACCACTCCGGCCAGCCGCGCGTCCAGAACGGGCCGCTGATGACGATGCAGACGGCGCTCCAGAAGCCGGCCGACAGCGCGAGGAACAGGCCGAGCCGGTGGATGCCCAGCGTGCCGATCGAGTAGCCGATCGTGTCGCGGAAGAAGGTGTTCTCGTGCTCGGCGGTCTTCACCGGCTCGCCCGGGGCCGGGTTGGTGGACGACAGGATGAGCGCGCCGTGCAGCGACAGCGCGAAGGTCGTCGCGAAGAAGAAGCTCACCGCGAGCATGTGCGCGGGGTTGTAGTGGAAGTGCAGGTACTGGTAGCCGGTGTTCGAGACCCAGTCCAGGTGGCTCATGATCCCGTACGGGAAGCCGTGTCCCCAGGCGCCCAGCAGCACCGGCCGCACGACGACCAGCGTGACGTAGGCCAGGATCGCGACCGAGAAGGCGAACGGCACGTGGTAGCCGATGCCGAGCTTGCGGCAGATCTCCACCTCGCGCAGCGCCCACGACACGAAGGCACCGATCGCGCACACCGTGATCAGCTGCCACAGTCCGCCCTCCATCAGCGGCGCCATGCCCAGGCCGTACTTCAGGTCGGGGGGCGCGATGCTGATCTGCCAGAGGTTCCAGGTCGGGCCCTGCGAGGCACCCCACACGATCATCAGCGTACCGACCAGCGCGAAGAAGGCCGTCGTGACGCCGAAGAAGCCGACATAGAACGGCCCCACCCAGAAGTCGAAGAGGTCTCCGCCGGTCAGCGTGCCACCGCGGACGCGGTACTTCCGTTCAAAACTGAGCATGGCCATGGTCACATCCTCTTTCGGAAGGCCGCCGTCGAGTGGCCCTCGGGTTGCCGCGACTCACGGCAGACGGGTGCGGGCCGCCGGCCCACCCCTCGTCCACCGCGGCTCGCACTGCGCCGCTACTTCGCCGGCACCGGTGCCGGCATCGGAGCCATCTGGCCCGCGACCGCCGGCGCCTTGCGAGCGCCTTCGAGCCAGTTGAAGCGATCGGTGCTGAGCAGGATGAAATGGATCACCAGTGCCAGTACGAACAGGAAGGTGAAGAGAGCGATCAGCGTCCTGCGCGGATCGAAGAGTTGCCATAAGCGCCACATGTTCATTCCTCCCTATGCACTGAAAGCGATGGCGATCGTCGCGACGGCCACGTCCTTGGCGTCGTGCAGGACCTGGGCGTAGCCGCCCGCACCCGGCAGCCACGGACGCCATTGCCACACCAGGAAGTGCGCAACGATCGCGATCAACGTGAAGACGATGAAGCTCGTCATGAAGATGCTGTGAAACTCCTTGGCTTCCGTTTCCGTGAGTCCGGAAAGGGAGCCGCTCCTACTGTCAGCCATGGTGGTACCTCCAAAAGGGCCTGACGGCCGTTACCGCGCACATCCCCCGCGGAGGGGCTTGCCGCGGCGCACGCCACGGCAATCCTGGAGTCCGGCGTCGCGGCCGGATCAATCTTCGTTTCGAGGGCGCACGCGCCACGGCAAGGACCGCCTTCATGCCGGCTCTCCCTGACGCAGCGCGTCGCGCGAGCGGACCACCCGGGCGGCCGTGACGCGCTCCTCGCCGGCCCGCCGCGCGTCGCGTTCCGCGCGATCGCGCAGTCGTTTCGCCGCCGAGATCTGCACCAGCACCGGCTCGGATTGCACGAACTCGCCCAGCAGCTGCTGCGCGTCGTCGTCCCAGGGTCGGGCCTCGCCCTGGCCGAGCCGCGCTGGCGTCGGGTCCACCCGGTCCATCTCGCTGCCCAGCGGCAGGATGTGGAACAGCGCGTCGAACAGCGCGTTGCAGAACTCCTGCAGCAGGTAGGTCGCGCCCGCATAGCCCATGAAGGGCGTGCCGGTGTGGCGCCGGATGATCGGCAGCGGGAACGAGGCCGGGATGAAGCTGGCACGCATCGGCGAGCCCCCTCCCCCGCCCCCGCCGCCCTCGGCGAGGTACATGCGCTCGTTGTAGCTGCCGTACATCACCAGCGGCGGCTGCTCGCGCACGAGCTTGCGGACCGCTTCGTTGTCGGTCTTCTCGCCCGGCTTGCGGGCCACGGCAAAGTTGCACGGCAGGCCCAGCTCGTCGGCGAGGAAGTGCTTCACGCCGCGGCTGTAGGTCTCGTTCGCGACGATCGCGAAGCTCGCGGTGCCGAAGAAGTCCTGCGTGACCGATCGCCACAGGTCCCAGATGGGCTTGATGGTGGTGTGCTTCTCGCGCTCGATGAAGGGCTCGGGATCGAGGTGCAGCAGTTCGCCCAGCGTGCGCAGGAACTTGGTGGTGCTGTGCAGGCCGATCGGCGCCTGCAGGTAGGGCCGCTCCAGCGCCTCGCAGAGCATGCGGCCGAACTCGCGGTACATGCAGATGTTGACGTCGGCCTCGACCAGCCGCGACACGTCGGCCAGGTGACTGCCGAGCGGGAACACCATGTTCACCTCGGCGCCGATGCCCTGCACCAGACGGCGGATCTCGGCCAGGTCGCTGGGCGAGTTGAACGTCCCGTAGCTCGGGCCGATCAGGTTGACGCGCGGCTTCTCTCCGGGGGGCCGATCGGCGAACGGCGTGCGGGCCGGCACCTTCTTCAGACCGTACTCGCTCCAGAGCCAGAACATCGCGCGGTTCGCGCACTGCCACTGGTCCTCGTCGATGGTGCGCGGCAGGAAGCGCAGGATGCCGGTGCCCTCGGGCGTCACGCCGCCGCCGATCATCTCGGCGATCGAGCCGGTGACCACCACCGACGGCAGGTCGGGATCCAGCGTCGCATGCGCGCGCTTCATCGAGCCCTCGGTGCCCTCGCGGCCCAGCTGCTCCTCGGCCAGACCGGTGACGACGATCGGCAGCTCGTGCGGCGGCAGCGCATCGGTGTAGTGCAGGACGCTGGTCACCGGCA
Source organism: Methylibium sp. Pch-M (assembly GCF_004136295.1). NCBI lineage: Bacteria > Pseudomonadati > Pseudomonadota > Betaproteobacteria > Burkholderiales > Sphaerotilaceae > Methylibium > Methylibium sp. Pch-M. Next base: position 760,780 of record NZ_CP029606.1, read on the forward strand.
GGTTCTCGCAGCCGACCGGGCCGTCGATGATGACCTGCAGGCCCTTGATCGCGGTGAAGACGTACACCGCGCCCCAGTAGCCGCCCGCACGATCGTGATCGAGAACTAGCATGACGATGCCCCCCGCCCTGCCGGTGCGCGACCTGCCGAGCACACGCCGCGGGTCCGGCTCCGCCGGTCCGCCGGCGTGGCTCCCCCGGGGGGGAGTGCCGAAGACGCAATGGGGGGGGTCATATCATTTCCTCGGCCTTGCGCTTCTTGGCCATCTTCGCCATCTGGCGACGGTGATCGGCCTTGAAGGCGGCGTTGTCCTGGGGCACGCCCTGAGACGGCTCCCAGACGCCGGCGGTGTGCTGTGCGCCGGCGTTGCCGAAGAACTCCTTCATCTCGTCGAAGCGCGCCTTGTTGCCGATCGCGGCGTTGATCACCTGGGCCAGTGAGCCGGCGCCGGCCGGCCCCATCAGCGGGCGGGCGGAGATCAGGTTGGTGAAGTACAGCGCCGGGATCGACTGCTGCTTGGCCGCCTGCACGATCGGCGTGGTACCGATCGCGAGGTCGGGCTGGAACTCGGCCATCGCCGCCAGGTCCTGCTCCAGCGAGGCGCGGTACTGCACCTGCACGCCATGCGCCTCGAGCCACTGGCGGTCGGCGTCGCTCCACGCGGTGCGCGGGCAGGCGGTGCCGACGTAGCGCAGGTCCGCACCGCTCTCCACCAGCAGGCGACCCACCAGCAGCTCCGAGCCCTCGTAGCCGCTCAGCGTGATGCGGCCGCGGATCGGCGTCTTGCCCAGCACCGCCTTGATGACCGGTAGGAAGCGGTTCTTGGCGGCGTCGATCCTGTCCTGCGCGATGTTCAGTGCGCTGCCGACGGCCTGCAGCCAGGCTTCGGTGCCGTCGTGGCCCACCGGCGCCGAGCCGACGACGGGCCGGCCCGCGGCCTCGAACTCGCGGAGGCTGGCGGTGTAGAACGGGTGGATCGCCGCGACCGCTGCGCCGTCGAGCGCCGCATAGAGCTCGCGCCATTCGCGCGTCGGCACCACGGGCCCGGCGGCCAGGCCCATCGGCTCGAGCAGCGCGCCGATCACCATCGGGTCGGCCGGGAACATCTCGCCGAGCAGCGTGACCGTGGGCTTCTCCGAGCGCCCTGCCCGGGGCGCCTGCACCGGCCCGGCCTGCACCTCGCTGCGCGCATAGCGCAGCATCGCGCCGGCCAGCACGTCCTTGGCCTCCGCGTGTGTCGGCACGCCGAAGCCGGGCACGTCGATGCCGATGATGCGCACGCCGTTGATCTCCTTCGGCAGGATCTGCAGCGGCACCCCGCTGGCCGTCGGCACGCACAGGTTGATGACGACGATGGCGTCGTACTTGGCCGGATCGGCCTGCTGGTGCACGGCGTCGCGGATGTCCTCGAACAGCTTGCCGGTCACCAGGCTTTCGCTGTTGAAGGGCACGTAGCCGACGCTGCGGCGCGCGCCGTAGAAGTGCGACGTGAAGGTCAGGCCGTAGACGCAGCACGCCGAGCCCGACAGGAGGGTCATCGTGCGGCGCATGCGCAGCCCGACGCGCAGCGAACCGAAGGCCGGGCACATGCTCTGCGGCTGGTCGTGCGGGCCGGCCCGGGGGTCGCGCGGGTAGTCCCTGGCGTACTGGTCGAGCACCGCGCTCTTGCCGGCCGACCGGGCCGCCGCGAGCAGGGTCTCGCCGCCGGCATGGCAACCCATCCCGTCGCCTTCGAGGGCAGTCTTCGCACCGGAGGTCGGCGCGACGACGATGGGAGGAATGACGGCGCTCATGGGGCTGCTTGCTCAGACGTCGTCGTAGACCACTTCGAGGGTCTCCTTCTTGACCTCGGTCTTGCCGCACATGTCGAACTGCGTGGCCGGCTCGAGCACGACGTTGCGGCCCACGCTGTCGGCCGAGAACAGGCCGAGCAGCTGGTCCTGTGTCATGGGCTTCGGCCGCATCGGCGCGGAGTTGCCGACGTTCTCGGCCAGCTCGGCAAACATCGGGCCCCAGTCGGAGCCGGGCCGGCCGATGATTTCGTAGCTGGCACTCTTGCGGCGGATGTCGTCGTTGGCGGGGATGGTCGAGAGCACCGGGATGCCCACGTTCTCGGCGAACTTCGCCGCCTCGCCAGTGCCGTCGTCGCGGTTGATCACCATGCCGGCCACGCCGACGTTGCCGCCGAGCTTGCGGAAGTACTCGACCGCGCTGCAGACGTTGTTGGCGACGTACAGCGACTGCAGGTCGTTGCTGGCGACGACGATGACCTTCTGGCACATGTCGCGCGCGATCGGCAGGCCGAAGCCACCGCACACCACGTCGCCCAGGAAGTCGAGCAGCACGTAGTCGAAGCCCCACTCGTGGAAGCCGAGCTTCTCGAGCAGTTCGAAGCCGTGGATGATCCCGCGCCCGCCGCAGCCGCGGCCCACCTCGGGGCCGCCGAGTTCCATCGCGTAGACGCCGTCGCGCTTGAAGCAGACGTCGCCGATCTGCACCGCCTCGCCAGCGAGCTTCTTCTTCGAGCTGGTCTCGATGATGGTCGGGCAGGCCTTGCCGCCGAACAGCAGGCTGGTGGTGTCGCTCTTCGGGTCGCAGCCGATCAGCAGCACCTTCTTGCCCTGCTGCGCCATCATGTAGCTGAGGTTGGCGAGCGTGAAGCTCTTGCCGATGCCGCCCTTGCCGTAGATCGCGATGATCTGCGTGGTCTTGGCCGCGGGCGAGGTGAGCGGCGCGTCGGGCTCGATCGCGGCCTCGGCGCGCAGGTCCTTCATCATCAGCGTGATCGGCGTGGCCTTGGCGGCGGCGCTCGGTACGGCAGTGCTCATGAGCAGGCTCTCCAGTCGAGGATCATCTTCAGACACGCCGGATCGCCGAACGCGGTGCGGTAGGCGGCGTCGGCATCGCCCGGTTCGGCACGGTGGGTGATCAGGCCGCCCAGCGACAGCTGTCCCGACTCGGCCAGCGCCTTGGCGGCCTGCAGGTCGGCCGGCTGCCACTGCGAGGCGACGCGCAGCCGCGCCTCGCGCATGAAGGCCGGAGGGAAGCTGAACGTCAGGGTGTCGTAGAAGCCGGCCAGCACCACCTCGCCGCCGGGGGCGAGGCGCGCGATCAGCGTGTCGAGCAGCGCGGCATCGCCGCTCACGTCGCAGATGCAGCGGTAGTCGCGCCGCGGGTCATCGGCCGGGTCGACGACGGCATAACCGTCCGCGCCGTCGCGCCGCGCCGCGTCGGTGTCCCACACCACCGGCGCGCCGCCGGCCAGCACCGCGAGCCGCGCGATCATCCGGCCCAGCACGCCGTGGCCGACGATCAGTTCGGGCAGTCGGCAGCCCTCGGCCAGGATCGCGTGGTGCGCGGTCGCCGCCAGCGCCAGCAGCACGCCCTGCTCACCGAGCGATTCGGCGATCGGCAGCGCACGCGCGCCCGGCACGACCACGCGCGACGCGGCACCACCGAACAGGCCGCGCACGTCGCCGAAGCAGCGAGCGCCCGGTACGAACACGCGCCCGCCGAGCCGCCCGCCCGAGCGCGCACCCGCTGCGCTGATGCGCCCCACCGATTCATAACCCGGCACCAGCGGATAGCCCATGCCCGGGAAGGCCGGCATGCGGCCGAACCACAGCAGCTTCTCGGTGCCGGTGCTGATGCCGCTCCATTCGATGTCGACCACCACGTCGTCCTCGGTCGCCGCCTCGAGGTCGAGCCGGCTCAGCGCGAGTTGCTCGGGCTGCTCGAGCACGACGGCGAGGGCGTTCACGCAAGCCCTCCCGGGGTCGATCGCGGGGCCGCGCCGGGCGCAGGGCTGGGGAGGGGTAGCGACATCTCGGACTCGTTGACAGGTGTTTGTGTCATCTTATGCTTACTCATAAACGTGTCAAGCGTGATTTACATCATCTCCGCAGGCGAACCTGACACGCCAGGCCGCGCCAGGATCAGGCTGGCCTGCAGGGGCATGCGCGTCGGCAGCACGCGGATCCGGACGAAGCCCGCCGCCTCGAGCATCTGCGTCAGTCGCACGGCGGTGCGCGGCCGGCCCTGGCCCATCGCCAGCAGGTAGAAGCCGAAATAGGCATCGCCCATCGGTTCCTGTCCCGGCGTACCGGCCATCGGCTCGGCCAGCAGCAGGCAGCCATGCGCCGGCAGCGCACGGCGCACCGCCTTCAGCAGCGCCAGCGCCTGGGCGTCGTCGTGGTCGTGGACGACGCGAATGAGCGTGGCGATGTCGGCGCCGGTCGGCAGCGGGTCGACCCGGAAGTCGCCTCCCGCCACCACCGAGCGCTCGCTCAATCCCTGCGCCGCGAGGCGCGCGCGCGCGCGCGCCGCGACCGCCGGCAGGTCGAACAGCATCAGCCGCAGCTGCGGCGCCCGCTGCGCCGCCTGTGCGAGGAAGGCGCCCTCGCCGCCGCCGACGTCGAGCAGGCAGTGGTGGCGCGCCAGCGGATAGGCGTCGAGGATCTGTTCGGCCACCATCGGCTGCGAGGCGGCCATGAGCGCGGAGTAGTCGGCCACGTCGGCGGCTCCTGCCGCACCCGGCGTGGCGGTCGCGGCATAGGACCAGTAGCGCGAGAGACACCCGGAACGGCGGTCGTCGCCCCGCAGCAGCGCGACCGGGTCGGCCAGATCGGCGTACAGCGCAGCATGGTGCTCGACCATCGCGGCGAGCGCAGCGTTGCCGACCATCGGTGCGCCCAGTGGCCCCAGGCCGTAGCGGCCGCCGCGCCGCCGTTCGGCAAGACCGAGCGACACCGCGGCGTCCAGCAGGCGTTCGACGGCCTCCTCGGTCAGGCCGAGTCGGACCGCCAGTGCCGGAGCGTCCTGCGGCCCCTCGGCCAGCACATCGAACACGCGCAGCCGCACGCACGCGAGCAGCACCTGGGAGTAGACGAAGCCGGCCACCAGATCGAACAGCGCACGGGCGCGTCGCCGCGCCGTGCCACGCGTGAACGGGAACGCCGCCGCCCAGCGCCGGAAGCGCGGGCTGGCGAGCAGCGCGTCGCGGTGTGCCAGCCAACGGTCGCGCCAGCCCGCGCTGCGCGTCAGCGGCCGGGCCGCGGGGGCGCTGTCGAGCGCTTGCATCGCAGTGGCGTGCCGATCGGGGTTGTCCACACGGCCCGGCCGGCACGCGCCGAGCCGGAGCGGATCAGGCGGCCACGCGCACCAGTTCGCCGCTCAGGGACTGCGGCACCAGCCGCTCGGCCTCGGCCCGCACCAGCGCACGCAGCTGCGCCGCGCCCGGACAGGGCGGGATCGCGGCGATGGCCCGCTCGACCAGCGCGTCGAACAGCCGCACCGCGCCGTCGAGCCCGAGCTGGCCGGCGGCGCTGGGGCGGCAGAGCGCGGCGTCCCGGCCCATGGGCTTGCCGAGCAGGTCGGGATCCGCCGCGACATCGCGGATGTCGTCGGCCACCTGGTAAGCCTCGCCGAGGCAGTCGCCGAGCGCCCGCCAGGGCTCCGGCTCGACGCCGCAGGCCTGGGCCCCGGCCATCGTGGCCGCCACGAACAGCGCGCCGGTCTTGGCGCGCTGGTACTGGGCCAGCGAGACGCGCGGCTCGCACTCCCAGGCCTGCCCGGCCACGATGCCGCTGGGCATGCCCACGCCGCGGGCGATCGTGGCCAGCAGCGGCGCGAGCCGCTGCGGCGAGCGCACGGCGCCCTCCGACAGCGCCTGGAAGGCCAGCACGATCAGGGCGTCGCCAGCCAGCACCGCCAGGCTTTCGCCGAACGCGAAGTGCACCGAGGCCCGCCCGCGCCGCGTCGCCGCATCGTCGAAGCATGGCAGGTCGTCGTGGACCAGCGACGCACAGTGCAGCAGCTCGATCGACACCGCCGCGGCCTCGCTGAGGCCGGGGTCGTCGTCGCCGCAGGCCTGCGCCACCGCCAGGCAGAGCTGCGGGCGGATCCGCGCGCCGCCGGGAAACACCGCGTGCCGGATCGCGCCGGCGAGCTTCAGCGGGCAGCCCTCCTGCTCGCCGGTAGCGAGCGCTGCCGCCAGAGATTGCTCAATGCGTGTGATCGGCTTCATCGTGGTTCTCCATGGACGGTGCACGGTGTCAGGCAAGATGTACATTAAACATGTCAATTTAATGTGTCAATCAATGTAGACACATCAAGTCGATGCGTCAACAGACCTTGCTCGGGGGACCACGATGCAAAGCGAGCGGGTGGTGGTGATCGGTGCCGGCATCGGCGGCCTGACCTGCGCGCTGGAGATGGCGCACCGGGGGCTCGAGGTCGTCGTCGTCGAGCGCGGCCCGGCGCCCGGCGGCAAGATGCGCGAGGTGGGCGAGCACGGCGCCCGCATGGATGCCGGGCCGACGGTCTTCACGATGCGCTGGGTGTTCGAGGAACTGCTCGACCACGTGGGTGAGCGCCTGGCCGACCACCTGACGCTGCGTCCGCTGACGGTGCTGGCCCGCCACGCCTGGAACGCCGACGAGCAGCTCGACCTGTACGCCGATGTCGAGCGATCGGCCGAGGCGATCGGCCGCTTCGCCGGTGCCGCCGAGGCCCGCGCCTACCGCGCGTTCTGCGCGCGGGCGCGCCGCGTCTACGCCGCGCTCGAAGGGCCGTTCCTGCGCGGCAGCCGGCCGACGCCCTGGGGCCTGGTGGCACGCGCCGGGCTGCGCGGGCTGCCGGAGCTGGCGCGGATCTCGCCGTTCTCTACCTTGTGGGGCGCGCTCGGCGATCACTTCCGCGATCCGCGGCTGCGGCAGCTGTTCGGCCGCTATGCCACCTACTGCGGCGCGTCGCCCTTTCTCGCGCCGGCCACGCTGATGCTGGTGGCCCATGTCGAACAGGACGGTGTGTGGAGCGTCGATGGCGGCATGCACCGCGTCGCAGTGGCCGTCGCCGGGCTGGCCCAGCGCCGCGGTGCGCGCTTCCACTACGACGCCGCGGTGTCCGAACTGCTGATCCGCGACGGACGAGCCTGCGGTGTGCGACTCGCCGACGGCCGGCAGATCGACGCTGCGGCGGTGGTGTTCAACGGCGACCCTGGCGCACTCGCAGCCGGCCACCTGGGCGACGGCGCAGTGCGCGCGGTGCGGCCGCCGGCGGCGTCGGCGCGCTCGCTGTCGGCACTGACCTGGAACCTCGTGGCGCGGACGCGGGGGTTTCCGCTGCATCGCCACACCGTGTTCTTTTCCGGCGACTACCGCGCCGAGTTCGACGACCTGTTCACCCACGCACGCCTGCCGGCTTCACCGACGGTCTACGTGTGCGCGCAGGACCGCGGCGATGCCCATACCGACGCGGCCGGCGAGCGCGGCGCCGAACGCCTGCTGTGCCTCGTCAATGCCCCACCGACGGCCGACCGGCGACCCCTCACCGCCCAGGAGATCACGCGATGCGAACAGAAGAGCTTCGAGACGCTGGCGCGCTGCGGCCTGCACGTGGAGCTGAACCCGCTGCAGCGCGTGACGACGACGCCGAGCGACTTCGAGCGCCTGTTCCCGGGGACCGGCGGCGCGCTCTATGGCCCGGCCTCCCACGGTTGGAGGGCCTCGTTCACGCGACCCGGGTCGCGCAGCCGGATGCCGGGCCTCTACCTCGCGGGAGGTGGCACGCACCCGGGTCCGGGCGTGCCGATGGCGGCACTGTCGGGCCGGCTGGCGGCGTCGAGCGTGCTGCAGGACCGCGCGGCGGTCCGCGGTTCGACGGCGTGGTCCCGCCCGGCGGCTATGCCTGGTGGTATGTCGACGCGCTGAGCGATGACGGCCGGCATGGCCTCACGCTGATCGGCTTCATCGGCAGCGTGTTCTCGCCCTACTACGCCTGGGCGCGGCGGCGTGCGCCCGGGGGCGCGGCCGATGCGCAGCAGCACTGCGCGATGAACGTCGCGCTCTATGGCGCGGCCGGCAAGCGCTGGGCGATGACCGAACGCGGCGGCGGCCGGCTCGCGCGTGATCGAGCCTCGCTGCAGATCGGCCCGAGCGCGATGACCTGGCACGACGACACGCTGACGATCCGTCTCGACGAGGTCTGCGCGCCCTTCCTGTCGCGCATCCGCGGCCACGTGCGCGTGCACCCGGCCGCGCTGACCGACGCCGTGCACACGCTCGACGCGGCCGGTCGCCACCGCTGGGGCCCGATCGCGCCGCGGGCGCGCGTCGAGGTCGCGCTCAGCCACCCGGCGCTGCGCTGGAACGGCACCGGCTACCTCGACCACAACGCCGGCGAGCGGCCGCTGGAGCGGGACTTCGAGCGCTGGGACTGGTGCCGCGCCACGCTGGCCGACGGCCGCACCGCCGTGCTGTACGACGTGCTGCGCAGCGATGGTTCGCCGCACGCGCTGGCGCTGCAGTTCAGCCCCACAGGCGAAGCACTGCCCTCCTTCACCTTGCCGCCACAGGCGCCGCTACCGGCCACCCGGCTGTGGCGCATCGCGCGCGGCACGCACAGCGACGCGCCCGCCGCCACACGCATCGTGAAGACCCTGGAGGACACGCCGTTCTACGCCCGCTCGCTGCTCGACACCCGCCTGCTCGGCGAGGCCGCGGTCGCGGTGCACGAGAGCCTGTCGCTCGCCCGGTTCCGCAGTGGCTGGGTGCAGGCGATGCTGCCATTCCGCATGCCGCGCACCCGCCGCTGAGGCCGGGCAGGCCGCTCAGGGTGGTGGCCCGGGCGGCGCGCGCGGCTCGGGATCTCGGTCGTCGTGCGCCGTGGCCGCGGCCTGCCGACGCCGGTCACGCGCCAGCGAACGGCGCACCGAGACGAGCTGCCAGACGCCGAAGCCGAGCACGCCGCCGAACACCAGCAGGCCCTCGAGCAGGCCGAGCGTCGCCCCGTCCATGCGCGTCAAGGCGGCGCAGTGCCGCAAGACGATGGGCCGTACTGCAGTTGCTCGCGGCGCTCCAGGCGCTCGAACAGGTCGATCAGCCAGACCGCGCGCGCCTCGAGGCCCCCGACCGGCGCGACACGGGCTGCGGCCGGGGCCACCGCCTCGACGAGATGGCGCGTCGCGGCCAGCGGCGCCAGCGGTGTCGCGGCGCGTGCCGGCCACAACCGGAGCAGCGCCTGCAGCAGCAGCCAGGCCTTGCGCGAGGGCGCCACCGTGGCCCGCGCGGTCACCGAGTCCAGCCCGCGCCGCGCCACTTCAAGGCCGATGTCGCGGTACAGGAAGCGCGCCGCGTTGATGCCGGGGCGACACGACAGAGGCAGGAGCGCCACGCCGGCATCGACGCGGCGGTACAGCCACTCGGCGGCCTCCAGCAGGCGGCGCACCACGGCACCGAGTTCGGGCGTGTAGCAGGGCCGGGCCAGCCAGGCGTCGGGATCGATGCCCGCCTCGCGCAGCCATTGGCGCGGCAGGTAGAGCCGACCCATGCGCGCGTCCTCGCCGACGTCGCGGGCGATGTTGGACAACTGCATCGCCACGCCCAGGTCACAGGCACGCGCCACCGCCTCGGGCGAGCGCGCGCCCATCAGCACCGCCATCATCGCGCCCACCGTGCCGGCCACGCGGGCTGCGTAGTCGTGCAGTTCGGCCAGGGTCTCGTAGCGTCGCCCGCGGGCGTCCCACTCGAAGCCTTCGATCAGGCCTTCCGGCAGCGCGCGCGGCACGTCGAAGCGAGCCACCACCACGGCCAGCGCGCGGTCGGCCGGCAGCGCCCGTGGCGTGCCGGCGTAGGCGCACGCGAGGCGCTCACGCAGGTCGGCGACCGCATCGGCCGGGCCGCCCTCGAGATCGACTGCGTCGTCCGCCAGCCGGCAGAAGGCATAGAGCGCCGAGGCCGGATCGCGCAGCGAGCGCGGCAGCAGCAGCGAAGCGGCGAAGAAGCTGCGCGAGCCGTGGCGCAGCAGTCCACGGCAGGCCGCGATGTCGGCCGCGAACGCGGCATCGAGCGCGGGCTGCGAGACCTCAGGCGGGCGCGGCAGATCGGATGTCGGGGAGGCAATCGGCATGGGGCACCACCGTGTCGAGAACGCGGGCCGAGGACAGGACGCCGGGCAGGCCGGCGCCGGGATGGGTGCCGGCTCCCACCAGGTAGAGCCGGTCGATCTCTTCGCTGCGGTTGTGCGGGCGGAACCAGGCGCTCTGGCTAAGCACCGGCTCCAGGCCGAAGGCCGCGCCGCGGAACGACGACAACCGGTCCTGGAAGTCCTGCGGTGTCAGCAGGCGCGAGGTGACGACCTGCTGCGACAGCCCCGGCAGCAGCGTGGCCTCCAGGCGTTGCTCGATTGCCCGCCGGTAGGGCTCGGCCTGGCGGGCCCAGTCGGTGCCGCTCTCCAGGTGGGGTACCGGCGACAGCACGTAGAAGGCATCGCAGCCCGGCGGCGCGAGCGAGGGGTCGGTCGCCGTGGGCCGGTGCAGGTAGAGGCTGAAGTCCTCGGCCAGCAGCTTGCGGTCGAAGATGTCGCCCAGCAGCTCACGGTATCGCGGGCCGAGGGCGATGGTGTGGTGCGCGACCTCGGGGTACTGACGGCGTGTGCCGAAGTACCAGACGAACAGGCTCATCGAATAGCGCGCATTCTCGATGCGCCGGTCGGTCCAGCGGCGGCGGTGCTCCGGCGCCAGCAGGTGGCGGTAGGTCCAGGCCGAATCGGCGTTGGAGACCACCACGTCGGCGGCGATCTCCTGGCCGGACGCGAGGCGCACGCCGCAGGCGCGCTTGCGCTCCACGAGGATCTGCGCCACCGGCTGGTTGCAACGCACGCTGCCGCCCTGCCCCTCGATCAGGCCCACCAGGCCCTGCACCAGGCTGCCGGTGCCGCCCATCGCGAAGTGCACGCCGAAGCGCCGCTCGAGGAAGGCGATCAGGCAGTAGATCGAGGTGGTGGCGAAGGGATTGCCGCCCACCAACAGCGACTGGAAGGTCAGCACCACGCGCAGCCGCTCGTCCTGCACGTGCTTGCAGGCCAGCGCATGGACCGAGCGGTAGCCCTCGAGCTTCAGCAGTTCGGGCAGCACGCGCGCCATGTCGGTCCAGCTGTCGAAGGGCACGTGGCCGAGCTGCTCGAAGCCGACCTTGTAGATCGCTTCGCTGGCGGAGAGAAAGCGCTCGTAGCCGGCCACATCGCCTGGCGAAAAGCGGGCGATCTCGGCGCGCATCGCGGCGGCATCGCCGCTGTAATCGAAGCTCGCGCCGTCGTCGAAGCGGATGCGATAGAACGGCGAGACCGGGCGCAGGTCGATGTCCTCGGCGAGGCGCCGGCCGCACAGGCTCCACAGCTCCTCGAGCAGGAAGGGCGCGGTGATCACGGTCGGTCCGGCATCGAAGGTGAAGCCGTCCTGGCGGTGCACATAGGCCCGGCCGCCGGGCGCGTCGAGCTTCTCGAGCACGCTGACCCGGTAGCCTCGCGCCCCCAGTCGCACCGCGGCGGCCAACCCGCCGAAGCCGCTGCCGATGACGACGGCGTGCGGCCGAGCCCGGGGCCCGCGCCATGCCGGCAGTGGCAGCGTGCCGGACAGCGGAAGTGTCAACATTTAACAATAGTATGAGTGTCATGTTTATATGACAACCCCGGCGCTTCCCTGCCGCCGCCCGACCCGGTCGACGCACGGCGCCTGCCGTCGGTGACCAGGGAGCCCGACGGCTCAGCCGTCCTGACGGACGACGCGCTGCTCGCGCGCGACCCGCAGCACCCGTTCGGCCACCTCCGCGGGCCGCTCCTCGTGCGCCAGATGCCCGAGCCCAGGCAGGTCGATGCGCTGTGCCGACGGCAGCAGCGCCTGCACGCGCCGCGCGTGATCGGGCGGGATCGTGCGGTCGTTGCCGGCGGCCACCAGCGTCAGCGCGGGCCGCAGCCGGGGCAGATCCCGCTGCATCGGCTTGAGGTCCCAATGCGCCATCATGCCCAGCGCGGCGGCGGCATGCCCCGGGCTGCGCACCAGCCGGCCATAGAGCGCCACGCCCTCGGCATCGAGCGTCGAGCCGGTGCCGTCGATCAGCCGCTGGACGACCGAGGCGTCGCCGGCGCGCCAGGCGAAAAGCTGCGGCACCAGCGGCGTCATCGCCATCAGCTTGGCCGCTGGAGAGAACAGTTGGCCGGCCAACCCGCCCAGCGGCAGGAAGGCCCCGTTGAGGCTGACCAGTGCGGCCGGCGCCATGTGCTCGTCGAGGCACATGCGGGCCGCGATCGCAGCGCCTGCCGAATGGCCGATCGCAAGCCGCGGCGGACTGTCGAGCGCGGCCAGCAAGGCGCCGACCGCCTGCGCCATGCCCGGCAGCGACAGCTGCCAGGCCGGCGGCATGTCGGTAAAACCATGTCCCGGGAGATCGCAGCTCAGCACGCTGAAGTCCGCGGCCAGCAACGGCGCCAGACCGCGCCACGAATGGGAGGACGACCCGGTACCGTGGAGCAGCAGCACGGCGGGCCGGTGCGCCGCGCCGAAGCGCTGCACATGCCAGCGCAGCCCGCCGGCCTGGACGAAGCGGCTCGCCTCACGGTGCGGCCAATCGAGGCCGTCGCGCTCCCAGACCAGGCGGTCGCCAGCCACCGCGCCGTCCGTCAGCGCGGCGCCGCGGGCGCCGTGGCGAGCCGGACCGCCTGCGACAGCTCGGCCGCGCCCGCATGCGGCAGCGGCAGGTAGGCGGCACCCATCTGCGCGGCGAGCTGGCGCGCCGTGGCTTGCGGCTGCGGCGAGGTGTCGAGCAGCAGCGCCGTGACGCCGGCCGCCTGCAGTTGCCGCGCCGCGGCCAGCGCGTCTTCGCCGGCGCGGGTGCGGCCGGGTTCGCCGTCGCGCGCGATGTTGGCGCGGCCATCGGTCAGCAGCACGACGACCGGCGTCTCGCCGCGCCGGCGCACCGCCTCGGCCAATGCCAGAGCCGCCTCGATGCCGGCCGCCAGCGGCGTGCCGCCGCCGCCCGGCAGGCCGGCCAGGCTGCGCTTGGCGCGCACCAGCGAGCGCGTCGGCGGCAGCAGCAACTCGGCCTTCGAGCCCCGGAAGGCCAGCACCGCCACGTTGTCACGGCGCACGTAGCAGTCGGCCAGCAGCAGTTCGACCGCACCCTTGGCCTCGGCCAATCGGTGCAGTGCTGCAGAGCCGGAGGCGTCGACGGCGAAGATGGTGGTGGTCTCGCTGCGTTGCTTGAAGCGCGTGACGTGGAAATCCTCTCGGCGCACCTGGATGCGCGCGCCGGCACCGGTGGTGCCGGCTTGCCGCAGCCGCTGCCACGGCGCCGCCGCACGCAGCGTCTCGATCACGTTCAGGCGCGCGCCGGTGCGCGGCTCGCCGCGCCGCGCACCGACCGGCCGGCCGCGCAGCCCGCTCGGCTGCAACGCGCCGGCGCGGCCGGCGCCCTTGGCGCGCAGTTGGGCGGCCTGGCCGAGCGCGAGTGCCGCCAGCAGGCCGGGCGGCAGTGCCGCCCGCGCGGCCTCGAGCACGAGCTCGTCGAGGTCGGCAGGCCGTTCGTCCGTGTCGCCGTCCTGCTGTTCGGCCGATGCATCGCCATCGCCGTCGACTGCCGTCGCCGGCTCGGCTTCGGCCCCCGGAGCGTCTTCCTGCTCAGGCACCGCCGTCGCCGGCAACCGGGTGGCGCGCGGGGCCAGCACAAGCCGCGCAGCGAGCGCCGCATCGCCTTCGCTCACAGCGCAGCGGCCGTCGAGCGCGGCGGCGGCACGCGCGACCCGCAGTGCCAGCACGGGCGCGCGCAGCGATGCGATGCCGAGCGCCAGCGCGGCCGCGCACAGGGCCTGCACGATGTCGTCGTCGACCTCGACCCGAGGCAGCAGCTCACGAGCCGCGAGCACGTCATCGCGCCGCCAGCGAGCTGCCGCCAACGCCTCGTCGCGCGCGCTCGCGGTATCGAGGGCCACATGGAAGGCCAGCCGATCCAGCAGTGCCGGGGGCACCCGCTCGTCAGTGTCCATGCTTTCGTCCAGCGCGACGATGCCCAGTCGCGCGGGGAGCCGGCGCGCGAGGCCCTCGCGCTCCATCGCGACCACCTGGGTGTCGAGCACCGCCGCCAGCCGCGCCGCGCCGGCTGCACCCAGCCGCTCGGCCATGGCCAGCAGCACCACGCCACCGTCGGCCTCGGCGAGCACGCCGCGTTGCGCGACCGGCCGCCCGGCCCGCAGCGTGGCGGCCAGATCGAGGCCGCCGAGCAGGCGCTCGTCGCCGATGTGCAGCGGCACGCGGCGCAGCGGTGCAGCGGCCGGCAGCAGATCGCGCAGCAGGGCCAGCCAGCGATCGCGCGCGCCACCCGCCAGCGAACGCAGCGACACGCCGGCCGTGCCGACCGGATCGACCGCGAACAGCGCCGCGACGTAGGCCGCCTCGGCCCAGCGCTCGAGCGCTGCAGCGCCCACGTCGTTCACGGCCCGAACAACTCCGCGACGGCGCGGTCGACCCGCACGGAGGAGCCGGCATCATCAAGCGGGTTGCGGCGCAGCCGGTGCCGCAGCGCGGGCGGCGCCACATGCTTCAGGTGCGCATCGGTCACCTCGGCATCGCCTTGCAGCGCCGCCAGCGCGCGCGCTGCGCGGATCAGCGTGAGCTCGCCGCGCAGGCCGTCGGTGCCGAGCGCCATGCACAGCTGCGCGGCACGCTCGAGCATCGCATCGGGCACACGCACGCCGTCGAGCCGGGATCGTCCGGCCACGAGCCGCCGGCGCGTGCGCTCGTCCTCCTTCTTCCACCGCTCGGTGAAGGCGTCCGGGTCGCGCTCGAAGGCGTCGCGGCGCCGCACGACTTCGACGCGCTCGGCCAGCCCCTCGGGCGTCCGGACCTCGACCGACAGGCCGAAGCGGTCGAGCAGCTGCGGCCTCAGTTCGCCCTCCTCCGGGTTGCCGCTGCCGACCAGCACGAAGCGCGCCGGATGGCGCACGCTCAGACCCTCGCGCTCGACGACGTTCTCGCCGGAGGCCGCCACGTCGATCAACAGGTCGACGAGGTGGTCCTCGAGCAGGTTGACCTCGTCCACGTAGAGGAAGCCGCGGTTCGCACGCGCCAGCAGGCCGGGCTCGAAGGCCTTGACGCCCTGCGACAGCGCGCGCTCCAGGTCCAGAGCACCGACGACGCGGTCCTCGGTGGCACCGAGGGGCAGGTCGACCACCGGCACCGGCACCAGGACGGACTTGCGCGCCGCGCCTGCCGCCCGCCCCGGCGCCCCGCAGGCCTCGCAGACCGACGGCGCCGCGGGATCGCAGCCATACGGACATCCCGCGACGACGCGCATCTTCGGCAGCAGGGCTGCCAGGGCGCGCACCGCGGTGGACTTGCCGGTGCCGCGATCACCGAAGACGAGAACGCCACCGATGCGCCAGTCGACGGCAGCCAGCAGGATCGCCAGCTTCATCTCGTCCTGACCCACGATCGCCGAGAAGGGGAACTGCACTGCCATGTCGTCGAACATCCGGGAGAGACGGTCATTCGACGGTAGCAGAAGGCGCGCGGCCGCGAACCTGCTGAAAGCGCGCAGCCGGCGCGCCGCGGGCCGGCGCTACGTCGGCCTCAGTCGGAGCTCCACACGCCCAGCGCCGCCTGCAGGCGCTGGGCCTCGCGGATCGCCTCGGCACTCGACGCGGCGCTGGCACGCGCGAGCTCGGCGTTCTGGTGCGTGGTCGCGTCCAGCGTCTGCAGCCTTGTATTGATGTGCTCGACGCCGGCACATTGCTCCTGCGCAGCGAGGCTGATCTGCGAGACCATCGCGCTGACCTCCTTCACCTGCTGCGCGACGCCGTTGATGCGCGTGCCGACCTGGGCCGCCAGCTTCTCGCCGGCACCGGTCTGCTGCTGGGATTCGTCGACCAGGTGCTTGATCTCCTTGGCCGCGGCGCCGCTGCGCTGCGCCAGCGTGCGCACCTCGCCGGCAATGATGTTGAAGGTGCGGCCCTGTTCGCCGGCACGGCTGGCGGCGGCGGCGGCGTTGAGCGCCAGGATGCCGGTCTGCAGCGCGATCTCGTCGATGACGTGGCTGATCTCGCCGATGCGCCGGCTGCACGCGGTGATGTCGTGCATGGCGGTGTGCATGGCGGCGGCAGCGGCGCAGGTCTGGTCGGCTTCGTCGGAGGCCTGGTGCGCCGACCGGCTGGCCTGGGTGGCCGCATCGGTGTTGCGCTGACTCAGCGCATCGATGTCGGCGGTGCTGCGCGTCACGGCCTGCACGTCGTCGGCCTGGCTCGCCGAGCGCTCGGCGAGGCGGCTCGCGCCGTCGGCCAACTCGTCGACCACCGAGGCCACCTCGGCGGCGTGGAGCCGCGCATCACCGAGTACAGCGGTCATCTTGGCCACCATCTGCCCGAGCGCGAGATTCAGCTCGAGCAGTTCGCCGGCCGTGCGCGTGTCGTCGAACTGCCGCGTGATGTCGCCGCCGGCGATGGCCATCGCGGCATCGAGCGATTGGCGCAGCGGCGCGACCACGCGCTGCAGGAAATACACCGCCACCGCGATCGATGCCACCAGTCCGATCGATCCGCCGACCAGCGCCCAGACGCGCCAGCCACCGGTCAGTGCCATCGGCACGGACAGGGCGTCGGGCAGCAGCGCGCTCGCGAGCAGCACGCTGAACAGCAACGCCAGGATCGCGGCGGTACCCTGCATCCGCCACTGCACCGGCAGGTCCAGCGGGTTCTTCACGGCCCTGACGAGCGCGCGCCAGCCGGTCTCGACGATGCGCCCGGCGCGCAGCACGTAATGCGCGCCGGCGCCGGCCTGCCAGAGGCCGTAGACCTGCTCCGCCTGGCGGACCTCGGCGTCCTCGGGGGAGCACTGCACCGACGTGAAGCCGACGGTCTGCCGGTCCTTGAACATCGGGATGATGTTGGCCTTGACCCAGAAGGCGTCGCCGGAGCTGCTGCGGTTCTTGACGAGCCCTGTCCAGGGCCTTCCGGCATGGAGGGCCGCCCACATGTCTGCGAACACCTTCGATGGCATGTCGGGATGCCGCACGATGCTGTGCGGTGCACCGAGCACCTGTTCCATCGCGTAACCGCAGGTCTGCAGGAAGGCCTTGTTCGCGAAGCTGATCGCGCCCTGCAGGTCCGTGGTGGTGATCAGCGGCGCCTGCTGCACTGCCGAGACGATGTCGTCGGCACCGCCCTGCTGGATGGGTCTGTGGTTCACGCTGTCTCCGTCCGCGCCTTGCGCTGTTGTGGGGTCCGCCTCCCGTCGACAGACGGGGCCGGGTCGCGGTAGCCCTCACGCAAGCTTCGAACCCGTCGGCGTCACGGTCAGCGAGCGCGGCGAACGGCCGGCCGACTTTCGGCACGGCACGCAGAGTGATCAGTCCGTTACCAGCGCCGCTCGGTCCGGGCGCGGTCGCCGGCCCGCCACCCGAGGCTTGGGCTCGACCGAAGTCTGCAACTGGGCCTGGATGAGACGCTGCCCCTGCGCCGTCAGGAACTGCTCGAATGCCACCGCCACCTGCGGCAGCTGTCGCGACGCCAGGTGCAGCACGAACCACTCACGCTCGACCGGGTTGTTGTCCAGCGGCAGCAGTTGCAGCAGGTCGGCGTCGAGCTCGAGCCGGCAGGTGTGCAAGGACAGGAAGGCCACGCCGAAGCCCGCCACGCACATCTGCTTGATGGCCTCGTTGCTCGACAGCTCGGAGCCGATGCGCAAGGTGATGGCCTCGTCCTTGAACAGGCGCTCCAGCGTCGTGCGGGTGCCGGAGCCGCGCTCGCGTGCCAGCAGGCTGGCACCTTCCAGATCGGCCAGCGTCAGCCTGCGCTGCGCCATCAACGGGTGACGCGGCGATGCGATGAAGGCCATCGGGTGCTTGGCAAAGGCCGTCGCCACGGTCTTCAGCTCGCCGGGCGGGCGGCCCATGATCACCAGGTCGACCTCCTGGGCAGCGAGCATCCGCACGATCTCGTCGCGGTTCCCGACGCGCAGCTTGACCTTCACGTTGGGGTGCTCGTTCGCGAAGCTCACCAGCAGCGGCGGCAGCAGGTATTCGGCGGTCGTCACGGCACCGACGCGCAGCGTGCCCGAAAACACGCCGCGCAGCGTGGCCATCTCGTCGCCGACGTCGCGCCACAGGTCGAGGATGCGGCCCGCATAGGACGCCATCAGGTCGCCTGCCGGCGTGAGGCGCACACCGCGGCCCTCGCGCTGCAGCAGCGGCGTCCCGGCCGATTCCTCCAGCAGCTTGAGCTGGATCGAGACCGCGGGCTGGGTCAGGTAGAGCTCGCTCGCGGCGCGCGACACGCTGCCCAGCCGAGCGACGGCATGGAAGGCCGAAAGCTGGCGCAGCGTCGCGTTCTTAAGCATTAGCAAACACCAATGTTTTGCTGAACATAATTAATTTTTATATGTGAAGACAGCTTCGTATATTCATGTCCATCAACGGTTTGGCAGGTCATTGCAAGGCCTGTACCGCCAAGCCCTTGCATGCAGAACCGCCAACCAAACCGCCATCGAGCAAGGAGAGTGCCGTGGGCAAGATGAACGAACCAACGCAGATCACCGACACCAAGAAGCGCTACGCCGCCGGTGTCCTGAAGTACGCCCAGATGGGCTACTGGAACGGCGACTACGTGCCGAAGGACACCGACATCCTGGCGCTGTTCCGCATCACGCCGCAGGACGGTGTCGACCCCATCGAGGCCGCCGCCGCGGTGGCCGGCGAGTCCAGCACCGCGACCTGGACCGTCGTGTGGACCGACCGCCTGACCGCCTGCGACATGTACCGCGCCAAGGCCTACAAGGTCGAGCCGGTGCCCAACACCCCGGGGCAGTACTTCTGCTATGTCGCCTACGACCTGAGCCTGTTCGAGGAAGGCTCGATCGCCAACGTGACGGCATCGATCATCGGCAACGTCTTCAGCTTCAAGCCGCTGAAGGCCGCGCGTCTGGAGGACATGAAGTTCCCGGTCTCCTACGTGAAGACCTTCGCCGGCCCGCCGACCGGCATCGTGGTCGAGCGCGAGCGCCTGGACAAGTTCGGCCGCCCGCTGCTGGGCGCCACCACCAAGCCCAAGCTGGGCCTGTCGGGCCGCAACTACGGCCGCGTGGTCTACGAGGGCCTGAAGGGCGGCCTCGACTTCATGAAGGACGACGAGAACATCAACTCGCAGCCCTTCATGCACTGGCGTGACCGCTTCCTGTTCGTGATGGACGCGGTGAACAAGGCCAGCGCCGCGACCGGCGAGGTCAAGGGCAGCTACCTGAACGTCACCGCCGGCACGATGGAGGAGATGTACCGCCGCGCCGAGTTCGCCAAGGAACTGGGCTCCGTGATCATCATGATCGACCTGGTGATCGGCTACACCGCCATCCAGAGCATGAGCAACTGGTGTCGGCAGAACGACATGGTGCTGCACCTGCACCGCGCCGGCCACGGCACCTACACGCGCCAGAAGAACCACGGCGTGAGCTTCCGCGTGATCGCCAAGTGGATGCGCATGGCCGGTGTCGACCACATCCACGCCGGGACGGCCGTCGGCAAGCTCGAGGGCGACCCGATGACGGTGCAGGGCTACTACAACGTCTGCCGCGACACGCACACCAAGGTCGACCTGCCGCGCGGCATCTTCTTCGACCAGGACTGGGGCGCGCTGAAGAAGGTGATGCCCGTGGCCTCGGGCGGCATCCACGCCGGCCAGATGCACCAGCTGATCGACCTGTTCGGTGACGATGTGGTGCTGCAGTTCGGCGGCGGCACGATCGGCCACCCGCAGGGCATCCAGGCCGGCGCCACCGCCAACCGCGTCGCGCTCGAAGCCATGGTGCTGGCGCGCAACGAAGGCCGCGACATCAAGAACGAAGGTCCGCAGATCCTGCGCGATGCCGCCAAGAGCTGCACGCCGCTGGCCGCCGCACTCGATACCTGGGGCGACATCACCTTCAACTACACGCCCACCGACACGTCGGACTACGTGCCCACGCCGTCGGTCGCCTGAGCACGACCTCCCCGCACATCCTGGAGTACCCCATGCGCATCACACAAGGCACCTTCTCCTTCCTGCCCGACCTGAGCGACGAGCAGATCAGCCGTCAGGTCAGCTACTGCCTCGACAAGGGCTGGGCCATCGGCCTCGAATACACCGACGACCCGCATCCCCGCAACACCTACTGGGAGATGTTCGGCAACCCGATGTTCGACGTGCAGGACGCCGCCGGCGTCATGCTCGAAGTCAAGAGCTGCCGCAAGACCTTCCCGAACCACTACATCCGCCTCACCGCGTTCGACTCGTCGCACGGCACCGAGTCGGTGGTGCTGTCCTTCATCATCAACCGTCCCAGCGAGGAACCGGGCTTCCGCCTGATCCGTACCGAGGAGCCGGGCCGCACGCTGCGCTACAGCATGGAGAGCTACGCCGTCCAGGGCGCGGCGGAAGGCGCACGCTACTGATCGCGCCGCGCACCGAGATCGCCGCCATGGACGAGACCTCCTCTTCCGCCCCCTCCCCGCGTGCGCTGTTCGAAGCCTCGGGCGTGCGCACGCTGCTCGAGCAGCTCGATGCCGAGCTCGTCGGTCTGGCGCCGGTCAAGGGGCGCATCCGCGACATCGCAGCGCTGCTGGTGATCGACAAGCTGCGGCAGCAACAGGGGCTGCAGTCGCAGCCCCCTTCGCTGCACATGTGCTTCACCGGCAACCCCGGTACCGGCAAGACGACGGTGGCGATGCGCATGGCCACGGTGCTGAAGCAACTGGGTTACGTGCGCAAGGGCCATCTCGTCGCGGTGACGCGCGACGACCTGGTGGGCCAGTTCATCGGCCACACCGCACCCAAGACCAAGGAAGTGCTGAAGAAGGCGATGGGCGGTGTGCTGTTCATCGACGAGGCCTACTACCTGTACCGCCCCGAGAACGAACGCGACTACGGCCAGGAAGCGATCGAGATCCTGCTGCAGACGATGGAGAACCACCGCGACGACTTGGTGGTGATCCTCGCTGGCTACAAGGACCGGATGGACACCTTCTTCGGCAGCAATCCGGGGATGGCCTCGCGCATCGCGCACCACATCGACTTCCCCGACTACAGCGAGTCGGAGCTCATGCAGATCGCAACGCTGATGCTGCAGGGCCTGAACTACCGCTTCGACGACGAAGCCGAGCCGGCCTTCGCACGCTATGTCGGCCTGCGGCGCCAGCAGCCGCATTTCGCCAACGCCCGCTCGGTGCGCAACGCGCTCGACCGCATCCGGCTGCGCCATGCCACCCGTCTGTTCGACGATGACAGCGCGCTGACGCGCGATCAGCTCTGCACGCTGCAGGCGCAAGACATCCTGGCCAGCCGCGTGTTCGAGACGGCCAGCCTCGAAGGAGACTGACATGGGCATCGACGCGCTCATCTTCGATGTGGACGGCACCCTCGCCGACACCGAGGAGGCCCACCGCGTGGCCTTCAACCTGGCGTTCGATCGCTACGGTCTGGGCTGGAGCTGGAGCCGCACCGAGTACCGCGGCCTGCTCGACGTCACCGGCGGCAAGGAGCGCATCACCAGCTACATCCAGTCGCTGCCGATCGCACCGACCGACCGGCGCCGCCTGCTGGAGCTGGTGCCGCACCTCCACCGCGAGAAGACGCGCTTCTACAGCTCGATGGTGAACGACGGCGGCATCGTGCTGCGCGACGGCGTGGCGCGACTGCTCGAAGAATCCCTGCATGCCGGTCGGCGTCTCGCGATCGCCAGCACCACCAGTGCGGTCAATGTCGACGCCCTGCTGCAATCGACCCTCGGTGCTCGCGGACTGGAGATGTTCAGTGTGATCGCCTGTGGCGACCAGGTGAAGCAGAAGAAGCCCGCCCCCGACATCTACCAGCTCGCGCTGCGAACGCTCGGCCTCACGGCCGACCGCGCCGTGGCGTTCGAGGATTCGTCCAACGGCCTGCGCTCCGCCGTCGCGGCCGGCCTGTGGACCGTGATCACACCGACCTTCTGGACCGAAGGCAGCGATTTCACCAGCGCCGGCCTGGTGTTGCCGCGCCTCGGCGACCCCGAGAAGCCCCTGAGCGACGAACCCGGTCGTCAGCTGAAGCGGTCTGCCTGGCTGGGCTTCGACGAACTGTGCGCACTGGCCCGCCCCCCTGCACCGCTGGACAGCGTCCAGGCCCTTTATCGGGGAATCGCCTGATGAGCGCCATCCGCATCGCGCCCAGCCTGCTGTCGGCCGACTTCGCCCGCCTCGGTGACGAGGTCCGGTCCGTCATCGAGGCCGGGGCCGACCTGATTCATTTCGACGTGATGGACAACCATTACGTGCCGAACCTGACCATCGGCCCGCTGGTGTGCCAGGCCATCAAGCCGCACGCCACGGTGCCGATCGACGTGCACCTGATGGTCAAGCCCGTCGATGCGCTGATCCCGATGTTCGCGCAGGCCGGCGCCGACATCATCTCCTTCCATCCCGAGGCGAGCGAGCATGTCGACCGCACGATCCAGCTGATCCGTTCGCACGGCATCAAGGCGGGTCTGGTGCTGAACCCGGCCACGCCCTTGAACGTGCTGGATCACGTTCTGGATCAGCTCGATCTGGTGCTGCTGATGTCGGTCAACCCCGGCTTCGGCGGCCAGAGCTTCATCGAGGGCACGCTGCCGAAGATCGAAGCGGTGCGCCGGCTGATCGATCGCAGCGGCCGCGATGTGTGGCTCGAGGTCGACGGCGGCGTGAAGGTCGACAACGCCCAGCGTGTCGGCGCCGCCGGGGCCGACACGCTGGTCGCCGGCTCGGCAGTGTTCAACAGCGCCAGCTACGCCCAGGCGATCGCCGGCATCCGCGACAACGCCCGCCTGGGGCAACGCGCATCGAACCGCATCGCGGGCCACGGGGCAGCATGATGAACTTCGACGCCATCGCCTTCGACCTCGACGGCACGCTGGTCGACAGCGCACCCGACATCGCGCACGCGCTGAATGCCGGCCTGGACGAGGTGCGCCTGCAGCGCTTCGATCTCGCCCGCGTGCGCGGCTGGATCGGCGACGGCCCGGACGCGCTCATCGCACGAGCGATGAATGCGCAGGACCTCGACGCGGTCAGCACCGCGCTGCTGACGCCGCGCGTGCGCGCCGCATTCGATCGCGCCACGCTCGCGGCACCGCTGCAGCACGGCCAGGTCTACGGCGGCATCGCCGAACTGCTGGGGCAGCTCAAGCCGCTCCGACCACTCGCCGTCGTGACCAACAAGCCGACCCGGCTCGCCCGTGCCGTTCTGCAGGCCGCCGGGCTGCTGGACTGCTTCGCCACCGTGCACGGCGCCGACACGAAGGCGCAACGCAAGCCTTCGCCGCTGCTGCTGGAGAACGCGGCAGACCAGCTCGGCGTCTCGACGGGTCGCCTGCTGATGGTGGGCGACAGCATCCTCGATCTTCGAGCGGCCCACGCGGCGGGCGCGCAGGCCGCATTGGTGCAGTGGGGCTACGGCCACCTGACCGTGCCCGAGACCCTCGACGCCTGGCGCGTGGCGACGCCGGCGCAGCTGGCGGTCCGACTGCACCTGCAGTCCACCCCCTGCGCCCAGAACACCTAAGGAGACCGTCATGCCCACTGGAGGAAAGTCCACCCTCACGCAATTCCTCATCGAGGAACGGCGCAAGCACCCCGCCGCGACCGGCGAGCTCAATGCACTGATCACCGATGTGTCGCTCGCCTGCAAGGCGATCTCGCGCAAGGTGGCGTTCGGCGGACTGGCCGGCGTGCTGGGCAGCGCCGGCTCCGGCAACGTGCAGGGCGAGGAGCAGAAGACGCTCGATGTGCTGAGCAACACGATGTTCCTGCGTGCCACCGAATGGGGCGGACACGTGGCCGGTATGGTGTCCGAGGAGCTGGAAGCGCCGTACACGCTGCCGCCGCAGTACGCCCGGGGCAAGTACCTGCTGATGTTCGATCCCCTGGACGGTTCGTCGAACATCGACGTCAACGTCACTGTCGGCAGCATCTTCGCGATCCACCGTGCGCCGCAGCCGCGCCAGGACCCCCAACCGCAGGACTACCTGCAGCCGGGCACGACGATGGTCTGCGGCGGCTACGCGATCTACGGGCCGTCCACGATGCTGGTGCTGACGCTGGGCAATGGCACGCACGCCTTCACGCTCGACCCGCAGCTCGGCGAGTGGGTGCTGAGCCACCCGAACCTGCGCATCCCCGAGAAGACCCGCGAGTTCGCGATCAACGCGTCAAACAGCCGCTTCTGGGAGCCGGCCGTCAAGCGCTACGTCGACGAGTGCCTGGCCGGCAGCACCGGCCCGCGCGGGGCCGACTTCAACATGCGCTGGATCGCGTCGCTGGTCGCCGAGACCCACCGCATTCTGATGCGCGGCGGTGTCTTCCTCTACCCGCGCGACAGCAAGGACCCGAACAAGGCCGGCCGACTGCGCCTGCTTTACGAGGCCAACCCGATCTCCTTCCTGATCGAGCAGGCGGGCGGCATGGCGAGCACGGGCCGCAAGCGCCTGCTGGAGGTGCAGCCGGAAGACATCCATCAGCGCATCGGCTTCGTGTTCGGCTCGACCGAGGAGGTGGCCCGCATCGAGGCCTACCACCGCGACGAACCTCCGACCCCCTACAACTCGCCGCTGTTCGGCAAGCGCGGCCTGTTCGCGGAAGCCGGCTGACACGGCTCTCGCCGCCCGTTCTTCTCCCTCTTCATAGGCGCAGCCATGTCCGCATCGCATCCCATCATCGCCATCACCGGCTCGTCGGGTGCCGGCACCACGTCGGTGACCCGCACCTTCGAGAACATCTTCCGCCGCGAAAGCATCCGCTCCGTCATCATCGAGGGCGACAGCTTCCACCGCTATGACCGCAAGGCGATGAAGGCGGCAATGGCGGAACACGAGACCGCCGGCAACCCGCACTTCAGCCACTTCGGCGAAGACGCCAACCTGTTCGCCGAGCTCGAGCAGCTGTTCCGCGGCTACGGCGAGTCCGGCACGGGCCAGGCGCGCAAGTATCTGCACAACGCCGAGGAGGCAGCCCCCTACAAGCAAGAGCCCGGCACTTTCACCCCCTGGGAGACGCTGCCGGAAAGCGAACTGCTGTTCTACGAGGGTCTGCATGGCGGGGTGAAGACCGACAAGGTCGACATCGCCCGGCATGCCGACCTGCTGATCGGCGTAGTGCCGGTCATCAACCTCGAATGGATCCAGAAGCTGCACCGCGACCGCAACGCGCGCGGCTACTCGACCGAGGCCGTCACCGACGTGATCCTGCGTCGCATGCACGAGTACGTGCACTACATCTGCCCGCAGTTCACGCGCACCCACATCAACTTCCAGCGCGTGCCGGTGGTCGACACCTCCGACCCGTTCATCGCCCGCACCATCCCGACGGCGGACGAGAGCCTGGTCGTGATCCGCTTCGCCGACCCCCGCGGCTTCGACTTCCCCTACTTGCTGAGCATGCTGCACGACTCCTTCATGTCGCGCGCCAACACGCTGGTGGTGCCCGGCGGAAAGATGGAGCTGGCGATGCAGCTGATCTTCACGCCGATGGTGATGCGCCTGATCGAGCGGCGCAAGAAGCGGCTCGCGGCCTGATCACAGCGTGGCGCATCGTGCCGCCCCGCCGTCGGCGCGACCTCCAAGAACCTCACCCCCTGGCCCCCCCATGAACGCGACCCCCGACACCCTGGCCCTGCGCAGCCAATGCGCCAATGCCATCCGCGCCCTCGCGATGGACGCCGTGCAGGCGGCCAATTCCGGCCATCCCGGCATGCCGATGGGCATGGCCGATATCGCCGAGTCGCTCTGGCGTCACCACCTGAAGCACGATCCGGCCGATCCGAAGTGGATCGACCGCGACCGCTTCGTCGTCTCGAACGGGCATGGCTCGATGCTGCTGTACGCGCTGCTGCACCTGAGCGGCTACGACCTGCCGATCGACGAACTCAAGCGCTTCCGGCAGCTGCACTCGCGCACGCCGGGCCACCCCGAGATCGACGTCACGCCCGGCGTCGAAACCACCACCGGCCCGCTGGGCCAGGGGATCAGCAATGCCGTCGGCATGGCACTGGCCGAGAAGCTGCTGGCCGACGAGTTCAACCGCCCGGGCCATGCGGTGATCGATCACCGGACCTACGTCTTCCTCGGCGACGGCTGCCTGATGGAAGGCATCAGCCACGAGGCCTGTTCGCTGGCCGGCACCTGGCAGCTGAACAAGCTGGTCGCCTTCTACGACGACAACGGCATCTCGATCGACGGCGACGTGAAGGGCTGGTTCTCCGATGACACGCCGGGCCGCTTCGAGGCCTATGGCTGGAAGGTGCTGCGGGATGTCGACGGACACGACTTCGCGGCGCTCGACCACGCCATCGCGCAGGCCCAGGCCTCCGACAAGCCCGTGATGGTGTGCTGCAAGACGCGCATCGGCCAGGGTTCGCCGAATCGCGCCGGCACCGCCAAGGCTCACGGCGAGGCACTGGGCGAGGCCGAGATCGCGCTGACGCGCCAGGCGCTGGGCTGGACGGCGGCGCCGTTCGAGATCCCCGAAGCGATCGAGCAGGCCTGGTCGGCGCTGGAGCCCGGCGCCCGCCGGCGGCGCGACTGGAACGACCGATTCGGCGCCTATGCGAAGGCCTATCCCGAACTGGCCGCGGAACTGCTGCGCAGGCTGTCCGCGACGCCTGCACTCGACCACAGGACCGAGGCCGCACTGGCGTCGGCGATCGACGGCGCGGAGGCCCGGCATGCCGCTGTGGCCACCCGAAAGGCCTCGCAAGACGTGCTGCAGGAGGTGGGACCGGCCATGCCCGAGCTACTGGGCGGCTCGGCCGACCTGACCGGCTCCAATCTCACGGACTGGAAGGGCCATCGCCCGCTCAAGGGCCGCGGTACCGGCAACCACGTGCACTACGGCGTGCGCGAGTTCGGCATGGCCGCCATCATGAACGGCGTGGCGCTGCACGGCGGCTACCGGCCGTTCGGTGGCACGTTCCTGACCTTTGCCGACTATGCGCGCAACGCCATCCGCATGTCGGCGCTGATGCACCTGCCGGTCGTCTACGTCTTCACGCACGATTCCATCGGTCTCGGCGAAGACGGCCCGACCCATCAGCCGATCGAGCATGCGTCGAGCCTGCGGCTGATCCCCAACGTCGACGTCTGGCGCCCGGCCGACGCGACCGAGACGGCCGTCGCGTGGCGCCAGTCGCTGCGGCGCGACGACGGCCCCAGCTGCCTGCTGCTGTCGCGCCAGGCCCTGCCACACGGCGGTGACGGGCGCGAACGCATCGAGAACATCGCACGCGGCGCCTACGTGCTGCGACGCCCGGAGGGCGAGCGCGTCGCGCTGCTGGCGAGCGGCTCGGAGATCGGCATCGCACTGCAGGCCGCCGCGCTGCTGGCGGCTGACGGCATCCCCGCGCGCGTGGTGTCGGTGCCCTGCCTCGACGCCTTCGATCGCCAGGACGCCGCCTACCGCAGCACGGTGATCCCGCGTCACCTGCCGCGTCTGGCGATCGAGGCTGGCAGCACCGGCCTGTGGTGGAAGTACGTGGGCGAGCACGGCGATGTGATCGGTCTCGATCGCTTCGGCGAATCGGCGCCGGCCGCGCAGCTGTTCAAGCTGTTCGGCCTCACGGCCGAGGCCGCCGCCGAGCGCGCGCGACAGCTGGTCCGTCCACAAGGAACCGCCGCGGCCGACAGCGAGTTCGGCACCGAACTGAACGCCGTGCTGTCGTCGAACTGAGCCGTTCCCAACCTTCTCTTCCCTCTACTTCCACTTCACGAAGAGGCTGCCTTGACCACACGCATCGCCATCAACGGCTACGGCCGCATCGGCCGCAACGTTCTCCGCGCACTGTTCGAATCCCGGCGCGCAGGCGCAGCACGCGACATCGAGATCGTCGCAATCAACGACCTGGGCAATGCCCAGACCAACGCCCACCTGACCCGCTTCGACACCGTGCACGGCCGCTTCGGCCTGCCAGTCAGCCATGAGGGATCGGACCTGGTGGTGGATGGGCATCGCATCCACGTCAGCTCGATCCGCAGCCCCGCCGAACTGCCCTGGAAGCAGCACGGCATCGACATCGTCATGGAGTGCACCGGGCTCTTCACCAGCAAGGCCAAGGCCGGAGCTCACCTGGCCGCCGGGGCGAAGAAGGTGCTGATCAGCGCGCCCGGTGGCGCCGACGTGGATGCGACCGTCGTCTACGGCGTCAACCATGGCGTGCTGCAGGCCGGACACACCGTGGTGTCGAACGCATCCTGCACCACCAACTGCCTGGCACCCGTGGCCAAGGTGCTCAACGACGGGATCGGCATCGCCAACGGCCTGATGACCACGGTGCACAGCTACACCAACGATCAGGTGCTGACCGACGTGTACCACGAGGACCTGCGCCGCGCGCGCAGCGCCACGCAGTCGATGATCCCCACCAAGACCGGCGCCGCCGCCGCGGTGGGCCTGGTGCTGCCGGAGCTGGCGGGTCGACTCGACGGCTTCGCGGTGCGTGTGCCGACCATCAACGTCTCGCTGGTCGATCTGGTGTTCACCGCCCAGCGCGACACCAGCGTCGACGAGGTCAACGCGCTGATGAAGACGGCCGCGGCCACGGGCCCGCTGGCCGGCGTGCTGGGCTACACCGACGAGCCACTGGTGTCGATGGACTTCAACCATGACGCGCGCTCCAGCGTGTTCGACGCGAGCTGCACCAAGGTCTCGGGCCGGCTCGTGAAGGTCTGCGCCTGGTACGACAACGAGTGGGGCTTCAGCAACCGCATGCTCGACACCGCCCTGGCGATGGCCCGGGCCTGAAGGCGAACGCGGAGCGCGACATGGCCTTCATGACCCTGGACCAGATCAACCTGCGCGGCCAGCGGGTGTTCATCCGCTGCGACTTCAACGTGCCGCTCGATGCCGCCGGCCGCATCACCGACGACACCCGCATCCGCGCCAGCATCCCGGGCATCCGCCACGCGCTGGCCCAGGGCGCGCGCGTCATGCTGACCTCGCACCTCGGTCGCCCCGGAGAGGGGGCGCTGACGCCGGCCGACTCGCTCGCACCGGTGGCCCGCCGTGTCGGTGAACTGCTCGACCGCGAGGTGCCGCTGCTCGGCGACTGGCTCGCACGGCCTTTCGACGTCGCGCCCGGGCAGGCCGTGATGCTGGAGAACTGCCGCGCCAATGTGGGCGAGAAGGCCAACTCGCGCGAGCTGGCGCAGCGCATGGCCGAACTGTGCGATGTCTACGTGAACGATGCCTTCGGCACCGCCCACCGCGCCGAGGCCACCACGGAAGCCCTGGCGCGCGTTGCCCCGGTGGCCTGCGCCGGACCGCTGATGGCGTCGGAGCTGAATGCGCTCGGGCGCGCACTGGCTCGGCCGGCCCGGCCACTGGCGGCCATCGTCGGAGGTTCGAAAGTGTCGACCAAGCTGTCGGTGCTGAAGTCGCTGGCCGAACAGGTCGAGTTGCTGGTGGTCGGTGGCGGCATGGCCAACACCTTCCTGCTGGCCGCCGGGCAGAAGGTAGGCAGGTCGCTGTGCGAGCCGGACATGGCCGAGATGGCCGCGCAGGTGGCCTCGACGCTCGCCGCGCGCGGCGCCGAGCTCTTCATGCCGATCGACGTGGTGACCGCCACCGAGTTCTCCGAGCACGCCATCCCGGCGATCAAGGCGCTGAGCGAGATCGGGCCCGACGATCTGATCCTCGACTTCGGACCCCGGTCGATGCAGGCCCTCGTCGAGCGACTGGCGCCCTGCAAGACCATCGTGTGGAACGGCCCGCTGGGCGTGTTCGAGATCGAGCAGTTCTCCTATGGCACCCGTACGCTCGCCACCGCCATCGCCGGATCGCAGGCCTTCTCGATCGCCGGCGGCGGTGACACCGTCGCCGCGATCAACCACTTCGACGTGGCCAAGGACATCGACTACGTCTCCACCGCCGGCGGTGCCTTCCTCGAGTTCCTCGAGGGCAGTACGCTGCCCGCTGTGAAGGCGCTCCAGGACCGCGCCGCCTGAGGCCACGTCCCGCCCCTTCCCGATCCTGACGAACCCCGCAACCGGAGCCGACCCATGGCCATGATTTCCCTGAGACAGCTGCTCGACCACGCCGCCGAGCACGGTTATGGCGTACCCGCCTTCAACGTGAACAACCTGGAGCAGATCCAGGCCATCATGCAGGCCGCCCAGAAAACCGACAGCCCGGTGATCCTGCAGGCCTCTGCCGGCGCACGCAAGTACGCCGGCGAGCCCTTCCTGCGCAAGATGGTCGAGGCCGCCGCCGAGATGTACCCTGACATCCCCATCGTGCTGCACCAGGACCACGGCGCCAGCCCGGCTGTGTGCATCCAGTCGATCCGCTCCGGCTTCACCAGCGTGATGATGGACGGATCGCTGCTCGAGGACGCCAAGACGCCGGCCAGCTACGAGTACAACGTCGACGTGACGCGCCGCGTGGTCGACATGGCGCATGCGATCGGCGTGTCCGTCGAAGGCGAACTCGGCTGCCTGGGCTCGCTCGAGTCCGGCACGGCCGGCGAGGAAGACGGCGTGGGCGCCGAAGGCGTGCTGACCCACGAGCAGATGCTGACCGACCCGGAGCAGGCGGCCGACTTCGTGGCCAAGACGGGTGTCGATGCGCTGGCCATCGCCATCGGCACCAGCCACGGCGCGTACAAGTTCAGCCGCAAGCCGACCGGCGACATCCTCGCGATCGACCGCATCAAGGCGATCCACGCGCGCATTCCCAACACGCACCTGGTGATGCACGGCTCGTCGTCGGTGCCGCAGGAATGGCTGGCGATCATCCGCGAGCACGGCGGCGACATCAAGGAGACCTACGGCGTGCCGGTCGAGGAGATCCAGGAAGGCATCCGCTTCGGTGTGCGCAAGGTCAACATCGACACCGACATCCGGCTGGCGATGACTGGTGCGATGCGCCGCGCGATGGGCAAGGACCGCAGCGAGTTCGATCCACGCAAGTTCCTGAAGGACGCCACCGCCGCGGCGCGCGACGTGTGCGTCGACCGCTTCCAGGCCTTCGGCTGCGCCGGCATGGCCTCGAAGATCAAGCCGGTGTCGCTGGAAGCCGGCGCGAAGCGCTACGCCTGAGCTGAATCGGCTCGCGCCGTCACGGGGTGCCCTGGGCACCCCGTTTTCATTTGATCGGGATGGTCAGCGCCCGGTCGATCGGCACGGCGGTGACGCTGTTCTGCGGCGAACCCTCGATCACCCGATCGGAATAGGTCAGGTAGACCAGGGTGTTGCGCGCCCGATCGACCATGCGCACCACGTGCAGGCGCTTGAACACCAGCGACTGGCGTTCGCTGAACATCTCTTCCTGCTCCGGCAGGGGCTTCAGGAAGCTGATGGCGCCGGTCTGCCGGCAGGCGATCGAGGCCTCCGCCTTGTCCTCGGCCAGGCCGACGGCTCCCTTGATGCCGCCGGTCTTGGCGCGCGAGACGTAGCAGGTCACGCCAGCGACCTTGGGGTCGTCGTAGGCATCGACCACGATCTTGTGGTCGGGACCGATCAGCTTGAACACGGTATCGACCTCGCCGACCTGCTGCGAGCTCGCGATCGCCGTCACACCGAGCCCCGCGGCCAGCAGCAGGAAGGTCCTCGTTCTCATCGCTCTCTCCTGACGGCGCACAGCGGCCGCCCTGGTTTCACAGGCGGTCGGACACGCCCACGCGCACCGGCGGCACCGGTCCGCGGACTTCGGCCGGCCGCACGATACCTGCCACGGCATGACTGCGATCGGCCGTGTCACGCGGTGTGGCCACGGCCAGCGGCCGGCCGTCCCGGCCGACGAGACTGGCCACGACTGGCTCGTTCGCCTTGACGCCGCGCCGCGTGACGACGGCCACCTCACCGCTGGCCAGCTTGACGTAGCTGCCGGGCGGGTACATGCCGAGCGACTTGATGACGGCCGACCCCACCACATCGGGCCGCCCGTCCGGCCCCAGGCAGGCCGCACGCGCCGCCAGGGTGGCCGGCATCCCGGCCCGGAATCGGCGCGAACTCATCTTGGCGGTGAAGACGTCGACGCGACGCACCACGCTGGCCAGGCGCTGGGTCGGGCTGAGCGCCGCGAAGCCGGTTTCCGGCGGCGGATCGGTGTGGTGCAGTTCGACGATCTCGAGCCAGACCGGATCCTGCACACCGACCTGCCGCAGCAACTGGGCCCCGGCCTGCGCATGACCGTCGATGACGCGCCGCTGGTCCAGCGTCGGAGTGCGCTCGCGATGGATCAGCTCGTTCTGCAGCTCCATCATGCTGAGGTTCATTGTCAGCGTCGCGAGCGCGGCGGATTGGCGCTCGGCATCCCCGACGTTCAGATGGTGGAGGCACAGGTCGACCACCACCGCGCAGAACAGCGCGTGCTGGCTGCTGTAGTGATCCTGCACCCGCTGCGCGCTCTGCACCTGCAGGTAGAGCGCCATGTCGGCGTCGCGCTCGACCAGTGCCCGGATGCGCCGGCCGACACCATCGATCAGCGAGACCCACGCTCCTTCCTGGCCAGGCGCCCGCAACAGCGTGAGCAACTGGTGGTGGATCGCGGTCAGGTCGGACGGCAGCGCAGCCTGCGAGGGGGACACCGGATCGTCGCCGGCTGCCGCACTGGGCTCGGCAGGCTCCGGGTAAGGGGTCAGCGAGTTCAATCGGGGAATCTCCGGTGTGTCACGCTCAGCGTCCACCCGCAAATGTAACCGTGCCGATCACTCGTACATCAGTCGAACCTCATTCCCCTACAGACGCGAGGCGAACGCCATCGCCTCGCCCAGGCGCACCGCCCGTCCGGGTGTCCAGGCCGGATCGAAGCGGACCGAACCCCGTGGAAACAGGGCCACGACGGTCGACC
The DNA here is from genome assembly GCF_004136295.1 of Methylibium sp. Pch-M. Lineage (NCBI taxonomy): Bacteria > Pseudomonadati > Pseudomonadota > Betaproteobacteria > Burkholderiales > Sphaerotilaceae > Methylibium > Methylibium sp. Pch-M. Next base: position 793,416 of record NZ_CP029606.1, read on the forward strand.
CCAGCAGGAACCGCCCCATCTCCTCACCCTGCCGCAACCGCAGTTCGCGGTCGGCATAGCGCCACTCGCGCAGCCGGCCGCTGCGCGGGGGATTCACCTGGCCGTGCCAGACCGTGGCCATGCTGCCGACGATGGTCGCCCCCACGAGCACCAGCACGAAGGTCCCCAGCGGTCCGTCGAACTCGCAGACCACCCGCTCGTTGCGCGCGAACAGCCCCGGAACACCACGCGCGGTGACCGGGTTGACCGAAAACAGGTCCCCCGGCACGTGGACCATGCGCAGCAGCCGGCCGTCGCAGGGCATGTGGATGCGGTGGTAGTCGCGCGGGCTGAGATACAGCGTGGCGAACTGTCCGTCCTGGAAGCGCGCCGCCAGCTCCGCGTCGCCACCGACCAACGCGCGGGTCGAATAGTGGTGCCCCTTGGCCTGGAAGATCTGGTCACGCTCGATCGCGCCGAACTGGCTGATCGCGCCGTCGACCGGGCACACCAGTTCGGCCGGCGCCAGCGGGCGGGCGCCGGGGCGCAGCGCCCGGGTGAAGAAGTCGTTGAAGCTGGTATAGCGGGCGATGTCGGGCTCGGCCGCCTGGCTCATGTCGACCCGGTACTTGCGGACGAAGCGACGGATGATGGCGGTCGTGACGCCGCCCCAGCGCCCCGAGGCCACGAAGCCGGCAAACACCGTCAGCGCCCGCTGGGGCACCAGGTACTGCAGCAACACGGAAAGTCGTTCGGACACAGGCAACGGCAAGGAGCGGAGAGGCGCAGCAGTGTAGCGAGCGCCGAGCCGCGTCCGCAGCACCATCGGCTCGGTCATTCCGTCAGCGGAAGCTCCAGCGTGAACTCGGCGCCCCCGTCCGGGTGGTTGCGCGCACTCAGCGTACCGCCGTGCTGCTCGACGATGCCGTAGCTGATCGACAGACCCAGGCCCGTGCCCTTGCCCACCGGCTTGGTGGTGAAGAAGGGGTCGAAGATGCGCGTCAGGTGCTCGGGCGGGATGCCGGGGCCGTTGTCGCGCAGGCGCAGGCGGACCCGCGAGCCGTCCTGCTCGGTGTCGATCCACAGCACCGGACTCTCGCCAGCACGGCTGGCCGCGGCGTCGCAGGCGTTCTGCAGCAGGTTCATCAGCACCTGCTGCAGTTGCCCTGCGCTGCCGGTCACCATGCAGGGCGGGCCCGGCGTCCACTTCATCTCGAAGCTGGGCGCGGTGCCCTTGCTGACCCAGTGGATCGCCCGTTCGATCACGTCGTTCAGCGGCACCGGCGCGCGGGCCTCCGGGTCCATCGCCGAGAAGCGCTTCAGACCGTTGACGATGTCGGCGGTGCGTTGCGCACCCTCGAGCGTGCCCTCGATCAGCGACGGCAGGTCGTTCAGCAGGTGCTCGATGCGCAGCTTGCTGCGCATCTCGGCGAGCCGGGCCGGCGGCTCGCCCGCATGCACCGCCTCCAGGTAGGTTCGCAGCCGGTCGCTGTAGCGACTGAGCGCATGGACGTTGCCGAGCACGAAGCTGATCGGGTTGTTCAGCTCGTGCGCCACGCCGGCCACCAGCCGGCCCAGCGAGGCCATCTTCTCGGAGTGGAGCAGTTGCTGCTGCGCGCGCTTGAGCGCCTCGTGAGCGGCGCGCAGCTCGTGGAAGGCCCGCTTGATCTCGGCCGTCGGCCGGCCGACAAACACCGTGCCGACGCGCCGGCCGTTCGGCGCGATGCGCGGCGTGCAGTTGGCGTCGACCGGCACGCTCTGCCCCTGCGCATCGAGCAGGTTCAATTCGACGGCCTCGCCCTGCCGTGACGGCGTCGCGTTGGCCAGCACCTGACGCACGCTTTCGCCGCTGGTCTCGTCGGCCAGCAGGTCGTGGAACAGCATGCCGCGCAGCGTGGCATCGCTGCGACCGACCAGCTCGCGCAGAGCGGCATTGGTCTCTTCGATCACGCCGTGTTCATCGCACACCAGCAGCACGTCCGACATGGCGGACAGCACGCTGAAGATGAACTGCTGGGATTGCTCGAGCTCGGTGTTCTTCTGCTCGAGCTCGATCTCGTCGAGCACCAGCTGCGAATACACCTCGTCCATCTTCTGGATGACGTCCATCCAGGTCGATTCGTCGACGCCCTCGATCTGGCCGGGCTGCCCCGCGTCGGTGGCAGCCTGCGGGGCACTCAGCGAGGGACGGGGGGGCAGGGAGCGGACCATCGAGACAGGGGCGCGAGCAATTGAATATCCATTTGAGCACGATGCATGCCCAGCGACGCCCCCCATGTCCGCACCGCCGGCCGATGGGTCAGAAGTTGGCCGTCAGCGTCATGCGCAGACTGCGTGGTTCGACGGGGTGGAAATGGATGTCGTCCACGCCGCCTGCCGGTTCGCCCTGCAGGCGGGACGGGTAGTAGTAGTCGATGTCGCTGGCCTTGCGGTCGAACAGGTTGAAGACATCCAGCGCGAGCTTCACGTCCGTGCTGACCTTGTAGCCGACACGCAGGTAGGCCAGGGTCGTGGCACTCGATCGCACGCTGTTGTCCTCGATCAACGGCCGGGGCCCGAAATAGCGCAACTGGAACTGCCCGAACCAGGGCCCCAGGTCGGTCACGGTCACACCCAGCGAAGCGACCCGGTTCACCGCGCCCGGGATGTGGTTGCCGACCGTCGGATCGGGATCGTCCTCGCTGAAACGCGCCCGCGAGGCCGCGAGATCCAGATCGAACAGCAGCCAGGGTCGAACCACGTAATGGTTGTTCCATTCGATGCCGTAGCGCTTGCTGGCCCGGTTGGGCTCGGTCTCGCCGGCATCACCGACGAACAGCAGTTCGGAGTCCAGCTTCAGGTGCCAGAGCGCCAGAGAACTCTGCAGGCCCGGCACGAGTTCGGTGCGGAGGCCGAGTTCCCCGCCCTTGGAACGAACCAGCGGGTCGACCGCCTGGACGGCCACGGTCGGATCCTTGGCCGCGACCTTGGCGGTCGCACCGCGCGCGTCGTTGCTGTGATAGCCGTAGCCGTAGTTCGCGAAGTACTCGGTCTTGCTCCAGGGGCCGAAGATCAGCGACAGCTTGGGCGACGCGATGCTGTCGTTCTTCTTGCCGCTGTTCTGGGGAATCGAGCTGTCCACGTCGAACGCGAACCGATCGAACCGCAAGCCCGCCACGCTGCGCAACCAGGGCAGCCATTGCGTGGCGTTCTCGCCGTAGACCCCGACGCTGGTCTCGCGAACGCGTGACTCCTGGGTGGTGCTGACGCGCTGCCGCGCCACGTTGCCGTACAGGCCCACGGGATCGAGCCGGTCGTGCCGGACCTGTGCCCCGAGGGTGTTGATCACCTCGCGGCCCCCGAAGCTCGTGTTCCAGCTCCGGCTGGTGTTCAGGCCGACCACCTTGCGGCGTTCCGCCTGCTCGAACTGGTCACCGTTCGCCACGGTCGGGTCGAGGTCCACCGGGTTCTCGAGGAAGAAGGTGAAGTTGGAGAACAGGTTCAAGCGCGACTGGATGGCATAGGCGCTGAACTTGAAGCTGCCGTCGTCGAGCTTGTGCGTCAGGTCATAGGAGAGGCTGTAGCGCGATGTTTCGCCGCCATCGGTGGGATCGAGCGCGCCGAAGCGCCCGATCAGGCCCTGGTCGACGGCACGCTTCGGAATCTGGTCGGTGGAACTCCACTTGGCCGAATAGCCCATCGCGGTGATCACGGACCGCGTCTGGGCGTCGCCGAAGCTGTAGCGCAACACACCGTTCAGGCGGCGGAAGTTCTCGGGGTTGTCCCAGGGCCCGTCGTTGTGCCCGGCCTCCAGCGCGTAGAGCAACTGCCCATCGCCCATGGCGCCGGAGTTCGCCAGCAGGCCCCTGCGGTAGCCGTTCTCGCCGAAGGTGATCGAGCCGATCCCCCTGGGCAGCGTGTCGACCAGGCGGATGTGCGCCGCGCCGGCCGAGGCGAAATCGCCCTCCTCCGCGTAATAGGGCCCCTTGCGGTAGTTGATGCGATCGACCAGCTCCGGGATCAGCCAGTTGAGATCGCTGTAGCCGTGACCATGGGCATGCGTGGGCATGTTGACCGGCATCGCGTCGACGAAGGTCGCGAAGTCGGTACCGTGGTCGAGATTGAAGCCCCGCAGGTAGTACTGGTTGGCCTTGCCGTCCCCGCTGTGCTGCGACACGATGATGCCCGGCACGAACTCGAGCACCTCGGCCGGCCGCAGCGTCGGGCGGTTCTCGATCAGCTTGGCCGTGACGGTGCCCTGGCTCGCCGCGTCCGAACTGCCGATCGAGTTGTTGTAGTGGCCCTGCACGACGACCGGCTCGAGTTGGGTCGGCGGGGCCGTCGGCGTTGGCGTCTGTGCCGCGGCGCCGGCGCTCAGCGCCGCCAGGGAGAGGGCCCGCAGCACCGGATTGAACGGCCATTGCCGATCGGAGGCCCCCGAAGCGGGGCGGCCACCGCGAGTCTCCCGGACGATTCTGGTTTCATGCATGGTCCTGTCTCCGTTCTTGCTGCTGGAGGAAGCATCCAGCTCATTGCCAACCGAGACCGTTCGGCGCCTCCGCCTCCGGGAACGGTCTTCGTATGATGATTTTCAGAGTACTCATACATATTCCATACCAGACTGCGAACATCGACCAGGGCGACGTGGTACCGGCGCAGCACTTCGACCCCGTCCCCGCATACGAGCCATTGCCCACGTCAGTTACATGCTTCGCCACGCGGCGCAACCTGCGTGGCCCTCAACTGGCAGGCACGCTTTCGAACTGGTGCAATTGCGCGTTGCTTTGCTGCCAGTTGGCTTCAGTCTGGCGTTTCCCAGGCGTGCAGGTGCATGTGGGCATGCTCGCCAGCGCCATGGCGGTGGCGATGGCGATGCGCCAGCTGCGCTGCCTCCAGCAATTCCACGTCCGCCAGGGCCCGTTCGATCGGCCCGTCGTAGCGCAAGCCACGTCCCGGATCGAGGATCAGGCAGCGTTCGCCGAACTCGGCGGCCATCGACAGGTTGTGCGTGCTGACGACGACGGTCGCCCCGGTGTCGAGCAAGTGATCCGCCAGCCAGCCGGCCGTGCGCGGATCGAGGTTCGCCGAGGGTTCGTCGAGCAACAGGACCTTGGGGTCGAGCGCCAGCACCGCGGCCAAAGCGACCTTCTGCTTCTCGCCCCCTGACAGATGAAAGGGCGGCTTGTCGAGCAGCGCCTCCAGCCGCAGTTCCCGGGCCCAACGGGTGACGCGCGCATCGACATCGGCCAGGTCGAGCTGGCGGGGCCCGTAAGCAATCTCGTCGCGCACGGTCGCGTTGAACAGCATCGCCTCAGGATGCTGGAACAGCAGCACGCATTCGCGCCGAAACCGCCGCGCCCGATCACGGTCGCGCAGATGCTGCAGCGTGACCTCTTCGCCTCCTTGGCAATAGCGCCCGCCCGTGGGATCGATCAAACCGTTGAGCAGCTTGAGCAGCGTCGACTTGCCGCTGCCGTTGGGGCCGAGCAGCACCACCTTCTCACCGGCTGCAATGCGCAGCGTGAGACCGCTGAAAGCGGGCGGGCTGTCGGGCCACCCGAAACTCACGTCCTGCAGATCAATCATCGAAGCATCCTCTCGATCGCATCGCCATGCCCGACTCCGCAGCGCTGGCCACCGACTTGTCCAACAGGTGCGCAGCCTGGGCCGAGGCGTTGCGGGCCCGGTCTCTCCAGCGCGGGCAGCCCGGATTGCGGCTCACGAAGGCCAGCCGGAAATCGCGCAGCACCCGCGAGAACACCATCACCTGGCCGACCGCGAGCGTGGCCAGGAAACACAGCGTCGGCGAGAACGACAGTGCCTGCAGCAGGTTGACCCGCGACACGAACCAGAACCCCAGGAACACGAGCAGCAGCACGCGCAGGTTGACGACCACCAGGTAGCTCGGCCGGAAAGCGCCCTGCCAGAGCGACATCGCCACGTAGCCCAGGCTCACGGACAGGTTGAAAACCAGCACCGCCAGCAGCGTGCGCCGCAGCAGGCGCCAGCGGGCTGCGCCGCTGGCGGCCAGCGCCAGGATCAACAGCGTTGCGAGGGCACGCGGGTCGTGCACGAAGGTCACCGCCACCACCGCAGCAAAGTACTGCCCCAGCCAGCGCCGCGCGTGGTCGACGGGTGGCCCGACGGCTGCCGGGCCTTCGGCCGTGCTCGGGCAGCAGGAGGGGGTCATGTGCGCCCCTCGGCGCCTGAGCGTCGTGACAACCCAGGTCGCCAGCCGCGGCTCCGGGCGAAACGCCAGACCACCAGCGTCAGGGCGGCCTCGCCGACGCCGATCACGGCGTGAGGCACCAGGACTGCAGGCAACACGATCGAGAATCCGAACGGGAAGAACAGCGGCGTGCCGTCGGGGCGCTGCGCGATCAGCGGCTGCAGGCCGAGCACCAGCCCGACGATCAGACCGGGCAACATCACCGAACACCACGCCGCCAGCACCACCGCCATCGGTTCGCCAAGCCGCCGCAGCGCGTGGAACACCAGCGCCGCCACCCCGGCGCCTGCCAGGCCCATGGCCAACGCATTGACAGGCAGGGCCGTGATGCCCCCCGCACCGAACAGCAGCGACTGCAGCAACAGCACCAGGCTGTAAGACAGGAATGCGAGGCGGACGCCAAACAGCAGTGCCAGCATCGCCACACCCAACAGGTGACCCGAGGTACCTCCCGGGATCGGCAGCATGATCAGGCCCAGCCCGTAGGCCAGCGCCGTCATGGCCGCGAGCTTGGGCACGGTCTGATCGTCGAGTTCCCGGCGCAGACCGCGTGCAGCCCACAACCAGGCCACGCCGGCCACCGCATAGGCCGGCAGGTAGGTCTGCGGCGAGAGGAAACCGTCAGGAACGTGCATCGGGTCGGTCGGCCGTGGCCGCATCGGCCGGCTTGCGGCGTCGGACGAACAACTGCAGCGCGCAGAACAGCGCCAGGATCACGAGCACCCCGAGCATCACGCGCGAGGCACGATCGACCGCCAGCACGGCGCTGTCCGAGGCCACCGAGGCCTCCCCCGGCGAGGCCTCGAAACTCACGTCGACGCCATGCCCATCCTCGGAAAAGGCGCGCACGCGCCATCGCTTCGTCTGGTCGGGCAGGAAGACGATGCGACCCTGCCCGTCGGTGCGGCCGGTGAGTGTGGGTTTGGCGCTCCCATCGGCAAACAGTTCGTAGCGCTCGAACGAGTACGGTTCGCCGTCGGCATACGTCAGGTGGATCACCGTGGCCTGTGCCTGCAACAGCTTTTCGTGCACTTCGTGCGCCGGTGCGGATCCTGCAGCGAAAGTCAGCCCTAGCCAGAGCGGCATCGCCGCTCTGGAAATCCCGCGGGCAAGGAAGTTTGCCGAGCGCTTCATCGCATCGAGCCTGCCGGATCAGCGGGCCGTGAAGACGAGATTGGCCGAGGCGGAGTACTGGTCCGCTCGAGGCTCGTCCTTCAACCCGTGCTTGTGGGCCACCGAGAGGATCTGCCGTCCGGCCGCGGGGACCGGGATCGCCGCCTTGCCCTGTGCGTCGGTCTCGATCGGTGCCGGCTTGTCTGTGCCGGACCGAGCAATCTTCGCGCCGGCCAGGGGCCGGCCTTCCCACAGCACCTGCACGGGGAGCGCCTTTCCGACCGCGGGCGCCGTCGCGCTCAGCGGCACGATCTCCAGTGGCAGCCCCTGCGGCTTCGTGACGACCGGGCCCCAGGTGAACACCGTCTTCGACAGCTGCACGTAGTAGCCGGAGCTCTGCACGTCACCCTTCACGGCGTTCTTCGCGAGATTCTTCCAGCCCTCGTCGGTCTTGGTCCAGAAACCGTCGTCGAAGAACATCACGCTGAGGGCCGGCGATCCGCTCACCTTCACTTGCACCGCACTCGCAGTGAGCTGCCGGCTCATCGGCAGCACGGCGCCCTTGCCGTCGAGCGCGCTGACGGTCTTGACTTTCAGCGGATCGTAGGCCTCGATCTCGCTGCCGTGACCGTAGAGAACGACGTACTCTTCTCCACGGGCCTCGAGCCAGGCATCGTGCGCGATGGCCGGTCCGAATGCAGCGCCCAGCAGCAGGGCCAGCGGGATTCCAGGAAAGACGCGAATGCTCATGGGTGTTCTCGCTCAGTTGAAGGTGTACTTGATGCCGGCCAGTGCAGACACCACGGGGCGCGGGTCGTAGACCACGCCATTGCCGAGGTCGTAGACGAAGTCCGAGCTGTACCGGTCCGGCGCGTAGTCAAGTTGCACAAAGCCGCTCCACGCCCCGCGCGTCAAACGGGTCTTGATCGCGAAAGTGGTCTGGGGCTCCGCGTACAAGCTGCCATCGGCGCGCAAGGGTCGCTTGCCGATGCGCTTGGCATACAGATCGGCGTTGAGCTGCCAGCCCGCGCCGACGCCGCCGGTCCAGGACACGCCCAAGGTCTGCGTATCGTCCGGCACGGTGATCACACGGTCGGCGCCTGGCGTCGCCGGGCTCTCGATGCGCGTGTCGACGCTCGTGTGGCTGGCGTTGAAGCTGAGGTGGTCGGTGACGATCCAGTCGACGCTCATCTCGTACCCGTCCCGCTTCGTGCCGCCGATGTTGATGATGTTGACGGGGTTGGCCGGATCGCGACGCAGTTCGCGCTCGGTCTTGGTCGTGAAGAGGCCGGCCGACAGCGTCAGCCCCGCTGGCAGGCGTAACGTGGTGCCGAGATCGCTGCTGCGCAGCTTGGCCGGATCAAGGTCGCGGTTGAACGCCGCGCCTGCGCGGTTCGGCGACAGTTCGGTCGCGGCGGGAGATCGGAAACCGGTGCCGGTGTTCGCAAAGATCTCCAGCCACGGCGCGGGACTGAACACCACGCCGATCTTCGGGCTCGCCACGCCCAGCGAGGCGGAACCGGAGTTGGGAAACAGGCGGTTCGTGACCCGGGTGCTGAATCGGTCGTAGCGCAGCCCACCGACCAGCTTCACCGGTTCGGCGAGTCGGACCTGCCCTTGCGCGTACAGGCCCGCAGCCCGGCTGCGCGACGATTGATCCCTCGACAGGGCCGCCGGATCGACCGCTCCCTGTCCATTGGAATCTCCCCCAAGCACGTTGCCGCGGTCGAACTGCCCGTCAGTACCAAGGGTCAGCAACGCGCGGTCCTGCCACGAATAGGCCTTGGAAACCCGCCATCCGGCGTAGTTGCGCTGTGCACGGGTGTAGCCCTGGGGTGGCCCGAAGGCCGTGTCGATCAGCAGCAGTTCATCGCGCCCGGCATAGACGGTGGCACGCACGCCACGGGCATCGCTCGGCACGTAATTGGCGACCAGCGTGTAGTAGTCGTTGCCACCCTTGTCGGTCAGCGAATCGGGGCTGGCGCTGCGTCGGCTCACGGTGCCCTGGCGCACGTCGTCGGCGAGCAGGAAGCCGGCCGACTCGTTGTCGCGCACCGACGCATTGAGCCGCAACGACAGCCGCCCATCCGGCAGTGCCACGGTGAACTTGTTGAACGCGTTCAGTCGCCGGTAGTTCGAATGATCCCGGTAACCGCGGCGATCCAGCACTTCGTAGGACAGGAAGGGCGTGACCACACCGTCAGGCTGTCCGCCATAGGTGCCGACGGCGCGGTAGTGGCCGTAGCTGCCGCCCTCGACCGCAAGGCTGCTCGACTCGGAGGTCTTCGTGTGGATGAGGATGGTCCCCGCCAGGTTGAAGTTGCCGTACTCGGCCGAGAACGGGCCCTTGAGGATCTCGATGCGCTCGATCAGATCCGGGTTCAGCCAGTTGAAGTCGACCATGCCGTGGCGCATGCCGCTGTCAGGCCAGTTGACGGGCACGTCGTCGATGAAGACCGCAACGTCGGCTCCGTGGTAGCTGGAGAAGCCACGGATGCTGATGTCGTCGCCGATGTCTCCCCCCGGACTCGAGGCGCCGAACGTCACGCCCGGAGTGCTGCGCAGCAGGTCCGTCGCATCGGAGAACGGCAGCGCCTGGATGCGCTCCTTGTCGAGCACATAGGTCTGTGCCGGCAGCGCTTCAGGTCGGTTCGACAGCTCCGTCCGCCCCTCCAGCCGCTTGGCACTCACGGTCACCGTTTGAAGTTGCGGCGACGGTTCTTCCGGAGCCGCAGCGTTCTGGGCCCAGGCCACCTGGGCGTGCATCGCGAGAACGGCGCTCGCGACTGCCCCCAGAGGAAGCGGCACGGACGTGGCTGTGATGGTCTTGGTGCGCATGGGCGCAGATCTCCATTCGAGAGGAAGATGAAGCCGCGGCGCGATCCACGCCGCGTCTCCGGTTCAGCGGACGGTGAAGACCAGGTTGGCCGAGATCGACTCGCTGTCGGCCCGCGGATCGTTCGCGAGGTCCTGCTTGCGGTTGACCGACAGGGTCTGCTCGCCGGCGACCACCGGCACCTGCGCCTTGCCCTCGGCATCGGCCTCGATGGGAGCCTCCTTGCTGTACTCGGCACGCACGAGCTTCGCACCGGCCAGCGGCTTGCCATCCCACAGCACCTGCACCGGCAACGGCTTGCCGGCGGCCGGCGCGGCGGCGCTCAGCGGCACCAACTCGAGCCGCTGGCCCTGCGGCTTGGTCACGGCCGCGCTCCAGGCGAACACGGTCTTGCCGTATTTCACCGAGTGCACCGCGCTGACGGCACCGGGCACCTCGTTCTTCGGCAGGTTCTTCGACGTCGCATCCGCGCCTGCGGTCTTGCTCCAGTAGCCATTGTCGAAGTGCAGCGTCATCAGCGAGGGCGCCTGCGGCAGCGTCGCGCGCACCGCGTCGCTGCCGTCCTGGCGCTTCACGGCGATGGCGGCGCCCTTGGCGTCGAGCGCCGACAGCGACTTCACCTTCGACGGCGCATAGGCCTCGACCTGTTCGCCGTGGCCGTAGAGCACCGCATAGGCATCGCCCTTGGCGGCGATCCAGGCATCGTGCGAATGGGCAGACAGCGCCGTGCCCATCGAGGCGACGGCGACGAGGACCTGCAGGGAAGGGTATCGAACGGTCATGGAATCTCCTGGTCAGAAGGTGTAGGTCAGGGCCACGCCGACATCGGCGCGGGGGCGGGGATCGACGGTGGCGCCGGCCTGTTCGCCGGCGAACTCTCGGGGCTGGAAGACGCCATACACCGCGTAGCGCACGCGGTTCCGCTCGAGCGAGACGCGCAGGTCGTAGCGCGTGTAGGTGCGACTGAACAGCGGCTCCGGACTCACACCGACGTAGTAGGGTGCGCCGGACAGCTGGAAGACGTCTGCATTGGCGCGCAGCAGTCCTGCGGCGAGAGCCGTCGTGTACTCGGCACCGATCCGGTAGGTGTGTTCTGGCAGCCCGGCAATCAACTCCTGCCCGGGATTCACGGGGGTGTTGATGCGCCCCTTCACCCTCCCGTAGCTCGCGTAGAGGCCGAACGCGTCGGTGACGTCGAAGCGGACATCGGCCTCCCAGCCGTTGCGCGTCGTGTCGCCGATGCCGGCGAAGACACCGCTGCCGGGCGTGGTCTCGCGGATCTCGTCCTTGTTGACGGTGCGGTAAGCCGCGGCCGACAGCGTCCACTGGGCTCCGAGCCGAGCATTGAAGCCGACGTCGCGGGCCTTCACTTTCGGCGGCTTCAGGTCCGGAAACGACGCCCCCCCGGCCGCGCCCGGCGGCCCCAGCGGGCCGGGCGGTGACAGCTCCCGTTCTGCTGGCGAGCGGAAGCCCTCGCCCACGTTGGCGTAGATGTCCAGCGCCTTGATCGGCGACCAGACGAACCCCGCGCGCGGCGTGGTCACCGACGCGTCGTAGTCCACCGAGGCAGCAGGCTGCTTCAGGTTGTCGATCCGGTAATCGAAGGCGTCGCGCCGCACGCCGCCAACCAGCTTGAACGACTCCAGAACCTGCCATTGGCCCTGGGCGAACAGGCCGTAGGTCAACAGATCCAGATCCCAGTGGTTGTTGACGTTCGCGCCCGGCCCCGCCGGCGTGTCCCAGCGCTGGTTGATACCGGAACCGCGGTCTGCGCGGAGCTCGGCGCCGGCCGTGATCGCTGCCTTTGCACCGACCCCGATGTGGTACTGCGCCCGCCCCCCGTAGACGGCGCGATCGTCGTTCTGCACGTTGTATCCGTTGGGATTGCCCCCTGCCGGATTGGCGCGTCGCTTCTCATAGTGCTCGGCAAAGGCCGAGGCATGCCAGCCCTCCTCGCCGCGCGCCGGACGGCGCGTCAGCACCAGGCCATAGCGCTCGGCATCGCCGAACAGCGGAGGCGCGTTCGGGTCGCGGTCACGCGGCCCGACCGTTCCATTCACGAGCGAGGTGTAGCTGAGGTAGCCAGGTGCGTCCCAGTCCGACCTGTAGTAGCTGCCGCGAAGTGCCCACAGTGCATCGCCGGTCTCGAGCGAGGCCTTCGCGAACAGGTTGCCGCGGACCACGCCGGAGTTGTCGCGATAGCCATCGGTGCGGTAGAGGTCGGCAACGACGAACGAGCGAACTCCCTCATGCTCGCCCGAGAACACCGCCGTGCCGCGGCCGCTGCCATAGCTTCCGGCACTGAGGCCGACGCTGGATTCGCCCTGGTCGCGCGTGACGATGTTGATGGCGCCCGCCCGATTCTGGTCGCCGTACAGCGCCGAGAACGGCCCCTTGATGACCTCGATGCGCTCGATCATGTCCGGCGTGAGCCATGAGAGGTCGCTCATCCCGGGTCCGCCCTGGTTCGCGGACGGGAAGTTCTGCGGCACGCCGTCCACGTAGATCGCGACGTCGCCACCGTGGGCGCCGGTGCCGGTGAAGCCGCGCATCTTGATCGGGCTGCCGATGTCGCCCTGACCGAAGCTGTAGGCGTTGACGCCCGGCACGCGGCGCAGCAGATCGGTGTAGTCGCGGCCGACGTTGGTCCGCGCGATGTCCTCGCGCCCGATGATGGTCACGGCGGCGGGCAGCCCCTTCGCGTCGAGCGTGACACTGCCCCGGGTCTTCTCGGCCGTGCCGACGACGCGAATGGGCTCGAGTTGCGTGGCACTTGCTTCATCGGCAGCTTGCTGGGCCACGGCAGGACAGGCAGCCAGAGCGGTCATCAACAGGGTGGTCGGCCGCAAGCGCCGATCGAAAACTTGGTGCACAGGGTCTCCTCGTTGCAGAACGCCTCGTGGGTGACCGACGCACCCATGAGTATGATTATTTTCATAATGTTCATACAACTTCCGTGCCATCGTCCACGGATCGGCTGCCCAGAGGGATCGAACCCCGAACCACAGGGAAACCCGCGATCACGAGGCTTCCAGCAGGAGCGCGCAACTGCTCAGTCCGCAGCAGGGCTCCGCCTCGCCAAGACAAAGAAAAAGGCCCTGCATCGCAGGGCCTCCTCGACCGCACCGATCGACGGCGCAGGGGCGTGTGGGTTCAGGACGCCGGCTTGGGATGCACGTGCGTTGCGTGGTGCCCCCCGCGCCCGTGCTTGTGGCTGTGGTGCAGTTCCACGCTGATGAGGTTGAGCTTGCCGTGGTGCACGCCGCGCTCGGCGCACACCGTATCGGCGAACTGCCGCACCGCCCGCGTCGAGCCCCGCAGGATCACCGTCTCGAGGCAGTGGTCGTGATCCAGGTGCGCGTGCATCGTCGACACCGCGAGATCGTGGTGATCGTGCTGCAGTTCGGTGATGCGCTCGGTGAGCTCGCGCTGGTGGTGGTTGAAGATGTAGGACAGGCAGGCCACGCAGTGCACCGACTCGTCGTTGTTCTGGCGTGTGCGCTCCATCTCGGCGCGCAACAGGTCGCGTACCGCCTCAGAACGGTTCGCGTAGCCGCGGTCGGCGATCCAGTGGTCGAATTCGTGCGCGAGCTTGTCGTCGAGGGAGATGGTGAAGCGTTCCATGCTGCCGGCTCTGGAAGGTCGTGAAGATCACTCCAGCCTAGCAGATTGGAGGCCACGCCCGCAGGCCGGAACGGTGAGCGCCGTCGCGAGTTCACCGTGGGATACCGAGGTACCCCGCGGAGAACGGCAGCCTGCTCAGAACTTGTACTGCGCGGACAGCAGCGCCTTCCACCGCGGCTTGGCCGAGGTCGCGGACTGCCCCCCGCCGAAATCGAACAGGGTTTCCTGGTACGGATTGCTGTAGTGCGTCACCGCGAGCGACACGCGGCTCGCGGGCAACGCCGACGGTGTCCAGGCCACGCGGCCCACCGTGCGGCTGTATGACGATGTGCTGGCGGCATTCGCCCCGTCCAGCGGCTGAGGCCCGACGAATTCGTTGCTCAGCGACCAGTCGAGCCGCTCTCCCGCCATCAGCGACTGCGCCTCGAGGCCGAGCGTGCCGACCCAGTCCGGCACATTGGCGATGTACGCATTGCCCGGTTGATCCTTGATGCGGGCACGCACGGCACTGTAGTTGCCGAACAGCTCCAGTCCGGCACGTGGCAGCCATCGCAGTTCGAGGTCGTAGCCGTTGCGGTCGGTCTTCTGGTTGCCGATGAACTGGTTGCCGGCGTTGAACAGCGCTTCCTTGTCCTGCCGCGTATTCCACAGCGCGACGCGCCAGCTCAGGCCGGCCGTGGCGCTGTTTCCCTGCAAGCCGATCTCGGTGCTGCGTAGCGGCGTGATGCTCGTCGACTGCAGTCGATTGAAATCACCGAATGGATAGGGACTCTTCAGGCCGCGTGCGAGGTTGGCAAAGACGTCAACGCGGTGCGTTCCCTCCAGCGCGGCCCAGGTCGCACCCAGCTTGGGGCTGAACTGCGACTTGCGGCTGTCGTAGCGGTTGCCGCCCGCCGCGCCGTACGCATCGTCGAGCGGATTCAGACGGATGTCGAAGTCGAGATGGTCGTAACGACCGCCCAACGTGAGCTTGAGGCGGTCCACCGGACTGATCTGCAACAGCGCGTAGGCGGCGGCCGTGCGCGTGTTCACCTGGCGATCGGTGTCGACCGTCGCATCGCCCAGCGACCGGCGTCGCGGATCGGCGGTGAAGTGCGTGCCGTCGATGCGTTCGTCGTCGTACTGTGCGCCGAGCACCAGTTGGGTCGGCACGCTGCCAGTCGCAAGCATCGCGGCCTTGCGCACATCGAAACCCGCACGTCGCATCTTGTCCTGCTCGGCACCCAGATTGACCGGGTTGCCGATCGGGTTCGAGATGTCATAGAACGACCAGCGCCGCCGGCGGTCATCGACCGCATAGACCGAGGCCTGCCAGCCGGTGGCCAGGCCGCCCTGCCCCTCCAGATCGTCGGAACGGTAGTTGAACACCAGGTTGTTCTGTCGTTTCGCGTCTCCGATGCCTGGCGCCAGTGCATCGCGCGGGCTGAGCTGGCCGGACTTGACGCGCGCATAGTCGATGTAGCCCGGTGCCTCGACGTCCGCGTCATAAGCCTGGAAGCGGATGGCCGCCTGACCTGCGCCCAGGCCGAACGAGTAACGCGCAAACAGGTTCGTGCGCTCGAGATCGGTCTGGCGCTGGTAGCCATCGCCCTTCGTCGCATCGAGGGCCAGCAGCAGCGAGCCGTCCCCCAGCGCGCCCGAGTACACCGGCAGCACGCGCACACGCCCGAAGTTGTCGATGTCCACCTTGGCAAAGCTGCCCGGCTCGCGATCGGTGTACATCTGCACCGAGCCGGCGACCGCATGGTTGCCGGCGTAGGGCGAGAACGGCCCGCGCACGATCTCGACACGGTTGACGATCTCGGCGATCACCTGAGCCAGGTCGGCGTAGCCGTTGGTGTGCTGCGATCCCGTGACGTTCAGCGGCAGGCCGTCGAGGTAGAACGCCACATCACGCCCGTGACCGCTGCCGAAGCCGCGGAACTTGACCTCATAGGCGACCAGGCCTTGCCCATAGTCGTTGACGAAGGCGCCCGGCACGCGCCGGAACATGTCGCCGTAGGTCGAGATGCTGCGGCGATCGAGTTCGCGCCGGTCGATCACCGTGACCGAAGCCGGCGCCGCTTCGATGTCCTGCGTCACCGTCGTCGGCGCCGGGGCCTTGCGCTCCCCCGACACGCTGACGGTCTCCAACTGCGTCGACGGGCTGGCTGGTGCGTCGGCCTGCGCGAGAGCGACGCTGCTCAATGCAAGCAGGGCGGTGGCAGTGGTGGGAAGTGAAGGTCTCAAACCGGTCTCCTCAGGATGCCGCCGCAGCGGTCGTTGTATGACGTTTAATAACTTCGTCATACAAATACCGTGCCGAGGTCACCGACGATCGGTCGTGCGGGACGCCGCGAGAGAGCCCGCGTGCTGACCCCGCGCAAACCCCTGATCAAGTCCTTGCCGCCGAAGGCGACGAACTGGACTCCGCCGTGGCAGGCGAGCCCCCGGCCCAGCCCCTGCGGGCAGGTCAGCCCGAACGGGTCAATGCACCGTGCACACCATGCAGGGGTCGAACGAGCGCACGATGTGCTGCACCGCCACCGGCGTCAGTTCGCCCTCCTGCACCGGCGCACCCTCGAGCGCCTGCTCCAGCGCGCCCGGCGTGCCGGCGGCGTCGCGCGGCGAGAAGTTCCAGGTGGTGGGCGCGACGATCTGGTAGTTGGCGATCTGGCCGCGGCTGGCGACGATCCAGTGGCCCAGGCTGCCACGCGCGGCCTCGCTCAGGCCCACGCCGACGCCCTCGGTGAAATGCGGGCTCGGCACGCAGTAGGACTCGCCGCTCTGCAACTGCTGCAACCAGCGCTCCATCATCGGCACCACGCGCGCCAGTTCGATCAGGCGCGCCAGCACGCGGGTGTAGACGGTGCCGCCGTGGCGCGCCACCGCGTCGCGCACCAGCGGCTGCGCCGATGCGAGCTGGCGGGCGATGGCACCGGTCTCGACCACCTCGCCGGCGAGCCGCGGCGCCTTGTTCCACGTGTAGGCGTCGGGCTTGTCGGCGTCGGGCAGCGTCAGGCCGTCGAGCGGATGGCGCGGGGCGGCGCTGTCGGCCAGCCAGGCATGCGTCGCGTCCTCTCGGATCGCCGCCACGTCGAGCCGCGACAGCACCGCGCGCTGCGCATGCCACACGCCGCCGCCGAGCTCGAAGCCGCCGTCCGGCTGCGGGTAGGCACCGTAGCTGAGGTAGCGCCCGGGGCCGGGACCGAGACGCTCCAGGGCGGCGTCCTCGACCATGCTCAGGAACAGGCGGAAGTCGCCGCGCCACGGATCCTGCGCATGCCAGGCCCACAGTTCGGCTTCGCTGGCGATCGAGCTCACCTGCTCCAGCGGCGCGGCGAACAGGTGGCGCTCGAGGAAGGCCCGGAACTCGCGCACGCGCGACAGCAGGCGCACGCGCTCGGCTGCCTCGATCGGCCGCGTGGAGCCACCCGGCTCGATGCTCTGCGTGTGAGGCCACTTGCCGGCCAGGGTGCCGAGCAGCGTGAACCAGCGTTGGCGCGCCGCGATGGCCGCTCGCGTCTGTTCGCCGGTCTGCGGGGCGAAGCGGCGTTCGGCCTCGGCATGCCAGGCCCGAGACGCATAGACCGGACGGGTGAAGTCCGGCATGAAGAAGAGGTAGAAGTGCGTCAGGTGGTCGGCCAGGTTCTCGGTGGCGAGGATCACGTTGGTCGCGTGCTGGCCGTTGGGCGGCATCTCCAGGCCGCCCAGGTCGGCCAGGGCCCGCGCCGAGGCCACCGACTGCGAGACCGAGCAGATGCCGCAGATGCGCGGCACGTAGACCAGTGCATCGTGCGGGTTCTTGCCGCGCAGGATCTGCTCGAAGCCGCGGTACATGGGCGCGTTGACGCGCGCCGACGTCACCCGGCCGTCGGCGATGTCGAGCGTGACTTCGAGATCGCCTTCGACGCGGTTGAACGGGCCGACGAGCAGGCGGGTCATTTCAGGCGCGTCTTGCGCACCGCCGGCGTGACCACCAGGTGATCGGCCACGGCGTTGAGCTTCACGCGCCTGGGCGTCGCCGACTTCGACAGCGATGCGAGCGCGACGAACCAGGCCTTGGGCATGTCGGTCGGCAGGCCGATCGGGATGCCGGCCAGCTTGGGTGTCTGGTGGAAGGGGTGGCCCGGTTCCTGGAAGCCCGGCTCGGTGCAGGCGACGCAGGCGTAGCCGCCCCGGGTGCACGAGCCCTCGCCGTTCCACAGCCGCGTGTTGCAGTCGGCATGCACCTGCGTGCCCTTGCAGCCCATGTGCTCCATCATGCAACCCAGGTCCGACGGCTTCTCGGCGCTGGCCTTGAACTCGTAGTATTCATTCCGGGTGCAGCCGTGGTGCACCAGCTGATCGGCATAGAAGCGCGGACGGCCCAGCTGGTCGAGGTCGCCGGCCGTGAAGCTCTCGGCGGCCAGCGCCATCAGCGTGTCGATCACCCAGCTCGGGTGGGTGGGACAACCGGCGATGTTGATCACCGGCAGACCGCTCTCGGAACGGAAGTCGGCGCCGAGCAGGCCGCCGCGACGGTCGTCCTCGAACTGCAGGCCGCAGGCATCGGTGGGGTTGTCGCCACCGGCGGTCACGCCGCCCCACGCCGCGCAGCTGCCGACCGCCACCACGTGCCGGGCCCGGGCCGCCAACCGCGACACCCAGTGGATCATCGGGATGCCGGTGCCGGCCAGCACGTGGAAGCGACCGCTGCCGTGCGGGCCGCGCAGCAGGGAGCCTTCGATGCACAGGGCGTCGAGCCGCAGGCGGCCATCGACGATGCGGTCGAGCAGGGCGCTCAGCTCGTGCCCGCTCTCGATCGACAGCGACGGATGCCACAGCAGATCGATGCCGGCGTCGCGCAACTGGCCGTGGAAGTCGGTCGTGTCGGCGCACAGCAGCGACATGCTGCAGCCACCGCACCCCCCCGACTGCAGCCACAGCACGTTGAATCCCGCCGCAGCGCCCATGCTCATCCTTCCAGCCCGAATCTCAGCATCTTGCCACGCAGCCCGACGCGCGACAGGCCCAGCTCCTTGGCCGCGCGGGTCTTGTTCCAGCGGTGGCGCAGCAGCGTCTCGCGCAGGATCATCGCCTCGATGGCGTCGAGCCGCTCGCCCAGCGTGCCGCTGCGCGGCAGCGGCGTGGCCTGCGCGGTGGCGGACAGGCCGGCTTGTCCGTGCAGCACACGCAGCGAGAAGGCCTGCGCCTCGATGCATTCGGTGGTGCTCAGCGCCACCGCGCGCGCGATCTCGTTGCGCAGCTCGCGGATGTTGCCGGGCCAGGGGTAGCCCATCAGGCAGGCCATCGCCTCGTCGCTGAGCTCGGCGCCGGGCCTCCCCAGCTCGGCGCTCACCTCGCGCACCAGGCGGCGCGCGATCGGCTCGATGTCGCCGCCGCGCTCGCGCAGCGGCGGCACCGTCAGCGAGATGCCGGCGATGCGGTAGTAGAGGTCTTCGCGGAACAGGCCCTCGCGGACGCGCTGCTCCAGGTCGCGGTGCGTGGCCGCGACCACCCGCACGTTGACCGGCACGGTGCGCACGCCGCCGACCGGCCGCACCTCGCCCTCCTGCAGCACGCGCAGCAGGCGCACCTGGAAGGCCGGTGAAGTCTCGCCGATCTCGTCGAGGAAGACCGTGCCGCCATTGGCACGCTGGAACAGCCCCGGATGGTCCTCGTGCGCGCCGGTGAAGGAGCCGCGCTTGTGGCCGAACAGCTCCGACTCCAGCAGGGTGTCGGGAATGGCCGCGCAGTTCTCGACGACGAAGGCGCCGCTGGCACGCGGGCTGGCGTAGTGGATGGCACGCGCAAGCAACTCCTTGCCGGTGCCGGACTCGCCGAGCACCAGCACGCTGAGGTCGTAGCGCGCCACGCGCGCGGCCATCTCGCACACGCCGTCGAGCGGGCTGCCTGCGGCGCGCTCGATGCGGTCGAAGTCGAAGGTGTTGCGCGCCTTCTCCAGCTTGTGCGCCGTACGCTGGCGCAGCACCGGCGTGCTGGTGCGCAGCTCGAGGTCGAGGCGGTGCATCTCGCGCTGCAGCACACGGGCTTCCGCCGCGGTGCGCACCGTGTCGAGCAGGTGGTCCGGCACCCAGGGCTTGAGGATGTACTGGTAGATGCCGGCGTCGTTGATGCCGGCGATGATGTCCTCGGAGTCGGTGTAGCCGGAGATCACGATGCGCACCGTGTCGGGCCAGCGCTCGCGCACTTCCTTCAGGAACTCGACGCCGGTGAGTCCCGGCATGCGCTGGTCGCACAGGATCACGCTGACCTCATAACGCTCGAGTTGCTTGCGGGCGTCATCGGCATGGCTCGCGGTGAGCACGGTGAAGTCCTCGTCGAGCGTGCGCCGCATCGCGTCCTGGGAACGCACTTCATCGTCCACCACCAGGACGGTCGGCAGGCTGGCGACCTCGCTCATGCGCGCTCCGTGCTGCCGGCAGCGGCCTCGCGATGGACCGCGAGATGCCGGGGTGTCCAGGCATGGGGCAGCTTGTGCACGAAGTGATAGCGAGCGACGTGATAGCTCGGGTCGAAGCCGTAGAAATTGCGGTGCATCCGGGACAGCTCTTGTTCTCTGTAGGCGGCCAGGGGCCGCCGGGCCTCGTCCGCGTCGCGCACTTGCCGCTTGAGAGCGACGCGCTCGGCCAGATTGTGGGCTGACGCCAGCGCCAGCGCATGGGTAGTTGCCTCGATTTCGAAGCCGCGCGCCCCGGTGTCGAAGCATCGATCGATCAGGCCCGAGCGCTGCGCCGCGGCCGCCGAGACCGGCAGGCGCTGCTGCATCAGCGCCGCGGCGCCGGCCGCTCCCAGCCGCCGCGGCAGCAGGTAGGTCCAGTACTCGGACCCGTAGAGGTTGCCCATGTTCTTGTAGTGCGGATTCAGCACGACACCCCGGTGCGCCCACACCTCGTCGGCCGCCAGCGCCAGGAAGGCACCGCCAGCCCCGGCATTGCCGCGCAGCGCGGCCACGGTGAGCCGGTCGGTGAGCGTGATCAGCTCCAGCGCGACGTCGTCCATCGCCTCGATGTTGCGCCAGGATTCGTCGGCCGCGCTGTCGCCGGCCCGGTGGGCGGCCGCCTCGATGCAGTTCAGGTGGATGCCGTTGCTGAAGAAGTCGGACCCGCCGAGCAGCAGCAGCACCTGCGTTTCGCGCTGCCGAACGTCCAGCAGCGCCGCTCGCAGCCGACGGCACTGGTCGGTCGACATCGCGCCGTTGTAGAAGTCGAACGACAGGCATCCCACGCGTGCGCCGCGCGGACCGAGTTCGCGGTAGCGCAGTTCGCCCCATTCGTCGGCATCGCGCTCCAGCGGCGCGTCGAGCTGCGGCAGGCCGGCCGCGCCCGATGCGAACGCAAGGGCCGCCGGCAGCTTGAACGACGGCCCGTCGCCGCAGGCCTGCGGGCTGCGCACCTGGCCGATCCACACACCGCCGTCGACGGTGCGGCGCAGCAAGGCTCCGTCGCGATGCGCCACCACGGTGCCCGGCGCGCCCGCGGGCGCGCGGGCCAGCGTCGCGGCGCTGACCGGGTGGCCATCGTAGAGATGGCATTCGACGTCGAACAACCGGTCGCGCACGCCCGGCTGGCCGTCGGCGCTGCGCAGCCGGGCCAGGACGTGCGCCGTGTCGTCGTGCGCCCAGTCGATGCGACGGGCCGACTGCGGCAGTGCCGGGCGCCAGCCGTCGCCCCCCCCGATGTCGACTCGGGTGCTGCCATCGAGCGCGCCCGCCCCGCCGTGCGCGGCGAAGCGTTCGACCGCCTTCAAGGACGCCGCGATGGCGGCATCGGCCACTTCGCCGCGGTAGAGGCTGCCCTTGGCAGCGGCGCGCATCGGGAATTCGGCGTGGGCCCAGACGGGACCGGCGTCGAATTCTTCATTGGCCTGAAGCACTGTCACGCCCCAGCGCGGACGGGACTCGAGCACGGCCCAGTCGAGCGCCGAGGGCCCGCGGTCGCCAGGTGGACCGGGGTGCACCACCAGGCAGACGACCCGGCGCCACACCGATGCCGGGATGCGCCGCTTCAGGAAGGGTGCGATCACCAGGTCGGGCCGGAACAGTGCCACCGCCTCTTCGGTGACGCTGTCGGCCACGTCGAGTTCCACCGACACGCTGTGGCCCCGGGCGCCGAGTTCGACGAACAGGCGCTGGGTGAGGCTGTTGAAGCTGTGGCAGAGCAGCAGGATGCGCATGGTCGTTCGTCGAGGGGCGGGATCAGTCGGGCTTCAGCCCCGCCAGCAGCTTGATGGCCTGCTTGCGCCCGAGGTTGACGGACACCTTGGACTCCAGCGCCTCCAGCGCCTTGCAATAGTCCTCGAGGGTGGCGGCCTCCAGCAGCGGGCCGGCCACGACCACGGCGTCAGGGCCGTAGTGCGGAGCGAGCCGCGCCAGCGCCTCGCGGCGCAGCGGCGCCAGGCGCTCGCGCACCTCGGCGGCAGACATCTCGGCCTCGCGTGGTGCGACGGATTCCACCGCGATGTCCACCGGCAGGGGCTGCGGGCCGGGGCTGTCGGCGACCCGCCGCGCCGGCGGCGCCACCGGCTCCACATGGCCCTGGTCCGCGAGCGCTTCGACGAGCGCGTCGGCATCGGGGCCGATCTTGGCGCGCAGTGCGACGAGCGAATCGACCCCGTTGACGAGGATCAGCGCCGTGCGCGATCGCGCCGACAGCCCCCCCGACCGCAACCTCACTTCCTCCATGCCCCGATCGGTCTTGCGGTACACGCGGTCCCCGGGATCGTCCATCGCAGCCTCTCTATGCGGAGGTGTCAGCAAATGCGCGGCAACTGCTCTCCGCTCAACCAGTCGACGACGCGGCGCCCGCCGAAGCGGGTGTCCATCTGAACGAAACGGTGGGGGTCTTCGACGACGCTGCCGATGCGCGCAGCCTGCGCGCCCAGCGGATGCGCGCGCATCGCCGCCAGCACCACCTCGGCCGCCTCGGGCGCGCAGGCGGCCACCAGCTTGCCTTCATTGGCGATGTACAGCGGGTCCAGACCCAGCAGTTCGCAGGCCGCATCGACCTGCGGCAGCACCGGGATCGCGTCCTCCTGCAGCAGCATGCCGACACCGGACTGGCGCGCGATCTCGTTGAGCGTCGTGGCCAGGCCGCCGCGCGTGGGGTCGCGCAGCACCCGCACGCCCTTCGGCGCGGCCTGCAGCATCGCGGCCACCAGGGTGTGCAGCGCCGCGGTGTCGGAGCGGATCGTGGTCTCGAACTCGAGCGACTCGCGCTGCGACAGCACCGCGACGCCGTGCTCGCCGATCGTGCCGGACAGCAGCAGCACGTCGCCTGGGCGCGCGTTCCTGCCGGAGACGTCGACACCGACCGGCACCACGCCGACGCCGGTGGTGCTGATGAAGACGCCATCGCCCTTGCCCTGCTCCACGACCTTGGTGTCGCCGGTGATCACCGGGACACCGGCCTCGCGCGCCGCAGCGGCCATCGACTCGACGATGCGCTTGAGATCGGCGAGCGGGAAGCCCTCCTCGAGGATGAAGCTGGCGGCCAGATAGAGCGGCCGTGCGCCGGACATCGCCACGTCGTTGATCGTGCCGTGCACGCTGAGGCAGCCCACGTCGCCGCCCGGGAAGAACAGCGGCGACACCACGTGGCCGTCGACCGCCATCACCATGCGCTCGCCCTGGGGGATGGCGAACGCCGCGCCGTCGTCGCCCTGGCGCAGGTAGTCGTTGTCGAAGGCCGCGAGGAAGAGCTCCTCGATCAGCTGCATCGCCGCGCGCCCGCCGGCGCCATGCCCCATGTCGATGCGGCCGTTCTTGATGTCGAGCGGCCGGATGTAGTCCTTCTTGACAATGCTCATACTGCCGCCACGATCGCAATGTCCTTGAACCGCCCGTAGGAGTAGTGCGCCGCGCAGGCCCCCTCGCTGGACACCATGCAGGACCCTACCGGATTCTCCGGCGTGCACACCGTGCCGAAGATCTTGCAGTCGGTCGGCTTCTTCACGCCGCGCAGGATGGCGCCGCATTCGCAGGCCTTGTTGTCGGCCACCGGCTGGTAGCCGAGCCGGAAGCGCCGCTCGGCATCGAAGGCCGCAAAGCCGGGGCGGATCTTGAGCGCGCTGTACGGCACTTCACCGAGGCCACGCCACTCGAAACTCGGCCGCAGCTCGAAGATGTCGGACACCAGCGCCTGCGCATTGAGGTTGCCGTCGCGGTTGACCGCACGGGTGAACTCGTTCTCCACCTCGGCACGCCCTTCGTTCACCTGGCGCACGAGCATCAGCACCGCCTGCATCACGTCGAGTGGCTCGAAGCCGGCGATGACCACCGGCTTGCGGTACTCCTGCGCGAAGTGCTCATAGGGCCCGGAACCGATCACGATGCTGACGTGGGCCGGCCCCACGAAGCCATCGATCGGCACAGTGCCGAACTGCCGCACTTCGGGCGACTCGAGGATGTGCGTGATCGCCGACGGCGTGAGCACGTGACAGCACAGCACACTGAAATTGGTCAGCCCCTCCTTGTGGGCGTCGCGGATCGCCAGGGCCGTGGGCGGCGTGGTCGTCTCGAAGCCGATCGCGAAGAACACCACCTCTCGCTGCGGGTTCTGGCGCGCGATCTGGAGCGCGTCGGCCGCCGAGTACACCATGCGGATGTCGCCGCCACGCGCCTTGGCACGCACCAGCGACAGGCCGTCGGATGCCGGCACGCGCATCGTGTCGCCGTAGGTACAGACGATGGCGCCGTGCTCGAGTGCGAGCTTGATCGCCAGGTCGATGCGGCCGATCGGCAGCACGCAGACCGGGCAGCCCGGACCGTGCACCATGCGCACATTGGCCGGCAGCAGTTCGCTGACGCCATAGCGCGAGATGGCGTGGGTGTGGCCGCCGCAGAACTCCATGAAGCTGTAGCTGCGGTTCGGACGAACCTCCTGGCGCAGCCGCTCGGCGATCTTCAGGGCGACGCCGCCGTCGCGAAACTCGTCGATGTACTTCATGACAGCGCGGCTCCCGAGGAGGCCGGCAAACGGGCGACCTCACCGAACATCGCGAGCGTGCGCTCGGCTTCCGCCGGATCGATCTGCCCGATGGCATGTCCGACGTGCACGATCACGTAGTCACCGACGGCCACGCCGGGCAGCAGGGCCACGGAGATCTCCTTGCGAATGCCGCCGAGGTCGACCACGGCCTGGTCGGCGGGCTTGAGTTCGATCAGCTTGGCGGGGATGGCTAGGCACATGAGAGGCTCTCGTTGACTTCGATGGAAAGGGGTCGGCCACAGGCATGCAGCTGGTGAGCGGCCACCCAGGCCTGCCCGAGCGCGAGCGCCGCATCGCCGCAGGTATGGGCCTGCGGCTTCAGCACCGTCAGGCCCTGCCGCTGCAGGCCGGCGGTGACGTGCTCGGTGAGCACCGCGTTGCAGAAGCAGCCACCGCCCAGGCACACGGTGCGCGCGCCACTCGCCCGCGCTGCCGCACCGGCCCACTCGGCCAGCGCCTCGGCCAGTGCCACATGGAACCAGGCGGCCTCGGCGGGCACCCCGCCAGCGGCATCACCGTGATCGAGCAATCGCGCCAGCAAGGGGCGCAGGTCGAGGCGATCGATCCGGCTCGCATCGACGATGTCCGCCCGCGCCGGCCGGCCGTGCGCCGCGATCCACGCGCGCGCCTGTTGCTCCAGCGCGATCGCGGCCTCGGCCTCGTGGGCCTGGCGGACGCTCAGCCCCAACGCAGCGGCGGCGGCGTCGAACCAGCGCCCGGCGCTGCTGGTCGGAGGGCAGTTGAAGCTGCCGACGAGCAACTGCTGCACGAGGCGCGCTGCACTCGCGCCCACGGCGCCGGCGAAGCGCTCGCCGATCTCGCCCCCACGGCCCAGCGCGTGCAGCGCCGACGCAGCCATCCGCCAGGGCTCGCGCGCCGCCACATCGCCGCCCGGCAGTGCCAGCGGCCAGAGGCCGCCGAGGCGTTGCCATTCGGTGGTGTCGACCCACAGCAGTTCACCGCCCCAGGCGGTGCCGTCGGTGCCCAGGCCGACGCCGTCCAGCGCCAGGCCAACGACCGCCTCGTCGACGCCATGCTCGGCCATCACCGCCGCGATGTGGGCGTGGTGGTGCTGGACGCCGATCGCGGGAACCCCCAGCTCCGCGGCCAGCGACACCGCCAGGCGGGTGCTGTAGAAATCGGGGTGCAGGTCGTGCGCGATCGCAGCCACCGGCCCGCCGGGTCGGCGCAGCAGCGACTGCACTGAGGCATCGAGCGCGCAGCAGGCCCCCGGTTCGCCCAGGTCACCGTGCAACGCCGACCAGACCGGCACGCCGCCCTCGAGCAGGCACGCGGCATTCTTCAGCCAGGCGCCGGCGGCCAGTACGGTGGGCAGGTCGTTTGGCACGATGCAGCCGTTCAATCTGACGTTGCCGCCCCTGCAGAGGCAGCGAGCGCGGCTTCGAGCTCGGCCACGCGCCGACGCAGCGCGGCCTCGGTATCCGGACCTTCGGAGCGAGCCGGGGACGCCGGCTCATGATGGTGATGGTGATGATGGTGATCATGAGCATCGACCGGCGACATCGCATGCTCCAGCCAGTGCAGCCAGTCGTCCATGCCGGCCCCGCTGGTGGCCGACAGCTGAATCACCTCGATGGCCGGGTTGACGCGCCGGGCCGCCTGGATGCAGCGCTGGACGTCGAAGTGCAAGTGCGGCAGCAGGTCGATCTTGTTCAGCACCATCAACGAGGCGACCGCGAACATGTCAGGGTACTTGAGTGGCTTGTCCTCGCCTTCGGTCACCGAGAGGATGGCCACCTTGGCGGCCTCGCCCAGATCCCACACCGCGGGGCAGACGAGGTTGCCGACGTTCTCGATGAACAGCAGGCTGCGCGCGTCGTGATGATGCGCGTGGTGGTGGTCTGCGTGATGGTCGTGCGTGTGCAACCGGGAGAAGGCATCCGCCACCATCGGCGCATCGAGGTGGCAGCCCTTGCCGGTGTTGACCTGGATGGCCGGCGCTCCGGTCGCACGGATGCGCTCGGCGTCGAAGCTGGTCTGCTGGTCGCCCTCGATGACCGACACCGACAGCCCGGGATGTCGCCGGCGCAGCGCCTGGATGGTGGCGCACAGCAGGGTGGTCTTGCCGGAGCCGGGACTGGACACCAGATTCAGTGCCGTCACGCCATGTGCCTCGAAGTGCTGGCGATTGCGCCGCGCGATGCGGTTGTTCTCGCCGAGGATGTCGGTCTCGAGCTTGATCGCGCGCGCCTGGCTCATGCCGGGCACCGAGACGCGTGCGGCGCCGGCGCCGTAATGCAGGTCGCCATGCAGGGGATCGACTTGAACGTGCGAGCCGGAGGGATTCGGCACGGCACCGCGATGCTGCAAGGACCCGGCCTCTTCGGCAGGCCCCGCCGCCTTCGGATCCTCGGACCCGGCACAACCACAAACGACACACATGTTCGCTCCTTCCGTCTAATCGTCGACCAACATGTCGAGCACCCGCAGTTCGGTGCCCCCGGTAGGCTGCACCTGGTAGCTGCCGCACACCGGGCAGGCATCGCCGCGCTGGGTGATCTCGACCGTCTGGCTGCAGTGGAGGCACCAGGCTTGGCCGAGCGGCTCCTCGATCTCGAACTCCGCATCCTGCAGGCAGGTTCCCGGCGCCAGCGACTCCAGCGCGAACTGCAACGCGCGCACCTCGACACCGGCCAGCCGCCCGGCTTCCATGCGCAGGACCGTCACGCGCCGAAAACCCTCGCGCTGCGCGGCGTCTTCGACGAGCTTCAGGATGCCGCCGGCCAGACTGGCTTCATGCATGGGCGGCCTCCTCCAGCCAGGCCGGTTCGATCTCATAGGGTACACACGGATCGTAGGCTGCCATGAGGAGGGCGACTTCGTGCTGGCGCGCCGGAGTGACCTCGGCGGACAGGCGCTCCAGCGCTGCAGCCAGCGCACCGGCGGGATGGAAGTTCCATTCCGTGGGGGCAAGCACGCGGCACGCATCGACGCGGGCGGCATCGCCTCGGTTGTCGAGGCGCACATGGTGGACCAGCAGGCCGCGCGCCATTTCCGCCCAGGCCAGGGCTTCCCCTGGGCCGAGCGCCAGGCTGCCGCTCGCGAGCCATTGGGCACCGCTGCGCCGCGCCTCGTCGGGCAAGGCCAGGCGCACGGCCTCGGCCAGGCGTGCACCGAGGCGCAGGCTGGGGCTAGCGAGGTGTTGTCCAGCGGATTGGTTCAGGCGGTTCCACGGTCCGGTGTCCGCGCAGGCGCCTCGCCAGCGCGGCTGACGAACGAAAGCGGGACTCTCTTGCAGGGTGTCGGCAAGCTCGCGCAGAGTGGCCGCGCTCGCGTGAGGTTGGAGATCGGCCGTGTCCAGCACACGGTCGGCGACCGCAGGCATCCCCATGAACAGCTCGGCGAGCCACCCTTCACCCTCGCCCGCCCATTCGCCCAAACACGCCTGCGGATCACGCTCCCACGCAGCAAGCCATCGCGGCGCGGGCATGCGCAGGACAGCGCGCTGCAACCAGTCGAGCAATCCGGGAAGCGCCTCTCCTGCCGTCGAGTTCGAGGAAAGCGAGGGAACGACGAATGCCGGGCACTGCTGGAGCTCGTTCATCGCCTGGGCGGCGAGCGCCTCGCGACGCGACGAGACCGCCAGCTGCCGGGGCCAGTCCATGCACAGGCGGCGCAGGTGCTCGCGAAGGCTGCCGAGTTGCAGCGCGCTCGCGGCTCCATGTTCGTCCGCTTCGTCCTCGCCGCGCGCCACAGCCACCGCGCGCTGCGCGCACAGGCGGTGTGCATGACCGCACAGGCTGTACAGGCTGCCCAGGATGTCGGCCAACCCGGCGGCGGGCTTGCCGCGGGTCAGCAGCTCGGTCAGGTCCGGGCGGGTACTGACCAGGTTGTGCGGTCGCGGCCGACCCGGCCGCACCAGCAGGGCGCCGCCCAGGTCGGCAAGCCGTGCCGCACTCACCGGCCCCCCCTGGCCGCCGCCGACGAACGACCAAGCAGGAAGGATCGGCGAGCAGGCGAAGGGGTCTGCTCGAGGGCAGCAACCGGCACGCGCAAGGTCGTGAGCACGGCGCGCGCGGTGGCCACGGCCGACGCCTGGTCGACGAACTCGAACATCGGGGAAAACAGCGAGCAGGCAGCGTAGGAACCGAAGGCCGGCTCGTGGCCGCCGATGAAGTCGAAGTTCTCGCTGCCGACGGGGCGCGTTCGGGCGACCCCGACGCTGGCGACGTCGTCATGGCGCCCCAGCGGCACCACGACGAGATTCATGAACCAGGGGGTGACGAGGATGCCGACCGCCTCCATCGCCTCCAAGTCGCTGCCGGATGCCGGCTCGACGACCGTCGGATCGAACGCCGGCTCGAAGCCCACCGCTTCCACCTGCAACGCCGGGTTCAGGACCGGCACGCCGGCCATGCGATCGCGCTCGATACCGCGGAACAGGTCCACGAGATCGCAGACGCGCTGCGACAACGCGGCAGCAGGAGACGGCGCTGCGATCATGATCAGGTGGTGCCGTCGAGCACCATGAATTGCTCGGCATCCCCGTCGCACTGCGGGCATCGCCAGTGCGGCGGCAGATCCGAGAAGGACGTGCCGGGGTCGATCTGCCAGACGGGATCGCCGAGCGCGGGGTCGTAGACCCACCAGCAGATCTTGCATTCGAGTCGCGCGCCGGCCGGCAGGCGGGCACTGTTGCCGAGGTAGCTGCCTTCGAAACGCGGCGGGCTGCTGGAGTTCACGGTCTCGCTCCGCACACGACAGCGGCGCACTCGGCGGCCTGCAGGGCCGCCGGGTCGGGGCACGCCGTTCTTCTCATGCCTGCTCCACCCACTCCAGCACTTCCCTCAGACGCTCATGCGAATCGTCGAGATCTTCCTTGGCGGCCTGGGCCACCTCGGGCAGCTCGACGACTTCGACGGTGTTGAGGATGACCACGTCCTGCGAGTTGTAGTACACGACGCGCCAGCAATTGGGCATGCGGGTGTTGGTGATGCGGCAGTTGCCATAGCCGCGTGACAGGATCAGCACCCGGCCCGTGCCGAGATGGTGATCGAGGAAGCCGATGTCTTCGGTCGACATCGGGAGCAGCGTGAGGTTGACGACGTGGGCCGCCTGACCAGGACGCCAGATGCGCCACTGATCCTCGATCTCGGCCAGCAAGGAGGGTGCGTTCTGCACATTGGGGGGCAGGTCGCCGGTCCAGCGCGGCACCTGGGCCCAGACATCGTCGCGTGCGGCCGCCTTCAGCGCCTGCGGCACGGGACCGAGTTCGATGACGTCCGACATGACCTGACCATCCATCGAGCGGACCACGCGCCACACGCCGGCAAAGACCGCCTCCTGCACGCGCAGCTCATGGCTCGCATCGCCGTCGCTCTTGACCAGCGCACTCACCTCGCCCTCGCCGAGCACCTGGTTGACGAGCTGCAGGTCCGCGGCCGGCAGTCCCAGCAGGTCGACGCTGCGGTTGCCGCCGTTGCGGCGCGCGTCGTCGAGGGCCGTCAAGGCCTCGCGCAAAGCACGGTGCGCCTGCTCTCGCGCGGCGATCTCCTCGGGCTCGGGAAGAATCGGCGGGCGGAAGGTCTCCATGCCCTGCGGCATCGGCATGTACTGGAGGCTCTCGTCCTCCTCGGGCTGGCTGCCCGGGCCAACGCCTATGCCCACGACCGGTATCGGAAAGTCTTTCATGAGGTGCTTCCGTGAAAGGGTTGTTTCAATGGCACGACGAACCGGAGGATCCGGCACTGACCACCGGGATGCCGATGGTCGGCGCACGCGAGGTCGGCATGGCCAGCGCCTGCTTGACGCGTTCGACGTAATCGTCCCAATCGAGCATGCCGGAGATCGTGGTCACGTACTGGCCATCCCGCAGGAACAGCAGCGTCGGCCAGCGCTGTGAACCGTAGCGGCGAGCCACGGCTTCCTCGCTCTGTCGCGGCACGACGCCGACGACGAAACGCCCCGGAAAGCTGCGTTGCAGTTCCGGCAGCACGACCGCCACGTCCAGCCCTTCGGGAAAGCGGACCGGATCGCCGGCGAACAGCACGACGCGATCCCCTCCCTGCGCAGCCCAGTCACCGATGCTGGTCTCGTCCACCCACGACGCGCCGTGGACGCTGACGAGCCGCTCGATCAGCGGCGACGTCTCGGGGACGGCCATGGTGGTCTTGGGCGGCTGCACGGGCAGCTTCACCAGGGTTTCGTGGCTCGACGTATCGGTACTCATGGTGATTTCTCCAATGTGGGGCTGGATGCCGCCCCCGCCAAAGCAAGGACTTCGTCCTGGTTCATGCGCGACGGCAGGGCAAAGGCGGCGTCACCGTCGGCGGCATCGCCGTGCATCACCGCTTCGAGCAGATCGAGCGTGGCGCCGATCTCTCGGGCACGCTCGGTCGTCAGACGCTCCTGAGCGCTGTCGATGAACACGAGCAGCCAGTCACCGGGTGCGACGTCGCCCACCAGCGCTGTCCGGACACGGCGAGCCTCGCCCCGGCCGCGGCACTGTGCGTGACCGGGCTCGACGCTCAATACCTGCATGGGAAGTCCGATGCACATGGCGGCGCTATCAGTTCGGGACGACCGGCGGGAAGAAGCGTTCGTCGCCGACGCGGCACGCAAGTTCTTCCGGGGGGCGCTGCTCTTCGTAGCGGCCGATATCGAGCTCCGAGAAGGTCACCGACTCGTGCTCGCCCAGCGGCGCGGTGCGCGGCACGGGCCTCGCGCCCCATTGGCGCAGCGTGTCGACCCCATGCGCGAGCGCGTCCTCCAGCGCCTGCTTGACGCGCGGCCTCAGGCTGCCGCCGTAGTCCTCCAGCTCTTCAGGCTGGCAACCAATCAGCAGCACCTGCTTCGGGTACTGCTCCGTCAGCAGCGCCAGCATCAGCACCTCCTGGAAGCCGGTCTGGTGCAGGCTCATCTTCTTTGCCCCCATGAAGCGCGGCACGTCGTCGTTCTCGACCAGCTTCAGCGTGCCGGGCGTCAGCCCGTAATCGATGGCATCGAAGATCAGCAAGCGCGTCGCAGCCTGCACGTGCTGGATCAGGTAGAGCCCCTGGGTGCCGCCGTCGATCAATTGCACGTGCGGCGCGAATTCGTAGCGGCGCTGCAGGGCCTCGATGCAGCGCACGCCGAAGCCTTCATCGGCCCACAGGACGTTGCCTATGCCGAGGACGCAGATCGTCTCCGCCTCAGGGTTGCCACCTAGGTCGTGACAGTCGCCAGCAGACGGATGAGCGCTCATGCGGGTTGACTCCAACAAGAAAATCAGTGAGTGCCGCGGGTGCGGCGGGTCTGGACGCGAAGCAACTTCCAGGTGTGGAAGCTGTCCCAGGCCGATTGCAACGCGAGCCAGAACGCCGCATCGGTTCCGAACACCAGCGCGCAACGGATGGCGGTATCGGCCGTGATACCCCGCTGGCCATGCACGATCTCGTGCAGGCGCCGGCGCGAAACGCCGAGCAGGCGTGCCGCCTCGGTCTGCGAGAGACCGAGCGGGGTCAGGTAATTGCACCGGAGAAAGCGCCCTGGATGCCAGGGAGCACGGCCTGGCACCCCGGGTGGCAGCAGCATCGTCGTGGCCGCAAGGGACCGCGACGAACGATCCGATGCCCCGGCCCCCCGTGAGAAAAAATCGCCCGCACCGGACGACCCGCCCGGTGCGCGCACGTGCCGCACTGGACCGATCCATGCCAGCCGCTCGCCCGCCGCCGCGCCGACCGTCCGGGTCGCGCCCCAGCCATTGCGCTGAACCAGATCTTGCAGGCTCATGGCCGTCAGTCCTTGAAGGTGCGGTGGCCGGAGATCATCGTGCTCACCACGCTCGATCGACCCATGATGTCTTCACGGATGGCGGCGTACACGTGCACGATGACGAACACGATCAGCCACCACATCCCGAGGTGATGCCAGGTGTGCACGTCCTGCGACTGCCCGAACAGCGGGATCACCCAGCCGAACATCACGTCGGCCCAGGAGCCCGCTTGCGCGCCTTCACCGTACAGCGCGAATCCGGTCACGACCATGAACACCGCCGTCAGGAAGAACATGAAGAACATCGCGAAGCGTGCCAACGGGTTGTGTCCCACGTACTTGCCAGGCCGAGTGCTCACGAAGGCATACCACTTCACCATGCCCCATACCTCGAGCCAGTAGGCGCGCTGGAACACCGGCACCCAGAACAACTCGCGGGCGTGGTGGTTTCCGACCACCGCCCAGTAGAGACGCCCGAGCAAACCGACGGCCAGCAGGTAGCCGGCGGCGAAATGGGCGAAGCGGATGTAGCCCATCAGGTAATTGGCACTGGCCTCTCCCGGCATGGTCGGCAAGGGCGAGCCGATGAAGTAGCCCGTGATGGCCAGCACGGTGATGGCCAGCGCATTGATCCAGTGCCAGATGCGCACCGGTACTTCGTAGACGTAGACCGACTTGATGGATTGCGCGTGGACGAGGTCGTGCGCGTCGGTGCCCTCGACAGGGGCGTTCGAACTATTCGCGGGTATGGCGGACATGAATCGTCTCCTCTTCGGGCTGGCGTGATGCGACTCGATCGACCGTGATCAAAGACGGGCGGCGAGCATCACCACCCCGGCTCCGCCGACCACCGTAGCCGCCAGTCGAGCCACCCGATCGGGCAGCCGCTGAAGACCGACGCCGGCGGCGAGGCCCACGCCGTGCAGCAGCGTCGTCGCCCCCATGAAACCGGCGGCATAGGCCACTGCCGAAGCACCGACCGCCAGCTCGCTGCCATGCGCATAGCCATGGAACAGCGCCGCCGCACCGATCAGCGTGAGGCCGAGCGATGTCGGCACGTGCCGACCCGCGAACAGCATGGCCCCCAGCAGCACCACACTCGCCGCCACGCTCGACTCCACCGCCGGCAAAGCCACCCCCTCCCACGACAGCAGGGCGCCGATCAGCAGCGTCGCAAGGAACACCCCCGGTCCGAGCAGACGTCGACCGACGGGCAGCGCGATCGCCGACCACAGGCCCACGGCGACCATCGCCAGAAGATGGTCCAGCCCCAGGAAGGGATGGGCCAGACCTTCGGCCAGGCCATGCGCTCCGTGACCGGTGTGCGCCTGGCTGGCCGTCGCCGCCGCCAGCAGCATGCTGGTCAGCGCGAACCGCAGGGAAATGCTCTTCGACATGGGTTTCTCCTCGGAATGCGGGGGTGGTGTGGGGGCGGTGCTGTCAGCGCACCTTGACGCTGGTGAGCTCCTGGCCGTCGGGGCTCATCACGTGCGTCGAGCAGGCCAGGCAGGGATCGAAGGAGTGCAGCGTGCGCAGGATTTCCACCGGTTGCTCGGGATTGGCCATCGGCGTGTTCATCAGGCTGGCCTCGAAGGCCCCGATCTGCCCCTTGTTGTCACGCGGACTGCCGTTCCAGGTGGTCGGCACGACACACTGATAGTTCTCGATCCGCCCGTCCTTGATGCGGATCCAGTGCCCCAGCGTTCCGCGCGGTGCCGCGACGGTGCCCACGCCCTTGGCTTCCTTCGGCCAGGTGGCCGGATCCCACTTCTCGACATTGGCCGTGGTGGTGTCGCCGGCCTTGATATTGGCGACCAGCTCCTTGAAGTCCTCGAGCATCATCTCCGCGCAGTACTGCGCCTCGAGCGCCCGCGCGAGCGTGCGGCCGATCGTGGTGGGCAGCAACTGCTTGGCGCTGTACTGCGTCTCGGGCAGACCCAGCGCCTTGGGATAGACGCTGTTGATGATCATGGCCGAGGTGTCGATCTGCTCCTTCACGCGCTGGCAGTACTTGTGCCCCTGCTTCGCGTGGGCATAGCCCAGGATGTAGCGAGACAGCGGACCGACTTCCATCGCATGGCCGCGCCAGCGCGGCGACTTGATCCAGGAGTACTTCGCGCTCTCGTCGAGCTCCTGGATATTGGTGCGCGTGCCCTTGGTGTTGGCCCCGAGCACGTAGTTCGGCTCGGTGACGCCGTCCCACGGATGCAGGCCCTTGGATTCGTCGGCGTACTTGTACCAGCTGTGCGGCACGAACTCCTGCACCTGCTCGGGGTCCCGCGGATCGACCGGGTGGATGACGTCCCAGTTGCCGTCGAGGATGGCACCGCCCGGCAGTTGCTGGGTGCTGTGATCGCCCATGACCTTTTCGTAGGTGCCGTAGTCGATCACGTTGGTCGCCGACAGGCCACCCCCGTAGAGCCAGCCGGCCTGCTTGTAGATGGTGCCGATCGCCAACACGTCCGGGATGTAGACGTTGTTATTGAACTCGATCATCTCCTTGATGCGCGCCTCGACGAAGTTCAGGCGCTCCATGTTCACCGGCGCGCCGGCCGCGCCGTCCTTGTCGATGTTGATCGCGCAGGGCACGCCACCGACCAGATAGTTCGGGTGCGGGTTCTTGCCGCCAAAGACCGTGTGAACCTTGACCCACTCCTTCTGCAGATCCAGCGCCTCGAGATAGTGCGTGACGGCCATCAGGTTGGCCTCGGGCGGCAGAACATAGGCCTTGTTGCCCCAGTAGCCGTTCATGAACGGGCCGAGCTGGCCGCTCTCGACGAACTTCTTGAGTCGGTTCTGGATGTCGCGGAAATAGCCCGGCGACGACATCGGGTGACTCGGCGACACCAGGTGCTGGAGATCGGAAGTCTTCTTCGGGTCGGCCTTCAGCGCCGACACGACATCGACCCAGTCGAGGGCATGCAGGTGGTAGAAGTGGACGGCGTGATCGTGCTCCTGCAAGGTCTTCGCCATGATCTCGCGGATCAGGTAGGCGTTCTTCGGAATGACGATCCCGAGCGCATCTTCCACCGCACGCACCGAGGTCAGCGCATGGCAGCCGGTGCAGACACCGCAGATGCGCTCGACGAAGGCCCACGCGTCGCGCGGATCGCGCCCCTTGAGAATGACCTCCAGACCACGCCACATCGTGCCGGTGGAGACGGCGTTGCGGATGACGTTGTTGCTGTCGAGGTTGACCTCGCAGCGCATGTGGCCTTCGATGCGCGTCACCGGGTCCACCACCACGCGGCGGCCCGAGTTGTCCATCTTGAAGCCCTGAGTTTCGTAAGCACCCATGTGTCGTTCCTTTGTTCGTGCTCAGCGCTTCACTGCCCGGCGCGGGAGGTTTCGCTCGTCTTCGAATCGGTCTTCTGCGTCGCGCGCTTGATCGCCGACACGGCGGCGTGGGCGACGGCGGCCGCGCCCACCACACCGGCCGCGGCACCACCGACCTGGTCGGCGTTGGCCTCGATGCCGAACTGATGGATGTCGGTGAGGCGGTCGTAGAACGACCCCTTGTCCCAGAAGCCGTCTTCGGAGCAGCCGATGCAACCGTGGCCGGCCTGGATCGGGAAGCTGGTGCCCTCGTTCCAGCGCGTGGTCGAGCACGCGTTGTAGGTGGTCGGGCCCTTGCAGCCGACCTTGTAGAGGCAGTAGCCGCGGCGCGCCGATTCGTCGTCGAAGTGCTCGACGAACTGACCGGCATCGAAGTGCGGCCGGCGGTAGCACTTGTCGTGGATGCGCTGGCTGTAGAACATCTTCGGTCGGCCCTGGCGGTCCAGCTCGGGCAACCGGTCGAAGGTGAGCATGTAGGTGATCACACCGGTCATCACCTCGGCGATCGGCGGGCAGCCTGGCACCTTGATGATGGGCTTGTCGAAGATCACCTTGTGAACCGGCGTGGCTTGCGTGGGATTGGGCTTGGCGGCCTGCACACAGCCCCACGAGGCGCACGAACCCCAGGAGATGATGGCCTTGGCGTCCTTGGCCACGTGCTTGAGCTGGTCGATGAAGGGCTTGCCGCCGATGATGCAGCTCATGCCATCCTGGTTCAGCGGAGGATTGCCCTCCACGGCCAGGATGTAGTTGCCCTTGTACTTGGTCATGATCTCCTCGAGGATCGCCTCGGCCTGATGGCCTGCGGCGGCCATCAGCGTGTCGTCGTAGTCGAGCGAGATCATCGACAGCACCACGTCCTTCGCGAGCGGGTGCGCTGAGCGGATGAAGCTCTCCGAGCAGCAGGTGCATTCCAGACCGTGCAGCCAGAGCACCGGCGTGCGCGGCTTGTTCTCCATGGCGTGCGCGATCTGCGGCACGAAGGCCGGACCCAGCCCCAACGAGGTGGCCGTGAGCGAGCAGTACTTCAGGAAGCTGCGACGCGAAATGCCTTGGCGGCGCATCACCTCATAAAAGGTTTCCATCGTGGGAGGTCTCCGGTTGCTACTGGATGTGATCGAACCGTGCGACCGGCCCGCCGCGGCAACAGCAGGCCGGCGCACCGGGTGGGCAAGACAACACAAGTCGTGGGCCAACTCCGCGCGGCTCACGGGAAAACCCCGAATGCCTCTCGTAAGTCCTTGTCGCGACTGGGACTATTTGCGAGGACAGTCGACGGATGCCCCAAGGTCGCGACAGCGGTGGAAGCGGCTCTTGCAGTTGAATCCATCATCTGCAATGACAACATCCGATCCAGCGGACGGCTGCGGGAAACCGGCGGCACGGATGTCAGAGAATCCCTTCGTCGCCCAACGAAAAGAAGGTCTGCCCATGCCCGTGATCACCTGCATCGAAGACCTGAGGGCGCTGGCCCAGCGCCGGGTGCCGAGGATGTTCTACGACTACGCCGACTCGGGCTCCTGGACCGAGGGCACCTACCGCGCCAACCAGGCCGACTTCGCCCGCATCCTGCTGCGCCAGCGCGTGGCCGTGAACATGGAGGGCCGCTCGCTGCGCACCACCCTGGCCGGCCAGGACTGCGCCATGCCCGTCGTGATCGCCCCCACCGGCCTGACCGGCATGCAGCACGCCGACGGCGAGATCCTCGGCGCCCGCGCCGCCGAGGCCTTCGGGGTGCCCTTCACCCTCTCGACCATGAGCATCTGCTCGATCGAGGACATCGCCGCGCACACGAAGGCGCCGTTCTGGTTCCAGCTGTACTGGATGCGCGACCGCGATTTCATGGAACGGCTGATCGAGCGCGCCAAGGCGGCACGCTGCTCGGCGCTGGTGCTGACGCTGGACCTGCAGGTGCTGGGGCAGCGCCACAAGGACCTGAAGAACGGCATGACGGCGCCGCCCAAGCCGACGCTGGCGAACCTGATCAACCTGGCGATGAAGCCGCGCTGGTGCCTGGGGATGGCCGGGACGCGGCGCCACAGCTTCGGCAATCTGGTGGGGCATGCCAAGGGGGTGAGCGACATGTCTTCGCTGGGGACGTGGACGAAGGAGCAGTTCGATCCGCGGCTGAGCTGGGACGATGTGGCGTGGATCAAGCAGCGCTGGGGCGGCCGGCTGATCCTGAAGGGGATCATGGAGGTGGCCGACGCGCGGCTGGCGGCCGACAGCGGGGCCGATGCGATCGTGGTGTCGAACCACGGCGGGCGCCAGCTGGACGGGGCGCCGTCCTCGATCGCGGCGCTGCCGGCGATCGCCGAGGCGGTGGGCGAGCGGATCGAGGTGTGGATGGACGGGGGGATCCGCTCGGGCCAGGACGTGCTCAAGGCGGTGGCCCTGGGGGCGCGCGGCACGATGATCGGGCGGGCCTTCCTGTACGGGCTGGGCGCGATGGGTCAGGCCGGCGTGACCCGCGCCCTCGAGATCATCCGCAACGAGCTCGACATCACCATGGCCTTCACCGGCCACACCGATATCAGACGGGTGGGGCGCGAGATCCTGGTGCCGGGCAGCTACCCAGGAGCGGGCGGGCCGGCCTGATCGCCCGGCGGCGAACCCGCGCTACGGCAACGGGTGCCGGTCAGACCTGCACGGCCGCGATCAGGCCTTCGGCAAGCCAGCCCTGAAGGACCGTGACGACGGCCGTGGCGGCATCGGCCTCGCCGACCTCAGCGGCTGCACGGGCGCACAGCGCCGCGAACGGCTGGCGATCGAACACCGCGCGCAACAGCACCGTCTCCAGGCTTTCGAGCGAACGCCAGCGCGTCTCCAGGCCCGGTCGCCAGGCCAGCAGGCCATGTTCGTGCGGTTCCGGTTCGGGCAGTTCGGGTTCGCCATCGGCTGGCTGTGCCGCCTGTGCCTGCAGCGCACGCCACAGCGGCTCGACGGCCCAGTGCAGCGTCACCAGCCGGGCGCTGGGCAACAGCGAGAAACGCAGACCGGGCCAGGCCCGCGCATCGAGGGCCTGCAGCGCTTCCGCCCGGATCGGCAGGGCATCGGCGGCATCGAAAGCCATCCGCAACGCCCACTCCATGCGCGCCAGATCGGCCAGGGACGGGTGCGGCGCCAGTTCCGGCCGAGCCTGCATGAAATCGGCCAGGGACTCACCGAACCAGCGGATCGACGGATGCCGTGACGGACACGCCGACAGATAAGCCTGCGCCAAGGCCTCGAAGGCCTCGTCGCCCATGACCCGCGGCAGTCCCTCGTGGTTCTCTCGCAGCGCGGCAACCAGGCGTGCACGGTAGGCGTGGCGGTAGATGGGCAACAGCGAGCCGCCGGGTCGTGGCCGCAGCAGCCCGTCGGCCGGTGTCGCCGCGGCGGAGTCGTCCTCGACCACGGCGCGGCTGAGTCGCCGCTGCTGCTCGATCAGCGAGCCCGCGTTCATGCCGCCATCTCGCGCACGTCACGGCCGGCCTTCGCCGCGGACAGCGCGCCGGCCTGAACCTGCCGCGCCACGTCGAGTTCGGCCACCAGCTCGGCCAGGGGCGGGATGCGGTCGTCGCGCTCGATCATCGTCGGCACCGCGCCGAACCGCCGCGTCGTGTAGTCGTACAGCGTCCACACGGCGTCGCACACCGGGTGGTCATGCGTGTCGATCAGGTGGCTGCCATGGTCCTCGTGGCCGGCCAGATGGATCTGCCGCACGCGCTCGCGCGGCAGGGCATCGATGTAGCGCCGCGCGTCGAAGCCGTGGTTCACGCTGCTGACGTGGACGTTGTTGACGTCGAGCAGCAGATCGCAGTCGGCGCGCCGCGCGAGCTCGGCGACGAACACCCACTCGCTCATCTCGTCGGCCTCGAAGGCCACGTAGCTCGACACGTTCTCGAGCAGCAGGCGCCGCCCGAGGTGATCCTGCACGCGCGCCACCCGCTCGCACAGGTGGTGCAGGGCCGCCTCGGTGTAGGGCATGGGCATCAGGTCGTGCAGGTTGTGGTGGTCCACACCGGTCCAGCAGAGATGGTCGGAGATCCAAGCCGGCTCGACGCGATCGGCCAGCACCTTCAGCGCGCGCAGGTACTCGAGGTCCAGGTCGTCGGCACTGCCGATCGACAGCGACACACCGTGCATCGCCATCGGGTAGTCGCGGCGCAGGCGGTCCAGGTGCTGCAGCGGCGCGCCGCCCGGCAGCATGTAGTTCTCCGAGATGACCTCGAGCCAGTCCACCGCGGGCCGCCGTTCGGCGAATGCCGCGTAGTGTTCGGGACGC
This sequence comes from Methylibium sp. Pch-M, assembly GCF_004136295.1. Classification (NCBI taxonomy): domain Bacteria; kingdom Pseudomonadati; phylum Pseudomonadota; class Betaproteobacteria; order Burkholderiales; family Sphaerotilaceae; genus Methylibium; species Methylibium sp. Pch-M. The sequence goes on from NZ_CP029606.1 coordinate 833,462, forward strand.
AGTCCCAGGCCGAAGCCTTGAAGCATGGTGCTCATTGGTGAGGGTGCAAAGACGCACAAGAGGCACGAAGGCCCGCGCATCGGCCAGGCCGACGCGCGGACCTCGTGACCCATCCGTCGGGCCTACTTCGCGACGGTCCCGCCGGCGTCGGTGCATTCCTTCGCGGACTTCTTGCTGACCCAGCCCTGGCCCTTGCACGTGTTCTGCCCCTTGCAGGCGCTGCTGGCGGTCTTGCACTCCGAGGTGCCCTTGCAGCTGTTCACACCGGCGCAGTGCACCGGGCCGTTGTCGGCAGCCTGCACCGTGGTGCTGACCGTGCCCATGGCAAACAGGGCGGCGGCAGCGCTGGCAATCGCCAGACCAGACTTGAAATTCGTCATGTGGATCTCCTTCGGGTGGATGGTTGCGGAACGGCAGGCCGGGGAACGTCGTCGCACCCCGTGCACTGGCCTTCTTCGGTCGCACCTGGCGGCGTTTACTTACACCGGCATCGAATCAGGCACGCAGGAGTCCTGTACGCAGCGCAGGCGACGGCGGATGCAGCGCGGCCCGCCAGGGCAAACGCGCAAACCCCGCACCTCGGCCCTCTAGAATCGCTCGGCCTCGCAGTGACCGACCCTGCGTGATTTCCTGACGAGCCGCTGTCACCCGAGAGATCGCCGATGAGCGCCCTGTCCCGAATCGTTTCGCCGATCGACGTCCTCAACGACTGCTTCGCCTGGCTCGCCCAGTGGGCCGTGCTGGCCTGTTGCCTGATCAGCGCCGGCAATGCGCTGGTGCGCTACGGGCTCGACTACAGCTCGAACGCCTGGCTCGAGATCCAGTGGTACCTGTTCGCCGCCTGCGTGATGCTGGGCGCGTCGCAGGTGCTGCGGCTCAACGAGCATGTGCGCGTCGACGTGTTCTACGGCCGCCTGTCCGGCCGCGGCAAGGTCTTCGTCGACCTGTTCGGTCTCGTCGCCTTCCTGATGCCCGTCGTGCTGCTGATGCTGTGGCTGTCGCTGCCGCTGTTCTGGCGCACCTACACGAGCGGCGAGATGTCCGGCAACGCCGGCGGCCTGATCCGCTGGCCGGCGATGCTGATGCTGCCGCTCGGCTTCGCGCTGCTCGCGCTGCAGGGGCTGGCCGAGATCGCCAAGCGCATCGGCTGGCTGCTGCATCGCCACGAGATGCATACGCACTACGAGCGCCCCCTGCAATGACGATGGAGCAGTTCGCCCCGCTGATGTTCGCGGGGCTGATCGTCGTGCTGCTGATCGGCTTCCCGGTGGCCTTCTCGCTCGCCGCCTATGGTCTGCTGTGCGGCTTCATCGCGATCGAGGCAGGCTGGTTCCCGCCCGAGTTCATGTCGGCGCTGCCGCTCAACGTGTTCGGCATCCTCAGCAACGACCTGCTGCTGGCCATCCCCTTCTTCACGCTGATGGGCGCGGTGCTCGAGAAGTGCGGCCTCGCCGAGGACATGCTCGACTCGATGGGCCAGCTCTTCGGTCCGGTGCGCGGCGGTCTGGGCTATTCGGTGATCATCGTCGGCTTCGTGCTGGGCGCCATCACCGGCACCGTGGCCGGCCAGGTGATCGCGATGGCGATGATCTCGCTGCCGGTGATGATGCGCTACCGCTACGACCTGCGCTATTCCACCGGCGTGCTGGCCGCGTCGGGCACGATCACGCAGCTGGTGCCGCCCTCGCTGGTGCTGATCGTCATGGCCGACCAGCTCGGCCGCCCGGTGGGCGACATGTACAAGGGCGCCTGGGGTCCGGCCATCCTGCAGGTGCTGCTGTTCGCAGCCTATACCTTCGTGCTGAGCCGTCTGCGCCCCGCCGCCGTGCCCGGCGTGCCGAAGGAAGCGCGCACACTGAGCGGCCGGGCGCTGTGGATCAAGTGCCTGCGCGGCATCGTGCCGTCGGCCGTCCTGATCTTCGCGGTGCTCGGCAGCATGGGCGGCCTGCCCGGCATGGACCATGCGATCGCGACGCCCACCGAGGCCGGTGCGATGGGCGCAGTCGGGGCCTTCCTGCTGGCCGCCCTGCACCGCCGCCTGAGCTGGCCGCTGCTGCGCGACGCCCTGGCGGGCACCATGCGCATCACCGCGATGGTGGTGTTCATCCTGATCGGTTCGCGCGTGTTCTCGCTGGTGTTCCAGGGCGTCGACGGGGGCAAGTGGGTCGAGCACATGCTCTCGGGCCTGCCCGGCGGCCAGATCGGCTTCCTGATCGCGGTCAACGTCTTCATCTTCTTCCTGGCGTTCTTCCTCGACTTCTTCGAGATCGCCTTCATCATCCTGCCGCTGCTCGCGCCGGTGGCCGACAAGCTCGGCATCGACCTGGTGTGGTTCGGCGTGCTGCTGTGCGTGAACATGCAGACCTCGTTCATGCACCCGCCGTTCGGCTTCGCGCTGTTCTACCTGCGCGGCATCGCGGACTCGCTGTTCAAGAGCGGCACGCTGCCCCGCCCGGTGCCGTCGCGCGACATCTACCTCGGCGCACTGCCCTGGGTCGCGCTGCAGCTGCTGCTGGTGGTGATCGTGATCTTCGTGCCGGAGACGGTCACGGTCTTCCTCGACAAGGAAGAGAAGATCGACCTCGACAAGGTCCGCATCGAGATGCCGATCGATCCGTCCGACACGGCGGCCTCGGAGCCCGACCTCGACGAACTGTTCCGCGACCGGCCGCCGGTGGCAGACCCGGCCGCCTCGGCCCCTTGAGGCTCAGAGCTTCTGCGACTGCATGAAGCGGTCGAAGGTCGCCTCGGTGAAGCGGAACCACACGTTCTGCTCGGCGCGGAACTTCGCGTAGTCCTCCCACACCTTCTTCCAGGACGGGTTCTTGGCCGACAGGTCGGCGTAGATCTGCTCGGCCGACTTGAACGCCGCGGTCATCACGTCGGCCGGGAAGGGCTTGAGCTTGGTGCCCGAGCCGACCAGCTGCTTCAGCGCGGGCGGATTGCGCGCGTCGTAGCGCGCCTGCATCTCGATGTGCGACTGCGCCGCGGCGGCCTCGATCATCGACTTGTAGTCGGGCGTCAGCGCCTCCCAGGCCTTGTTGTTGATGAAGAAGTCGAGCTGCGGCCCGCCCTCCCACCAGCCCGGGTAGTAGTAGTTCGGCGCCACCTTGTTGAAGCCGAGCTTGAGGTCGTCGTAGGGTCCCACCCATTCCGCCGCGTCGATCGTGCCCTTCTCCAGCGCCGGGTAGATGTCGCCGCCCGGCAGCGACTGCGGCACCACGCCGAAGGGCTCGAGCACGCGACCGGCGAACGGGTTGCAGCGGAACTTCAGCCCCTTGATGTCGGCGATGGACTTGATCTCCTTGCGGAACCAGCCGCCCATCTGCGCACCGGTGTTGCCGCCGGGGAAGTTGACGATGTTGTACCTGGCGTAGAACTCGCGCATCAGCTTCAGGCCGTTGCCGTCGTACATCCACGCGGACATCTGGCGGGAGTTCAGCCCGAACGGCACCGCACAGCCGAGGCAGAAGGTCGGGTCCTTGCCGTAGAAGTAGTAGGGCGCGGTGTGGGCGATGTCGACGGTGGCGTTCTGCACCGCGTCGACCACGCCGAAGGCCGGCACCAGCTCGCCGGCCGCATGCACCGAGATCTGGAATCGGCCACCGCTCATCTCGCCGACCTTCTTCGCGAACAGCTCGGCCGTGCCGAAGATCGTGTCGAGCGACTTCGGGAAACTCGACGCCAGCCGCCAGCGCAGGGTGCTCTGCGCGTGCACGACCGCCGGTGCGGCCCCCGAGGCCAGCACTCCGGCCAGGCCGGCCCGTTGCACGAAGGAACGGCGTTGCATCAAGGACGACTCCTGGAGAAGGGAAGGAAGGATCGAAAAGATTCTAGGAGCGCCCTCCGCGGCCCGGCGTGGGGCTTACCCGCCGGGCGGGCCCCGGCGGACGCTCGCGCCGTCCTCAGCTGCCGGCGATCTTCAGGCGCTCGATCAGCACCGAGCCGATGGTCTTGCCGCCCATCGTGTAGGCGTCGGCACCGACCGCGACGATCCGGCGCAGCATCTCGCCCAGGCTGCCGGCGATGGTGATCTCGTGCACCGGGTGCACGATGCGCCCGCCCTCGACCCAGTAGCCGGCGGCACCGCGCGAGTAGTCGCCGGTCACGTAGTTGACCCCCTGCCCCATCAGTTCGGTGACGAACAGGCCGCGGCCGAGCTTGCGCAGCATCGCGTCGAGGTCGTCGCCCGGCGCCGTGAGCCGGCTCGTCAGCGTGAGGTTCTGCGAGCCGCCGGCGTGGCCGGTCGTGTGCATGCCGAGCTTGCGCGCCGAGTAGCTCGACAGGAAATAGCCTTCGGCGCGGCCGGCGGCCACCACCTTGCGGGCGCGCGTGCGCACACCCTCGTCGTCGAACGGTGCGCTGGCCTTGCCCTTGAGCAGGTGCGGTTGCTCGTCGATGTCGACGTGGTCGGGAAACACCGGCTTGCCCAGGCAATCGGCCAGGAAGGTGGCCTTGCGGTAGAGCGCGCCGCCGCTGGTGGCCTGCACGTAGGCGCCCAGCAGGCCCGCGGCCAGCGTGGACTCGAACAGCACCGGCACCTCGCAGGTCGCGATCTTGCGTCCCTTCAGCCGGGCCAGCGTGCGCTCCGCGGCATAGCGGCCCACGGCCTCGGGCGAGGCCAGGTCGGCGGCGTCGCGCATCGAGCTGTACCAGGCATCGCGCTGCATGTCGTTTCCCCGGCCGGCGATCGGTGCCACCGACAGCGAGTGCCTCGAACTGGCGTAGCCGCCGCGGAAACCGCGCGAGTTGCCGGCCATGAAGTGCGACTGCTGGACCGAGACGCCGCAGCCGTCGGAATTGGTGACGCGCCGGTCGGTCGCGAAGGCCGCGCCCTCGCAGCGCAAGGCCAGCTCGATGGCGCCGGCGGCGTCGATCGCCCAGGGGTGGTAGAGATCCAGATCGCGGGCGGCTTCCTCGGGTGTGGCCAGATCGGCCGCGTCGGGCAGGCCGGCGGCCGGGTCCTCGGCCGTGAAGCGGGCGATGTCGTAGGCCGCGCGCACTGTCTGCTCCAGCGCGGTGCGCGAGAAATCGGAGGTGCTGGCGTTGCCGCGCCGCTGGCCCAGGTAGACGGTGACGCCGAGCGACTTGTCGCGGTTGCGCTCGACCGTCTCGACTTCGCCCTTGCGCACCGACACCGACAGGCCGGCGCCCTCGCTGACCTCGGCCGCCGCATCGCTGGCCCCGAGCCCGCGGGCCACCGCGAGCGTGTCGTCGATCAGTTGCTCGAACTGGGCTCGGCTGTGGGCAAAACCTTCGGGGGTGCGGGACATGGCGGGACCTGGAAACTGCGGGGCTGTGCGGCCGCAGGGGCAGCCGGCGGCACGCAACTATGATAGCCAGCGCCTTGCGGCGTTCCCCCTTCCCTGATGCCTGCCCCCGCTTGAACACCGAAACGAACGAACCGGACGACGACGCGTCCGAGCGCCCCAGCAAGACCGCGCTGAAGAAGGCCATGCACGAGCTGCAGTCTCTGGGCGAAGCACTGATGACGCTGCCCGACGCGCGCATCGACGCCATCGGCCTCGACGAATCGCTGCGCGAGGCGGTGCGCACCGCCCAGCGCACCAAGTCCCACGAAGGCCGCCGCCGCCAGATCCAGTACCTGGGCAAGCTGATGCGCCGGGCGCAGGACGCCGGTGGCATCGAGCCGATCCGCGAGGCGGTGGCCTCGTTCCAGCTCGGCCACGCGAAGGACGCGCTCGCGCTGCACGAGGCCGAACGCTGGCGCGCCGAACTGCTGGCCAGCGACGACGCCCTCACCCGCTGGACCGCCGTGCACCCGCGCAGCGACCTTCAGCAGCTGCGCAGCCTGATCCGCAGCGCGCGCAAGGAAGCCGTCCCCGCACTGCCGGGCGGTGCTGCCCGCCACGGCCGGGCCTACCGCGAGCTGTTCCAGCAGCTGCGTGGCGCGCTCGCCGAGCCTGGCCGCGAAGAGGAGGAAAGCAATGACTGACACGCCCGCCACACCGTTCGATCCCGTCACGATCGGCCTCGTCTCGGTCAGCGACCGGGCCTCCAGCGGCGTCTATGCCGACCAGGGCATCCCGGCGCTGCAGGACTGGCTGGGCCGTGCGCTGAAGAACCCGGTCACCTGGGTCACACGCCTGATCCCCGACGAGCAGGAGGGCATCAGCGCCACGCTGCGCGAGCTGGTCGACGACGCGCACTGCGACCTGGTGCTGACCACCGGCGGCACCGGCCCGGCGCCGCGCGACGTGACGCCCGAGGCCACGCTGGCCGTCGCGCACAAGGAGATGCCGGGTTTCGGCGAGCAGATGCGGCAGATCTCGCTGCGCTTCGTGCCCACCGCGATCCTGTCGCGCCAGGTGGCGGTGATCCGCGGCCAGGCGCTGATCATCAACCTGCCCGGGCAGCCCAAGGCGATTGCCGAGACCTTGCAGGGGCTGCCGGACGCCCAGCCCCCGGCGCACGGCATCTTCGCGGCCGTGCCCTACTGCGTCGACCTGATCGGCGGGCCCTACCTCGAGACGGACGAGTCGGTCTGCAAGGCCTTCCGGCCGAAGTCGGCGCTGCGCGCCAGCCGCCCGGCCGGCGGCTGAGGCGCTCGCCGCGTCAGCGCACCAGCTGGTTCAGCGCCGCGGCGTCGAAGTCCTCGCGGGTCTGCGCGTCGCTCGGCACGCAGTCGCCGGCCGCGCTGCGCCGCGACAGCGTCTCGACCGCCGCCCACAGCATGGCGATCTGGTGTTCGTGCCCCGAGGCGTTGTCGATCAGGCCCTTCATCGCCTGCGCCACCGGGTCGTCGCCCTGACTCACGCCGTAGGCCGAGAAACCCATCTTCGCCGCCGCCGCCTCGCGCTGCACGTCGACTGCGTCGTGCAGGATGCGCGCCGGGTTGCCGACCGCGGTGGCGCCCGCCGGCACCGGCTTGACGACCACCGCGCCCGAGCCGACCCGCGCCCCGTCGCCGACCACGAATCCTCCGAGCACCTGCGAATTGGCACCGACGATCACGCCCTTGCCCAACGTCGGGTGCCGCTTCGCGCCCTTGTAGAGCGAGGTGCCGCCGAGCGTCACGCCCTGGTAGATGGTGCAGTCGTCGCCGATCTCGGCCGTCTCGCCGATCACCACCCCCATGCCGTGGTCGATGAAGACGCGCCGGCCGACCGTGGCGCCCGGATGGATCTCGATCCCGGTGAGGAAGCGGCCCAGGTGCGACAGGAAGCGGCCGAGCCAGCGCCAGCCGCGCGTCCAGCAGCCGTGCGCCAGCCGGTGCACCGCCAGCGCATGCAGTCCCGGATAACAGGTCAGCACCTCGAAACCCGTGCGGGCGGCCGGGTCGCGCTCGAGGATGGTGGCAATGTCTTCGCGGAGGCGGCTGAACATGTCGTCGCTCTTCAGGTTGGGCCAGGTCAGTGTAGCCAGCCGACTGCCTGCCTGAGGCCGGCGGGGGCATCGCGGGGCTCAACGTTTCAGCATCGACGTGGCGATGCCGCGCAACAGGTGCACCTCTTCCTCGGTCAGTTGGGCCCGGTTCAGCAGTTGGTTCACCCGCGGCAGCAGCTTCTTCGGTGCGGCCGGATCGAGGTGGCCGATGTGCACCAGCGCCCGCTGCCAGTGATCGAGCAGCCCCTGCACCGCCGCGGCGTCGGCCAGCGCCGGATCGGACGTGCGGGGCGTGACGGGGTAGCCGCCGAGCGCCTGGCGCCAGTCGTAGGCGATCAGCTGCACCGCCTGCGCCAGGTTCAGCGAGCCGTAGTCGGCCGGCGTCGGGATGCTCAGGCAGCTGTGGCAGCGGTACACGTCCTCGTTCGACAGCCCATAGCGCTCGGAGCCGAACACGAAGCCCACGCGCTGCCGCCCGGCGGCGAGTTCGGGGAACAGCGCGCGCGGCGCGAAGGTCTTCGGGCCGAAATCACGCGGCGTCATTGCGGTGGCGCAGGCATGGCTCACGCCTTCCAGGGCCTCGGTGAGCGTCGCGACGACGCGCGCCCGCACCAGGATGTCGGCCGCGCCGCTGGCCAGGGCCACCGTGTCCTCCTGCACCAGCACGTCGGCATGGCGGGGCGCCACCAGCACCAGGTCGGAGAAGCCCATCACCTTCATCGCCCGCGCCGCCGCGCCCACGTTGCCGGGATGGCTGGTGCCCACGAGGACGAAGCGGGTCGGATCGGCAGTCGACATCGGCGAGGGCGGCTAAAATTTGATTATCGGCGTGGCCCTCGCGGCCCGCCGCACCGGCGCTCCCCTCTCCCGGCCCGCCGGCCCCACGTTCTTTGTCCCCCGCCAGTCCGCCTTTCCCTCTCCTGCCCCGTCAGCCGCGAGCGCCCGCCATGTCCCAGACCCTGCACCCGATGCTCAACACCGCCGTCAAGGCTGCACGCACTGCGGGGGCGCTGATCAACCGGGCCTCGCTGGACATCGAGCGCGTGACCGTCACCGCCAAGTCGCACAACGACTTCGTGACCGAGGTGGACCAGGCGGCCGAGGCCGCGATCATCGAGACCCTGCTCGGCGCCTACCCGGGCCACGGCATCCTCGCCGAGGAGACCGGGCGCACCCACGGCGCGAAGGACAGCGACTACGTGTGGATCATCGATCCGCTCGACGGCACCACCAACTTCATCCACGGCTTCCCGGTCTACGCGGTCTCGATCGCGCTCGCCTTCCGCGGCCAGATCCAGCAGGCGGTGGTCTACGACCCGTCGCGCAACGACCTGTTCTACGCCTCCAAGGGGCGCGGCGCTTTCCTCAACGACAAGCGCCTGCGCGTCAGCAAGCGCAGCCGCCTGCTGGAGTCGCTGATCGGCACCGGCTTCCCGTTCCGCAAGGGCGACAACTTCAAGCGTTACCTGAAGATGTTCGAGGAGGTCATGCAGCACTGCGCCGGCCTGCGCCGCCCGGGTGCCGCCGCGCTGGACCTGTGCTACGTGGCCGCCGGCTGGTACGACGGCTTCTTCGAGACCGGGCTGAACCCCTGGGACATCGCGGCCGGCTCGCTGATCATCACCGAGGCCGGCGGCCTGATCGGCAATTTCACCGGCGAGTCCGACTTCCTCTACCAGCGCGAGATCGTCGCGGGCAACCCGAAGATCTATGCGCAGCTGGTGAGCATCCTCGCGCCCTACACCCGCATCATCAAGGACGACGAGGCGGGCGCCACGGCCCCCGCCGCGGCAGCCGCGCCGGACGCCACCGCCGCCTTCGTCGCGAGCGTCGTGGCCGATACGCCGCCCGCCGCCACCGCGAAGAAGGCGCCGGTGCGCATCCGCAAGGCCGACCTCGCCAAGGCCAAGGACGACGACGCACCGTTCTGAGCCTTCGACGTTGTGTCGTCCCGTCCGCGAGCCCGCATGAGTGCCGACCCCGCCCGCGCCGAGTCCGGTCACACCCCCATGATGCAGCAGTACCTGCGCATCAAGGCTGAGCATCCCGACACGCTCGTGCTCTACCGCATGGGCGATTTCTACGAGCTGTTCTTCGACGACGCCCGCAAGGCGCACCGCCTGCTCGACATCACTCTCACCAGCCGCGGCCAGAGCGCCGGCGAGCCGGTCGTGATGGCCGGCGTGCCGGTGCACGCGCTCGAGAACTATCTCGGCAAACTGGTCAAGCTTGGCGAGTCGGTCGCGATCGCCGAGCAGGTGGGCGACGTGGCGACGGCCAAGGGGCCGGTCGAGCGCAAGGTGGTGCGCGTCGTCACGCCGGGCACCGTGACCGACACCGAGCTGCTGTCGGAGCGCGTCGACACCCTGCTACTGGCGGTGACGCGCCAGCGTGCGAGCTATGGCCTGGCCTGGCTGGGCCTGAGCAGCGGCACGCTGGGCCTCAGCGAATGCGGCGAGCGCGAGCTCGCGGGCTGGCTGGCGCGCCTGGGCCCCGCCGAGGTGCTGGTCGACGACCGCGACGACGCGGCGCTGACGGTCGCGCTTTCCGCCACTCGCACCGCGCTCACGCGGCGACCCGCGTGGCAGTTCGACGCGGCGCTGGGCCGCCGCAAGCTGTGCGAGCAACTGCGCGTTGCCAGTCTCGCCGGCTTCAATGCCGAGGACGTGACCGCAGCCCACGCCGCCGCCGCCGCGCTGCTCAGCTACGCCGAGCACACCCAGGGCCGGGCGCTGGCCCATGTGGGTTCGCTGGCGGTGGAGCGCGCGAGCGATCTGCTGGAACTGCCGCCGGCCACGCACCGCAACCTCGAGCTGACACAGACGCTGCGCGGCGAGGACGCGCCGACGCTGCTGTCGCTGCTCGACGTGTGCCGCACCGGCATGGGCTCGCGCGCCTTGCGCCACTGGCTCACGCACCCGGCGCGCGTGCGCACGGCGGCCCGCGCGCGCCACGAAGCGATCGGCGCGCTGATGGAACGTGGCGGCGAGGTGTTGCGCGAGGCGTTGCGCGGCGTCAGCGACGTCGAGCGCATCACCGCGCGCATCGCGCTGCGCCAGGTGCGTCCGCGCGAACTGACCGGCCTGCGCGCCACGCTGCTGGCGCTGCCCGCGCTGCGCGACGGCGTGCCGCGCGACAGCGCGCTGCTGGCCGATCTGGCACAGCAGCTCTCGCCGCCTCCGGAGATCGCCGAACTGCTGCAGCGCGCCATCGCCGACGAGCCGGCGGTGCTGCTGCGCGACGGCGGCGTCATCGCAACGGGCCACGACGCCGCGCTCGACGAGCTGCGCGGCATCGCGCAGAACTGCGACGCCTTCCTGCTGGACCTGGAGGCGCGCGAGCGCAACCGCACGGGCATCGCCAACCTGCGCGTGCAGTTCAACCGCGTGCACGGCTTCTACATCGAGGTCACGCAGGGCCAGGTCGACAAGGTGCCGGCCGACTACCAGCGCCGCCAGACGCTGAAGAACGCCGAGCGCTACATCACGCCGGAGCTGAAGGCCTTCGAAGACAAGGCGCTGTCGGCGCAGGAGCGTGCTCTGGCGCGCGAGAAGCTGCTGTACGACGGCGTGCTCGACGCGCTGCAGCCGCAGCTGGCCGCGCTGGGCGCCGTGGCGCGCGCGCTGGCCAGCCTGGACGCGCTGGCCGCGCTGGCCGAGCGCGCAGCGGTGCTGAACTGGTGCTGCCCGGAGTTCGTGAGCCAGCCCTGCATCGAGATCGAGCAGGGCCGCCACCCGGTCGTCGAGGCACGGCTGGCCGAGACCGGCGGCGGTGGTTTCATCCCCAACGACTGTCGGCTCGACGCCAACCGCCGCATGCTGGTGATCACCGGTCCCAACATGGGCGGCAAGTCGACCTTCATGCGCCAGGTGGCGCTGGTGGTGCTGCTCGCCGCGATGGGCTCCTACGTGCCGGCCGCGGCCTGCCGGCTCGGCCCGGTGGACGCCATCCACACCCGCATCGGCGCGGCCGACGACCTAGCCAATGCGCAGTCCACCTTCATGCTCGAGATGACCGAGGCGGCCGCCATCGTCCACGGTGCCACCGAGCACTCGCTGGTGCTGATGGACGAGATCGGCCGCGGCACCTCCACCTTCGACGGTCTGGCGCTGGCCGGGGCGATCGCCAGTCAGCTGCACGACCGCAACCGCGCCTTCACGCTGTTCGCGACCCACTATTTCGAGTTGACCGCCTTCCCCGAGAAGCACCCGCGTGCGCTGAACGTGCACGTCAGCGCGGCCGAGTCGCACACCGGCCACGGCGACGACATCGTGTTCCTGCACGAGATCCAGCCTGGCCCGGCCAGCCGCAGCTACGGCGTGCAGGTGGCACGGCTGGCCGGCATGCCGGCGCCGCTGCTGCGTCAGGCGCGCGCGACACTGGAGGCGCTGGAGGCCCAGCAGGCGGCCAGCTCCTCGCAGATCGACCTGTTCGCCGCGCCGCCGCCCTCGCCGCCGCGCGAAGCCACCGAGCTCGAGCGGGCCCTGGCCGGCGTCGAACCCGATACATTGACCCCGCGGGAAGCGCTCGACGCGCTCTACCGCCTCAAATCGCTCCACGAGCGTTCCAAGGAAAACTGACATGACCTACTGCGTCGGCGTGCGGCTCAATGCCGGCCTCGTGTTCCTGTCCGACTCGCGCACCAACGCCGGGCTCGACCAGATCAGCACCTTCCGCAAGATGATGGTCTACGAGAAGCCCGGCGACCGCTTCATGGTGCTGTTGTCGGCCGGCAACCTGAGCATCAGCCAGTCGGTGCGCGAGATCCTGCAGGTCGAGAAGCTGGAGAACGGCGACAAGCCGCCGCTGACGATCTGGAACGCCACCAGCATGTTCGATGCGGTGCGCGTGCTCGGCAGCGCGGTGCGCCGCGTGCACGAGCAGGACGGCGCCTCGCTCAAGCGCGCCGGCATCGACTTCAACGCCTCGATGATCTTCGGCGGCCAGATCGCCGGCGAGGCAATGCGGCTGTTCCTCGTCTACTCGGCTGGCAACTTCATCGAGGCCACGCGCGAGACCTGCTACTTCCAGATCGGCGAGAGCAAGTACGGCAAGCCCATCCTCGACCGCATGATCACGCCGGCCACCAGCCTGGACGAGGCGGCCAAGTGCGCGCTGGTGTCGATGGACTCCACGCTGAAGTCCAACCTCTCCGTCGGTCTGCCGCTGGACCTGCTGGTCTACCAGGACGGCCGCTTCCAGACCGAGCAGATCGTCTGCATCGACGAGCACAACGAATACTTCCGCATGATCCGCGGCAGCTGGGGCCAGAAGCTGCGCGCCGCCTTCGAGAGCATCGACGCGCCGCAATGGGACAGCGGCGGCGCCGCGGCCCATCCGCTGCGCACCGGCCACGAACGCTGCGAACCGATGCGCAAGATCACCCACCCGAACGAACGCATCGTCTGAGCATGGCGGGCGGACGCGGACGCTCGCGCGGCGCCATCGTCTTCTCGCACGCCAACGGCTTTCCGGCCGGCACCTACCGGCTGCTGTTCGAGCACTGGCGCGCAGCCGGCTACACGGTGCACGCGGTCGAGAAATTCGGCCACCAGCCGGCCTACCCGGTGACCGGCAACTGGCCGCACCTGCGCGATGAACTGATCCACTTCGCCGAACGTGCGCTCGTCGACGAAGCGCCGGCCTGGTTCGTCGGCCACTCGCTGGGCGGCTTCCTCAGCGTGCTGGCCGCGACCCGGCGGCCCGACCTGGCGCGCGGCGTGGTGCTGCTCGACTCGCCGATCATCGGTGGCTGGAAGGCACGCGCGCTGCAATTTGCCAAGGCGACCGGTCTCGGTGAACGCTACTCGCCGGCCGCCGTGTCGCGGCGGCGTCGCCAGCACTGGCCCAGTGACCAGGCGGCCTTCGAGCACTTCGCCGCCAAGCCGGTGTTCGCCCGCTGGCACCCCGAGGTGCTGCACGACTACGTCGCCGCCGGCACCGAACCGGCCGGCGCGGTGCGCGCGCTCAGTTTCCGGCGCGAGGTCGAGACCGAGATCTACCGGACCCTGCCGCACCATCTGCCGCACGTCCTGCGCAGGCATCCGCTCAGTTGTCCGGTCGCCTTCATCGGCGGCACCGCGTCGGCCGAGGTGCGCCAGGTGGGCCTGCGCGCGACTGAGCGTCTCACCCAGGGGCGGGTGAGCTGGATCGAAGGCGGCCACCTGTTCCCGATGGAGCGTCCGCTGGAGACGGCCAAGGCGGTGCTCTCGCAGTTGCGCAGCCTGGCTTGCGCCCACCGCGCGACCGGCTGACGCCGAGACCACCGGGCAGGCGGGCCCGGCCCGGCCCGGCCCGGCCGATATACTCTCGCTTTACCACCACGGCACTTTTGGAAACAACGTGCCGCATGTCATGACCAAGTTCGTCTTCGTCACCGGCGGTGTGGTGTCCTCCCTCGGCAAGGGCATCGCGTCGGCATCGCTCGCGGCCATCCTGGAATCGCGCGGCCTCAAGGTCACCCTGATCAAGCTCGATCCGTATCTGAACGTCGATCCGGGCACGATGTCGCCGTTCCAGCACGGCGAGGTCTTCGTCACCGACGACGGCGCCGAGACCGACCTCGACCTCGGCCACTACGAGCGCTTCATCAGCACCCGCATGAAGCGCAGCAACAACTTCACGACCGGCCAGATCTACAAGTCTGTGCTCGAGAAGGAACGCCGCGGCGACTACCTCGGCAAGACGGTGCAGGTGATCCCGCACGTCACCAACGAGATCCAGGAGTTCGTCAAGCGCGGCGCGAACGACGTCGACGTGGCCATCGTCGAGATCGGCGGCACCGTCGGCGACATCGAGTCGCTGCCCTTCCTGGAAGCGGTGCGCCAGATGGCACTGCGTGCCGGCCCCAGCAACTCGGCCTTCGTGCACCTGACCTACGTGCCGTGGATCGCCGCGGCCGGCGAGCTCAAGACCAAGCCCACGCAGCACACCGTGCAGAAGATGCGCGAGATCGGCATCCAGCCCGACGCGCTGCTGTGCCGCGCCGACCGCGAGATTCCGGAAGACGAACGCGACAAGATCTCGCTGTTCACCAACGTCGGTCTGCAGGGCGTGATCTCGATGTGGGACGTGGACACGATCTACAAGGTGCCGCGCATGCTGCACGAGCAGCGCCTGGACGAGCTGATCTGCATGAAGCTGCAGCTGCTCACCAAATCGGCCGACCTGCGCCGCTGGGACCGCCTGGTGCACGAGGTGACCCACCCGCAGCACGAGGTGACGATCGCGATGTGCGGCAAGTACACCGATCTGTCGGACTCGTACAAGTCGCTCAACGAGGCGCTGCGCCACGCCGGCATCCACCATCACGCCCGGGTCAAGATCGAATACGTGGACTCGGAGCTGCTGAACGAGTCCAACATCGACCAGCTGGCCGGTTATGACGCCATCCTGGTGCCCGGCGGCTTCGGGAAGCGCGGCGTGGAAGGCAAGATCCTCACCGCCCGCTACGCACGCGAGCACAAGATCCCCTATCTCGGCATCTGCCTGGGCATGCAGGTCGCGACCATCGAGGTGGCCCGCCACCTGGCCGGCCTGAAAGATGCCAACAGCACCGAGTTCGAACCCGCCACGCCGCACCCGGTGATCGCGCTGATCGACGAGTGGCAGGACGCCGACGGATCGGTCCAGAAGCGCGACGCCAACTCCGACCTGGGCGGCACCATGCGCCTGGGCGCCCAGAGTTCCGACGTGAAGCCCGGCACGCTGGCCCACCAGATCTACGGCCCGGTCGTCACCGAGCGCCACCGCCACCGCTACGAGGCCAACGAGCACTACCTCGACCGCCTGCAGCAGGCCGGACTGGTGATCAGCGCGATCACCCAGCGCGAGAAGCTGACCGAGATGGTCGAGCTGCCGCAGAGCGTGCACCCGTGGTACGTGGGCGTGCAGTTCCACCCCGAGTTCAAGTCCACGCCGTGGGCGGGACATCCGCTGTTCATCAGCTACGTCAAGGCAGCGCTCGTCCATCAGGCGGAGCGCGGCGCATCCGGTAGTTTGCAGAAGGTGGCGGCATGAATTTGTGTGGGTTCGAGATCGGCCTCGACCGACCCTTCTTCCTGATCTCCGGCCCCTGCGTGGTCGAGAGCGAGCAGCTGCAGATGGACGTGGCGGGCCGCCTGAAGGAAATCACCTCGGCGCTCGGCATCCCCTTCATCTTCAAGTCCAGCTACGACAAGGCCAACCGCTCGTCGGGCACCTCGTTCCGCGGCCCGGGCATGGACAAGGGTCTGGAGATCCTCGCCAAGGTGCGCCGGGAACTGCAGGTGCCGGTGCTGACCGACGTGCACAGCGAGGCCGAGATCCCGGTCGTCGCGCAGCACGTCGACGTGCTGCAGACGCCCGCCTTCCTGTGCCGCCAGACCGACTTCATCCGTGCCGTCGCGCAGAGCGGCAAGCCGGTGAACATCAAGAAGGGCCAGTTCCTCGCGCCGGGCGACATGAAGAACGTGATCCAGAAGGCGCGCGACGCCGCCCGCGAGAAGGGCCTGCCGGACGACGTGTTCATGGCCTGCGAGCGCGGCGCGAGCTTCGGCTACAACAACCTCGTGTCCGACATGCGCAGCCTGGCCATCATGCGCGAGACCGGCAGCCCGGTGGTCTTCGACGCGACCCACAGCGTGCAGCTGCCCGGCGGCCAGGGCAACAGCTCGGGCGGCCAGCGCGAGTTCGTGCCGGTGCTGTCGCGCGCGGCCATCGCGGTCGGCGTGGCGGGCGTGTTCATGGAAACCCACCCGGACCCGGCCCGCGCGCTGAGCGACGGCCCGAATGCGGTGCCGCTGAAGCACATGAAGGCCCTGCTGGAGCAGCTGGTCAGCATCGACCGCGTGGTCAAGGCGCAGCCGCTGCTCGAGAACGATTTTTCCTGTTGATGTTGACCACCCCCGTTGCGGCTTCGCCGCTCCCCCTCGAGGGGGCGACGCTGGCGGACCGGCGAAGCCGGATCCGCGGCGTCCGCTCCTCGAATACTTCCCTTCCTTATTGAAAGCAACGCCATGAGTGCCATCGTTGACATCGTCGGGCGCGAGATCCTCGACAGCCGCGGCAACCCCACCGTCGAATGCGACGTGCTGCTCGAGAGCGGCGTGATGGGCCGCGCCGCGGTGCCGAGCGGCGCCTCGACCGGCTCGCGCGAGGCGATCGAGCTGCGCGACGGCGACAAGGGCCGCTACCTCGGCAAGGGCGTGCTGAAGGCGGTCGAGCACCTCAACACCGAGGTCTCGGAAGCCGTGCTGGGGCTCGATGCCTCCGAGCAGGCCTTCCTCGACAAGACACTGATCGACCTCGACGGCACCGACAACAAGGCCCGCATCGGCGCCAACGCGACGCTGGCGGTCAGCATGGCCGTGGCGCGCGCGGCGGCCGAGGAATCGGGCCTACCGCTGTACCGCTACTTCGGCGGCATGGGCGGCATGCAGCTGCCGGTGCCGATGATGAACGTGGTCAACGGCGGGGCGCACGCCAACAACAGCCTCGATCTGCAGGAGCTGATGATCATCCCGGTGGGCGCGCCGAGCTTCCGCGAAGCGGTGCGCTGGGGTGCGGAGACCTTCCACGCGCTGAAGAAGATCCTGCACGACAAGGGCATCAGCACCGCGGTGGGCGACGAGGGTGGCTTCGCCCCGAGCGTCGAGAACCACGAGGCGGCGATCCAGATGATCCTCGAGGCCATCGACAAGGCCGGCTACACCCCGGGCACCCAGATCGCGCTGGGCCTCGACTGCGCCGCCAGCGAGTTCTACAAGCCGGGCAAGAACGGCTCGCTGGTCTACCAGCTCGATGGCGAGGGCGGCCTGTCGCTGTCGGCCCAGCAGTGGACCGACATGCTGGCCGGCTGGGTCGACAAGTACCCGATCATCAGCATCGAGGATGGCATGGCCGAGGGCGACTGGGCCGGCTGGGCCCACCTGACCGAGGTGCTGGGCAAGAAGGTGCAGCTGGTCGGCGACGACCTGTTCGTCACCAACACCAAGATCCTGCAGGAAGGCATCGACAAGGGCATCGCCAACTCGATCCTGATCAAGATCAACCAGATCGGCACGCTCACCGAGACCTTCGCCGCCATCGAGATGGCCAAGCGCGCCGGCTACACCGCCGTGATCTCGCACCGCTCGGGCGAGACCGAGGACAGCACCATCGCCGACATCGCGGTGGGCACCAACGCCGGCCAGATCAAGACCGGCTCGCTGTCGCGCAGCGACCGCATGGCCAAGTACAACCAGCTGCTGCGCATCGAGGAGGACCTGGGCGACGTCGCGGTCTACCCCGGCCGCGCCGCGTTCTACAACCTGCGCTGAGCCGCCGCTGCCCGTCGCGCCCGCCGCCGCCATGCGCCTGATCACCTTCGCGCTGGTCGCGTTGCTGGCCCTGGTCCACGCCGAGCTGTGGTTCGGCAAGGGCGGGGTCGGCCGGGTGGTCGGCCTGCAGGCGCAGCTGCGCGAGCAGCAGGCGAAGAACGAGGTGGCGCAGACGCGCAACGACCGGCTCTCGGCCGAGGTCCGCGACCTGAAGGAAGGCCTCGAGATGGTCGAGGAGAAGGCGCGCGCCGAGCTCGGCATGCTCAAGACCGACGAGATCTACGTCCAGTACGCGCCGCGGCGCTAGCCCCGCGCCCGACGCACTCCCGCCCCGACGCGCCGTAGGCGACGCGTGCCTCGCGATGCTCACCTCGCTGATCGACTTCCTCAACGCACCGGCCTTCGTGCTCGGCCCGCTGGCCGCCAGCCGCGCCGAGCTGGCCGGCGCGCTGCTGGGCGTCTGGATGGTGTGGTGCAACCTGCGCGTCGACCCGCTGGCCTGGCCGCTGGCGATCACCAGCTCGGCGCTCTACGGCCTGGTGTTCTGGGAGGCCCGGCTGTACGGCGATGCGTCGCTGCAGCTGCTGTTCATCGCGGTCGCGTTCTGGGGCTGGTGGCAGTGGCTGCGCGGCACCCAGGCCGACGGCCGCACGCTCACGGTGCGCCATCTCGCCCCGCGCGGCCGGCTGCAGGCGCTGCTGGCCTTCGCGCTGCTGTGGCCGGCCACCGCGCTGCTGCTGCGCCACGGCACCGACACCGACGTGCCCTGGTGGGACGCCTTCCCCACCGCCGGCAGCGTGGTGGGCCAGGTGCTGCTGGGCCGCAAGCTGGTCGAGAACTGGCCGGTGTGGGTCGCCGTCAATGCTGTCGGCGTGAGCCTGTTCGCCTACAAGGGGCTGTGGCTCACCGTCGGCCTCTATGCGCTGTTCGCGCTGCTGGCCGCGATCGGCTGGC
Organism: Methylibium sp. Pch-M; assembly: GCF_004136295.1. NCBI lineage: Bacteria > Pseudomonadati > Pseudomonadota > Betaproteobacteria > Burkholderiales > Sphaerotilaceae > Methylibium > Methylibium sp. Pch-M. The sequence goes on from NZ_CP029606.1 coordinate 852,061, forward strand.
GCGCCTGGGCCCGCAAGGCCGCGGCGGCGAGCCCGGCATGAGGCAGCTCGCGAGGCAGTGCGCATGGGCCCGGTGATCGCGCTGGTCGGCGCCGAGAGCACCGGCAAGACCACGCTGGCCCATGCGCTGGCGCTGGAGCTCCGTTCGCTCGGCCGACCCGCCACGCGGGTGGCCGAGTACCTGCGCGAGTTCTGCGACGCGCACGGCCGCACGCCGCGGCCCGAGGAACAGGCCGCGATCGCCGACGAGCAATGGCGCCGCATCGAGGCCGCCGCGCGGGATGGCCACACCGTGCTGGCCGACACCACGCCGCTGATGATCGCCGTCTACAGCGAGTTCGTGTTCGGCGACCGCAGCCTCTACCCGCTGGCGCTCGAGCGCCAGCGCCGCTGCACACTCACGCTGCTGACCGGGCTCGACCTCGCCTGGCAGCCCGACGGCCTGCAGCGCGACGGGGCCCAGGTGCGCGGCCCGGTCGACCGGCTGGTGCGGAACGCGCTGGCGTCGGCGGCGCTGCCCTATTCGGTGGTCTACGGCGAAGGCCCGGCGCGCACGGCAGCCGCGCTGGCAGCGCTGCGCACGCGCCTGGGCCTGCCCGCGCGGGCCGCCGCGGCATCCGACGCAGGCCCCCGGCTGCGCGGCCGCTGCCGGGAATGCCTCCTGCCCGAGTGCGAACATCTGTCGTCCGCCCCGCGGTGAACCCGCCCTCGCCATGAGCCCCCCCGATTCCTCGTCCCCTCCGTCCTCCCACCCGCCGCGACCGATCCGCAGCTTCGTGCTGCGTGCCGGCCGCATGGGCAGCGGCCAGACGCGTGCGCTCGCCGAACTCGGCCCGCGCTTCGCGCTGCCGTTCCGGCGCGAGCCGCTCGACCCGCAGGCCGCGTTCGGCCGCCGCGCCCCGTTGGTGCTGGAGATCGGCTTCGGCATGGGCGACGCCACCGCGCAGATCGCCGCCGCCCGGCCCGACACCGACTTCATCGGCTGCGAGGTGCACACGCCCGGCGTCGGCGCGCTGCTCAAGCAGATCGGCGAGCGCGAACTGACGAACCTGCGCATCGTGCAGCACGACGCGGTCGAGGTGCTCGAGCACATGCTCGAGCCCGGCTCGCTGGCCGGCATCCACCTGTTCTTCCCGGACCCCTGGCACAAGAAGAAGCACCACAAGCGCCGCCTGGTGCAGCCCGCCTTCGTGGCGCGGCTGGTGACGCGGCTCGCGCCGGGCGGCTACCTGCACTGCGCCACCGACTGGCAGCCCTATGCCGAGCAGATGCTCGAGGTGCTGGGGGCCGAGCCGGCGCTGCGCAACAGCGCCGACGGCTACGCGCCGCGGCCCGAGTACCGCCCGCTGACGAAGTTCGAGCAGCGCGGCCTGCGGCTGGGCCACGGCGTCTGGGACCTGGTGTTCGTCCGGCGCTAGGCCCGCGCCAGCGCCGGGATCTAGGAGCGGCCGATGCCGAGGTCCTTCAGTTCGTGCTCCGACATGGCCTGCAGTTCGCGCACTGCCGCGCGGCGCACGCGGCGCGCCGCCCATGCGGCCCGCAGCCGGCGCAGGAAGGACCGCCGCGGGCCGGTCCGGATCGTGGATGTCGTTGTCATCGTCTTCTCCCTTCGCGAGCACATGCCCTCATCGTGCAACGTCACGTGCTATCGTGGAAGTTGAGATTACTGAGGTTTTCTATCAGACTTCCTGATGCGCGAACTCAACCTCGACCAGTTGCGCACCCTGGTGTCGATCGCCGACCTGGGCACGTTCTCGGCCGCCGCGAGGGCGCTGCACCTGGCTCAACCCACGGTCAGCCTGCACATCGGCGAGCTGGAATCGCGGCTCGGAGCGCCGCTGGTCGTGCGCGGCAGCCGGCGCGTCGCGCCAACGGCCGCCGGCGCCGCGCTGATCGATCGTGCCCGGCGCCTGCTGCGCGACGCCGATGAGGCCGTCGACACCGTGCAGCGCCACGCCCGCGGTCAGGCCGGGCGCGTGCGCCTGGGCACCTCGACCGGCGTGATCGTGCACCTGCTGCCGCAGGTGCTGAAGGTGCTCGAGCAGGAGCATGCGGGCATCGACGTGGAGGTGGCCATCCTCGGATCGAACCACTGCATGGAGCGGCTCGCCGCCGGTACGCTGGACATCGGCCTGATCGCGCTGCCGCAGCCGCCGGTGCGCGATCTCGTGGTGACGCACTGGCGCAACGACCCGATGAGGGCCTTCGTGCCGCCGCGCTGGCGTGCCCCCCGGGCGGCCACGCCGGACTGGCTGGCCGCGCAGCCGCTGATCTTCAACGACGCGACGACCCGCATGTACCGGATGACGATGGAGTGGTTTGCCGCCGCCGGCCACGCGCCGCGTGCCCGCATCGAGCTCAACTACACGGAGGCGATCAAGAGCCTGGTAGCGGCCGGCTATGGCGCCGCGATCCTGCCGATGGAGAGCTCGGCCGTCGCGGTGGCCGCGGGCACCGATCCCGTGCAGCTGATCCCGCTGCGGCCAGCGCTGACCCGCAGCCTCGGCGTGGCGCACCGCGCGCCGTCGTCGCTGGACGGCGCGACGCGGATCGTGCTCGCCACGCTGGAGCGCTTCAGACAGCGCTGAGTGCCGCCCTCCCTTCGGCTCAGTCCTTCCAGTCCACCCAGCCGCCCCAGGCGCTCAGCAGCACCAGGCCGCCGAAGGCGATGCGGTACCAGGCGAACACGGTGAAGTCGTGCGTCGACACGTAGCGGATCAGCCAGCGGATGCAGACCAGCGCGCTGAGGAAGGCGAACACCACGCCGACCGCGAACACCGGCAGATCGCCCCAGCTCAGCAGGTCGCGCTGCTTGATCAGCGAATAGGCGCCGGCGCCCATCAGCGTCGGGATGCCGAGGAAGAAGCTGAACTCGGTGGCCGCCTTGCGCGAAAAGCCGAACAGCATCGCACCGATGATGGTGGCGCCCGAGCGGCTGGTGCCCGGGATCAGCGCAGCGCACTGCACCAGGCCGACCTTCAGGGCGTCGAGGGCGCTCATGTCGTCGATCGTCTCGACGCGCGCCACGCGCCCGCCCTCGAGATCGCGATCACCGAACAGCGCCCGGTGGCGGCGCTCGACCCACAGGATGATCAGCCCGCCGACCACGAAGGCCGTCGCCACCGGCACCGGATGGAACAGGTGCTCCTTGATCAGCCCGCCCAGCGCGAGGCCGGAGACGACCGCCGGCACGAAGGCGACCAGCAGGTTGCGCACGAAGCGCTGCGCCACCGCCTCGTGCGTGATGCCGGCCACCGTGGCTCGCAGGCGCACCCGGTACTCCCAGATCACGGCGAACATGGCGCCGGTCTGGATCGCGATGTCGAACACCTTCACGATCTCGCCGGTGAAGTTGAGCAGCGACGCAGTCAGGATCAGGTGTCCGGTGCTCGAGATCGGCAGGAACTCGGTGAGTCCCTCGACGATGCCCATGATCGCGGCCTTGACGAGCAGCAGGATGTCCAAGAAAACGTCTCCGGTGCGGCAAAGCGATCGATGTTAGCTGCCGACCCCGACCGCGCCGCGCCGCCGGGCCACGGCGATCCCCGTGATCGCGGGGATGCGTGAAGGCTTCACCGATCTTTACCGGATCGCCACCGGCGAGGCACCGTCGCGACGGCGCTCAGCGGCATCCTCGGCGCTGCGGTCGGGATCTGCCGCGCCCGGTTTGACCCCCTCGCGGGCCGGCGCTACATTAATGACCGATTAGTCAGTAAATCCATGTCACGAACTGCCGACTCCCTCCCCTCGACCCGCCAGCGGCGCAAGGAAGCACGCCCGCAGGAGTTGCTCGACGCCGCCCTCGATCTGTTCGTCGAGAAGGGCTTCGCGGCGACGCGCTCGGAGGAGGTGGCGGCGCGCGCCGGCGTCTCCAAGGGCACCCTCTACCTCTATTACCCCAGCAAGGAAGAGCTGCTGAAGGCGGTGATCCGCGAGAACATCTCGCAGGAGATCGCCGAGGGCGAGGACATCGTGCGCGGCTTCGACGGGCCGACGGCCGAACTGCTGGCCCACCTGATGGCCGAGTGGTGGCGCCGTATCGGCGAGACCCGCGCCTCGGGCATCTGCAAGTTGATCATTTCGGAAGTTCGCAACTTCCCCGACATCGCGCAGTTCTACCTCGACGAAGTGGTGCTGCCGGCCGAGCGCATGATCGGCGGTGTGGTCCAGCGTGGCATCGATCGCGGCGAGTTCCGCCCGGTGGCGGTCGACGACGTGGTGCATGCACTGATGGCGCCGATGCTGTTCCTGATGCTGCACAAGCATTCGATGGGCGCCTGCCCGAACCTGGACCGCCGCCTCGACGCGCCGCGCGTGGTTGCAATGCAGGTCGACCTGGTGCTCAACGGCCTCGTGCCGCGCACCGCGCCGCGCGGCGGCGCGCGGAAAGCGAAGGCATGAAGCGCCAGGCGGCGTGGTGGATCGGTGCCGCCGTCGTGCTGCTGGTCAGCGCGGCGCTGGGCCGCGGCCTGCTGGCACGCAAGGCCGAGCAGGGCCGCATGCTGGTGCGCCCCGCCGACGTGGCCCTCGAACTCGCGCCGCTGGACGTGGCCCGGGTTCAGCCGCGAGAACTGCTGCGCACGCTCGAGATCACCGGCGCACTGAAGGCGGTGAATTCCGCGGTGGTGAAGGCCAAGGTGGCGGGCGAGGTGCAGCAACTCGGTGTGCGCGAGGGCGATCGTGTCACCGCCGGCCAGGAGCTGGGCCGCATCGACGCGACCGAGTACGCCTGGAAGCTGCGCCAGGCGCAGGAGCAGTCGGCCCAGGCCGGTGCGCAGCTCGACATCGCCGAGCGCGCACTGGAGAACAACCGCGCCCTGGTGAATCAGGGCTTCATCTCGAAGAACGCGCTCGACACGTCGGTCTCGAACGCGGCCGCCGCACGTGCGGCGTTGCAGGCGGCCCGGGCGGCTGCCGAACTGGCGCGCAAGGCCCAGAACGACACGGTGCTGCGGGCGCCGATCGCCGGCGAGGTGTCGCAGCGCGCAGCGCAGCCCGGTGAACGCGTGGCGGTCGACGCGAAGCTGGTCGAGATCGTCGATCTGTCGCGGATCGAGCTCGAGGCGGCGGTCGCGCCCGAGGACGTGGGCGAGGTACGCATCGGGGCGGCCGCCCGCCTGCAGGTCGACGGCATCGCGGCGCCGGTGGTGGCGCGCGTGGCCCGCATCAACCCGGCCGCCCAGGCCGGCACGCGTGCGGTGATGGTCTATCTCGCGGTCGACCCCCAGCCCGGCCTGCGCCAGGGCCTGTTCGCCAAGGGGCGCATCGAGCTGGAGCGCCGCACCGCGAGCAGCGTGCCGGCGACGGCCGTGCGCATCGACCAGGCGCGTCCCTATGTGTTGGCGGTCGAGGACGGCCGGGTGGTGCAGCACGGCGTCGAACTGGGTCTGCGGGCGGACGCCACGGCCCGCGGCGACGAGGCGCTGGTCGAGGTGCGCTCCGGCATCGCCGACGGCAGCACGGTGCTGCGCGGCACCGTGGGTGGGGTGCGCGAAGGCACCCGGGTGCGGCTGCCGGCGCCCGGCGAGGCGGCCGCGCCAGCCACCGCGTCGGCCTCGTCGGGCGCCACCACGACGCGCTGAAACGCAGGACAGCGACCGCCCCATGTGGTTCACCCGCGTCTCGATCGCCAACCCGGTGATGGCCACGATGGTGATGCTCTCCTTCGTCGTGCTCGGCCTGTTCAGCTACCAGCGGCTGTCGGTCGACCAGTTTCCCAACATCGACTTTCCCACCGTCGTGGTGCAGTTCGACTACCCCGGCGCCTCGCCCGAGATCGTCGAGAGCGAGGTGACGAAGAAGGTCGAGGAGGCGGTCAACACCGTCGCCGGGATCAACTCGCTGTACTCGCGCTCCTACGAGGGCAGCTCGATCGTCATCATCGAGTTCAACCTCGACGTCGACGGCCGCAAGGCCGCCGAGGACGTGCGCGAGAAGGTCGCGCTGGTGCGCCCGCTGCTGCGCGAGGAGGTCGAGGAGCCGCGCGTCTCGCGCTTCGACCCGGCCAGCCAGCCGGTCTTCAACGTCGCCGTGCTGTCCGAGGACGGCCGGCGCAGCACCCAGGAGCTCACCACCTGGGCCACCCAGGTGCTGCAGAAGAGGCTGGAGAACGTGCGCGGCGTCGGTGCGGTGTCGCTGATCGGCGGGCTGGAGCGCGAGATCAACATCTACCTGCGGCCTGCGGCGATGGAGGCGCTGGGCGTCAGCGTGGAGCAGGTGCTGGCCGCGGTGAAGAGCGAGAACCAGGAGCTGCCGATGGGCGCGATCCGCTCGCGCGAGCAGGAGCGCGTGGTGCAGATCAACGCGCGCATGAAGACGCCCGAGGATTTCCGCGACATCGTCGTCGCGCGCAAGGGCGCCGCCGGCAACAACCTGAGCGCCGGCGCGCCGATCCGGCTGCGCCAGCTGGCCGACGTGGTGGACGGTCCGCAGGAGCTGGAGACGCTGGCGCTCTACAACGGCCAGCGCACCGTGCTGCTGTCGGTACAGAAATCCCAGGGTGAGAACACCATCGCCGTGGTCGACGGGCTGCAGCGCGCGCTGGAGAACGCCCGCGACGTGACACCGCCGGGCATCCGCACCGAGATCAACCGCGACAACTCGCGCTCGATCCGCGTGTCGGTGGCGAACGTCAAGCGCACGCTGATCGAGGGCGCGGCGCTGACGATCCTGATCGTGTTCCTGTTCCTCAACTCCTGGCGCTCCACCGTCATCACCGGCCTGACGCTGCCGATCGCGCTGATCGGCACCTTCCTGTTCATGTACGCGTTCGGCTTCACCATCAACACCATCACGATGATGGCGCTGAGCCTGTGCGTGGGCCTGCTGATCGACGACGCCATCGTGGTGCGCGAGAACATCGTGCGCCACGTGCAGATGGGCAAGAGCCCGCACCAGGCCGCACTCGACGGCACCCAGGAGATCGGCCTCGCGGTGCTGGCCACCACGTTGAGCATCGTCGCGGTGTTCCTGCCGATCGGCTTCATGGGCGGCATCGTGGGCAAGTTCTTCCACGAGTTCGGGCTCACCATCGTCGCGGCGGTCCTGATCTCGATGTTCGTGAGCTTCACGCTCGACCCCATGCTGTCGAGCGTGTGGAACGACCCGCAGGCCCACGGCGCTCATCGCGGCCCGCCGCTCACGCTGTACGACCGGACCATCGGTCGCGTCACCGGCGCGTTCGACCGCTTCACCGGGCGGCTGTCGAACGGCTACCAGCGCATCCTGCGCTGGTCGCTCGCGCACCGGCTCGCGACGCTGGGCCTGGCCGTCGCCACCTTCGCGGGCAGCTTCTTCGTCATCCCGCTGCTCGGCGCCGAGTTCGTGCCCAAGGCCGACTTCTCGGAGACCCAGCTCAACTTCTACACGCCGGTCGGCTCGTCGATCGAACTCACCGAGCAGCGCGCGAAGCAGATCGATCAGGTGCTGCGCGAGATGCCCGAGGTGCGCTACACCGTCACCACCATCAACAGCGGCCAGGCGCTCGGCAAGATCTACGGCGCTGTCTACGTGCGTCTGGTCGACCGCAAGGATCGCGTGCGCGACGTGGCGCAACTGGCGGTGCCGCTGCGCGAGCGCCTTGCCGGCATTCCCGGCATCACGGTCACCAACATCGGCCAGACCGACCTGGGCGGCGGCAAGAGCCTGCAGTTCTCGATCCAGGGCCCCGATCTCGCCGAGCTGGCACGCCTGTCCGCGCTGATCACCGCGAAGCTGCGTGACATCCCCGGTCTGGTGGATCTGGACAGCACGCTCAAGCCCGACAAGCCCACGGTGTCGATCGAGGTGAAGCGCGACGCCGCGGCCGATGCGGGGCTCAACGTCGACGCGCTCGCCGGCAGCCTGCGCACGCTGGTGGCGGGCACCACGGTGGGCAACTGGCGCGCGCCGGACGGCGAGAACTACGACGTGAACGTGCGCCTCGCGCCCGAGAGCCGCCACTCGCTGGCCGACCTGGCGCGGCTGCCGCTCAACGTGACGGCCGCGGCCGACGGCGCGCCGCGCATCGTGCGACTGTCGCAGGTGGCCGAGGTGAGCCCGTCGACCGGTCCGAACCAGATCAACCGCCGCGACCTCAACCGCGAGATCAACATCGACGCCAACGCCTTCGGCCGCAGCTCGGGTGATGTGTCGGCGGACATCCGCAAGCTGCTCGACAGCGTGGCCTGGCCGCCTGGCTACCGCTACAGCTTCGGCGGCTCGACCAAGAACATGCAGGAGTCGTTCAGCTATGCGATCGGTGCGCTGGCTCTGGCCGTCGTCTTCATCTACATGATCCTCGCCAGCCAGTTCCGGAGCTTCCTGCAGCCGCTGGCGCTGATGAGCTCGCTGCCGCTCACGCTGATCGGCGTGGTGCTGGCGCTGCTGGCGTTCCGCTCCACGCTCAACATGTTCAGCATCATCGGCATCGTGATGTTGATGGGACTGGTGACCAAGAACGCCATCCTGCTGGTCGACTTCGCGATCCGCTCGCGCGAGGGCACGCACGGCGCCGCCGGGGAGCACGCGCCGATGGGCCGCGAGGACGCCCTGCTGCACGCCGCGCAGGTGCGCCTGAGGCCGATCCTGATGACCACGCTGGCCATGATCTTCGGCATGGTGCCGCTGGCCTTTGCGCTCAGCGAGGGTTCGGAGCAGCGCGCGCCGATGGGCCAGGCCGTGATCGGCGGCGTGATCACGTCGTCACTGCTGACGCTGGTGGTGGTGCCGGTGATCTACTGCTACCTCGACGACCTGGCCAGCTGGGCGCGTCGCCGCTGGCACCCGCACCGGCCGGCGCCAGGGGGCACCGCACAGGCGGACGCCCTGTCGTGAGACCGATACCTCCCTCGAAATAGAATTCGCCGCCCTGAAAACCCCCTTCCGCGAGAGCCTCATGAACATCGAACAAGCCCGCTTCAACATGATCGAACAGCAGATCCGCCCCTGGGATGTGCTGGACTCCTCGGTGCTGTCGCTGCTGGCCGTGGTACGCCGCGAGGAGTTCGTGCCGTCGGCCTACCGCGCCATGGCCTTCACCGACATGGAGCTGCCACTGGCCGAGGGGCAGTTCATGCTGTCGCCCAAGGTCGAGGCCCGCCTGCTGCAGGAGCTGGCGGTGCACAAGCACGAGCGCGTGCTCGAGGTCGGCACGGGGTCGGGCTTCATGGCCGCGCTGCTCGGCCACAAGGCCCGCGAAGTGCTCAGCCTCGAGATCCGCCCCGCACTGGCGCTGCAGGCCCGCATCAACCTGCAGCGCGCGGCGGTCGTCAACGTCGAGGTGCGCGAAGCCGACGGTTCACGCGCCACGGTGACCGACGGCCCGTTCGACGTGATCGCGCTCTCGGGCTCGGTGGCCGAGATCCCGCGCGGCCTGCTCGACCAGCTCAAGGTGGGCGGGCGACTCGCCGCCATCGTCGGCCGGGATCCGGTGATGCGCGCCGTGCTCGTGACCCGCACCGAGGGCGGCGGCTTCCACAGCGTGGAGCTGTTCGACACGCTGGCGCCGCGACTCGACGGCTTCGGCGAACCCTCCTCCTTCCGTTTCTGATCCCGCGTGCCGGCTCCCAGCAGAAAGATCCCCATGCCCCAGCGTTCCCCGCACTGCCCGCCGTCGCCGCTGCCGCGGCGGTACCGCCTGGCCCGGACGCTGACAGCCGGTCTGCTGCTCGGTGCTGCTGCGGTGGCACAGGCGCAGAGCCTGCAGTCGCTGTACGACGCCGCGCGCGGCTACGACGCCAGCTACCTGGCGGCCCGCGCACTGGCCGATTCGGCACAGTTCCGCTACGAGCAGGTGAAGGCGCTCAACCGCCCGAGCGTGGCCCTGACGGCGAGCACCACCCGCAGCGAGACCGACACCTCGGCGGGCAGCGCGAGCGGCACCAGCACCGGCGCACAGATCTCGGCGCTGCAACCGCTGTTCAACCGCAGCAACAGCAGCACGATCGACCAGGCCGAGAAGAGCTACGCGGTGTCGATGGCCGACCTCGAGAGCGCCGAGCAGGACCTGGTGGTACGGCTGAGCCAGGCCTACTTCGACGTGCTGGCAGCACAGGACACGCTGGCGACGACGCGCGCCAACAAGACCGCCATCGCCGAGCAGCTGGCCTCGGCGAAGCGCAATTTCGAGGTCGGCACCGCGACCATCACCGACACGCGCGAGGCGCAGGCCCGCTACGACCTCGCCACCGCGCAGGAGATCGCCGCCGAGAACGACCTGCGAGTGCGGCGCATCGCACTCGACCAGCTGGTCGGGCGCACCGACGTCGAACCGCGGCCGCTGACGGTCCCGGTGCAGCTGCCCGAGGTACTGCCGGCCAACGTGGAGGACTGGGTGACGCAGGCCGGCCAGTCGCCCAGCGTGCGCAAGGCCCAGCTGGCCTACGACGTGGCGCAGCTCGAGACCGAGAAGGCGCGTGCCGGCCACCTGCCGACGGTCGACCTGGTGGGCGGCGTCGGCCGCAACCGCAACACCGGCCGCACCGCCGGCACCGGTCTGAGCGGCAGCACCACCAGCGCGCAGATCGGCGTGGAGCTGAACCTGCCCCTGTTCGCCGGCTACTCGATCCAGAATCGCGTGAAGGAAACGTTGTCGCTGGAGGAGAAGTCGCGCAACGACCTGGAGTTCGCGCGCCGCAGCGTCACCCAGGGCACGCGCCAGGCCTACTTCACCCTGCAGTCGGGCCTGGCCACGGTGAAGGCGCTCGAAGCCGCCGAGGCCTCCAACAAGCTCGCGCTCGAGGCCACCCAGCTCGGCTACAAGGTCGGCGTGCGCGTCAACCTCGACGTGCTGAACGCGCAGACGCAGCTCTACACCACCCAGCGCGACCTGGCGCGCGCCCGCTACGACGTGGTGCTGGGCAACCTGTTGCTGCGCCAGGCGGCCGGCACGCTGAAGCCCGACGACGTGAGCATCGTCAACCGGCTGCTCGCGCCCTGAGACTCGCCGTCAGGGCCGCGCGTCGTCGCACGCGGCCGCACGGAACGCCCAGCCCATGCCGCCCCCGCTGCCTCCCGTCGACACCGCGCTCGTGATCGCCCGCACCCGGGCGTGGCTTAGGCATGCGGTGATCGGCCTGAACCTCTGCCCCTTCGCCAAGGCGGTGGAGGCCAAGGGCCAGGTGCGCTATGTCGTCAGCGAGGCCGCCGAGCCCGAGCGCCTGCTCGACGAGCTGTGCCGCGAACTGCGCGCTCTGGCCGAGGCCGACCCGGCGGAGGTCGACACCACGCTGCTGATGCATCCGCAGGTGCTGGGCGATTTCCTCGACTACAACGACTTCCTCGACCGGGTCGACGCCGCGATCGAGCGCCTGGGTTTCGAGGGCGTGCTGCAGGTGGCGAGCTTCCATCCGGACTACCAGTTCGCCGGCACCGCGCCCGACGATGCCGAGAATGCCAGCAACCGTGCACCCTACCCGACGCTGCACCTGCTGCGCGAGGCCAGCATCGACCGTGCCGTGGCGGCCTTCCCCGAGGCCGAGTCCATCTACGAGGCCAACATCCGCACGCTGCGCGAACTCGGCCGCGAGGGCTGGGCGGCGCTGCAGGCCGACATCAAGCGCGACGCGCCCGACACGCGCTGAGCCGCATCGCGCCGTGTCCGCGCTCCCCTACCTGGCCCACTACCCCGAGGCGCTGCAGGCCCAGGTGCGGGCGGCGCTCGCGCGGGGCGGCCTGGCCGAGGGCCTGCGGGCGCGCTACCCGGAGGCCCACGAGGTGCGCACCGATCGCGCGCTGTACGACTACGTCACCGGCCTCAAGTCCCGCTACCTGCGCCAGTCCGAGCCGCTGAGCAAGGTGGCCTACGACCCGCGCCTGCACGTGATCCGCAACGCGCTGGGCACGCACACCGCAGTGTCGCGCGTGCAGGGCACGCGCCTGAAGGCCAAGCGCGAGATCCGCGTGGCCAGCCTGTTCAAGGAGGCGCCGGCGGCGTTCCTGAAGATGATCGTCGTGCACGAACTCGCGCACCTGAAGGAGCGCGAGCACGGCAAGGCCTTCTATGCGCTGTGCACGCACATGGCACCGGACTACCACCAGCTGGAGTTCGATCTGCGGGTCTGGCTGACGGTGGCCGAGCCGCCGCAGCGCTAGCCGATCGAGAAGCCCCGGTAGCGCTCCGCCGCCACCTCGGCGCACAGCTTGCGGTAGGCGCCGAAGCCGCCGATGTAGGGCATGAACACACGCGGCTTGCCCGGGACATTGGCGCCCATGTACCAGGAATCCGCGCGCGGCAGCAGGGTCTTGTCGGCCAGCTCGTTGACGTGCGCCACCCAGGCCTCCTCGGCGTCCGGCGTCGGCTCGATGGTGGCCGCCTTGCGAGCGCGCAGGTAGTCGATGCAGTCGGCGATCCACTCGACATGCTGCTCGATCGAGGTCGGCATGTTGCCGAGCACCGACGGGCTGCCAGGGCCGGTGATCATGAACAGGTTGGGGAAGTCGGCGGTCGAAACCCCGAGATAGGTGCGCGGACCGGCCGCCCACTTCTCGCCGAGCGTCACGCCCCCGCGTCCTCGGATGCCCAGTCGCGTCAGCGGGCCGGTCAGCGCGTCGAAGCCGGTGGCGAACACGAGGATGTCGAGCGGATGGGTTCGCTCGCTGGTACGGACGCCCTGCGCGACGATCTCCTGGATCGGCGATTCGCGCAGGTCGACCAGGTCCACGTTGTCGCGGTTGTAGGTCTCGAAGTAGCCGGCATCCAGCGGCAGCCGCTTGGTCGCGATCGGATAGCCCTGCGGGATCAGCTTGCGCGCCACCGCGGGGTCATGGACGGCCTCGCGGATCTTCTGCCGCACGAACTCGGCGGCGGTCGCGTTCGCTTCCTCGTCGATCAGCAGGTCCTTGTAGCTGCCGAACATCCACTCGAAGCCGCCCTTCTGCCAGTTGGCCTCGTACTGCCGCTGGCGCTCCTGGTCATCGACATCGAACGCGCCGACGCTGCTGAAGTCATAGGGTTGCCCGATCGAGCTCCACTTGCAGGTCTCGCGGATCTGCTTGATGTCGCGCCGCAGCCGGACCTGCTCCTCCGGACCGAGGTCGCGATTGCCGTTAGGCACGCTGAACTGCGGCGTGCGCTGGAACACCGTCAGGTGGGCCGCCTGCCGGGCGATGATGGGGATGGCCTGGATCGCGCTCGACCCGGTGCCGATCACACCGACGCGCTTGCCGCTGAAGTCCACGCCCGCGTGCGGCCAGGCGCCGGTGTGGTGCTGCTCGCCCTCGAAGCTTTCCCTGCCGGGGATCGCGGGCACCTGGGCCGACGACAGGCAGCCCACGGCCGTGATCAGGTAGCGCGCCTCGACCCGTTCGCCGGATTCGGTCTCGACCGTCCACAGCGCGCGCTGCTCGTCGTAGGTGGCGCCCGTCACCGCGGTGTCGAAATCGAAGGCCGGCTTCAGGTCGAGCGTGTCGGCCACGTACTCCAGGTAGCGGAGGATCTCGGGCTGCCCGGGGAAGCGTCGGCTCCATTGCCAGCCCTGCACGAGCTCGTCGGAGAAGGAGTACGAGTAGACCCACGACTCGGAGTCCGAACCGGCCCCCGGATAGCGATTCCAGTACCAAGTGCCGCCGACCCCGCCGCCGCGCTCGAAGGCGCGCAGCGACAGCCCCATCTCGCGCAGCCGGTGCACCATGTAGAGGCCGGCGAAACCGGCCCCGATGACCACTGCGTCCACACGGGCAGCCCGGCTGCCGCGTTGCTCGTTCACCGACATGGCAAGGGGCTCCTTCGGCATCGCGCCGCTCGTCTCGTCGCGCCGTCCGATCAGTCGATCAGCCTCAGGGCCCGGGCGGCATTGATGGCCTGCAGGCGGTTGCCGACGCCGAGCTTCGAGTAGATGTTCTTCAGGTGAAACTTGACCGTGTTCTCCGAGACGAACAGACGCCCGGCGATCTCGCGATTGGAGATGCCGTTGAAGAGCGACTGCAGCATCTCCTTCTCGCGGCCCGACAGCGGTTCGACATGGAAGCCGTCGTGCAGGCCGGGGCGTTCCATCACGTCGATGCGCTGGCGCACCGGGGATTCGCGGAACGGGAGGAATGGGTCCATCGGTCGATGCTTCGCGGGAGAGTGGCAAGGAAGGCCACGCACCACCGTCACGGCGGCGTCGGCACGGCATGAACCTTAAAGTTCACGGGCCACCCCACCCAAGCACGTAGTTTCCCTAGCCGTTTTTTGTACCGCGCCAGAACAGCTTTCGCGGCCGCGGCGAACGCGTGGCCACCTGCGCTGCGGAGGCTAGGGCACGGTCCGCCGCAGCGCCTCGAAGAACAGCTCCGACTGCAGCCGCTCGCCCAGCGTCTGCTGCGCCACCTGCGCGGCGCAGGCGCGCTCCAGGTAGTAGAGGTCGTCGTAGGCGTGCGCCATCGACGCGCCGCAGACCACCACCCCGTGGTTGCCGAGGAACACCACGTCGGCCCCGTGCATGGCGCGCGCGATGCGTTCGCCCTCCGATGCATCGAGCGCCAGGCCGTTGTAGTGCGCATCGACGGCCACACGGCCATGGAAGCGCATCGCGTTCTGCGACAGCGTGGTGTCGAGCGCCCGATCGACGGTGAGCGTGAGCGCGGTCGCGTACGGCATGTGGGTGTGCAGCACGCAGGCCTGGCCGGCGATGCGGTGGATGGCGGCATGGATGAACATCGCCGTGGGCTCGACGTCGTGGCGGCCTGCCAGCCGGGCACCCTGCGCGTCGATCATCACGATGTCGTCGGCGCCGATCTCGCTCCACAGCAGGCCGCGCGGGTTCAGCAGGAAGCGGCCGGAGCCGTCGGGCAGTTCCACGCTGAAATGGTTGCACACGCCTTCGGCCAGGCCGTGAAGCGCCGCGGCCCGCAGCGCCAGCGCCAGGTCGGCGCGCAACCGCGTCACGGCGGCGGCGTGGAAGTCCGCATGCTGCTGCGGGTCGGGCGGGTCGGTGCGGCTCATGCGGACCAGTCTATCGGCTCGCCGGCATCCGGCGCGACCGGCCCGTGCTGGCCTGCAACTTGCACGAGCGCTGCACACCCTCCAGGATGTGCCATGACTGCCACCTTCATCAAGGCCGCCGAAGTCTGGATCCCCAGCGCCGACGGCACGCTGCTCGAGTTCGGCTGCGGCGGCTTCGGCCCGGCGCGCAGCTTCGCGACGATCAGCCGCTCCATGTGCTTCGGCCGTGGCGAGGGGCTGCCCGGCCGCGCCTGGGAGGAAGGCCGCCCGGTGCTGCTGCGGCAGTTCGAGGGTTCGATCTTCCAGCGCACCGCCGCCGCCCGCACCGCCGGCATGGACTGCGCCATCGCCCTGCCGCTGTACCTGCAAGACCGTCTCACGTCGGTGCTGGTGGTGTTCTGCGGCCACGTGCCCGGGCAGGCCGGTGCCCTGGAGCTGTGGCACCACGACCCGCGCATCACCACCGACATGACGCTGGTCGACGGCGCATACGGCCCCGGTGCGCAGGCCTTCGAGGCGATCTCCCAGGAGACCTATCTGCCGCGCGGCGTGGGGCTGCCGGGCCTGGCCTGGCAGCGCGGCGAGGCGGTGTTCGTCGAGGACCTGCCGGCCACGCCCGGCCGCTTCCTGCGCAGCGAGGAGGCCGCGGCGGCGGGCCTGCTGCGCGGCCTGGCGATCCCCGCGGGCTCGCGGCTCGCCGATCGCCACGTGGTGACCTTCCTGGCGAGCGCGCGGCTGCCGCTGGCGCACCGCATCGAGCGCTGGGTGCCCGACGTGGCGCAGTCCGAGCTGCGGAGAGTCGAGGCCTTCAGCGAACTGCACGGCGGCCGCTCCTCGGGCATCGCCCAGCTGCCGCTGTCGTCGACCGGCAGCTCGCTCGTCAAGGCCTTGCAGCGCGGTGTGCCGGTCATCAACGACTTCCCGGCCGACGAGCCGGGATCGCCCGCCGCTGCCGCGGTGGGCATCGGCGCGACGGCGCTCGTGGCGATCCCGGTGGTGTGGGAGGACGCCGTGGTGGAGGTCGTGGCGCTCTACCTGTAGTCGAGCAGGCCCCCCGGGACGCGGCGCAGCATGCCGCGATGCCCCCAAGCGACGGCAGTCCCTGATCGAGGTAGGCCTGATCGACAGCGTGGTCCGTCAGTTCATGAGAGGCAAGGAAGCCATGGTCTGCGTGGTGCGCCGCGGCAACGAGGCGGGGCGTCGGCTGCTGCTGCAGACGGCGGCGTGAACGTGCGGGGTCGGGCTCGCGCCCGGCTCAGGACCACATCCACCACGCCCACCACAACAGCAGCGCGATGAACACCGCACGCAGCGGGTTGGTGCGCCGGGTGAACCAGGACAGCAGCTCATCGTCGTCCTCGTCGCCGCCATGCCGGCCCGCGGTGTCGGCGCGCATGCGCTGTATCCACTCGCGCTGCCGCGGCAGGTCGGCCGACAGGGCCGCCATGCGGCGCGCCACCGTGTGCGGCGCCGGCTTCTCGGCATGCGCCTGGAGCTGCGGCCCGAGCACCGCCACCTGGCGGTGCGCATCGGCCAGTCGGCTCACCGCCAGCGTGGCGCCGCACTGCGCGCACTGCATCGCCTGCCCGGGCGGCAGCGCCGCACCGCAGGCTCCGCACTGCAGCGCCCCGCGGTGGGTTGCGGTGGCGTGCACCGGGTGGTCTTCGGTGGCGCCTTCCGGGTCGAGCGCACGCGCCAATCGCGCGACGTCGAGCAGGCTCGGCACCGAGCGGCAGTGGCCGCACTGCGCGTCGCCGCCCGCGATCGGCGCACCGCAATTCACGCAGTCGATGCGACCGTCGCGCCGGATCAGCGCGGCCCGGTCGGCCGACGACAGCGGCCGCACCAGCCCCTTCTCGAACAGGAACTCCGCGAACGACTGGTAGGCGCCATGCCGCGCCGGGCATTCGAGCTGCAGCGAGCGGCCCCAGCGCGAACGGTTGTGCACGGTCTTCAAGCCGCGGCGGCAGCGCGGACAGGCGGCCTGTTGACGCAGCGGCTGGTGCGCCAGCGACTGGGCCTGCGCCATGTGGCCGATCAGTTCCAGGATCGCCGGTCCGTTGAGGCGCGCGGACTCGATCACATCGAACCACACCAGATGGCAGGGCGCGCAGAGGTCGACCTCCACCGCCTGCCCGTAGTGCCCGCGCAGCGCCAGCACCTGCATCGGCCCCTGGCAGTTGCCGCAGATCAGGGACGGTGCCCCGACCGGGCCAGCGGCGGGGTGCGCCGGATTCGAAGGGGTGGTGGCCGACACGCCAGCGTCAGTAGGTGATCTCGTAGCGGTAGCCCCTGAAACGCAGCACCGCGGCCTTGAGCTTGATCTGCTCGAGCACGAGTTCGGGACCGAGCTGGTCCTTCTCGTGGAAGATCTGGCCGTTGATGATGAGGAAGCGGTTGGCCGCCTCCGCGGAGTAGATCGAGCCGCCGACCGCGATGACCGGCAACTGACGGCGGATGTCGTCGGGCAGTTCGGCAACGGTGTGAACGCGGCCCTCCGCCGCCACCGGGGCAGCCGGCTTCTCGGCAGGCGCCGCTGCGGGCGCTGTCGCCGGCGCCGCACGGCGGGTCGCTGCCGGTGCGTCGCGCGCCACCGGCGCGGGCGGTGCCGGCGGCGCGATCGCGAAGGCCGGGGCCTCGGCGCGCGGCGGCGGAGCCGGAACCGGCACCGTCGGTGCGGGCGGGATCGCCGTCGGCGATGACAGCGCCGGGACGGGCGCCACGGGGGGCACCGGGACCGTCTCGGGCGCCGTCGCCACCGGCGGTGCGGCCGTCTCGACCGGTGGCGGCGGTGTCACCACGGCCTCCTGCGTGGTGTCGCGACCGAACAGCAGCCACAGCAGCGGGCCGATCAGGCCCACCGAGGCGCCGACGACGATCCACAGCCAGGGTCGGGGCCGCGATGGCGAGCCGGCCGCCATCGCGGCCGAATCGGGCGGCACCGGCTGCGCATGCAGGTCGGGCAGCGCGCCGCGTTCGCGATCGCGTTCGGCGTCGGCCTTGCGGAGGGCTTCGAGGATGTAGGACATCGGTACGTCACTCGGTCTGCAGGCGGGGCTCGTCCACGCCGGTGGCGCGGTTGAGCTGCATCAGCGTGATCGGCCCGGCCAGGCCGTCCGGCGCCAGGCCCTGGGTGGACTGGAAGGCGGCGATGCGCGGCTTGAGCGCCGCCGCCGACGTCTCGCCCGGCGCAGCGTCGCCGGCCGCGGTGGCCAGCCGCGCGGCCAGCCAGTCGGCGGGGACGGCCGCCTTGCCCGCCGCGGCAACGGTGTAGCCCGGCGGCACGCGCCACAGCGTCGTGAAATCGCCGCGCCACAGGCGCGTGAAGGAACCGAGCGTGAGGGTCTGCGCGACGCCGCCCATGCGCAGCGTCGCGCTCTGCGCCGTGAGGCCGGTGAGCTGTGCATAGACCGGCTGCCCGGCCGCGTCATTCAGGCTCACGATGCCGGGCCGGCCGAGCAGCCGCACCAGCGCGAGATTGCTGCGCCCCGCGTGGCAGTGCACCTGCTGCGCCGGCACCAGCAGGCAGGGGTCGCCGTCGTCGGCCAGGCTCAGCTTCCAGGCCGGCGCCAGTTCCCGCAGCGCCTCGTTCGGGTCGCGCACCAGGGTCCTGAACTGCACCGGCAGATCGGCAGCGGCCAGCGCCAGCGGCGCCGGCGCCGACGCCGATGCAGCCACCGAGGCGGCGGCGGCCGGTGGCGGGGCCACCGCCGCGGAGGAGGACGCCACTTCGGGCGCCGGCTTCACCGAGGCCGCGACAGCCGGCGCAGAAGCCGCCACCGCCGTCGCCGCGCTCGCGGCGACGCGTTCCATTGACGACCGCCCGCCGCCGAGCGTCCAGCTGCCTGCCGCGAACAGCACAGCGCCGCCGACCAGGCCCAGCCCCAGCACCGCCGGGCGCCGCTGCAACCAGCCGCGCGGGTTCATCGGCGACGGGGTCTCGAACACCTCGCGCGCGGCCTTGTCGACGATCTCGCGCCGCACGCGGTGCGCGCCGGTCGAATAGGCGCCGAGCAAGGCCCGGTCGCACAGCAGGTTGATGCGGCGCGGCACGCCGCGAGACAGCTGGTGGATGCGCTGGATCGACTCGCGATCGAAGGGCAGCGCGCGGTTCAGGCCCGAGATGGTGAGTCGGTGCCGGATGTACTGCAGCGTCTCGGTCTCCGTCAGCGCCTCGAGGTGGTAGCGCGCGATCACGCGCTGCGCCAGCTGCTCCAGCTCGGGCCGCGCCAGCATCTGGCGCAGCTCGGGCTGGCCGATCAGCACGATCTGCAGCAGCTTGCGCTCGTTGGTCTCCAGGTTGGTCAGCAGGCGCAGTTGCTCCAGCACGTCGGCCGACAGGTTCTGCGCCTCGTCGATGATCAGCACGTTGCTCTGGCCGACCGCATGGGTCTGCAGCAGGAAGCGATTGAGCGGATCGAGGTAGTCCTTCACCGTCGCCGCGCCGGGGCCCGGGTGCGCGTAGGGGATGCCGAACTCGTCGCACACCGACTTCAGCAGCTCCTCGACGGTGAGCTTGGGGTTGAAGATGTAGGCGACGTTGCAGCGCTTGGGCACCTGCTCCAGCAGCAGGCGGCACACCGTGGTCTTGCCGGCACCGATCTCGCCGGTCAGCAGCACGAAGCCGCCGCCACCGCGCACGCCGTAGAGCAGATGGGCCAGCGCCTCCCGGTGCCGCTCGCTCATGAAGAGGAAGCGCGGGTCGGGCGCGATCGAGAAGGGCTCCTGGCTCAGGCCGAAGAATTGCGCGTACATGGTGCGGAGGATACTTTCCGGCGAGGCTGCGGCCTCACGGGCCGATTCCGCTCGAGGCAGCCGCTCACGCAGCAGCCAGGCGCCGCAGCGTCTCGTCGGCCAGCGCGAGGCTGGCCGTCAGGCCCGGCGACTCGATGCCGAGCAGATTGACCAGGCCCTCGATGCCGTGCTCGGCCGGGCCATCGATGCGGAAGTCGGCCGCCGGCTCGCCCGGGCCCGACAGCTTGGGCCGCACGCCGCTGTAGGCCGGCTGCAGCGCGCCGTCGGGCAGCGCCGGCCAGTAGCGGCGGATCTCCGCATAGAAGCCATCGGCGCGCCGAACGTCGACGCGGTAGTCGAGCGTGCCGTCACCGCCCGCGGCGGCGGGACCGGGCTCGACCCATTCCACGTCGGGCCCGAAGCGCGCCTGGCCGCCGAGATCGAGCGTCAGGTGGACGCCGAGGCCGGCCACCTCCGGCATCGGGTAGATGAGATGCGAGAACGGCGCCCGGCCCGGCAACGCGAAGTAGCTGCCCTTCGCGAACCGGGCCGGTGGCTGGAAGGCCGGCGCCAGACCTTCGGTGCGCCGTGCGAGCGCCGGCGCCCACAGCCCGGCGGCATTGACGACGATGCGCGCACCCAGCGTCATGCCGGCCGCATGCACACGGTGCGGTCGCCCGACCTCGATGCGCTCGACGCGCGAGGCCAGCGCCACCGCGCCGCCGGCCGACTCCAGATCGCCCTGCAGCGCGAGCATCAGGCCGTGGCTGTCGACGATGCCGGTCGATGGCGACAGCAGCGCCTCGCTGCAGGCGAGCGCGGGTTCGAGCGCACGCGCCGCGTCCGGCGTCAGGAGTTGCAGGTCGTCGACGCCGTTGTCGGCCGCACGCCGGCTCAGCGCGTGCAGCGCCGCATGCTGCGTTGGCGCGGTCGCGACGATCAGCTTGCCGCAGCGCCGGTGCGCGATGCCGCGCTCGGCGCAGTAGGCGTAGAGCGCCGCTCTACCGGCCACGCACAGCCGCGCCTTCAGCGACCCGGCGGGGTAGTAGAGGCCGGCATGGATCACCTCGCTGTTGCGCGCGCTGGTGGCGGTGCCGATCGCGGGCTCGGATTCCAGCACCACGGTCTCGAGACCGCGCTGCGCCAGCGCACGACCGACGGCCAGCCCCACCACGCCGGCCCCGACGACCACCGCATCGACCTGATCCATCCGCACGCCCTCCCCGCCCGACGGGTGTTCCGGCCTGCGATGCTAAGGCCGGCCGGCGCGCCGGGGTGTGGCGACTCAGCGCCGGCTCGTCTTCTTGGCGGAGCCGAGCCGCCGCGCGTTGGCGGTCGCGGTGCGGTGCACCGGCGCGAGCGCGCTGTGGGTCACGCGCGCCGCGGCGTCTGAGGCACGTTGCAGCGTCGGTGCGCGCCGCATCACCGTGCTGACCAACGTCTTGTGGCGGCGCATCGCCTGGGCCGGCGTGCGGCTGCCGGCCAGTGCGAAGGCATTGTTCATGATCGCGAGCCAGCCCTGCACGGCCTGGGTGTTGAGCGTCTGCACCGTCGGGGTCCAGGCGCGACCCAAGGCGGCGGCGGACTGCGAGAAGGCGTCGAGCTTCTCACTGCCCATCAGGGCGAACTCGCGTTGATCGGCGGCCGACGGCAGCGGTCCGGCCGAGGCCATGCGGGCGCTGCGGGTCGCGATGACCTGGGACGACGCCAGCAGCATTTCCTGCGTCTTGCTCGCGACGCCCAGCCACAGACCGATCGGGAAGAACATCGCAGCGGGAAGGTCGGTGGATTTCATGAAGACTCTCGGGCCCAAAGGTTCAGGTATGCAGGGGCCGGGTGACACCGGCCTTACAACGGGCCCCGAACAGCACTCGCCCACAAGAAAAGCCGGCGCTGCGCCGGCTTTTCAGGAAATGGTCAGGCCGCTCAGCTCTTGCCGTAGCGTGCCTTCGCATCGGCCACGCAGGTCGACTTGGCGTCGCCTGCGAGCGCATCGCACTTCTCGGCCTCGACCTTGTAATTGGCCTCGCGCTTCTCGTCACGCGCCTCCATCTGCGCCTTGCCGGTGGCGCTGACCAGCTTGGCATCGGCGCGCGCCTTCGTGTGCGCCGCCTTGGCTTCCTGGACGCACACGTCCTTGGCGTTGCCGGCAAGGTCGTCACAGCGTTCCTTCGCGACCTCGTAGGCGGTGTCGGCCTTCACCTCGGCCACCTTCGCGCGGTCGCCGGACTTGCCGGTGTACGCGGCCTCGAGCTCGGCCTTGGCGACCTTCTCCCTGGCCTCGGCCTCTTCCTCGCAGACGTCCTTGCCATTGCCGGACAGGCGGTCGCAGGAGGCCTTGGCGAGCTTGTAGTCGGCACCGATGCGGTCCTTGGCGGCCGAGTACTCGGCCTTGCTCATGCCGGCGGCGAAGGCGGGCGAGGCTGCGAACGCGGCGGCGGTACACAAGGCGAGAAGAGCGGGCTTGAATCGAAGGGGGCTGTGCATGAGGACTCCTGAGGTCGGGACAACGTGAGCGGAGTATTTGCGCCGCGCGCCGCGCCGGACATCGGACGCCGCCGCAAACGCGGGTAGCGGCTGTCCTACAGGGCCCTGCAGCAGAACCGCCCTCCCGCTGTGGATACCATCCACGAAACATGCGACTCAAGAGCAAGATCGTCCTCCTCGCCGTGGTGCCGCTGCTGGCGTCGATCGTGCTGATCGCGCTGGCCGTGCGCCATCAGGAACGCGCGCTGGCGACGCGCGAACGCGAGCTGGTCGAGAGCGCCTACATGAGCTCCAAACGCACCGAGCTGCGCCATTACGTCGAGCTCGCGCGCAGCACCATCGCGCCGCTGTACGACTCGGGCGACGACAGCGAGGCCACGCGCCAGGCCGCGATGAAGCTGCTGGCGTCGCTGGACTACGGCACCGACGGCTACTTCTTCCTCTACGACCTGCAGGGCAGGAGCCTGATGCACCCGCGCCAGCCCGAGCTGGTGGGCAACGA
Organism: Methylibium sp. Pch-M; assembly: GCF_004136295.1. Lineage (NCBI taxonomy): Bacteria > Pseudomonadati > Pseudomonadota > Betaproteobacteria > Burkholderiales > Sphaerotilaceae > Methylibium > Methylibium sp. Pch-M. The sequence goes on from NZ_CP029606.1 coordinate 874,688, forward strand.
CCTGTGGGAGCTGCGCGACGAGGCGGGCCACCCGACCATCCAGCAGCTGATCGCCAAGGCCAGCGAGGGCGGCGGCTTCATCGACTACCTGTGGCGCAAGCCGTCCACACGGCAGACCACGCCCAAGCTGGGCTACGTGATCGCGCTGCCGCGCTGGAACTGGATGCTCGGCACCGGCCTCTACCTCGACGACGTGCAGGCCACGATGGCGCAGCTGGACCATCAGGTGGCGGCCAACATCGAGACCACTTTTCTGTGGATCGCCGGCATCGCACTGTCGGGCATCGCGCTGATCACGGTGTGCGGCCTGGCGCTCAACCTCAGCGAACACAAGGAGGCCGACGCCAAGCTGCGCCAGCTGGCGCAGCAGGTGGTGCAGTCACAGGAGTCCGAGCGCGCCCACCTCTCGCGCGAGCTGCACGACGGCACCAGCCAGACGCTGGTGTCGATCAAGCTGCTGATCGAGTCGGCGATCGAGCAGATCGAGCGCGAGCCGGCGCAGGCCGCCGCGCCGCTGGAGCGCGCCGCGGTGCGCCTGGCCGACGCGCTGACCGAGGTGCGGCGCATCTCGCACCGCCTGCGCCCGGCGATGCTCGACGTGCTGGGCCTGCCCGCGGCGCTGGAGCACCTGGGCCGGGAGTTCGGCGACCACAGCGGGCTGGCGTTCTCGATGCGCATGCGCGGGCCGTCGATCGAGTTGCCGGACGACGTGAAGACCGTGCTGTTCCGCGTGACGCAGGAGGCGCTGACCAACATCGAGAAGCATGCCGCCGCGCAGTCGGTTCGCATCCGGCTGGCGTTCCGGCCCAGCGGCCTGCGGCTCGCGATCCTCGACGACGGCCGCGGCTTCGACCTCGCCGCGGTGCAGCTCGACCCGCGTCGCGGCATCGGCCTGCGCAACATGCGCGAGCGTCTCGCGTCGATCGGCGGCTCGTTCCGCATCCGCTCGCGCAGCGGCCTGACCGAGCTGGTCGCCGACGTGCCCGAGGCGCAGCTGCGCCGCCTGAAGGAGGCCTGATGAGCAATGAACCCGACGCGTCCCGCGTCCGACTGCTGATCGTCGACGACCACCCGTTGGTGCGCGAGGGCCTGCGCTCGCGCCTGCAGGCGATCGCCTGGCTCGAGGTGGTGGGCGAGGCCGGCAGCGCGCGCGAGGCGCTGGAGCTGATCCCGCAGCTGCGCCCCGGCCTGGTGCTGATGGACGTCGGCATGCGCGAGATCAACGGCATCGAGCTCACCCGCCTGCTGGCGCAGCGCCATCCGGCGGTGGCCGTGCTGGTGCTCAGCATGTACGACAACCCCGAGTACGTGCAGCAGGCCATGCAGGCCGGCGCCCGCGGCTACGTGCTGAAGGATGCGCCCTCGGCCGACATCATCGCGGCCATCGAGGCGGTGTGCGCCGGCGGCACCTTCCTGAGCCCGGCGGTGTCCAAGCGCCTGTTCCGCGGCCAGGCGCCGAAGCCGCTGGTCTCGCACCGGGAGAGCGAGATCCTCGCCTGCCTGGCCGACGGCCTGTCGAGCAAGCAGATCGCCGAGCGGCTGGACCTGAGCGTGCGCACCGTCGAGACGCACCGCCAGAACATCAAGCGCAAGCTGGGCATCGAGGGCCAGGCGGAGCTGATCAAGTACGCGGTCGAGCACGGCCGGCGCTACCGCGAAGACGAGGGCTGAGCGCCTCCCTCACCCCGGTCTGGTCCCTAAGTGGTCCCACGCAGCCCCCTACGTGGTGCGACGCTTGTTTCAAGATGCACCGCTGCGGACACTGACGCCCATTCCAGTGCATCCGGGTCGGACGACCACGGGGGCACGGCCCCTCAGTGTTCAGGAGACCCCCATGACCCTTCTACGCAAGCACCTTCCCTGGGTGCTCGTCGCCATCGTCGGCGCGTTCGCGCTGGCCACCATCGCGCTGCAGCGCGGTGAAGCCATCAGCGCCCTGTGGGTGGTGGTGGCCGCCCTGTGCGTCTACCTCATCGCCTACCGCTACTACAGCCTGTTCCTGGCGACCAAGGTGCTGGGTCTCGATCCGAACCGGCAGACGCCGGCGCACCGCCACAACGATGGCCTCGACTACGTGCCGACCAACAAGTACGTGCTCTACGGCCACCACTTCGCCGCGATCGCGGGCGCCGGTCCGCTGGTCGGCCCGGTGCTGGCCGCACAGATGGGCTACCTGCCGGGCATGCTGTGGCTGCTGGCCGGCGTGGTGTTCGCGGGCGCGGTGCAGGACTTCATCGTGCTGTTCATCTCGACGCGGCGCGACGGCCGCTCGCTCGGCGAGCTGGTGAAGCAGGAGATGGGCACGGTGCCGGGCGTCATCACGCTGTTCGGCGCCTTCATGATCATGATCATCATCCTGGCGGTGCTGGCGCTGATCGTCGTCAAGGCGCTGGCGCACTCGCCGTGGGGTGCGGTCACCGTCGGCTTGACGATCCCGGTCGCGCTGTTCATGGGCATCTACAGCCGCTACCTGCGACCGGGGCGCATCGGCGAGGTCTCGGCGATCGGCTTCGTGCTGCTGATGGCCGCCATCTGGCTGGGCGGCTGGGTGCACGAGCATGCGGCGCTGTCGGCGCTGTTCGACTTCGACGGCAAGGCCCTCACCTGGATGCTGATCGGCTACGGCTTCATCGCCTCGGTCTTGCCGGTGTGGCTGCTGCTGGCACCGCGCGACTACCTGTCGACCTTCCTGAAGATCGGCACCATCATCGCGCTGGCGATCGGCATCCTGATCGTCGCGCCGACGCTGCAGATGCCGGCGCTGACCCAGTTCGCGCAGGGCAACGGCCCGGTGTGGTCGGGCAACCTGTTCCCCTTCCTGTTCATCACCATCGCCTGCGGCGCGGTGTCGGGCTTCCATGCGCTGATCTCGTCGGGCACCACGCCCAAGATGCTGGAGAACGAGACGCACGCACGCTTCATCGGCTACGGTGGCATGCTGGCCGAGTCCTTCGTCGCGATCATGGCGCTGGTGGCGGCCTCGGTGATCCAGCCGGGCATCTACTTCGCGATGAACAGCCCGGCCGCGCTGGTCGGCACGACGCCGGAGGCGGTGGCGCAGACCCTGTCGACCTGGGGCTTCGTGATCACGCCCGACGTGCTGATCCAGACCGCGAAGGACGTGGGCGAGAACACCATCCTCGCGCGCGCTGGCGGCGCACCGACGCTGGCCGTGGGCATGGCGCACATCCTGCACCAGGTGGTCGGCGGGCCCGCGATGATGGCCTTCTGGTACCACTTCGCGATCCTGTTCGAGGCGCTGTTCATCCTGACCGCGGTCGACGCCGGCACGCGCGCCGGGCGCTTCATGCTGCAGGACCTGCTGGGCAACTTCATCCCGGCGATGAAGCGCACCGACTCGCTGCCGGCCAACCTGATCGCCACCGGCCTGTGCGTCGCGACCTGGGGCTACTTCCTGTACGCCGGCGTGGTCGACCCGCTGGGCGGCATCAACACGCTGTGGCCGCTGTTCGGCATCTCCAACCAGATGCTGGCCGCCGTGGCGCTGACGCTGGGCACCGTGGTGCTGTTCAAGATGAAGCGCCAGCGCTACGCCTGGGTCACCATCGTGCCGGCGGCGTGGCTGCTGATCTGCACGCTGACCGCCGGCTGGCTGAAGCTGTTCTCGCCGGATCCGAAGGTCGGCTTCCTGGCCCACGCGCAGAAGTTCGGTGACGCGCTGGCGCAGGGCACGGTGCTGGCGCCGGCCAAGTCGCTCGATGCGATGCGCCACATCGTGGTCAACGACTACATCAACGCCAGCCTGTGCGTGCTGTTCATGCTGGTCGTCGTGAGCACGGTGTTCTATGCGGTCAAGTCGATCCTGAAGGCGCTGGGCAGCCAGTCGCCGACCGTGCGCGAGACGCCGTTCGAGCCGATGCCGCAAGGCGCCGGCGGCTGAGCGCTCTCTCTGCTTCCAGCGCCCGCCGCATGGCCTCCGGCAGCTTCACCGGCTTGTTGCAAGACGTCGAGAAGGCGGGCCGCTACCTCGGCCAGGCCATGCGCCTGATGGTCGGCCAGCCCGACTACGAGGCCTACGCGGCGCATGCCAGGGCGGTCCACCCGGACCGGCCCGTGATGAGTTACGAGGACTTCTTTCGCGAGCGCCAGCAGGCCCGCTACGGGTCGCGCACCGGTCGCTGCTGCTGAGGCCGACCGGCGAGCCCCGCCCCGTTCGTTTCCCCGGACGCCTGGCAAAACCGGGCGCCCGGGACCTTGAAGCCGGCGCGCATGACGCGCCGGCCGTCCGGCAGGAGATCGCGGCGGACGGTCAGCCTGCAGCGACACGGCGCGCCAGGTGCGCCATCGCTTCCTCGACCTGATCGACCAGCACCAGACAGAGCTCCCCCGGCTTCAGGCGATCGAGCGCGGTGTCGATGGCGATGAACTCGCCGTGGATCTCCTCGACGTGGCGGGTGCGCGTCGCGCCCTGCAGGCCCTCGCGCAGCAGCGCGATCACCTCGCCGTCGGCGCGCCCGCGCTGCGCGGCATCCTGATACAGCAGCACATCGTCGAACGCGGCACCGAGGATCTGGGTCTGCTCGCGGATGTCGTCGTCGCGCCGGTCGCCGGCGCCGCTGATCACCACCGCGCGGCGCGTGGCCGGCATTGCGTCGACCGCGGCCACCAGCGCGCGCATCGCGTCGGGGTTGTGGCCGTAGTCGGCGATCACCGTCGCGCCCTTGAAGTCCATCACGTTGAACCGGCCCGGCGCGTTGTCGGCGTCGTTGACGAAGCTGGCCAGACCACGGCGCACCGTGTCCCAGTCGAGCCCCGCGCCCCAGGCGGCGGCCACCGCCGCCATGGCGTTCTCGACCTGGAAGCCGATGGTCCCGCCACGCGTGAGCGGGATGTCGCGCAGCTGCAGCTTCTCGCGCCAGGCGCCCTGCGCCGCGACCAGCGCGTCGCCCTCGACGTAGACGGTGCGCTTGCCCTGCGCGCGGTGCGTGGCCATCACCGGGTGATGGCGATCGGCCGCGAAGAAGATCACGTCACCGGGGCAGGTGCCGGCCATCGCGGCGACATTGACGTCGGTCGCGTTGAGCACCGCGTAGCCGCTCTGCGCCACGTTCTGCACGATCACCCGCTTGAGCACCGCCAGATCCTCGACGGTGGTGATGTAGTTGAGGCCGAGGTGATCGCCACTGCCGATGTTCGTGACCACCGCCACCTGGCAACGGTCGAAGCCCAGGCCCTCGCGCAACACGCCGCCGCGTGCGGTCTCGAACACGGCCGCGTCGACATCGGGGTGCATCAGCACGTTGCGCGCGCTCTTGGGTCCGCTGCAGTCGCCGCTGTCGATCTGGCGGCCCTCGACATAGACGCCGTCGGTGTTGGTCATGCCGACGCGCAGGCCGCTGGTCGCGAACAGGTGGGCGATCAGCCGCGCGGTGGTGGTCTTGCCGTTGGTGCCGGTCACCGCGACCACCGGGATGCGGCCGTCGTCACCGTGGTTGAACAGGTGCTGGACCATCGCCTCGCCGACGTTGCGGCCCTTGCCGAACGAGGGCGACAGGTGCATGCGCAGGCCGGGCGCGGCATTGACTTCGACCACGCCGCCGCTCTGCTCCTCGAGCGGGCGGCCCACCGTCTCGCACACCACGTCGACGCCGCAGATGTGAAGTCCGATCATCTGCGCCGCGGCGACAGCGCGCGCGGCCACCTCAGGGTGCACGTCGTCGGTCACGTCGGCGGCGGTGCCGCCGGTGCTGAGGTTGGCGTTGTTGCGCAGGATCACGCGGCGACCCTTCTCGGGCACCGAATCCGGCGCCAGCCCCTGCACCTGCAGGCGCGCGACGGCGATCTCGTCGAAACGGATCTTGGTCAGCGAGGTGGCATGCCCGGTGCCGCGCCGCGGGTCGGCGTTCACCAGGTCGACCAGTTCGCGCACCGTGTGCACGCCGTCGCCGATGACGTGCGGCGGCTCGCGGCGCGCTGCCGCCACCAGCCGGTCGCCCACCACCAGCAGCCGGAAGTCGCTGCCGGGCAGGAACTTCTCGACCATCACGTCGCCGATCTCGGCCGCGGCCTTGAAGGCCACATCGAGGTGGGCGCGGTCGACGATGTTGACCGTGACGCCCTTGCCCTGGTTGCCGTCCTGCGGCTTGACCACCACCGGCAGGCCGATCTGCAGCGCCACGGCCCAGGCCTCGTCGGCACTCGCCACCAGCCGGCCGATCGGCACCGGCACGCCGGCGGCACGCAGCAGCGTCTTGGTCAGGTCCTTGTCCTGCGCGATGGCCTCTGAGACAGCGCTGGTCGAGTCGACCTCGGCGGCCTGGATGCGCCGTTGCCGCGACCCCCAGCCGAACTGCACCATGCTGCCCTGCGTCAGGCGGCGGTAGGGGATGTTGCGCGCCAGCGCAGCATCGACGATGGCGCCGGTGCTGGGGCCCAGGCGCACGTCCTCGTCGGTCTCGCGCAGGCGCGTGATCGCCGCATCGACATCGAAGCCGCGAGCGTGCAGTGCCGCATCGATCAGTTCGCGGGCGAGGTCGAAGGCCAGTCGACCGACCTCTTCCTCGCTGTACTCGACGACGACCTGGAAGACGCCGGGATCGACGGTCGCCGAGGTGCGGCTGAAGGTCACCGGGCAGCCGGCCTGCGCCTGCAGCGCCAGCGCCGCCGCCTCGAGCAGGTGGGCCAGCGAGACCGGCACGCCCGGCGCCGCGGTGCGCAGCACGCCGATGCTCGGGAACAGTGCCCGCAGGCGCGCCTCGAGACCGACCGGATCGGCGATCTCGCATTCGGGCGCGGTGCACGAGACGATCGCCTCGATCGCGGTGTGCCGGCTCCACAGGTTGGGGCCGCGCAAGGCACGGATGCGGGAAACTTCCATCGCTGCTGCTCTTCGGGTGGTTCGGGCAGATCGCCGTTCGCGTCGATTGTCGGGGCCCCGGCGGGGCTCAGTGCGGGGTCTTCAGTTCGAGCTGGAAGGTCTCGATGCCGGCGGCTGCCAGTTCGGGCGCGATCCCCAGCGCCCAGGCGGCGGCGATGGCCGCCAGCATGGTCTCCGGCGGCACCTCGGCCATGCGGCCACGGGTGAACTCGGGCCCCTGCGTCTCGACCCCGCCGGTGGCCAGCACCGCGCGGCCGTGGCGCAGGAACACGGCTCGCCCGCCCTGGGCGCGCTGCGCCTGCAGCACCGGTGTGGCTGCGTCGACGCCATAGAGGATCACCTCGCCGTCGCACAGGCCGGCCAGTTCGGCCACCCGCTCGTCGTCGGCATTGAGCACCGCCACGCCGTCCGGCAGCACCACGTCGACCTGGGTGCGCAGCACCTTGAGCATCTGGTCGGATTCGCGAATGTCGAACGCCGCCAGGGCCGCGGCGCCGTCGAGGTCGGTGACGACGCCAACCTGGCAGCGGTCGTAGGCGAGGCCGTCGCGCAGGATGGCCTCGGCGCCGTTCTCCACCACCGCCACCTCGACCTGCCGGTTGATCAGCAGCCGGTGGCCGGCCTCCCAGTGCGCGCAGTCGCCGTGCTCGATCCGGCGTCCGCCGAGGAACAGGCCGTCGCGGCAGGCCAGCCCGACGTGGCGGCCGCTCAGGTGCACCAGCCAGGCCACCAGCCGGGCGATGGTGTGGGTGCCGCGGGTACCGGCCACGCCGACGATGGGAATGCGTCCGCTTTCCGTCTCGGCGAACAGGTGGTCGATGATGGCCTGGCCCACCGGCCGCGGCATGCCCTCGGCCGGCCGCAGGTGCATCAGCAGCCCGGGGCCGGCGTTGACCTCGACGATCGCGCCGCCCTGCTCGGCCAGCGGGCGCGAGATGTCCTCGGCCACCACGTCGACGCCGGCGATGTCCAGGCCCACCACGCGCGCGGCGAGCGACACGATGTGGTCGACCTCGGGGTGGACCTGGTCGCTGCAGTCGATCGCGACATTGCCGTTGCGCTGGATCAGCACGCGGCGGCCGCTGGCCGGCACCGCATCGGGCGCGAGCCCCTGGCGCTGCAGGTCGGACAGCACCGCGCCGTCCTTGTCGGTCTCGATCAGGCCGAGCGGGAAGTCCTCGGTCTCGCCGCGCCGCGGGTCGGTGTTGATCTGGGCGTCGACCAGCTCACTCACCGTGGAACGGCCGTCGCCGGTGACCCAGGCGGTCTCGCCGCGCGCTGCGGCCACCACCCGACCGCCCACCACCAGCAGGCGGTGCTCCTGGCCTGGCACGTGGCGCTCGACCATGACCTCGCTGCCGTGCAGGTCGGCATAGGCATACGCGGCCTCGATATCCTCGCGGCTGGTCAGGTCCAGCGTGACACCGCGGCCGTGGTTGCCGTCGGTCGGCTTCAGTGCCACCGGCAGGCCGATGTCCTGCGCCGCCTCCCAGGCGGCCTCGACGCTGTCGACGACCTCCCCCTCCGGCACCGGCACGCCGCAGGACTTGAGCAGGCGCTTGGTCAGGTCCTTGTCGCCCGCGATGCCCTCGGCGATGGCGCTGGTGCGGTCGGTCTCGGCGGTCCAGATGCGGCGCTGGCGGGCACCGTGGCCGAGCTGCACCAGGTTGCCGTCATTGAGGCGGATGTGCGGGATGCCACGTTCGGTGGCGGCGCCGACGATGGCGGCGGTGCTGGGCCCGAAATAGGTGTCGTCGACCTGCTCGCGCACGCGGGCCACGGCCGCAGCGACATCGAAGGCCTCATCGTTGATGGCGGCCATCAGCAGCCGGTGGCCGTCGGCCAGCGCCGTGCGCGCGACCTGCTCCTCGCGGGCACGAAACACCATGCGGTAGACGCCCCGCTGCGACGTGCTGCGGGTCTGGCCGAAACCGGTGGGCATGCCCGCCAGGTTGAGGAGCTCGATGACCACGTGCTCCAACACGTGGCCGCACCAGGTGCCCTCCCGCAGGCGCTGCAGGAACCCGCCCCGCTCGCCCACGCCGCAGTGGTGCTCCTCGAGCGCCGGCAGCAGCGCGCACAGGCGCTCGTTGAAGCCGGGCAACAGATGGGAGGGGTGGTCTTCGAGCTCGCCGAGGTCGAGCCAGGTTTCCAGCACCGGCCGATAGGTCCAGATGTTGGGGCCGCGCAGGTAATTGATGCGGAGCAGTTGCAGGTCGTTTTTCTTGCTCATTTTCGGCGGGGACGAGGCGCCCGGGCAGCCCAGGACCGACGCACGATTGTGCGCCCGACCGGCTCCTTGGCACCACGCTCCGGGCCGCATTCCATGCGGCACGCCAACCCGGCATCGGTCAGAATCTCGGGCCCTTCCGAGGGATTGAGGGCCGCCTTGTGGGTCTTCGAGAACAAATCAGAATGCATCATCACCATCCAGTCGGCGTCCCAGCGGACGGGGCCTCCCCCGCACGCATCGCGCTCCAGTCGCAGCTCGCACCGGAAGAGAACGTGCTGGCGACGCTGGAGGTTGACCTGGACGCACGCCTGCATTTCGGCGCCGGGCTGCTGGCGCTCACCGACCGGCGGCTGCTGGCCCGCGAACCGGGCGCCACCGCCTGGCAGGCCTGGCCGCTGGACAGCGACCTGACGCTGCGCCACACCGACCACGCCGGGGTCGGCAGCCTGGAGCTGCACGATCCCGCCACCCGGCGCGCCGGCTGGCGCTTCACGCTGCGTCACAACGTGCAGGCGCTGCGCCTGCTGAAACTGTTCGAATTGCAACAGACCCGCCTGCGCACCGGCGAGTCGCCCGGCGACGACGGCACGCTCTGCCCCAGCTGCCAGGCGCCGCTGCCGCCCGACAGCGACGACTGCCCGCTGTGCGCCCGGGAGCTGAACACCCCGCCCTCGACCTGGGTGCTGCTGCGGCTGTGGCGCTTCGCCCGGCCCTACCGCAAGGAGCTGGCGATCGGCTTCGGGCTGACGCTGGCCTCGACCGCGGCGACGCTGGTGCCGCCCTACCTGACGATCCCGCTGATGGACGAGGTGCTGATCCCGTTCCAGAACGGCCAGCAGATCGACCCGAAACTGGTGCTGATGCTGCTGGGCGGCCTGCTGGCGGCCGCGCTGGCAGCCTGGGGCCTGAGCTGGGCCCGCACCTACCTGCTGGCGCTGGTGTCCGAGCGCATCGGCGCTGATCTGCGCACCACCACCTTCGAGCACCTGCTGCGGCTTTCGCTCGACTACTTCGGTGGCAAGCGCACCGGCGACCTGATGGCGCGCATCGGCTCCGAGACCGACCGCATCTGCGTCTTCCTGTCGCTGCACGCGCTGGATTTCGCGACCGACGTGCTGATGATCGGGATGACCGCGGTGATCCTGGCCTCGATCAACCCCTGGCTGGCGCTGGTGACCCTGCTGCCGCTGCCCTTCATCGCCTGGATGATCCACCTGGTGCGCGACCGCCTGCGCACCGGCTTCGAGAAGATCGACCGCGTGTGGTCCGAAGTGACCAATGTGCTGGCCGACACGATCCCGGGCATCCGCGTGGTCAAGGCCTTCGCCCAGGAGCAGCGCGAGGCCGACCGCTTCCGCGACGCGAACCGGCACAACCTCGCGGTCAACGACCGGCTCAACAAGACCTGGAGCCTGTTCTCGCCGACCGTGTCGCTGCTGACCGAGGTGGGCCTGCTGGTGGTGTGGGCCTTCGGCATCTGGCAGGTCAGCAAGAACGAGATCACGGTCGGCGTGCTGACCGCCTTCATCGCCTACATCGGCCGCTTCTACGGCCGGCTGGACTCGATGAGCCGCATCGTCTCGGTCACGCAGAAGGCGGCCGCCGGCGCCAAGCGCATCTTCGACATCCTCGATCATGTGTCGAACGTGCCCGAGCCCGCCCAGCCACAGCGCATCGACAGGCTCCAGGGCCGCATCGAGCTGGCCGACATCGGCTTCCGCTACGGCTCGCGCACCGTGATCCGCGGGCTGCAGCTCGACATCCGACCGGGCGAGATGATCGGCCTGGTCGGCCACAGCGGCTCTGGCAAGAGCACGCTGGTCAACCTGATCTGCCGCTTCTACGACGTGACCGACGGCGCGATCAAGGTCGATGGCATCGACATCCGTCGCTTCGGCGTGGCCGACTACCGCCGCCACATCGGCCTGGTGCTGCAGGAGCCCTTCCTGTTCTTCGGCACGATCGCCGAGAACATCGCCTACGGCAAGCCGGGCGCCACACGTGCCGAGATCGTGGCCGCGGCGCGGGCCGCGCACGCGCACGAGTTCATCCTGCGGCTGCCGCAGGGCTACGACTCGCTGGTCGGCGAGCGCGGCCAGGGCCTGTCGGGCGGCGAGCGCCAGCGCATCAGCATCGCGCGCGCGCTGCTGATCGATCCGCGCATCCTGATCCTCGACGAGGCCACTTCCTCGGTCGATACCGAGACCGAGAAGGAGATCCAGAAGGCGCTCGACAACCTGGTGCAGGGCCGTACCACCATCGCGATCGCGCACCGCCTCTCGACGCTGCGCAAGGCCGACCGGCTGGTCGTCATGGACCGCGGCCGCATCGTCGAGGTGGGCCCGCACGACGCGCTGATGGCGCAGCGCGGCGCCTACTGGCGGCTCTACGAGGCGCAGCTGCGCCGCGTCGAAGGCGACGACGGCGAGGCGGCGCTGGAGCACCCTTCGCCGTCGACGCTGTCGCCGTCGGCCCACCCGACCGAACTCGCATGAACGCCACGACCGCGATGGATGACGACAGCGGGCTGCGGCTCGAGCGCAATGCCTTCGGCCGCCTGGTCCTCACGGCGGCGGACGGCGTGGCGCACGACGGCGTGGTGCCGGTGCGTGCCTTCCCGATCGCCGCGCCCGACGAAGGCGTGTCGATCGTCGGGGCCGACGGGCGCGAGCTGCACTGGATCGAGCGCCTGAGCGCCCTGCCACCGGCCCCGCGTGCGCTGCTGGAGGCGGAGCTCGCCAGCCGCGAGTTCATGCCGACCATCCTGCAGATCAGCGCCGTGTCGACCTTCTCGACGCCCAGCCACTGGACGGTCGAGACCGACCGCGGCAGCACGAGCTTCGTGCTCAAGGGCGAAGAAGACATCCGCCGGCTCGGCCACGGCGCGCTGCTGATCGTCGACAGCCACGGCATCCAGTTCCTGGTGCGCGACCGCCTGGCGCTGGACCGGCGCTCGAAGAAGCTGCTGGAGCGCTTTCTCTAGGACCGGTTGACGCCGCCGGTCACGGCATGCCGTGCCAGCAGCGACGGCGCCGTGACACGGTTGCGGCCCTCGCGCTTGGAGGCGTAGAGCGCCTCGTCGGCCCGCGAGAACCAGCTCTCGCCGTTGTCGCTGGGCCACAGGTCGGCGACGCCGAGCGACACCGTGATCTGCCCGACCTGCTGCTCGCTGTTGCGGCGGCGGATGCGGCTGTTGGCGATCGAGGTGCGGATTCGCTCGGCCAGCTCGACCGCGCCCTTGAGCGGCGTCGACGGCAGCAGCAGCGCGAACTCCTCGCCGCCGATGCGGGCGGCCAGGTCGTCGTTGCGCACGCTCTCCTTCAGCACCCGCGCCACCGCCATCAGCACCTGGTCGCCGAACAGGTGGCCGTGGGTGTCGTTGACCAGCTTGAAGTGGTCGATGTCGACCAGCACCAGCGACATCGCCGCCTCGCGGTCGGCCAGGAACTTGGCGATGTGCTGCTCGAAGGAGCGGCGGTTGTGCAGGCCGGTCAGGCTGTCGGTCTGCGCCTCGCTGCGGGCGGCAGCCACCTCGGCCCGCAGCTGCGCGATCTCGCGCTGGTTCACGTCCAGCCGACTCTGCAGCTGGCGCATCGCCTCCGACATCTCGCGCGTGCTGGCCACCACCCCCTGCAACACCGCGCCGCCGTTCGCCTCGCGATCGAGTTCGGCCTGCCACTGCGACAGCGACTGGTCGAAGGCCGAGGTGCGGTCGGTCGCTTCCAGCGCATCCTGCTCCATGCTGCGCAGGATGCGGCGGGCGTTCTCGGCCACCCGCTCCGAGGTCTCGAGCCCGACCGGCGCGACATAGGCCTTGAACAGCCGGGCGACGTCGGCCTCGGTCAGGGCCCGCCCGTCGGCGGTGAGTCGCTCGATCTCGGCCTTCAGGTCGCCGCTGCGGCCCGACACATACTCGTACCAGACCGCGTAGTTGATGGGGTGCAGGGCGACCGAATGCTTGGCCATCTGCGGGAGCGCGAGCCTGAGTAGTTCGCTGCTCCGCTCGACACTGTCGGGGTAGTTGCCTGAGATCACTGCGAGCTCTTGTTGTCTAGTTGCTGCCGTGCCGACGTCCGCCTCGCCACCCGGCGCGCCACGCGCTGCGCCAGGACGGCCGCCACAGCGGCCAGGGGTCGGCGCGTCCTCCGCTCACCGGCCTCCCCGACCTGTACTGCCCGCTCGGGAGACGCGGCCGGTGGCACGGCTCCGACAACACCCCCCGAGTGACACAAGTCTAACAAGTTGCACCGCCGGGACTTCGGGTCAGCACGGATACCGGGGCCAAAAACTCAGCTCAGCGCAGCGCAGCCACCACGTCCGGCGGCGCCTGCACCAGCTCGATCAGCACGCCTTCGCCACCGACCGGGAACTCGTCGTTGCCCTTGGGGTGGATGAAGCAGATGTCGTGACCGGCCGCGCCCTTGCGGATGCCGCCGGGCGCGAAGCGCACCCCGTTCTCGCTCATCCACTGCACCGCCTTCGGCAGGTCGTCGACCCACAGGCCCACGTGGTTCAGCGGCGTGGCGTGCACGGCCGGCTTCTTGTCGGGATCGACCGGCTGCATCAGGTCGACCTCCACCGCATGGGCACCGCGGCCCATCGCGCAGATGTCCTCGTCGACGTTCTCGCGCTCGGAGACGAAGTGCCCGGTGACCGACAGCCCCAGCATGTCGACCCACAGCGCACGCAGGCGCTGCTTGTCCGGCCCGCCGATGGCGATCTGCTGCAGGCCGAGAATGCGGAAGGGTTTGCTGCTGCTCATCGCGGAACCCCTCAGGCGAAGCGGATGATCGGCTGGTCGACCGACAGGCTCTCGCCCTTGCCGGCCAGCACCTCGGCCACCGTGCCGTCCTGCGCGGCGATCAGGATGTTCTCCATCTTCATCGCCTCCACCACGGCCAGCTTCTCGCCGGCCACCACCGCCTGGCCGGGCTTCACCACCACGTCGGCCAGCAGCCCGGGCATCGGCGCGAGCAGGAACTTGCTGGTGTCGGGCGGCGCCTTGTAGGGCATCAGCTTCTGCAGCTCGGCGGCGCTCGGCGACAGCACCAGCGCGTCGACGCACAGGCCGTTGTGGTTGACGCGCAGGTCCAGGCCGCGCCGCTCGACCTGGGCCGTGAACGGACGGCCGTTGCAGGAGCCGCCGATGCGCACCTCGCCGTAGCGCCAGTCGCTCTGGAATTCGTAGCACTTGTCGTCCAGCGTGACCACCACCGACCCGTTGACGTGCACCTGCACCGGCCGGTGGGTGGATGCCCCCTGCTCGCCGCGCAGCACGACCACGTAGTCGTCGCCGATGCGCAGGCCGTGCCCCGGCAGCTGCCCGGTGATGGCCGCCGAGCGCGCCAGGAACTTGCGGTTCACCGCCGCAGCCAGCGCGACCACGAAGTCCGGGTCCTCGTGCACCACATCCGAGGCCTTGAAGCCCTTCGGGAAGTGCTCGGCGATGAAGCCGGTGTTGAAGTCGCCCGAGACGAAATCGGGGTGCGCCAGCAGCGCCGCCTGGAACGGGATGTTGCTGCTGATGCCGCGGATCACGAAGGCATTGAGCGCCTCGCGCATCTTGGCGATCGCGTCGAGCCGGTCCGTCCCGTGCACGATGAGCTTGGCGATCATCGAGTCGTAGTACATCGGGATCTCGCCGCCCTCGTAGACGCCGGTATCGACCCGCACGCCGCCGTCCCAGGGCATCGGCAGCGCGGCTTCCATCGTCTGCACCGGCGGCTGGTAGCGCACCAGGCGCCCGGTCGACGGCAGGAAGTTGCGGTACGGATCCTCGGCGTTGATGCGGCACTCCATCGCCCAACCGGTGCGCCGGATGTCGGCCTGCGCGAACGGCAGCTTCTCGCCGGCGGCCACGCGAATCATCAGCTCGACCAGGTCCACGCCGGTGATGCACTCGGTGACCGGGTGCTCGACCTGCAGCCGCGTGTTCATCTCGAGGAAGTAGAAGCCCTGGTCCTTGCCGACCACGAACTCCACCGTGCCGGCGCTCTGGTACTTCACGGCCTTGGCCAGCGCCACGGCCTGCTCGCCCATCGCCTTGCGCGTGGCGTCGCTGATGAACGGCGACGGCGCCTCCTCGATCACCTTCTGGTGACGGCGCTGGATCGAGCACTCGCGCTCATGCAGGTAGACCACGTTGCCGTGGGCGTCGCCCAGCACCTGGATCTCGATGTGGCGCGGCTGCTCGACGAACTTCTCGATGAAGACGCGGTCGTCGCCGAAGCTGTTCTTCGCCTCGTTGCGGCAGGAGCTGAAACCGTCGAAGGCCTCCTTGTCGTTGAACGCCACGCGCAGGCCCTTGCCGCCACCGCCGGCGCTGGCCTTGATCATCACCGGGTAGCCGATGCCCTGGGCGATCTCCACGGCGCGCTCGGCGGATTCGATCGCGTCGTTCCAGCCCGGGATGGTGTTGACCTTCGCCTCGTTGGCGAGCTTCTTCGAGGCGATCTTGTCGCCCATCGCCGCGATGCTGTAGTGCTTGGGTCCGATGAAGACCAGGCCCTCCTCCTCGACGCGGCGCGCGAAGTCCTCGTTCTCCGACAGGAAGCCGTAGCCGGGGTGGATGGCCTGCGCGCCGGTCTGCTTCGCGGCGGCGATGATCTTGTCGGCCACCAGGTAGGACTCGCGGCTCGGCGCCGGCCCGAGCAGCACCGACTCGTCGGCCAGCTCCACGTGCCGCGCGTCGCGGTCGGCCTCGGAATAGACCGCGACCGTCGCGATGCCGAGCTTCTTGGCCGTCTTGATGACCCGGCAGGCGATCTCGCCGCGGTTGGCAATGAGGATCTTGGTGAACATGTCTCGTTCCCTCGCCGCGTCAAAGAGGAATGTTGCCGTGCTTGCGCCACGGGTTCTCGAGCTTCTTGTCGCGCAGCATCACCAGCGAACGGCAGATGCGCTTGCGCGTCTCGTGCGGCTGGATCACGTCGTCGATGTAGCCGCGCGCACCAGCCACGAAGGGGTTGGCGAAGCGCTGCTTGTACTCGGCCTCGCGCGCGGCCAGCTTGACCGGATCGCCCTTGTCCTCGCGGAAGATGATCTCCACCGCGCCCTTCGCGCCCATCACCGCGATCTCGGCGTTGGGCCAGGCGAAGTTCACGTCGCCGCGCAGGTGCTTGGAGGCCATCACATCGTAGGCGCCGCCGTAGGCCTTGCGCGTGATCACCGTCACCTTCGGCACGGTGCACTCGGCATAGGCGTAGAGCAGCTTCGCGCCGTGCTTGATGATGCCGCCGTACTCCTGGCTGGTGCCCGGCATGAAGCCCGGCACGTCGACGAAGGTCACCACCGGGATGTTGAAGGCGTCGCAGAAGCGCACGAAGCGCGCCGCCTTGATGCTGCTCTTGATGTCCAGGCAGCCGGCCAGCACCAGCGGCTGGTTGGCGACGATGCCGACCGTCTGCCCCTCCATGCGCGCGAAGCCGATCAGGATGTTCTTCGCGTACTCGGGCTGCAGTTCGAAGAAGTCGCCGTCGTCGGCCACCTTCAGGATCAGCTCCCGCATGTCGTAGGGCTTGTTGGCGTTGTCCGGCACCAGCGTGTCGAGCGAATAGTCCAGCCGCTCGGCCGGGTCGCCGCCCAGGCGCACCGGCGCCTTCTCGCGGTTGTTCAGCGGCAGGTAGTTGTAGAAGCGCCGCAGCATCAGGATGGCCTCGACGTCGTTCTCGAACGCCATGTCGGCGACACCGCTCTTGGTGGTGTGCGTGGTCGCGCCGCCCAGCTCCTCGGCGGTCACTTCCTCGTGGGTCACCGTCTTCACCACTTCGGGCCCGGTGACGAACATGTAGCTGCTGTCCTTCACCATGAAGATGAAGTCGGTCATCGCCGGCGAATAGACGGCACCACCGGCCGACGGCCCCATGATCAGGCTGATCTGCGGCACCACGCCCGAGGCCATCACATTGCGCTGGAACACCTCGGCATAGCCGCCCAGCGAGGCCACGCCCTCCTGGATGCGCGCGCCGCCGGAATCATTGAGGCCGATGACCGGCGCACCGACCTTCATCGCCTGGTCCATCACCTTGCAGATCTTCTCGGCGTGGGCCTCGCTGAGCGCGCCGCCGAACACGGTGAAGTCCTGGCTGAAGACGAACACCAGGCGGCCGTTGATCATGCCGTAGCCGGTCACGACGCCGTCGCCGGGGATCTTGTTGTCGGCCATGCCGAAGTCGGCGCAGCGGTGCTCGACGAACATGTCCCACTCCTCGAAGGTGCCGGCATCGAGCAGCAGCTCGAGGCGCTCGCGCGCGGTGAGCTTGCCCTTGCCGTGCTGCGCCTCGATGCGCTTCTCGCCGCCGCCCAGGCGGGCCCGCTCGCGTCGCCGCTTGAGCTCTTCGATGATGTCGTGCATGGGGATGGTCCTCTCGGCCTGGATGGATGTGTCGGGTGGGACGGAACGGGGCGGAAGTCGGTGTGTGGATCAGTCGGCAAGGTCGAGCAGGCGGCGCGCCGCCACCGAGGCCGCCAGCCGGCCGGCGCGCACGTCGGCGCTGGTGGCGGAGAGCGCCTCGCGCACGGCAGGGTGGCCGCGAAAGCGCGCCTTCAGCCCGGCCTCGATGCGCTCCCACATCCAGGCCTGGTCCTGCTGGTGACGGCGCGACGCGAGCCGGCCGCTCTGCGTCTGCAGCTCGCGAAAGCGCTCCACGGTGGCCCAGAACTCGGGCAGGCCCGCGCCCTTCAGCGCGCTGAGCTGCAGCACCTGCGGATGCCACAGCTGCGCATCGTGGTGGGCCGTCATCGGGTTGCCGTGCTGCCCCAGCAGCCGCAGCGCCGAGGTGATCTGCGCACGCGCCCGCGTGGCGGCGGCCTCGTCGAGGTCGGCCTTGTTGATCACCACCAGGTCGGCCAGCTCCATCACGCCCTTCTTGATGGCCTGCAGATCGTCGCCGGCATTGGGCAACTGCAGCAGCACGAACATGTCGGTCATGCCGGCCACTGCGATCTCGCTCTGGCCGACGCCGACGGTCTCGACGATCACCACGTCGTAGCCCGCCGCCTCGGCCACCAGCATCGACTCGCGCGTCTTCTCGGCCACGCCGCCCAGCGTGCCCGAGGCCGGGCTGGGGCGGATGTAGGCGCGCTCGTCGACCGACAGCCGCTCCATGCGCGTCTTGTCGCCCAGGATGGAGCCGCCCGAAACGCTGGACGACGGGTCCACCGCCAGCACCGCGACGCGGTGGCCGCGCTCCACCAGGAACAGCCCCAGGCTCTCGATGAAGGTGGACTTGCCGACCCCGGGCACGCCGGAGATGCCCAGCCGCAGCGAGCGGCCGCTGTGCGGCAGCAGGGTGTTGATCAGTTCGTCGGCGCGCGCGCGATGCTCCTCGCGCGTCGACTCGAGCAGCGTGATGGTCTTGGCGATGGCGCGGCGCTGCACCGGCCCGGCCGGGCCGAGCACGCCGTCGATCAGCGCCTGGTCAGGGACGGCAGCCATCGGCTCAGTTCGCGGCGATGGCCTTCTTGATCTGCTCGAGCACGTCCTTCGCCGAGGCCGGGATCGGCGTGCCGGGGCCGTAGATGCCCTTGACGCCGGCCTCGTAGAGGAACTCGTAGTCCTGGCGCGGGATCACGCCGCCGACGAACACGATGATGTCGTCGGCGCCCTGCTTCTTCAGTTCGGCCACGATGGCCGGCACCAGCGTCTTGTGGCCGGCGGCGAGCGTGGACACGCCGATCGCGTGCACGTCGTTCTCGATCGCCTGGCGCGCGCATTCGTCGGGCGTCTGGAACAGCGGCCCCATGTCGACGTCGTAGCCGAGGTCGGCGAAGGCGGTGGCCACCACCTTGGCGCCGCGGTCGTGGCCGTCCTGGCCGAGCTTGGCGATCATCACGCGTGGCCGGCGACCGTGGTCGTCGGCGAAGGCCGCGATCTCGGTCTTGAGTTGTTCCCAGCCTTCGGCCGAGTCGTAGGCAGCTGCGTACACGCCGGTCACCTTCTGCGTATCGGCGCGGTGGCGCCCCCAGACCTTCTCGAGCGCCGAGGACACCTCGCCGACCGTGGCGCGCAGGCGGATCGCCTTCACGCTCAGGTCGAGCAGGTTGCCCTGGCCGGATTCGGCGCATTGTGTCAGCGCGTCCAGCGCCGCCTGCACCGCGGGTGCGTCGCGGCGCGCACGGATCGCCTTGAGCCGCTCGATCTGGCTATCGCGCACCTTCACGTTGTCGATATCGAGGAAATCGACCGCGTCTTCCTTGTCGAGCTTGTACTTGTTGACGCCGACGATCACGTCCTTGCCGGAGTCGATGCGGGCCTGCTTCTCGGCCGCGCTGGCCTCGATCTTGAGCTTGGCCCAGCCGGAGTCCACCGCCTTGGTCATGCCGCCCATCGCCTCGACCTCCTCGATGATGGCCCAGGCGGCGTCGGCCATGTCTTGGGTGAGCTTCTCCATCATGTAGCTGCCGGCCCAGGGGTCGACCACGTTGGTGATGTGCGTCTCTTCCTGGATGATCAGCTGGGTGTTGCGCGCGATGCGCGAGCTGAACTCGGTGGGCAGCGCGATCGCTTCGTCGAGCGCATTGGTGTGCAGCGACTGCGTGCCGCCGAACACCGCCGCCATCGCTTCGATGGTGGTGCGCACCACGTTGTTGTACGGGTCCTGCTCGGTCAGGCTCCAGCCCGAGGTCTGCGAGTGGGTGCGCAGCATCAGGCTCTTCGGGTTCTTGGGCTCGAACTCCTGCATGATCTTCCACCACAGCATGCGCGCGGCGCGCATCTTGGCGATCTCGAGATAGAAGTTCATGCCGATCGCCCAGAAGAAGCTCAGGCGGCCGGCGAACTCGTCGACGTTCAGGCCCTTGGCGAGCGCGGTGCGCACGTACTCCTTGCCGTCGGCCAGCGTGAAGGCCAGCTCCAGCGCCTGGTTCGCGCCGGCCTCCTGCATGTGGTAGCCGGAGATCGAGATCGAGTTGAACTTCGGCATGTGCTGTGCCGTGTACTCGATGATGTCGCCGATGGCCCGCATGCTCGGCTCGGGCGGGAAGATATAGGTGTTGCGGACCATGAACTCCTTGAGGATGTCGTTCTGGATGGTCCCGCTCAGCTGGTCCTGGCGCACGCCCTGCTCCTCGGCCGCGACGATGTAGCCGGCCAGCACCGGCAGCACCGCGCCGTTCATCGTCATCGACACCGACACCTTGTCGAGCGGGATGCCGTCGAACAGGATCTTCATGTCCTCCACGCTGTCGATCGCCACGCCGGCCTTGCCGACGTCGCCGGTCACGCGCGGGTGGTCGCTGTCGTAGCCGCGGTGGGTGGCCAGGTCGAAGGCCACGCTCACGCCCTGCCCGCCGGCAGCCAGCGCCTTGCGGTAGAAGGCGTTCGATTCCTCGGCGGTCGAGAAGCCGGCGTACTGGCGGATGGTCCACGGCCGCACCGCGTACATCGTGGCCTGCGGACCGCGCAGGTAGGGTGCGAAGCCGGGCAGCGTGTCGGTGTGCGGCAGGCCCTGCAGGTCGGCCGCGGTGTACAGCGGCTTCACGGTGATGCCTTCGGGCGTGACCCAGTTCAGCGCCGACACGTCGCCGCCGGGGGCCGACTTCGCGGCGGCCTTGTGCCAGGCCGCCAGGGCCTCGGGCGAAAGTACGGGGCGATCGGACATGGCGAATCTTTCCTGCGGTGAACGGTGTGCAAGGCGCCGCGGCATGACACGAGGCGCGCGCCAGGCTCCGGAAATCCGGGCTGGACGGCGAACTGAGGCGCGATCATAATTCAAAACTGAATTACAAACACGTCTTGTGTGCGCTGCACCAAGACGACTGCCGCCGGGACCCATGTCCGAACCCCCCCTCACGCTCGCCAGCACCGCCCTCGACCGCACGCCTGCCGACTCCGCGGCCGGCGCGCTGCCCGATCGCGCGCTGTACGAGCAGGTGGCCGAGGCGCTGCGCACGCGCATCCTGTCGCACCGGCTCGCGCCGGGCAGCTGGATCGACGAGAAGGCGCTGGCGGTCGAGTACGGCATCAGCCGCACGCCGCTGCGCGAAGCGCTGAAGGTGCTGGCCGCGGAGGGCCTGGTGACGATGAAGCTGCGCCGCGGCGCCTACGTCACCGAGGTCTCGGCGCGCGACCTGACCGAGGTGTTCCACCTGCTCGCGCTGCTGGAGAGCGATGCCGCCGCCGCCGCCGCCAGCCGGCTCACGCCCGAGCAGCTGGCCGAACTGGAGACCCTGCACGAACAGCTCGAACGCAACCTCGGCGACCGCGACCGCTTCTTCGCCGCCAACGAGCGCTTCCACCTGCGTCTGCTGGAGCTGGCCGACAACCGCTGGCGCGTGCAGATGGTCGCCGACCTGCGCAAGGTGATGAAGCTCAACCGCCACCACTCATTGTTCAAGCAGGGCCGGCTGGAGGCGTCGTTGAACGAACACCGCCAACTGATGGCCGCGCTGCGCGCGGGCGATGCCGAGCAGGCTCAACAACTGATGCGCCGGCATCTCGCCAACGGTGAAGAGGCGGCGGCGATGCGCTGAGCCTGGCCCGCGCGCTGCTGACCAGGCCATCGGGTGAACGGCTCCGTTCGTGTCCCCCGGCGTCGGCCTGCCGGCCGACCCCTCCTCCTCTACCTCACTTCGCCATTCACCCGACGCCCGGGTCGCACGCACCACCGCGACACGCGAAGGCTTTACAACCCCGGCACACCGCGGTGTATCGAAGCGCCGTGACGGGCCGCTGTGTGGAGTGAAGTAGAGGAGGAGAGCCCGGCCGGAGGGCGGGCTCGGGGGACATGAACGCAACACAGCGGCCCGGCACGGCTCCCGCTCAGCCCAGCAACCTCAAACGCCACACAAGCTCATCGCATCCCCGGCGCCTGCGTGATCTGCGCGCGAATCTCCGCCAGCTTCGCCTTCAGGCTCTGCCGCTGCTGCGGTGCCAGGCGCAGCAGCATCTTCTGCCCCGCCGACCGCGCCTCCAACGCCGGGTCGGCGAACTCGTAGCGCACCCACGGGCGCGCGGGCTGGACGGGCCCCTTCACCTCGGTCAGCACGACCGCCAGCGGGCCCGCCGGCTCCGGCGTCTGCAGCAAGTGGTCGATGACGTCGACCATCCGGTCGTTGAAGTAGCCGCGCGGATAGCCCAGTTCCTGGTAGGCCTGCTGGAACAGCGGATACAGCCGCACGTACAGCGCAACCGCGCGAGCGGTGTCCACCGACTCGACGAAGGCCGTGAAGGCCGCATAGCGCGCGCCGTTGGCCGCAGCGATCACGCTGCCGCCGCCCGCGCCGGGCTCGACCGTGAAGCGCCCCGCGCTCGGGTTGACGGGCCACAGCCGCGGCGCCGCATGCGGCCGGGCCAGGTTGTCCACGGTCGCGACGACGCGGCGCGCGAAGCCGTCGACCTGCAGGAACTTGAGTACCGCCGGCTGCCCGAGCAGTTCGACCAGCGCCGAGCGGATCGCGGCGTCGGCGCGCTCCGGCGTCGCCGGGGCCGACGCGCCGGCCGCCGCATCGCTGCCCTGCGCATCGATCGGGTGCCGGATGGCGGGCTCGGCCGGTACCGAGGCCGCCGCAGGCGGCGGCGCCACCTCGGCGACCGGCGACGTCGGCACGGCCTGGGGTGGCTCCGGCGTGCGCTGGCGCCAGTACAGCAAGGTGCCGACGGCGATCGCGAACGCCAGCCCGGCCACGCCGTAGATCAGCCTGTTGTTCATCATGCTGCCCACCTCCTGCGATCCGTGCGGCACGCGCCACACCATTGTGAGGTGGACGCAGGTGCGTCACCGGAAGTTCCGGCGCCGCACCGCCTGACGCAGCGGAGCCGGGCCGATCTACAGCGTGTGGGTCACCAGCATGAAGTCCGGGTCGTCGGCGAAGCGCTTGACCGCGAAACCCAGCGAGCGCATGAGCTTGAGCATGTCGGCGTTGTTGGCGAGCACCAGCCCGTCGATCTCGCTCAGGCCCTTCTCGCGCGCCACGTCCATGATGCTTTCCATCAGGCGCGAGCCGATGCCGCGGCCGTTGAAGTCGTCGGCCACCACCAGCGAGAACTCGCAGGTCGAGTGATCGGGGTTGGTGATGTAGCGCGACACGCCGACGATGCGCTCGGTCTCGGCCATCTCGCCGTCCGCCCCCGCGTTGCGCTCCTTGACCACCGCCACCAGCGCCATCTCGCGGTCGTAGTCGATCAGCGTGAAGCGCGCCAGCATCGAAGGCGACAGCTCGGTCAGCGAGGACACGAAGCGGAAGTAGCGGCTTTCGGGCGACAGGTGCAGCACCAGGTCCTGCAGCATCCGCGCGTCGTTCGGCCGGATCGGGCGCACCGTGTACTCGCCGCCGCCGCGCAGCGGCCAGACCTGCTCGTAGCGTGTCGGATAAGGCAGGATGGAGAGGTGCGAGTACGGGTTGGTGCGGCCACCCGCCGCCTGCGGCGCGCTGTCGATGACGATGCGCGCATCCACCGCCACCGCGCCGGATTCGTCGACGATGATGGGGTTGATGTCCATCTCGCGCAGCTGCGGCAGCTCGCACACCATCTCTGACACGCGCAGCAGCACCTGCTCCAGCGCGTCGAGGTTCACCGCGCTGGCGCCGCGCCATTCGCCCAGCGTCTCGGCGACGCGCGAGCGCTCGATCAGCCGGCGCGCCAGGAAGCGGTTCAGCGGCGGCAGCTCCATCGCACGGTCGTTGATCAGCTCGATCATCGTGCCGCCGGCGCCGAACACGATGACCGGACCGAACGGGTCGTCGGTCACCAGGCCGATGTAGATCTCGCGGCCGCGCCGGGCACGCGCCATCTTCTGCACCGTCACGCCGTTGATCCGGGCGCCCGGTTGCAGCCGCGCCACCCGCTCCACCATGTCGGTATAGGTGTCGCGCGCGCTCGCGCCGTTCATGATGTTGAGCGCCACACCCTCCACGTCGGACTTGTGGCTGATGTCGGACGAATCGATCTTCAGCGCAACCGGGAAGCCCAGCTGGGTGGCGATCATCATCGCCTCGTTGGCGCTGCGCGCGAGGATGGTGTTGGTGACCGGGATGTGGAACGACGACAGCAGCGTCTTCGACTCCATCTCCGTCAGCACCTTGCGGCGCTCGGCCAGCACGCTCTCGATCACCAGCCGCGCCGCCTCGATGTCGGGCTTGGCCAGCGTGGACAGCGGCGACGGCGTCTGCTGCAGCAGCAGCTGGTTCTGGTAGAACGACGCGATATTGCCGAAGGCGCCGACCGCCGCCTCCGGCGTGCGGAAGCCGGGGATGCCGGCCTCGTTCAGCAGCTCGCGCGCCGCGCCCACCGACGCATCGCCCATCCAGCACGACAGCAGCGGCTTGCCCATCGTGTGCTTGACCTCCACCAGCGCGCCCGCGATGGCTGCCGCATCGACGCCGACCTTGGGCGAGTAGACGGTCAGCACACCGTCGATCTGCGCGTCGTTGCCGGCGGCATCGATGGCGGCGCGGTAGTGCTCGGGACCGGCGTCTTCCGACAGATCGATCAGGTCCGACAACGAGGCCAGCGGCGGCAGCTGCGGCGCCAGTGCAGCGACCGACTCCGCCGACAGCCGGCCCAGGTGCAGGAACAGCTCGTTGACCCAGTCCGCCGCCAGCACGCCGGGCCCGCCGCCGTTGGTCACGATCGCGAGGCGCCGACCCACCGGGCGGTAGCGCGAGGCCAGGCATTTCGCGGCCGAGAACAGCTCGACGAAGGAGCGCACCCGCACCGCGCCGGCACGGCGCAGCGCGGCGTCGAACACGTCGTCGCTGCCGACGATCGCGCCGCTGTGGGTCTGCGCGGCCTCGTTGCCGGCCGGCTTGCGGCCGGCCTTCAGCACCACCACCGGCTTGGCCTTGGCGGCCGAGCGCAGCGCGCTCATGAAATGGCGCGCGCTCGAGATGCCCTCGACGTAGACGACGATGCTGTGCGTCTGCGCGTCGTTGGCCAGGTAGTCCAGCGCCTGGGCGATATCCACCGAGGTGTTGGGCCCGAGCGACACGACGCTGGAGAAACCCACCGCGTTGGTGCTGGCCCAGTCGAGCACCGAGGCCGTGAGCGCCCCCGACTGCGACACCAGCGCCAGTGAACCGGGCTTGGCCAGCGGCCCGGCCGCGCTGGCGTTGAGCTGCAGCGCGGGGCGCTGGAACCCCAGCCCGTTGGGTCCCAGCAGATGGATGCCCTCGCGCTGCGCGATCTTCTTCAGGGTCGCCGCGGCCTCGGCGCCGATGCCGCTGGAAACCACCAGCGCCGAGCGACAGGCCAGCCTTCCTGCGACCTCCAGTGCGGAGGCCACCTGCTGCGGCGGCAGCGCGATGATGGCCAGGTCGGCCCGGGTCTGCGCCAGCTCGGCCAGCGTGCCGGTCGCATGGATGTCCAGGAACTGCAGCGCGCCGGCATAGGGCTGTGCCCGCAGGGCCTGGTGCAGCACCCGGGCCTGAGGCGTCTGGCCGGCCGGGTCGTCGGGCGCCCCGGCCAGCACGATGATGGATTCGGGCGAAAAGAGCGGGGTGAGGAAGTGCTTGTCCATGGGGTCCAGTCTGCGCCGATCGGAGCGCCGGGCATGCACCGCGGCATGCAGCGACCTTCGGGGCATCGGATGACACGGTCCTGACAATGCCCCGCCCACGCGCAGTGCACTGCGCCGAAGGGTGCCGCAGACGGACGTCAGACCAGCAAGGCCACCACGAAGATGCCGATCATCATGAACGAGATCGCGATCTTCGCGACCAGCCCCGCCATGACGCCCAGCCAGGTGGCGAAGCCCACCCGCACCGCGCGCTGCTCGTCGCGGCGCGCCACGTACTCGCCGACGGCAGCGCCGACCAGCGGCATGAAGAGCACGCCGACCAGTCCCATGAAGATCCCGGCCACGGTGCCGAGCGCCGCACCGAGGATCGCCTCGCGGCTGGCGCCGGCCCGGCGCGCACCCAGCAGACCGGCCACGAAGTCCGCGGCCCAGGCCAGCACCGCCAGCACGCCGACGGCGGCGAGGCTGCCCCAGCCGACACGCGCGAAGTCGTCGATCCAGGCACCGAGCAGGATGCCGGCCAGGACCAGCAGCGTGCCGGGCAGGGCCGGCAACACCGTGCCGGCCAGCCCCGCCACGATGAGCGCGACGCTCAGGATCCACAGCCAGATATCGCCCATGGCGAGCCCTTCTGCACGAGTTGTTCAGGGAGAGATGGCGTTCGCGCGCCGGAGTTCAACCGACGGGAGCGGCGGCAGGCCGGCGCCGGGCCGCGATCGCCCTCAAGGCCCCGCCCCTTCCAGCCGATAAGTCAGCGGACTCACCGCTCATGGTGACGCTCCCGAAAGGAACTGCCTTGCCCCCCGCCTTGACGATCACCGGCCTGCAGGACGAGACGCTGCGCACCTCGCTGTGCCTGATGCGTGTCCTCGAGAACAAGCAGATGGGCATGCACGCCGGGGAGTACCGCGCCGCCGCGGCCGAGCTGAGCGGCGCGCTGCGCGCACTGGCGACCGACGACCTGCGGCTGGTGGCGCGCAGCATGATGCCGGTGCTGTGCGAGCTGGCCGAGAACGTGCTGTTCGAACGCTCGCACCAGC
Organism: Methylibium sp. Pch-M; assembly: GCF_004136295.1. Taxonomy (NCBI): domain Bacteria; kingdom Pseudomonadati; phylum Pseudomonadota; class Betaproteobacteria; order Burkholderiales; family Sphaerotilaceae; genus Methylibium; species Methylibium sp. Pch-M. The sequence continues at coordinate 901,256 of NZ_CP029606.1, forward strand.
TGGCGCTGGGCGGCGGCGTCGAGCGTGAACGCGCGCTGCAGGTGTCCGAGGCGCTGTGGGCCCGGATCTGACCTGAGCCGGTCGGCGCCTCCCACGGCGGCGCGGCCAAAGAAAAAGCCCGCAGGCAGACTGGAGGACCAGGGCCGCGGGCTCATCTACCGAACGCACATCGCGCTGAGCAGCACGAGGCGACGGGTTCTTTCGGCGCAGGTGACGGGTTCCTGGGTCCGCCCAATCGTGCGGTCGGTTTGTCGCCGAAGTGACTGCACTGTAGTTCGATTCGCGCAGGATCGATCCCCTGAACAGCACCGCCACGCGGGCCCAGTTCGGGCGATCGGCGCCCCTTCGAGAACGACAAGACGCGGAGACATGAGATGCCCAACAAGGTTCTGATCGCCGGCGCCAGCGGCGTGGTCGGCGCGGCCGCGGTCGACGCCTTCCTCGCCAGCGGCTGGGAAGTGGTGGCGTTGTCGCGGCGGCGGCCCGAGCTGACGCACGAGCGGCCCTATACCCACCTCGCGGTCGACCTGCGCGACGCGGCGGCCAGCCGCGCCGCGCTCGGCGCACTGAGCGGCATCACCCACGTCGTCTATGCCGCGCTGTTCGAGAAACCCGGCCTGATTGCAGGCTGGAGCGAGCGCGACCAGATGGAGACCAATCTGGCGATGCTGCAGAACTGCCTGGCTCCGCTCACCAGTGCGGGCAGCGGCCTGCGCCACGTGAGCCTGCTGCAGGGCACCAAGGCCTACGGCATCCACCTGCACCCGATGCCGATCCCGGCGCGCGAGCGTGCGCCGCGCGACGCGCACGCCAATTTCTATTGGCTGCAGGAGGACTACCTGAAGGAACTGGCGGCGGCGCGGGAGTTCGACTTCACCATCTTGCGCCCGCAGCTCATCATCGGCGCCGCCTACGGCGTGGCGATGAACCTCGCGCCGGTGATCGGCGCCTACGCCGCCATCTGCCGCGAACTCGGCGAACCGTTCGGCTTCCCCGGCGGCGTGCCCTATGTGTGGGAAGCGGTCGACGCGCGCCTGCTCGCCAACGTCTTCGTGTGGGCCACCACCAGCCCGAAGGCGGTGGGCCAGCATTTCAACGTGACCAACGGCGATGTCTTCGAGTGGCGCAACGTGTGGCCGGCGATGGCCGCGACGCTGGGCGTCGAGCCCGGACCGGACCGGCCGCGCGCGCTGGGGCAGTTCCTGCCCGCACACGCCGCGGTGTGGGACCGCATCGTGGCGAAGCACGGCCTGCGGCCGGTGGCGCTGCCGGCGCTGCTCGGCGAGTCGCACCACTACGCGGACTTCTGTTTCGCCCATGGCGCGACCGAGCCGCCGCCGCCCGCCTTCGTCAGCGCGATCAAGCTGCGCCAGGCCGGCTTCCACGAGGTGTGCGACAGCGAGGACATGTTCTGCCACTGGCTGCGCGACTTCATGGCGCGCGGCATCCTGCCTCCTGCCTGACGCCGCCCCGCCGGTCGGCTACGGCGTCGCCGGCAGGCCCTGCAGGATGCTGCCGCGCACCGGCGGCGCCGTGAGGGTGCGCCAGAGCAGCCGCCAGGACAGCGGCTCGCGGCGGTTCCAGGGCAGCAGCGACAGGCCGCGGGCCAGCAGGCAGTAGCCGAACAGCACCTGGGCCGTCGTGCCGAGGGCGGGCACCCAGTACAGCCAGCCCAGCGGCGGCCACGCGGCCAGCAGCAGCAGGCCGGTGAAGGCCAGCCGCACCTGCACCGGGAAGGCCGCAAGGCGGCCCTCGCGAAGACGGAAGTGCAGCACCTGCAGTGCGCTCAACGCGATGGCCGCATGGAAACCCCCGTGCCACCCCGCGAGCCCGGCCAACAGCAGCACCGCCGTCGCGACCCAGTACCACCAGCTGACTTCCCGGTACAGCAGCATCACGACGTTCGCCTCCTGTGCACCGCTCAGAAACTCAGCGTGGCCGCGCCACGCTTGATCAGCTCGTGCATCACGCTGGAGCCGGCGATCACCACGCCCTCGATCAGGTTCTCCTGCGCATAGCCGCGGCTCTTCACGCACGGCGTGCAGGCCCACAGCGTGCCGCCCCGCGCGACGAAATCGCGCAGCATGTCCGCCAGCGGCTCCAGCGGCTTCACATGGGTCGTGTCCGACGCGCCGCGCCGCACGATGTCGACGCCCGAGCTGGTGAGGAAGATCGACACCTTCAGCCCGGCCGTCATCCCGCCGAGCGCGATGACCATGCCCGCCGAGGACAGTTCGTGGTCGATGCCATGCGTGATCACCACCACCAGATCTCTCGATTCCGTTGCCATTGACAGCCTCCTTGCTGCATCCTTGATGACGTCAGCTTAGGTGGAGCGCCCCGTGGAGGCCATGTCCGAAATGCCGCAAGTCTTGTCCGAAACGCCGCCGCCGCCGCGCTCGCCCGACCTGCTGTCGGACCTGCTCGGCAGCATGCACCTGGTCGGCATGGTGCTGTTCCGCGCCGCGTTCCGCGAGCCCTGGGCGGTGCTCACGCCCGGGTCGGCGCAGCTGGCGCGGGTGCTGCCGTTCCGCACCGAGCACATCATTCCCTTCCACGTCATCGCCACCGGCAGCTGCCGGCTGGCGCTACCCGACCGCGAGCCGGTGTGGCTGCACGAGGGCGATGCCGTGCTGCTGCCGTACGGCGACAGCCACCGTCTCGAAGGCCGCGAGGAGACCGCGCCGGTGCAGGTCGGTCAGCTGCTGCCCTGCCAACCCTGGCAGGACATGCCGCAGGTCGAGCACGGCGGCGGCGGTGCCGTCACGCACATCATCTGCGGCTTCCTGCAGTGCGACGAACTGCTGTTCCGTCCCATCCTGCGGCATCTGCCGACCCTGCTGCACGTGAGCCCCGACGCCACGCCGGGCGACCACTGGCTGGGCAGCACGATCCGCCACACCGCCGCCGAGGCCAGCCGGACCACGCCCGGCTCGCGCAGCATGCTGCCGCGGCTGACCGAGCTGATGTTCGTGGAGATCCTGCGCAAGCACATGCAGGGCCTGTCGGACGACGAGAACGGCTGGTTCGCCGCCTGCAGGGATCCGGTGACCGGCTCGGCCCTGAAGCTGCTGCACGATGCCCCGCTGCAGGACTGGAGCGTGGAGCGACTGGCGCGCGAGGTCGGCGTGTCGCGCACCGTGCTGGCCGAACGCTTCCGGCGCTACCTCGACCAGCCGCCGATGCAGTACCTGGCGCACTGGCGGCTGCAGCTCGCCGCCCAGCACCTGAAGACCGGCGACCAGCCGCTGAAGACCATTGCCGACCAGGTGGGCTACGAGTCGGAGGCCGCCTTCAGCCGCGCCTTCAAGCGCCACTTCGGCCTGCCGCCCGGCAGCTGGCGGCTGCGGCAGGGCACGCGCTGAGCCACGGCCGCGGTCGGCGTCAGCGCGCGCCGGCCTCCTGCTCGATCAGCCGCTGCAGCAGGCGGCGCACCTTCACCGGCGCGACGTCGTTCGTCATCAGCACCGGGTTCAGGCCGAAGAAGTCGGTGGTGTCCATCTCGTTGTGGATGGCCTGGATGATCGGGCCGTCCTCGGTCTCGAAGGCGGTATGCATGGCCTGGATCTTGGCCGCGTTGTAGCCCGCGTCGTCGACCACGTGGTTGCGCCGCGTGGCGAAGAAGTAGTGGGTGGTCCCGGCCGACTCGGGCGTGCAGGTGTGCAGGTCGTACTGGCCGATGCAGTTGACCAGGTCGAGCGCACCGTCGTTCTGCGTCGCGCCGACCGAGAGCTGGATGTTGGCCGGCGGGCTCCAGCTCACCTCGATGAAATGCCGGGCCTGCGTCTTCGGTTCGGGCAGGAAGTTCGCCAGGATCAGCAGCGGCGGCGTCTGCTGCCATTCCCAGCGCGCCGCGACCGACTCGGTGTCCTCGCGCAGCTTCGGAATCTGCGGCGACAACTGCCCGCGCGTGGTGATGATCTCGCCGTGCACGTGGTCGACGTGGCTCAGGTCCATCACGTTGTCGATGATCAGCTCGTAGTTCGCCTTCATGTGCATGTAGGTGTACGCCACGCCGGTCTCCGGCCCGTTGTCGAGCTCGCCGAAGTCGGGCAGCCGCGCCACGTCCGGCGCGTCCTCGCCCATCCAGATCCAGAGGAAGCCATAGCGCTCGACGAGCGGGAAGCTGCGCACCTTCGCGGCCTTGGGGATCTGGCCGTTGCCGTGCGGGTTCTTCGTGCACTGGCCGCTGCAGTCGAACTGCAGCGCGTGGTACAGGCACGCCACCTCGTCGCCGATGCGCTTGCCCAGGTGCAGCGGCGCGAAACGGTGCGGGCAGCGGTCGTGCAGCGCCACCGCCTCGCCGTCCTGCTTGCGGTAGATCAGCACCGAGGTGTCGAGAATCTTGCGGTGGAACAGCGCCTGCGCTCCCACCTCGCTGGACAGCGCCGCCACGTACCACGCGTTCGTCAGGTAGGACTGCTTGAATTCGATCTTCTGCTCCATCTTTCTGTCTCCTGAGGGGGGTGCCGGAACACTAGAAATCAATCACCAGTCGCGCCGACTTCGAGCGCGAGCAGCACGGCGTGAAGCGGTCGTTGGCGGCATGCTCCGCGGCGCTGAAGTACATGTCGCGGTGCTCGGGCTCGCCCTGCACGACACGCATCACGCAGGTGCCGCAGACGCCCTGCTCGCAGGACACCGGCACGTCGATGCCGCGGGCGGCGAGCGCCTGCACCACGCTCTGGCCGGGCGCGACCGGCACCACCTGGCTGCTGCCGGCCATCTGCACCTCGAAGCCGCGGTCCGCCGAGCTGTCGACCGCGGCACCCGCGAAGTACTCGTAGTGGATGTTGCCCTCCGACCAGCCCAGCGCGCGGGCGGTCAGGATCACGTGGTCCATGAAGCCCTTCGGTCCGCACACGTAGAGGTGGGTCGTGTCCACCGCCTGCGCGAGCACCGCGCGCGCATCGAAGCGCTGCGCGGCATCGCCGTCGTCGAAGTGGAAGTGCACCCTCGCGGCGAAAGCCGCGGCCTGCAACCGCGGCACGAAGGCGGTGCGCGCCGGCGAGCGGCTGCAATAGTGCAGCTCGAACGACGCGTCGGCATGCGCCAGCTGCTCGGCCATGCTCAGGATCGGCGTGACGCCGATGCCGCCCGCGAGCAGCAGCGTGTGGCGCGCCGGGACCAGCGCGAAATGGTTGCGCGGCGCGCTGATGCGCAGCCGGCTGCCGCGCAGCAGCTGCTCGTGGGCGCTGCGCGATCCGCCGCGCCCCGCCGCCTCGAGCAGCACGCCGATCCGGTAGTACCCACGCTCGGCCGGGTCGTTGCACAGCGAGTACTGCCGCACCATGCCGTTCGGCAGTTCCACGTCGATGTGCGCCCCGGCGTCGAAGGCCGGCAGCGGCGCCCCATCGGCGCGCCGCAGTTCGAAGCTCGCCACGCCTTCGGCCGCCGGCTCGCGCCCGGCCACCGTCACCTCCAACCATCCATCGTTCGTCACTGCGGGTCTCCATGCTCGGCCCGACACTTGCGGCCGGTTCAGGACACGAAGAATTGCAAGCGCGGTGCCATGCCGGCACGGGCTCTCAAGTCCTTGATTCACCTGCGATTTTTCGATGAGTTCGTGGAAACCCGAGGTTCGGTGCCGGGACCGCAGATTCATCATTTGCGACAACGAGGAATCGCGGATTGCCGCTTTTGAAGAACAGGCCGGCCCGACCGGACCGAGGAGACAGCATGCCCCCCACCTCCCACGCGGCGCCGTCCGCGACGGTCGGCGCCAAGCGATCGGACGACCGCACGCTCACCGAACACCTGCGTTTCTCGCCCGACGCCGGCCACATCGTGCTGTTCGAGCAGCGGATGCTGCTGATGCACGCGTCGTCGTTCGCCGAGCTGCGGCGCGAGCTGATCGAGCAGCTGGGCACCGGCAAGGCGCGCGAGCTGTTCACGCGGCTCGGCTACCAGCAGGGCTTCGAGGACGGCCAGCGCCTGCGCGCGCTGTGCGGCAGCGACCGCGACCGCATGCTCGAGCTCGGCCCGCGCCTGCGCGAGATCGAGGGCTTCGTGCGCAACCAGCCGATCGACGCGATGCAGTTCGACCTCGAAGGCGGCGAGTTCTGGGGCGACTACTACTGGACCTCCTCCTGGGAGGCCGAGGCCCACCTCAAGCACTGCGGCGTATTCGGCGAGCCGGCCTGCTGGATGATGGTCGGCTATGCGAGCGGCTGCTGCACCGCCATCCTCGGGCAGCCCGTGCTGTGGCGCGAGATAGAGTGCGTGGCGATGGGCCACGAGCGCTGCCGCGTCGTCGGTCGCCCGCTCGCCGCCTGGGACGACCTGAGCGAGCACGAGACCAACTTCCTGAAGATCGAGTCCTTCGTGCGCACGCCGCCGAAGGCCCGGCCGACCCGCAGCGCGCCGGTCAAGGCCTGCACCCCGGGCGAGTTCGACGACTTCGTCGGCACCTCGGCCGGCTTCAACGCGGTGGCCAACCTCGTCCGCCGCGTCGGCGTGACCGACTCCACCGTGCTGTTCCGCGGCGAGAGCGGCGTCGGCAAGGAACGCTTCGCACGGGCGCTGCATTCGGTCAGCCGGCGGCACGAGCAGCCCCTGGTGTCGATCAACTGCGCCGCCATCCCGCCCGACCTGGTGGAGGCCGAGCTGTTCGGCGTCGAGAAGGGTGCCTTCACCGGCGCCGACCACTCGCGGCCCGGGCGCTTCGAACGGGCCCACGGGGGCACGCTGTTCCTCGACGAGATCAGCAGCCTGCCGCTGCCGGCGCAGGGCAAGCTGCTGCGCGTGCTGCAGGAGCGCGAGATCGAGCGCGTGGGCGACGTGCGCGTGCGCAAGGTCGACGTGCGGCTGGTCGCGGCGTCCAACCGTGACCTGCGAGACGAGGTCGAGGCCGGCCGCTTCCGCGAGGACCTGTTCTACCGGCTCAACGTGTTCCCGATCGTCATCCCGCCGCTGCGCGAACGCCTGGAGGACATCCCGCTGCTCGTCGCGCTGTTCCTGGAGCGCTGCAACCGGCGCTGCGGCAAGCGCGTGAGCGGCCTGACCACGCGCGCCTACGACGCGCTGTGGGACTACCACTGGCCCGGCAACGTGCGCGAACTCGAGAACATGGTCGAGCGCGCGGTCATCCTGGCCGACGACGACGGCCGGATCGACGTGCAGCACCTGTTCTCCGGCGGCGAGCAGCTCAAGCTGCGCTCGCTGAGCGTGGGTGCGCACGGCGAACTGGTCCCGCGCGCCGGCGAGGCCAACGACCAGTGCAAGCGGCTGGCCGACGACCTGCTGGCCCGCCTGCCGTCCTTCGAGCAGATCGAGTCGCTGCTGTTCGAGCGCGCGATGGAGCGTAGCGACGGCAACATCTCCGCGGCCGCGCGCCTGCTGCGCCTGCGGCGCGGCCAGGTCGAATACCGCCTCAAGAAGCGCGAGTCCTGAGGCGCACGGTGGCGCCCGCCCTCAGGCGCCGCGCAGGTCGTCCTGGATCAGCTGCCGCAGGCGCCGCCGCACCTTGACCGGCGCCACGTCGTTGGTCATCAGCACCGGGTTCAGGCTGAAGAAGTCGGTGGTGCCCATCTCGTCGTGCACGGCCTCGATGATCGGCCCGTCCTCGTTCTCGAAGGCCGCATGCATGGCCTGGATCTTCATCGCGTTGTAGTCGGCATCCTCGACGACGTGGTTGCGCCGTGTCGCGAACCAGTAGTGCGTGGTGTTCGCGGTCTCCGGCGTGCAGGTGTGCAGGTCGTACTGGCCGATGCAGCCGGCCAGGTCGAGCGCGCCGCCGTCCTGTGTCGCGCCGACCGAGAGCTGGATGTTCGCGGGCGGCGTCCAGGTGATGTCGAAGAAGTGGCGCGCGCCGGCCGCGGGCTCGGGCAGGAAATTGGCGAAGATCAGCATCGCCGGCGTCTGCTGCCATTCCCAGCGGGCGGAGATGGCCCGCTCGCCCTCGCGCATCTGCGGCACCAGCGGCGACAGCTGCCCGCGCGTGGAGATGATCTCGCCGTGCACGTGGTCGATGTGGCTCAGGTCCATCACGTTGTCGATGATCAGCTCGTAGTTCGCCTTCATGTGCATGTAGGTGTACGCCACGCCGGTCTCCGGCCCGTTGTCGAGCTCGCCGAAGTCGGGCAGCCGCGCCACGTCCGGCGCGTCCTCGCCCATCCAGATCCAGAGGAAGCCATAGCGCTCGACGAGCGGGAAGCTGCGCACCTTCGCGGCCTTGGGGATCTGGCCGTTGCCGTGCGGGTTCTTCGTGCACTGGCCGCTGCAGTCGAACTGCAGCGCGTGGTACAGGCACGCCACCTCGTCGCCGATGCGCTTGCCCAGGTGCAGCGGCGCGAAACGGTGCGGGCAGCGGTCGTGCAGCGCCACCGCCTCGCCGTCCTGCTTGCGGTAGATCAGCACCGAGGTGTCGAGAATCTTGCGGTGGAACAGCGCCTGCGCTCCCACCTCGCTGGACAGCGCCGCCACGTACCACGCGTTCGTCAGGTAGGGGATCTGGGTTTCCATGGAATGTCGTGTCTCCGTTGTCGATGGACCTTGCCGTCGGGGGCCGCCACGGCCGCACTTCGGTCGGTGCGTGGAGGCGCTATAGCAATCGCAGGGCCAAGCCGGGGCGCGACGCCAAGCCCTTGATTGCGAACGTGTTTTCCAGCGGCACTGGCGGCGGCGCGGGCGCACGCCGCCGCTCGGGTTCCGCATCTGCCGCAATGCCGGGGCCTCGATTTCGGCATTTCCCGCAGCACGCGCGCCGTGCGCGGACCGCCGGGGATCGGGTATGGTTGCCTGTCTCACGTATCCGCCTCCTCGAGCTCGCGAGACCCCCATGCCCAGCGCGAACCCGCCCCGCACACCGCACACCGCCAGCCCGACCGAACGCCGGACCGGCCTCGACCGGCGGCGCACCGAATCGCCCGAGCCGCCCGGCGGCCGCGAGCGCCGGCGCAACGTGGAGCCGCGCAAGCCGGACGTGGCCGAACTGGACCTGTCGCTGTCCCAGTGGGACGCCCTGAACGAACTCCCGTCGCCGAAGAAATAGGCCCGACCGCGACCGACGAGGCGAGGCGATGACCGCCGCCACAGGCCGCGCGCCGGTGACGCTGTACCGGGCCCTCTGGCGCCATGCCGAGGGGGCACGCGGGCAACTGCTCGGCGCGGCACTGCTGCTCACGACCTCGCAGCTCCTGCGGCTGGCCCTGCCCTGGCTGGCCGGCCTGGCGATCAATGCGCTGCAGGGCGGCGACCTGCGCGGCGCCGGCCGCTGGATCGCGGCGCTCGCCGCCCTCTACCTGCTGTCTTGGGCGGCCCACGGACCCGGCCGCATCCTCGAGCGCAACGTCGGCCTGCGCGTGCGCGAGACGCTGGCCGACGCGCTCTATGCGCGCATCGCCGCGGCCCCGCTGGCCTGGCATGACGGCCACCACTCCGGCGAGCTGCAGCACCGCGTGCACCAGGCGAGCCGCGCGCTGTCGGACTTCGCGCAGACACAGTTCGTCTACCTCGCCAGCGCGGTGAACCTGGTGGGGCCGCTGGTGGCGCTGACGCTGCTGTCGCGCAGCAGCGGCGCGCTGGCGCTGGCGGGCTACGTGCTGATCGGCCTGGTGATCCTGCGCTTCGACCGCGCGCTGATGCAGCTGGCGCGTGCCGAGAACGATGCCGACCGGCGCTACGTCGCGGCGCTGCTCGACTTCCTGGCCCATGCGTCGACGGTCATCGGCTTGCGGCTGTCGGGCGCGTCGCGCACGCTGCTGGCGCGGCGCCTCGCGGCAGTGTCGGCACCGCTGCGGCGCAGCGTGCTGCTCAACGAGGGCAAGTGGTGCGCGGTCGACGTGCTGGGGCTGGCGCTGACCTGGGCGCTGGTCGCCGTCTACGTACTGCAGTCGCGCACGCCGGGGCCGCAGGCCGTGATGCTGGGCGCGGTGTTCATGGTCTACCAGTACGCCCAGCAGGCGGCGGGCGTGGTGAGCTCGATGGCGGCCCACTTCCAGTCCTTCGCGCGCATGCACGCCGACTACGGCAGTGCCGCACCGATCGAGGCCGCGCCGTCGCGCGCCACCGACCCGGCCGAGGAGCGCATCGACGCCGCCGCCGACTGGCAGCGGCTGGGCGTGGACGGACTGGCCTGGGACTACGCGGCGCGCGGCGCCGCCGCCGACGGCGGCGAGCGCGCGGTCCAGGGCCTGCGCGAGGTGAGCCTGGCGCTGCGGCGCGGCCAGCGCGTCGCACTGGTCGGCCCCAGCGGCGGCGGCAAGAGCACGCTGCTGCGCGTGCTGGCCGGGCTCTACACGCCGAACAACGGCCGCCTCGCGTTCGACGGCCGGCCGGCCGACTGGCCGCGGCTGCGCCGACTGGCCACGCTGATCCCGCAGGAGATCGAGGTGTTCGAGGCGAGCGTGCGCGAGAACCTGGACTTCGGCCGGGCCTGCGCCGACGCCGAGCTGCACGCCGCACTGCACGTGAGCGGCTTCGACGAGGTCCTGGCCGCCCTCGGCGGCGGCCTGGACACGGCCCTGTCCGAGCGTGGCTTCAACCTCTCGGGCGGCCAGCGGCAACGCCTCTGCCTGGCGCGCGGCGTGCTCGCCGCGCAAGGCAGTTCGCTGCTGTTGCTGGACGAGCCCACCAGCGCCCTCGACGCCGCGACCGAGGCGCGCGTGCTCGAACGCATCGCGCAGGCCTTCCCGGCGGCCTGCCTGGTGGCGTCGATCCACCGCCTGAGCCTGCTCGATCGCTTCGACACCGTCGTGCTGATGGTGGCTGGCCGCGTGGTCGATGCCGGCCCGCGCGACGCCGTGCTGGCGCGCCAGCCGACGCTGCGAACCGTGCCGGTGCCGCATTGATCGACGCTCCACATCGGGCATCCTTCACGACCGGCCCGACCGGGCCGCCGTGTCGGGCCGCGAGGCCTGCGATGCTCCCCCCGAATGACCGATATCCCTGTTCCCGAACGCAGCGGCTCGATGACCCCGACGATGCTCTCCCCGCAACCGAATACGCAGGCCGACCGACCGCCGGCGTGGTGGGTCTACCTGCTGCTGCCCTTGCTGCATTTCGCCAGCGTCAAGCTGACCTTCCTGTGCGCCGTGTCGCCCGAGAACGAGGTGGTGATCTGGCTGCCCAACGCCGTGCTGCTGGCAGCGCTGCTCCACTTCCGCGGCCGGCGCGGCGGCTGGCTGGCCCTGCTGACGTTCAGCTCCGACGTGCTCGCCAACCTGCCGGTGTTCCCGCCGCTGCAGGCGGTGCTGCTGAGCCTCGTCAACCTCACGGAAGTGACGCTGGCCTACCTGCTGCTGCGCCGCGCAGGCACGTCGCCGGCGTTGGACCGGATCCAGGACCTGGGCAAGTTCGTCGTCATCGGCCCGCTGCTCTGCGCGCTCGTCGCCGCGCTGCTGGCGAGTCTGGTGCTGCAGGCGATGGACGGCGTGAAGACGCCCTATCCCACGCTGGTGCTGCTGTGGTGGTTCGGTGACGGCCTGGGGCTGCTGATCTTCACGCCGATGCTGCTGGCGCTGGCGCAGCCCGCGCCGGAGCCGATCCGGCTGCGCTGGCAGGACGGACCGGTGCTGCTGTTCACCGGCGCGCTGGCCGGGCTGATCCTGTCGGGGCAGTCGGAGCGCTGGAGCGGCGTGCCGCTGACGCCGAACCTGCTGCTGCCGCCGATGCTGTACATCGCAGTCCGCTTCGGCACGCGCTGGACCGCGCCGGCGGTCGCGCTCATCGCGCTGGCGGCCGCCTGGGCCCAGACCACCGGCCACAAGCCCTTCGGCGAGGCCTCGCCGCACGAACTGATCCTGCGCACCCAGGAGTTCATCCTGACGCTCAGCATCGTCGGCATGGGCTTCGCCACGCTGCTGAGCGAGCAGCGTGCGCTGACGCGCAGCCTGGAGGACAAGGTGCGCGAGCGCACCCTGAAGCTGGAGGAGTCCAACAGCCAGCTGGGCACGCTGAGCACCACCGATGGCCTGACCGGCATCGCCAACCGGCGGCGCTTCGACGAGTTCATCGCCGGCGAATGGCGCCACGCCCGCGTCACCGGCCAGCCGCTGGCGCTGGCGCTGCTGGATGTGGATCTGTTCAAGCATTACAACGACCGCTACGGCCACCAGGCCGGCGACGACTGCCTGCGCACCATCGCGCAGGTGCTCGGCGCCAACGTGCGCCGCGCCGGGGACCTGGTGGCGCGCTACGGCGGCGAGGAGTTCGCCCTGGTGGCGGTGGCGGCCGACGAGGCCAGCGCGCTCGCCATGTCGCGCGGCATCTGCCAGGCCCTCGAGGCGCTGGCGCACCGCCACGAGCTGTCGCCGTTCGGCGTGGTCACCGCCAGCATCGGCGTGGCGGTGCTGGTGCCCGGCGAGCACGACACGCACGAGACGCTCATCCGCCGGGCCGACCGGGCGCTCTACCAGGCCAAGGCGAACGGCCGCAACCAGGCGGTGCTGGCGGGCGACGCCCCGGCCTGACCCGCACCCCGGCGCACCGCGCGCCCCGTCCGACTATCCTTCGCGCTTGCCGCCGGCGGCGCGATCGATCGTGTCGCGCCGCGCCGTTCCACCGCTCGCGCCCCTGAAAGGACCGCCCTATGCCCCGTTGGGCCCTGCTCCTACCGCTCGCCGCCGCTGCCCTGCTGGGGGCCTCGCTGGCCCTGCCGATGAACGGCGCCATCGCCTCGGCCTGCGCCGTCGCCCTGATCGGCGCCGTGATCGCGGCGGTCCACCATGCCGAGGTCGTGGCGCACCGCGTGGGCGAGCCGTTCGGCACGCTGGTGCTGGCGATCGCGATCACGGTGATCGAGGTGGCGCTCATCGTTTCCATGATGCTGGCCGGCGGCGAGGGCAAGGCCGAGCTGCCGCGCGACACCATCTTCTCGGCGGTGATGATCATCTGCACCGGTGTGGTCGGCATCTGCCTGCTGGTCGGCGGCCTGCACCACCACGAGCAGTCCTTCCACCTCGACGGCGCGAACTCCGCGCTGGCGGCGCTGGTGGCCATGGCCGGCCTGTCGCTGGTGCTGCCGTCCTTCACCACCAGTTCGGATGGCGGCACCTATACGGTCTCGCAGCTCGCCTTCGTCGCGGTCTCCTCGCTGGCGCTGTGGGCGGTGTTCGTGTTCGTGCAGACGGTGCGCCACCGCGACTACTTCCTGCCGCCGACCAATGCCGACGACGAGGACATCCACGCCAAGCCGCCGTCGAATGGCCAGGCCTGGGCCAGCTTCGGCCTGCTGCTGATCGGCCTGGTGTCGGTGGTGGGACTGGCCAAGCAGCTGTCGCCGACCATCGAGGCGGCGGTCGCGGCCGCGGGCGCGCCGAAGGCCGTGATCGGCATCGCGATCGCGCTGCTGGTGCTGCTGCCCGAGACCTGGGCCGCCGTGCGCGCGGCGCGCGCCGACCGCCTGCAGACCAGCATGAACCTGGCGCTGGGCTCGGCACTCGCCAGCATCGGCCTGACCATCCCGGTGGTCGTGGTGGCCGCGGTGCTGCTCGACCTGCCGCTGGTGCTGGGCCTGGCGGCCAAGGACCTGGTGCTGCTGCTGCTGACCTTCATCGTGGGCGCCATCACGCTGGGCACCGGCCGGACCAACGTGATGCAGGGCGCCGTGCACCTGGTGCTGTTCGCGGCCTTCCTGTTCCTCTCGCTGGTGCCCTGACAGGCCCGACGGCTCAGCGCGGCGCGGCCACCACCTCGCCGGCGCGGCTGACGCCCACCCGCTGGTAGTCGGCGGCGTACTTCTTCCGCATGCGCACCAGATCCTTCTGGTAGCGCCGGCCCAGGTTGTCCTTCTTGTCGGTGTCGAGGATGCGGCCGGCCACCTTGAAGAACTTGCGCTCCTCTTCCTTCAGGTGGTGGCGCACCTTCTCGCCGAGCCGCCTGGCGGTGTCGAGCCAGGCTTCGCCCTGCTTGTCGGACACGCTCAGTTCCTCGCACAGCTCCTCGATCTGGTGGTGCTCCGACAGGGCATGCCGAGACGACGACAGCCCCGGATCGGTCATCAGCAAGGGCACGTAGAGGAAGCGTTCCTCGGCGGCGGCATGCGCCTCGAGCTCCACCTTGAGCTGCAGGAAGACCTGCTCGCGCTGCGCCGTGGAGGCGCGCGCCGCCGTCAGCCGGCGGCACAGCTGGCGCTGGATCTCATGGCTCTCGTGCAGCAGATCGAACAGGCTCGCGGACATGGTGGGCGTTCCTCCGGTTGGGTACCGGGTCAGTATTGCGTTCGACAGCCGGCACTGTCCACCCACTGCAGCGAGGTCGCGGCACAGGCGCGCAGCCGTCAGCGGCGTTGTCCTACACGGCAACGGCTGCCGCGGCCCGCGACCGCAGCGCGAGACCGGTCGCGAAGGCCCGTCCGATGAGCAGCAGACCCACCGCGCCGATCGCCAGGAAGCCCGGCGGACCGATCACCCCCACCAGCCATCCGCCCAGCGCCACGCCGGCCGACTGCCCGAGGAAGAAGCACGAGGCGAAGGCGGCGACGGCCGCGCCGCGCCGGTCAGGCGCCATCTGCGTGGCATTCACCTGCAGCGTGTTGTGCACCATGTAGAAGCCCAGCCCGGCGACGAAGCATCCGGCCAGCGCCCAGCCCCAGCCGGGCCCGAAGCCGACCGCGACAAGCGCCCCGCACATCATCAGCGAGCCCCAGCGCGCCAGGCCGGCCTCGCCGAGTCGCCGCACCAGGGGGCCGGACGAAACGGCAAAGGCGAAGCCGCCCAGCCCGAACAGCATCACCAGCGTGCCCGCGGCCGACAGCGAGAGCTGGAAGGCCTCGTGCACGTGCGAGGCGATGAAGGCGAACGGCCCGAACAGGAACAGCCCCTCGAGAAACACCAGACCGAGGATCATCCGAGCCCAGGGACGCACCAGCACGCCGCCGAACTCGGTCGCGATGCGGCGCAACGGCGACCCGTCACTCGCCGCACGCACCGGGCGGGCGCCGTCCGGCAGGCGCCGGTTCAGCGCGAACAGCGCGACGCTCACCAGTGCGAAGAAGCCCGCGAGCAGGAAATAAGGCGCGCGCCAGCCGAGGTGGTCGGCCGCGAAGCCTCCCAGCCAGACGCCGGCGGACAGGCCACAGATCTGGCCGATCAGGAAGCGCGCGAGGACGGGCTGCCGGCGCTCGTAGTCGACGACGTCGCCGATCCACGCCATCGACAACGGGATCACCGCCGCCGCGGTGGCGCCGGCCAGCACACGCGCCAGGCGCAGCGCGTCGAAGCCGGTCGCCAGCCCGCACAGTACCGACGTGAGGGCGCAGGCCGCGGTGGCCCAGGCGATGACGCGGTACTTGCCGTAGCGATCACCGACCGGACCGAAGAACAGCTGGGCCAGCCCGTAGGCTGTCGCGAACAGCGCGATGACCTGTGAGGCCTGGCCCAGCGTGAGGGCGAACTCGCCGGCCAGGCGCGGCAGCAGGGCATCGTTCACCCGCATCGACACGCCGCTGCCGAAGGCCGCCAGCGCCAGGCAGGCGACCGCTCCGCGCGGGAGCGGTGGCAAGGAGGAGGAAGAAGGGGTCGGCGGCGCGGCAGCGTTCATCGGGCGGGAGCAGGGGACGGCGCGTCCGGACGCGGGCGGGCCGAAAAGACCAGCGGAGACTCTAGGGGAGCACCGTGGCGCGTGTGCCGGCAAGGTCTCTCGCAGCCGTGCCAGCCGCAAGACGTCCGGCCTCTCAGGTTTCGATCCGGGCCCGCAGCTCCCGCGGTGAACAGCCGAAGCGCCGGCGGAAGGCGCGGCTGAAGTGGGCGGCATCCTTGAAGCCCCACGAGTACGCCAGTTCGCTGACGCGACGCAGGCGCTGCTGCGCGGCGCACAGGTCGCGCCGCGCGGCCTCCAGGCGCTCGGTCTGGATCCAGTCGGCCAGCGAGCAGGCCTCGCCGGCCCAGGCCCGGTGCAAGGTGCTCGGTGACACGCCGAGGCGCTCGGCGATGCGGGCCACCGTGAGATCCGGATCGCGCAGCCGCTCGCGCACCAACGCCTTCACCTGCTGCCGGTGCAGCGCGACGAGCCGCGACACCGGCGGCGGCCGGGCGCCCGGCAACGTCGACAGGCCGGCGATCAGGATCTGCGTCACGCTGTCCGCCACGGCCGCGGCCGACTCGGGCGCCAGCGTGGCGATCTCGGCCGACAGCGTCTCGATCATGCCGATCATCAGGTGACCGGCCCCGCGCCGGCCGCTGACCGCGCAGGCGGTGAGCGACGGCGTATTGGTCAGGGCCGTGCGCAGCGTGGGGCCGGGCAGCATCAGCACGTACTGCTGGAATGCCGCGTCGAAACGCAGCTCGTAGGGTCGCGTGCTGTCGTAGAGGGCGAAGTCGCCGGGCGACAGGTGGGCCACGCGTCCGTCCTGCGCGACCGCGCCGCAGCCCTGCGTCTGGATGCTGACGAGGAAGTAGTCCTCGCTCGCCCGCGCGATCTTGGCCGGCGTGCGGCGCACGCGCTGCGCGCTGGCCGTCACGCGCGACAGCGTCAGCGTGGACAGCGCGTCGGCGGCGATCTCGCCTTCGAGCCGCGAGGCGTCGCCGATCGCGTCGCAGTCCAGCTGCACATAGGTGTCGCAGACGCCGTCGGTCCAGTACGCCAGGCGCTGGGCGGGCTCGACACCGACGGTGGTTAACAGGGTGGGCATGGGACCGCAGCTCAGGGCCTGTGAACGCGGGTCGCAACGCGGCCAGCCCGCGCGCTGCGCGCTGCGGTCAAGTACCGCGCCTCGTCCAGGCAAGACGCCGGGCCGGATTCGTCGCATGCTCCACGCCATTGCACGACAGGAGTCTCGCCATGCCGGTCTCGCACCCCAAGTTCCGCGCTGCCGCCGTCCAGGCCGCGCCGGTGTTCCTGGACCTCGACGCGTCGATCGACAAGGCCGTGGGCCTGATCGCCGAGGCCGCCGCGCAGGGCGCGCAGCTCGTGGCCTTTCCGGAAACCTGGCTGCCCGGCTACCCGTGGTTCATCTGGCTCGATTCGCCGGCCTGGGCCCTGCAGTTCATCCAGCGCTACCACGACCACTCGCTGGTCGACGGTTCGCCGCAGGCCGATCGCATCGCCCAGGCAGCCCGCGACCACGCCATCATGGTCGTGATGGGCCACAGCGAGAAGGCCGGCGGCAGCCTCTACATGGGCCAGTGGATCATCGACGCCGAGGGCCGCACGGTGGCGCGGCGCCGCAAGCTCAAGCCCACGCACGTGGAGCGCACCGTGTTCGGCGAGGGCGACGGCAGCGACCTCGGCGTTCACGACACCGCGCTCGGCCGCATCGGCGCGCTGTGCTGCTGGGAGCACCTGCAACCGCTGTCGAAGTACGCGATGTACGCGCAGGACGAGCAGGTGCACATCGCCGCCTGGCCCAGCTTCTCGCTCTACCGCGGCGGGGCCCATGCGCTGGGCGCGGAGGTGAACACCGCCGCCAGTCGCATCTACGCGGTGGAAGGCCAGTGCTTCGTGATCGCTCCCTGCGCCACGGTCTCGAAGGAGATGGTGGCGCTGCTGTGCGGCGACGACCCGACGAAGCGACAGCTGCTGCTCGAAGGCGGGGGCTATGCGGGCATCTACGCGCCCGACGGCCGCCTGCTGACCGAGCCGCTGCCGGAGCACACCGAGGGCCTCGTCCACGCCGAGCTCGACCTGGGCCTGATCACGCTGGCCAAGGCGGCGGCCGATCCGGCCGGCCACTACGCGCGGCCCGACGTGACGCGCCTGCTGCTCGACAGGACGCCGCGCGAGCGCGTGGTGCTGGCGCCGCAGCACCCTCCCGGCGCGGCGGCAGGCGCCGCCGAGGCCGCACCGCCGCCATCCGCCGCGTCGCCCGGTGACCCGGCCGCTGCCGGCCCGTCGACCACGCGCCGCACGGCTTGAGCGTCGGGCGATCGCTGCGTTCACGACGAGCGCCCCTCGCGGCTCAGGCGCCGGGGGCGGCCGGCAGGGCTGCCGCCTGCACGGCCGGCAGCCCGCCGAGAAAGAGGTCGGCCACGATCGGCGCCAGCGCGGCATGGTCGAGCGGGCCTTCGGGCTTCACCCAGGTGAACATCCAGTTCACCATGCCGAACAGCAGCATCGTCAGGGGCTTGGCCATCGCGGCCTCCTTCAGGTCCGGCCGCAACGCCACCACCGCCGCGGCGAACGACGCCACCACCTGCCGCTCCTTGCCGAGGATGCGTTCGCGGTCGCCTTCTTCCAGGAACTTCACGTCCTCGGTGAGCACGCGGTGCGCGTCCTGCGCCCCGGCGTACTCGCCCACCAGGCGGGCGATCAACTCGCGCAGCCGCGGTTCGGGCGCCAGCGTCGCGTCGGCGTCCACCTCCTCGACCAGCCCCTGCAGCCGCGAGACATGCCCTTCGGCAATGCTGACCAGCAGCGCGTACTTGTCGCGGTAGTAGTGGTACAGCGTGGCCTTCGAGACCCCGCAGGCCTCGGCCACCTGGTTCATCGTGGTGGCCGGGTAGCCGCGGCGCGCGAACAGGCGCGCCGCGTGCTCCAGGATCAGGTCGAGCTGGTCTGCATATCCGGGCAGGCGGCCGCGGGCCATCGGTTGTCCTCGTCTCAGCGTTCGTCGAAGGAGAGCACCACGCGGTCGGTCAGCGGGTGCGCCTGGCAGGCGAGGACGAAGCCGGCGGCCACCTCCTTCCTGTCCAGCGCGAAGTTTCGCTCCATGCGGACCCGCCCCTCGATCAGCTTCGCCCGGCAGGTGCCGCAGACGCCGGACGTGCACGAGAACGGCACCTCGAGCCCGGCCGCCGAGGCCGCGTCGAGCAGGCTGGGTTGTCCCTTGGTGAACGGGATCTCGCGCCGCAGGCCGTCGCGGATGATCGTGACCTTCGCCTGCTCGGCGTCGCCGGGCCGGGCCTCGTGGACCACCGCGTCGGCCGTGCCGCCGGCCGGCTGCGCGACGCCGAAGCGTTCGATGTGGATGCGGTCCTCCGGCACGCCGGCCGCCCGCAGCGCCGCCTCGGCCTCGTCGTTCATCTGGAACGGGCCGCAGACATAGGCGTGGGCGATGCCGGCGGCCGGCACCAGGGCGGACAGGAACTCGCCGATCTTGTGGCGGTTCATCACGCCGCGGTTCAGCGGCGCGTCGGTGTGTTCGTCGGAGAACACATGGTGCAGCACCAGCCGCGTCAGGTAGCGGTTCTTCAGGTCCTCGAGCTCCTCCTTGAACATCGTCGAGCTCAGCAGGCGGTTGCCGTAGATCAGCGTGAAGCGGCCGTGCGGCTCGCGCGCCAGCACCGTCTTCATGATCGACAGGACGGGCGTGATGCCGCTGCCGCCGGCGATGCCCAGGTGGTGGCGCTTCGACGCCGGATCGAGCGGCACGAAGAAGCGGCCCTGCGGCGCCATGACCTGGATCACGTCGCCGGTGCGCAGGTGCTCGTTGATCCAGTTCGAGAACACGCCGCCGCGCACCTTGCGCACGCCCACACGCAATTGGCCGTCGTCGACGCCGGCGCAGATGGAGTAGGAGCGGCGCAGGTCCTGGCCGTCGATCTCCTTGCGCAGCGTGAGGTACTGGCCCTGCGTGAAGCCGAACACCTCGCGCAACGCAGGCGGCACGTCGAACGTCACCACCACGGCCTCGGCCGTGTCGGGCTCGATGGCACGCACGCGCAGCGGATGGAAAAGCAGGCTCATGGGGCGGTGCGATCAGAGCGGCTTGAAGTGCTCGAACGGCTCGCGGCAGCTCAGGCAGCGGTACAGCGCCTTGCAGGCGGTCGACCCGAAGGCGGACAGCCGCTCGGTCAGGCGGCTGCCGCAGCGCGGGCAGGCCAGGGGCGCCGGGGTGCCACGGCCGAAGAAGCGGATCGGCGCCGCACCGTCCGGTCGGACGGGCGGCCCCGGCGGCGCGATGCCGTAGGCGGCGAGCTTGCGGCGGCCGGCCTCGCTGATCCAGTCGGTGGTCCAGGCCGGCGCGCGCTGCAGCGTCACGCGGGCCGGCCCCAGGCCGGCGTCGTCGATCGCCGCCCGCACCTGCCGCTCGATCACCTCGGTGGCCGGACAGCCCGAGTAGGTGGGCGTCAGCACGATCTCCAGGCCCGCGCCCTCGGCACGGACCGCCCGAACGATGCCGAGGTCGCAGACCGACAGCGCCGGCACCTCGGGATCGAGCACCTCGTCCAGTGCCGCCCACGCCCGCTCGCAACGCACGGCATCGTCACGGTCGACCGCCTCGCGCACCGCCGTCACCGCGTTCACCACGCACCTCCCGGGTAGGCCCGCTGCAGGTGCTGCATCTCGGCGAGCAGACGGCCCATGTGCTCGCTGTGCACGCCGCGGCTGCCGGTGCTGGCGTAGCCGCCGGTCGCGGGCAGCGCGAGGCCGGCCTCGGCGAACACGGCCGCCATCTCGGCCAGCCAGGGCTCGCGCAGGTCGGCGCGGCGCGGGCCGAGCCCGGCCCGGTGGGCGTGTTCGTCGACCGCATCGGACTCGAACAGCTCGGGGGTGTAGCGCCAGGCCTGTGCCAGCGCCGCCTCGATGCGGCGGCGCGACGCGTCGGTGCCGTCGGCGAGCCGCACCACCCAGTCGATCGCGTGCTGCTGGTGGTAGCGCACCTCCTTGACCGCCTTGCCGGCGATCGCGGCCACCTCGACATCGCCGGATTCGCACAGCCGCTCCCACAGCAGCCGCGTCCAGCCGGCGACGAACAGGTTGCGCAGCACGGTGAACGCGAAGTCGCCGCGCGGCAGTTCCACCAGCGTGAGGTTGAAGTAGTCGCGCTCGTCGCGCAGGAAGGCGAGCTGGTCCTCGTCGTGGCCACGGCCCTCGAGCTCGCCGGCCCGCGTGAGCAGTGCACGCGACTGTCCCACCAGGTCGAGCGCCATGTTGGTCAGCGCGATGTCCTCCTCGAGGATGGGCGCATGGCCGCACCACTCGCCGAGCCGCTGCGCCAGGATCAGCGTCGTGTCGGCGATGCGCAGCAGGTACTGCACCGCGGGATCGCGCCGGAGTTCGATCGATTGCGTCATGCCGGCCTCACATGTGGTCGACCGACTTCGGCAGCGCGTAGAAGGTCGGGTGGCGGTAGACCTTGTCCTCCATCGGGTCGAAGTAGGCGCCCTTGTCGGCCGGGTCGCTGGCGGTGATCTGGTCCGAGCGCACCACCCAGAGGCTGGTCCCTTCCTGACGGCGCGTGTAGACGTCGCGCGCGAGCTGGATCGCCATCTTCGCGTCGGTGGCGTGCAGGCTGCCGCAGTGCTTGTGGTCCAGGCCGGCCTTGCTGCGCACGAAGACTTCCCACAGCGGCCATTCGGTGTCGGTGCTCATGCGGCCTCCTCCTTCAGTGCCTGCTTGCGTGCATGCGCCAGCGCGGCCTCGCGCACCCAGGCCCCCTCCTCCCAGGCCTGCACGCGGGCGGCGAGGCGCTCGCGGTTGCAGGGCCCGTCGCCGGCGAGCACGCGCCTGAACTCGCTCCAGTCGATCGGCCCGTGGTCCCAGTGCTCGCGCTCGGCGTTCCAGCGCAGCGCCGGATCGGGCAGCGTGACGCCCAGCACCTGGGCCTGCTCCACCGCGGCGTCGATGAACTTCTGCCGCAGCTCGTCGTTGCTGACGCGCTTGATGCCCCAGCGCATCGACTGCGCCGAGTTCGGCGACTGGTCGTCCGGCGGGCCGAACATCATGATCGACGGCCACCACCAGCGGTCCACCGCGTCCTGCACCATCGCCCGTTGCGCCTCCGTGCCCTGCTGCATCATCGTCAGCAGCGCCTCGTAGCCCTGCCGCTGGTGGAAACTCTCCTCGCGGCAGATGCGCACCATCGCGCGCGCATAGGGCGCATAGGAGCAACGGCAGATCGGCACCTGGTTCATGATCGCCGCGCCGTCGACCAGCCAGCCGATCGTGCCCACGTCGGCCCAGCTCAGCGTGGGGTAGTTGAAGATCGAGCTGTACTTGGCCTGGCCGCTGTGCAGCGCGTCGAGCAGCTGGTCGCGCGAGGTGCCCAGGGTCTCGGCCGCGGCGTAGAGGTAGAGGCCGTGGCCGCCCTCGTCCTGCACCTTGGCCAGCAGGATGGCCTTGCGCTTGAGCGTGGGCGCGCGGCCGATCCAGTTGCCCTCGGGCAGCATGCCGACGATCTCGGAGTGCGCGTGCTGGCTGATCTGGCGCACCAGCGTGCGGCGGTAGTGCTCGGGCATCCAGTCCTTGGCCTCGATGAACTCGCCGGCGTCGATGCGCTCGTCGAAGCGCTGCTGCAGCCGCGCCTCCTCGCCCGAGCGGAGCGCCGCGCCCTCGTCCCTCGGCGCGCTGTCCATGGCTTGCGTGTACATGGTGCGGGTTCCTCACTGGGATCGCTTGTCGATCACGCGGCGGGCCTTGCCGACCAGCGTCCGCTCGATGGTGTCCGGCAGGCCGACGCTGACCGTCGTGCTCACGCCGATCAAGGTCTTGATGCGCTGCTGCAGCCGCGCACCGAGGGCGGCACGGTCGGCCCCGGCATGTGCCGGCTGCACCTCGCAGCGCACCTCCACCGCGTCGAGCAGGCCCTCGCGCGTGACCACCAGCTGGTACTGCCCCGACAGCGGGCCTTCCTGCAGCACCAGCTCCTCGATCTGCGTGGGGAACAGGTTGACGCCGCGGATGATCAGCATGTCGTCGCTGCGGCCGACGATCTTGCTCATGCGGCGGAACGACCGCGCCGTCGGCGGCAGCAACCGCGTCAGGTCGCGCGTGCGGTAGCGGACGATGGGCAGCGCCTCCTTGGTCAGCGAGGTGAAGACCAGCTCGCCCTCGGCGCCATCGGGCAGCACCTCACCGGTCTCGGGGTCGATGATCTCCGGGTAGAAGTGGTCTTCCCAGACCACCGGGCCGTCCTTGGCTTCGATGCACTCGTTGGCGACGCCCGGACCCATGACCTCGGACAGGCCGTAGATGTCGACCGCGTCCAGGCCGGCCCGGCCCTCGATCTCCTGGCGCATCGCCTCGGTCCAGGGTTCGGCGCCGAAGATGCCGACCTTCAGCGAGCTCTCGCGCGGGTCCAGACCCTGGCGCACGAACTCCTCGATGATCACCTGCATGTAGCTGGGCGTGACCATGATGATGTCGGGCCGGAAGTCGCACAGCAGCTGCACCTGCTTCTCGGTCTGGCCGCCCGACATCGGGATGACGGTGCAGCCGACCCGCTCGGCGCCGTAGTGCGCACCGAGGCCGCCGGTGAACAGCCCGTAGCCGTAGGACACGTGGACGAGATCGCCCGGGCGCCCGCCGGAGGCGCGGATCGAGCGCGCCACCAGCTCGGCCCAGGTGTCGATGTCCTTCAGCGTGTAGCCCACCACCGTCGGCTTGCCGGTGGTGCCGGACGACGCATGGAGGCGGGCCACCTGTTCGCGCGGCACCGCGAACATGCCGAACGGGTAGTTGTCGCGCAGATCCTTCTTGGTGGTGAACGGAAACCTGGAGAGGTCGGCGAGCTGCTTCAGGTCGTCGGGGTGCACGCCCTGGGCGTCGAACGCGCGCCGGTAGTGCGGCACCCGGTCGTAGGCGTGGCGCAGGGTCGCACGCAGGCGCTGCAGCTGCAGCGCCGAGATCTCGTCGCGGCTGGCGGTCTCGATCGCCTCGAGGTCGCCGGGGGCGGGGCGTTTCACGGGCATGACGGTCTCCTCGTTCAGCGGACGGCGGACGCCACCGCGGGCTTCCCGCGCATCGCATAGGAGCGGCCGCGGAACACCGCGAGGCATTCGCCGCGCTGGTTGTGGACGGTCGCGTCGTAGACGCCGGTGCGGCCGGCGCGCGACACCTGGGTGCAGCGCGCCTCCAGCAGGTCGCCGAGCTGCCCGGGGGCGAGGAAGTCGATCGCGAAGCCCGAGGCCACGGTCAGCTCGTTGCCGGCGTTGCAGGCGAAGGCGAAGGCGGAGTCGGCCAGCGTCGCGATGAGGCCGCCGTGGCACATGCCGTGGCCGTTGAGCATGTCCTCGCGCACGCGCATCGTCAGCACGGCGCGGCCCGGACCGATCTCCGTGACCTGCATGCCCAGGGCCTGCGAGGCGCGGTCGCCGGCCCACAGGCCGTCGCGCACCTGCTCGGCGAGGCGCTGCGCGGAAGCGGGTTCGTCGTTCATGGCGGGGCTCCGGGTCCGGGGGGCGTGATGGTCGGCGTGTTCAGCGGTCGGTGTAGCGCGGCGCGCGCTTGCCGAGGAAGGCGCTCACGCCCTCGAGGTAGTCGTTCGCATGCCCGTGCACGCGCTGCAGCTGCTGTTCGCGCTGCAGCGCGGTGTCGAAGTCGAGCGTCTGGGCGGCGTCGATCGCCTCGCGCGTGGCCACCAGCGCACGCGTCGGCATCGCGGCCAGGCGTTCGGCCAGGGCCTGGGCCGCGGCCGGCAGCGTGTCGTCGTCGACGCACTGCCAGATCAGGCCGAGCCGCTCGGCCTCGGCGGCCGGCAGCTTGTCGCCCAGCAGGGCCAGGCCGAGCGCCTTCGCGCGGCCGGCCAGGCGCGGCAGCAGCCAGGTGCCGCCGGTGTCCGGGACCAGGCCGATCCTCGTGAAGGCCTGGATCAGCACCGCCGAGCGCGCCGCCAGCACCAGGTCGCAGTTCAGCGCCAGGTTGGCCCCGGCGCCGGCCGCCACGCCGTTGACCGCGGCCACCACCGGCACCGGCATCGAGCGAATGCGCAGCGCCAGCGGGCGGTACCAGCGCTCGATCACGGCGCCCAGGTCCTTGCGTTCGCCGCGCGCCGGGTCGACCGAGACGGCCGGATCGGCGAGGTCCTGGCCAGCGCAGAAGGCGCGGCCGGCCCCGGTCAGCACGACGCAGCGCACGCCGGCGTCGCCGGCCGCCGCGTCCAGCTCGCCGCGCAGGCGCTCGAGCATCTCGCCGGTGAAGCTGTTCAAGGCGGCAGGACGGTGGAGCGTCAGCGTCCGCACGCTGCCGGTCTGCGCGACGAGGACGGGGGAGTCGGACATCGGTGCTGCCTTGTCTGCCCGGGAATGCCGGGGCGTCTGCAGTGATCACTCGGGCAATGCATGATTGACCGACCAGTCGGTAGACTATATGTTCCGGTGCGGGCCCCTGCCCATCCCTGCAACTACCTACCCGGAGCCGCCATGCCCTGCTACGCCATCGACGGGGTGCTGCCGGTCGTCGACCCGAGCGCCTACGTCCACCCGACGGCGGTGCTGATCGGTGACGTGATCGTCGGCGCGCACTGCTACATCGGCCCCTGCGCCTGCCTGCGGGGCGACTTCGGGCGCATCGTCATCGGGCCGGGCGCCAATGTGCAGGACAACTGCGTGCTGCACGGCTTCCCGGATCAGGCCACCGTGGTCGAGGAGAACGGCCACATCGGCCACGGTGCGGTGCTGCACGGCTGCGTGGTGCGGCGCGATGCGCTGGTGGGCATGAACGCGGTGGTGATGGACGAGGCCGAGGTCGGCGCGCAGGCCATCGTGGCGGCCTGTGCCTTCGTCCCGGCCGGCATGCAGGTGGCGCCGCGCACCCTGGTGGCCGGCACGCCGGCCCGGCCGAAGCGGCTGCTGAGCGACGCCGAGATCGCGTGGAAGCTCGAAGGCACGCAAACCTACCAGGACCTCGCGCGGCGCAGCCGCGACTCGCTGCGCGAAGTGCTGCCGCTCACCGCGCTTGACGCCGACCGGCCGCGCCTGAAGGCACCGCCGGTGCAGTCCCTGATCGCCACGAAACGCAGCTGACGCACACGTCACCCGCGCGACTGCCGTCGTGCGCCACGCATCGCACACTGACCCTTCCCGTCCACTCAACCCACCCCGGCGGACCCCATGCAAGCACTCTGGCAACACAGCGCTCTCGAACTGGCCGCACTGATCGCGCGACGCGAGGTGTCCTGCGTCGAGGTGATCGAGGCCCACCTGGCGCGGATCGACGCGGTGAACCCGCGCGTCAACGCGGTGGTCCGCCTGCTGGCCGACGACGCGCGGGCCGCCGCCGTGGCCGCCGATCGCCAGGTGGCCACGGGCGCCGCGCTCGGCCCGCTGCACGGCGTGCCGATCACCGTGAAGGAGAACATCGACATGGCCGGCCTGCCCACCCCCTGGGGCGTCAAGGCGCTGGCCGAGGCGGTGGTGCCGGAGGACGCGCCGACGGTGCAGCGCATGCGCGCGGCCGGCGCGATCCCGATCGCCCGCACCAACCTGCCCGACCTGGCGCTGCGGGTGCACACCGACAGCAGCCTGCACGGCGCCACGCTCAACCCCTGGAACCCGGGGCGCACCGCCGGCGGCTCGAGCGGCGGCGACGCGGTGGCGCTGGCCACCGGCATGGCGGCGATCGGCCTGGGCAACGACATCGGCGGCTCGCTGCGCAACCCGGCCAATGCCTGCGGCATCGCATCGATCCGGCCGTCGGCGGGCCGCGTGCCCGACGCCGGCTTCGTGCCGGCCGAAGACCGCCTGTTCGCGGTGCAGCTGATGAACGTGCAAGGCCCGATGGCGCGCCGCGTGGCCGACGTGCGCGCCGCGCTGCAGGCGCTGATGGGCGCCCACCCGCGCGACCCCTGGTCGATCTCGGCGCCGCTGGTCGGGCCCGCCGAGCCCGGGCCGCTGCGCGTGGCGGTGCTGCCCGAGCCGCCGGGCGGCCGCACCGATCCGCGCGTGGCGGCCGCGGTACGGCGCGCCGCCGCGGCGCTGGCCGATGCCGGCTACGAAGTGACCGAGGTCTGCCCGCCGCGCTACGAGGACGCGATCACCGCCTGGGCGCAGCTGCTGTTCGGCGACTTCGAGGCGATGACGCCGCAGCTGCTGCCGATGATGGGCCGCGACGGCGCGGCCTTCTGGGAGATGCTGCGCGCCATCATGCCGCCGTGGGCCGACACCGCGGCGGTGTCCGAACTGTTCATGCGCCGCGACGGCATCGCGCGCGACTGGTCACGCTTCATGGCGCAGTACCCGCTGCTGCTGTCGCCGACCTGGTCGCAGCTGCCGTTCGAGCCCGGCTTCGACTGCGCCACGCCCGCCGGCGCGGCCGACACCGCGGAGATGATCCGCCCGGTGCTGCCGGCCAACCTGATGGGCCTGCCCTCGGCCTGCGTGCCGGCGGACCGCGACGAGGCCACCGGTCTGCCGATCGGCGTGCTGCTGACCGGCCGGCGTTTCCGCGAGGACCAGTGCCTCGATGCCGCCGAGGCGATCGAGCGATGCTTCGCGCTCGCCACGCCGATCGACCCCGTCGGCTGAGCCTCAGAGGTCGACCGGCAGCTCCAGGTGCTGCCGGTAGATGAAGTCGCGGTGTTCGCCGAGCAGGGGCACCGCGGCGGCCCTCACCACCGCGTCGCCGGTCGTGTACACGGCGCGGAACAGCGGCGTCATCGCGCACAGGTCCTGCGGCAATGGCGAGACCAGCGCGTAGGCACAGGCGGCATAAAGGTCCAGCGCGGTGAGCGAGGGCCCCACGCAGTAGCGGCTGCCGCGCTCGCGCTGCGCGCCCAGGCGCGCGGCCAGCAGGCCCAGCACCTCGGCGCAGCGGGCCGGCGCCGCGGCGGCAGCGGCCTCGCTGTAGCCGTACTTGCGGCCGAGGAACGCGAAGCTCTCGCGGATTTCCGGCGGCTGGTCGGGGCCGGAGAAGTCGCGCACCATCAGGTGCCGCCGGTTCCACACGAAGCCGTTCTCGCCGAAGATCTCGTTGGCCAGGCCGAACATCAGCATCCGCTCGTCGACGTCGCGCGGGATCAGCGCCGGCTCCGGCGCCAGCCGCTCGAACAGATGCAGCTGCTCGATCCACGTCGAACGCGGCGGCTCCTCGTTCCACACCGCGACCGGCGCGGTGGCCTGGGCGGTCCAGCGGATCAGCGGCAGGTTGGCGCCGAGCAGTTCCTGCCGCACCTTCACGTGCGCGAGCCGCTTGACGTGCAGGATCGCCTTGGCCGCCTCGCTCCACGGGCCCGGCACGCCGGGCGTGAGCACCACGCGCAGGCCCGGCATCCCGATCGCTTCCTCCACGTCGACGTAATGCGCCATGCGGTGGGCCCCGGGGACTCAGCGATCGACCGGCGGCACGTGACCGCCGAGCGATCCGCGCGCGGAGATCTCGATCCAGTTGCCGTCGGGGTCCTCGACGAAACCGTAGCGCGCGACCGTGCCGAAGGTGACCGGGTCGCGCGCCACGCTTCCGCCGCGCGCGACGATCTCCTGCATCGCCAGGTCGGCATCGTCGATCTGGACGGTGAGGTAACGGAACGCCAGGCCGACGAAATCGCTGCAGGGCCGGCCGCCCGGGCCGGGCGTGACGAACAGCAGCGTGTCGCCGCAGCGCGCCACGTCGTCGGCGACGCGCTCGAAGCCCATCGCCTCGGTGTAGAAGCGCATCAGCCGCGCGGTGTCCGGCGTGCGCACCGTGATGCCGATGCCCACCACGCCATCGGTGCCGCTCGGCACCACGCGGACGGCGTCGCCGTCCGGGTGCCGGCCTTCGAAGCGGCGTGCATCGGCGCCCGCGATCGTCAGGCCGACGTAGCCGGTCGGCGGCTGCTCGGGCAGCGGCGTCGGGTGGTGGTTGACCTTGATGACGGAGCCGTGCGCGTCGTAGCGGTGCTGGACCGTGCCGTTGCCGAAGTCGAGCTCGTGGTCGAGGCGCAGGCCCACGGTGTCCGACCAGAAGCTGCGATGCCGCGCGATCTGGTGGGTGAACAGGCCGATGTCGAGGTGCGGCTTGAGCAGGCGCATGGCCGGTCCCTCAGGCGCCCAGCGTGTCGAGCGCGTGGTTGTCGATCGCCTGGTGCGCGCCGCCGGTGATCATGTGCGCGAACAGGCGGTCGCCCCGCTCGGTGCGCTTGACGATCACGGTCGCGGCGATCGCCACCGCGAGCACCGCGAAGCTGTAGTGCCGGTAATCGGCCATCGCGTGCTCGAAGCTGTAGTCCTGCACGCCGTGCGCGCAGAGCGCCTCGTGGTAGCCGGCGAGCAGCGAGCGCTCGTGCCTGCGGCGCGTCTCACGGTCGAACGCGCCCCCCAGGAAATAGGCGGTGTCCATGCCGGTCCCGAGGAAGTTGCTGGTCTGCCAGTCGACGATCGCGACCCGGCCTCCCGCGGGATGGAACAGCATGTTGTCGGGCCGGAAATCGCAGTGCGAGTAGCACTTGGGCAGCGGCCGCGGCCGGTTCCAATGCGCGTGGTGACGGACGTAGCGCTCGCAGACATCGGTGACCTCGGCGGACAGCATGCCGTCGTAGGTGCGCTTGAAGTAGTCCCACGACGACTCGATCAGCTCGGTGGTGTAGAAGCCCTGCGCGCCTTCGGGCACGTAGAGCCAGGGCTGCTTCATCAGCTCGAGGTCGTTCCAGTAGGCCGCGTGGAGCCGGGCCGCCTCCGACAGCGCCCGGCGCGCTTCGTCGACGCTGCAGCCGCGCATCTGGTCACCCGGCCGGGCCGGCGCCAGGTCTTCGAACAGCAGCACGAAATCGTTGGCCGCATCGATCTCCGCCACGTAGGTGCGCGGCACGTGGATGCCGGCCTTCGCAGCCGCCTCCCGGTAGAACATGACCTCCGAGCGGTAGAAGCCCATCGACCGCCCGGTCTCCGCCGCCGTGGCATTGGCGGACGGGAACTTGCCGACCACCGACTTCGGCGCGTCGGGCGGCGGCGTGCCGGCGTACTCGAGATGGAAGCGACGGGTCTCGCCGAGCTGTCCGGTGCCGACCGACTCCATCACCAGTCCGGCGACCCGGGCATTCACGCCCCCGGCGGCCAACGCGGCCGTGATCCACGCGGGGGTCACCGCCTCGGGCGGCACGATGGCGACAGGCTGGCTCATGGGCGGGTCTCTCCGGGTTGCTCGCGGCGCAGCTTAGGGCGCGGGCACGCCGAAAGATGGCTCATTCCGGACACCGCTCTTGCCCAGGCGTGACAGGCAGCCTGTGCGGGCTGCGGCTATCCTCGTCCCGATGCAGCACATCCTCACGGCCACAGGCGTCTCCAAGACCTACCGCTCGGGCTTCCACGCGCTCAAGGGCATCGACCTGGCGATCCGCCCCGGCGAGATCTTCGCGCTGCTGGGGCCCAACGGCGCCGGCAAGACCACGCTGATCAGCATCGTCTGCGGCATCGTCAATGCGAGCAGCGGCCGCATCGAAGTCGACGGGCACGACATCGTTCGCGACTACCGCGCCGCACGCTCGCTGATCGGCCTCGTGCCCCAGGAGCTGACGACCGACGCCTTCGAATCGGTGTGGAACACGGTGTCCTTCAGCCGCGGCCTGTTCGGCAAGCCGCCGGACCCGGCGCACATCGAAAAGGTGCTGAAGGCGCTGTCCTTGTGGGACAAGAAGGACAGCAAGATCATGGCGCTGTCGGGCGGCATGAAGCGGCGGCTGATGATCGCCAAGGCGCTGTCGCACGAGCCGCGCATCCTCTTCCTGGACGAGCCGACCGCCGGCGTCGACGTGACGCTGCGGCGCGACATGTGGCAGCTGGTGCGCGAGCTGCGCGCGACCGGCGTGACCATCATCCTGACCACGCACTACATCGAGGAAGCCGAGGAGATGGCCGACCGCATCGGCATCATCAACAAGGGGGAGCTGGTTCTCGTCGAGCAGAAGGCCGAGTTGATGCGCAAGCTCGGCCGCAAGCAGCTGACGCTGCAGCTGGTGGAGCGGCTGGCGCAGGTGCCGCCCGCGCTGGCCGCCTATGCGCTCACG
Source organism: Methylibium sp. Pch-M (assembly GCF_004136295.1). NCBI lineage: Bacteria > Pseudomonadati > Pseudomonadota > Betaproteobacteria > Burkholderiales > Sphaerotilaceae > Methylibium > Methylibium sp. Pch-M. The sequence continues at coordinate 931,773 of NZ_CP029606.1, forward strand.
CTGTCGGCCGACGGCCTGGAGCTGACCTACACCTACGACACGCAGAGCGGGCGCGCCGGCATCGCCGCGCTGCTGGACGCGCTGAGCGGGCTGGGGATCGCGTTCAAGGACCTGCACACGACGCAGAGCTCTCTGGAAGACATCTTCGTCGGCCTGATCGAGGACAACAACCCATGAGCATGAACCTGCACGCGGTGCGCGCCATCTACCGCTTCGAGATGGCGCGCGCCTGGCGCACGCTGATGCAGAGCGTGATCTCGCCGGTGATCTCCACCTCGTTGTACTTCGTGGTGTTCGGCGCGGCGATCGGCGCGCGCATTCCCGAGGTCGACGGCGTCAGCTACGGCGCCTTCATCGTGCCCGGGCTGGTGATGCTGTCGCTGCTGACGCAGAGCATCTCCAACGCCTCGTTCGGCATCTACTTTCCCAAGTTCACCGGCACGATCTACGAGCTGCTGTCGGCGCCGGTCTCGGCCTTCGAGATCGTGCTGAGCTACGTGGGCGCCGCGGCCACCAAGTCGGTCGTGCTCGGGCTCATCATCCTGGCCACCGCCTGGCTGTTCGTGCCGCTGCGCATCGAGCACCCGGTCTGGATGCTGCTGTTCCTGGTGCTGACGGCGGTGACCTTCAGCCTGTTCGGCTTCATCATCGGCATCTGGGCCGACGGCTTCGAGAAGCTGCAGGTGGTGCCGCTGCTGATCGTCACGCCGCTCACCTTCCTGGGGGGCAGCTTCTATTCGATCGGCATGCTGCCGCCGTTCTGGCAGACGGTGGCGCTGTTCAATCCGGTGGTCTACCTGGTGAGCGGCTTCCGCTGGAGCTTCTACGGCACGGCCGACGTGCACATCGCGCTGAGCCTGGGCATGACCTTCGCCTTCCTCGCCGGCTCGCTGGCCGTCGTGGCCTGGATCTTCCGCACCGGCTACCGGCTGAAGACCTGAGGCGCGTTCAGGCGCCGGCCGGGCCCTCGATCAGCACCGCCCGGAAGTCGTTCACGTTGGTCAGCGTCGGGCCGCTGACCACCGAGTCGCCGAGCGCCTGGAAGAAGCCGTGGCCGTCGTTGTCGTCGAGGCTGGCGCGCGGGCGCAGGCCGAGCGCCCAGGCACGCGCCAGCGTGTCGGGCGCGGCGCAGGCGCCGGCGATCTCCTCGACACCGTCGACGCCGTCGGTGTCGCCCGCGATCGCATGCACACCGGGCAGGCCATCCAGCGCGATGGCGAGCGACAGCAGGAACTCGACATTGCGGCCGCCGCGGCCCCGGCCTTTCAAGGTGACCGTGGTCTCGCCGCCCGACAGCAGCACGCAGGGCGGGCGGAACGGCTGGCCGTGCAGCGCCACCTGGCGCGCGATGCCGGCGATCGTCTTGCCGACCTCGCGCGCCTCGCCCTCCAGGCTGTCGCCCAGGATGTAGGGCGTGATGCCGGCGTCGCGCGCGACCCGCGCCGCGGCCTCGAGCGCGATCTGCGGCGCGGTGATGAGGCGCGTCTCGCTGCGGGCCAGGCGGGGATCGTGCGGCTTGACGGTCTCGCCGTCGCCGCTCTCCAGCAGTGCGCGCACCGCCGGCGGCAGCGCGATCCGGTAGCGCTGCACGATGGCCAGCGCGTCGGCACAGGTGGTGGGGTCGGCCACGGTCGGGCCCGATGCGATGTCGATCGGGTTGTCGCCCGGCACGTCGGAGATCAGCAGGCTCACCAGCCGGGCCGGGTGGCAGGCGGCGGCCAGTCGCCCGCCCTTCAGCGACGACAGGTGCCGACGCACGCAGTTCATCTCGGAGATCGTCGCACCGCTCTCCAGCAGCGCGGTGTTGACGGCCTGCTTGTCCGCCAGCGTGAGCCCGGGGCCCGGCGCCACCAGCAGCGAGGAGCCGCCGCCGGAGACGAGCGCGATCACCAGGTCGTCGGCGCGCAGGTCGCTCACCAGCGCGCGGATGCGTTCGGCCGCGCGCAGCCCGGCGGCGTCGGGCACCGGGTGGGCGGCCTCGACGATCTCGATGCGCTCGCAGGGCACGGCGTAGCCGTAGCGGGTGACCACCAGGCCCTGCAGCGGGCCGTCCCAATGCTGCTCCAGCACCCGCGCCATCGCGGCCGAGGCCTTGCCCGCGCCGATCACGAAGGTGCGGCCCGCCGGCTTCTCGGGCAGGTGGGCCGGCAGGCACAGCGCCGGCTGCGCCGCGGCGACGGCCGCGTCGAACAGCGCGCGCAGCAGCGGCCGGCGATCGATCGTGGTGGCGGCGGCCACGGTCGCTCAGGCCGCGGCCACGTCGTGGCCCGCCATCAGCTCCAGCGCCCGCACCAGCGCGGAGTGGTCGAGGTCGGCCATGCCGTTGGCGGCGCAGGCCTGCATCAGCTGCGCCGCGCTGGCGGTCTGCGGCAGCGACACGCCGAGCTCGCGCGCGCCCTGCAGCGCGAGGCCCAGGTCCTTCTGGTGCAGCTTGATGCGGAAGCCCGGCGCGAAGGTGCGCTTGATCATGCGTTCGCCATGCACCTCGAGGATGCGGCTGGCCGCAAAGCCGCCCATCAGCGCCTGGCGCACCTTGGCCGGGTCGGCGCCGGCCTTGCTGGCGAACAGCAGCGCCTCGCCGACCGCGGCGATGTTGAGCGCGACGATGATCTGGTTGGCCACCTTGGTGGTCTGGCCATCGCCGTTGCCGCCGACCAGCGTGATGTTCTTGCCCATCGTCTCGAGCAGCGGGCGCACGCGCGCGAACACCGCCTCGTCGCCGCCGCACATGATGGTCAGCGAGGCCGCCTTGGCACCGACCTCGCCGCCGGACACCGGCGCGTCCAGGTAGTCGGCGCCGAGCGCGTTGATGCGCTGCGCGAACGCCTTGGTGGCCATCGGCGAGATCGAGCTCATGTCGACGACGACCTTGCGCGCGCCGCCGGCGCCGCTCTCCAGGCCGGCGGCGATGCCGTTCGCGCCGAACAGCACGGCCTCGACGTCGGGCGTGTCGGGCAGCATGGTGAACACCACCTCGGCATGGCGCGCCACCTCGGCCGCGTTGGCGCAGGCCTGCGCGGCCGACGCGGCGATCGCCTCGGGCAGCTTGCCGCGGGTGTGGACGAAGAGCGCGTGGCCGGCAGCCGCCAGGTGCAGCGCCATCGGCGTGCCCATGATGCCCAGGCCGATGAATCCGATCTTCATGGTGAGGTCCTTCTCTGTGCGTGGATCAATAGCCCGGTGCGCTGCCTGGCGTTGGGCGGTCGCGCATCTTCGCCACCACCTGCTGCGCGCCGGCGGCCATCAGCCGCGCGTCCGAACTCACGGTGACGAACTGGAAGCCCTTGGCGATGCGCGCCAGCGCGGCCTCGGGGCTGCCGTTGTGGATCGCAGCCACCACGCCGTGCGCCTTGGCGCGCGCCAGGATGTGGTCGATCGCCTGCGCCACCGGCGGGTCCACGTCGTCGAAGGTCGGCGTGCAGCCGAGCGCCAGCGACAGGTCCGAGGGTCCGATGTAGATGGCGTCCAGACCTTCGACGGACAGGATCGCGTCCAGGTTGTCGAGCGCCTGCGCGGTCTCGATCATCGCGAAGGTGACGATGGTGTCGTTGGCGTGCTGCGCGTAGTCGGCGCCGCCGTACAGCAGCGCGCGCACCGGGCCGAAGCTGCGCGTGCCACGCGGCGCGTAGTGGGTGCAAGCCACCAGCTTCTGCGCGTCCTCGCGGGTGTTGACCATCGGGCAGATCACGCCGTAGGCGCCGGCGTCCAGCGTCTTCATCAGGATGCCCGGCTCGAGCCAGGGCACGCGCACCACCGGCACCGTGGCGGTGGTCGAGATCGCCTGCAGCATCGGGACCATCGCCTGGTAGTCGACCACGCCGTGCTGCAGGTCGATGGTGAGTGCGTCCCAGCCCTGGTGGGCCATGGTCTCGGCCGAGAAGCTGTTGGGGATGGCGAGCCAGCCGTTGAGGGCGGCGCCTCCGCTCTTCCAGATCTCGCGCAGGCGGTTGGGTCTCATGGTCATCCTCTCGGCGTTCGTGGGTTCGTTGATCGATCAGTCCAGCGGCGCGGCCGTCACCAGCCGGCCCTCGGCGAAGAACAGCGCCAGGTTGTCCAGCACGCGCTGGCCCATCGCCTGACGCGTCTCGCGCGTGGCGCTGGCGATGTGCGGCAGCAGCACCACGTTGTCCAGCGCGCGCAGTGCGGCCGGCACCTGCGGCTCGTGCTCGAACACGTCGAGCGCCGCACCGGCGATGCGCCGCTCGACCAGAGCGTGCACCAGCGCCGCCTCGTCGACGACGGAGCCGCGCGAGACGTTGACCAGGAAGCCTTCGGGGCCGAGCGCGTCGAGCACCGCCCCGTCCACCAGGTGGCGCGTGCCGGCGCCGCCGGCGGCAATGACCACCAGGAAGTCGGCCCAGTCGGCCAGCGCCACCAGCGACGGTTCGTGCGGCCAGGGCGCGTCGGCGACCGGGCGGCGCGCGTGGTAGCGGATCGCCATGTCGAAGCCGAGCGCGCGCCGGGCGATGGTGCGGCCGATGCGGCCCAGCCCGACGATGCCGAGCTTCGCGCCGCTGACGCGGCGCCCGAGCGGAAAGGCCGGCGCACCGGCCGCGCCCCAGCGGCCGGCGCGCACGTAGCGGTCGGCCTCGGACGTGCGGCGTGCCACGTCGAGCAGCAGGGCCATCGCGAGATCGGCCACGCAGTCGTTCAGCACGTCGGGGGTGTAGCCCACGGCGATGCCGCGCCGCGCGGCGGCCGCGAGGTCGATCTTGTCGAGCCCGACGCCGAAGCTCGAGATCACGCGCAGCGACGGCAGCGCGTCGATCAGCGCCGCGTCCGCGCCGCTGCCGCCGGCCGAGGTGACCAGGCCCACGAACTCGGCGCCGCGCGCCGCCAGGAAGGCCTGCGGGTCGGCCTCGTCGGCCAGGCGGTGCAGGTCGTGGGCGGCCGCCAGCCGCTCCTCCAGCCAGGGCAGCAGGCGGCCGATCTGCAGCACGCGGGGCTTCGTCGACGTCATTCGATCTTCACCCCGCCCTGCGCGACCACGCTCGCCCAGTTCTTGCGCTCGCGCTCGAAGAAGGTGGCGAACTCGGCCGGCGTCATCGTGTAGACCTCGGCACCCTGCGACACCAGTCGTTCACGGACCTCGGGCGAGCGGATGATGCGCGACAACTCGGCCGCCACCTTGGCCACCACCGCGGGCGGCGTGGCCGCCGGCATCAGCACGCCCTGCCAGGTGCCCGACTCGAAGCCCTTCACGCCCTGCTCGGCGATGGTGGGCACGTTGGCCAGCAGCGGCACGCGCGTGGCCTTGGAGACGCCCAGCACCTTGAGCTTGCCCGCCTGCACCTGCGGCAGCGTCGCCAGCATGCCGTTCATCAGCACCTGGGTCTGGCCGGCCACGGTGTCGCCGATCGCCTGGGCGCCGCCCTTGTAGGGGATGTAGGTCCACTCGGCCTTGGTGGCCTTCTCGACCGCCACGCCGGCCAGGTGCGGCGCGCTGCCGATGGCAGTGACCGCGAAGTTCAGCGACTCCTTGTGCGACAGCGCCACCAGTTCCTGCAGGTTGTTGGCCTTGACCGACGGGTGCACCACCAGCAGGTGCGGCGAGTACGCGAGCATGCCGACGCCGCGCAGGTCCTTGCTGGGATCGAACGGCAGCTTGGCGTAGACCGAAGCGGTGATCGCCAGCGCGCCCACGTCGCACAGCAGCAGCGTGTGGCCGTCGTTGGCCTTGGCGACGAAATCGGTGCCGGTGTTGCCGTTGGCGCCGGGCTTGTTCTCGACGATCACCGTCTGCTTCAGCGCCTCGGACAGCGGCCCCGAGATCGCGCGGGCGATGATGTCCGACGAACCGCCGGGCGAGTACGGCACGACGATGCGGATCGTCTGCGTGGGCCAGGCCTGGGCCTGGGCGCCGCCGGCGGCCAGCGCCAGCGTGGCGGTCAGGGCGCGGACAAAGATGCGTCGAATCATCGGGGGTCTCCTCGGTCGGGGTCGGATCGGGCGAGGCGGTGGGATGTGCCTCAGTAGTTGTCAGTCATCGTACAACATAAGGAATGCGTCCCCACTGGGGATTGCCCTCGGATCGGTCCGCGCGCCGGCTGCCGCTCAGGCGCGCGGCTGGCGCGCCTGCGCCGCCGCGCCGGCGCGGCGGCGGCGCTCGCGGCTGTTGGCCAGGTGGGTGCGCATCGCGGCGCGCGCCGCCTCGGCGTCCTGGCTGGCAATGGCGTCGTAGATGCTCTCGTGCTCGCCGTTCACGCGGCGCAGGTAGTCGCGGCGCTCTGCGCTCTGCGCTTGCGGCTCGTCGAGGCGAGCGCGCGGGATGATCATCGCGCCCAGCGTGCCCATCAGCTCGGCGAAATGGTGGTTCTGGGTGGCGCGCGCCACCTCCAGGTGGAACTGGAAGTCGGCGCCGACCGCGTCACGGCCCGCCTCCACCGCCGCGGCGAAGGCGTCCAGCGCGCCGCGCAGGGTGGTGAGGTTGTCGGCGCTGCGGCGCAGCGCGGCGAGGCCGGCCGCCTCGGTCTCGACGCCGATGCGCAGTTCCAGCACCGCGATCACGTCTCGCAGCGTCGCGAACTGCTCCGGCGCGATGCGGAACGGCGCCGCATCGCCGAACCCGACCACGAAGGTGCCGACGCCGTGCCGGGTGGCCACCAGCCCGCCGGCCTGGAGCTTGGAGATCGCCTCGCGCACCACGGTGCGGCTGACGCCGAACTCCGCCATGATCGCCGCCTCGGTGGGCAGCTTATCGCCGGGGGCCAGGCGGCCGTCGCGGATGCGGTCCCCCAGCGCGTCGACCAGCTCGAGCGCGAGCGTGCGGGGGCGGCGGCGAGGCGCGAAAGGCATGTCCATGTCGGGAGGACCCGGTGACGGCGGCCTCGGAGGCCGGGGTGGATGGGCAGTAGTTGTATGACAACTGTCACGCAAAAGCAAGCGATCGGGCCGACATCATCGCCGAGATGGCCACCGGTTCAGCGCAGCATGCAGGGCCGTTTGGGATCGAAGCGCCAGTTCGGGATCAGGTGCTGCATCGCCACAGCGTCGTCGCGCGCGCCCAGGCCGTGCTGCAGGTAGAGCCGGTGCGCCTTCTCGACCTCGACCATGTCGAGCGTCACGCCCAGGCCCGGCTTCTTCGGCACCTGCACGTGGCCGCCGACGATCTGCAGCGGCTCCTGCGTCAGGCGTTGTCCGTCCTGCCAGATCCAGTGCGTGTCGATCGCGGTCACGCGGCCCGGCGCCGCGGCGCCCACGTGGGTGAACATCGCCAGCGAGACGTCGAAGTGGTTGTTCGAGTGCGAGCCCCAGGTCAGGCCCCAGTCGCGGCAGGTCTGCGCCACGCGCACCGAGCCGGCCATCGTCCAGAAATGCGGATCGGCCAGCGGGATGTCGACCGACTGCAGCGACAGCGCGTGCGTGAGCTGGCGCCAGTCGGTGGCAACCATGTTGGTCGCGGTCGGCAGGCCGGTGGCGCGGCGGAACTCGGCCATCACCTCGCGACCGGAGTAGCCCTCTTCCGCACCGCAGGGGTCCTCGGCGTAGGCGACCACGCCGCGCATGCGCTGGCCGAGGCGGATCGCGTCCTTCAGCAGCCAGCCGCCGTTGGGATCGAGCGTGACGCGGGCGTCGGGAAAGCGTTCGTGCAACGCCGTCACCGCGTCCACCTCGGCGTCGCCGGCCAGCACGCCGCCCTTGAGCTTGAAGTCGTTGAAGCCGTAGCGCGCGCGCGCCGCCTCGGCCAGCCTCACCACCGCCTCGGGCGTCATCGCCGCCTCGTGGCGCAGGCGCTGCCAGTCGTCGGCGTCGGCCGCCTCGTCGGCCGGGCTCGCATAGGCCAGATCGGTCTTGCGGCGGTCGCCGACGAAGAACAGGTAGCCCAGCATCTCGACCGACTCGCGCTGCTGGCCCTCGCCGAGCAGCGCCGCGACCGGCAACTCGAGGTGCTGGCCCAGCAGGTCGAGCAGCGCCGACTCGACGGCCGTCACGACGTGGATGGTGGTGCGCAGGTCGAAGGTCTGCAGCCCGCGCCCGCCGGCGTCGCGGTCGGCGAAGCGCTCGCGCACCGTGCGCAGCACGCGCTGCACGTCGCCCACCGGCTGGCCGACGACCCACTCTCGCGCGTCCTCCAGCGTCTGGCGGATCTTCTCGCCGCCCGGCACCTCGCCGACGCCGCTGCGCCCGGCGTTGTCGCTCAGGATCACGAGGTTGCGGGTGAAGAACGGCCCGTGCGCGCCGCTCAGGTTCATCAGCATCGAGTCGCGCCCCGCGACCGGGATGACGCGCATCGCGGTGACACGCGGCGTCGAAGACAAGGTGGCGTTAGGCATCGTGGTCCTGCGAGGTCAAAGGAGGGTCATCCAGCAGACGCCGCGGGTCCGGCTCCGCCGGCCCGCCAGCGTCGCCCCCTCGAGGGGGAGCGGCGCAGCCGCAACGGGGGTGGTCGTCATCAATCTGCGGTGATCTTGCGCGTCTCGATCACGTTCTTCCAGCGCGCGTACTCGGCCTGCTGGAAGGCGGCGAACTGCTCGGGCGTGTTGGCCACCACCTCGATGCCGATCTCGGCCAGCTTGTGCTTCACCTGCGCATCGTTCAGCGCCCCCACCAGCGCGGCGTGCAGCTTGCCTTTCACGTCGGCCGGCAGTCCCTTGGGCGCGGCGACCGCCTGCCACGAGTAGACGTCGACGCCCTTCACGCCGCTCTCGACCAGCGTCGGCACGCTCGGCAGCACCGCCGAACGCTTGTCGCCGGTGACCGCGATGGCGCGCAGCTTGCCCGCGTTGATGTGCTGCAGCACGGCGTTGACGTTCTGGAACGACGCGTCGACCTGCCCACCCAGCAGGTCCTGGATCGCCGGCGCGCCGCCCTTGTACGGGACGTGCGTGCCGCTGGTGCCAGTCTGCAGCCAGAACAGCTCGGCGGTCAGGTGGTCCGACGAGCCGTTGCCCGAGGACGCGAGCGTCATCTTGCCCGGCTCCTTCTTCGCCGCGGCGATCACCTCGGCCACCGTCTTCAGCGGCGAAGCGGCCGGCACCACCAGCACGTTGGGCGCCTGCACCGCGACGGTCAGCAGGTCGAAGTCCTTCAGCGCGTCATACGGCATGCCCTTGATCAGGTGCGGCGCGATCACGAAAGGCCCCAGGGAGGACAGCAGCAGCGTGTAGCCGTCCGGCGCCGCGCGCTTGACCTGGCCGGCACCGATGGTGCCGGTGGCGCCGGCCTTGTTGTCGACGATGAAGGTCTGGCCCAGCTGCTCCTGCAGCTTGGGCGCGATGGCGCGCGCCAGCGTGTCGGTGGAGCCGCCCGGCGGGAAGGGCACGACGATCGTCACCGGCTTGTCGGGCCAGGCCGCGGCCTGCGTGGAAAGCGGGCCCAGCGCGGCGAGCGCGAGGCACAGCGAGGTCAGCAGCTTGTTCATCGGGTCAGTCTCCTGGTGCGGCGAGGTCGCCATTTGGTAGCGCTATCGTTTGCAAATGGTAGCGCTACCGTTCGCGATTGCAAGCCACCGCAGATGGGTGAAAACCCTGATCAGCTGCTGCCGCGCTCGATGACGCGGAAGCCCACGTCGACGATCTTCTCGCCCACCGCGCGGCCGTCGGCGCGGTCGACGATGAAGCGCGCCGCGCGCTGGCCGATGCCGGTGCCGTCGATGCGCACGGTGCTCAGCGCCGGCTGGGTATCGGCGGCGAAGCCCAGGTCGCCGAAGCCGACCACCGCCAGCTGCCGCGGCACCGCGATGCCGCGCGCCGCGGCCTCGATCAGCACGCCCAGCGCCAGCATGTCGGAGCTGCAGAACACCGCATCGACCTCGGGCCGCTCGGCCAGCAGACGTGCCAGGCCGCTGCGGCCGCTGCCCAGCGTGGTGGGCGCCGGCACGCGCAGCACCGGGATCTCGGCCGCGTCGCGCACCAGGCCCAGGCGCAATGCCTCGTCGACGAAGCCGCGGTTGCGACGCAGTGCGCGCTCGTCGTCGGCGCTCAGCAGTGCCGGGTGGCGCCGGCCCTTGGCGTGCAGGTGGCGAGCCACGGCGGCGGCCGCTTCCGCATGGGAGAAACCGACCAGCATGTCGATCGGCGTCGGCGTGAGGTCCCAGGTCTCGACCACCGGGATGCCGCTCGCCAGCAGGCGGCGCCGGCCCTCCGGCGAATGCAGGATGCCGGTCAGCACGATGCCGTCGGGACGGCGGCCGATGATGGCCTCGAGCAGCGCGTCCTCGCGCGACTCGGTGTAGCCGCTCTGTCCCAGCATCAGCTGGTAGCCGGCGTCGGCGAGCGCGCTGGTCAGCGACTGCACCATCTCCATGAACACCGGCCCGGCGATCGTCGGCACGACGGCCGCGACGAGCCGGCTGCGTGCCGAGGCCAGGCCGCCGGCGAGCCGGTTCGGCACGTAGCCGGTGCGCGCCACCGCTTCGCGCACGCGCGCCAGCTTGTCGGGCGCCACCTGGTCCGGCGTGTTCAGCGCGCGCGAGGCCGTGATCGGCGAGACCCCGGCGAGGCGCGCCACGTCACCGAGCGTGATGCCGCCGCCGCGGCGCGAGCGGCGGGGCGCGGTGGCGTCGGGCGCTGTCATCTCGCGAGTGTAGTGGAGATGACACCGCTACCATCGGTGCCGTCGCCCCGGGGCGAACGCGCCGGGCGGCCGGGCCCCGCGCCCTCAGGCCGCCAGCTTGTGCGGCTCCGCCGGCACCGCCGGGTCGGCGGCCCGGTCGCTGCGCGCCACCGTGGGCTTCAACATGAAGCAGGCCAGCGCCGGCAGCAGGATCAGCGCGCCCAGCATGTTCCAGAGGAACATGAAGGCCAGCAGGATGCCCATGTCGGCCTGGAACTTGATGTCCGAGAACGCCCAGGTCGCCACGCCCAGGGCCAGCGTCAGGCCGGTCAGCATCACCACCTTGCCGGTGAACAGCAGCGCCCCGTAGTAGGCCTCGGCCAGCGTGTGGCCGGCGCGCAGCCGGGCCAGCATCACCGACAGGATGTACAGCGCGTAGTCCACGCCGATGCCCACGCCGAGTGCGATGACCGGCAGCGTCGCGACCTTGACGCCGATGCCCAGCATGACCATCAGCGCCTCGGCCAGCAGCGAGGTCAGCATCAGCGGCAGCACCGCCACCACCACGGCCCGCCAGGATCGGAAGGTCACGAAGCACAGCACCACCACGGCACCGTAGACCAGCGCCAGCATCTCGTACCAGGCGCGCTGCACGACGATGTTGGTCGCCGCCTCGATGCCGGCGCTGCCGGCGGCCAGCAGGAAGCGCGCCTCGTCGGAGTCGTGCCGGGCCTTGAAGGCCTCCACGGTCTCGACCACGCGGCTGAGCGTGGCCGCCTTGTGGTCCTTCAGGTAGACGTAGAGCGGCAGCAGGTCGCAGCTCGCCGGCAACAGCTCGCGCGGCGCGTAGGTGAGCAGGGTGCCGAGCGCGGCCTCGTTGGGCACCAGCTCGTACCACTTGAGGTTGCCCTCGTTGTAGCCCACCGAGGACAGCTTCGCGAGCGCCGGGGCCGAACTGGTGGAGTCGACGCCGGGCAACTGCTCCAGCGCCCAGGCCAGCTCGTCGATGCGCGACACCACCGGGTAGCTCACGCAGCCCTTGTCGGCGGTCTTGACCATCACCACCAGGATGTCGGCGCTGGCGGCGTAGTTGGCGACCATGAAGGCGCTGTCGCGGTTGTAGCGCGACTCGGGGCGCAGCTCCGGCGCGCCGGGGTCCAGGTCGCCGATCTGCAGGTGCAGGCTGGCCGCGAAGCCGAGCGCCGCCAGGCCGGCCGACACCGCGATCGCGCCCAGCGCCCACTTGCGCTCGGTGAAGCGCACCAGCGTGTGCCAGACACGGTGCCGCTCGCCGCCGGCGCTGTCGGCCAGCTCGGTGCGCAGGCTGCGCTCGGCCGCCCGGCGGCTCACGCCGGTGTACGACAGCAGCACCGGCAGCAGGATCAGGTTGGTGAAGATCAGCACGCCCACGCCCAGGCTCGCCGCGAGCGCGAGCTCCTTGATCACCGGGATGTCGATCACCAGCAGCACCGCGAAGCCCACCGCGTCGGCCAGCAGCGCGGTCAGGCCGGCGAGGAACAGGCGGCGGAAGGTGTAGCGGGCCGCCACCAGCTTGTGCGTGCCGCGGCCGATGTCCTGCATGATGCCGTTCATCTTCTGCGCGCCGTGGCTCATGCCGATGGCGAACACCAGGAACGGCACCAGCATCGAGAACGGGTCGAGCCGGAAGCCCAGCGTGGGCAGCAGCCCGAGCTGCCACACCACCGCCACCAGCGAGACCGACACCACCAGCAGCGTGCTGCGCAGGTCGCGGCTGTACGCGTAGACCATGGCCGCGGCGATCACGATCGCCACCGCGAAGTACTTCAGCACCTCCGCCAGCCCGTCGATCAGGTCGCCGATGATCTTGGCGAAGCCGGTGATGTGGATGCGGATCGTGGCCGACTCGTGCTTGGCGCGCAGCGCCTCCACCTGGCGCGCGAACTCGGCGTAGTCGAGCGCCTGGCCGGTCGCTTCGATGCGGCTGAGCAGCGGCACATAGATGATGCTGGACTTGAAGTCGTTCGCGACGAGCTGCCCGATCTGCCCCGAGCGCTCGATGTTGGAGCGCACCTTCTGCAGCGCCTGCGGCGATCCGTCGTAGTCCTCGGAGATCACCGTGCCGCCTTCCAGGCCCTCCTCGGTCACCGCCGTCCAGCGCACCGCCGGCGTCCACAGCGACTTCATGTAGGCGCGATCCACACCGGGCAGCAGGAACACCTCGTCGTTGATGCGCGCCAGGGTCTCGAGGTAGGTCTTGTCGTAGATGTCGCCCGAGGTCGTCTCGACCGCGATGCGCACCGAGTTGCCCAGGCCGCTGAGCTTGCCGCGGTACTCGAGGAAGTTGATCACGTACGGGTGCGTGGTCGGGATCATCTTCTCGAAGCTGGCATTGAGCTGCAGCTTGCCGGCCTGCCAGCCGAGCAGCAGCGTGACCAGCAGGCAGGCGATGAGGACGAGCGGGCGGAAGTTGAAGAAGGCGCGTTCGAGCAAGTTGCCCGAGCGGCGATCGAAGTCTTCGACGCGCGCGATCACGGGGTGCGGGTCGAGGCTGGAGTCTGCGTGCATGGATGTCGTCGATGAAGGAACGGCGCTGCGGCGTCAGCGGGCGGCGGGCGGGGCAGCCAGGTCCACGCGCTGCGGACCCCGCAGCCCGGCCAGTGCGAGGGCGCCGTCCTGCGTGGGCACCAGGCCCGCGATCGGCGGCTGGGGCGGTCCGTCGCGGCGCTGGAAACTGCGCCCCTGGTCGCGGCTGACCAGCAGGTCGCCGGCCGAGCTGGCGAGCACCAGCGTGCCATCGGCCAGTTCGGCCGCGCCGCTGATCGAGACGGGCAGCTCGGTGCTCGCCTGGCTCCAGCTCAAGCCGCGGTCGGCCGACACGTAGGCCGCGCCGCGCAGGCCGTAGACCAGCAGGCGGTCGCCGCGGGTGGCCAGCAGGCCGAACCAGCTGCCCCGGTAGGGCGACTCCAGCACGGCGAAGTCGCGGCCGCCGTTGTCGGAGCGCAGCAGCAGCCCCTGCTCGCCGGCCAGCACGATCGAGGCGCCGCTGACCGCGACGCCGTAGAGGTGCAGCGAGCGCGGATTGGGGAGCCGAGCGCTGAGCGGCGTCCAGGTGGCGCCACCGTCCTCGGTGCCGAGCGCGAGGTTGTAGGCGCCGACCACGATGCCGCGCTTCGCGTCCTGGAAGTGCAGCGCGAGCAGCGGCTTGTCGGGGCCGTCGTCGGCAAGCAGCTGGACGTAGTCGCGGTAGGCCGGCGCGGCAGCCGCGTCGGTGCGGGCTGCCTGCTCGAACAGCGCCGGCAGCTGCAGCCCGTCGAGCTGCTTGGTCCACGTTTCGCCGCCGTCGCCGGAATGCAGCACCACGCCGAGGTGGCCGACGGCCCAGCCCTGCCGTTCGTCGACGAACTGCACCGCCGTCAGGCTGGCCTGCACCGGCGTGGCCGCCTGGCGCCAGCGGGCACCGCCGTCGTCGGACAGCAGCACGATGCCGCGCTCGCCGACGGCGACCAGTCGCTTCCCGGCCGCCGCCACCGCGAGCATGGTGGCCGACAGCGCGCGCGGCGACTGCAGCGCGGCCTGCTGCAGCACGCCGAAGCGCGGCGCCGCGGCGCCGGCGGCGCGGCCCGGCACGGTGGCGACCGCCAGGCACAGCGCGCCGGCGAGCGCGATCAACGAGCGCGATGGAGACATCGGCAGTTCCCTGGACATGGAGCGTCGAAGTGGAGAAAAAAACGGCCCGGTCGGACCCCGAGGGTTCCTGTGTCTGCCGGGCCGAAGCGAGGAGACGTCAGCGCGCCCCGGTGGCGATGGCCTCGGGGCTCAACATGGCTTCGTTGAGCTGCTTCGGCACTTCGGGCACGGGGAAGTGCTGCGGCAGGTCGTTGAAGTTGCAGTTGTAGTAGTACTGGCCCGTCAGCAGGTTGATGATTCCCCACTGCACCGTGCTCACGACGGCGGGGATGTCGGGCGCCAGGTAGGGCAGCGTGTACTGCAGGTGGTAGAGCTGGCCCTGCGCGTCCCAGTGGTCGGCCATCACCAGCTTCCAGCCGTCCTCGTCGATGTAGTACCGGCGCTTGGTCATGACGTGGCGCTTGCCCGGCAGCAGCGTCGCCTCGACGACCCACACGCGGTGCAGCTCCCAGCGCACGTGGTCGGGGTTCAGGAACTTCGGCGTCACCAGCTCGTCGACCTTGGCCAGCGCCGTCCTGTTGGAGTTGTACGGGATGTACATCTCCTGCTTGCCGACGATCTTGTACTCGTGGCGGTCGATCGGGCCCATGGTGCCGAAGGACTCGTCGAACAGCCCGGTGCCCGAGGTCACGGTGTCCGGCGTGTCGTAGGCGATCGAGGGCGCCTTGCGGACGCGGCGCTGGCCCACCAGGTACTGCCACACGCCACGAGGCACCTTCTCCTCGTTCACGGTCTCGTGCAGCAGGATCACTTCACCGGCCACCGCCGACGGATCCGACTTGACGAAGGAGCCCATCTTGTAATGGGTCGGCTTGGCCAGGTAGCTGTCGCGCGCATCCTTGTAGTAGTACGGCCACAACCACGACATCAGCCCGGCCGACGACAGCGTGCGGTGCCCGTCGCCGGTGACCACCCAGGTGTTGAGCTGGTACTTCTGTGCCACGCCTTCCCAGGCCAGCCGCGCGTTGAGCATCACCTCGATGCCGGTCTTGGGAATCGGGAACGGGATGCCGCCGTAGGCGTCGACCACGCCGTAGCCGTTGTCGGCCACCTTCGCGGAGGTCGCGTTCTTGAAGGTGTTCTCGTACACCCAGGCCGGCGCGGCCGCGCTGCGGTGCGTCGGGTAGACGTCGATGCGGAAGTCGGGGTACTTCTTCATCAGCGTCTTGACGCCCTCGCTCAGCCGGGCGTCGTACTGCGCGGCGTTCTTGGCCGAGATCGACGCCACCGGCTTCTCCGCCGCGAACGGGTCGGGCCGCGGCTGGCCGTTCTTCCAGCCCGGCGCGACCTTGGTGTAGCCGCCGTCCCAGGCCGGGATCGAGCCGTCGGCGTTGCCGGCCTTCTCGGCGCCCAGCGGCGTGAGCGTGGTCTTGAGCTTGGCGGCTTCTTCGGCGCTCACCGCAGCGAGCGCCGGCTGCGCGGCGAGGGACGCCAGCGCGAGCGCGACGGCGAACGAAATCTTGGGGGTCTTGTTCATGCCGGTCTCCATCAAAGGGCACGCTGCAGCGAGAAGGAAATGAAGTTGCGGTCCTTGTAGAACTGCTTGTAGGAGAGCACCGGCGTGGGCGAGTTGGCCGGCGTGAGGAAGGTGTCCTCGCCGCCATAGAAGCCGGTGTAGGTGAGTCCGGCCTGCCAGACCGTGCGGTAGGTCGCCTTCACGCCGATCGAGAAGTCGCCGCCCTTGGAGCTGCCGCCGTTGAAGTTGAAGATCGACGACGAGCGGCCGTAGAAGTTGTAGCCCACGCCGATCGGCAGCGAGAGATCGATGCCGTCGACCACCTGGAAGTACGAAGGCTCGAAGATGAAGCGCAGCGCCGCGGCGTCGCGCGTGGTGTTGGGATCGAGCGCACCCGGGTTCTTGTCGATGCTCAGCCGGCGGTTCCACGCCACCTCGCCGAGGAAGGCGCCGGCATCCCACAGCCGCGTCTCCGACAGCACGTAGATGCCCGACACCTGCGCATGCGCGGTGTTGCCCACCGCGTAGAGCGGATGCGCGTCGTTGTCGGCGAGCACGCCCGGCAGCACCACCTGCGGGTCGCTCACCAGCGAGGCGTTGCGGCGGATCGAGCCCTCGAAAGCCAGGTTGAGCTGGCCGATCGAGGTGGTCGCGCTGGCGCCGTAGGTCTTGATGCCCTCGTGGTAGACCTGCTGGATCGCGCCGACCCGGCCGCTCACCACGTCGGGCGCGGCCGACGGCGTGAGGTACAGCGCGGCACCCTTGTCGTGGTAGCGCGCCGCATAGACACCGAACTCCCATTCGCTCCCGGTCGGGGCCCAGCGGAACTGCAGGCCGCCCTGCCCCGAGTTCCTGGCCTCGATGTCGGCGCCGCGCCAGAACGCCGCCGCGCCACCGCCAGGGGTGATGGGGGCGCCGACGATGAAGCGCTCGGCGCCGTCGCCGACGAAGTCGAAGGCGCTGAGGTAGCTGCCGGCGGCCGGGATGATGCTCTCGCGGAACTTGAACTGGTAGTACGCGCCCAGCGTCATCTGTGAATTGATCTGGAGCACGCTGGAGATCTGCTCCACCGGCCGCAGGATCTCCTTGAACTGCGAGCTCGGCACGGTGAGCAGCTTGACCAGGTCGACCGGACCCTGCGCGGCCGCGATGCCGTTCGAGCCGAAGAACAGGCTCTCGCCGTAGATCAGCGTGTGGCGACCGAGCCGCACCGTCAGCGGCATCGAGCCGAGATCGGTCTTGCCGAACGCGAAGAAGTCGAGCACCTCGGCCTTGCGTCCGTGCAGCTTGCGCGTGGCGTCGGTGAAGCGGTCGGGGCCGACGCTGGTGGAGTTGGCCGACGCCGGCGAGTCGTGGTCGTTGCGGCGGTTGTAGACCGTGTCGTACCAGGCCGCGCCGCTGGCGCGGAAGCCCAGGCTCTTCCAGCCCACGTCGACCTCGGACAGCAGGTCGATGCGGTTCGAGATCAGGCCCTTGTCGAAGTTGCGGTCGCCGTCGTCGAGGTTGACGTCCTGCAGCAGCCGCTCGGACTGGCTCTTCACGCGAAACGCGTTGCTGTACTTGAAGGTGTTGTCCCAGCGAAGCTTGAGGTCCGGGTTGTCGGTCCGGATCTCGAAGGCGTGTGCCGCGCCGCCGGGCAGGCCGAACGGCAGGGCGAGCGCCGCCGCCGCCACGCAGCGCGTGCCCAGCGCACGAGACGCCGCACACGACCGCCCAAAGGCCGATGTCGATTTCTTTCTCATCTTGTCTCCGTTGTCGATGGGTGTTGTTGACTGACGCATCACCGCCGCACTTCGTCCGGTGCGTGGAGGCCGGGATTGCAAACGCGATGCCATGCCGCAGGGCGATCGCAAGCGCTTGATTTCAAAGAACTTCTGCCGCGTTTCAGTGAAAACCCGCGCCCTCTTCGGACCCCGCCCGCTTCGCCATTTGTCGAAACGCCGCGGGGCCGATCTCCGCATTTACCGAAGCCGCGCATCGCCGTGTCCCGTCACGCCGGCACGATCTCGATCGCCTGCGCCTCCGCCTTGAGCAGGCGGTCCAGCACCCACAGCAACTTGCCGGGTCCGGCGTCGTGGACGATGTCCACGCTGGGCGCGTCCGGGCGCTCGCGCATGCGCTGGTACTGCCCTTCGAGCATCGCCTTGTCCTCGAGGAAAGCGTCGTTGTTGGCCTCGTGCATCAGGTCGGTGAGGCCCGGCATGTCGGTGGCGCGGCTGCAGCCCCAGGAGTAGTAGTAGTCGCAGGAGTGCGCGTCGCGCGGCGTCACGGCCTGGCTGGAGAAGGTGTCGAGCACCAGGCGTCCGTTGGTCGGCCCCTCGGTCGCGCTGCCAACCTCGTGCACCGAGAAATGCAGGATGAAGTTGCACGGCACGCTCATGCGCACATGCACCTGGATGTCGAACAGCGCGCCGTCCGGGAACAGGTGCCTGGCGAAGCTGGGGGGCGCCGTGCGGCGCACGCAGTAGCGGGTGTCGATGCCGCGCTCGGTCAGCTCGTGGCGCGGCTTGATGTTCGACCAGGCTTCCGATCCGCCCAGCGTCTGGCTGTGCACCCAGGCCACGTGGCTCAGGTCGGCCAGGTTCGCGATCTCCTGCCGGTAGTTGGTGTCGACGCGCACATAGCCGAGCCGCAGGTTCCAGGCCGGGTCGCCAGGACCGATGGCCTCGCAGATCAACGCCGGGTCGGCCTTCGCAGGCTCTCCCATCCAGACCCAGATCCAGTTGTCGCGCTCGACGACCGGGTAGGTGCGCACGCAGGCCTTCTCGGGAATCCGGCTCATGCCCGGGATCTCGGTGCAGCGGCCGTCGGGCCCGAACTTCATGCCGTGGTACATGCAGCGGATCGAGTCGCCCTCCTTGCGCCCCAGCGACAGCGGTGCGTGCCGGTGGCAGCAGCGGTCCTCCATCGCCACCACCGCGGCATCGGGTCGGCGGTAGAGCACCAGCGACTCGCCGGCGATGCGCCGCGCCAGCAGGCCATCACGGCCCAGGCTCAGGTCCTTGTCCCACCCCGCGCAGTACCACGCGTTCTTCACAAACATCGCATCTCCTCGTTGGCTGGTGATCGGCGGCCCGCTGGCCTCCGCGGCGGCACACCGCAAGGCACAGGCCATCGGACCCCGTGCGTCGCGCAAGACGCCGGCTGCTGCACTGCAGCGTCGCTGCCGGCGGCGCGCATTTCCATGGGAGAAAGGCCGCTGCGCAAGGGCTCGGTCGGGGCAACGACTGTTGCGTCGCAACAGCTGCTTCGTAGTGGAAAGCGCTGCCCGAGCGCGCTTCGCGAGCGAACAAAATTCCTCACTCACCGAGGACCCGATGAGCAATCCTCTCCACTTGCCAGCGCACGAGGCCCTGCCGATGAATGCCGCCCCCGCACCGAACGCCGCCGACTTCCTCCATGCGCACTACCTGGCCAGCCGCAGCGGCTCCGCGGCCATGGAACTGCGGCCGACCCACCGCGAGCTCGCGGAATGGCTGACCTTCGACCCGGACACCGGGCGCATCTGGCTCGACGACGAGCGCATGGTGATGCTGAACCACCAGACGCTCGGCTCGCTGCGCAGCGAGCTGATCCAGGGCGTGGGTGTCGAACGGGCGCGCGGCATCCTCACGCGCAGCGGCTACATCGCCGGCATGCGCGACGCGCGCTTCGTGGCCTCGCACTGGCCCAGGGAGGACCCGGTCGGCAAGCTGCTGGCCGGAACGCGCCTGTTCGGCCTGCAGGGCCTGGCCCGCGTCGAGGCGGTGCACTTCGACTACGACCCCGAGCGCATCGCCTTCAGCGGCGAGTTCTTCTGGCATCACTCGCTGGAGGACGACGAGCACATCAACGCCTTCGGCGTCGGCACCGACGCGGGCTGCTGGCTGCCGATCGGCTACGCCAACGGCTATGTCTCCACGCTGCTCGGCACGTCGATCATCTTCCGCGAGCTCGAGTGCCGCTCGACCGGTGCCTCGGTCTGCCGCGTGATCGGCAAGGCGGCCCGCGACTGGGACAACGTGGAAGAAGACCTGCGCTACATGCAGGCCGAGGGCTTCGTCGGCGAGCGGCCGGGCCCGGAGCCGACGCCGCGCGACGGTCCGCGCCTCGGCGTGCACGACGCCGCGGCGGATGCGGCGCCGCGCATGGTGGGCGTCTCGTCGAGCTTCAATGCCGCCTGCCACTCGCTGCGCAAGGTGGCCACCACCACCGCGACGGTCCTGTTCTTCGGCGAGTCCGGGGTCGGCAAGGAACTGTTCGCGAAGATGCTGCACGAGATCAGCGAGCGGCGCGACGGACCCTTCGTGTCGGTCAACTGCGCGGCGATCCCGGAGAACCTGGTCGAGGCCGAGCTGTTCGGCGTCGAGCGCGGCGCCTACACCGGCGCCCACGCGTCACGGCCGGGCCGCTTCGAGCGCTCGCACCGGGGCACGCTGTTCCTCGACGAGATCTCGTCGCTGAGCCTGGTCGCGCAGAGCAAGCTGCTGCGCGCGCTGCAGGAGAGCGAGGTCGAACGGGTCGGCGGCACCCGCCCGATCCGGCTCGACCTGCGCGTGGTGGCAGCGTGCAACGTCGACCTGCGCGAGGAAGTCCGGCAGGGGCGCTTCCGCGAAGACCTGTTCTTCCGGCTCAACGTCTACCCGATCCACCTGCCGCCGCTGCGGGCCCGCAGCGAGGACGTGCCGCTGCTGATGACGCACTTCCTCAAGCTCTACGGTGCCCGCTACGGCCGGCAGATCCACGGCTTCACGCAGCGCGCGATGCGCGCGATGCTGACCTACACCTTCCCCGGCAACGTGCGCGAACTGCAGAACATGATCGAGCGGGCCGTGATCGCCGCCAGCGACGAGCCGCAGATCGATACCGTGCACCTGTTCCGCGACGAGCTGTTCAACGCGAAGTCGACCTTCGCCGTCGGTGATCAGGGCCGGCTCGCCGACACCGAGGGGCCGACGCCCTCCGCGCCGCATCCGGAGCCCTCGGGCGACGAGACGCTGCTCGACCGGGTGCTCCGCCTGCGCAGCGCGGTGCGGAGCCCTCAGGCGTCCGACACCTGGCTCGAAGAGCTGGAGACCCAGCTCGTGGAAGAGGCGGTCCAACGTTGCAACGGCAACATGGCCGCCGCGGCCCGGCTGATCGGCATGGCGCGGACGCAGGTGGTCTACCGCATGCGCAGGAAGAACGTGACGACTCAGGCGAGGGCCTGATCCACCATCTCCACCCAATGCTGCACCGGCACGGCCGTCCCGGACTGCAGGTGCAGGATGCACCCGACGTTGGCCGAGACGATCACGTCGGGCTCGTGCGTGTTCAGGCTCGACAGCTTGCGATCGCGAAGCGCCGTCGCGATGCCAGGCTGCAGCACGCTGTAGGCGCCGGCCGAGCCGCAGCACAGGTGTCCGTCGCCGGCCGGCGCCGTCACGTCGAAGCCGAGCGCCGCGAGTGCGGCCTCGACGCCGCCGCGCAGTCGCTGCGCATGTTGCAGCGTGCACGGCGTGTGCACCGACACCCGGCGCTCGGCCACCTGCGGCGGCATCCGGGCCCGCAGGGCCGGCAGCAGGTCGGGCAGCAATTCACTCAGGTCCCTGGCCAGGGCGCTGATGCGGGCGGCTCGTTCGGCATAGGCCGGTTCGTGCGCCAGGGCCTCGCCGTACTCCTTGACCACCGCGCCGCAGCCCGAGGCATTGACGAGGATGCATTCCACGTCGCCGGATTCGACGGCCGGCCACCATGCGTCGATGTTGCGACGCATGTCCGCCAGCCCGCCCTCGGCGTCGCCCAGGTGGGTGCGCAAGGCCCCGCAACACCCGGCCTCTGCGGCCACCAGGGTCTGGATCCCGGCGGCATCGAGCACGCGCGCCGTCGCGGCGTTGATGTTCGGCAGCATCGCCGGCTGCACGCAGCCCTGCAGCAGCATCACCTTGCGCGCATGCTCGGCGCGAGGCCAGTCCGACGCCCGCGCACCTGTGCGCCGCGGCAGCTTCTTCTTCAGCACCCCGGGCAGCGCCGGCCGCAGCAGCTGCCCCAGGCGCACGGCCGGACCGACCAGCGGCGACGTCAGGCCCTCCTTCAGCACCCAACGGACCGCGCGCTCGGCCACCGGACGCGGCACCCGGGCGTCGACGACCTGGCGACCGATGTCGACCAGCCGACCGTAGCGCACACCGCTCGGGCAGGTGGTCTCGCAGTTGCGGCAGGTCAGGCAGCGGTCCAGGTGACGCTGCGTGCTGCGGCTGGCCTCGCCGCCCTCGAACACCTGCTTCATCAGGTAGATGCGCCCGCGCGGGCCGTCGAGCTCGTTGCCCTCGAGCTGGTAGGTCGGGCAGGTGGCGGTGCAGAAGCCGCAGTGCACGCAGCTGCGCAGGATGGCTTCGGCTTCGGCGGCTTCGCGATCGCCGTGGAACTCGGGACTCAACTGGATTTGCATGACGGTCTCAGAGGCCTTCGTGGAGTCGGCCCGGGTTGAACAGCCGCTCCGGATCGAAGGCCTGCTTGAGCCTGTGGTGCAGCTGCAGCAGCGCCGGCGAGAGCGGTGAGAACGGACCGGCTTCCCGGCCGTCGCCGCGCATCAGCGTGGCGTGGCCGCCCACGCGGGCAGCCGCCTGGCGCACGCAGGCGATCGGCTCCCTCGACCGCAGCCAGCGCAGCGCGCCTCCCCATTCGACGAAGCTCTCGCCCGACAGCTCGAGCGGCGGCACGCCTCGCGGCACCGACAGGCGCCAGAGCCGCACGCCCCGGAGCTGGGCCGAGGGATCGAGGTCGAAGAACGGATGCAGCTGGTCGCGCACCGAGGTCCACCACGCGGCGGCGGCCCGCTCGTGAAGTTCGTCCCCCCCCAGGGCCGCCCGGGCGGCCCGCACCGCCGCGGCAGCGCCGTCGAGCCGGACCTGCAGGTGCCCGTCGTGCCAGGCCGTGGCGCCGATCGACAGCGGCTGCGAGGCCCAGGCGGCGAGCCGCCTCAGCGCATCGGCCTGCGTCGCGCAATCGAGACGGATCGTCACCGACGCCGGCGGCCGGGGCAGCGCCTTCAGCGACACCTCGAGCAGCACGCCGAGGATGCCGAGCGAGCCGGCCATCAGCCGCGACACGTCGTAGCCCGCGACGTTCTTGATCATCTGCCCGCCGAAGGAGAGGCATTCGCCCCGCCCGTTCAGCAGACGCACGCCGAGCACGTGGTCGCGCAGCGCCCCCGCCGCGATCCGGCCGGGCCCGCTCAGGCCGGCGGCGACCATGCCCCCCACGGTGCCGCCGGGCGCAAAGCGCGGCGGCTCGAAGGCGAGGTGCTGGCCCCGATCGGCCAGCAGCGCCTCCAGCCTGGCGAGCGGCTCGCCGGCCCGCACCGTCACGACCAGCTCGGTGGGTTCGTAGCTCCGCACGCCCGCCAGCGGGCGCAGGTCCAGCAGGTCGCCGCGCGGCGCTCCGCCGTAGAAGCGCTTGGTGCCGCCGCCGCGGATCTCGAGGCGTCGGCCTACGCTGCGGGCCTCGAGCACCTGCTCGACCAGGCGGAGTTCGGTCGCGTCGGAGGGCGAGAGCGGTTCCATCGTCAGAAGCGCGGCAGGTCCGCGAACGGCAGGCGCCCGCCCCTCACCGTCATGCGGCCGTACTCCGCACAGCGGTTCAGCGTCGGGATGGCCTTCCCGGGGTTGAGCAGCGAGCGCGGGTCGAAGGCCTCCTTCAGGCGCAGCATCTGCTCGCGTTCCTCCTGCGTGAACTGCACGCACATCGAGTTGAGTTTCTCGACGCCCACGCCGTGCTCGCCGGTGATGCTGCCGCCCATCTCGACGCTGGTCTCCAGGATCTCCGCGCCGAAGCGCTCGGCGCGGTGCAGCTGGTCGGGGTCGTTGGCGTCGAACAGGATCATCGGATGCAGGTTGCCGTCGCCGGCATGGAACACGTTGCAGCAGCGCAGCCCGTACCTCACCGACATCTCGCCGATGCGGCCCAGCATCTCGGCCAGCTTGCGGCGCGGGATGGTCGAGTCCATGCAGAGGTAGTCGGGGCTGACGCGCCCGCTGGCCGGGAAGGCGTTCTTGCGCCCGCTCCAGAACTTCAGGCGCTCGGCCTCGCTGGTGCTGATGTCGAAGCGCGTCGCGCCGGCGCCCTCCATCACCGCCACCATGCGCGCGATCTCCTCCTCCACCTCCTCGGGCGTGCCGTCGCTCTCGCACAGCAGGATGGCCGCGGCGTCGAGGTCGTAGCCGGCGTGCACGAAGTCCTCGACCGCAGCGGTCATCGGCTGGTCCATCATCTCGAGGCCGGCCGGGATGATGCCGGCGGCGATGATCGCGGCCACCGCGCGGCCGGCGGTCTCGAGGTCGGCGAAGCTCGCGACGATGCAGCGCGCGATCCGGGGCCTGGGGACCAGCCGCACGGTGATCTCGGTCGCCACCGCCAGCATGCCCTCGCTGCCCACCATCACCGCCAGCAGATCGAGGCCGGCCGCGTCGAGCGCGTCGCTGCCGAACTCGACCGGCTCGCCGTCGGCCAGGTAGCCCCGCACGCGCAGCACGTTGTGCAGCGTGAGCCCGTACTTGAGGCAATGCACGCCACCGGCGTTCTCGGCCACGTTCCCGCCGATGGTGCAGGCGATCTGGCTGCTGGGGTCCGGCGCATAGTAGAGACCGTGCGGCGCCGCGGCCTCGCTGATCGCGGCATTGCGCACGCCGCACTGGACCGTGGCCGTGCAGGCGACCCGGTCGACCGACACGATGCGGTTCAGGCGCGCCAGCGACAGCGTCACGCCGCGCTCGTGCGGCAGCGCCCCGCCGGACAGCCCGGTGCCCGCCCCGCGCGACACCACGGGCACGCCCAGCGCATGGCAGGTGCGCAGCACGTCGGCCACCTGCGACTCGGTCTCGGGCAGCACCACGACCAGTGGCTGCGCGCGATAGGCGGTCAGACCGTCGCATTCGAACGGTCCCGTCTCTTCCTTGCGGAACAGGATGGCGTGGCGCGGCAGCACGGCACTCAGGGCCTCGACGACCCGCGTCTGGAGCGCAGCAGGGGAGGCCGAGGCGGTGGCCGCCCGGCTCGAAGGGGTTCCGGACATCGCGAATCAGCCGTCGAAGGAGGTGCGCCGCGCGATGTCGAGCAGCGTCTTCCACGGCAGCAGCAGCTCGTCGCTGCAGGTGCTCGCCGAATCGATGTAGGCGCGCAGCCGCCGGCCCTGCGTGAGGGCGCGGGGCGCCGGCTCGACACCGGCGTCGGCCGGCCGCGCCGCCTGGCGGTCGAGGCAGCGCATCGGTTCGAGCACCGGCGCCGGGAACACGTCGACGAGCAGGTCGGCGCTGCGCCGAGCCACGCAGGCTTCCTCGCGGCCGTCGAAGTAGCGCGCGAAGTCGTGCACCAGCGCGGCGGTGATCAGCTGGTCGCAGGCGCCGGCCCGACGTGCCAGCGTGGCCGCGCGCTGCCCGGTCCAGCCCGTGGCGGCAAGGGCCGCGCCACATGGCAGGCGCCGCTGGAACTCGTCGAAGCTGCGCGGCGGACCGGCGCGCAACGGTCCCGAACTCGCCACGGGGCCGGCCGCGCCCGCCGGGAGGGGGGCTGGAGTCTCCACGGTGCCCTCTAGTGCGCGAACACCGCCTGGCTTTCCTCGACGTCCCAGGCCTCTTCTTCCGCCTCGCGCCGGACCCGGTCGCGCTCCCGGCCCAGGCGGCCGGAATCGATCAGGTGGCGGACGCAGGTGACGCGCAGGAAGGACGCGAAGTTGGCCGACTCCGACCGATGCGTGGTCGCCTCGTCGTACAGCTTGGTGATCAGCGCGTTCGTCGTGCACTTCTGTTCGGAGGCGATGTCGGACAGGACCCGCCACATCAGGTTCTCGAGCCGGATGCTGGTGATGACGCCGTGGATGCGGACGGATCGCTGCCGAGGTTCGTACTGGAGGGGATCAGCCTGGACATAGAGCTTGCACATCAGGGAGTCCTTCGCGGTGCATTGGATGCGGGCCGCTTGATGGAGTGTTTCACGACGAAGGCGGTCATCGGTAATACGCCGGCATGACGTGCCGGGCCCCCACCGGCCCTCGCCGCCACGGCGCCGGCCAGGGCCCCGTGCTGCGGTGGATCGGTGCGCGGCGAAACGTCGCGACCTGCTCGCGCTTCAGTTTTCGCCATCGTTGCTCGCCTTCACGACATCGTCGAGCTGATAGCGCTCGACCTTCCGGTACAGCGTGCTGCGCGAGATGCCGAGCACCCGTGCAGCCAACGCCAGGTTGCCGTGCACGCGCTGGATCGCCTGCAGGATGGTCAGGCGTTCGGTGGCCTCCAGGCTCGTGAGATCGGCGTCGAGCGCCGGAGCCTTGGCGCCGTCGAGCGTCGCCAGCAGTTCTGCCGGCAACTCCTCCCGCCGCACGATTTCGTCATCGGAGGTGAGCAGGAGCGACTCGATCACGTTGCGCAGTTCACGCACATTGCCGGGCCAGGCATAGGCCCGCAACAGCTGCCGAACGTCCGGGCCGATCTCCCGGCTCGCGACGCCATGGCGCACCGACAGCGTCCGCACGAAGTGGTCGACGAGCAGGTCGACGTCGCCATCGCGTTCCCGCAGGGCCGGCACCTGGATGCGCGTGACGCCGATGCGATGAAAGAGATCGCGACGGAAGCGCCCCGCCTCGACCTCCTGCAACAGATCACGGTTGGTCATCGCCACCAGCCGCACGTCGACCGGCCGCGGCGTGGTGTCGCCGAGCCGGTAGACCACGCCCTCCTCGAGCGCGCGCAGCAGCACCGGCTGCAGGTCCAGCGGCAGCTCGCCCACCTCGTCGAGGCACAGGGTGCCGCCGTGGGCGAGCTCGAAGCGCCCGGCGCGCCCTTCGCTGGTGGCACCGGTGAAGGCGCCGCGCACGTGCCCGAAGAGCTCGCTGCCGATCAGCTCCTTGGTCGTCGCGCCGCAGTTGAAGGCCACGAAGCTGCCACCCTTGCGCTCCTCCTCGTGCAGTGCGCGGGCGAACAACTCCTTGCCCGCTCCGGTCTCGCCCTGGATCAGCACCGAGACCCGGCGGCGCCCAAGCAGCTTGGTGCGCTCGATCGCGCCGCGAAAGACACTGCTGGCGCCCACCACGCCCGGCAGGCACTCCGGCGCCGGGGCGGCGACGAGGGTCGGCGCCGCCGGTGCCGGGAGCTGAGGCAGATCGCCTTCCGGACGCTGCAGGATCCGGCCGATCGAGCGCTTGGGCACGATCAGCAGCGCGCCGATCGCGCTGCCGTCGAGGCGCACCGGGTTCATCCATTCGCCCAGCAGCCCGTCCGGCAGCCGGTTGTTCCAGGCGGAGATCTGGCGCCCCTTGAGACCGTCCGCCAGACGCACCGCGAGATCCGGCGTGAGGCACCCGCTGCTGTGCACGATGCGCGCGTTGCGATCGATCACCACCATGGCGGCGGCGCCGGCCCGACCGGGGTGGTTGAGGCAGGCCTCCAGCAGCACGTTGTGCTCGCGGCTGGTGCGCTCGGCCAGCACCGACTCGATCTGCCGCGCGCACGCCACGGCGAGCGCGAGGTTGTTGAGCTGGAAGGTCGCGGGCGGGCCCGAGATGTCGATCACGCCGAGCAGCTGGTCGGTGCCGGACAGGTAGACCGGGGCGGCCGCGCAGGTCCAGCTCTTGATGCCTTCGCAGAAATGCTGCGCGGCGTGCACCTGGATCGGCCGGCCGGTCGCCAGCGCGGTGCCGATGCCGTTGGTGCCGACCACGCTCTCGTTCCAGTTGCCGCCGTGGGTCAGGTGGATGTCCTGTGCCGCGTCCAGCGTGCGCGCATCGCCCGAGGATTCGAGCACGATGCCGGTGGCATCGGTCAGCAGCATGATCGAGCCCGACTTCGCGAGCAGGTGTGCCGAGGACATGAAGATGCCTTGAGCGGCCCAGACCAGATCGCGGTTGCGCAGCCGGAGCTGCTCGAGCTCGTCGTCGCCCCGGATCGCGAGCGGGGCTTTGCGCGAGCCGGGTTCGACGCCGAAGCGGCGGCTGCGCTGCCACGACGACAGCACGTGCTTGGGCACGGCCGACTGCACGAGCGACTGCCCGGAGACGAACTGCTCCCAGGCCTGCGTGGTCTCCCGAACGCCTTGCGGCTCGAACTCGCCCTGCGGCCCGATCGACAACGGCGTCGTCGTCAGCGGCTTGGGGAAATGGCTGTTGACCATGGCTGTCTCCTCCGACCTGCAGGCTCGTCCGGGCGAAGTGCCTCGGCGTACCTTGTTTGCTCCGGGATTGGGCGTCACGCGCCCCTGCATTGCCATCGGGACCGCTCCCTAGGCGGCTCGCTCCTCCAGCACCACCGGTGCAGACAGTTTCAGGGGCACGCACGAGATCCACAACAGCAGCGTGGTCAGCGCACCGACCAGCACATAGACATACCCGGGCGCGCCGTCCGCCGAACCCGCGGCCAGCGTGCGCCATACCAGCCAGGCGTTCAGCGACACGATGCCGGCCGCCGCCGACCAGGCGGCGACCCGGACCCAGCCCGGGCTGGCGAACTGCCCCATCAGCTGTCGATCACTCGTGAAGCGGACCAGCGGCACGATGGCGAACGGCAGCTGCAGGCTCAGCACCACCTGGCTCAGGATCAGCAGCTGCAGCACGCCGGCGTCGCCCTGGTAGAGCAGCACCCCGACCGCCGGGATGATGGCCAGGCCGCGCGTGAGCAGGCGCCGAGCCAGCGGGCTCATGCGCAGCGACAGGAAGCCCTCCATCACCACTTGGCCGGCCAGCGTGCCGGTCAACGTGGAGCTCTGGCCAGCGGCCAGCAACGCGATCGCGAACACGGTGGCCGCCAGCGTGGTGCCGACCACCGGCGTCAGCAGCTCGTGGGCCTGCTGCAGCTCGTTGACCTCGATGCCCTGGGTGAAGAAGGTGGAAGCCGACAGCACCAGGATCGATGCATTGATGATGAACGCGATGTTCAGCGCCAGCAGCGTGTCGACGAAGTTGTAGCGGATCGCTTCGCGCTGGCCCAGGGGGGTGTGCGAGATGCGACGCGTCTGCACCAGCGACGAATGCAGGTAGAGGTTGTGCGGCATCACCGTCGCGCCGAGGATGCCGATCGCGACCAGCAGGCTGTTGGCGTCGATGCGCGGGACCAGGCCGCCGACGATGTCGCCGAGCACCGGCTGCACCAGCACCATCTCGATCGCCATGCACACGCCGATGGTGAGCACCAGGGCGGCGACCACGGCCTCGAGCTTGCGGATGCCGTAGTGCTGCAACACCATGATGAGCATCACGTCGAAGGCGGTGATGACCACGCCCCACAGCAGCGGGATGCCGAACAGCATGTTGAGCGCGATCGCGCTGCCCAGCAGTTCGGCCAGGTCGCAGGCGATGATCGCCAGCTCGCACAGCACCCACAGCGCCAGCGACACCGGGCGCGAGTAGCCGGCCCGGCAGGCCTGGGCGAGGTCGAGCCGCCCGACGATGCCCAGCCGCGCGGCCAGGCTCTGCAGCAGCACCGCGATGATGTTCGACGCCAGCAGCACCCACAGCAGCTGGTAGCCGAAGCGCGCGCCGCCCTCCAGGTCGGTGGCCCAGTTGCCCGGGTCCATGTAGCCCACGCTCACCATCGCCGCCGGCCCGATGAAGCCGAACATGCGCCACTGTCCCGGAACGCGCCAACGCATGTCCACGCTTTGCTCGAGGTTGGTCATGTCCCTTCCTCCTTCTTCTTGTCGTGCCCGTCGCCCAGCCCGCCGGCCGTCAGAACCAGTGCCTGACGAGGCCGGTGATGGCGATCACGAGGCCTGCGCCCGTGATCGCCAGTCCGCAGATCAGCCGGGTGCGCCGGCGACCCGTCATTGCCGCCCCAGCCGCTCCGCACCCCCGCCCAGCGCCGGGCCCGCGGTGGGATCCATGTCCTCCGGCTTCTTGGCGATGAGCGTCTGCGTGGTGAGGATCAGCGCCGCCACCGAGACGGCATTGCGCACGGCGCTGTAGCTCACCTTCACCGGGTCGATGATCCCGACCGCCGCCAGGTCGACGAAGCGGCCGTCGCGTGCGTCGAGCCCGACCCCCGGCGCCGAGTCCAGCGCCTTGCGCACCGCCGCCGGGCCGTCGAGGCCGGCGTTGGCGGCGATGTGGCGCAGCGGCTGCTGCAGCGCGCGCTGCAACAGGCGAACGCCTTCGCGCACCGCCCCCT
Source organism: Methylibium sp. Pch-M (assembly GCF_004136295.1). Classification (NCBI taxonomy): domain Bacteria; kingdom Pseudomonadati; phylum Pseudomonadota; class Betaproteobacteria; order Burkholderiales; family Sphaerotilaceae; genus Methylibium; species Methylibium sp. Pch-M. The sequence goes on from NZ_CP029606.1 coordinate 961,500, forward strand.
CGCTGCGCGCCACCTCGGCATCCAGCCCGCTCGACACCCGCAGCAGGGCCAGGCCGCCGCCCGGGACCACGCCTTCGGCGACCGCCGCGCGTGCCGCGTGGATGGCGTCCTCCACCAGGTGGAGGCGGCGCTTCTGCTCCACCGGCGTGGCACCGCCCACCTGCAGCAGCGCGGTCCCGCCCGACAGCTTGGACAGCCGCTCCTTGAGCTTGTCCTTGTCGATGTTCGGCGGCGCCAGCTCGTGCTGGCGTGCCACCTGCTGGCGGCGCGCGGCGATCAGTGCCGGATCGCCACCGCCGGCGCTGATGACCGTCTGGTTGGACGAGATCCGCACCTGGCGCGCGCGGCCCAGGTCGCGCAGTTCCACCGTGCCCAGGCTGCCGCCGAGGTCGCGCGCGATCACGCGGCCGCCGGTCAGGATGGAGATGTCCTCCAGCATGGCCTTGCGCCAGTGGCCGTACTCGGGCGGATGGACGGCCGCCACCGGGATGCCGGACTTCTCGCGCCAGGCCAGCAGCGTGACGATGCACGCCGGAGCCACCTCGTCGGCGATGATGAGCAAGGGTCGCTTGGCATCGGCGGCCAACGCCAGCAGCAAGGACACCTCTTCCTGCGTCTGGAGCTTCTGGTCCGTCATCAGGATCAGCGGCTGCTCCAGCACCACCTGCATCTTCTCGACGTCGGAGATCATGTGGTGCGACAGGTAGCCGCGGTCGAAGGCCATGCCGTCCACCACGTCCAGCACCGTCTCGACGGTGGTGCCGAACTCGACATCGACGATGCCGTCGGCGCCCACGCGTTCCAGGGCCTCGGCCACCAGGTGGCCGGTGGTCTCGTCGTTCGCCGCCACCACCGCCACCGCGCGCAGGGCCTCGGTGTTCGCGAGCGGTGTCGCCGCCGACTTCAGCAGCCCGATGGCCGCGGCCACACCGCGCTCCAGGCCTTCCACCAGCTCCACCGGATTCGCGCCCTTGGCCAGGCAGGCCAGACCGTCCTGCACCAGCGCATCGGCCAGCACCGTGGCCGTGGTGGTGCCGTCGCCGGCGATCTCGTTGGTCTGCTTCGACACCTCGCGCAGCACCTGGGCGCCGATGTTCTCGAACGGGTCCTCGAGCTCGATCTCGGCGGCGATGCTGACGCCGTCGCGCGAGATGATCGGCGTGCCGATCGGGCGATCGATGATGGCGTTCATGCCGCGCGGGCCCAGCGTCCCGCGGACCGCCTTGGCCAGCTTCGCGACACCCCGGCCCAGCGCCAGGCGTGCCTCTTCGTCATGCAACATGATGTTGGGCATGGCTCGTCTCCTCTGTCTCTCGTGTGGCTGGCTGTTCAAGTGCCCCTGCGATGGACGCCGCGGCGCCCATCGCAGGCGGGGGCACTATTCGTACTGCATCGCTTCTTCCATGTTCCCGAACAGGACCACGGTGTTCTCGTCGACCATCACCATCCGACCGTAGTGGGTCGAGGTGGAGATCTCGAACAGGTGGGGCGTCATCTCGCGGCCCAGCGTCTCGGCGATCTCGTCCATCTTGAACTCGATGCGCCCCTCGCCGTCGATGCGGATCATCGCGGGCATGTAGGTCACGCGGATGCCGGGCTTGGTGGCCATCAGCTCGGCAATCGCGCGCGCCTCGACGCTGTCGTTCATCGTCACACCGCACTGGTGGGACACGGTTTCCTCGAAGGCCAGATCCTTGAAGGCCTTGAAGATCGAACTGCTGTTCGTGGTAGCTGACATGGTGTTGTCCTTGGTTCAGTGGGGTCGGGGGCGTCAGGCGGACAGCGAGGCCGGCAGCGCCACGCCGATCTGCTGCGAGATGGCCTTCACACGCTCGACGGCGGCGGCATAGGCGGACTCGAACTGCGCGACCTTGGTGCGCGGCAGCGACCAGATCGGCTGCAGGTTCTTGGCGGCGCTCACGGCCATGTCGCCGTAGCGCGCCATCCAGCCGGCGAACAGGGCCTTGTTGTGCGCGCCGTGGGTGGCGTCGGCGGTGAGCATGTGGAACAGCTCGACCGAGTTGGCGAGGTTGCGCTGGTAGTCGCCCTCGGCCGAGGACACCACGGTCGGCGTCAGGAAGTCGTTCTGCGCGGCGGCGGCCTGCATGAAGAAGCCGCTGCGGAACAGCTCGCCCACCAGCGGCTCGAACACCATGTTCACCGCGAAGTACTTCTCGAGGTAGTCGGTCGCGCCGCCGATGGCCTCGATCAGCTGGCGCGTGGGTTGCCAGATCGGATCTTCGAGCCACTGCGTCTTGCCGATCTCGGCGTCGAAGCCCTCGATGTCGAGGCCGATGTCACCGAGGTAGAGCGTGATGTCCTGGGCGAAGCGCAGCTTGTACGACGAATTAGTCAGGATCGTCGAGTTGATCATCTGCGTGTAGCCGTAGCGCTGGGCGTGCATCAGCGAGGTGCCGAGCCCGAACTCGGCGTGCTTGTAGGCGCCGAGGTGCTTCTCCAGGACCTTGACCCAGGTCTTGTCGTAGCGCTGCGCGGCGCCCGAGCGGCGTGCGTTCTCGATCGCCTGCGAGATCATCCCGACGATGGTCGACTGGCGCTGGTAGTGGGTGCGCTCCCACTCCTCGTCGACCGAGCGGTAGACGTGCCAGTCGCTCGAGCGCGCGGCAGTCCACGACTCGGTGTAGGTGGTGTCGCCGTTGCCGAAGGACATGATCCAGTCCTGCAGCAGGTAGCGCTTCGGGTCGGGCTGCACGTCGAGGGTCATGTCCTCGTAGTGCGTCGCCTTGCGGCCCTTGGGGGTGAAGTAGTTGTACTTGCGGCTGTCCCAGCCCGCGAAGCGCGCGGAACCGGCGGCGCCCGTCGCGGTCGACGGGGTATCGGGCGTCGTGTTGTTGGTGGCTTGGCTCATGTCTCTCTCCTGATCAATGAACGTGGTTGGGTGCGCTGGCGCTGGCCTGGGTGAACTTGTCGACATAGGTGCGGTCCAGCGCGACGCCGAGGCGCTGCAGGACCGGCAGCAGGGCATCGACCATCGGCGGCGGGCCGCAGGTGTAGGCATCGACCTCGCCGGGCTGGGGACGCGCGCGCTGGATGCGCTCGACGGCCTCGTGCACGAAGCCGGTCTCGCCCTGCCAGGCGTCTTCCTCGGTCGCCTGCGACAGCACGGGGATGAATTCGAAGTCGGGGAGCTTGGCGGCGATGGCCGCGAACTCCTCGACGAAGAACAGGTCCTTGCGCGTGCGGGCGCCGTAGTAGAAGCGGATCGGCCGCTGTTCGCCGCTCTCGATGTGGTCCTGCAGGATCGACCACAGCGGCGACATGCCGGAGCCGCCGCCCACCAGCACCATCGGACCCGGGCGCTCCTCGCGGCGGAAGCAGCTGCCGTACGGGCCCTTCAGCGTGACCGGCGTGCCCGGCTTCAGGTCACCGTCGAGCAGCGACGAGAATGCGCCCTCCGGGTACTTGCGGATGATGAACCGCACCGTGTCCGGTGAGCTCTGCGTGCTGGCCATCGAGTAGGAGCGCGTGACACCGGCATGCGGCACGCTGAGCTCCACGAACTGGCCGGCCCAGAACCGGATCGGCTGCTCGACCTTGATCTCCAGCATGCGGATGTCGTGCGTCAGCGAACTCACCGACACCAGCTCGCCTTCGAAGGTCTTGATCGCGATCGAGCGACGCATCGCGTCCTCGTCGTAGTTCAGCAGTTCGACCGTGAGGTCGCTGTAGGCATAGGTTCGGCACAGCAGCACCTGGCCGCCGTCGCGCTCGTGGTCGGGCAGCGCGAACGTGGAATGGCCCTCGACCTCGGCGTCGCCGTCCAGCACCACGCACTTGCAGCTGCTGCAGCGGCCTTCACGGCAACCGTGAGGCAAGGCGATACCCTGCCGGAACGCCGCATCCAGAACCCACTCCCCCTCTTCCACCTCCATCTCGACGCCGACCGGCTCGAAACGAACGGTGTGGACTGTTTTTGCAGACATGTCTGTCCCCGAATAATCTGGTCCGTCCCGGACGGCACCGCCGCCCGGGACCCCTGAGAACCGCGTCAGAACGGCTTGATCTTGAAGCCGGCGCGGTAGGAGGCGATGTGCTTCTCACGCGCCTCGGGCGTCATCTCGCGCAGCAGCACGAGCGGGCTCTGGAGCTGGTGGCCCCGCACGTGATCCAGCGTCCACATGTGCTTGTCGTCGAAGCGCAGGTGGGGCTGCGAGACCAGCGTCTTGCCGTCCGAGCGGACGAAGCCGAGGTCCTTGATCGCGTCGGCCAGGTCCCAGCCGTGGTAGCACTCTTCCCATTCGCGGCGACCGCTGAAGCGGCCCATCGCCGGCGTCGGGCGGCCCTCGTACTCGGCGGCGAAGGCCGTCTTGTGGGTCCAGCGGCACAGCTCGGAGCAGTAGGTGTAGAGCTTGCCGTCGACCTCGTCGACCACCAGCTCCTCACGGATCACCGCCGGCACCATGCAGCTCCAGCAGCGGTGCGGGTAGACGTAGCCGTTCTCCTGGTCGAACAGCATGTTGGTCTCGCCCGGCACGCTCTTGCGCTCGTACCACTTCCAGAAATCGCCGAACTCCGCGTACCAGCCCGGGTACTTGTGCTCGAACCACTCGAAGTCCTTCTCGGTCTGGGCTTCGATGCGCCAGAAGTTGGCGGGCCAGCCGACCGCGAAGAACTGCGCGACCTTGTGCACGTAGTTCTTCTTGACCAGGCGGTCCCACGCGGCGGAGACGTCGTCGTGGTGGATCTTGACGCCGTACTTCTCGAGCGGGAGCAGGTAGGTGCGGTAGTAGTCCTCGTAGATCCAGCGGTGCCAGAGCTCGGCGTAGGACTCCTTGTTCTTGCTGCGGTCGGTGGTGCCGTACTCGATGATCGTGCCGATGGCGGCATCGACGATGGCGTGGTTCTGCCAGAACGCGTAGCGGATGTCGCGCTCGAGCAGCAGGTGGTTGTCGGGGTCGTTGACCACCGACATCAGCAGCGAGTGGCCGTTGCCGATGTGGCGCGACTCGTCCGACTGCACCGACAGGAACACCGACGACAGCGCGTAGTCGCCGTTGCGGGCGGCTTCCGACGGCATCGCGACGAACAGCGTGTTGGTGAAGCCGGTCTCGGCGACGACCTGCAGGTAGATGTTCGCGGCCGTCAGCGCGTCACCGGTCAGGAAGCCTTCGGCGAACTGGCGGCCGATGGTGGTGGCGTAGCACTTGCCGAACGCGGCCTCGGTGATGTCGAAACCGGCCGGGTCGATGTAGTTCTCCATGTACCACTTCTTCAGGTTCATCTGAATCGTGGAATGGCGGAACTCGTCGACCATCTGCATCGTGAAGCCGGTGCGCAGTTCCTCGCCCGGGGCGAGGCGGCCGAGCATGGACATCGAGCGCGCTGCCGAGATCTCGGGGAAGGGGATGATCGCCAGGAACAGCTTCATCCATTCGACCCAGCGCGGCTTGGTGTTGCGGAACATGTCGCCGCGCAGCGCCGCGTCGAGCGCGCCGTACACGCGGTTGTCCTTCTCCTCCTGCATCGGGAAGTAGGAGCGCAGCACCTGCTTCATCGGGTCGCGCGGGGCCTTGCCGATCTTGTAATCGGTCGGGAAGGTCATCGCTTCCTGGACATAGCTGGGCTGCCATCCGAGGTCGGCGATGCGCCGAGCCGCCTCGGCCACGCTGATCCCTTTCTGGGACGTGATCTTGTTGAGCGTCAAACCTGCTGACATGAAGGTCTCCTTTACTGCTGATCCGTTCGGACCGGTTTGCTGTGCGTCGAGGCCGCGCGGTCGTGCCGCCGACCTGTCCTTGGGCCAGGGCCCCTCCTCTCCATAGCGATCGCTGTGCCACTGCTCGCAATCCCTAGCGAGTTGCCCTTCTTCCCGGGAGAAGCCACGAACGGAGCGCGCATCACGATCGCGCGGCCGTTTCGTTCTGGGTCAGGGACGACCGCCGTGCGTCCGAGCGTGAGACGCGCCGCCATCAGGGTCGTGCGACGCCCGAGCTCGCGAAACGGGATGGCGTTGCGCACGGGGCACCCTCAGGCGGCGGCCACCACACCGGCCGGCGCATCGGCCGCCTTGTCGCTGCCGTCGGGCGCCGCGTGCTGGGCGACGAAGCGGGCGGCGAGCACCAGCGTGCCGATGGCGAAGTCGCGGCCGTGGGCCGTGCTCATCTCGTTCGCGATCTCGGCGATCTGCTGGAAGTAGTTGTCCTTCGATTGCGTCTCTTGGTCGTTCATGTCGATCTCTCCTTCTCTGATGTCGGCCGCGCCGCCGCGGACCGGTGGTGGCTGAACACGGGGTCGGGCAGTTCGATCCAGCCCAGCCACCCGTCCTGCGTGCCGAACGCCAGTCGCTCGCCGTCGGGCGACCAGGCCAGCGCCGAGGGCGCGCCGCCGCCTGCGCCCTTGAGCAGCAGGAAGCTGTCGCTGCCGGGCTGGCACAGCGTGACGGCCCCGCTGTGGTAGCCCGCGGCGATCACGGGGTAGCGCGGGTGACAGGCGACGCTGGTGACCGGCGCCTTGCTCTGGATGCCGCACTCGCGCGGCGCCTGCGAGGCGCCGGGCCGCGCGAAATCCCAGCACACCGGCCGCAGCGCACCGCTGGTGGCCAGTTGCGTCCCATCGGGCGTGAACGCCAGCGACAGCGGCTGGCCCGGGTAGCCGGCCATCTCCATATCGCCGCCGTCCTGCACGCGCCAGCCGTGCAGCGCGTTCTCCTGCATGCCGGTGACCACGTAGCGTCCGTCCGGGCTCCATGCGATCGCGCGGTGGTAGCCCGGCCACGCCAGGCGTCGCGGCAGCGCGGCCTCGTGCCACAGCGTCACGCCACCGGAATGCGCAACGCCGAGCGTGCGCCCGTCGGGACAGAAGGCGATCGCCGTGGCCGACGCCGGCAGCTCGATCTCGTCGGTCCCGCCATGGCGCAGGCGCGCCACGCGCTTGCCGCCGGCATAGACCACGTCGCCCGATCGCCCGCAGGCCACGGCATCGATCCACAGGCCCTGCATGCGCGCCAGCTCCTCGGGTTCGGCACCCGGCCGCACGCGCATCACGCGGCCATCGTCGCCGCCGGTCACGAAGCTGCCGTCGCCATCGGAGGCGAGCGCGTGGCAGCTTCCCGCATGTGCGGTCACGACGGTCGGCGCCACCGCCGGCGCATCGGCCGGCACCAGGCTCGCACCGCCGCCCCGACGCGCTTCGAGGCGCGGGCCCTGGGGCCAGCGCACATCGGCGAACGCCACGCGGCCGTCCCCCATCGCGCAGGCCGCGGTGCGGCCGTCGTGACTCCAGGAGATCGAGACGACCGGGGCCTTCATGTCCCATTGCGTGCCCAGCACGTCGAGCAGAGGCGGGTTCATGGCAGGCTCCTCCGGCGCGGTGTCGACGGCATCACGGCGTCACCTCGACTTGCGCAAGGCACGCCTCCAACTGCTCGCGCAGTGCGATCGCGCTCAGGTCTCGACCGATGAACACCAGCCGCGACCCCCTCGGCTCGCCGGCCTTCCAGGCGCGGTCCATGCCGCTGTCGACCGTCATGTGCACGGTCTGGAAGACGAAGCGCTTCTCGCTGCCGCGCAGCGAGACGATGCCCTTGCCGCGCAGCAGGTGCTCGCCGTTCTCGCGAACGAAGCGCAGCAGCCAGCCGACGAACAGGCTCGGGTCGAACGCCTGCTCGATGCTCAGCGACACGCAGCGCAGGCCGTCGCCGTGCCGGCCCTCCTCGACCTCGACGTAGGCATGCGGCACGCGGCCGATGCGGCCGCGCTGGATCTGCAGCGGCGGCACCCGCAGGCGAGAGAGGTCGAAGGCCCCGCGGCCGATCAGGCGGTCGAGCTCGATGTCGCCTCGCTCGCAGCGGACCACCTCGGCGGTCGGGTTCACGCGCTCCACGGCGATCTCGGAGACGGCCAGCTCGTCGGCCTTCGCGAGATCGCACTTGTTCAGCAACACCAGGTCGGCCTGCGCCAGTTGCGCGCCGGCCTCCGGTGCGGCCTGCAGTTGCCTCGCGAGGTGGCGCGCATCGGCCACGCAGATCACGCTGTCCGGCTGGGTGTGCTGGCGCAGGAAGTCGTCGAAGTGCAGCGTCTGGATGACAGGCGCCGGGTCGGCCAGGCCGCTGGTCTCGATGACGATGCCGTCGAAGCGCCCCGGCCGGCGGATGAGGCCGCTCATGACGCGGATGAGGTCGCCGCGCACCCGGCAGCAGACGCAGCCGTTGTTCAGCTCGTGCACCTCCTCCTCGGCGCCGACGACCAGCGAGCCGTCGATGCCGAGTTCGCCGAACTCGTTGACGATGACGGCGTAGCGCTTGCCGGCCGCGCCCTGCAGGATGCGATTGAGCAGGGTCGTCTTGCCGGCACCGAGGAAGCCGGTGATCACGGTGACTGGAATTCTCGAATTCATGCTGCGGTCCTTTGGTCTGCCGCGGTTCGGGGCTGCGCACCCGCCTGCCACGGTCTTCGTGTCCATCCCCGATCGCCCGCGATGCGGTCCGAGGGTCGCCCCCAATGCGCAATCGCTATGCCATCCGCGGCGTGCCCCGGCGAACGCGAGATAAGTGCTTGATCGATTTCAGGATTCACGGCGCCCCCCGCGGTTTTCACCTAGGCATCGGCGCGCCCATCTGTCGCGTTTTCGGACACTCGGTCAGGTCACCTTCCGCGGGCCGATCGAAGGTGCTTTCCCTAGTAATTAACGGACCACCACCTGCTCGAGGAATGGCGCTGGAAAACTCGTCTCGCGTCGTGCGGCGATTCGCACGAAACGACGAAGGAGACACATCCATGAAGACCATCGCTATTTCGCTGATCGTGCCGACCGGGAACTGCACCGAAGAAGACGGACGCGTCCCGAAGCTCGATCTGCCGCTGTCGCGGCGCGAGCTGCTGAAGGGCTCCGGCGTGCTGATGGGCACGCTCGCGACCGGCACCCTGCTCGCGACCCTGGCCCCATCGCCCGTGTGGGCCGTGGCCATGAACAAGCTCGGCGACGCGGAAGGCCGCACGCTGCTGACGCTGGGCCGCGTGCTGTACCCGCACAAGAAGCTCGACGACGCCGTCTACGCCTTGCTCGTCAAGGACCTCGACGCCAAGGCGAGCGCCGACCCGAAGGTCGCCAAGCTGCTGAAGGACGGCGTCGCGAACCTCGATCGACTCGCCGGCGGCCGCTTCGAGAAGGCCACGCCGGAGAAGCAGCTCGAGATCGTGCGCTCGATCGAGAAGACGCCGTTCTTCGCCACGGTGCGCGGCCAGTGCGTCACCTCGCTGTACGACAACGACATGGCCTTCGCCGCACTCGGCTACCCCGGCTCGGCCTGGGAGAAGGGCGGCTACATCACGCGCGGCTTCCAGGACCTCACCTGGTTGCCCGCACCGCCCACCGAGGCGAGCCCGCCGCCCTACATGGGCTGAGCCCGTCCATCGCCCCGACATCCCAGCTAACGCGAGGCCATTTCCATGAAGACATTCGATTTCAACGACGACGCGGTGGTCGTCATCATCGGCTCCGGCGCCGGCGGCGGCACGCTCGCCAACGAGCTCTGCCAGAAGGGCATCAAGGTCGTCGTGCTCGAGGCCGGTGCCGTGCAGTCCAACGCCAGCTTCATCAACGACGAGTGGAAGTCCTTCGGCCAGCTCGCCTGGCTCGACAAGCGCACCACCTCGGGCAGCTGGCGCGTCGCCAAGGACTTCCCCAACCTGCCGGCCTGGATCTGCAAGACCGTGGGCGGCACCACCACCCACTGGGCCGGCGCGTCGCTGCGCTTCCAGGAGCACGAGTTCAAGACCCGCACCGTCTACGGCAACGTGGCCGGCGCGAACCTGCAGGACTGGCCGCTGACGCTGGCCGAGCTCGCGCCCTACTACACGCGCGCCGAGGACAAGATGGGCGTGACCCGCACCCACGGCATCCCCGGCCTGCCCGGCAACAACAACTTCAAGGTGATGTACAGCGGGGCCACCAAGCTCGGCTACAAGGAAGTGCACACCGGCAACATGGCGATCAACAGCCAGCCGCGCGACGACCGCGCGCGCTGCCTGCAGCTGGGCTTCTGCTTCCAGGGCTGCAAGAGCGGCGCGAAGTGGAGCACGCTCTACACCGAGCTGCCCAAGGCCGAGGCCACCGGCAACTTCGAGCTGCGCCCCGAGAGCCATGTCACGCGCATCGAGCACGACGCCAAGGGCAAGGTGACCGGTGTCGTCTACTTCGACAAGGACGGCAAGGAACAGCGCCAGAAGGCCCGCATCGTGGCGGTGGCCGGCAACTCGATCGAGACGCCGCGCCTGCTGCTGCTGTCGGCCTCGAAGATGTTCAAGGACGGCCTGGCGAACAGCTCGGGCCAGGTGGGGCGCAACTACATGCGCCACGTGACCGGCTCGGTGTACGGGATGTTCGAGAACCCCGTCCACATGTACCGCGGCACCACGATGGCCGGCATCGTGCGCGACGAAGCGCACCTCAATACGAAACGCGGCTTCGTCGGCGGCTACGAGATGGAGACGCTGGCGCTGGGCCTGCCCTTCATGGCCGCCTTCCTGAACCCGGGCGGCTGGGGCGCCGACTTCTCCGAGTACCTGGAGAACTACACGCAGCTGGCCGGCATGTGGATCGTCGGCGAGGACATGCCGCGCGAGACCAACCGCGTCACGCTGCACAAGACGCTGAAGGACAAGTGGGGCAGCGCGATCCCCAACGTGCACTTCGACGACCACGAGAACGACCTGAAGCTGCGCGAGCACGCCTTCACCCAGGGCCAGCGCGTCTACGAGGCGGCCGGCGCCCGCAAGTCCTTCCGCACGCCGCCGTACCCGTCGACGCACAACCTCGGCACCTGCCGCATGGGCGCCTCGAGCAAGAGCAGCGTCTGCAATTCGTACGGGCAGACGCACGACATCGCGAACCTGTTCATCTCGGACGGCAGCCAGTTCACCACCGGCGGCGCGGAGAACCCGACGCTGACGATCGTGACGCTCGCGATCCGGCAGGCCGAGTACATCGCCCAGCAGATGAGCGCCCGGGCGATCTGAGCCCCGGTTGCGCGGGGAGGCACGCCGGGAGGAGCCGGCGTGCCGCCCTCCCGAGCGGTCCAGGCCCGACCCCCGGACCTCCCAAGAACGGCGCCTGACGCGCACGACGCGCCACGGCGCTCCAAGGAGACAGAACCATGCTTGCCCAGTTTGAGAAATTCGGAGGTGGCGCGCGCGGCGCGGTCAACCTGCTCACCTCGGCCCTGCCGATCGCCATCATCGGTGGCCTGCTCTACGCCGGCTTCTTCGTGAAGGCCGAGGCGGTGATCAAGAAGGTCGAGCCGAAGGCGGTCGAACGCCGCGACAACTTCTTCAGCATCGCCGCGCCGAACGACCAGGTGGCCTGGGCCGCGGGCAGCGGCGGCAAGATCGTCCACACGGTCGATGGCGGCAAGACCTGGCAGCGACAGTCGACCGCGACGCTGGAGAACCTGCAGGGCATCGCCGCGTGGGACGCCATGCACGCGGTGGCGGTGGGCAACAACGGCGTGATCCTCGTCACCAGCAACGGCGGCAATCTCTGGACGGTGGCCACGCTGCCGAGCTCGGGCAACCCGAACAAGCTGTTCCGCGTACGCATCTTCGACGGCGTGGCCTGGGCGGTCGGCGAATTCGGCGCGCTGCTGCGCTCCGACGACAAGGGCCAGACCTGGACGCGTGCGCTGCCCGAGAAGGACCGCGCCTGGAACGCAGTGAGCTTCATCGGCCAGACCGGCTGGCTGGTCGGTGAGTTCGGCGCGGTGATGCGCAGCACCGACGGCGGCGCCAACTGGACCGACATCGAGACCAAGAACAAGGTCAGCCTGATGGCGGTGAGCTTCCGCGACGCGCAGCACGGCGTGGCCGTGGGCCTCGCGGGCACGCTGGTCGTCACCAACGACGGCGGGCTCACCTGGAACGACGTCGAACGCCCGACGCGCGAGCACCTGCTCGACGTCATCTGGGACGAGAACCGCTGGACCGCGGTCGGCGACAAGGGGGTCATGGTGAGCTCCGATGCCACGGCGCAGACCTGGAAGGCCCGCCGCATCTCGGACGGTGACGTCTCGTGGCGCACCCAGATCGCGAAGTCCGGCCCGCGCTACTACCTGGCCGGCGCCAACCTCGCCGTGCTCGAAGGCGACCAGCTGACCGTCGCCGGTCGCTGACACGAACACAAAACGAGGAGACGGCTGTGAAGAATGAAACGTTCGGAAGAATCGAGAAGGCGTTCGAGCGCCTGATCCACCACCGACGCTGGGTGGTGCTGACGGTGGCGCTGCTGACGGCGGTGATGGGCTACCTGGCCACCCACGTCGAGGTGAAGACGATCTTCAGCGACCTGCTGCCGAAGAACCACCCCTATGTGGCGGTGAACCAGAAGTTCAAGTCGACCTTCGGCGGCTCGAACATGGTCAGCATCATGGTCGAGACGGACCACGGTGACATCTTCGACCCGAAGGTGCTGGAGAAGGTGCAGAAGCTGACGGTCGGCCTGCAGCAGGTCGACAGCGTCGACACCTACCAGATCGTCTCGATCGCCTCCAAGAAGATCAAGGAGGTGCGGGCCTCGACCGAGGGCGTGGAGTCGCGCCCGATCATGTGGCCCAACCTGCCGCAGACGCCGGGCGAGATGGCGGTGCTGAAGGAGGCGGTGCTCAACAACCCGCTGATCTACGGCCCCTACGTCTCGATGGACCTCAAGGCCACGCTGATCACGGCCGACTTCCTCGACGGCGAGATCAACTACAGCAAGGCCTTCGACCAGATCATGGGCCTGGTCAAGGCGGCCGAGGGCGACGGCGTGAAGGTGCGGGTGGTGGGTGAACCGGTGCTGTACGGCTGGGTCAACTTCTACCTCGACGAGACGCTGCAGATCTTCTTCGCCGCGATCGCCTCGCTGGTGCTGATCCTGATGCTGATCACGCGCACCTGGCACGGCACGCTGCTGCCGCTGCTGGCCGGCGTGGTGAGCGCGATCTGGGCGCTGGGCGCGGCCAAGCTGATGGGCTTCCACCTCGACCCGCTGGTGATCGTGGTGGCCTTCCTGATCACCGCGCAGGCGATCTCGAACTCGGTGCAGCTGATCTCGCGCTACGACGACGAGATCGCCGGCGGCGCCACCAGCTCGGCCGCCGCGGCCCTGGCCAGCGTGAAGAACCTCTTCAAGCCCAGCATGCTGGCGATCGTGGCCGACGCCGGCTGCGTGCTGGTGGTGGCACTCACGCCGATCCCGATGCTGGAGAAGATCTCCTACATCGGCACGGTGTGGATCTTCTCGATCCTGGTCAGCGCGCTGCTGCTGACGCCGGTGATGCTGTCCTACTTCAAGCCGAAGCAGAGCTACGTGCATCCGCTGAACATCCGCCCGCTGCTCGATGCGGTGCTGCGCCTGTGCGCCAAGATCGTGACCACGCGCTGGCGCTACGGCGTGCTGGGCACCGCGCTGGTGGTGTTCTTCGTGTCGGGCTGGTACGCCTTCAACCTGAAGGTCGGCGACGCGAACCCGGGTTCGCCGATCCTGTGGCCGGACTCCTCCTACAACCGAGACGCCACCGACATCAACCGGCAGTTCCAGGGCTCCGACCGCATGTTCGTGGTGGTCGCCGGCAAGGAGAAGGGCGCACTGCGCGAGCCGGAGGTGCTCAAGAGCATGAGCGACTTCCAGCGCTACATGGAGGCCCAGCCGGAGGTCGGCGGCAGCATCTCGCTGGCCGACGTGCTGCCCCAGGTGCGCCGCGTGCTGCGCGAAGGCAACCCGATGTACGCCGAACTCGGCAACGACGCCAACGAGAACGGCGAGCTGACCTACATGTTCGTCTCGGGCTCCGACCCCGGCGACATGGACCGCTACGCCGACGCCGACGCGAAGAACGGCGCCGTGACCCTGTTCTTCCGCGACCACCAGGGCGAGACCATCCGCACCGCGATCGCCCGCGTGCAGGACTACGTGGCGCAGAACGCGATGGAGAAGGCGGACTACCTGCTGGCCGGCGGCCTGGTGGGCGTGCTGGCGGCGGTGAACGAGGTCATCCTCGCCGGCCAAATCGAGGCCATCGCGCTGGCACTGCTGGTGCTGGTGGTGTGCTGCACGGTGACCTACCGCTCCACCGTGGCCGGGGTGTTCTTCATGATCCCGGTGATGCTGTCCAACACCATCACGTTCAGCTACATGGCCTGGCACGGCATCGGCATGAACATCAACACGCTGCCGGTGGTGGCACTCGGCATCGGCCTGGGGGTGGACTACACCTTCTACATCGTCGACGGGATCCGCGAGGAACTGCACCACTCGGACGATGTGGAGGCCGCCATCATCAAGGCGCTCAGCAGCGCCGGCCGCGGGGTGCTGATCACCGCGCTCACGCTGATCACCAGCGTCGGGCTGTGGAGCTTCTCGTCGCTGCGGCTGCAGGCCGACATGGGCCTGCTGATCGCGCTCTGGCTGTTCATCTCGGCCTTCAGCGCGCTCTTCATCATGCCGGCGATCGTCTACGTGTTCCGCCCCGCCTTCATCGTGGGCAGCAAGCAGCGTCCGATCGAGCGCGCCAGTTCCGCAGTGGTTGTGTGAGGGCGCCAGCCACTCGCGACGGCGCCGCTTCGGCGACGCCGTGCGGATTCGTGCTGGCTAATTTCTGGTTCTAGTGAAAAGACGAAAGGAACGGAGACATGAAACGAAACAAGCGCTTCAAGCAGATCCCCGGGATCGCCCTCGCGGCGGCCCTGGGGGGCATGGCCACCTCGACGGCGCACGCCGCCACCGAGGAGGCCAAGAGCAACGCCGGTGACGGCGACTACGCCTTCGCGCTGTCCGGCTACGCCCGTGGCTGGGTGTCGATGAACCTGCAGAACCAGCCCGAGCTGGAGCAGCAGGGCAAGAAGAGCCGGGGCAAGCTGTCGATGGTGCGTGGCTCCGTGCTGCTCGACGCCGACGCGAAGACCGGCCCGATCAAGTGGAAGGCGATCACCCGCCTGGACCGCGAGTACAAGACCAACTACCTCGAGGACCTCGAGGACCTGCGCGCCACCAACGGCACCACCGGTGGCGAAAGCATCATCAAGAACTACAACAACTTCGACGTGCGCGAGTTCTGGGCCGAGACCAACCTCGGTGACCGCACCACGGTGAAGTTCGGCAAGCAGCAGCTGGTGTGGGGCGAGTCCGACTTCTTCCACGCGATGGACCTGGTGCACGGCTACGACCTGAGCTGGCGCCTGTTCTTCGAGGGCGAGAACGAGGAGTGGCGCAAACCGCTGATCCTGCTGTCGACCAAGATCCGCATCCCCGAGGCCGACGGCATGCTGGCGGCCTACATCCGCCCGGGCTGGGACCGCTGCCAGGACATCGGCAACACCTATGACATCGGCGGCGGCCGCTGGTTCTTCCAGCCCTACCGCGGCTTCGACCTGCACGAGGTGACCAACAAGAACTGCAGCCACCCGTCGGGCGACTTCCGCGACGCCACCGGCGGCGTGCGCTGGGCCGGCGAGGCCTTCGGCATGAACTATTCGTTCGCCTACCTGAAGACCTTCTCGGCCGATCCGGTGGCCAACTCGGGCTCGCCCGGGAAGAGCTACGAAGGCGTCGCCGCCACCGGCGGCGTGTTCGACCTGATCCACCCGAAGATCGACGTGTTCGGGGCCACGGTGAGCGGCTACAGCGACACGCTCGACGCCGTGCTGAGCGCCGAGGTCGCCTACACGAAGGACCAACCGTTCAACGTGGGCAGCGGTGCCTTCAATCCCGGCAACTACGCCTCGGGCATCGGCAATCCGGGCATCGGCCTGAACGGCGTGAAGCTCAAGGACACGCTGACCACGATGCTGCGCATCGACAAGAACCTGAAGTTCGAGGGGCTGCTGGGCACGAGCCGGCCGTCGTTCTCGTCGATCCAGCTGTTCAACACGCAGATCCTCAACTACGAGGACAGCGATGACCTGGTCCGGCTGTTCGCGTACGGCTCGAAGATCAAGGAGCACAGCACCATCCTGACCGCCTTCACGGTCCTCAACTACAAGAACGACGAGATCAACCCGGGCTTCGCCATCGGCTTCGACCTGAGCAACGGCGGTGGCTTCGCGATCCCGAGCGTCGCGATGACCTTGTCCGACAAGTGGGTGGCCAAGCTCGAGGCCGACCTCTTCTGGGACGGCGGCAAGAGCAACAAGACGCAGTTCAGCGGCGAAGGCTCGCAGCTGTTCGGCTACTTCAGCAAGGCCAGTCAGCTGGTGTTCCGCCTGACCCGGCAGTTTTGATCACAGACAGGAGACATGAAGATGAAAACCGGAAAGAACATGACCAACCGACGCAGCGTGCTGCGCACCGGCCTCGGCGGGGCCGTGGCCCTGGCGGCCGCCATGGTGGCCACCCCCGTGATGGCGAAGGAGCTCGAGGCGGGCTTCGTCATCAACAAGGGCAACTTCGACAGCATCAAGAACGACACCTTCGAAGGCAAGACGATTGCCAGCATGGTGCCGGAGAAGCTGGAGTGGATGATCAGGAACTACGACCTGACCATCAAGCTGGCCAACTCGAAGAAGATCACGATGGACCCGAAGTACGTCCAGGCGACCAAGGACGGCGCCAAGGACGTGAAGTTCAACCCGGCCGATCGCACCGTGTCGGGCTGGAAGGCGGGCATGATGTTCCCGCCCGAGTCCATCAAGATGGACGACCCGCACGCGGGTGACAAGGTGATCTGGAACCTGCGCGCCGCCACCTACGGCGCCACGATGGACCTGCGCGACATCGCCTGGGCCTTCCTCGATGCGAAGAAGGGCTACGAGCGCGTGCAGGCCTTCCAATCGCGGCGCTACTACATGGAAGGCCGGCTCGACGGCGGCCCGGTCTCCGAAGGCGACGGCACGATCGCGCAGAAGACCTACTTCGTCGCGACCTACCCGCAGGACATCCGCGGCCTGGGGCTCTTCTCGGTCCGCTACAACCAGGCCGACTCGAAGAAGCCCGACGACTCCTACGCCTACCTGAAGTCGGTGCGCCGCACGCGCCGTCTCTCCGGCGGTGCCTGGATGGACCCGATCGGCGGCACCGACCAGCTGTATGACGACTGGGACATCTGGGACGCCGCGCCCACCAAGTACAAGTCGAACAAGCTGATCGAGAAGCGCTGGGTGCTGGCCATCGCCCACAGCCCGGAGATGAGCGTGGACGTCAAGCAGCCCTGGACCGAGCCGGCCAAGCGCTTCCCGCGCATCGGCATCGACATCCCGCCGCACTTCAACCCGGCGCCGGACATCGGCTGGGAGCCGCGCGAGGTGTACGTGGTGGAAGGCACCTGCCCCGACGAGCACCCGTACAGCAAGAAGGTGGTGTACATGGAAGTCGACTTCCCGCGCCCCTACCTCGGCTATGCGCTCGACCGCAAGGGCGAGTTCTGGAAGATGTTCATCTTCCAGAACCGGCCTGACGTCGGCGACGACGGCTACAAGGCGGTGATGCCCGTCATCGGCCACATCATCGACGTGAAGCGCGGTCACGCCACCAACTGGTCGTCGAACATGAAGTCCAACCCCAAGGGCGTCAAGGAAACCGACGTGGCACTGAACATCCTGGAAGAGGTCGCGACCGGCACCGGGAAGTAATCGGCAGATCGTGCTGCCGGGCCGCCGGGTCGCTGCGTTCAGGCACTGCCTCGAACGCCGGCCCGGCGGCCTTTGCACTTTGCGCACGGCGCCGGGGCCCGCCGCACGGCACGCCGGGCACCGCGCCACAACGACCGAACATGAGACAGAGAAGCCCCGTGAAGCCCCTGACCGCCGTGGCCGCCTTGCTGTGCTGCCTGGCGCCGGCACACGCCGACGACGGCATCAGCACCGATCGGCCCGATTTCGTGGAATCCAGCCAGGTGGTGGGCAAGGGCCGGTTCCAGCTGGAGACCGGACTCGCCCGCGAACGCAGCGACGATGGGTCGGGGACCCGGCTGAGGCTCGATTCGACCCCGACGCTGCTGCGCCTGGGCGTCAGCGACACGCTCGAACTGCGCATCGAGACCGATGGCCGCCTGCGTGCCCGATCCGACGGCGCCGCGCGCGAGCGCGGCTATGCGGACACCTCGCTCGGCATCAAGTGGCACATGCAGGACGGCGATGCGGCGTCGCAGCGTCCCGCCGTCGCCTGGCTCCTGCATGTGGACGTGGACACCGGATCGGCCGCGTTCCGGGGCAAGGGCCTGCGGCCCTCGCTGCGGGCGGTCGGCGAGTGGGAGCTCGGCGACGCGCTGTCGCTCGGCGTCATGGGCGGCGTGGCGGTCGACCGGCAGCAGGGCGGCGGACGCTACGCCACCGGCATCCTGGCGGCGACCGTCGGCCGCTCGTGGACCGACCGCTTCCGCAGCTTCGTCGAACTGGCGGGCCGTCAGCTCGCCTCGTCCCGCCACGGCGGGTCGGTGGTGAGCTTCGACGTGGGCAGCGCCTACCTCCTGAGCCCCGCGGTGCAGGTCGACGCCGTGGTCTCGCGCGGGATCACCCACACCTCACCGGACTGGGAGTTCGGTGCCGGACTGTCGATCAAGTTCTAACCCCGGAGATCGCTTCCCCATGAAGACACGCACCCTCCCCCTCGGCCTCGCCGGCATCCTGCTCGCGACCGGCAGCTGCTTCGCTGCGGGCGCCCTGTCGGTCGAACGCGAAGTCACGATCGACAACTCGCCGGCCACCGTCTGGAAGCTGGTCGGCAATTTCAACGCCCTCGACGTCTGGCACCCGGCCGTCCTCGAGAGCGAACTGCAGGGCAAGGCCGGCCAGGTCGGTGCCCGGCGGCGCCTGACGCTGGACGACGGCGCCACGCGGCTCGAGAAGCTGCTGTCGTACAGCGCGACGCAGCGGAGCTACAGCTACGCCATCGTCGAGAGCGCCCTGCCGGTCGCCAACTACAAGGCGACCATCACGCTCACACCGGCCGACGAGGGCCGCACCTTGATGACGTGGCGCTCGACCTTCGACGCCAAGGGCGTCAGCGACGAGCAGGCCACCACGATCATCGGCGGCCTCCAGGACGCCGGGATGGCCAAGCTGCGGGCCAACTTCAAGCAGCCATGACCAGGAGACAGCGCGCATGAACACCCTCCTCCGCAATGCCGCTGCGGCCGGCCTGCTGATGGCCCTGGCCGGTGCCGGCCACGCCGACGGCGCGATCTCCTTCTCGCGCGACGTCACGATCGATCGCTCGCCGGCCACCGTCTGGAAGTACGTCGGCGACTTCAACGCGACCGACCTCTGGCACCCCTCGGTCAAGAACAGCACGCTCAAGGGCAACGGCACCAAGCCGGGCGCGATCCGCACCTTGACACTCGTCAGCGACGGCGAAATGGTGGAGAAGCTGCTCGCCTACGACGCCGCGAAGACCCGCTACACCTACACCACGCTGAAAAGCCCGTTCCCGATCAAGAACTACGTTTCGACCCTCTCGGTGAGCCCCACCGCGGACGGCAAGACGCTGCTGACCTGGAGCGCCAGCTTCGATGCGGTCGACGTGGACGAGGACATCGCGACCGAATGGGTCGGCATCGCCTTCGACGGCGGGCTGGGCAAGGTGGCGACCCACTTCGAGAGGGCCCCGTGAGCCGTGGGAACCGGAGCCCCGCGTCCAGCAATCGGACGGGTTGCACCGCAGCACGTCCCGGAACACGACGCTCGCCCCGCAGGCGTCGGGGCCGCGAGGCGGCCCCTCCCCGGGAGACAGACCGGCGACTAGGCATCTGGAGCATTGGCATGCGATTCGCACGAGTCGGCCCAGGGTGAAAACCCGGCGATCCGACACGACAGGAGGCCCACCATGCCCGACCCCACAGCCGACGACCCTGACGAGGCCGCCCGCGAAGCCACCCGCTACCAGCTGCGATTCCAGTCGCTGTTCGATGCCGGACGTGCCTACGCCTTCCCGTGCGACGCCGCGGGGCAGGTGCGCATGGACGGGCTCGGCGAGCACGAGCGCAACAGCTACCTGTACGCGCGCGCGCTCGTGGGCCGCGATTTCGCCGTGCCGCGGGTGTACGCGCGCCGACGCGCCTGACAGCGACGCGGCCCGCCGCCGCGGGCCATTCAGGGGATGAGCACGGCGCGACCCTGGATCCTGCCGTGGTGCAGGTCGAGCAGTGCCTGGTTGGCATCCTTCAACGCGTACTCGCGCGTCGCCAGGTGCACCCGCCCGCGATCGGCCAGCGCCATCAGCTCGACCAGCTCCGCATAGGTGCCGACCAGGTTGCCGACGATGCTCTTCTCGCTCGTGATCATGTCGATCGAGGGCAGCTCGATCCGGCCGCCGTAGCCGACGATGTAGTAGGTGCCGGCGTTGCGCGTCATCGCCAGGCCCTTGGGAATGGCGTC
This sequence comes from Methylibium sp. Pch-M, assembly GCF_004136295.1. Classification (NCBI taxonomy): domain Bacteria; kingdom Pseudomonadati; phylum Pseudomonadota; class Betaproteobacteria; order Burkholderiales; family Sphaerotilaceae; genus Methylibium; species Methylibium sp. Pch-M. Next base: position 981,800 of record NZ_CP029606.1, read on the forward strand.
GCCCTCGCCGACGAAATCGATGACCGCCTGGCCACCCTTCCCCTCGGTGAGTTCGAGCACGCGTTCGAGCTCCTGACCGTCGGCCTGGACCACATGGTGGGCGCCGCAGGACTTGGCCAGCTGCAGCGCGGCGTCGGCGCGGTCGACGACGATGATCTCGGCGGCGCACAGCGCCGCCAGCACCTGGATGCCGATGTGCCCCAGGCCGCCGGCGCCGATGACGACCGCGTACTCGCCGGGCAGCAGGTGGCGCGAGGCCTTCTTGGCCGCCCGGTAGGCGGTGAGCCCGGCATCGGTGTAGGGCGCCACGTCCTTGGGTGCCAGCGTCGACGGCAGCTTGATCAGCGAGCGCTGGTTCGTGCGCAGGTACTCGGCGTAGCCGCCGTCGGCATTGATGCCGGGGAAGCGGCTGCCGTCGGCGTGCATGTCGTCGCCGCGGCGGCAGGCCAGGCAGTGGCCGCTGGTCACGAGCGGATGGCAGATCACCGGGTCACCGACCTTCATGCCGTTCACCGCCGAACCCACTGCCTCGATCCAGCCGGCGTTCTCGTGGCCCATGATGTAGGGCAGCTCGACGTCGACCTTGCCGCGCCACAGGCCCTCGACCACGTGCAGGTCGGTGCGGCACACGCCGGCACCGCCGATGCGCACGATGACGTCGGTCGGGCTCTCGATCTTCGGGTCGGGCACGTCGCCGTAGCGCACGAAGCTGTCGCCGCTCAGCGACTCGTTGTACTGGTGCAGCACGGCGGCCTTCATGGCGTCTCCTGGTGTCCTGTCGGGGGGGTCGGTCAGCGTTCGACCAACTCGCGTCGACCGTCTTCGAGCTTCTGCCGGATGTGTGCGGCGTCGGTCGTCGCGTCGCTGGTGCGCTTGGACAGCGCACGGATCTCGCTGGCGATGACGGAGAAGCCGCGGCCCGCTTCGCCGGCTCGTGCGGCCTCCACCGCGGCGTTGATCGCGATCAGGTTGGTCTGCTGGGCGATGCGCTGGATCGTGCCGACGATGTCGCCGATGTCCTTCAGGCTGGATTCGAGCTGGGCGTTGTACCTGACGCGCTGCCGCCCGGCCTCCTCCCGGTCCCTTTCGGCCTGGATGTCGGCCAGGGCCCCGACGGCCCGCAGCGCGGTGCCGTCGGCGGCCCGCTGGGTCTGGCCACGGGCGCGGAACCAGCGGTATCGGTCGTCCTTGCATCGCAGCCGGTAGCAGACGTCGTAGGGGGTGCGGCCGGTCTTGTCGGTCAGGTGCTGCACGAAGGCCGTCATCGTGCGGTCCTTGTCCTCCGGGTGCAGGCGTGACGCCCAGCTGTCGAGGACGTTCGGGAACTCGGCCTCGTCGGCGAAGCCCAGCAAGCGGCGGAACTGCGGCGACCACCAGAACGCATTCCTGGGGTTGACCGGATCGCCGGCGACGACGGCCAGGTCCCAGACGCCGTCGTTGACGATCTCGCGCGACAGCTCGAAGCGCGTGTGCGTCACGTCGAGCGCCTGCTGGAGCTTCAGGTCCTCGTCGATGGGAATGAGGGTACCCGCCACGCGCAAGGGGGTGCCGTCGGCCGCCCGCAGCGTCTCGCCCCGCGCACGGAACCAGCGGCACACGCCGTCCTTGCAGCGCAGGCGGTAGGTCACGTCGTACGGTGTGCGACCGGAACGGTCCTGCATGTGGGCGGCGAAGGCCTGCAGCGTGCGCTGCTTGTCCTCCGGGTGCAGCAGGTCGGCCCAGCTGGCCAGCACGTCGGGGAAGTCGCGTTCGTCCTGGTAGCCGAGCAGTCGGCGGAACTGCATCGACCAGCAGAACGGGTTGCCGGCGCCGGCCGCGTCGTCAGCGGGTACTTCCATGTCCCACAGCCCTTCTCCCGAGACGCGGCGGATCAGGTCGAAGCGCCTCTGCAGGCCCTCGATCTCGACCTGCTGTGCCGCGACCTGCCGGCGCAGCAACTCGAGCTCGGCGCCCTTCTCGTCCGGTTCCTGCGGAGCGTCCCGGCGAGCGCGGAAGAAGGAGACCTTCATCGCCATGGCCGGGCTCTCATGCGAAGCGGTCCTTCCAGGCCCTCAACGCGGCGAACACCGCCACATCGTCCATCGCATGGCCGACCGCGGCCCGGCGCCGCGCCGCGTTCGCCACCGCCGGGTCCTGACAGCGCAGGAAGGGATTGATCAGGCGCTCCTGCTTGATGGAGCTGGGCAGCGTGGGCTCGTCGCGGGCCCGCAGCGCCAGGCAGCGATCGAGGTGCTCCACCACGTCGCGATTGTCGGGCTCGACGGCGTTCGCGAACCGCAGGTTGCCCACCGTGTATTCGTGGGCACAGCACACCAGGGTGTCGCCGGGCAGGCCGGCGAGCCGGTCGAGCGAGGCGAACATCTGCGCCGGCGTGCCTTCGAACAGGCGCCCGCAGCCGCCCGAGAACAGCGTGTCGCCGCAGAACAGCAGCGGACGGCCGTCGAAGTCCTCCGCGTAGTACGCGATGTGCCCGGCGGTGTGCCCGGGCACGTCGATCACGCGGAAGCGCACGCCCAGGGCGTCCACCTCGTCGCCGTGCAGCAGCCGGATGGCGGGTTCGGGCAGGCGCTCGCGCGCAGGCCCGTAGACCCGGGCATTGCGCACCGACCGGAGGTGATCGACGCCCCCGGTGTGGTCGTCGTGGTGGTGGGTCAGCAGGATCCCCTCGAGGATCAGGTGGTGCCTGTCGAGATAGGCGAGCACGCTGGCCGACTCGCCCGGGTCGACGACCCACGCGCGGTTTCCGACGCGGAACAGCCAGATGTAGTTGTCGGCAAAGGCCTTGATCGACACGAGGGCGTGCACGTTGCTCTCCTGGCAGCGCTAAGCAAACTCACCGAGCCGCGCGGAGCCTGATCGAGGCCGGGCGCGCGACGCATCGTTCCCGGGCCGCCGGCCCGGGCCTGCAACGATCGCTAGCGGTAGTGCCCGTGCTGTTCCAGCACCTCGATCTTGTAGCCGTCGGGGTCCTGCACGAAGAAGAACCGGGCCAGCAGTTCCTCGCCGCGCTTGAATTCCTTGACCGCGGTCGGCGCGTAGCCGAGCGCGTCGACCTGCGCCCGCTTCGCGTTCGCGTCCGGCACGACGGCCGCGACATGGCCGTAGCCCGTGCCGTGCGAGTAGTCGTCTTCACGCCCCTTGTTCAGCGTCAGCTCGATCTCGAAGTGGCAGCCTTCGGCGCGCAGGTAGACGAGCGTGAACTCGGGAAAGTCGAGCCGGTGGGACTCCTTCATGTCGAGGACGGACTCGTAGAACTTCAGCGAGCGCTCGAGCTCGCGGACCCGGATCATGGTGTGTATGAGCTTTGCCACGTGTACTCCTGTGACTGGCGGGGCGCGAGGGGCGTCGGAGCGTCGATGGACGCACGCTGCTCCGGCGATCTCGCTCCCGGGGGATGGTCGACAGTTTTTCATCGACGGCCCCGCAGCAGGTAGTACGCGGGTAGCGACGGTGCGGGCTGGGGGGTGGGGACAGCGACGAAGCACGGGCTCACGCCAAGAAAAAACGGGCCAGCCCTTGTGAGGCTGACCCGTTGTTTCGTTGAGCAGATCTGGTGCGGCTGGCAGGAATCGAACCCACGACCCCTTGGTTCGTAGCCAAGTACTCTATCCAGCTGAGCTACAGCCGCATCAAGCCCTGCAGTTTAGCACGAAGCGTTTTCGCGTCTCAACCCAGGGCCGCCGCGGCGCGGAAGCATTGCGCCGCGCGCTCTTCGTCCCGATCCTGCTCGGCCATCGCCGCCAGGTGCAGCCAGGCTTCGCGGCGCACCGTCGGCGTCAGCGCCTCGTCACGCGCCGCCTGTTCCAGCAGGGCTCGGGCCTTGCCCCAGAGCTGGCGCGCCATCATCGCGCGACCCACACCGTAGGCCAGCGCGCCCTCGCCCGGACAGGACTGGAGCGCAGCCTCCAGGCGCGGCAGCCATTCGGGACCGATGCCGTCGACGGCATCGGCCAGCGCGAAGGCCAGCGTGTCGCGTTCCTCGCGCGGCAAGGTCGCCACGCGGTCCCAGAAGGGGCGCAGCCAGGCCCGCGCATCGTCGGTCGCTCCCAGCGCGACCAGTTGACGCGCCCCATGGGCGGCCACCACCACGTCGCGCCGGTCGGCGACGTCGAACTCGCGCCAGACCCGCTGGGTCTGCTCGGTGTCGCGTGCCGTGTCCAGCGCCTCGATCGCCAGCGTGCGCATCAGTCCCTGCGCAGCGTCCGGCGAGAAGCCCTGGTGCTTGGCGAGCAGGCGCGCCGTCTTCAGGGCCTCCAGCGGCTCCTGGGCCAGGCGCGCCGCCTTCAGCTTCAGGCGCAGGGCCTGGGTGCGCCGCGACACGCCGGGCGGCAGCTGCGCCAGCAGTTCGAGCGTGCGGGCGGCATCGCGGTCGTCGAGCGCCCACTCGGCCGCGAGCAGCCGGGCGCCCTCTTCCGCCGGGCGCGCCGCCGTGCTGCGGCGGGCCAGGTCGAGGGCCTGCGCGAGCTGCTCGTCGCGCCGCGTGCGGTCCTGCAGGCGGTGCAGGCTGCCGGCGGCGAGCAGGTGCCCGAGCACCGTGAACTCGGTGTCCTGGCGCAGCTCGGGCGTGTCGGCCTGGATCGCCACCGCGCGCTGCGCGGCCTTGTGGGCGCGCCCGTAGCGGCCGCCGAAGTACTGCGACAGCGCCTCGCGCAGCGCGCCCTGGGCAATGCGGTCGCGGCGCGACACGCGCCATTCGCGCGCCCGCCGCGGCAGCCCGATCAGCAGCCCGACCGCCTGGATCAGCGCATTCAGCACCAGGCAGAGGCCGACCAGGATGACCATGAACAGGTTGAACGACAGGTCGACGCGCCACGGCGCCCAGTACAGCGTGACGAGGTTGTCGTTGCTGCCGAGCAGGCTGGCCGCTACCACGGCCACGATGGCCAGCAACAGCAACCAGATGACGTTGCGCATCGGAGCCGGCGCCTCAGCGGCCCGCCGCCGCGGTCGTCAGCGCCGCCAGCGTGTCGTCCGGGCGCGGCACGCCGGCCTGGCGCGCCTGCGGCACCACGCTGCGCAGCAGTTCGGTCAGCAACTGCGTCTTGCGTGCGCCGCGGTCGTAGTAGTTGTCGACGGCCGCGAGTGCAGCCTGCAGATCGGACTGCGCCGTGTCGAACTGGCGACTCATCAAGGCCAGCCGCGCGTTGAGCAGCCGGAGCTTGAGGTTCTCGCGCAGGAAGAACCCCTGCTCGGGCGCCAGCAGCATGGCCTGCGGCTGGTCGATGCGCGTCACGCGCAGCAGGGTGCGCGTCTCCGCCCACAGGCCCCGCCACCAGTCGCCCAGTTCCGCGCGCAGGCCACCGACCGGAGCCGCCGACGCTGCGGCACTGGCCGGCGAGGGGGCAACGCGCGCGACCGCACGCGGCGCCTTCACTTCGGTCAGGCGCTGCGGATCGAGCACCTGCAGTGGCGCCTCGTCGACCAGCCGCGCGGCCTCGTCGAGCTTGATCGCCAGCGAGGCGATGTCGGCCACGCTCACGGCCTTGACGCGATCGAGGTCGCGCGCGATCGCGCGTCGCACCGGTTCGAGCCGCGGCTGGCTGACGCGCGCGAGGCGCTCGTCGGCCGCCTTCAGCGCCGCCACCAGCGGCGCGGCGCTGCCGGTGATGGCGGTCTGCTGCAGCGCCACGCGGATGCCGGCATCGATGTCGACCACCAGGTTCTCGTCCCGTGCACGCGACAGCGACTGGATCAGTTCTTCGAGCTGGCCGCGCTGCGCAGTGATCTCGGCCAGCCGGCTCTCCGTCAGCGTGACCTTGGCCACCGCGTCACGCGACAGCTCCTGGGCCTGCTTGGCCAGCAGCTGGGCCTCGGTGGCCTGACCGGCGCTGTCCTGCTGGCGCCGAACCAGCTCCTGCTCCAGCGTGCGCAGCCGGCGCTGGCCATACCAGGCCATCGACAGTGCGGTCACGCTGACCAGCAACAGCAGCAGCATCAGCCCCAACTGCAAGCGCCGCGACCGCGTCGAACGGGTCGCAGGCTGGACGACGACCGGCACGGGGTGCGGGGGAAGGGGCGCGGGCGGCGCGACAGGGGGCTCTGGGGACTCGCTCACGGTGCTGACGATTCTATCGGCCGCTCTCCACCGGACCGTGACACGCCGATCGCGGCGACCACCGCCTCGAGCGTGGGCGGCGCCTCGATCACCCGGCCGAAGCCCGCCCTGCGCGCGCGCTGGGCGATGCGCGGATGCGTCGCCAACGCCTGCGTGGTCCGCCAGTCGGGTGCGGTGCCGGCGGCCGCGGCCAGCGCGTCGAGCTGATCGATGGCCTCCGAGCTGCTGAACAGCCACAGGTGCTCGGCCGGTGCCGCCAGTGCAGCGGCCCACACCGCCTGTCCCGCCGCGTCCAGCCGCGGCGGCGCGCGACGGTAGGCGGCCACGAGGTCGACGCTGGCCCCGGCGTCGCGCAGCACCCGCGACAGCCACTCGCGGCCGCGGCCCTGCGCTTCGCCGTCGACGCTGCCGCGAACGATCAGCACCGAGCGGCCCTGCCACGGGCCCTGCGGGCCGAGCACGGCCCACAGGGCCTCCGAATCGAAGCGCCCCGCGTCGGACGGCGGCTCGACGATCGCGCCCGGCGCCACACCGGCCGCACGCAAGGCCGCGCTGGTGCCCGGCCCCGGGGATCCGAACCGCAGCGTGGCCGGCCAATCACCGCCAGCCGGCCGCTGCGAGAAGAACTGCGTCACCGCGTTCGGACTCACGAACACCAGCAGGCTGCGCTGCGACAGCGTCTGCCATGCCAGCCGCACCGGCGCCGGGTCGGCCGGCGCCTCGATCGCGATCAGCGGCAAGGCCGCCGCCACGACGCCGCGCTCGGCCAGCCGCGCCACCCACTCGCGCGCCTGCTCCTCGGGACGGGTGACGAGCACGCGCATGCGGCGGAGGCCCGTCGAGACGACGACGTTCAGAGCGCCGCCAGCAGCGCGTCGCCACCGCGCTGGCGCAACTGCTGCGCCACCGCGAGGCCCAGCGTCTCGGCCCCGGCGGTGTCGGTTACGGCCGCGCCCGCCTCGGCGTGCACCAGCGCCGGCGCGGCCTCGGCCACGCTGCCCAGCGCCGCCCGCAAGACCAGCCGGCCATCGGCCTGCCATTGCGCATGCGCCGCCAGCGGCATGCTGCAGCTGCCGCCCAGTGCACGCGAGACCGCGCGCTCCGCATGCACCGCCAGCCAGCTCGGCTCGTGCGTCAGCGCCCGCAGGGCGGCCCACAGCGCCGGATGGCGCTCGGGCGTATCGGCCCGCAGCTCGATGCCGAGCGCCCCCTGGCCCGCGGCGGGGATCATCGCGTCGGCCTCGAACACGCTGCGGATGCGCTCGGCCAGACCCAGGCGCTTCAGGCCGGCAGCAGCCAGCACGATGGCGTCGTACTGGCCTTCGTCGAGCTTGCGCAGGCGGGTGTCGAGGTTGCCGCGCAGCGGCTCGATGCGCAGGTCGGGCCGGCGGGCGCGCAACTGGCTCAACCGCCGCAGGCTCGAGGTGCCGACCACCGCGCCGGACGGCAGCGCGGCCAGGTCGGCGTAGCGTGGGGAGACCCAGGCGTCACGCGGGTCCTCGCGCTCCAGCACCGCGGCGAGCACGAAACCGACGGGCAGGTCCATCGGCACATCCTTCAGCGAATGCACCGCGAGGTGGGCGTCACCGGCCTCCAGCGCGGTCTCGAGCTCCTTGACGAACAGGCCCTTGCCACCGACCTTGCTGAGCGTGCGGTCCAGGATCTGGTCGCCGCGCGTCGTCATCCCCAGCAGCTCGACCGGCGCATCCAGGCGCGCGCCGAGCAGTGCGCGCACATGCTCGGCCTGCCACAGCGCCAACCGGCTCTCGCGGGTCGCGATGACCCAGGCTTGTGTGCTCGCTTCCATGCGGGAATGCTAGCAGCGCCTCGGGCCGCACCGAAGCCGCTGGCATGAGCGCTGCTAGCATCCTTGCGCCTTCGGGCCAGCCCCTTCCACTCGACCCTCCTTCCGCCCATGGCCACCGCCAAGACCCCCCGCAGCGCCGACCGCGGCGCCGACAAGAACCGCCCGCTGATCGAGGACATCCGCCTGCTCGGCCGCATCCTGGGCGACGTGATCCGTGAGCAGGAGGGCGCACCGGCCTTCGAGCTGATCGAGCGCATCCGCCAGCTCGCCGTGGCCTACCGGCTCAAGCGCGACACCCAGGCCGGCCGCGCGCTGGACCGATTGCTGAAGAACCTGTCGGTCGAGCAGGCGGTGTCGGTGGTGCGCGCCTTCAGCTACTTCTCCCATCTCGCCAACCTGGCCGAGGACCGCCATCACGTGCGGCGCCGCGAGCACCACGAGCAGCTCGGCCACGTGCAGGAGGGCTCGCTGGCGATGAGCTTCGAGCGGCTCGCCAAGCGCGGCGTGCGCGCCACCGAGATCGCCGATCTGCTGGGCCACGCCTACCTGTCGCCGGTGCTCACCGCCCACCCGACCGAAGTGCAGCGCAAGAGCGTGCTCGACGCCGAGCGCGCGGTGGCCGAGCTGATCGGCGCGCGCGACACGCTGCCGACACAGCGTGAGCGCGCCGCCAACGAGGCGATGCTGCGCGCCCGCGTCACACAGCTGTGGCAGACGCGGCTGCTGCGCACCTCCAAGCTCAGCGTCGCCAACGAGATCGACAACGCGCTGTCGTACTACCAGAGCACCTTCCTGCGCCAGATCCCCAAGCTCTATGCCGAGTTGGAGGCGCTGCTGCCGGGCTTCGAGGTCGCACCGTTCTTCCGCATGGGCAACTGGATCGGCGGCGACCGCGACGGCAACCCCAACGTCACGGCCGAGACGCTGCGCCTCGCGCTGGCACGCCACAGCGAGACGGTGCTGCGCTTCTACCTGACCGAGGTGCACGAACTCGGCGCCGAGCTGTCGATCTCGGCGCTGCTGGTGCAGGTCACGCCGGAGCTGCAGGCGCTGGCCGACCGCTCCGGCGATCACAACGCGCACCGGCTCGACGAGCCCTACCGCCGCGCGCTGATCGGCGTGTACGCGCGCCTCGCCGGCACATTGACGGCGCTGACCGGCACCGAGGCGCTGCGCCACGCGGTCGCGCCGTCCACGCCCTACGCCACCGCCGAGGAGCTGCTGGCCGACCTGCGCACCGTCGAGGCCTCACTCGCCTCGCACCACGGCGCGGCGCTCGCGGCGGCGCGCCTCAAGCCGCTGATCCGCGCCGTGCAGGTGTTCGGCTTCCACCTCGCCACCGTCGACCTGCGCCAGAGCTCCGACCAGCACGAGGCGGTGCTCGCCGAGCTGATGGCCGGCGCCCGCATCGAGGCCGACTACGCAGCGATGCCCGAGGAGGCCAAGGTCGCGCTGCTGCTGGGCCTGCTCAACGACGCGCGCAGCCTGCAGGTGCGCGGTGCCGTCTACAGCGAGCGCACGCGCGGCGAGCTGGCGATCTTCGAGGCCGCGCGCGAGGGCCGGGCCCTCTATGGCCACGCCGCGATCCGCCACTGCATCATCTCCCACACCGAGACGGTGAGCGACCTGCTGGAAGTGCTGGTGCTGCAGAAGGAAGCCGGCCTGCTGCAGGGCACGCTCGACACCGACGCGCGCTGCGACCTGATCGTCGTGCCGCTGTTCGAGACCATCACCGACCTGCGCCAGGCCGCGCCCATCATGCGCGAGTTCTACGCGCTGCCGGGCGTGCTGCCGCTGGTGCTGCGCAGCGGCGCCGACCAGTACTGCGAGCAGGACGTGATGCTCGGCTACTCCGACAGCAACAAGGACGGCGGCTTCTTCACCAGCAACTGGGAGCTCTACCGGGCCGAGACCGCGCTGGTCGAGCTGTTCGAGCCGCTCAAGCGCGAGCACGGCCTCACGCTGCGCCTGTTCCACGGCCGCGGCGGCACCGTGGGCCGCGGCGGCGGCCCGAGCTACCAGGCCATCCTGGCGCAGCCTCCGGGTACCGTGAACGGCCAGATCCGCCTCACCGAGCAGGGCGAGGTGATCGCGTCGAAGTACGCCAACCCCGAGATCGGCCGGCGCAACCTCGAAACCCTGGTGGCGGCGACGCTGGAGGCCACGCTGCTGCCGCCGAAGCGCCACGCGCCGAAGCTGTTCCTCGACACCGCCGACACGCTGTCGCAGCTCAGCATGGCGGCCTACCGTCGGCTGGTCTACGAGACCCCCGGCTTCGCCGACTACTTCTTCGCCGCCACGCCGATCCGCGAGATCGCCGAGCTCAACATCGGCTCGCGGCCGGCCTCGCGCAAGGCCACGCGCGCCATCGAGGACCTGCGCGCCATCCCCTGGGGCTTCAGCTGGGGCCAATGCCGCGTGGCGCTGCCGGGCTGGTACGGCTTCGGCTCGGCCGTCGAGGGCTTCCTGGGGGACGCGCCCAAGCTGCGCAAGGAGCGCCTCGCGCTGCTGCAGCGCATGCACGCGCAGTGGCCGTTCTTCGGCACGCTGCTGTCCAACATCGACATGGTGCTGGCCAAGAGCGACCTGGCGATCGCGACGCGCTACGTGGAGCTGGTGCCGGACAAGCGGGCCGCGAAGAAGATCTTCGCGGCCATCCAGGCCGAATGGCAGCGCACCGATGCCGTGCTGGCCGCCATCACCGGCGAGCCGCGCCGGCTGGCCGGCAATGCGGCGCTGGCGCGCTCGATCGAGCACCGCCTGCCCTACATCGATCCGCTGAACCACCTGCAGGTCGAGCTGATGCGCCGCTACCGCGCCCAGCAGGGGCGCGGCGAGCTGCACGAGCGCGTGCAGCGCGGCATCCACATGTCGATCAACGGCGTGGCGGCCGGGCTGCGCAACTCCGGCTGAGCGCGGGGCTCAGCGCGCCGGCTCGGCCGATCCGGCCGGGGACGGCGCGGCGGCCGCCTCGTGCGCGTGCTCTGGGTGCGCTTCGCCGCTGGCGTGATGGTGCTCGTCCGTCAGCGTGGACATCAGCGCCATCGCGCCCAGGCCGGCGGCCAGCCAGGCGAGCTGGGTCAGCGTCTCGCGCCAGGCCAGCCGGCGCTGCAGTTGCGGGATCAGGTCGGCCACCGCCACGTAGATGAAGCTGCTGGAGGCGATCACCAGCAGGTAGGGTACCCAGGGATCGAAGGGCTGGATCACGAAGTAGCCCAGCACACCGCCGACCACTGCCGCGAGCCCGGAGATCGCGTTGTAGACCAGCGCGCGGGCGCGCGAGAAACCGGCGTTGAGCAGCACCATGTAGTCGCCCACCTCCTGCGGGATCTCGTGGGCGATCACCGCCACCGCGGTGGCCACGCCCAGGTGCGGGTCGGCGAGGAAGGCGGTGGCGATCAGCACGCCGTCGCAGAAGTTGTGGATGCTGTCACCGAGCAGCACGCTCCAGCCGCCGCGGCCGGCCTGCTCGGCATCGAAGTGGTGGTGGTGGTGGTGGCCATCGCCCTCGTGGTGGTGGCTGTGGCGGTAGAGCTCGACCTTCTCGAGCAGGAAGAAGAACAGCAGGCCGCCGAGCAGCGTGGCGAACAGCGCCTGCGGCGAGCCGCCGGTCTCGAAGGCCTCGGGCAGCAGCTTGAGCAGCGCGGTGCCGAGCAGCACGCCGGCCGACAGGCTGACCAGGTGGCGCACGATCAGCGACAGCACCGAGACCGTCAGGCCGGCCGCGATCACGACCGACAGCACGCCACCGGCGAAGGTGGCCAGCACGATCCACAACAGGGTCATCGACATGTTCTTCTTTCTTCTCTCACTCTCGCTCGCTCGCTGCTCGGTCCGCTAGTGTGCGTCGTCGGGCAAAACAAAGCCGCGCCCGAAGGCGCGGCTCGCTCTGGGGGCCGGCGGCCGGATCAGGCCACGCCGTTCGCCCTGAACCAGGCCAGGCAGCGCTTCCAACCGTCGTCGGCCGCCTCCTTGCGGTAGCTCGGCCGGTAGTCGGCATGGAAGGCATGCGGCGCGTCGGGGTAGACGACGAACATCGACTGCTTCGCCGCGGCGTTCCCGGCCGCCAGAGCAGTTTTCATCTTATCAACGGTGTCAAGCGGGATGCCGCCGTCCTTCTCGCCGTAGAGGCCGAGCACCGGGCCGTTCAGGCTGCCGGCGACGTCGACCGGGTGCTTCGGCGCGAGCGGCGTGGCCTCGCCGACCAGGCGGCCGTACCAGGCCACGCCGGCCTTCACCTGCGGGTTGTGCGCGGTGTAGAGCCAGGTGATGCGCCCGCCCCAGCAGAAGCCGGTGACGCCGAGCCTGGCGCGGTTGCCGCCATTCGCGGCCGCCCACGCGACGGTGGCGTCGAGGTCCTGCATCGTCTCGGCGTCGCCCTTCTTCGACACCACCTCGGCGATCAGCTTCGGGATGTCGCTGTAGGCCTTGGCGTCGCCCTGGCGCACGAACATCTCGGGCGCGATCGCGAGGTAGCCTTGCTTCGCGAAGCGCCGCGCGACGTCGGCGATGTGCTCGTGCACGCCGAAGATCTCGCTGATCACCAGCACGATGGGCAGGTCGCCCTTGCCGGCCGGCGCGGCGCGGTAGGCCGGCAGCGCGAAACCACCGACCGGGATGCTCACCGGTCCGGCCGTCAATCCCGCCGTGTCGGTGGTGACGGTCTGCGCCGAGACCGGCAGCACCGCGGCGGCGAAACCCGAACCCAGCGAAGTGGCGACGAAATCGCGTCGGCTGAACTCACGGGTCGGGTTCAGGCTGTCGAAGTCCTGCTTCAGCATCGTTCGCTCCAGTGTCGGGGTGCGGCGGATTCTAGGAAGAGGCTGCCGGCCCTGCCGCATTGGGGGCAGCGTCACCGATTGCAGGGACAATCCCGACCATGCCGACGAACGCCCTGCCCGAGTTCCCAGAAGCCGCCCCGCTGGCCGCCATCGACATCGGCTCCAACAGCTTCCGCCTCGAGATCGGCCAGCTGACCCGGGGCCGCTACAAGCGCATCGACTACCTGAAGGAGACCGTGCGCCTCGGCGGCGGGCTCGACGCCGACGGCCGCCTGAACGAGGAGGCGCAGCTGCGCGGCCTGGCCTGCCTGGCGCGCTTCGCGCTGCGGCTGCGCGGCTTTGCACCGGCCCAGGTGCGCGCCGTGGCGACCCAGACGCTGCGCGAGGCCCGGAACCGCGACGCCTTCCTGGCGCGAGCACGCACGGTGCTCGGCCACCCGATCGAGGTCATCTCGGGCCGCGAGGAAGCGCGCCTGATCTTCGCCGGCGTGGCGCGGCTGCAGCCGAGCGAGCGGCCGCGCATCGTGATCGACATCGGCGGCCGCTCCACCGAGATGATCCTCGGCCAGGGCCGCACGCCGCGCCAGGCCGAGAGCTTCCAGGTCGGCAGCGTGAGCCTGTCGATGCGCTACTTCCCCGACGGCCGCTTCACCGCCGACGCGTTCCGCGCCGCGCAGGTGGCGGCCGGCGCCGAGCTCGAGGAGGCGCTGCAGCCCTTCGCCCCGGGGCAGTGGATCGAGGCGCTGGGTTCCTCGGGCACGGTGGGTGCGGTGTCGCAGCTGCTGGCGGCCAACGGCATCAGCGACGGCGTCATCACGCCGGTGGGTCTGCGCTGGTGCATCGAGACCTGCCTTGCCGCCGGTCACCAGGATGCGCTGGACCTGCCGGGGCTCAAGCCCGAACGCCGCGCGGTGCTGGGCGGCGGCCTGTCGATCCTCTACACGCTGGCGCTGCAGTTCGGCATCGACGCGCTGCAGCCCGCACGCGGCGCCCTGCGCCAAGGCGTGCTGTTCGACCTGGCCGAGCGCCTGGAGGCGGCGCAGGCCCCGACCCGCCACACGCACCGGCAGGACATGCGCGACACCTCGGTGCACGAACTGCAGCGCCGCTTCGGCAGCGACCTTTCGCAGGCCGCGCGCGTGCAGCGCCTGGCCGGTTCGCTGTACCGGAGCACCTCGACGCCGCGCAACGGCCACACCGAGGCTGCGCGCGAGCTGGCCTGGGCCGCCGCGCTGCACGAGATCGGCATGTCGGTGTCGCACCACGACCACCACCGCCACAGCGCCTACCTGCTGGCGCACGTGGACGCGCCGGGCTTCTCGCAGAGCCAGCAGCGGCGCGTGGCCGAGCTGGTGCTCGGCCACCGCGGCAGCCTGCGCAAGCTCGACTCCACGCTGGATCAGGAGGCCACGCTGTGGCCGGTGCTCAGCCTGCGCCTCGCGGCGCTGCTGTGCCATGCGCGCAACGACGTGCCGGAGCGGGTGGTGGCGTTGCGGCGCACCGACGACGGCGCGCTGCTCCGCATCGACCGCGCCTGGGCCGACGGCCATCCCCGCACGATGCACCTGCTGGGCGAGGAGGTGCGTGCCTGGGAACGGGCCGGCCGCCTGAAGCTGGCGGTCCGCACGGACGGTTGAGCGCCGCCGCTTCCGTTCAGAGCAGGTCGGGCCCCTGCACCGCCTGCAGCACGACCTGCACCACGCCTTCGCGCTCTCGGTGCCGCAACCACCAGACGGCGCCCTTGCGGATCGACCAGTAGCGCTCGGCTTCGGCCAGCAGCCGCGCCGCCACGAAGCCCAGCGTGGGCTGGTGGCCGATCACCAGCACCGGCTCGTTCGAGTCGGGCCAGCGCGCCGCGGCCAGCAGGTCGTCGGGCGTGCCCTCGGGGGCGAGCGCTGCGACAGTCCTGAAGCTGCGGTCGAGCGCGCGCGCCGTCTGCTGGGCCCGCAAGGCCGGGCTGACGAGCACGCGCGTCGATTCGGCCAGGCGCTGGTTCAGCCACTCGGCCATGCGCTGCGCCTGCCGTTCGCCCTTGGCGGTGAGCGCCCGCTGGGTGTCGGTCTGCCCCTCGCGCAGCAAGTGCGCTTCGGCGTGACGCCAGAGGATCAGGTCCATGCCGCGTCCGGAGGCGCGCTCAGGCCGGGTGGTAGCGCGTCATCAGCGCCTGCTGGGCGCTGGGCCCGTCGGCGCCGATGCGCTCGTAGCGACCGTCGGCGAGCTGGCGCCAGGCGTCGCGGCGGTCGTGCAGGTAGGGCAGCAGGCACTCGTCGATCACGCGCTGCCGGTCGCGCGCATCGCGCACCGGCCAGGCCACCTCGATGCGGCGCATCATGTTGCGCGTCATCCAGTCGGCGCTCGACAGGTAGAGCACCTCGTCGTCGTCGGATGGCCCCCAACGGAAGTACAGGATGCGGGTGTGCTCGAGGAAGCGCCCCACCACCGAACGCACGCGCACACGCTCGGTGAACCCCGGCAGGCCCGGCGGCAGCATGCAGGCCCCGCGCACGACGAGGTCGATCTCGACGCCGGCCTGCGAGGCCTCGGCCAGCGCCAGCATCAGCGGCTCGTCGGTCAGCGAGTTGATCTTCACGACGATGCGCGCGGCCTGGCCGCTGCGCGCCGCCTCGGTGCAGCGCTGGATGAATCGCAGCATCTGGCGGTGCAGGCTGCTCGGCGCGAGCAGCAACTGCTTCGGCGCCTTGCCGCGCGTCAGGCTCGCGAGCTGCTGGAACACCAGGTCGATGTCGGCGGTCAGTCCGCCGTCGGCCGTCAGGCAGCCGATGTCGGTGTAGAGGCGCGCCGTCCTGGGGTTGTAGTTGCCGGTCGACAGATGGCCGTAACGCCGCAGCAGCGGGCCGCGAGCACCCGCCTCGCGGCGTGTGATCAGCAGCAGCTTGGCGTGCGTCTTCAGGCCGACGATGCCGTACACAACCTGCGCACCGACCGCCTCCAGGCGCTCGGCCCAGTTGATGTTGGCCTCCTCGTCGAAGCGTGCCTTCAGCTCCACGACCGCCATCACCTCCTTGCCGCGCCGCGCCGCCTCGAGCAGCAGGTCCATCAGGACCGACTGCGCGCCGGTACGGTAGATGGTCTGCTTGATCGCCAGCACGTCGGGGTCGTGCACCGCCTCGCGCAGCAGCTGCACCACCGGCTCGAAGCTCTCGAAGGGGTGGTGCATCAGCACGTCACCCTGGCGCAGGCGCTCGAACATCGAGCCCTGGGCCCCCTCGCCGCGCGGCAGCCCTCTCGGCCACGCCCATTCGTAGGGGGGGAAGCGCAGCGCGTCGGCTTCGGCCTGGTCGATCAGCTGGTTCAGCCGCACCAGGTTCACCGGCCCGTTCACGTGGTACAGCGCCGCATCGGGCAGGCCGAACTGCTGCAGCAGGAACTCGCTCAATTCCTCCGGACAGGTGGCCACCACCTCGAGCCGGATCGCCTGACCGAAGTGGCGCGTCGACAGCGAGGAGCGCAGCGCCTGGCGCAGGTTGGTCACGTCATCGTCGACGTCGAGGTCGGAATCGCGCGTCACGCGGAACTGCGAGAAGGCCTCGACCGTGCGGCCGGGAAACAGCTCCTCGAGGTGGGCGCGGATCACGCTGGACAGCAGCACGAAGGCCTGGCGGCCGCCGGCCAGCGGCTCGGGCAGGCGGATCACGCGCGGCAGCACGCGCGGCACCTTCACGATGGCGATCGAGTTGTCGCGCCCGAAGGCGTCGCGCCCGCCGAGCTTGACGATGAAGTTGAGCGACTTGTTCGCCACCTGCGGGAAGGGGTGGGCCGGATCCAGGCCGACCGGGACCAGCAGCGGCCGCACCTGGCGCTGGAAGAAGCCGTCGACCCACTGGCGCTGTGCGGCGTCGCGCTCGGCGTGGTTGAGCACCACGATGCCCTCGCGCTGCAGGGCCGGCATCACCACCTCGTTGAAGGCGGCGTACTGCGCATCGATCAGCGCATGGGCCGCGGCGGCCACCTCCGCCATCTCGCGCGAGGTGATGCCCGAACCGGGCAGCCGGGACGCCTCCAGGTAGTCGGCGAAACGCACTTCGAAGAATTCGTCCATGTTGGACGAGACGATGCACACATAGCGCAGCCGCTCCAGCAGCGGCACGTCCTCGCGCAGGGCCTGGGCCAGCACACGGCGATTGAATTCCAGGATGGCCTGCTCACGGTTGAGCAGCGGCGGCGGCGGCGGGATCACCGGCTCGACGGTGGACTTCGGGAGGGCGCTCATTTCCAGAGTCTATGAAAGACATGAGGCAGATTCGTGACAGTCCCGTGTCCTGCGGCGGACGAACCGGCGCGCGGCCAACAAAAAAGGGGCTGCGGATGCAGCCCCTCGACAGAACCCCGACGCGTCGGGGTGCTCACACGGTCGATCAGAAGTCGTGCTTGATGCCGATGCCCAGGATCTTGGTCTTCTCGCCGGGGATCGGGCCACGGTCCGCGGCGATCGACAGGGCGGGGTTCGCGCCGGTGTCGACATCCGAGTACACGAACTGCGCGTACAGGGTCGTGCGCTTCGACAGGGCGTAGTCGTTGCTGATCACGAGGTCCTTGGACTTGCCGGTGAACACGTCGTCTTCACCGTGATAGAAAGCCACGGTCATCGTGTTCTGCGGATTCCACGCCCAATCGACGCCGACGCCGAAGTAATCGGAGTCGGAGATCTTGGCGCCCGCCGCATCGTCGGTCTCGGCCTTCGCGTAGTACACCTTGCCGGTCAGCGCACCGAACGGAACCGCGAGGCCGAGGGAGAAGCGCTTGCTCTCCGCGTCGCCCGAGGCGATGCCCTTGATCTGCTGGTAGGAGCCCGACACGGTCACAGGACCGGCGTACGTGAGACCCAAGGCCACGGTGCTGCCCTCGGAGCCGCCGCCCGCCACCTCGCCCAGGCCGTAGCCGGCACGCAGCGTGACCGGGCCGAAGGCGTTGGTGTACGAGATCATGTTGCCAGTGAAGATCCCGAGGAAGTTGTTCCCGGTGACGCCGTTGCCGGCCGGGTTCTGCGTCAGGGCGTAGGGCAGCAGGGACGAGAACGATTCCTTGAAGCCGCGCGGGTCGGTGCCCAGGTCGGCCAGGATCGCCGGGCTGTACTGGCGACCCAGCAGCACGGTGCCCCAGTCGCCGGACAGGCCGACGTTGGCCTGACGGCCGAAGAGCTGCAGGCCGCCGCCGAAGCGCGTGCCGCCCGTGCTGCCGTCGAAGTCGCCTTCGAGGTTGAACACGGCCTTCAGGCCGCCGCCGAGGTCTTCATTGCCGCGGAAGCCCCAGATGCTCGGCAGGATGCCGCCATTGGCCAGGGACGTGCGCGAGCTGTCACCGGTGCCGGTCGCGACCTTGTCCTGGTACTCGACGCCCGTGTCGATGCGACCGTAGATCGTCACATTGCTTTGGGCGCTGGCCACGCCGGCCGTCGCCAGCACGGCGCCAGCGATGAGCGAGCGTTTGACAAGGGTGTGAGCCATCGTCTTTTTCGTCATGGTGTCTCCTCGTTATGGGAAGGTCTTGGATCAGTTTCGACATGTCGCGGCCAAAACCGCAGGGGTTAGCGCGCAATCGCTATGCCAGTTGCTCAACCCGCGCCGAAGAGGCCCGTCTGCGCCGCAATGGCGCAGACGAAGGGGCGAATGAGCAGCCCGAGCCCAGGAAACAAGGGATAACACCAAGGGGGGTCGCAAGCATGTGTTCCCACGGCCCATGACACATTTCCGTTCCACCTGTCACACAGTGATCGGCGGGTGGAACAACCGTTCAGCACGCCTCGGTTGCGGCGACAGAGCGTGAAGCGCAGCCCACCGCAGCGCGCCGCAAGCACCGTGACAGCCGGCTCGGGCAGGCTTCGGCCGCGTCGATGGCTTCCCCTATGATCTGCCCGGTTCCGGCCACGCCGGGGCAGCGGCGGGAGCCGCGGGCGTGCTGTCACCCGCCCTGATTCGCCACGGGAATTGCAACAACAAGATCGGAGCGTCCGTTGAAACTCGAGACCCAAGGCCGCATCGGCCGTGCCCTTGTCGCGTTCGGCCTGCTCGGCAGCGTCGCGACGGCCACCCTCGCGGCCGACGAAGACTGGCGACTGCGCGTCGGCCCCGGCCGCATCGCCTTCCACGAGCAGATCACCCTCAGCATCGGCGGCGCGCCGGTCCCCGGCGCCGGCGCCAGGCTGTCGGACGACACGACCCTGCTGGCCGAGATCGGCTACCGCTTCACTCCCGAATGGTCGGCCGGCCTCACGGTCGGCATCCCGCCCACCACCGACATCGACGGCACCGGCAGCGCCGCGGCCTTCGGGCGGCTGGGGGAGATGAAGTACGGGCCGCTGGCGCTGACCGGGCAGTACCAGTTCAACGCCGGCGGCAGGCTGCAGCCCTATCTCGGCGCGGGTGCGGTGTACTACCTCGTGATGGACGAGAAGGACGGTGCGGTCGCCGGCCTCACGGTCGACAACGCCTGGGGCTCGGTGCTGCAGGCTGGCGTGGACTACAAGCTCTCACCGACGCTGGGCCTGTTCGTCGACGTGAAGAAGCTCTTCCTCAAGACCACCGCCAGCGGCAACCTGCCCGCGCTCGGTGGCGCCCCCGTCAAGGCCGACGCGAAGCTCGACCCGCTGGTGATCCAGGCCGGGCTGCTGCTGCAGTTCTGACGGCACCAGCAGGTCGATGAACTGGTCGCACACCGAGGACCAGTCGAACTGCTGGGCACGCGCCCGCGCACCCGCACGCGGCAGCTCCAGCGCGCGCAGCGCGGCGGTGCGCAGGTCTTCGTGCAGCACGCCGCCGTGTGAGTCGCCGACCACGTCGAGCGGGCCCGCGACCGGGTAGGCCGCCACCGGCGTGCCGCAGGCCATGGCCTCCAGCATCACCAGACCGAAGGTCTCGGAGCGGCTCGGAAACACGAACACGTCGGCCGCGCTGTAGATCGACGGCAGCGCGCGGCGCGGCACGACGCCGCGCCAGTGCACCTGCGGGTACTGGCGCCGCAGGGTCGCCTCGACGGGGCCGACGCCGTAGACGAGCTTGCTGCCGGGCAGGTCGAGCCGCAGGAAAGCCTCGAGGTTCTTCTCGTACGACACCCGCCCGACATACAGGAAGATCGGCCGCGGCAGGTCGAACTCGCTGCCCGCCACCGGCGTGAAGAGGCGCAGGTCGACGCCGTGCGACCACGACCGCAGGTGGCGGAAGCCGCGCGCCGCGAGCTCCTGCCGCATGCCCTCGGAGGGCACCATCACGCCGCTGGAGGCGTCGTGGAAACGGCGGAACCAGGCATAGCTCCAGCTCGAGGGCACCCGCAGCGCCTTGGCCAAGATGTCGGGGAAGCGGGTGTGGAAGGCCGTGGTGAAGGCCAGGCCGCGCCGCAGGCAGTGCCGGCGCGCCGCGCCGCCGAGCGGCCCTTCGGTGGCGATGTGGATCGCATCGGCGCCGGCCGCGTCGATGCGGCGCGCCACCTCGGCGCCGGGGCGCCACGCCAGCTCGATCTCGCGGTAGCCGGGGCAGGCGAAGCGGCGGAAGCCCGAGGGGTCGATCACCTCGACCTCGTGCCCGCGCTGGCGCAAGCCGTCCACCAGTTCGACCAGCGTCGTGACGACGCCGTTCACCTGCGGATGCCAGGCGTCGGTGACCAGCAGCAGCTTCATGCGGCGACCCCGCGGCCGGCGGCCGCGCCGGCACCCAGCGGCACCGTCGCGGCGTCACCGGCAGCCTGCGCACCCCATCCGGCGCGGTCGCTCCAGTCCAGGATCTCCAGCCGGCCGTCGAGGTGTTCGACCAGCGCGGTGAGGCTCTCGACCCAGTCGCCGTCGTTGGCGTAGAGGATGCCGTCGATGTCGCGCAGCTCCGCGTGGTGGATGTGGCCGCAGACCACCCCCTGGACGCCGCGCCGGCGCGCCTCGCGCGCGACCGCCTGCTCGAAGTCGCCGATGAAGCTGACCGCGCGCTTGACCTTGAGCTTCAGGTATTTCGACAGGCTCCAGTACGGCAACCCGAGCCGGGCCCGCAGCGAGTTGAAGTGCCGGTTCAGCCGCAGCGTGAACTCGTAGGCCGAGTCGCCCACGTAGGCGAGCCACTTGGCGCACTGGATCACGCCATCGAAGTGGTCGCCGTGGGTGATCCACAGCTGCCGGCCGTCGACGGTGGTGTGCACGCAGTCGTCCACCACCTCGATGCCGCCGAAGCTGTGGCCGAGGTACTTGCGCGCGAACTCGTCGTGGTTGCCAGGCACGAACACCACGCGGGTGCCCTTGCGCGCCTTGCGCAGCAGCTTCTGCACCACGTCGTTGTGCGCCTGCGGCCAGTACCAGCTGCGCCGCAGCTGCCAGCCGTCGATGATGTCGCCGACGAGGTAGAGGTGGCGGCTGTCGACGGCCTTCAGGAAGTCGAGCAATGCGGCGGCCTGGCAGCCCGGCGTGCCCAGGTGCACGTCGGAGACCCAGACGCTGCGGACCCGCAAACGCCCTTCCCCCTCGTCGTCCGACGGCGGCAGCGGCGACGCGAGGGGCTCGAAGTGTGCGGTGACCGACGGGGCCGCCACCCGCGTGCCCATGGTTCGGAAGGAAAGAGACGCCCATCGCATGGACCGCCATGGTCACGCCGGCCGATGACGCGCCGGCGTCCGGCGCATGACGTTTCGATGACCGCAGCGCCACCGACAGCCCTTCGGCACGGCAGGACTTTGAAAGGGCGGCGGCGAGCGTTGTTATCGTCCCGCCATGCCTTCCCCTTCCCTGCCTGCTGCGGCCACCCCACCGCGCACGATCGCGCTGCTGGCGCTGCTGCTGCTGGCGTCGGCCTCCCCCGCCGCACCCTATGCCTACATCACCAACCAGGGCGATCACAGCGTGTCGGTGATCGATCTGGCGAGCGACCGCGTGACGGCGACCATCCCGGTGGCCCGCTCGCCGGCCGGCGTGGTGGCGGTCGGGCGGGTCGGCAAGGTGTTCGTCACCGCGCCGGACAGCAACGCCGTGTCGGTGATCGACATGCGCACGCAGCGCGTGATCGACACGCTGCCGGCCGGCCAGGGCGCGGTCGGCATCGACGCCTCGGCCGACGGCCGGCGCGTCTATGTGGCCGACTGGTTCGGCCGGCACCTGCTGGGCTTCGACACCGCCACGCACCGGGAAACCCTGCGCGTGCCGCTGGGCCGCGCGCCGGCCGGCGTGGCGGTGGCGGCCGACGGCGCGACCGTCTACGTGGCCGAGCGCGACGACAACCTCGTGGCGCTGGTCGATGTGGCCAGCGCTTCCGTGCGGGCGCGCGTGCCGGTCGGCGAACACCCGTTCGCGCTGCTGCTCGACGGCCCGCGCCAGCGGCTCTACGCGCTGAACGTCTACAGCGACGACCTGACGGCCATCGACGTGCGCGACGTGGCAGCGCCGCGCGTGATCGGCCGCGTGAAGGTGGGCAAGGCGCCCTACGGCGCCGCGCTGGCCCAGGGCGGCCGGCGCCTGTACGTCACCAATCAGCGCGACGACACCGTGTCGGTGGTCGATCCCGACACACTCACGCTGGTACAGACCCTGACGGGCTTCGGCTACCCGGAAGGCGTAGCCTCCGCAGGAGACCGCATGCTGGTGGTGAACTGGATGGACGAGAATGTTTCGGTGCTCGATGCGGCCACCGGACAGCTCTTGCGCCGCGTGAACACCGGCAGCAACCCGCGCGGCTTCGGCGCCTTCGTCGGCGCGCCGGCCGCACCCTGAAGCGATGCCGGGCGCCTGCCCTGCATCCTGGATTCCCCAACAGACAGGAGACTTTCGATGTTTTCACGGTGGCTCGCCCTCGCGGCACTGACACTGGCGTCCAGCGTGGCGCTGGCCCACGGCCCGACGCGCCAGAAGGTGGTCGAGAAGATCACGATCGACGCGCCGGCCGATGCGGTGTGGGCACAGATCAAGGACTTCGACGCGCTCGCCAAGTGGCATCCCGCCGTGGCCGAGAGCCCGGCCGACAAGGGCAACGCCGAGGGCTCGGTGCGCACCATCAAGATCAAGGGCGGCGGCGGCCTCGTCGAGTCGCTCGAGCGCTACAACGCGGAGGGCAAGAGCTACAGCTACCGCGCCAAGGATGGCGGCGCGCTGCCGGTCACCAATTACACGTCGACCATCACGGTCAGCGGCGACGGCGCCAAGAGCACCGTCGAATGGCGCGGCGCCTTCTACCGCGGCTTCCCGAACAACGACCCGCCGCCGGACCAGAACGACGAAGCCGCCGTCAAGGCGGTGACCGGCGTCTACCAGGCCGGCCTGGCGAACCTGAAGTCGCTGGCCGAGAAGAAGTGAGCGCCTGAGGCACGGCGCACGCGTCGCGCCTCATCGGCGTGAGCTCAGAACACCAGCAGGCTCAGCCCGTAGAACACCGCCGCGATCAGCGCCGAGGCCGGGATCGTGAAGATCCAGGCCCAGACGATGCGACCTGCGACGCCCCAGCGCACCGCCGACAGGCGGTGCGTCGACCCCACACCGACGATCGCGCCGGTGATGGTGTGCGTGGTCGACACCGGGATGCCCATGCCGGTGGCGAGGAACAGCGTGATCGCCCCACCGGTCTCCGCGCAGAAGCCGCCCACCGGCTTGAGCTTGGTGATCTTCTGCCCCATGGTCTTGACGATGCGCCAGCCGCCGAACATGGTGCCGAGCGCGATCGCGATGTAGCAGGACCAGATCGCCCACCACGGCGGTGACGTGTCGCCGGCCGCCGCGTAGCCCGAGGCGATCAGCAGCATCCAGATGATGCCGATGGTCTTCTGCGCGTCGTTGCCGCCGTGGCCCAGGCTGTACATGCCGGCAGACACCAGCTGGGCGCGGCGGAACCAGCGATCGATGCGCAGCGGTGTCTTGCCGCGAAACATCCAGGCCACCAGCACCATCAGGCCCGAGCCGAGCACGAAACCGAGCAGCGGCGAGACGAGGATGAAGGCGACCGTCTTCATCACGCCGGCCAGCACCAGCGCGTCGGGCCCGGCCTTCGCGATCACGGCACCGACGATGCCGCCGATCAGCGCGTGCGAGCTCGACGACGGGATGCCGTAGTACCAGGTGATCAGGTTCCAGGCGATCGCGCCGACCAGCGCGCCGAACACCACGTTCGGATCGACGATGCCGGGCTGCACGATGCCCTTGCCCACGGTCGCCGCCACCGACAGGTGGAACACGAAGATCGCGACGAAGTTGAAGAAGGCCGCGAACACCACCGCCTGCTGCGGCTTGAGCACGCCGGTCGACACGACGGTGGCGATCGAGTTCGCCGCGTCGTGGAAGCCGTTCATGAAGTCGAACGCGATCGCCAGCAGCACCAGCAATGCCACGACCCAGAAGCTGATTTGGACCGCCTCCACGGACGGTCTCAGGAGTTCTCGAGGACGATGCCCTCGATCAGATTGGCCACGTCCTCGCAGCGGTCGGTGATCGACTCGAGCATCTCGTAGATCGCCTTGAGCTTGATCAGCTCGCGCACGTCGGGCTCCTCGCGGAACAGCTTGCTCATGGCCGAGCGCATCACGCGGTCGGCATCGCTCTCGAGGTGGTCGATCTCCTCGCAGGTCTTCATCGCCGCCTCCACCGCGCTCGGCTCGCTGATGCGGGGCAGCAGGGCCACCACGTCGCGCACCCGCTCGCAGCAGCGGGCGCTGAGCTGGCCCAGGCGCAGCGTCTCCTCGGTCATGCGGCGCACGTCGTAGAGGCTCATCGTCTCGGTCGTGTCCTGCAGCAGGTCGAGCACGTCGTCCATCGCGTTGATCAGGCCGTGGATCTGCTCGCGGTCGAGCGGCGTGATGAAGGTCTTGTGCAGCAGGCGGTTGACCTCGGCGGTCACCTTGTCGGCCTTCTTCTCGGCGGAGATCACGGCCTCGGCGTAGCGCTCGCGCTCGACGGCGTCGCCGTAGTGCTCGATCATGCCAATGAACGCGCGCGCGCCCTCGACGATGTGCTCGCCGTGCTGGTTGAACAGCTCGAAGAAATTGCCTTCACGCGGCAGCAGCTTGCCGAACAGCATGGACGCTCCAGATGCAGGTGCGGCGCCGAGGGCCGGCGCCGCGCGAGGCGGATTGTCACATTACTGTCACAGCTCGATCAGACCCCCGGCAACGGTGTCGCCGATCTGTCCGTCGGCACCTCGACCGGGCGGATCCGGCGGGTCGAAGAGTTCGAAGGGGCCCTCGAAGCGATCGATGCGATCGAGCAGCTGCCGGAAGTCGGCCGGGTTCTCGCTGGGGTGGAAGACCTCGGTGTTGATCGCCAGCACCGGCGCGCCCCGGTGGTTGGCGAAGTAGCGCACGTAGCCGCGGCACAGCGAGCCGAGGTAGTCCTCGGTGATGTGGCGTTCCATCTCGATGCCGCGGCGACGGATGCGCGCCATCAGCACGTCGGGCTCCGCCTGCAGCCAGATCACCAGGTCGGGCTGCGGCGTCTGCGCGCTGTGACGCTTGTAGATCTGGCGGTAGAGCGCGAGGTCCTCGTCGCCCAGCGTGAGCATCGCGAAGATCGCGTCCTTGGCGAACAGGAAGTCGCTCACCACGCCGTGGTCGAACATGCCGCCCTGCCCCAGTTCCTTCATCTGCTCGACACGCTGGAACAGGAAGCTCAGCTGGGTCTGCAGCGCCAACGGGTTGCCGCGACCGCGGCCCTGCGGCGTCCCCATGTGCTCGTAGAAGCGCGCGAGGTAGGGGTTTTCGGCCGGCTGCTCCAGCACCAGCCGCGCGCCCCAGTGAGCCGCCAGCGTGCGGGCGAGCGTGGTCTTGCCGACACCGATCGGCCCTTCCACCACCACGTGCGCGAAGCGCATCCCGACCGCAGCGCTCATGACGACCGGAACATGAAGTACACCGCACCCACCAGGCACAGGCCGGCCCACAGGTAGTCGAGCTTCAGCGGCTCGCGCAGGTAGAACACCGCGAACGGCACGAACACGCTCAGCGTCACCACCTCCTGGATGATCTTCAGCTGACCGACGCTGAACTGCTGCGCGCCGATGCGGTTGGCCGGCACCATGAGCATGTACTCGAACAGGGCGATGCCCCAGCTCAACAAGGCGGCCACGTACCAGGGCCGGTCGGCCAGGTTCTTCAGGTGGCCGTACCACGCGAAGGTCATGAAGACGTTGGATGCGGTGAGCAGCAGGATGGTCTGCAGCGGGATGGGCAAGGACAGGTTCATGCGCGGCTTTCAGTCGGAGGGACAGCGCTCGACGGCCTGGTCGGCGACACCCGGCAGCCAGTCCGCCACAGCGCCGCGGCCGGGCAGCGCCAGCGCCGGCGCGATCTCGGCCAGCGGGCGCAGCACGAAGGCACGTTGGTGGAGGCGCGGATGCGGCAGCGTCAGCGTCGGCGTGTCGAGGCGCGTATCGCCGTGCAGCAGCAGGTCGAGGTCGAGCGTGCGCGGCGCGTTGCGGTAGGGGCGCTCGCGGCCGTGCACCTGCTCGATGGCCTGCAGCGCGGACAGCAGCGCGTGGGGCTCGAGCGCCGTGTCCAGCGCCGCGACGGCGTTGAGGTAGTCGGGGCCGCTGGAATCGATCGGCGCGCTGCGGTACAGGGAAGAGACCGCCACGAGCTGCGTGTCCGGCAGCGCCGTCAGGGCGTCGAGCGCGGCCTGCAGCGTGAGCCGCGCATCGCCCAGGTTGGCGCCGAGGCCGACGTAGGCCCGCCGCAGCACCGTCATGCTCAGGCGTCCCCGTCGCCCGCCGACGCGCCCACCGGCACCTCGCCGCTGGTCGCGCCACCGGCCGGCTTGCGGCGCCGGCGCCGGCGCTTCTTCGCCGGTGCGTCGACGGCGCCGGCCGGAGCGGACTCACCGCTGCCGCTGCTGGCGTGATGTGCACCGCTGCGGCTCGCGCCGCCGCCGGCCGCGCGACGGCCCTGGTCCTGCTCGCGCGCCAGCTCGAGCAGGGCGCGCCGCTCCTCATCGTCACCGAGCGAGAAGTCTTCCCACCACTCGGCGAGCTCGGACGCCACCTCGCCGGTGTCGGCGCGCAGGCGCAGGAAGTCGAAGCCGGCGCGAAAGCGCGGCTGCTCCACCAGGCTCAGCGGCGTGCTGCCGCTGCGGCGCTCGAAGCGCGGCTGCATCATCCAGATCTCGCGCATGTCGGTACCAAGCTTGCCGCGGCCCGAGATGTCGCCGATGCGCATGTCGAACACGCCGTCGATCGCCAGCTGCAGCGCCGGGAACGGCGGCTCGCCCTGGGCCTTGGCGCGCTCCCAGCCCACCAGCACCTCGTGCCACAGCAGGCAGGCGAGCAGGAAGCTCGGTGCGACCGGCTTGTCCTCGCCGACACGTCGATCGGTGTCGGCCAGCGCGGCGTCGATGAAGGCGGCGCGGGCGGGGTTGCGCCCGGCGTCGGCCAGCACCGCGTCGAGCAGCGGGAAGATGCCCGGCGCGTCGGGGCCTGACCCGAGCAGGCCCTGCTTGCGCAACTGGGCGATCGAGGCCAGTGCATGGCCGGTCTGCAGCAGCTTGATCATCTCGTCGAACAGCCGCGAGATCGGCACCGCCTCGAGCAGGGCCGCGCAGTCGCGCATCGGCGCGCGCGTCTTGGGCTCGATCTCGAAGCCCAGCTTGGCCGCGAAGCGCACCACCCGGATGATGCGCACCGGGTCCTCGCGGTAGCGCGTGACCGGGTCGCCGATCATGCGCAGCACGCGCTTCTTTGCGTCGGCGATGCCGCCGTGGTAGTCGACCACGATCTGCGTCTGCGGGTCGTAGTAGAGCGCATTGACGGTGAAGTCGCGCCGCGCGGCATCCTCGTGCTGCGGGCCCCAGACGTTGTCGCGCAGCACGCGGCCGCTGGCGTCCACCACGTGGCTCTTGCCGGACAGCTCGGCCTTGGAGGTCTTCTCGTTGCCGGCCACCTGCTCGGCCGCAGCCGCGTCGAGGTAGGCGCGGAAGGTCGACACCTCGATGACCTCGTGTTCGCGCCCGCGGCCGTAGACCACGTGCACGATGCGGAAGCGCCGCCCGATGATGAAGGCGCGGCGGAACAGGCCCTTCACCTGCTCCGGCGTGGCGTTGGTGGCGACGTCGAAGTCCTTGGGCCGCAGGCCCAGCATCATGTCGCGCACCGCGCCGCCGACGATGTAGGCCTCGTAGCCGGCCTCGTGCAGCGTGGCCACCACCTTCAGCGCGCGGTCGTCGACCAGCGCCGGGTCGATGCCGTGCTCGGCCTGCGCCACCTCGACGCGCTTGCCGGCCTTGGCCTGGCCCTTGCCGGGGCGGGCGGCGCTGGGTTCGCCGTCGTCGCCCTTGCCGAGCAGCTTGTTGATGAGTCTCTTGATCATGGGAACAGTTTCAGTAGGGGCCACCCGCGTTCACGGGCGATCGCCTCGAGCGCCGGCGAGGGGTTGGTCGCGACCGGGTGGGTCGCGAGCTCGAGCAGCGGCAGGTCGTTGGTCGAGTCGCTGTAGACAGTGACGCGCTCGGAGTCTTGCACACGCCGGCCCAGGCCGTGCAGCCACTGCTGCACACGCACCGTCTTGCCCTCGCGGAACGACGGCGTGCCGTGGATGCGGCCGGTGACGGCACCGGCCGCGTCGCGCTCGAGTTCCACCGCGATCAGCGTCTCGACGCCGAAGGCGGCCGCGATCGGCCGGGTGACGAACTCGTTGGTCGCGGTGACGATGGCCGTCAGCTCCCCACGCTGCTGGTGCTCGCGCACCAGTGCCAGCGCCTCGGGCCGGATCGCCGGGCGGATCAGCTCGCGCATGAAGCGCTCGTGGGCGGCGGCCTGCTCGGCCGCCGGGCGCCCCCGCCATGCGCGGGTGGCGAACTCGACGTACGCCGCGATGTCGAGCGTGCCGTCCTGGTACTGCGCATAGAAGGCGTCGTTGGCGCGCCGCTGCTCGGGACCGTCGGCCCAGCCCAGCGCCACGACGAACTCGCCCCAGGCGTGGTCGGAATCCAGCGGCAGCAGCGTGTGGTCGAGATCGAACAGGCAGAGATTCATGCACCTTCCTTCGTGGTCTGCTCGGCCAGCATGCGCTTGAGCAGGGGCACAGTGACCGCGCGCTGCTCGCTGAGCGCAAATTCGTCCAGCGCGTCCAGCAGCGCCATCAGCGAGCCGAGATCGCGCGCGAAGCGCGTCAGCAGGTAGCCCGTCACGTCGTCGGACAGGGCGATGCCGCGACGCTCCGCCTCGCGCTGGAGCGTGAGGCGCATGTCCGCCTCGGCGAGCGGCAGCAGCTGGAACACCGGCCCCCAGCCCAGGCGCGTGCGCAGGTCCTCGCGCACCGGCAGGTCGATCGGCGGCAGGCGCCCGGCCGCGACCACCGGCACACGGTGCGTCGCGGCCTCGACGAACAGCGCGAAGGCGGCGTGCTGCCGGGCGGCATCGAAATCCTCGCAGCCATCGAGCAGCACCAGGTCGAAGCCCTCGCCCCAGGGCCACGGCGCCCCGAGCGACGCAGCGAAGACGCCGACGCGCTGTCCGCGCGCCGACGCCTCGCGGGCCAGCGCGCGCAGCAGGTGGGTCTTGCCGGCACCGGCCGGCCCCCACAGGTAGAGCGGGGTCGGCGAGGCCGATGCCGCGCGCACGGCGCCGACGGCCGCCGCATTGGCGCCCACCGCGAAGTTCTCGAAGCTCTGCGCCGGGCCGGACCCGAGCTGCAAGGGCAGTTGCTTCATGCGGACGGCATCACCCCTGGTACAGCGGACTGCTGAGGTAGAGCGCCTTCAGGCGCTGGAAGGCCACCACGCCGACCGCGCTGACCGGCAGCGCGACCAGCACGCCGATGAAGCCGAACAGCTGGCCGAAGGCCAGCAGCGCGAAGATGACGGTAATCGGGTGCAGGCCGATGCGTTCACCGACCAGCCGCGGCGTGAGGTAGAAGCTCTCGACCACCTGGCCCAGACCGTAGACCACCGCCACCGCGACGATGCCGTACAGCCCGCCGAACTGCAGCAGGCCGACCAGCAGCGCGAGCACCAGGCCGAGCCCGAAGCCCACGTAGGGAATGAACACCGCGACGCCGGTGAACACGCCGACCGGCAGCGCCAGGTCGAAGCCGAACAGCGCCAGGCCGATGCTGTAGAAGGCCGCCAGGATGCCCATCACCAGAAGCTGGCCCCGCAGGTACTGCCCGAGCATGCGATCGCAGTCGCCCATGAAACTGTCGAAGCCGGGGCGACGGCGCGGCGGCACCAGCGCCTGCACACGGGCCACGATCTGCGGCCAATCGACCAGCACGTAGTACAGCACCAGCGGCAGCAGCACCGCGCCGCCCAGCAGGCCCAGCATGAAGCTGCCGCCGATGCGCAGGGAATCCAGCGCGGTGGCGATCCAGCTCTCGGTGTTGTCGCCCACGTGGCCGAGGATGAAGGCCTTGATGCTGGCCACGTCGAGCGACACGTCGACGCCGAAGCGCGCCAGCGTCGGCTGCAGCCAGCGATCCAGCCGCGTCAGCAGTTCCGGGATCTGGTCGCGCAGCACCGGCAGCTCCTTCACGAAGATGGGCACGATCAGCAACAACACCGCCAGCAGGACCAGCAGGGCCAGCACCTCCACCAGCAGGGCGGCCAGCGGCCGCGGCACGCGGCGGCGCGTCAGCCCGTCGACCAGCGGGTTGAGCGCATAGCCCAGCACCGCGGCGATGACGAAAGGCGTGAGCACCGGCCCCAGCAACCACAGTGCGAGCGCCAGAGCGGCACCGATGACGAGCCAGGCCAGGCTCTGCTTTTGGGCGGCGGTCAGGGTCATGGGTGAGGTCGTGGACGGGCGACGAGGCGGGCGACGCGCAGCCGGCGTCGACGAGTGGGCGGCCCCTGCTTGGCGGGCCGCTCCGGCGAAGATCGGATTTTATGGGGCGCCCCGGCCGTGCCGGACCTGGAGGTGTTTCGCGCCGGCCCACGCCGGGCACGGCGCGCCGGGATCGCTCCGCGGCGGCTCAGTGCAGGCGCGGCCGCCCCTGCGCCCGCAACTCGGCGGCGCGCTCGGCGATCGCACGCCGGTCCTCGGCCTGCGGGCTGTGCGCCACATACGCGTCCAGGTCGTCGGCAGCGGCCTCCCAGACGCCCAGTTCGGCCTGGGTCAGGCCACGATCGCGCCGCTCGTCCCATTCGCGCGGCAGCAGCAGCACCAGCCGCTGCTGCACCGCCAGCAGGCGGGGCCAGTCCTCGGCCGCGCGGTGGATCTCCTTCAGGTTGCGCAGCAGCCGCGCGAGCACCTCGCGCGGCGACGCCGCCTGCAGGAACAGGCCCAGCGGCATGTCGAACTCGCCCTGCAGGCCCTGGCGCCGCTTGTAGGGCACCAGGCGCTCGTCGAGTTCGTCGCGCGACAGCGACTGGCCGGAGAAGGGATCGAGAATCACCTCGCCCTGCGGCATCTTCACCTTGACCAGGAAGTGGCCAGGGAAGGACACCCCGCGCGCGGTCAGCCCCACCTGTCCGGCGAACTCGAGATAGATGATCGCGAGCGAGATCGGGATGCCGCAGCGGGTGCGCAGCACCTCGTGCACATAGCTGTTGCCGCTGGCGTAGTAGTCGTTCAGGTTGCCGGCGAAGCCGAGCTCCTGGAAGAAATAACGGTTGAGGAAGCGCAGCTTCTGGACCGGTGGCGCGTCGGCCGGGATGCGGCGCTTGAGCCGATCGGCCAGCGCATCGAGTTCCGCCAGCACCGAC
This sequence comes from Methylibium sp. Pch-M, assembly GCF_004136295.1. NCBI lineage: Bacteria > Pseudomonadati > Pseudomonadota > Betaproteobacteria > Burkholderiales > Sphaerotilaceae > Methylibium > Methylibium sp. Pch-M. The sequence continues at coordinate 1,013,035 of NZ_CP029606.1, forward strand.
TGGCTGTCGAGCAACGGGTGCTCGTCCTGGGCGATCGAGATGGCGGCCTCGGTGAGCGAGAGGCTGGCGTCGTCGGCCACCAACGCGGCGAAATGCTCGAGCGCGGTGGGCACCTCGACGGAAAACGGTGCGGGCATGCACCGAGTCTAGAGCGGATCGTCAGCGGCGGCGAGCCGACCCCGGCCCGCCGCCCGGGCGCAGCCTCAGTTGCTCAGTTCCTTCTTCGCTTCCTTGGTGGCGTCCTTGATCTTGTCGCCGGCCTTCTCGACCTGATCGCCCACCTTCTCGGCGGCGTTGTCGATCTGCTTGCCGGCGCGCTCGGCCGGGCCTTCGGCGGGTTGGCAGGCGGCCAGCGCGAACAGAGTGCTCAGGGCCATCACGGCGAAAGTGGAACGGGCGGTGTTCATGGGCTTCTCCTCGGTGTGCTTGGGTGCCGGTTGGGTTCGGTTCTGCGAGGCCACCGCGCATGTGCTGCGACCTGGAAGCACTGTAGGCAGCCGGCTCCGGCCTGTCGGCCGGACGCTGGCGCGACGCCCTGTAGGCGGCGTCCTACCGGAACCGCTTCAGCCGCGGCGCGCGAAGTGCCGCACCCGCACGCCCAGCGCCAGCAGCGTGCCGAAGTACAGCGCCGCCGCCGCCAGCAGCACGGCCGCCAGCGTGCCGGCCCGCTGCAGCTCGCGCGCGCCGAGCGCCACCCAGTCGAAGGTCTGGGCCGCCCAGGTCAAGCCGGCCCCCATCAGCAGGCTCGCGACCAGCACCTTGCTGCCGAACGCCAGCCAGCCCGGCGCCGGCCGCCAGCTGCCGCGCCGGTACAGACCGATCAGCAACCAGAGGGCATTGACGAGCGCGCCGCAACCGATCGACAGCGCCAGGCCGGCGTGGCCGAGCCGCGGCACGAACAGCAGGTTCAGCAACTGGGTGAGCACCAGCACCACGATCGCCACCTTGACCGGCGTGCGGATGTCCTGCTTGGCGTAGAAGCCCGGCGCCAGCACCTTCAGCGCCACCAGCCCCAGCAGGCCGGCGCCGTAGCCGCGCAACGCGGTGACGGTCTGGTGCACGTCGAAGGCGCTGAAGGCGCCGCGGTGGTAGAGCACCGACACCAGCGCCTCGGGAAACACGATCAGCGCCACCGCACAGGGCAGCGCCAGCAGCACGACCAGGCGCAGGCCCCAGTCCAGCAGCGCGGCGTAGCGCTCGCTGCCGCCCTCGGCCTGCGTGGCCGACAGCTGGGGCAGCAGCACCACCCCGAGCGCCACGCCCAGCAGCGCGGTCGGAAATTCCATCAGCCGGTCGGCATAGGTCAGCCACGACACCGCACCGGCGCCGATCTGCGTGGCGATCTGCGTGTTGATCAGCAGCGAGATCTGGGCGACCGACACGCCCAGGACCGCCGGCGCCATCTGCTTCAGCACGCGGTGCACGCCGGGGTGGTGCCAGGCGCTGCGCAGGCGCGCCACCGACAGGCCGAAGCTGGGCAGCGCGCCGATGCGCTTCAAGGCCGGCAGCTGCACGGCGAGCTGCAGCACGCCGCCGACCATGACGCCCAGCGCGAGCGCGTAGATCGGCTCGATGCCCCAGGCCTTGAAGTACGGCACACCCCACCAGGCGGCGGCGATGAACGACAGGTTCAGCAGCACCGGTGTGGCCGCCGGCACCGCAAAGCGCTTCCAGGTGTTCAGGATCCCGGCCGACAGTGCGACCAGCGACATGAAGCCGATGTAGGGGAACATGAAGCGCGTCATGGCGACCGCGAGGTCGAAGCCGCCGCTCTTCTGCAGACCCTGCGCCATCACCCACACCAGGACCGGCGCGCCGACCACGCCGAGCACGCAGGTCACGAGCAGCGCCCACAGCAGCACGGTGGCCACGGCATCGATCAGCGCGTGCGTCACCTCGTCGCCATCGCGCGCGCGACTCTCGGCCAGCAAGGGCACGAAGGCCTGCGAGAACGCGCCCTCCGCGAACAGCCGGCGCAGCAGGTTGGGGATGCGGAAGGCCACGTTGAAGGCATCCGTCATCACGCTCGCGCCGAACGCCGCCGCCACCATCTGCTCGCGCACCAGCCCGGTAATGCGCGACGCCAGCGTCAGCAGGGAGACGGTCGACGCGGCGCGCAGCAGGTTCATGGAGAGGATGGGTTGGCCGATCGCGGGTCGAGAGCGGGGCAGACGGGCAGGATGGGTGCGCGAGTATAGAAGTGCCTACTAACGTCGGTTCACGCTGGCCCCTGGCCCCGTGGACGACCTCGGGGCCGGTGATATACTCGCAGGCTTTCCCCCCGGAACCCCGTCACACAATGGCCACCTCTTCCAAAGTCAAGAAATCGGTCCGCATCGCGTCGGGCCGCAAGCGCGTGCGTCAGGACGTCCGCCTGAACGCCGCCAACACCTCACTGCGCTCGAAGTTCCGCACCGCCATCAAGGGCGTGCTCAAGGCCGTGGCCACTGGCGACAAGGCCAAGGCCGGTGAAACCTTCAAGTCGGCCCAGAAGGTGATCGATTCGATCGCCGACAAGGGTCTGTTCCACAAGAACAAGGCGGCTCGCTACAAGAGCCGCCTGTCGGCCAAGATCAAGGCGCTGGCGGCCTGAAACCGCATCCGGGTGGGAAACGAGAAGGGCTCCGCAAGGAGCCTTTTTTCATGGGGCCTCAGCGACCGGGCCGCGGGCTTGCGGCCGGATGCGCGTCGGGCAGCAGGCAGGCGTCGACCACCTGCAGCTGGTTGTCGCGCGCGAAGTTCATGACGAAGTCCCAGGCCATCGGCTCCAGCTCGCGCAGCGCCTCGTTGACGACCACACACTTGATGCCGTTGATCACGTTCGGCACGCAGTAGGGCGAATAGCCGATGTAGGCCGCGCGGCCCATCTGCGCGCCGCCGGGGCGGAAGCTGGACATCGCGCCGGCCAGCCGCTCGGCCCAGTCGCTGGGACGGAAGCTGCGCCCGTCCAGGGTCAGGCCCTGGATGAAGACTTCTCTCGGTTTGGAGCGTTCGGGTGTGGACACGGACAGGCGCAGACGGGGCACCGCTGGGAGCGGCCATGGACAACGCTATTGTGCTGCAGTGCAGCAGGTGCAATCGGCAAATCGGTGCGAGCCAGCAAGACGCATGGCGTCGCTGCGTTGTCGTCGGGCATCCGTAGAATCTCGCAGGCGCAGCATCCGTGACGGACTGCGCCTTTTTCATTCAAGGAAGCCGCTCATGAACGCGCCCGAAGTCCCGAAGCCGCCGCCGTCCCCCCACGTGATGAACACCTACGGCCGCCTGCCGTTCGCGCTGTCGCATGGCCAGGGCTGCCGCGTGTGGGACACCGAAGGCCGCGAGTACCTCGACGCACTGGGCGGGATCGCCGTCAACACCCTGGGCCACGCCCACCCGAGGCTGGTGCCGGCGCTGACCGACCAGATCGGCAAGCTGATCCACTGCTCGAACTACTACCAGGCGCCGCTGCAGGAGCAGCTCGCCGCCAGGCTGTGCGAGCTGAGCGGGCTGAGCAATGCCTTTTTCTGCAGCACCGGGCTGGAGGCCAACGAGGCCGCGCTGAAGATCGCGCGCAAGTTCGGTCACGACAAGGGCATCGACCGCCCGGAGATCATCGTCTACGAGAAGGCCTTCCACGGCCGCTCGATCGCCACGCTGTCGGCCACCGGCAACCCCAAGGTGCAGGCCGGCTTCGGGCCGCTGGTGGAGGGCTTCGTGCGGGTGCCGCTGAACGACGTGGCGGCGATCGAGGAAGTGGCCCAGACGCGGCCGAACGTGGTGGCGATCTTCCTCGAGGTGATCCAGGGCGAGGGCGGCATCAACCCCGCCACCGTGCCCTACCTGCAGGCGCTGCGCCGCCTGTGCGACGAGCATGACTGGCTGCTGATGCTCGACGAGGTGCAGTGCGGCATCGGGCGCACCGGCAAGTGGTTCGCCCACCAGTGGGCCGGCATCCAGCCCGACGTGATGCCGCTGGCCAAGGGCCTGGGCTCGGGCGTGCCGGTCGGCGCAGTGGTGTGTGGCCCACGCGCGGCCGGCGTGCTCGGCCCGGGCAACCACGGCACCACCTTCGGCGGCAATCCGCTGGCGATGCGCGCCGGTATCGAGACGCTCGCCGTGATGGAACAGGACCGCCTGCTCGAGAACGCCGCGACGGTGGGCGAACGGCTGCGCGCCGGGCTGGCGCGCGAACTGGCCGACCTGAGCGGGCCGGACGGCGTCACCGAGATCCGCGGCCAGGGCCTGATGATCGGCATCGAACTGGCGCGCCCGTGCGGCGAGCTGCTCGGCCGCGCCGCCGAGGCCGGCCTGCTGCTCAGCGTGACCGCCGACCGGGTGATCCGGCTGGTGCCGCCGCTGATCCTCAGCGCGGCCGAGGCCGATCGGGTCGTGGCGATCCTGTGCCCGCTGATCCGCCGCTTCCTCGCCGAGCCGCCGAAGCCGGCCGCCTGAGCCGCGCACCGCCCCTCTTCCTCCGTCCGACCGAGCGCCATGAAACCCGGCTCCAGCCTCATGAAGCACTACCTGCAGTTCAAGGACCTCCGCGCCGAGGAGTACGCCTACCTGTTCGAGCGCGCCGCAATCATCAAGCGCCGCTTCAAGAACTACGAGAAGTACACGCCGCTGTTCGACCGCACGCTGGCGATGATCTTCGAGAAGGCCAGCACTCGCACGCGCGTGAGCTTCGAGGCCGGCATGTACCAGATGGGCGGCTCGGTGGTGCACCTGACCACCGGCGACAGCCAGCTCGGCCGTGCCGAGCCGGTGGAGGACAGCGCACGCGTCATCAGCCGCATGGTCGACCTGGTGATGATCCGCACCTTCGAGCAGGCCAAGCTCGAGCGCTTCGCCGCGCATTCGCGGGTGCCGGTGATCAACGGCCTGACCAACGAATTCCACCCCTGCCAGATCCTGGCCGACCTGTTCACCTACATCGAGCACCGCGGTACGCAGGACGGCAGCGCGAAGGCGGCCGACTGCCTGCGCGGCATGGTCGTGGCCTGGGTCGGCGACGGCAACAACATGGCGCACACCTGGCTGCAGGCCGCCGAGATCCTGGGCTTCACGGTGCACGTCAGCACACCCGGCGGCTACGAGATCGACCCGGTCGTGGCCGGCATCTCGGGCGCCGACTGCTACAAGGTCTTCGCCGACCCGATGGATGCCTGCCGTGGCGCCCACCTGGTGACCACCGACGTGTGGACCAGCATGGGCTACGAGGCCGAGAACGAGGCCCGCAAGCAGGCCTTCGCCGATTGGTGCGTGGACCGCGAGATGATGGCTGCGGCACGCCCGGATGCGCTGTTCATGCACTGCCTGCCGGCCCATCGCGGCGAAGAAGTCGAGGCCGAGGTGATCGATGGCACGCAGTCGGTGGTCTGGGACGAGGCCGAGAACCGCATGCACGTGCAGAAGGCCCTGATGGAGTACCTGCTGCTCGGCCGCATCGGCTGAGCCGGCAGGCCGCGGCGTCGCCCGACGGTGCACGGCCATGAAGCTCGCGCTGCTGACCGACCTGCACGCCAACCGCGAAGCCTTCGAGGCCTGCTTGGGCGCGGCCGCCTCCTGCGGGGCGACCGACTACGCGGTCCTCGGTGACCTGGTCGGCTACGGCGCCGACCCGGCCTGGGTCGTCGACCGGGTGCGCGCGCTGGCGCGCGATGGCGCCATCGTGCTCAAGGGCAACCACGACGAGTCCGCCGTGCAGGGGCCGCGACCGACGATGGTCGACGACGCGCGCCGGGTCATTGCCTGGACCCGGGCGCGGCTCGACGCCGATCAGCTCGCCTTCCTCGACGCCCTGCCGCTCACCGTCGAGCGGGACGGCTGCGGCTTCGCCCACGCCAACACCTGGGCCCCGGCCGGCTGGGAGTACGTGACCAGCCGGCACGACGCCGTGCGCTGCCTGCAGGCCACTGCAGCGCGCCACGTGTTCATCGGCCACGTGCACGAACCGCGGCTCTACCACCTGGCCGGCACCGGCAAGTCCGGTGATTTCGTGCCGGTGCCCGATGTCGAGATCCCGGTGCCGGCGCATCGGCAGTGGCTGGTGCTGCCGGGTTCGGTGGGCCAGCCGCGCGACGGCGATCCGGCCGCCTGCTGGGCGCTCTACGACAGCGACACGCGCAGCCTGTGCTTCCACCGCGTGCCCTACGACCACGAGACGGCGGCCGCGAAGGTGCGCGAGGCCGGCCTGCCGGGTCGCCTGGCCGATCGGCTGATCGAGGGCCGATGAGCGGCAGCGCCGGTCCCGTGCCGCTGCAGCCGGGCGCCGTGGTCGACGGCTTCCGGCTCGAGGAGCACGTGCACCAGGGCGGCATGGCCAACCTGTGGCGCGTCACCCACCCGGACCACGCGCAGCCGATGCTGATGAAGCTGCCGCGCATCAAGGGCGGCGAGGACCCGGCCACCATCGTCGGCTTCGAGGTCGAGCAGATGATCCTGCCGCGTCTGCAGGGGCCGCACGTGCCGCGCTACGTGGCGCAGGGCGATTTCACCGCGCAGCCCTACCTGGTGATGGAACAGCTGCCGGGCGAGTCGCTGCGCCCGCGGCTGGACCGCGCGCCGCTGCCGATCGACGAGGTGGTGACCATCGGCGCCAAGGTCGCCACCGCGCTGCACGACCTGCACCGCCAGCACGTGATCCATCTCGACGTGAAGCCGAGCAACATCCTGTTCCGCCGCGACGCCGAAGGCCGCGAGGCCGAGGCGGTGCTGGTGGACTTCGGCCTGTCGCGCCACGACCACCTGCCCGACCTGCTGGACGAGGAGTTCACGCTGCCGATGGGCACCGGCCCCTACATGTCGCCGGAGCAGATCCAGTTCGTGCGCGACGAGCCGCGCAGCGACCTCTACGCGCTCGGCGTGATGCTCTACCACTTGACGACCGGCGAGCGCCCGTTCGGCCAGCCGACCAGCATCGCCGGCCTGCGCCAGCGGCTCTACCGCGAGCCGGTGCCGCCGCGCGTGCTGCGCCCCGACTGCCCACCGTGGCTGCAGGAGATCCTGCTGCGCTGCCTGGAGCCGCGCGCCGACAAGCGCCACGACACCGCGGCCCAGCTGGCCTTCGACCTGATGCACCCGCAGCAGGTGCCGCTGACCGCCCGGGCCGAGAAGCGCGAGCGCTCCGGGCGCCTGCGGGCGCTGCGCCGCTGGTTCGCGTCGGTCGGGTCGGAGCCGCAGGCCAGCGGCGGCGCCAGCGCCGACCTGCCGCGGCACGCGATCCTGATGGCGGCTGTCGATGTCGGCGGCACGCCGGGGCTGCTGGAGACGCTGCGCGACACCGTGCAGCATTTCCTTCAGGCCGAGGCCGGTGCACGACTGGCCTGCGTGGGCGTGATGAAGACCACCCGCATCGGCATGGACGAACTCGTGGACGCCGAAGGCAGCAGCCTGCACGTCAAGCAGCTGGTCGCACTGAAGCACTGGGCCCGACCGCTGCAGCAGGCGCTGGGTCTCGACGGCCTCGATCGCAGTGGCCGCGTCACCTTCCACGTGCTCGAGGCACCCGATGCGGCGAACGCGATCGTCGAGTTCGCTCGCCGCAACGAGGTGGACCACATCATCATGGGCGCGCGCAGCGCCTCGCCGCTGCGCCGCTACCTCGGCAGCGTGTCGGCCCAGGTGGTGGCGGAGTCGGACTGCAGCGTGACCGTGGTGCGCGATCCGGCCGGCCGCGGCTGAACCGCGTCAGCGCAGCACACCGGCCAGCGGCGTCAGCGGCGGCGGCAGGTCCGTCTCGCCCAGCGCCTCCAGCAGGTTGATCTCGATGGTGCGGCAGATCGCCTCGAGCGGCAGGTGGTTGGGCTTCAGGCCGAACGGGTCCTTGATCTCGTCGCCCACGGCGTCGAGGCCGAAGAAGGTGTAGGCGACGACGAGCACCACGAAGGGCGTCAGGTAGCCGATGAGATCGACCAGACCGAACGGCAGCAGGAAGCAGTAGACGTAGGCGGTGCGGTGCAGCAACAGCGTGTAGGCGAACGGGATCGGCGTGCTTGCGATGCGCTCGCAGCCGGCCGCCGCGGCGGCCAGCCCCGAGACGTGGGTGTCGATCTCGGCGGCGATGCGGGCATCGACCTGCCCGGCGCGCAGCGCCTCGCCGAGGCCGCGCCCCACGCCGCGTAGCAGGTGCTCGGTGCCCAGGCTCGCGGCCCGGAAGGCGCGGGCCTCGTCCGCGCCGAGCAGGCGCTCGATGTCGGGGCCGGCATCGCTGTCGCGCAGCTGGTGGCGCAAGGCGTGGGCGAAGCCGATGGTCCGCCGCACCAGTGCGGCCCGCGCGCCATCGGCCGGGCCGGGCGCGGCGGGCGCCTGGAACAGCGTCTGCACCTCGCGCGCGAGGCTGCGCGATCGATGCACCACGTCACCCCAGAGCCGGCGGGCCTCCCAGTAGCGGTCGTAGGCCGCGGTGTTGCGAAAGCCGAGGAAGATCGCCAGCGCCAGCCCGATCAGCGAGAACGGCACCGGCGTCAGCGTCACCTTCCACTGGAACAGCATGCCGTGGCTCAGCGCCACGGCAGTCGCCAGCGCCGTGCAGGTGGCGAGGCTCCAGAAGATGCGCGGCAGGATGGAGCCGCGCAACGCGAAGAACAGCCGCAAGCCGTTCGGGCGGTCGACGACGATCATGGCGCGGGCTCGCTCGGTGGTTGTGCAGGAGCAGGCAGGTCGCGCATCAGGCCGGCGGCTTGTGCCACAGGCCGCTGCGTCGGGCCTCGTCGACCTTGGCCTGCCCGGCCGGCTGCATCAGGCCGGCAGCCTCCAGCGCCTCGGCGCGGCGCTGGTGCGGACCGGACCAGGCGCTCTTGGGCTTGCGCGGCGCGAACCACAGCAGCGAGCGGCGCTCGTCGAGCCGGCCCTGCTTGCTGTCGATCCAGCCGAAGCACAGCGCCTCGTCGATCGCCTCGTCCAGCGTCGGCGCCTCGTGGTCGCTGCCCTTGCGGGCCATGACCAGCCACACGCCGTTGGCCTGGCCCTGGTGCCGGCTCAGCCAGCGGCGCCAGGCGGCGCGGTCGGCCGCCTCGACGGCGTGGGGGGGCAGGGTGTCTCCGGGCATCGCGGGCTTTCTCGGTCAAGGGCGGTTCGGGGGCGCGCCTAAAATCTCGGCTTCGCCGATTTGACCTCACTCGCGCGCCCGTCCCGCCCGCGCCCCGGCGAGCCCGAACCCGCAGCACTGTTCCCCACCATGGCAACCATCCTCCAGCACCTTCCCACCGGCCAGAAGGTCGGCATCGCATTCTCCGGCGGACTGGACACCAGCGCCGCGCTGCACTGGATGAAGCTCAAGGGCGCCCTGCCCTACGCCTACACGGCCCACCTCGGCCAGCCCGACGAACCCGACTACGACGAGATCCCGCGCAAGGCGATGCAGTACGGCGCCGAGAAGGCACGCCTGATCGACTGCCGGGCGCAGCTGGTCGCCGAAGGCCTGGCCGCGCTGCAGGCCGGTGCCTTCCACATCTCGACCGCCGGGGTGACCTACTTCAACACCACGCCGATCGGGCGCGCCGTCACCGGCACGATGCTGGTCGCGGCGATGAAGGAGGACGACGTCCACATCTGGGGCGACGGCAGCACCTTCAAGGGCAACGACATCGAGCGCTTCTACCGCTACGGCCTGCTCACCAACCCGGCGCTGAAGATCTACAAGCCCTGGCTGGACCAGACCTTCATCGACGAACTCGGCGGCCGTGCCGAGATGTCGGCCTTCATGACGCAGGCCGGCTTCGGCTACAAGATGAGCGCCGAGAAGGCCTACTCGACCGACTCCAACCTGCTCGGCGCCACGCACGAGGCCAAGGACCTCGAGCACCTGAACAGCGGCATCCGCATCGTCAACCCGATCATGGGCGTGGCGTTCTGGCGCGACGAGGTCGACGTGAAGCGCGAGGAGGTCACGGTGCGCTTCGACGAGGGCCGGCCCGTCGCCTTGAACGGCGTGGAATACGCCGACCCGGTGGCGCTGCTGCTGGAGGCCAACCGCATCGGTGGCCGCCACGGCCTGGGCATGAGCGACCAGATCGAGAACCGCATCATCGAGGCCAAGAGCCGCGGCATCTACGAGGCCCCGGGCCTGGCGCTGCTGCACATCGCCTACGAGCGCCTCGTGACCGGCATCCACAACGAGGACACGATCGAGCAGTACCGCGACAACGGCCGCAAGCTCGGCCGCCTGCTCTACCAGGGCCGCTGGTTCGACCCGCAGGCCATCATGCTGCGCGAGACCGCGCAGCGCTGGGTGGCGCGCGCGGTGACCGGCGAGGTCGCTCTCGAGCTGCGCCGCGGCAACGACTACTCGATCCTCGACACCCGCTCGCCCAACCTCACCTACCAGCCCGAGCGGCTGTCGATGGAGAAGGTCGAGGACGCACCGTTCTCGCCGGCCGACCGCATCGGCCAGCTCACGATGCGCAACCTCGACATCGTCGACACCCGCGCCAAGCTCGGCATCTACGCGAAGAGCGGGCTGCTGTCGCTGGGCAGCGGCGCGGCGCTGGCGCGCCTGCAGAACGACGACCCGTCCTGAGCCGGCCCAGGGCCCGGCGGCAGCCCGCCCGGCTCCGGCCTGAACGGCGCGAAGGGGCTTTCACACCCACGTCACAAGGCGTAGTCTCCGTCCAGGAGGCTTGCTCGATGATGCAGCCGATCAGCTGTATAGTTACTCCATAGTTCACTTGGAGTTGTGCTATGGAAACTGTAAGCGTTGAAATTGATGCCGCCCTGCATGGGCGACTGACAAAGATTGGGAACAACGGACTTTTCCAAATCCCCTTGGTCATCTCGCAGCTCGTGGACCACTGGGAAAAGACCGCGCTTCGACCATCGAGCCTGCTCGCCAACAGGCAAGCAGAAAATCCGTCGCCCTGGAAGTCGTCGCGCGGTAATCGCTTTCCAGTCGGACTTCAACTCACCGCGTATTACCTAGGAAAGACACACAACGCTGTCGTCACAGGGAAAGGCATCGAGTTCAACGGAAATTACTACGACAACCCGTCAACCGCTGCTATGGCTGTGAAGATGTCCGCGGGAACACCCAAGAAGTCAGCGGCAACCAATGGTTGGCGATTCTGGCTGATGCCGTGCGACGACGGGTCTAATCGATTGACCTCGATCGACAAACTTCGCCGATCGAATGGCCAAGTTTCATAAGTAGTCCGAAGTTCATAGAACAACTTTAAAAAGTAACTGTAGGTAACGACAACGTATAACCCAGTCAGGCTTGCGATGAACGCTGGGTGCCGCCGTGTCCTGACCCTCGCCCTGACTGCGGCTTGCGCGGGCGCCCCGGCGCTGGAACTCGCCTACGAACCGACCTCGCTCGACTGGACTGCCGGCGAGGTCGGGCGCATCGGCACCGAGACGCTGCAGCAGACCGTGGCCGGCGCCGCGGCACGTGACCGGCTCGGTTGCGTGCAGCACTGCGAGCGCCTGCAGCGCATCTTCGACCGACTGGTCGCCGAGGCGCGCCGGCAGACCCCGCGCGCCGCCGTGCTGCCGTGGTCGCTGACGGTGCTGCACCACGACGACACCGGCGCCTTCGCGCTGCCCGACGGCCAGGTGGTCGTGTCCGAGACGCTGATCGAGGAGCGCGGCCTGTCCGACGAGGCACTGGCCTTCGTGCTGGCGCCCGAGATGGCTCACAGCATCCTCGAACACGAACGCCAGATGCTGACCGCCGGACGCCTGCTGCTGCCGCGCCAGGTGGAGCGCAGCGTGCCCGACATGTATGTCGAGCTCGAGCACAACTTCGGCCTGTTGAAGTCGCTGGAGCCGGTGCTGCAGCAGGGCGAGTTCGAGGCCGACGAACTGGGCCTGCTGCTGGCCGCGCTGGCCGGCTACGCGCCGACCCGGCAGCTCGAGTTCATGCAGAACGAGGTGGCCGAGGACGACGGCCTGCGGCCGGTCGCCGCCACGCACCCGCCGGCCGCCGAGCGGCTGGCGCGGCTTCAGGAACGGCTGCCGCTGGCCTGGCGGCTCGTCCAGTCGCGTCGGGAGCCCGCGGGCCGCCGCCCCTGAGCGCAGAAGCCGGCGCAGCGCCGGCTCAGTTCGACAGCACCGTCAGGCCACCGTCCTGCACCAGCACGCGGTCGTTCACGCGGAGGCCGAGGTCGCGTTGCCCCACCACGGTCTGGGTCCCGCCGCCGTCGAGTTCGACGGTGTATTCGTAGCGCGGTTGCGGCGGCGCCTTGGGACTGGCGTCGACCGCAACCGCCGGCGCGGCAGGCGCGTCGGATCGGGCTGCCGGCGCAGACGCCGACGTGCGCTTGTCGCGCTTGCCGCTCGCCGGCGGCTTCGCCTTGGCGGCCGGGGCCGGCTTCGCCGGAACGGGCAGCGGAACGGCGGCGGCCACCGGTTCGACCCAGGCCGCGAAGTAGGTGATCCGGCTCACCGTGGCATTGCCCTGCGCCGCAGCGGGCCCGCCCGGTTCGGCAAGACGAGACGAGGCACAGCCCGCCAGCACGGCGGCGAGCGACAGGGCGAGGGCGGGAACACGGGCGGACATGGCAGGGCACTCCTCGAGGCGACGCCGAGCGAGTGTGCCCAAGCCGGCGGCCTGCGCGCATGAACTTGCGTGGCGCGGCCTCCCGCATTCGAGTGGCTTGCCAGGCCCGCGCTCGCGCGGCAGCCGCCGCTCACGCCGGGTCGTCGTACTTCAGGTACCTGAAGCGGGCGTCGTCGTTGGGCGTGCCCTCGAGCACGGCACCTTCCTCCTTCGCCGGCTGCCACTGGACCACCTCCTCGATCTTCTTCGCCAGCGCGAAGTCCTTCTCGGTCACGCCCTTGGCAGCGTGGTTGACCAGCTTCACCACCACGAAGGCGTAGCTGACCGCCAGGTCCGGGTGGTGCCAGGCCGCCTCGGCGAGATGCCCGACGGTGTTGACGACCATCAGCGTGGCCTTCCAGCCGCTGGTCCTGTACTTGCGCCGGATCCAGCCATCCTCGTAGGTCCAGTGCGGCAGTTCGGCCTTCAGCCGGGCCTCGATCTCCTCGGGGGCGTAGACCTCATCGGCCCCCTTGCTGCGCCATTGCGTCATCGCCGTCTCCTCGATGGCCGGACCCTCGCCCAGCGGCTACACCACCACCGGCTCGGGCTCGAGCCGGATGCCGAAGCGGCCGTAGACGCTCTCCTGGATGGCCTGCGCCAGCGTCACGATCTCGCCGCCGATGGCCTGTCCGCGGTTCACCAGCACCAGCGCCTGCTTCTCGTAGACGCCGGCCTGGCCGATCGACTTGCCCTTCCAGCCGCAGGCGTCGATCAGCCATCCTGCCGCGAGCTTGAAACTGCCGTCGGCCATGGGGTAATGCACGATGGCCGGATCGCGCGCGATGATGTCGCGGCACTGCTCCGGCGTGACCACCGGGTTCTTGAAGAAGCTGCCGGCGTTGCCGATCACCGCCGGGTCGGGCAGCTTGGCGCGGCGGATCTCGCAGACCCAGTCGTACACCTGGCGCGGCGTCGGGTGGCTGATGCCGGTGTCGGCCCTCCTGCGCTCCAGGTCCAGGTAGCCCAGCACCGCGGTCGGCGGCTGCGGCAGGCGCAGCCGCACGCGGGTGATCAGGCAGCGGCCGGCGAGCGCCTGCTTGAACACGCTGTCGCGGTAGCCGAAGCCGCAGGCCGCGGCGTCCAGCGTGAGCGCGGCGCCGGTCTGCAGGTCGATGGCGTCGAGCGAGTCGAAGCGGTCCTTCAGTTCCACGCCGTAGGCCCCGATGTTCTGCACCGGCGCGGCGCCCACGCTGCCGGGGATCAGCGCCAGGTTCTCCAGCCCGGGCAGGCCCTGCTCCAGCGTCCAGGCGACGAACGTGTGCCAGTTCTCGCCGGCGCCCGCCTCGACGATGACCGCATCGTCCCGGCGCGCCAGCACGCGCCGCCCGGCGATCTCCACCTTGAGCACCAGCGCTCGCAGGTCGCGGGTCAGCACGATGTTGCTGCCGCCGCCCAGCACGAACTTCGGCATCGCGGCCAGGTCGGGGTCGGCCAGCAGGCGCTGCACGTCCTCGGGTGCGTGCACGCGCACCAGCCGCTGGGCCAGCGCGGGCAGGCCGAAGCTGTTGTAGGGCCTCAGGCTGACATTGGTTTCGACGGCGGGCAGGTCCGGCATGGCAGAATTTTCGCTGATCTCCGTCCCAGGAAGCCCTTCATCATGCCCAGCTTCGATACCGTGCTCGAACCCAACCTCGTCGAGGTGCGCAACGCGGTCGACCAGAGCAGCAAGGAGATCGGCACGCGCTTCGATTTCAAGGGCTCGTCGGCGCGCATCGAGCTCAAGGACAAGGACATCACGCTGTACGCCGACAGCGACTTCCAGCTCTCGCAGGTGATGGACATCCTCACGCTCAAGCTCACCAAGCGCAGCGTCGATGCGCGCTTCCTCGACAGCAGCGCCAAGATCGAGAAGATCGGCGGCGACAAGGTCAAGCAGGTGCTCAAGGTCAAGGAAGGCATCGACAGCGAGACCGCGAAGAAGATCCAGCAGCTGATCAAGGCCAGCAAGATGAAGGTGCAGGCCGCGATCCAGGGCGACGCGGTACGCGTCACCGGCGGCAAGCGCGACGACCTGCAGGCGGCGATGGCGCTGATCCGCAAGGACGTGGCCGACGTGCCGCTGTCGTTCAACAACTTCCGCGACTGAGCCGGCCGCGGGATGCGTGCCGCGCTGCTGTCGGCCGTGCTGATCCTCGCCGCGGCCGGGGCGGCGGCGCAGCAGCCGTCACGTCGCGTGGCCCTGAGCGGCAGCATGGGCAGCCGCGCGCTGCTGGTGATCGACGGCGATGCGCCGCGCGCGGTGGCGGTGGGCAGCACCGTGCAGGGCGTCAAGCTGCTCAGCGTGAACGAGGCGCAGGCGGTCGTCGAGATCGACGGCCGGCGGCAGACGCTGCGCCTCGGCGAGGCGGCGGTGAACCTGGGCGGCGCGGCGAGCGCTGGCAGCGGCACCCAGATCACCCTCAGCAGCGACGCCAATGGCCACTTCCAGGCCCAGGGCCAGATCAACGGCCGAGGCGTGCTGTTCCTGGTGGACACCGGCGCGACCATGGTCTCGATGGGGCAGGACGAGGCCGAGCGCCTGGGCCTGCCCTACAAGAACGGCGAGCGCATCGGCCTGCGCACCGCCAACGGCAACACCGTGGGCTACCGCATCTCGCTGAACACGGTGCGGGTCGGCGACGTGGAGGTGCACAACGTGGCGGCGGTGGTGCAGCCCCAGCCGATGCCCTTCATCCTGCTCGGCAACAGCTTCCTCACGCGCTTCCAGATGAAGCGCGAGAACGACACGCTGCTGCTGCAGCGGCGCTACTGATCACTGGCCAGGGCCTGCTCAGTACCCGGCCGCCAGCCCGGTGTTGCGGCGCGGATCGTTGGCGCCGTAGTAGCGATGCTTGCCGACCGGCTTGCCACCCAGCGAGGGCGCACCGACCAGGATCGCCGCCACGTGGTTGGCCGGTTGCGGGGCGCCGAAGCGGTGACCCATGCCGAGCAGGATCTGCCGCGTGTCGGGGCTCAGCGCGAACGGCTCGAGGTTCGTCGCCTCCGGCTGCCACTGCTGGTGGAAGCGCGGGGCATCGACCGCCTCCTGCACCGTCATGCCGTAGTCGATCAGGTTCAGCAGCACCAGCGCCGTCACGGTGATGATGCGGCTGCCGCCGGGCGTGCCCAGCACCAGCACCGGCTGGCCGGCGCGCGACACGATGGTCGGGCTCATCGAGCTGAGCGGACGCTTGCCGGGCGCGATCCGGTTCGACTCGCCCTGCACCAGGCCGTACAGGTTCGCGGCGCCGAGCTTGATGGTGAAGTCGTCCATCTCGTTGTTCAGCAGCACGCCGGTGCCGGCCGCGGCGACGCGGGCTCCGAACCAGTCGTTGAGCGTGTAGGTCACCGAGGCCGCATTGCCCTCGCGGTCGATGATGGAGTAGTGGGTGGTGTTGCTGCCCTCGTGCGGCGCGACGCCGGGTCGCAGGTCCTGCGACACGCCGGCCCGCGCCGGGTCGATGGCGGCCCGGATGCGCGCGGCGTAATCCTTGTCGAGCAGGCGCTCCAGCGGGTTGTGCACGAAGTCGGGGTCGCCCAGGTAGCTGTTGCGGTCGACGTAGGCATGGCGCATCGCCTCGATCTGGTAGTGCACGCCCTGCGCCGCGCCATAGCCCAGCTCCTGCAGCGGATAACCCTCCAGGATGTTGAGGAGCTCGCACAGGATCACGCCGCCGGCGCTCGGGGGCGGCGCCGAGACGATCCGGTAGCCGCGGTAGTCGCACTCCACCGGCGCGAGCTCGCGGGTCGCGTACTGGTCCAGATCGGCCTGCGTGATCAGGCCGCCACCGGCCCGACTCGACGCCACCAGCGCCGCACCCACCGGGCCCTGGTAGAAGCCGCGGCTGCCGTGGCGGGCGATGCGCTGCAGCGTACGCGCCAGGTCCTTCTGCACCAGCCGCTGGCCAGCAGACCACGGCGCGCCCTCGCGCAGGAAGATCGCGGCCGAGGCCGGGTCCTTGCGGAAGTCGTCGGTCGCGGTGGCGAGCATGGCGATGTCGCCCGGCTCCAGCACGAAGCCACGACGCGCCAGCCGCAGCGCGGGTGCCACGAGGGCCGCACGTTGCATCGTGCCGTACTTCGCACGCGCGAACTCGAGCCCGGACACCGTGCCGGGCACGCCGACGGCCAGATGGCCGCGCGTGCTGAGACCCTTGACCGGCTGGCCATCGGCGCCGAGGTACATGTCGGCCGTGGCCGCGAGCGGCGCCTTCTCGCGGAAGTCGAGGAAGGTCCTGCGGCCGTCGGCGAACTGCAGCGTCATGAAGCCGCCGCCGCCCAGGTTGCCGGCCGCCGGGTAGACCACCGCCAGCGCGTAGCCGACCGCCACCGCGGCATCGACCGCATTGCCGCCGCGCCGCAGCACGTCGACCCCGACCTGCGTCGCCAGCCGGTGCGCGGTGACGACCATGCCGTTCTCGGCCGCGACCGGCGCGACCGACGCCGCCTGCACGGCCATCGCGGTCAGCACCACGGCCGCGGCAAAGAGGGACCTCAAGCACTGGGCTGCTGCATGCATGGCAAAGCTCCTGGGCACACGTCGTCCGCTCGAGGACGCTCGGCCCAGGATAGCCCGCAGGCCCCGGCCTGTGCGGGGCGCGGGGCAACACCGCAGCCGGCCGCTGCGGCGCTGCACGGCCTCGGTGAGCGTGTGGAGCCGCTCGCTACACTGCCGGATGCGCATTTCGCAGGTGTTGTTCTCCCAGGGTTTCGGCACGCGGCGCGATTGCGCCGGGCTCATCCACGCAGGCGCCGTCGAGGTGGCCGGCCGTGTGGTCGACGACCCCGACGAGGAGCTGCCCACCGAGGGCCTGGTGTTCAGCGTGCAGGGCCGGGCCTGGCCCTTCCACGACAAGGCGCTGGTGCTGCTGCACAAGCCCACCCACTACGAGTGCTCGCAGAAGCCGCGCCACCACCCCGGCGTGCTCTCGCTGCTGCCGACGCCGCTGCGCGTGCGCGGTCTGCAGCCGGTCGGACGGCTCGACGAGGACACCACCGGTGCACTGCTGCTCACCGACGACGGCACGCTCATCCACCGGCTCACATCCCCCAAGCACCACGTGCCCAAGGTCTACGAGATCACGGCCAAGCATGCGCTGGCCGACGAGCAGATCGCCCGCCTGACCGAGGGCGTGGTGCTCGACGACGATCCCCAGCCGGTGCGCGCGGCCGCGGCCGAACGCACCGGCGGGTTCACGCTGCGCCTCACGCTGACCGAAGGCAAGTACCACCAGGTCAAGCGCATGCTGGCGGCGGTGGGCAACCGCTGCGAGGCGCTGCACCGCAGCCGCATCGGCGCGCTGGCCCTGGACGACCTCCCGGTCGGCCAGTGGCGCTGGGTCGGCCCGGACGAGCGGGCCCGGCTGCTGCAGAAGTAGCGGCCCCGCGCCGCCGCTTCAGGCCGGCATCAAGCCTGGATCAGGCCCCAGCGCAGCGCCACCAGCGTGATCTCGCTCTGGTTGCTGGCGTTGAGCTTCTGCTTGATGTGGTACAGGTGCGTGCCCACGGTGCTGGGCGAGAGCTTCAGCGTCTCGGCAATCTGCGCCACCGTCATGCCGCGCGCGAGCTGGATGAAGACCGAGAACTCGCGCTCGCTCAGCATGTCGGCCGGGCTGGTCTCGCCGTCGATCTGCGCCACCGCCAGACGCTGCGCGGTCTGGGCGTCCACGTAGCGCTCGCCACGCGCGACGGCCGTCACCGCAGCGATCAGCGCCTCAGGCGCGCTGCGCTTGGCCAGGTAGCCCAGCGCGCCGGCGCGCAGCACGCGCTGCGGGTGTGCGGTGTCCTCGTGGGCCGACAGCACCAGCAGCCTGAGCTTCGGGTCCTGGGCCAGCAGCCGCCGCACTGCTTCCAGCCCGCCCATGCCGGGCATCGACAGATCCATCACCACCACGTCGGGTCGCGCCTTGGGCACCGCCTGGCAGGCTTCCTCGCCGGTCTCGGCCTCGGCCACCACCTCGATGTCGGCATTGGCCAGCAGCATGCGAAAGCCCATGCGCACCAGCGCATGGTCGTCGACCAGCATCACGCGGATCATGTTCAGGAAGGGCGCAGCAAGGAGTGGATCGGCAGGACGGCCTGCGTCCGGCCACCGGCCCGGCCCGCGAGGGCCCGGCCGCTGGCACAGCCTAACGCAGCCGGCTGCCGGCGGCCTCCTATCGTTGTCCCCCACGCGGCACGCGGCGACGCGGCCGCCGTGTGCCATCGCGGAGCGCTCCCGGCGCCGGCCGATATGCGCTTCACGCCGGCTCCGCCACGGTGAACGGCAACCACACCCGCAGGGCGACGCCGCGCGGGCTGCGGTTGTCGATGCGCAGCACGCCGCCCAGCGCCTCCACGCGCTCGGCCAGCCAGCGCAGGCCGTAGTGGCCGCCGTCCTGCCGCGCCTTCTCGCGCCAGTCGGGCGCCAGACCCTGGCCGTCGTCGTCGACCTGCAGCTCGGCGCCTTCGGATTCGGCATGCAGGCTGACGCTCAGCTGCCTGGCCTGGCCGTGGCGCAGCGCATTGGTCAACCCCTCCTGCGCCGCACGGTAGAGCGCCAGCGTCGCCTCGCTGCCCAGCTGCACGTCGCCCAGGTCGATGTGCAGCTCGACGCTGGCCTGCGGTTGGCTGACCCGGGTGCGCTCGACCAGGTCGCGCAGCGCATCGGCCAGACCGAAGACGTCGAGCACCAGCGGCGCCAGCCGCGGGATCAGGCCGTGCATCGCGTCGTAGAGGCGCGAGCTTTCCTCGGCGATCACCTGCG
This sequence comes from Methylibium sp. Pch-M, assembly GCF_004136295.1. Taxonomy (NCBI): domain Bacteria; kingdom Pseudomonadati; phylum Pseudomonadota; class Betaproteobacteria; order Burkholderiales; family Sphaerotilaceae; genus Methylibium; species Methylibium sp. Pch-M. The sequence continues at coordinate 1,032,279 of NZ_CP029606.1, forward strand.
CGGCGCGCGCGGCCTCGGGGTCGGCGATGGCGACGCGCTGCGCCACCGACAGCGCCAGGCTGCGCATGCCGGTGACCGACTGGCCCAGTTCGTCGTGCAGCTCGCGCGCGATCAGGCGGCGCTCCTGCTCCAGGTGGCGGTCGATCCAGCGCGCCAGGTCGCGGCGGTCGGACAGCTCGTGCTCGGCCTGCGCGGCCCGTCGCTCGGCCTCGATGCGCTCGCTGACGCCCACCACCATGCGGTTGAAGGCGGCGCCGATGGCAGCCGCCTCGGTGCCCGGCAGGCGCGGCAGCGTGACGTCGAGCTGGCCGGCCTCGATGCGGTTGAGCGCCGCGACGATCTGCCCGAACGGCTCGACCGTGCGGCCGACCACCCAGAACACCACCAGGTTGAGGACTGCCAGCACGCCCAGCGCGGCCAACCCCAGCACCGCGAACTGGTCCCAGGCATCGAGCGCCGCGCGCGAGGGGTCGGCCCGCACCACCAGCGTGCCGTCGGGGAAATCCATCTTCTGCGGCTCCAGCGGCGGCGCCATGAAATCGACGAACCAGTCGGGCGCGTCGCGGCCCGACTTGTAGGGCGATGGCGGCGACTGGTAGACCAGCTCGCCCTTGCCGTCGAGCAGCGTGATGTCGTTCGCCCGCACCCGGCCCACCCCCTGCAGGTAGCCGATCATCGCCGGCGTGCCGCGCGCCGCCTGCAGCCACAGCGTGCGCTGCAGCAACTGCGCGGCCACGCGGTTGGCGGCCTCGATCTCCTCCCGGATCGCGTCGCGCGCGCTCTTGACCTGCAGCGCCATGACGGCCACCAGGCACAGCGCCACCAGCACACCGACGATCAGGTGGATCTTCAAGCGCAGACTCATGCGCCGCATGGTATCGGCCGGCCGTGCGCCGGCATGCCGTCGATTCCAGAAAATCATGAGGCGCGAATCATGGCCGGGCCCCTGCCCGCCGGCCGCGCTCGTGGGCATCATGAGCCATGAGTTGACGGGAAACCGTTCACTCCGCAGCCGCCGAACCGGCCCTGTGCCACCCCAGTGAAGGAGATTCGACATGCAATGGCAAAAGCCCCAAGCGACCGACCTGCGTTACGGCTTCGAGATCACGATGTACATCTCGAACCGTTGATGACAACGGTTCCGGCCGACCTTGCGCCGGGCCGGTTCAGGAAGGCCCGCCTCGCGCGGGCCTTTTTGCGTGTGCACCGAGGCGACAGGGCGCGGGCCGCGCTGTCGCGATAATCCGGCGATGCAAGTGTTCCGAGGTCTGCACCACACCCTGCTGGCCGATGGCGGCGCGTCGGCCGTCACGGTCGGCAACTTCGACGGCGTGCACCGCGGCCACCAGGCCATGCTGGCGCTGCTCAAGAGCGAGGCCGAACACCGCGACCTGCTCAGCACCGTGCTGACCTTCGAGCCCCATCCGCGCGACTTCTTCGCCGCGCGTGCCGGCACCCCGGCCAAGGCGCCGGCGCGCATCGCCACGCTGCGCGACAAGCTCGGCGAACTGGCGCGCTGCGGCGTGCAGCGCGTCGTGGTGCTGCGCTTCGACCAGACCTTCGCCGACCAGTCGCCGCAGGCCTTCATCGACGACGTGCTGCTGCGCGGCGTGAAGGCGCGCTACGTGCTGGTCGGTGACGACTTCTGCTTCGGCGCGAAGCGGGCCGGCGACTACGCGATGCTCGACGCCGCCGGCGAACGCCAGGGCTTCGACGTGGCGCGGATGATGAGCTACGAGGTGCATGGCCTGCGCGTCAGCAGCTCGGCGGTGCGCGAGGCGCTGGGCGCCGGCGACATGGCGCTGGTCACCCGCCTGCTGGGGCGGCCCTACAGCATCAGCGGCCACGTCACCCACGGCCGCAAGCTGGGCCGCGAGCTCGGCGCCGGCCCCAAGGGCGGTGACGGCTTCCGCACGCTGAACCTGCGCTTTCCCCACCCCAAGCCGGCCGCGCAGGGCATCTACGTGGTGCGCACCCATGGGCTGACCGCCGAACCGCTGGACGGCGTGGCCAGCCTGGGAGCGCGCCCCACGGTGGACGACAGCGGCCGGGTGCTGCTCGAAGTGCACTGCCTGGACTGGCCCGCGCACCTGGGCGCCGAGGGGGGCTACGGTAAACTCGTCCGCGTGGAACTGCTGCACAAGCTACGCGACGAAGCCCGCTACGACGGGCTCGCCGCGCTGACCGCCGCGATCGCGCAGGACGTGAGCCAGGCGCGCCAGTGGCTGACGAGCAGCCCGCACGCGGCCCATGCGGCCGAGCGCCGCCAGACCACCCGCGATCGAATTCAGGGCCGCTGACCCTGCGGCGCCGGCGCCCGCCGCGCCGACGCATCCCCTGCCCTGTCCCCGCCGCGCACCGCCCGCGCGGCCGCGCCGAGAACGCCATGAGCACCGACCAGCCCACCGACTACCGCGCCACGCTGAACCTGCCCGACACGCCCTTCCCGATGCGCGGCGACCTGCCCAGGCGCGAACCGGGCTGGGTGAAGCAGTGGGAGCAGCAGGGCACCTACCAGCGCCTGCGCGACGCGCGCGCCGGCCGGCCGCGCTTCGTGCTGCACGACGGCCCGCCCTACGCGAACGGCCAGCTGCACATCGGCCACGCGCTGAACAAGGTGCTGAAGGACATGATCGTCAAGGCCCGCCAGCTGGCCGGCTACGACGCGCTCTACGTGCCGGGCTGGGACTGCCACGGCCTGCCGATCGAGAACCAGATCGAGAAGCTGCACGGCCGCGGACTGGGACGCGACGAGGTGCAGGCAAAGAGCCGCGCCTACGCCACCGAACAGATCGAGCAGCAGCGGGCCGACTTCAAGCGCCTGGGCGTGCTCGGCGCCTGGGACCATCCTTACCGCACGATGGACTTCGGCAACGAGGCCGGCGAGATCCGCGCGTTGAAGCGCGTGATGGAGCGCGGCTTCGTCTACCGCGGCCTCAAGCCGGTGTACTGGTGCTTCGACTGCGGCAGCTCGCTGGCCGAGTTCGAGATCGAGTACGAGAACAAGTCCTCGCCGACGGTGGACGTGGCCTTCCTGGCCGCCGAGCCCGGGAAGCTCGCCGCGGCCTTCGGGCTGCCGGCGCCGGCCAAGGACGCGTTCGCGGTGATCTGGACCACCACGCCGTGGACCATTCCCGCCAACCAGGCACTGAACCTCAACCCCGCGCTCGAGTACGCGCTGGTCGACACCGAGCGCGGCCTGCTGCTGCTGGCCAGTGCGCTGGTCGAGAAGTGCCTGGCGCGCTACGGCCTGGCCGGCACGGTGCTCGCCACGACCGCCGGCCAGACGCTCGAGGGGCTGGAGTTCCACCACCCGCTGGCCCACGTGCACCCGGGCTATGCACGGCGCAGCCCGGTCTACCTGGCCGACTACGCCACCGCCGAGGACGGCACCGGCATCGTCCACTCGGCGCCGGCCTACGGCGTGGAGGACTTCAACTCCTGCACCGCGCACGGGATGAAGCACGACGATATCCTGAACCCCGTGCAGGGCAACGGCGTCTACGCCGCCGAGCTGCCGCTGTTCGGTGGCCAGTTCATCTGGAAGGCCAACCCGCTGATCGTGCAGGCGCTGCAGGAGGCCGGCCGGCTGATGGCGACCGCGAAGCTCGAGCACAGCTACCCGCACTGCTGGCGCCACAAGACGCCGGTGATCTACCGCGCCGCGGCGCAGTGGTTCGTGCGCATGGACGAGGGCGAGGGCGTGTTCACCGTCGACAAGGCGCCGAAGACGCTGCGCGAGACCGCGCTCGCGGCGATCGACGCCACCGCCTTCTATCCCGAGAACGGCCGCGCCCGGCTGCGCGACATGATCGCCAACCGGCCCGACTGGTGCATCAGCCGCCAGCGCAACTGGGGCGTGCCGCTGCCCTTCTTCCTGCACAAGGTGAGCGGCGAGCTGCACCCCGACACGCTGGCGCTGATGGACCGCGCCGCCGCGCTGGTGGCGCAGGGCGGCGTGGAGGCCTGGTCGCGGCTCGACCCGCGCGAGTGGCTGGGCGAGGCAGCAGGCGACTACGCCAAGAGCACCGACATCCTCGACGTCTGGTTCGACTCCGGCTCGACCTTCTTCCACGTGCTGCGCGGCAGCCATGCCGGCGCCGGCCGCGACGACGGCGGGCCCGAGGCCGACCTCTACCTCGAGGGCCACGACCAGCACCGCGGCTGGTTCCACAGCTCGCTGCTGATCGCCTGCGCGATCGAGGGCCGCGCGCCCTACCGCGGCCTGCTGACGCACGGCTTCGCGACCGACGGCCAGGGTCGCAAGATGAGCAAGTCGCTCGGCAACACCGTGGTGCCGCAGTCGGTGAGCGAGAAGCTCGGCGCCGAGATCATCCGGCTGTGGGTCGCGAGCACCGACTACTCGGGCGACCTCAACATCGACGACAAGATCCTCGCGCGCGTGGTCGACGCCTACCGGCGCATCCGCAACACGCTGCGCTTCCTGCTCGCCAACACCAGCGACTTCGACCCCGCAACGGACGCGGTGCCGGCCGACCAGCTGCTGGAGATCGACCGCTACGCGATCGACCGGGCGGCGCAGCTGCAGGCCGAGATCCTGGCGCACTACGAGGTCTACGAGTTCCACCCGGTGGTCGCGAAGCTGCAGGTCTATTGCAGCGAGGACCTCGGTGCCTTCTACCTCGACGTGCTGAAGGACCGGCTCTACACCACCGCGCCGAAGTCGCTGGCGCGGCGCAGCGCGCAGACCGCGCTGCACCGCATCACCGACGCGATGCTGCGCTGGATGGCGCCCTTCCTGAGCTTCACCGCCGAGGAGGCCTGGCCGATCTTCGCGCCCGGCGTGTCGCCGTCGATCTTCACGCAGACCTACGCCGCCTTCGACGCACCCGACGCCGCGCGGCTGGCGAAGTGGGCCCGCGTGCGCGAGATCCGCGACGCGGTCAACAAGGAGATCGAGGCGGTCCGCACCGCCGGCGCGGTGGGTGCCTCGCTGCAGGCCACGGTGGCGGTCGGCGCGCCGGCCGACGACCTGGCGCTGCTGCAGTCGCTGGGCGAGGACCTGAAGTTCGTGTTCATCACCTCGGCCGCCACCGCGGCGGCGGCCGATGCGCTGACGGTCGCGGTCACGCCGAGCACCGCCGCCAAGTGCGAACGCTGCTGGCACTACCGCGACGACGTCGGCGCCGACCCGGCTCACCCGACGATCTGCGGCCGCTGCACCAGCAATCTCTACGGTGCCGGCGAAACCCGCACGGTGGCCTGACGCCATGGCCAGGACAACGACCTTCGGCCGTGGCGGGCTGCTCAGCTGGCTGGGCATCGCGCTGATCGTGATCGTGCTGGACCAGCTGACCAAGACGCTGATCCTCGGCCACTTCCAGTACGGCGATGCGCGCCACGTGACGGGCTTCTTCAACATCGTGCGCGTGCACAACACCGGCGCGGCGTTCAGCTTCCTGGCCGGCGCCTCGGGCTGGCAGCGCTGGTTCTTCGTCGGGCTGGGCCTCGCAGCGGCCGGCTTCATCGTCTGGATGCTGCGCAGCCAGGGCCACCAGCGCCTGTTCGCCTGGGCGCTGTCGCTGATCCTCGGCGGCGCGCTCGGCAACGTGATCGACCGGCTGCTGCACGGCTACGTGGTCGACTTCCTCGACGTTCACTGGGCCGGCTGGCATTTCCCGGCCTTCAACATCGCCGACAGCGCCATCACCGTCGGCGCCGCGCTGCTGATCCTCGACGAGCTGCGGCGCGTGCGACGCGGCTGACGGCCCGCGGGGCCGGCCGGCCGCGCCGCTGCCACCGGCCTGGTGCTCGGTGTCTACCCGCTAGGGCCGCGGGCCGCGCAGCGTCTACGCTGCGCGCATGACCTCCGACGATCCCGCGCCGCTCGGACCGGCACCCGACCTGGCTCCGCCGCCCGGCGCCGCACTGACCGCCTTCGACCTGCCGCTGGCGCGGCTGCACCTCGGCGACCCGCTGCGCTGGCTGGCGGCCGGCTGGCGCGACTTCCGCCGCTGTCCCGGCCTGGGCCTGTTCTACGGCGGCTGCTTCGTGGCGATGGGCTGGCTGTTGATGCTGGTGTTCCGCCATGCACCGGCCTACACGCTGGCGCTGTCGGCCGGTTTCCTGCTGGTCGGGCCCTTCCTGTGCACAGGGCTCTACCACGCGAGCCGCGCGCTCGAACGCGGCGAGCGGCCTTCGCTGGCCGCGTCGCTGTGGGCCTGGCGCGAACGCCCTGGCAGCATGGCCCTGTTCGGCGGGGCCCTGCTGATCCTCGAGATGCTGTGGGGCCGCGCCGCGCTGATCGTGTTCGCGCTCAGCTTCGACGGCATGCCCGACTTCAAGGGCTCGCTGCTCGCGCTGCTGGACCCGCAGAGCCTCGGCTTCATCACCGCCTACGTCGGGGTCGGCAGCGTGTTCGCCGGGCTCATCTACGCGGTGAGCGCGGTGTCGATCCCGCTGCTGCTCGACCGGCCGGCCGACGCGATCACCGCCGCCCTGGTCAGCCTGCGGCTGGTGCTGACGCAGACCGGCGTGATGCTCGCGTGGGCAGCGCTGATCGTCGTGCTGGTCGTGCTGGCGATACTGCCGGGGTTCCTGGGCCTGCTGGTGGTCGGGCCGGTGCTGGGTCACGCGTCCTGGCACGCCTACCGCAGCGCGGTCGGCGCGCCCGGCACCGCGGGCGGCTGAGCCGCCCGGCCCGGCTCAGGGCAGCAGCACGCTGCAGCCGGTGGTCAGGCGGGCCTCCAGGTCGCGGTGCGCCTGCGCCGCGTCGGCCAGCGCGTAGCGCCGCTCGACCGGGATCTTCACCGCGCCGCTGCCGACCACCGCGAACAGGTCGTCGGCCATGGCCTGCGTGCTCTCGCGCGTGGCAATGTGGGTGAACAGCGTCGGCCGGGTCACATAGAGCGAGCCCTTGGCCGCCAGCACGCCCAGGTCCACCGGCGGCGCCTTGCCCGAGGCGTTGCCGAAGTTCGCCAGCAGGCCGAAGGGCTGCAGCACGTCGAGCGACTTCTCGAAGGTGTCGAGGCCCACCGAGTCATAGACCACCTTCACGCCACGCCCGCCGGTGAGCTCCTTCACGCGCGTGACGAAATCCTCGCGCCGGTAGTTGATGGCGTGCTCGGCGCCGTGCTGCACGGCCAGCGCGCACTTCTCGTCGCTGCCGGCCGTGCCGATGAGGCGCAGGCCCAGCGCGCGCGCCCACTGGCAGGCGATCAGGCCCACGCCGCCGGCCGCGGCATGGAACAGCACACTGTCGCCCGGCTGCAGGCCGCCCTGCGGCAGCGTCTTCTTCAGCAGGTACTGGACGGTCAGGCCCTTGAGCATCATCGCGGCCCCGGTCTCGAAGTCGATGCCGTCGGGCAGTTGCACCACGCACTTGGCCGGCATCACCCGCCCCTCGCAGTAGGCCCCCGGCGGCGCGCTGGCGTAAGCGGCGCGGTCGCCGGCGCGCAGGTGCGTCACGCCGGCGCCGACCGCCTCGATCACGCCGGCCCCCTCCATGCCCAGCGTGAGCGGCATCGGCAAGGCGTACAGGCCGCTGCGCTGGTAGACGTCGATGAAGTTCAGCCCGCAGGCATGGTGGCGGATGCGCACCTCGCCGGGGCCGGGTTCCCCGATCGGCAGGTCGACGAGTTGCATCGCATCGGCACCGCCGGCGTGCGGGACCTGGATGGCTTTGACGGTGGCTGCGGGCATGCGGGAGTCCTCGGGGGTTTCGTGTTCTCCGGTATCGTGCCAGGGTTCCCAAACCCCTTGCCGATGCGCCGACTTCGACCTGCCCCCAACCTCGCCATCGCCACGCTGTGGGCCGACCTGCTGGGGCAGGCGGGCATCGCGGCCACGGTGCAGCGGGCGTTCGCCAGCAGCATCGCCGGCCAGGTGCCACCCGACCAGGCCCTGCCCGAGGTCTGGATCCAGCACGAGGAGCAGTTCGACCGCGCCGGCACCTTGCTCGACGAGTTGACGCACTGCCCATCGCGCCTGTGGGTCTGCCCGGCTTGCGGCGAGCGCATCGACGGCCCGTTCGAGCAGTGCTGGAACTGCGGCGCCGCCATGCCGCCCGACCCGCCGAGCCGGCTCTGAGCGCCGATGGCCGGCCTGACCCCGCGCGTTGCCCTGCTGATGACCCTGCCGCCCCTGATGTGGGCCGGCAATGCGGTGGTCGGCCGGCTCGCGGTGGGCAGCGTGCCGCCGCTGACGCTGAACCTGCTGCGCTGGGCGCTGGCCCTGCTGTTGCTGCTGCCGCTGGGCTGGCGGGTGTTCCGTGCGCCGCGCGAGCTGGCGGCGCGCTGGCCGCACCTGCTGCTGCTCGGCACGCTGGGCGTGGGCAGCTACAACGCGCTGCAGTACCTGGCGCTGCAGACGTCCACGCCGATCAACGTGACGCTGATCGCCGCCAGCATGCCGGTCTGGATGCTCGCGATCGGCGCGCTGTGCCATGGCGTGCGTCCGCAGCGCCGCCAGCTCGCGGGCGCCGCGCTGTCGCTGGCCGGCGTGGCGCTGGTCATCGCACGCGGCAACCCGGCGGCGCTGGCGCGCGTGCAGTTCGTCACCGGCGATCTCTACATCCTGGTGGCGATCATCGCGTGGGCGTTCTACAGCTGGATGCTGGCGCGCCCGCCGGAGCATCTGCGCGGCGCGCGGCAGCCGCTGCTGCGGGCCGAGGGGCAGGCACCGCGCCCGTGGAACTGGTCCGAGGCGCTGCTGGTGCAGGTAGCGTTCGGTCTCGTCAGCGCCGCGGCCGCCGCCGCGGGCGAGCAGGCGCTCGGCAGCGCGCCGATCCGCTGGAACGCCTGGGTGGTGGCCGCGCTGCTGTTCGTCGCCATCGGCCCCTCGCTGATCGCCTACCGCTGCTGGGGCCTGGGTGTCGCGCTGGCCGGCCCGGCGGCGGCGGCGTTCTTCGGCAACCTCACGCCGCTGTTCGCCGCGCTGCTGTCGGCCGCGCTGCTGGGCGAGCTGCCGCAGTGGTACCACGGCGTGGCGTTCGCATTGATCGTGGCGGGCATCGGGGTGTCGACGCGGCGATCGACGCCCGGACGCCGCGACGGCCCCTAGGGCAGCCCCTCACCAGCCCCTAGTCCGACGAACGTTTGGTCGCATCCGTGGCGCGGTCGGCTCGCTATGATCCGCGCAGACAGCCGCTCCCATGCACACCTCCCGCGACGTCGCCCTTCCGCAAGCGCACGACTGGCATCGGCTCCCGGGGCTGATGATGGCGCTCGGCCGCGACGCGCGCCTGCTGGCCGTGAACGAACCGCTGGCGGCATGCACCGGCTGGCACCGCGACGCCGCTGCCGACGGCGAGGCATGGCTCGACCGGCTCTCCGCGCCGTCGCGCCGCGAGCTGCTGAAGGCGCTGGACCATCTCGACACGGCCGACCGCTTCCGCCTCGAGCTGCAGTTCCGCCGGCCCGGCGGCGAGGTCGGCTGGCTCGAGTGCGATGCGCGCTGGAACCGCGACACCGAGCTGTGCCTGTGCGCGCTGCACGACGTGAGCGCGCGCAAGCGCACCGAACTCGCGCTGCGCGAGCAGACCACGCAGCTGCGCGTGCTGGCCGACAACGTGCCGGCGCTGATCGCCTACTACGAACAGCAGGGCTTCCGCTGCACCTTCGCGAACCGCCACTATGCGAGCGCACTGGGCTGGACCCCCGAGAACATCCTCGGCCGCACCGCGGCCGAGATCGTCGGCGAGCGCGGCTGGCAACAGATCCGCCCCTACATCGAGCGGGTGGTCGAGACCCGCGCCCAGGTGTCCTACGAACGCGAACTGACCGACGCCGCCGGCCGGCCGCAATGGCTCGAGGTCGACGTGCTGCCGAACTTCGACGACGAGGGCGAGCTGTCGGGCGCCTTCGTGCGGGTCACCGACATCACCAAGCACCGGCTGGCCGAGCGCGCCGTGCGCGAATCGGAAGAACGGCTCGCGAAGTTCATGCAGGCCAGCGCGGAGGGCATCCTGTTCCACCGCAACGGCACGGTGATCGACATCAACGAGCCGATCTGCGAGCTCACCGGCTACACCCGCGACGAGGTCATCGGCCGGCAGACCGCCGAATTCCTGGCACCCGACCACTTGCCGCGCGCGCAGCAGGCGCTGGCCACCGGGGCCGAGGCGGCGTGGGAGAGCGTCGCGCTCGGCCGCTCCGGCGAACGCATCCCGGTCGAGCTGATCACGCGCTCGATCATGCGCAACGGGGAGCGGCTGCGCCTGGTGATCGTGCGAGACATCCGCGAGCGCGTGGCCGCGCAGGCGCGCATCCACCACCTCGCGCACCACGACGCGCTGACCGGCCTGCCCAACCGCGCCGCCTTCGGCCTGCAGCTCGAGCGGCTCACGGCCTCGCACCGCGGCGGGGATGCGCAGATCGCGCTGCTGTTCATCGACCTCGACCACTTCAAGCGCATCAACGACTCGCTCGGCCACCTGGTCGGCGACCTGCTGCTGCAGACCGTGACGGCGCGCATCACCGACAACCTGCGCGCCGACGACCTGGTGGCGCGTTTCGGCGGCGACGAGTTCATGGTGCTGATCCCGGGCGTGACCGACCGCAGCGTGGTGGAACAGGTGGCCGGCAAGCTGCTGGCGGTGATCGAGGCGCCGCTCGAGGCCGCGGGCCGTTCGATCTCGGTGTCACCGTCGATCGGCGTCTCGCTGTTCCCCGAGCATGGCCGCACACCGGCCGAGCTGATCCAGCATGCCGACGCGGCGATGTACATGGCCAAGGCGCGCGGTCGCGCCAACGTGCAGTTCTTCGATCCGGTGGTGGCCAGCGCCGCCTACGACGCGCTGGTGGTCGAGAGCCAGCTGGCGCAGGCGCTGGAGACCGGCGCCTTCGAGCTCCACTACCAGCCGCAGCTGCGCTCCGGCGACGGCCGGCTGGTCGGGGTCGAGGCGTTGATCCGCTGGCACCATCCCGAGCGCGGCCTGCTGCTGCCCGATGACTTCATCCCGGTCGCCGAGGAGCGCCGCCTGATGCTGCCGATCGGCCAGTGGGTGCTGCGCGAGGCGATGCGCTGTGCCCGGCGCTGGCATGCGCAGGGGCTCGAGCTGCCGATCTCGGTCAACCTCAGCAGCATGCAGTTCCAGCAGCGCGGCTTCGTCGACTCGCTGGCCGAACTGCTGCGGCAGGAGCAGGTGAACGGGGCATGGCTGGAGCTCGAGCTCACCGAGCGCATGCTGATGGACGACCTGGACGAGGTGAAGGCCACGCTGGCGCAGCTCAAGGCGCTGGGCATGCGCATCTCGGTCGACGACTTCGGCACCGGCTACTCGTCGCTCGGCCACCTGAAGGAACTGCCGATCGACAAGGTGAAGATCGACCGGTCGTTCGTGCAGGACGTGCCGCAGAACGCCGACGCCGCGGCCATCGTGCGGGCGATCGTGCAGCTCGGCCGCAGCCTGGGCATGACGGTCATCGCCGAGGGCGTGGAGACCGAGGCCCAGGAACGCTTCCTGCGCGAGCTGGGTTGCGAGGAACTGCAGGGCCTGCGGATCGCGCCGCCGCTCTCGGAGGCCGACCTGCAGCTCTGGGCCGCGCGGCGCTAGAACGTGCCGGGGTAGGCCCCGCCGTCCATCAGCAGGTTCTGGCCGGTGATGTAGCCCGCCTGGGCACCGCACAGGAAGGCGCAGGCCGCGCCGAACTCGGCCGGCGTGCCGAAGCGCCCCGCGGGGTTCTTCAGCGCGCGCTGCGCCATCACCTGCGCCGTCGTCAGGCCGCTGGCCTGCGCGGCGCCCTCCAGCGTCTTGGCGAGCCGTTCGGTCTCGAACGGGCCGGGCAGCAGGTTGTTGATCGTCACATTGCGCGCCACCGTCGTGCGCGACAGGCCGGCCACGAAGCCGGTGAGTCCCGAGCGTGCGCCGTTGGACAGGCCCAGGATGTCGATCGGCGCCTTCACCGCCGCCGACGTGATGTTGACGATGCGGCCGAAGCCGCGCGCCATCATCGGATCGACCACCGTCTTCATCAACTCGATCGGCGTCAGCATGTTGGCGTCGAGCGCCGCAATCCAGGCGGCGCGGTCCCAGTCGCGGAAGTCGCCGGTCGGCGGACCGCCGGCGTTGTTCACCAGGATGTCGACCTGCGGGCAGGCCGCCAGCGCCGCGGCGCGGCCTTCGGCGGTGGTGATGTCGCCGGCCACCGCGCGCACGTCGATGCCCGGGTGCGACGCGCGCAGCGCGCTCGCCGCCGCCTGCAGCGCCTCGGCCCCGCGCGCCGTGATGACCAGGTTCACGCCCTCGGCGGCGAGCGCCTGCGCGCAGCCCAGGCCGAGCCCCTTGCTGGCGGCGCACACGAGCGCCCACTTGCCGCTGATGCCCAGATCCATGTCGTGCTCCTTGTCGTTCAGCGCGCCCGCGCCAGCAGCCAGATGCCCACCAGCACCAGCGCGGTCCCGGCCGCGATCCAGGCGGTGAAGGGTTCACCGAGGATCACGATGCCCATCAGCAGCGTGCTCATCGGTCCCACCATGCCGGTCTGCGCCGCCAGCGTGGGGCCGATGCGCTCGATCGCCATCATCACCATCAGCACCGGCGCCACGGTGCAGACCGTGGCATTCAGCAGCGACAGCCACAGCGCCGGCGCCGGCACGGCCAGCGCGACCTCCGGCGAGCGCAGCACGAAGAACTGCGCGATGCACAGCGCGCAGGCCACCGTGCTCGCGAGGCCCACCAGCCGCATCGAGCCCAGGCGCTGCACCAACTCACCGCTGTAGACCAGGTAGACCGCATAGCTCACCGCGCTGGCGAACACCAGCAGCGCGCCCAGCACGACGTCGGGCCCCTGGAAGCCGACCTCGTGGCCGAACACCAGCAGCACGCCGAGGTAGCTGACGCCGATCGCCAGCGCCTGCGGGCGCGTCACGCGCCGGCCGAACAGCAGCACGCCGAAGGCCAGCACCAGCGTGGGATTGAGGTAGAGGATCAGCCGCTCCAGGCTGGCGCTGATGTACTGCAGGCCCAGGAAATCGAGGAAGCTCGCCAGGTAGTAGCCGGTGACGCCGAGCAGCAGCACCATGCGCCTGTCGTGCGCCGTCAGCGGCGGCCTGCCGCGGCTGGCCCACCAGGCCATCGCCAGGAACAGCGGCAGCGCGAACAGCATGCGGAAGAACAGCACCGTGACGGCGTCGAGGCCGTGGCGGTACAGCAGCTTGGCGACGATGGCCTTGCCGGAGAAGGCGATCGCGCCGGCCATCGCCAGCGCCAGCCCGCCCCAGGGCAGGCTGGGCCGGGCCGCGGACGGCGGTGGCGACACTACCAGCCCACCGCCTGGCCGTCGCGCCGGGGGTCGCTCGCGGCGACGTAGCCCTCGACCGCCGGATCGCCCAGGCGCCAGATGAACTGCCCGGCGCCGAAGTCCTGGTAGCTGTCCTGGATCACTTCCATGCGGTGGCCCAGAGCCGCCAGGCCCTGCACCGTGGCCGGGTCCATGCCCGCCTCGACGTTGATCTCCAGGCCGGCGTTGTAGCGCCAGCGCGGCGCGTCGCAGGCGGCCTGCGGGTCCTGGCCGTAGTCGACCATGCGCACCAAAGTCTGCAGGTGGCCCTGCGGCTGCATGTTCGCGCCCATCACGCCGAAGCTCATGCGCGGCGCGCCGTCGGCATCGCTCAGGAAGGCCGGGATGATGGTGTGGAAGGGCCGCTTGCCCGGTGCGACGACGTTGGGGCTGCGCGCGTCCAGGCTGAAGGCGTGGCCGCGGTTCTGCAGGCTCAGACCCCAGTCCGGCAGCACCACGCCGGAACCGAAGCCCATGTAGTTGCTCTGGATGAAGCTCACCATCATGCCGGTCTCGTCGGCCGCGGTGAGGTAGATGGTGCCGCCCTTCACCGGGTTGCCGGCGCCGAAGTCCTGCGCACGGCGCGGATCGATCAGGCGGGCCCGGGCGGCCAGGTAGTCGTCGGCCAGCAGTTGCCCGGCACTCACCGCCATGCTGCCGGGCTCGGCCACGTAGCGGTAGACATCGGCGAAGGCGAGCTTCATCGCTTCGATCTGCAGGTGCTGCGACGCCACGCCGTCCACCGGCAGCGAGGCGACGTCGAAGTGCGCCAGGATGCCCGCCGCGAGCAACGCCGCGAGGCCCTGCCCGTTCGGCGGAATCTCGTGCAGCACCTGACCGCGATAGGCCTTGGCGATGGGCGTGACCCATTCGGGCCGGTAGGCGGCGAAGTCCTGCGAGGTCAGCGCGCCGCCCTGCGCGCGTGCCTGCCGCGCCAGCGCCTCCGCGATCTCGCCGCCATAGAACGCCGCGCCGCGCGTCGCGGCGATCGCGCGCAGCGCCCGGGCCGCACCGGGCAGCTTGAACAACTCGCCGACCCGCGGCGCGCGGCCCTGCGGCAGGAAGGCCTCGGCGAATCCGGGCTGCGCCACCAGCGCCTCCACCTGGGCGGCGGCGGCCCACTTCTGTCCTACCACGACCGGCACCGCATAGCCGCGCTCGGCCACCTCGATCGCCGGCGCCAGCAGGTCGCCGAAGGGCAGCTTGCCGAAGCGCTCGCTCAGCGCCAGCCAGGACGCCACCGCGCCCGGCACCGTCACGCTGTCCCAGCCGCGCGCCGGCGGCGCGATCGTGTCGCGACCGTACTTGCGATGAAAGTACTCGGGCGTCCAGGCCTGCGGCGCGCGGCCCGAGGCATTGAGTCCGTGCAACGCCTGCCCGTCCCACAGGATGCAGAAGGCGTCCGAGCCCAGGCCGTTGCTGCAGGGCTCGACGATCGTCATGACCGCAGCGGTGGCGACCGCGGCATCGACGGCATTGCCGCCAGCCGCCAGCATGCGCAACCCGGCCTGGGCCGCCAGCGGATGCGAGGTGGCGACGACGTTGCGTGCGAACAGCGGCAGGCGCTGGCTGCCGTAGCCCGCCCGGTAGTCGAAGGGGTTCATGGTTCGATTATGGGCAGCGGCCTCGCCGCTCGCTGCCCGGACCGTCCTGCCACAGCCGGAACGGGGGCTTGGACCCCCGGGACGCAGCGTCAGTCGGCGTCCTGGAAGGCTTCTTCGCGCTTGCTGCGGATCGAGGGCAGCATCACCACCACGATCATCGCCACCGCCGCCAGCAGCAGGCCGGCCGACAGCGGACGCGTCGCGAAGGTGGTCCAGTCGCCGCGGCTCAGCAGCAGCGCGCGGCGCAGGTTCTCTTCCATCATCGGCCCGAGGATGAAGCCCAGCAGCAGCGGCGCCGGCTCGCAGCTGAGCTTGTAGAACACGTAGCCGATCAGCCCGAAGCCGGCCGCCATGTAGACGTCGAAGTTGTTGTTGTTCAGCGTGTACAGGCCGATGCAGCAGAAGGTGAGGATGGCCGGGAACAGGAAGCGGTAGGGCACCGTCAGCAGCTTGATCCAGATGCCGATCAGCGGCAGGTTCAGCACCACCAGCATCAGGTTGCCGATCCACATGCTGGCGATCAGGCCCCAGAACAGCTCGGGGTTGCTGGTCATCACCTGCGGGCCGGGCTGGATGCCCTTGATGGTCATCGCGCCGACCATCAGCGCCATCACCGCGTTGGGCGGGATGCCGAGCGTGAGCATCGGGATGAAGCTGGTCTGCGCGCCGGCGTTGTTGGCGCTCTCGGGGCCCGCGACGCCGCGGATGTCTCCCTTGCCGAACTTGCGCGAGTCCTTCGCGACCTTCTTCTCCAGCGTGTACGCGGCGAACGAGGCCAGCAGCGCGCCGCCGCCCGGCAGGATGCCCAGCATCGAACCGAGCGCCGTGCCGCGCAGCACCGCCGGCGCCGCGAGCTTGAAGTCTTCCTTGGTCGGCCACAGACCGCCCACCGACTTGGTGAACACCTCGCGGTGCTCGGGCGGCTGGCCGAGGTTGGCGATGATCTCGCCGAAACCGAACACGCCCATCGCGATGGCGACGAAGCCGATGCCGTCGGTCAGCTCGGCGACGTCGAAGCTGTAGCGCGGCACGCCGGAGATCACGTCGGTGTTGATCTGGCCCAGCAGCAGGCCCAGCACGATCATCGCGATGGCCTTCACCAGCGAGCCCGAGGCCAGCACCACCGCGCCGATCAGGCCCAGCACCATCAGCGAGAAGTACTCGGCCGGACCGAACTTGAAGGCCAGCTCGGTGAGCGGCGGCGCGAACGCGGCCAGGATGATGGTGCCCACGCAACCGGCGAAGAACGAGCCCAGGCCGGCCGTGGCGAGCGCGGCGCCGGCACGGCCCTGGCGCGCCATCTGGTAGCCGTCGATCGCGGTCACGACCGAGCTCGACTCGCCTGGCACGTTGATCAGGATCGCGGTAGTCGAGCCGCCGTACTGCGCGCCGTAGTAGATGCCGGCCAGCATGATCAGCGCCGGCGTTGCGTCGAGCGCGTAGATCGACGGCAGCAGCATCGCGATGGTGGCGACCGGGCCCAGGCCCGGCAGCACGCCGATCAGCGTGCCGAGCACACAGCCGAAGAAGCCGTACAGCAGATTCTGGAACGAGAGCGCGACGCCGAAACCGGTCGCGAGGTTGTTGAGCAGGTCCATGACGGTGTGCCTCGCTTCAGCCGGCCAGGAAGGTGGGCCACATCGGGATCGTGAGGTTCAGGCCCTTCACGAACACCAGGTAGCTGCCGACCGTGAGGATCACGCAGGTCGCCAGCACGCCTTTCCAGTGGAACTCGTCCCCGCCGAAGCTGGCGATCAGGATCAGGATCGGCACCGTGATCGCCATGCCCAGCCGCGGCAGCAGCGCACCGAACAGGATCACCGCGCCCAGGATCAGCAGCAGCGGCTTCCAGGCGATGTGCCCGATCGGGTCGCCGCCGTCGCTCTCGATCGTCAAGGCCTTGAACAGCACCGCCGCACCCAGCACCGCGAGGATCAATCCCAGCAGCAGAGGAAAGTAGCCCGGCCCGGGCTTGGCCGAGGTGCCGAAGCTGTAGGTCGTCGCGCCGATCGCGAAGCCCAGGCCGATGGCGACGAACATCACGCCGGACACGAAATCTCGCTGACTCTTGATCTTCACCGGATGCCTCCTCGCGGTCCGTGCCCTGTGGCACTGTTGTGAACCCGATTCTAGGAAGCGCCCGACGGCACGCTCTGTGTGGTTTACACGTAGCGTCCGAGAGCCCCGGCACGATGTCAGCGTCGGGCTAGGTCTCCCAGCGCGGCGTGGCGCGCAGCACCTCGTCGATCGTGGTCAGGCCCTGCGCGACCTTCATCGCACCGGCCAGTCGCAGCGGCTGCAGGCCCTGCTTCGCGGCCTGCCTGCGCAGGGCGCCGGCGTCGTAGTGCGGATGGAGGCTCGACTGCAGTGCGTCGTTCAGCTCCAGCAGCTCGTACAGGCCGGCCCGGCCGCGGTAGCCGGTGTGGCGGCATTCGAGACAGCCGACGGGCTTGCAGGGCCGGTACTCGCCGTTGAGCTTCCAGGGCCGGATGGCCTCGTCGAGCACCTCGCGGCCGGTGGCACTGTCGTCGGGCTGCTTGCACGACGGACAGAGCGTGCGCACCAGGCGCTGCGCCAGCACGCCGATCACCGTCGCGCCGATCAGGTAGGGCGGCACGCCGAGGTCGGTGAGCCGCGTGACAGCCGCCGCGGCGTCGTTGGTGTGCAGTGTGCTGAACACCAGGTGCCCCGTGAGCGCGGCCTGGATCGCCATCTCGGCGGTCTCGAGGTCGCGGATCTCGCCGACCATGATGATGTCCGGGTCCTGGCGCATCAGCGCGCGCAGGCCCTCGGCGAAGCCGAGGTCGAGCACCGGCTGGACCTGGGTCTGGTTGAAGGCCGGCTCGATCATCTCGATCGGGTCCTCGATGGTGCAGACATTGACCTCGTCGGTCGCCAGACGCTTGAGCGTGGAGTAGAGCGTGGTGGTCTTGCCCGAACCGGTGGGGCCGGTCACGAGGATGATGCCGTGCGAGCGCGTGACGAGCTCCTCCCACAGCCGCACCTCGTGCGGCGCGAAACCCAGTCCCGACAACGGCTTGACCGCGGCATCGGGGTCGAAGATGCGCATCACCATCTTCTCGCCGAACGCGGTGGGCAGCGTGGACAGGCGCATTTCCACGTCGCGCGACGTGCCCTCGGGGCCGGGCCGGCGCGTCTTGATGCGACCGTCGAGGGGGCGTCGCTTCTCGACCACGTCCATGCGGCCGAGCAGCTTGATGCGGCTCGTCATTGCGCCCATCACCGACAGCGGCACCTGGTAGACGGTGTGCAGCACGCCGTCGATGCGGAAGCGGATCGCACCCATCTCGCGGCGCGGCTCGAGGTGGATGTCGGAGGCACGCTGGTCGAAGGCGTACTGCCACAGCCAGTCGACCACCTGCACCACGCCCTGGTCGTTGGCGTCGAGCTGCTTGTTGCTCTTGCCCAGCTCGACGAGTTGCTCGAAGCTGGCCGGCCCGGCGCCGTCGCCGCTCTTCTGCGCCGCACGCACCGAGCGCGACAGCGTGTAGAACTCGGTGGTGTAGCGCTGGATCTCCAGCGGGCTGGCGAGCGCGAGCTTGATGGTCTTGCGCGTGTGGGCCTCGATCTGCGGCAGCCAGTCGGTGTCGAAGGGCTCGCAGGTCGCCACCAGCGCCTCGGTCGGGCCGACCTGCAGCGGCAGCGCGCGGCGGCGCTCGGCGTAGGTGGCCGACATCACGTCGGCCACGCGCGCCACGTCGACCTTCAGCGGGTCGATGCGCACATAGGGCAGCTGGCAGCGCCCGGCGAGCCACTCGGTCAGCGCCTCGACGTCGAGCGCCGCGCCGGAGCTCGCATGCACCAGCCCGGCCCCGCTCAGCCGCACCAGCGGATGCTGCGCGCTGTCGCCGGCGCCGAAGCGCTGTGCAACGCGCTTGCCGTCCTCGAGCGTGATCACGCCGTCGGTCAGCAGCCAGGTCACCAGCTGGCGCCAGTGCAGCGGGCCGCGGGGGGCCTCAGCGGGCGCCGCGGCGGCGGTCCTGGGTGTGGAGGAAGTGCGTGCGTTCATGCGGCGGTGGGAGACCGATCGGGCAGATTCTGCAAGAGCTTGAGCCATTTGCGGGCCGGCAGGTCGAACTTTGCCTCGATCGCCACGGCACGGCGTTCGAGTTCTTCACGCCCCGGCCGATCGCCGCCTCGCCAGGCCAGCAGGATGGTGTTGCCCTCGCGGGTCGGCTTGAGCATCAGGATCCGGTCGGCACCGAACACCGCGGCGATGCGCCGCGCGCTGCGATCGAAGCTCACGTCGCGGCCGAACAGGTTGACGCTCATCACCCCACCCTCCGCCAGCAACGCGCGGCAGCCGCGGTAGAAGGCCTCGTCGTCCAGCACCGGCGCCGCGGCATCGTGGTCGTAGAGATCGACACACAGCGCGTCGGCCTGGCCGGCGTGCGCCGCATCGGCCGCGTAGGCGCCAGCATCGGCCTCGATCACCGCCAATCGCGCGTCGTCGGCCGGCAGCTTGAACCACAGGCGGCACACGCCGATCACGCTCGGGTTGATCTCGACCGCGGTGGTGCGCCAGCGCAGCTTCTTGTGGCAAAAGCGCGTGATGGCCGCCGCACCCAGGCCCAGCTGCACCGCATGCGGAGGCTCGCCGTCGCGGTCCTTCTCGACCGCAGCACCGTGCAGTCGGTCCGAGAGCAGCATCCACGCCATCATGCGCTGCACGTACTCGAGCTCGATCTTCTGCGGTTTGGCGATGCGCATCGCGCCCTGCACCCAGGGCGTGCCGAGGTGCAGGTAGCGCACGCCGTCGAATTCGGACATCGTGGCCGGCGCGAGCGTCGGCGCCTTGGGCTTGCGGGAGGTCGCCATCAGGAGGTAGGGATCAGTCCGTGTTGTTCGAAGACCGCCCGCCAGGCTGCGAGCTTGCGCTCGAAGGACCAGCTGGCGTTGGCCGGGCTGGTGGAGGGCAGCCGGTGCACCACCAGCCCGAGCGCGGCGGTGAGGCGCGCCGACCGCGCCGACTCGCCGCCGTTGTGGGCCACGGCCTGCCAGTGCGGCGCCAGCCGGCGCAGGCCCGCCAGGTCGTTGGGCCGCGTGTCGCGGATCGCGCTGTCCAGGCTGCCTTCGCGGCGGCAGGTGGCGTACACGTCCCACAGGCCGAGACCGCGCGCGGTGAGCGCCTGCAGCCGCTGCGGGTAGTCGAGCGCGCGCAGGTCCAGGCCCCACAGCGCCGACAGCAGCGGCCAGAAGTGGTTGCGGGGATGGGCGTAGTACTGCTGTGCGGCCAGCGAGGCCGCGCCGGGGAAACTGCCCAGCACCACCAGGCGCGTGGCCGGGCCGACGACCGGTGGCAGGCCGGACAGGGGCGGCAGCGTGGCGGCATCGGCCCGCGATCCGGCGGCCAGGGCATCGGGCTCCTGCGGTCGGGTCATGTTGACACCCCCACGGCATCGAGCATGGCCAGGCGCGGCAGGGCCGTGCGCGCATTGGCCTGGGTCGCATGTGCCAGCGCCTCGGGCGTCAGGCCTCGCAGGGCGGCCAACCCGGCGGCGATGCGCGGCAGTTCCGCCGGCTCGTTGCGGCTGCGCTCGCCGGCGGTGCGCTGGGCCGCGGTGCGGTACAGCCACTGTGGCGGGATGTCGGGCGCATCGGTCTCCAGCACGATGGCCTCCAGCGGCAGTTCGGTCGCCAGCCGGCGCAGCTGCAGTGCGCGCTCGAAACTCATTGCGCCCCCGAAGCCGAGCTTGAAGCCCTGGGCCACGAAGGACTGCGCCTGCTGGGCGCTGCCGTTGAACGCGTGTGCGATGCCACCGACCTCCGGCATGCGGCGCAGGTGCTTGAGCAGGCTGTCGGCCGAGCGGCGCACGTGCAGCAGCACCGGCAGGCCGGCCTCGCGCGCCATCGCGAGCTGCTGCACGTAGAAGTGCTCCTGCTTCGCGCGATCCAGCCCCGGCACGAAGTGGTCCAGACCGATCTCGCCGACGGCGACCAGCCGGGGGTCGTCGCGGTGCGCCGCCAGCGCCTCGCGCAGCGCGTCGAGTGCCGCGTCGTCGAGCGGGCCGGTGTACATCGGGTGGACGCCCAGCGCATAGGCCAGCCCGTGGCGGTGCGCCAGTTCCCGCACGGTATCGAAGTCGAACGGCGCGACCGCCGGCAGCACGATCTGCGTGACCCCGGCGTGGCGCGCACGCTCGACCACGGCCGTCCGATCGGCGTCGAACTCCGGGGCGTCGAGGTGGCAGTGGGTGTCGGTCCAGCCGGCGGGCGCGGTGGGCTTGGCCATGGCGACATTAGACCGCGGGCCGCGCCACCGCCCCATCGGGCGCCGGCAGGCGCAGCGGTTCTGTGGGTAATCCTGGGCCCGCAACGGACGGGCTCGCCCCTACCCTAGCGCGTTCGTTTGCGTCACACGGCCCGATCGGCCCCAAAGGAGACCCCGGATGAGCGATTTCTATGGCGACGCACAGCGCCAGCTTCAGGACCGGTTCGGCAGCCGCGCACTGGCGGACCGCCTCACCGAACTGATCATTCACGACGAAGTGCAGGACGACGAGCGCGGCTTCATCGAGAGCCGCGACATGTTCTTCCTCGCCTCGGTCGGCGCCGACGGTCAGCCGTCCTGCTCCTACAAGGGCGGCGCCCCGGGCTTCGTGCGGGTGGTCGACACCAGGACGCTGGCCTTCCCGAGCTACGACGGCAACGGCATGTTCCTGTCGACCGGCAACATCCGCGCCAGCGCGAAGATCGGCCTGCTGTTCATCGACTTCGAGACCCCGCACCGCCTGCGCGTGCACGGCGAGGCCTCGATCGCCGACGACGACCCGCTGAAGGCCCACTACCCCGGAGCGGAGCTGGTGGTGCGGCTGGCGATCTCGTCGATCTTCGTCAACTGCCCGCGCTACATCCATCGGCACCAGAAGATCGCACCGTCGAAGTACGTGCCGCAGGCCGCCTGCGAGGCGCCGCTGGCGCAGTGGAAGCGGATCGACCTGGTGCAGGACGTGCTGCCGGCGCAGGACGTGGCCCGTGTCCCCGCGGCAGGCGGGGTGATCGACTTCGGCAACTACCTGGGCAAGGTGGCCGCCGGAGACGGCTGAACGCTCAGGCGTCCAGCTGCGCCGCTTTCGCCAGCGCGCGCAGCAGGCCGCGGTTGATCTCGGCCGGATCGGTGAACAGGCCGTCGCAGGCCTCGCGGATCGCGTCCAGCGCGTTGCCCTCGACCGCGCGCACCAGCGTGCAGTACGGGGCATAGGGCCCGGACTCGTCGGCCAGCGCCTGGTACACCCGCTCGGGTACCGGGATCGTGCTCAGCAGATCGGAGAACGGCTGCTTGAACATGCGGTCGAGCAGCGAGAACACGCCGCAGATGAAGAGCTCGTTGCGCATCTCCTCGTCGCCGAGGTTGCGCACCAGCTCCTCCATCAGCATGCCCCGGCGCACGGCGGCGAACATCACCGGCTTGAGGTTGGCGTCCTTGCTGCCGGTGGCCAGCAGCAGAGCCAGCCAGCGCTTGAGCCGGCTGTAGCCCAGCATCATGATGGCGTGGCGGAACGAGCTGATCTCCACGCTCAGCCCGAAGGCCGGCGAGTTGATGTAGCGCATCAGCTTGAAGGCCAGCGTCGGGTCGCGCCGCAGCGTGTCCTCGAGCTTCTCGATCGGCTCCTGCTGGTCGACCCGGTGGATCAGCTCGACCATCACCTGCAGGTCCGGCGTCGCCGCCTTGGGGTCCTTCTGCTTGCCGACGTCGGAGTGCGCGATCGCGTCGTCCATCGGCCAGCCGAGCACCGCGACCGCACCACGCGTGAACGAGGCCTCCATGTCGACGAGCGTGTTCACGCCCGACTGCACGTAGCCGATGCTGCGCGTGAAGCCGGCAGCCGGTGCCGTCTCGCCGACGCGGCGGTCGTCGGCCAGGTCGACGATCGAGTAGCGGAAGCAGGGCAGCACCTCGCGCGGCAGCTCGCGCAGCGGCCGGCCCTTGATGAGCAGGGTGCTGCCCCGCGCATGCAGGTCCTGGATGGCCTGGGTGTGCGCCTCGTCGCCGGCCATGAAGGCCGGGATCTCGATCATCACGTTCGGTGTCGGCTGCGCCTGCAGCAGGCCGGTCAGCAGGTTCTCGCTGACGACGTTCAGCGACACCTGGCCGCCGCCCTCGGGCCACACGCCGGCCACCTCCTCGAGCAGGCCGGCCGCGTCGAGCTCGGCGCCGGGCTGCAGCGGGAACACCGTCAGGCGGGTCGCGCTGACCGTGCGCTGACGATCGATCATCGGGGAGTAGCTCAGCGCCACCTGGCCAAGGAGGGAGTCACTCACGAAAGGGTCTCCGCAGACGAATCACACATTGAGGTATTGGAACAGCGACAGGTTCTGCACCGAAGCATAGGACTTCAGCGCCGCCTCGTAGCCGGTCTGTTGTTTCTGGAACGTGGAAATCGCCTCGACCATGTCGAGATCTTCCGCCTGCGAGCGGTCGGTCTGCGCGGCGAGCTTCTGGCCGCTCAGGCGCTCGGCGGCGCGGTCGATGCGGTTCAGCGTCTCGCCCGCCACGGCGCGCTGCGCCGTCAGCCTGGCGCTGGACGCGTCGATGTCACGCAGCGCGGTGGCCACCGACTGCGCGATCTGGCCGTTGTTGCGCCCGGGCGTCTCCAGCTCGGTGGCGACGCGGTCGAGCACGTCGAAGATGCTGAGCGAGGCCGACGACGGGGTGAGGTCGAAGCGGTCGGCGTCGGCCGGCGCGCCGGTCACGGTGAACGACAGGCCGTCGATCTCGATCGCCTGCCCGCTCTGGTAGGGCACGTCGGTCAGCGCGGTCGGGTTGCCGTCGCGCAGCACGGTGTAGGTCGTCACGCCGCCGGCCACGGTGAAGCTCAGGCTGTAGGGATCACCGGTCGCGGCCGACGGATCGATCACGCTGCCGGCGTTGATCCACCCGGTACCGGCCTGCTGGGTGGCGCTGGTCACGAACACGCCGTTGCCGCTGGAGGCCTGCAGCCAGGTGCTGCGGCCGTCCATCGTCAGCGGCAGCGGCTCGGTGGAGGGCGCACCGGTCTCGCCCGACACGCCGCGGAACTGCACGCCGGTGGGAGTGTCGACGAACGGCGGGTTGCTCGCGCCCTGCCCGGCGAACAGGTAGCTGCCGGCGCCGTCCGGGCTGTTGGCGATGGTCAGCAGTTCGGCGCGCATCTGGCGCAGGCTGATGGCGAGGTTGGCGCGCTCGGCGTCGCTGAAGCTGGCATTGCCGGCCGAGACTACCGAGTCGCGCGCCTGCTGGAGCAGACCGAGCGCGTCGCCGAGGGTCGATTCGGTCTGGCTCACCGCGTTCATGCTGGTGTCAATGGCGCGCTGCGTCGCGGCGCTGCGCGCCTCGACGGCGAGCGCCCGTTCGGCCCGCGCGGCCGCCGTCGGGTCGTCGCTGGCGCGGTTGACGCGCTTCAGGCTGCTCATCTGCTCCTGGCTGCGGCTCAGCTCCTGGGCCCGGCGCTGCAGGTTCGCGATGGTGGCGTCGTAGGTGCTGGAAGTGCTCACGCGCATGGAGGAGTCCTCGTCGTATCGATCGGTCAGCGAGCGGCGGCGCTGAGCAGGGTTTCGAACACGCTCTGCGCCACCTGCAGGACCTTGGCAGCGGCCTGGTAGGCCTGCTGGAACTGGATCAGGCGCGCGGCTTCCTCGTCGAGGTTCACGCCGGACACGCCGGCGCGCGCCGCCTCGGCATTGGTCGCCACGGCGGTGGAGATGTTGCTCGACGAGCGGGCGCTCTGCACCCGCACGCCGATGTCGGCCATCGCGCTGGCGTAGGCGCTGGTGATGCTCTCGCCCGCCGACACCACGCCGCCGGCCAGCAGCTGCTCGCCCACGATGCCGGCATCGCGCAGGGCCAGCAGCGACAGCGCATTGCCGTTGTTCGCGGCCGGGAAGGTGGTGGGCGCGACCTGCACCGCGTCGCCGCTGCGCGGCACGCCAGCCAGCGTGAGCTCGAAGCCGTTCAGCGCGATGGTCGATCCCGCGGTCCAGGTGCCGGTGCCGCTGCTGACCACCGCATTGCTGGCGTCGCGCAGCTCCCAGTTGTAGTTGCCGCTGTCGTCGGTGAAGCTGATGTTCGCGGTCTGGGTCGGGTCCAGCGCCGTGCTGGTGACGGTGAGCGAGCCCACCGTGGCCGTGCCGGTGTTGCCGGAGGCCACCGTCGCCACCACCGGCGACGACGCGGCGATGCCGTTGGGGTTGTTGAGCACCCGCGCCATGCCCTGCGCGGCCTGGCTCACCGGCTGCAGCAGGAAGCGGTCGGTCGCGCCCGGCGCCGGCGTGCCGATGTCGAGGGTGAAGCCGTCGATGGTGTCGCCGTCGGCGACCGTGCGCGTCACGCCGTCGCTGAGCCGGGTCAGGAAGTACTGCCCCGGCGTGCTGGCGTCGGTGCGGAGTTCGTAGTCGCTGGCCTGCAGCTGCTTCGGATCGGCCACGGTGAGCGAGACCGAGGACAGGAAGTTGCCGCCGGCGTCGCGCGCATTGGTCGACGCCGGCAAGGCCGCGGGCGCCCCGAGCGCGAACAGCGGCGCACCGCTGCCCGCCGGCTGCCCCAGGTCCAGGCCGAGCGACTGCTGGCGGTTCACCGCGCCGGCGATCGCACTGGCCAGCTGCCCGATCATCGCCCGCGCGTCGGCCAGGTCCTCGTTCTGGAAGGCCAGCAGGCCGGGCAGCTTGCCCGCCACCAGCGCGTCCTCGGGCAGCATGCGGTCGCCGCCGGCCTCGCTGATCGCCAGGCGCACCTTGGCGGCGTCGTAGGTGTCCGGCACGACCTTGAGCTGCTGGGCAGTGCTGCCGAGCACCAGCCGCTGGCCGCCGCCGATGAAGACCCCCAGCGAGCCGTCGTCGGCCTCGATGGTGGTGACCTGCACGTAGCTGCCGATCTCGCTGATCAGCTGGTCGCGCTGGTCGAGCAGGTCGTTCGGCGCATGGCCGCTGCCCTGCGCCGCGGCGATCTGGCGGTTGATGTCGGCCACGCGCTTGGCCAGCGTATTGACCACGGTGACCGAGTTCTTCACGTCCTCGGTCACGCCGCTCTGCAGCGCGTCGAGCTGGCTGTCGGCGGCGCGGAAACGCGAGGCCAGTTCCTCGGCGCGCGCCAGCACCACCTGGCGCGCCGAGGCGTCCTGCGGGCGGTTGGCCACGTCGACGAAGGCATTCAGCAGGTCGCCCGCGGCATAGCCGAGGCCGGACTCGCCGGTCGGGAACACCTTCTCCAGGCGCTCGAGCTGTTCGAGCCGCGCCGCGTCGCGCGCCGCCTGCGACTTCGACATCGCGGCGTCGCGCGTCAGGAAGGCGTCGCTCGCCCGCGTCACGGTCTGCACGTTCACGCCCTGGCCGAAGAAGCCGGCGCCGGTCGACTGACCGCCGGCCGTGCCGAGCTCGACCTGCTGGCGCGAGTAGCCGGGCGTGTTGGCGTTGGCGATGTTGTTGCCGATCGTCTGCAGCGTCGCGTAGTTCGCGAACATCGCGCGCGTGCCGAGGGACATCAGGCCGGCCATGGGCTACTCCTCACGCGGTCAGGGTGCGCTGCAGGCGCAGCGTGGTGTTGATGACGCGACCGAGCTTCGCGGCGTAGGCCGGATCGGTGGCATAGCCGGCGCGCTGCAGGTTCACCGCGAAGCCTTGCGCGGTGCCCCCCTGCTCCACCACCTTGGCGTAGCGGGGGCTGTTCTTGATGAGGCTGGCGTAGTCGCGGAAGGCGTCTTCCGGCGTCGCGTAGGCGCGGAACTTCGCCTTCACCTTCTGCGGCTGGCCGTTCACGTACTCGGTCGTGGTGACCACGGTGACGGCGCCCTTCCAGCTGGCGCCGGCCTTGATGCCGAACACGTTGTGGCTGCTGCTGCCGTCGGCGTTCCTGATCTCGCGCTGGCCCCAGCCCGATTCGTGCGCGGCCTGGCTCAGGATGAAGGCGGCGGGGATGCCGGTCTCGGCCTCGGCCTGCTCGGCAGCGCTGTTGTGGCGCGCCACGAAGTCCTGTGCCCGCGACGCGCCGGGCAGGCGGTTCCACACCTGCGCCCCCTCGGCAGCGCCGGCCCGCGCCGTGGGCGCGGTGACGGCGGCGACCTTGCCGTTGAGCTGCTGCTCGAGCTGCCGCGCGATCTGGGCGCTCAGCCCCCCGGGCAGGCCGGTGAGCTTCTGCGCGAACTGGGTGTCGAGCAGCTCGGTGCCCATCTGGGTGCCCGAGTTGTCGAGCATGCCGCTGGACATCGTGGCCTGGCGCATGCTCTTCATCAGCTGCTGCATGAACAGCGCCTCGAACTGCTTGGCCGTCTCCTTGATCGCCGCACGCGGGTCGGCGCTCGCGTTCGCCTGCAACGAGCGCAGCGCGTTGGCGTCGAGGCCGACGGTCGACTTCACGTCAGATCACCTCGAGCTCGGCGTTCAGCGCGCCCGCCGCCTTGATGGCCTGCAGGATCGCCAGCAGTTCCTGCGGCGTCGCGCCGAGCGAGTTCAGCGCCTTCACGACGTCGGTGAGCTGCGTGCCGGCCGGCAACTGGATCAGCGAGCCGGCGTCCTGCTTGATGGCGATGTCGGCGCGCTCGGCCACCACCGTCTGGCCGCTCGACAGCGGACCCGGCTGGCTGATGACCGGCTGCGAGCTGATCGTGACCGACAGGTTGCCGTGCGCCACCGCGCAGGGGTTGAGCGTGACGGACTGGTTCACCACCACCGAGCCGGTGCGGGCGTTGACGACCACGCGCGCAGCCGGCGCGGCCAGGTCGATCGGCAGGTTCTCGATGTCGGCCAGGAAGGCCACGCGCGCATTCGCGTCGGCCGGCATCAGCACGCGCACCGTGCGGCCGTCCAGCGCCTGGGCGGTGTTCGCGCCCATCTTGCCGTTGATCACGCGCGCCACTTCGCGCGCGGTCGAGTAGTCGGCGGCATTGAGGTCGAGCTGGATCGCATCGCCCTGGGCCAGCGGCGTGGGCACGCCGCGCTCCACGGTGGCGCCGCCGGGCACCCGGCCCGCGTTGAGCGTGTTGACCTGGACCTTGGAGCCGCCGGCCGAGGCGCCGGCGCCGCCGATGATCAGGTTGCCCTGCGCCAGCGCGTAGATCTGGCCGTCGGCGCCACGCAGCGGCGTGACGACGAGCGTGCCGCCGCGCAGGCTCTTGGCATTGCCCATCGACGAGACGTTGATGTCGATCTGCTGGCCCGGCTGCGCGAACGGCGGCAGCGAGGCGGTGACCATCACCGCAGCGACATTGCGCAGCTGCACGCTGGTGCCGGGCGGCACCGTGACGCCCAGCTGCTGCAGCATCGCGTTGAGGCTCTGCGTCGTGAACGGGGTCTGGGTGGTCTGGTCGCCGGTGCCGTCGAGGCCGACGACGAGGCCGTAGCCGATCAACTGGTTGGAGCGCACGCCTTGCACGGCGGCCACTTCCTTCAGGCGCGCGGCCTGGGCATCGACCGGCCACCAGACCGCCGCACTGGCGATGAACAGGCTGAACGCGATCAGCAGGCGCAGCAGCAGGTCGGCGCGCTGTTCAGCAGGGAAGAAGGGGCGGTGCATGGTGGTGGCTTTCCCAGGGGGATGCCACCATTCTGGAAAACTTTAGAGCGGCAGAACGTTCAAAAAGAAGCGTCCCAACCAGCCTATTCCCTGCGCTTCGGCCTGCGCGCCGCGGCCGCGCTGCTCGATGCGCACGTTGGCGATCTGCGCCGATGCGACCGAGTTGCCGGGCTGGATCGCCCGCGGGTCGACCTGGCCGGAGAAGCGCAGCACGTCGACGTGCTGGTTCACGCCGATCTGCTTCTCGCCGCTGATGACGAGGTGGCCGTTGGGCAACACGTTGATCACGGTCGCGGTGATGGTGCCGCTGAAGGTGTTGGCGCTGGCCGTCGTGCCCTTGCCCTCGAAGGCCTGCTCGTTGCTGCCGGTGGCCGAGGCGCGCTTGAAGGAGTTGGGCGCAAAGAACGGCAGCGCCGAGATGCTGCCGTTGACCGAGCCGTTCTTGTCGATGCTGCTGGTGGACTGCTGGCTGGCCGCCACCTTCTCGACGATCTGCACCGTGATCGTGTCGCCGACCAGGCGCGCGCGGTGGTCCTCGAACAGCGGCCGGTAGCTGGCGCCCTGGAAGATCGCGCCGTTGTTGACCGGCGGCGCCACCACCGCCTGCGGCAGCACCGGCGAGGTGTCGGCGATGTCGACCTTGGGCGCCATCGCCTGGCAGCCGAACAGCAGGACGAGCGGCGCCAGCGCAGCGACTCGGCGGAGGGCGAAGGACATGGCGGCGGCTTTCAGGCTCACAGCTGGGCCAGCTTCTGCAGCATCTGGTCCGAGGTCTGGATGGCCTTGGAGTTGAGCTCGTAGGCGCGCTGGGTCTGGATCATCGCGACCAGTTCCTCGACCACGTTGACGTTGCTGCCCTCGACGAAGCCCTGGGCGATCGCGCCCAGGCCGTTGCTGTCCGGCGCGCCGGCATTCGGCGTGCCCGAGGCCGCGGTCTCGGTGTAGAGGTTCTCGCCGCGCGGCTCCAGGCCTGCCGGGTTCACGAAGCTGGCGAGCTGGATCTGGCCGACCGTCTGCGCGGCCGCCTGGCCGGGCAGCGTGACGCTCACGTTGCCGTCGGCGCCGATGGTCACGTTCTGTGCGTTGGCCGGGATGGTGATGCCGGGCTGCACGACGTAGCCGTTGTTCGTGACCAGCTGGCCCTGCGCGCTGACCTGGAAGGCCCCGTCGCGGGTGTAGCCGGTGGTGCCGTCGGGCAGCTGGATCTGGAAGAAGCCCTGGCCCTTGACCGCGAGGTCGAGCGGGTTCGTGCTCTGCTGCAGCGAGCCCTGGCTGAACTGGCGCGAGGTGGCGACGGCGCGCGTGCCCAGGCCGAGCTGCAGGCCGGTGGGCAGCTGCGTCTGCTCGGAGCTGTTCGCGCCCGGCTGGCGGATGGTCTGGTACATCAGGTCCTCGAACACCGCGTGCGAACGCTTGTAGCCGTTCGTCGCGCTGTTGGCGAGGTTGTGCGAGATGTGGTCCAGCTGGGTCTGCTGGGCCTCCATCCCGGTCTTGGAAATCCAAAGGGAACGCATCATGGCGGGGGGCTCCTCATCGGCCGATCATGACGGGGATGAAGGCGCGCGAGCGCGGGATAAGCGCCCGGTTCGGGCCCCAGTTCCGCGAGGGCCTGGACATCAGCCGTTCATCGACAGCAGCTGGCTGGCGGCCTTCTCGTCGCCCTCGGCCGTCTGCAGCATCTTCATCTGGCTCTCGAACTGGCGCGCCGCGGCGATCATGGCCACCATGTTCTCGATCGGGTTCACGTTGCTGCCCTCGAGCGTGCCTTCGGCCACCCGCGCATTCGGGTCGACCGGCAGGTCGCCGTCGGCGGCACGGAACAGGCCGTCGTCGCCGCGCTGGAGCGCGGCCTCGGGCGTCACGAGCTTGAGGCGGCCGACCGAGGTGACGCCGCCGTTGGCCTGCTTGACGCTGACCGTGCCGTCGGCGGCGATCTGCGGCGACGAGTTCGCCGGCAGCGCAATCGGGCCGCCATCGCCCAGCACCGTGAGGCCGCCGGAGGTCTTCAGCGTGCCTTCGGCGTCGACCTGCAGCGAGCCCATGCGGGTGTAGGCCTCGGTGCCGTCGAGCCCCTGCACGGCCAGCCAGGCGTTGCCCTGCATCGCCACGTCGAGCGCGCGGCCGGTGGCGGCCATCGGCCCCGGGGTGGGGTCGTAGCCGGTGGTGGTCTCGAGCGAGTAGACGCGCGTGCTGGCGCCGTCGCCGCGCACCGGCACGGCGCGGAAGGCCTGCAGCTCGGCGCGGAAGCCGGTGGTCGAGGCGTTCGCGAGGTTGTTCGCGAGCGTCTCCTGCCGCTGCATCGTCGCCTTCGCGCCCGACATCGACAAGTAGATCATCCGGTCCATCGCGACTCCTCAGTGCCCGCTGCAATCAGCGCAGGTTGACCAACGTCTGCATCATCGAGTCCTGCGTCTTCACGGTCTGCGCGTTGGCCTGGTAGACGCGTTGCGCGGTGATCATGTTGACCAGCTCGCCGGTCAGGTCGATGTTGCTTTCCTCCAGCGCGCCGGACTGCAGCACGCCGAAGTTGCCATCGCCGGCCGCGCCGACCACCGGATCGCCGGAGGTGAAGGTGGTGGCCCAGACGTTGTTGCCCAGCGGCTGCAGGCCCTGCGGGTTGCGGAAGTTCGCGAGCTCGAGCTGGCCGCCCGGCTTGGACTGGCCGTTGCTGTAGCGCGCCATGATCACGCCGTTGGCCTCGATCGAGATGCCCGACAGCTGGCCGGGCGCGTAGCCGGTCTGCGACATGTCGGTCACGCCGAAACCCGAGCCGTACTGCGTCGCGCTCGTCACGTCGAGTTCGATGCCGGTGATCGGCAGCGTGGTGCCGCCGGCGGCGTTGGTGGTCGCGGGGATGTCGATCGGCACCGCACCGACCGGCGCGGTCGGCGCCGAGCCGTTGGCCGGAAAGGTCATCGTGGTGCTGGGCAGCGCGGCGCCGGTACCGTCGACGCTGATCGGCGTGCCGTTCGCGGTCACGTACACGTCCCACTGGTCGGCGCCGGACTTCTGGAAGTAGTAGGTCAGCGCCACGTCCTGGCCCTTGGCGTCGTAGACCGTCACGGAGGTGGCGTTGTTGTAAGTGGCCGGATCGTCGAAGTCGATGCTGCCGGCGGCCGGCGTGGTGACGGCCTGGCGCGCGTCGAGATTCATCTCGATCGCGATGCGGTCGGTCGCGCGCGGCGCGATGCCGGCGGTCGGCAGCTGGATCGCCTGGGCCTGGCCCGGCACGATCACGCCCTGACCGTCGGCCGGGTAGCCCAGCAGCTTGTAGCCCGAGTTGTTGACGATGAAGCCGTCGCGATCGATCTTGAACTGGCCGTTGCGGGCGTACATGGTCGGGTTCTTGCCGTCGCTCACCTGGAAGAAGCCCGAGCCGTTGATCGCCAGGTCCATCGGGTTGTCGGTGGTGGTGATGTTGCCCTGCGTGAACTGCTGGGCCACGGTGGCCAGGTTGACGCCGATGCCGACCATGTTGGTGCCCGAGCCGTTCAGCGCGTTGGCGTACACGTCGCCGAACTCGGCGCGCGAGCTCTTGGCCCCGAAGGTGGACGCATTGGCGACGTTGTTGCCGATGATCTCGAGGTTCTTGCTGGCGGCGTTCAGACCGGACAGACCTTGCTGGAAGCTCATGGGGATTTCCTCTTCGGTAGGGGACGGCAGGCGCGGCTCAGGAGATGGCCTTGACCTGGGTGTAGGGGATCGAGCCGCCGAACAGCAGCTCCAGGTTCAGGGTGTCGCCGCTGGTGGAGACGGCCTTCACGAGATCGGTGGTGAGCGGCGTGGCCGTCAGCGTCGTGCTGCCGGCCTTCGCCGTGACGCGGAAGGTCATGCCGTCGGTGCTGGTGCCGGTGGGCGCGGTCCATTCGAAGCCGCTGCGGCCGGCCGAGGCGGCCCCCATGTTGATGGTGTCGACCACCCGTCCGCTCGGCGACAGGATCTCGACCTTCACGCTGTCGGCCGCGTTGGCGAGCTCGAAGCCACCGGCCGTCGTGCCGTCCTCGCCGAAGTGCAGCTTGCTGCCCTCCATCAGCACGGTGTGGCCCACCAGCCCGGCGCCCTGCAGCACCTGCGAGGACAGCATCTGGCTCGACAGCGACTTCACGGTCTGGTTGAGCGTGCTGATGCCGGTCACCGTGTTGATCTGCGCGATCTGGCTGGTGACCTGCGCGTTGTCCATCGGGTTCATCGGATCCTGGTTCTTCATCTGCGTGACCAGCAGCTTGAGGAAGCGTTCGGAGCCGTCGTCCGTCTTGGTGGTGGTGCTGCCGTTCAGCGCTTCGTACACGCTGGACGAGCTGTTGGTGACGGGGGCGGTGGCCATGGAGGATCCTGTTCAGGAAGGAGTCGTTACTGACCCATCTGCAGCGTCTTCAGCAGCAGGGTCTTGGCGGTGTTCATCACTTCGATGTTGTTCTGGTACGAACGCGAGGCCGAGATCATGTTGACCATCTCCTCCACCGCATTGACGTTGCTGTAGGTCACGTAGCCGTCGGCATCGGCCTGCGGATGCTTGGGGTCGAGCACCTTGCGGCCGGGCGCGTTGTCCTCGGTGACCTGCGAGACCTGCACGCCGGCGGCAGTGCCGGCTTCACCGGGCTGCTGGAAGGGCAGCGTCTGGAACACCACCTGGCGCGCCTTGTAGGCCTTGCCGTCGGGGCCGGCCACGGTGTCGGCGTTGGCCAGGTTGGAGGCGACGACGTTGAGCCGCTGGCTCTGCGCGCTCACCGCGCTGCCGCTCACGTTGAAGATGTTCAGCATGCTCATGACGACCCCTCGTCCGACGAGTACATCGGCCGATCCCCCGAGGGGATACGGGCCGGCTTGGGGCGGCCCGGCGCTCGGCCCGCGTCTTGACTACTGACGGGATGTCTCATGATCGTTCCCTTACTGGCCGGTAATCGCGCTGAGCATGGTGCGCACGCTGCCGTTGATGAAGCGCAGCGTGGCCTCGTAGTGCACGGCGTTGTCGGCGAAGGCGGCGCGCTCGCGGTCCATGTCGACCGTGTTGCTGTCCAGATTGGTCTGGCTCGGCGTGGCGTACTTCAGCCCGGCGTCGCTGCGGGCACCGGCGGTCGGGCTCAAGTGCCCGGCCTGCGTGGCCGATAGCGCATGGCCGGGCGTCGCGGCGCCGGTGGCCTCGCGCAGCGCGGCACCGAAGTCCATGTCGCGGGCCTGGTAGCCCGGGGTGTCGGCATTGGCGATGTTGCTCGCGATCAGGCGCTGGCGCTCCGACCGCAGCAGCAGCGCCTGGGTCTGGAAGTTCAGCGAGTTCGTGAGTCGGTCCATCATGATGAGGTGCCCGGACGGAGGGCCACGCAGCGTGGCGATGGGGGGCATTCTTGGTCGTGACCGTCTGAAACATTAGCGGGAATAGGACCCTCTTCCCCGCTCAATTCCCGGCCCGCCGACACAGGCCGCCCTCTAAAGTCCTGCTCGATGAAGCCGAACGCCGTTCCCGCCGCCCTCGCCCTGTGCCTGCTCCTGCTGGCCGTTGCGACCGCGTCGCTGCCCGCCCGGGCGCAGGACGCCGGGGCCACCGCGGTGCTGGCCGAACAGGTGCGCAGCCTGGCCCTGAAGAGCTCGCAGCCGGCCGCCGGCCTGCGGGTCGAGGTCGAGGCCGGCGCGCTGGACCCCCGCCTCAAGCTGGCGCCCTGCCAGCAGATCGAACCCTATCTGCCGACCGGCTTCAAGCCCTGGGGCCGCACGCGCGTCGGCCTGCGCTGCCTGCAGGGCGAGAAGAAGTGGAACGTCTACCTGCCGATCACCGTCAAGGTGTACGGCCGGGCGCTGGTCGCCGCCAGCGCGCTGCCGGCCGGTACCGTGCTCACCGCCGCCGACCTGCGCGAGGCCGAGATCGACCTCGCGGCCGACCCGGCCGCCGCCCTCACCGATCCGCAGGAGGCCATCGGCCGTTCGCTGCTG
Organism: Methylibium sp. Pch-M; assembly: GCF_004136295.1. NCBI lineage: Bacteria > Pseudomonadati > Pseudomonadota > Betaproteobacteria > Burkholderiales > Sphaerotilaceae > Methylibium > Methylibium sp. Pch-M. Next base: position 1,066,553 of record NZ_CP029606.1, read on the forward strand.
CGCATGGTCAGCGCCGGCGAGGACCTGCGCCAGAACCTGTTGCGCGCCCGCCAGTGGTTCGCCGCGGGCGAGACCGTGCAACTGGTCGCCGTCGGCCCCGGCTTTTCCGTCCAGAGCGAAGGCCAGGCGATCACGCCGGGCCTCGACGGCAGCCCGGTGCGCGTGCGCACCGAGAGCGGCCGCATCGTCACCGGCCTGCCGGTGGGCGAGCGGCGCGTCGAGCTGCGGCTGTGATCCGCGCCTGAACCCGGAGCTTGCCGTGCCATCGCGTCGCTGTTACAAAAGAATCTCTCAAGTTCGACGAGCCCTCGTCGATACCGCTGGGATGTTGAACCGTCCGGGGACTCTGCCCCTGGATTGCAGGAGTCCGTCATGAAGATCGGTCAAACCTCCACGCCCGCCGCCGACGCTGCGATCCTGGCTCGCTCCAATGCCGAAGCCGGTGCCGCAGCGGCCAAGGCCCGCGTCGCCCAGGCCGCCGACGCCGGCACCAGCACGGTGGAGCTCTCCAGCACGGCGACGGCCCTGCTGGCCGGCGCCAGCAGCCCGGAGTTCGACGCCGCCAAGGTGGAACGCATGAAGCAGGCGATCGCCGACGGTTCGTTCAAGGTGAACGCCGACGTCATCGCCGACAAGCTGATCGCCAACGCGCAGGAAATGCTCGACGCCGTGAAGCGCTGAGCCCGGCCTGCCGCCTCCCACTGCCCGTCCCGACCTTCTCATGCAGACCGATCCGAGCTCCACCCAGCTGCGCGCGTCTGCGCCCCAGATCCTCGAGGCCGCAATCGCCGACGTCGAGCAGCGCCTGGCCGCCCTGGCGCAGACGCTGCTCGAGCGCGACAGCCGCGGTGTCGACACGGCCGCCGTCGAGCTGCAACGCGCCCTGGCGACCGCCCTCGACTGCTTCAGCCGCCACCGCGGCCCGGTGCCGACGGCCCTGCGCCAGCGCCTGGCCCAGGCCAGCGGCCAGGTTGCCTCGCAACGCGACACGCTGGCGCGCGCCACCGCGGCCCTCGACCGCGCGATCGAGGTGCTGATCCCTCGCGAAGCAGCCGTCTACAACGCACGCGGCGCGGCCGCGCTGGCCGTGCACAGCGGGGTGGTGAAGGCCTGAGGCCCGGCGAACCCCCGGCTCCTTCCTCGCGGCGCTCTCAGGAGCGCCGTTCGCATTCCGGGCGGCACCCGGCCCGCGACCGGAAAAGCACGGTCCCTGCCCTGCTTATCTCGCTCAAGTTTTCGCGGCCTCCCGGAAGAATCCTCCTCCAGGACTCTTCCGAGGAACCATGGCCGATCAAGGCGCCCAAGACCGCAACCTGCCCGCGTCAGAACGCAAGCTGAAGAAGGCGCGCGAAGACGGGCAGGTGCCGCGTTCGCGCGACCTCGGTCACTTCGCGGCCGTGGCGGCCGGCATCGCCCTGCTGGCGGCGATGGCGCCCGCCGCGACCGGCTGGATGACGCGGCTGCTGCAGAGCGGCCTGCGCTTCGATGCCCACACCCTGGGCGGCACCGCCAGCATGGCCGAGCGCCTGGGTGAACTGGGCGTGCAGTTCGCCTGGGCGATGCTGCCGATCGGGGTGGTGATGGTGCTGGCGGCGCTCGCCAGCAGCCTTGCGGTCGGCGGGTGGAACTTCACGCTCAAGGCGATCGAGCCCAAGTTCAGCAAGCTCAATCCCCTGACCGGCCTGCCCCGCATGCTGTCGGCCGACCGCCTGGTGGACACCGTGCGCAGCTGCGTGCTGGCGCTGGTGATCGGGCTGGTCGGTGCCTTCTACCTGTCGCAGAACGTCTTCCAGTTCACCAGCACGCTGACGCTGCCGCTGCCCACCGCGCTGGCCCAGGCCGGCAACGACGTGCTCTACGGCCTGATGTTCCTGCTGCTCGCGCTGGCGGTGTTCGCCCTGATCGACGTGCCGCTGCAGCGCTTCCAGCACGCCAAGCGGCTGAAGATGAGCCACCAGGAAATGAAGCAGGAGCACAAGGAGAACGAGGGCAACGTCGAGGTCAAGGCCAAGGTCAAGGCACGCATGCGCGAGATGGCCAACCGCCGCATGCTCGCCGCCGTGCCCAAGGCCGACCTGGTGGTGATGAACCCGACCCACTATGCGGTCGCGCTGAAGTACGAGGAAGGCCGTGGCGGTGCCCCGCGCGTGGTCGCCAAGGGCGCCGACCTGATGGCGATGCGCATCCGCGACCTCGCCAAGGATTCCCAGGTGCCGGTGCTGCAGGCCCCGGTGCTGGCGCGTGCCCTGTACGCGCACGCCGAGCTCGACCGCGAGATCCCGATCGCGCTCTACACCGCGGTGGCCCAGGTGCTGGCCTACGTGTACCAGCTGCGCGCCGCGCTGGCCGGCAAGGCACCGCTGCCGGGCGAACTGCCCGAGCTGCCGGTGCCCGCCGAACTCGACCCGCACAACAAACCGTCTTCCGCAGAAAGCGCTGAGGTCCCGGCATGAACCCGATGCTCGCTCAAGTCCAGGCCTGGCTGGGCCCGAACGCCCGCGTGATCCGCAGCCTCGCGGTGCCGCTGCTGGTGCTGATGGTGCTGGCGATGATGGTGCTGCCGCTGCCGCCGCTGGCGCTGGACCTGCTGTTCACCTTCAACATCGCGATCGCGCTGATGGTGATGATGGTGTCGGCCTACATGGTCAAGCCGCTGGACTTCTCGGCCTTCCCGGCGGTGATCCTGCTGACCACCTTGCTGCGGCTGTCGCTGAACGTGGCCTCGTCGCGCGTGGTGCTGATGGAAGGCCACACCGGCCCGGGCGCCGCCGGCGCGGTGATCGAGAGCTTCGGCCACTTCCTGATCGGCGGCAACTTCGCGGTCGGCATCATCGTGTTCGCGATCCTGGTGGTCATCAACTTCATCGTGGTGACCAAGGGTGCCGAGCGCATTGCCGAGGTCGGCGCGCGCTTCACCCTGGACGCGATGCCCGGCAAGCAGATGGCGATCGACGCCGACCTGAACGCCGGCCTGATCGACGAGAAGGAAGCCAAGCGCCGCCGCGCCGAGGTGGGCAACGAGGCGGAGTTCTTCGGCTCCATGGACGGTGCCAGCAAGTTCGTGCGCGGCGACGCGATCGCCGGCATGCTGATCCTGTTCATCAACATCGTGGGCGGCTTCATCATCGGCGTGGTCCAGCACGACCTCAGCGCCGGCAAGGCCGCCGACAGCTACATCCTGCTGGCCATCGGCGACGCGCTGGTCGCGCAGATCCCGGCGCTGCTGATCTCGGTGGCGGCCGCCATGGTGGTGTCACGCGTCGGCAAGGAGCAGGACGTCGGCGAACAGATCATGGGCCAGATGTTCAAGACGCCCAAGTCGGTGGGCATCGTGGCCGGCGTGATCGGGCTGCTGGGCGTGATCCCGGGCATGCCGCACTTCGTGTTCCTGCTGATCGCGAGCGCGCTCGGCTACGTCGCGTGGCTGATGCACCAGCGCGAGCAGCGCGCCAAGCGGGCGCCTCCCAGGCCGGCCGCCGCGGCCGGCCCGGCCCCCGACGCCGAGGCCAGCTGGGACGACCTGCAGCCGGTCGACACGCTGGGCCTGGAGGTGGGCTACCGCCTCATCGCACTGGTCGACAAGGAACGCCAGGGCGACCTGATGACGCGCATCAAGGGCGTGCGCCGCAAGTTCGCGCAGGACGTGGGCTTCCTGCCGCCGTCGGTGCACATCCGCGACAACCTCGAGCTGCGCCCCAGCATGTACCGGCTCACGCTGCGCGGCGCCGTGATCGGCGAAGGCGAAGCCTTCCCCGGCATGCTGATGGCCATCAACCCGGGCCACGCCAGCACGCCGCTGATCGGCACCACCACCACCGACCCGGCCTTCGGCCTGCCCGCCACGTGGATCGAGGAGCGCCAGCGCGAAGCGGCGCAAATGGCCGGCTATACGGTCGTTGATTGCTCGACCGTGGTGGCGACCCACCTCTCACACTTGATGCAAGTGAATGCAGCGCGCCTGCTGGGCCGCGTGGAAACGCAGCAGCTGGTCGAGCATGTGACGAAGTTGGCACCCAAACTCATCGAAGACGTGGTCCCGAAGATGGTCCCCATCGCCGCCCTCCAGAAACTGCTCCAGCTGCTGCTGGAGGAAGGCGTGCACATCCGCGACATGCGCTCGGTGGTGGAAGCGCTGGCCGAGCACGTGGGCGCCAACCCCAACCTCGCCAACGACCCGCAGGAGCTGTCACGCCGCATCCGCGTGGCACTGGCGCCTGCGATCGTGCAGCAGATCTACGGCCCGGTGCGCGAGCTCGAGGTGATCGCCATCGAGCCCGACCTCGAGCGCCTGCTGTCTCAGGCCCTGACTTCGCAGAACGGCCCGGTGCTGGACCCCAGCATGGCCGACATCCTGACCCGTTCCGCCGCCGACTCCGCCAAGCGCCAGGAGGACCTGGGCCACCCGGCCTGCCTGCTGGTGCCCGATGCGATCCGCGTGCCCATCGCCCGTTTGCTCAAGCGCGCCGCGCCGCGGCTGCGCGTGCTCTCGCACAGCGAGATCCCCGACACCCATTCGATCCGCATCGGCTCGATCATCGGCGCCGCCGCTTGATCCGCCCCCCTGACAGACCCCGACCCAGAGGCTCCGCATGAACGTCCAACGCTTCACAGGCCGTACCTCGCGCGACGCGATGACCAAGATGCGCCAGACCCTCGGCGACGACGCCGTGGTGCTGTCGACCAAGCCCTGCCCCGAAGGCATCGAGATGCTGGCGATGGCACCGGGCGCGCTGGCCGCGGTCGAGCGTCAGGCCGCCGTGCAGCAGCAGGCCGCCGCGGTGCAGCCGGCGCCCGCCAAGCCCGCGAAGCCGGTCAAGACCGCCAAGGGGGGCCGCTCCACGACGGCCGACGATGTGCAGCAGGACGTGGAACAACTGTCGATGAGCACGCTGTCCTTCCAGGACTACGTGCGCGACCGCATGCTGAAGAAGCGCGAGGCCGCGCTGCGCGGCGAAGCGCTGCGCGAGGAACGCACCGAGCCGACCCTCAACGTCGCCCCGATGGCGCCGGCCCGTGCCGCCGCCCAGGCGACGCTGTACGCCCAGGATCTGGACGACGACGATGCGGTCGACGCGGCGGTCGACGCCGTGCAGCACCGCGTCGCCAGCCAGCAGGCCGCCGCCGTGCCGGTGCTGCGCGAGCAGGTGGTCTACGGTCGCCAGGCCCAGCCCGCCGCCGCCAGCCAGCCGGCGCTGCGCGAGGCCCAGGCCGACGCCGCGATGCTGAGCGAGCTGCGCTCGATGAAGGGCCTGATCGAGGAACGCTTCGGCGCGCTGGCCTTCATGGAGAAGCTGCAGCGCGAGCCCGGCCAGGCCAAGCTGACCCAGAAGCTGCTCGAGTGCGGCTTCTCGCCGGTGCTGATCCGCAAGCTGGTGGCCGGCATGACGGCCGACGTCGGCGACGAGCAGGCCTGGGCCGCCAGCGTGCTGGAGCGCAACCTGATGACCGGCGAGCGCGAGCTGCCGATCGAGGACCAGGGCGGCGTGTTCGCGATGATCGGCGCCACCGGCGTCGGCAAGACCACCTCGACCGCCAAGCTGGCCGCCGCCTTCGCCACCCGGCACGGCGCGTCCAACCTCGGCCTGATCACCCTCGACGCCTACCGTCTTGGCGCCCACGAACAGCTGCGCGCCTACGGCCGCATCCTCGGCGTGCCGGTCCACACCGCGCACGACCGCACCGCGCTGGAAGACCTGCTGGAGCTGCTGTCGGCCAAGAAGATGGTGCTGATCGACACCGCCGGCGTCGCCCAGCGCGACACCCGCACGCGCGAACTGCTCGACATGCTGGCGCACCCTTCGATCAACAAGCTGCTGGTGGTCAACACCGCCGTGCAGGGCGAGACCATCGACGACGTGATGACGTCCTACCGTGCCGCCGCCTGCAAGGGCATCGTGCTGTCGAAGCTGGACGAGGCCGTGAAGCTGGCGCCGGCGCTCGACGCCGTGATCCGCCACAAGCAGAAGATCGTCGCGGTGGCCAATGGCCAACGCGTGCCCGAGGACTGGCATCGCCTGTCGGGTCAGGCCCTGGTGCACCGCGCGCTGCGCGCCACCGGCAGCCCGGCCTACAACTTCGACGCCAGCGAGATGAACCTGGTGTTCGCCACGCCGCAGATGACGGAACGCCGCCCCGTGCCGGCCGGCCGCGCCTGAGCTCCCCGATCCCGACGACCCCGCTGCCGCCATGTCCGCCGACCTGCCCCGCCGCGCCTGCCGCCCCGCCACCGACAGCTGGTACAACCAGCTCGACGACCTGCCGACCCACCCCGCACCGGTCGACCAGGCCCAGGGCCTGCGCCGCCTGTTCGTGAGCCGCACGATGCGCTGCATCCCGGTGGTGTCCAACCCGAAGATCGCCTTCGGCGGCGCGCTGCTGGAGCGCCTGTGCAGCGCCTACGCCGAGCAGGGTCTGCGCACCCTGGTGGTCGACGCCGGCGAGAACGCCCGTGCGCCGGCCGAACTGGCCAGCTTCGACCTCGCCGAGGGCGTGGAAGTGCTGAGCCCGCACGTGAGCTACCTCGCCGCCGGCGGCCTGACGCTGCGCTTCGTGGATGCGAGCGGCTCGACCTCCGGCTTCCTCGACGCCATTTCCGAAGCCGCTCCCGACATCGATGTGCTGCTGGTGCATGCCAGCGCCACCGAACTGGCCCGCCTGTTCGCGCGTCGCGTTCAGGAGCTGCAGGCTGCCACCGTGCGCCCCATCGTGCTGTGCGACGAACAGCCCGACAGCGTCACGCACGCCTATGCGGCCATCAAGCTGCTGGCGACGCGTGCCGCCTTGCTGACGCACGACCTCCTGTTCAGCGCCCCGCCCGATTCGCCGCGCGCTGCCAAGGTGGCCGAACGCATGGCGCGCTGCGCCGACGACTTCCTGGGGGCCACGCTGCACGACTGGGTGGCCGTCGACCCGACCGAGGCGCCCACCGACGGCCCGAGCCTGCGGCTGAAGCGCCTGGCGCGTGAACAGCTCGCCTGCGCACTGCCGCACACCGTGAGCGACAGCGTGTTCGGCGCACTGGCCGGCGAGATCGGCGCACGCTCCGCGCTGCCGTCGCTGGGCTCGCGCCTGCCGCGGTCGCGCTGAATCCCCGATCGAAGACCGAACGAACCGCCGAACACCGCCTGGAGCCCGACATGTACACCGCCACCGGTCGCCTCGAAACGAACGCCATGATCAAGCAGTACAGCCCGCTGGTGCGTCGTCTTGCGCACCAGATGATCGCCAAGCTGCCGGCCAACGTGGAGATCGACGACCTGATCCAGGTCGGCCTGATCGGCCTCACCGACGCGATGTCACGCTTCGACAGTGCGCAGGGCGTGCAGTTCGAGACCTTCGCCACCCAGCGCATCCGTGGCGCGATGCTCGACGAGCTGCGCGGCAGCGACTGGATGAGCCGCGGCAACCGCAAGCAGCAGCGCGAGATCGAGATCGCGGTGCACAAGCTGCAGCAGCAGCTCGGCCGCGCGCCGGCGGAGAGCGAGATCGCCAAGCAGATGGGCCTGTCGCTCGCCGACTACCAGGAGCTGCTGGGCAAGGTGCGCGGCACGCAGCTCGTCTATCTGGAGGACATGTCCGGCGACGATGGCGACAACGACTTCCTCGATCGCCACGTGGCCGACGAGAACGAGAACCCGGTGGCCCTGCTGCAGGACCATCGCATGCGCCTCGCGCTGATCGAGGCCATCAAGACCCTGCCCGAGCGCGAGCAGTTCGTGATGGGGATGTACTACGAGCAGGACATGAACCTCAAGGAGATCGCCGCGGTGCTGGGCGTGACCGAATCGCGCGTCTGCCAGCTGCACAGCCAGTCGATCGCGCGGCTGCGCGCCAAGCTGCGCGACCACTGAACCCCAAAGAAGAAACGAGCACGAGACAACCATGCTGAGCCTGTTCAAGAAGACCCCAAGCGCGGCCGCGGCCGCCGACCCGGCCCCCGTCGCGGCGCCAGCTCCCGACCTGCGCCAGGCGGTGCAGAGCATCGCCCAGGCGGCCTCCCGTCTCGGCCGTGACGCGGCCGAGGTGCGCGGCCTGATCGAAGACAGCAACCAGGTCAACCAGCGCCAGGTCCAGGCGCTGCAGACGCTCGGCAGCCAGCTGGGCGAGGTGCAGCGCGCGCAAGGGGGCATCGGCACCACCACCACCGAGAGCCTGAAGGCCGTGGAGCGCGCACGCGCCGCGGTGGAGCAGGTGGGTACCGAGGTGGGCGGCATCGTCGACACGCTGCGCCAGGTGGCGGCAGCGGCCGGACAGATCACGCAGATCGCGCTGCAGACGCGCCTGGTGGCGTTCAACGCCTCGGTCGAGGCCGGCCGGGCCGGCGAGGCCGGACGCGGCTTCGGTGTCGTGGCCGACGCGGTGAAGGACCTGTCGGCCAAGGTCGAGGCCTCGTCGAAGCAGATCATGAGCACCGTGGCCGAGCTCGACCAGCGCGTCGGCGCGCTGGCGCGCGAGATCCAGTTGCGCGAGGGTGAGGCGCCGCAAGGCGCCTTCCACCGGGCGCTGGCCGAGGTGCAGGGCGGGGTCGGCAGCATCAGTGCCGCGGCGGTGCAGAGCCGCACGATCTGCGACGGCCTGAACGAGCAGATGGCCGCGATCGACCGCGAGATGCAGCGCTCCAGCCAGACGCTGGGCAGTGCCACGGCGCGCAGCGAAGCCTTCCTGAAGGTCAGCGAGAACATGATCGAGGTGGTGGCCGACTGCGGCATCGACACCGACGACACGCCCTACATCCGCGGCGTCCAGGAGGCCGCCTCGCAGATCAGCAAGCTGCTGGAGGACGCGCTGCGCACCCACACCATCGCCGTCGCCGACCTGTTCGACGAGAACTACCAGCCCGTGCCCGGCACCAACCCGGCCCAGCACACCACGCGCTTCGTCGCGCTGGCCGACCGGCTGTTCCCGCAGGTGCAGGAGCGCCTGCTGACGCTGAACCAGAAGGTCGTCTACTGCATCGCGGTCGACCGCAACGGCTACGTCGCCACCCACAACCGCCAGTACTGCAACCCGCAACGCAGCAACGACCCGGTGTGGAACACCGCGAACAGCCGCTACCGCCGCATCTTCAACGACCGCACCGGCCTCGCGTCGGCGCGCAACACCCGGCCCTTCCTGCTGCAGACCTACCGGCGCGACATGGGCGGCGGCAACTTCGTGCTGATGAAGGAAGCCGCGGCACCGATCACCGTCAACGGTCGCCACTGGGGCGGCGTGCGGCTGGCCTTCCAGTTCTGAGCCCGACCCGATCGACGCAGGACGGCGCCCCGGGGCGCCGTTTTTCATGGGCGAGCGCCAAGCCCGGACATTCGGCAGGTGCATTGCGGCCGGCAGCGCGAACGCGCACAGAATGCGCCGCATGAAGAAGTCCCCCGCACTGCTGTGCCTGCTTGCGCTGCTGGCCCTGCCCTGGGCCGCTGCGGCCTACACCGAGGCGACTCCGGCCGCCGCACCCAGCCAGTTCATCTTCGCCTGGCCGCTCGGCGAGGCGACCCTGAAGCCGCGCGGCGCGAGCACGCGCGGCGTGCCGGTCGAGCTCGACACCGCGGCCAGCGAGGCCTGGAAGCGGCTGCGCGAGCCCGGTCTCAGCGCGCGCGAGCGCGACCGCCGCGCCATCCTCGCGATGGCCGGTCCCTACCGCGTGAGCTTCGACTTCCTCGAGGTGCTGCGCTTCGATCCCGCGCTGAAGCCGGACGCGCCCTACCAGAGCTGGGGCACCGAGCAGGTGTTCGTGTCCGAGGACCGCGGCGACTTCATCGCACTGCAGCACATCCTGGTGATGCGGGTGCAGATGCAGGACGGCCAGGTCAGCGAGCCCATCGTCGTGCGGCACTGGCGGCAGGAGTGGCGCTACGAGGCCGACAGCCTGCTCGCCTACGAAGGCCGCAACACCTGGGTGCGCCGGCCGGTACCGGCCGGTGAACGCAGTGGCAGCTGGGTGCAGAGCGTGCTGCAGGTCGACGACTCGCCGCGCTACGCGGCGCGCGGGCGCTGGCAGCACGGCGACAGCTTCTCCACCTGGATCAGCGACGAGACCTGGCGCCCGCTGCCGCGGCGCGAGTTCAGCGTGCGCAGCGACTACCAGGTGCTGGTCGGCAGCAACCGCCACACCATCACGCCCGGCGGCTGGGTGCAGGAGGAGAACAACCTGAAGCTCGCGCTCGGCGACGGCGGACGGCCACGCGCGACGCTGCCCTATCTGGCGCGCGAGTACGGCGTGGCGCGCTACGAGCGCATCACCGGCCACGACTTCAGCGCCGGCCAGACCTACTTCGAACGCACCGAGCCGTTCTGGGCCGAGGTGCGCGCCGCCTGGCGCCGCATCGGCAGCGCCCAGCCGCGCTTCGCGCTGCGCGCGCCGGTCGACCAGGGCGGACTGTTCGCGCCCTTCTTCGAGTACGCCGAGGGCCTGGTCGAGGGCAAGCGTTTCGACGTCGACGATGCCCGGCGCTTCATCGACCGGACGCTGGCCGAGCGCTACCTGGCCGGCCTGCCGACGCCGCCGTGACCGCCACCGCCGGGCGTGCGTGAGGCGTCCTCACTCGCCCCACGGCAGCATCAGCGTCACCAGCAGCAGCTTCTCGAACTCGGGCGCGAAGCGCTCGATGATCGCCTCGGGGTCCGGGCACAGCGTGGAGTCGGTGATCAGCCCGAACTGCACGCCGCCACCGTAAGAGAGGATGGACACGCCCATGCCGATGTCGCCCGACTGCGGCACCCAGAACATGGTCTGCCGCAGCGTGGCACCGCAGAACTTCAGCGGCTCCTTCGGGCCGGGCACGTTGGTCATGACCGCCGTCGCCTTCTTGGCGAACAGGTTCAGCAGCGCGTGCTGCACCGGCTTGACCAGCAGCCCGGCGATGGCGAGCACGCCGAACGCGAGCACCGGCTGGTAGCTGCCCTTGAGCTCGTTCATGCGGCGGCGCACCGCGTAGACACGCTGCACCGGGTTGGCGATGCCGATCGGCAGCACCAGCGGCACCAGGCCGAAGCGGTTGCCCAGCTGATGCGCCTTCTCCAGCGGCCGCAGGTTGACCGGCACCATCGCACGGATCTCCTGGCCGGTGGGGTCGTCGCCCTTTGCCTCGAGGTAGCCGCCGATCGCGCCGGCGGCGCAGGCCAGCAGCACGTCGTTGATCGACGCGCCCAGTGCCTTGCCGACCGAGCGCACGTCGTCCAGCGGGATCGGCTCGCACCAGGCCACGCGCTTGCTGGTGCCGGGCTTGCCCTTGAGCCGCGTCGGCGAGTCGTCGGGCATCAGCGCGAGCGCAGCGACGTCCTTGACGATCTGGGCGCCGGTGAGCGCCATCTCGACCGAGCCGAACAGCGGCTGCTGCGGCTTCGACAGCAGCTCGACGGACTTGGCCACGCCGTCGCCGTAGAGGCCGATGGCCTTGATCGCGACGTCGGTGATCGGCTTGAGCACCGCATCGCTCAGCCAGTCCTTCTCGTCGTCGGGCTTCTGTGCGCGCTCGGGCGGCGGCTTGCCGCCGTCGGTGATCGACAGCATCACCGAGATCAGCGCGATGCCGTCGGCGATGCAATGGTGGATGCGCGCGATCATCGCGCTGCCGCGCCGGCCCTCGACGTCGGGGTAGTCCTCGATCAGGTGCAGCTGCCACAGCGGGTGGGCCGGGTCGAGCGGGGTGGTCGCCAGCTCGGCGGCCCGCGCCTCCAGCGCCTGGCGCGGGCTCTGTCCCTTGCGCGGCGCCAGTCGCTCGCTGCGCACGTGGCGCTGCAGGTCGAAGCTGCGATCGGTGACCCAGCTCGCGCCCATCGCGTCCTCCACCACCTTCTGGCGGAAGCGCTTGTACTTCAGCAGGCGCTCCTCGACGCGCTGGCACAGCGCCGCATGCGACACGCCGGGCTCGAGCAGCCACACGCCCAGGATCATCATCAGGTTGGACGGGTTGTCCATGCGCAGCCACGCGGTATCGACACGCGACATGCGCTCCGGCGCGGCGGTGGCCATCAAGGGTCTCCTCGGGTTGTTCTCGGGTTTTGGCCGGGACGATGCTCGGTAAGATCGACAGCGTCAATCTGATTTTCACTGCCGTCCCTTGCCCACGAGGAGCGCTCCATGGCCGATCTGAAAGCCCGCTTCGATGCCGCCGTCGCTGCGTCCAAGACCCTGCCGGAGAAGCCGGACAACCAGACCTTGCTGAGGATCTACGCCCTCTACAAGCAGGCAACCGCCGGCGACGTGGACGGCAAGCGCCCCGGCTTCTCCGACATGGTGGGTCGCGCGAAGTGGGACGCGTGGAATGAACTGAAGGGCACCGCCGGCGAGTCTGCGCAGCAGGATTACATCGAGTTGATCGAGTCGCTGAAGTAGGGAGTCGCGCTTGGCATGTGCAGCGTGTGAGCGCTGCTGACCAGGGCATCGGGTGAACGGCTGCGTTCGTGTCCCCCGCGGCCGGCCCCGCGGGCCGACCGCTCCTCCTTTACCTCACTTCGCCGTTCACCCGATGCCCTGGTCGCACGCACCACCGCGGCACGCGAAGGCTTCACAACCCCGGCACACCGCGGTGTATCGAAGCGCCGTGACGGGCCGCTGTGTGGAGTGAAGTAGAGGAGGAGAGCCCGGCCGGAGGGCGGGCTCGGGGGACATGAACGCAACACAGTGGACCGGCGCGGCGCCCGCTCAGCGCTCGCATACAGGCCGTATGAAACGTGCAGACCTTGTCAGGTCTTCTTGCGCGCCGCCTTCTTCGCCGCAGCCGGCGCCTTGGCGCGCTTGTGCTCCGCCGCCAGCAGGCCATCGAGGTTCTTCTCGATCTCGCCCTCGATGGTCTTCTGGAAGGCGCCGAGCAGGAAGCTCAGCTTCGCGGCGAGCTCGAAGGCATCGCTGCGCACGAGCAGCGTGCCGTTCACGCCGCTGCGCGTGAAGTGCACCACGTCCTCGTCATCGCCCTCCTCCACCGTGCATTCCATGCCGAACTTGGCTTCGGCGTCCTCGGCCCATTTCCACGCGATCTCGCGGGCGCGCTTCAGGCCGAGCTGGTGGGGGCGATGCAGGGCGATGTCGGGCATGGAGACACTCGGTTCGGTTCAGGGCGGCGGCAGCTGACGGCCGGCTCCGAGTGTGGCGCGGCGTTCGGCCTGCGGCAAGCTGGCGAGGCGCCGCACCTCGGCGTAGAAGCGCGAGAAGTCGCTGCCCTCGGCGGCGAACAGTGCCTCGAAGCCCGGCACCAGCGCGTTGTAGGCCGACTGCACGCCCAGGCTGGCGTTGTTGGCCCGCGCGAACCAAGCGTCGTAGCCGCCGTAGCCGGCCCACGGACCGGCCTTGAGGCGCGCGTGCTCGGCGCGCATCTGCGCCATCAACACGGCCTTGCCGGCACGCTTGTCGGCTTCGCTGCCGGGCCCACGGTACAGCGCGTCGAGCTGCGTGCGGGTGGCGAGCACGAGCGTGCGGAAGTCGCGGCGGCGCGTATCGAAGCGCTCGTACTCCTCGCGTGCCGACACATCGGCCCGTTGTGCGAGCCAGCGCTCGCCGCCGAGGCGTTCGACCGCGGTCGCGAAGCTTTCGTTGAACTCGGTGTCGTCCTTCGCATAGGCCACCTGGTGCGCCAGCTCGTGGAAGATCAGCCGTGCCAGCTCGCCTTCGGGGTAGCCGATGAAGGTATTGAGCAGCGGGTCGGCAAAGAAGTCACCGGGCAGCTTGCCGAGCGTGGAATAGGCGGGCACACCGTAGACGCTGACCTCCTGGCCCTGGGACATCAACTCGGCGGCCAGCGCGTCGGCCGCGCCGCGGTCGAAGTAGCCGCGGTAGCCGACGCAGCCGACCACCGGGAAGCACCAGGTCTTCAGGCTCAGCGACAGCTCGGGCGCCGCGACCACGTTCCACACCACGGCGGGCCGGCCGAGGTCGGCATAGCGGCGGTAGCTGGCGTTGTCGGGCAGGCCCAGCTCCTGGACCGCGAAGTCGCGGATGCGCTGGCTCAGCAGCAGGCGCTCGCGCAGCACGGCCGGCGTGCCGGCGTCGGCCAGCCAGTCGTCGACCGGCTTCGCGGCGCGCATCACGCCAAGGTGGCCCTGCACCGATTGCGAGAGGTAGGCGACGCTGCCGCAGCCGCCCAGCAGCGCCAGCGCAGCGCCGACCGCGACAAGAGAGAACCACCAGGACCGGGCGCGCAGCAGCATGGCGCGCAGTCTACGGCTCCATGCGGACAGGTCGGCGTGGCGCTACAGGTAGCGGCGGATGCCGGTCAGCGCCGGGACACCACTGGCCTCGAGCCGGTCGACGGCCTGCGTGAAGCAGGCGTCCGCGCGCACCGGCCCCAGCAGTTCGGCGAGTGCCACGTACATCACGTTGATCAGCAGCGTGCCATGGCCGCCGGCCGGCCAGTCGCCATCGAGCGTGCTCACCTGCCCGCTCCACCACAGCGACGCCGCGTGCTGCTGGGGTCGCGGCAGGCTGGCCGCGTGGCGGATCAGCGCGCGGCGCACGCGCGCCGGCGTCAGGCCGACCGGCAGATCGCGCGAGAGCTGGGCCTCGATCGCCGCGAAGAAGGCCTGCAGGGCCGCCACCCCCTCGCCCAGCCGCGGCGCCACCGGGGCGACGGAGCCCGGTGGCAGGCTGCCCGGCTCGGTGGACTCGAAGGGTTGCGAGGACAGTGGATCGTCCGGCAGGCGCCGCGGGTCGCTCTGCAGCGCGCGGAAGATCCTGAGGTGCAGCTCGGCTTCCTTGCCGGCCAGGCCGAAGCCGTCGGCGATCTGCCGGCAGTAGCGGCTCAGGCCGAGGAACAGCGCGCCGCGCCCCTGGAACTGCTGGCACCACAGCATCACCGCGTCGCGCACGCGCGGCGCCTCCAGGTACTCGGCCAGCGCGTGCGCCAGCGCACGCCGCACAGTGACCGGGTCGTTGTCGCGGCTTGCCATCGTCGACGCACCGCCGCTCATCGCTTGCCCCGGTGCACCGCGTCCTGCTGGAACTCGGGGTAGCCGATCTCGTAGTGCTCGGTGAAATCGAGGCCGCGCTGCTCGTCGAGCGTGCTGGCGCGCAGGCCCATGCCGCGGGCCAGCAGCCAGTACATCAGCAGCGCGGTGCCGAAGGACCACACGAAGGCGACGCCGCAGCCGATCGCCTGCACGCCGAGCTGCTGCAGGTCGAACATCGCGTCGTGCTTGAACAGCCCGGCCGCCAGCGTGCCCCAGACGCCGCCGACCGCATGCACCGAGACGGCTCCCACCACGTCGTCGATGCGACCCGCCTCGAGCAGCCAGCCGGCCAGCACGCTCAGCCCGCCGGCCACGAAGCCGGTGAGCAGCGCATAGGCCGGCTCCATCACGTGGCAGCCCGCGGTGACGCCGACCAGGCCGGCGATGCTCCCGTTGACGGCCGCCGTCATCAGCACCGGCTGGCGGCCGAGCGCCAGCATCGCCAAAGCGCCGATCGCACCCGCCGCGCCGGACAGGTGGGTGTTGAGCACGATCTTGCCGATGCCCACCGTGGCCGCGGCGGTGCTGCCGCCGTTGAAGCCGAACCACCCCAGCCACAGGATGAACCCGCCGAGCGCCACCGAGGTGAGGTTGTGGCCGAGCATCGGGCGCGCCTCGCCGTTGGGTCCGAAGCGTCCGAGCCGGGGCCCGATCACCAGGACGGCAGCGAGCGCCGACCAGCCGCCCACCGAGTGCACGACGGTCGATCCGGCGAAGTCGATGAAGCCCATCTCGCGCAGCCAGCCCTGGCCGGAGAACAGCGAGCCCCAGGCCCAGGACCCGAACACCGGGTAGATGAGCCCGGTGATGAGCACGGAGCTGACGATGTAGGCCCAGAAACGCGCACGCTCGGCGATCGCGCCGCTGACGATGGTGGCGGCGGTGGCGGCGAACATCATCTGGAAGAACAGCAGCCCGTAGTCGGCCTCGGGCATCGCGTGCGGCAGGAAGCGGTCGGTGCCGATCCAGCCGCTGGCATTGGCGCCGAACATCAGGCCGAAGCCCACGGCCCAGAAGGCGACCGCGCCGAAGCACGTGTCGCAGTAGTTCTTCATGATGACGTTGATCGCGTTCTTGGCGCGGCTCATGCCGCTTTCCAGCAGCGCGAAGCCGGCCTGCATGAAGAACACCAGGGCGCCGGCGGCCATCATCCAGACCATGTCGGTCCCGGACTTCAGCTGTTCGATCGTCGTGGGGTCGGCGGCGTGAGAGGCGGCCGCGAGGCTCGCGAGCAGGACGGCGCACGCGAGAGGACGCGCGGCCCGACGGACAGCAGGTTTCAAGACGGATTCCCAACGTTCTGGTGACGCGGCAACGTGGCAAGACACATGCCACCGCGCTGGCCAGCGACCGGACTTCCACGCGACGCATCGGCCGCGTGACGGACTGCTCAGTCCGCGCTCACCTCGACCAGGCAGTCGTAGAAGCTCGGGGCCCGACCGAGGTCGGTGAGCTTCTGGTGGGTGACTTCGTTCACGTTGCTGCCGCGCACGCCGAGCTTGCGCCACCAGATGCCCAGGCCGTTGACCACACCGGGGCGCGCCCGCTCGCTGAGCACGGCCTTGCACCAATACTGGCCGCGCTCGTTGAAGACACGCACCAGCGCACCATCGTGGATGCCGCGCGGCGCCGCGTCGCCCGGGTGGATCTCCAGCACCGGCTCGCCCTCGATGTCGCGCAGGCTCTTCACGTTGACGAAGCTGGAGTTGAGGAAGTTGCGCGCCGGCGGCGAGATCATCGCCAGCGGATAGGCCGCAGCGAGCGCGGGCGTGCTCTGCGCCGACTCGTGGTTGGGCACGTGGTCGGGCACGCCCCAGCCGGGCGCGTCGATGCGGCAGCGCCCGCTCGGCGTGGGGAAGCCGCCGTCGGCGAACGGCGCCTCGGGCAGCGGCAGCTGGACCCAGCCGTGTTCACGCAGCTCGTCGAAGCGCACGTGGCGGCCGAAGGCCTGGCGGGCGATCGCCTCGTCGCTGTCGCCGAAGCAGGGGTCGACATAGCCCATGCGCGCGGCGAGGCGCCGGAAGATCTCGGTGTTGGGCAGCGCCTCGCCCAGCGGCGCGACGGCCGCTTCGTTGATCAGCACCGAGGTGTGGCCGTAGCTGCGGTGCACGTCCAGGTGCTCGAGCTGGGTGGTCGCGGGCAGCACGAAGTCGGCGTGGTCGGCGGTGTCGGTGAGGAAGTGCTCCAGCACCACGGTGAACAGATCCTCGCGCGCGAAGCCCCGCACGACCTGGGGCGATTCGGGCGCCACCGCGACCGGATTGCTGTTGTAGACAACCAGCGCCTCGATCTTCGGGCCGAAGCCGGCCGAGCTCTCGCGCAGCAGGTCGTCTCCGATGGTGCTCATGTTGATCGTGCGCGGACGGCGCGCGCCCAGCAGCTCGGGCCGCTGCAGGGCGCCGTGGTCGATCGGGTACCAGCCGCTGCTCGACAGCAGCAACCCGCCGGCGCGATGCCGCCAGGCGCCGATCAGGCAGGGCAGCGTGGCGATCAGGCGCGCCGCGTTGCCGCCGCCATGCACGCGCTGCATGCCGTAGTTGAGGCGGATCGCGGCCGGCCGTGTGCCGCCGTAGTCACGCGCCAGGCCACGCACCTGCTCGGCGTCCAGGCCGCAGACGGCGGCGGTGCGCTCGGGCGTCCAGGCGAGTGCCTTCTCGCGCAGCGCAGGCCAGCCCTCGGTGTGGCGGTCGATGTAGTCGTGGTCGAGCCAGTCGTTGACGATCAGCTCGCGCATCAGGCCGAGCGCCAGCGCACCGTCGGTGCCGGGCAGCAGCGCAAGGTGCTGGTGGCACTTGTCGGCGGTCTCGGAGCGGCGCGGATCGATGCAGACCAGCTTCGCGCCGGCGCGCTTGGCCGCCTGGGCGTAGGTCCAGAAGTGCAGGTTCGACGCGATGCTGTTGCTGCCCCAGATCAGGATCAGCTTCGCCTCGGCGAAGTGCTCCACGTGCATGCCGACCTTGGCGCCGTAGCTCGCCGTCAGCGCCTCGCCGCCGGCGCTGGCGCAGATGGTGCGGTCGAGCAGCGAGGCCCCCAGGCGGTGGAAGAAGCGCGCGGCCATGCTTTCGCCCTGCACCAGGCCCATCGTGCCGGCATAGCTGTACGGCACGATGGCCTGCGGGTCGCGCGCAGCGATCGCCTGCAGGCGCGTCGCGATGACGTCCAGCGCCTCGGTCCAGCCGACCCGCTCGAAGCGCCCGGCACCCTTGGGCCCCACGCGCCGCAGCGGGTGCAGCACGCGCTCGGGGTGGTAGGTGCGCTCGGGATAGCGCGAGACCTTGGTGCACAGCGCGCCGTGGGTGGTCGGGTGGTCGGCGTCGCCCTGGACCTTCACCGCGCGGCCATCGCGCACCGTGACGCGCAACGCGCAGGTGTCGGGGCAGTCGTGCGGGCAGGCGCCGCGCACGCTGCGGGTCAGCCCGCCGTCGCCTTCCACTTGCCGTCCACCTTGCAGAGCTGCTGCTCGCTGCGGGCACTGAGCGCCTTGTGCCGGTTCTCCATCACCACCACGCGGCAACCCGCGCGCTCGCCCTCGCGCGCCGTGACGCTCCCCTCGCTGCCGCTGCGGTCGTTGCGCCAGGTCACCGGCACGCCCAGTTCGGGCGCGGCCAGCGCCTGCGTGACGGCGGCACGGTAGAGCTTGAAATCCTGCTCGTTGAAGCGGCTGATCGGCGTGTTGCGCAGGAAGCCGTAATTGGCGACCTGGGCCAGCGCCGCGCTGCCGGCGGCCAGCGCCCCGAACGCCACGGCGGCACCGACAAAGCTTCGTCCTCTCATCGCGGTCCTCCCTGCCGCCCGCGTCTCGGCCGGCCCGGCATGGAGTGTGCCTCGTGCCGGCGGAGGCTGCAGAACGACCCTGTCGCGGCTGCGTCGCCGGGCGCGGCATTACCATGCCAAGGTGGAATCTTCGCCCGCTGGGGAGACGCCGATGCAGTTGATCGAATCCATCCTCGCCGACAGTGCCGCGGTCACCGCGATCCGCCGAGACCTGCACGCCCACCCCGAGCTGTGCTTCGAGGAGCGCCGCACCGCGGACGTGATCGCCCGGACCCTGGGCGACTGGGGTATCCCGGTGCATCGCGGGCTGGGCACGACCGGTGTGGTCGGCATCGTCAAGAATGGCTCGTCAGACCGCGCGATCGGCCTGCGTGCGGACATCGACGCGCTGCCGATCACCGAGCACAACACCTTCCCCCACGCCAGCCGCCACGCCGGCAAGATGCACGCCTGCGGCCACGATGGTCACACCGCGATGCTGCTCGCGGCCGCCCAGCACTTCTCCAGGCACCGGAACTTCGACGGCACCGTCTACCTGATCTTCCAGCCGGCCGAGGAAGGCGGCGGCGGCGCGCGCGAGATGATCAAGGAGGGGTTGTTCGAGCGCTTCCCGATGGAGGCCGTGTTCGGCGCCCACAACTGGCCTGGGCTGAAGGTGGGCCAGTTCGCGCTGAAGACCGGTCCGGTGTTCGCAAGCAGCAACGAGTTCCGCATCACCATCCAGGGCAAGGGCGCGCACGCGGCGATGCCTCATCTCGGTGTCGATCCGGTCCCGGTGGCCTGCCAGATGGTGCAGGCCTTCCAGACCATCATCACGCGCAACAAGCGCCCGCTCGACACCGGCGTGATCTCCGTGACGATGATCCACACCGGCGAGGCCACCAATGTCGTGCCCGACAGCTGCGAGATCCGCGGCACCGTGCGCACCTTCACGACCGAGGTGCTCGACCTGATCGAGCAGCGCATGCGGACCGTCGCCGACGCCACCTGCGCGGCCTTCGAGACGCGCTGCCGCTTCGAGTTCTCGCGCAACTATCCGCCCACCATCAACCATGCGGCGGAGACCGCGTTCGCGCAGTCGGTGATGACCGAGGTGGTGGGCGCCGAGAACGTGCTGGAGTTCGAGCCGACGATGGGAGCCGAGGATTTCAGCTACTACCTGCAGCACCGGCCCGGCTGCTATTTCGTCATCGGCAACGGCGACGGCGCGCACCGCGAGGGCGGACACGGCCTGGGCCCTTGCATGCTGCACAACCCGAGCTACGACTTCAACGACGACCTGATCCCGCTCGGGGCAACGCTGTGGGTGCGGCTGGCCGAGCGCTGGCTCGCGACGCCGCGCTGACGGCCCCTAGAGCCAGCCCTGCTCGCGCAGCGCCGCCTCGCAGTCGGCCGGCCCGGTGAAGTGCAGCGCGCGCCAGCCGGCCGCGCGGGCCGCCTCGATGTTGCCGGCGTGGTCGTCGATGAACAGGCTGCGCGCCGGGTCGATGCCGAAGTCGAGTTCGGCGCGCCGGAAGATCGCCGGCTCGGGCTTCATCAGGCCGATGCGCGCCGAGAACAGCCCGGCCTCGAACCACGCCAGGAAGTCGTGCCGGCGTTCGAGGTGGTCGGCATACGGTGCCGGCATATTCGACAGGTAGAACAGCGGCCGCCGGGCGTCGCGCAGCGCGCGCAACAGCGCCACCGTGCCGGGCTCGGCCTCGAGGTGGGGCGGGATCGCGTCGATCACCGCCCTCACCTCGGCGGCGGCCAGTCCGGTGCGCGCGGCGATGCGCGCCGCCAGCGCGTCGGCCTGGAGGCTGCCACGGTCGAACTCAGCCCAGTCGCTGCCGAGGCGAAAGCCCTGGAAGATGCGCTCGGCCAGCGCGCGTGCGCCGCTGTCGTCGGCGGCGTGCTGCGGCAGCACCTGCCGCAGCAGCGCCAGCGGCTGCCAGCGGAACACGACCCCGCCGAAATCGAAGACGACGGCCGGGTGCCTCACCCGCGCAGCTTCCGCAGCAGGCCGGCCGTGGAGGCGTCGAGTCCGCCCGTGTCCCCGCTGCCCAGGCGCGGCAGCAGCTCGTTGCACATTGCCTTGCCGAGCTCGACCCCCCACTGGTCGAAGCTGTTGATGCCCCACACCACGCCGCTGGTGAAGACGCGGTGCTCGTACATCGCGATCAGCGCGCCCAGCGCGGCCGGGTCCAGGCGATCCAGCAGCAGCGTGCTGCTCGGCCGGTTGCCCGGGAAGCTGCGGTGGCGCGCCAGCACCTCGCGCGGCATGTCGGCCGCGGCCGTCGGCGCCCGCTCGGCCAGCGCCTGCGCCTCGCTCTTGCCCGTCATCAGCGCCTGAGACTGCGCCAGGCAGTTCGCCAGCAGCTTGCGCTGCTGATCGGCCAGCAATGGCTGCAGCGCCGGCGGCAGATCGAGGCGCGCGTGGCTGGTGTCGCGCACGGCAATGAACTCGACCGGAATCACGTCGCTGCCCTGATGCAGCATCTGGAAATAGGCATGCTGGCCGTTGGTGCCCGGCTCGCCCCACACCACCGGCGAGGTCGCGAACGGCAGCGGCTCGCCGTCGCGGTCGACGCGCTTGCCGTTGCTCTCCATCTCGAGCTGCTGCAGATAGGCCGGCAGGCGGCGCAGGCCTTGGTGATAGGGCGCGACGCTGCGGCTCGCCAGGCCGTGGAAGTTGCGGTACCAGACGTCGAGCAGGCCCAGCAGCACCGGCAGGTTGCGCTCCAGCGGCGCCGTCGCGAAATGGCGATCCATCGCATGGGCGCCGCCCAGCAGGGCGCGGAAGTGCGTGGCGCCGAGCGCGATGGCCACCGGCAGGCCGATGGCCGACCACAGCGAGTAGCGGCCGCCGACCCAGTCCCAGAAGCCGAAGGTGGTGTCGATGCCGAAGGCCACCGCGGCGTCGACGTTGGTGGTGGTCGCGACGAAGTGCCGCGCCAGGTCCCGCCCGCCGCGGGCCAGGAACCAGGCCTTGGCCGTCTCGGCATTGGCCATCGTCTCCTGGGTGGTGAAGGTCTTGGACGCGACGATGAACAGCGTGCGCTGCGGATCCAGCTGCGTCAGCAGCGGCGCAAGCTCGTGGCCGTCGAGGTTGGAGACGAAATGGCTGCGCAGGCCGGCCTGCGTGTAGGCCTGCAGCGCGGGCACCGCCATCTGCGGGCCGAGGTCGGAGCCGCCGATGCCGATGTTCACAACATCGGTGATGCCGCTGTGCGCGGTGTCGCGCACGTGCTCGGCAAAGGCCAGCATCGCATCGAGCGTCGCGTGCACCTCGCTGCCGTGGGGCGCTGCGTCGCGCGGCGCCCGCAGCGCGGTGTGCAGCACGGCGCGGCCTTCGGTGTTGTTCAGCGGCGCACCGGCGAGCATCGCGTCGCGCTGCCCTTCCAGGCCGACCTCGCGCGCCAGGCGCAGCAGCAGCGCCAGCGTCGGCGCATCCAGCCAGTTCTTCGACAGGTCGGCGAACAGGTGGGGAGCCTCGATACCGAAGTGCTCGAAGCGCCGCGCATCGGCGGCGAAGGCGGTGCGCAGGTCGAAGTTCGCGGCCGACGCGGCGAAATGCGCGCTCAAGTCCGCCCAGGCCGCCGTGCGGTCGCCACGCACCCAGGAAGCGGACATCACAGCGCCTGGATCAGCCGGTCGAGCTGCGCGGCGTCGACCGCGAAGGCACGGATGCCCTCGGCGAGTTTTTCGGTGGCCATCGCGTCCTCGTTGAGTGCGTAGCGGAAGCTCGCCTCGTTGAAGCTCAGCGCCTTGGCATCGCAGTGCAGCGCGGCATCGACGTCGAGTGCCCGCACCACCGTCGCCTCGCTGG
The DNA here is from genome assembly GCF_004136295.1 of Methylibium sp. Pch-M. Classification (NCBI taxonomy): domain Bacteria; kingdom Pseudomonadati; phylum Pseudomonadota; class Betaproteobacteria; order Burkholderiales; family Sphaerotilaceae; genus Methylibium; species Methylibium sp. Pch-M. The sequence goes on from NZ_CP029606.1 coordinate 1,089,072, forward strand.
CCTGCAGCTGGGCCAGGAGCTCCGGCGAGATCGTCAGCAGGTCGCAGCCGGCCAGCGCCAGGATCTGCCCGGTGTTGCGAAAGCTGGCGCCCATGACCTCGGTCTCGATGCCGAACTTGCGGAAGTAGCGCCAGATCTGCGCCACCGACTTCACGCCGGGATCGTTGGCACCGGCATTGGCGGCCTCGTCCCAGCGCGCGCCGGCCGCCTTCTTGTGCCAGTCGTGGATGCGCCCGACGAAGGGCGAGATCAGCCGCACGCCCGACTCGCCGCAGGCCACCGCCTGGCAGAACGCGAACAGCAGGGTCAGGTTGCAGTGGATGCCGTGGTGCTCGAGCGCCTTGGCGGCCTGGATGCCTTCCCAGGTGGCCGCGATCTTGATCAGCACGCGCTCGCGAGCGATGCCCTCGGATTCGTACAGCGCCATGATGCGCTGGGCCCGCGCCACGGTGGCCGCGGCATCGAAGCTCAACCGGGCGTCGACCTCGGTCGAAACGCGTCCCGGGACGACGTTGAGAATCTCGCAGCCGAAGCGCACCAGCACGCGGTCGACGATCGCGTCGAGCGGCTGGCCGCGGTGCGCCGCGGCGGTCTGCGCCAGCAGCGGCGCATAGGCCGGCTGGCTGACGGCCTTCAGGATCAGCGACGGGTTGGTGGTGGCATCGCGCGGCGCGAAGGCCGCGATCTGCTTGAAGTCGCCAGTGTCGGCGACCACGGTGGTGTAGGCCTTGAGCTGCTCGAGTTGGCTGGACATGGGCTTCGCGCACGACACGGTCGAGTGAGCGTCGATGGTAAACCGACACCCGTCCCGCACCGCGCCCGCCAGGGCACCGAACTCACGCCTGCACTGGCGAGGGCGTGAGCAAATCGTCGATCCCGTAGAGCCGGGACAGTTCGCTGAGCTTCTCGGGCAAGGCCGTCAGCTCGAAACGCTTGCCCCAGGCCTGGGCGAGCCGACGGCATTCGAGGAGCACGGCCAGTGCCGTGGAGTCGAAGCGCTGCAGCTGCGATCCGTCGATCACCAGCAGCGGCTCGGCCTCGCGCTCCAGCGAGACCTTGAGCAGCCGCAGCGTGTCACGCGCTTCGTTCAGAGTCAGCGTCTCGGGCAGCAGCAGCATGCCCGCTCAGCCCCGGGCCCCAGCGCTCTTGTTGCGCTGGGCCAGTTCGGCGATCAGGGCGTCCATGCCCTTGGCCTTGATGATGGGCATCCACTGCTGCTGGTAGCTCAGGCCGAGGCGGATGCCCAGCACGTCCAGGTCGTGGATCTTCCAGGCATCGCCGGTCCGACGCAGGTAGTAGTTGATGGGCACCGGATCGCGCTGGCCGACGATCTTGGTGCGCACGATGACCTCGCCGGGGTTGTCCGGACTCTTGACGACCCGGCCGAACTCGATCGTCTGGTCGCGCACCTGCGCGAACGCCGCCGCGTACTGGCGCACCAGCATCACCTTGAACTCGTCCTGGAGGCGGGCGCGCTGGTCCGGCGTCGCCTGACTCCAGGCCGCCTTGCCGGCGGCGAACTCGGTCATGGCGTCGAAGTCGACGTGCGGCAGGATCTTGGCGTCGACCAGCGCGAGGATGCGCTGGGTGTCGCCGCCCTGGATGGCCTTGTCGGCCTTGATGGAATCGAGCACCTCGGTGGACACCTGCTTGACCAGGCCGTCGGGCGTCTGCGCCGCGGTCTGGGCCAGCGCGACGCCGTGCGCCAGGCCGAGGGCGACCAGACTCAGCGACAGGAATTGACGTTTCAGCATGTTTGCCTTTCAGTGGAACCGACCACGATCGAGCCTTTTGGAGACCGTTTGCGGCGACAAGTTCGCAACGCTACATGACGTTGCAATGAGGTTCAACGCGGCGCAGCGCCCGGGGTTTCGGGATCGGGCGCATCACCACGCCGCGCTCAGGGTCGGGCCTGTGGCGCTGGCGCACTGGCGGGCTCCGCAGGCGCCGAGGCGGGTGCGGCCGGTTCGTCGGGGACGTAATCCTCTTCGACCGCGCCGGCATCGCGACGCCGGCCGTCTTCCACCAGGCTGCGGCGGCGCTGCAGGTAGGCGTCGCGCACGAAGCTGTACTTGTCGAGCGCGATGTCGTCGAGCAGCCCGGTGGCGTCGAGCAGCCCCGCGCGCGTGTTGATCACGCGCAGGCCGGTCAGCGCGTTGCGCAACCGCACCGATTCGACCACCTGGTCCGGCGAGGCCAGCAGGTCGACCGGCAGGCCGACCGCATCGCGCGCCGACGACGGCCCCAGCACCGGCAGCACCAGGTAAGCGCCGGCATCGAAGCCCCAGACGCCCAGGGTCTGGCCAAAATCCTCGTAGTGCGGCGCGAGGCCCAGCGCGGAAGCCCAGTCGACGAAGCCGACGAGGCCGAACACGGTGTTCGTGCCGAAACGCATCACGTCGTTCGCACTGTCGCCGAAGCGGCCCTGCAGGATCAGGTTGAAGGCCGACCAGACATCGCGCAGGTTGTTGAAGAAATTGTCGATGCCCTGGCGGGCGACCGAGGGCACGACCTCGCGATAGACGCGCGCCGGCGGCGCGATCAGGTACTGGTCCACCGTCTCGTTGAACGCGAAGGTCTTGCGGTTGAGCTTCTCCAGCGGGTCGGGCTGCTCGACGGTGGCACAGCCGCCCAGGCCGAGCGCCAGGGCCACCGCCAGGATCGCCGATCGACAGACACCCGATTTCACTTCTTCGCTCCCTCGCCGTTGTTCGAGTCGGATGACTTGCTGTACAGGAACTGGCTGATCAGGTTCTCCAGCACCACCGCCGACTGCGTAACGCGGATCTTGTCGCCGGTGACCATCAGCTTCTCCTCGGTGCCCGGCTCGAGGCCGATGTACTGCTCGCCGAGCAGCCCGGACGTGAGGATTTTGGCCGAACTGTCCGCCGGGAAGCCGAAGCGCTTCTCGAGATCGATCTCGACGCGGGCCTGGTAGGTGTCGGCATCGAAGCCGATCGCCACCACGCGCCCGACCACCACACCGGCGCTCTTCACCGGCGCGCGCACCTTGAGCCCGCCGATGTTGTCGAAGCGAGCCGAGACCGTGTAGGTGTCGTCGAAGCTCAGGCTCAGCAGGTTGCCGGCCTTCAGGGCCAGGAACACGATCGCCGCGGCACCGATCATCACGAACAGACCGACCCACACGTCATGCTTGGATTTCTGCATCTTCCTACTCCTGACGGGCGCGTCGTCCGTCGTCAAATCGAGAACATCATCGCCGTCAGCACGAAATCGAGCCCGAGCACGGCAAGCGAGGCCATCACGACGGTGCGTGTGGTAGCCCGGGACACACCCTCCGGCGTCGGTTGGCAGGTGTAGCCCTCCCACAGCGCCACGAACGTCACCGTGACACCGAACACCATGCTCTTGACGATGCCGTTGCCGACATCCTTGAACACGTCGACCCCACCCTGCATCTGCGACCAGAATCCGCCGGCGTCGATGCCGATCAGCAGCACGCCGACCGCCCAGCCTCCCAGGATGCCGACGGCACTGAACACCGCTGCCAGCAGCGGCATCGCGAAGACACCGCCCCAGAAGCGCGGCGCGAGCACGCGCTGCACCGGGTCGACCGCCATCATCTCCATCGCGGTGAGTTGCTCGCCGGCCTTCATGAGGCCGATCTCGGCCGTGAGCGAGGTGCCGGCACGCCCGGCGAACAGCAGTGCGGTGACCACCGGGCCGAGTTCGCGCACCAGCGACAGCGCGACGAGCAGGCCGAGCGCTTCCGACGAGCCGTAGCGCTGCAGCGTGTAGTAGCCCTGCAAGCCGAGCACGAAGCCGACGAACAGGCCCGACACGGTGATGATCGCGAGCGAGTGGTTGCCCAGGAAATGCACCTGGTCGACCACCAACCGCCCGCGCCGCAGGGCCGGCCCGAAGCTCGCAAGCATGCGCCCGAACAGGCGCGCCGCGGCACCCAGGCCTGTGAGCTGGGCGCGTACCGCGTACCCGACGTCCGACGGGCGGTACCAGCTCATGCGGGGCCCACCTGGAAGTCCTCGTTCGCACTCGCGGCGGGGTAATGGAAGCGCACCGGGCCGTCGGCCTGGGCGTCGACGAACTGCCGCACCAGCGGATCCTCGCTGGCCCGCATCTCGGCTGGCGTGCCTTGCGCGACCACACCGCCATTGGCAATGAAGACCACCTGGTCGGCAATCGAGAAGGTCTCGTCGACATCGTGCGAGACCACGATGCTGGTGATGCCGAGCGCCCGGTTGAGTTCGCGGATCAGGCGTGCGGCCACGCCCATCGAGATCGGGTCCAGGCCCGCGAAGGGCTCGTCGTAAAGCATCAGTTCGGGGTCGAGCGCGATCGCCCGGGCCAGCGCCACACGGCGCGCCATGCCGCCGGACACCTCGCTCGGCATCAGGTCGCGGGCACCGCGCAGGCCGACCGCGTTGAGCTTCATCAGCACCAGATCGCGGATCATGGCTTCGCCGAGCCCGCTGTGTTCGCGCAGAGGGAATGCCACGTTGTCGAACACCGACAGGTCGGTGAACAGGGCACCGAACTGGAACAGCATGCCCATGCGGCGCCTCGCGGCATAAAGCGCGTCGCGATCCAGCGTGGCCAGGTCGGTGCCGTCGAACAGCACCTTGCCGCTCATCGGCTCGAGCTGACGACCGATCAGTCGCAGCACCGTCGTCTTGCCGCCACCCGAGGTGCCCATCAGCGCGAGCACGCTGCCGCGCGGCACGACGAGATCCACGTCGCGCAGGATCACGCGCTCGCCGTAGCCGCACGTGACATGCTGGAGTTCGACGAGAGCGTTCGGGTCGCGGCCGGGGTTCGACGGCGCTGTTGGACTTGTCATGGGCCGAAGTGAAAAAGCCGAATCAGACGACCCGGCTCCACGGATGATAGGGGATACCCGGGCCGCCTGCTGCGCAGCGCCCGGAGGCCGGCCCGTCCGCACGGGCTCGGCCTTGCCGGCAGGCCCTAGCGGGGCAGGTCGCTGTATCCCATCAGGAACTCGTCCACGGCGCGGGCGGCCTGGCGCCCTTCGCGGATCGCCCACACCACGAGCGACTGGCCGCGGCGGATGTCGCCGGCGGCGAACACCTTGGGAACGTTGGTCTGGTAGCCCCCGGTGAAGTCGGTCGTGGCCTTGGCGTTGCCGCGGTTGTCCTTGTCGATGCCGAAGGCGTCGAGCACCGTCGACACGGGGCTGACGAAGCCCATCGCCAGCAGCACCAGGTCGGCCTTGAGCACCTGCTCGCTGCCCGGCATCTCGACCATCTTGCCGCCCTGCCACTCGACGCGCACCGTCTTCAGCGCCGTGACCTTGCCCTTGTCGCCGATGAACTCCTTGGTGGCGATCGCGAACTCGCGCTCGCAACCCTCGTCATGGCTGGAGCTGGTGCGCAGCTTGTACGGCCAGTAGGGCCAGGTGAGCTCCTTGTTCTCCTGCTCCGGCGGCATGGGCATCAGCTCGAACTGGGTCACGCTCTTCGCGCCGTGGCGGTTGCTGGTGCCGACGCAGTCGCTGCCGGTGTCGCCGCCGCCGATCACGATGACGTGCTTGCCGTCGGCACGGATCTGGCCCTTGAGCTTGTCGCCGGCATTGATCTTGTTCTGTTGCGGCAGGAACTCCATCGCGAAGTGCACACCGTCGAGATCACGCCCCGGCACCGGCAGGTCGCGACTCTGCTCGGCGCCCCCGGTCAGCACGACGGCATCGAACTCGGCCTTCAGTTGCTCGGGCGACACGATCTCCTTGGCCCAGTTCGTGACCTTGGAGCCCTCCGGCAGGTGACCGACCAGCACCCCGGTTCGGAACACCACCCCTTCGGCCTTCATCTGCTCGACGCGCCGATCGATGTGCGACTTCTCCATCTTGAAGTCGGGGATGCCGTAGCGCAGCAGGCCGCCGATGCGATCGTTCTTCTCGAACAGCGTGACCGCATGGCCGGCCCGTGCGAGCTGCTGTGCCGCCGCCATGCCGGCCGGCCCCGAGCCGACGACCGCCACCGTCTTGCCGGTCTTGTGGCGCGCCGGCTGGGCCTGCACCCAGCCCTCGGCCCACGCGCGATCGATGATGGCGTGCTCGATGCTCTTGATGCCGACCGCGTCGTCATTGACGTTGAGCGTGCAGGCGGCCTCGCAGGGCGCCGGGCAGATGCGGCCGGTGAACTCGGGGAAGTTGTTCGTGCTATGCAGCACCGCGATCGCGTTCGCCCAGTCGCCGCGGTACACCAGGTCGTTGAAGTCGGGAATGATGTTGTTGACCGGACAGCCGCTGTTGCAGAACGGCGTGCCGCAGTCCATGCAGCGCGCGCTCTGGACCTTGGCCTCGTCCTCCTTCAGGCCGATGACGAATTCCTTGTAGTGCTTGAGCCGCTGCTCGACCGGCGCATAGCCTTCCTCGAGCCGCTCGTATTCCAGAAATCCGGTGACTTTTCCCATGGTGTGATGCTCCGTGCGGCCGCTCTGGCAGGTCGGCCTCAGGCCTTGGCCCTGCTCGACTTCTTGTCGTTGGTCCTGGCCTTGGCGATGGTCTCGCTGGCCTCCTTCTTGGCGTGGATCTCGCCCAGCGCCCGCTTGTACTCGTGCGGGAAGACCTTGACGAACTTGCCGCGTGCCGCGGGCCAGTGGTCGAGGATGTCGCGCGCGCGCAGCGAGCCGGTCCAGCGGTGGTGGTCCTCGATCAGCTTGCGCAGCAAGACCTCGTCGGCCACGCCCTTGTGGAAGATGGCGGCCTCCTGGGTGCTGCGCTGTTCGTCGGCCGTGAGTACCTTGTCCATCGCAACCATCGCGGTGTTGCAACGCTGCGAGAAGCTGCCGTCCTCGTCGTACACGTAGGCGATGCCGCCCGACATGCCGGCCGCGAAGTTGCGCCCGGTCTTGCCGAGCACGACCACCGTGCCGCCGGTCATGTATTCGCAGCCGTGGTCACCGGTGCCTTCGACCACCGTGGTCGCGCCCGAAAGCCGCACCGCGAAGCGTTCGCCGGCCACGCCGCGGAAGAAGGCCTCGCCGCTGGTGGCCCCGTAGAGCACCGTGTTGCCGACGATGATGTTCTGCGTGGCATCACCCCGGAAGTCGATGCTCGGTCGCACCACCACGCGGCCGCCGCTGAGGCCCTTGCCGGTGTAGTCGTTCGCATCGCCGATCAGGTAGAGCGTGATGCCCTGCGCCAGGAAGGCGCCGAAGCTCTGGCCGCCCACGCCTTCCATCTGCATGAAGATGGTATGGTCGGGCAGGCCTTCGGGCCGGTGGCGGATCAATTCGCCCGACAGCATGGCGCCGACGGTGCGGTTGACGTTGCGCGTCTCGTCCATGAACTGGACCTTCTCGCCACGCTCGATGGCGGGACGGCACTTCTCGATCAGGCGCACGTCGAGCGCCTTGGCCAGGCCGTGGTCCTGCACGTCGACCTGGCGACGCGGAACGTCGGCGCCCACCTGCGGCAGATGGAACACGCGTCCGAAATCGAGGCCGCGTGCCTTCCAGTGCGACACGCCCTTCTTGGTGTCGAGCAGGTCGGCGCGGCCGACCAGTTCGTCGAAGCTGCGGATGCCCAGTTGCGCCATGATCTGGCGCGCTTCCTCGGCGACGAAGAAGAAGTAGTTGACGACGTGCTCGGGCTTGCCCTGGAACTTGGCGCGCAGCACCGGGTCCTGCGTGGCCACGCCCACCGGACAGGTGTTGAGGTGGCACTTGCGCATCATGATGCAGCCTTCGACCACCAGCGGCGCGGTCGCGAAACCGAACTCGTCGGCCCCGAGCAGCGCGCCGATCACGACGTCGCGGCCGGTCTTCATCTGGCCGTCGGCCTGCACGCGGATGCGGCCGCGCAGGCCGTTGAGCACCAGCGTCTGCTGGGTCTCGGCCAGGCCCAGTTCCCACGGCGTGCCGGCGTGCTTGATGCTGGACCACGGCGAGGCGCCGGTGCCGCCGTCGTGTCCGGCGATCACCACGTGGTCGCTCTTGGCCTTGGCGACGCCGGCGGCGATGGTGCCGACACCGACCTCCGACACCAGCTTGACGCTGATGGAGGCGCGCGGGTTGGCGTTCTTCAGGTCGTGGATCAGCTGCGCCAGGTCCTCGATCGAGTAGATGTCGTGGTGCGGCGGCGGGGAGATCAGGCCGACACCCGGCACCGAGTAGCGCAGCATGCCGATGTACTCGGACACCTTGCCGCCCGGCAGCTGACCGCCCTCGCCCGGCTTCGCGCCCTGCGCCATCTTGATCTGGATCTGGTCGGCCGAGACCAGGTACTCGGTCGTCACACCGAAGCGCCCCGACGCCACCTGCTTGATCTTCGAGCGCAGCGAATCGCCTTCCTTCAGCGCGTAGTCGGCCTCGATCACCTTGCTGCCGACGACTTCGCTGACCAGCGTGCCCTGCTTGATCGGGATGCCCTTGAGCTCGTTGCGGTAGCGCGCCGGGTCTTCGCCGCCCTCGCCGGTGTTGGACTTGCCGCCGATGCGGTTCATCGCGATCGCCAGCGTGCTGTGCGCCTCGGTACTGATGGAGCCGAGCGACATGGCGCCGGTGGCGAAGCGCTTGACGATCTCGCTGGCCGGTTCGACCTGGTCGAGCGGGATCGCCTTGCTGGGGTCGAACTTGAACTCGAACAGCCCGCGCAGCGTCATGTGCCGGCGCGACTGGTCATTGATCAACTGGGCGTATTCCTTGTAGGTGTCGAACTTGTTCGCGCGCGTGCTGTGCTGCAGCTTCGCGATGGCGTCCGGCGTCCACATGTGCTCCTCGCCGCGCGTGCGCCAGGCGTACTCACCGCCGGCGTCGAGCATCGTCGCCAGCACCGGGTCGTCGCCGAAGGCGGCCTTGTGCATGCGGATCGCCTCTTCGGCCACCTCGAACACGCCGATGCCGCCGACCTGCGAAGCCGTGCCGCGGAAGTACTTCTCGACCAGCGGCTTGTTGAGGCCGATCGCCTCGAACAGCTGGGCACCGCAGTAGGACATGTAGGTCGACACGCCCATCTTGGACATGATCTTCGACAGGCCCTTGCCGATCGCCTTGACGTAGTTGTAGATCGCCTTCTCGGCCGACAGGTCGCCCGGCAGCTCCTTGTGCAGCGAGGCCAGCGTCTCCATCGCGAGGTAGGGGTGCACGGCCTCGGCGCCATAGCCGGCGAGCACGCCGAAGTGATGCACCTCGCGCGCCGATCCGGTCTCGACCACCAGGCCGGCCGTCGTGCGCAGGCCCTCGCGAACCAGGTGCTGGTGGATCGCCGACAGGGCCAGCAGCGCGGGGATCGCGATCTGGTCGCGGCTCATGCGGCGGTCGGTGATGATCAGGATGTTGTGACCGCCCTGGATCGCGTCCACCGCTTCGGCGCACAGCGATGCCAGCTTGGCCTCCACGCCCTCGCCGCCCCAGGCGTAGGGGTAGACGATGTTGAGTTCGTAGGACTTGAACTTGCCGTGCGTCGGCTTCTCGATGCTGCGCAGACGCGCCATGTCCTCGAAGTCGAGGATAGGCTGTGCCACCTCCAGCCGCATCGGCGGGTTGACCGCATTGATGTCCAGCAGGTTGGGCTTGGGGCCGATGAAGCTGTTCAGCGACATCACGATCGCTTCACGGATCGGATCGATCGGCGGGTTCGTGACCTGCGCGAACATCTGCTTGAAGTAGCTGTACAGCGGCTTGTTCTTGTCGGACAGCACGGCCAGCGGCGAGTCGTTGCCCATCGAGCCGATGCCTTCCTCGCCGGCCTGGGCCATCGGGCTCATCAGGAACTTGATGTCTTCCTGCGTGTAGCCGAAGGCCTGCTGGCGGTCGAGCAGGTTCTCCGCGAAGGCCGGCGCGGCCTCGGCCGGTGCGGCGATCGCGTCGAGCTTGATGCGCACGTTCTCGATCCACTGCCGGTAAGGCTTGGCCGAAGCGTAGGTGTTCTTCAGTTCCTCGTCGTCGACGATGCGGCCCTGCTCCAGGTCGATCAGGAACATCTTGCCCGGCTGCAGGCGCCACTTCTTGACGATCTTGTTCTCCGGGATCGGCAACACACCGGACTCGGAGGCCATCACCACCAGGTCGTCGTCGGTGACGATGTAGCGGGCCGGCCGCAGGCCGTTGCGGTCGAGCGTGGCGCCGATCTGCTTGCCGTCGGTGAACACCATCGCGGCCGGGCCGTCCCAGGGCTCCAGCATCGCGGCGTGGTACTCGTAGAACGCGCGGCGACGCTCGTCCATCGTCGCATGCTGCTCCCAGGCCTCCGGGATCATCATCATTGCGGCGTGGGCCAGCGGGTAGCCGGCCATCGTCAGCAGCTCGAGCGCATTGTCGAAGGTCGCGGTGTCGGACTGGCCGTCGAAGCTGATCGGGTACAGCTTGTTCAGGTCATCACCCAGCACCGGCGACTTCATCACCCCCTGGCGGGCGCGCATCCAGTTGAAGTTGCCCTTGACGGTGTTGATCTCGCCGTTGTGCGCCACCATCCGGTAGGGGTGCGCCAGCGGCCATTCCGGGAAGGTGTTGGTCGAGAAGCGCTGGTGCACCAGCGCCAGCGCCGACACCGTTCGTTCATCTTGCAGATCCAGATAGTAAGTACCCACCTGATCGGCAAGCAGCAAACCCTTGTAGATGATCGTGCGGCAGCTCATGCTGGGCACGTAGTACTCATGGCTGTGCGTGAGCTGCAGCTTCTGGATCGCCGCCGAGGCCGTCTTGCGGATCACGTAGAGCTTGCGCTCCAGCGCATCGGGCACGATCACGTCGGCGCCGCGGCCGATGAAGATCTGGCGGATCACCGGCTCCTTGGCCCGCACCGTGGGCGACATCGGCATGGCCCGGTCGACCGGCACGTCGCGCCAGCCCAGCAGCACCTGGCCTTCGGCATGCACGGCGCGCTCCAGCGCCTGCTCGCAGGCCAGCCGCGAGGCGTGTTCCTTGGGCAGGAAGATCATGCCGACGCCGTATTCGCCGGGCGGCGGCAGTTCGATGCCCTGCAGGGCCATCTCGGCGCGGTAGTACTCGTCGGGGATCTGGATCAGGATGCCCGCGCCGTCGCCCATCAGCTTGTCGGCCCCGACGGCGCCGCGGTGATCGAGGTTCTCCAGGATCTTGAGCCCCTGGCCAACGATGCTGTGCGCCTTGAGGCCCTTGATGTGCGCCACGAAGCCGACGCCGCAGGCATCGTGTTCGTGGGCCGGGTCGTAGAGGCCTTCGAGACGAAGGGTGTCGATGTCTTGCTGGCTTGGGGCGGACGAGGTCACGGCGCTCTCCTGGCGGGAAACGGCCAAGAGATTACGGCAGCGCAGCAAAACTGACAATCAAAAAATTAAGGGTCGGATTCTTATTATCGCGCGCTCGACACTGGTGCGAAATTAAATGGTGACATATCAAATTTGGTGCGCCGGCCTAGGCTTTGGCGGCCGGCCTCTGGGTCTCGGCGCGACCGGCCGCGACGAAGCCGAGGCCAGTTGCGCCACGAATCGTTCGGAGCCCAACGCCCAGCCCCCTCGCAGCGCTGCCTCGATGGCCTGCACCTGACGGTCCGGCAACGCGTGCTCCAGCATGCCGCCATAGGCCATCTCTCGCTCGAAGGGCGTATTGCCAAGCGCCCAATACGCCGCCGGATGCACCAGGAACGGGTCCGCAGCGTGACCACGGTGGGCCGCTTCGCTGGAACACGGCAGCGACACGGCCGTTGCCGCCTGAACGGGATGACCCAGCCGCTCGACATACACCATGCAAGGCAGCAACCACGTGGTCGGTTCGATGACGGCCGCCCGGAAGCGGCCTTCCCACAAGCCGCCAACGCGGCCGTGGCGCCGGTTGAAGGCCGATGCATGCCGGCGCGCCACCGATTGCATGACCAGGCTCAGGCCACTCGCGTGCTCGGGCGTGGCCACCAGATCGAGGCGCGACTCGAGCACCGAGTAGGCGTGCAGCGCGACATGATGCTGCGCTGCCGCCTCGCGCAGCAAATGCATCAATGACTGGCGGTCCGTGTCATCCTGCACCATCGTCTGGCCGTGCTGCGCACGCTGGCTCACCACGTGAGGCAGTGCCGGAACGATCAAACGGGGCAATCGGGCCATGGCGCGCGAGCGTACACCGCGGCAGCGGCGCGAGCCGCCTGCCGCGGGAGACTCAGAAGCGGTGACGTAGCGCCAGCGCGATGTTGTGAGCGCCCTTGCCTGCCTCGGAGGTCACACCACCGAAGAATCCGCCGCCGCCCGGGGCGGCCTGAGCGTTGTCGTCGTTGTCGAAGCGGGTCAGCACGAAATTGACGTCGGTGCGCTTCGAGAGTGCATAGGTGTAGACGGCGCCGTAGGACTGCACATCCGCGTCGGCGATGGTGCGATCGTCGTAGCGGTTGTAGGCTACCGTCACGGTGCTCGGGCCGAAGTTGACGCGATAACCCACATGGAACAGACGCGAGTCTTGGCGCAACGCACGCTCGAAGGCATTGCCAATCAGGGTGGCGAGCGGCGCAAACGCGGGGCTCGGGTTTTGCGCGATCAATCCCGCGGTCACGTCGGCGCCGACGCCAGGGTTGTCGTCCTTGAAAGTGGCATAGAGCGTCGACAGCTTGCCGGGGCCCAGGTCCGCCTGAGCGCCCAACAGCGTGTTGGTCAGCGCCTTGTCACCCACGGCATTGTTGTTGGTGCCGTAGGACGCTCCCACCGCAAAGCCGTTGCCCTTGTAGTAGGCATTGGCACTCATGTAGCGGTTGTTCGAGGTGGAATCTCCGGTTTCGCCGAAGGCATACATCAGCGTGGCGGTGAAGCCATCCTTCTGCAGGCGGTATGCAAGCGCGTTGCTCTTGCGAATGTCGACGGACGCGGGCAGCGTGGCGATCTGTGCCGCCGACAGGCTGGAGTCCGTCTGCATCGAATCGAACACATAGAACATCTCATAGCACGGCGTGTACTGACGCCCGGCGAGTACCGCGCCCACAGGCGTGACGAGACCCACGAAAGCCTGCCGGTCGAACGCGTTGTTGGTCAGGTTCACGCCGATCTGGCTGCCCAGTTGCGCGCCGACCTGGTTCACGACCGTCTGGGTCGTCACACCCGGCGCCAGCGGGATCAGCGGCACGCCGAGGAACTGCAGATCGAGAAAGCGATCCGGAACTTGGATGCCCGATGCGGCCCGATTGCTGATGGCGCCGGTGTCGGCCTCGAAACGGCTTTCAAGCACGAAGAGCGTGCGGTAGCCACCCCCTAGATCTTCATTGCCCTTGAAGCCCCAGCGCGAGCCTTCCATGATGCCGCTCGCCAAGCGCGTCTTGGCAGCGTCCTGACCCGAAACATAGTTGATCCCGGCATCCACGCTGCCGTATAGCGTGACCGAGTTCTGTGCCTGTGCCGCCGCGGCGAAAACCGATGTCGCTGCCAATGCGATGAGGGTCTTGTTCATGGGAAACGTCTCCTGCAGATTCTCGAATCGGGCCGTCGTGGCGCTGCCTCGACAACCTCTGCAAATGACTGTATCGACGCCTCCCACAGCCCCGTAGCGGGTCAACACGGGGATGTTGCGATTTGCTCACAAGGGAGTAGAGACTACCCTCCAGACACCCGTCCGTGGTCTTCGAAGACCGTGCGGCCCGTGATGCGCCGGTGCTCGCTGATCGCGAAGCGATCCGTCATGCCCGCCACATAGTCGGTAACGGCGCGGAACGGCGTGGCGCTTTCGGCCGCAGGCGACGGCAGTTCGGCAGCGCCCGTCACGTAGGCCTCGAACAGTTCGCGGACCACGCACCGTGCACGGTGCGTCGTGCTCTCGACCTGCGGGTGGCGGTAGAGCTGCACGAACAGAAAGCGCTTCAACGCCAGGCTCTCGTCCCGCATCGTCGGCGTGAACTGCACCAGCAACGGCGACATCCTCACATCGGACACCTGCTCGATGCGATGCTGGCGCAGCGCGTCGCGAGTGGCATCGATCACGTCGTAGACCTGGGCAGACAACAAGCGCCGCAAGGTTTCGAACAAGAGCCTGCGGCCCTCGAGGCCAGGGTGCTCACATCGAGCTGCATCCATGTGGGTTGCCACCAAGGGCACTTCGCGGAGCTGCTCGAGACCGATCAAACCCGAACGCACACCGTCGTCGACATCGTGTGCGTTGTAGGCGATCTCGTCGGCGAGGTTGCACAACTGCGCCTCCAGGCTGGGCTGCGTGCCGTCGAGAAAACGGCGCCCGACACCGCCCGGCTCCTGCAGCTCGAGCGCCTGAGCGTTGCGTCTGGAGCAGTGCTTGAGGATGCCTTCCCTTGTCTCGAAACTGAGATTCAATCCTTCGAAGCTGGCGTATCGTTGTTCGAGTCGGTCGACGACCCTCAGCGACTGAAGGTTGTGCTCGAACCCCGAGCCCTGCGGATCGATGCGTCGCAAGCAGCCGTTCAACTCATCCTGCCCCGCATGTCCGAACGGGGTGTGCCCCAGATCGTGCGCCAGCGCGATGGCTTCCGTGAGGTCTTCGTTGAGCTGCAGAGCGCGGGCGATCGAACGCGCGAGCTGCGCCACCTCGAGCGAGTGCGTGAGCCGCGTCCGGAACAGGTCGCCCTCATGGTTCAGGAAGACCTGGGTCTTGTAGACGAGGCGTCGGAACGCGGTGGAATGAACGATGCGATCGCGATCGCGCTGGTAATCGTCCCGGGTCGGTGCGGGCGCTTCGGCGTAAAGGCGGCCGCGGCCGCTGGCCGGATCGCTGGCGTAGGACGCGAGCGACATCGTCAGCGCAGCGTGGGAATCACGTGCAGCGCGAAGCGAGGACCTGGCGCAAGGTTGCATCGGGCACGCTGCGCAGCACGGCATGCCCGATGGCGTCGAGCAGCACGAACTTGATCTCGCCGGCTTCCGCCTTCTTGTCGAGGCGCATGAGCTCGAGATAGCGATCCGCCCCCAGGTCCGGCCCCGTCACCGGCAAACCCGCACGGTCGATGAGCCGGATCAGGCGCTCCGCGTCCCCCCCGGGCAGCAGGCCCAGTCGCGCCGAGGTTTCGGCTGCCATCGCCATGCCGCAACCGACAGCCTCGCCATGGAGCCACTCTCCGTAACCCAGACCTGCCTCGATCGCATGGCCGAAGGTATGGCCGAAATTGAGAATGGCCCGCAGGCCGGCCTCGCGCTCGTCCTGACCGACGACGGCCGCCTTGATCTCGCACGACCGTCGCACGGCATGGCGCAGGGTGGCCACATCGCGAGCAAGCAACGCATCCAGGTTGGCCTCTACCCAGCCCAGGAAGCTCGCATCGGCGATCGGCCCGTACTTGATGACTTCGGCCAGGCCGGCGCGCAACTCCCGCATCGGCAGCGTGCTCAACGTCTCCAGATCGACGACGACGCAGACCGGCTGATGGAATGCACCGATCATGTTCTTGCCGCGCGGGTGGTTGATCCCCGTCTTGCCACCCACGGAGGAGTCGACCTGCGCCAGCAGCGTGGTGGGGACCTGCACGAAGGGCACCCCGCGCATGTAGCTGGCTGCGGCGAAGCCGGTCATGTCGCCGACCACCCCACCGCCCAGCGCATAGAGGATCGTCTTGCGATCGGCGCCCCCGGCCAGCAGCGCGTCGAAGATCAGGTTCAGCGTGGCCCAGTCCTTGTGGCTTTCGCCGTCGGGCAGCGTGATGAGCTCGACCTGTGCGTGCCTGCCGCGCAGAGCGTCCCGCAGGGACTGCGCATAGAGCGGCGCCACCGTGGTGTTGCTGACGATGACGGCCAACGGGCTGCGCGGTACGCCTGCAAAACTTCCGGGCGCGCGCAGCAAACCCGAGCCGATGCGTATGGGATAGCTCCGCTCGCCGAGGGCGATATCGACGGTCTCGATGCCGGAGAGGGGAGCCACAGAGATCGCTGCCATGCCCGAAGTGTACGGGCCTGTTCGAGCGTCCTAGCGCGGCGGCTCGACGGCGGAGGGCACCCGGCTCGCATCGACGATCCCGGCCAGCTCGAGTTGCATCAGGATCATGCCCACCAGGGTTTGGACCGTTGGCCGCCCCGTCTCAACGACAAAATGCGCAGTCTCGCGGTACAGGGGATCGCGCTCGCGATAGAGCTGCTGCAACCGGGCCCGAGGATCCTTGACCTGCAACAACGGCCTTTGCGTGTCGTGACGCAGGCGCCGGTGCAGTTCTTCCGGCGAGGATCGCAGGTAGAGCACGGTGCAGTCCTCGTGCAGGGCACGGCGATTGGCCTCCCGCAAGACGGCACCGCCGCCCGTGGCCAGCACACCGAGCCGGCTGGCACAGAGCTCGCCGATCACTTGCTGCTCAAGATCGCGAAATCGGCCTTCGCCCTCGCGCTCGAAGTAGGAGCGGATCGGTTCCCCGATCCGCTGTTCGATCACCGTGTCGGAATCCGTGAAACTGACGCCGAGTTTCCGCGCCAGCATGCGGCCGACCGAGGACTTCCCCGAACCGGGGAGGCCGACCAGCGCCAGCCGCACTGCGGCGTCCGGCTGCTGCCCGTCGACGGGCTGTCGTCGGTTTGCCGCGACGCCCCCGATCAACGTGCAGCGGCAGTGCGGTCGGTCACGACCTTGGGCGTCAGGAACACCAGCAGTTCGGTCTTGTTCGACGTCCTGGTCTGGCTGCGGAACAGCGCACCGAGCACCGGCACATCGCCCAGCAGCGGCACCTTGGTGTTGTCGACCTGCTCGGTCTGCTCGTAGATGCCACCGATCACCACCGTCCCGCCATTGTCGACCAGCACTTGCGTCTTGACGTGCTTGGTGTTGATCAGGATCCCGGCTGCCGTGGTGGCTCCGGGGCTGTCCTTGTTCACATCGACGTCCAGGATGATGTTGCCCTCCGGGGTGATCTGCGGGATCACTTCGAGCTTCAGCGTCGCCTTGCGGAACTGGATCGCCGTCGCGCCGCTGGAGGTCGCCGTCTGGTACGGAATCTCCGTGCCCTGCTCAATGAGCGCCTTGACCTGATCGGCCGTGACCACCCGCGGACTGGACACGATCTTGCCCTTGCCGTCGGCTTCCAGTGCGGAGATCTCGAGATTCAGGAAGCGATTCATCGCCGAATTGAAGATCGACACCGCGAACGTGGCCGCGTCATAGCCGTTCTGACCGACGGCGGGCAGGTTGACGAAGTAGCTGTTGGTCGACGGTGTGCCTGTGGTCTGCCCACTGCTGTTGATTGGGGCCGCCTGTCCGGTGGCTGCGCCGATCCCGAGGTAGTTGCCGCCGATGCCGGCGTTCACCTTCGACGACGGTGCGACGGTCGCACCGAGCTTGGCTCCGAGCGAGCGGCCGAAGGTATCGGTCGCCTCGACGATGCGCGCCTCGATCAGTACCTGACGAACCGGGATGTCGATACGGGCAATGATCTGCGCCACCTCTTCAAGCTTCGAGGGAATATCGCTGACGAAGAGTTGGTTGGTGCGCGTCTCGTACACGATGCTGCCGCGCGGCGACAGGATGCGGCTGTTGTTCGATCCACCGCCTTGCCCACCGCTACCACCTTGCCCGGCCTGCTGCCCCGTGAGCCCCTTCGATACTTCCTCGGCCTTCACGTAGTTCAGCTGGAATGCCTGAGTGCGGACCGGCTCCAGGGACGCAATCTGCGCCTTGGATTCCAGTTCGAGCTTCTCCTTCGTGGCAATCTCATCCTTCGGCGCGATCCACAAGACGTTTCCGCTCTTGCGCACACCCAAACCCTTGGCCTGCAGGATGATGTCGAGCGCCTGATCCCAAGGAACATCCTTCAAGCGCAGCGTGACGTTGCCGGTCACCGTGTCGCTGGTCACCACGTTGAAGTTGGTGAAATCGGCGATCACCTGCAGCAGCGCACGAACCTCGATGCTCTGGAAATTCAACGAGAGCTTCTCGCCGGCATAGCCCGGACCCTGCGTCAGCTTGTTCGGATCGATCTTCTGCGGGCGCACCTCGAGCACGAACTGGTTGTCGGTCTGGTAGGCACTGTGCTCCCAAACACCGGTCGGCTCGATCACCATCCTGACCTTGTCGCCACTCTGGAAGGACGACACAGTCCGCACCGGAGTGCCAAAGTCAGTCACGTCAAGACGGCGACGCAAATTCTCGGGCAGGCTGGACTTCAGGAATTCAACTACCAGGTTCTGGCCCTGCTGGCGAATGTCCACGCCGACCTGGTTGCTGGGCAGATCGACCACCACGCGACCGGCACCATCCTGGCCGCGGCGGAAGTCGACGGCACGCAGCACCTGCGGTGCGTCATTGAGGCTGTCGGCAAAATGTACCGGGGCCGCCGTCGCTGAGGCGGCGACGGGAGCGGCCGTCGTGGGTGCGGCCGCAACATTGCCACTGGTCTGCAGCGTCAGCACGAGAGTCTTGCCGTCGAGCGTCGCCGAATAATTGCCCGGTTGCTTCAGGTTCAGCACGAGGCGGGTCCGATCGCCCGCCTGAGCGACGTTGACGGATCGCAGGTTGCCTTGGTTGACGTCGACGCTGGAACGCCCCAGTGCGTTGCTCACCCCCGGAAGATCGATCGCGATGCGCGGCGGCGTCTGGACAGCGAACCCTGCCGGCACGGCCCCCAACGCTTCACTCAGTTCGATGCGCACCACGTCGGCCGCGCCCTGCTGGCTGCTGTTGATCGCCTGAATCGCGTTCTCCGCCCACGCGGACACCGCGGAGAAGAACAGCGCGAGCGCGACGGCTGGTGCTCGCCATTGGTTCATGGTCGTGATCTCCCGAATTTTCGTCATCGCGCCTTCTCCTGCAGTTGGAGGGCAGAGGGACGCTCTATCCATTCACCCGCGGCATCCTGAACAACTTCCCGCACGCCCACCTCGGTCTCGGAGATCTTTGTGATCTTTCCGTAGTTTTGACCGAGATAGTCACCCACCTTGACCTGGTAGAGCAGGTTGTCGACTCGCAACAGTGCGAACTGACGCCCTTGCTTGGACACACTGCCGACCATGCTCATGGAGTCGAGCGGATAGGCCTCCAGCGGCTCCTTGCGGCGGTTCATCTCGCCCGCCAGCAGTGAATTCGGCTGACGCGCCTCCTGCTTGAGGGCCACCGCGAGCTTTTGGCTGCTGAACGGTTCTACCGCACGAGCCTGCTCATAAGGTTGCGGATCGAAGCGCTTCGGTGGCGACAGCGGTGCGATGCTGGGGCGGACTTCACGACGCTGCTGGTCCATCCAGGCCTGAAGTTCTTCCTGCTCGGCGCCGCAGGCCGACAGCAGCATCACGGCTGCCATTGCGGACATCAGCAGCGCGGTGCGTTGCAACGGCCTGGTCATTTGTTCGCCCCCGCTGCAGCTTTCTGGCTGGCTTCCCGCGCCTTGCGCTGAGTCTCCACCTCGCTCGGATCAAGGTAGCGATAGGTGCGCGCCAGGGCGTCCATGCTCAGGTTGCCGGTCCCCGCGCTGGCTGCATTCTGCGCGCCACCGGGTCCGACGCCGGAAATGTTGAGGTTGTGCAAGGTCACGATCCGGGACAGGTTTGCCACGTCTGCAGCGAAGGAGCCGATGTCGTGGTACCGACCCGTGACGCGGATCGCGATCGGCAATTCGGCGTAATAGTCCTTGACCGCCACCTGCCCCGGCCGGAAAAGCTCGAACTGCAAACCGCGGCCCAGACCAGCCTGGTTGATGTCCGACAACAGCGCGTCCATCTCGGCCTTGCCCGGCAACTGCTTCTCCAGTTGCGTGACGTACTCTTGAACCTGGATCTTCTGCTTGCGCAGTTCGCCGAGGTTCACCGCCTGGGCCAGCTTGGCGCGGTAGTCCTGCCGCAGACCCGGTTCGCGGTCACGCTCGGCCTGCAACTCGTCGGCCGTCGCCGACAGCAGAACGAACCAGGCCACCACCACCAACGCGGCCGCCACGGCCACGAAGGTCACCAACTTGGGCAGCCACGGCCACTGGCCGGGCTCATTGGTATTCAGCCCACGGAACTGCCCGGAAAGATCTTGCAGGACGGAGTTCAGATCGAGTGCGGGGTTCTTTTTCGTTGCCATCTGAGCGTCCTCAGGAACGGGGCACCGACGCAGCCGCCGCCGGAGCCGAGGCCCCCGCAGCGCCGGGGACCGCCGACTTGTCCGGCGTCTCCACTTGAGGACGCTTGAGACCGACCTTCACCACGAAATCGAACAATCGCTTCTGCTCGCGGTTGGGCGTCGTCAGGCTGGCCGCCTTGATTTCCACCAACTCCGGCTTCTCGAGCCAGGTCGAGTTGTAGGCGGTGTTGCGCAGAAATTCGGAAACGCGTTCGTTCGTCTGCGCAATGCCGTTGATTGCCACCACCTGACCATCCTGCTTGATCGTGGTCAGGTACACGCCTTCGGGCGTCTGCTTGACGAGCTCGTTCAGAAGGTAAACAGGGATGTTGCGGTCGGTCTGCAGATCTTCGACTGCCTTCTGACGAGCCTTCAGGCTGTCAATCTCGGCCTTGAGCGTTGCGATGTCCTTGATCTGCTCCTCGAGCTTCTTGATCTCGGCTGTCAGGTAGGCATTGCGCTCTTGCTGGGTGCTGATCATCTGTTGCAGCACCAGATACCAGAGCGCAGCAATGGCGATACCTGCTGCGGCTGCAACACCCAGCCCGACGAAGAAGGCCTTCTTGCGACGCTGCCTCCGCTCTTCGCGATGCGGCAGGAGGTTGATCAAGATCATTACAGGAACCTCCGCATCGCCAGGCCGCACGCGGTCAGGTAGGCCGGGGCTTCACGGCGCAGCTTGCTCTCGCGCACAGCGGACCCGAGGCGCATGCCTTCGAAAGGATTGACGACCATCGACGCAAAGCCCGTCAATTCGGTCACGCGCTCCTTCAAGCCAGGCAAGGTTGCGGTGCCCCCCCCAACATCACGTAGTGCACCTTGTGGTGCGGTGTGCTGGTGAAGAAATACTGCAACGCCCGACCGATCTCCTGCGCCAGACTGTCGACAAACGGCACCAGCAGACTCGATTCGTAGTCTTCCGGAAGATCACTGGCCAGCTTCTTCTGCTCGGCCTCTTCGAACGAGAAGCCATACTGGCGCGAGATCATTTGTGTCAGCTGCGACCCCCCGAAGGCTTGGTCACGGTCGTACAGCAGCTCCTCGTCGCGAAGCACTTTGAGGCTGGTGGTTTCGGCGCCGATCTCGAACAGCGCCACCAACGCATCACGCCCTTCATTCGGCAAGGCCGAGACGATGCGCATCATGGCCAGACGAGAGGCATGTGACTCGATATCCAGCACGACCGGCTTCAGTCCGGCGGCCTCGGCCAGGCCCTGACGATCCTGCACCCGGTCTTTCCGCGACGCAGCAATCAGCACCTCAACGTCGCCGACCGAAGACGGGCTCGGCCCGACGACGCAGAAATCCAGGCTCACCTCATCCAGCGAGAACGGAATGTACTGATTGGCTTCGGACTCGACCTGGAGTTCGAGTTCCTCGTCACGCAAGCCGGCCGGCAGCATGATCTTCTTCGTGATCACTGCCGACTGTGGCATCGCCATCGCCACCCGTTTGGAACGGGTGCCGCTCTTGCTGACGACACGGCGCACCGCGTCGGCCACTTCATCGAATTTCTCGATCTGGCCGTCAGCGATCCAGCCTCGCTCGAAACTCTCGGTGGCAAAACGCTCAAGCACGTACTGGCCCGAGGCGGACTGACCCAGCTCGACGAGCTTGACGCTCGAGGAGCTGATATCCAGCCCGACGAGCGGCGCTTGCTTGCCTCCCATCAACCCGTCTAGAAAGCCCACACGGTCTCCCGCTCGCCGCTGCACGGCTGTTAAGAAGTTACTTCAATGCTAGCAGTAAAGCCTTTGTGTCCCAATGCTTTCAGGCTGCGCGTCGGCGACCACGCGACAAGCTCACGTTGCAAAACTCACGGTCCGGGCAAGCGCCTAGCCCCTCGCGCACCGGGCCTCGGTGGGCATGCCGGGATGCGATCCGTGTCGTTCGGAGCGCATTTCTATAATCATCGGGTCCTGCTGGAGATTCATGAGCGCCAAAGATCGCAAGCCCTCGCCGACGGCGTCAACATCTTCCCGTGCCGGTTTTCTATCCAACCTGCCCGCCGCGGCCCGGTGGCCCCTGCTGGTCGGCGGGTCGACACTGGCGCTCGTCGTATCAGGACTGCTGGGTGGCTTGGCGCTGCTGGCCATCGCATTGGCCGTGGCCTATCCGAACCTGCCCGAGATCAGCAGCCTCACCGATTACCGGCCCAAGCTGCCCCTTCGCGTCTTCTCCGCCGATGAAGTATTGATCGGCGAGTACGGTGAAGAGCGTCGTCTGTTCGCGCCGATCGGCCAGATTCCGAAGGTGATGCGCGAGGCGGTGCTGTCGATCGAGGACGCGCGGTTCTATCAACACGGCGGCGTCGACTACATCGGGATCGTGCGCGCGGGGCTCGCCAACGTCGGCGAATCCCGCAGCCAGGGCGCCTCGACGATCACGATGCAGGTGGCACGCAACTTCTACCTGCCGACCGAGAAGACCTTCATCCGCAAGGTGTACGAGATCCTGCTGGCGCTGAAGATCGAAAGCCAGCTCAGCAAGGACCAGATCCTCGAGGTCTACATGAACCAGATCTATCTGGGGCAGCGCGCCTACGGTTTCGCGGCCGCCTCGGAGATCTACTTCGGCAAGCCGCTCAAGGACGTGACAGCCGCCGAGGCGGCCATGCTCGCAGGCCTGCCGAAGGCGCCGTCGGCCTACAACCCGATCGCCAATCCGACGCGGGCGCGACAGAGGCAGCAGTACATCATCGAGCGGATGTACGAGAACGGCTACTTGACCGAGGAGCAGGCCGAGGCCGCCAAGGCCGAGCAGCTCAGGTACCGCAGGGACATTTCGGTCCCACTGCACGCCGAGTACGTGGCCGAGACGGCTCGCCAGCTGATCTTCAGCCAGTATGGCGAGAGCGCCTACACCCGCGGCCTGAACGTCTACACCAGCGTGCGTGCGGTCGAGCAGGAAGCGGCCTACAGGGCGCTGCGCCGAGGCATCACGGACTACGAACGACGGCAGGTGTACCGGGGACCGGAGGGCTATGTGGACCTGCCCGCGGACCCCAAGGCGCTCGACGCGCGGGTCGCAGAAGCGCTTGACGAGCATCCAGACAATGATGAAATCAAGGCGGCGGTCGTGCTCGAAGCCAGTCCCAAGCAGGTCGTGGCCGTGCTGCAGAGCGGCGACACCCTGACGATCACCGGCGAAGGCCTGCGTCCGGCGACCTCGGGACTGTCGCCCAAGGCCAACCCCAAGGTCCAGATCCGGCGCGGCGCGGTAATCCGCGTCATCAGGGGGGCAAAGGACGTGTGGTCGATCACCCAGGTACCCGAGGTCGAGGGCGCCTTCGTCTCCATCGACTCGCGCACCGGCGCGATCCGCACAATGGTGGGTGGCTTCGACCATGCGAAGAGCAAGTTCAACCATGTGACCCAGGCCTGGCGCCAGCCGGGTTCGAGCTTCAAGCCCTTCATTTACTCGGCCTCGCTCGAGAAGGGCTTCACACCGGCCACGGTGATCAACGACGCGCCGCTGTTCTTCGACGCGGCCGCTACCGGCAGCCAGCCCTGGGAGCCGAAGAACTACGACGGCACATTCGACGGCCCGATGTCGATGCGCCGCGCGCTGGCAAAGTCGAAGAACATGGTGTCGATCCGCATCCTGGAGGCGATCGGCACCGACTACGCGCAGAACTGGATCACCCGCTTCGGCTTTGACGCCGACAAGCACCAGCCCTACCTGCCGATGGCGCTGGGAACCGGCTCGGTCACGCCGCTGCAGATGGCCGCGGGCTATGCAGTGTTCGCCAACGGCGGCTACCGCGTCAACCCAGTGCTTGTCACGCGGGTCACCGACAACCGCGGCCGCATCCTGGTGCAGACCGAACCAGCACCGCTGGACGAGTCGGCGCGCGTGATCGACGGTCGCAATGCCTTCGTGATGAGCAGCCTGCTGCAGGAGGTCACGCGCTCAGGCACCGCGGCGCGTGCCCAGGCCACCCTGAAGCGAACCGACGTCTACGGCAAGACCGGGACCACCAACGACTCCCAGGACGCCTGGTTCGCGGGCTACACGCCGAATCTGGTGGCCGTGGTGTGGATCGGCTACGACCAGCCGCGCAAGCTCGGCGACCGGGAAACCGGTGGCGGGCTGTCCCTGCCGGTGTGGATCGATTACATGAGCGTGGCGCTCAAGGGCGTGAAGGTGACCGAACTCACCCCTCCGGAAGGCCTGCTCAACGTTGGCGGCGAGTGGTACTACGAAGAATACGGCCCGGGCAACGGCGTCAGCAGCCTCGGGCTCGACACACCTGCGGCGCCCGCGCCCACCGAGGAAGAGCGCAAGAGCATCCTCGACCTGTTCAAGAACTGAGCGTCATCCCGCTCGGGACGTCGCCGGCATCATGCCTTCAGGTCGTCGGCGGCGTGAAGCTCAAGGGCCGGCCGGCCTGTTCGCTGGCGCAGCGCGACAGCGTGATGAAGAAGTCCTCCTCGGTCTTGGTGTCGCACCAGGTGCCTGCCACGTGGCGATAGTGAAAGCCGCCGCTGCGTGCCGCCAGCCAGATCTCCTGCAGGGGTGGCTGGGTGTTCACGACGATCTTGCTGCCATTCGGAAAGCTCAGCTCGAGCAAACCGCCGGTGCGCGCCGCATCGATATCGACCACATCGTCCTGCAACCAACGATCCACCTGCAACTCGATGCCGCCCAGCACGGCTCTCGTCAGCGCCTGGTAGTCGGCGTCGCTCAGCGCGGAGGCGGGGGTCGCGGTGCTCATTCGTAGAATCCGGTGATGTTGAAACCTGCTTCGATTCTAGGCAGCCGCATCTCCGTGATCGCGGTGTGTGCTTTACTGGGCGGACTGACCCTGGGCGGCTGCGGCCAGAAGGGCGCGCTTTACCTGCCGGGATCGTCGAAGCCCGCGCCGGCTCCCGACCAGGCAGCCTCCGCGCCCACCGGTGTCGCCCGATGACACTACCCGGCGCCCCCTTCATCGCCTACCGCGGCACGGAGTTGTTCATCGACGGCTGTGCGGCGAGCGAACTCGCCGCACGCTTCGGCACCCCGCTCTACGTCTACAGCCGCCGTGCCATGCTCGCCGCGCTGGCGCCGTACCAGCGGGCGCTGGCCGGCAGGGAGCACCTGATCTGCTATGCGATGAAGGCAAGTTCGAGCCTTGCGGTCCTGCAGACCTTCGCCCAGGCCGGCTGCGGCTTCGACATCGTCTCCGGCGGCGAACTGGAGCGCGTGCTGGCGGCCGGCGGCGACCCGCGCAAGGTGGTGTTCTCCGGGCTCGGCAAGACGCGTGCGGAGATGCGGCGCGCGCTCGAGATCGGCGTGCACTGCTTCAACGTCGAGAGCGAAGCGGAGCTGGAGGTGCTGTCCGAGGTGGCGTTGTCGCTGGGCCGGGTCGCCCCCGTCAGCCTGCGCGTCAATCCCGACGTCGACGCGAAGACCCACCCCTACATCTCCACCGGCCTGAAGGGCAACAAGTTCGGCATCGCGCACGATCGGGCCGTGGCGGCCTACCGCCGCGCGGCGCAACTCCCGGGGCTCGATGTCGTCGGAATCGACTGCCACATCGGCTCACAGATCACCGAGATCGCGCCCTACCTCGACGCGGTCGACCGCGTGCTCGACCTGGTTGAGGCGGTCGAATCGACCGGCCTGCGCATCCACCACCTCGACCTCGGCGGCGGCCTGGGCATCCAGTACACCGACGAGGTGCCGCCGGCGGCCGATGCCTTGATCGCGGCGCTGCTGGAACGCCTCGACGCCCGCGGGCATGGCACACGGGCGCTGGTGTTCGAGCCGGGCCGCTCGCTGGTCGGCAATGCCGGCATGCTGCTGTCCGAGGTGCTGTACCTGAAGCCCGGCGAGGACAGGAACTTCTGTGTCGTCGACGCCGCCATGAACGACCTCATGCGCCCGGCCATGTACGAAGCGACGATGGGCATCGTGCCGTGCCGACTGCGCGACGGCCCGCCGATCGTCTACGACGTGGTCGGCCCGGTGTGCGAATCGGGCGACTGGCTGGGCCGCGACCGTGCGCTGGCGTTGCAGCCCGGCGATCACGTCGCGGTGCTCAGCGCCGGCGCCTATGGCATGAGCATGGCCAGCAACTACAACACCCGTCCGCGGGCGGCCGAGGTCATGGTCGATGGCGACGTGGCCACACGGATCCGTGAACGCGAGGCCGTATCCGAGTTGTTCCGCGGCGAGCGACTGCTGCCCGAGGGCTGAGTGGCTCCGGCGGGGCGGCTCACAGCCGCCCTTCGCTCACCGCATGGCAGGCCACGCGGATGCCGTCGATTTCTTGCCAGGCCGGCCGCTCACGCCGACAACGCTCGTCGGC
Organism: Methylibium sp. Pch-M; assembly: GCF_004136295.1. Classification (NCBI taxonomy): domain Bacteria; kingdom Pseudomonadati; phylum Pseudomonadota; class Betaproteobacteria; order Burkholderiales; family Sphaerotilaceae; genus Methylibium; species Methylibium sp. Pch-M. Next base: position 1,115,287 of record NZ_CP029606.1, read on the forward strand.
ATGCGGACAGCGCGGATGGAAGCTGCAGCCGCTGGGTGGTTGCAGGGGGTTGGGCACTTCGCCCTGGACCGGTGTGCGCGGCCGCCCGCTCATCTGGAGATCGGGCACCGCGTCGAGCAGCATGCGCGTGTACGGATGCCGGGGCCGCTCGAACAACGTGCGCTTCGGCGCCAGTTCGACCAGCCGGCCGAGGTACATGACACCCACCTGATCGGCGACGTGTCGCACGACGGCGAGGTTGTGCGAGATGAACAGGTAGGTCAGGCCGCGCTCGCGCTGCAGGTCCTTCATCAGGTTGAGCACCTGGGCCTGCACCGACACGTCGAGCGCCGAGGTCGGCTCGTCGCACACCAGGAAGTCCGGCGACGTGGCCAGCGCCCGCGCGATCGAGATGCGCTGGCGCTGGCCGCCCGAGAACTGGTGCGGGAACTTGCCGGCGTCTGCCTCGGCCAGCCCCACGGACGCGAGCAGCGCACCCACGCGCTCGCGCAGGGCCGCGGGCCGGCGTTCCACGCCCTGCTCGATCAGCGGCTCGGCCACGATGGACTGCACGCTCCAGCGCGGGTTGAGACTGGCGTAGGGGTCCTGGAAGATCATCTGCAGACGGTGCTGTGGCCCGGCCAGCACGCGTGACAGGTCTTCACCGCCGAATCGTACCGATCCGCTACTGGGCCGGTGCAGGCCGACCAGCAGCCGCGCCACCGTGCTCTTGCCGCAGCCCGATTCGCCGACCAGCGCCAGCGTCTGGCCGCGCTCGATCACGAAGTTCACGCCGTCGACGGCCTGGACGGTCTGCCGCGGCCTGCGCGCCAGCACACGCTCGAACCACGGAGGGGAGACGTCGAAGTGCTTGACCAGGTCGCGCACCTCGACCAGCGGCAACGCCTCGCCCGGTGCACTCATGCCGGCCGCTCCGCTGCGGCATCGACCAGCCAGCAGGCCGCCCGCGTGCGGCCCGCGTCCGACAGCACCGGCCGCTCGGCGCGACAGCGATCGAAGGCGTGCGGGCAGCGCGGATGGAAGGCGCAGCCGACGGGAATCGCGTCCAGCCGCGGCATGCTGCCGTCGATCTGCGCGAGCCGCTCGCGGTCTTCGTTCATCGCCGGGATCGAGCTCATCAGCCCGACCGTGTACGGATGCGCCGGCGCGTGCACCACGTCGCGCACCGCGCCGATCTCGACGATGCGGCCGGCATACATCACCGCCACCCGATCGCAGGCCTCGGCGATCACTCCCATGTCGTGCGTCACCAGCATCACCGCCGCGCCCTGCTCCTTGCACAGGCGCTTGAGCAGGTCGATCACCTGCGCCTGGATCGATACGTCGAGCGCGGTGGTCGGCTCGTCGGCGATCACCAGCTCCGGGTTCGCGGCCAGCGCCAGCGCGATCACGACGCGCTGACGCATGCCGCCGGAGAACTGGTGCGGGTAGTGGTCGATGCGTGCCTCGGGCGCCGGGATGCCGGTGTCGCGCAGCAGCGCCACGGCGCGCTCCCGCGCCGCACGCGCGTCGAGCGGCAGGTGGGTGCGGAGGGTCTCGACCAGTTGCTGGCCGACGGTGTACAGCGGGTCCAGCGATGTCAGCGGATCCTGGAAGATCGCGCCGATGCGCCGGCCGCGGATGCGGCGCCATGCGGCCGGCGGCAGGTCGTCGATGCGCTGGCCCGCCAGCCAAATCTGCCCGCCGGCGATGCGCCCTGGCGGCTCCAACAGGCCGATGATGGCCGCGCCGGTGAGCGACTTGCCGGCCCCCGACTCGCCGACCACGCCCAGGATCTCGCCGGGCGCGATGTCGAAAGACAAGCCGTCGAGCGCCCGCAGCGTTCCGCGACGACCGGGAAACTCGACCACCAGATCGCGCACCTCGAGCAGGCCGGGCGGCTTCAGCATGGCAGCGGGTGGCTCATCGCAGCCTCGGATTCAGCGCGTCGCGCAGCCAGTCGCCGAGCAGGTTCACGCTCAGCGCGATCAGCACCAGCATCGCGCCAGGAAAGAGCACGATCCACCACTCGCCGCTGAACAGGAAGTCGTTGCCAATGCGGATCAGGGTGCCCAGCGAGGGCGAGGTCGGCGGCACGCCGACGCCGAGGAAGCTCAGCGTTGCCTCGGTGATGATGGCTGTCGCGACCTGGATCGTCGCCAGCACGAACACCGGCCCGAGCACGTTCGGCAGCACGTGGCGACGCATGATGCGCACCGGCGACACGCCGATCACGCGTGCCGCCTGCACGTACTCCTTCTGTCGCTCGACCAGGGTCGACCCGCGCACTGCGCGCGCGTAAGGCACCCAGCCGGTCAACGAGATGGCGAGGATCAGCACGCCGAAGGCCAGCGCCTCGTGGGCCGCGGGGAAGACCGCGCGACCCACGCCGTCGATCATCAAGGCCACCAGGATGGCCGGAAAGGACAGCATCACATCACACACGCGCATGATGAAAGCATCGACGCGACCGCCGACGAAGCCCGACACCAGACCCAGCGTCACGCCGACCAGCATCGACAGCAGCACCGAGGCCACGCCCACGGCCAGCGAGATCCGTGCGCCGTACATCAGCGCCGAGAGGATGTCGCGCCCCTGGTCGTCGGTGCCCAGCAGGTAGGCGCTCTTGCCCTCGGCCATCCAGACGGGCGGCAGGCGCGAGTCCCCGAGGTCGAGCGTCGCGAGATCGAAGGGATCGTGCGGCGCCACGAGCGGCGCCAGCACCGCGCAAAGCAGGCAGGCCGCGGCGATGGTCGCCGCCAGCATGGCCACCGGCGAGGCGCAAAAGCTCTGCCAGATCTCGCCGTCTACGAAGCGATGACGGGCGGCTGCGTTCATGTCGCGATCGTCTGCGTCACCCATGCGCGGCTTCGCGATCAGGGCGCAGCCGCGGATCGACCGCCAAGTAGAGCAAGTCGACGGCCAGGTTGATCGCCACGAAGATCAGCGCGACGAGACACAGGTAGGCCGCCATCACCGGCACGTCGGCAAAGCTCACGGCCTGAATGAACAACAGACCCATCCCCGGCCACTGGAACACCGTCTCGGTGATGATCGCGAATGCGATCAACGAACCCAGTTGCAGCCCGGTGATCGTGATCACCGGCACCAGCGTGTTCTTCAGGGCATGGCCGAAATGCACCGCGCGATCGCTCAGGCCCCGCGCGCGCGCGAAGCGGATGTAGTCGCTGCGCAGCACCTCGAGCATCTCGGTGCGCACCAGCCGCATGATCAGCGCAAGCTGAAACACCGCGAGCGTGATGGACGGCAGCACCAGATGCTGCCAGCCGCTGACAGTGAACCAGCCGCTCGTCCAGCCACCGATGCTCAGCACCTCGCCACGGCCGAAGCTCGGCAACCAATGCAGGCCGACGGAGAACACGAGGATCAGCAGGATGCCGATCAGGAAGGTGGGCAACGAGACACCGAGCAGAGACACCGTCATCAGGATCTGCGACAGGATACTGCCCCGCCTCAGCGCCGCGATCACGCCCATCGGCACGCCGATCCCCAGCGCGAGCACCGCGGCCGTGATCGCGAGTTCCAGGGTCGCGGGCAAGCGCTCGGCGATCAAGGTCGACACCTTGCGCCCCTGGCGCAGGCTCAGGCCGAAATCCCCCTGCACGGCGTTGCCGACGAAGCGCGCGAACTGCCAGGGCACGGAGCGATCCAGGCCGAGGTCGGCGCGCAGCTGCGTGCGCTGCTCGGGCGTCGCGTCCTGCCCGAGCAGATGGGTCACCGGATCGCCGACGTGCTGGAACAGCATGAAAGAGATGAAGGCCACGGCCAGCATCACGATCACGGCTTGGAGCAGGCGACGAACCAGGAAGGCGAGCATGTTGTGGGGTTTCGCGCGGCCATTGTGGCCGCTCGCCAGGCGTGCCGCCGCCGATCAGTTCGGTGTGGAACTCAGCGGCACGCCGCTGAGGCAAACCGCGCCGTACCAGGCGGTGGCCGACGTGCCGGTGTTGTCGGCATCGGTCATGAGCCCGATACCGATCAACGCCCCCGGTGCCTCGCCGAAGGCACGCCGGTAGTCTGCGGAAATATCGCGCTCGTGCTCGCGCCACTGCCGCAGATGCGCCGGGCCGGACTCGACGACGATCTTGCGGACGCGGTCGCTGCGCGGATTGATCACCACGCTTTCGAGCGGCGCACCGTTGTCCCACACGTACATGAGCGTCGCGAAGGGCGGGCGCTCGCCGGTCACGAGTTCGGCCAGTTCGAACAGCGAGCGGTCCTTCAGGGGCAGTGCGCCATGATCACCGTCGAAGGCGAGCACGATGCGCGCCGGTGAGTCCTCGGACTCGCGGCGCCGCACATCGGCCTGGTCGATGAGCGCATTGACACGCCATGAGAACCTGAGCGTCTGCAACGCGTCGGGCTCCAGGCGCACCCGGTAACGCAGCATGCTGGCCGAGGCATCGGCCCGCGCACGCACCACGGCCTGTCCGGCGTCGGTACCGAGGTCGTAGCGTGTCCCGCGCTTGCCGGGGAGCGCGTGCGGTTGCCAGGCTGGAACGCAGTGCGGGGACCACGGCGCACCGGTTGGAGCCTGCAGGATCAGCGGGTCGCGGTTCGGAACCTGCGCGCAGGCACCGAGGACGCAGAGCACCCCGAGAGCCAAGCGTCTCATCGGAAGGGACACGGCAGAGTTCGGTCAGTCGTCGTCGACAACATGGCACATCTCGATCGGCCAAAAAAGAAGCGCCCCGCAGGGCGCTTCCTTCAGGCGCGCAACTCGATTCAGAAGTTGTGGCCGATGCCGACCAGGAACTGGTCCTTGCCGTTCAGATTGGTCGTATCGTCGTTGTCCGACTCGCGGTGCAGGTAGGCACTGTAGATCGTGGTCCGCTTCGACAGTGCGTAACGGAGCGAAGCGCCGTACTTGTCGTTCTTGTTGCTGCCGCCCGCATCCAGATCAGCCTTCGAGTGCGTGTACTGGGCACGGAACTCGAAGCTGCCGAACGGCACGAGCACGCCGACGTTGTAGGCATCGACATCATTGATCACGCCCGACTCGGCCACGTTCGAACCGAAGTCGCTGGTCTTCTGATAGCCCAGGCCCAGCGTCGCGACGCCGAAGTTGTAGCTGCCGCCCGCGGTGAACACCTTGTTGTAGGCGCTGCCACCGCCGCCCGGGGCGTCGTCATACTCTTCGTACGACAGACCGGCCTTGATCGGGCCAGCCGCATAACCCAGCAACAGACCTTGCTGGCGAGCCGTGGCGCCTTCGCCAGCGGCGACCAGCGCGCGCACCTGGAAGCCACCGAAGCTCGGCGACAGGTAGACGACCGAGTTGTCGACGCGGGTGCCGAAGTTCTGGAACAGCACGCGGCCGGCGGCAGCACCGAAGTTGCCGTCCACCACCGTGATTTCGCCTTCAGCCGTCAGGTCCGAGCCGTAGCCCAGGTTCAGCTGGCGGGTCAGCGTGTCGTGACGACCGAGACGGATTTCGCCGAGGCTGGCCGAGCTCAGGCCCACCCAGGCAGCGCGGTCGAACAGCTTGGCCGAGTTGCCGGCGCTGCCGTCGTCGGAGTTGAAGCCCGACTCCAGCGTGAAGTTGGCCTTCAGGCCACCACCCAGATCTTCGCTGCCCTTCAGGCCCCAACGCGAACCACCGATCGGCTGGTGGTTGTTCAGCGTGAAGCGGTCTTCGGCGATCGTGCTGTCAGTCCAGGTGACCGCAGTGTCCAGACGGCCGTACAGGGTGACCGACGATTGCGCCGAAGCGGCACCGGCGAAAGCACCCAGAGCGGCCAGAGCGAGTACTGATTTTTTCATTGCAACTATCTCCAGAGTTGAACATGTGGTTTCGGTGAAGCCGGAACCTCGGATGCTGTGTGCGACACCCGAAGCTGCTCGCCGTCCCAACTGAGGAGCGATTCCACCAGACCGTTGCGCCCCCCGCCAGCACTGAGCTTGTTCTATGCTTATTCTGTTGCGGGACGACAACTTTGATGCACTTGATTGGTGCACAAATGCCCTGACATACGACTGTCATGGATGGAATCGTTCACGAACAGCGCCCATTCAACCTCTGAAGATCCCCTCACCGCACCGCTTCGACCATGCGTTCACTCAGCCGCACCGATCAGGTGATTTCTTCGCTGGACAAGGCCTTGAGCACGGTGTTCGCAGCTCACTCGGCATCCCGGCCAGCACCCAAGCCCGTCGTCGATCCCGGCTTGGCCATGACACCTCAGGACAAGTCGTTGTCGACGTCACTGATGCGCGTCAACCATGTCGGAGAGGTCTGCGCCCAGGCTCTCTATGCCTCACAGGCGCTGGGCACGCGGAACGAGACACTGCGAGCCCAGTTCGAACACGCAGCACGCGAGGAGACTGACCACCTCGCATGGACCGAGGCGCGGCTCGCCGAACTGAACGGGCGCACCAGTTGGCTCAACCCGCTGTGGTACGCCGGGGCTTTCGGGCTGGGGCTGATCGCCGGGCGTCTCGGCGACGCAGCCAGCCTCGGCTTCGTGGTCGAGACCGAACGTCAGGTTGAGCAGCACCTGCTGCAGCATCTCGATCGATTGCCGGTGGCCGATGTCGAGTCGCGAGCCATCGTGGCCCAGATGCGCGAAGACGAAGCCCGGCATGCCGCCGCCGCCGAGCACGCCGGTGCCGCCACGCTGCCGGCGCCGGTCCGGTGGATGATGCGAGGCATGGCCAAGCTCATGACCTCGACGGCGCACCGCATCTGAGTGCGCCGCCCCGGAGATCGCCGACAGATCAGACCTCGACGATCTCCACCCCGGTCGTCATCGCGGCGGTCCTGGCCAGCATCGCGCTCGCCGAACAGTATTTTTCGTGGGACAGCGCGACGGCGCGCTCCACCGCCGCGGCGGGCAGGCCACGGCCTCGAACGACAAATTGCAGGTGGATCTTCGTGAAGACTTTCGGGTCCGAGGTCGCCCGCTCCGCGTTCAGTTTCACTTCGCAGCCCCGGATGTCATGGCGTCCGCGCTTCAGGATCAGCACCACGTCGTAGGCGGCACAGGCGCCGGTGCCGGCGAGTACCGTCTCCATCGGCCGCGGCGCCAGGTTGCGCCCTCCGCCATCGGGGGCCCCGTCCATGGACAACAGGTGGCCGCTGCCGGTCTCCGCGTTGAACGCCATGCCGGCCTCGGGTTGCCAGCGAACGGTGCACTCCATGCCTGAAACTCCTCTGAAAGAGGCGCCGATTGTGCCGAGTCGCACGAATCTGGAGCCGTCCCCCTAGAAAAAGAACGCTCGTGCTTGTTGCGGCGCACCATCCTCCGTTGTATGATGACTCATCGATTGGAAGCGTTCTGACCCAATCACCGCTTGTCTCCTCCACCCTCCTCCAAAGGTGGATTCAGCCCAGGGCCTCACGGCCTTGGGCTTTTTTATTGGTGCGTCCGCAACGCTCTTGCTGCGCCGCAGCGATCGACTGGCCGGCGCCGGCGCCTGACTTATGATCGCGCGCTTGTAACAAGGAGACTCCATGGCCCGCGCCGCGCCGCGCCCCGCCCCGCGCACCCCCGTCGCCAAGCCCGCTCTCCGCAAGGCCGGGGCCAAGCCCGACTACCTGCAGCGCATCCTGACCGCGCGGGTCTACGACGTGGCCATCGAATCGGCCCTGCAGTTCGCACCGCAGCTGTCGGAGCGGGTGGGCAACCGGGTCTGGCTCAAGCGCGAGGATGAACAGGCGGTCTTCAGCTTCAAGCTGCGCGGCGCCTACAACAAGATGGCGCACCTGAGCCCGCAGCAGTTGGAGCGCGGCGTGATCTGCGCTTCGGCCGGCAACCATGCTCAGGGGGTCGCCCTGTCGGCCCGCAAGCTCGGCTGCCAAGCGACGGTCGTGATGCCGGTCACCACGCCGCGACTCAAGATCGAGGCCGTGCGGGCGCTCGGCGGCAAGGTCGTGTTGCACGGCGAGAGCTATTCCGATGCTTATGCCCATGCACTGAAGCTCGAACGGGAGCACGGGCAGACCTTCGTGCATCCTTTCGACGATCCCGACGTGATCGCCGGGCAGGGCACCATCGCCATGGAGATCCTGCGCCAGCACCAGGGGCCCATCGACGCCGTGTTCGTCGCGGTGGGGGGCGGCGGACTGATCTCCGGCGTCGCGTCCTACATCAAGGCGGTCCGCCCCGAGATCCAGGTGATCGGCGTCCAGACCACCGATTCCGATGCGATGGTTCGCTCGGTGCGCGCCGGCAAGCGCGTCACTCTGCACGACGTGGGGCTGTTCTCCGACGGCACGGCCGTCAAGCTGGTGGGCGAGGAAACCTTCCGCCTCACGAAGCAACTGGTCGATGACTTCGAGGTCGTCGACACGGACGCCGTCTGCGCGGCGATCAAGGATGTGTTCCAGGACACCCGCTCGATCCTGGAGCCGGCCGGCGCGCTGGGCGTGGCGGCCATCAAACAGTACACGGCACGCACCGGCTGCAAGGGCAAGACCTTCGTGGCGATCACCTGCGGCGCCAACATGAACTTCGACCGATTGCGCTTCGTTGCCGAGCGGGCCGAAGTGGGCGAGGAGCGCGAGGCGCTGTTCGCCGTCACGATCCCGGAGGAACGGGGTTCCTTCAAGCGCTTCTGCGAGTTGCTCGGCCCGCGCAGCGTCACGGAGTTCAACTACCGCATCTCGGACGCGCAGACCGCGCAGGTGTTCGTGGGCCTGTCCACGCGGGAACATGGCGAATCGGCCCGCATTGCCGAGCGGTTCGAGAAGCAGGGCTTCGCGACGGTCGATCTGACACACGACGAACTGGCCAAGACCCATATCCGCCACATGGTCGGCGGCCGCTCCGAACTGGCCCGCGAGGAGCGGCTGTTCCGGTTCGTCTTCCCGGAGCGTCCGGGAGCGCTGATGCGCTTCCTGACCCGCATGCACCCTGACTGGAACATCAGCCTGTTCCATTACAGGAACCAGGGCGCCGATTACGGCCGCATTCTTGTCGGCCTGCAGATTCCCCGCGGCGCGCAGCGCGCACTGCGTGAGTTCCTGTCCACACTGGATTACCCCTGCGTCGAGGAGACCGACAACCCGGTCTACCAGCTCTTCCTGCGCTGACTCGACGGCAACGGGGTCTTCTTGGCAACGGTGAGCCCGACCGTCATCCTCTGCGATTGTCCCGACATCGGCGCAGGGCTCACAATCTCACGGCACCAACCCACCACGCCGCCATGTCCGTCCAGCGCTCCCTCATTGCTCCCACCGCCCATCCACGGCTCGAAGATGCGCTGCGGCAGAAGCTGCAGCACCGTGCCGAGACGGCCGGCAGCCTGGGCGAACTCGAACCCTTGGCGGTGCGGCTGGGACTGATCCAGAACTCGCTGAAGCCCCGGCTGAAAAGCCCGCAGCTGGTGGTGTTCGCCGGCGATCACGGGCTGGTCGTCGACGGACTGTCGACGCGCGGCGATTCGACGTCGCAGCAGGTCACGCACCTGCTCGCCGGACGGCTGCCGATGGCCGTGTTCTCGTTCATCCAGGGCATGGGCCTCACGGTCGTCGATGCCGGCCTGGCCGAGACGATGAGCCCCTACCCCAGCCTGCTCCAGCGCAAGATCGGTTTCGGCACCCGCAGTGCGCGGTCCGGCCCGGCGATGTCGATCGACCAGGCGCACGCCGCGATCCGCGCCGGCATGGAGATCGCCGACTCGCTCAGCGGCAATGTCCTGGCCTGCGCCGGCATCGGTGTCGGAGCCCACGAGAGCGCGTCGCTGGTGCTGTCGCGGCTGGCGGACATCCCGCTGCGGGACCTGACCATCTCCGGCCCCGACATGCCGCCCGACGCGCTGGCGCAGACGATGGTGGTGCTGCAGAGCACTCAGGGTCGCCACCGCGACGTGACCGATCCGGTCGAGGTGCTGGCCGCCTTCGGAGGCTTCGAGGTGGCGACGATGGTCGGCGCGATGCTGGTCGCGGCCAGCAAGCGGCACCTGATCATGGTCGATGGCCTGCCAGCGTGCGCAGCCCTGCTGGTGGCCGCCCGCATCTCGGCGCCGGTGACCGACTACGTCGTGTTCTGCCGCAGCCACGGCCACCGCGGCCTGGACCATGCGCTCAACCTGTTCCGCGCCAGCGCTCTGCTCGAGCTCGGCATGGAAAGCACCGACGGAACAGGATCCACGCTGGCTTGGCCGCTGGTGCACAGCGCGGCCGCACTGCTGACGCAAGTGGCCGAAGGCGAGGATGCAGGCCCGACGCTGCCCTCGACGACCACCCTCCCCACACTCGACACGCCAGTCGAAGCTGATTTCGGCTCCAGCACGCGACCCTGAAGCCCTGCGAGTCCGTCAGTCAGCGCGGGCTCACTGGCGATTGATCGGGGCCCGCGGTGGACCGGCCGGGGCCATCGGCACCGCCGTTGCGGGCTCGGCCGCCGGTGGCGCCTGGAGCAGGCCGGCGGCCGGTGGCAGGCTGCCGGTGGCGGGCAACGGCAGTGGCGGCAGATCGAGTTGAACGGCAGGAGCTCCCTGGGAGGGGCCGATGGTGGCGCTGCGCCGCGCCACCGACTGCAGCACCAGCGCATTGTCGATGCGCGCGCCGACCCGGTAGGCACGGGGCGGTTTCTCGTCGACGGCGATCAGCGCAATGCCCTGATCGTGCCCACGTTCGCCGTCCTTCGGTGCCATGACGCCGATCAGCTTGAAGCGGCTGGCGAGTCCCGGCTCGGTCACCGGGGTCGCCGCCGTTGGCACGGCCGCGGCGAACAGCCGCGTCACGTCGCCGCGCAGGCTGTCGGTCGCGGACACCGGCTGCGTCTGACTCGGTGCCGGCCGCGGCGTCACGAGGATGCGCAGGCCCCAGAAGGCCACGCAGGCCGCGACGGCGGCCCAGACGACGAACGCAGCAATACGGGCTGGCATGGCTGAAGATTATGATGGAAGCGAATCATCGCCCCGCGACGGTGCACCCCGTCCCCCAAACCCAGATGCCCAATTCCTCCGCATTGAACTCGTCGCTGCGCTCCGCGCGCGGCTTCACGCTGATCGAACTGATGGTCGTGCTCGTGATCATCGGCGTGCTGGCCGCGCTGATCGTGCCCAATGTGCTCGATCGGGCCGACGACGCACGGGTCACCGCAGCGCGCACCGACGTGAACAACCTCATGCAGTCGCTCAAGCTGTACCGCCTCGACAACCAGCGCTACCCGACCGGCGAGCAGGGCCTGCAGGCTCTCGTCGCCAAGCCGAGCGCCAGCCCGGTGCCGCCCAACTGGAAGCCCTATCTCGACAAGCTGCCCAACGACCCGTGGGGGAACGCCTACCAGTTCGCGAATCCCGGCGTGAAGGGCGAGGTCGACGTGTTCAGCTTCGGCGCAGATGGCCGGGCCGGCGGCGAAGGCAAGGACGCGGACATCGGTTCCTGGCAATGACATGAGCGGGCTCACGGCCAGCGGCCGAACGGGCCTGCGTCACGCGACCGGCCGGTCGCGCGGCTTCACGCTGATCGAACTGCTCATTGTCGTGAGCCTGGTTGCCATCGTTTCGGCCGTTGCCTCGCTGGCGCTGCGCGACCCGGCCGCCACCCAGCTCGAGCGCGAGGCCGCCCGGCTGGGCGCCCTGCTCGAAGCAGCGCGAGCCGAGGCGCGGGCCGCTGGCGTGGCGGTGTTGTGGGTGCCCTCCGAGACCGGTTTCCGTTTCGTCGGGCTGCCCAGCGAACTGGCCCTGCCGAGCCGCTGGCTGGCGCCGGCCGGTATCAGCGCAGAAGTGCGGAACGGCCGGGGCCTGATGCAGGCGGCGGTGCTGGGGCCCGAGCCGGTGATCGGGGCCCAGCGCATCGTGCTGCGCCTCGAGGCCCAGACCGTGGCGCTCGCGACCGACGGCTTCGGGCCGTTCGCTGTCGTCGTCGACGAGGCCTCCCCGAATGTCGCGCGCTGAGTTCCGGGCACACTGCTCCTCCGGCCGCAACGTTCGCGGCATGACCTTGATCGAGGTGCTGGTGGCGCTGGCCATTGTGGCGGTCACGCTGGGGGCCGGGCTCAAGGCCGCTGGGGCGCTGACCGACAACGCTCAGCGCCTCACCGACGTGACGGTGGCCGAATGGTGTGCCGACAACCAGCTCACCGCCTTCAAGCTCATGAAGCAGTTCCCGGGGGTCGGCGACAGCGAGTTCTATTGCGAGCAGCTCGGTGTGGTCTACCCGGGCAAGATGGTGATCCGCCCGACGCCGAACCCCAACTTCCGGCGCGCCGACGCCGTGGTCCTCACGCCCGGCGGACAGACGATCCTGACCTTGTCGACGGTGCTGTCGAGGTACTGACGATGCGTGCTCGCCCCCGTCTTTGCGGTCAGTCCGGCTTCACGCTGGTCGAGGTGCTGGTGGCGCTGCTGATCATGGCCATCGTCGCCGCCATGTCCTGGCAGGGCATCGACGCCATCGTGCGCTCGCGCGACATCAGCGCCCAGCGGCTCGAGCAGCAGCTGCGGCTGCAGTCGGTGATCGCGCAGTGGGAGGCCGATCTGGCCGAAGTCCAGGACAGCGGCCTCGTTCCGGCCCTGCAGTTCGATGGCGCGAGCCTGCGGCTGACGCGGCGTCATGCGGCCGGCCTGCAGTTGGTTGTGTGGTCTTTGCGTGGGGACAGCTGGACGCGCTGGGCCAGCCCGGCGGTGACGCACGGCGCGGCCTTGCGCGAGGCCTGGCTGCAGTCGCAGCAACTGCTCGGCAATGAAGCCGAACAGTTGCGCGCATTGAGCGGCGTCGCCAACTGGCAGCTCTATTACTGGCGTGGCAACGCCTGGACCAACGCCCAATCGAGCGGGGATGCCGCGCCGGCGACCGCTGCAACGCCGACGCTGGTAACGCGACAGGCGCTGCCGGGTGGCGTGCGCCTGGTCCTTGCCTTCACCGAGGGCAGCGGCCGGGTCGGTGCCCTGACCCGCGACCTGCGCCTGTCCCCGCAGGGCTCATGACTTCGATTCTTTCCAGATGCCGCCGCCTTGCCGGTCGACGCGCGAACCGTCAGCGCGGTGCCGCCCTGCTGACCGCCATGGTCATCGTCACGCTGGTGGCCACATTGGCCAGCGCCATGGTCTGGCAGCAATGGCGCGCGGTGCAGGTGGAAGTGGCCGAGCGCGCGCGTGCGCAGGCCCTGTGGATCCTGAACGGTGCGGTCGACTGGGCGCGCCTGATCCTCCGGGAAGACGCGCGCACCGGCGGCGCCGACCACTTGGGCGAGCCCTGGGCAGTGCCGCTGGCCGAAGCCCAGCTCTCGACCTTCCTGGCCGTCGATCGCGACAACACCGATGACGCGCCAGAGGCTTTCCTGTCCGGCTCCATCACCGACGCACAGTCCCGCTACAACCTGCGCAACCTGGTCGACGCCGGTTCCGGGACGGCGGGTGCCGCCGAGGAACGCGTGCTCCAGCGCCTGCTCGATGCCGTGGGCGCGCGCTCCGATCTCGCTCCGATGATCGTGCGGGGGCTGCGCGCCGCCACGCTCGCCAGCGGTCAGCCGAGCGGCGCGGAACTCGGCACAGATCCACCTCTGATGCCGGAGCGCATCGAGCAACTCGCCTGGATCGGACTCGATACCGAGACCCTGGCGCTGTTGACGCCTTACGTCTCGCTGCTGCCGGTGCGCACCACCGTGAACGCCAACACCGCGCCCAAGGAAGTTCTGGCGGCGGTGATCGAGGGGCTGGACCTGGCCAGCGCCGACCGGCTGATCCAGGCACGGCAGCGCAATCCGTTCCGCAATGTGGCGGAGCTCGACGCGCTGCTGCCGCAGGGCGTGAGTGCCGCCACCGAGCGGGTTTCGGTGACATCGTCCTTCTTCGAGGTGCGCGGCCGGCTGCGCCTGCAGGACCGCAGCGTGGAGGAACGGGCGCTGGTCGAGCGCCGCAACCTGGATATCGTGACCCTGCGGCGCGATCGGGTTGCGTCGGTCGAGAGCCTTGGGCGATAGAGAGGACGCGCACACATCCGGAAACCGCTCCCCCGTCCCGAATCCCGGCTGTCGCCGCCGAGCCACACCTACAATCTCCGCGCACCCCTGGCCCCATGACAACGCTCGTCGTCTCCATTCCGCCGCGTCCGCGCCTGCGCAGCGGCGCCTCAGCGCCCGCCCCGCGGACCATGGCGGAGTTCGCCTACGCGTTCAGCATCGACGGGTTGACGGTCGACCGCGAGGGCCAGGCGGCGCCCGCACTGCTGCCCAAGGCCGACCAGGTGGTGGCGATGCTCGCCGCCACCGATGTCAGCTGGCACCACATCCTGTGTCCCAAGGCCCCAACGGCCCGCCTCGGTGCCGCGCTGGCCGGCGTGCTGGAAGAAGCCCTGCTCGAAGACGCTGGCCAGCTGCACCTGGCGCTTGCGCCCGGTGCCAAGGGCGGCGAGCGGGTCTGGGTGGCCGTGACCGACCGCGCCTGGCTGGCCGGCGAGATCGCCACGCTGGAAGCCGCCGGGCTGCGAGTCGATCGTGTCGTGCCGGCGGCATGGCCGGATACGCCACCGAACGGGCACTTCACGGCCACCCACGAAAGCGGTGCCGACGGCATCGGGGGGCTCTCGCTCGTGCTCACCTGGGCCCATGCCGACGGCGTGGCCAGCTGGCCGCTGCAGGGCGGGCTGGCGAGGGCCCTGCTGCCGCAACCGCTGCCCTCCGATGTGCGTTTCACCGCTACCCCGGCGGTCGCCGCGCCGGCCGAGCGTTGGCTTGGCAGCACGGTGCGGGTCCAGTCGGCTGCCGAACATGCCTTGCAGGCGGCTCGCTCGCTCTGGAACCTGCGGCAGTTCAGTCTGGCACCGCGCCACCGCGGCCTGAACGCCCTGCGGGAGGGCTTGCGACGCTTCCGCAGTTCGGCGTGGCAGCCGGTCCGTCTCGGACTGGCCGCGCTGGTCATCGTGCAGTTGATCGGCCTGAACGTCGCCGCGTGGCAGCAGCGCGACGCGCTCGAAGCCAGGCGCCTGGCCATGACCTCGCTTCTGCGCGACACACATCCGCAGGTCCGCGCCGTGCTTGACGCACCAGTCCAGATGCAGAGAGAAACCGATGCCTTGCGGGCGGCCGCCGGCCGCCCCGGCGAAGCGGATCTGGAGTCTGCGCTGCAGGCTGCGGCCAGCGCCTGGCCGGCCCAGCAACCGGTGCAGACACTCGGCTACGAGAACGGCCTGCTGACGCTGGCCACGCCCGGCTGGACCGAGCAGCAGGTCGGGGCCTTCCGCGACATCCTGGCACCGAGCGGCTGGCAAGTCGAAGCCGTCGATGACCGCGTGACCCTGCGCCGCGTGACGGCCGTCGCTGCAGGCCCCCGCACATGAAGACGGCACTGCCGCCGGCCCTGGCCACGATCAGCGAGCAATGGCGAGCGCGCTGGCGCCGCATGGCGCGGCGTGAACGCCGGCTCATCACTGCAGCTGCAATCGCGGTCGGCGTAGCGCTCGTCTGGATGCTGGGCGTGCAGCCGGCCTGGCGCAGCCTGCGCGACACGCCCGCTCAGATCGACGCGGTCGAGTTCCAGTTGCAGCAGATGCAGCGGCAAGCGGCCGAAAGCCAGGAACTGCGCAAGCTGCCCACCGTCAAGCCGGCCCAGGCGGAGGCCGCGCTGCGCGGCGCCACTGAGCGACTGGGGACCAACGCACGACTCACGCTGCAGGGTGACCGCGCCACCCTCACCCTCAGCGGCGTCCCCGGCGAGGCTCTGGCCGCGTGGCTGGGAGAGGTGCGCAGCGCCGCCCGCGCGCGCCCCGACGAAGCCAAGCTCTCGCACGGCCCCAACGGTTACAGCGGCAGCGTGCTGCTCACGTTGCCGCGACCGGGCTGACCGACACGCACTTGCACGCGCACGCAGCCCATGGCCCGCTCCTTCTCAGCTTCCCAATGGCGTCCGTCGACCTGGCGCGTGTCCCTCCTGCGCCGGCCGCGGGAGGCCGGGGCCGCGTCGCGGGTGAGTGAATGGGGCGAGTCCACCTACGAGGGGCTGCGCTGGGAACGCGCTCGCCACGCAGGGCGGCGCTGGGCCCTTTGGGGAGCGGTGCTCGGGGGCCTGCTCGGCGTCATCGCCTTTGCGCCGGCCGCCTGGTTCGCCGCCTGGGTGGAGCGCGCCAGCGCCGGACACGTGTTGCTGGCCGACGCGCGCGGCAGCCTGTGGCAAGGCAGTGCCGTCGCGGTATTGAGCGGCGGCACGGACAGCCGGGGTGCCCGCTCGCTGCCGGGCCGGCTGCAATGGACCCTCCGGCCGGCCGGCCTGGCGCTCTCGCTCCAACTGGAGCACGCCTGCTGCCTGAACGGCCGCCCGAGCGTGCGGCTCACCCCGGGCTTCGGCACCGTCACGGCGACCCTGCAGGGATCGCCCGCCTGGATCGGCCAATGGCCGGCCGAGTGGCTGGTCGGCCTGGGCACGCCCTGGAACACGCTGCAACTCGGCGGCGTCCTGCGCCTGAGTTCGCCCGGTATCAGCCTGCAGACGGTGCAGGGGCGCTGGCGCATGACCGGCCAGGCGGCACTGGAAGTGGCAAATGCCGCATCCCGGGTGTCGACACTGGAACGGCTGGGCAGTTACCGTCTCGAGGTCGCGGGCGATCCCGGCAATTCCGGGACCGCACAACTGACCTTGAGCACCACACAGGGCGCATTGCAGCTGTCGGGGCAAGGCACGCTGGGTGCCGGGGGCCTGCGTTTCCGCGGTGAGGCGAGCGCTGCAGAGGCCGACCAGCCGGCGCTGACGAACCTGCTGAACATCATCGGGCGGCGCGACGGCGCGCGGTCCGTCATTTCGATCGGATGATCATGAGCCTGACCACTTCACCGAGGCCCGCCCGCCGCGCCACGGCGCTGCGCGCGCTGGCTGCGGCCTGTGCGGTCAGCGTCACGCTCGGCAGCCTCGCGCCGCCGGCCCTGGCGCAGAAGACCAAGACGCGCGAACCGGTAACGCTGAATTTCGTCAATGCCGAGATCGAGGGCGTGGCGCGGGCCATTGGCGCGATCCTGGAACGGCAGATCGTGATCGATCCCCGCGTGAAGGGCCAGATCACGCTGTACAGCGAGCAGCCCCTGTCGCCGCGCGAGGCCTACCTGAACTTCCTGGCCGCGCTGCGCGGTCTGGGCTTCACGGTGGTCGAAGTCGCCGGCCTGCTGAAGGTGGTGCCCGAGGCCGACGCCAAGCTACAGACCGGCACCGTGTCGGTCGGCAACGTCACGCGCCAGGGCGATCAGATCATCACGCAGATCTTCCGGCTCAACCACGAGAACGCCAACAACCTGGTGGCCGTGCTGCGCCCGCTGATCAGCCCGAACAACACCATCAACGCCAATCCCGGCAACAACTCGCTGGTGATCACCGACTACGCCGACAACCTGCAGCGCATCGCCAAGGTGATCGCGACGGTGGACGTGCCGGCGGGGACCGATGTCGAGGTGATCCCACTGCAGCATGCGGTCGCCTCCGACATCGCGGTGCTGGTGCAGCGCCTGTCGGACGCGTCAGCGGCAACGGCGGGCGCCCCGGCGACCGCGGCCAGCGGCGGCGCACTGTCGGTGATCGCCGACGCCCGCACCAACGCGCTACTGGTGCGCGCCGCCAACCCGGCCAAGCTGGCCCAGGTGCGCTCGCTGGTCGGCAAGCTCGACCAGCCCGGCGCCGCGGGCGTCGGCGGCAGCAACATCTACGTGGTCTACCTGAAGAACGCCGATGCGACGCGTCTGGCCCAGGTGCTGCGCGCGGCCTTCACCAGCAACACCAGCAGCAGCAGCGGCAGCTCGGTCGGCGGTACGGCGAGTCCGGTCACGAACCTGTCCAACCAGGCGAATGCCCAGCTCGGCAACCAGACCTCGGGCACCGGTGCTGCACCGCAGACGACCAACCCCGTCAGCGGCGCTGCCCAACCGTCGACCGGCGGCTTCATCCAGGCCGATCCGGCCACCAATGCGCTGATCATCACCGCGGCCGAACCGCTGTACCGCCAGCTGCGCTCGGTGATCGACCAGCTCGATGCGCGCCGCGCCCAGGTCTACGTCGAGACGATGCTGGTGGAGGTCAACGCCACCAAGGCGGCAGACGCCGGCATCCAGTGGCAAGGACTGATCGGCAAGGACGGCGACAAGACCGGCCTGATAGGCGGCACCAATTTCGGGACCGGCGGCGACAACATCATCAACCTGTCGATCGCCGCGGCCCAGGGCGGCACCGCCGTCAGCGGCAACCTGCCCTCGGCAGGCCTGAATCTCGGCGTCATCCGCCGCTTCGCAGGTGTCTACACGCTGGGTGCGCTGGCGCGCTTCCTGGAGACCAACGCCGACGGCAACATCCTCTCGACGCCGAACCTCGTCACGCTGGACAACGAGGAAGCCAAGATCGTCGTCGGCCAGAACGTGCCTTTCGTCACCGGCTCGTTCACGAGCACGGGGACCGGCAGCGGTGCGACCAATCCGTTCCAGACCATCGAACGCAGGGACGTCGGTATCACGCTGCGCGTGAAACCCCAGATCGGCGAGAACGGCACCGTGCGCATGACGATCTACCAGGAAGCGTCGAGCGTCGTGAACCAGAACGTCTCGCAAGGCGTGGCCGACGCCACCGCAGGGCTGGTGACCAACAAGCGCTCGATCGAGTCGACGGTGGTGGTGAACGACGGCGATATCCTGGTCATGGGCGGCTTGATACAGGATCAGTTCCAGGACAACTCCAGCCGCGTGCCCGGCCTGGGCCGACTGCCCGGCATCGGCGCGCTGTTTCGCAGCGACAACCGCACCCGCACGAAGAGCAACCTGATGGTCTTCCTCCGCCCGCAGGTGATGCGCAGCGCCGAGAGCAGCAATGCGCTGTCGCTCGACCGCTACGATCTGATCCGCGCCCAGCAGCAGAACAGCCAGCCCGAATCGCGCGTGCTGCTGCCGAACTTCGACACCCCGGTGCTGCCACCGCTGCGTCCGCCGCCGGGTGAACCGATGCAACCCGCGCCCACGCCGCCGGCCTCGCCGCCGCTGCAGAACTGAGCGTTCCGGCATGGCCACCCGCCACCCGCTGCCCTACGCCTACGCGAAGGCTCACTCGCTGCTGCTCGAGGACAACGGCAGCCAGCTCGTGCTGTGGGCCGGCGATGCCGTCTCGCCGTCCGTGTTGAGCGAGGTGCTGCGCCTCTATGCCGTCGACGCCCTCGAACGCGAAGCGCCGGCCGCACTGTCGCAACGCATCGCCAGTGTCTATGCCGGCGGCGAATCGAGCGCCGCCGCGGTGATCGGGGAAGTCGAGAGCGGCGTCGACCTGTCGCGCCTGATGCAGGACCTGCCGGCGGTCGAGGACCTGCTCGAGGCCGCCAACGACGCGCCCATCATCCGCATGCTCAACGCGCTGCTGACGCAGGCCGCGAAGGACGGCGCGAGCGACATCCACATCGAGCCCTACGAGCGCAGCTCGGCAGTGCGCTTCCGCGTCGATGGCACGCTGCGCGAGGTGGTGCAGCCGAACAAGGCGCTGCACGCAGCGCTGATCTCGCGCCTGAAGATCATGGCCGAGCTCGACATCTCCGAGAAGCGCCTGCCGCAGGACGGCCGTATCTCGCTGCGCATCGGTGGCCGGGCGATCGACGTGCGCGTGTCCACGCTGCCCAGCGCGCACGGTGAACGTGCGGTGCTGCGGCTGCTCGACAAGGGCGACAGCACGCGCTTCACGCTCGAGTCGCTGGGCATGAGCGGCGAGACGCTCACCAAGTTCAAGCGCCTCACGGCGCAGCCTCACGGCATCGTGCTCGTCACGGGACCGACCGGCTCGGGCAAGACCACGACGCTGTACGCCGGCCTCGGGCAGGTCGACACGCAGACGACCAACGTGCTGACGGTCGAGGACCCGATCGAGTATGAGCTGCCGGGGATCGGGCAGACGCAGGTCAATCCGAAGATCGACCTGACCTTCGCCAAGTCGCTGCGCGCGATCCTGCGCCAGGACCCGGACGTCATCATGATCGGCGAGATCCGCGACTTCGAGACCGCGCAGATCGCGATCCAAGCCTCGCTGACCGGTCACCTGGTGCTCGCCACGCTGCACACCAACGACGCGCCCAGCGCCGTCACGCGGCTGACCGACATGGGCGTCGAGCCCTTCCTGCTCAGCAGCTCGCTGCTCGGTGTGCTGGCGCAGCGGCTGGTGCGCAAGCTCTGCCCGGACTGCAAGAAGCAGGACGACAAGGGGCGCTGGCACCCAGTCGGCTGCCCCACCTGCGGCAGCACCGGCTACAAGGGTCGCACCGGCGTCTACGAATTGATGGTCGCCGACAGCGCCCTGCAGAGCCTGATCCACAGCCGTGCCGCCGAGTCGCAATTGTTCGTCGCCGCGGAACGGGGCGGCATGAAGACGATGCGCGAAGACGGCGAGCGGTTGGTGGAGAGCGGGGTGACATCGCTGGAAGAGCTGTTGAGGGTGACGAGGGAATGATGGGCGGTCCGGGGTGGTTCGAGCGCTCTCGCGACGCGGGCATTGAGTCCGCGCCGCTCGCCGATCGCTGCGCTGGCCGATCCCCGTAAACGGAGCCTCTCGGCCTTCGCTCCGCGCTCTATGCCCGCTTACAAATTCGAAGCCCTCGACGCTGCCGGCAAGCCCAAGAGCGGCCTGCTGGAGGCCGACAACGCCCGCGCGGCGCGGGCCCAGCTGCGGCAGCAGCAGCTGGTGCCGCTGGACGTGAAGCCGGTTCTGGGACAGGCGGCGAACAGGGGCAGCTTCCAGCTCGGCCGGCGAGTCTTCAACAGCACCGGATTGGTGATCTGGACGCGCCAGCTGGCCGGCCTGGTGAGCGCCGGCCTGCCGCTCGAACGCGCGCTGACCGCACTGACCGACGAGGCCGAGGACCCACGCCAGCGTGAACTGCTGGCACACCTGCGCGCCGAGGTCAACGCCGGTTCGCCGTTCGCCCGTGCGCTCGGCAATGCGCCGCGCGAATTCGACGACGTCTACCGGGCAGTCGTCGGCGCCGGCGAACAGACCGGCCAACTGGGCCTGGTGCTCGAGAAGCTCGCCGACGACCTGGAAGAGCGCCAGGAACTGCGCAGCAAGTTGATCGGCGCGGCGCTCTACCCCGCCATCGTGTCCCTGGTAGCGATCGTGATCGTGGTCTTCCTGGTCACCTACGTCGTGCCGCAGGTGGCCAGCGTGTTCGCGGGCGGGAAGCGCACCCTGCCCTTCCTCACCAGCGCCATGCTGGCGATCAGCGCCTTCCTGCGCAGCTGGGGCTGGCTGCTCCTGCTCGGCGTGGCCGGCGGCGTGGGCACGCTGCTGTTCATGCGTCGCAACGAGGTCTTCCGCGAGCGCTTCGACGCCTTCTGGCTCACGCTGCCGCTGATCGGGCGCCTGTCCCGCGGCTACAACGCCGCACGCTTCGCCGGCACACTGGCGATGCTGGCCGGCGCCGGAGTACCGATCCTGAAGGCCCTGCAGGCGGCCGCCGAAACTCTGAGCAACCGCGCCATGCGGGCCGACGCCATGGCCGCATTGATCCAGGTGCGCGAGGGCGCGCCGCTGGCCTCAGCCCTGGCCGGCAAGCGACGCTTTCCCGGCCTGCTGGCAATGTTTGCCCGCCTGGGCGAGCAGACCGGCCAGCTGCCCGTGATGCTGCAGCGGGCCGCCGCGCAGCTCGGTACCGAAGTGCAGCGCCGTGCGCTGGCGCTGGCCACCATCCTCGAACCCCTGCTGATCGTGGTGATGGGCGCCGTGGTGATGCTGATCGTGCTGGCCGTGCTGCTGCCGATCATCCAGCTCAACACCTGGGTCAAATGAAAAAGGCCGGCCCCACAGGGCCGGCCTTCATCACCAAATGACGTCGGTGTGCCGTCTCAGAGCACGGTCGCCTTCGACGATGCGCGCTGGTTCAGCGCGCTCGCGTCGCTGAGCGGCGTGCCCGCCTGCTTCAGCGACACGAAGGTCGAGGGGTGCAGGTCGGACAGGCGCGACGCCTCGATCTGGCGCACGAAGTGCCAGCCCGAAGGCGTCTTGACGTAGGCAAAACCCGTCGGCAGATCGACGAACACACCGAAATCCTCGACCGGCAGGGTCGTTTCGGCCTGAACGGGCAGCACGGTTGCAGCGACCAGGGACAGGGCAATCAGGGGGCGGAACAGGGTCTTCATGACGAACCTCTAACCGAGCAGTCGATCGACGGCAGCCTCGTAGGACACCGTCACCGTCGTTTCTGAAGCAGTCGATCGACAGGTCTAGCCTGTCACCGTCACACTAGGGTAAACCATTATATGCCGATCGGCACCGGCTTGCACGCACCTTGTTGCGACGCAGCATCGGAACCCCGCTTCCGCTCCCCCGGCACGTGGGTTGCATGCGATCTGCTCGGGGTTTGCCCCGTTGATCCGGGGCTGGCTTGCGTCAGGCTTTGCTGCAATGCGTTTCAATGGGTTGTTGTCTGGAGGATCTGAATGCCGTCCACCGCCACAGAACTCGTGACCGTGCCGACCGGGCTGCCGCGATCGGGCCTGCCGATCGCCCACATGCGCAGCGTCTACCGCCTCGGCGACGTTGAGCGCCGGCTCGAGAAGCTGCCCCCCAAGGAACACGAGAGCCTGCGTGCCACCTACGAGCGCATGCTCGAGAAGGGCGCGGAGCGCTTCCAGGTCAAGCCCTCGGGAGTGCCGGCGATGGACCATCTCTACGAGCAACTGCCCAATTTCCACGACGTGCTCGACGACGTGAAGCGCCAGTTGGCGCTGTGCCACGACAGCCGCGACGCGCTCGAGATCACACCGATGCTGCTACTCGGCCCGCCGGGCGTCGGCAAGACCCATTTCGCCCGTGAAATGGCGCAGTTGCTCGGCACCGGCCTGGGCTTCCTGTCGATGAGTTCCCTGACCGCCGGCTGGGTGCTCAGCGGCGCCTCCAGCCAGTGGAAGGGCGCGCGGCCCGGCAAGGTGTTCGAGACCCTGGTCGACGGCCAGTACGCCAACCCGGTGATGGTGGTGGACGAGATCGACAAGACCGGCGGCGAGCACGCCTACGATCCGCTGGGCGCGCTGTACGGCCTGCTGGAGCACGACACCGCCGGCAGCTTCACCGACGAGTTCGCGGAGGTCGCGATCGACGCCAGCCAGGTGATCTGGGTCGCCACCGCCAACGATGCGCGGGCGATTCCCGAGCCCATCCTGAACCGCATGAACGTGTTCGAGGTGCAGATGCCCGATGCCGCGGCGGCGCGCGCGATCGCGGCGCGTCTGTACCGCAGTATCCGCGCCGACCATGACTGGGGCAGCCGCTTCGCGCCAGAGCCCGGCGACGACGTGCTCGATGCGATGGCTGAGCTGGCGCCACGGGAGATGCGGCGCGCCTGGATGACGGCCTTCGGCAACGCCAAGCTCGCCGGCCGTGCGGTGGTCGAGCCGCGCGATCTCCCGGAGGCGCACGGACGCAAGGCCGCCATCGGCTTCATGCAGTAGCGCTCTTCGCTGCGGGGCGGCGCAGCGCACGCCGCCCGGCTAGCATCGGTGCATGTCCGTTTCCCTTGCCGGCCAGTTGGTCGTGGCCATCTCCTCTCGCGCGCTGTTCGACTTCGAGGAAGAGAACACCATCTTCGAAGGCAACGACGACCGCGCCTACATGCAACTGCAACTGCAGCGGCTCGATCGGCCCGCGCGTCCCGGCGTCGCGTTCTCGCTGGTGCACAAGCTGCTCGCCTTCACCACACCTGAAGCGCCGCGCGTCGAGGTGGTGATCCTGTCGCGCAACGACCCGGTCTCCGGCATGCGGGTGTTCCGCTCGGCCCAGCACTACGGCCTGCCGATCCAGCGCGGCGTGTTCACGCGCGGCAGTTCGCCGTGGCGCTACCTGAAGCCGCTGCACGCCAACCTGTTCCTGAGTGCGAACGACGCCGACGTGCGCTCGGCGCTCGAGGCCGGCGTGCCGGCGGCGCGCGTGCTGCCGCATGCGGCGCGCGCTTCGGAGGCGCACCCGAACGAGGTGCGCATCGCCTTCGACGGCGACGCCGTGCTATTTTCCGACGAGGCCGAGCAGGTGTTCCAGAGCGGCGGCCTCGACGCCTTCCAGCGCCACGAGGCCGATCGCGCTGCCAGTCCGCTGGCCGCCGGGCCGTTCAAGCCCTTGCTGCATGCCCTGCAGCAGCTGCAGCAGGCCAGCACCGAGCGCATGCGTCTGCGCACCGCGCTGGTCACCGCCCGCAGCGCGCCCGCCCACGAACGCGCGATCCGCACGCTGATGGACTGGCACATCGAGGTCGACGAGGCCATGTTCCTCGGCGGCCTGCCGAAGGGCGAGTTCCTGCGCGAGTTCGAGCCCGACTTCTTCTTCGACGACCAGACCCGCCACGTCGAGAATGCGGCGCACCACGTGCCGTCGGGGCACGTGGCCTCGGGCGTCTCCAACCCCTGACGCCTCGGCGTGCGGAGCCTGCCATGACCGACGACTTCTTCGCACTGCCGGCGTTCAAGGCCGACGAGGCGCTCGCCGCGCTCAAGCGCCGCCTGCGCGAATGGCGGCTCGTCGAGCGCGAGGGACGTTTCGAACTGCAGGGTCGCGCGATCGCGGAGCTCCAGCTGGAAGGCGGCACGATCCGCGCGCGCACCGTGCGCATGCCGGCCCTGTCGCCCCAATGGGACGAGACACGACTGCACAACAGCGCCGATGTCCGGCGCTTCAGCGAAGCGCTCCAGCAGCGCCTCGCGCGCTGGGCCGACCGCGACGATTGAGCGACGGCAGCTCGGGGTTTTCCCCGTGCCGACAGTTGCGTCATCTCGTGGTCGCGCCGTCGGCCCCGCGTCGCTTACGTAGTTTCCGGCATGGCTGCTGCCGCGCGAGCCTCTAGCATCGCTCACCGTTTGACGTTTCCCCCAAGGAGTTCTGCATGAAGCGCATCCTGCTGACCGCTGCCGCCGCCCTCGCCGTGACCGGCGCCCTGGCCGAGTACCCGGAGAAGCCGATCACCATCGTTGTGCCGTTCTCCGCCGGCGGCCCGACCGACAAGGTGGCACGCGACTTCGCCGAAGCCGTGCGCAAGCCGCTGGGCGGCGCGACGATCGTGATCGAGAACGTCGGCGGAGCGGGCGGAACGCTGGGTGCCGCCAAGGTCGCGAAGGCCGCACCCGACGGCTACACGCTGCTGCTGCACCACATCGGCATGGCCACCTCGCCGGCGCTCTACCGCAACCTGCAGTACAAGACGCTCGACGACTTCGAGTACCTCGGCCTGATCAACGAAGTGCCGATGACCCTGATCGGCAAGCCGACGCTGCCGGCCGCGAACTACGCCGAACTGTTGAAGTGGCTGGACGCGAACAAGGGCAAGGTCAATCTCGCGAACGCCGGCCTGGGCGCAGCCTCGCACCTGTGCGGCCTGCTGTTCCAGTCCACGCTGAAGGCCGACATGACCACCGTGCCCTACAAGGGCACCGGCCCGGCGATGACCGACCTGATTGGCGGCCAGGTCGACATCATGTGCGACCAGACCACCAACACCACCGCCCAGATCGAGGGCGGCAAGGTGAAGGCCTATGCCGTCACCACGCCCAAGCGCCTGACGACGCCGGCCCTGGCCAAGCTGCCCACTCTCGACGAGTCGGGCATGAAGGGTTTCAACGTCAGCATCTGGCATGGCCTCTACGCGCCGAAGGGCACGCCGAAGGCGGTGCTCGACAAGGTCAACGCCGCACTGAAGACCGCACTGCATGACGCCGACTTCCTGAAGCGCGAAGAGGCGCTGGGCGCGGTGGTCGTGAACGACGCACGTACCAGCCCGGCCGAGCACAAGAAGTGGGTCTCGTCTGAGATCGACAAGTGGGGCCCTGTCATCAAGGCGGCCGGCCAGTACGCCGACTGAGGCAAGACCCGCGGCCACGAAGGCCGAACCAGCAAGCCACTCTTCGGAGTGGCTTTTTTGCGTCGGCGCTCAGCTGAATCGGCAATGCAGGCTCGTGTCACCGACCTGCGCCAGCCACACATGCCCGCCCGGCTGCAGCAGCGCGTTGCGCAGCACCCAGCCGCCCGCGTCGGCCTGCAGTCCCAGGCGCAGCAGGTCGCCCATCACAGCATCGGAGTCGCGCAGCCCGAGCGGCAGGTCGGGCGTGCGCCGCCGTTCCTCGCGCCAGGCCGCGGCGCATTGCGAATACGGCAGCCGGCCCTGCGCCACCGCCTGCGCCAGTGGGCTCTCCGGCGGCGGGAAAGGCCGCAGCGACGCGTCGAAGCACTCGCGTCCGAAGCGGCCGAACTTCGGGTCGCCGTCGAGATACCACTGGCTCAGCAACTTGGCGCGCCGCTGCGGCAGATCGAACACGAACTCCCAGCGCCGGGCCGCGCCGTCCCGGGCCACGCCCTGGGGCGCCAGCACATGCTTCAGCCGCGCGTCGGGATCGAACTGGTGGGCCGTCTTCACAGCCTGCTCCAGCGCGTGCGAGACGAGGCAGGGCACGCCGCCGCCGGGCGGACGCTCGCTTCGGGTCAGTGGCTCGTGCAGGCTGTTGCGATCGAGCCGACGATCGATGCTGTTGAGCAGACGGCGCAGAGCGGTCACGCGGCCCTCCTCGAAAGGGCCCACGTCGTCACCACCGGATCACAGTGCTCGCGGCGACGGCAAGGGAAGTACAGGCAGTGCGTCATGGTCTCAGTTTGTCATGGTTGCCGCCCGCGCAATCGATCGCCAGCATGAACTGGCTGACGCGCTACAGCAGCGCGATCACAGCAAGTCCCGTTCGTCGTCGAAATGCGCCTCGACATCGCTCGGCAGCAGCTGGATGGTGGCGCGCAGGCCCGGCACCGCGCTCATCAGCGCCTGCTCGACCGAAGTGCGCAGCGCTGCAGCCCGGCCCAGCGTCCAGCTGGCCGGCATGTGCATGTGCAGGTCGACGAAGCGCCGCTGCCCGGCACGCCGGGTTGAGACGTGGTCGAACCGGATGGTGTGATGTCGGAAGCCTTCGAGCACGCCCTCGATGTCGTGCAGCACCTCCGGCTCGAGCGCCTGGTCCATCAGGCCATCCGCCGAGCGGCGCACCAGCGACGTCCCTTCGCGCAGGATGTTGAGTGCCACCAGGATGGCCATCGCCGGGTCGAGCCACAGCCAGCCGGTCCACTGCACGGCCACCAGCGCGACCACCACACCGGCCGAGGTCCAGACGTCCGTGATCAAATGGCGCGCATCGGCCTCCAGCGCCATCGAGCGGTGCTCGCGGGCCTTGCGGAACATGGCCCAGGCGAGCGCCCCGTTCATCGCCGAACCCACCACCGACAGCGCGATGCCGAGGCCGATCGCATCGATCGGCTGGGGGTCCAGGACGCGGTGCACCGCCGCCCAGATGATGCCGAGCGCCGCCGCAAGGATCAGCACCCCTTCGAAGCCGCTGGAGAAGTACTCTGCCTTGTGGTGACCATAGGGATGGTCATCGTCAGCCGGCCGACGGGCCACCGTGACCATCAGCAGCGCAAACATGGCGCCGGCCAGGTTGACCAGCGACTCCAGCGCATCCGACAGCAGGCTCACCGAGTCGGTGAACCACCAAGCGCCCGCCTTCAGCGCGATGGTGGCCAGTGCAACGGCGATCGAGAGCTTGAGGTAGGTGCTGACCGACATGCACCGATTGTCGTCGGCCGAGCGGTCGGTGGTCGCCGCTCGCTACGGCTGCCGTCCGCGCCAGTGCAGCAACAGTTCGCTGACGGCGTGCAGCCCCAGCAGCCCGGGCAGCGCGGCGGCCATCGCCTCGTGCACGTCACCGACGATGCTGCGATCCCCCCAGGTCGCGTCGCCCAGCAGGACGCCACTGGCAGCGACCAGCGACACCGCCAGCACCAGCCCCCAGCGCAACGCAGTGCGCACCGGCTGCCAGGCCGGACGCGACGCCCGACGGGCGGCGCGCACCACGCCTAGCACGCCGGCGGTCACCAGCCACAACCCGAAGACGCCAGCGGCAGCCAGCCCCAGCTCGGCGTGCGATCCGGGGTGCGCTTCGGCCCCCAGCCAGGCCACGGCCAGCACCGCAGCCAGTGCGCCGTGCAGCAGCACGGCGGCAAACACGTGAGTTCGCCGGAAGCCCGCGGGGTGGGTCGCGCCGATGTCCGCGGTCGCGTCAATGCCCATGGCGGCCAGGCTGCAGGCGCTGCAGCGTCTTCGGATGGAAATAGGCCTCGACCTTCCAGCCGTCCTTGTCGAGCGCTTCGACTTCATAGCAGCCGTCGTCGACCTCGATCTTCTCGATGCGCCAGCCCTGGCCGTTGAGCTGCTGTTCGAGCTCGGCCATCGGTCGCCATTGATCGCGCGGTCCGGCACCGCAAAGATCCTTGCTGCCGGCGTGCGCCGGTGCGCTCGCCAGAAGGGCGGCAGCCGCCACGGCGGCCAGCGACAGGGAGAGTCTGTTCATCGAAGCTCCTTTCGAGGGGTTGGAAATCGGCAGGCCGCCAGCGCGACCCCATGGCAGGCATGCTGCGCGCCACCCGTGAACCGAAGCTGAACGCGGCGCGGTCCCCGTTCAGCCCTGGTTCAGGCAACGCCGTCAGGCTGCAGAATCCATGTCCAACGCCATGCAACTGCTGCTCCTCGAAGACGACATCGATCTCGGCCAGGCGGTGGTCGACCACCTCGAAGCCCAGGGCCACACCGTCACGTGGATGAAGCTGTGCGCCCAGGCCGAGGCCGCGATGCGCGGCGATCCCGCCATCGAACTGGTGCTGCTCGACCTGCAACTGCCCGACGGCGAGGCGCTCGACCTGTTGCGCCGCCTGCGCGCTGGCGGCGAGCGGCGCCCGGCGATCGTGCTGACGGCGCGCGACCAGGTCAGCGATCGCATCCGCGGCCTGCAGGCCGGCGCTGATGACTACCTGGTCAAGCCCTTCGACCTCGAGGAGATGCTGGCACGCATCGACGCCGTTGCCCGCCGCAGCGGTGTGACCGATCCGCAGGCCGTGCGCGCCCAGGCCACCTCGCTGGACTTCGAGGCCAAGCGCGCGCTGCGCGACGGCGATCCGGTCACGCTGACCGCGATGGAATGGGCGCTGCTGGGACGGCTGGCGAGCCGCCCGGGGCGCATCTGGAGCCGGGCCGAGCTGGAGCAGGCCCTGCACGCACAGGCCGGCCGCGACGAGGTGGAGAGCAACTCGCTCGAGGTCATCGTGAGCCGGCTGCGCCGCAAGCTGGGCGCCACGTTGATCAGCACCCATCGCGGCCTGGGATACCGGCTTGAAGCCTGAACCGGGCGCCCCCCCGTCGCCGCCGTGGCGCCTGGAGCAGCGGCTGCGGCGTCAGCTGCTGCTGGCGCTCGCGGTGCTGTGGCTGGTCGGTGCGGTGACGGCGCTGGTCGGCCAGCAGCACGAGCTGCACGACGTGCTCGACGATGCCCTGGAAGACACCGCGGAGCGCGCGCTGAGCCTGCCGCTGCGCAGCGACGCGGCCCCTGAAGCGCCACAGGGCGACGATGACGACGAGCACGCGCGCCTGCAGATCTTCGACCGCGATGGCCGCCTGCTGTGGCGCTCGGCCGAAGCGCCGCTCACCCCGCTGGCTGACCTGCGCCGCAAGGGCACACGCAGCGAGGGCGATTGGCGCGTGTCGGTGCAGCGCCGTGACGACGGCAGCCGGCAGGCGGTGGCTGCCGAGCCGCTGGAAGTCCGCCATGAGGCGCTGGGTCAGGCCGCACTGTGGCTGCTGACGCCCTTGCTCGCCCTGCTCCCGCTCGCTGCGCTGCTGGTGCACCTGGTGCTGCGACGCGGCTTCCGACGACTGGAACCGCTGCGCGCGGGTCTGGCCCGGCGCGAAGGCGCCGACCTGTCGCCGCTGCCGCTCGACGGCCTGCCGGGTGAGCTGAGGCCGCTGGTCGAGACCTTGAACGCCTTGCTCGCCCGGGTGAGCGCGTTGCTGCAGGCGGAACGCCAGTTCGCGGCTGCCGGCGCTCACGAGCTGCGCACCCCACTCGCGGCCGCCCGCGCGCAGGCGCAACGCCTGGCCCAGGAGGCGCGTGACGCCGGCCTGACCGAGCGTGCCGATGCGCTGGTGCGGCAGCTTGACCGACTCGCTGCGTTGGCCAGCCGCCTGCTGCAGATCGCGCGCGTCGAATCGGGCGTCGCGTTGAAACGCGAGCCGGTCGACCTGGCTCAGCTGGCCACGCTGGTGGCCGACGAGTTCCCCGAGGCACGACCCGGCGGGCGCCTGCGAGTCGAGGCCGGGCCGGTGGTCATCGTCGCGGCCGATACCGACGCCCTGGGCATCGCGCTGCGCAACCTGATCGACAACGCACTCAAGCACGGTGGCCCAGCCGCCCAGGTCACAGTGCAGGCCGGACCGGGCACGATCAGTGTGCGAGACGACGGCCCCGGCGTGCCGCCCGACAGCCTGACGCGGCTGGTGCGCCCCTTCGAGCGCGGCACATCAGCGGCCGAGGGCAGCGGCCTGGGGCTCGCGATGGTCGAGACGATCGCCCGGCAGTCGGGAGCTCAGCTGGAGCTGAGGTCGCCGGTCGCCGGCGGACACGGCTTCGAAGCCACGCTGCGTTTCGCAGACCCCTGAGGCGGGCCTGACCCGCGCGGCGGGCGCTCAGCGCAGCGTCACGCGCGCGAACTTGCGCTTGCCGACCTGGACGACGTAGGTGCCGGCCTCGAGCTTCAAGCCCTTGTCGCTGATGGCGACGCCATCGATGCGCACGCCCCCCTGCTCGACCATCCGCAGCCCTTCGCTGCCTGAGGCCACCAGGTTGGCCTGCTTCAGCAAGGTGCCGATCCCGAGCGGTGCGCCGGCCAGCGCCACGTCGGGCAGTTCGTCGGGCACACCGCCCTTGGCACGGTTCTGGAAATCCGCCTCGGCGGCTTCGGCCGACGCCGCATCGTGGAAGCGCGTGGTGACCTCCTTGGCCAGCAGCACCTTGGCATCCTTCGGGTTGCGGCCCGCATCGACCTCGGCCTTCAGCGCGGCGATCTCGGCCTCGGAGCGGAAGCTGAGCAGGGTGAAGTACCTCCACATCAGCGCGTCGCTGATGGACAGCATCTTGGCGAACATGCTGTTGGCTGGCTCGGTGATGCCGATGTAGTTGTTCTTGCTCTTGGACATCTTCTCGACGCCATCCAGGCCTTCGAGCAGGGGCATGGTCAGGATGCACTGCGGCTCCTGCCCGTACTCGGCCTGCAGTTGCCGGCCGACCAGCAGGTTGAACTTCTGGTCGGTCCCGCCGAGCTCCAGGTCCGACTTCAGCGCCACCGAGTCGTAGCCCTGCATCAGCGGGTAGAGGAACTCGTGCACCGAGATCGGCGCGCCGGCCTTGAAGCGCTTGGTGAAGTCGTCGCGCTCCATCAT
The DNA here is from genome assembly GCF_004136295.1 of Methylibium sp. Pch-M. Classification (NCBI taxonomy): domain Bacteria; kingdom Pseudomonadati; phylum Pseudomonadota; class Betaproteobacteria; order Burkholderiales; family Sphaerotilaceae; genus Methylibium; species Methylibium sp. Pch-M. The sequence continues at coordinate 1,146,458 of NZ_CP029606.1, forward strand.
CCGCGCGATCGTGTAGCGCGACGCCAGCTGGATCATGCCGCGCGCGCCGAGCGGGTCGCTCCATTCGGAGTTGTAGCGGATCTCGGTCTTCGACGGATCCAGGACCAGGCTGGCCTGCCGATAGTAGGTCTGGGCGTTCGACTCGATCTGCTCGCGCGTCAACGGCGGCCGCGTGGCATTGCGGCCGGACGGGTCGCCGATCATCGAGGTGAAGTCCCCGATCAGGAAGATCACCTGGTGCCCCAGATCCTGGAGCTGGCGCATCTTGTTCAGGACGACGGTGTGGCCGAGATGGATGTCGGGGGCCGTCGGGTCGAGCCCCAGCTTGATCCGCAGTGGCACGCCGGTTGCATTCGACCGTGCCAGCTTCTGCAGCCAGTCTTCCTGGGGCAGCAGTTCGTCGCAGCCCCGCAGGCTGATGGCCATGGCGGCCCGAACTGCATCGGTCACGGGGAACTTGGCGACAGAAGCCGGCCGTTCGGGGAATTTTGCGGCGTTAACCTGATCGGCAGGGTCGGACATGAGCAGGATTTGGGTTTTTACGCCGGGCCACTATGGCCCCTCGATACAATCGTTGCGTTTGCAGAGTGATGGGATTCTAGAGGGGCACACCCCCCGGCATCGTCGACTGCCCACGCCAGACTTGCCACATGCGTCCTCGGCAGCGGGATCGCTCAGGTAGTTCGCTTTTCAGGATCGTTGGGATTGAACACTTCTGCTTCCTTGCTTCGCCTCGTCGAGCGCACCGACGCGCTGTTGCAGCGCCATCCGCGCCGGCTCACGGCAGCCGTCGTGACATTGCTGCTGGGCTCGGCGGTCACCGCCTTCGGCGTGGCGCCGATGGCCCCCGATGCAGCCGACCTGCCACGCCGGGTTCTAACGGAAAGCGTCACCCCGCTTGCGCTCGACGCACAGTTGCAAGCACTTGAAACACACTCGGTCGCGCTCTACCGCAACGAGCTCACCCGCAGCAGTGACACGGCCGACACGCTGCTCCAGCGTCTCGGCATCGACGATGCGGAGGCGGCCGCCTTCCTGCGTCGCGACGCCACGGCTCGTGCGCTGCTCGAAGGCCGCGCCGGGAAGATGGTGCAGGCACTCGCCACCAACGGCCGGTTGAGCCGGCTCGTCGCCCGCTCTCCCGCCGAGAGCGCTGCCCAGTTCTCGACGCATTTCACGCGGCTCACCATCGAGCGCGACGCGATCGGCCTGCGCGCACGCACCGAGCAGGCTGCGCTGTCCAACGAGGCCAAGCTCGGGTCCGGCACCATCCAGAGTTCTCTGTTCGCGGCCGCGGACGATTCGCGACTGCCCGACGCGGTGACCATCCAGCTCGCCGAACTGTTCGGCACCGACATCGACTTCCGCCGCGAGCTCAAGCGCGGCGACACCTTCACGGTACTGTACGAGGCGCTCACCGCCGATGGCGAACCGGTGACATGGAACCAGGCGTCGGGACGTGTGCTGGCCGCGCAGTTCGTCAACGACGGACGCACGCACGACGCCGTGTGGTTCGAGGAACCCTCCTCCACGGGCAAGACCAAGGGCGGCTACTTCGGACTCGACGGTCGCAGCAAGAACCGCATGTTCCTCGCGTCGCCGATGGCCTTTTCTCGCGTGACCTCCGGCTTCTCGATGCGATTGCATCCGATCCTCAAGACCTGGCGCGCCCACCTGGGAGTCGACTACGGCGCGCCGACCGGCACGCCGGTGCGTGCCGTCGGCGACGGCGTCGTCGAGTTTGCCGGCTGGCAGAACGGCTACGGCAACATCGCCATCATCCGCCACGCCGGTGACCGCGAGACCCGCTACGCGCACCTCAGTCGCCTCGATGTGAAGCGCGGTCAGCGCATCGACCAGGGCCAGTTGGTCGGCGCCGTGGGAGCCACCGGCTGGGCCACCGGCCCTCACCTGCATTTCGAGTTCCGCGAGCGGGGCCAGGTCCAGGACCCGCTGAAGATCGCGCGCGCGTCCGAAGCCCTCACCATCTCGCCTGCCGCGCGGGCGCAGTTCGACGAGATGGCGGCCGCCGCCCGGTCGCAGCTGACCGTCGCCTCGGCCGTGAGCCCGGTGGCACGCTTCGAGTGAGGCGCCCACGGCCCGCGGAACGAGCCCGCCACGGCGGGCTTTTTCACACCCCCGGGGCTTAGGATGCTGCAATGGGTGAGAACTACATCGGCCTGATGTCGGGCACCTCGATCGACGGTGCCGACGGTGTGCTGGTCGAGTTCGACGGTGAACGCATGCAGGTGCTGGCGCACGCGTACCGTGCGTTCGACCCGGCACAGCGCGCCGAACTGCTGGCGCTGAACACCCCGGGAGACAACGAATTGCACCGCGCTGCCCTGGCGGCGAACGCCCTGGCCCGGACGTACGCCCAGGTCGTGACCGAACTTCGCCAGCGCGTGCCCGGCCCGGTGCGCGCCATCGCGGCACACGGCCAGACCGTACGGCATCGGCCCGGTCAATTCGACGGCATCGGCTACACGCTGCAGCTCAACGCACCGGCCCTGCTGGCCGAGTTGACCGGCATCGCGGTCGTGGCCGACCTGCGCAGCCGCGATGTCGCGGCCGGCGGTCAGGGCGCCCCCCTGGTCCCGGCCTTCCACCGCGCCTGCTTCGGTCGAGACGGCGAAGCCGTGGCCGTGGTCAACATCGGCGGCATCAGCAACCTGACGCTGTTGCCCGGCGACGCTCGCCCGGTTCGAGGCCTCGACTGCGGTCCCGGCAACGCTCTGATGGATCTGTGGTGCCTGCGACATCGTGGCCTGCCGTACGACGACGGCGGACAGTGGGCCGCTGGCGGGACCGTCGCGCCCGACCTGCTCGCCGCCGCCCTGCGGGATCCGTACTTCGCCCTGCCGCCACCGAAAAGCACCGGACGCGACGACTTCCACAGCGCGTGGCTCGATGGCCTGCTGACAGGGAGGCCGGGCCTCCACCCGCAGGACGTGCAGGCGACGCTGTGCGAGCTGACAGCCCGGGTCATCGCCGACGATCTGGTGCGCCACCTGCCGGCCGCGACCGTCCTGCTGGTGTGCGGCGGCGGTGCGTTGAACCGAGAGCTGATGCGCCGGCTGCGGGTCGCGCTACCGGGCACGCCGGTGCAGTCCAGTGCGGAGCGCGGCTTGCCACCGATGCAGGTCGAGGCTGCGGCATTTGCCTGGCTGGGCCGGGCCTGCCTGCACGGCCGCAGCGGTTCGCTGAAGGAAGTGACCGGCGCCGCAGGCTCGCGCGTGCTGGGGGCGCTCTACCCGGCCTGATCGAAGCCGGGAAACGAAGAAGCCGCCCGAGGGCGGCTTCTGGGTGATGCAGCCGGTGCGGGGGAGAGCACCGCGCCCTGCCTCAGGTCGAGAAGCTCGAACCGCATCCGCAAGTGGTGGTGGCGTTCGGGTTCTTGATGACGAACTGCGCGCCTTCCAAGTCTTCCTTGTAGTCGATCTCGGCGCCTACCAGGTACTGCAGGCTCATCGCGTCGATCAGCAGCATCACGCCGTTCTTCTCCATCTTCGTGTCGTCGTCGTTGACGATCTCGTCGAAGGTGAAGCCGTACTGGAAGCCGGAGCAGCCGCCGCCCTGCACGAAGACGCGCAGCTTCAGCTCGGGGTTGCCTTCTTCCTCGACCAGTTCCTTGACCTTGCCGGCCGCGCTGTCGGTGAAGACGATCGGGGCGGGCATTTCGGTGGCAATGTGTTCTGCAACGGCGCTCATGAAGACTCCTGTGACTCGCGATCGGGGACCGCCCTCGTATTGTGACCGACTGCGCTCAAGACCGCATTGGCCGCCAGTCGCAGTGCGGGCTTGTCCTCCGATGCCAGCGGCCGCAGTTCCCCGTTCACCTGCGCGCCCTGGTGCATTTCCAGCCGCTCGTAGCGCACATTGCCCTCTATGCGAGCCTTGGGCTGCAACTCCAGCAGTTCGTCCGATTCCAGCGGGCCGCGGACTTCGCCATTGACGATTACGTGACCGGCCTTGACCCTTCCGGCAATGCTGGCTTTCTCGCCGATCACGAGCAGGTTGCGTTCGTCGCCGAGGGCCAGCACATTGCCCATCACCCGCCCGTCGATGCGAAGACCCTCGCTGAAGCGGATCTCGCCCTCGATCACCGTGCCCTCGCCAACGAGCGTGCGGATGGGAGGTTGCTTGCGCATTCCGAACATGTCTGATCTCCTAGGAAAGGCGTGCCCTGCTGCACGCTAGAGGCTCACATCCTGGCTGGCGCGCACACCGCCCTGGGCGTCCAGCACCCGGACCTGCAGGGCGTCCACCACGGCCAGCGCGGGAAAATTGAGCGTGCCGTCCACGCGCTGGTACTGACGGAACTGCAGCACGCGCGGCGCTCCGGATGGCGATTGCGACCACGTCTGGCCTTCGAGCTGACCTTTCAGCGTCAGCTCGTAGCGTCCCTTGAACTCGGCTGGTGACTTGCCCTGCTGCATCACCAGCAACTGGTAGCGCAACTGTCCGTTGCCGACGACTTCGGCCTGCAGCCCGCGCACCACCAGTTCCGATTTCCCGCTGGTCGGCAGCAGGCGCTCAAAGAAGCCGAGATCGCCTTTGAGCGCCAGGTTCTCGGCCTCCAGGGCCTTGATCTGGCTCATGAGCCGCTCCTGAGTCGTGCGCTCCGTCTTGAGCAGGCTCTCCGCGGTGTTGGCGATGCTCTGCGCCTTGTCGCGCTCGCTGCGCAATTGCTCGAGGTCGACCGCATCCGCCTCATTCGACGGCGCCACCATCGGCACCCGATCGAGCCGGTCGAGACCGGCGATGTCCTTGCCGAACTCGAAAGCCCACAGGGCCAGCGCTGCCGAGAATCCAAGGGCCAGCGCCAGAACCGCCCAGCGCAGCGGCCATGGCAGATGACTGCGCACGATCATGCGCGGCGCACTGATCGACAAGCGGCGGCGCAGCAGCTTCCAACGCATGGGGTTCCGGAAAGCCCAAAAGTCCATTCTAGGCAGCCACCCCGTGGCCGCCAGCGCGCAATGTGCAACCGGACGATGAACTTGCAGCACAAATGAAAAAGCCGCCCGAAGGCGGCCTTTTGTCGCGGACTGCGCAGAAAGATCAGCGCTTGCTGAACTGCTTGCGGCGACGCGCGCCGTGCAGACCGACCTTCTTGCGCTCGACCTCGCGCGCATCGCGCGTGACGAAACCGGCACGGCTGAGTTCGGACTTGAGCGCCGCGTCGTAATCGATCAGTGCCCGCGTCACGCCGTGGCGCACAGCGCCGGCCTGACCCGATTCGCCACCACCGTGAACGTTGACCTTGATGTCGAAGGCTTCGACATTGTTGGTCAGGAACAGCGGCTGCTTGACGATCATGATCGAGGTCTGACGGCCGAAATATTGTTCGACCGGCTTGCCGTTGACCGTGATCTGGCCGCTGCCCTTCTTGATGAACACGCGCGCCACCGAAGACTTGCGGCGGCCGGTCCCGTAATTCCAATTGCCAATCATCGCCGCTCCTTAGACTTCCAGAGCCTTGGGGCTCTGGGCGGTGTGCGGGTGCGTGGCACCGGCATAGACCTTCAGCTTCTTGATCATCGCGTAGCCCAGCGGCCCCTTGGGCAGCATGCCCTTTACGGCCTTTTCCAGGGCGCGGCCGGGGTGCTTGGCCTGCATGTCCTTGAACTTGGTCGCGTAGATCCCACCTGGGAAACCCGAGTGACGGTAGTACACCTTGTCGGTGGCCTTGTTGCCCGTGACACGGAGCTTTTCGGCGTTGACGATGACGATGAAGTCGCCGGTATCGACGTGAGGCGTGTAGATGGGCTTGTGTTTGCCACGCAGACGGAGGGCCACTTCGCTGGCAACCCTTCCGAGGACCTTGTCGGTCGCGTCAATCACAAACCACTCGTGCGTCACTTCGGCCGGTTTGGCGCTGAAGGTTTTCATGACTTTGAAACAGAGTGGAAATCCCGGCTCGCATCGCTTTCGCGGTCGGTGCCCCTTGTAAGCCATTCCTCCGGACAAGCCGTCGAACCAGCGTGGGGCCTCTTAGGCGAAACACCGACCACCTTGGGGTGGTCGCTTCTCCCGGAGCCAGAAAGCGGGATAGCCAAATAGTATAAGCCAGATCACTCCGTCGGACGGCGTAGAGGAGCCAAGGTTGGCCGTGGTGGCGTATTCCCCTCCCCCACCACGAGGTCAAGTGAGATCGCCACTAAAATATAAGGGTAAACCCCATGATCACCGATCCCCTTCCCCCTGCTGCCCGCCCGAGCATGTCCGCGGACCTCTCCGCCCAGCCCGGCTCGCGACGCGCGCATCGCAGTGCCTTGCAATGGGTGCCGATCCGCTCGCTCGCCGGACGTCACCGGGAGCGGATCGTCGCCCATCTGGTTGCTCTCCCGCCGCGCGACCGCTATCTGCGCTTCGGCCACGCCGCAAGCGATGAGCAGATCGCGCAGTACGTGGACAGCATCGAGTTCGCGCGCGACGAGGTCTTTGGCATTTTCAACCGCCGGCTGGAATTGGTGGCGATGGCGCATCTCGCGTATGAGCGCGCGCCGCAACTGGACAGCCATCCCGCGATGGTCGAGTTCGGGGTGTCGGTGCTGCCGCAGGCGCGTGGGCGCGGCTATGGAGCCCGCCTGTTCGATCACGCGGTCATGCACGCCCGCAACCGTGGAACGGAGACCCTGTTCATCCATGCGCTGAGCGAAAACACCGCCATGCTGAAGATTGCACGCAACGCTGGTGCCAAGGTGGTGCGCGACGGCAGCGAGTCGGAAGCGTGGCTGAAATTGCCGCCCGACACCCTGGGCAGCCAGGTCGAGGAAATGGTGGAAACCTATGCCGCCGAGGTCAATCACCGCCTGAAACGCCACGCGCTGCAACTGGAGCACTGGTTCGATGCCGTGAACGAGGTCCGGGCCCGGTTCGCCAAGGGACTGGTCGTCGCTTCGGAGTAGCCCGCGGCCGTCGCCGCGGGGCGACAAGCACTCACCTGAGGGGATGCCGCCCGAGCCCGGCGGTGACTAGCATGCCGAACCGTCCGCGCCGTGCCGCGGCGAAATCTGCCACGCCACCGTATTCCTCATGACGCTGCCCCTCTGGCTGTATGCGCTGCTCGCGGGCATGGCCCTGGTCTGCGCATTCGCCGTCGGGCGCTACTCGCTCGCCCGCCGACAACGCCGTTCGCTGCCGAGGCAATGGCTGCTGATGGCGCGGCCGGTCCTCAATTCCGACGAACGCCGCACCATGCGCATGCTGCGCGAGGGACTGCCCCAGTACATCGTGCTGGCGAAACTGCCGCTGGTCCGTCTCTGCCAACCGCGCGACCCGCGGCGGGTGCGCTACTGGTTCGACCTGCTCGGCAGCCTGCACGTGAGCTTCGCCGTCTGCAGCCCCAACGGCCGCGTCATCGCCGTCATCGACCTCGAGCCGGAGCGCGGCGTGTCGCGACGCGCCAGCAAGATCAAGCAATCGGTGCTGGATGCGTGCCGCATCCGCTATCTGTCGTGCAAGGCCGAGAATCTGCCCCCGATGAGCGAACTGCAATTGCTGCTTCGCCCCCAGGGCGCTGCACCGCGCCAGGCGCCACTCGCCGCCGCGCCGCCGAAGAACTTCCAGCAGGCGCGCAGCACCTTGTCCGACACGGTCCGCACGCGCCGTGCCGAGCGCTCGGCCCGCTGGGCGGACTCCGGCTTCCCGCAGGATTCCTTCTTTGCGCCGGACAGCCGACTCGACGGCCCGAGCAGCGAGTTTGCGCCACTGGCCGCCGCAGTGCCCGACTCGCTCTCGGGTTCTCTGCGCTGAACACCCGCAGGCCTCGGAAAAGCACCGCCGCAGATCCGGTCCGCCAGCGTTCCCAGCCGGGGTGCGCCCGCATGCGAGCATCGCGGCATGGACCATGCCGCACCGCCCCAGCCTTTTGCCGATCTGACACCGCACGCGGTGCTCGACGCGATGGCCGATATCGGCCTCTACGGCGATGGTCGGCTGCTGCAACTCAACTCCTACGAGAACCGCGTGTTCCAGGTCGCGCTGGAGGACGGCAACACCGTCGTCGCGAAGTTCTATCGCCCCGCGCGCTGGAGCAACGAGCAAATCCTCGAGGAACACGCCTACGCGCTCGAGCTCGACGCCGCCGAAGTGCCGGTCGTCGCCCCGTTGGTGCTGGATCCCCGGCAAGCGCGCGGTGCAATGCGATGCCTCGGTGCGCCCCCCACGCTGGCAACGCTCGGCAGCATGCGTTTCGCCGTCGCGCCGCGCCGCGCCGGCCGGGCGCCAGAACTCGACGATCCTGAGGTGCTGGAATGGATCGGCCGCTTCATCGGTCGTCTGCATGCCGTCGGGCAACAGCGGCCGTTCCAGCACCGGCGCACGCTTGACATCGATACCTTCGGCCATGCTCCACGGAAGTGGCTGCTCGACTCCGACAAGGTCACCGCCGCCGAGCGTCCGCGCTGGTCAGACGTGTCGGAGCGGGCGCTGACGCTGGTGGCCCAGCATTTCGCCGCGGCCGCCCCGCTGCGTTCGCTGCGCCTCCATGGCGACTTCCACCCCGGCAACCTGCTGTGGACGCCTCAGGGCCCGCATTTCGTCGATCTCGACGACGCGGCGATGGGTCCCGCCGTGCAGGATCTGTGGATGCTGCTGTCGGGCGACCCGGATGTCGCCCGACAGCAACTCGCCGCGCTGCTGGAGGGCTACGAAACCTTCTGCGACTTCGACCGTCGCGAACTCGCGCTGGTCGAGGCGCTGCGCACGCTGCGGATGATCCACCACAGCGCCTGGCTCGCACAGCGTTGGGACGACCCGGCCTTCCCGACCGGGTTCCCGTGGTTCGGCGCGCCGAGCTACTGGTCCCAGCAGATCGAGCACCTGCTGGTGCAGATCGACCTGATGACCGACGCGTAGCGCCGGTCAGCGCAGGTCTGCGCGGCTCAGACCAGCAGCCGGTTCACGCGCTGCACGTAGGCGGCCGGGTCGTCGAGCTGGCCGCCTTCGGCCAGCACGGCCTGGTCGAACAGTACCTGCGCCAGATCGTCGAAGCGCTCGCTGCCGTCGAGGCGCTTCACCAGCGCGTGTTCGGTGTTGACCTCCAGGATCGGCAGGCTCGTCGGTGCGCTCTGGCCGGCCTGCTTCAGCAGGCGCGCAAGGTGCCCGCTGATATCGCCGTCTTCAACCACCAGGCAGGCCGGTGAATCGACCAGCCGTGTCGTCACACGCACGTCCTTGGCGCGCTCCTTCAGCGTGTCCTTCAGCTTCTCCAGCACCGGCTTGAAGGCCTCGGCCGCTGCCTCGGCCTGCTGCTTCTCGCCCTCGTCCTGCAGCTTGCCCAGGTCCACCGCGCCCTTGGCGACGCTCTGCAGCGGCTTGCCCTCGAATTCGAACAGGTGCGAGAGCATCCACTCGTCGACGCGGTCCGTCAGCAGCAGCACCTCGATGCCCTTCTTGCGGAACACCTCGAGCTGCGGACTGTGCCGTGCCGCCGCCGTGGTGTCGGCGGTGATGTAATAGATCGCCTCCTGGCCGTCCTTCATGCGCGCCAGGTAGTCGGCCAGCGACACCCCCTCGTCGGCCTGGGTCGACGCGAAGCGCAACAGCTTGGCGAGGCGCTCCCGGTTCGCGTGGTCCTCGCCCACGCCTTCCTTGAGCACCGCGCCGAACTCGCGCCAGAAGGCGGCGTACTGGTCGCGCCGCGCGGCGTCTTCACTGCCCGCCATCTCTTCCAGCATGCCCAGCACGCGCTTGGTCGAGCCTTCACGGATCGCTTTCACGTCGCGACTTTCCTGCAGCAGCTCGCGCGAGACGTTCAGCGGCAGGTCGCTCGAATCGATCACGCCCTTGACGAAGCGCAGGTAGCTCGGCATCAGCGCCTGTGCGTCGTCCATGATGAAGACGCGCTTCACGTAGAGCTTGATGCCACCCTGGCGGTCGCGGTTCCACAGGTCGTGCGGCGCCTTCGCCGGCAGGTAAAGCAGCTGGATGTACTCGCTGCGGCCCTCGACGCGGTTGTGCGTGTAGGCCAGCGGCGGCGTGCTGTCGTGGCTGAACTGTTCGTAGAAGCTCTTGTATTCCGCGTCGGTGATCTCGCTCTTTGGGCGGGCCCACAGCGCGGCTGCCTTGTTGACGGTCTCCCACGTGTCCTGGGTCACGTACTCGCTCTTCTCCGCGTCCCAGACCTGCTCGCGCATCAGGATCGGCAAGGAAATGTGATCGGAGTAACGACCAATGACGGACTTGAGCTTCCATGCGCTGAGAAATTCGTCCTCGCCGTCGCGCAGATGCAGCGTCACCGAGGTGCCGCGCTCTGCGCGAACGAGATTCTCGACCTCGAAGTCGCCGGTGCCAGCGCTGCTCCAGCGCACCCCCTCTTCGGCCTTCAGCCCGGCGCGGCGCGACTCGACCGTGATGCGGTCTGCGACGATGTAGCCACTGTAGAAGCCCACACCGAACTGTCCAATCAGCTGCGCGTCCTTCGCCTGCTCGCCCGACAGCTTGCCAACGAACTCGCGCGTGCCGCTCTTGGCGATGGTGCCCAGGTTGGCGATCGCCTCGTCGGCACTCATGCCGATGCCGTTGTCGGCGATCGTGATCGTGCGCGCTTCCTTGTCGAAACTCACGCGCACTTCCAGGGTCGAAGCATCCTCGTACAGTGCGGCGTCGTTCAAGGCCTCGAAGCGCAGCTTGTCGCAGGCGTCCGAGGCGTTGGAGATCAACTCGCGGAGAAATATCTCCTTGTTAGAGTACAGGGAGTGGGTCACGAGATGCAGCAGCTGCTGCACCTCGGCTTGGAATGACAAGGTCTGCTTGTTCATGGCGGCCTGAAGATCGTTGACAGGGTGCACGGGCGCGAGCGCCAGACGTGCGCCGAAGATTGTGGGGCCACTTGCCGGTCTTTCAAGACCGCGAGACCCCGGACCCGCGGGCCGCAGCGCGGCCCTGCTGCCCACCGCGGACCGCGCCAGCGAGCCGGACCGCGACAGCCCCGAGGAGAACAACAACGCCATGGAGACATCAGCTCTCGCCCTGTCCACTGCACCGCTGTGGACCCTGGAAGGCCTGCGCGGCGCCGACCCCGTGCTGGGGATCGCGCTATTGATCATCATCGCCGTCGTCACCGGCGAGGCGGTGCGCCGCTGGACGCGGCTACCGCGCACCTGCGGCCACATGCTGGTCGGCGTGATCGCCAGTCCGCTGGCCCTGCGCCTGCTCGAGCGTACCGACCTTGACCCGTGGAAGCCGCTGCTCGATCTGGCGGTCGGCGTGCTCGTGTTCGAGCTCGGGGCCCGCATCCGCCCGCGCTGGCTGTTCGACAACCCCACCCTGGCGCTGCAGTGCATCGCCGAATCTGTGCTCGCGGCGGCCGCCGTGACCGCGGGTCTGGTGATGCTCGGCGCGCCGGCGATGTCGGCCGCGCTGGTCGGCGCGGTGGCCATGGCCACTTCCCCGGTCATCACGATGGCCGCCGTGCACGAGACTCAGCCGCGCGGACAGGTCACCGAGCGGCTGCTGATGATGACCGCACTCAACAGCGTGCTTGCCGTGCTGGCGCTGAAGATCTGGCGCGTGATCGCGACCGCCGATGCGCCGCTGAGCTCCGAGTGGCTGCCGGCGCTGGCCAACGCCGTCTACGTGCTGTGCGGCTCGTTCCTGCTCGGCGCCCTGCTCGGCCTGCTGCTGACGTGGATGTCGCGTCCGATGCGCCGCACGATGGCCAGCGCGGTGCTGCAGATCGGCCTGCTGGTGCTCGGCGCCTTGCTTGCCACGCAGTGGACGCTGTCGCCGCTGCTGGCGCTGTTGGTCGCCGGCGTCGTGGCGCGCGCACGCATGGGCCACGGCCTGACCATCGAGCCGCAGCTCGGCACCGCCGGTGCCGCGCTGACCGTGCTGCTGTTCGTGAGCCTGGGGTTGGTCAGCTCGGTCGAGAGCTTCTGGAGCCTGTGGCCCTGGGTGCTGGCCATCATCGTCGCACGTGCGCTCGGCAAGGGAGTTGCGGTGGCGGCGCTCGCGCGGCCCAGTGGCCTGAGTCTGAAGCAATCGCTGGCACTCACGGTGGCACTGCAACCGATGGCGCAGTCGGCCCTGCTGCTGGGTGCGGCCACCTACGGCTGGCCGGCCGACGCGCCGATCGTCGACGCCGCCGTGCTGCAGGCGCTGGTGATTGCCGTCACGCTGATGCAGCTCAGCGGCCCGGTGTGGTCGGTGCTGGGCCTGCGCCATCTCGCCCGCGAAGTCCCGGAACGGAGCTGACCATGGCCTTGCAAGATTTCACCCCCTCGGAAGCGTTGACCCTCGGCGTCGAGCTCGAACTGCAGTTGCTCAGCACCCACGATTTCGACCTCGCACCGCAGGCCGAGGATCTGCTGCGCGAGACCGCCAAGCACAGCGGCGCGTGGGACATCAAGCCCGAGATCACGCGCAGCATGATCGAGATCGGCAGCTCCATCCAGCGCCGTCACGGCCCGCTGCGGGAGGAGCTGCGCGACATGCGCAACCAGCTGTCGCGCGCGGCGCGCAAGCTCAACATCGCCATCGCCGGGGGCGGCACCCACGCCTACCAGCAGTGGAGCGAGCAGCAGATCTTTCCGGCCGAGCGCTTTCGATACATCAGCGAACTGTACGGCTACCTCGCCAAGCAGTTCACCGTGTTCGGCCAGCACGTGCATGTCGGCTGCCCCGACGGCGACCAGGCGCTGTGGCTGCTGCACGCCCTGTCGCGCTACGTGCCGCACTTCATCGCGCTGTCGGCCTCGTCGCCGTATGTCCAAGGGCAGGACACCGGCTTCGATTCGGCACGGCTCAATTCGGTGTTCGCCTTCCCGCTTTCGGGCCGTGCGCCGTTCGTGCGCAGCTGGGAGGAGTTCGGCGGCTTCTTCGACAAGATGACGGCGACCGGCGTGGTGCAATCGATGAAGGACTTCTACTGGGACATCCGCCCCAAGCCCGAGTTCGGCACCATCGAGCTGCGCGTCTGCGACACGCCGCTGAGCGTCGACAAGGCCGCGGCACTGGCGTGCTACCTGCAATGCATCTGCCGTCAGCTGCGCGAGGAGAAGCCCTTCGAGCCCAGCGAGGACGACTACCTCGTCTACACCTTCAATCGCTTCCAGGCCTGCCGCTTCGGGCTCGATGGCGAGATCGTCGATCCGAAGACCAAGCAGCGCTCACGCCTGCGCGATGACATCCTGCGCACCTTGACGCGCCTGGACGAGCACGCGCTCGACCTGGAGGCGCTCGATGCAACACAGTTGCTGCGCGACTCGCTGTTCGAGGGCAACGATGCGCGCTGGCTGCGAGCGCAGCGCGCGGCGATGCTGCCGCTGCCTGCCGTGGTGGAGGCTGCCGCCCGGCGCTGGGGGGAATGATCGACGGCTGTCACCCCCGCAGAGCGACAGTTGTCGCCTGCGTGGCCGTGACACCCGTCGCACTGATGCAACGCGTGGACGGTCCAGCCGGCGTCTGAAGCGCGCCTGCGCCTCGGAAACGCGGCTTCGAAGACGGGCACAAAGCTTGCCCTGTCGGGTTCACTCGTTGCACGGATCGGAAGACACGCGCACACCACTCACAGGAGACTCACCGATGGTCCTGCTCGAATTCGCCATGGCACCGCTCACCAAGGGCGAGAGCGTCAGCCCCTTCGTCGCCCGCTCGCTCGACATCATCGACAAGAGCGGCGTGCCTTACCAGCTCACACCGATGGGCACGATCCTCGAAGGCGAATGGCATGAGGTGATTGCCGTCGTCAGCGCCTGCTTCGAGGCGATGAGCGCCGACTGCGACCGGGTGGGCACGAACATCAAGATCGACTACCGCGCCGGCCCAGGTGGGCGGCTGCAGTCGAAGCTCGACTCCGTTCAGCAGAAGCTGGGCCGCACGCTGTCGACCTGACAGCGCGCCCGCGATGAGCTGCGGCCCATGCCGGCCGCAGCTCTTGCAAAAGATCAAGCAGCCAGGTCTTCCGGCGTCTTGCCGCCGGCGATCGCATCCAGGAACCACTGCGGGCGCCGCCCGTGGCCCGACCAGCTGTGGCCCGCGTCGTCGCGGTACTTCACTTTGCTGGCGGTCCGTGCCGGCTTCTTCTTTTTCGACCCGGCGCCGCGCGATTTGCGGCCCGACGCGGCGAGCCCGAGATCGGCCGCGCTCAGGCCATAGAACGCAATCGCCTCGCGGATGCGCTCGATCACATCCTTCACTTCGCGCTTCTTGAGAGCTTCCGCCTGACGCTGCAGCGTCGCGATTTCCTTTTGGATCTGGGCCAGTGATTTCGCCATTCCGATGTCCTTCGTGTTTGTATCAATGCCAGTGAGAGCATAAGCCCACGCCGGTAAAATCGCTGGCAGTCGCCCGGCATCGAGGCGCCGCAGCCGCCGGCTGCTTCCACTCTCAACGAAAGCCCCGCCCGCCATGAGCCTCAAATGCGGCATCGTGGGTTTGCCCAATGTCGGCAAATCCACTCTTTTCAATGCGCTCACCAAAGCCGGTATTGCCGCGGAGAACTATCCGTTCTGCACGATCGAGCCCAATGTCGGCGTCGTCGAATTGCCCGATCCGCGGCTGCAGGCGCTGGCCGCCATCGTCGTACCGGAGAAGCTGGTGCCGGCCATCGTCGAGTTCGTCGACATCGCCGGCCTCGTGGCCGGCGCGAGCCAGGGCGAGGGCCTGGGCAACCAGTTTCTCGCCCATATCCGCGAGACCGATGCGATCGTGAACGTGGTGCGCTGCTTCGACGACGAAAACGTGATCCACGTCGCCGGCAAGGTCGACCCGATCGCCGACATCGAGGTAATCCAGACCGAGCTCTGCCTGGCCGATCTCTCCACGGTCGAGAAGACGCTGCAGCGCTCGATCAAGGCCGCAAAGTCCGGCAACGACAAGGACGCCGCCAAGCTGGTCGACGTGCTGCAGAAATGCCAGACGGCGCTGAACGAGGCGCGTCCAGTGCGCAGCATCGCCTTCAGCAAGGAAGAACTGGCGTTCCTCAAACCGCTGTGCCTCATCACGGCCAAGCCGGCGATGTTCGTGGGCAACGTCGACGAAGGCGGCTTCCAGGACAACCCGTATCTCGACAAGCTGCGAGCCTATGCCGAGGGCCAGCGGGCGCCTGTCGTGGCCATCTGCGCCAAGACCGAGGCCGAGCTCGCCGACATGTCCGATGAGGACCGGCTGATGTTCCTGCAAGAGATGGGACAGGAGGAGCCCGGGCTGAACCGGCTGATCCGTGCGGCCTTCAAGCTGCTGGGCCTGCAGACCTACTTCACCGCCGGCGTGAAGGAGGTGCGCGCCTGGACCATCCACATCGGCGACACCGCACCGCAGGCCGCTGGCGTGATCCACACCGATTTCGAGCGTGGGTTCATCCGGGCTCAGACCATCGCCTTCAACGATTTCATCGCGTTCAAGGGCGAGCAGGGCGCCAAGGAGGCCGGCAAGATGCGCGCCGAAGGGAAGGACTACGTCGTCAAGGACGGCGACGTGCTGAACTTCCTGTTCAACGTCTGAGCGTCGGTTCGTGAAGAGACCCTGCGGCGCAAGCGCTGGCGGGGTGTGAAGGCGGCCACGGCACGGCCTGCAGCGTGAGCCGACGAAGGCTGCCACGCCCATCGCCGGTGGTAGGCTCGCAGGCGATCGCCCCCGTCCTCATGGCCGATACGCTCACTCACTCCAGTCCGACAGCCTCCGCCCCCCCCTTCGTCGCCACATCGCTGGTGACCCTGGTGCTGGTCGCGCTGGCCTACGTGCTGACGGGCGCGGCCTCGCTGCAACTCGCGATCCCCCCAGGCTACGCTTCGCCGCTGTTCCCGCCGGCCGGCATCGCACTGGCCGCGGCCTTGGTCTACGGCTGGCGGGTGCTGCCGGCGGTGATGCTCGGGAGCCTGAGCGTGCAGATGCTCGTGTACTTCAACGGCGATCAGCAGCATGTCTTCCGCGATGCGCTCACCGGGCTCGCAATCGCCTGCGGTGCGACGATGCAGACCGCGCTCGGCGCCTGGCTGGTGCGCCGCGGCCTGAGGGAGCCCCTGACGCTGGACGGGCCGGCTTCGATCCTGCGCCTGTTCGGTTTCGGTGCGTTGGCTGCCTGTACCGTCGGGGCGAGCCTGAGCGTCCTGGCGCTGTGGTTGGCCGGCCTGCTGCCGACCGCCCTGCTGTTCGACACCTGGTGGACCTGGTGGGGCGGCGATGCCTTGGGCGTGATGATCGCCACACCCGTGGTGCTGACGTTGATCGGCCGACCGCGGACCGCCTGGCGGCCGCGCCGCAACACCGTGGCCTTGCCGTTGGTGGTTGCCACCTTGCTGCTGGCGCTGGCGATCTGGCAAGTCGCCCGATGGGATGGCCAGCGCGACGCGGCGCGCTTCGAGCGCGATGCGATCAGCGTGAGCCGTACGGTCGAGCTGCGGCTCAATGCCCACCTCGACGCGCTGGATGCAATGCACAGCATCTATGTCGCATCGACGAACGTCGACAGCCGTGAATTCGAGCGGGCCAGCGCCAGCTGGCTGCGCAAGCTGCCGAGCGTGCAGGCGATCGGTTGGCATGAACGCGTTGCGCGGCAGGACCTGCCGGCCTTCGAGGCAAGCCTGCGTTCTCTCGGTCAGCCGGACTATCGCGTGTTCGAGCGCGACAGCGCCCTCAGCGCGAACGACTCCGAACTGATGGTGATGCGCTACATCGAGCCGCGCGCCGGCAACGACACGGCGCTTGGCGTCAACGCGCTGTCGATCCGCGCCGCCCGCGAGGCCATCGCGCGCGCGCGCCTGAGCGATGGCGCCACGGTCACCCCCGGCTTCAGGCTCACACAGGAAACCGCCCAGCAGACCGGCGTCGTCGTCTATCGCGCCGTGTACCGTGGCGACGAGCCATCACGCAGCCTGCAGGGGATGGTCTTCATCACTCTACGCATGGAAGACGCTCTGGCCCGGCTTGCTGTCGGTGCCCCCCGCTACCTTCAGTTCTGTCTGCTGGACAGCGATGCCCCCCCCGAGAGCCGGCTGCTGGCCGGCCCTCCCGACTGCGCGCGCCCTGCCGTCAATCCGCTATGGAGCCACACCGCGGAGATCCCGTTCGCCGGTCGCACCTGGGAGCTTCGGGTGCAGGCACCGAATGGCGTTCCCAATGGGCCCGCCGCCGGGCCGCTATCGGGAGAGAGCGCGACGGCTTGGCTGTTCTCACTAACCGGGCTGCTCGGTACCGGCATGATGGGCGCGCTGCTTCTGCTCGTCACAGGGCGCACTCGGCAGACCGAAACGGCTGTCGCAGAACGTACCGAGCAGTTGGAGCACGAGATCACCGAGCGCCTGGCCACTGAACAGGCGCTGCGCGAGAGCGAGCAGCGCTTCCGCAGCATCTTCAACTCGGTGCCTATCGGCGTGGTCTACACCGACCTTCAGGGCCGCATCAAGCAGCCTAACGCAGCCTACTGCACCATGACCGGCTACAGCGAAGAAGAGCTGTTGAGCCTGTCGCTCGCCAGCCTGACCCACCCCGAGGACCGTGCCGCCGATCTGGCAAGCCAGCAGGATCTGGTGGACGGGCGGCTACCGCTGTATCGGCGGCGCAAACGCTACATCACCAGGAACGGCCCGGTACTGTGGGTCAGCGTGACGGTCAGCCTGCTGCGCGACGAGCACGGCCAGCCGCACCGGCTGGTGGGACTGGTCGAGGACATCAGCGAGCACCTGCGCCTCGAAGAAGCGGAGCATGCGCGCGAATCCGCGGAGACCGCCAACCGCGCGAAGAACGAATTCCTTTCGCGCATGAGCCACGAACTGCGCACGCCGCTCAATGCGATGCTCGGCTTCGCGCAACTGCTCGACCTCGACCGCGGCGAGCCTCTGCACGAGCGCCATCGCATGTGGGTGACGCAGATCCAGCAGGCCGGCTGGCATCTGCTGGAGATGATCAACGACGTGCTGGACCTGTCGCGCATCGAGTCCGGCACACTGAGCCTGCAGGTCGAGTCGTTGTCGCTGGAGCCGCTGATCGCCGCATCGATGGCACTGGTGGAGCCGCAGGCGCGCGGTCGCGGCCTCACGCTTGTCCGCACGATGGCCGAGCACGCCCCGCTGCAGGTCTTGGGCGACGCGACTCGCGTCAAGCAGATCCTCACCAACCTGCTGAGCAACGCCGTCAAGTACAACCGCGAGGCGGGTGAGGTGCGCGTGTCGACCCGGCGCACCGAGGACCGCGACGGCACGCCGATGCTGGAACTCGACGTCTGCGACACCGGCCTGGGCATCGAGCCGCAGCTGCTGACCCAGCTGTTCCAGCCCTTCAACCGGCTGGGGCGCGAGCGCGGCGCGACCGAAGGCACCGGCATCGGCCTGGTGATCGCCAAGCTGCTGGCCGAGCGCCAGGGCGGGTCGCTGAAGGTGCGCAGCGAGCCCGGTGTCGGCTCGACCTTCACACTGCGCCTGCCGCTGGACTCGGAAGCGCGGCCGATGACCGCAAGCCAGGAAGCCGACGAAGAGGCCAACGCAGCCTACAACCGCCGTCACGTGCTCTACATCGAGGACAACGACACCAATGTCGAGGTGATGCGCGGCATCTTCGGCCTGCGCCCGCAGGTCCGGCTGGCGGTCGCGACCACCGGACTGGACGGCTTGGCGGCCGTGCGCACCTCGGCACCCGACCTGATCCTGCTCGACATGCACCTGCCCGACATCGACGGCATGGTGCTGCTCCAGCACCTGAAGTCCGACGAGCAGACCGCCGAAATCCCCGTCATCGCCGTGTCCGCCGACGCGCTGCCGGCCCAGATCTCGGCCGCCCTCGGGGCCGGCGCGATCCGCTACCTCACGAAGCCGGTCGCCATCGACGAGGTGCTCGGCGTCCTGGACGAGCTGCTGTCGCAGCTGACGACCCGCTTCGGCTAGCCACCGCGATTCACCGGCCGGGCGGGAACACGACGCGCACGCGCAGGCCGCAGCCGTCTTCGCCGTCGAGCAGCTCGACCCCCGCGTTGTGCGAGCGAGCGATGTCACGCACGATGGCCAACCCCAGGCCGCTCCCGGCTCCCGTTGAGCCTGGTGCACGGTAGAAGCGCTCGAACACCTTGGCGCGCTCTTCGGCCGCAATGCCGGGGCCGTTGTCCTCCACCTCGAACATCGATCTCGGTGCGCCGTCCTGCTGCCTCAGGACACCGGTGCGTACCGTGATCCGGGCCGGCCGCTGGACGGTGCCGGTCGCGTACTCCAGCGCGTTGTGGATCAGGTTGGCGAGCAGCTCGCCGAGCAGATGGCGGTGCCCACGCACCGGCGCTGCCTCGAGCTGGAATCCAAGATCGGCGCCGCGTTCCAGTGCGCGAGGAACCCAGTCCTGCGCGGCGTCCTGGGCCACCGCCTTCAGGTCGACCGGATCCCCGGGCTCGTTGCTGCTGGCCTCGCTGCGTGCAAGCGCCAGCAGCTGGTCCGCGGCGCGGGCCACGCGCTGCGTCGAACGGTGCACACGCTCGAGCGTTGCATGGACGGCGGGCGGGTGGGCTTCCAGCAACGCCAGCTCGGACTCGGTTCGCAGCGCAGTCAGCGGGGTGCGCAACTGGTGCGCCGCATCGGCGATGAAATGGCGCTGCCGCGTCGCGTCGGCCGCCACGCGCTGCAGCAGCTGGTCGATCGCGTTGAGGAGCGGTTGCACCTCGCTGGGCATGCGCCCGCGACGCAGGGGCCGCAGGTCGTCGAGCGAGCGCTGCGCCAGCTGCTCGTTGACCGACTCCAGCGGCTGCATCGCGTGCCGCACCACCCACCAGATCGCCACCGCGAACACCAATGCGAACACCAGCGCGAGCGTCAGTGTCAGCACCAGCGACTCGTTGCGCGCCTTGTCCCGCTTGACCAGCGTCTCGGCCACGCGGACCTGGCACAGCCGGGTGCCGCACTCGACCGCGTGCACCGCCATCCGTACGGGACGGTCGTCGACCCGCGTGTTGAACATCCGGCGCTCGCCACGAGCGAGCGTGATCGGTGGACTGGCCAGCGGGGCGTCGCCGGCCAGCCGCTGGCCGTCGGCGTCGAGCACGATGTAGTAGGTGGTGTCCGTTGCGCTCGTGCGCAGCGACTGCTCGGTCTGCTGGTTCAGCTCGAACTCCACCTGCCCGTCGATCACGTGCACCAGGTTGCCCAGCGCCAGGGCCCAGTCGCTCAGGCCGACGTCGTAGGCATCGCTGGTGCGCTGCAGCTGACCGCGCAGGTCGAAGAACAGCCGCACCGGCGCGATCAACACCGTGAGGAGCACCACCCACAGCAGGAGGGTGGCCTTCAGGCTGTTGAGCATCACTGCACGGAGGGAGCGGCTCCGGCGACTTCTTCCACGAGGTAGCCGAAGCCGCGCACGGCGCGGATGCGCAGGCCGGCCGGCTCGATCTTCGGCCGCAGGCGCGAAACGTAGACTTCGACCGCGTTTTCCGACAGCGCATCGTCCCAACCACTGATGGCCTGCAGAATCTGCTCCTTGCCGACGACATGTCCGACCCGGCTGAGCAGGTACTCGAGCACGGCCCATTCGCGCGCCGACAGATCGAGCGGCTGTTCGCCGATCCAGGCCCGGTTGGCCTCGAGGTCCATGCGCAACCCGCCCATCGAGAGCACGCTGCCCTGGCGCGCCTGGTGACGGCGCGTCAGCACCTTCACCCGCGCGATCAACTCGGCCAGCGCGAACGGCTTGACGAGGTAGTCGTCAGCGCCCATCTCGAGGCCGTGCACGCGGTCCTCGATCGCGTCGCGCGCGGTCAGCATCAGGACCGGCAGGGTCGAGCCCTGCTCGCGCACACGACGCAGCGTCTCGAAGCCATCGATGCCGATCAGGCCGATGTCGAGGATCAGGAGGTCGTAGGGATCCGTCTTGACCGACGTCGGGACCGGTTCGCCGCGGGGCGTGTGGTCGACCACCCAGCCTTGCGAGCGCAGTGCGCGCGCCGTCGACTCGGCCAGTGCCGGGTCGTCTTCAGCCAGCAGGATGTGCATGGAGGATGGGTCTTGCGCGAGTGCCTTGGAACGGTGAATCATGTTCGAAGTGGAAGCGATGACCATGGTCCGCACTGTAGCGCGCAGGCCTGCCTCCCCGTCGACCCGCATCGTCTCCGCTGCGTTCGGCAGCGTACTGACGGTGGGCTGACGCCAACCTGAGGGGAGATGCACGCCGGCCGCGCGGTCCGGCGTCAGCAGAAAGCCTGGATTCCCGTGATGGCCCGCCCGAGGATCAGGGCATGCACGTCATGCGTGCCCTCGTAGGTGTTGACCACCTCGAGGTTGACCAGATGGCGCGCCACGCCGAACTCGTCGGAGATGCCGTTGCCGCCCATCATGTCGCGCGCCATCCGGGCGATCTCCAGGCTTTTGCCGCAGGAGTTGCGCTTCATGATGCTGGTGATCTCGACCGCCGCCGTGCCTTCGTCCTTCATGCGCCCCAGTCGCAGGCAGCCCTGAAGACCCAGCGTGATCTCGGTCTGCATGTCGGCCAGCTTCTTCTGGATCAGTTGGTTGGCCGCCAGCGGCCGGCCGAACTGCGGGCGGTCGAGCACGTACTGGCGGGCGCGGTGGAAGCAGTCCTCCGCCGCACCCAGCGCTCCCCAGGCGATGCCGTAGCGGGCGCTGTTGAGGCAAGTGAAGGGCCCCTTCAGGCCGCGCACCTCGGGAAAGGCGTTCTCCTCCGGACAGAACACCTCGTCCATGACGATCTCGCCGGTGAGCGAGGCCCGCAGGCCGACCTTGCCATGCACCGCCGGGGCTTCCAGCCCCTTCATGCCCTTGTCCAGGATGAAGCCTCGGATCTGCCCGCCATCATCCTTGGCCCAGACAACGAAGACGTCGGCGATGGGGCTGTTGGTGATCCACATCTTGGCGCCGCTGAGGACGTAGCCACCCTGCACGGCACGCGCGCGGGTGGCCAGGCTGCCGGGGTCGGAACCGTGGTTGGGCTCGGTGAGGCCAAAGCAGCCGATCCATTCGCCGCGGGCGAGCTTGGGCAGGTACTTCTGCTTCTGGGCTTCGGTACCGAAGGTGTAAATGGGCACCATGACAAGCGAGCTCTGCACGCTCATCATTGAGCGGTATCCGGAATCGACACGCTCGACCTCGCGGGCCACCAGGCCGTAGCAGACGTGGTTGAGGCCGGCGCCGCCATAGGCTTCGGGGAGCGTAGCGCCGAGCAGGCCGAGCTCGCCCATCTCGCGGAAGATGGCCGGGTCGGTCTTCTCGTGGCGAAAGGCCTCCAGCACACGAGGCGCCAGGCGGTCCTGGCAGTAAGCCTGCGCGGCGTCGCGCACAGCGCGTTCGTCCTCGCTCAGCTGGCTGTCGAGCAGCAGGGGGTCATCCCAATGGAAGCTGGCGGCCATGGCGGTCTCCGGGTAAGAAACGCAGTCTAGCGAGCTCGCAGCGACCGGGGTGACAGGCCATCGAACCTCGGCCGCAACAGCCTTTGTAAGCACATGCTCACTACCGAAAAGGTTTTGACTTGCCCAATCGAAGCAGCTCGATCCGGGCAGTCCTTGGCCCTTCCGTCTTGGAGTTTTAGCACTCGTTTTACGTGAGTGCTAATATTGACGGAACGAAAGGAGGTTCTGGATGTCTTTCGATGCCATGAACACCACGCTGTCGCTTAACACTTCCGCGGGCTCGCAGGCGCTGACGGTGCGCGACCCGTGGGCGCTGGTCCCGTCGCTCGGCGACCTGAATGCCTATATCGCCGCCGTGAACCGCCTGCCGATGCTGACGCTCGAGGAAGAGCAGTCGCTCGGCCAGCGGCTGCGTGACGAACACGACCTCGAGGCTGCCGGCCGTCTGGTGCTGTCGCACTTGCGTCTGGTCGTGTCGGTATCGCGCCAGTACCTGGGCTACGGGCTTCCTCACGGCGACCTGATCCAGGAAGGCAATGTCGGCCTGATGAAGGCCGTCAAGCGCTTCGACCCCAGCCAAGGCGTGCGACTGGTCAGCTATGCGCTGCACTGGATCAAGGCCGAGATCCACGAGTACGTGCTGCGCAACTGGCGCATGGTCAAGCTGGCGACCACGAAGGCGCAGCGCAAACTGTTCTTCAACCTGCGCTCGATGAAGCAGGGTTTCAAGGGCGATGCCACCGACAGCGACCTGCACCGCAGCACGCTGACCGATGCCGAGATCGACATCGTGGCCAGTGAACTCAAGGTCAAGCGCGAGGAAGTCATCGAGATGGAGACGCGCCTGTCGGGAGGCGATGTCGCGCTCGATCCGCAGACCGACGACGGTGACGAGAGCTACGCGCCGATCGCCTATCTGGCCGACGACCGCCACGAACCGACGCGTGTGCTCGACGCCCAGCGCCGTGACGCGCTGGCCGGCGACGGCATCGGCGAGGCGCTGGATGTGCTGGACGCGCGCAGCCGACGCATCGTCGAGGAACGCTGGCTCAAGGTCAACGACAACGGCTCGGGCGGCATGACGCTGCACGAACTGGCCGCCGAGTACGGCGTCAGCGCCGAGCGGATCCGTCAGATCGAGGTAGCCGCGATGAAGAAGATGCGCAAGGCGCTGGCCGCCTACGCCTGAGTCTCCGACGTGCCTTGCAGCGACGACAAAGCGGCCCGCGGGCCGCTTTGTTCATGGGGCAGGCGATTCTTCAGGCCAGCAACTGCTTCAGATCGGCCACCCAGGCCTCGATCGGCTGTCCGTAGCGCACGAACAGACGGAGCCGCCCTTGCGGATCGTAGACGTAAGCGCCTGCCGTGTGGTCCATCGTGTAGCTGTCCGCCGCCTTGCCCGGGACCTTGCGGAAGAAGGCCTTGAAGGACTTCGCGACCGCCTGGGTCTGCTCGGGCGTGCTGCGCAGCGCGACGAAGCTCGGGTCGAAGCTGCTCATATAGGCCTTCAGGATCTCCGGCGTGTCGCGCTCCGGATCGACAGTGATGAAGACTGCCTGCAGCTTGTCGCCGTCCGCACCGAGCTGCTTCTTCACGGCGGCCAGTTCGGCCATCGTGGTGGGGCAGACATCGGGGCACTGTGTGTACCCGAAGAACACCACGGTCGCCTTGCCCTTGAAATCGGCCAGCGTGCGCGGGCGCCCATCGACGTCGCTCAGAGCGAAGTCGCGTGCGTAGTCGGCGCCGGTGATGTCGATGCCCTTGAAGGGCTCGGCGGGCTTGGCCGCCGGGTCGCAGGCGGCCAGCAGCCCGAGCGCGGCACAGACGGTGAGAACGGCGAGCCTGCGCATCATGGCGTACCCCGCAGCAGCGGGCCCAGGTAGTGGTCGAGCAACAAGGCCGCGAACAGCAGCGACAGGTGCCAGATCGAGAAACGGAAGGTGCGTCGCGCCAGCGCTTCGCTGTAGTGGCGCCACAGCCGGAAGGCATGGCCGCAGAAGCCCACGCCCAACGCGCAGGCCGCGACCAGGTAGATCCAGCCGCTCATGCCGTAGACGAAGGGCAGCAGGGTCGCGGCAAACAGCACGAAGGTGTAGAGCAGGATCTGCAGGCGCGTGAAGTCGTTGCCGTGCGTCACCGGCAGCATCGGCAGACCGGCCCGCGCGTAGTCTTCGGCGCGGTAGAGCGCCAGCGCCCAGAAATGCGGCGGCGTCCACAGGAAGATGATCAGGCAGAGGATCCACGGTTCGGCGCCGAGTTCTCCGCGCATCGCGGCCCAGCCCAGCACCGGCGGCATGGCGCCCGAGGCGCCCCCGATCACGATGTTCTGCGGCGTCGCCGGCTTCAGCAGCACGGTGTAGATCACTGCATAGCCGACAAAGGTGGCGAAGGTGAGCCACATCGTCAGAGCATTGACCCAGACCCACAGCACGGCCATGCCGGCCGCACACAGCAGCACGGCGAAGCTGAGGGTCTGCGTGTTGCTCAGTTCGCCCTTCGCCGTCGGGCGCCAGGCCGTGCGCTTCATCTTCGAATCGATGGTCTGCTCGACCAGGCAGTTGAAGGCTGCGGCGGCGCTGGCCACCAGCCAGATACCGATCGAGGCCGCCAGGGTCACGCCCCAAGCAGGCAGCGACGGCCAGCCGGGCACGGCCAGCAGCATGCCGATGGCTGCGCAGAACACGATGAGCTGCACCACGCGCGGCTTGGTCAGCGCGCTGAACTGGCGCCAGCGCGACAGCCAGGTGTGCAGCGCGGCGGGTGGGGTGGCGAGGGTCTCGGACATGTCTGCGGCAAGAAGCAATTCTAGGAAGCGCGGCGCGCCACGAGCGGCGCGGTAGCCCGGGACGACGCGGCAACCGGGCGCGCCGATGTGGTACGCAACAGCAGCGCCGTCAACAGCAGTACCAGCGCGGCCGCGCCGCCAGTGTGGGCCACGGCCGCCAGCAGCGGCCAGTCGAGCACGACATTGCTGACGCCGGTGACGACCTGCCACGCTGCCACGCCGACCAGCCCTGTGGCGTAGCGGCGCAGCGCCGGTTCTCGCACCAGCCGCCACACCAGCCAGACCAAGCCACCGAGCAGCAGCAGCGCACCCAGGCGATGCGTCATGTGGATCGCCGTCAGCGCCGCGAACGGCAGCCACGCGCCGTCCTTGCCCACGCCCAGCGGGCGCAGCACGGCGAAGCCGTGCTCGAAGTCCATCGTCGGCCACCAGCGCCCCTGGCAGGTGGGGAAATCGCTGCAGGCCAGCACCGCATAGTTGGTGCTGACCCAGGCGCCGAGCGCGATCTGCAACACGGCCAGCAATGACACGATGACCAAGCTGCGGCGCAACGCGGAGCTCACCCCCACGACCCGGTCGGCGGCCGGACGCCAGGCCTGTGCCGCCAGCAGCGCCAACAACGCGAGTCCGCCGAGCAGGTGCGCCGTGACGATGGCCGGGTAGAGCTTCAAGGTCACCGTGAAGGCTCCGAAGGCGCCCTGCACACAGACCCACAGCAGTGTGACGGTGGCCCACCAAGGAGAGACCCGCGTCGGCGCTTCGGAACTCCCCCGGCCGTCGCGGCGCCACTGCTGCCAGCTCAGCAGCGTCATCACGGTGATCAGGACACCGACCGCCGTCGCAAGGTAGCGGTGCACCATCTCGACCCAGGCCTTCCCGTGCGTGACCGGGCCGGTCGGCAGCGCACTCTGCGCGGCCTGGATCTCGTCGCGGGCGCCCAGCGGGCTGGCACTGCCGTAGCAGCCTGGCCAGTCAGGGCAGCCGAGTCCGGAATCGGTGAGTCGCGTGAAGGCGCCGAACAGCACCAGGTCGAAGGTGAGAAAGAGCGTCAGCAGGGTCAACGCCCGCAACCGGCCGCGGCCGTCGCCAGAGCGCGTGCGCGCCCACACCCAGGCCAGCGGGCCGAGCGCGATCACGCAGCCCAGCAGCGCCATGCGCGCGAGCGGCTCGAGGTTGACGAGAGCAGCCGAGTCCATCTGCCGCCTTCAGCGCCCCGGCTCGTCCCAGCTGGCCGCTGCACGCATCAGCTTCTCGAGGTCGCGCTTGATGCGATCGGGCTCGCTCGGGGCTGGAAATCGCATCATGTAATTGCCGAGCGGGTCGACCAGGAAGAAATGCGCCGCCAGCCCCTGGCGGTCGCTGCCCGCCAGCCAGCGGTCGAGCGCCGCCGCCGGCGCCCGCAGCACGGTGGCGCCCTGCAGGGCCGGCATCAGCTCGGAACGGGGGGCTGCGGCATCGTCGATCAGCCAGACGCGATCGAGCCGGTCCTTGTGCT
Source organism: Methylibium sp. Pch-M (assembly GCF_004136295.1). Classification (NCBI taxonomy): domain Bacteria; kingdom Pseudomonadati; phylum Pseudomonadota; class Betaproteobacteria; order Burkholderiales; family Sphaerotilaceae; genus Methylibium; species Methylibium sp. Pch-M. Next base: position 1,173,017 of record NZ_CP029606.1, read on the forward strand.
TGCCGAGAGATTCGCGCAATTGCCGCTGCAGGTAGAGCTGGCGCTCGCACAGCGCATCACAGACCCCGCCCGCCACCGCGATCAGCAGCCACTGGCCCTTGAGGCGGGACGGATCGACCTCGGCGCCCTGCAGGTCGCTCAAGGGCAGCTCCGCCGCGCTCGGCAGGGGCCGCTGCGGCTCGACGAGCACGCCGTGATTGGTGCGTCCCTGGGGCCGGATGACGTAATAGGTGAAGTAGGAGGCGATCACCGGTGCCGCGCACACCAGCAGCACCAGCAGCATCTTCAGACGCCCGTGACGCACCGCGGCGTTCGGCAGCGTCGGCGACGGCAGGCTGTGCACGGCGAAGCTCAGCGGCTCCGCGGCGGCCGCCTCAGCGCGCTGTGCGCCGCCGCCGGAGCCAGGGTTGGAAGAGTTGGAACCAGACATACAAACCGGTCAGCAGGGTGGCCAGGGCGAACCACTGGAAGGCATAGCCGTAGTGCTTGTGCACGTCGACCGCCGGTCGCGGCCATTGCCGCAGCAGGCCGTCTTCGAGCACGCCGCCTTCCGTCTGGACGATGGAGAGCGGACGCAGCCCGAGTCCCGTTTCGCGGGCATAGGCATCGATGTCGACATTTTGCCGGAGCCGGCCCGACTCCTCGTCGGCAAAGGCATACAGCCGAGCAGGGGCCGGGGCGATCTGGCCGACCAACTCCACCCGACCGCCGGCCGTCGGCACGTCGGGCAGCAGCGCACGGTCGCGCAGATCGCGTGGCGCCCAGCCGCGCTGTACCAGCACGGCATCACCGGGCGCAAGCTCCAGCGGCGTGAGCAGGAAGAAGCCCGGACGGCCGTTCATCTGGCGGTTGTCGAGAAAGACGCTGTGCTCCGGCCGCCAGCGCCCGGCCAGCGTGACGCGCCGGTGCCATTGGCCGGCGGCGGTCGCCGCGTCGCGGGCCAGCGCCGCGGCCGGCAGCGGCGGCAGCGCGCCCTGCGTGTCGAGACTCGCCTGCAGCGCCTCCTTCTGGGCTGCGCGCGACAGCTGCCACGCGCCGAGGCGAGCCGTCAGCGCCACGCCGGCGACGGCCGCCAGCAGCACGATCCAGCGGCGCGCCGCCGCTCTCACCGCACCGCCCCGGGCCGGATGCCATACAGTGACCGGATGAAATGGATCGTGATCCTGGCCTTCGTCGCCATCCTGCTCGCCCTGGCCGCGGCCGGCCGCGCACTGCTCAAGGACGGCCGTGACGGCGCCCCCAAGACCGACCGCATGCTGCATGCGCTCGCCTGGCGGATCGGGCTGTCGGTGGCCTTGTTCGTGTTCATCCTCGTTGCCTACCGGCTCGGCTGGATCCAGCCGACCGGACTGCCGTTGTCGCCGCGCTGATCCGGGAAAAGGAAAAGAGCGCCTGCGGCGCTCTTTTCACGTCGACGCTCGGCACCCCCTGCCCGGCCTCGGGCACGCCAGGGCAGCGCCCAGGGATCGCTCACATCCAGTAGACGACCACGTACAGGCCCAACCACACCACGTCGACGAAGTGCCAGTACCACGCGGCGCCCTCGAAGCCGAAGTGGCGCTCGGGCGTGAAGTGGCCCTTCATCAGGCGGATCGTGATGAACAGCAGCATCAGCATGCCGACGAACACGTGGAAGCCGTGGAAGCCGGTCAGCATGAAGAAGGTCGACCCGAACACGCCGCTGCTGAGCTTGAGGTTCAGCTCGGTGTAGGCGTGGTGGTATTCATAGCCCTGGACGAACAGGAAGGTCAGGCCCAGCAGCACGGTCAGCCACATGAAGGCAATGGTCTTGCCGCGGTGGTTCTCGCGCAGGGCATGGTGGGCGATGGTCAGCGTCACCCCCGAGGTCAGCAGCAGCGCGGTGTTGATCGTCGGCAGCCAGAACGGACCCATCGTCGTGAAGGGCTCGACGATGCCGGCCGGCGAGGCCGTGGCGCCGGCGGCGACGCTCGGCCACACCGCCTTGAAGTCGGGCCACAGCAGCGCATTCTCGAGATCACCCAGGTTGGGGACGGAATGCACGCGCGTCCAGTACAGGGCACCGAAGAACGCCGCGAAGAACATCACTTCCGAGAAGATGAACCAGCTCATGCTCCAGCGGAAGGACACGTCGATGCGGTCGCTGTACTGCCCGCCTTCGCTCTCGCCGATGGCCTGGCGGAACCATTGCTGCAGCACGAAGGCCCACCACAGCAGCCCGAACAGCAGCACGTAGGCGCCCCAGCCATGGCCGTTGACCCACTGGCCGGCACCGAAGATCACGAACAACAGGCCGATGGCGGCCATGATCGGGTGCCGCGAGGGCCCCGGCACGAAGTAGTAGGGCGTCTGCCCGTGGGTTGCTGCCGACATGTTTTCTCCTCAGAACTCTTGCCTGTCTTGCTGGCCCGACTCGACCCGTTCCGCCTGCCGGCCGACCGCATCGTTCCGTCCCATTCTCGTCTGCATGACCATCTTTCCGACCCGCCCGCTCAGGTCGCAACACCGCTGCCGATGACCCAGCGCACCAGCACCAGCAGTGCGCCGATGAACAGCAGCACCCCGGCGACCCCGGCGATCACGACGTGCAGCGGATTGATCTCGTTCACGTCACGCTCGTATTCGGACGACTTGCGGACGCCGAAGAACGACCACGCCACGGCCCGCGCCGTGCGCATGAACGAGCCCTTGCGACGCGAAGCCTGCCGCAGCGTCGCCCCCGCGTCGCCTTGCGAGCCGCTCAAAGCGCCGCCCCTGCCTTCAAGGCCGCCACGGGGCCAGTCGGTGCCGCAGGCGTCTTGCCGCCCACCTCGAAGAAGGTGTAGCTCAACGTGATCGTGCGCACGTCCTTCGGCAGCTTCGGGTCGATGTAGAACACGACCGGCCACTGCTTGGATTCCCCCGGCTGCAACTGGTACTCGTTGAAGCAGAAGCACTCCAGCTTGTTGAAGTGAGACATCGCCTGCTTGGGGGCGTAACTCGGGATCGCCTGCGCCGCCATGGCGCGGTTCTGGACGTTGCGGAACTCGTACATCACCGTCGTCAGCTCGCCCGGATGAACTTCCAGCGAGCGCACCGCCGGCTTGAAGTCCCAGGGACCTCGCGCATTGGCATCGAACTCAACCGTGATGCTGCGGCTGAGGTCCACCTGCGTGTTGGCGGGCTTCACCGCGCCCGTGCCGTTGACCGTGCGCTCCGACAGCGACAGCACGTTGATGCCGAGCGCCTCGCAGATGTGCTTGTAGATCGGCACCAATCCATAGCCGAAGCCGAACATCACCAGCACGACGACCGAAAGCTTGAACAGCATGTGCCGGTTGTCGCCGCCCAGGCGGCGATCGCTGCGGGCAGCGTCGCGATCGGGGGTCGCCATGGCGCGCTCAGTGATGAAGGAACGTGATCTTGACCACGAAACCCGCCAGGAACGCGAACGCGACCGACGCCAGGATCAGCGCGAGGCGCAGGTTGCGCTTGCGTTGCTCGGGGGTGATCGCCATCGCGTGCTCCCGCCCAGCCGTCAGCCGATGATCTTGGTGGCCGACGCGTTGAGCTTGGGCGGCGTCTCGAAGGTGTGGAAAGGTGCCGGCGACGGCACTTCCCACTCCAGGCCCTCGGCGGCCTCCCAGGGCTTCTGCGGCGCCGGCTCACCCTTGCCTCGCATCGCCGGGATGACGATGAAGAACAGGAAGTAGACCTGCATCAGCCCGAAGCCGAAGGCGCCGACGGTCGCGAGCGCGTTGAAGTCGGCGAACTGCATCGGGTAGTCGGCGTAGCGACGCGGCATGCCGGCCAGCCCGAGGAAGTGCATCGGGAAGAAGGTGACGTTGAAGAAGATCAACGAGCCCCAGAAGTGGATCTTGCCGCGCGTCTCCGAGTACATCACCCCGGTCCACTTCGGGCTCCAGTAGTAGTAGCCGGCGAACATCGCGTACAGCGAGCCGGCCACCAGCACATAGTGGAAGTGGGCCACGACGTAGTAGGTGTCCTGCAACTGGATGTCGACCGGCGCCACGGCGAGGATCAGGCCGGTGAAGCCGCCCATCGTGAACACGAAGATGAAGCCCACCGCGAACAGCATCGGTGTCTCGAAGGTCATCGAGCCGCGCCACATGGTGGCGATCCAGTTGAACACCTTCACCCCGGTGGGGATGGCGATCAGCATCGTCGCGTACATGAAGAACAGCTGGCCCGTCACCGGCATGCCGGTGGTGAACATGTGGTGCGCCCAGACAATGAACGACAGGATCGCGATCGACGAGGTGGCGTACACCATCGAGGTGTAGCCGAACAGGCGCTTGCGGGCGAAGGCCGGGATGATGGCGCTGACGATCCCGAACGCCGGCAGGATCATGATGTAGACCTCGGGGTGCCCGAAGAACCAGAAGATGTGCTGGTACATCACCGGGTCACCGCCGCCGGCGGGGTTGAAGAAGCTGGTGCCGAAATGGCGATCGGTCAGCGTCATCGTGATCGCACCGGCCAGCACCGGCATCACCGCGATCAGCAGGTAGGCGGTGATCAGCCAGGTCCAGCAGAACAGCGGCATCTTCATCAGCGTCATGCCGGGCGCGCGCATATTGAGGATGGTGACGATGATGTTGATCGAGCCCATGATCGAGCTCGCGCCCATGATGTGCATCGCGAAGATGCCGGCATCCATCGACGGACCCATCTGCAGCGTCAGCGGCGCATAGAGCGTCCAGCCCGCGGCCGGGGCGCCGCCCGGCATGAAGAACGAACCGACCAGCATCAGCGCGGCCGGAATCAGCAGCCAGAAGCTGAAATTGTTCATCCGCGCGAACGCCATGTCGGCGGCACCGACCTGCAGCGGGATCATCCAGTTCGCGAAGCCCACGAAGGCCGGCATGATGGCGCCGAACACCATGATCAGGCCGTGCATCGTGGTGAGCTGGTTGAACAGCTCGGGATTCACCACCTGCAGACCGGGCTGGAACAGCTCGGCACGGATGCCGAGCGCCAGCACGCCGCCAATCATCAGCATGGTCAGCGAGAACAGCAGGTACAGCGTTCCGATGTCCTTGTGGTTGGTGGCGAACAGCCAACGCCGCCAGCCGTGGGGATGATCGTGCGCGTGGTCGTGCGCGTGGTCACCGTGATGATCAAGAACTGCACTCATGGGGCTATCCTCTTTCCGAAACCGGGGCTTACTTGCGAGCGGCGAGCACGTCGGCCGGCTGCACGATCTGACCGGTCGCGTTCGACCAGTGGTTCTTGGTGTAGGTGATGACGGCGGCGATCTCGGTGTCCGACAGGTGCTTCCAGGCCGGCATCGCACCATTGTTCTGGCCGTTGAGCAGGATCGCGATCTGCTTGGTCTTGTCGGCATCGAGCACCACGGCGGCACCGTCGATCGGCTTGATCGCTCCCGCGCCCTTGCCGCTGGCCTGGTGGCAGGCGGCGCAGTTGGCAGCGTAGACCTTCTCGCCGCGGGCCACGAGGTCGGGCAGTTCCCAGACCTTGGCCGGATCGTCGGCCTTGGCGGCCAGCTTCTTCTTCTCGCCTTCCACCCACACCGCGTAGTCGGCCTGCGACAGCACCTTCACGTGGATCGGCATGTAGGCGTGCTCCTTGCCGCAAAGCTCGGCGCACTGACCGTAGAAGTCACCGGTCTTCTCGGCGCGGAACCACGTGTCGCGCACGAAGCCGGGAATCGCATCCTGCTTGATGCCGAAGGCCGGCACCATGAAAGCGTGGATCACGTCGTTGGCGGTGGTGATGATGCGCACCTTCTTGTCGACCGGCACCACCAGCGGATTGTCGACCTTGAGCAGGTAGTCGTCGGTCGGTTCGGGCTTGCCGCTGTCCGACATCAGGCGATGCGAGGTGTCGAGCGTGGAGACGAAGGCAATCCCCTCACCCTCGCCCTTGATGTAGTCGTAGCCCCACTTCCACTGGTAGCCGGTGGCCTTGATGGTCAGATCGGCGTTGGTGGTGTCCTTCATCGCGACCACGACCTTGGTGGCGGGCAGCGCCATCAGGATCACGATGAAGAACGGCACGACGGTCCAGATGATTTCGACCGTGGTCGATTCGTGGAAGTTGGCCGGCTTCGCCCCCTTGGAGCGACGGTGCTTGAAGATCGAATAGAACATGACGCCGAACACGGCGACGAAGATGACCATGCAGATCACGAGCATGAAGTAGTGCAGCCACTGCTGTTCAGCCGCAATGCGCGTCACCGGCGGGTGAAGGTCGAGCTGATTCACGGCCGGGCCACCCGGCAGGTCGTTGACGGCCAGAGCCGCCGTCGTGTACAGCGTGGCCGCCAGTCCAAGACCGGTCGCCATGGCCTGCCGTCGGAGGGCGCTCGCGGCGTTGCTAAGGGCGTTGATCGTCTTCATCGTGCTCACTTCCAAACAAAACCGTCTCAGGCAGTGTCGCTCGCGACGCCCGCCGGCCACCACCCCCCCGGCATCTGCCGCAGGGCCGTGCGAAATTCTTCGGCCAGCGCCCGCCGCAGTTCGGGCCGCACATAGCGCCCGACCGCGATCACCCGGCCCTGTCCCGACAACTCGATCAATGACCGGTCATCGTCCCGCGGTTCCACCCGCACCCAGTCCGGAACGAACTCGGCACGCTCGATGCGCCCTCCGTTGAGATGCTCCACGACCAGACGCCCCGGCAACAGAGTGATGAGTTCCCGGTCAGCGGCATGCCTGGCATACACCAGCAATGCCAGACCGACCAGAAACAACTCCACCCACGCGAACGGCATCACCAGCGTGGCGCCGCCCAACCAGAAGCATGTCGCGATTCCCAACGAGATCACGCACAGCGATGCATAAACCGACAGCAACTGCGCGGGCGAGAAGGAGCAATTGCGCTTGAGGCTCCATTCCACCGACACCGCGGCGCCGCCGCGGGATTCGGCCGGAGCAGCATGGACCTGACCGAATTTCAGGTGTGCCTCGGGCCGGTCCGGTGCGAAAGGCGCTGACATGCTGCTACCGATCCTGATCACCTACCGTGTGGGAAGCTCGGGAGACCATACCCCCGCACTTCACACCGGCGCGCAGTTTATCCCAGCGCCCGACACGGCCTCAAGCATCACTTGCCGATTTGCCGCCGGCACGCGCGAGACTGCGCAAGGTCTCGGCCGAGACACGCGTCTCCGCGGCGATCCGGACACGCGGCAACGGCCGGAATGCGTGGCCGTAGACGATCTCGAAACTCAGCTGCAGTCGTCCACCCGGTCCGGCAAGTGCCGATTCGAGTTCCGCCAACAGCCTGGCCCGCCAGCGCGGCGTGCGCAGGCCCGCATGGCGCTGTGCCGCGGCGTTGCCGCCGAGCGTTCGCAGTTCCGCCAGCGCCGTCGAGGCATCGGCCCAGGTCAGCGTCAGTGGCTCCATGTCCATCACCGGATCGGCGAAGCCGGCATGGACCATCGCATCGCCCAGGTCGTGCATGTCGATGAAGGCATGCCCGGGGACGGTCCAGCCCAGCCGCTCATAAAGGCTGCGCAGTTCGCGCAGGGTGTCCGGGCCGAAGCACGAGAACATCACGAAGCCGTCGACCGCCACCGCCTCGCGCCATTGCGCAAACAGTCGCGCGGGGTCGGCCGACCAGTGCAGCATCATGTTGGACCACAGGAGCTGGGCCCGCGCATCCCTGGGGGCCGCGCTCTCGGTCCAGAGCGGCATCGCGGGCTGCGTCCAGCGCCTCCGCGACCACCACGGTCGGCGCGCGTCGCGCGCACTCCGCTGAGCCAGTCCTTCGTTCGGCTCCACCGCCTCGATGCGCGCCAGCGGGTACTGTGCGCGCAAGGCGGACGCGCCCCCCCCCTGCGCCGACCACCAGTCGATCACCACGGCCGGTGTCGCCTTCACGATGGACAGCCGCTCCGCCATGCGGCGCGCAATTTCGCCATGCAGCCAGGGCGCGTCGGGCATGCGCGCCGCGCGCCGCAGATAAGCCTGCACCGCGGCCGGCTGCGGGCCGGGTGTCGAAGGGGCAGGCTGGGGAGTGGGGTCCATGGGACGCGGCAGTATATTGAGCCGACCATGCTTGCCGGCATCGCTTCACCACGAGGGTTGATCCGCGCGGGTCGCGCGCTGTTCGACCGCTGGCCGAACCGCTGCGCGGTCTGCCATGCGGGCACGCGCGGTGCGGCGGCGCGCATCTGCGATGACTGCCTGACGCGGTTCGCACCGAACGTGCCACGCTGCGAACGCTGTGCCTTGCAACGCCCCGACGGCGTGACCGTCTGCGGCAGCTGCCTGCGAAACCCGCCTCCCTGGTCGCGGGCCGTCGTGGCCTGTGACTACGCCTACCCGTGGGACGGCCTGCTGAATGCGCTCAAGTTCCACGACGCGATCGACTTGGCCGCGCCGCTGGCGCAACGCCTGGCGCTCGCCTTGCAGCGGCGCGCCCCATCGCCGCCAGTCGAGTTGCTGGTGCCGGTGCCGCTGGCCGCAGCGCGCCTGCGCGAGCGCGGCTACAACCAGGCGGCGTTGCTGAGCCGGCAGCTGGCGCGCGAACTGGACCTCCGCACCGAACCGCAGTGGCTGCTGCGTACGAGCGACACGCCGCACCAGACAGCACTCCCTCGCGCGGCGCGCCTGACCAACCTGCGCGGCGCGTTTGCCGTCGAACCACTGGCCCTGGCAGCGCTGCGCGACCGCCACGTCGCGCTGGTCGATGACGTGATGACGACCGGCGCGACCGCTGCAGAACTCACGCGCGTGCTGTACGCGGCCGGCGCGGCCTCGGTACAGGTCTGGGCGGTGGCGCGCACACCGGGCTGAGCCGGACGCAGCGCCGACAATGCAGCCGCCCTCTCCCATTCGCCATGTTCCACATCGTCCTCGTCGAACCCGAGATCCCCCCGAACACCGGCAACGTGATCCGGCTTGCGGCCAACACCGGCTGCACGCTGCACCTGGTGGAGCCGCTGGGCTTCTCGATGGAAGACAAGCTGCTGCAGCGCGCCGGACTCGATTACCACGAGCACGCCGCGGTACGACGCCACGCGAGCTGGGAGGCCCTGCTGGCGGCGGAGCAACCCGATCCTCAGCGGCTGTTCGCCTTCACGACCCGGGGCAGCCGACCGCTGACCGAGGTGCCGTGGCAGGCTGGCGATTGGCTGGTGTTCGGCTGCGAGACCCGCGGTCTCGACCCGACGCTGCGCGACCGCTTCCCGGCCACGCAGCGCGTGCGGCTGCCGATGCGCGCCGGCCAGCGCAGCCTCAACCTGTCGAACGCGGTGGCGGTGGCGGTGTTCGAGGCCTGGCGCCAGCAGGACTATGCCGGCGCCTCGGGGGTGCCGGCAGGTTGAGTCCTCAGGCCTCTGCCAGCGGCATGGTGCAATAGCGGCCGATCAATGCCAGCAGCTCCTCCTCGCTGTAGGGCTTGCCGAGGTAGTGATTCACGCCGAGCTGCGACGCATAGTCGCGGTGCTTCTGCGCGATGCGCGAGGTGATCATGATGACCGGCAGCGCCGCGAGCTGGGCATCGGCGCGGATGTTGCGCACCAGGTCGAAGCCGTCCATGCGCGGCATCTCGATGTCGGACAACACCACCGACGGGCGCTCCTCCGCCAGGCGCTCGAGCGCCTCGAGGCCGTCCTTCGCCAGCAGCACACGGTAGCCCTCGCGCACCAGCAGGCGCTGCGTGACGCGCCGCACCGTGAGCGAATCGTCGACCACCAGCACCAGCGGCGCCGCCTTCGCGGCCGGTGCGGTGGCCTCGGTGATGTCCGGCACATCGGTCGCCTCGTGGGACGCCATTGCCTGGCGTGCCACGTCGCCATACACCGTGGCGAGCGCCACCGGGTTGTAGATCAACGACACCACGCCGGACGCCAGCAGCGTCATGCCCGCCAGCCCTGGCAGGCGCGACAGTTGCGGGCCGAGGTTCTTGACCACGACTTCCTGATTGCCCAGCACTTCGTCGACGTGCAGCGCAACGCGCTGCTGCGCCGAACGCACGACGACGACCGGCAGCGAGCGGCCCACCAGTTCGGTGCCACGCCGGCTGAGCTGCAGCAGCGCGCCGAGCCAGAAGAACGGCAGCGAGTGGCCGGCGTACGGGTAGCTGCCCGAGGCATAGGCGGCGGCCAGTTCGTCGGTGTTGGCGCGTCGGACCAGTTCGACCAGCGTGGCCGGGATCGCCACCGTCGCATTGCCGCTGCGCAACATCACGACCTGGGTCACGGCGGTGGTGAGCGGCAGGATCAGCCTGAAGCTGGCGCCCTGGCCCGCGGCGCTGGCCGTCTCGATCCGGCCGCCGACCGCGTTGACCTCGGCACGCACCACGTCCATGCCGACGCCACGGCCGGACAACTCGGTCACCTTTTCGGCCGTGGTGAAGCCAGGCGTGAAGATCAGGTTCGCGAGCTCCGCATCGCTGTGCGGCGCATGAGGGTCGATCAGTCCCATGGACGCGGCCTTGTCGCGGATCCGCGGCAGGTTCAGGCCGGCGCCATCGTCGCGGAACTCCACGCTGACTTCATTGCCCTCCTGGTGCAGCGACACGACGATGGTCCCGATCGGGTCCTTGCCGGCAGCCGTGCGCAGTTCGGGCGACTCGATGCCGTGCGTGATGCAGTTGCGCAGCAGGTGCTCGAAGGCGCCGGTCATGCGGTCCAGCACGCCACGGTCGACTTCGATCGACCCACCGATGATGTCGAGCCGCACCTGCTTGCCGGTTTCCTTGGCAGCCTGGCGCACGACACGGTAGAGGCGGTCGGACAGCCCCTCGAACTCGACCATCCGCGTGCGCAGCAGGTCGTCCTGCAGATCGCGGGTCAGGCGCGCCTGGGCGGCCAGTTCGTCCTCCGCCGTCTCCAGCGTGCGTTGCAAGGTGCGCTGCACGGTGGCCACGTCGTTGACCGACTCGGCCATCATCCGCGTCAGCTCCTGGAAGCGCGTGAAACGGTCGAATTCCAGCGGGTCGAACGACTGCGCAGCGGCCTTGGCCGCCTCCATGCGCGTGCTCATCTGGGTTTCGGCCTGCAACTCGATGTCGCGCAGCTGGCCGCGCAGGCGCTCCAGGTTGTCGGTCAGGTCGCCGAGAGAGTTCTTGATCTGCCCGACCTGAGATTCCAGGCGTGCTCGGGCGATGCTCACTTCGCCCGCCTCGTTGACCATGCGATCGAGCAACTGGGTGCGCACCCGCACCGCGGCAACCGACGCCAGCGGGATGGCCTTCTCGGCCACCACCGCCATCGGCACGTCTGCCTCCTGCGCAAAGCGTGCCCAGTCGATCGCCGGCCCCGGCGGGACCGCTGGCGCTTCCGCAGCAGGCTCCGGCGTCGCGAGCAGTTCCTCGGCCAGACCCGGCGGCAGCTCGATCGCGGTCGCGTCCAGCGCGGCGGTCTCGTCCAGCGGCGGCCAGGCGGTGGTCACCACCGGCGCTTCCGGTGTGTCGATCAGCGGCTGCACGGCCTCCTGCGCGGCCGCATAGGCCTGTGCATCGCGCTGGCACAAGGCCTCGAATGTCGCATTGAGGCCGTCGGCACGGCCGAGCAGTTGATCGACCTCGTGCTCGGTCGCCGCGTCGCGCGCCAACAGATGTTCGATCGCGGTCTCGAGACGGTGCGCCAGTTCGCCCAGGCGCATCGCGCCGGCCAGGCGAGCGCCGCCCTTGAGGGTGTGCAGGGTCCGCATCGCCGCCGCGGCATGCGACACCTCGTGCGGCTGCTGCGTCCAGGCTCGCAGGTGGGTCGCCAGTTCGGGCAGCAGCTCCTGCGCCTCTTCCTCGAAGAACGGGAACAGGTCGGGATCGACCGCGTCGACGGCGTCGATGTCCTCGTCGCTGTCGAGCGCCGCCATGCGGGCGGCCCGCTGCGGTTCGACGGGCAACGGCGCCAGCGGCTTGAATTCGGCCTGCCCCAGGTCGACGACGGCTGCGGAAGCCGACAGCGCGTCGGCGACTGGCTCGATGCCCATCGCCGCGGATTCCGGCACCTCGATTGCGGCGCCCGACGCGGTGTCCTGCGGCGCGCTGGCTTGTGCCTCGACGCGCCGCACGAGGTCGAGCTCGTGCAAGGCCAGACGATCGAGCAACTCCGCGCTGGGCGACTTGAGGAAGCCGGCGGCGAACTGGTGCAGCAGGCGGCGCACTTCATCGGCGACATCCACATACAGCTGCGCATCGGCGCTGGTCCCGCCGCCCAACGCCTGCGAATGCACCAGCGCGTGCTCGAGCTGCCGCGCCAGCAACGACAGGTCGCCGAAACCGACGGTGGCGGAACTGCCGGCCAGCGAGTGCGCCAGCGAGATGGCCGACTCGCCCACCGGGCGGTGCAACTCATGCGCCCATTCGGACAGCTCGGTCCCGAGCCGACGTGACAGCTCGTCGGCCTCGTTCAGGTAGATGTTGAACAGCGGAATGCCGATCTGCAGCGGCCCGACGATCTTGACCTGCTCGCTGGTCGGCTCGCCGACGGCGGTCGCGTCGGTCGACGCATCGCGCTCCTCTGCGCCTTCGACCGGCCCATCGACCGTGGGCGACAGCTCGCCCGCACGCGACGGCTCCAGCGCGACCACGATGTCGCCCGACTCGAAGGGCATGGTGTCGGAGTCCGCAACGTCGTCGAATGGAACGGCCGGGGTGCCGTCTTCCCGGGCCATCACACCCGGCAACGGCTCGAGGGACTGCAACACGTCGGCGCTGGGCAGCAGCGGCTCGATCAGTGCCGGCGTTTCGGCGGCCGGATCGGCAACGAGCTCTTCGGCCAGCTCCGGCACCTCGAGATCGAAGGTGGTGATGGACTCCAGGACCGGCACGGCCGAGGGCAACGCCTCGAGCGGCAGCGGCTCGGTCGCAGCGTGCTCGAAGGCCGGCGCGGGGTCGAGAGCCTCCAGGCCCTCGATCGTCGGCAAAGCCGACGCGGCAATGGCAGGCGGCTCCGCCGCGGGCAAGGCATCGCCCAGATCGAAGGTGAAGTCCAGGCCCGGGACCGGCATGGGCTGTTCGGCCTTTTCGGCGGCCGGGGCCGCGGGGGCCGGTAGATCGAGGTCACTGGCCGGCGGCAGCACAAAACCGGGCGGCACCGGCGACGGCGCCGTCGGGGCCGCCGGTGCGCCGGAGACTGCCGGGCTCAGGTAACGTCCCTCGAGCCGCATGGCGTCGGCGGACTGGCGCAGCGGGGCGCTGTGCCAGCCCGCGGTGTCACCGCGGGCGATGGCCTCGACCCACTGGCCCAGGTGATCGAGGGCATCGCCGGTCGTGCGCAGCAGGTCGTCACTCGCCGGCTGCTGGCTGGCCAGCAGGTCGTTGTAGAGCTGCTCGCAAGCCCAGGACGCCTCGCCGAACTCGCGCAGGCCGACCATCCGCGAACTGCCCTTGAAGGTGTGGAAGGACCGCCGCACCGTGGTGAGCTGCTCCACATCGCCAGGACTGTCGCTCAGGGCGGCGAGTGCCGAGCGCGCGGTGTCCAGGACCTCGCGCGCTTCCTCGAGGAAGATCTCGCGCATCTCGTCGTCGCCCTCGAGTCCGGTCTGCTGCACCGGCGCCGCTGGCGTCAGCGACATCAGCGGCATACGGCTCGACACCGGTACGGCATCGAGGCCGATGGGGTCGGACGCCGTCGAGACGAACTCGGCCAGGGCACCAACCACCTGCTCTCGCACGCGGGCCTCGGTCTCGCGCTGAGCAAACGGTGCCTCGGCCCGGTCGAGCGCCGCCTGCGCGCTCGACAAGCTGGCCACCAGATCAGGCTGCGCCGCCACGTCCGGTTGCAGCGCGAGGCGCTCGAGCTCGCGCGAGACCTCGGCCAGCGGCATCGTCTCGGTGGCCGCGCTCGACAGCGACTGCGCCTGCGCGATCAGCGACGGCTCGAGCCGCGGTGCGGCGGCGTCTTCGAGCGGCGTACTGTGTCGGCCGAGCTGCGAGCTCAGCAGACCGCTGGCGGCATCGAAGCGGAACAGCGACTTCGCCACCTGCGGCTGCACGCCCAGCAGGTCGATCATGAAGCTCAGCGCGCTGAGATTGCCGGCGAGGCGCTCGAACAGCGGCTGCTCGTGGCGCGCCTGGTCGCCCGCCGACACCAGGGTGTCGACATCGTCGCGCATGCGCAGCACGGCGTGGGTCGCCTGGTCGAGGCCGAGCACCGACATCACGCCACGCATCGCCTGCAGTTGCGCGGGCACAGGCATCAGCACGGCCGGATCGGTCGGTGCACGGAAGAACTGGTCGATCAGCTTTTCGGATTCGGACAGCGACGCGCGCAACTCCTGGACCACGCTGCCCATCGTCTGGCGATCGGACACCCGACGGTAGAGCTCCTCCATCCAGGTCTCGAGGGGCTCGGGCGCTGCGCCTTCGAGCACTGCGTCGACGCGCTGCGCGAGGCGCTGGACGCGCTCGGCCTGCTCGGGCTGGTCGAACGCGCCGTCCTCGAGAGCGGCCTCGAGATAGAGCACGCTGGTGGCCGTCTCCATGGCCAGCGCCGGCGGCGGCACCGTGCCGGCTTGCACGGACGAGCCGACTGCACGCAACAGGGCATCACCGAGCTGGTCGCCACTCGGCACCAGCCGCTTGAGCGAGTCGGCCACCAGCGCGAACTGCTCGTTCAGGCCGGGCAGCCGGTGCATTTCGCCCCCCGCCACTGCCGACCAGGAATCCTTCGCCGTGGCGACCCGCTTGCGGGCCTGCGCGATCCAAGCCGGGTCGTAGCGGCCTAGCTGGACGGCGTTGTAGTCGGATGGCACGGCCTCGCGCGTGGCCGGGTAGGTGCTGCGCACTGCCTGCAGGCGCGGTGCCTCCCCGATGGCGGGCGCTGCGGCCTGTGTGCAGAAGAAGTGCAGGTCGCGCGCGAGCCGCTCGCCGGCCGCCAGATCACCACGCTGCTGGCTGCGCAGCTGAGCGAGCAGGCGCGAGGTCATGCGCTTGGCATAGACGTCGGGCACCAGCAGCCCGACGGACTGCGCCTCGAAAAAGGCGGCCGCCAGCTGCCACAGGGTCCTGGTCTGCGACTGCTCCGAGCCGACCGCGAGCCCCGCACTCAGGTCGCTCAGGCGCTGCGTCACGTCGACGCCCGGCTTGCGCATCAGCGTGAGAACTTGCGATTCGAACTCGGCGACGATGGCCGCATCGGCACCCCGCGGCGCAACGCCGGGCTCGGTCGGTACCACGTGCCATTGCCAGTCCTGCGGCCACAGGTCGGCCGGGTGGATGCGCTCGGCGCCGGCCAATTCCTGGACTGCGCGGTACTGCGGGAACAGCGCCACCGAGGAAACCGGCTTGCCGGCGAGTCGGCGCGCCAGGAAATCGTGCAGCGCGAACGAAGCGCGCTCGATCGTCTCGACCGCCACCAGGTCGAGCTTGTGGGGCTTGGAGATGTAGCGCTGGACTGCGGCTTCGCTGCCACGCAGCAGTGCGGCACCGGCCGGCAGACCAACCAGTTCGAGCACGCCGACGCCCTGGTGGATCTGCTGCCGCGCTGTGCGCAGCTGAGTCGGTTCGACGTCGTCGAGGTCGGACTCAAACGTGGACTCGGTTTCCTTCAGCGTGCGGCGAAGCGCCTTGTGCGCGGTGTCGAGCGACTTGCGCAGTTCCTCCTGAACCCAGGCCAGGGCACTGACGTCGTCGAGGGTGTCGTGTGGGCTGTCCATCCGCTGCTCGGTCCGGTGACGGGTCTGCGCTGTGCGACGAAGAAGTTGCCGCGCCGCTTCAGTCGATCTTGAACCGCGCGACCGAGGCCTTCAGCTCTTCGGCCGTGCGCGACAGTTCCCGCACCAGTTGCGCGGTCGAGCGGGTGCCGTCGCCGGTCTGCTCGGTCACCGCGAAGATGTGCTGGATGTTGGCCGCCACGATGTTGGCGGACTGTGCCTCGCGAGAGGCTTCGGCCGAGATCGCCTCGATCAGCTCCGCGAGCTGGCGCGACACGCGGTCGATCTCGCCCAGCGCGGTGCCCGCGTTGTCGGACAGCTTGGCGCCCTCGACCACCCCCTGCGTCGATCGCTCCATGGCCGCCACCGCGTCCTGCGTGTCGGTCTGAATGGTCTTCACCAGCGCGGCGATCTGCTTGGTCGCGTCGCCCGAGCGTTCGGCCAGCCGCTGCACTTCCTCGGCAACGACCGAGAAGCCGCGCCCCGCTTCACCAGCCGAGGCGGCCTGGATGGCGGCGTTCAGCGCCAGCACGTTGGTCTGCTCGGTGATGTCGGAGATCAGCTCGGTGATTTCGCCGATCTCCTGCGAGCTTTCGCCGAGCCGCTTGATGCGCTTGGACGTGTCCTGGATCTGGTCGCGCAGCGTGTTCATGCCGCCGATCGCGTTCTGCACCGCCTGCAGGCCGGACTCGGCCGCCATCAGCGACTGCCGCGCGACCTGGGCCGACTGCGTGGCCTGCGCCGACACGTCATTGATGCGGCCGGCCATCTGCAGCACCGATTCGCCGGTCTCGCGGATCTCGCGCAGCTGTTCGTCGGAGGCCGCCAGCAGTTCGGTGGACGTCGCTTCGACCTGTGTCGTGGTCTCCGTCATCCGGGACACCGAGCCCTGCACCTGCGACACCAGGGTGCGCAGTTCTTCGACTGTGTAGTTCACCGAGTCGGCGATGGCGCCGGTGATGTCCTCGGTCACGGTGGCCTGCTGCGTCAGGTCACCTTCGGCGACCGTCTGCAGTTCATTCATCAGCCGCAGAATCGCCGCCTGGTTGGCGTCGTTGACGCGCTTGGCTTCCTGTTCCTGCCGTTCCGCTTCCTCGCGCTGCAGGTTGGCGACCGCTGCGCGCTGGCGCTGGTCCTGCAGGTAGACATACAGCAAACCGGCGATGCCGGCCAGGGCCAGCAGCACCGAGATCACGATCACCAGCAGGTTGAAGGCACCCAGCCCGGTCCGACCTTGCAACTGGGTCTGAACGGCCTGAAACCCGACCCGCAGCGGCTCGCTGTCGGCCAGGATCGACGACTGCGCTTCGCGTGCTGCAACCAGACCCTGCAGATTGCCCAGGATGGAGCCGGCCAGCGTGCGCGTTTCCTCGAACTGCTTCAGCAGCGCCTGCAGGCGTTCGCGTGTCACGGCGTCGCGGGTCCCCGGCAGCCGCAATTCGGCGTTGCCGTCGAGCAGCCCCTGGGCGATCTCCTTGAACGAGTTCAGATCCTTGCCGAGCAGGAACACCGCCTCGGGCGACACCCCCTCGACGGTGAGAAACTCGTTGGCCGACTTGCCGATGCGCTGCGTGAGCATCACCAACTGCCCCACGGCCGACAGTTCGGACGGCGAGGCGTCCTGCTGCAGTTTCAGCGACGACACCGTCTCGGCGATCTCCAGCAGGTCAGACGACTGCCGGTTGATGCCACGCAGCGCCTTCCCCACCTGCGTCAACGTCAACTGCTGCGCCAGCACGGTGTTGGTGTTCTTCTCGGCCTTGTCGATCAACGGCATCAGCGGCTCGATCAGCGGTTGCACGCCAGCCGGGGCCGCACTGACCATCTCGTTGCCACCCTGCAGTCCGCGCGACGCCATGGCCAGGACGCCGGCGCTCTCCTTCACCTCGGGAAAAGCCGCGTCGTTGCCGATCAGGGCCTGCGAAACCGACTTCGCGAGCCGCTGCGACTGCATCAGCACGTCGCCGGTCGCGGCCACCTGACCGGCGCTGCGATCGGCAGAGGTCAGCGCGGCCACGGTGACCACCACCAGACCGAGCAGGCCGACGAACAGCATGCCGCCCAGCACCCGCTGCTGGCTGCCAACCGACAGGCCGCCGATCAGAGGAAGCGCTGCGCCCACGGCCGCCAGGCCGCCACTGTTTTCGACGCGCGTCTCGCTGAACCCATCGCCCAACTCCGACGGCGCCGATTCGGAAATGATCGAAGAGTCGTCGTGCAAGGCCGGCGGCGGCGACATCGCCGTCGTGTCGAGCGCGGCACTGCCGTCGTGCCCCCCGACCACGAGATCCTCGGCCATCGGATAGGCGTCGTCGAACGGCAGGTCGTCTGCAGGATCGTCCTGCGACTTGCGCTGGCCCAGATTCTTGAACTTGTTCAGAAAGCTCATAAACGCCTCTCGCTCACCTCGGTGATTCGGTCGCGGTGCACCGGTGCGCTGCGGTCAGCGGTCACCGGGCGATCCTCAGGAATGCCTCTTCGCCAGCCAGTTCCGCCAGCACGATCTCCTGCCAGCGCCGGCCACCGGCGTCGGCATAGGTAGCGCCGGCGAAGGCCGGATGGGCCGCCTCGTCGGGCACGACCCGCAACTGGTCGGCCGAGCGCAGGCCGGCCAGTCGATCGACCAGCAAGGCGCAGTTGACTTCCAGCGCCGGATTGAACGCGATCAGTCGCGACTGGGTGCCGAACTCCTGGGGCGGCGCCGCGCGCAAGCCCAGGAAGACCGCCAGATCGACCACCCCATGAAGGCGCCCTCGCAGATTGGCCACACCCAGAAACCAGGCACCGGTGTGGGGCACGGGCATCAGCGCCGTCAGCGGGAAGATCTCGCTCGCCTGCCCCAGCGGCAGCAACAGGCCCTGCCCGCCGCACTCGACGGCCAGCCAAGTGGCCGTCTCGGACTTCTGCAGTCGCGCGGCCTGCAGCCGCTCGGCGAGCCGGGTCTGCAGTTCACGCAGCGCTTCCTTCTTGGCCATGCGGTCGCGACTCGGTTGCGGTGGAGATGGACCGGGGGGCTCAGTCGAACGCGCGGATCTTGGCGATCAGCTCGTCGGCGTCGACCGGCTTGACCACGTAGTCGCGTGCGCCCTGCCGCATGCCCCAGACCTTGTCGGTCTCCTGATTCTTGCTGGTGCACATGATCACCGGCACATCGGTGAAGCGCACGTCCCGCGTGATGGCTCGGGTGAGCTGAAACCCGTTCTGCCCCGGCATCACGACATCCATCAGGATGAGGTCGGGCTTCTCCTCGCCGAGCCGACGCATCGCCTCCTCGCCGTTCTCGGCGGTGCGCACCTGATAGCCGCGCTTGACGAGCAGTTCGGACAGGAAATGCAGTTCGGTCTTGGAATCGTCGACGAGCAGGATCTTCGCGATCGTCATGATGGTGTCCTCAAACTTGCGCGGGCAACCGGAGGCGCCGCGCCTGCTGCGCCAGGCGCGGCACGATCACGCAACGCGGCGGTGCTGTTCCACCGCTCGCAGCAACTGGTCTTTGGTGAAAGGCTTGGTCAGGTAGTCCTCGGAGCCGACCATGCGGCCCCGTGCCTTGTCGAACAGGCCGTCCTTCGAGGACAGCATGATCACCGGTACGCCGGAGAACCTGGGGTTGCGCTTGATGATCGCGCAGGTCTGGTAACCATCGAGTCGCGGCATCAGGATGTCGCAAAAGATGAGATGCGGCTGGTGATCATTGACCTTGGCCAGCGCATCGAAGCCGTCCTCGGCCAGCACGACCACGTATCCGCCCTGCTTCAGGAAGATCTCGGCGCTGCGCCGGATGGTGTTGCTGTCGTCGATGACGAGCACGCGGATGGCTTCGGCGGTCGCGGCCTCCCCGCTCTCCTGCCCTTCTTGCGTCAGCGCCTCGTTCAAAGGATGTGCTCCTCAGCGGCGGGTTGCTAGATCTGCACCATCTCGAAGTCCTCCTTGCGTGCGCCGCATTCGGGACAGGTCCAATTCATCGGGACGTCGGCCCAGGCGGTGCCCGCAGCGAGACCGTGCTCCGGATCCCCGGCGGCCTCGTCGTAGATCCATCCGCAGATGAGGCACATCCAGGTTTTCGATTCGCTCACGGTATCTTGGCTGCTCACTACAATGACAAAAGATTGTAGCGATCGCCTTTGGCAAAAAATCAAGGGTTAGTGGGCACATACGCAACATTCCTCATCATTTTCTGGAACTCCGTGACTGCATGCGCGGCCACGGCTCCAAGCCCTGATCGAACCCTCCCATGAACACGATCGCGCCCAGCGCTACCGAACCCACCGAGCCGGCTGCGAGCGACGCGCCGCCGGCGTGCGTGATGAGCTTCAACGCCAGCGACCCGAGTGGTGCCGGCGGTCTGGCCGGCGACATCTCCACCATCGCCGCGATGGGCGCGCACGCCCTGCCCGTTGTCACCGCCATCGTGATGCGCGATACCGCCGAGGTCTTCGAATCGCACGAGATCGAAGCCGACACCATCGTCGAGCAGGCCCGCAGCATCCTCGAGGACGTGACCATCTCAGCATGGAAGGTCGGCTTTCTCGGCAGTGCCGAGGGCGTGGCCGGCGTGGCCGAGGTGCTGAGCGACTACCCCGACGTGCCGCTGGTCGCCTACCTGACCAGCGTGTCCTGGCTCGAAGAGGACGACCAGCAGGCCTACCAGGACGCCTACCGGGAGCTGATCCTGCCGGCCACCGAGGTCCTGGTCGGCAACCAGCAGACCCTCGTCGACTTCCTGTTGCCCGAATGGGAGGCCGAACGGCCGCCCTCGGCCCGCGAGCTGGCGGTCGCCGCGGGCGAGCTCGGCGCTCGCTACGTGCTGGTGACCGGCATCGCCCTGCCCGCCAGCCGCGGCGCCGAGGCCCAGGTCGACAATGTGCTGGCGTCACCGCAAGGCGCGATCACCGGGGAGAAGTTCGAGCGCTTCGACGCCACCTTCCTCGGAGCCGGCGAAACCCTGGCCGCCGCACTGGCCTCGCTGCTGGCAAGCGGCCAGGACCTCCACCTTGCGGTCTCGGAGGCGCTCAGCTTCCTCGACCAGGCGCTGGACGCCGGGTTCCGCCCCGGCATGGGCAACGTGGTCCCCGATCGCTTTTTCTGGGCGCTGCCGGAAGCCGAGCCCGGCGCCGAGGAAGAGGGACTGATGGGTGAGCCTACCACCGACGAACTGCCGTCCGCCGAGCGCGGGCCGCGCCGCATCCACTGATCACAGCAACTCCACGATGGCCGACTCGCGCAATGCCAGCCTGTTCGAACGGGCCCGCCGCAGCATCCCCGGGGGCGTGAACTCGCCGGTCCGCGCCTTCCGCGCAGTCGGCGGTACGCCGCGTTTCATCGCCCGGGCCGACGGCGCCTACCTGTGGGACGCCGACGGCAGGCGCTACATCGACTACATCGGCTCCTGGGGGCCGATGATCCTCGGTCACGGCCACCCCGCCGTGCTGGAAGCCGTGCAGAAGGCAGCAACCGAGGGCTTCAGCTTCGGCGCCCCGACGGAGCGCGAGGTGGAACTGGCCGAGGAGATCCTGAAACTGGTCCCCAGTGCCGAGCAGGTGCGCCTGGTCAGCTCGGGCACCGAGGCGGCGATGAGCGCGCTGCGGCTGGCACGCGGCGCGACCGGGCGCTCGAAGATTGTCAAGTTCGAGGGCTGCTACCACGGCCATGCCGATGCGCTGCTGGTGAAGGCCGGCTCGGGGCTCGCGACCTTCGGCCACCCGACCTCGGCCGGCGTGCCTCCCGAGGTGGTGCAGCACACGCTGGTGCTGACCTACAACGACGTGACTGGCCTCGAGGCGGCCTTCGGTGCGCACGGCGCCGAGATCGCCTGCGTGATGATCGAGCCGATCGCCGGCAACATGAATTTCGTGCGAGCCAGCCTGCCGTTCATGAAACGCCTGCGCGAGCTGTGCACGCAACACGGAGCGTTGCTGGTGTTCGACGAGGTGATGACGGGGTTTCGCGTCGCGCTCGGCGGCGCCCAGAGCCTGTATGCGAAGGCGATTCCCGGCTTCAAGCCCGACCTCAGCGTGTTCGGCAAGGTCATCGGCGGCGGCATGCCGCTCGCGGCTTTCGCCGGGCCGCGCGCCATCATGGAACAGCTCGCACCGCTCGGCCCGGTCTACCAGGCCGGCACGCTGAGCGGCAACCCGGTCGCCACCGCCTGCGGCCTGGCCACGCTGCGCGAGATCCAGAAGCCGGGCTTCTTCGATTCGCTGACAGCGAGTACGCGCGACCTGCTCGACGGACTGCTGAGCGCGGCCGCTGCGGCTGGCGTGCCGATGGTCGGCGACTGCGAGGGCGGCATGTTCGGCTTCTTTTTCCCGAAGACGGCGCAGGCCGCGCTGCCGCAGAACTATGTCGAGGTGATGGCCACCGACGGCGAGCGCTTCAACCGCTATTTCCACGGCATGCTCGACCGCGGCGTGTACCTGGCGCCGGCTCTCTACGAAGCCGGCTTCGTCAGCGCCGCGCACACGCCGGCCGACATCGAGGCGACGCTCGCTGCGGCCCGCGCCACGCTGGCGGCGGCCTGATCGCGGCCGGGTCCGCATGGCGATGACCGAGGTGCTCGGCCAAGCGGCCGTGGTCCTGCGGACCGCGGACGGCGCCGAGGCGACGGTGCTGCTGCACGGTGCCCATGTGGTGTCGTGGCGACCCGCGGGCCTGCCGGAGCAGCTCTATCTCTCGCCGCGGGCGCAGGCCGGCCCCGGCCAGGCGGTGCGGGGTGGCATCCCGGTGATCTTTCCGCAGTTCGAGCGCCGCGGACCGCTGCCTCGACATGGGTTCGCACGCGATCGCGCCTGGACGCTGGTCGAGCACGGCCCACAGCGCCAGCACGCGCAGGCAGTGCTGCGCCTGACCGATACCGACGCCACCCGCGCAGTGTGGCCCCACGCGTTCGAGGCCGAGCTGACCGTCAGCCTGTCGGGTCGCGCGCTGGAGATGGAGCTCGCCGTGCTGAACACCGGCGATCGGGCCTTCGAGTTCACCGCCGCGCTGCACACCTACCTGCGCTGCGACGACGTGCGCGAGGCCCGCGTCTCCGGACTGCGCGGCTGTGACTTCGAGGACTGCCTGAGCGGCGCGACGCACCGCCAGGAGATCGAGCCGCAGACGATCGTCGGCGAGATCGATCGCCTGTACGCCGACGTCGCGACGCCGGTGGTACTGCAGTCCCCGCAGCAGCGCATTGCGGTCAGCGCGGACGGATTCCCGGACCGCGTGCTCTGGAATCCGGGTCCCGTAAAGGCGGCCGCGCTGGCCGACCTGCCCGACGATGACTGGCTGCGGATGCTGTGCATCGAGACCGCTTGCGTCGTCCGCCCGGTGCCGCTGGCCGCGGGCCAGGAGTGGTTTGCACGACAGACCCTGCAGGCCTGAATTCGCTCGCGCTCAGGCCGGCGACGAGCGCAGGCCGTAGGTCTGTCCAGCCACGAACAGGTACTCGGCCCGCAGCACCGCCTCACCTTGTTCACCGCCGAAGGTGAAGCCCAGCAGGGCCAGCAGAGTGCCTGGCCGGATCTCGGTCACTCTCCAGGCCTCCATGCGCGTCAGGGGCGCGAGCTCCACGTGCCACAGCCGGTCCTTGCGAGTCGGCAGCACCGCCGCGGCCAGCAGCCCGGCCCCATCGACCTGGGCGCTCTGCGCGGGCAATGGCCGCTTTGCCAGGTCGGCAGGCAGGCGCAGATCGGACGCCACCTCCAGGTCGAGTTCCACGTGCGGGTTGCGCCACGCGACACGGACCGCTCGCCCCTCGAGATAGATCGGACGGCCCTGGTCGAAGCGGCTCCAGCCGTGATGCGCCAGGGCCCGCAGCGGCAGCAGCGCGCCGGCGTATGCGGCGAACATCAGAGGGCGACGTTTCATCGGCTTCTCCTTTCCGGCCTCAGGCGTAGGCGATCCAGCGACCACAGATGATGACGGCGATCCATAGCCCCAACGAGAGCGCGGTCTGCGCCCGCGCCCAGGCGTCGAGCCGGCCCAGGCCGCCGCGGGCGTGGAAGATCGCGGCATTGCTGCCGGCGGCCAGCAGCAGCGCCATCTTCAGCGCGAAGTAGCGGTTCGCCAGCAGGTCGCCCGGCTGGCTGGTGAACATCAGCACACCCGACACGGCCGCCACGCCGAAGCCCGCCAACGTGACCGGCAGCGCGAGCCGCGCGAGCGCCGGCACGCTCAGGGTCGGCGCCGCACCCCACACGCGCAGCTCGAACACCACCAGGCTGCCGAACAGCAGCGCGATGCCGCACAGGTGCACGGCCTCGAGCGCCGGGTACAACCAGGGGTGCTGGGCCAGCCAGGTCCAGGCCGGCAGCGCGAGTGGAACGGCTTGTGCTTCCATGTCGCAGAAGGTAGCAGCCTCGGCGGTCGCCGCGGCAACCCGCGTCCCTAGAATGCTCGGCCATGCACATCCACATCCTCGGCATCTGCGGCACCTTCATGGGCGGCCTGGCCGCACTGGCTCGCGAGGCCGGGCACCGGGTCACCGGCTGCGATGCCAACGTCTACCCGCCGATGAGCGACCAGCTCCGCGCGCTGGGCATCGAGCTGATCGAAGGTTGGGACGTGCAGCAGCTCGCGCTCAAGCCCGACCTGTACGTCATCGGCAACGTGGTCTCGCGCGGCAACGCGCTGATGGAAGCGATCCTCGACGCCGGCCAGCCCTACACCAGCGGGCCGCAGTGGCTGGCCGAGCACGTGCTGCAGGGGCGCCATGTGCTGGCGGTCGCCGGCACGCACGGCAAGACCACCACGACCTCGATGCTGGCCTGGATCCTGGAGGCCAATGAGCGCCGGCCCGGCTTCCTGGTCGGCGGCGTGCCCCAGAACTTCGAGGTCAGCGCACGGCTGGGCGAGGGCCAGCCCTTCGTGATCGAGGCCGACGAATACGACACCGCGTTCTTCGACAAGCGCAGCAAGTTCGTGCACTACCGGCCGCGCACCGCGGTGCTGAACAATCTGGAGTTCGACCACGCCGACATCTTTGCGGACCTGGCGGCCATCGAAACCCAGTTCCACCACCTGCTGCGCACGGTGCCGGCCAGTGGACGCGTGATCGTCAACGCGCGCGAGGAGAGCCTGGCGCGCGTGCTCGGGCGCGGCTGCTGGAGCGACGTGCAACGCTTCGGCGTGCGCGGCGACGTGCCCGGCTTCCGGGCCCGCGGCGAGCCGCACAGCTTCGACGTGCTGAAGTCGGGCGTACAGGTCGGCCGCGTGGAGTGGGCGCTGCTGGGTGAGCACAACCAGCTCAATGCGCTGGCCGCCATCGCGGCGGCAGAACACGTCGGCGTCGCGCCGGCCGACGCAGCCCGCGCGCTGGCCGGCTTCGCGAACGTGAAGCGCCGGCTCGAGCTGCGCGGCGAGGTCCGCGGCGTCAAGGTCTACGACGATTTCGCCCACCACCCGACGGCCATGCGGACCACCATCGACGGCTTGCGGCGCCGGATCGGCGAGCAGCGCATCCTGGCGGTGTTCGAGCCGCGGTCCAACACCATGAAGCTCGGCGCGATGAAGGCCCAGCTGCCGTGGGCGCTGGAGGAGGCCGACCTGGCCTTCTGCCACAGCGGCGGCCTGGGCTGGAACGCCGGCGAGGCGCTGGCGCCGCTGGGCGATCGCGCGGTCGTCGGCGACTCGATCGACGCGTTGGTCCAGCGCGTGGTCCAGACGGCGCGCAGCGGCGATCACGTGCTGTGCATGAGCAACGGCAGCTTTGGCGGCATCCACGACAAGCTGCTCGCCGCGCTGGCGCGATGAAGCCGCCGTCGCATCTGCTCTACCTGCATGGCTTCCGCTCCTCGCCCGGTTCGGCCAAGGCGCAGCGCGTGGCGGCCGAGATCGCCCGGCTGCAGGACGCGGGCCACTCCCTGGTGTGGTGCTGCCCGCAACTCCCGCCGTCGCCGGCCGCGGCAAAGGCGCTGATCGATGCGTTGACTCACGACTGGCCGTCCGATCGCATGGCGGTGATCGGCAGTTCCCTGGGCGGCTTCTACGCCACGGTACTGGCCGAGCAGCGCGGCTGCCGCGCGGTCGTGCTCAATCCCGCCGTCGACCCGGCCGACACGCTGGCCGGCCAGATCGGCGAGCAGACCGCCTGGCACGACCCGGCGCTGCGCTTCGAGTTCACCGCGGCCCACGTCGAGGAGCTGCGGGTGATGCGGCCGCCGCGCCTGCGCGATCCGGCGCGCTACCTCGCCGTCATCGCGAAAGGCGACGAGGTGCTCGACTGGCGCGACATGACGGCCCGCTACGCCGGCGCCCGCATCAAGCTGCTGGAGGGCGGCGACCACGCGCTGAGCGACTTCGACGACCACCTCCCGGATCTGCTGGGCTTTCTCGACCTGGGCTGACCGCGCATTGGCGGATGGGACAATCCGCCCCGATATGTCCGATACCTACGCCCTGTTCGAAGAAGCCGGCAAGTTCCTCGCCGGCCGTGTGATGTCCGAGGCCGAGAGCTCGCTGCAGGTGGAGCTCGATTCCGGCAAGCGCGTCAAGGTCAAGAGCGCCAACGCGCTGCTGCGTTTTGCGAAACCTGCGCCAGCCGAGCTGCTGGCGCAGGCGCACAGCCTGTCGGGCGAGATCGACCTCGACCTCATCTGGGAGGTCGCGCCGGACGAGGAGTTCGGCTTCGACGACATCGCCCGCGAGTACTTCAATGCCCACCCCGACGCGCCGCAGCGCGCGGCCACGCTGTTGCGGTTGTTCGATGCGCCGCACTACTTCCATCGGCGCGGCAAGGGACGCTTCCGCAAGGCGCCGGAAGACATCCTGAAGCAGGCCCTGGTGGCGATCGAGCGCAAGGCGCAGCAGGCCGCGCAGATCGAGTCCTGGGCGGTCGAGCTGGCCGGCGGCCACTGCCCGGCGCCGATCACCGAGCAGCTCTACCGCATCCTGTTCAAGCCCGACAAGAACGGCCCCGAGTACAAGGCCGTGGTCGAGGCCGCGAAGCGCTCGCACAAGGCGCCGCTCGACCTGCTGAAGGACGCCGGCGCGATCACCAGCCCCTACCAGTTCCACTGGAAGCGCTTCCTGTTCGAGTTCTTCCCCAAGGGCACGGCCTTTCCGCCGCTGCAGGCGCCGCCGATCAAGAACGACCTGCCGCCGGCGGCAGTGCAGGCCTTCTCGATCGACGACTCGAGCACCACCGAGATCGACGACGCCTTGTCGGTGCAGGGGCTGGGCAGTGACACCGTCGTGTTCGGCGTGCACATCGCCGCGCCGGGCCTGGCGGTCCTGCCGGGCTCGGCCGTCGACCAGGTGGCGCGCACGCGCTGGTCCACCGTCTACATGCCGGGCCACAAGCTGACCATGCTGCCCGACGAGGTGGTGCAGAGCTACACGCTGCTCGAAGGGCGCGACTGCCCGGCGGTGTCGGTGTACTTCAGCCTCGATGCGGCGTCGCTGGCCGTGAAGGCGGTGGAAACGAAGCTGGAGCAGGTGACGATCGCCGCCAACCTGCGCCACGACCAGCTCGACGCGGTGGTCACCGAACCCACGCTGACCGGCGAGGCGCCGGCCGACTACGCCTTCGCGCCCGAGCTCGCGTTCGCTTTCCGCCTGGCCCGGTATCTGAAGGCGCAGCGCGAGCTGGTGCGCGGCAAGCCCGAGAACTTCAACCGGCCGGACTACAACTTCAGGCTCGACGGAGGGAACGCCGGCGAGCCCGACGGCAGCGAGACGGTCGTCATCACCGAACGCAAGCGCGGTTCGCCGCTGGACCTGATCGTCGCCGAGGCGATGATCCTCGCCAACAGCCACTGGGGCGGCTGGATCGCCGAGTGCGGCGTGCCGGGCATCTACCGCAGCCAGGCCAGCATGGCGCCCGGCATCAAGGTGCGCATGGGCACCAAGCCGGCGCCGCATGCGGGCATGGGCGTCAAGCAGTACACCTGGGCCACCTCTCCGTTGCGGCGCTACGTGGACCTGGTCAACCAGTGGCAGATCATCGCCTGCGCGCGGCACGGCCGCACCGCGGCGCTGGCCGCACCGTTCAAGCCCAAGGACGCCGAGCTGTTCTCGGTCATCTCGGGCTTCGACGCCGCGTACACGGCCTACAACCAGTTCCAGAACGGGCTGGAGCGCTACTGGACGATGCGTCACCTCGAGCAGGCAGGCCTGACCGAGCTGGAGGCCGCGGTGATGAAGGACGGGCTGGTCCGCGCCGACACGCTGCCGCTGGTGTTCCGGGCCCTCGGCTGCGAGTCGCTGCCGCGCGGAGCCCGGGTGCGGGTGCGCATCACCGGGACCGATCTGCTCACGCTGGAGCTGCACGCCAGCCTCGTCACCCGGCTCGACGATCCGGCGACGCCGGCCGACGATGCGCCGGTCGATGCCGAGGAGGCCGACGAAGCGGCCGAGGCTGCCGCGCCGCTCGCGCTGGCGATCGACCTGCAGGATGGCGACAATGCCGCCGACCCGGCCCCCTCCGGCGCCGCCTAGGATGCCCGACGCATGAAGCTGATTCCGCAACGCTGGGCAGAGCGCCTCCGGCGACTCACCGCACTGCACGTCGCGCTGCTGATCTCCTTCGGTGTTCACGCGGTACTGCTGACGGTGCGCTTCGTCGACCCGGAAGGCTTCAACCGTGTGTTCAAGGACACGCCGCTCGAGGTCATCCTGGTCAACGCGCGCTCGACCGAGCCGCCGCTGAAGGCGCAGGCGATCGCACAGGCCGCGCTGGCCGGCGGCGGCGAGGCGCAGGCCGGCCGCGCCACCTCGCCGCTGCCGCCGTCCGCCCTGACCGAGGTCGGCGATTCGCTGGAAGACGCGCGCCAGCAGATCCAGTCGCTGCAGGAGCAGCAGATGCAGCTGCTGGCGCAGATCCGCCGCGAGCTGGCGCGCCTGCCGCCGCCCGACCCGCAACGCGACGAAGGGAGCCCGGACGCCCGCGCCCAGGCCGAACAGCGCCAGCAGATGCTGCAGATGCTGGCCGAGATCGAGAAGCGCATCAACGACGCCAATGCCCGTCCGAAGAAGCGCTACGTGAGCCCGTCGACCAGCGAGGCGGTGTACGCCGTCTACTACGACGTGCTGCGCCGCAAGATCGAGGAGCGCGGCACCCTGAACTTCCCCGAGGACAAGGGCCGCAAGCTCTACGGCGAGCTGACGATGATCGTCACCGTCGACGCGCTCGGCCAGGTGCTCGACACCGAGATCGTCCAGAGCTCAGGTCAGCGCACGCTCGATCGCCGCGCGCAGGCCATCGTGCGAGCAGCGTCGCCGTTCGGACCCTTCACCGACGCGATGCGCAAGCAGGCCGACCAGATCGTCGTCGTGTCGCGCTTCCGCTTCACGCGAGACGAGGGCTTCGAGACGCGGCTCCTGCAGTCGTCGCCGCAATGAAGGAGCACGCGGACGCAGCGGCCCGCGATCGCTACGCGGTCGCCGGCCACCCGGTCGAGCACAGCCGCTCTCCGTTCATCCACGCGCGATTCGCCGCGCTGACGGGCGAGCCGATCGACTACGGCCGGCTGCCCTGCCCGCTCGATGGCTTCGCGGCCACCGTGGGCGCCTTTGCGGCATCGACCGGCGCCGGGCTCGGGCCGGCGCGCGGCTGCAACGTCACGGTGCCATTCAAGTTCGAGGCCGTCGCGCTCGCCGCGCAGCTCACACCGCGCGCCGCACTGGCCCAGGCGGCCAACACCCTGCGCTTCGATGCCGAAGGCTGGCAGGCCGACAACACCGACGGCGCCGGGCTGGTGCGCGACATCACGGTCCATGCCGGCGTTGCGTTGCAGGGCGCCACACTGCTGCTGGTCGGCGCCGGCGGCGCAGCGGCCGGCGTGCTGGGGCCGCTCCTCGAAAACGGGCCACAACGGCTGGTGCTGGCGAACCGCTCGCCCGACAGGGCCCGCACGCTGGTCGAGCGCCATGCGGCGCTGGCGGCGCTGCACGGCGTGACGCTCGAGGCGGCAGCGCTGGACGACTGCGGCGACGGCTACGACATCGTCGTCAACGCCACCGCCGCCAGCCTCGCCGGGGCCACGGTGCCGGTCGCCGCGCGCGTGCTGCGCCCCGGCGCACTGGCCCTGGACATGATGTACGGGCCCGCGGCGCAGGGTTTTCTGCGCTGGGCGGCGGCGCACGGCGCACATGGCCGCGACGGCCTGGGCATGCTGGTCGAGCAGGCGGCCGAGTCGTTCCGGTTCTGGCGCGGCGTGCGCCCGCCGACGCCGGCCGTGCTCGCCGAATTGCGTGCCGTCGTCGACGGGGCCGACACATGAAGCGCCTGATCCGCTGGCTGGTGCTGCTGGCCCTCAGCGCCATCGCCTTGCAAGGGGTGTTCGTGCTCCGCATCGCGATGATGCGTTTCGTCGATCCCGAATCCACCACCTTCCAGCGCAGCGAGATCTGGCGCCTGGCGACCGAGCGCCACGAGGTCCTGTGGTCGCAACACTGGCAACCCTACGAGCGCATCGCCGCAACGCTCAAGCGGGCGGTGATCGCGTCGGAAGACGCCAGCTTCACCGACCACGGCGGCGTGGACTGGGAAGCGATCGAGA
Source organism: Methylibium sp. Pch-M (assembly GCF_004136295.1). Classification (NCBI taxonomy): domain Bacteria; kingdom Pseudomonadati; phylum Pseudomonadota; class Betaproteobacteria; order Burkholderiales; family Sphaerotilaceae; genus Methylibium; species Methylibium sp. Pch-M. The sequence goes on from NZ_CP029606.1 coordinate 1,203,054, forward strand.
AGGCCTGGGAACGCAACCAGCGCGCCGAGGCACGTGCCGAGAAGCTGCAGGCGCAGCTCGAGAGCCAGCAGCAGCGGCGGGCGGCCAATGCCCGACCGGCGCCGCCCCGCCCGGCCCCGGTGGCGAAGATCGTCGGCGGCTCGACCATCAGCCAGCAACTTGCGAAGAACCTGTTCCTGTCGGGCGAGCGCAGCCTGGCCCGCAAGGGGCAGGAGTTCGTCATCACCTTCATGCTCGAGGCGCTGCTCGACAAGAAGCGCATCCTGACGATCTACCTGAACAACGTCGAGTGGGGCGAAGGCGTGTTCGGCGCGCAGGCCGCGTCCCGCCACTATTTCCGCGTCGATGCCGACCAGCTGAGCGCGATGCAGGCAGCTCGCCTGGCCGTGATGCTGCCGGCCCCCAAGCGCTTCGAGAAGCGCCCCGGCTCGGCCTATGTCAGTGGTCGCGCCGCGACCATCGTGTCGCGCATGTCGGCGGTCGAACTGCCCTGAACCGAGCCCCCGTCTCGCCGCTCCAACCCGCGCCATGCCCTCTTCCGCCCCGTCCGCGCTCAGCGCCGAGATCGCCGCGACCGCGGCCCGGCTCGTCGTCGAAGAAGGCCTCGAATACGGGCCAGCCAAGCAGCGGGCCCTGAAACTGCTGGGCCAGCGCGGCCTGCCGGCGCGAGACTTGCCCGACAACGACTTGCTCGAAGCCGAAGTCCGCGCTTACCTCGAATTGTTCTGCGCCGACACCCAGCCGCTGGAACTGGCGGCGCTGCGCGAGGTGGCGTTGCACTGGATGGAACAGCTGGCCGAGTTCCGCCCGCACCTGAGCGGCGCGGTCTGGCGCGGCACCGCCACCCGGCTGAACGATGTGCACCTGCAGCTCTACTGCGACGATTCGAAGGCGGCCGAGATCGCGCTGCTGAACGCCGGCATCGGCTACGACGTCGGCAGCACCCGGAGTCCGAACGGGCGCACCATCGACGTACTGAGCCTGGCCCAGCCCTGCGCCACGTTGAATGAATCGGTCACGGTACATCTCAGCATCCTGGACCACGACGACCTCCGCGGCGCGCTCAAGCGCGACGCCCACGGCCGCAGCGCCCGCGGCGATGCCGCAGCACTGCGCCAACTGATGACGAAGGACGCACGATGAAGCCGCCCACTACCGCCTCGGCGCGCCGCCGTCGACTGCTCTTCGGCCTGGGTGCGGGGGCCGGTGTGGCCGCCGGGGTGTGGCTGGGATTGCGGCAGCCGGGACCGGCGCTCGATCCGGCCGTCGCGGCCTTGTGGGCATCGAGTTTCGACCGCCCCGAGGGCGGTACGCTGGCGATGCGGAGCCTGCGTGGCAAGCCGCTGCTGATCAATTTCTGGGCCACATGGTGCGCACCCTGTGTCCGCGAATTGCCGGAAATTGATCGCTTTCATCGTGATTTCCAGTCAAAAGGCTGGCAAGTTGTCGGCTTGGCCGTCGATGGACCGACCCCGGTCCGCGAGTTCCTGGGCCGCCTGAAGCTGGGCTTCCCGATCGGGCTGGCGGGCTTCGAAGGCAGCGAGCTGTCGCGCCAGCTCGGCAACGAGCAGGGCGGCCTGCCCTTCACCGTGGCCTTCGATGCCGCCGGCCGGCCCGTGCAGCGCAAGCTGGGCGAGACCCGCTACGAGGACCTCGCCGCCTGGGCCCGGGCGCAGGGCTGAGCGCGCCCGCTTCGTGATCGACCACCGCCCCGTTTGCGCGTAAAGTCGCGGCTTCGCCGGGGGATCTGCCGGCATCGAACTCGCATCTGATGGAAATACTCGTCCTTCACGGACCCAATCTCAACCTGCTCGGCAGCCGCGAACCGGCGGTCTACGGCGCCTCCACGCTGGCCGAGATCGACGCGGCCCTGCTGCGCCGTGCGGGTGAGGCCGGGTTCGGGCTGGCGAGCTTCCAGAGCAACCACGAAGGTGCGCTGGTCGATCGGGTGCAGGCGGCGCGCAGTGACGGCACCCGCTTCATCCTGATCAACCCGGCCGCCTTCACGCACACCAGTGTCGCGTTGCGCGATGCGCTCGCCGCGGTGGCCCTGCCGTTCGTCGAGGTGCACCTGTCGAACGTGCACCGCCGCGAGGCCTTCCGCCACCATTCCTATTTCTCGGAGCTGGCCGAAGGGGTGATCGTCGGCCTGGGCGCCAGCGGCTACCGCCTGGCGCTGGAGTTCGCGCTCGAACGGCTCGGCGGCGCACGCAACTGAGCGGTGGCCCTGCCGCGGTACACCGCCGCGCAGGTCCGGTTTGAAGAAACCATAACGACATTCGTTGGAGAGAGAAACCCATGGACCTGCGCAAACTGAAGACGCTGATCGACCTGGTGTCGGAGTCCAACGTCTCCGAACTGGAGATCACCGAGGCCGACGGCAAGGTGCGCATCGTCAAGAGCGCGCCGGTGGCCACGGTCGTGGCCACCCCGGTGGCGGCGCCCGTTGCTGTCCCCGCGGTCGCGGCGGTCGCCACCGCGCCGGCCCCGGCAGCGGCGGCGGCGGAGCCCGCCGCGCCGACCGGACACAGCGTGAAGTCACCGATGGTCGGCACCTTCTACCGCTCGTCGAGCCCGGGCGCCAAGGCCTTCGCCGAGGTCGGCCAGGAGATCAAGGAAGGCGAGCCGATCTGCATCATCGAGGCGATGAAGATCATGAACGAGATCGAGGCCGACAAGTCGGGCACGGTCACCAAGATCCTCTGCGAGAACGGGCAGGCGGTCGAGTTCGGGCAGCCTCTGTTCATCATCGAGTGAGGCAGAGCACTCGATGTTCAAGAAGATCCTGATCGCCAACCGAGGCGAGATCGCCCTCCGCATCCAGAGAGCCTGCCGCGAGCTCGGCGTGCGCGCCGTGATCGTCTATTCGGAGGCCGACCGCGACGCCAAGTACGTGAAGCTCGCCGACGAGGCGGTCTGCATCGGCCCGCCGGCCTCGGCGCAGAGCTATCTCAACATGCCGGCCATCATCGCCGCCGCCGAGGTGACGGATGCCGAGGCCATCCACCCCGGCTACGGCTTCCTCAGCGAGAACGCCGACTTCGCCGAGCGCGTGCAGCAGAGCGGCTTCACCTTCATCGGCCCGACGCCGGAGTCGATCCGCGTGATGGGCGACAAGGTGGCTGCCAAGCAGGCCATGATCAAGTCGGGCGTGCCCACGGTGCCGGGCGCCGAGGGCGCGTTGCCCGACGACCCGAAGGAGGTCATCCGCCAGGCGCGCGCGATCGGCTACCCGGTCATCATCAAGGCCGCCGGCGGTGGCGGCGGGCGCGGCATGCGGGTGGTGCACACCGAGGCAGCGCTGATCCACGCGGTGCAGACGACGCGCGCCGAAGCCGGCGCGGCCTTCGGCAACCCGACCGTCTACATGGAGAAGTTTCTCGAGAACCCGCGCCACATCGAGATCCAGGTGCTGGCCGATACCCACCGCAACGCGGTGTGGCTGGGCGAGCGCGATTGCTCGATGCAGCGTCGCCACCAGAAGATCATCGAGGAAGCTCCGGCGCCCGGCATCCCGCGGCGCGTGATCGAGCGCATCGGCGAACGCTGCGTCGCTGCCTGCAAGAAGATCGGCTATCGGGGCGCCGGTACCTTCGAGTTCCTGTACGAGAACGGCGAGTTCTACTTCATCGAGATGAACACCCGCGTGCAGGTCGAGCACCCGGTGACCGAGCTCGTGACCGGCGTCGACATCGTGCAGATGCAAATCAAGATCGCCGCCGGCGAGAAGCTGCCGTTCACGCAACGCCAGATCGAGATGCGGGGCCACGCGATCGAGTGCCGCATCAATGCCGAGGACCCGTACAAGTTCACGCCGTCACCGGGCCGCATCACGATGTGGCATCCGCCGGGCGGCCCCGGCGTGCGGGTCGACTCGCACGCCTACACCAACTACTTCGTGCCGCCGAACTACGACTCGATGATCGGCAAGATCATCACGCACGGCGACTCCCGCGAGCAGGCGTTGGCGCGCATGCGCACGGCGCTGCTGGAGACGGTGATCGAAGGCATCCAGACCAACACGCCGCTGCACCGCGAGTTGGTGGTCGATGCGAAGTTCGTCGAGGGCGGCACCAGCATCCACTACCTGGAAGGCTGGATGGCGCAGCGCAAGCGCTGATGTTCGAGCTCGTGCTGCGCGCGCCGGAGGAGGCGGTCGAGACGGTCTCCGACGCGCTGATGGAGCTCGACGCGCTGTCCGTCTCGGTCGAGGACGCCGACGCCGACACGCCGGCCGAGCAGGCGCTGTTCGGCGAGCCGGACATGCCGGCGCCGGCGCCCGGCTGGCAGCGCTCGACATTGCGGGCGCTGTTCGCCGACGAGGCGGCAGCCACCGCCGCGGCCACGCTGCTGCTCAGCCAGGACTGGGCCGCCGAGGTCGCGCTGCAGGCCCTCGAGGCCGTGCCCGAACAGGACTGGGTGCGATTGACGCAGTCGCAGTTCGCACCGGTCGAGATCACGCCGAGCTTCTGGATCGTGCCGTCATGGCATGAGGCGCCGGCCGCGGCAACCCAGGTGATCCGGCTCGACCCTGGCCTCGCCTTCGGCACCGGCACGCACCCGACGACGCGCATGTGCCTGCGCTGGATCGCCACGCACGAGGCTGCTGTGCGCGGCCGGCGCGTGCTCGACTATGGCTGCGGCTCGGGCATCCTCGCCATCGGTGCCGCACTGTTCGGGGCCGCCCCGATCGATGCAGTCGACATCGACCCGGCGGCGATCCAGTCGACGCAGGACAACGCACATGCCAATGGCGCGACGCTCGAGGCCGGGCTGCCCGAACGCGCCGGCAGCCCGTCGGCCGCCTATCCGCTGGTGCTGGCCAACATCCTGGCCACACCGTTGAAGCTGCTGGCACCGCTGCTCAGCGCCCATGTCGCCGCGGGCGGCCACCTCGTGCTGGCCGGCATCCTGGAGCGCCAGGCCGCCGAGCTGCAGGCCGCCTATGCGCCATGGCTGGCGCTCGAGGTCAGCGATCGCGAAGACGGCTGGATCCTGATGACCGCCCGCCGCGCCGCCTGAGAGGGGCCTGCGCGATGGCATCATTCGCAGCATGAGCCTGGCCACCCGCTGCACCGCCTGCGGCACGATCTTCCGTGTCGTGCAGGACCAGCTCAAGGTCTCGGAAGGCTGGGTGCGCTGCGGCCGCTGCCAGGACACCTTCAACGCGCTCGAGGGCCTGTTCGATCTGGAGCGCGAGGCCCCGCCGCAGCGCACCCCGAAGGCCAGCCCTACGCAGTCGGTGGTCGAGGGCATGGCCGAGTTCGTTGCGAGCCATCACCCCGGCAACAGCGAACACGGCGTGCTGGCGGCCATGCCCGCGACCCAGGAGCACGACGCGATCGAGTCGCGCTTCTTCGCACCGCAGTCCGGCGACAGCCGCTCGGACGAGCACCCCGATTTCGCCGATGCCCGCTTTCCGAGCGAGTTCCCACCCGACGCCGCGGCACTGGAACCGGACGCGACCGAAGATCCCGTCGATGCGCTGCCGCCAGCCAGCCCCAAGAGCGCGCCGCCGTCCGCGCCGTTGCTGCAGCGCTGGCGCGACAGCCGTGCCGCGCGCCAGGCGGTCGCGATGAGTTCGCTGCTGGAGGCGCCGATCGGGGACGAGGCGGCGATGCCGCCGCCCGCCGCGCCGGCCGTTGCCGGCACCCCCGGCTTCCTGCGCCAGGCCGAGGATGCGGCGCGCTGGCGCCGCCCGCGGGTGCGCGCCTCGCTCGTCGTGGCTGCGGTACTGCTGATCAGCACGCTGCTCACCCAGATCGCTGTGCAGTACCGCGACGCCTTCGCGGCACAGTGGCCGCAGGCGCGGCCGACGCTGGAAGCGCTGTGCGACGTGCTGGACTGCCGCATCGAGCCGCTGCGGCGCCTTTCGGCCATCACCGTCGAATCGAGCGGGCTGACGCAGGTGGAAGGCAGTGACGCCTACCGGCTGAGCCTGACGCTGCACAACCGGGGCCAGGTGGATATCGCCCTGCCGTCGGTCGATCTCAGTGTGACCGACAACAGCGGCACCCTGGTCTCGCGGCGCGCGCTGGCGCCGGCCGATTTCCGTACCGCCACGGGCGGTTCAGTGCCCGGCGTGGCGCTCGCCCCCGGATCGGAAAGTCAGTTGCAAGCACTGCTGACGGCGCGCGGCGCACGCATCAGTGGCTACACGGTCGAGCTGTTCTATCCCTGAGCCCCTCGCTCATCGCCGATCGACCGCCCTTTTATTCTTCCTCGTCTCGGAGTTGCCATGCCGGCCCTGATCTGCGGTTCGCTCGCGTTCGACACCATCACCATGTTCCCCGGCCGCTTTGCGCAACAGATCCTCCCGGAGCAGATCCACATCCTCAACGTGTCCTTTCTGGTGCCCACGCTGAAGCGCGAGTTCGGCGGTTGCGCCGGCAATATCGCCTACACCCACCAGCAGCTGGGCGGCACGCCGGTGGTGATGGCGACGCTCGGCGCCGACGGCGACGGCTACCTGCAGCGGCTGCGCGACTGGGGCGTGAGCACCACCCTGGTCAAACGCATCGATGAAAGCTACACAGCGCAGGCGATCATCATCACCGACCAGGACAACAACCAGATCACCGCCTTCCATCCCGGCGCGATGCAGTTCGCACAGCGCACGGCGGTGCCTCCACGTGGTGACCTGGCGCTCGCCATCGTGGCACCGGACGGCCGCGACGCGATGCTCGAGCATGCCCAGCAACTGCACGAGGCTGGCATTCCGTTCATCTTCGATCCGGGCCAGGGACTGCCGATGTTCGACGGCGCCGAACTGCGCCGATTCGTCGAGCAAGCGAGTTGGGTCGCTGTGAACGACTACGAGGCAAGGATGCTGTGTGATCGCACCGGCCTGAGCCTCGAACAACTGTCGCGCTCCCACTTGCGCGGCTTGTTCGTCACACTGGGCGCTGACGGCTGCGAGGTGTGGGAGCAGGGGCAGGTCCGGCGCGTTCCTGGCGTGGCCGCCACGGCGATCGTCGATCCGACCGGTTGCGGCGACGCCTTCCGCGGTGCGCTGCTCTACGGCCTGGAGCGCGACTGGCCCCTGGCGCGCTGCGCCGAACTCGGAAACCGCGTCGGCGCGCTGAAGATTGCGTGCGCTGGCCCGCAGAACCACCGCATCGATCGGGCCGCGCTCGGGCTCTGAATCGGTATCGACCGTGCCGTAATGCACAGTCGTGACGCAGCAGTACCCCTCTGAGACAGCGACACGCGAGATGGATTCACGGACACAGTGGCGTCCGAGCGGCTATCGTTCGCTTCAGGCTGAGTGGCCGGTGAAACTGCGGCTGCCGAAGGAGTGTGCGATGACTCTCACGAACTGGCTGCTGCTGATGGGCGCTGCGCTCGCGCTGGCCGCGCTTTCGTGGCTGATGTGCGCCTGGTGGTATCGACGCCAGTTGAGTGCCGTGCTGCAACGCCTCGAGAAAGCCCGCGCCGTCGCGGGCCAGAATGCAACGCAGGCCAAACGCCAGATCGCGCAGCTGCAGAAGGAACTGGCCGAACGCCCGGCGTTGAGCGCGGTTCAGCGCGAAGCCCGCGACAAGGCCGCCGATGCTGCCGCACGCAAGCAGGAACTTGCCGAGAACCTCGACCGCGGCCGACTCGTGACGGCCCTGCCTGCGAACGGCTTCGCCGACACGCAACCCCTCTAACCGCGTACTGCCGTTGCTGCTGCGCCCATGAAAAAGCCCGGCCGAAGCCGGGCTTTCAACTGGTCGAGCCAATCACTCAGGGCTTGGTGCCCGTCGGGAAAGGCCAAGCCGCTTGCGGGCTGAGCGTGGTCTTCGCTGCCGGGGCTGCAGGCGCAGCAGGGGCGGCGGGAGCCTTCTTCGCAGCCGGCTTCTTCGCGGCTTTCTTCGCAGCCGGCTTCTTGGCGGCCTTCTTCGCGGCAGGCTTCTTCGCCGCGGCCTTCTTGGCAGGGGCCTTCTTCGCCGCGGCCTTCTTGGCCGGAGCCTTCTTCGCCGCGGCCTTCTTGGCCGGAGCCTTCTTCGCCGCGGCCTTCTTGGCCGGAGCCTTCTTCGCTGCCGCCTTCTTGGCCGGGGCCTTCTTGACTGCAGCCTTCTTCGCCGGGGCCTTCTTGGCCGCGACCTTCTTCGCCGGGGCCTTCTTGGCCGCAGCCTTCTTCGCAGGGGCCTTCTTAGCGGCCGGTTTCTTCGCAGTTGCCATCACGATTCTCCTTGATCAAGTTGCAAAGAGCACTGTGCCGCTCGATACGGCACAGCGATTCACTGCCCATGGGGCTGCCTTGGAGAGACGCTCCGGTGCAGTGAATGGGGTCGTGGGCAATGCGTTGCGCTTCTGCGTCGCTAACGTCTCACCCACAGATCTTGATTTGTTGTCTTCCTTCTTCTTCAGAGCCCGAGCGCCGTGCGCACGAGGTGCTTCAATCCCAGGAGAGCGCGCCACCGGACTGATACTCGATGACGCGGGTCTCGAAGAAATTGCGCTCCTTCTTCAGGTCGATCATTTCACTCATCCACGGGAACGGGTTTTCCTCGTTCGGGAAGAGCTCCTCCAGGCCGATCTGCGTCGCGCGCCGGTTCGCGATGTAACGCAGGTAGCCCTTGAACATGGACGCGTTCAGACCGAGCACGCCGCGCGGCATGGTGTCTTCGGCGTAGCGATACTCCAGTTCGACGGCCTTCATGAACAGGGCCTTGATCTCAGCCTTGAATTCAGCGGTCCACAGCTGGGGGTTCTCGAGCTTGATCTGGTTGATCAGGTCGATGCCGAAGTTGCAGTGCATCGACTCGTCACGCAGGATGTATTGGTACTGCTCGGCAGCGCCGGTCATCTTGTTCTGCCGACCGAGCGCGAGGATCTGCGTGAAGCCGACGTAGAAGAACAGACCTTCCATCAGGCAGGCGAAGACGATCAGCGATTTCAGCAGCGTGCGATCGTTCTCGAGCGTGCCGGTGTGGAAGTTCGGATCCATGATCGCGCCGATGAAGGGGATCAGGAACTCGTCCTTGTCGCGGATCGACTGGACCTCGTTGTAGGCGTTGAAGATCTCGCTCTCGTCCAGGCCCAGCGACTCGACGATGTACTGGTAGGCGTGCGTGTGGATCGCTTCTTCGAAGGCCTGGCGCAACAGGAACTGCCGGCACTCGGGCGCGGTGATGTGGCGGTAGGTGCCCAGCACGATGTTGTTGGCGGCCAGCGAATCGGCGGTCACGAAGAAGCCGAGGTTGCGCTTGATGATGCGGCGCTCGTCTTCCGACAAGCCGTTCGGATCCTTCCAGGTCGCGATGTCGCGCGACATGTTGACCTCTTGCGGCATCCAGTGATTCGCGCAAGTGGCGAGGTACTTCTCCCACGCCCACTTGTACTTGAACGGCACCAGTTGGTTGACGTCGGTCTGGCCGTTGATGATGCGCTTGTCGGCCACGTTGACGCGGCGCGTGCCCGCTGCCGCCGAAGGCTTCACGGCATGGGCCGCAGCCGGAGGCGCATCGAACAAGGCAGCGGACTGCGTTGCGGGCGACGAGGAAATCGGGGATGACGGGTCTGTGGCCCGTGCATCGCGCAGCGATGAGGGCGGAGTGTGATGCGTCGCAGTGGAGGCGGAACGAGCGTCGTCTTCCCAAACCAGCATGGTGTACTTCCTGTGAACTGAATTATCGGAGTGTTGTGTTCAAACACCAAGCACTTGTTGACATCGAAGCGCTGAAGTTGTTGCGGTCGTGCATCGCTTGCGGGCGACCACGACCGCACGACACGCATTGGCGAATCACTGACAGGCCTCGCACGTCGGGTCGTCGATCGCGCAGAACTTCATGTCGGTGGCAGGCACGTTGCTCGCTGCATCGAACTGCGCTTGCGCTGCGGCAGCCACGGCATCGACACCACCGCTGCCGCTCGACACGGCGTTCAGGTGCCCCGCCTTCACCGTCGATTTCTCGGCATGCGTCGCACCCACCGTGCGCAGGTAGTAGGTGGTCTTCAGGCCACGCTGCCACGCGAGCTTGTAGGTGTCGTCGAGCTTCTTGCCGGACGCGCCCGCCATGTAGATGTTGAGGCTCTGTGCCTGATCGATCCATTTCTGGCGACGTGCCGCCGCCTCGACCAGCCAGGTCGGCTCGACCTCGAAGGCCGTCGCGTAGAGCGACTTCAGTTCCTCAGGCACGCGGTCGATGCGACGCAGCGAACCGTCGAAGTGCTTGAGGTCCATCACCATCACGTCGTCCCACAGGCCGAGCTTCTTCAGATCACGCACGAGGTACTCGTTGATGACCGTGAACTCGCCCGACAGGTTGGACTTGACCGACAGGTTGCTGAACGACGGCTCGATCGACGCGTCCACGCCGATGATGTTGGAGATGGTCGCGGTCGGCGCGATCGCCACGCAGTTGGAATTGCGCATGCCGTGCTGCTGGATGCGCGCGCGCAGCGCGCTCCAGTCGAGCGAGGTGGAACGGTCGACGTCGACGTAGCCGCCGCGCTGCTCGGCCAGCAGATCCAGGCTGTCGATCGGCAGGATGCCGCGGTCCCACAGCGAACCCTTGTAGCTGGAATAGCGGCCGCGTTCCTCGGCCAGTTCGGTCGAGGCCCAATAGGCGTGGTAGCACACCGCCTCCATCGAACGGTCGGCGTACTCGACCGCCTGCTGCGAAGCGTAGGCGATGCGCAGTTGGTAGAGGCTGTCCTGGAAACCCATCACGCCCAGGCCGACCGGGCGATGGCGCAGGTTGGAGTCGCGTGCCTTCTTGACCGCGTAGTAGTTGATGTCGATCACGTTGTCGAGCATGCGCATCGCCGTCGACACCGTCTTCCTCAACTTGGCGTGGTCGATCTCCAGACCATCGGCGCCGTGCATCAGGTGCTGGGCGAGGTTGACCGAGCCGAGGTTGCAGACCGCGATCTCGCCGCCGTTGGTGTTGAGCGTGATCTCGGTGCACAGGTTCGAAGAGTGCACCACGCCGACATGCTGCTGCGGCGAGCGGACGTTGCAGGCATCCTTGAACGTGATCCACGGATGCCCGGTCTCGAACAGCATGGACAGCATCTTGCGCCACAGGTCCTTGGCCGGCACGCGCTTGTAGAGCTTGAGCTCGCCTCGATCGGCCTTCTGCTCGTAGGCGGTGTAGGCCTGCTCGAAGGCGATGCCGAACTTGTCGTGCAGGTCCGGGCAGGTGGACGGCGAGAACAGCGTCCAGTCTCCGCCTTCGATGACGCGCCGCATGAACAGATCGGGGATCCAGTTCGCGGTGTTCATGTCGTGGGTGCGACGGCGGTCGTCGCCGGTGTTCTTGCGCAGTTCCAGAAACTCCTCGATGTCGAGGTGCCAGGTTTCCAGGTAGGCACAGACCGCCCCCTTGCGCTTGCCGCCCTGGTTGACGGCCACCGCGGTGTCGTTGACGACCTTCAGGAATGGCACGACGCCCTGCGACTCGCCATTGGTGCCCTTGATGTGGCTGCCGAGCGCGCGCACCGGCGTCCAGTCGTTGCCCAGGCCTCCGGCGAACTTGGAGAGCAGCGCGTTCTCCTTGATCGCCTCGTAGATGCCGTCCAGGTCGTCGGCCACGGTCGTGAGGTAGCAGCTCGACAGCTGCGAGCGGCGCGTGCCGCTGTTGAACAGCGTCGGCGTGCTCGACATGAAGTCGAAGCTCGACAGCACCTCGTAGAACTCGATCGCCCGCGCCTCGCGGTCGACCTCGTTCAGCGCCAGGCCCATGGCCACGCGCATGAAGAAGGCCTGCGGCAACTCGATGCGCGCCTTGCGAACGTGCAGGAAGTAGCGGTCGTACAGCGTCTGCAGGCCGAGGTAGTCGAACTGCAGGTCCCGGTCGGCCTTGAGCGCCTCGCCCAGGCGGCGCAGGTCGTACTGCATCAGCCGCTCGTCGAGCAGTTCGGCCTCGACACCCTGCTTGATGAAGCCCGGGAAGTAGTCGGCATAGCGCTGCTGCATCTCCTCGTGGAGCACCTCGCCGCCGAGGATCTCGCGGCGGATGGTGTGCAGCAGCAGCCGCGCGGTCGCCCGCGTGTAGGCCGGGTCCTTCTCGATCAGCGTGCGGGCGGCCAGGATGGCGGCCTTGTAGACCTCGTCGATCGGCACGCCGTCGTACAGGTTGCGCTGGGTCTCGGCGAGGATCGGCGCAGCCTGCACCTCGCTGCCGAGATTGGCACAGGCCGATTCCACCAGGGCCTGCAGCCGGCCGGTGTCGAGCGGCACGCGCTGGCCGCGATCGATCACGTGCAGCGCGACGGCCGGCGCCGCCGGCGCAGCGCCCTGCTTTGCGCGCTCCTGAGCGCGGCGTTCGCGGTACAGCACATAGGCGCGGGCGATCTCGTGGTGCCCGCCGCGCATCAGCCCGAGTTCCACCGCGTCCTGGATGTCTTCGATGTGGAAGGTGCCGCCGCCCGGGCGCGAACGCAGCAGCGCGCGCACCACCGATTCGGTCAGACCATCGACCATCTCGCGGACGCTGGCCGAGGCTGCACCCTGCGTGCCGTGCACGGCCAGGAAGGCCTTCATCAAGGCCACGGCGATCTTGTTCGGTTCGAACGCCACCACCGCTCCGTTGCGCCGGATGATCTGGTAGCCGGCATAGGCCGAGCTACCGGGAGCCGCCCGCGAAACTGCGGTGGCGGCGAGCGCGCCGCCGGCAAGAGCGGCGGCCGGAACGCTGGAGCTGATGGATTGCATGAGGTCCCTTTCGGTTCTTATGAGATGACGGTGTTTGCGACGGGCCGGCGCAAGGAGTTCGACGGCGGGTGATCGCCTGGGTTCAGCCTTCGAGGTACCCGCGTGTACGGGACACGGTGCGCCATGAACTGCCGATCGCCGTCGTGACAGCGGGACGATCGGAGCAGACGCAGCGCCGGGCTGTACAACGCCGCCCGGACAGGACGGCCACGAGGTCGATGTTCACGCGAGAGCGACCCCGGACGTGCTCGGCTCAGGCAGGGCGGGAAGGCATCGGCACACTATATCTAGCGCTCGCCGCCTCTACAAGCACTATATGTAGCGTGTCACGACTTGAAACGTGGCGACCTTTCGCACACCTCGGAGACAGGCCGCATCAGTGCTTGCGCACGACGGCCCGGCCCACGAGCGACGCGCCTCCAGCGCGAAAATCGGCCGCCAGGCCGCATGGAATCTGCCTCCGCCGAACGCCCTCGCTTCGCACCCTCAGCGCGAGGCGAGCACGCCCTTGGGAAAGTACTGATCCGGCCAGTCTGTCAGTGACTGCAGGCGCCCCCACTCGAAGCCGGCGCCGGGATCGAGCTTGCGCCCGGGGGCCACGTGCTCGTGCCCGGCCACGTCGCGCAACGGGTGCTGCCGCGCGAGCGCGTGCAGCAACTCGGCGAGGCGCTCGTACTGCGACGGCTCGAAGCGCTCGCCCTCCAGGCCTTCGAGCTCGATGCCGATCGAATAGTCGTTGCAGTTCTCGCGGCCTCGCCACGCCGAGCGGCCGGCATGCCAGGCCCGCCGCGCGGTCGGCACGAACTGCAGCAGTTCGCCGTCGCGCCGGACGACGAAATGCGACGACACCTCGAGGCCGCGGATCTGCTGGAAATAGGGGTGAGCATCCCAGTCGAGCGTGTTGGTGAACAGCCGCTCGATCGCGTCGCCGCCATAGCGGCCAGGAGGCAGACTGATCGAATGGATCAGCGCCAGCGAGACCTCGGTGCCTTCTGGCCGCGGCCCATGGTTGGGCGAATCGACGCGGCGCGCAGCCGACCACCAACCGTCCTGCCAGTGCGTGGCCTGCAGGCTCACGCCCGCCCCGATCCGGCGGGCGGCAGTTCGTCATCCGAGTCGTCGGCACCCGGCCCGATTGCCACGCCATGCTCGGCCACCATGACCCCCAGCCGCGCCATGCGATAGCGCATCTGCCGCAGCGAGAGACCGAGGCTGGCGCCCGCGGCGGTGCGGTTGAAGCGGTAACGCTCCAGCGCACGCACGAGGATGTCGCGCTCGACGCCGTCGAGGTAGGCGGCGAGATCGTCCGGCAACGGCGTCGGCAGCGCCGCGCTCGCCGGGAACTCGGCGGCGCTCGGCGGCGGCACATCCGCTGGCAGCGCCGCCAGTTCGGCACGACCGCTGTCGCTGAACGCCGACTCGGGCAGGTCGAGGTCGCCGACATCGATCACGTCGCCATCGCACAGTGCGACGGCCCGGTGCAGCAGGTTCTCGAGTTCGCGAACGTTGCCGCCGAAGGGGTAGCGCAGCAAGTAGGCGAGCGCGTCACGCGTCAGCCGCGGCGGCGGACTGACTCCGGCGTCGGCGGCGATGCGCTCCAACACGCGCTCGCAGATCGCCGGCAGATCCTCGAGCCGCTCGCGCAGCGGCGGTACCCGGATCTGGATCACGTTGAGCCGGTAGTACAGGTCCTGGCGGAAGCGCCCCGCCTGCACGTCGGCCGCCAGGTTTTTGTGTGTCGCGCTGACGATGCGAACGTCCAGCGCCGTCTCCGTCGTCGCGCCCACCGGCCGCACCGAGCGCTCCTGGATCGAGCGCAGCAGCTTGCTCTGCATCGACAGCGGCAGATCACCGATCTCGTCGAGGAACAGCGTGCCGCCACGCGCGGCCTGGAAGAAACCGTCGCGGTCCTCGTTCGCCCCCGTGAACGCACCGCGTCGGTAGCCGAAGAACTCGGCTTCCAGCAACTGCTCAGGGATCGCCCCGCAGTTCACCGCAATGAAGGGCTGACTCCGGCGCACACCGCTGTCGTGGATCGCCCGCGCGACCAGTTCCTTGCCGGTGCCGGACTCGCCATGTACCAGCACCGGCGCCATGCTGCGCGAGACCTTCTCGATCAGCGAACGCACCTGCTGCATCGGGGCCGAGTTGCCGGCCATCCGCGCCAGCGCGCCGGCCGGAGGGACCACCGCAGCGGCCGGGCCGATCACGATCGTCGGCACCGGGCGTGCGGCAACGCCGGCGCGCGAGGGCCGCGCCGCCCCGGACTCGGACGGCAGCTGATCGGGCTGCACCGTCGGACCGCTGGCCGCGGCCCGACCGAGGGCGGATGCCACGACGCTGCGGAACAGTTTCAGGTCGACCGGCTTGGTCAGGTAGTCGTAGGCGCCGGCCTTCAGCGCCTCGACGGCGCTTTCCGCCGAGCCGTAGGCGGTGATGACAATGGTCTTCTCGCGGCGCCCGGCCTCCTCCAGCCGATGTAGCAGGTCGAGCCCGCTGCCGTCGGGCAGGCGCATGTCGGTGATCACCGCGCTGAACGTGCGGTCGGCGAGTTGGGCCCAGGCGTCCTCGACACAGGCCGCGGTCTCGATCTCGTAGCCCTCGCGCAGCAGCGTCAGCTCGTAGAGGGTGCGCAGGTCGGGCTCGTCGTCGACCACCAGCAGGCTGAAATGCGAGGCCGGGCTCATGGCCTCGCTCCCGTGGTGGAGCATCGCCGCGCCGACAGGTCACGTGCCGTCGAAGGGCTGAAGTCGCTGGGCACTGAAATTCTCATGTGCTGAAGTGAAGCCGGGAATCGCCGTCCGGAAGCAGCGTGCGCCGCATGGCGACCGAGAACACGTTGCGGTGGCGCTCCGGCGCGCCGCGTGAGCTGTATTCGATGCTGGCGCCGTAGCGCTCGCACAGCTCACGACAAATATACAGTCCCAGTCCGGTGCCGCGGCTGCGCGTCGAGAAGAAGGGCTCGAACAGGTAACGCTCGACCTCGGGCGCAATCTGCTCGCCGTCGCTTCCCACCGTGAGCAGGGCCCGGCTGTCGCTCGCCGCAGCAAGCCGCAGTTGCACCGCACCGGGCGTCCGGCTCCCGTGCCGCAGCGCGTTGTCGAGCAGATTCACCAGCACGCGGCGCAGGTGCTCGCCATCGAACACCACACCGAGCGGCTCGCTCGGCAGGTCGACCCGCAGCACGCTGTCGGCACCGATCGCCAGGCCCGCGGTGCGCGCCCACTCGCCGCAGATGGTGGCGACCTGCAGACTCGCGTCGAGCGGCGCCGGCTCGGGCAGCAGGCTCGGCGCAACCTCCATCACGTCGTCGACGATGCGCTTCAGGCGCTCGGCGTTCTCACCCACCATGCGCGTGAGCTGCACCTGCTGCGCGCTGCTGGCGTCTTCGGCCAGCAACGCATTGGCTTGCATGATCGCCGCCAGCGGATTGCGGATCTCGTGCGCAATGCCAGCCGACACGCGACCCATCGCTGCCAGCTTTTCCTGGCGCACGCGCGCCTGCACGGTGCGCAAGTCCTCCAGGAAGAGCACGCAGTAGTCCTCCGGCGCCCCGGTCTCGCGGCGACGCGTGAAGCGCACGCGCAAGCGCAGCTGGCGCGGCCCGGTGTCGCTGGAGGCCACGCGGGGTAACACCACGTCGCGGCCGCCCTCGGGCCAGTGGCCCTCCCCGAAGGCGCGATCCACCGCGCGCACCAAAGGCTCCCAGGCCGGCACGCCGGTCAGCGAGAAGCTGTCGGCGGCGCTGATCAGTGGCTCGTCGAGCAGATGGCGCGCCGCCGGGTTGGCGGCACGCACCCGGCCACGACGGTCGACGACCATCACGCCGTCCTGCATTTCCTCGAGGACGAGGCGGTTGAGTTGCGCCTGCTGGCGCGCCAGTTCGAGGCTGCCGCGCGCCGTCAGTTCCTCGCGCGCCAGCCGACCGGACAACTCGCCCGCCATCAGGCTGACCACGAACAGGCCGACGCCGGCCAGGCCCGCCTGCGTGAGCTGCAACGTTGCCTCGCCGGTCACGTCCACATTGAGCCCCGCGGCAGCAAGCAGGATCAAGGTACACCCGGCGGCCACTCCCAACGCCTGCAGACGCGGCGTCAGCACGCCGGCCATCAACACCGGCAGCACGAGCAGCGCCGAGTAGTTCAGTACGCCGCCGCCGGCCAGCAGATGCAGGACGCCGAAGCTCAGCATGTCGACCCCGATCGTCGCCATCCAGTGGCGGCGTCGCAGACGCGACTGCAGCGCCGGCTGCATCGGACCCAGCAGGTTGGGCAGCACCCACAACAGGAGCGCCGCCATCGCGTAAAGCGAACACAGCGACAGCACCAGCTCTCGCTGTGGCCGCGGACTCAGCCAGGTGATCGCCACCTCGGTGGCCAGCAGCGCGAGACCGAGCACCGCACGCGAGGCCACGAACGCACGGTAGAGCCGGTACACCGCGCTCTGGCCCGACCCGGCGATCCGCCGCGCCTGACGCGACAGGAAGCGCGAATCGGCAGCATCGGTCTCGCGCCACTCGCCACGGTCGAAGCGCGACTGCGCCGCATCGTCGTCGCCGGGCAGGCCGAGATCGATCGACCCGAACCACGACGCCCCGCCATCCGCAGGGGCGCGGCGGCGACCCGATCCGGTCGTGCCCGCCATCAGCGTGAGTCGCCGTGGGCGAGCCGGTGCGCGTCGCTGCAGTAGAGGCCCTGCAGGCCCGCCACGGCCTCGGCCCGCGGCAGGTGCACGCCGCAGTGAACGCACTCGATCATGGCCTGCGGCGCACTGCCCTCGGATGCGGGCGCACGGTCGGGGCGTACCGCACGTGGCCGCGAACGCACGAGCCACAGCACGACCACGATCACCAGCAGCAGGACCAGGTACTTCATGCGTGAACGGACATCGGAAAGACAGAGGAAGGCCGTGCTTCGCCGTCAGGCCGTGCGGTGGAGGACCACTTCCAGCACGAAGCGCGAGCCCACGTAGGCAAGCAGCAGCAGCCCGGCCCCCACATAGAGCCAGCGCGTCGCCAGCCGGCCCCGCCACCCGAAAGCGCGGCGCCCGGCGAGCAGGGCCGCGAACACCCCCCAGGCCAGCACGGAGAACACGCTCTTGTGATCCCAGCGCCAGGGGGAGGAGAACCACCAACCGAGCAGCAGCGTGGCCGACAGCACGACGAAGCCGGCCGCCACGAAGCGGAAGGTCAGCTTCTCCAGCCGCAACAGCGGCAGCCCGGGCGACGGCACGCGAGGCGCTTCGCCTGCCGCCGGCTTGCTGCGCAGGCGCTGCTCCGCACGCCGCAGCAAGGCGGCGTGCAGCAGCGCGGTGCCGAACAAGCCATACGACGCAATGCCGAGGATCCAGTGCAACGGCGCCCATGGTGAACCAGCGTGCGGGCGCAGTTCGCCGGGAAACACCAGAGTCAGCACGACGGCAGCCGCACCCAGCACGGCCAGCGTGCGCCGCACGCCGGCCAGCGGCACGAAGCGGCTTTCGATCGCATACACCGCCAGCACCAGCCACAGCGTCACCGACAGCGCGGGCGCGAACCCGAAGCGAGCGCCCGGCTGCGCCTCGCCGACGCCGGCCGCGTGGAGGCCGATGGCCAGGCCATGGCCGATCCATCCGACCGCCAGCACGACGCCGAGCCATGTGGCTTCGCGCCTGAACGCAGCGACCAGGTAGGCCAGCAGCGCCACGATGCTCGTCGCGGCCAGCGGCAGCAGGCTCGCAGCGGAGAGGCCGGGCGATAAAATCATGCTGCGCAGTGTACGTTCGCGCCCCGGCTGCAAGGGGCTGCGCGCCGGATGGCCGGCTCCGCTGCGCGCTGCGCCCCAGCCCAGCACCAACCCGAGACCTCCTCCCATGGCATCCGCCCTTTCCGAACGCCTGAGCCGCCTGGTCAAGACCATGCGCGGCCAAGCCCGCATCACCGAAGACAACGTGCAGGACATGCTGCGCGAGGTGCGCATGGCGCTGCTGGAGGCCGACGTCGCGCTGCCGGTGGTGCGCGACTTCATCGCCCGCGTGAAGGAAAAGGCACTGGGTCAGGAGGTCGTCGGCTCGCTGTCGCCAGGGCAGGCGCTGGTGGGCGTGGTGCACAAGGAGCTCGCCGCGACCATGGGCGCCGGCGGTGTGGCCGAGCTGAACCTCGCGACGCAACCGCCGGCGGTGATCCTGATGGCCGGCCTGCAGGGCGCCGGCAAGACCACGACGACGGCCAAGCTCGCCAGGCACCTGATCGGGCGCAAGAAGAAGGTGCTCACGGTGTCGGGCGACGTTTACCGGCCGGCCGCGATCGAGCAGTTGAAGACGGTGACCCAGCAGACCGGCGCGGAGTGGTTCCCCTCGCAGGCCAGTGACCAGCCGGTCGACATCGCGCTGGCCGCGGTGGACTACGCGAAGAAGCACTACTTCGACGTGCTGCTGGTCGACACCGCCGGCCGCCTGGCGATCGACGACGCGATGATGGCCGAGATCCGCGCGCTGCACGCGGCGCTGAACCCGATCGAGACATTGTTCGTCGTCGACGCGATGCAGGGCCAGGACGCGATCAACGTTGCCAAGGCCTTCAAGGAAGCGCTGCCGCTGACCGGCATCGTGCTGACCAAGCTGGACGGTGACTCGCGCGGCGGCGCCGCGCTGAGCGTGCGCCAGGTCACCGGCGCGCCGATCAAGTTTGCCGGCGTGTCAGAGAAGATCGACGGCCTGGAGCTGTTCGATGCCGAGCGCCACGCCGGGCGGGTGCTCGGCATGGGCGACATCCTCGCGCTGGTCGAGCAGGTGCAGCAGGGCGTGGATCTGCAGGCGGCGCAGAAGCTCGCCGACAAGGTGAAGTCGGGCTCGGGTTTCGACCTCGAGGACTTCCTCTCGCAGATCTCGCAGATGAAGAACATGGGAGGCCTGTCGGGCTTGATCGACAAGCTGCCCGCGCAGATGACCGGCGGCAAGACGCCGCAGCTGGGCGCCGCCGACATGGACCGCGCCGAGCGCGACGTGCGCCGCATGGAAGGCATCATCCGCTCGATGACGCCGCTCGAGCGGCGCAAGCCCGAGCTGCTCAAGGCCAGCCGCAAGCGCCGCATCGCCGCCGGGGCCGGGGTTCAGGTGCAGGAAGTGAACCGCCTGCTGAACCAGTTCGAGCAGATGCAGGGGATGATGAAGAAGATGAAGGGCGGCGGCATGATGAAGCTGATGAAGCGCATGGGCGGCGGCGGAATGAAAGGATTTGTTCGCTAGCCGCAAAGCGTGCGTTGTTCTCTTGACGCTCTCCGCCCCCCCCCTTACGTTCACCTCCGAGGTTCTGGAGGGTGAAGCTGATGGGCGATCCGATCGTTCTGCAAGCGCTGGCGGTGCTGCTGGCCGGCTTGCTGCTGGTGGCGCTGGCACGGCGCCGCGGAGGCCGTGAACGGCCGGAAGGCCAAGGCCGTGACAAGCAGCGCGACAAGCGCGTCGAGGCGCTCGACACCGTGGCCGCGTGGCCGCCCGAGGCCACCCGCGTGCTGACGCTCAAGGAGCGCAAGGCGCAGCTGGTGCTGCAGCAGGCGCTGCCCGAATACACCGTGCTGGCGCAGGTGCCGCTGGCCCGCTTCATCCGCGTGCCGACCCGCAATTCCTACCATGAGTGGATGCGCCGCGTCGGCCAGATCTGCGCCGACCTGGTGGTGTGCGACACGGTGTCGCAGGTGATCGCCGTCATCGAGGTGCGCCGCCCGCCCGGCAAGGACGGCGAACGCACCGTGCGCCGCCACGAGCGCATGGACCGCGTGCTGCAGCAGGCCGGCATCCGCGTGATCGTCTGGAACGAGGACGCGCTGCCGAGCGTCTCACTGGTGCGCGATCAGGTGGTGAACACCTCGCAGGCCCTGCGCACCGGAGACGGCGGCAGCCGCGTGCGCACCCGCCCGGCAGCGGTCATGCCGGGCGTGCAGGTGACCGAGATGGGCCCGAGCGGCGCCGCGCCGGCCACCCGACCCGCGATGGTGACCCTGCAGGACGTGCTCGAGGACCTGGACCGCGAGGCGGCCGACGGTGCCACGCTGGCGGAGCCGGCCCAGTCGACCTGGTTCGACGATCTGTCGTCGGCCTCGATGCCGCTCGACGCGCCGGCCCGCTGAACCCGGCGCGCCCAGCTCAGGTCAGCAGCGCCTGCGAGAACTCGCGCGCGTCGAAAGTCTCCAGATCCGCGAGCTTCTCGCCCACGCCGATGAAATAGACCGGCACCGGCGACGCACCGTCACGCTCGCGCGACCACAGCGCGATCGCCGCCAGCACCCCGCCCTTGGCCGTGCCGTCGAGCTTGGTGACGACCAGCCCGGTCAGCCCCAGCACGGCATCGAAGGCCTTGACCTGGGCCAGCGCGTTCTGCCCGGTGTTGCCGTCCACCACCAGCAGCACCTCGTGCGGCGCGCCGTCCATGGCCTTGCCGATGGTTCGCTTGATCTTGCGCAGCTCTTCCATCAGGTGCACCTGCGTCGGCAGGCGGCCGGCGGTGTCGGCGACGACCACATCGCAGCCGCGGGCCTGGCCGGCCTTCACGGCATCGAAGCTCACCGCGGCCGGGTCGCCGCCTTCCTGGCTGACGATCTCGACGCGGTTGCGGTCCGCCCACACCGCGAGTTGCTCCTTCGCGGCGGCGCGGAAGGTGTCAGCCGCCGCCAGCAGCACCTTCAGACCGCCGTCGGCGAGGTGGCGCGTGAGCTTGCCGATGCTGGTCGTCTTGCCCGCGCCGTTGACACCCGCGACCATGATTACCGTCGGCCGCGTCTCGCCCAGCACCAGAGGCCGCTGCAGGGGCGCAAGCAGTTCGGCCAGCGCGTCGATCAGCAATAACTTCACCGCGGCAGGATCGGTGGCCTTGTGCTCCTTGACACGCCGCTTCAGGTCGGCGAGCAGGTGCTGCGTGGCGGGCATGCCGGCGTCGGCCATCAGCAGCGCCGCCTCGAGTTCCTCGTACAGCGCCTCGTCGATGCGCGTTCCGGTGAACACCTGCGTGATGCTGGATCCGGTGCGCCGCAGCCCGCTCTTGAGCCGGTCGAGCCAGGGGCGGCGCTGTTCGGCAGGCGCCGCAGCAGCCGCGCCGACTTCGGCAGCAGGCCCGGGAGACGGTGCGGATGCTGCTGGCGCCTCGGGGCCGGTCGGCGGTGGCGCCGCGACCGGCGCCTTCTTCTTGAAGAAACTGAACATGTGGCCCGGATTCTAGGGACAGGCCGCCGCGGCCTCTCCGGGACGCAGCGCCACACACGCACCACGGTGAGCCCGGCGCGCGAGCGGTCGTCACCGACGTCCCGGAGAAGCGGCTGCCTAGAATCGGCCGATGTCCCGCGCCCCCGCTGCCGCCCGCCCCGCCGCCACGCCGGCCAGGCCGGGTGAGGTCCGACTGATCGGTGGGCAGTGGAAGCGCAGCAAGCTGCCGGTGCCCGTGGCTCCGGGGCTGCGCCCCACGCCCGACCGCGTGCGCGAGACCTTGTTCAACTGGCTCGGCCAGGACCTGAGCGGCTGGCGCTGCCTCGATGCCTTCGCCGGCAGCGGTGCGCTCGGTTTCGAGGCAGCCTCGCGCGGCGCCAGCGACGTGATGCTGCTCGAGCGCGACGCCGCCCTGGCGCGCGGACTGCGCGCAGTGCGGGCGCGACTGGCGGCCCACACGGTGCGCATCGAGGCTGTCGACGCGCTGGCGTGGATGACGCGTTACGCCGGCGCGCCCTTCGACCTGGTGCTGCTGGATCCGCCCTTCGACTGCGGCCTGTTCGAGCCGGCGCTGCGCGCTGCGCAGCGCGTGCTGGCACCCACCGGTCGCGCCTACCTCGAAGCCGACCGGGCGTTCGAGGCCGAGACGCTGGCGCCACTCGGCTTCGCGCTCGATCGGCACACCCGCGCCGGGCAGGTGCATGCGCACCTGCTCCGCCCCGCGGCCCGTGACGCTGCGGCATAAACTTCGCCACCCTGCCCGCTCCCGAAGGAAACACCGTGCCCTTCAACCCCGGCCTGAGCGCCGTCTACCCCGGCACCTTCGACCCGATGACGCTCGGACACCAGGATCTGGTGCGTCGCGCCAGCGCGCTGTTCCCCCGTCTGATCGTCGCCGTGGCCGCCGGCCACCACAAGCGCACCATGTTCACCATCGCCGAACGGCTGGAGATCGCGCAGGACCTGCTGGCCTCGCATCGCAATGTCGAAGTCATCGCGTTCCGCGGGCTGCTGCGCGACTTCGTCGTCGAGCACGGCGGCAAGGTGGTGGTGCGCGGCCTGCGTGCCGTGAGTGACTTCGAATACGAGTTCCAGATGGCCGGCATGAACCGCCAGCTGATGCCGAACGTGGAAACCGTGTTCCTGACCCCGAGCGACCAGTACCAGTTCATCAGCGGCACCTTCGTGCGCGAGATTGCCACCTTGGGCGGTGATGTTTCGAAGTTCGTGGCACCCTCGGTCCTCGAGCGCCTGAAACAGCGCGTCAGCCAAGCCACATGACACACCGGATGTCCGCCCCGATCGACAACGCCCGCCGCGGGCTCGGCGGCCGTTCGTCGCTGCATCGGAGCTCCCCATGGCGCTGATGATCACGGACGACTGCATCAACTGCGATGTCTGCGAGCCCGAGTGCCCCAACCAGGCCATCTCGCTCGGGCCCGAGATCTACGTCATCGACCCGGCCAAGTGCACCGAGTGCGTCGGTCACTTCGACGAACCGCAGTGCGTGCAGGTCTGCCCGGTCGCCTGCATCCCGGTGAATCCGGCGCACGTCGAGAGCCCGCCGCAGTTGTGGGCCAAGTTCAGGGCGCTCGTCGGTGAACCCGCGTCGCCAGACGTGTCGCCGCTGCCTCCCTCCGGCACCGCTGCGGGCTGAGTCGCCGTTCAGTGTTCAACGGGTCGGCGGGGCCGCTGTTCCGACGCGCGTCTTCTTCTTGACACCAGGCGGCGCAGGCCCCGTCGCCTTGAAATCTCCGGAAGCACCGTCCGGCGGGTTGGCAGGCCGCTTGGC
Organism: Methylibium sp. Pch-M; assembly: GCF_004136295.1. NCBI lineage: Bacteria > Pseudomonadati > Pseudomonadota > Betaproteobacteria > Burkholderiales > Sphaerotilaceae > Methylibium > Methylibium sp. Pch-M. The sequence goes on from NZ_CP029606.1 coordinate 1,226,663, forward strand.
GTGCCGTCGCTTCTTCGGGGTCGGCTTGCCAGCTGTCGCGTGTACCGCTGCGTCCTTCGGCGTTGTCGCGCTCAACGAAGCCGCCCTCACGCTCACCGACTCGGCTTGGCGGCGCTCGTGCGCGAGCGCATCGGCCAAGCGGGCATCGCGCCGCGCCGCCTCCATGGCCTGCTGGCGCTGGGCCGGCGTGCGCACGTCGCCATCGACGCGGAGCGTGCGCCCGTCCGCACAAGGCTGCTGCGAGTAGCTGCGTCCGTCGGCGCCGCAGCGGTAGACAGCCCCCTGAGCGCTGGCGGCCTGCGGTGCCGCGGCGGCAAACAGGCCCGGCACCAGCAGCGACAGCACCCCGTGCTTCACGGAGGGTCGCACTGGGTGGGGGACGGGGCGCTGCCGGCGACATCGGGTGCCCTTGAAGCATCCGCGGCAGCGGGAGCCCCAGCGTCCGCGAGCGCCACTGGCCGCGGCGGCTTCGGTCGGGGCGGCTTGCTGGTGTGCAGGCGCAGCGTGGCCTTGCTCATGTCACCGGCCAGCAAGGCGTCGACGGCAGTCAGCGAGCGCACGATGCAGGCATCGATGGCCTCACGGTGCTCGCGCATCGGCTTGCCCAGCACATAGTTGGCCACCTCGGTCTTCACGCCCGGATGGCCGATGCCCAGCCGCAGACGCCAGTAGTCGGTGGAACCGAGTTGCGCATGGATGTCGCGCAGGCCGTTGTGGCCGGCATGGCCACCGCCCTGCTTGAGCTTCATCTCGCCCGGCGGCAGGTCGAGCTCGTCGTGGGCCACCAGGATCTCCTCCGGTGCGATCTTGAAAAAGCGTGCCAGCGCCGCCACCGACTTGCCCGACACGTTCATGTAGGTCTGCGGCTCCAGCAGCCACACCGGCCCGGCAGGCGTGTTCACGCGCGCCACCAACCCGTGGTACGCGCGCTCCGCGTGCAGCGAGACCTTGAGCTGGCGCGCGACGGCATCCACCCACCAGAAGCCGGCGTTGTGGCGAGTGGCCTCGTACTCCGGGCCCGGGTTGCCGAGCCCCACCATCAGTCGAATCATGGCGAAGATTATCGTGAGGGCTCAGACCGAGCCACACCGTGGAAAGCGCGCAGCCACGAAGGAGTTTCTCGCTCCTCTTGCGATCTTTCATCGAGCCGGAACAGGTCGAGCCTGCGTAGGCAAGGAATGCCCCTTCTGTGCGAATCCATCATGCTGATAGTTCGGTGAACGCGTCCCGTACAGCACGCCGTTCTTCTTCGGCGCCAGCAATCTCTGGCTGGCGATTCCAGCGTACTTGAAGCTCGCATCCGTGGTCGCGCCAGCGATCTGACGCTCGCGGATTCTAGATAGCGCGGCATCGCTGGGCCTGCAGTTTCGTCACGACTCGTCGTCGATCTCGCGCCCCCAAGAGAGGGAGTTGCCCAGATCGTGTGACGAGTCCCGGCGCGACACGGGCAACAAAAAGCCCCGCCGAAGCGGGGCTGGAAGCATGGGCAGCGAACACCCAAGAAGAATCACTTCTTGTTCTGCTTCTCGCTCTTCTTGCCCTTGGCGGCGGGCGCGGCGGCAGCGGTCGGGACCGCCACTTCGGCCGGGGCTTCCTCGGCGGCCTGCATCACCACGGTGGCAATCACCGGGTTCTTCTTGCCGCGCAGCACCACCTTCACGCTCGGGGGCAGCTTCAGGTCATTGACGTGCAGCGACTGGCCCTTGGCCAGTTCGCCCAGGTCGACCGTCAGGTACTCGGGCAGTTGCGACGCCAGGCACTCCACCTCGAGCTCGGTCACCACGTGCGAGATCAGGCCCTTGTCGAGCTTGACGCCCGGCGCGTTCTCTTCGTTGACGAAGTGCAGCGGCACCTTCTTCGTGACGCGCGTGGTGGCGTCGACGCGCTGGAAGTCGACGTGCAGCACCTGCGGGCGGTAGGCGTGCATCTGCACGTCGCGCAGCAGCACCTGCTGGCTCTTGCCGTCGAACTCCATGTCGAGCAGGGAGGCATGGAAGGCCTCCTTCTTGAGCGCGTGGAACAGCGCGTTGTGGTCGAGCTCGATCTTCAGCGGCTCGCCGGCGCCGTAGACGATGCCCGGCACCTTGCCGGAAATACGCAGGCGGCGGCTCGCTCCGGTCCCCTGCAGTTCGCGCGGATAAGCGACGAATTTCATGAGTTTTCTCCAAAAGGAAGGTGCCCGCGACCAGGCACCCTGCGTGAACCCGCGCGCCCCATGCGCACGGGCAGAACCCGGCTCAGAAGTTGTTGTTCTGCTCCGAGAGGTTGGGGCGGACCGTTCGGGACGGCCCTACTCGGACTGGCTAGAAATTGTTGTTCTGCTCCGAGAAAAGCGAGGTGACCGATTCGCCGTCCGAGATGCGGCGGATGGTCTCGGCGAAAAGAAAGGCCACCGACAGCTGGCGGATCTTGGTGGTGGCCTTGGCCGCCGCGTTGAGCGGGATGGTGTTGGTGATCACCACCTCGTCGATCTGCGAGTTCTTGATGCGCTCGATCGCCGGACCGGAGAACACGGGGTGCGTGCAGTACGCGAACACGCTCTTCGCGCCGCGCTCCTTCAGCACCTCGGCGGCCTTCACCAGGGTGCCGGCGGTGTCGATCATGTCGTCCATGATCACGCAGTTGCGGCCGTCGATCTCGCCGATCACGTGCATGACCTCCGACACGTTGGCTGCAGGGCGGCGCTTGTCGATGATGGCGAGGTCGCAGTTGAGCTGCTTGGCCAGCGCCCGGGCACGCACCACACCGCCGACGTCGGGCGAGACGACGATCAGGTCGTCGTAGCGGCGGCTCTTCAGGTCCGACAGCAGCACCGGCGAGGCGTAGATGTTGTCGACCGGGATGTCGAAGAAACCCTGGATCTGGTCGGCGTGCAGATCCATTGTCAGCACGCGGTTCACACCCACGGCCTCGAGCATGTTGGCCACCACCTTGGCGCTGATCGGCACGCGCGTCGAGCGCGGGCGGCGGTCTTGGCGCGCGTAGCCGTAGTACGGGATCACCGCGGTGATGCGGCCGGCCGAGGCACGCTTGAGCGCGTCGACCATGATGAAGAGCTCCATCAGGTGCTCGTTCGTCGGGGTGCAGGTGGGCTGCACGACGAAGATGTCGCGTGCCCGCACGTTCTGCTGGATCTCGACCGTGACCTCGCTGTCCGAGAAGCGCCCGACGGCCGCGCGGCCCAGTTCGATGCCGAGCGAGGTGGCGATCTCCTGCGCCAGCGCCGGATTCGCATTGCCGGTGAAGATCACGGTGTTGGAGGAGAGCATCACGCCTCCGAGGCGGTCGTTCGTTGGAAAAAACCTGTCCGATCAAAAAACATGGCGCCCGGAACGCGGGCGCCATGCTTCCTGGGTAAAGCTTTGGCAGGGGAAGAAGGATTCGAACCTTCGCATGTCGGAATCAAAATCCGATGCCTTAACCAACTTGGCGACTCCCCTACACAGGACACCGCTCCGGCTTGCGCCCGAGCCACGCCCGAAACCGTCGCCTGGCGATGATCAGCCGGCCCAGAGCGCCAGCGGATGCACCGTCAAGCCGCGGCACATGCGCCCCACCCACGACGGAGGAAGCGAAGCCGCTTCCATCATCGCAACCGTCGGTGTCTCGCCGGTGCCGGCCTCCGCAAACACTGCGCTGCCGGACCCCGACATGCGGCTTGCGCCGTAGCGGGATTGCAGCAGCGCCAGAGCCTGGGCCACTTCGTCGCTGTACGCCGTTGCGGGCGTTTGCAGGTCGTTGTGGCCGAACTCGACTGCGTTTGCAGAGAAGTCCGAGATTGTAGCAGCAGCGGTGTTTCTCACCAACTGCGGGCTGCCGAAGATCGCCGCAGTGGGCACCGCCACTGCGGGCTTCAGCACGGCCCACCAGCGCGGCGCCAGCTCGATGGGCGTCAGGCGCTCGCCGATGCCCTCGACCCAGGCGTTGTGGCCGCCCAGGAAGAAGGGCACGTCGGCACCAAGCTGCAGGCCCAGCGCCAGCAGCCGCTCGCGCGGCCAGTGCAGGCCCCACAGGCGGTTCAGCGCCAGCAGCGTGCTGGCGGCGTCGGAACTGCCGCCGCCGAGGCCGGCGCCCCAGGGCACCTGCTTGTCGATCGAGATGTCGGCGCCGAGCCGGCAGGCACTCTCGCGCTGCAGCAGGCGCGCGGCGCGCAGGCACAGGTCGTCCTCGGGCAGCGCGGCGGCCAGGTCGTGGCGGACCAGCCGGCCATCGTCGCGGCGCTCGAAATGCAGGGTGTCGGCCCAGTCGATCAGCGCGAACACCGACTGCAGCAGGTGGTAGCCGTCGTCGCGCCGGCCCGTCACGTGCAGGAACAGGTTCAGCTTGGCCGGCGCGGGAACGTCGTAGAGGGCTTGCAGGCTCATCGGCGGGCCTTCTCAGCGGGCGTCGTCGAGCTTGGCGCGCACGCTCACCACGGGGAGCGCGGCGCGGCGCGCCTCGACCCAGCCCTCGGCCCGGCGCGACACGTCGACCACCCAACCGAGCTGCGAAAAGCCCTGCGGTTGCGCCGCGCTCGGCGCGCCGGGCCAGGGCCGGGCGTGAAGCCAGTCGAACAGCGCGGCGAGCGGTACCCGCTCGCCCAGCGCGTCTTCCGCCAGGCTCTCCAGGTCGGGGTAGAGGCGCTCGCCGTCACCGGAGCGCAGGCGAACCTGCCGCGGCGACCAGTCGGCGCGGGCGAGCTGGATGCCGAGCGGCGTCGTCAACGACAGCTGGCCCGACTCGGACGAACCTTCCAGCTCGAACGCCGCATTGAAGTTCCGTGCCGCGTCGCCCTCGACACGCACCGACAGCCGTCCCGCCAGCCGCTCGCCCTGGGGTGCCGGCGGGCCGACGCCGGCGCACCCCGCCAGCCACACTGCCGCGGCACACGCGGCGGCGAGCAGCGCGCAGCCACGCCTCACAGGTCGACCTTGAGCCGCGCCAGGGTTTCCTTCAGCACGTCGTTCGTGGCGTCGCGGGCCCGGGCCTCGGCCCAGATCCGGCGGGCCTCGTCGCGCCGGCCGCTGACCCAGAGCACTTCTCCCAGGTGCGCGGCGATCTCGGTGTCGGGTCGCGCGCCGTGGGCCTGCCGCAGCCAGCGGATCGCCTCGTCATGGTTGCCGAGCCGGTACTCGACCCAGCCCAGGCTGTCGATCAGGAACGGATCGCCCGGCGACAGCTCCAGCGCCTTGGTGATCAGCTGGCGCGCTTCGGGCAGCCGCTGGTTGCGATCGGCCAGTGAGTAGCCCAGCGCGTTGTAGGCCTGCGCCTGCTGCGGCTTCAGCGCGATCACCCGGCGCAGCAATTGCTCCATCTCGGTCATGCGGTCGAGCTTCTCGGCCATCATCGCCTGCTCGTACAGCAGATCGGTGTCGTCGCGGTAGCGGTCGTTGGCCTCGGCCAGCACCCCCAGTGCCTCCGACCACTGTTTCTGGTCGCGCAACAGCTGCGCCTCCACCAGCAGCTTGGAACGCGCGTCCTCCGGCTGCCGTTCCGGCAGCGCACGGATCAGGCTGCGCGCCTCGGCCAGCTTGCCCTGCTGCGCCAGCAACGAGGCGCGCCGTGACTGCACCGTCAGTGCCTGGGAGCTGTCGACCTTGGTCAGCCAGCCCTCGGCGGCCTTGAAGTCGCGCCGCTGCTCGGCGGCCTGGGCCAGCAGCAGGTAGGCCTGGGTCAGACGCTGCGTGGGCGTGGCGGCGTCCTCGTCCTGCGGGACGTCGGCCGCTTCGTTCGCGGCCGCCTCGCTGCCGGCCTCGAGGCGTGCGAGGTACTCGCGCAAGGCCGCTTCGGCCTCGGCCGGCTGCTTCAGTTCCAGTCGCAAGGCGCCCAGCGTCAGCCAGGCGTCGACGAACTGCGGCGCGTCGCGCGTCACCGCCTCGAGCTGCGGCGCGGCGTCGGCATAGCGCTGCGCGACAGCCAGCGTACGGGCATAGACCAGCCGCACCGCGCTGCGCGTGGCGGCCGGAGCCGGCGGCTGGGCCTCGAGAAAGGCCGTGACCAGCGACTCGGCCCGCTGCTCGGTCGGCATCAGTTCGATGGCGAGCAGCGCCACGGCCTCCGACCGCGGACTCAGCGCTTGACCGCGGCGCGCGGCGTCGAGCGCGCGCGCCGCGTCGCCGGCAGCCAGCCGGCTGCGACCCAGCGCGACCCAGGCGGCCACCGCGGTGGCTTGCGGCTCGCCCGCCGAGCGCTGCTCTGCATAGGGCAGCAGCACCTGTTCGAGCACCGCCGTGGTCGCCTTGCGGTCGGTGGTGCGCGAGAAATAGCCGGGCAAGGACCCGATGGCCGCCGGCCGCTGGGCCGGCGGCACCAGCGCCAGCGTGGCCCGCAGCGGCTGCACGGTTTCGGCGGTGCGATTCAACGCGACCAGCAACTGCACCTCGAAGCGGTGGGCATCGATCGAGCCGGGCACGGCCTGGCGCCAGGCGCGTGCCGCATCGAGCGCCTGCTCACCGGCCTGTGCCTGCAAAGCGACCTCGGTGGCACGCCGGAACAGACGCTCGTCGCGGGTCTTGCGGGCCGCATCCAGCAGGACCTGGTAGCTGGTGCCGGCATCGCCCTGGCTGAGCTCCATCTCGCCGATCAGCAACTGGTAGAACAGTGGTGCGTCGAGGACCGAATTTTCCACCGGTGCCGCTGCGCCCGGCCCGGATGCCGGCACTTCTGCCGGTGCGGGCTGTGCCCACGCCGTCGCGGCAAGAACGCTGGAGGCCGCGAGGGCCAGGACAGCGAAGCGGAAAGGGGCCATGGACACTCCAAAGTCGAATTTCATTCTATGCATCCCCAGATAATGGCCCTATGCCCGAGTTGCCCGAAGTGGAAGTCACGCGCCTGAGCCTGGTCGATCGACTGCGCGGCGCCGAGATCGCCGGGGTGCGCATGGGCAAGCCGTTGCGCTGGCCGCTCGGCTGCGCGCCGTCGACGTTGGTCGGGCGGCGCCTGCTCGACGTCAACCGCCGCGGCAAGTACCTGTGGTTCGCACTGGGAGCGCGGCCGGGCATCGCGGCCGATGCCGGCGGGCTGCTGCTGCACCTCGGCATGTCGGGTTCGCTGAACCTGTCGATGCACGCCGCGCCGCCCGGCCCCTGGGACCACTTCGACCTGGCGACCAGCCACGGCCTGCTGCGGCTGACGGACCCGCGCCGCTTCGGCGCGGCCGTGTGGTCGCCCTCGCGCGACGAGGGAGCGGCCGGCAAGCTGCTGGCGGGACTGGGCGTGGAGCCGCTCGAGGCCGGCTTCACCGCCACGTTGCTGCACGCGCGCCTGCGGGGCCGCCGCGTCGCCATCAAGCAGGCGCTGCTGGCCGGAGACATCGTGGTCGGCGTGGGCAATATCTACGCTTCGGAGGCGCTGTTCCTGGCGGGCATCGACCCGCGCACGTCGGGCGATCGCATCAGCCTGGCGCGCTGCGGGCGCCTCGTCGAGGCCGTGCGCGCGGTGCTCTCCCGCGCCGTGGCGCTGGGCGGTTCGACGCTGCGCGACTTCCGGGATGCTCATGGCCTGGGCGGCGCATTCCAGAACGAGGCCCGGGTCTACGACCGCGAGGGCGAGCCCTGCACGACCTGCGGCGGCACGGTGCGCCGCATCGTCCAGGGCCAGCGCTCGACCTACTTCTGCCCTCGCTGCCAGCGCCGTTAGCGCAGTCGGCGCAGCGGCCCGCTGTCACAAATGCACACGTCTTGAGCGGCGCGGACGTGACGTGCTGACGACGGCGGCGCGCCGGTGCGAAGGGCCCTGCGCTACCATCATCCGCACAGAGAGCCCGCGTTGGAAAGTCACCCGTCCGCCTCGTTCGCCCACAGTGTCGATACCCTTGGTCACTGGCGCAGCGCGCTGGAATCCAGGGTGCGGGAGCTCGCCCGTTTCCTGCGCGAGCACGAGTTGCTCGACGAGCCCGCGACCGGCCTGCTCGAATCGTTGCGCCAGCGGCTCGCAGGTGAAAAGCTCATCGTCGCCTTCGTCGCCGAGTTCTCGCGCGGCAAGTCGGAGCTGATCAACGCCATCTTCTTCGCCGACACCGGCCGCCGCATCCTGCCGGCGACGCCGGGCCGCACCACGATGTGCCCGGTGGAGATCGGCTACGAGGCCGACGAGCCGCCCGGCCTCGCGCTGCTGCCGATCGACACGCGCCTGCAGAGCCCCTCGCTCGCCGACCTGCGCCGCCAGCCCCGAGCCTGGCAGCTGACGCCGCTGGACATGGAGGACACCGAAGGCCTGGCACAGGCGCTGACCCAGGTGACCCAGACCCGGTCGGTCAGCGTGACGATGGCGCGCGACCTCGGCTTCTGGAACGACGACGCGCCGGACGACAACCCGCCGCTCGACGAACAGGGATGCGTCGAGGTGCCGGCCTGGCGTCATGCGCTGATCAACCTGCCGCACCCTCTGCTCAAGCGCGGCCTGGTCGTGCTGGACACGCCGGGCCTCAACGCCATCGGCGCCGAGCCCGAACTCACCGTCGGCCTGCTGCCGGCGGCCCACGCCACCGTGTTCGTGCTGAGCGCCGACACCGGCGTCACCAAGTCCGACCTGGCCATCTGGCGCGACCACCTCGGCGTGCAGGGCGTGAGCCGCTACGTCGTGCTCAACAAGATCGACACACTGGTCGACCCGCTCAGCACGGCCGAGGAGACCGAGGCGCAGATCGAACGCCAGTGCAACGATGTGGCTCACACGCTCAACATGCCGCGCGAGCGCGTGTTCCCGCTGTCGGCCAAGCAGGCCCTGACGGCGCGCGTGGCCGGCGAGGAGGCCGATCTCATCGCCAGCCGCCTTCCCGCGCTCGAGGAGGCCCTGAGCGAGCGGCTGCTGCCCCAACGCCAGCAGATGCTGGCGCAGATCGGCGTCGAGGGCATCGCGATCGTCGAGCAGCAGGTCGGCCGGCGCCTGACCGACCGGCGCCGTCAGATCGCCGAGCAGTTGCTCGAGCTGCGCGGCCTGCGCGGCAAGAACGCCACCAAGGTCAAGCTGATGCTGACGCGTGTCGACGCCGAAGCGGCGGAGTTCGAACAGTGCATCTCGCGCCTGCAGGCGATGCGCGTCGTGCACACCCGGATGCTGAAGGACGCGCTGCTCGACCTGTCGAGCGACCGGCTGCGCGAGCACGTGGGCGAGATGCAGGAAGGCATCCGCAGCTCGCTGCTGCAGCTCGGCGCCAAGAAGGCCTTCATGACGCTGTGCGGCAAGCTGCGCGAGCGCATGAAGCGCGCCCAATCGCGCAGCGAAGAGATCCACTCGATGCTCGAGGCGTCGTTCGAGATGCTGAACACCGAATTCGGGTTCAGCCTGCTGGTCGCGCCGACGCCCGAGCTCGGCCGCTTCGTCGGCGACCTCGACCTGATCGAGCGCAACTACGTGCAGTACCTGGGGCTGACGCAGGCGCTGAAGCTCACGCAGGAGCGCTTTCTCGAGCAGTTCCGCCGCATGCTGGTGTCGCGGCTGCGCGTCGTCTTCGAGAGCGCCAGTGGCGAGCTCGAGCTGTGGAACAAGACCGCGTCCGCGCAGATCGACACCCAGTTGCGCGACCGTCGGCGGGGCTTCAAGCGCCGGCGCGAGGCACTCGAACGCATCCAGGCCGCCGCTGGCGAACTGGAGTCGCGCCTGAGCGAGCTCGAGAGCCAGGATGCGCGCCTGCAGCAGTTGCAGCAGCGCGTGACCGAGCTGGTCCAGGGCACCCGACTGCACGCCGATCCGCGCGGCGACCTGTCCGAGCGGGATACCGTCAGCACCAGCGAACTCCTCGACGACTCGATCGACCTGCTGCTCGACTTCGAGATCGATCCGGCCCGCGCTTGAGCGCCGCCGTGTTCCCACCGGCCCCGAGCGGCAGGACGCCGGCTTCCGCGTCCGGCGCTGGCGCAACCGCCACCAAGGCCAGCCTGGCCGAGCGCGTGGTGACGTGGCAGCGCACCCACGGTCGCCACGGACTGCCCTGGCAGCGCGAGCGCGATCCCTACCGCGTGTGGCTGTCGGAGATCATGCTGCAGCAGACCCAGGTCAGCACCGTGCTGGCCTACTACGCTCGTTTTATCGAACGCTTTCCGGATGTGGCCGCGCTGGCGCGCGCGGCGCTCGACGACGTGCTGGCCGCCTGGGCTGGCCTGGGCTACTACAGCCGCGCGCGCAACCTGCACCGCAGCGCCCAGGCGGTGATGGCCGAGCACGGCGGCCGCTTCCCGGCCAGCGCCGAGCAGCTCGCCACGCTGCCCGGCATCGGCCGATCGACCGCCGCCGCCATCGCCGCGTTCTGCTTTGGCGAGCGGGCCGCGATCCTCGACGGCAACGTCAAGCGCGTGTTGACGCGCGTCCTGGGCTTCAGCGCCGACCTCGCCGTCGCCCGCCACGAGCGCGTCCTGTGGGCGCGGGCCTGCGAGCTGCTGCCGCCGGCGTCGACCGACATGCCGACCTACACCCAGGGGTTGATGGACCTGGGTGCCACCGTCTGCCTGGCCCGCAAGCCGAACTGCCTGCTCTGCCCGCTGCAGGGCGACTGCGTGGCGCGACGCGAGGGCCGGCCCGAGGCCTACCCGGTGAAGACGCGCAAGCTCAAGCGCACCCGCCGCGAACACTGGTGGCTGTGGCTGGAGCACGCCGGCGCGGTGTGGCTGCAGCAACGCCCGGCGACCGGCGTGTGGGCCGGGCTGTGGAGCCTGCCGCTGCTCGACGACGAAGCTGCGCTCGGTGCGGTGGTGCGGCGCTGGCCGGTCCCGGTGGAGCCGCAGCCGCTGATCGAGCACGCACTGACCCACTTCGACTGGACGCTGCACCCGCGGCGCGCGGTGCTGGACAGCGTGGAGGGTGTCGAGGCCGCGCTGGGCCCCGGCCGCTGGATCGCGCTGGACGCGCTCGATACCGTGGGGCTGCCGGCGCCGCTGAAGAAGCTGCTCACGGCGCGCTAACGCGCCAGCGCCTTCAGCGCGAGCTTGATGCCCTCGCTGACGCCCACCTCGGCCGGCAGCGCCTTGACCGCCGCCTGCGCCTCGCGCTCGCTGTAGCCCAGCGCGATCAGCGCCTGCAGGATATCGGCCTGCGCGTCGCTGGCCGGCTTGCCGCCGATCGCGGGGCCCAGGTCGGCACCGAGCTTGCCCTTCAGCTCCAGCAGCAGCCGTTCGGCGGTCTTCTTGCCGATGCCCGGCACCTTGACGAGGCGGCTGGCGTCCTGCGCCGTCACCGCCTGCGCCAGATCACCCACCGTCAGACCGGACAGGATGGACAACGCGGTGCGCGGCCCGACACCCGAGATCTTGATCAGCATCCGGAAGGTCTCGCGCTCCGGCGCCGTGAGGAAGCCGAACAGGACCTGCGCGTCCTCTCGCACGACGAAATGCGTCAGCAGCGTGACCTTCTCGCCGATGGCGGGCAGGTTGAAGAAACTGCTCATCGGCACGTCGACCTCGTAGCCGACGCCGCCGACGTCGATCAGCACCTGCGGCGGGGATTTCTCGGCCAGTAGGCCGGTGAGGCGACCGAGCATCCTAGGCTGCCGCGGCGGTCGCGGCGCACGGGTGCGCCGTCTTCAACGCCGGAACAGGCCGAGCCGCTGGGCCTCCAGGGCCACCTCGGCGCGCGAGCTCACGTTGAGCTTGCGGTAGATCTGCTTCACGTAGTCGGCGATGGTGTGGCGCGACAGGTTCAGCTGCACGCCGATCTCCGGCAGCGTGAAGCCCTTGGCCACGCGCAGCAGGACTTCGTTCTCGCGCTCGGTCAGCGTCACGCCCGGCATCAGCGGCGTCTTCTCGCGGAACTGGCTGCGCTGCTGGGCCGCGAAATACTGGATCACGCGGCGTGCGATCGACGGCGACAGCGGCGGCTCGCCGGCGCTGATGCGTCGCAGCTGGTCGGCCAGCTGTTCTCGGGACTGCTCTTTCAGCAGGTAGCCGAAGGCTCCTGCCTGCAGCGCGGGGAACAGGTGGTCGTCGTCGTCGTGGATCGTGACGACCACCGACTGCGCCTCGGGCTGGGCCTCGCGCAGCGCCGCCACCACCTCCACGCCCGAGCCATCGGGCAGGCCCAGATCGACCAGCGCCAGATCGAAGCGCTGGGCACTGATGTGCTCGCGCGCGTCGTGCACGCGGGCGGCCTCGGTGATCTGCGCCTGTGGAAACACCTGCAACGCAAGTGCCTTCAGCCAGACACGGATCTCGGGCAGATCTTCCAGCAGCAGGATATGGGTCATGTCGCTCACCATTTCATGGTAACAGTCTGAGCGCTGACAGCAAGGCCCGCAAGCGACCGGACGCTGCTCACAGCGGAAGCGTGAGCCGGATCACGGTTCCATAGCCCGGGCCCGACTCGATCAGGCACTGGCCCTGCATCTGCTTGGCGCGCTGCTTCATGCTGGCCATGCCGTGGCCGCGGTCGAGGCGGCCGTCGAGTTCGAGCGGGATGCCGCGCCCGTTGTCTCGGATCACCAGCTGGAACTCGTCGCCGATGCGGCAGGTGACGGTCGCCCGCGAGGCGCCGCTGTGCTTGATGAGGTTGCTGGTGGCCTCGCGCAGCACGCGCGTCGTCTGCACGTAGGAGCGGGCCGCCAGCGTGCGCGGCGTGGTCGGCTCGGTGCTGTGCCACTCGATCTCGATGCCGGCGTCGCCCAGCCGCGACACCGTCTCGGCACGCCAGTCAGCCAGCGCGTCGGTCAACTGCACCGGCTTGCCGGCGATGCCACGCACCGACAGCCGCATCTCCTCGAGCGCCTCGCGCGCCAGCGTCGAGATACGCTCGTCGGTGCTGGTGTGGACGATGGTCAGCAGCTTGGCGCCCAGGTCGTCGTGCAGGTCGGCGGCGATGCGCTTGCGCTCCTTCTCCGCCACCTGCTCCACCCGCACCTCGGCCAGGTGCGAGAAATTGCGCTCGATCTCGGCCGAGATCTCGTAGACGCGCTGCTCGAGCTGCTGGCGCGCCGTCTCGGCGGCGGTCAGCGCGTTCGCGAAGGTCTGCACCAGCCGGAATGCCAGCACGCAGAACAGCAGCGGGATCGCGAAGTGGATGACGTGGACATTGGGCAACTTGAGGAAGCTGTCCTGCACACCGACCTCGATGCCGATCACCACCACCACCAGTGCGAGGATCGAGCCCAGCAGCCAGAACTCGCCGCGCCGCGTACGCCACACGTGCGCGAGGCAGAAGCCGATCGCCGCGAACACCTCCAGCGCCAGCACGGAATAGCACAGCACCGCACCGGAGAACAGCCGCTCCGGCCCGGCCAGCAACAGGCCGGCCGGCATCACCAGGCACTGGGTCCACAGGGCAATGTCGACGGCACGCCACTTCATGCCGCAGTAGCGCAGCAGGAACAGCACCGCACACACCGACAGCGGAACGAAGGCGACACAGCTCAGCAGCTCCAGCGTGCCATTCGGCAGCGGGATGTCGCGCCACCAGATGCGAGCGCTCAGCAGCGCCCAGCCCAGCGACACCACGCCGAAGTACTTCAGGTGCGAGACGCGCCGCACCCAGCCCAGCGCCAGCATCACCACGCCGATCATCACGAGCGTCGCCGCCACGATCTGCGCGAAGCTCACGTTCCAGAAGCGCTGGCGCTCATGCAGCTCGCGCAGCTGCGGATAGGGGCCGATCAGCACCTCCGACAAGCCGCCGGCACGCTGACGCCCGGCCACGCGCGGCAGCGGGTAGCCCACCACCTGCAGCGCCAGTTCGTTGCCGGCGGCGTGCAGCAGACCCGCGGGCAGGCTGACCAGCTGCGACTGGTAGCAGTTGCGCGTGACCGGCTCGCGCAGGCTGCCACCGCGATAGAGCAACTGGCCGTTGAGGTAGACCTCGAGGTTCGAGCACACCCGCGGGATGTAGGCGGCGAGCAAGGCGCCCGCAGCCTGCTGCGGCGCATCGAAGCGCAGCCGGTACCACTTGACCTGTTCGCCCGCCGGGCCCGGCGCCGACCAGTCGTCCGGCAGTGCCACGGTCTCGAAGCCGCCGCCGACCGGCGGCGCGAGCGTCAGCGACGGCACGCTGGCGACCTGGGCGCTGCGCAGCGTCAGCAGGTCCGTCGTCTGGGCGGCCGCCGGGGCGGCGAACGGCAGGCCGCCGCACAGGCCCAGCCACAGCAGCAGAAACAGGCGCCCGGGCGCGGAGAGGTGGCGAAGCATGGGCGGCGATTGTGCAGGATGGTGCGCGGGGCGTGCCTGTCGCCGGCGCCCGGCCGCGCCACAATCGGGCTCCCCACGCGACCGCCCTGCCCGTGATCCTGCGCCACGCCTTCATCCCGCTCGACAACATCCGCCTCGCGCACCTGTGCGGCACGCTCGACGAGCACCTGCGTGCCATCGAGGCGGCCTTCAACGTCGGCATCACGCGCCGCAACGAGTCCTTCCGCATCGAAGGGGCCAAGGCGCAGGCCGAGCGCGCCACGGCGCTACTGCAGTCGCTCTACGACCGCGCCAAGAAACCGATCGCCCCCGAGAGCTTCCAGCTCGCGCTGGTCGAGGCCGCCCAGGGCGGCGGCAGCAGCGTCCGCGACGCGATCCCCGGCGACGGCGCCATCACGCTGCGCACCCGCCATGCCGACCTGGCCGGCCGCACCGGCAACCAGACCCAGTACCTGCGCCACATCCTCGACCACGACATCGCCTTCGGCATCGGCCCGGCCGGCACCGGCAAGACCTTCCTCGCCGTGGCCTGCGCGATCGATGCGCTCGAGCGCAGCGCAGTGCAGCGCATCGTGCTCACCCGGCCGGCCGTCGAGGCCGGCGAACGCCTGGGCTTCCTGCCCGGCGACCTGGCACAGAAGGTCGACCCCTACCTGCGCCCGCTGTACGACGCGCTCTACGACCTGATGGGCTTCGAGCGCGTCACCAAGGCCTTCGAGAAGGGCACGATCGAGATCGCGCCGCTGGCCTTCATGCGCGGGCGCACGCTGAACCACGCCTTCGTGATCCTCGACGAGGCGCAGAACACCACCACCGAGCAGATGAAGATGTTCCTCACCCGCATCGGCTTCGGCAGCAAGGCCGTCGTCACCGGCGACGTGAGCCAGATCGACCTGCCCAAGGGCGTGGAGAGCGGCCTGATCGAGGCCGAGCGCGTGCTGCGGCGCGTCAAGGGCATCGCGATGACGCGCTTCACGGCCGCCGACGTGGTGCGCCACCCGCTGGTGGCGCGCATCGTCGAGGCCTACGAGGCGGCAGCAAGGCCCGAGCACTAGCATGGTCCGCCCCGCCCGCCCCGTGCTGAACCTGTCGCTGCAGTTCGCCGATGCGAGCCATCGCGACCAGCTGCCGCGCCACAAGGTACTGCGCTGGATCCGCGCCGCACTGGACGTGCCGGCCGAGATCACGGTGCGCATCGTCGGGGCCGACGAAGGCCGCACGCTGAACCGCGACTACCGGCAGAAGGACTACGCCACCAACGTGCTGACCTTCGACTACGAGGCCGAGCCGGTGGTGGTGGCCGACCTGATCCTGTGCGCCCCGGTGGTCGAGCGCGAGGCCCGAGACGAGGGCCGCTCGCTGGAAGCCCACTACGCCCACCTGCTGGTGCACGGCACCCTGCACGCGCAGGGCCACGACCACGAGATCGAGGCCGAGGCGCAGGCGATGGAAGCGCGCGAGACCGAGGTGCTGCGCGCACTCGGCTACGCCGATCCCTACGCCTGAGCGCACTCCCGCCGGCCATGGCCCTCGTCGTCCTCAGCTGCGTGCTGCTGATCGTCGCCACGACGCTCACGCACTACGAGGTGCTGAACCTGCTGACCCGCCTGCTGGACCGGCTGCACTGGCCGGGCCGGGCCAAGCTGATCGTCGCCGTGCTCGGCTGCTTCATCGGCCACGGCGCGGAGATCCTGCTCTACGGCGCCGGCTACTGGCTGCTGATCATCAGCGCCGGCCACGGGTCGCTGGGCGGCACCGCCACGCCCGACCTCGGCAGCGCGCTCTACTTCTCGGCCGAGACCTACACCTCGCTGGGCTTCGGCGACGTGGTGCCGGCCGGCCCGGTGCGGCTGCTGGCCGGCGTCGAGGCGCTCAACGGCCTGCTGCTGATCGGCTGGTCCGCGTCCTTCCTGTACCTGGAGATGGAGCGCTTCTGGCGGCGGCGCGATCGCTGACTGAGAGCGCGCGCGGCATCGCCAGGCTCACTGCTTCAGGATCGCCAGCCCCTTCAGGTACTCGCCCTCGGGGAAGTTCACCGTCGTCGGGTGGTCCGGCGCCGCCTCCAGCCGTTCGAGCAGGTAGCCATCGACCCCGGCGTCGAGCCCGGCACCGGCGACGATCTTGTGGAACAGGGCGGCATCGACACCGCCCGAGCACGAGAACGTGAACAGCAGGCCGCCGGGCACCAGCAGCTTCAGCGCGAGGCGGTTGATGTCCTTGTACGCGCGCGCCGCGCGCTCGGCGTGCGCCGCTGTCGGCGCGAACTTCGGCGGGTCGAGCACGATGGCATCGAAGCTCGCGCCGAGCTCGAGATGGCGCCGCAGCGTGCCGTTCACGTCGGCGTCCAGCGCCTCGTGCCGCGCGGCATCGAAGCCGTTCAGCCGCACGTGCTCGCTCGCCCGCGCCAGCGCCGGGCCCGATGAATCGACGCTGCTCACCTGCTGCGCGCCGCCGGCCAGCGCGGCGACCGAGAAGCCCCCGGTGTAGCTGTAGCAGTTCAGCACGCGCCGGCAGCCGAACTGCCGCACCAGCTGCATGAAGCGCAGCCGGTTGTCGCGCTGGTCGAGGTAGTAGCCGGTCTTGTGGCCCTCCGCCACATCGACCTTCAGTTGCCAGCCGTGCTCGCGGATCGTGAGTTCGGTCGCGCCCCCGTCGGCAGCGGGCCGGCGCAACCAGCCGGTCGCGCTCGGCAGGCCCTCGAGCTCGCGCACGTGGGCGTCGGAACGCTCGTACAGCCGCACGCAGCCGGTCGCTGCCAGCAGGGCCTCGGCGATGGCCGGCTTCCAGCGCTCGACGCCGGCGCTGAGGAACTGCGCGCTCAGCGTGTCGCCGTAGCGGTCGACGATCAGCCCCGGCAGGCCGTCGGCCTCGCCATGCACCAGGCGCTGCGCGTCGCTGTCGATCGCCAACCGCGCACGCAGCGCGACCGCGCGCTCGACGCGCCGCGCGAACAGGCTTGCATCGACGCGCTCGGCCACATCGAAACTCCAGGCTCGCACGCGGATCTGCGACGCCGGGCTGTAGGCACCCCAGGCCAGGAAGCTGCCGTCGTGGGCGTCGATCCGCACGGTCTCGCCCGGATCGGCTTTCCCGGAGGCGATGCTGCCCTCGAACACCCAGGGATGGCGGCGCAGCAGCGAGCGCTCCTTGCCGGCGCGCAGACGGATCGATTTCATGACCGGATTGTCGCGTGGGGCGGCGCGCGCCGGCGCCGCCGGCGACGCATCACGGCTTCTTGCGCGCCCGCGGGTGGGCCGCGTCGTAGGCCTTGGCCAGGTGCTGGAAGTCGAGCTTGGTGTAGACCTGCGTGGTCGTGATGTTGGCGTGCCCCAGCAGCTCCTGCACCGCGCGCAGGTCGCCGCTGGACTGCAGCAGGTGCGAGGCGTAGCTGTGCCGCAGCATGTGCGGGTGCACATGGGTCGGCAGGCCGGCCTGGAGGGCCCGCTCCTTCAGCCGCGTGCGCACCTGCGAGGCGGTCAGCCGCCGGCCGTGGCGGCTGACGAACAGCGCCGGCTCGTCGACCTGTGCCACGCTGCCGCGCTGCACCAGCCAGTCGTCCAACGCGGCGAGCGCCGCCCGGCCCACCGGCACGCTGCGCCGCTTGCTGCCCTTGCCGAGCACATGTGCCTCAGCATCGGCACGGTCGATCCAGCCCAGCGCGCCGCCGCCGGGCGTCACGTCCAGGCCCACCAGTTCGGCCACCCGCAGGCCGCAGCCGTAGAGCAGCTCGACCAGGCAGCGGTCGCGCGCCTCGAGCCGGGCATCGCCGTCGACCTGCCGGTGATCGGCCAGAGCGACGGCATGGTCGACCGACAGCGCCTTCGGCAACGGCTTGGCCGCGCGCGGCGCGCGCAGCCCTTCGACCGGGTTCAGCGCCACCCGGCCTTCGTGCCCGAGCCAGCGGTACAGCCCGCGCCAGGCCGACAGCGCGATCGCGATGCTGCGCGGCGCCAGCCCGCCGGCATGCAGCCGCGCCATCCAGTGGCGCACGTGGTGCGGCTGCGCGGCACGCAGGGCCACGCCGTCGCGCTGCGCCGCTTCGCCGAGCCGCCGAAAGGCCTCTTCGTAATTGAGCAGGGTCTTGGCCGACAGCCGGCGCTCGACCCTCAGATGCTGCAGGTGCTCGACGACATCGGCATCGAGCGGCAGCGGCGTGGCGGGCGTGCCATCCGGAGGCTCACGGCGGGCGGCGACGGCGCTCCGGCGTCGGGCGGCCGCGGGCGCCGACGGCACGACGGGCCTCGTCAGTGCACCGGCAGCAGCCGGTGCAGGCCGGCGCTGGCCAGTTCGCCGATGCGCACCAGGAACTCGGTGCCCATGTCGGCGGTGTAGCGCGTCGGGTCGGGCGAGCCCAGCACCAGCATGCCGAAGGCCGGCGCGGCCGGGTCGTGGCGCAGCGGCAGCATCGCGAGCGAGACCACCGCGCCCGACTCGTCGAACCAGCCCGCGGCCTCGAATCCCGAGTTCACGCCGCAGTAGGGCTGCGTCAGGCTGGTCGCGAAGCTCTTCACCTCGTCGCTCACCGGGCGCGCAAAGGCCAGCGAGTCGAAGGCATCGGCCGCGCCCCACACGCGGATGCCGGCCTGCGGGATCAGGAACTCGTGCTTCAGCTGCTCCACCAGCACGGTCGGCAGGTCGCTGGCGTTGTTGGTCAGCATGATGGAGCGCGTCCAGCGGTGCAGCTTGTCGGCGATCGCCACGTTCTCCTGGCCGTGGCGGATCATCTCCACCAGCCGCATCTCGAGGCCGCGGATCTTCTCGCGCAGCATCTCCATCTGGCGCTCCTGCAGCGAGACCGCGCGGTTGCCGTGCGGACTGGTGAGCTGCACGCTGGCCAGCGTGTCGGCGTGGCGCTCGAAGAAGCCCGGCGTCTGCTGCAGGAAACTCGCGATGTCGTCCTCGGTAATGCCTTGCGTGCTCATCTGGGTCAGTCTCCCTGTTCCGGTAAATCGATCTCGCCGACGTACACGCTCTCGGCGGGGCCGGTCATCCACACCGGCGCGTCGCTGCGGCCGGCCCATTCGATCGTCAGTTCGCCGCCGCGCGTGTCCACGTCGACCGGCGTGCCGGCGCGCAGCCAGCCGAGGCGGATGCCCGCCACCACCGCGGCGCAGGCACCGGTGCCGCAGGCCAGCGTCTCGCCGGCGCCGCGCTCGTACACGCGCAGCCTCACATGGGTATCGCTCAGCACCTGCAGGAAGCCGGCGTTCACGCGCTGCGGGAAACGCGTGTGGCGCTCGACAAGCGGGCCCAGCTCGGCCACCGGCGCCTCGTCGACGCCCCCGCTGCCGAACTGCGCCACGTTCATCACCGCGTGCGGGTTGCCCATCGACACCACCGCCGCCTCCACCGTGCGGCCCGCCGCGTCCAGCGGCCACAGCGCGAAGCCGTTCTGCTCGCGCGGCTGCAGGCCGGCGGCATCGAACGGTACGCGGGCCGGCTCGAACACCGGGGCGCCCATGTCCACCGTGACGCGGCCGTCCACCAGCCAGCGCGGCTCGATCACGCCACCGGCGGTGCGCACGCGGATCGCGCTCTTCTTCGTGAGGCCGGCCTCGCGCACGTAGCGCACGAAGCAGCGCGCCCCGTTGCCGCACTGCTCGACCTCGCTGCCGTCGGCATTGACGATGCGGTAGGTGAAGTCGATGCCGGGCTCGTCGCTCGCGCCGACGATCAGGACCTGGTCCGCGCCGACACCGAAGCGCCGGTCGGCCAGATAGCGGTACTGCGCCGGACTCAGCGTCAGCGGCTCTCGGGTGGCGTCGAGCACGACGAAGTCGTTGCCCGCGCCCTGCATCTTGGTGAACCGCAGCTTCATGATGACGGGATTATCGACCCCTCCCGTGCCGCCAGCCGACAATGAGGCGTCCTCGACCCCGGCTCCGCGCTGCCCCTCCGTGCCCACGTCCCCGATCCCTCCCGCCACTGCGACCCGGCCGCCCGCGGCGGAACCGCGCACGCAGTTCTTCGACGAGGCGCGCGCCGCCCTCGCCGACCACCGCCTCGTGAAGATGGTGCTGGCCGGCCCGCGCGGGCCCCGGCCCGACCTGCAGCGCGTGCTGGTGCGCCCGCTCACGCTGAAGGGCCGCGCCTGCCTGTCGCTGACCTACAACCACCGCACGAAGGACGTGACGAAGAACCTGCCGATCGACGAGGGCCTGACCACGGTGGCCGAGCTGATCGACAGCGCCTTCGACAACCTGCACCTGCTGACCGCCGACGGCGAACTGCAGCTCGCCATCAGCCGCAAGGGCAAGGCCACGCTGCGGCGCAGCCGCAAGCCCGCCGCGCCGGCCGACGCCGCCGCCGAGAACCCGGAACCGCCCACCGCATTGACGAACGACGGGCCCGACGCGCCGACGGCCGCACTGCCTTCGCACGACCGCGAGAAGCACCGCTTCATCGACCCGCAGCAGCCCTTCCTCGTCGCCCTGGGCGTCACCGACGCGCAGCACCGCGTGGTGCCGGCGATGGCGCGCAAGTGGAAGCAGATCAACAAGTTCATCGAGGTGCTGGCCCACGCGCTGGCGTCGGCCCCGTCGCTCGCGCAGGCTCGGGATGAGCAGCCGCTGCAGGTGCTGGACTTCGGGGCCGGCAAGGGCTACCTCACCTTCGCGGTGCACGACCACCTGCGCCGCACGCTGCACCGCCCGGTCCAGGTGACCGGCGTCGACCTGAAGGACGACATGGTCGCGCTCGGCAACGCCACCGCCCAGCAGCTCGGCCTGGACGGCCTGGCCTTCGAGCTGGGCGACGTGCGCAGCTACGCGGCCCGGCCGGTCGACATCATGATCGCGCTGCACGCCTGCGACATCGCCACCGATCACGCCATGCACATGGGCATCCGCTCGGGCGCGCGCATCATCATGTGCTCGCCCTGCTGCCACAAGCAGCTGCGCCCGCAGCTGCGCAGCCCCACGCTGCTGCTGCCGCTGCTGCGCCACGGCATCCACCTCGGCCAGGAGGCCGAGATGCTGACCGACGGCCTGCGCGCGCTGCTGCTGGAGGCCGAGGGCTACGACACCCAGGTGTTCGAGTTCACCTCGCTCGAGCACACCCAGAAGAACAAGATGATCCTGGCGGTGAAGCGCGAGCATCCGAAGGCCGCCGAGCCGCTGCGCGAGCAGGTGCGCGCGCTGAAGGCCTACTACGGGGTCCAGGAGCAATGCCTGGAGACGCTGCTGGCGGCCGACCGCGCCGAGGCCGCGCCGCAACCCGGCACCGCTGGCTGAACGGCCCGCGGCGGCGGCACCGCTACGGCAGGCCCGCCGCCAGCGAACGCGTCACCTCGGCCGCCGGCAGCGCCCGGCAGCCGCTCGCGTTCTGCCCCGACCACAGCGGCGAGAAGTCGCCGCTGCCCTGCTTCTCGGCGTGCGCGCGCAGCGGCGCGATCGCCGCAGTGGCCAGCGGGAACGCGGGCGCGGCCGGGTTCATCGGCCCCAGCTCGCGCATCACGCGGTTGACGATGCCGCGCGCGGGCCGGCCGGTGAACAGGCGCGTGAGCGCCGTGTGGCGCGCAGCGTCGCTCTGCAGCGCGGCACGGTGCAGCGCGCTGGTGGTCGCTTCCGGGCACAGCAGGTAGGCCGTGCCCACCTGCACGCCGGCCGCGCCCAGCGCCAGCGCCGCGGCCACGCCGTTCGCATCGGCAATGCCGCCGGCCGCAATCACCGGCACATGCACCGCCCTCACCACCTGCGGCAGCAGCGCGAAGGTCCCTAGCTGGACGCTCAGGTCGTCGGACAGGAAGTGGCCGCGGTGGCCGCCGGCCTCCAGGCCCTGGGCGATGACGGCGTCGACCCCCTGGTCCTCGAGCCAGCGCGCCTCGTCGACCGTGGTGGCCGACGCCAGCAGCTTCGCGCCCCAGCGCCGCACGCGCGCCAGCAGCTCGGCCGACGGGAGTCCGAAGTGGAAGCTCACCACCGGCGGTTCGAACTCGGCCAGCAGCTCGGCCTCCTCGGCACCGAAGGCGCGCCGCCCCGGGCCCGGCGGCACGGCCTCGGCGTCGAGGCCGAACTCGCGGTAATACGGTGCCAGCGCGTCCCGCCAGCCCGCTTCGCGTTCGCTGCTGGGCACCGGTGCCGCGTGGCAGAAGAAGTTGACGTTGTAGGGGCGTGCGGTCCGTGCGCGGATCGCGGCCAGCTCGCTGCGCAGCGCGTCGGCGCCCAGCATCGCCGCCGGCAGCGAGCCCAGCCCGCCGGCGTTGCTGACGGCGACCGCCATCGCGCTCCCCTGCGCACCGGCCATCGGCGCCTGGATGATCGGCAGCCCGGTCCCCAGCAGGGCGAGCAGTTCGGTGGTGGCGGCGCTGGGCATGGTGTCTCCTTGCGGTCGGTGTTCGGTTGGCGACCCGGCCACACTGGCCTCTCGGGACGCCGTGCAGGCAGAGGTGCCCCTCAATGAGTCTGCAGGAAGCGCAACACGCGCTCGTTGATCGCATCGGGCCGCTCGACCCAGAAGAAGTGGCCCACGCCGTCGATCCGGTCGACCTCGGAACCCGGGCCCAGTTGGCCGAGCATGGCCTCGGCCGCCGCCGCGTCGAGCGCGATGCAGCCGTCGTCGTTGCCGTGCAGGTAGAGCGTGGGCTGCGGCACCGGCCGGCCCAGCACCGCGGCATGCTCGTCGGCCCAGGCCGGCGTGCCGAAGCGCTGCGGAGCGAAGAAATCGCGGTAGTAGCCCAGCGCCGCGTGCAGGTGGGCCGGGTCGCGCAGGCAGGCCTTCACGTGCGCCATCTCCGCCGCCGGCTCGTGGCCCGGCGACCAGTCGCGCCACAGTTGCTCGAGGAAGGCCAGGTCGTTCGCGGCCACCCAGCGTTCGGCGATGTCCATCTGGAACAGCCAGAAGTAGAACGAGCGCTTGAGCTGCGGGTAGCGCGACGCGATCGCGCCGAACACGCGGAAGTGCGGCACGCTGCCGATCACCGCGCGGCGCCAGCGCGCGGGCTCGGCAGCCAGCGCGCCATAGGCGGCGAAGGCACCCCAGTCGTGGGCGATCAGCACGGCATCGCCGGCGCCGCCCAGCGCCTGGTGCAGCGCGTTGGGATCGTTCGCCAGCGCGCGGCTCGAGAAGTCGCCGTCGGCCGGCACCTCGGTGGGCGCATAGCCGCGCATGAAGGGCGCCACGGCGCGGTAGCCGGCCCGGGCCAGGCGCGGCAGCAGATGGCGGTAGGTCCAGGGCGAATCGGGAAAGCCGTGCAGGCACAGTGCCAGCGGCCCGCTGCCGGCCTCGAGATAGTGGAACTGCAGGCCGGCGGCGCGCACGCTGCCACGCCGGAACTCCGAGGCTGCCTGTTCGTCCATCGCGTTCTCCTTCCCGGCGCCCACGGACGCGCTTCCCGGGCCTCGACGTTCAGCGGAAGGCCGCTTCCATCTCGCGGCGGAACTGCACCGCCTCGCTGCGGGCATCGAACTCCACGTCGTTCCATCCGACCGGCCGCCCGTCGGCGATGTCGCGCTTGAGCCTGACCTTGTGCGCCAGCCCCAGCGGCAGGTAGCCGCCGGCCAGCGAGGCGGCCGCCGGCATCAGCTTGCCGTAGACGGTGTAGCCGCCCTCGCCGTCGAGCACCTCGCCGGCACGCAGCGCGCGCTTGGCGGTCGCCACCACGTCGCCGCGCCAGCCGGTGGCCGCGCCGGTCGCCTCGTGGCGCAGGCCGGCGCTGGCCACGCTGATGCCGAGTTCCAGGCCGATCAGGTGGAAGGGCTTGTACATCGACGAGTACTCACCGCTCGGGTCGGTGACGAGGCCGTACTCCTTGAAGCAGCGGCGCACGTACTCGCTGTCGGCCGCGAAGGTGACATAGACGCCCCAGCGCAGGTCGCGGAACACGGGGCGGCCGTCGCGCTCCAGCGAGGAGATCACCTCCACCTGGCCGCGGTGCTGCAGCAGGCCGCCATCGTGCCGCGGCTTGAGCAGGCGCGCCAGGTCGTCCACGCCACAGGGCGGGAAGGCCAGCCCGTCGTCGGCCGGCGTCAGGCCGCAGGCGTTGGACACCGCCGCCATCTCGATGGCGCTCTTGGTGCCGTCGAGGAAGCTGTTGAACATCTGCGCGTTCATGCCGCCGGCCCGGGCGTCGTCGGCGCTCAGGCCGTAGTGCTGCCACACCGTGTCGGGCGTGCTCGAGTGGTAGGCGGGCAGGTACTTGGTGCCCTTGCCGGCGGCCACCACCTGGAAGCCGGCCGTGCGCGCCCAGTCGACCATCTCGCAGATCAGCGCCGGCTGGTCGCCGTAGGCCAGCGAGTAGACGATGCCGGCCTCGCGCGCCTTGCGCGCCAGCAGCGGTCCGGCCAGCGCGTCGGCCTCCACGTTGACCATCACGATGTGCTTGCCGTGCCGGCAGCACGCCAGCACGTGGGCGATGCCGGCCGCCGGCGAGCCGGTGGCGTCGATCACCACCTCGACCGCGTCGCTGGCGATCACGGCCGGCGTGTCGTCGGTGAGGCAGGTGCTGCCGCTGCGACGGGCGTCGTCCAGCGACTTCGCGCCGAGCCGGTCCTCGGCCCAGCCCACCGACAGCAGCGCCGCCTTCGCGCGCGCCGGGCTCAGGTCGCACACCGCCACCAGGTGCAGGCCGGGCGTGCGGCGCACCTGGCTCAGGAACATGGAGCCGAACTTGCCGGCGCCGATCAGGGCCACCCGCAGCGGGCGGCCGTCGGCGGCGCGCTGGGCGAGCATGGCGTGAAGGTTCATGGGGCGTCTCCTGTCGAGGGTGTAGCAGGTGGAGCGCACTCCGCCGGCGAAGTTCAGCCGCCGTACAGCGGCGCCTCGCCGGGCGGTCGCGTCTTGAAGCGCTTGTGGACCCAAAGATACTGCGCCGCGTGCTCGCGGATGCGCTCCTCGATCCAGCGGTTCATGCGCAGGGTGTCGGCCTCGGCATCAACGGTCGGGAAGTCGTCCCAGGGCTCGAAGAAGCGCACCCGGTAGCCGCGTCCGCCGGGCAGCATGTAGGCGATGACCGGCTGCACCTTCATGCCCAGCAGCCGCGCCATGCGCGACGGCGCCAGCAGCGTGGCGGCCGGCACGCCGAAGAAGGGCACGAAGGCCGCATCCTTGGCGCCGAAATCCATGTCGGGCAGGTTGAAGAAGCCCATGCCGTCCTTGATGGCGCGCATCAGCGGCTTGGCGGTCTCGTTGCGCGCGAAGATCTTGGCGTTGCCGTAGCGCAGCCGGGCGCGCCGCAGCGCCGCGTCGAACACCTTGTTGCTCTGCGCCTGGTAGATGGAACAGCCGGGCCGCGCCACGAACAGCTGCACCGCGGCGCCGGCCACGTCGAGGCCCATGAAGTGCGGCACCAGCCACATCACCGGGCCGTCGTGGGTGTCGGCGAAGCTGGCCGGCCCCTCGACATGCATCAGGCGCCGCAGGCGGGCCGGCGAGGCATACCAGAGCAGGCCGCGCTCCAGCAGGCTGCGGCCCAGCCACTGGAAATGCTCGCGGGCCAGCGCCTGGCGCTGGTCTTCGGTCCAGGCCGGGAAACACAGCGCGAGGTTGCGCAGCGCGATGCGCCGGCGCGATCCGGCCACGTGCCACAGCAGCCGCCCGAGGCCGCGGCCCAGCGCGGCGAGGATCGGCAAGGGCAGCCAGTGCAGCAACCACAGCAGGAAGAGAACGAGGCGCATGTCAGTCGTCGGCGCCGGCGACACCGCCGGAGCGTGGTTGCTTGTAGCGGTGGTAGCCCCACAGGTATTGCTGCGGGCACTGGCGGATCAGGCCTTCCATCGCGCGGTTGATGGCCGCGGCGGCCTCGGCCGGATCGGCGGGCAGCGGCTCGCCGAGCTCGCTGACGCGCACCCGGTAGCCAGCGCCGCCGGGCAGGCGCTCGCCCCAGATCAGCAGCAGCGCCGCGCCGGTCTGCTGCACCAGGCGCGCGGCCAGGGTCATCGTGTAGGCCGGCTGGCCGAAGAACGGCGCCCACACGCCCAGGCCCTCGGGCGGCACCTGGTCGGGCAGCAGGCCGACGACCTCGCCGCGCTTGAGCGCGCGGATCATCTGGCGCACGCCACCCAGCGTGGCGGGCGCGGCATCGAGCCCGGGCCGGCGGCGCGCCGCCTCGACCAGCGGGCGCAGCCAGGGCTTGCGCGCCGGGCGGTAGAGCACCGTCATCGCGCCGCGGCCGGCCCCATAGTGCTCGGCATACGACTGCCCCACGACCTCGAAGCAGCCGAGGTGCGGCGTCAGCATCACCAGCCCGCGACCGGCGGCCTGGGCCCGTTCGATCAGTTCGCCGCCCTGCCACTGCACCGTCATCGGCAGCGCGGCCTCGGGCGGACGGGCCCACAGCGGCGGCAGCTCGGTGAGCATGCGCCCGGCCGCGCCGATGGCCTGCCGCGCCTGCGGCCAGGGCACGCCGGCGAGCGCCGCGTTGGCGCGGAAGCGGCGCCGGTAGTCGCCCGAGGCGGCATAGACCAGCCAGCCGATCTGCGCGCCGAGGCCGTGCAGCAGCCACAGCGGCCAGCCGGCCAGCACGCGCATCAGGGTCGTCAGGAATCGGCTCATCGAGGGTCGTTAGAATTGTGCCGTCGCCGAGTTACGGAACTACTTGCGGGGCGATTGCAGGGCCGGTCGGGTCTGCCGGGTCGAAGGACCCAACAAACCGCTAAAGCGTTCGCCGCTCCTCCCGACCCGGGCCGGCAACGCGAGTTGCAATGGATCGATTGATGGAGTTTAAGAGTGGCCAACGACTTCCTTTTCACCTCTGAGTCCGTTTCCGAAGGGCACCCCGACAAGGTGGCCGACCAGATCTCGGACGCCATCCTCGATGCGATCTTCGCGCAGGACCCGCGCTCGCGCGTGGCGGCCGAGACGCTGACCAACACCGGCCTCGTGGTGCTGGCCGGCGAGATCACCACCAACGCGCACGTCGACTACATCCAGGTCGCGCGCGACACGATCAAGCGCATCGGCTACGACAACACCGAGTACGGCATCGACCACAAGGGCTGCGCGGTGCTGGTGGCCTACGACAAGCAGAGCAACGACATCGCCCAGGGCGTCGACCAGGCCAGCGACGATCACCTGAACACCGGCGCCGGCGACCAGGGCCTGATGTTCGGCTACGCCTGCGACGAGACGCCCGAGCTGATGCCCGCGCCGATCTACTACGCGCACCGCCTGGTCGAGCGCCAGGCGCAGCTGCGCAAGGACGGCCGCCTGCCCTTCCTGCGGCCCGACGCGAAGAGCCAGGTGACGATGCGCTACGTGGACGGCAAGCCGCACAGCATCGACACCGTGGTGCTGTCCACCCAGCACAGCCCCGACCAGAGCGAGACCGCGAAGAAGATGAAGGCCTCCTTCACCGAGGCCATCATCGAAGAGATCATCAAGCCGGTGCTGCCCAAGGAATGGCTGAAGGACACCCAGTACCTGATCAACCCGACCGGCCGCTTCGTCATCGGTGGCCCGCAGGGTGACTGCGGCCTGACCGGCCGCAAGATCATCGTCGACACCTACGGCGGCGCCTGCCCGCACGGCGGCGGCGCGTTCTCGGGCAAGGACCCGACCAAGGTCGACCGCTCGGCCGCCTACGCCGCGCGCTACGTGGCCAAGAACATCGTCGCCGCCGGCCTGGCGCGGCAGTGCCAGATCCAGGTGGCCTACGCGATCGGCGTGGCGCGGCCGATGAACATCACGGTCTACACCGAGGGCACCGGCGTGATTCCCGACGACCAGCTCGCCAAGCTGGTGGCCGAGCACTTCGACCTGCGCCCCAAGGGCATCATCCAGATGCTGGACCTGCTGCGCCCGATCTACGAGAAGACCGCGGCCTACGGCCACTTCGGCCGCGAAGAGCCCGAGTTCAGCTGGGAGAAGACCGACAAGGCGAACGCGCTGCGAGCAGCGGCCGGGCGTTGAGCCCGGCAGGCGCGTAGCGCCTCAATCGCCTTGGGGCGAAGTTCATGTCGCGCAGCGGCGTGAACGCAGACCACAAAGCTGCGGCCTGTAAGGCGCGCCGCGCGCAAAGCGCGCGGTTTGCCGGTCTTCCGGCGCAGGCTCACTTCGCGCCAGCGAAGTGAAGGGCCCCGGGGCCCGTGCCGCAGCCAGAAGAATGCCCGGCGCAGCCGCTGACCGGATGCCGCGACCGTTCAGGCCGCGGCGACCCGACGCTGCGGCCAGACCGGCTGTCCCACAGCCATCCCGCCGGGGGCCACCCCCAGGGAGTCGCCCTGACTGCGACCGGGCTATTCGGTTCTGCAAAACAGGAACAGACCCGGCCGATCGCGTAGCCTAGCGGGCCGACACGCCGTCCGATGAGCAACCCCCTCCGCAACGCCACCTTCCGCCAGCTCGCCGCCTTCAACGCGGTCGCGCGGCTCGGCAGCGTGTCGCGCGCGGCCGACGAGATGCACCTCACGCAGCCGGCGGTGTCGATCCAGCTCGGCATCCTGGAAGACGCGGCCGGCACGCCGCTGCTGCGGCGCAGCGCGCGGGGGGTGAAGCTCACCGAGGCCGGCGAGCTGCTGGCCGGCTACGCCAGCCGCATCCTCGACCTGTGGGGCGAGGCCGGCGATGCGATGGCGGCGCACTGCGGCGACATCGCCGGCCTGCTGCGCATCGGCGCCGTGACCACCGCCGAATACCTGCTGCCACCGCTGCTGCTCGAGTTCGTGCGCGAGCACCCGCAGGTGAAGGTGAAGCTGCAGATCGGCAACCGCGCCGACGTGGTGAACCAACTGGCCAACCAGGACATCGACCTGGCCATCATGGGCCGCCCCCCAGCCGAGCTGAAGACCATCTCCGCGGCGTTCGCGAAGCACCCGATGGCCTTCGTCGCCGCGCCCACCCATCCGCTGATGACGACGCCGCGGCTCGGCCTGGCCGCGCTGAACCAGGCCAACCTGCTGGTGCGCGAACGCGGCTCGGGCACGCGCACCACGGTCGAGCAGCTGTTCAAGGACGCCGGCGTGTCGCTGACCATCGGCTCCGAGATGTCGAGCAACGAGGCCATCAAGCAGATGTGCGCGGCCGGCTTCGGCGTGGCCTTCCTCTCCTTGCACTCCTGCGTGCTGGAGCTGGAGACCGGCCTGCTGGCCATCCTGCCGATGCCGGACTGCCCGATCGAGCGCGACTGGCACGTGATGCACCTGGCGGGCCGGCCGCTGCCGGCCGCCGCCGCCGCCTTCGAGCAGTTCCTGCGTGTGCACGGCCAGGCCTGGATCCACTGGCGGCTGGAGCACATGCGGCGCAAGACGGCCGCGGCCGCCGCACCGGCCGTGACCGCCGTCGCAGAGCCGGCCGCCCCGGCGCGCAAGAAGGTGGTGCGCAGCGCAGCGTGACCGAGGCAGCCGGGCGCGCGGCCCCGCGCCGCCTCAGCCCTTGGCCGCCGCGCTGATCGAGTCGGCCTTCGCGAGCAGCGCCTCGGCCATGCGGATGCTGGCGATGTCGATCAGGCGGCCGTCGAGCGAGACCGCGCCGCGGCCTTCCTTCGCGGCCTGCGCCATCGCCTCGAGGATGCGGCGGGCCTTGGTGACCTCGGCCTCGGACGGCGTGAACACGCCGTTGGCCAGCTCGATCTGCGACGGATGGATCGCCCACTTGCCCTCGTAGCCCAGCACCGCGGCACGGTTGGCGGCGGCCCTGTAGCCGTCCGGGTCGCCGAAGTCGCCGAACGGGCCGTCGATCGGGCGCAGGCCATAGGCACGGCAGGCCACCATCATGCGGGTCTGCGCGGCATGCCACGGGTCGGTCCAGAACGCCTGGCGGTGGCCCTGCTCGTCCTTGTCGGTCAGCACCACCGAGTCCTTGTTCACGCCGCCGATCACCGTGGTGCGGGCGCGCGTCGACGCGGCGTAGTCGGCCACGCCGAAGCTCATCGCCTCGAGCCGCTTGCTCGACTGCGCGATCGCCTCGACGTTGGCCATGCCGAGCGCCGTCTCGATCAGCACCTCGAAGCCGATGCGCTTGCTGCGGCCCTTGGCGTTCTCGA
The DNA here is from genome assembly GCF_004136295.1 of Methylibium sp. Pch-M. Taxonomy (NCBI): domain Bacteria; kingdom Pseudomonadati; phylum Pseudomonadota; class Betaproteobacteria; order Burkholderiales; family Sphaerotilaceae; genus Methylibium; species Methylibium sp. Pch-M. Next base: position 1,256,660 of record NZ_CP029606.1, read on the forward strand.
TCTGCGTGACCAGCATGTCGATCGCGTACACGTCGGCGGCGACGCCGGCCTTCGGGATCAGGATCATGTCGAGCCGCGGGCAGGCCTCGACGATGTCGACCACGTCGCGGTACATGTAATGGGTGTCGAGGCCGTTGATGCGAATCATCATCGTCTTCGTGCCCCAGTCCACCTCGTTGAGGCCCTGGATGATGTTCTTGCGCGCCTGCGGCTTGTCGTCGGGGGCCACCGCATCCTCGAGGTCGAGGAACACGATGTCGGCGGCCGACGCGGCGGCCTTCTCGAACATCGCCGTGTTGGTGCCCGGCACGGCCAGTTCGGAGCGGTGCAGGCGCGGCGTGGCCTGGTCGATGATGGTGAAGCTCATGGCAGCAAGTCCTCGATGTTGAAAAAAGGGGAAAGCGGAGAAAGGCAGTGGCTCGCCCGGCGCATCAGCCGGTGGCACCCAGGCCGGCGGCCGCGCAGTTGATCGACAGCAGGAAGGCGGTGCGCACGTCGTCGTCACCGCCCTCGCGCAGCGCGCGCAGCAGTTGCACCTGCTCGCGGCTGACCTGGTTCATGGTCTGCAGCCGGCGCGCGAGCCGGCGGCGCAGCTGCGGGAAGCGCTCGGCCACCCGGCTCCCACCCGACACCTTCAGCACCATCTCGCAGGTGAGGCGGTACTCGCGCTCGATGGCCTGGAAGATCGGCTCGCGCACGGCCGGGTCGGCCACCAGGCCGGCGAACTCGCGCGCGATGTCGAGGTCGACCGTCAGCAGCGTCTTCTCCACCTCGTCGATCACGGTGCGGAACAGCCGGCCCTCGTGGAACATGCGCTGCAGCAGCTCGAGCCCGCGCGCCTTGCGCACCTCGACGAAGGCCGCCAGGCCGCTGCCCAGTCCGTACCAGCCGGTCAGCATGTGGCGGTTCTGCGTCCACGCGAACACCCAGGGGATCGCACGCAGGTCGGCCAGCGTGCGCGCCTGGGTGCGCCGCGCCGGCCGCGAGCCGATGTTGAGCAGGGCCAGTTCCTCGAGCGGGCTGGAGCCCTGCAGGTAGGCGAGCAGGTGCTCCGACTCCATCAGCTGGCGGTAGGCCGTCCACGACACGCCGGAGATCGCCTCCATCGCCTCGTCGAACTCGTGCTTGGGCACCAGCGCCGCCTCGCGCTCGGACAGCAGCACGTGCTGCAGCACCGACGACGCGAGCAGCTCCACCTGGTAGTGCGCGGTACCGCGGTTGGCGTACTTGTACGACACCACCTCGCCCTGCTCGGTGCTGCGGAAGCCGCCGCGGATCGAGCCCGCGGGCAGCGCCGCGATCGCGCGCCCGGTGGGCGCGCCGCCACGGCTCACCGAGCCGCCGCGGCCGTGGAAGAACGCGATCTTCACGCCGAGCTCCTCGCCCAGGCGCGTCATGGTCGCCTGCGCCTTGCTGAGCTCCCAGTTGGCGGTGAAGTAGCCGCCGTCCTTGTTGGAGTCGGAGTAGCCGATCATCACCTCCTGCACGTTGCCGTGCAGGCGCAGCGAGCGCTGCACCAGCGGCACCGCGAGCAGTTCCTTCAGGATGGCCGGCGCGCGCCGCAGGTCGGGAATGGTCTCGAGCAACGGCACCACCGGCAGCGTGCAGCGCTCCACCGCCTGCGCGTCGTTGAACAGCCCGGCGTGCTTGGCCAGCAGGTAGACGCCCAGCACGTCGGTGGCGCTGTGGGTCATGCTGAGGATCAGCGTGCCGAAGGCCTCGCGGTCGACGCGGTCGCGCATCTCGGCGACGGTGCGGAAGGTCGCCAGCGTCTCCTGCGCCTCGGGCGTGAGGCCCGCGGTAGCGAGCGGCGCCTCGCCGGCACGGCGTGGCGCCGCCAGCTCGGTGAGCAGCCAGTCCTTCCACTCGCCGCTGTCGCTGGCCGGCGGCTCGCTGCCGCGGGCGGCGCGGTAGAGCTCGCCGAGCGTGGCGTTGATGCGGATCGTGTTCTCGCGGATGTCCAGGCGCACCGTCGCGAAGCGGAAGGTGCGCACCTCGCGCAGCAGCGGCGCGAGAAAGGCCTTCGCGAGCGGCTGGGCGCCGGTCTCGACCAGCGCACGGTGCATCAGCTCGATGTCTCCGATCAGCTGGTCGGCGTGCTCGTAGGGCGCGGCATCGCGCGCGGCACCGGCCGGCTCGGGCTGCTCGCCGTTGCGCGCGATCGTCGCGTCGAGCCTGGCCAGCATGCCGGCGATGAACTGCCGGAACAGCTCGCCGGGGTTGCGCGCAGCCACGCCGGCGCCGTCGGGCAGCGCGGCCAGGGCCGTGGCGACGGCGGCGCGGAAGTCCTCCGGCAACGCGGCGGCCCGTTCGCTGATGCTGAGGTTGCGCGCCAGGTCGGCCAGCCGGCTGCGGTAGCGGCGCAGGCTCGCCAGGCGCATCTGCCACAGCGTGTGGCGCGTGACCGTGCTGGTCACGAAGGGGTTGCCGTCGCGGTCGCCGCCGATCCACGAGCCGAAGCCGAACACCACCGGCAGCTCCAGCGTCTCGCCGGGGAACTGCTTCGCGAAGGCGGCCTCGATGCGGCCGTAGAGCTGCGGCACGACGTCGAACAGGTTCTCGTCGAAGAAGTACAGGCCCCAGGCCACTTCCTGGTCGACCGTGGGCTTGTCGAGCTTCAGCTCGCCGGTGAGCCACAGCAGCTCGACCTCGTCGCTGATCGCACGGGTGAGGTCCTCGCGCTCGCGGTCGGTCCAGCGCGGAGACTCCAGGTCGAACAGGCGCAGGTAGATGCGGCGGTGGCGCTCGAGCACCGTCACGCGCTTGGCCTCGGTCGGGTGCGCGGTGATGACCGGGCGGATGCGCAGGCTGCACAGCGCCTCGCGGATCTGCCGCGCGTCGAGCCCGGCCTCGACGGCGGTATGGAACACATGCGCGAAGGTGCCGCGCACCTGCGCGTGGCCGCGCTGGCGCTCGACCTCGCGACGTCGCCGCATGTCGCGGTTCTGCTCGGCGATGGCGAGCAGCTGGAACCAGATCGCCTGCGCCTGGATCGTGCGGGCCAGCAGGCGGGTCGACATGCGCTCCTGCGGCGCCTCGCCGCGCAGCACGCGCGCGACCTCGGGCTCGTAGCGCTCGATGACGCCGATCAGCGCCGCGCGCAGCAGCTCAGACCGCGCCAGCGCGTCGGCGCGTTCGGCGCCGGCGGCCGACTCGTCGGGGTCCGCGAGGTCGGGGCGGGAGCGTTCGCCCATCACTGCACGCGCGTCAACGCCTGGGCGACCGTCTTGCCCAGCTCGGCCGCACTCGGCGACACCAGCAGGCCGTAGGAGCGCATGATCTCGGCCTTCTCGCCTGCCGTGTCGCCCACCGCGGAGATGATGGCGCCGGCATGGCCCATGCGGCGGCCCTTGGGCGCGGTCAGGCCGGCCACGTAGCCGACCACCGGCTTGCTCATGTGGGCCTGGACCCAGGCCGAGGCTTCGGCCTCCTGCGGACCGCCGATCTCGCCGATCATGATCACGGCCTTGGTCTCGGGGTCCTGCTCGAAGCGCTCGAGGTGGTCGAGGAAGGAGCTGCCGTTGATCGGGTCGCCGCCGATGCCCACGCTGGTGGTCACGCCAATGCCCAGCGCCTTCATCTGGGCCGCGGCCTCGTAGCCCAGCGTGCCCGAGCGCGACACGATGCCGACGTTGCCGCGCTGGTAGATGTTGCCCGGCATGATGCCCAGCATGGCCTTGCCGGCACTGATGATGCCGGCGCAGTTCGGGCCGACGATGGTGGTGCGCTGGTCCTTCGCGTAGCGGCGCAGGTAGCGCTTGACGCGCATCATGTCCTGGGCCGGGATGCCGTCGGTGATGATGCACACCAGCTTCAGGCCGGCGTCGGCCGCTTCCATCAGCGCGTCGGCCGCGAACGGCGGCGGCACGAACAGCAGGCTGGCCTCGGCGCCGGTGGCGTTGACCGCTTCCTTGACGGTGTTGAACACCGGGCGCTCCAGGTGGCGCTGGCCGCCCTTGCCCGGCGTCACGCCGCCGACCACGTTGGTGCCGTAGGCGATCATCTCCTTCGCGTGGAAGGTCGCCTTGTCGCCGGTGAAGCCCTGCACGATGACGGGGGTCTTTTCGTCGATCAGGATGCTCATGGGTGTCTCGCTTTCTCGTCGGTGAGGGTCGTCGTCAGACTCAGGCTGGCACGTGCTCGCGCGCGGCCTGCACGGCCTTCTGCGCGGCCTCGGCCAGCGAGTCGGCGGTGATGATGGGCAGGCCGCACTCGCGCACGATCTTCTGGCCCTCCTCCACGTTGGTGCCGGCCAGGCGCACGATCAGCGGCACGCGCAGGCCCTTGGCGGCCTGCACCACGCCCTGGGCGACCCAGTCGCAGCGGTTGATGCCGGCGAAGATGTTGACCAGGATCGCCTTGACGTTGCGGTCCGACAGCACGAGGTTGAAGGCCTGACCGACGCGCTCGGGCGAGGCACCGCCGCCGACGTCGAGGAAGTTCGCAGGCTCGCCGCCGGCGTACTTGATCATGTCCATGGTCGCCATCGCGAGGCCGGCGCCATTGATGATGCAGCCGATGTCGCCCTCCAGGCCCACGTAGTTCAGGCCGTGCTGGTTGGCCGTGGCCTCGCGCGGATCCTCCTCGGCCACGTCGCGCATCTCGGCGATCTGGCGCCGGCGGAACAGCGCGTTGTCGTCGAAGCTCATCTTGGCGTCGAGCGCCAGCACGCGCTGGTCCTTGGTGACCACCAGCGGGTTGATCTCGACCATCGTCGCGTCGAGGTCGCGGAAGGCGCGGTAGCAGCCCATGATGGCCGTGACCGCCTGGCTCACCTGCTTGATGTTCAGGCCCAGGCCGAAGGCGATCTCGCGCGCCTGGAAGGGCTGCAGGCCGACCGCCGGCTCGACCTCGATCTGCAGGATCGACTCGGGCTTGTCGTGCGCGATCTCCTCGATCTCCATGCCGCCGTTGGCCGAGGCGATCACGCGGATGCGCTCGATCTTGCGGTCCAGCACGAAGCCGAGATAGAGCTCGCGCTCGAAGGGCTCGGCCTGCTCGACGTACAGGCGGTTCACCACCTTGCCGGCCGGGCCGGTCTGGTTGGTCACCAGCGTCGCGCCCAGCATCGCCTTGGCGGCGGCCGCGACCTCCTGGTAGGTGCGGCACAGCTTCACGCCGCCGGCCTTGCCGCGGCCGCCGGAGTGGATCTGCGCCTTGACGGCCCAGTGCCAGCCGCCGAGCTCGGTGGCGGCGTAGACGGCCTGGTCGGCGCTGTAGGCCACGCTGCCGCGCGGCACCGGCACGCCGAAGCCGGCAAGCAGTTCCTTGGCCTGGTACTCATGAATGTCCATCGTCGGTCTCCTGTGGTTTCTGTGGATGCGGTGGTGGCGGCCCGGCCTCAGCCGAGCTTGCCCTTGACGGTGTCGTGCACGCGCTCGGAAAGCGGCCCGCACTCGGCGAGCAGCCCCTGCAGCTCGGTCAGCGCGCGGTCGGCCCAGGCGCGGTCCTTGATCTGCGGCGCGTTGATGTGCACGTTCAGCGCGGCGCTGCGCAGCGCGGCCCAGGCCGCGACCACGCCGACGCCGACGTCGCTGATCACGTTGAGGTTGCCGTGCACCACGGCGCGCTCGGTCAGGCGCACGGCCTCGGCGCAGGCGCGCGCACAGGCCAGCGGGGCCTCGGTGGCCAGCTTCAGGCCGGCCTGGATGGCGGCGCTGCGCACGGTCTTCTCGTCGTCGCTCGCCTTCGGCAGCTTGTAGGCCGCCATCAGCGCGTCGAACGCGGCGACGTCCTCGGCCACCATGCCGGCGAGCCGCGCGCGCAGCGCCTCGGACTCGGCCAGCAGCTGGCGCATCTCGGCCTCGACGGCCTCGTAGCCCTTCTTGCCGATCGTCAGGTTGGCCACCATCGACACCAGCGCGGCGCCCATCGCGCCCATGATCGCGGCGGCGCTGCCCCCGCCCGGCGTCGCGTTGCCGCTCGCCAGCTCGTCGAGAAACTTGCTTGTCGTCAGATCGTCGATCACGTTCCTGTCTCCTTCACTCACCCTGCACGCAGGTCACGGCGCCCCGAGTGGCCGCCGCGGATCCGGCTCCGCCGGTCCGCCAGCGGCCGCCCCCTCGGGGGGAGCGGCGCAGCCGCAACGGGGGGGTCGTCATCTACCCCACCATGGTCTTCGCAATGGCGTAGATCTCCTCGCCGTCGAGCACGAGGTCCTGCTGTTCGAACATGCGCGCGATGCAGGCGCGATGCAGCGCGATCTTCAGCGCGCCGAAACCGATCGCGCCGAACACCGTCTTGCCGTGGCGCTGGGCGCCCTTGTCCATCATGTCGATGCCCTCGATGCCCAGCGTGGGCGTCGCGTTGGCGTCCGACAGCAGCTCGAGCTGCGGGTGGTCCTTCCACGCCGCCTCGTCGAGCAGCGCGACGCCGGCCGCGCCGGTGGCGAACACCAGGTTCGCGCCTTCGATGGCGCGGGCGCGGGCCGCGTTGTCGTTCGCCTCGATCGCGTCGACCTCGATCTTGAAGCGCTCGGCGATGGCCCGTGCTGCCGCCTGCGCGCGCTCCAGCGTGCGACTGGTGATCGCCACGCGCGCGCCCTCCTTCGCCAGCATCACCGCGGCGCGCTGGCCCACCGGGCCGGTGCCGGCCAGCACCACGGCGCGCTTGCCGGCCAGCGAGCGGCCGTGCGCCAGCCACGCCACACCGGCCGCGGCGGTGGTGTTGGAGCCGTTGCTGTCGAGCATGACCGAGACGCGGAAGTTGGCGAAGAACTTCTTGCGCACGGCCTTGAACAGCGCCTCGCCCTCGGCCATGTTGGAGCCGCCGACGAAGATCGCGGTGTTCTTCTTGTCCTTCGGCGCGCGCGTGAAGATCGCGCCGTCGACGAGCCCGCCCACGTTGGCCGGCGTGATGCCGCCATAGGCCGTCACGTGATCGGCGCCGCCGTCGTAGGCGACGACGTTGTCGAACACCGCCGGGTGCGGATCGGTGTCGAATTGATAGAGCAGCTTCTTCATCGTGAGGCTTTCGTCAGGTCACGAGGTGTTGCGGGGTGCCCGCCGCCCACCGATCGATGTTGTCGATCAACTGGTCGGCCAGGAACTGCATCGCGCCGTCCGAGGCCCAGGCGACGTGCGGGGTGAGGATGAAGTTCGGGCGCCGCACGTCCAGCAGCGGGTGGCCGTTCTTCGGCGGCTCGGTGGTGAGCACGTCGAAGCCGGCGCCGGCGATCAGGCCCTCGTCCAGCGCCTGGATCAGCGCCGCCTCGTCGACCAGGCCGCCGCGCGAGGTGTTGATCAGCAGCGCGTTGCGCTTCATCCGGCGCATCTGCTCGAGGCCGATGATGTTGCGCGTCGACGGCGTCAGCGGGCAGTGCAGCGAGAGCACGTCGCTCTCGGCCAGCACCTGCTCGAAGGGCGTGAACTCGACGCCCGGCATCTTCGGCGGCTCGTGGTCGGCGAAGATCACCTTCATGCCGAAGCCGCGCGCGATCGCCGCGGTGCCCTGCCCGATCGCGCCCTCGCCGATGATGCCCAGCGTCGCGCCGTGCAGGTCGCCGATGTCGTGGGTGAAGAAGCAGAACTGGTCCGACTTCTGCCACACGCCGTTCTCGACGTCCTGGCGGTAGGCCAGGATGTTGCGGCGCAGCGCCAGGATCAGCGCGAACGCGTGCTCCGGCACCGTGTGCACCGCGTAGTTGCGGATGTTGGCGACCGCGATGCCGTGCTCCTTGCAGTAGGGCACGTCGATCACGTCGTAGCCGGTGGCGGCCACCGCGATCATCTTCAGCTCCGGCAGCTGCTTCAGCGTCTCGGCCCGCAGCGGCACCTTGTTCGTGATCGCCACCGTCGCGCCGCGCAGCTTCGCGACCACCTCGTCGACCGAGGTCTTCTCGTGCTCGACGTAGCTCGCCGCCTGCGCCGGCTTGCGCACCTTCGCCTTCAGCGACGCGCGGTCCAGGAACACCACGGAATGACCCATCACTCGTCTCCTCTTCTTCGTGCCAATCACCGCCCTGCCCCAGCCAGCAGCCGCCGCGGGCCGGCTCCGCCGGCCCGCCAGCGGCGCCCCCTCGAGGGGGAGCGCCGCAGGCGCAACGGGGGTGGGTCAATCAATGCGCGCCTTCGGTCGACCCCATCGACTGCGAGGCGTAGACCACTTCACTGCGGGCGACCTTCTTCTTGGGCACGTTGTCGTGGGTGCGGAAGTACTTCTGCGCCGCGGCGACGCCCGAGCCCGGTTCGATCTTGATGCCCACGTCGAGCATGGACATCTCGGCGCCGGCCAGCGCGCCCAGCACCATCAGCTCGTTCAGGTCGCCCAGGTGGCCGATGCGGAACACCTTGCCGGCCACCTTGCTCAGGCCGGCGCCCAGCGACAGGTTGTAGCGGCGGAAGGCCACGTCGATCACGTGCGCGCCGTTGATGCCCTCGGGCACGACGATCGCCGACACCGTATCGGAGTACCACTTCGGCGCCTTCGCGCACAGCTGCAGCTTCCAGCCGTCCAGCACCGCGGCGCGCACGCCGGAGGCCAGGTAGGTGTGGCGCCAGAAGATGTTCTCTAGCCCCTCTTCCTTGATCATCGTCAGCGACTCGCGCAGGCCGTAGAGCATCGGCAGCGCCGGCGTGTACGGGAAGTAGCCGGTGGCGTTGGCCTTGATCATGTCGCCGAAGTCGAAGAAGCAGCGCGGCGCGGTCGAGGTCTCGCGCGCCTTCAGCGCCTTCTCGCTGGCGCAGACGATGCCCAGGCCGGCCGGCAGCATCAGGCCCTTCTGCGAGCCGCTGACGCAGATGTCCACGCCCCACTCGTCCTGGCGGAAGTCGATGCTGCCCAGCGAGCTGACCGCGTCGACCAGCAGCAGCGCGGGGTGCCTGGCGTCGTCGAGCGCCTTGCGCACGCCGGCGATGTCGCTGGTGACGCCGGTGGCGGTCTCGTTGTGGGTGGCGATCACCGCCTTGATCTTGTGTTCCTTGTCCTTCTTCAGGATCTCGGCGTACTTCTCGACCGGCACGCCCTCGCCCCACTCGCACTCGACCGTCTCCACCTGGAAGCCCAGGCGGGTGATCATGTCGATCCACAGGTGGCTGAACTGGCCGAAGCGCGAGGCCAGCACCAGGTCGCCGGGCGACAGCGTGTTGGTCAGCGCGGCCTCCCAGCCGCCGGTGCCGGTGGCGGGGAAGATGATCGGGGTGCCGGTGGTGGTCTTGAAGACGGCCTTCAGGTCCTCGAGGACGCTCTTGGTCAGGTCGGGGAACTTGGACGAGCGATGGTCTTCCATCGACACGACCATCGCGCGCTGCACGCGCTCGGGCACGTTGGTGGGTCCGGGAACGAACAGGAAATTGCGGCCAGCCATGTGAGTCTCCTTGGTTGCTGGGATTCGGAATCGGTGGGTCGTCGAAGTGCGGGGAAGTACGCGCGCGATCAGAGTCCGTGGACGTCGGCGCCATAGACCGGGAATCGCCGGCACAGCGCCGTGACCTCGGTGGCGACGCGCGCGATCACGGCATCGTTTTCGGGTGCCTCCAGCACGTCGGCCATCAGGTTCGCGATCGCGGTGGCTTCGGTCGTGCCGAAGCCGCGCGTCGTCATCGCCGGGGCGCCGATGCGGATGCCACTGGTGACGAAGGGCTTCTCGGGGTCGTTGGGAATGGCGTTCTTGTTGACCGTCATGTGCGCGCGGCCGAGCACGGCCTCGGCGGCCTTGCCGGTGATCTTCTTGGCGCGCAGGTCGAGCAGGAACACGTGGCTCTCGGTCCCGCCCGAGACGATGCGCAGGCCGCGCTCGGTGAGCGTCTTCGCCATCGCCTTGGCGTTGGACTTGACCTGCTGCTGGTAGCTCCGGAACGCCGGCGAGGCGGCCTCCTTGAAGGCCAGCGCCTTGGCGGCGATCACGTGCATCAGCGGGCCGCCCTGGATACCCGGGAAGATCATCGAGTTGAGCGGCTTCTCGAACTCGGCGTTCGCGAGGATCAGGCCACCGCGCGGGCCGCGCAGCGTCTTGTGGGTGGTCGAAGTCACGAAGTGCGCGATGCCGACCGGATTCGGGTACTCGCCGGCGGCGATCAGGCCGGCGTAGTGCGCCATGTCGACCAGCAGGTAGGCACCGTGGCGGTCGGCGATGTCGCGCAGGCGCTGCCAGTCGATCACCATCGAGTAGGCTGACGCGCCGGCGACGATCATCTTCGGCTTGTGCGTCGCGGCCAGTTCGGCCACCTGCGCGTAGTCGATGGTCTCGGTCTCGGGCTCCAGGCCGTAGGACACCGACTTGTAGAGCTTGCCGCTGAAGCTCACGCTCGCGCCGTGCGTCAGGTGGCCGCCGTGGGCCAGCGACATGCCCAGGATGGTGTCGCCGGGCTGCAGCATCGCCATGTAGACGCCGGCATTGGCCTGCGAGCCCGAATGTGGCTGCACGTTTGCATATTCGGCGCCGAACAGCGCCTTCGCGCGGTCGATCGCCAGCTGCTCGGCGACGTCGACGTGCTCGCAGCCGCCGTAGTAGCGCTTGCCGGGATAACCCTCGGCGTACTTGTTCGTCAGCACCGAGCCCTGCACCCGCATCACACCGGGGCTGACATAGTTCTCGGAGGCGATCAGTTCGACGTGGTCCTCCTGGCGTTGCAGTTCGTTCTGCATCGCAGTCCACAGCTCGGGATCGGTATCGGCAATGCGCAGGGAAGGATCGAACACGGCGGGCTCCAGACGGGTTGATTCGGAGGTCCGTTGCGACTTTCGGAGCCGCTGCAGACCGTGGAGAAAGTCTAGGAGCGGGTCGTCGAAATGACTCATTAGTCTTTTTGGCCGACCGGCTCAGAAAGACCAATGACCGGCGGCGCGCACCGCGCCTAACATCGTTCGCAAGCGGTCCGGCGCCGAGCCGGTCTGTTGAAATCGCGCCACCGCAACCACCGACCACCGGTCGCACAACGACATGTCTTCCCAGGGTTCCGACCTGCTACGCCGGATGTTCGATGCCGCGGTTGCGGCAGCTGCGCCCTCGCGCTGTCTGGGCGCGCACCTGCCCCCGCTGCCGCGCGGACGCACGCTGGTGATCGGCGCCGGCAAGGCGGCCGCCTCGATGGCGCAGGCGCTGGAAGCGCAATGGCCCGGCGAGCTGTCGGGCATGGTGGTCACGCGCTACGGCCACCGCGTGCCGACCGAACGCATCGAGGTCGTCGAGGCGGCCCATCCGGTCCCGGACGCCGCGGGCCGCGCAGCCGCCGGCCGCATGCTGGCGATGGTGCAGGGTCTGCGCGAGGACGATCTGGTGATCTGCCTGATCTCCGGCGGCGGCTCGTCGCTGCTGGCGCTGCCGGCCGAGGGCCTGACGCTCGAGGACAAGCAGGCGGTGAACCGCGCGTTGCTGAAGTCGGGCGCCAACATCACCGAGATGAACTGCGTGCGCAAGCACCTGTCGGCGATCAAGGGCGGCCGCCTCGCCGCGGCCTGCGCGCCGGCTCAGGTGCTGACGCTGACGATCTCCGACGTGCCGGGCGACGACCCCTCGGTGATCGCCTCGGGCCCGACGGTGGCCGACGCGACGACCTGCGCCGACGCGCTGGCCATCCTTGCCAAATATGCGATCACGGAGCCGAAAGCCGCGATCGACTACATCCGCCGCGGCCACGACGAGACCCCGAAGCCCGGCGATCCGCGCCTCGCGCGGGCCCGCCAGGTGATGGTGGCGACGCCGCAGATGTCGCTCGAGGCCGCGGCCGGCGTGGCGCGCGCCGCCGGCATCCACCCGGTGATCCTCGGCAACGCGATCGAGGGCGAGGCGCGCGAGATGGCGCTGGTGCACGCCGGCATCGCGCGCCAGGTGGCCGAGCACGGCCAGCCCGGCCCGACGCCCTGCGTGCTGCTGTCCGGCGGCGAGGGCACGGTGACCGTGCGCGGCCAGGGCCGCGGCGGACGCAACGCCGAGTTCCTGCTGGCGCTGGCGGTGGCGCTCGACGGCCACCCGCGCATGCACGCGATCGCCTGCGACACCGACGGCATCGACGGCACCGAGGACAACGCCGGCGCCCTGCTCGCCCCCGACACGCTGGCGCGCGCCCGCGCCCTGGGCCTGCATGCGCCGGCCTTCCTGGCCAACAACGACGGCTACAGCTACTTCTCGGCGCTCGGCGACCTGGTGATGACCGGCCCGACGATGACCAACGTGAACGACTTCCGCGCGATCCTGATCGAGTGACGCGACGACAGGCGCGCCTCCCCTTTCCTTCCATTCCACCCGCACCAGACGAGAGAGAGAGAGACAAGATGGCCTCCGACATCGAAATCGCCCAGAAAGCCACCCTCCGGCGCATCACCCAGGTGGCGAGCGAGAAGCTCGGCATCGCCGACGAGCACCTGGAGCCCTACGGCCACTACAAGGCCAAGCTCTCGCTCGACTACGTCGACTCGCTGAAGGACCGCCCGAACGGCAAGCTGATCCTCGTCACCGCGATCAGCCCCACGCCGGCCGGCGAGGGCAAGACCACCACCACCGTGGGCCTGGGCGATGCGCTCAACCGCATCGGCAAGAAGACCCTGGTGTGCCTGCGGGAGCCCTCGCTGGGCCCGGTGTTCGGCATGAAGGGCGGCGCGGCCGGCGGCGGCCATGCACAGGTGGTGCCGATGGAGGACATCAACCTGCACTTCACCGGCGACTTCAACGCGATCCAGCTGGCCAACAACCTGCTGGCCGCGATGATCGACAACCACATCCACCACGGCAACGAGCTCGACATCGACGTGCGCCGCATCACCTGGAAGCGCGTGCTCGACATGAACGACCGCGCGCTGCGCGACATCACCTGCTCGCTCGGCGGCCCCGGCAACGGCTACCCGCGCCAGGACGGCTTCGACATCGTCGTGGCCTCCGAGGTGATGGCGATCTTCTGCCTGGCCACCTCGATCGAGGACCTGAAGGAGCGCCTGGGCAACATCGTCGTCGGCTACACGCGCCAGCAGAAGCCGGTGACCGCTCGCGAGCTCAAGGCCCACGGCGCGATGACCGTGCTGCTGAAGGACGCGCTCAAGCCCAACCTCGTGCAGACGCTCGAGAACAACCCGGCCATCCTGCACGGCGGCCCGTTCGCCAACATCGCGCACGGCTGCAACTCGGTGATCGCCACCCGGACCAGCCTGAAGCTGGCCGACTACGTGGTGACCGAGGCCGGCTTCGGCGCCGACCTGGGCGCCGAGAAGTTCATCGACATCAAGTGCCGCAAGTCGGGCCTGCGCCCCGACGCGGTGGTGCTGGTGGCGACGATCCGCGCGCTCAAGTTCCACGGCGGCGTCGACGTGAAGGAGCTCAACACCGAGAACCTCGAGGCGCTGGAGAAGGGCATCGCCAACATCGAGCGCCACGTCGCCAACATCCGCGAGCACTACGGCCTGCCCTGCGTGGTGTCGATCAACAACTTCACCTTCGACACGGCGGCCGAGCTGAAGCTGCTGCAGGACCGCCTCGCGAAGCACGAGGTGCCGGTGATCGTCGCGCGCCACTGGGCCGAGGGCGGCAAGGGCGCCGAGGACGTGGCGCGCGCGGTGGTCGAGATCGTCGAGAAGGGCCAGAGCGGCGCCGCGGGCTTCAAGTTCGTCTACGACGAGTCGCTGCCGCTGCTGGACAAGATCACCGCGATCGCCACCAAGATCTACGGCGCGGCCAAGGTCAACGCCAGCGCCAAGGTGGCCGGCGAGATCAAGAAGCTGCAGGACGCCGGCTACGGCCACTACCCGGTGTGCGTGGCCAAGACCCAGTACTCGTTCTCGACCAACCCCAATGCGCGCGGCGCACCGTCGGGCCACACGATCGACATCCGCGAGGTCCGCCTCGCCGCCGGCGCGGAGTTCATCGTGATGATCTGCGGCGACGTGATGACGATGCCCGGCCTGCCCAAGGTACCGTCGGCCGAGAAGATCGATCTCGGCGACGACGGCAAGGTCGTCGGCCTGTTCTGAGCGGCCCCTCGCCGTCCGGAGTCCTTGCCATGCTGGCCCCCCTGCGCGCCGACGCCGCGCCCGCACTGCGTGTGCGCCGCCCGCGCCAGGGCGCCGACCTCGCCGCCTGGCTGGCCCACGCCGATGCGCTGCACGCGCAGACCATCGACATGGGGCTGGAGCGCGTCGTCAAGGTGCGCGACGCCTTGGGCCTGAAGCCCGGCTTCCCGCTGATCACCGTGGCCGGCACCAACGGCAAGGGCTCGACCTGCGCGCTGCTCGCGTCGGTACTGGGCGCCGCGGGCTACCGCGTCGGCGTCTACAGCTCACCGCACCTGCTGCGCTACAACGAGCGCGTGCGCATCGATGGCGCACCGGTCGGCGACGCGGCGCTGTGCGCGGCCTATGCGCGGGTCGAGGGCGCGCGCGGCCACACGCCGCTCACGCCCTTCGAGTTCGGCACGCTGGCGGCGATGTGCGTGTTCGCCGAGGCCGACCTCGACGCGGCGGTGCTGGAAGTGGGGCTGGGCGGCCGGCTCGACGCGGTGAACGCCTTCGACGCCGATTGCGCCATCGTCACCAGCATCGGCATCGACCACGTCGAATACCTCGGCCCGACGCGCGAGAGCATCGCGGTCGAGAAGTCCGGCGTGTTCCGCGCCGGCCGGCCGGCGATCTGCGCCGACCCCGAGCCGCCGGCCACGATCGCGCAGGAGGCCCGGCGGCTCGGCGCGCGCCTGCTGCAGAGCGGGCGCGACTACCGCGTGCGCCGCGACCCGGGCGACACCTGGACCCTGAGCCGCCGCAGCGGGGAACTCGGCGGCCTGCCGCTGCCCGCGCTGGCCGGCGACGTGCAGTTGCACAACGCCGGTGCCTGCCTGATGGCGCTGGAGACGCTGGCCCGCACCCTGCCGGTGGACGTCGCGCAGATCCACCGCGGCCTGCGGGAGGTGCAGCTGATCGGTCGCTTCCAGCGCTGGCGGCGCCACCCCGGTGCGCCCGAGGTGCTGCTCGACGTGGCGCACAACCCGCACGCCGCGCAGCGGCTGGCGCTGACGCTGACCCAGCACCCGGTGCCTGGCCGCACGCTCGCGGTGTTCGCGATGCTGCGCGACAAGGACATCGCCGGCACCGCGCAGGCGCTGCGCGACGGCGTCGACGCCTGGTTCGTCGCCGGCATCGCCGAGCGGCGCGGCGCCTCGGCCGCCGACATGGCCGCGGCGCTGGACGCCGCACAGGTGCAGCGCACGGTGCACCTGTGCGCGTCGCCGCTCGACGCCTACCGGGACGCGCTGGCCACGGCCGGCCCGGACGACCGCGTGCTGGTGTGCGGCTCGTTCTCGACCGTGGCGGCGGTGCTGCGCGAGCTCGAGGCGGAGGCGACGGCGGGCCGTTGATGCGGCGTGGCGATCCGGGCGTGCCCGCCGCGCAGTGGCGGGGACAGGAGCCTCGCCGATCGATCTACAAGCCGTAGCGCTTTCGCCAGCGCGCGGGCACGAGGGCGTCGACGGCCAGCGCGACGAGCATCGACGCGCCGAGCAGCGGATAGAGGAGTCCGAGCAGCAGCGCGACCGCGATCGCGCCGACGGCCGCCCGGTCGCCCGCCTTGCGCGGCGGCGCCGCCAACCGGCCGTGCGGGCGGCGCTTCCACCACATCACCACGGCCGAGACCGCCAGCACTACGATGGCCAGGCAGGCGGCCAACATCACGAGCTGGTTGATCCAGCCGAACTGGCGGCCGGTGTGGAGGCTGATGCCCCACTCGGTCGCGCGGCCGACGATGCCGTAGTCGGCGTAGCGGATGTCGGCGAGCACGGCGCCCGAGTAGCGGTCGAGATGGACCACGCGCACCTCCCGGATGTCGTCCGGGAAGCGCATCGCGGTGTAGGCACCGCGTGGTCCATCGGGCAGGCGCACCGGCGTGCCGGCCGGCATGCCCATCCGCGCCAGGATCTGCAGGGCGCGGTCCAGCCCCAGGCCGTCGGCCTGCGGGGCCCCCGTCGCCGGCGTCGCTGGCGCGACGTGCGCTCCGCCGTCGTGCTCGCCGTGATGCGGCTCGCCGGCAGGGTGCGGCGGCTCCGACGAACGCGGCGGCGGCACCTGACCCACGGCCCAGGGCACCGCCTGCAGGCCGGCCAGCGGGGGCAGCGCGGACGGCGGTGCCGGCCCCCACACATGCTTCGGCACGCCCAGCCCCCGTTCGGCGCTCAGGCGGCCGAACTGCTGCCCCCAGAACGCCGACCACGGCATGCCCGTCACGGCCAGGAACACGATCGCCACGGCGGCGACGATCCCGGTCACCGCGTGCACGTCGCGCCACCAGAGGCGCTGCGCCGGGCGCTCGCGGACGGTGCAGACACCCCCCGATCGCCCGCGCGGCCACCACAGGAACACGCCGGACACGACGAGCACCAGCGCCCAGCCGGCCACGATCTCGATCCAGTGGTTGGCCACCGGGCCGGCGATCGCCAGCGAGTGGAGGCGCTTGACGACCTCCATCAGCCGGTCGTCGTCGCGCAGCCTGCCCAGTTCCCGGCCATCGGCCGGGTCGAGGTAGACCGCGACGAGGCCCTCGGCCGTGCGGATGCCCACCTCGGCGCTGCGGCCCGGCCGGGCCGGCGCGACGAAGCGCACCGCCACGCCGGGTTCGGCCGCGAGGGCCCTGTCGACCAGTGCGGACGCTGCCAGCCCCGGCGCGGACCCGGCTTCGACGACGCGCAGCCGTGCATAGAGCAGCGACTCGATCGGGTCCTTGAACAGGTACAGCGCGCCGGTCGTCGCCAGCAACGCCAGGAAGGGCAGGCAGACCAGCCCGGCGTAGAAGTGCCAGCGCCAGACGCGCCGGTACAGCGCAGACTCGGAGGAGGCCGCGGCCTCCGCGGGGATCGCGTCGCTCATCGCGGCCTCAGAACTTGAAGCGCGCACCGACGTACACCGAGCGTGGCTCACCGGGCGTGAGGATGGCCGCGCTGGATTCCGCCCTGTCCTGCACGCTGAACAGCGAGACGTAGTTCCGGTCGGCGAGGTTGCGAGCCTCGGCGTAGAGCTCCCAGTGATCGCGGGTCAGGCCGGCGCGCAGCCCCCACAGGGTGTAGCGGTCGACCGTGTAGGTGTTGGCGAAGTCCGCGTACCGGCGCCCCACGAGATCGAAGGTGGGCCCGGCGAAGAAGCCGCTCGCATGGCGGTAGAGCAGTTCGCCGCGCACCGCATAGGTGGGCGCGGCAGGCAGCCGGTTGTTGCCGTAGTCGGCATCGCCCTTGAAGCGGAAGTGGTTGACCGTCAGGTTGAGCAGCGGCTCGACGCGGTGGGCGCCAGCGTCGTCGATCGCCAGGCTGGCGCCCAGCAGAGCCTCGACGCCGGCATGGACCGTGCCGTCGACGTTGGTCGACAGGCTGACGCCGGGCACCGGGGCACGCGACAGGATCTCGTCGCGCAGCCGCGCGTAGTAGACGGCGACGTCCCAGTGCCATTGGCTGCGGCCCGCGTCGTGCGTGCCGCGCGTGCCGACCTCCAGCACGGTGCCCTTCATCGCCTCCAGCGTCGACTGGTTGCCGCGCACGTCGTCCTCCAGCTCGTAGAGCGTGGGGGCCTCGTACAGGCGGCTCAGGTTGGCGAACAGCTGGATGGTGGGCGCCAGCTGGTGGATCAGGCCCACCCGCGGGTTGATGCTGTGGTAGTCGTCTTCCGGGTTGCGCAGGGCCCCACTGGACACCGTGATATTGCGGATCTCGCGGCGGGACGACACGGCCTGCGCGCCGTAGACCGCGGTCCAGTCCGGCGCGAACTGCCAGCGGTCCATCACGAACAGCTCCAGGCTGTCGGCCCGGTTGTCCACCTGCGTCGACAGCGTCGCGGCACCGCCGGGTTCGTATCCATAGTTGCCACCCTTCACGGTGGTGAGGCCCGCGTTCAGGCCGACCAGCAGGTCGTGTTCGCCGATGCGACGCTGGTAGCGCAGCGTGCCGCCGTGGTTGCGCTGCTCGGTGTCGATCAACAGGCTGAAGAACGGCGGCGCATAGACGATCGGGTGGTAAAGCTGCTGCTCCTCGTACGACAGACCGGCCGTGAGGCTGCTGTTCGCGTCGATGTCCCACGTCGTCTTGTTGGCGAGGCGCCACGTCTTCACGTTGTACTGGTAGTCGCCGGCCAGCGCGGCGGCCTGGGCCTGGCGCGGGTCGGTTCGCCATTCGTCGCGCGTCAGCGCGCCAGGCAATTGCTGGTCGTTGTCGATCGCGGTGGCGTAGAAGCGCGTCCGCACGGCATCGCCGAGCTGCCAGCCGGCATTGGCGTAGAGGCCGCTGCGCTCCTGGCGGTGGTGATCACGGTAGCCGTCGCTGCGCTTGCCTTCGGCGGTGACCAGCGCATCGAAGGCACTGGCCACCGTGCCCAGCGTGACGCGGGCCTGCCGCTGGCCGTGGCTGCCGCCGTTGAGCAGCAGCTCGTTCGGCGCACCGTCGCGCGCCGTGGGCGTGATGAAGTCGATCGCGCCGCCGAGCGTGCTGGCGCCATAGGTGAGCGCGTTCGCGCCGCGCGCCACGATGGCGTAGCGCGCCGACAGCGGGTCGACGTCGCGATTGTGGTTGTTGCCGTCGGCGGCGGTCACCGGCAGGCCGTCCTGCAGCAGCTTGATGCCGTTGCCGTCGTAGTTGGTGGCGTCGAGGTTGGAGCCGCGGCTGGACAGGAAGGACGAGTCGCCGGTGCTGCCGCTGGCGGCCCACAGGCCCGGCACGTAGCGCAGCATGTCGGCCAGGCTGGTGACGTTGCGCTGGCGCAGGGTCTCGCCGTCGACCAGCGTCACGGCGCCGGGCGTGACGGCCTGCTCTGCCGTCAGCGCCTTCCTGACCTGATCGGGCTCTCGCTCGGCAGTGATGACGATGGGCGGCAGTTGCGCCTCTTGCGGGCTCTGGGCCTGCGCGATCGCGCACGGGCCGAGGACGAGCGCAGACAGGACTGCGGGTGATCTTGAAAGCATGGTGAAGTTCCGGAAGCTGAGTCAGCGCCGCCGCCGGTCGGGCCGGCGTCGGGCGCGCGTCGTTCGGCACGCCGTCACTGCGCCCTGGGCGGGCAGCAGCGCAAACCGATGCGCACGGAAGCACCGTGTCGATCGGGGTGGCGTGGGAGCTGCGGGGCGGCATCGGGGGCCGCCCGACGCGCCGGTGTCTCAGGCGTGCGCCGGAGGGCCGTGAGAGGGCGGCGTGGGCGCCTGCGCACGCGTGCGCGGCGCAGGCCGCTGGCGCGCCGGCGCGGGCTCGAGACCCGCCGCGCGCAGCAGCACCGTGTTCGCGACGGGGATCGTCGGCGGCGCGGTCCCGGCCGCGCAAAGCTGCGCGCAAGCGAGATGATCGGGATGCAGGCCGTCCAGCCCCAGTCCCTCGCGGATCTCGGCGGGCAACTCGGCCGCGATCGCGAGCGCGCCGGAGGGATCGCCGCACCACCCGAGCAGCTGGGTGCTGGGCGAGGACATGACCGCCGCGTGCGCCACCGGCAGGCAGAGCTGCGCGAACCAGGCCAGCACGGCCAGGACGAGAGCAGAGCGCAGACGGACGATGGGCGGATGCACGGGCCGCGGCATTGTAGTGTTCGCTTCCAGCGCCGCGATGTCACCGCGATGCCGTGGTCCCGGGCCCGCGAACGGGCGACCCCGCCCGGCGCGCGCGCCATCTCGGTGCTGCGGCGGCGTCCTACGCGGTCGCGGCAACGCGTCCGATGGTTCGGGAGGCCACGCGAGGATGAAATCGTCGCCATGTCCTCCCCATCGTCCGCCATGCCGCTTTCCGCTCTCCTCAAACCGTTTCGGCTGTCCTCGCGGCGCGCCGCCGAGCGGGCCTTCCGGGTCGACTGCGAGCTGACCTACGAGGTCGATGCCCCGACCGACTTCGTGTTCCTGGTGCACGCGCTGAAGGACGCCGAGCAGCACATCGCCGGCGAATCGATCGACTTCCACAGCGACGCTGCCTTCCACGTCTTCGCCGACCCCACGCAGGGGCACCGCTTCACGCGCGTGCACGTCGAGGCCGGCCGCTTCACGCTGTTGTACCGGGCCCTGGTGAAGAAGCGGCCGTTCACACGCGATCTGCGTGCCCCCGAACACCCGATCCACGAGCTGCCCGACCATGTGCTGCACAACCTGGCGCCCACGCGCTACTGCGAATCGGACCTGCTGGGCCGCGCCGCCTACAAGCTGTTCGGTCACCTGCCACCCGGCCATGCGCGGGTGCAGGCGATCGCCGACTGGATCTTCGAGCACATCGAGTACGCGATCGGCTCGACCGGTCCCACCACCACGGCGCGAGAGGTGTTCGTGCAGCGCGCCGGCGTGTGCCGCGACTTCGCCCACCTGGGCGTCACCTTCTGCCGCGCGCTCAACATCCCGGCGCGGCTGGCGGTCGGCTATGCGCGTTTCGACGAGCCGCCACCCGACTTTCACGCGGTGTTCGAGGCCTGGCTGGGCGGCCGCTGGGTGCTGTTCGACCCGACGCGGATGTCGCCGGTGGACGATCTGGTCCGCATCGCCAGCGGACGCGACGCCAAGGACGTGGCCTTCGCCACGCTGTTCGGTCCGGCCCGCATGCTGAGCATGAACCCGACGATCGAGACGGTGGGCCCGCAGCCGCTGGCGCTCGCCGACGCCGGCGGCTGACCGTTTCCTCTGGCAGCATCGGCGCATGCCGCCGAACACTGCCAGCCTGTCGCTCAAGGGTCTGTGGATCTACTCCGCCGCCGTGCTGGCGCTGCTGCTCTGGTCGGGCATCGGGCCCTACGAGCGCGGCACCTGGCTGATGGAGGTGGCGCCGGTGCTGATCGCCCTGCCGCTGCTGCTGGCCACGCACCGGCGCTTCCCGCTCACGCCGCTGCTCTACGGCCTGATCGCGCTGCACATGGCGGTGCTGATCCTCGGCGGCCACTACACCTACGCGCGCGTGCCGCTCGGCCACTGGATGCAGCAGTGGTTCGGCTTCGAGCGCAACCACTACGACCGCATCGGCCACCTGATGCAGGGCTTCGTGCCGGCCATCGTGGCGCGCGAGCTGCTGCTGCGGCTCACGCCACTGGCACGGCCCGAGATGCGCGGCGGCTGGCTGTTCACGCTGGTCACCGCCGTCTGCCTGGCGATCAGCGCGCTCTACGAGCTGATCGAGTGGGGCGCGGCCGAGGCGCTGGGGGGCGGCGCCGATGAGTTTCTCGGCACCCAGGGCGATCCCTTCGACACCCAGAAGGACATGTTCTGCGCCTGGCTCGGCGCGATGGCGGCGCAGTGGCTGCTGGCACGCCGGCACGACCGGCAGTTGCGGGCGCTGACCGGCCCGACCGGCCCCTGAGACGCTCGCCATCGGTCCGCTGGCCCCCTCACTTCGGGAGGCTTTCCCGGCCCGCAGACGGCGGCCAGCCACTAGGATGAATCCATTCCTCTGGACGCCAATCCACCAGGAATGATCATCGTCAATTGCCCGGTGTGGCGCGAGCCGCACCGGGCTTCTTTTTGGACCGATGAGCTCAGGGCGGCGTCGGGCGCGCGCTGCCCTGCGTCGCCACGCGGCGGCGGCATTCGGCCACCGCGGCCTTGCCGGACAGGCGATCGCAACTCGCCATCGACTCACCCCGCAGATCGGCGGCGGGCGGTGGCGGCGCCACCGGTGCGGAGGCCGGGGCCCCTGGCGGCGGCGCCGGCTTGCCGAGCGGCACGCTGATCTGCGGATCGCCCGGGTGGGTCGGCGGCAGCGTCTGCAAAGGGCTCGCCGACGCAGCGGCAGGCGGCGATGCGGGCAAGGTCTTCGCTGGCGGCCGCTGCACCGATTGCGCGGCCGGCGGTCCGGGCGGCGCCGGTGTGTCCATCTGCGCGACGGCCAGCGTGCAGGCCACCGTTCCCAGCCAGCCGGCCGCGAGCCGGCGCCACGATCTCGATGTGCTCATCACAACCTCCTCGGTGAGGGTCGCCGCCGCGTCAACGGCGCAGCGTCGCCACGAGCGTGATGCTCGGCACGCTGGCCAGCGCCTTCGACAATGGGCAGTTCTCCTTCGCGCCCTGCGCCAGCTGCTGGAACATCGCCTCGTCGATCCCGGGCACGGCGGCGTCGAGCTGCAGCGCGATGCGGTCGATGACGAAGCCCTCGCCCTGCCGGGCCAAACGCACCGCGGCACGCGTGTCGACCGCGGTGGTCGCGAAGCCGGCCTTGTCGCAGGCGAACGAGAACGCCATCGTGAAGCAGGCCGCGTGGGCCGCACCGAGCAGCTCCTCGGGATTGCTGCCGCGGCGGTCGTCCTCGAAGCGACTGCCGAAGCCATAGGGGTAGGCTTGCAGCGCACCGGTCTCGGTGCTGACCTGGCCCTGGCCTTCCTTGCCCCGGCCTTCCCAATGGACGCTGGCGTTCTTCTCGATCATGGCAACGGCTCCGGCTGAGTGATGGGCAGCGATAGCAGGGACGGCCATGCGTCCGGGACTCGCTGGAGCCAGTATGGGCAGCGGCACACCGCCGCGCGATGGGACGGCGCCGCGACGCGCTGCGGGCCGCGTCCTACAGCGACGCGCTGCGGCGAGGTCGCCGGTCCGGCAGGAAGCGCCACGCCAGCAGCGCCAGCGCCAGCGCGGCCGGCAGCCAGCGCAGGTCGGTCGGCACCGGCTCGGGCTGCGCGAAGGCGGGGTCGCGCATCGCCTGGCCCAGCACGCCGGGCGCGGCCAGGCGCCGGTAGCCGAAGCCCATCAGCTTGGCGAGCGACTGCAGGTGCGGCTCGCGCAGCTCCGACAGGTGCTCGTGGCTCTGCGCCGCCTGCGCGCCGCTGCGCTGCACCACGTCGGTCGCGGCCCAGTAGCCGGCCGGGTTGCCGTCGCGGTCGGTGCGCGGGATGCGCGCCGGCAAATCGCCGCCCACGCCGATCAGCCAGCCGCCCACCTCGCCAGGCGTGATGTCCTGGATCGACGGCAGCTCGGCGCCATCGCGCAGCGGCGGCGATTCCTGGCCGTCGGTGAAGAACACCACGCGCGTGTTCGGATCGATCGCGCGCGCGGTGCGGATGGTCCAGCTCATGCCCTTGCCGATGTTGCTGGCATTGGCCCAGCGCATGCGACCGTCGATGCGGTCCAGCGAGGCGAGCAGCTCCTCGTAGTGGCTGCAGACCTCCACCGGCAGCAGCAGCGGCATCACGCGGTAGTCGGCGAACACGGCCCAGCCGATCTTCGAGCCGCAGGGCATCTCGCGCAGCGCGTCGCGCATCGCCGAACGTGCGTAGGCCAGGCGGCTCAGGGGGGCGCCGTCGCGCTCCACGTCCTCCACGTTCATGCTCTGCGTGATGTCGAACGCAACCAGGTAGTGGAAGGTCGCCCGCTGCAGCATGAAGGGAGGCAACGCCACCGCGGCCACCAGCAGCAGCAACGCGAGCGTGAGCGCGAGGTCGGCGCGCCGGCCCTGGCGGACCAGCCAGCGGCCGACCCGCACGAAGCGGCTCAAGGCAGGTCCCCCGGGTCCATGCCGCGGAGTTGCACACGGCGGCGCTCGACCGGCACGTTCGGGTCCTCGGCGTAGGCCTCCTGCTCCTCCGGCGCGAGGCGCAGCGCGCGCTCGAGGTTGTAGCGCGCGTCCCAGTCGCCGGGGTCGGCGCGCAACAGGTCTCGGTAGCGCTGCTTGGCCAGCTCGATCAACGGCGCGGTCTCGGCCGACGGCGCGGCGGCGTCACCGCCCGGCGACGACGCGAGCGCCTGGCGCAGATACATGTTGCCCAGATTGAACTGCGCCTGGCGGCCGAGGGCGTCGAGCGCACCGGGCTGGATCAGGCCGCTGTAGCTCTTGAAGGCCGCGTCGTGGGCGCCGGCCCGGGCCAGCGCGATCGCGCGCGCCAGCCTCACCTCGCGCGGGGCGTCGCGCGGCGCCGGGGCGTCCTTCTTCTCCGCCTCGTTCTCCGCGGGCGGCCGTGCGGCCGCGGCCACCGCCGCGTTGAGTGCCACCACCTGCCGCCAGTGCAGCCCCTGCCACAGCAGCACGCCGGCGCAGACCGCCGCCGCCACCGCGAACACACCATGCACCGACAGCCTTCTCATGACGCACTCCGTCCGTCGCGCCACGCCGGCGCCCAGCTCGGCAACTGCAGCGCCCGACAGACCAGCAGGCCCAGGCAGCACAGCAGCGCCACGCCGTAGCAGGCCGCACTGAAGTCGCGCCGCGGCACCCGCTCCACCACCGACAGCGGAAAGTTCTGCAGGCGGTCGATCTCGGCCATCGCTGCCGCCATCGCGCTGGCGTCGTCGGTCTGGAACAGCCGGTAGGGCGTGGGCAGCGTGCGGAAGAAGCTGTGCAGCGCCAGTTCCTCCACCGAGTCGAGGCTGCCGACCGCGTCGGTCGTCAGGTCGGGCGAGTTGGGATTGCTGCGGATGTAGATCCAGTACAGGCCGATCTTCTGCCGCACCAGCCCCGCCTCGATGCGCTGGCGCGTGGTCTCGTCGAGCTGCGCGCCACCGTCGGACACCACCAGGATCACGCGGCTGCCGGCATACGACCGGCCCTCGAATTCGCCGATCGCCGCCAGCAGCGCGCTGCCCATGTGGGTGTCGGGCAGGCCGCGGCCCACGCCGGTGGCGGCCAGGCCGGCCTGGATCACGTCGCCCTGCTGCGTGAACGGCACGATGCGCATCGGGCTGGTGCTGAAGGCCATGAACGCGAAGCGATCGTCGGGCCGCTTGGCGACGAACTCGCTCAACAGCTCGCGCACCACCTGGCTCTTGGTCGGCATGCTGGCGTTGAACTGCCCGCCGGCCTTCACGTCCTTGGGCACCACGTTGGCGTCCATGCTGCTGCTGCGGTCCATCAGGATCAGGATCTCGGCGCCGCGCCCGGTGCGCAGCACCTGCGCACCCGACTGCCCGGGCCCGGCCAGGCCGATCACCACCGCGGCCATCGCCGCGACCGCGAAGGCGCGCCACAGGAAGCCGGCGATGCGCCCGATGCGGTCGACCGGCAGCCAGGCGATGGCCGAGTAGACCAGCGTGTCGCTGCGGCGGCGCAGCAGCGGCAGCGCCGCCAGCGGAAGCAGCAGCAGGAGCAGCGGCTGGACGAAGTCGAAGCCCATGGTTCAGCGGTGCTGCCGGCGCTCGGCGTCGCGCAGCGCGCGGCCCAGCGCGTGCAGCGGGTAGTCGGCCGCCGCACCACCGGCGAAGAAGCGTTCGCTGGAATGGCGGTAGAAGCCTTCGAGCTGCGCCTGCAGCGGCCGCAGGTGCGGCCGTTCGTCGAGCCAGCGCGACAGCGAGGCGCCGTGCACCACGCGGCCGGCGCTGGCGTTGACGGCGCGGTGCAGGCTGAGCCACGCCTCGGGGCTGGCCGCGTCCACACGACGCAGTTCGCGCCAGGCGCGGGCGAACGGCAGGCGGCGCGACTCGCGCCAGTTGCGCCCACCCCACCACGCCAGCCAGGCCAGCAGCACGACCCCCAGCGCGAGCAGCGCCCCTTTGAAACGACGCTCGATCGCCGCCGTCGGTGCGGCCTCGACGGGCCGGTCCGGGCGCAAGGTCTGCAGCGCGCCCTGGCCCGCCCCCTCGGGCGGCGTCAACGGCCCCACACTGATCGGCCACGCAGGCAGCGTCAGCGATGCGCCGCCGCGCGTGGGGATCGACAGGGCCGGCAGGTGCAGCGTGGTCAGCCCGCGCGGTGCGTTGACCACCTGGTAATCGAGGGCCAGCCAGCGGCGGCCCTGGTCATCGGTCTCGGCGCGCGCCGGGCGGCGCTCCAGCCACAGACCCACACGGTCGGCCGCCGGTGGCGCGGCCACGTCGACCGCTTGGCCGGCGTGCTGCAGCAGCACGCGCTGCGTCAGCACGTCGCCGATCACATGGCCGAAGGCGCGTGGCTGCTCGACCGTGGCCAGGGTCACTGCAGCTGCCGGCGCCGGCGCGCTCGCCGCCACACCGGCTTCGCCGCCCGCAGCGGATCGCCACGGCAAAGCCGTACTGCCCAAGGCCAGCGCAAGCACCGCCACCGGCCGCTGCCACGGCCGCGCCGCACGCCCGACCCGAACGCACGGGCCGCGCTTCATGCCACCGTCTCCAGGAAATGGCGTGTCAGCGCCTCGGCGTCGAAGGCACCGTGCAGGTGGAAGGGCGCCATGCCGTGCGCGTCGAACAGCGCATGCAGCGCGTCGCGCCGCGCGGCCACCGCATCGCGCCACTGCGCGCGCAACGGCTCGCGCATCCACAGGCTGCGCCGCACGCCGGTCTCCGCGTCGCTGACGGCGACCAGCGCGCGCGCCGGCGGCGGCTCGGTCTCGGCCGGGTCCCAGACGATCATCGGCACCACGCAGGCCGGCGCCAGCAGGTCCAGCACCGCGTCGAGCCCGCCGAGATCCCAGTGGAAGTCGGACACCAGGAACACCAGCCCCTGGCGACCCGACAGGCGCGTGGCCACGCGCTGCAGCGCCGCCGCGCCGTTGTGGCGGGCGGTGTCGTGCTGCCAGGCGTTCTCGGAGCGGCAGCGGCGCAGCGCCTCGGCCATCGCGATGCCGGCGCCACGGCTGTGACGCGGCGGCATGAACAGGTCTTCGCGCTCCTCGTGGTCGAACGCCAGCAGGCCCACCGCGTCGCCGACGCGGAAGGCGCCGGGGCCGAGCGCCTCGACGAAGTCGGCCGCCACCTGCAGCTTGCTGCGCAGCGCGCCGAAGTGCATGGACGCCGACACGTCGACCACCACGTGCACCGGCACCGCCACGCGCTGGCGCTGGATGCGCACCAGCCACTCCTGGCCCACGTCGCGCAGGCTGGCGCGCAGGTCGATGCGTCGCGGGTCGGGGTGGTCGAACAGCCGCCGGTGCGCGGCGAAGCCCTGCCCCGAGCCGAGGCTGGAGCCTCGATGCGCACCGGGGCGCTGGCCGCCGTAGCGCAGCGGCAGGCGGTAGTGGAACTCGTCGTGCGTGGGGCTCATCGGTGGCGAAAATCAGCGCTCGCGGTTCAGGGGGCGGCCACGCGGTCCATGATCTTCTCCACCAGCGCCGGCGCCAGCTCGGCGCGCCGCAGCTCGTAGATCGGCGTGAAGAACACCCGGTGGCCCAGCACCGACGGCAGCACCGCATGCACGTCGTCGGGCAGCAGGTGGTCGCGGCCCGCCAGCCACGCCACCACCCGTGCGGCCCGCATCAGCGCGCTCATGCCGCGCGGGCTGGCGCCGGCGAGGATCAGTCGCTTCATGTCCACGCCCTCGATGTGCACGCCGAAGCGCAGCGGGTCTTCGCTGGCCTCCCACAGGTCGAGCACGTAGCGCTCGATGGTCTCGCTGCTGCGCACGCTGGCCTGGATCAGCGCGCCGATCTCGTTGAGCCGGTCGGCCGGCAGCAGCGCCGCGGGGACCTGCTCGATCAGCCGGTCGGCGTCGTGGAACGCGGTGTCGAACACCAGCGCGCGGCGGATGCCGCGGTCGGTGGGCTTGCTCATGTTGAGCTCGAACATGAAGCGGTCGCGCGCCGCCGACGCGAGCTCGAAGGTCTCTTCCTTCTCGACCTTGTTGCGGTCGGCGAACACCGTCATGTGCGGGAAGCGGTACTCGCGGTTGAAGGCCGACACGGTGCGCTCGGCCATCGCGCGCAGCAGCAGCGACTGCACCTGCGGGCGGGCGCGGTTGATCTCGTTGAAGAAGAAGGTGGTGAGGCGCTCACCGTGGCGCAGCAGCGGGCCCGGATCGATGCGCGGCTTGCCCTCGGCGTCGACATAGGTGTGATAGATCAGGTCGCCCGGCATCAGGTCGACGGTGCCCTCGACGCGCTCGAAGTCGCCGCCGATGGCGCGCGAGAACGCCCGCAGCACCGTGGTCTTGCCGACGCCGACATCGCCCTCGAGCAGCACGTGGCCGCGTGCGAAGGTGGCCACGTTGATCAGTCGGATCGTCTGCGGCTGGCCGATCACCGCGCGGGCCACCTCGGCCTCGACCCGCTGCGCGATCGACCGCCAGTCCTGAAGCTGTTCTGCTGAACTCATTTGCCCGCGCCGGTTGCCAACACAATGCGGCAGGGTGTCTCGGCGGCGGCCGGCGGTCTTGCCTGAGAGTGCACCCTAGGGTTCCCACTGAAGGATCAGCCGCCGATGGGCCACGACCGTGCGTTCTCCACCCTCCACCTGCCGCCGGGCCAGCGCGTCGCGCGCTGGACGGAGGCCGCCTCGGACCGCTTCGTCGAATCCCGCTTCAAGGTGCAGGACCCGGACCGCTTCGTCGCCTCGATGCTGCATCGCGACCTCACCGAACTGTCGGTGACCCGCATCACCTCGGTCGGCCACGGCTTCAAGCACATCACCCGCTCGCAGCGCCAGGTGGCCCGCGCGCACGAGGACTTCTTCCTCGTCAGCGTGCAGCTCGAGGGTTCGTGCTGGATCGCGCAGGGCGGCCGCGAGACGCGGCTGGCGCCGGGGCAGTTCGCGATCTACGACACCCGGCGCCCCTACGAACTGCTGCTCGAGGAGGACTACCAGCAGGCCGTGCTGCGCATCCCCTGCGCCACGCTGAAGGCGCGTGCGCCCGACTGCGATGCGCAGACGGCACAAGCCATCGCAGCGGCCAGCAGCTCGGCGCGACAGCTGATCCACCAGGTCCGCGAAGCCTGCCGTGGCACGCGCCTGCCGCGTCCGGCGCTGGCCGAGGCCTTGCTGGGCGCCGTCGGCGGCGGCCTGCGCGGCGACGCCGACAGCCGTGCGGCGACGCCGCATTCGCGCCGCACGCTGCTGGCGCGCATCAAGGCCCATGTGGTGGCCCACCTGGGCGACCCGCAGCTGTCGGTGCCGGGCATCGCCGCGGCGCTGGGGCTGTCGACCAGCTACCTGCACCAGCTGTTCCGCTCCGAGGGCAGCACGCTGGAACGCTGGATCTGGGCCCAGCGTCTGGCCGCCTGCGAACGCGCCCTGATCGACCCGCGCGCGGCGCGGCACACGCTGACGCAGATCGCCTACAGCCATGGCTTCAGCGATGCGGCGCATTTCAGCCGCAGCTTCCAGCAGCGCTACGGCGCCTCGCCGCGCGAGTACCGCAAGTCGGCCGCCACCGGGCCCGCGGCCGGACCACGCGACTGAAGCGCGCGCGCCGGCTCAGGCGATGCGCAGGCCCAGCGTGCGCTCGAGCCAGGCCTCGAGCACCGGCGACTCGAACCGGTCGTCGACGCAGGCGATGTACTGGTCGGGGCGCACCAGCACCATCGCGCACCCGTTGACGCCGAGCGCGTCGAACAGCGCATCGGCACCCTGACCGGACGCGACGGCATGCACATGGAACCAGCCGGGGCAGGCGCTTTCCAGCCTGGCGGCCCAGGCGCTCGCGAGGGCCTCGGGCGCCTCGCCGCCGCGCTGCAGCCACAGCAGGTGAAAGCCCGGCGCCGCCAGCCAGGCGTAGACCGACGCCGGCGGATCGGCCAGCGGCGCGGCGATCTCGGCATAGGGCAGGCGGTCGCCGGCGCGCACCGTCATCGCCACAGCCGCCGGCATGACGCCCGGGGTCTGCGACAGGCGGCTGTCGCGGTAATGAATGCCGGTCTGCGAGATGACCCGGAACAGGCGCTTGCGAACCGCCGGCCGGGCCATCACGCGCGCCGCGATGCGCGGGAAGACGTGCAACCGGAAGGCGCGCACCAGCGGGTTGGGGCTGATGATGAACTGGAAGGCGCTGTCGGTCGTCTTCAGCAGCTGCTGCGCGACCGGCCAGCGTTCGGCGTGGTAGCTGTCGAGCAGGTCGTCGCGCGCCCGGCCCTGCACCACCAGCGCCAGCTTCCAGGCCAGGTTGCAGACGTCCTGCAGGCCGGTGTTCATGCCCTGCGCGCCGACCGGGCTGTGCACGTGCGCGGCATCGCCGGCGACGAAGCAGCGCCCGGCACGCAAGCGCTCCACGCAGCGGTGGTGCACGCGGTAGGACGAGAACCAGGCGGTCTCGCCGAAGCGCACCTCGATGTCCATCTGCGCGCGCACCGCCGCCTCGATGTCCTCGAAGCACAGCACGGGCGCGTCGCCGCCGGCGTCGCGCGGCAGCGTGCCGATGACGCGGTAGCGCTGCTCGCCCGGCATCGGGAAGAACACCACGAAGGTCTCGCTCGACAGGCAGACCGTGAGCTCGCCGTGCGGCAGCGCCCAGTCGACACGGGTGTCGGCCACGTAGAAGGCGTTCTCGTAGGTGCCGCCGGAGAACGGCAGGCCGAGTTGCTCGCGCACCGGGCTGCGGGCGCCGTCGCAGCCGACCAGCCCGTCGCAGCGCAGCGTCTCGCTGCGGCCGTCGGCGTGGCGCAGCGTGGCGACGGCGCCGGTCGATCCCTCGTTGCGCAAGTCGACGAGCGAGGTCTGCCACTCCACGTCGCGGCCGGCGGCGCGCAGGGCCTGGTAGAGCAGTGCCTCGTTGCGGCTCTGCTCGAGGATCAGCAGGTAGGGAAACGGCGTCACGGCCTGGCCGATGTCGCCGAGCGGGAAGCGCTGCACGCGCCGGCGCCCGACATAGATATTGCCCGCCACCGTGGGTCGGCCCTGCGCCACCGCCTCGGCGGCGATGCCCATCGCGTCGAACAGCTCCAGCGTGCGGGCCTGCACGCCGAGGGCGCGCGATTCGCGGGTGGGCCCGGCTTTGCGATCGACGATGCGGAAGCCCACCCCGTGACGGGCCAGCTGGCAGGCGAGCATCAGGCCGGTGGGGCCTGCTCCGACGATGAGCACCGGCGTGTGGGACATGGCACATCCCTCCCCGCGCGCATCTTGCGACACGCTGGCGATGCTCGTCCAGTGATCCGTCGCAGCCGCCACCGGCCACGCTGCGGACGGCCCGCACGCGCCATGCGATGCGTCAGAGGTAGCGTCGCAGCAATTCGTTGGAGAGCTTGCCCGTGGGATCGACGCGAGCCTTCACGCGGCGCAGCTCCGACGCCTCCGGAAAGGCCGCCTCGAACTGCGCCCGGGTCGCGTGGAGTTGATAGGGCAGGTAGTAGCGACCCTGGTGCCGCAGAACGGCATCGACGAGCTCCCGGGTCCACCGTCCGACGGCCTCGCGGGCCGATGGCCACGTACGTTGCTTGTAGTAGAGGACGAACGAGAAGACGTCCTCCCGGGCCCAGGGCAGCACCGAGATCCGATCCGCCGGTGAATGCCGAATGGAGACATTCAGTGCTTCGACTTCGTGCCGCTGGAGCAGCTTCGCCATCTCGCGGGCAAACGGCAGGAAGTGCCGCTCCGGCACGAAGTACTCCTGGAGCACGTAAGTCGACACGGCGCGCGTACGGGGCTCGAGTTCTGCCAAGTCGAGACTCGCCTCGTGGTTCAACCATCGCACGGCGGGCGGCTTCATCAACAGCGGATGCAGGACCGACTTCCGCAATCTGCCACCGCCTGGGAGCTCCGTGATCGCCCAGATGACGTTCTGCTCCAGCCCATACGACTGGCCCCGGGCCACCAGTCTGGCGGGCTCGGTCAGGGCCCGGTCATCCCCGGCCCGGAACCAGGTCACGCTGACCGGCTCATCGAACCGTGGCGGCAACAAATCGGTGTTGTGCAGGACCGCGCGCGGGTTCTCGAGCACCTTCGACTTGAAGTGCTCGACATAGTGCTCCAGCGCAACCGCCTCGACGGCACGTTCGATCCGCACGTTGTCCGCAAGGTCCAGCTCCACCTCGGTGATGACCGCCACGGCCCCGTATCCACCGATGGCGGCCCGGAACAGCTCGGGGCGCTCTTGCGGGCTCGCTTCGAGGATCGACCCGTCTGCCAGCACCAACTGCAGCGACCGCACGGTATTCCCCAGGGGGCCATGGCCGACGTAGCGCCCGTGCGCGTTGACCGATACCGAGCCGCCGACCGTGAAGTTGGCATAGCTCTGCATCGTCTTCACCGCGAGCCCGACGGGATCCAGGTGGTCCTGCAGGTCCCGCCATCGCATTCCGGCTTCGACGCGCACGGTTCGCTCTCCCGCGCGGAGCCACACCAGCCGATTCATCTGCCGCATGTCGATGTGCAGTCCTGCCTTGACGGCCACCTGCCCGCCCATGCTGTAGCGGCCGCCACCGACGGCGGCTCGCCCCGGCCACGACACCAGCGCAGCGGCGACTTCGGCCGCGGATCGCGGCACCGAGATCCGGGCCACTTCGACTGGGTACAGGCCCGTCACATTGCCCACCTGCAGGCTCCGTGCCGCAAGCGTCGCCGATGGCGCGCCACTCATGAGGCCGGCGCCTGCGAGCGATCGAACCAGGAACGTGCGACGAGACGGCGGCAGTTGCATGCGATCAGACACAAGCCTTGTGCGCCCATTCTCCTTGCAGCAGCACCAACGGCTCGTCGGTGCGTCGTGCGGCCAGCGCCGGGGCTGGCCGCCCGCCCCGTTCAGGCAGCCTGCTGCAGCGCCAGTCCGGCGTGCTCGCGCAGCGGGTGGAACACCACCTTGGGGTGGCGGTCCTGCGTGAGGCGCAGGTCGTAGGGCGAGGTCATCAGGTAGGCCAGCGTGTCGGCCGCGTCGAGCGCGAGCTTGCTGGCGGCCTCGTCGGTGAACTTGCGCATCGCCGCGTCGTCGTCGCAGGTGACCCAGCGCGCGCCGTGGAAGCGGCTGCCGGTGAGGCGCACATCCACGCTGTACTCGGCCTTTAGGCGGTGCTGCACCACCTCGAACTGCAGCTGGCCGACCGCGCCCAGCAGCATCGCACCGCCCACCGTGGGCCGGAACACCTGGATCGCGCCCTCCTCGCCGAGCTGCAGCAGGCCCTGCTGCAGCTGCTTGCTCTTCATCGGGTTGGCCAGCTCGACGGTCTGGAACAGCTCGGGCGCGAAGAACGGCAGCCCGGTGTAGGTGCCGAAGCCGGCCGGCGCCTCGCTGTCGGTGATGGTGTCGCCGAGCTGCACGCCGCCGTGCGTGGTGAAGCCGATGATGTCGCCGGCGTAGGCCTCCTCGACCGCCTCGCGCCGCTGCGACAGGAAGGTGACCACCGAGGTGGGCCGCAGCTCCTTGGCGGTGCGCTGCACGCGCAGCTTCATGCCCGAGGTGTAGCGCCCGGAGTTGACGCGCACGAAGGCGATGCGGTCGCGGTGCGAGGGGTCCATGTTGGCCTGCACCTTGAACACCACGCCGGAGAAGCCGGCCGACTGCGGCGGCACCTCGTGCTCGCTGCCGTCGGCCCGCGTCACGTGGCGCGCGGCCGGCGGCGGCGCCAGGTCGACCAGCGCGTCCAGCACCTCCTGCACGCCGAAGTTGTTGACGCCGGAGCCGAAGAACACCGGCGTCTGCTTCGCGGCCACGAAGGCCGCCTCGTCGAAGGCCGGCGCGGCGGCGGTCAGCAGCTCGATGTTCTGCTCGGCCAGCGCGTAGTCGTGCCCGAAGCGGGTGCGCAGCGTGTCGGCCTGCGACAGCGGCACGACCTCGTCGCCCTCGTCGCTGCGCTTGTCGGCGCCGGCCTTGAAGAGGCGCATCTGCTGCTTGCGCAGGTCGACGATGCCGCCGAAGGCCTTGCCCTGGCCGACCGGCCAGGTCATCGGCACGCAAGGCATGCCGAGCTCCTGCTCGATCTCGTCGAGCAGCTCCAGCGGCTCCTTGCCTTCGCGGTCCATCTTGTTGACGAAGGTGAGGATGGGCGTGTCGCGCTGGCGGCAGACCTCGATCAGCCGCCGCGTCTGAGGCTCCACGCCGTTGGCCGCGTCGATCACCATCAGCGCGGCGTCCACGGCGGTCAGCACGCGGTAGGTGTCTTCGGAGAAATCCTTGTGGCCCGGGGTGTCGAGCAGGTTGATCACGCAGTCGCGGTAGAGCATCTGCATCACCGAGCTGGCCACCGAGATGCCGCGCTGCTTCTCGATCTCCATCCAGTCCGAGGTGGCATGGCGGCTGGCCTTGCGCGCCTTCACCGAGCCGGCGATGTGGATCGCGCCCGAGAACAGCAGCAGCTTCTCGGTCAGCGTGGTCTTGCCGGCATCGGGGTGGGAAATGATGGCGAAGGTGCGTCGCCGCTTGACTTCATTGACGGTTTGCTCGTTCGACATCATCCAGGAACCCCACTACCACCACCACGATGCACGCATTCCCCGGGGTGCCCATCGCGCGGTGCACTCGTCGGCCACGTTCGTTCTTCTCGCACGCCGATCCCGCCGGCGAACCGCCGAATTTTAGGGCGTGCCTCCGCCGCGCCGCGCGGCGACCGTCGGGGCGGGTCGCGGCGCGGGCAGTCCCCGTGGAAGCCCGCGTCCCATGATCGGACGATCGCGCGCCGGCGCGTCCCAGAACACGACGCCGGTGGCGGCGACCGCACGACCGCGAGGCCCGGGCTTCCGGGCAGAACCGTAGCGCGCTAGGAGATTGGAGCAGTGGCATGCGAATCGCAACACGAGGCCCAGGGCGCGAGCCCGGACCGCGGAAGACCGGGCGAATGCGGCGCCCCAGGAGGAGACCCCATGAGCACGTCATCGACCCGCTGCGCGCCGCGCAGCGCTTTCGCGGCACCGGTCGCGGCCCCCCGTGCGTCCTGACATGCCGGCCGAGCGGGCCCCGTTCGCGCCGCTCGCGCGCGCCGCCCTGCGCCGCGGCCTGTGCGTGGCCGTCCTGTTCGGGTTCGCCATGGCGCTCGCGCCCTTCGACGAGGCCCGCGCCGAGGAGCCGGCGAAGCCGGTCGTGGTCGCGACGATCAGCATCCTCGCCGACTTCGTCGGCGCGGTGGCCGGCGACACGCTGGTCGTCGAGACGGTGGTGCCGGTGGGCGGCGACCCGCACACCTACGAGCCGGTGCCGTCGGACGCCCGCCGGCTTGCGCGCGCCGCGATGGTGTTCCGCAACGGGCTCGGCCTCGAGCGCTGGCTCGACAAGCTGATCGGCGCGGCGCGGCCCGACCGGCCGGTGGTGAGCCTGACCGAGGGTTTCGCCGGCCTGCGCGTCACCGCGGGCGCCTACGCCGGCGATCCCGACCCGCACGCGTGGATGGATCCGCACATCGCGATCCGCTATGTCGATGCGGTCGAGCGCTCGCTGCGCGCCCGCTACCCGCAGCACGCCGCGACCTACGCCGCCAACGCCGCGCGCTACCGCGAGCAGCTGGCCACGCTGGACCGCGACATCCGCGCGCTGATGAACACCGTGCCGCCGGCGCGGCGCCAGCTCGTCACCACGCACGATGCCTTCCGCTACTTCGCCCAGCGCTACGGGCTGAACCTGGTGGCCAGCATCTGGGGCATCTCGACCGAGACCGAGCCCTCGGCGCGCGAGGTGGCGAGCATCGTCGGCGCGATCCGCAAGTCCGGCGTGCCGGCGGTCTTCGTCGAGACCACGATCAACCCGAAGCTGATGCAGCGCATCGCGGCCGAGGCCGGGGTGCGCATCGGCGAGCCGCTGTATGGCGACTCGGTCGGCGCGCCCGGCAGCGGCGCCGCCAGCTATCTCGGCATGATGCGCGCCAACGCACAGGCCATCGCACGGGGGCTCGCGGGCCCGGGAGGAACGCCATGACGACCCTGGACGTGTTCGGCGTGAGCGCCGGCTACGGTGCGGCGCGCGTGCTCGACGGCGTGAGCTTCACCGCGCAGGGCGGGCAGCGGGTGGCCATCGTCGGCCCCAACGGCGTCGGCAAGTCGACCCTGGTCAAGGTCCTGCTCGGCCTGCTGCCGGCGGCGCGCGGCAGCGTCGCGCTCGACGGGCAGCCGATCGCCGCGCAGCCGCGGCGCGTGGCCTACGTGCCGCAACGCGCCGAGATCGACTGGGACTACCCGACCACCACCGCCGAGCTGGTGGCGATGGGCGCCTCGCCGCGCCACGGCATGGGCTGGCTGCGCCGGCCCGAGAAGGCGGCGGCCAGCGCGCTGGCGCGGGTCGAGCTGCAGGCCCAGGCGAACTGCCCGATCGGCGAGCTGTCCGGCGGTCAGCGCCAGCGCGCGCTGCTGGCGCGCGCGCTGCTGCGCGGCGCCGACCTGATCGTGCTCGACGAGCCGCTGGCGGCCGTCGACCGGAGCAGCGAAGCGGTGATCTGGGCCGAGCTGACGCGGCTGTCCGCCGCCGGCGCGCTGGTGGTGGTGGTGCACCACGACCTCGCTGCCGCGCGGGCGCAGTTCGACGCCTGCCTGCTGCTGGCGCCCGGGGCCGCGCTGTTCGGCCCGCCGGACGAGGTGTTGAAGCCGGCCGCGCTGGAGCGGGCCTACGGCCGCAGCGTGGCGGCATCGGGAGACATGCATGCCGACCTTCACTCAACTGTTCGTCGCGCCGCTTGAGTTCGGCTTCATGCGCGACGGCCTGCTCGTCGTGCTGCTGATCGGCGTGACCGCGTCGGTGCTGTCCTGCCTGCTCGTCGTGCGGCGCCAGGCCTTGATGGGGGACGCCATCTCGCACTGCGTGCTGCTCGGCGTCGCGCTCGGCTGGCTGGCCGCCAAGGAACAGGGCGTGCTGTGGGGCGCCCTCGCGGCCGGCGTGCTGTCGGGCTCGGCGATCACCTTCATCGAGCGCTCCGGCATCAAGCTCGACGCCGCGATGGGCATCGTGCTGACCGCGGCGTTCGCGCTCGGCCTGGCCATCATCAGCATCGTCAAGCCGACCGGCATCGACCTCTTCCACGTGCTGCTCGGCAACGTGCTGGGCGTCAGCGCCGCCGACCTGGAGCACACGGCGGTCGGCTGCGCGCTGGTGCTCGCGACCGTCGCGCTGCTGTTCCGCGGCCTGCAGTTCTGGAGCTTCGACCCGGTGGCAGCGCAGGTCGCGGGCCTGCCGACGCGGCTGCTGCACTATGTCTTCACCGTGCTGCTGTCGGCGACCGTGGTCGTCTCGATCCAGGCGGTGGGCATCCTGCTCGTCATCGCGATGCTGGTGACACCCGGCGCCACGGCGTGGCTGCTGACCCGCCGGCTGGCGCCGATGATGGGCGTGGCGGCCGCGATCGGCGCCTTCAGCGGGGTCGGCGGGCTCTACGGCTCCTACCACCTCGACGTGGCTTCGGGACCGGCGATCGTGCTGGTGGCCAGCGGCCTGTTCGTGCTCACGCTGCTGCTCGCCCCGCGGCGCGGCGTGCTGTGGCAGCGCTGGGCGCAGCGCCGCACGCGCAACGGCGCGATCGACGACGACCTGCTCAAGGACGCCCTGCTCGCCGAGCGCGAGGAGGGACTGGCGCTCACGACGGCGCTGCTCGGCGAGCGGCTCGGCGTGACCGCGGCGACGACGCGCCGTTCGCTCGCGCGGCTGGCACGCGGCGGGCTGCTGCTGTGGCGGGGCGATCGCATCGCGCTCACGCCCGAGGGCGAGCGCCGCGCCACCGAGCTCGTGCGCACGCTGCGCCTGCTCGAGACCTACCTGCACGATGTCGAGGCAGTGCCGATCGAGAACATCCGGGCCCAGGCCGACAAGCGCGAACACGCCTTGAGCGCCGATGCCGTCGAGGCGATGGCGCGGCTGCTCGGCGATCCGCGCACCGACCCGCACGGCCACCCGATCCCGCAGCGCGACGCAGGGCTCGAAGGCCCGCAGGTCCTGCGCCGCATCGCCGGCCAGTCGCTGGCGGCCACCATCGCCGGGCAGGGCGGACGCGTCAGCATGATCAGCGACGACCGCGCCGACCTGGTGGGCGAGATGGCGCGCCTGGGCATCCTGCCCGACGCCCACGTCACCGTGCTGGCCCACGAGCCCGACGGCCTGCGCGTGCGCATCGACCATGCCGAGCCGGCAGGCCTGTCGGCGGAGATCGCGCGGCGCGTGTTCGTGATGCCGTGGCCGCGCATCGTCGCGCAGCGCGCCGCGTGACGCCCGGGCGCCCCCTCTGCAAGCCCGGACTTGTCGCCGCCCGCGCTAGAATGCGCGCTCTTTCGAGGAGCGTTGCGACTCCCGCCCGGGAGCCAGGCTCGAAAGACATCCCCCGATGCAACGGCGCTCACCCGCAGGCCCGAAGGCCGCCGGTGAGTTGCACCCGACTCCCCTCGCGTCCCTGGCCTGTGGTCACCCGAACCACGGAGACCTGTCCATGAGCGCCGTCCTCAAGCCCGCCCCCACCCACGACCACCACGTCGCCGACCTGTCGCTCGCCGACTGGGGCCGCAAGGAAATCAAGATCGCCGAGACCGAGATGCCCGGCCTGATGGCGATCCGCCAGGAATTCGCCGCCAGCCAGCCGCTCAAGGGCGCGCGCATCACCGGCTCGCTGCACATGACGATCCAGACCGCCGTGCTGGTGGAGACGCTGCAGGCGCTGGGCGCCCAGGTGCGCTGGGCCTCGTGCAACATCTTCTCCACCCAGGATCACGCCGCCGCCGCGCTGGTGGCGGCCGGCACGCCGGTGTTCGCCTACAAGGGCGAGACGCTCGCGGACTACTGGGACTACACCCACCGCATCTTCGAGTTCGGCGCCAAGGGCAGCGAAGGCGAAGGCCCGAACATGATCCTCGACGACGGCGGCGACGCGACGCTGCTGATGCACCTGGGCCAGAAGGCCGAGAAGGACCCGTCGGTGATTTCCAAGCCCACCA
Source organism: Methylibium sp. Pch-M (assembly GCF_004136295.1). Lineage (NCBI taxonomy): Bacteria > Pseudomonadati > Pseudomonadota > Betaproteobacteria > Burkholderiales > Sphaerotilaceae > Methylibium > Methylibium sp. Pch-M. The sequence continues at coordinate 1,294,920 of NZ_CP029606.1, forward strand.
GCGAAGAGGAGACCTGCCTGTTCGCCGCGATCAAGGCCAAACTGGCGCAGGACCCGACCTGGTACACGCGCAAGAGCGCCCAGATCATCGGCGTGACCGAGGAAACCACCACCGGCGTGCACCGACTGAACGAGATGAGCGCCAAGGGCACGCTGCTGTTCCGCGCGATCAACGTCAACGACTCGGTGACGAAGAGCAAGTTCGACAACCTCTATGGCTGCCGCGAGTCGCTGGTCGACAGCATCAAGCGCGCCACCGACGTGATGATCGCCGGCAAGGTGGCCTGCGTGGCCGGCTACGGCGACGTGGGCAAGGGCTCGGCGCAGGCACTGCGTGCACTGAGCGCTCAGGTGTGGGTGACCGAGATCGACCCGATCAACGCGCTGCAGGCCGCGATGGAAGGCTACAAGGTCGTGACGATGGAGTACGCCGCCGACAAGGCCGACATCTTCGTCAGCGCCACCGGCAACAAGAACGTGATCCGCTACGAGCACATGGCGGCGATGAAGGACGAGGCCATCGTCTGCAACATCGGCCACTTCGACAACGAGATCGACGTCGCCTCGCTCGAGAAGCTGAAGTGGGACGAGATCAAGCCGCAGGTCGACCACGTCGTCTTCCCGGACGGCAAGAAGATCACGCTGCTCGCCAAGGGCCGCCTCGTCAACCTGGGCTGCGCCACCGGCCACCCGAGCTTCGTGATGAGTTCGTCGTTCGCCAACCAGACCATCGCGCAGATCGAACTGTTCACCAAGAGCGCGAGCTACCAGGCCGGCAAGGTCTACGTGCTGCCCAAACACCTGGACGAGAAGGTCGCGCGCCTGCACCTGAAGAAGGTCGGCGCGATGCTGACCGAGCTGACCGACGAGCAGGCCGCGTACATCGGCGTCAGCAAGTCCGGTCCGTACAAGGCCGACACCTATAGGTATTGACACCCACCCCCGTTGGTATTGACGCCCACCCCCGTTGCGGCTGCGCCGCTCCCCCTCGAGGGGGCGACGCTGGCGGGCCGGCGGAGCCGGGTCCGCGGCGTCTACTCGGTTCATCCACATGCCACGTGTTGATCAGCTTCTCGTTCAGCGCGGGCTGGCGCCGACGCGCTCGGCCGCGCAGCGCTTGATCGACCGTGGCGCGGTCGAGCGGCGCGCGGCGGCCGACTGGGTGCGGCTGCGCAAGTCGGGCGAGGACCTGCCGGACGGCACCGAGCTGCGCATCACCGACGACGCCGAGCTGCGTTGGGTGTCGCGCGCCGGGCTCAAGCTCGACGGCGCGCTGGCGCAGTGCGGACTCGCGGTGGACGGCGTGACGGCGCTCGACGTCGGCCAGAGCACCGGCGGCTTCACCGAGGTGCTGCTGGCGCATGGCGCGGCCCACGTGGTGGGCGTGGACGTGGGGCGCGGCCAGTTGCATCCCTCTTTGCGCGGGCAGGCGCAGGTCACCGTCCTCGAAGGCATCAACGCCCGCGGCCTGACGCGCGAGGTGCTGGGCGCAGCCATGCCGGCCGGCGGCTTCGGCCTGGTCGTCGCCGACCTGAGCTTCATCCCGCTGACCACCGTGCTGCCGGCACTGGTGCCGCTGCTCGCGGCCGACGGCCGGCTGCTCGCGCTGGTCAAGCCGCAGTTCGAGCTGCAGCCCAAGGACATCGGCAAGGGCGGCCTGGTGAAGAGCGCCGCCTCCTACGCCGAGGTGCAGCGCAAGCTGCGGGCCACCTGCGGCGAACTGGGCCTGGACGTGACGGCGTGGCTGGACAGCGTGGTCGCCGGCGGCGACGGGAACCGCGAATTTTTCATCTGTGCCGTGCCTGCGGGCCGGCGGCTGGAGTCAGACACATGAGCGACACACCTTCCCTGAAGCTGCCGGTGCCGGTGAGCTTCGAGTTCTTCCCGCCCAACACCGAGGCCGGCAGCGAGAAGCTGAAGACCGTGGTGCGCGAGCTGGGCAGCGCGGCCCCCGAGTTCTTCAGCGTGACCTACGGTGCCGGCGGCTCGACGCGGGACCGCACGCTGTCGACGGTGCGCGACATTGCCGCGCTGGGTTTCGAGGCGGCGCCGCACCTGTCGTGCGTCGGCTCGACGCGCGCCGGCATCGCCGAGATCCTGGGCACCTACCGCGCGCAGAACATCCGCCGCCTGGTCGCGCTGCGCGGCGACCTGCCGAGCGGCACCGCGACGGCCGGCGAGTTCCGCTACGCGAACGAGCTGATCGCCTTCGTGCGCGAGACCCAGGGCACCGACCTGCGCATCGAGGTGGCCGCCTACCCCGAGTACCACCCGCAGCAGCGCTATGCGCGGCGCGACCTGCAGCACTTCGCCAACAAGATGAAGGCCGGCGCCGACGCGGCGATCACGCAGTTCTTCTACAACCCCGACGCCTACTTCCATTTCCTCGACGAGGTGCGCGCGCTGGGTGTCGACGCGCCGATCGTGCCGGGCATCATGCCGTTCCACAACTACGCGCGCATCGCGCAGTTCGCGATGCGCGACGGCATCGAGATCCCGCGCTGGGTGGCCTTGAAGATGGAAGGCTACATGGACGACGCCGCGTCGATCCGCGCCTTCGGTATCGAGGTGGTGTCGCGGCTGTGCGAGCGGCTGATCGCCGGCGGCGCACCGGCCATCCACTTCTACACGCTCAACCAGTCGGCGCTGACGCTGGAGGTCTGCCGCCGGCTCGCGTCGGCGCGCGGCTGAAACGCGCGCGGCGCGCTCAGACCACGCGCACCGCCGCCGGGTCGAAGTCGGGCTTCGGCGGCTTGAGCTTCATGCCGGCCAGCGCCTGCGCGACCAGCGTCGCGATCATCAGGTTGCGGTTGCTCTTGCTGTCGGCCGGCACCACGTGCCAGGGCGCGCAGGCGGTCGAGGTGGCCGCCAGCGCGGTCTCGTAGGCGGCCAGGTAGGCCTTCCACTTCGCGCGCGTCTCGAGGTCGCCGACCTGGAATTTCCAGCGCTTGGCGGGGTCGTCCAGACGCGCCTGCAGCCGTTCGCGCTGCTCGTCCTTCGAGATGTGCAGGAAGCACTTGACGATGGTCGTTCCGCTGTCGTGCAGCAGGCGCTCGAAGGCGTTGATGTGGGCCAGCCGGCGCTGGCGCTCGGCGGCGTCGATCCAGCCTTCGACGAAGGGCACCAGCACGTCCTCGTAGTGGCTGCGGTTGAACACCACCACCTCGCCGGCGCGCGGCACCACGGCGTGCACGCGCCACAGGAAGTCGTGCGCGCGCTCCACCTCGGTGGGCGCCTTGAAGGCCGCCACCCGCACGCCGAGCGGGCTGCACTGGCGGAACACCGAGCGCGCGGTGCCGTCCTTGCCCGAGGTGTCCATGCCCTGCAGCACCAGCAGCAGCTTGGGCGGCCGGCCGGCGCTGCCGTTGGCGTAGAGCAGGTCCTGCAGGCGGTCGATCTCGATCGCCAGTTCGGCGAGCCGCGCATCGTCGGCCTCGCGGCTGCTGCTGGCGGCCGGCCGCGCGCCGGGGTCGATGTCCTTGAGTCGCAGCTTGCGGCCGACGCGGTAGGTCTTCAGGTAGGCGGTCGAGCGGGCCATCGCGACTCCTGGGAAGGCGGTGCGGCGACTGTAGCGCCGTGTGCACACCGCGACGCGCCGGGTTGATCTGCCTCAGAAAGCCGCGGCGGCTCCAACGCTGCGCGACCGCGCGCTTGAGCCAACGCAAGCCACGGCGTCCCGCCACGCACTGCAATGCACGGGCGGGAAGCTCCCCGTGCATTCCGGAGTGAAGCTCATCATGAAGAAGAAGATCCTCGCCGCCCTCGCCCTCGCCGCCCTCGGTGGCGCCGCGACCGCCGCGCCGACCGGCGGCGACTGGCTGGTGCGCGTGCGCGCGCTGCACCTCGACCCGGCCAACAAGGACAGCACCGGCGTCGGCCTGGCCATCGACAGCAAGACCTTCCCCGAACTCGACATCAGCTACTTCTTCACGCCGAACTGGGCCGCCGAACTGGTGCTGACCTATCCGCAGAAGCAGGACGTGAGTGCCTCCGGCACGCGCATCGGCAGCCTCAAGCACCTGCCGCCGACGCTGTCGCTGCAGTACCACTTCCTGCCCGGCGCGGCGGTCCAGCCCTACCTCGGCGCGGGCATCAACTACACGCGCTTCTCGTCGGTCGACCTGCCGGCGCCGTTCAGCATCGAGAAGAACAGCGTGGGGCTGTCCGTGGGCGCCGGCTTCGACGTGCCGCTCGGCGAGCGGCTCGTGCTGAACGTCGATGTGAAGAAGGTGCAGATCCGCACCGACGTGTCGGCCGCTGGCGTGAAGGCAGGCACCTTCAAGGTCGACCCGGTGCTGTTCGGCGTCGGGCTCGGCTGGCGCTTCTGACTCGATCAGTCCTCGCGCGACCAGGCGACGCCGTCCTCGGTGAGCATGGCGTCGAGCGGGATGTCGTGCGGCTCGCCCTCGAGCCAGTCGATGTAGCCGTGCCGGTAGCCGATGCCCACCGTGAACGGCCGCGGCTCCAGTGCCGCCAGCGTGCGGTCGTAGAAGCCGCCGCCGTAGCCGAGCCGCAGGCCCTTCGGGCCGAAGCCGACGCAGGGCACCAGCAACAGCGTCGGCATCACGAGGTCGGTGCCCTTGGGTTTGGGGATGTCGTAGGCATCCTCCTCCATCGGGCAGCCGGGGTACCACTGGTGGAAGCGCAGCTGCTTGGTCTGGCGGTTCATCACCGGCAGGCCGATGCGGCGCGGCGGCCCCTCGCCGGTGCCATGCCCGGCGCCCTCGGTCCAGCGGTGCAGCGACGGCAGGGGATCGAACTCGCCCTTGATGGCCCAGTAGGCGCCGACCGTCACGTCCTCCCGCTGCGTGAGCCACACCCGCAACACCCCCTGCAGCTGCTCGGCGCGCTCCAGGCGATCGGCCAGGCTCTGCCGCTCGGCCTGCAGCATGCGACGCAGTTGCGCCTTGTCCGGCCGGCTCATCGGGTCGTAGGGCAGGGTCATGGGCGGGTCCGTGGCGGGCTGGCGTGGCGTGTCATCGAGGCAGTCCGGATTTTGCCCCGCAGGATGGCCTGCGCCCCAAGGTCGCTGCCTACACTGTGGCAATGGCCCCACCCCGCGACGAATTTGCTGCGCACTGCGTCGAGTTGCTGTCCTCCATGGGCCCGGCGCATGCGAAGCGCATGTTCGGCGGCCACGGCCTCTACCTCGACGGGCTGATGATCGGCCTGATCGCCGCCGACCAGCTCTACCTCAAGACCGACGCGCAGACGCTGCCGCAGTGGCGAGACGCCGGCGGCCGGGCCTTCGTCTACGAAAGTTCGCGCGACGGCGTGGTGCGGACCGCCACCATGAGCTACTGGACGCCGCCCGACGAGGCGACCGAGTCACCCGATGCGCTGCGACCCTGGGCCCGGCTGGCGCTGGAGGCGGCGTTGCGCGCCCAGGCGGCGCGGGTCCGCAAGCCCGCCGCCGCGCCACGCCGCCGCAAGCCGGCCCGGTAGGCGGGCGCCGTCGCCGGAGGCCTCAGGCCGCCGGCTCTTCCAGCACCTCGAAACTGGCCACCGACCACCCCTCGGCCAGCACCTCGGTGCCGGCCGGCAGGCGCAGGCTCTGGCCGGCCGCGAGCCACCAGTCTTCCGGGATCTGCCCACCGAGGCGGCCCTCGGCGGTCACCCAGAGCCGGCCTTCGCGCAGCCGCAGCCAGCGGGTGTTGCGGGCGGCCTGCAGGCGCAGCGTCTGGCCGCGGACCAGCCGCCAGACGGGGTCGGTCCGGCCCATCGATTCTTGCGATTGCTGCATGCTCATGTCGTGCTCCCTCGGACCCTGTATTGGTGGATCCATGCGTCATATCATCGTGAAGAATCGACCCACGATCCAATGAGATCGCGGCCCCTCATTGATGACATTAACGCATGAATACCTCACGCCAGCGCCCCCTCGCCGTCGGTCCGATCCGCGCCTTCGAGGCGGTGGCGCGCCACCTCAGCTTCCGGGCCGCGGCCGAGGAACTGCACCTCACGCAGCCGGCCATCAGCCGCCAGATCCAGTCGCTCGAGGACGAGGTCGGCAGCTCGCTGTTCACCCGCGGCACGCGCAGCGTCGCCCTCACCGGCGACGGTGTCGCGCTGCTCGCCGCCGTGACGCCGGCGCTGGAGCGGCTCGATGCCGGCGTGCGCCAGATCCGCAGCGCGCGCGGCCGGCGCGGCGTGAACCTCAACACCTTCCCGTCGTTCGCCTCGCTGTGGCTGCTGCCGCGCATCGAGGCCTACCAGCGCGACCACCCCGACCTCGACATCCGCATCGACGCCAACGACCGGCTGGCCGACCTGGACGACCCCGAGGTCGAGATCGTGATCCGCTACTGCAGCGCGCAGCGTGCCCCGGCCGGCGCCGTGCGGCTGTTCGGCGAGACGCTGACGCCGGTGGCGAGCCCGCGGCTGCTGGAGCAGGCCGCGAGCGGCGCCGCGCCGCCGCTGCGCACACCGGCCGACCTGGCGCTGCACACGCTGCTGGAGGAAGACAGCCTGCAGGCGAGCACCCAGTTCGTCAGCTGGCGGCACTGGCTGGCGGTGCAGGCCCTGCCTGCGCTGGAGCCGCGACGCTGGATCTACCTGAACTTCACCTACCAGCAGGTGCAGGCTGCGCTGGCCGGCCAGGGCATCGCGCTGGCCCGGCTGGCGCTGGTCGACGAGTCGCTGGCGCGCGGCGAACTGGTGGAACCCTTCGGGCCGGCCTTCCGCACCCGCAGCCCCTACAGCTACTGGCTGATCATCGCCGGCAGCAAGCGGGATCGCGCGGAGGTCCAGCGCTTCGCGAGCTGGGTGCAGGCGCAGGGCGCGTCGACGCGCCAGGCCATCGGCGAGACCGAGCTCGATTGACCCTGCACTCGGCAGCATGTCGGATGCACGCGTTCGGTGACTGCGTAAAATTCGAGTGGAACCGAAGCCCATCGTGACGGCTCCCTCCGTGGCATGACCCTGCAGACTTCGACACCCCTCCGCTGCCACATCCTGCTCCGCGCGGTCGCCCTCGCCGCGATCACCGGGGCCCTGGCCTTGCCCTCCGCGCCGGTCGCCGCACAGACCGCCAACGACACGGTTCTCGAAGCCCGCGAGGCACTGCGCAAGCGCGACAAGCCGCGCCTGGCGGCCACGCGTGCGGCGGCGCTGGCCGCGAACCACCCGCTCGCGATGTGGCCCGACTACTGGGAGCTCGGCAACCGCCTCGCCGACGCGCAACAGGACGAGATGAATGCCTTCTATGCGCGCTGGCCCGGCACCTACCTCGAGGACCGGCTGCGCAACGACTGGCTGCTCGAGCTGGGCCGCCGTCGCGACTGGGGCAACTTCCGCGCGGAATACCCGCGCTTCAAGCTCGACGACGATCGCGAGGTGCGCTGCTACGCGCTGCTGACGCGGCACCTCGATGGCCAGGACGTGACGGACGACGCCCGCGCCGCCTGGTTCGCGCAACGCGATGCCGACGACGGCTGCGCGCTGCTGGCCAGCACGCTGTTCGATGCCAAGCGGATCGGCCGCGACGACGTCTGGCGCAAGACGCGGCTGGCGGTCGAGGCCAACCGCCCCCGCATGGCCCGCCAGGCCGCCGCGCTGCTGGGCGACGACACGGCCAATGCGGTCGGCGAACTGAGCGACAACCCGCAGCGCTACCTGACGCGCAAGGCCGCGACGCAGGGCCGCGGTGCCAGCGAGCTGACCGCGCTGGCGCTGATCCGCAGCGCCGCGAACGACCCCGACGTGGCGGCCACCGCGATGAACGATCGCTGGTCGGCGCGGCTGCCGGCCGACCTGTCCGCGTGGGTCTGGGCCAGCATCGGCAAGCAGGCGGCGCTCAAGCTCAGCAACAGCGCCTCCGACCACTTCCAGCGTGCCGAGCTGACGCGCACCGGCAACGTCGACGTGGCGCTGCCCGACGACACGCTGGCGTGGAAGCTGCGCGCCGCGCTGCGCGCCAACAACGGCGCGGGTCGCTGGCAGCAGGTGATGCAGGCCGTCACCGCGATGAGCAGCAGCGAGCAGCGCGAGCCCGCGTGGATCTACTGGAAGGCGCGCGCGCTGCAGGCGCTGGCTGGCAGCAGCCAGGACGGCGTCGCGCTGGGTGCGCAGGCGCGCGAGCTGCTCGCGTCGATCGCGAGTCCGCTGCACTTCTACGGCAAGCTGGCCATGGAAGACCTCGGGCAACCGCTGGTTTTGCCCGCCGCACCGGCGCCGCTCACGCCCGAGGAGCGCAACGCCGCGGCCCAGCACCCCGGCCTGAAGCGCGCGCTGCTGCTGATCGAGCTCGACCTGCGCAGCGAAGGCGTGCGCGAGTGGAACTTCTCGCTGTTCGGCATGAGCGAGCGCGAGCTGCTGGCCGCCGCGCAGCTGGCCTGCGAGCGTCAGGTGTGGGACCGTTGCATCAACACCAGCGAGCGCACCCGCGAGCAGGTCGACATGGCACAGCGCTTCCCCACACCCTACCGCAGCGACGTGGTGGCGCGCGCACGCGAGGCGGGGCTGGACCCGGCCTACGTCTACGGCCTGATCCGCCAGGAATCGCGCTTCATCACCAGCGCGCGTTCGTCGGTCGGCGCCTCGGGGCTGATGCAGCTGATGCCGGCCACCGCCAAGTGGACCGCCCGCAAGCTGGGCATCGACTACACGCACGACCGCATCACCGAGCACGGCACCAACCTGCGGCTCGGCACCGGCTACCTGAAGATGGTGCTCGACAGCTTCGACGGCTCGCAGGCCATGGCCGCGGCCGGCTACAACGCCGGCCCGAACCGGCCGCGCAAGTGGCGCGAAGGGCCGTCGCTGGACGCGGCGGCCTGGGCCGAGAACATTCCCTTCACCGAGACGCGCGACTACGTGAAGAAGGTGCTCTCCAACGCCACCGACTACGCCGCGCTGCTGAGCGGCCAGCCGCAGTCGCTGCGCGCGCGGCTGGGCACCGCGATCGGCCCGCACGCCGGCGCGGCCGATCCGGCCGAGCGCGAGCTGCCCTGACAGAGCCTGCCCCATGAAGAACCTGCTGATCCTCGGTGGCACCGGCTTCGTCGGCAGTGCCTTGTGCGAGAAGCTCGTCGCGCACTTCGGTGCAGCAGGCGCCCGCCTCACGGTACCGACCCGTCGCGCCGAGCGCGCCAAGCGGCTGGCGATGCTGCCGACCGTCGAGCTGGTCGAGACCGACCTCCACGACGACGGGCGGCTGACGCGGCTGCTGTTCGGCCGCGACGCGGTGATCAATCTGGTGGCGATCCTGCACGGCAGCGCCGCCGAGTTCGAGCGGGTGCACGTCGCGCTGCCGCAGCGGCTGGCGCGCGCCTGCAAGGTGGCCGGCGTCCCGCGCGTGGTGCACGTGAGCGCTCTCGGCGCCACGGCCGACGCGCCCTCGAACTACCTGCGCTCCAAGGCCGCCGGCGAGGCGGCGCTGAGCGTGGCCGGGCTCGACCTCACGGTGCTGCGGCCGTCGGTCATCTTCGGGTCGGGCGACCGCTTCCTGAACCTGTTCGCGCTGTTGCAGTCGGTGTTCCCGCTGATGCCGCTGGCGGGCGCCGACGCGAAGTTCCAGCCGGTGTGGGTCGAGGACGTGGCCGCAGCGATCGTGCGCAGTCTGGTGGCACCGTCGGCCGTGCCCGAGGTGGTGGAGTGCGTCGGGCCGAATGTCTACACGCTGGCCGAACTGGTGCGGCTCGCCGGCCGCTGGTCGGGCCACGCGCGGCCCGTGCTGCCGCTGCCCGACGCGCTGGGCCGCGCCCAGGCCGCCCTGCTCGCGCTGCTGCCCGGCACGCCCTTGATGTCGGCCGACAACCTGGCGTCGATGCGCGTGCCCAACGTGGCCAGCGGCAGCCTGCCCGGGCTGCAGGCGCTCGGCATCACGCCGGCGGCGCTGGAGGCGATCGGGCCGAGCTACCTGAGCCCCGGGCGCGGCCCGGCGCGGCTCGACGGGTTTCGCGCGCTGGCCCGACGGCACTGAAGCGCCCACCCGGCAACACCCGCGGGCGTGCATCAATCCGATGCAGCGAATGCAAGCCGGGATGCGTGGCGTCCCGCTAGCATCGAGGCCACAGGAGGCCCCATGCAGCTCGTGATCGGCAACAAGAACTACTCGTCGTGGTCGCTGCGGCCCTGGGTGCTGATGCGCCAGGCCGGCATCCCCTTCGAGGAAGTGATGATCCGCTTCGACAGCCTGGCGGCCGATTCGAAGTTCCAGCAGGCGCTGGCCCGGCACACCCCGGCCGGCAAGGTGCCGGTGCTGATCGAAGACGACGGTTTCGTGGTCTGGGACACGCTGGCGATCGCCGAGTACCTGGCCGAGAAGTTCCCGCAGGCGGGCCTGTGGCCGGCCGATCCGAAGGCGCGTGCCCGGGCCCGCAGCGTCTGCGCCGAAATGCACGCCGGCTTCGGCGCGCTGCGCAGCCACTGCCCGCTCAACGTCGAGGCCCGCTTGCCCGATGTGGGCGCCCGCCTGCTGCAGGAGCAGCCCGGGCTGCGGGCCGACCTCCGGCGCATCGTCGAGCTGTGGTCGGAGCTGCTGGGCACGCACGGCGGCCCACTGCTGTTCGGCCGCTTCACCATCGCCGACGCCTACTTCGCGCCGGTGTGCAGCCGGCTGAGAACCTACGGACTGCCGGTGCCGCCCATTGCCGCGGCCTACATCGACGCGGTGTTCGCGCTGCCCGGCATGCAGGCCTGGGTGGCCGAGGCCCTGGCCGAGCAGGAGTTCCTGGACTTCGAGGAGCCGTACCGCCAGTCCCGGACGGACGCCGCGGACGCTCCATGAGAAACGGGCCCGAAGGCCCGTTGTCGTTGCGCTGCCTGAAGCGCGCTCAGCGGTGACGGCCGCGGCGGTGCGCCACGAAACCGAGCACGCCCACGGCGGCCAGCATCAACGCGAGATTGCTGGGCTCGGAAGCCGGCGCGGCGGCGCTCAGGACCGTTTCGCTTTCGACCGGCTGGACCGCAGCTGCCGGTTTGGACTTCTGGTCGGCGAAACTCGGTGCGAGAGCACCTGCGAGCACCACGGCGGCCAGTAGCGGTTTGATGAACATGACATTTCCCTGTTTAAGATGCTTTTGCGGCGGTGACGCTTTTGGCGTCGGAGAGGCCGCATCTCGCTGTTTCCATTTGTATGCGCACGGTCTTTTGAGCGGTACCCCGTGACTCAAGGTTCACCCCCCGAACAAGGGGTTCATTTCGTCGCCACAGCGCCACAGGACGCTCAAGTTTTTGTTGTCGGCGGCGCCGTCCGTGACGAACTGCTGGGAATCGCCGGCCGAGACCGGGATTGGGTGGTCGTCGGCAGCACGCCGCAGCGGATGCTCGACGCCGGCTTCCTGCCGGTCGGACGCGACTTCCCGGTCTTCCTGCACCCGCAGACGCACGAGGAGTACGCACTCGCACGCTCCGAACGCAAGACCGGTCCGGGCTATCACGGCTTCAGCTTCCACGCCGCGCCGGACGTGACGCTGGAACAGGACCTGGCGCGGCGCGACCTGACCATCAACGCTATCGCCCGCGCGGCCGACGGCACGCTGATCGACCCCTACGGCGGCCAGCGCGACCTGGCAGCCCACGTGCTGCGCCACGTGTCGCCGGCCTTCGCCGAGGACCCGGTGCGCATCCTGCGGGTCGCACGCTTCGCGGCACGCTTCGATGGCTTTTCCGTCGCACCCGAGACGCTGGCCCTGATGCGCGGCATGGTCGACGGCGGCGAGGTCGACCACCTCGTCCCTGAGCGCGTGTGGCAGGAGCTCGCGCGCGGCCTGATGGAGCCGCGCCCGTCGCGCATGTTCGAGCTGCTGCGCGAATGCGGCGCACTGCAGCGGCTGCTGCCCGAGGTCGCGCGGCTGTGGGGCGTGCCGCAGCGCGCCGAACACCACCCCGAGGTGGACACCGGCGTGCACCTGATGATGGTGCTGGACATGAGTGCGCGGCTCGACGCGCCGTTGACGGTGCGCTACGCCTGCCTCGGCCACGACCTCGGCAAGGGCAACACCCCGGCCGAGCTGCTGCCGCGGCACATCGGCCACGAGCAGCGCAGCGTGGCGCTGCTGCGAGGGCTGAACGAGCGACTGCGCGTGCCGACCGACTGCCGCGAACTCGCCGACGTGGTGGCGCGCGAACACGGCAACGTGCACCGCAGCGGCGAGTTCGGCGCCGCCGCGCTGGTGCGCCTGCTCGAGCGCTGCGACGCCTTCCGCAAGCCGGCGCGCTTCCACGAGGTGCTGCTGGCCTGCGAGTGCGACGCGCGCGGGCGGCTCGGCTACGAGGACACGACCTATGCGCCGTCGCCGCGGCTGGCGGCCGCGCTCGTTGCGGCGCGCACCGTCGACACGGCGCAGGTCGCGGCCGCCGCGGCAGCGCGCGGCGAAAGCGGGCCGGCGGTGGGCACGGCCATCCACCGACAGCGCGTCGCGGCGGTCGCCGCGGCCCTGTCGATCCCGGCCGGGCCGGACTGACCGCGCGTCGGCGGCGCGGTCCCGCTGCCTTCCGGTGCCGATTGCCCTGCTGCGCCACGGGCCTGCCGTTTACAGCGGCGCGGCCGATGCCGACAATGATCCGGTCACCACGCAAACGGGCTGGGCATGTCGGCAGGACCCGAGTTCTGTGTCTTCCTCGTCGGTACCGAGGTGCTCGCCGAGCGCGCGCTGCAGCGCGACCTCGCGCGCCAGTACGTGGTGCTGCATGCGCCGCGGGCGGCCGATGTGGCGCGGCTGATGCTGAAGCGCCTGCCCGACGTGGTGGTGTGCGAACAGCAGCTCGAGGACGGCCGGGGCGTCGACCTGCTGCAGCAGATGCGCATCGAGCATCCGCACGCGGTGCGCGTGCTCGCGCTGCAGAGCGCGCGCCGCGAGGAGATGGCCAAGGCGATCAACGAGGCGGCGGTCTACCAGGTCGTCACCACGCCGTTCGAGCCCGAGCAGCTGTCGCTGATCCTCGCGCGCGCGCTCGAGAGCCGGGAGCTGGCACGCATCCATCGCTACCTGAGCCGCGAGCTGAAATTCGCCGACGCGGTGATCCGGCGTGAGAACGACCACATGACGCTCGCGCTGCAGCAGACCTACCGCTTCGACAAGCTGGTGTTCGCGAGCGAGAAGATGGCCGCGGTCTGCAACACGGCGCGCAAGGCCGCCACCACCGACCTGCCGGTGCTGCTGGAGGGCGAGACCGGCACGGGCAAGGAACTGCTCGCCAAGGCCATCCACCTGTTCAGTCCGCGCCAGCACCAGCTGTTCATGGCGCAGAACTGCGGCGCGATCGCCGAGGATCTGCTGCTGTCCGAACTGTTCGGGCACACGCGCGGCGCGTTCTCCGGCGCCATCAGCGACCGGCTCGGCCTGTTCGTCGCTGCCGACAAGGGCACGGTGTTCCTCGACGAGATCTCCGACATCTCGCCCGCCGTGCAGGTGGCCCTGCTGCGCTTCCTGCAGGACGGCGAAGTCAAGCCGATCGGCAGCGACCGCGTCAAGCAGACCAACGTGCGCATCATCGCGGCGAGCAACCGGCCGGTACGGCAGCTGGTCGACGAAGGCCGGTTCCGCCGCGATCTGTACTACCGGCTCAAGGGCTTCGAGATCTCGATCCCGCCGCTGCGTGAGCGGCCCGACGACATCCCGGTCCTGACCGAGTTCCTGATCACCAAGTACTGCGAGGTGTTCGGTCGCAGGACGCCGGGCGTGGCGAGCCTGGCACAGCAGAAACTGCGCGCCTACCCGTTCCCCGGCAACGTGCGAGAACTCGAGAACGAGATCCGCCGCACGGTGGCGACGCTGGAGGACGGCGAGTTCATCACCGTGCAGCACCTGTCCCCGGAGATCGCGCGCGCCAGGCCGCGGACGCATCACGGCGGCGGCGCCCCGGTCACGCTCGACGGCCAGACCTTGAAGGAACGTGTCGAGCAGCTCGAAGTGGCCCTGGTGCGTGCCGCGCTCGAACGTCACCACTGGAATCACACACGAGCGTCAGAGGAACTCGGGCTGTCGCGCGTGGGGCTCGCGAACAAGCTCAAGCGCTACAGCATCCGCCGCTCGATCGAACCGGGCCTCGCGTGACCCGAGGCCTCGATGGACCGCGACGACGCCACCCCGCCCCGCCGCAGCGCCCGCGTGCTGCGCTTTCCGCAGTCGAAGGTTGCACCGCCGCGGGCCCCAGGGGGCCGTGCGGAGCTCGGCATCACGCCGCTGGCGCGGCAACTGGGCCTGGCCGACAACCAACTCAACGGCCACTGGTGCAGCCGCTGCGAGGGCCTGTGGTACGGCCACAGCCTCGAGGCGCAGTGCCCGCGCTGCGGCAACCGGCACGGCTGAGCGCCTGACGCGGCGCGGCCCCGCCAGCGCCGGCGCGCAGGGCGCTCACTGCAAAGCAGGTTTGTCATTGGGGTCCGCTGCAAACCTGCTTGGCAGCCAGCCGGGCGCTGCCCGCAGCGCGCCGCACCGGGCCGACGCCCGGGAAATCAGGGACTAACCCGCAACGTGCCCGAAGTGGCACGTGCGATGCATCTGCAGACGACGGGTGAAGCGCCCCGACGCGCCTGCCGCGCGATCCGGCCCGCTTCGAGTTCCTTCGTGGCAAGCAAGAGGAGACAGCTGATGGCCAACCTACTGTGGCTCCAGGGCGGTGCGTGTTCGGGCAACACGATGTCCTTCCTCAACGCCGAGGAACCGAGCGCCTGCGATCTGGTGACCGACTTCGGCATCAACATCCTCTGGCACCCTTCGTTGGGGCTGGAACTCGGCGACAACCTGCAGAAGCTGCTGCGCGACTGCGTGTCCGGCGCCATCCCTCTCGACGTGTTCGTGTTCGAGGGCACGGTGGTCAACGCGCCCAACGGCAGCGGCGAATGGAACCGCTTCGCCGGGCGCCCGATGAAGCAGTGGGTCCAGGAGCTCGCGAACGCCTCGAAGTTCGTCGTCGCCATCGGCGACTGCGCCACCTGGGGCGGCATCCCGGCCACCGCCCCGAACCCGAGCGACTCGCAGGGACTGCAGTTCCTCAAGCGCAACCACGGCGGCTTCCTGGGCAAGAACTGGGTCTCCAAGTCCGGCCTGCCGGTCGTCAACGTCCCGGGGTGCCCGGCGCACCCGGACTGGATCACGCAGATCGTGGTCGCCATCGCCACCGGCCGCGCCGGCGACATCGGCCTCGACGAATTCCAGCGTCCGAAGACCTTCTTCCAGAGCTTCACCCAGACCGGCTGCACCCGCAACATGCACTTCGCCTACAAGGTGAGCGCCACCGAGTTCGGCCAGCGCAAGGGCTGCCTGTTCTACGACCTCGGCTGCCGCGGGCCGATGACGCATTCGCCATGCAACCGCATCCTCTGGAACCGGCAGTCGTCGAAGACGCGCGCCGGCATGCCCTGCATGGGCTGCACCGAACCCGAGTTCCCGTTCTTCGACCTGGCACCCGGCACGGTGTTCAAGACCCAGACCGTGATGGGCGTGCCCAAGGACCTGCCGCTGGGCGTGGACAAGAAGGGCTACATCTCGCTCACCGCCGCGGCCAAGAACGCCGCACCGCCCTGGGCCGAGAAAGATATCTTCGTCGTCTGACCCAGAGGAGCACGCACCATGTCATCAGTCCAGACACTCGACATCTCTCCGGTCGGCCGCGTCGAAGGCGATCTCGACATCCGCGTCGAGATCCAGGACGGCCACGTCACCAATGCGTGGACGCAGGCCGAACTGTTCCGCGGCTTCGAAGTCATCCTGCGCGACAAGGACCCGCAGGCCGGCTTGGTGGTCACACCGCGAGCCTGCGGCATCTGCGGCGCCTCGCACCTGACCTGCGCAGCCTGGGCCCTCGACACCGCCTGGGGCACCGAGGTCCCGCGCAACGCGATCCTGGCACGCAACCTCGGCCAGATCGTCGAGAGCCTGCAGAGCCAGCCGCGCTACTTCTACGGCCTGTACGCGATCGACCTGACGAACAAGAAGTACCGCGGCAGCAAGTTCTACGAAGAGGCCTGCCGGCGCTTCGCCCCCTTCACCGGCAGCTCCTACGAGCTCGGCGTCACGATCTCCGGCAAGCCGGTCGAGATCTACGCGCTGCTCGGCGGCCAGTGGCCGCACTCGAGCTACATGGTGCCGGGCGGCGTGATGTGCGCGCCGACGCTCACCGACGTCACCCGTGCCTGGGCGATCCTCGAGTACTTCAAGGTCAACTGGCTGGAGCCGTGCTGGCTAGGCTGCACGCTCGAACGCTACGAGCAGATCAAGTCGCACGAGGACTTCCTCACCTGGCTCGACGAATCGCCGGCCCACGCCAACTCCGATCTCGGCTTCTACTGGCGCATGGGCCTCGACGTGGGCCTGCACCAGTACGGCGGCGGCGTCGGCAAGTACGTCTCCTGGGGCTATCTGCCGCACGAGGACAAGTACCAGAAGCCGACCATCGATTCGCGCAACGCCGCGCTCATCATGAAGAGCGGCGTGTACGACGCGGCGAGCGACACGCACGTGCTGATGGACCAGAAGTTCACGCGCGAGAACCTCAGCCACGCGTGGTACGACGAGGGCGTCGCCGACCAGCACCCGTTCGACCGCACCACGAAGCCGGTACAGAAGAACGACCGCGATTTCTCCGCCAAGTACTCGTGGGCCTCCGCGGTCTCGCACGCCGATTTCGGCCGGCTCGAGGCGGGGCCGTTCGCGCGGCAGCTGGTGGCGGGTGGCCAGCACGGCGAGCGCTGGCAGCATCACGACCCGCTGATCCTCGACATGTTCAAGCAGATGGGCGGCGCCAGCCTGCACCTGCGGCAGATCGCCCGCATGCACGAGACCATCAAGCTCTACCGCCAGGCCGAGCGCTGCCTGCGCGAGTTCAAGCTGAGCGACCCGTGGTACGTCAAGCCCAAGGAGCGTGACGGCCGTGGCTGGGGCGCCACCGAGGCCATACGCGGGGCCCTGTGTCACTGGATCGACGTGAAGGATGGCAAGATCAAGAACTACCAGATCATCGCCCCGACCACCTGGAACGTGGGTCCGCGCGACGGCGCGCAGCGGCGCGGCCCGATCGAGGAGGCGCTGATCGGCGCGCCCATCGCCGATGCCGCCGACCCGGTCGAGGTGGGTCATGTGGCGCGGTCCTTCGATTCATGCCTGGTGTGCACCGTCCATGCGCACGATGCCAAGACCGGAGACGAGCTGGCGCGCTTTCGGATCGGCTGAGGGCCTGCCGGGCGCGCAAACCGCGGAAAGTGCGGGGCGGCCCGCCTGCAGGGGAGCAAGACACGATGTCCAAGACCGAAGACGACACCTTGCGCGAGCAGATCGGTGCGCTGATGGCGAGCGGCCTGAAGACGCAGACCGAACCGTTCCCGGAGAACGACCGCGAGTTCGGCCTGCTGCTCGCCCAGTTGCGTGAACTGCCGGCCGGGGACCTGCAAGGCAAGCTGGTGCTCAGCGGTTTCGTCGACCAGCCCTACGGCCCGGACCAGATGCGCTGCCAGGAGTGCATGTACTACCTGGTGCATCGCAAGTGGTGCGACCTGCCGGAGCTGGCCGTGCCCGTGGAGCCCGAATGGTGGTGCAGGCTGTGGCGCATCTGAACCCGCCCCGCCGCCGCGCCCGGCCCGGCTGACGGTCCGCGAGGCGGCCCGCATGCGCGTCATCATCGGCTGCGGCAACCTCAACCGCAGCGACGACGCGGCCGGGGTCCGCGTCGTGCAGTGCCTGCGCGAGCGTTTCCGCGACGACCTGCCCGCCGATCTGCGGCTGTTCGATGCCGGCACCGGCGGCATGGAGGTCATGTTCCAGGCCCGCGGGGCCCGGCAACTGGTGATCGTCGACGCATGCCGCTCGGGCTCGACGCCCGGCGCGATCTTCCGCCTGCCCGGCTCGGAGATCGGTCGCGCGCACACGCCCGCCTACAGCCTGCACGACTTCCGCTGGGACCATGCGGTGCACGCCGGTCGGCGCATCCTCGGCGCCGACTTTCCCGCCGACGTGACCGTCTACCTCGTCGAAGCCGCCTCGCTGGACCTCGGTACCGAACTCAGCATGCCCGTGCGGGCCGCGGTCGAGACCGTGGTCGGCCACATCGTCGACGCGATCCGCGGTTGCGCGCCGGCCGCCGCCGGCAAGCTGCCATGAGTCTCACGGTGCGCGCCGGCAACGGCCGCCTCCTGATACCGCGCGCCACGTACGACCAGCATCTCGCCGCGGCCGCCACGGCCGCACTGCTCGTGCGCGAGGGCCGCGTACTGCTGGTCCCGCTGACCGGGCCGATGGCCGGTGGCCTGCTGCTCAAGCAACGCAACCTGGCCGGCGATCGCGTGCTGCTGGCCCCCGACCTGCTGGTGCGCTGCGGACACGGCGACGGTGACCCCGCACGCGACTACCGCGTGCACTGGTCGCCCGACGAGGGCGCGCTGTGGATCGAGGGTCTGATCGTGACGGACTGAGCCGGCCGCGCCCGCGGTGCATCGCGAGTGCTTGTCACTGCAACAGGAACATTCCGAACGGCCTCCTTGAGATGCATACATTCTTTGCACTCGCATACCTTCTTGACCGCCGTTGCGCACCGGCCTAGATTGATCTGCATCGATCTCCCGCCCCTGGAGGTACGCGATGCAGACCCTGTTGCAGACGCAATTGCAAGCGGCCCTGAACGCGGCCGACGACACCGATGCGCCACCGCAGGATCGTGCCGAGATGCTGATGGAGATCGCGATGGGATTGCAGCAGCGGCCGCAGTCCGCGCAGCAGATCGCCGATGCCGTGCATCTCTACGAACTGGCGCTCGACCTGGCGCCGGGCGCGCTGCAGAGGGCCCGCATCGCCGCTCGGCTCGGCACCGCGCTGCAGGCCCTGCCCGACCTGGACGATGATCGCTCGAACGAACACCTCGAGCAGGCATTGATGCGCCTGCAGACGGCCCTGCCGGTGCTCCAGGCCGAGGGCAGCGCGGCCGAAGCCGCCGAGGTCGAGCTCAACCTGGGCCTGGTGCTGCAGGCGCTGTCGGGCTCGGGCCGTGCCCGCATCCAGGACGCGATCAATGCCTACCTGCGCGCGCTGCGCGTCTTCACCCGCGCGGACCATCCGCAGGAGTTCGCGATCCTGCACAACAACCTCGCGGTCGCCTACCTCGCCATCCCCGCCACCGACGAACGCGGCCGCCTGCGCGAGGCGCTCGCAGTGCAGTCCTTCGAGGAGGTGCTGAAGGTCGTCAATCTCGTCGATCACCCGAGCGAGTACGCGATGATCCAGAACAACCTCGGCAACGCGCTGCAGGTCGCGACCACCAGCCACGTGCTCGAGAACCACCTGCGCGCGCTGGCCGCCTACGACGAGGCGCTGCGCGTGCGCACGCCGCACGACACGCCGCTGGCCTACGCCAACACCATCGCGAACAAGGCCAACGTGCTGCGCCGCCTCGAGCAGGACGCAGCGCGCGACGTGTCGCAGGCCGACCTGAGCGATCCGCTGATCGATGCGCTGGCGCTGGTGCGCGAGGCCGGCGCGCTGTTCGCGCGCCACGGCGAGGCCGACAAGGCCGCGCTGATGGCGCAGGCCGCCAGCGAGATCGAGATCGATCTCGGCCTCCGGCGCACGCACGCCAGCTGAGCCCCGTCCACCCACCCCGAGGAGGCCCCATGACCGCCATCCACTTGATCGGACTGCTGCTGCTGGCGCTGGCGCTGGCGCTGATCGGAGGCGCCGCCAGCGGCATGAAGATCGGCACCGAGGCGCTGGGGCGGGAACTGGCCGCGCTGATGGGCGCCTTCTTCGGTCCCACCGCGGCCTGGCCGGCCTGCCTGGTCGGCCTGCTGGTGCTGTACTTCGCACGCTGAGGAGGCTCGCCATGCTCGACATGTTCATCAACTCGGTGCGCCTGTTCCTCGCCGGCAAGCTGTTCCGCGACGGCCGCGCGGTGCTGACGCAGTGGCTCAAGGGCTTCGCCGTCAGCCTCGCGCTGATGCTGGCGCTGGGCTGGTGGGTCTCACCGCTGGTCGGGGTGGTGGTCACTGCGCTGGTCGGCGGCGCGCTGCAGCCGCTGCTGTTCAAGGACCTCAAGTACGCCTGAGCGCGTGCCAGAAGGCGAGCCTCATGTCCGACACCGACGTCCTGCACACGCAATCGGCCGCCGAGCTGGCGCGTCGCGCGGGCGAGCTGGCGAGTCTCGAGGCCCTGACGCAGGGCTGGGACGAGGCGCAGCAACGCGTGCTCGCCGCAATCAAGAGCGGCATCGAGGACCTCAACGCCGAGGCCTTCCGTCGCCTCATCCGCGCGCTGAAGGACGATCCGGCCGCCGCGCCGTTGCTGCACCGTGCGGTGCGCGATCCGCTGGTCTACCAGGTGCTGCGCTTCCACGGCGTGGTGAAGGCGCCGCTGGAGGAGCGCGTCGCCCGCGCGCTCGACGAGGTGCGCCCCTTCCTCGCGACGCATGGCGGCGATGTCGAGCTGGTCGCGGTCCGGCCGCCGGACACGGTGGAGGTGCGCCTGGTCGGCGCCTGCCAGTCCTGCCCCTCGTCCGGCGAGACGTTGAGCGAGGGTGTCGAGAAATCCATCCGCGCGCACTGCCCCGAGATCCGCACGGTCGCGCGCGTCAGTCGCGGCGCCGCCGAACACAGCACGGGCGCGAAGAACGGCGCCCAGGTGCTGCACTTCGTCAGCCCCTTCGCGCGCCCGCACGACAGCGGCTGGGAAGACCTGTGCCGGCTCGACGAGCTGCGCGACGGCGACATCGTCACCCGCGCAGCCGAAGGCCGCGAGCTGCTGCTGTACCGGCACGGCGACAGCGTGGCCTGCTACGACAACGCCTGCGCCCACCTGGGCATGCCGCTCGACGGCGGCGTGGTCGAGAGCGGCCGCCTTCACTGTCCGCACCACGGCTTCGCGTACCGGCTCGACACCGGCGAATGCCTGACCGTGCCCGAGGTCCAGCTCGCGGTCCATGCGGTCAAGGTGGTCGGCGAGCGCGTATTCGTGCGGGTGCGCCGCTGATCCCCACCGAGCGAAGGCCATGGACACGAGCACGGTCATCACCCGGGTCTCGCTCGCGCCGGCCGCCCGGCGGCCTCTGCCAGCTGCGCCGCCGAGCCGCCCACTGCTCGACGCGCGCGGTGCACGCGTCATCCTCGGTGCGACGGGCGACCCCGCGGCACTCGCCCGGCCGGTGCGGCCCTCGGCGCGAACGATGTTCGGACCCCGCGGCGTGTGCGCTGCCGGCGACGGCTCGCTGTGGGTGTGCGACACCGGCCACCACCGCGTGCTCGGCTGGCACCGGTTGCCGGACGCCGATGCCGCGGACGCCGACTGGCTGCTCGGCCAGCCCGACTTCGACCGCGAAGGCCGCAACGCACGCGGTACGGTCGACGCGCTGGGCATGAATGTGCCGACCGGCCTCTGCGCCTGCGGCACCGACGGTCGCAGCCTGGCCGTCGCCGACGCCTGGAACCACCGGGTGCTGATCTGGCAGCAGCGGCCGCAGCGCTCGCAGTCGCCGCCCGACGTGGTCCTGGGCCAGCCGCACTTCCGCGACGGCGATCCGAACCGCGGCCTGGCCACACCGCGTGCCGACACGCTGTTCTGGCCCTACTGCGTGGCCTGGGACGGCACGCACCTGTGGGTGGCCGACACCGGCAACCGGCGCGTGCTGCGCTGGGCGGGTCTGCCACAGCGCCACGGCGAGGCCGCGGAGTTGGTGCTCGGCCAGCCCGACTTCACGCACCGCGACGAGAACGCCGGGTGCGCCCCGGGCGCGGCCGGCATGCGCTGGCCGCACGCCCTCAGCTTCCCCGCCGGCGGGCTGTGCGTGGCCGACGCCGGCAACAACCGCCTGATGCTGTGGCGCGGCCCGCCGACGCGGCAGCACGCGCCCTGCGATCTCATCGTCGGGCAGGCAAACGCCGAGGCCGTGGGGCACAACCGCGGCCACTACGACCCCGATGCCGACAGCCTCAACATGCCCTATGGCGCGGTCGTGGCAGGTGACCGGCTGGTCGTCGCCGACACCGCCAACTCGCGCCTGCTGGCGTGGTGCATCGCCGACCTGCGTCGCGACGGCGTGCCCGCCCGCGCGCTCGCCGCCCAACCCGACTGGCAAAGCAAGGGCGACAACCGCTGGCGGCCGGCGGCCCGCGACAGCGTCTGCTGGCCCTACTGCGTCGCGGTGCAGGGCACGCAGCTGCTGGTCGCCGATTCCGGCAACAACCGCGTGCTGCTCTGGCCGCTGCACGACACGGTGCATTGCCCATGAGCACCACCACCGCGCAATCCGAGGACGCGCCAGTCGTGGCCGAACGCATCCGCGTTCGCGGCACCGTGCAGGGCGTCGGGTTCCGGCCGACGGTGTGGCGGCTCGCGAACGAACTGCAGGTTCACGGCTCGGTCAGCAACGATGCCGACGGCGTGCTGATCGTGGCGGTCGCACCCCGCGAACGGCTCGACGCGCTGGCGCAGCGCCTTCGCAGCGATGCGCCGCCCTTGGCGCAGGTGGCGGCCATCGAACGCGTGCCGATCGCGCGGCCGTCCGGCGTGGGCGGGGGCTTCGTCATCGCGGCCAGCGCCGGCAGCCGCCAGCCCGCCGGCGCCGATGCCGCGGTGACCGCCATCGCGGCCGACGCGGCAATGTGCGCCGACTGCGTCGCCGAGATGAGCGACCCGTTCGCGCGCCGCTTCCGCTACCCGCTGACCAACTGCACCCACTGCGGCCCGCGGCTGTCGTTCGTCACCGGGGTGCCCTACGACCGCGCCCGCACCACGATGTCGGACTACCCGATGTGCGCCGCCTGCCGCACGGAGTACGAGTCGCCCGCCGACCGGCGCTTCCATGCCCAGCCGATCGCCTGCCACGCCTGCGGCCCGAAGGTCGTGCTCCGCCGCCTCGACGGCCGCGCCTTCGCGCTCGACAGCTACACCTTCCTCGACGATTGCGACGCCGCTGGAACCCTGCTCGCCAGGGGCCAGGTCGTGGCCATCAAGGGCCTGGGCGGCTACCAGCTGGCCTGCGACGCCACGCAGGCGCACGCCGTGCAGCGCCTGCGCGACCTCAAGCGGCGCGAGCGCAAGCCCTTCGCGCTGATGGCCGCCAGCGTCGACGCCGTGCGTGCATGGTGCCGGGTGGACGATGCGGAGGCCCGCCTGCTGCAGTCGCCCGCCGCACCGGTGGTGCTGCTCGCGCGGCGCACCGCCCCGTCACCACAGCCCGCCATCGCCGACGCGGTGGCGCCGGGCCTCGACACCCTCGGCTTCATGCTGCCGAGCATCGGCCTGCATCACCTGATGCTGCGCCGCATGACCCGGCCCATCGTGCTGACCAGCGGCAACCTCAGCGACGAGCCGCAGGCCATCACGCTGGACGAACTCGCGCGGCGCTTCGGCGGGCAGATCGATTTCGTGCTCGACCACGACCGCCCGATCGCCCGCCGCATCGACGACTCGGTCATGCGCGTGGCAGCGGGCGCGCGGCGCGTGCTGCGGCGTGCCCGCGGCCTGGTGCCGGCGCCGATCGCGCTGCCGGCCGGCTTCGAGGCCGCACCGCCGGTGCTGGCCTATGGCGGCGAACTGAAGAACACCTTCTGCCTGCTGCAGCCGGGCCGGGCCCTGCTGTCACAGCACATCGGTGACCTGGAAGATGCCGCCACGCAGGCCGACTACCGCCGTGCGCTGCACGACCTGCCCGGCTTCTTCGGCTTCGCGCCGGCGCTGCACGCCTGCGACCGACACCCCGACTACCTGTCGACGAAGCTCGCGCACGAAATGGCCACGCGCAGCGGCCGCCACGCCATCGAGGTCGGCCACCACCACGCCCATCTCGCCGCCTGCCTGGCCGACAACGGCTGGCCGCTGGCCGCCGGACCGGTGCTGGGCGTGGCGCTCGACGGCCTGGGCTACGGCGAGGATGGCAGCCTCTGGGGCGGCGAGTTCGGGCTGGTCGACTACCGCGCGTTCGAGCGGCGCGGCAGCTTCAAGCCGGTCGCACTGCTGGGTGGCGAGCTGGCCATGCGCGAGCCCTGGCGCAACACCTACGCCCACCTGATGTCGGAAATGGGCTGGCCCGCGTTCGCGATGAACTACGCCGGGCTCGATCTCCACGCCTTCCTTGCGGCGAAGCCGCGCGAGCTGCTCGACGCGATGCTGCGCCGACAGATCAACTCGCCGCGCGCCAGCTCCTGCGGGCGGCTGTTCGACGCCGTGGCCGCCGCGATGGGCCTGTGCCGCGAACGTGCCGCCTACGAGGGCCAGGGCGCGATCGAGATGGAAGCGCTGGCCGACCCCGAGGTGATGGCGCACGAGGACGATGCCCTGGGCTACCCGTTCGCCATCCCGCGGCTGCCGGAGAACGGCCTTCCCTACGTCGAGCCGCTGTCGATGTGGAGCGCCCTGCTCGGCGACCTGATCCTCGACACCCCGGTGCCGGTGATGGCCGCACGCTTCCACAAGGGCCTGGCGCAGGTGATCGTGAGGATGGTCGGGCAACTCGCGCGCGCCGACCGCGAGGAGGCGCCGCTGCGCGTCGTGGCGCTGAGTGGCGGCGTCTTCCAGAACAAGCTGCTGCTCGAACGCGTCTCCACCAGCTTGCAGGCACGGGGCTACAAGGTGCTCACGCACCGGCAGCTGCCGTGCAACGACGGCGGGCTGGCGCTCGGTCAGGCGGTCGTCGCCGCGGCGCGCGCGCTGCCGCGTCAGCAGGAGGACTCCCCATGTGCCTAGGCATCCCCGGCCAGATCGTCGCGATCACCAGCGAGCCGAACAAGCTCGCGATGGTGGAGGTGCTTGGCGTGCGCCGCGAGGTCAACATCACCTGCGTCGTGAACGACGGGCACCCGGTGGCGGCCTGCGTGGGCGACTGGGTGCTGGTGCACGTGGGCTTCGCGATGAGCCGCATCGACGAGGCCGAGGCCCGCCTCACGCTCGAGCTGCTGCAGCAGCTGGGCGAGGCGCAGGCCGAGCTGCAGGCGATGCGCGGCACCCCCGCCGCGCCCGGCACCGCGCCGCACCCCGTGCCGGCCAGCGGCTGAGGTCGGAATGGGCAACCAGCAGGAACTCGCCGGCCTCTACCCGCACCTGGGCGGGGCCGCGGCCGATCCGGCCGCCATGACGCGCGCGCTGCTGGAGTCGGTGCGCCAGAAGGCCGCCGACAGCGTGGCGGTGAAGCAGCGCTTCTTTGCCGACCACGCGCTGCGCATCGTCGATGCGGCACGGCTGATCGCCGCCTGCTACCGCGGTGGCGGACGGCTTTACACCATGGGCAACGGCGGCTCCAGCTGCGATGCTGCGCACCTGGCGGTGGAGTTCCAGCACCCGATCACCGCCGGCCGCCCGGCGCTGCCGGCCGTCAACCTGAGCCAGGACATGGCCGTGATCACCGCGGTGGGCAACGACCTCGGCTTCCAGCACGTGTACACGCGCCAGGTCATGGCCTGCCTGACCCGGCACGACGGCCTGGTCGGCATCTCGACCAGCGGGAACTCCGAGAACCTGCTCGCGGCCTTCGCTGCGGCCAAGCAGCGTTCGGCCACGACGATCGGCCTGGCCGGCGGCGACGGCGGCCGGATGGCGACGAGCCTCCACGTCGACTGCTGCCTCGTGGTGCCGACCGACAGCATCCACCGCGTGCAGGAAACGCATGTGGCGCTTTATCACATCCTCTGGGATCTGACGCACACGCTGCTGGCCGACGACCGCGGTCCGGAACGGGGCCCGTCATGAGATTCGCCGACGAGTTCCGCGACCCGGCACTGGCGCGCACGCTGGTGGCCGAGATCACGCGCCTGGCGGACGGCCTGGCGGCGCACGCCGCACGCCCGCTGCAGGTGATGGAGGTTTGCGGCGGCCACACCCACACCATCTTCCGCTACGGCCTCAAGGACCTGCTGCCGGCCAGCATCGAGTTCGTGCACGGCCCGGGCTGCCCGGTGTGCGTGCTGCCGATGGGCCGCGTGGACGACTGCGTGGCGATTGCCGAGCACCCGCAGGTCATCATGACTACCTTCGGCGATGCGATGCGCGTGCCGGGCTCCAAGAAGAGCCTGCTGCAGGCCAAGGCCGACGGCGCCGACGTGCGAACCGTCTACTCGCCGCTCGACGCCCTGAAGCTCGCGCAGGCCCACCCCGACCGCGAGGTGGTGTTCTTCGCGCTCGGCTTCGAGACCACGATGCCCAGCACCGCGCTCACCGTGCTGCAGGCCGAGGCGATGGGCGTGCGCAACTTCTCGCTGTTCTGCAACCACATCACCATCATCCCGACCGTCAAGGCCATCCTCGATTCGCCCGACCTGCAGATCGACGGCTTCCTTGGCCCGGGCCACGTGAGCATGGTGATCGGCAGCACGCCCTACGAGTTCATCGCGCGGCGCTATGGCAAGCCGCTCGTCATCGCCGGCTTCGAACCGCTGGACATCCTGCAGTCGCTGTGGATGGTGATCCTGCAACTGGCCGAGGGCCGCAGCGAGATCGAGAACCAGTACCGGCGCGTCGTGCCCGAGCCGGGCAATACGCCGGCGCTGCAGGCGATCGCACGCGTGTTCGAGCTGCGCGAGTTCTTCGAATGGCGCGGCCTCGGCTCGATCGACCACTCCGGCATCCGCATGCGCGAGGCCTATGCGGCCTTCGACGCCGAGCGGCGCTTCTCGGTGCCGAACCTGAAGATCGCCGACCCCAAGAGCTGCCAGTGCGGCGAGGTGCTCAAGGGGGTGATCAAGCCGCCGCAGTGCAAGGTGTTCGGCACCCTGTGCCGGCCCGACACGCCGCTGGGCGCGCTGATGGTGTCGAGCGAAGGCGCCTGCGCGGCGCACTACCAGTACGCACGCATCGCGATGCCCGAGCGGTCGACCGCGGCGGTGGCCGTGCCGTCCTGAGCCGGCCATGGGCGGGATCCGCGACGCCTCGATCACGCTGGCCCACGGCAGTGGCGGCCGGGCGATGCACGAGCTGATCGAACGCCTGATCGTCCCGGCCTTCGACAACCCCTGGCTCGGCAGCCTGGAGGACCAGGCGCGCATCGGCCTGGCCGGCCTGCTGGCGCGCGGCGACCGGCTGGCCTTCACGACCGACAGCTACGTCGTCTCGCCGCTGTTCTTCGCCGGCGGCGACATCGGCACGCTGGCGGTGTGCGGCACCGTCAACGACCTGGCGGTGGCGGGTGCGCAACCGCTCTATCTGTCATGCGGGCTGGTCATCGAGGAAGGCCTGCCGACGCACGAACTTGAGCGTGTGCTGGCATCGATGGCCGAGCAGGCGCGCGCGGCCGGCGTGGTGGTGGTGACCGGCGACACCAAGGTCGTGCAGCGCGGCGCCGCCGACCGGCTGTTCGTCAACACCTCCGGTCTGGGCGTGGTGCCTGCCGGCGTCGACATCGCGGCCACGCGCGCCCGGCCCGGCGACGTGGTGCTCGTCAACGGACCGCTCGGCGACCACGCAGTGGCCATCCTGCTGGCGCGCAACGAACTCGACCTGCACGCCACCGTCGCCAGCGACTGCCAGCCGCTGCACGGCCTGGTGCAGGCCATGTTGGCCGCCTGCGCCGACCTGCACTGCGTGCGCGATGCCACGCGCGGCGGCGTGGCGACGGTCCTGAACGAGCTCGCGGTCAGCTCCTGCGTCGGCGTGCGCGTGCACGAAAGTGCGCTGCCGGTGCGCGACGAGGTGCGCGGCGCCTGCGAGATCCTGGGCCTGGACGTGCTCTACATGGCCAACGAAGGCAAGCTGGTGGCCGTGGTGCCACGAACGCACGCCGACGCGGTGCTGGCGGCGATGCGGGCGCATCCGGCCGGCGCCGGCGCGGCGGTGATCGGCGAGATCGTCGCCGAGCCGGCCGGCAGCGTGCTGCTGGACACGCTGTTCGGCGGCCAGCGCGTCGTCGACATGCTGGTCGGCGAGCAGCTGCCGCGCATCTGCTGACGCCCCGTCACGCCACGAGCCTGGCCATGCACGAACTCGGCGTCACCCGCAACGTGGTCGCGATCGTCAGCGAGCGGGCGCAGGGCCAGAAGGTGCTGCGCGTGACGCTGGAGGTCGGCCGTCTGTCGGGGCTGATGGCGGAGGCGATCCGCTTCTGCTTCGAGCTGTGCAGCCGGGGCACCCCGCTGGAGGGCGCCGTGCTGGAGATCCTCGAACCCGAAGGCCGGGGCCGCTGCGGCGCCTGCGCCAGCGAACACGCGCTGACGATGCCGCTCGGGCGCTGCCCGAGCTGCCACGCACCGAGCCTGCGCATCGTCGCCGGCGAGGAATTGAAGATCCGCGAGATGGAGGTGGAATCATGTGTGTGATCTGCGGCTGCGGCGGTGAGGGACAGGCCCGCGTTTCGATGCCCGGCGAAATCGCCGGGCAGGTGCACACCCATGCGGACGGCACGACGCATGCGCATGGCGCGCATGGGGCGGACCACGACCATGACCATGACCATGACCATGCGCATGGGCATCCCCACGGACACGATCATGTCCACGGGCAGGACCCTCACCCTGACCACGCACACACCCCCACCGCGCTGCAGGTGCCGGGGCGCGACACCCAGACCATCGCGCTCGAAGCGGCGGTGCTCGGCAAGAACCAGGCGCTGGCCGAACGCAACCGCGGCTGGCTGGCCGGGCGCCGGGTGCTCGCACTCAACCTGATGAGCAGCCCGGGAGCCGGCAAGACCACGCTGCTGGAGCGCTGCATCCGCGACCTGCAGGGGCAGGTGGGCATCGCAGTCGTCGAAGGCGACCAAGCCACCGAGAACGACGCCGAGCGCATCCGTGCCACCGGCGTGGCGGCGGTGCAGGTCAACACCGGCACCGGCTGCCACCTGGAGGCCGACATGCTGCAGCGCGCCCTGCAGCGCCTGCAGCCGGCGCCCGGCTCGCTGCTGATGATCGAGAATGTCGGCAATCTGGTCTGTCCGGCGCTGTTCGATCTGGGCGAACACGCCCGCGTGGTGATCTTCTCGGTCACCGAGGGCGAGGACAAGCCGCTCAAGTACCCTCACATGTTCAAGGCTGCCGACGTGCTGTTGCTCAGCAAGACCGACCTGCTGCCCCACCTGCGCGTGGACCTGCAGCGCATGATCGACAACGCGCGGGTCGTCAACCCGGGGTTGGCCATCTTCCCGGTGTCCGCCTACAGCGGCGAGGGGCTCGACGCCTGGTACGGCTGGCTGCGCGGCGAGCTCGCGGGCCTGGGAGCCGCCGCATGATCACCGGCACCGTGCTCCTGTTCGGCCTGCTGTTCGGCATGCAGCATGCGCTGGAGGCAGACCACCTGGCCGCCGTGGCCACGCTGGTCGCGCGCGAGAAGGACACCCGCCGCGCCGTCCGCCAGGGCGTGTTCTGGGGCCTGGGCCACACCCTCACGCTGCTGCTGTTCGGCGGCGTGGTGATGGTGATCGGCGTGGTGCTGTCCGAGCGCTGGGTGCACGGCCTCGAAGGCGCCGTCGGCGTGATGCTGGTGCTGCTGGGGCTGGACCTGCTGCGCCGGCTGTGGCGCGAGCGGGTGCACTTCCACGCCCATGCCCACGCGCCGGCGGATGCGACACGGGCCGCCTCGCTCGACGGCGACGCCGCCCGTGCCGATGCCGTGCCGCATTTCCACGCGCACTCGCACCGCGGCGATACCGCGCCGCACGATCACCGCCAGCACCGGCACGAACACCGCCCGCTGCCGCTGCGCGCGCTGCTGGTCGGCATGGTGCACGGGCTGGCCGGCTCGGCCGCGCTGGTGCTGCTGACGCTGCAACAGGTGCGCGACCCCTGGATCGGCCTGCTCTACGTCGTGTTGTTCGGCCTGGGCTCGGTGGTCGGCATGGCCGCGCTGTCCTGGACCGTGGCGCTGCCGATGCGCCTGACCGCCAGCCACCTCGGCCGCTACCACCGCGCGCTCAGCGTGATCGTGGCGCTGTTCAGCGTCGGGCTGGGTGTGCACGTGGTGGCCAGCCAGTGGCTGGCCTGAGCCGGCTCACGCCACCGAGCTGCGCATCGCCTCGCGCACCAGGCCGTCGAGCTTGCCGGTGATCTGCGTCAGTTCGGCCGACACCACCGCGAACTCCCGTCCCGAGTCGCCGGCCCGCGCCGCGATCACCTGCGCGTTGAACGACACGATGCGCGCCTGCTTCGCGATCGTCTCGATCTCGCCCATCACGCCCGCCAGCTGCTTCTTCACCGTCGCGGCCTGGCGTTTCGCCAGGTCCTCGTAGACCTGGGTCACGCGGTTCAGCACCGCCAGCAGCGGCGTGGCGCTCTCGACCAGCTGCTCCAGCAGGTCGGGCACCGCGCGGGTGCGCAGCGGGATGGCCTCCAGCACCCGCTCGGCCAGCTCGATGAAGGCGCGGATCACACGGTCGGCGCCGGTCGCGCCGAAGTGGGCGTCACGCAGTTCGTCGCAGTACAGGCCCGGCAGCGTGTCGTCGCCGTCCACCAGCGCCGCGTGGGCCTTGCGGAACACCGCCAGGGCTTCCGCGGACAACGCCAGCGCGCCGTCGCGGCCCTGCATCGCCAGCACCGCATACAGCACCACGCGCTGCGAGGTGAAGCGCCGACGTCCGGACAGGTTGATCAGCGTGCCGTAGACCTCGCCCGACAGCCTCAGCGTCGCCGGGGCACCGGTCTGGGGCCGGGAGGGCGCACGTTCTGCGTGCGCCGTCATCAGACTCTGTGGCATCTTGCTCGGCTCGTGGCAGCCGCGTGGAAACGTTGCCCCGGGATAGCAGGGTCCGTACCAGCGGGCGCACGCCCCGGGCCCTGCAGGCCGGGGGCGTGCCATCCGGCACGGTGGCTGCCTCAGGCCGGCTTGCGCGGCGACGTGACGCGGTAGCCGCGCCCCGCGTAGTCGAAGTCGCCCAGCTCGAGCCGGGCGATGCCCTCGGCCTGCGGCGACGCGTAGAAGGCGCGGATCTCGCGGATCAGCCCCGAGGCGCGGTCGAACTCCACGCACTCGGCGCCGCGCAGCACCTTGTCCTGGTTCGTCTTGAAGTGCGTCCACTCGATCGCCGCCTCGGCCGTCTCGGCGTCGATCACCAGCGCATCGATCGTCCAGTACGAGCCCAGCGTCTCCACCGCCGTGCGCCAGCGGTGGGCGATCTGCGCAGCGCCACGGAAGGCGCCGCCGTACATGCCGGCCGGGAAGTAGTGCACGGCCTCGGGCACGAAGCAGGCGATCATCTTCGCCTCGTCGGCCTCGTTGCAGCCGTCGTAGTAGGTGCGGATCACCTTCTCCATCGCCGCACGGCTGAGGGTCGGTGCGGTCATGTCAGTCTCCTCCGCGCAGGTTCTGCACCTGGAACAGGCTGGGCGGGTTGAGCTTGGGATCGACCTGGCCCTTGAACTGGCCGGTGGTGCAGTGCTTGGCCTGCACGTCGACCACCGAGAACGAGTCGTCGATCGCGATGCCGGTGCCCTTGTTGACCGGCAGGTGGTGGTCGGGATGCGACTTGCCGATCGTGAAGGTCTTCCACAGCTCGCCCTTGCGGTCGTAGATCAGCGTGCGGTTGATGTTGTAGACCTGCGCATCGATGTGCAGCGTGCGCTTGCTGATCGGGTGCGCCGGATTGACCGGCACCGCCTCCAGCACATAGACCTTGCGCAGCTGCCAGGTGATGTTCGGGAAGCAGCCGCCCTGCCCGCCGAAGTCCACGAACTTGTAGCCGTCGGGCTCCTTCAGATCGTCGGCGAGCTTGAGCTCGTTGTGGTTGTAGTAGGGCATCAGGATGTTCTTCGTGCCCTTGAACGTCCACTTCATGTCCGAGATGCGGCCGTTGTAGCCCTCGAAGTCCTCGATCATGATGTCCGCGCCGAGGAAGGCGTCCGTCGTCTGTCCGGTGGCGAGCCGGCGCACGCGGCGCTGGAAGCCCAGGTAGAGGTAGGCGTCGTCGAACTTCAGGTCGTCTTCGTAGCGCTGGATCAGGAGCTGCGTGTTCTTCAGGTCCTGCGGCTCGAGCACCGTGAGGTAGATGCCGCGGAACAGCTCCGAGGGGTTGGGCGTCACCTCGGGCACCGGGGCATGCTGCACGCGGTGCTTGAAGTTCAGGAAGTGGAAGTTGAACTTCAGCGTGCGCTCGACCTGGCCGGTCGTCATGTTGCGGTACTTCCAGTAGAACGGGTAGATCGCCGCGTTGTCGCCCCAGTTGATGCCGTACTTGTAGTTCCAGGCGATCTTCTCGCCCGCGCGCGGGTCGGACTCCTGCGGTTCCTCCGGGAACGGCCGGCCCGCCACGAAGCCACTGATCTGCCCGGTCTTCTCGCCGAGCTTGGCCTTGTTGAGATTGGTCCGGGTCGCGTCGATGTAGTACTTGGTGAGCGTGAACTGCGTGGTCGGGCCGACCGTCATCTCGGTCCAGCCGTTCTTGACCGCCAGATACTGGCCCGCGTCCATCGCATCCTTGAACTGCTCGACGTTGGCCTTGTTGATGACGAGGCCGGGCGCCATGCCGGGGAAGCTCGGGAAGCCGCCCTGGTAGGGGTTGAACGAGGCCTCGACGTCGGCCTCGGTGGCGGCGCCGGCGGGGACGCTGGCGAAGGCCAGGCCCGCGGTGAGCAAGGCCAGGCCGACTTGTTGAATCTTCGTTGTCATGGTTGTTGTCTCCTGCTTCAGAACTGATACCTTGCGGTGAGGAAGATCTCGTTCTCCTTCCAGGCCGAGCCGATGGGGCCGGCGCGGAAGCGCCCGAGGGGCTCGAGGCCGCCGAGGCCGCGCGAGTAGGCGCTCAGGGGGTCGGTGTCGCCGAAGGGGGCGGTGAAGGGCGGGAACGGGTTGCAAGAGCGGCAGTCGTCGAACTTCCAGCGGTCCTCGCCGTTGCGCAGCTTGAAGTTGCCCCCGAAGCTGATCTTGAACTTGTCCGTCACGATCCAGTCGACCTGCGGCGAGGTGACCAGCGCGCGGGCCTGCACGTCGTAGGCCGTGATCAGCTGCGGGCTGACGCGGTCGTTGACGAGGAAGGCCTTCATCAGCAGCGTGGCGATCACGTTGTTCTCCCAGTCGGGCATGCCC
The DNA here is from genome assembly GCF_004136295.1 of Methylibium sp. Pch-M. Classification (NCBI taxonomy): domain Bacteria; kingdom Pseudomonadati; phylum Pseudomonadota; class Betaproteobacteria; order Burkholderiales; family Sphaerotilaceae; genus Methylibium; species Methylibium sp. Pch-M. The sequence goes on from NZ_CP029606.1 coordinate 1,327,774, forward strand.
ACCGGGCCGAACTGGCCGCGCTCGAACTCGTGGTCGAAGATGTGCTGGTAGAACAGCTGCGCGGAGAACAGCGTGGTGCGGTTGGGGTTGATGAAGGGCACGAAGGTGGGCCGGTCGAAGCCGACCACGGAGCGGAACACCTTGTTCTTCGAGTACAGCTGGGGCTTGAGGGTGTTGGCGAACTCCTCGCCGTTGGTGAAGGCCGCCTCGACCCGCACCGCCGCCTTGGCCGCCTGCCACTCGAAGTCCATCGAGCCGCCGATCAGGTTCACGCGCGGGAAGTGCATGTCGAAGGCGATCAGGTAGGGCCAGCCGCCCTGCGCGTCGGTGCGCGTCTCGCCGGTGAAGGAGTTGGTCGCGCCCTTGCCGCCGTGCAGCGAGGGCAGCTGCGAGCGGTAGGTCAAGGCGTTGAGCGAGAACGACAGGCCGTCCTGGCTCACGCCCTCGTACTTCAGCCCGAGCTGGGTGTTCTTGAGGCTCCAGTTGGGCAGCTTCACGTCGCGCAGGCCGATCTGGCCGGGGCCGAAGTCGGTGGAGAGCAGCACGCCGGGGCCGACGTTGGCGAAGTTGGCCACCGTGCCGCCGTTGTCCCACAGGTTCTTCATGCCGCGGAAGAAGCAGCCGGCGTCGAGGATGACGTTGGCGGTGCCGCACTGGCCGAGGTTGTTGGGGCGGAACTTGTCGAAGTTCCACACCAGCTGCAGGTTGCGGTCCTGCATGCTCTCGCTCGGGCCCATGCGGTACTCGGCCTGGGCGATCCACATGGGGATGCGGATGTCCTGGAGTTCGTCGTAGATGTTGTTGCGCGAGTAGTCGACCGGGTTGATCACGTCGAGCACGCGGAACAGGTCGGTGCGGCCCCACACCACCTGCTGCTTGCCGAGCTTGAGGAAGAGCTGCTTGCCGTCGGCCAGGCCGACGGTGTTGGTGACGAAGGCCTCGCGGATGACGTCCCAGCGTTCGTTGAACTCGGGCAGTTCGAGCTCGCTGCGCTTCTTGTCGCCGTAGCCGCCGAAGTCGGCGCAGCCGCGCCGGTCGGTGTCGCAGGGGCGCACGGGGGTGGCGAACTCCACCCCGCCGTTGAGCGAGTCGTGCCAGCGGTCGCCGAGCAGGCGCAGGCCTTCGTTGGGGTTGTAGTTGGGTGCGCCGGGGTTGGTGGCGTTGAAGCCGAAGACGTTGTTGACCAGCCCGAGGCCGTCGACCAGGCCCTTGTTGACGATGCCGCTGCCGTGCGGCACCGGGGGCGGTCCGCCCTGGGACTCGAGCAGCACGCCGCCGCCGGCCTTGCGGCCGTACTGGTCGTCGTTCATGCGGTAGACGCCGTCGAAGCTGCCGCGCAGGATGCTGCGGAACTTCCAGCCGCCTTCGAGCTTCTTGTCGGCCTCGACCTGCAGGGTGTTGCGGAACTTGGAGAGTCCGACGCGCTCGCCGGTCGCGTCCTTGCCCCGGAAGCGGGTGTCGTTCTCGTAGTAGACGTCGACCTTCCAGGGGTCGACCGGCGCGGCGGCGTCCTGCGCCTGGGCCAGGCCGCACACGGCCAGGCCGCCGGCCAGCGCCGCGCGCGCGAGGCGGCGCCGGGACGGGCGGCGGGGCTGGCCCGCGCGGGGGGTCGCGCCGGTTCGGCGCGCGGTCTCTTGTCTGTTCTTCATCGTTGTCTCCTCGCTGCGTGGGTTCCTTGGATGGAATCGAATGCACACCTTCTCGTGGAGCGGGCAGTCCCCTGCCCGCGCGTCTTCACTCCTGGGTTCGGGGCGGCGCCTCAGGCGGGCTGGAGCGCCGCGGGGGTCTTGTCGTCGCTGCCCGGGGTCTCGGCGGTCACGAAGCGGGGCTTGAAGACCACGCACCAGGCCGGCACGATGAGCATGGCGGCGACGGCGTTGACGATGAGCATGAAGGAGAGCAGGACCGCGGCGTCGGACTGGAAGCGCAGGTCGGAGAGGAAGATCCACATGACGACGCCGGCGATCAGGGTGAGCGCGGTGAAGCTGACCGCGTAGCCGGTGGTGCTGAAGGCGTTGATGGCGGCCTGGCGGATGTCGTGGGTGGCTTCGTACTCTTCGCGGATGCGGTCCATGAAGTACACCGCGTAGTCGATGCCCACGCCCACGCCGACGGCGATGACGGGGACGGTGTTGACGCTGATGCCGATGCCCTGGATGCCCATGTAGGCGTAGGTCATGACGGTGGAGAACAGCATGGGCAGGACCATCAGCCAGCCGGCATGGAAGGACTGGTAATAGACCATCACGAGCAGGAAGGCGATGCCCATCACCAGGGGGATGATGAGCATGTGGTCGGCGTGCAGGGCTTCGTTGGCCGCGGCGGTGACGCCGATCAGGCCGCCACCGAGTTCGATGGTGAGGCCGGGCACGCGCTGCTCGATCTCGGCGGCGCCTTCCTTGGCGAGTTCGACGGCGCGGTTGATGGTCTCGGCGCGCTGGTCCTTGTAGAAGAAGACCATGTTGGCTTCGTTCTCGTCGGCGTTGACGAACTCCTTGAGCGCGCCGGGGATGGGGCTGGAGGCCATGTAGGCGAACATGAGGCCGCCGACTTCGGCGGCGTTGTCGGGCAGCTGCATCCAGCGCGGGTCGTCGCTGTGGGTGAGGCGGTTGACGGCGCGCACGACCGCGGGGATGGCCTTGACGCCACCGAGCGCGGGGTCGGCCTGCATGTGCTGCTGGAAGTCCTCCATGGCCTGGAGCACTTCGGGGCGCTTGATGCCGCCCTTCTCGGCGGTGCGCGCGACGATGTGGAGTTCTTCGGAGCCGGGGAAGCGGGCGTTGATGGCCTTGGTGGAGAGGTTGAAGTCGTGGTCGCGCTTCAAGATGGGCGAGCCGGGCTCGGACTCGCCGATCTGCACGCGCGCGGCGTAGAGGCTGCCGCCGACCATGAGCACGGCCGACACGGCGAGGATGGCGATGGCGCCGCCTCGGGTGCCGCCGGTGCGGGCCATGACGGCGGCCAGGAAGCTGCGCATGCCCTGGTTCTTGTTCTCGGTCTTCCTGGGCTGGGGCAGCACGGTGAGCGCCAGCGGGACCATGAAGTGGACGGTGAAGATGACGGCCAGGCCCCAGAAGCCGGCGGAGACGCCGAGCTTCCAGTTGAAGGGGGCCGCACCGAGCACGAGCACGGCCAGGCCGAGGGCGTCGACGACGATGGCGAGCGAGCCGGGCCGGAACAGGGCGTCGAGGGCGTTGCGCGCGGCCTGCTTGCCGCTGTGGGTGACGGCGAGTTCTTCGTAGTAGCGCGCCACGAGCTGCACGCCGTGCGAGGTGGCCCGCGCGGCGATCAGGAAGGGAATGGGCATGGACAGGGGCTCGAGGTTGTAGCCGAGCCAGGCCATGAAGCCCAGTCCCCAGATGGAGCTCAGCGCGATGCCCAGCAGCGGGAGCGCGACGCCGTAGAAGCGGCGGAAGTAGACGATCAGCAGCAGCGCCAGCAGGGCCAGCGTGGAGAACATGATCGCGATGATCTGGTTGAGGTAGGTGTAGACGTAGCCGGTGAGCACCGGGTTGCCGGTGACGTAGACCTTGTGGCCGGGTTGTTCGAGCTTGTGGCGCACGTCCTGCAGCGCGGCGAAGGTCTTGGCGTAGTCGATGTCGCCTTCGTTGAGCTGGGCCTTGACCAGCGCGGCCTTGAGGTCGGGGGAGACGAGCAGGCCGTAGATGCGGGGGTTGGCGATGACGTCCTTGCGCAGTTGTTCGAGCTGTTCGGCGCTGCGCGCGGGCTGGGCCGGGTCGTAGTAGGACTCGGAGGCGAAGTTGCCGTCGGCGGTGAGGTAGACCTTGCGCGCGGTGCGGTGGGTGAGGCTGGCGACGAGGTTGTGGTTGACGCTGGGGAGGTTGTCGATGCCCTGGGTGGCCTGGTCGATGAGCGCGAGGGTGCGGTCGTTGAAGATGGTGCCTTGCTCGACTTCGATGGCCATGACGATCATGTTGGCGCCGCCGAAGTTCTCCTTGATGCGGTTGTAGGTCTGGATGTAGGCGTGCTTCTGCGGGAGCAGGTCGCTGAAGTCGGTGTAGATCTTGAGCGCGGGCAGTTGGGTGGCGAAGCCCAGCGTGACCGCCAGGATGATGCCGAGGACGTACTTGGGGTTGGCGAAGAGCCACTCTTCGCCGCGCTGCAGGATGGTGACGATGCGTTGGCGCAGGCCGTTCATCGGGCGGCTCCTTGGGTGTGGTGGGCCGCCAGGGCGATCTGGCCGGGCGCGGTGACGACGTGCAGGGCACCGGCGGAGCCGGCCACGAGCATGGAGCGGGCGTCGAGCACGGCGCCGGCAGCGAGGTAGGCGGGCGGCACGAGGCCGTGGTCGAAGCGTTCCCAGGCGTCGCCTCGCTTGACGACCATGAGGCCGCCTCCGCCCAGGCCGTAGAGTTCGTCGCCCTGGCGCAGCAGGGTGTACATGGGCGCTGCGGCGCGGTTGTCCTGGGCGCGCCAGGTCTTGCCGCCGTCGGCGGTGTGCCAGATGACGCCGCCCAGGCCGCTGGACCAGCCGTTCGAGCGGTCGGTGAAGACGGTGGCGTAGGGGTAGAAGTCGCCGGGGATGGGGGCTTGCTTGACCCAGGTCTTGCCGGCGTCGGCGCTGGTGAGGACGGTGCCGAATTCTCCGGTGACGACGGCGTGCTGTTCGTCGATGAACTGGACGGTGGTGAGGAGCGCGTCTTCGTCGAAGTCGCTGGCTTCCCAGGTCTGGCCGCGGTCGGCGCTGGAGAGGAGCGTGGTGTGGCTGCCGGCGACCCACAGGCGTCCGTCGGGGGCGCAGGCGATGGCCATGGGGTTGATCTTGCCGGGCAGGGGTCGGGCGCTCCATTGCTGGCCGGCGGCATCTCCGATCCAGACTTTGCGGTAGAAGTCCAGCCCGATGAAGCTGCCGTCGGCGCACGCGGTCAGCGCAATGACGGAGGCCGGCGAGGCCAGCCGCTGGCGGCTCCAGCTGCGCCCCGCATCGGCCGAGCTGACCAGCGCGCCGCTCGCGGTCCCCGCCACCAGCACCCGGCCGTTGCTCGACGCCGATTGGAAGGTGTCGGACCCCAGCACCGCCTTCTCCCTCTGCGCCTTCACCGCACTGAAATCGGCCGGCTGCATGCATCCGCTCAGACCTTGCAGTCCGCACAGCAGCAGCAATGCGCTCAGGCCACGGAACATGAAAGGAGAGGGCGGCTTCATTCGTGGGTCTCCGGAGTGCGCCTCGTTACCGCACGGTGTCGGTGACTCGGAAAAGGCCTCGCGTCGTACGACGACGCGCATGGGGAAAAGTCTAGGATTCAGGGCGTGGCACGGTCCAATACCGATGCGCACCGGCTTCGATACTCGCAAGGTATCCGCGCCCCCCGGCCCCTCGGATCGCCGCACCCCGCCCCGCGCGCTGCGCACGCGCAGGGCGTCGGCCGCTCGCCGTTCAACTCACCCCATGGCCGCACAGGCTGTTCAGCCCCGGCGTGCGGAAACGCAGCTGGTCCTTGTGCGCGATGTCGTTCTCGGCCAGGCTGCGAGAGAAATCCGGTCGAAAGGGCCGCCCCCTCTTGAGCCATTCAACCCGCGGCCAGTCGATCCGGGCCGCGTCGGGGTCGGCCTGGACGAGTTGAGCGATCGGCCCGTGGACCAGATCGGCCAGCCGCATGTCCGGCGACACGCACAGGATGAAGGGCGCGGCGAACATCAGATGGTGATCCCAGCTCACGTAGACGAGCTGATTGCCGTGGTAATTGCTCACGACGTCGGCGGGAACGCCGACGTAGTCCCGGGTGGAGGTGACTGCCATGTCGGTCCCTTCAGAGGTTCGATGTGCTCATGCCTTTCCAGGCATGGAAATTCTTCTGGTCCTGCGAACCTTCGTAGTCGCCGTTGTCCTGTCCGTCGACCAGGTTGACCCACCTCATCCAGTTCTCGATGCCGCCACCACCGGAGGTGCCCTGAAAAAGCTGGTTCATCGGCAGCCACGCCTGGACGTACTTCTCCGGCTCGTGCTCGAAGATCTCCTGGCAGTGGTCAGAGCAGAAGTGGTAGCGCTCGGCCTGGTACTCGGCCTCGCGGTGACACAACAGCGTCGGGTCCTCCGGCTCGGTGAACACGCAGGGGAACTGGCAGGTCTGGCACAACTTGGCCAGGCCGAGGTTGCGGAACGGTCGCCCCTCGTCCGCCAGCTTGCGGAAGTGGTTCCAGCGCGGGCGGTAGTACTGATCGAAGGTGTCCGGATACTTCGAGGCCAGCCAGTCCATGTCGGATTCGGAAGGGATCCATCCGTGGAATGCCGTGCCGAAGCTCCACTGGTACAGGCCGAGCATGAACTGATGCGAAATGTGGTCACGCGCGCTCGCCGCATCATTCCACCCCTTGGGCATGCGGATGCCATAACGTGCCAGGTCGCTGAACAAGGCGCGTCCGTTCTCTTCGGCATAGATCTGCCAGGCCTCGGCCCACGACATGACGCGCTTGGGCAGCATGTAGTCCATCATCGTGCCCACCAGGGACAACAGGCGCAGGCCGCGCCAGAACCACTTGTCCAACCAACGCTGCACGATGGGGACGTTGGCAGGGTCCTGCTCCAGCATGAACTTGATGCACTCCAGACCCAGGGTCATGTGCCGGGCCTCATCGCTCTGCGCCGAGAAGCCGAACGTGACGGTGGCCATGTCGCCGTTGTAGGCCGCACCCGACATGAAGGGCACGAACAGCAGGTTGGTCAGCACATACTCGAACGAGAATCCGATCGCGATCAGGAACTCGAACGGCCCCCCGGACATCGCATCGTCGAAGAACGAGCGCGGCACCGACGTGTACCAGATGCGGTCGCGCTGGTCCGCGAAGGCGTGGAAGCCGTTGTAGAACTTGTTGTAGTTCGACAGGGCGTGGATCTGGGTCTGGGCATGGCGCAGTTCGTCGATCGCCTGCATCTGGCAGGCGACCTGCGGGCCCACACCCGGGAATTCGCGGCCGAGCCGCGCAAAGCCCTTGTGCGCCGCATATTCACCGGGGCTGATGGCCTGCAGGAAGATCTTGAGCGCCGACAGGTAGCTGGCGTCGGTGATGTTCAGGTGACCATGGTTCTGCGCATGGGCATCGATGATCGCGTAGAACTTCCTGTCCTTCTCCGACTGGTACTTCCAATAGGCCTCCATCGTCAGACGAAACGGGTCCTCCCACTCGTCCCAGTCGTGGATCCTGATGCCCTCGTAGCTCGCGTACGGGTAGATGCGGTCCACCGGCTGGTAGCTCGGTGCCCAACCCAGATCGCGCGTCAGGCGTTGGTAGTTCTCTTTCAGACCCAGCTTCTTCTTCGCGACTCGCTTGTCCATGTCGTGCTCCCTTGTCAGGTGTTCCAGTGCAGGGTGATCGTGTCTTCGTCCTCGTCAACACGCCGCCCCTCAGAGCTCGATACCGGACGACCTCAGGCGCGCCCGCAGCGCGAGCCGCTGCTCTTCCACGGCCTCCGCGGCACGCCCCTCCAGGGCGATGGCGGCGACCGGCTCCAGCGCCGAGGCCGCTCGGTCGCTCCACACCTTCGTCCATTCGGCGAGCAGGTCCCGGTTGCCGTTCGACTCCGCCGCCGCCACCTTCAGCACCGCATCCACCCACCGCCGCGTTTCGGCGAACCATTCGCTCATGAACTGCGTGAGCATGGCGATCGTCGACGCGCCGCGGGCGGACAGCTCGTCGTCGACGACCCGTTCGTAGACCAGCGGATAGAGCAGGCCGTCGAGGGCGACGTTCTGCGCGACGAACAGCTCGAAAGGGTCGCGCACGACGAGCGAGTCTTCGACGTATCTGCGCAGCGGCTGCCAGGACGCACCCTCCAGCCACGCACGCTTCCCGGCATCGAGGGCCTCGACGCCCCCGAACAGCAGACCCAGGCGCGACAGGTACTGGGCGATGCCCAGGTTGTCCATCGCCTGAAACATGCAGGGCTGGGTGAAGGTCACTCCGTAGCCGTAACCGCAGATCAGCGTGTTGTTGAGGTTCGCACCCCAGGCCGCATGCCGCAGAGGAAGCAGCAGGTCGAGAGCGACCTGACGCAGATCGTCCGGCAGCATGTCGACCAGGCCGCGCGACTCGACGAAACCGAAGTTCGCGTCGGCGGTGTCCTGCTGGCGCGCACGCGCCTGCGTGTAGGTGTTGTAGTAGTACTGGCGCGGGTCCTTCAGCGCGTACCAGTCCTTCAAGACGATCCGCGTGATGCCGGTGTCATAGAGCGTCTGCGCCGGGTCCCAGGTGGGGCGGTAGTGCAGGTTCTCGGCCGCCTGGATGTCGTAGCTGGCCTCCTGGTAGCGCGAGGCGGGCTTGTCGCCGAAACGGCGGATCAGGTGCGAGTAGGCCTGGCGCAGCGGCTGGATGTTGACGGTCTTGAGGTCAATCTGCATGGTCGTTCGTCTCGTGAAGGATGTGCCGTCCGGCGGAGCGCGTGACGGGCCGCGGCCTCGGCAGCGGCGTCGGGGTGTGCCGGGGGTGCTCGGGCCTGAGCGAACCACCATGGGCCATGTCGTGTCTCCTGCTCTGTTCTGCTTTCGTCAAGCGCTCGCCGCGGCGCGAGCGACTTCGACGTCACTGAGCAGTGCCCGTGCCAGACAAGCCAAGTGCTTGTCGCGATTGGAAAAGCGGGCCTGAACGGCGAGCAGGCGCCGTCCGGCGCCCGACAAAACTGTCCGATCGCGCCGCGGAACTGACAAAAACGTCAGGCCGCCCCCGACGGCTGCGCTAGGACCCCCGGTGCTTGAACCGGTAGGCGAGCTGACGACGCGTGAGTCCCAGCTGCCGCGCCGCCCGCGTCAGGTTGCCGCCGGCCCGCCGCACGGCGAGCTCGACGAGGCGAGCCTCGTGCTCCTCGAGATCGAAGCCCTCCTGCAACAGGCTTTCGTAGAGCCGCTCGCGGCTCGGATCATTCGGGTTGGACACGATCCCGGACGGTCCCACCGAGGCGCCTTCGTCGAGGGGAGGCGGCGGACCGGCGAACAGGTGCTGGACCTCGATCTCGCCGCCCGCCGGGGCCAGCAGCACGCCGCGCTCGATCAGGTTCTCCAGTTCGCGCACGTTGCCCGGCCAGGGGTGGGCCATCAGGGCCTGCAAGGCGCGCTCGCTCAATCCGAGAGACCGCTTCTCGTAGACATCGCAGTACTTGTCGATCAGGGCCGTCGCGAGGAGCTGGATATCGCCCCGGCGCTCGCGCAGCGGCGGGATCGTGACGGGATAGGTCGCGAGGCGGTAGTAGAGGTCCGAGCGGAACCGCCCCTCGGCGATCGCCCGTTGCAGATCGACGTTGGTCGCCGCGACGAGCCGGACATTGACCTTCTGCCCCCGATCGCCGCCGAGCGGCTCGACCTCGCCGGTCTGCAGCACGCGCAACAGCTTGACCTGCGCCGCAGGCGACAGGTCCCCCACCTCATCGAGGAACAGCGTCCCGCCGTCGGCGCGCTCGAAGCGCCCCGGACGCGACTCGTGCGCACCGGTGTACGCACCCTTGCGGACGCCGAACAGCTCGGCTTCGATCAGGTCGTGCGGGATCGCACCGCAGTTGATCGCCACGAAGGGCTGCTGCGCGCGGGGGCTGTTCTCGTGCAGCCAGCGCGCGAACATTTCCTTGCCGACGCCCGTTTCACCGAGCAACAGCACGCTGATCGGGCTGTTCGCCGCCTGGCTCAGCAGGCCGAAGGCGGCGCGGAAGGCCGGTGCGTGGCCGATCAGGCGGCCGGGCGAACGACGCTCGCTCAGCTTGTTCCGCAGTTGCGCAAGCTCCGCCTCGAGCTCGCGCAGTTGCCCGTCGAGGTTCTCCGCACGAAAGTAGTCGACGTACGTCGCGTCGCCCCACGCCTCGGCCGGCTTGCCGACGATCACGCACTTGTCGTGCCCCTGGCAGACACACTGGGTTTCGCGAAAGACGATGAAGCGCTGGAAGAAGCGCGTCACGTAGCCCGAGGCGTAGCCCACCAGGCTCCAGCAAGCCGGCATGTCACCCTGGCCGAAGTGCTGGATGTGCGACTCGGCTTCCCAGGAGTTGTGCCAGTCCACGGCCCCCAGGAAGCTGCCCTGCTCCCAGTCGATCTGCACGTCGGTGATGGTGGCCTTGACCAGGCCCTCGAAGGCATGCAACTCCGGGCCGATGCGGAAGACATCGTAGTTGTCGCCCTCGCCGTGGAGCTTGCGCGCCAGGTCGGCGTCGTGCTGACCGGAAACGAACCCCATGCGCAGCAACAGCCCCTGGGCGCGGCGGGCCCCCAGCGTATCGAACAGCTCGTGGCGCAATGCGCCGAACGCCTTCGCATGCATCAGCAGCATGCGGTTCTCGTCGAGCCAGATGTGCCCGGTGTCGACGCTGAAGCGCAGCCTGGACCGCAGGTGGAATTGCTCGATCAGCTTCTGCCTGCTCGTGTCCGCCATCTTCGCCTGCTCTCCAGGGTCGGCCGCCACACGCGCAGCGGCCGAGTGTCAGCGCGTAGGGTACCCCGATGTCCGTGACGTCGGGGTGGCGCGCGGCCCCCTGCCGATGCGCATCGCCCCGTCAGATCGCCTTGAACAGCGGGCTGCGCACGCGCTGGGCGTCGGCGGCGGAGAGGAACTTCTCGGTGTAGATGTCGCGCTCGAACAGGCGGCCCTGCATCAGCGTGGAGATGCAGGCATCGATCATGGCCGGCGGTCCGCACAGGTAGGCCTTGTGGCCGCGGAAGTCGTTGCCGAAGTGCGCCTTCGCGGCCTCGTGCACGAAGCCGCGCGCGCCGTGCCAGCCGCTGCCTTCGGGCTCGTGCGACAGCACCGGCACGTAGCTGAAGTACGGGTGCCGCGCGGCCAGCGCCTCGAAGTCCTCGTGGTAGTACAGCTCGCTCCGGTGGCGCTGGCCGTACACCAGCGTTATCGCCGGGGGGCTGCCCTGCTCCAGCAGGTCGAGGATCATGCTGCGCGGACTCGACAGCCCCGAGCCCCCGGCCATGAACAGCATCGGCAGGCGCGCCGAACGGCGCACGAAGAAGCGGCCGTAGGGCCCCGACAGCTTCAGCGTGTCGCCCACCTTCAGCGCCTCGTGCAGGTAGCCGGTGCCGGCGCCGCCGGGCACGATGCGCACGTTGAGCTCGATCTCGCCGCCCTGCGACGGCGGGCTGGCCAGCGAGAACGCGCGCCGGATGCCCAGCCCCGGGATCTCGAGGTTCACGTACTGGCCGGCCTGGAAGCGGATCGGTGTGTCCAGGCGCAGGAACAGGCCCTTGATGGTGGGCGTGAGCGCCTCGATGCGGGTCACGCTGCCGACGTGGTCGCGCACCGGGATCAGCTCGGCGTCGGGATCCTCGTCGATGTCGGCCTCGATCACGGTGTCGGACTGCAGCGTGGCGCAGCAGGCCAGGGTCTTGCCCTCGTCGCGCTCGAAGTCCATCAACGCGAACGGCGAGGCCTCGCCGTGCTCCACCTCGCCGTCGATCACCTGCACCTTGCAGGTCGCGCACAGGCCGTGGCAGCAGGCGTGCGGCAGCCAGATCCCCGCGCGCAGGCAGGCGTCGAGCACGGTCTGCTCGGGCTCCACGTCGACCGAGGCGCCGAGCGGCTCGATCCTCAGGCGGTAGCTCATGGCGCTCAGAAGCCCACGCCGTAGAGGCCCGCGAGCTCCGGCGTGCGGAAGCGCAGCACCGACTTGTGGGCCAGGCCGTTGTCGGCCAGGCTCGCGTCCGCGTCCGGCTCGAACGGCTGCCCGGCGCGCAGCCATTGCACCCGCGCCCAGTCGATCTGCGCGAACTGCGGGTGCTGGCCGAACAGCGCAGGCAGCACCTGCCCGACCAGCGCGCCGAACGGCATCTGCGGCGGCACCGGCACGCACAGCGGCGTGGCGTACATCAGGTGTTGGTCCCAGCCGATGGCCAGCAGCTGCTGGCCGTGGAACTTGTCCACGCTGTCCTTCATGTCCCCGTGGTAGTCGGGGCGGATGGCCTTGACGCTCATCGTCGTGTCTCCTCAGGCGGACCGGCGTTCGGCGGCCTGGCTCCGGGCCAGGGCGTCCGCGGTGGCGGCGGGCGCCGCCATGTTGGCGGGGCGCTGGGTCCAGCGCTCCCAGTTCACCGCATCGATGTGGGTGGCGAAGTCGCCGCCGTCCACCCCCGGCGCGATGCCCATGTACTTCAGCGCCTCGACCAGCGGGTTGAAGTCCGGCGCCGTCGGGTCGACGCCCGGGTTGAAGTAGTTGCCCTGGTAGATCTGGTGCACCGGCAGGTGCGCGTGGACGTACTTCTCGGGCTCGTTGCGGAAGATGTCCCGGCAGCCGTCGGAGCAGCACTGGAACTTCTCGCCGAGGTAGGTTTCCTCGCGGTAGGCGATCTGCGTCGGATCGTCGGGCTCGGTGAACAGCAGCGGCCACTGGCACACCTGGCACAGCTGCGGCAGCGTGGCGTTGACGAAGGGCTTGCCCTGCGCCTCCATCTCCCGCCAGTGCTCGTAGCGCGGCCGGTAGTAGCGGTCGAAGGTGTCGGGGTACTTGGCCGACAGCCAGTCCATCTCCTCGTCGCTCGGCAGCCAGACCGGGAAGCCGGCGGCATGGCGGAACTGGTAGAAGGTGCACCAGAGCTGGTGCCCCACGTGGCCCTTTTCCTTGACGGTGACCTCCCAGTGCTTGGGCATGCGGATGCCGTAGCGCGCCAGGTCGGCGAACAGCGCGCCGCCGTTCTGCTCGAAGTAGATCTCCCAGGCCTCGCTCCAGCTCATCACGCGCTTGGGCAGCATGTAGTCCATCATCGTGGCGAGTAGCGTGAGCAGCCGGTAGCCGCGCCAGAACCACTTGTCGATCCAGCCCTGCACGATGGGCACGTTGGCCGGGTCCTGCTCCAGCAGGAACTTGATGACCTCGATGCCCAGCGTCATGTGGCGCGCCTCGTCGCTCTGCGCCGAGAAGCCGAACGACACCGTGGACATGTCGCCGTTGTAGGCCGCGCCGGACGCCCAGGGCATGAACACCAGGTTGGTCAGCACGTATTCGAAGGCGAACGAGATCGCGGTGATGAACTCGAACGGGCCCGCGGTGATCGCGTCCTCGAAGAAGGACTTCGGGATCGACAGGTACCAGGTCCGGTCGAACATCAGCGGGAACTCGCTCAGCCCGGTGAAGTACTTGTTGTACTGGCTGATCGCGTGGATCTGCGTCTGCGCATGGCGCAGCTCGTCGATGGCCTGCATCTGCGCCGCGATGCGCGGCCCCACGCCCGGGAACTCGCGGCCGAGGATGCAGAAGCCGCGGTGCGACGCGTACTCCAGCGGGCTCACGCCGGTCAGGAAGATCTTCAGCGCCTGCAGGTAGCGTGCGTCGCTGACGTTGAACTGGCCGCTGTTCTGCTGGAAGGCGTCGATGATGGCGTAGAGCTTCTTCTCCTTCTCGCCCTGGTACTTCCAGTAGGCGTCCATCGTCAGGCGGAACGGGTCCTCCCACTTGTCCCAGTCGTGGATCTTGATGCCCTCGAAGGCGACGGTGCGGAAGATCTCGTCCTTGGGCTGGTAGCTCGGCGCCCAGTCGAGGCCGCGCGTGAGCAGCGCGTAGTTTTCCTTCAGGGACAGCTTCCGGGCTTGCGGGGTGTCGTTCATGGGGTTCTCCGTGGCGCCCTCAGGCGGCCTTCCATTGCAGGATGAATTCGTCGTCGGTCTCGTCGATGCCGCCGGACAGCGAGATCAGGTTGAGCTGCAGCTCGCGCAGGTCGAAGTCGCGCCCGATGCGCTCCTCGATCGACACGCGCCGGATCACCAGCGAGCCGGGCGCGTCGATCTTCACCATCGCCGGGTAGTCCTGGACCACCGCGTGCGGGTTGTCGGCCTGGATGGCCTCGACGATCGGCAGGGTGTCGTTGTTGGCCTGCAGCGCGATGAACACGGGCTGCAGCGAAGTGGGCGCGTTCATGGCACGCGCCTCAGGCCGCCAGGCCCAGACGGGCCAGCCGCGCACCAAGGGCCGCATCGGCCGCGGCCAGCGCGCCCGCGCCCTGCTCGCCCAGCGTGGCCTCGGCCAGCGGGGCCAGCGCCGCGTTCAGCGCGCCACGCCAGTGCGTCACCCAGCCCTGGATCAGCGCCCGGTTGGCCTCGCTCTCCGCCGCCGCGGTCTTGACGGTCGCGTCGACCCACTTCACCGTCTCGTCCTGCCAGCGGTTGATGTGGTCGAGCACGGTCGACAGCGCCGGGCCGTGGCGCTGCGCCATGTGCGCGTCGAAGTGCTGGTAGCACAGCGGGTAGAGCAGGCCGTCGGCCACCAGCGTCTGCGCCACCAGGACCTCGAACCAGTCGCGCGTGACGAACAGGTTCTCCACCTCGCGGCGCAGGCCCTGCCAGGCCGGGTGCTCGACCCAGTGGCGGTGCGCCTGATCGAGCGCCGCGCCGGTGTTGCCGTCCACCAGCAGGCCGATGCGCGAGAGGTGCTGCGCCAGGCCCAGGCGGTCCATCGCGCCCATCACCGCGGCCTGCGTCACCGCGGTGCCCCAGCCGTAGGCGGCCACGTGGCTCAGGTTGGTGTTGGCGCCCCACTCGTAGTGGCGCAGCGGCACGAGCGCGAAGACGATGGCCTCGCGCGCCTCGGCCGGCAGCTGCGCCAGCAGGGCGCGCCGGTCGGCGAACTCCATCTGCCGGTCCAGCGCCTCCTGCTGCTTGGCGCGCGCCATCGTGTAGCTGCCGTAGTAGTACTGGCGCGGGTCCTTCAGCGCGTACCAGTCGGCCATCTCGACGGCGGTGCGGCGCTTGTCGTAGAGGTCCCGCTCGGGGTCCCACAGCGGCTTGTAGTGGTGGTTCACCTCGGACTGGATGTCGTAGGTGGCCTCCTGGTAGCGCGTGGCCGGCTTGTCGCCGAAGCGCCGCGCCAGGTGCCCGAAGGTCTGGCGCACCGGCTTGACGGTCTGGGTGCGGATTTCGACGGTCATGGTCTGTTTGTCTCCTGGTGTTCTGGTGTCTTGTCGTTCCGGTGTCGGGGCCGTGGGCTATTCGTCGGGTCCGTGCCGGCCGTAGCGCCACTTGGCCTGCTCGGCGTCGATGCGCGCGCCTTCGGCCGCGCCGAGCGAACGCGCCCGCTGCGCGGTGCAGAAGGCGTCGAAGGCCGGGCGCGGCAGGATCAGCTCCACCCACAGGTCGGGGTCGCCGAGCGAGAAATCGAACTCGACGAAGCCGTCGCGACGCTCGTTGCGCAGGCGCACCCAGCAGGCCGGAGCGGCCCCTGGCGGATGAAACGGCACGACGGACATGCGTGATGAAACGGGGGTCGAGATGACCTGCTTTCGCACGGCCTGTGCCATCGCGCCAGGGTCTAGGGAACACCCTGATCTTTGGTCGCCGCGAGCGCCGGAATCGGCCTCGCGAACGCGTTTGAGGCCGTGTCGCGAGCCGCTCGGCTCAAACGCGTGTATCAATTCATGCAGGTCGCCGCTAGCATTCCGCGGCCTGCACTGTCTGAATTTCTACAAGCGCCGCCCATGGCCTCGCACAAGACCCCGTCTCCCAAGAGCGCCGCCACGCCGGCGATCGACGACCTCGTGTCGCGCATCCACTTCGACGCGCGCGAAGGCCGCATCTGGCTCGACGAGCAGCGCATGCTGCTGATGCACGTGTCGGGTCAGGGCGTGCTGCGGCAGGAGCTGATCGAGAGCCTGGGCATCGATCGCGCGCGCGGCCTGATCACGCGCGTGGGCTACAACTCCGGCTCGCACGACGCCGACCTCGCACGCAAGCTGCGCGGCTCCACCCACCCCACCGAGGCCATGCTGGTCGGCCCGCAGCTGCACATGCTGGAGGGCGTGGCGCGCGTCGAGCCGGTGCGGCTCGACATGAACGAGGAGCACGGCCGCTTCTACGGCGAGTTCAACTGGCACGGCTCGGCCGAGGCCGAGGAACACATCCGCCTCTACGGCATCGGCACCGACGTGGCCTGCTGGCAGCAGGTGGGCTATGCCTCGGGCTTCGTCAGCCGCTTCATGGGCCGGCCGGTGATGTTCCGCGAGGTGCAGTGCTGCGCGCAGGGCGCACCGCACTGCGTGATCGTCGGCCGCCCGGTCGAGGACTGGGAGGACGCCGACGACGACCTGCGCTCGCTGCAGGCCGACAGCCTGAGCAGCGGCCTGAGCGCCGCCAACCGCGGCGCCGCGGCGGCGCCGGAGGCGCGCTCGCTGCTCGGCGGCGAGGACGTGGTGGGCGTGTCGGCCGGCTTCAACGCGGTGTGCCACATGATCCGCCGCGCCGCCGACACCCAGGCCACCGTGCTGTTCCAGGGCGAGAGCGGCGTGGGCAAGGAGGTGCTGGCGCGCAGCCTGCACCGCATCGGCCCGCGCGCGGCCGGCCCCTTCGTCGCCATCAACTGCGCGGCCATCCCCGAGGAGCTGGTGGAGGCCGAGCTGTTCGGCGTGGAGAAAGGCGCCTACACCGGCGCGGTGAGCAACCGGCCCGGCCGCTTCGAGCGCGCCGACGGCGGCACGCTGTTCCTCGACGAGATCGGCATCCTGGCCTGGCCCGCGCAGGGCAAGCTGCTGCGCGCGCTGCAGGAGCGCGAGGTCGAGCGCGTGGGCGGCACGCAGGCGCGCAAGGTCGACGTGCGCGTGGTCGCGGCCAGCAACCTGAACCTGCGCGAGGAGGTCAAGGCCGGCCGCTTCCGCGAGGACCTGTTCTTCCGCCTCAACGTGCTGCCGGTGCGGGTGCCACCGCTGCGCGAGCGGCGCGAGGACATCCCGGTGTTCATGAACCACTTCCTGCACAAGTTCAACCAGCGCGACGGCCGGCGCGTGAGCGGCTTCACCAGCCGCGCGATCGACGCGATGCTGGCCTACGACTGGCCGGGCAACATCCGCGAGCTCGAGAACCTGGTGGAGCGCGGCGTGGTGCTGGCGCCCGACCAGGGCGCCATCGACACCGTGCACCTGTTCTTCGGCGGCGAGCAGGTCGACGGCGGCCTGCTCGCGCTCAAGCGCGACGGCTCGCTGCACGCCGGCCCCTCGCCGCTCGACGCCGCGGCCGAGGGCGAACCCGGCCCCCACGGCCCGCAGGAGCTGGGCCAGCGCGTGATGGCGCTGCTGAGCGGCAGCGGCGACGTGTCCAGCGCGCCGCTCGACCAGATCGAGGCCGCGCTGATCCGCAGCGCCATGGCGCGCACCCACGACAACCAGTCCGCCGCGGCGCGGCTGCTGGGCATCACGCGCGCGCAGCTCATCTACCGGCTGCGCGCGCTGGCACCGCCGCCGCAGGGCTGAGCCGCGGCCTCGGGGCCCGGCGGATACCTACAAGGTATCGCGACAGCCCAGTATCGGTATTGGACCGCTAGGCGGAGCGCTTCCTACACTTCCCCGCAACCGCTCGACAACAACAACAAGCTGCCGCGACCGCCGAGACGTCGCACGAGCCCACCGCACACCGCCACCTCGAGGAGACCCCCCATGGCAATGACCGGAGTGCTGCGTCCCGGCCACGCGCAATTGCGCGTGCTCGACCTGGAAGTCAGCCGCAAGTTCTATCGTGACGTGATCGGCCTCGTGGAGACCGGCACCGACAAGCAGGGCCGCGTGTACTTCAAGTGCTGGGACGAGCGCGACCACCACAGCGTGGTGCTGCGCGAGGCCGACACCGCCGGCATCGACTTCGTGGGCTACAAGGTGCTGGACCGCGCCACGCTCGACCAGCTGGAGCGCGACGTGCGCGCCTTCGGCCTGGAGACCGAGCGCGTGCCGGCCGGCGACCTGCTGGAGACCGGCGAGCGCGTGCGCTTCCAGCTGCCCACCGGCCACCTGTTCGAGCTGTATGCCGACAAGAAGCACGTGGGCAACGGCCTCGGCCAGGTGAACCCCGCGCCTTGGGGTCCCGACTCGGAGCGCGGCATGGCGCCCACCCGCCTGGACCACTGCCTGCTGTACGGCACCAACATCGCCGCCAACAAGAAGCTGTTCACCGAGGTGCTGGGCTTCTACCTGGTGGAACGCATCCTCGGCCCCAAGGAAGCGGGCGAGCCCGAGGTGGCGATCTTCCTGGCGTGCTCGCACAAGACGCACGACATCGCCTTCGTCGAGTACCCCGAGCCGGGCAAGCTGCACCACCTGAGCTTCCGCATGCCGACCTGGGAGCGCGTGCTGCGCGCCGGCGACATCATGGGCATGAACAACGTGCCCATCGACATCGGCCCCACCCGCCACGGCACCACGCGCGGCGAGACCATCTATGCCTGGGACCCCTCGGGCAACCGCTTCGAGACCTTCTGCGGCGGCTACGACCCCTATCCGGACAGCGAGCCCATCACCTGGACGCACGACGGCTTCGGCCACGGCCTGGACTACCCGAACGGCAAGCTGCACGAGAGCTTCCTCACCATCGTGACCTGAGGCCGGGCGTGCGGGGCCTTGTGCGGCCCCGCGGTGGCGACCGCGCCTCGCTCAGGCCTTGGCCGCCTCCGGCGTGGCGGCTGCAGCGGCGCTGCCGCGGTTGAGCGACTTCTGCATCGGCCCGATGGCGCGCACCACCACGTCGCTGCTCGGGTAGATGCAGCAGGCCAGCACGCGGTGGCAGGCCTCGTCGTCGGCGTTCACGTGGCTGCGGCTCATCACGCGCTTGCGGTACTGGCCCGACACCACCTCCACCTTGCACACACCGCAGCCGCCGCCGCGGCAACCCACCGGGATGCCGCGCTTGCCGAGCCGCGCCAGGCCGACCAGCACGGTCTCGGCGCTGTTGCAGGAGTAGGCCTCGCCGGTGTCGGCGATCGTGACGCGGTGCGATGACGGACAGGGGTGGACGGACACCTCGGGGCTCCTCTCAGGGTTATCACCGTGCAGCGGCCGGCGTGCGCCGATCCGCGGCGACGCGAAGATACTTGAGAGCCCGAGGCAAAGCCAATACCGTTCACGCCCGGCGGCCATACCCGCTGGGTCGTCCTCCCCACCTTTCCCTGCACCTCATGGACCTGCGACACCTCAAGTACTTCGTGGCGGTGGCCGAGGAGCTGAACATCGGCCGCGCCGCGGCCCGGCTGCACATCTCCCAGCCGCCGCTCACGCGGCAGATCCGCGCGCTGGAAGAAGAGCTGGGCGTCGACCTGTTCGTGCGCACGCCCAAGGGCGTGGAGCTCACGCAGGCCGGCGAGATGTTCCGCACCGAGGCCAACAACATCCGCATGCTCGTGGAGGGCGCCATCGACCGCGTGCAGCGCGCCGGCGAAGGCAAGCTCGGCCGGCTGGACGTGGGCATCTTCGGCTCCGGCATCTACGGCGTCATCCCGGAGCTGCTGGAGGCCTTCCGGACCCGGCTGCCGGGCGTGAGCATCGTGCTGCACACGATGAGCAAGAACGAGCAGATCGAGGCACTGCGGCAGCGCCGCATCACCGTGGGCTTCAACCGCATGATGCCGCCGCTGCCCGACATCGGCCGCGAGCTGGTGACCACCGAGCGCCTGCTGGTGGCGGTGCACGAGAGCCACCCGCTGGCCGGGCTGGCGGCGGTGCCGTTCCGCGCGCTGGCCGACCACCCGCTGGTGCTGTTTCCGAACGTGGGGCGGCCGAGCTTCATCGACAAGGTGATCGAGCTGTGCAAGCAGCAGGGCTTCGAGCCGCACATCGCGCAGGAGGTGGGCGACGCGGTGACCGGCATCGCGCTGGTGGCCAGCGGCTACGGCCTCTCGCTGATCCCCGAATCGATCACCTCGCTGCAGATGCCGCGCGTGGTGTACCGCCCGCTCGCCGACGCGCCGCAGGCCACCATCGACCTGAGCTGCCTGTACCGCGCCACCGACCCCTCGCCACTGCTGCGGTCGTTTCTGGGCATCGTGCGGGAGTACCGCGACAAGTGGGAGCGGCGGGAGTGAGTGCAGGACTGCATGAAGGCCGCGATCGGCAAGGCCGCCGGTGGGCCGACAGCCTGGCGACCCTTCCCGCTTGAACGCCCTGCCCGCCCCTGGCCGCGCGGCCTGCTCGCACTGCCTGCGCCCCCAGGCCACCTGCCTGTGCGCGCTGGCGCGCCCGACCGACCATCGCACCGAGGTGCTGGTGCTGCAGCACCCGCAGGAACAGCGCCAGGCGAAGAACAGCGTGGCGCTGCTGCGCCTGTCTCTGGCGCACTGCGAGGTGGTGGTCGGCGAGCGCTTCGCGCCTGAAGCGCTGCAGTCCCTGCTGCACCGCCCCGGGCGGCAGACGCGGCTGCTCTACCCGGACGTGCCCGCCGCGCCCGCGCCGCCGGCGCCGGCAACGCCAGCGGACGCGCCGCTGCGGCTGGTGGTCATCGACGCGACGTGGCGCAAGAGCCTGCGGATGCTGCTGGAGCACCCGGCCCTGGCGGCGCTGCCGCGGCTGCCGCTGGAGGCCCCGGCGCCCACGCGGTACCGCGCCATCCGCGCGGCGCGGCGCGCCGACCAGGTGTCGACGCTGGAAGCCACCGTGCAGGCGCTGGCGATGCTGGAGGGCCCGGGCTTCGACGCTGCGCCGCTGCTCGATGCGTTTGGCTGCTTCGTCGCTGGCGTGGCGGCGCGGCAGGGGTCTCGGGTGAACTTGGGCCGAGCAGCGCCCAGTACTCCGGCGGAACGCCAGTGAAGGCTGGCTTGAGACTGAAGGCGGTAGTTCGCAATCGGCAGTCTCAGCGGCTGCTGGAAATGCGACCGGACATTCGTCGGTGCACGGCCTACGCTACTGCTGCAGTTCCAAGACCAGGCAGTTGGAGCATCGTAGATTCGCCGGAAGCAAAACAACTGCTCCTGGTTGCTGTCGGTGGACTTCTTGATCTGATCTTCGCTGCCTGCTCTACTAAATTCCGCCACTACAAAAGCGGTCGACGACCTCTATTGCTCATCGCCGCTCGAAGTGCCGTTGTCATTCTTGGTCTGATGATCGCCGGCGTTCTCGGAACTGTCAGCAGGCTCAACGTCAGCGGCGGGAACGTCGCGATACGGGTAGAAGCCATGCCGACCCACGCCGGGCACTTTCGAGAACACGATGGGCTCCAACGATGTCAAGAGGGACGGAGGGATGGTCTCGTTTTCTAGGACAACGATCTGGCCGTTGCCCGCCCAAGTCGAAAGCCAGCTGTAGAACCTCTCGCGCACCGTGCCGAGGGCGAGGTCAGGCGACGCCGTCTGCACTGGATCAGCGTATGCCTTCAAGGGCGAGTCGATGACTGTCACGCCCAGGTGGGGGTAGCCGCGGCCGACGGCGTGCTCCATCAACGCGATGACAAGCGCAGACAGGTACAGCGACCGCAGACCAGCGCCATAGCTAAGCCGCGGCCGGTCGTTGATGACGATGTCGCACTCTTCGGCATCCAGCGAGATGTTCTCGATGTCGTTGAAGCCCCAGGCTATCAGGAGCTCTTTGACGTGGTCGGCAACAGCTCGGCCATCGGTGCCTCCGTCGCGATTCATGTCTACGCGCCCGCGAACCTTCAGCTTCTTGAGCCTGGCAATCTCAGCAGCCAGCCGCTCGAGCTCGTCAAGGATGGCCAGCTGAGCCGAGAGCTCCGAGCGCCGCACCGCAAGAGTTTTGGGGTCGGCCGAGAACTCGATGCGCGCACCGTCGACGACCATGGCCTCGCGGTTCTGAAGCGCATTCAGCGTGCCGGTCAACTCCTCAGCAGCAACGTGCAGACTTGCGTAGCGCCGTTTCTCCCGCTCTAGCGCAGCGGACAGGCCAAGGCGCAGAACCCGAATCTTTTCGGTCTCGGCCGCGATGGCGGCTCGATAGTCCTTTGGCTCGGTCGGGCTGTGGTTATGCGTTTCAGCCGTATGCGGAGCTGCGCCGCACAAAGGACACGGGACAGCTGGCAGGGCGTCAAAGAACGCGGTGCCCTCGCTCGTCGCGCCGAGGCGCGAGAGGTCATTTGCGTACTTCAGGTCGAGCAGTTCGAAGCGCGCAACCATCGACTGCGCATGGTTGCGCTGGTTTGTCGCCGTCCTCAGCCCATCCGACGCGTCGGCTATCTGCTTGCGCAGCTCCTTGAGTTTGGCCGCACGCGCTTCATACTGGCTCGTGATGGCGGCGAGCGTGTTGTCCACCCTCTCGATGGCGTCGGCGACCTCATCGCGGGTGACATCAGCTGGGAGGCCTGCCTTGACGCGCTCAAACGAAGCTTCCGCTGACGTGAGCTGGCCCTTGATTCGCTCAACCTCAGACTTGGTCTTGGTGAGCTGTATGGATGCGTCGTCGTTTCCGCTCAAGAACAGGTTGAACGACGAGATGCGCTTCGTGATGCCGAACCCCAGCCCGCTGGTCGCGTGCTCGGCCGGAATCTCCGTTTGCGACCACAGCGCCCAGTGTCGGACGTCGTCCCCAGTGACGGGTCCACGCTCGCTCTGATTGCGGAGGATTTGCCTGCCGGCGGCTCCGGACAGCTCCACGAGCAGTTCGCTGATGTCGGTCTCGACCGCCTCAAAGACCTGGTCGTCTTCAACGCCTAGAGGCCGAGCCCACACCGCGGCTTCGCCGCCGAACAGAGAGCGGCGAACTTCAAACTCTCGCTCTCCGGACGTGAACCTGAGCCTCAGTTCTTGATAGCCGCGCGCCAGCGGGAACGGCTTCGGTGGCTTGTCGCCGCCCAGCAGATACCAGAGGCATCCACGCACGTAGGACTTGCCAGTGTCGCTCGGGCCGACGATGACCCGCCGCTTGGGATGGAACTCAATCTCGGCGTCCGGTAAGCCGGGGCCAGTCGAGGTGAGCTTTCCGAGATTGATGCCCATCGTTGTTATCCGTGCCGCACGACGGCTTCAATTTCAGCGCCCCACAGGTGGCCGCTGGCGGCGAACTGCGACGTCAGAGCGCTCGAATCTGCAGCCCCAAAAATGCGGGCTGCCCATTCGCACCGGCGCTCAAGCTCCCGCATGTATTGCGACGTGAGGGAAGTCGTCATCGTGCGGGCTGCACCGCCGGCGAAGTAGGTGATGCCGTCGGCGCCCCACGATGCGGTCACCAGCGCGCGCGTGCTCATCAAATGCAGCCCGCGCTCGATCAGCTCTCGCCGGCTCAGCAGTTCTGCGCCACGGAACGGGATGGGGGTGTGCAGGCTACTGGGGCCATCCAGGTCGGCCGAGTAGACGATGGCGTAGTCGAGAAGCACCAGCTTCTGGAGGTCGGCACCTCGCGGGGACAGCGCCTGCAGCAGGTAGACCATGCGCAAGCCCAACTCGAAAGGCGAGTTGAAGACGGCAACGGCCGGACGCCTCACTTGACCCACTTGAGCCTCTTGGCGTTGGCGAGGTGGTGGCAAGTGCCGGGCAGATCGCCAGGTCTCAGCCGCGGCGCCAAGACACTGTCGTTGACCTTGAGCGTCTGCGAGTTGGTCAAGCCGGCCTCAAGCCGGTCAAGCCCGTTGGTGTGCTTGGGGCTATTCACGGATGAACGAACGCCGGCATGGACCATGTCCAAGAGGCGCACGAACTCATGCTCGCCATAGAGGTCTCGGCTGAAGGTTTTCAGCCCTTCCGCGCAGTAAAACGACGTGCGCTGGTCGTGGAAGTGCTCGGCGAAATCCGGCGACTTCAACAGGTCATCGAGAGACAGCGCATTGCCACTAAATTCTGAGTACACCTGCAGCAGCGCCTGGATGTAGTTCTCTTCTTCCTTCGTCGGCACGGCGGGCGCGTCCGGGTCTTCCATCCTCTCGGGCACGATGCCAAACAGGGCATGGTGAGCGGCGCGGTCAAGGGCGTGCCATTTGAGGATATCGCGCAGTTGGCACTCGACGATGGTCGAGAAGTCGTAGGCCTGGACCAGGGCAAGCTGCGCGGGCGTGAAGTCAGCGACTATGGCCTTGAGCCCGGTGGCCCCCTTTTGCCAGTCTTCAATGAATCGCTGCTTAAATGCCGCGTGGTCAGCAAGCAGGTCGAAGAGGTCGCTGCCGACGCCTCGCGGCGCACAGATCAGATACTGCCGGGGCGGCACATAGCTTCCCGCGAGCAAGTGCTTGAAGAACTTCGCCAGTTCGGAGAAGAAGTCCGTGGGCGCCAACGGGCTACCGTAGTGCTTGCCCTGGTACAGGTCCCAGCGTCCTGCCTCGCGTTTGGGCACGAGGCGCGCCTCGATGTCTCGCCCCTTGTCGTTGGGGCCACCGAGCCGCTTAACGAAGGCGTACTTGGTGCCTGCGGGGTCGAGGGGCCGCAACCGAACAGCGACCTCGACGAATTCTTCCCATTGCGGCGGCTCGAAATGCAGGACTTGGGCGGAGGGCGGTAAGACTCCGCCCCTCACCACGAAGCGGTTCGCGCGCGTCTGTCGGCCGGCTTTGGGGGAAGTGACCATATTCCTGGCGCCCGAGCTCATACCCGTTATTGGCGCCCCTCTCCATCTGCGCGCCGATGTTACAGGGTATGCCTTCACTAACCGATCCTGGCACTCACCTGGCGATTCGGGCTGCAGCAGTGACCATGTCCGTTGAGAACGCCACTCAGCCGGCGAAAGCCCAGAGACGCGCTGGGCTGACCGAAGACCGCTTGGCAACCAGAAGCGTAAGTTGCGGCTTGGCAGGTGAGAGACAGCAACCGCTGCATGCCAGTCACACGCATGGCAGCTGGCTTCAGAGCGAACGATCATTAACATCGAGCGCGATGCCTGACGATGCGACGTCCGGCCTCCGACGACGCATGTCCCGTGCGACTCGCGCACACGTAACGATTGCCATCATCGGAGCAGCGGCGAAAGCCGCGAAAAGCCAGAACGCGGCCCGTGAGGTCCCGATGGATCCGTTCGCTTCGGTCAATCCGGAAAGGTTTGCTACCACGCCGGCGAGGGCTGCTCCGCTCGCTGTGGCAAAAAGCTGGACCGTGGTGATCGACGACGACGCCAGCGCCTGCTCTTGGGCCGGTGCGACTTGGAGAACACGAGTCAAGAGGTGGGGCCAGGCCAATCCGACGCCGAAGCCCACGACGAAGAGAGCGAGACCCATCGGAGCCAGGCTGGTCCAACTTCCACTGGTGCGCAACGGGACCAGCGCTGCGAGCGCCACCATGCCGATCCCTGCAAGCACAGGGGACACGCCGATCGAGCGCCTTACCCGACGACCTGTAGCTCCTGCACTTGCGACGGACGCGACCGTCCAGCCGCCGGCCATCAGCGCTGCAAGGTAGCCGGCGATGAGCGGCGTCTGGCCGTGCAGCACCTGGAGGAACAGAGGTACGAATATCTCGCTTGCTGTCACCGCGACCGCGAGAAGCCCCAGGCTTAGGTATAGCGCCGCCAGCGGAGCACTCGGCTCAAAGGCCTGCCGCGGCAGCAGACGACAATTGGCCTTGCGCTCGACCACTACGAAAAGCGCCGTCAGAGACAGGGCGGTGACGATGCCGACGAGATTCCAAGCCAGAGCAGGCCGAATGCTGCTGATCGAAAGGGCCAGCACCGCGGCACTCAGCAATGCAAGCTGCTTCATTGGCACGCCCGTATCAAAGCTCGAGCGGTCCCCTCGCTTGGGTAGGACCAGCAGCGCCAGCACGATGAAGACACCGGTCGCGGGCAAGAGTGACCAGAACGCATAACGCCAAGCTCCCACCTGCGCGAAGATGCCACCGACCGCCGGCCCTATCAGCGTGGCCACGCCCCACATGCCTGAAACAAGCGCCATCGCCCTGGGCCATAGGGCCTCGGCAAACACGAGCCGGATCAAGGCATAGGACAGTGCGAACAGCAGACCGCCGCCAAAGCCTTGGATGAGGCGACCGGCGAGCATCGACGACATGGCAGGGGCGGTCGCACAGAGCAGCGTACCGGCTGCGAACACAAGGCCAGCGGACATGTAGACGGCTCTCGGGCCCACCCATTCGATGGCCCGCGCAGCGAGCGCCGATCCGACGATCGATGCCACGACGAACAGCGTGGTGTTCCATGCGTAGTAGTCCAGTCCTCCAATGTCCGCGACGACCGAGGGAAGAATCGTCGTCGCGATGTAGACGTTGATGGCGTGAAGTGCCACGCCACCGGCAAGTGCGATCGAGCGCACCGCGTTCCGACCTCCCAAGAGGTCGGACCAAGTGGCTCGATCTCGATCGAAAGAGTTCATGGGCTGTGCAGGTTGGTCGCTGTGTCGTCCACCTGAGGTTGCGGATCGCGGGCTACAGATACCACTTGACAAGAAGCTGCGGGTGACTCTCCTTCGTGTCGGTGCCGTACTTGTTGCGGTAGTACTGGTATTCCACGCCGAGAAAGAGCGTCGCGGGCTTGGCGTTGACCCAGGGTGACGCATCGATCATCACCTGCGGTTGCGCGAGGAACTGTGTTTTCCCGCCGTTGAACGTTGGGCCGATCAGCTTCCAGAAGCCTTCCAGCTTCCCCTGTAACTGTCCGATCGAAAACGGCGCGCCGAAGCAATGCGCCAGCCTGTAGGTTCGCCTGGAATCCACATTGCCAAAGGCATTGGCGCTGTGGTCGTCGTAAAGGGATAGCGACAAGGTCTGGAAGCCCCCGGTCACCGCAGACAAGGCCGCCTCGACACCGAGCACATAGGCGCGAGTCTCCGGACGGAACTCGCTTGACTTCGCTCCGGCGACCAGGCCGGCAAGCAGCCCGACATCCTTGATCGGCCCAAGCGTGGCAGGCGTGTTAAGCAGCTTGGAAGCGCTCAAGGTGTGGTACCACTCGGCGAAGAAGTCGAGAGGAGCCTCGCGTTCACCAGACACTGCGCCCAACTCGTCGCGGCTGGACTTGGCGATATCGACGTAGGCGTAGTTGCTGCCGAGCGCATAGGCGTTGGTGTACTCGGCGGTGACGATGCGCTTTGTCACCCGGCGATCGTTGAAAGGCTCCTTGAAGCGAGTGCTGTAGAGGTACTGCATGTCGAAGCTCGACCAGTCCGCAGCGATTGCCTGATACGGACACAGCGCGGCGGCGATCACCCACGCACCGCCTCGGTTGAACATGGACTTCATGGGAATCTCCAGAATTTCGGCAAGGCTCCGCCCTGCCGGGTTGACGGCAAAAACTCGATCAGAACGATCAGGGGTTAGCGCAGCTTGCGAAACTTCTGCGGTGGCGGAAGGCCCTCGGCGCGGAAGGCCCGATGAAGCGTTTCGGGTCGTCCGTAGCCGACCAAGCCGGCGATCTCGCTGAGGGAAAGTGACGAGGCGGTCAGCAGATCCTTGGCTTTCTCTATCCGCTGAACGACCAGGTAACGATGCGGTGTCACTCCGAACGTCTGCTTGAAAGCTCTCGAGAAGTGAAACTCACTCAAGCTCGACAGCGTCGCCAGATCTTGAACCGAGATGCGCTGGTCCAAGTTGAAGTGGATGTACTCGAGCACCTTCTTGCGTTTGTGTCCCGCCAGTCCGCCCAGCCTTTTCTGGCTCGATCGGTGCATCAGGGCCGTCAGCTCCATGATCAAGTAGCGAGCCGAGGCCGACAGGTACTGCAACGGCTCCACGGACTCGGTCTGCATCTCAAACCACAGCTGGCGCACAACCGCCGAAACGAACGAGTCGGCAATCTTGCGGTCGTGCAGGGCCCCGAAGCACAGGCCTGGTACGCCAGCGTTCTCACCGAAACTCAAAAATTCGGGCGTGAGCGGGATGCTCATCAACAAGAACGTGTGCGTATGGTCGAACTCGTAGTAGGACTCCACACCAGGCTGGCGGAGCAGAATGTCGCCCGGTTCGATGCACGACGAACGCCGGGCGCCACCGAGTTCGAAGGTCGCGTTCCCTCGTCCCGCAACTTGAACGCCGATCCACAATTCGGGAGTCGCCAAGTGGGGGTAAGCGCCGGCTGGTTGCTTGGCAAGAACAAGGTAGGGCGCTGAACGACCGAACGATCGGCTGCGTTCAACAAATCCGCTGTAGGGCCCGGTGGAGTAGAGCTCGAGCCCCGTTGGCCTTGAGCCAAGGCTTGCAGTCATGTCGCCCATGGTGCCCTCCAGCAAGTGCCCCGGTTGCTACTTCAAGGTCAGCAGGTAGTCGACGAGGGCTTCGCGAACCTCCGCATCTTCCATTCTCACGACCATCGTCGTGCCGGGAACGGCTTTCACTGGATCATGGAGGTAGCGATTCAAGGAATCTCGGTCCCACACGAAACCCGATTGGCGCAATGCTTCCGAGCCACTCGTTGAACCCGCCTTGCGTCCCGATAGGCCGAATAGCGAGGGGCCGGTCTTCATCACCCCAGGTTCGACGCTGTGGCAGCCCATGCATACGGCCTTGTAAGCCCGCTGGCCCAGGGTGCCGTCGCTCTTCGAGGCCTGCGCGAAACCTTCGGTGGTCGACAAGGTGCAAGCGAGCAAGACCACGACACCAAGCACACGAGAGGTGGTCACTTGTAGTACCTCGCATACGGCGTGGCCGCGCAGTTGTCGCCCTTGAGGTAGTTGTTGTACTCGGCAGGCTCGAGATCGCCCCACTTGGGGATCATGATGAAGCGAAAGCCGTCCGGGTCTTTGAAGCTGATGCTGCAGTAGCTGTCCCACCAGGGGTTGTGGGCCTTGACCGGCTTGTAGCCCAGCGCGATCAGGCGATCCGCAATCTGGACGATCTTGCTCCAGTCGGGGCTGTAGAAGACCAAGTTGGTGTCGTCGTTCTTGACCTCACCGGGGCTACCTTTCGTCTCGGTGGTGAACTCGATGTTCAGTGCCTCCGGGTGCAGACCCAGCGTTTCACCGGCCCCGAGGATCACGCCCGAGAAGCCCTGATGCTCCTCGAAGGACTGGATGACTGGGAAGCCGACCCCCTCGCTGTAGAAGCGCTTGTTCTCGGCCAACTTGTCGGTGGGGCGGCCGACGCGTATGACCGAAACGCCCCATGGGTTGTTGGGCATCGTCGTGCTCTTGTAATTGGGCGCCGCGGGTTTTTGAGTGTTGGCAGGCGCGGCGTTGGCGCCGAACGCGAGGACCAAGCCTGCCAGTAGCGGGAGAAGATGTACGTGCGTCTTCATGTGGGTTCCTGTCGAGACAGCACCAAGAGTGGTGTGAAAGCAGGTTAGGTGGCGCACCCAGGGGCCCCATCGCGGATAACCCGAGATCGACACGGCGCGAGTCCAGATCCGCAGCAGTTCTGGCAAGTCACCGCAGTTTCAGTATGTCGCCTGGATGCGAAATGAGTGCGACGACGTGCACGCGAAGCGATCCGACTTCACACGTGGCTAGACGACTTGCGAATTGACGGAATCGGCTGGATGCGCTTAGCCCCTTCGGGGCCTGCAATCGAGCTGTGAGCCGCCGTTGCACCGCTACCAAACTAACGGTGGACGGCAAGAGCGGTTCGAGGAAGCCCCGGCCGCTCGCCAAGACTTCCACCCTCAACTCAAGTCCGCGACGACGGCCCGTAGAACGGCTGCCGCGCCGGCTCGCCGTCCAGGTAGTTCGCGTAGAAGCGCTTCACGTGCGGGAACACCGCCTTCGACAGCTGGCAGCGGCTCTCCTCGCGCGTCCAGCACGGAGATGTCCTCGTCCTGGAACGGGTAGGTGGCGGCCTGGTAGTCGAAGGGCAGGCGCAGCTGGCGGCGCTGGGGCGCAAGGTGCTGTGGGAGGGCGCACAGGACGTGCTGTTCGAGTGGGAAGCGCACGCACAGCCGGCGCGCGGCCCATTCTTTCAGGACGCGAAACACTGACTTGGCTCCTGCGGCGATTCCGCCGTGAGGACGATTCGGCCACAGTGACGGTCGCGCGCAGCCCTTGCCGCGCGGCCACCTCACGGAGCCTGTCATGTCCCACGCGTTTGCCGACATCGCCTTCACACCGTCCGTCAAGGCCGCGCAGCAGCGCGACGGCAGCCGGGCTGGCTATGCCCGCAGCTTCGAAGGCGACGCCCCGGCGTCCCATGATCGCCTGGGCGAGGCGGAGCTCGAGTTCATTGCCGCGCAGCGCAGCTTCTACCTGGCCACCGTGTCCGAAGCCGGTTGGCCCTACGTGCAGCACCGAGGCGGCCCGAAAGGCTTCCTGAAGGCACTGGACGACCGAACGCTGGCCTTCGCCGACTACGCCGGCAACCGGCAGCTCATCAGCGTGGGCAACCTGGCCGTGAACGACCGTGTCTCGCTGATCCTGGTGGACTACGCACACCGCGTGCGCCTGAAGCTGCTCGGTCGCCTGGCGGTGAAGGACCTGGCGCCCGACGATGCGCTGGCCAAGGCCCTGATCGACCCGGCCTATCGCGCGCGGCCGCAACGCGCCATGGTCATCACCGTCGAGGGCTACGACTGGAACTGCCCGCAGCACATCCCGGTCCGCTTCGATGCGGAAGACGTGCAGCGCGCGCTCGACGAACGGGACCAGCGCATCGTCGCGCTGGAAGCCCGACTCGCGGCCTTGGATGCACCCGGCGGCGGCACCGCGGCCGGTCCGCCGCGGCCGTCATGAACCGCGTCAGTTCAACGCCGGATCGCCGCGCAGCCGATCGACGGCCAGGTCGACGAAAGCGCGCACCTTCTGTGTCGCGCGCCGCCCCTCGTGGTGGACGACGTGCACCGGCAGCGGCGCCGACTCGTAGGCCTCGAGCACGACCTGCAGCGCACCGCTGCGCAGATGCGCGGCGACCTGGTAGCTCAACAGCCGCGTGATGCCCAGACCCGCCAGGGTGGCCGCAATGGCGGAGTCGTTCGTGACCGTGCGCATGCGGGGCTGCACGCGCTGCAGGAGAACCTTGCCCGCGTTGTTGAATCGCCATTCCGACACCGGGTTCACCCCGGCCGCGGACACGAGGGTGTGGTCGGCCAGGTCTTCCGGCCGCCGGGGCACGCCATGTGCCTGAAGGTAGGCCGGGGCGGCCACCGCCACGCGGCTGACGCGCCCCACGCGAACCGCCTGCAACGATGAATCGGGCAGCTCGCCGATCCGCACCGCGACGTCGACCCCTTCCTCGACGACGTTGACGACCCGGTCGAGGAACAGGCACTGAGCCTCCACTTCCGGAAAGCGCTGCAGGTAGCTGACGAGGATGGGCGTCACGTAGAGCTGCCCGAACAGCACCGGCGCCGTGAGCGTGAGCGTGCCCCGTGGCGTGGCGTGGGTGCCGGTGGCGGTGATCTCGGCCTCGTCGATGTCGGCCAGGATGCGGCGGCAGTCCTCCGCGAAGCGCGCTCCGGCATCGGTCACGCGGACGACGCGTGTCGTCCGCGTCAGCAGCCGCAGGCCCAGCCGCTCCTCGAGCTCGGCCACGGCGCGCGTCACGACCGGCGGCGACAGGTTGAGCTTGCGCGCCGCACTGGCGAAGCCGCCGCTGTCGACGACAGCGACGAAGGTGGTCATGGCCTGCAGGCGATCCATGTCGTTGCGCGTTCGGAAAGTCCGCCGGAGGTGGCCCGGCGATTCTCCATGCAAGCGATGCGCACCGGGCGCGCGGAAAGTGTCCGGAAAGCGCGGCAACGCCACAGTCGCGGTCCATTGCAACCACCGCCATGGCTCCCCGCCTCCGCTCGCCATGAACCTCAGCCTGCTGGCCACGGCCTTCATCGCAGCCTACTCGGCCGCGTCCATCGCCTACGTCTATCGCTGGCGCGGCAGGGTTCGCTATGCCAGCTTCGCGCAGTACGCGCGCAAGAGCTGGCCGGTCTTCGCCCCCTTGAACTGCCTGATGTACCTGACGACCCAGCCGTGGGCGCGCCGGCCGGTCCTGGACGCCAGCTACCTGGAGAACATCGGCGTCCTCCGGGCCCACTGGACAAGCCTGCGTGACGAGGCGCTCGCACTCCACGCGAGCGGCGCGCTCGACGCGGCCCGGAGCCCGGGTTCGGCCGGCTACCACGACGTGGGCTTCCGCACGTTCTACAAGCGCGGCTGGAGCAAGTTCTACCTGAAGTGGTACGGCAGCACCCACCGGTCCGCCCAGCGGCTATGCCCCCGGACCCTGGCCTTGCTCGACCAGGTGCCGGCGATCCGCGGCGCCATGTTCTCCGTGCTGCCGCCGGGGGCCGAGCTGTCGCTGCACTCGGACCCGATGGCCTGCTCGTTCCGCTACCACCTGGCGCTGGCCACGCCGAACTCGGAGCGCTGCCGCATCGAGGTCGACGGCCAGCCCTGCCCCTGGTACGACGGCGAGGACTTCGTGTTCGACGAAACCTACCCGCACACCGCGCGCAACGACACCGACGTGCCACGCATCATCCTGCTGTGCGACGTGGACCGGCCGATGAACGCCCCCGGACGCGTCGTCCACGCCGCCTACCGCCTCTTGGCCAGAACCACCGTGGTCCCCAACACGCCGGAGGACGAGCGCGGGCTGTTCAGCATGCTGTTCCGCCGCGTGGCGCCCTGGCGCGCGCGGGCGCTGCGCCTGCGCGACCGGAACCGCGCTCTCTACAAGGCCTTGAAGCTCACGCTCAACACCACGTTGCTGGGGGCGCTCGGGGCCGTCGTGTTCGCCGTCCTCAACGCCGTCGAGTGGATCCTGTCCTGAGCGTCAGGGCTGCCCCTCGGCGGGCCCCGCGTCGGCACTCGACAGCACGATGCGCAGCCCCGGCTCGGCCCGCTGCGCGCGAAGCGTCCAGCCGTGGGCCACGGCGATCTCCTGGCAGATGGCCAGGCCCAGTCCCGCGCCCTCGTCGCGACGATGGGCGCCGCGCCAGAAGCGGGTGAAGATCCTCGGCAGCTGGTCCTGCGCAACGCCCGGCCCCCAATCGCGCACCGACAGGGCCGTGGCCTCGATGTCCACGCTCACGAGCGTCCCGGGAGGCGTGTGCTGGATGGCGTTCTCCAGCAGGTTCTTCAGCAGCGTGAACAGCGCGCCGCGGTCGGCGGTCCAGCGGACGCCAGCGCCGGGCTCCGGCAGCTCCAGCCGCACGCTGGCCGCGTCTGCCATGCGCTGCAGGAAGCCGGCCGCCTCGTGCACCACCTCATGCACGTCGACCACGGTGGGGCGGTAGTTCTGCACCTCGCTCGCCTCCGCCAGATGCAGCAGCTGCTGCACCTGCCGGCTCATGTGCTCGACGTCGCGCAGCAGCATGCCGCGTTCGGGCGACGGCGCACTCAGCTCGATCTGCGCCCGCACCAGCGCCAGCGGCGTCTTGAGTTCATGCGCCGCGGTTGCCAGGAATTCCTGCTGGATGCGGTAACCCTGCTCCAGGCGCTCGAGCACCCGGTTGAAGCTGTCCACCAGCGGCGTGATCTCGCTCGGCACCGCGCGGGTCGGCAGTCGTGCGTGCAGCGAGCGCGGAGAGATCCCGGCCGCAGCCTCCGAGATCCGCCGCACCGGCTTCAGCGCCAGCCTCAGCGCGACGTAGACGCAGGGGCCGAAGACGAGCAGCAGCACCAGGATGAACAAGGTCACGCCGGCCCCGGTGAACGGCAGCGCGAAGGCCTGGTACATGAGGTGCATGAAGCGGCGGCTGATCGCCATCTGCACGTACCAGATTTGGCCGTTGCGCTCCACGGCCGCGGTGGCGCCGCGCATCGCGACCCCTTCGCGCTCGAACTCGAAGCGCCCCTCCTTCGGTGGACCCGCGACCGTCGTGGCCGGCCAGAAGCTCGCGCC
Organism: Methylibium sp. Pch-M; assembly: GCF_004136295.1. Classification (NCBI taxonomy): domain Bacteria; kingdom Pseudomonadati; phylum Pseudomonadota; class Betaproteobacteria; order Burkholderiales; family Sphaerotilaceae; genus Methylibium; species Methylibium sp. Pch-M. The sequence goes on from NZ_CP029606.1 coordinate 1,361,087, forward strand.
GGCGGCGGAGTGCAGGATCACCTTCCCCGAGGCGTCCATCACGCGGTACGCACCCTCCTGCTTCAGGCTCTCGAAGATCCACTCCAGATTGAAGTCCTCCTGGAGGTCGAAGCTGAAGTTGCGGTCGAGCCGGTTGTCGCCGATGCCGACGGGGATGCCGCGGCTGTCGAAACGCAGCTCCTCGGCCATGTCCCGGGTGGCGTCGGCAACGTCGAGCCCCGACAGCACGTCGCCCTGCGTGTGCACGATCGCCAGCGCCGTCAGCACGATGAGGGCGACGCTGAGCACCGCGCCGACCACATAGGCGATCAAGACCTTGACGCTGAGGCTATTGAGCCAGCCCATCTTCACGAAGCGCATAGCCGAGGCCTCTCACGTTGACGATCGTCTGCCGCGAGCCCACGGCGCGCAGCTTGCGGCGAATGCGGTGCAGGGCCACGTCCAGGGCATTGGGCGTGACCGCCTCGCTCAGGCCCCAGGCCGCGGCCTCCAGCGCCGAGCGGCGCACCGTGTCGCCGCCCTTGCGGGCCAGCAGCAGCATGATCTGCATCTCCGACGCCGCCAGCGACACGCGCTCCTCGCCGCAGTGGAGCATGCCGTCGGCGGGCCGCAGCTGCAGGTCGCCGTACCCCGGCGTGAGCGGCAGGCACTCGACCGGACGGCGCAGCAGCGCGCGCACGCGTGCCACCAGCTCGTCCATCGCGAAGGGCTTGGGCAGGTAGTCGTCGGCACCGGCGTCCAGGCCTTCGACCCGGTCGTTCAGCGCGTCGCGTGCCGTCAGCACCAGGCAGGGAATGCTCAGCTGGAAGTCCCGCAGCCGCTTCAGCAGGGCCAGTCCGTCGCCGTCGGGCAGCCCGCGATCGAGGACCATCGCGCCGTAGGGCACCTGGTGCAGGGCCGACCAGGCGGCATCGACGCGCTGCACGCAATCGACGGCGATGCCGGCCGCGGTCAGCCCGTTGCTCACCAGGTGCGCAAGTCGCTCATGGTCTTCGACCAGCAGGATCCGGCTCATCAGAAACTGTACAGATAACCCAGCATCACGCGGTTCGAGCTGGAGCGGTCCACGAGCGGGCTGTCCTTGATGCTGCTCGCGAGGCGCGTCGCGGAAACGTCGAGCATCAAAGAATGGTGGCGGTCGAACAGGTACATGGTGCGCAGGCCGAGCTCCACGTCCACCCCCGACTTGCCCGCGTAGGCCGCACGCCCGGCCGTGGCCTCGGCAGCCCGGACGCCGTAGTAGTAGTCCACGTACTTCCTGTCCAGCCAATGGGCCGTGAGGTGCGGCACCAGCATCAGCCGGTTGCCGAAGTGCCAGTTCTTCTCCAAACCCAGGCTGAAGCGCTGGCCTTTGCTGTGGCCGGAAGCGTCCGCGATCCACTGCAGGCTGACTTCGGCCACCTCGTTGTCCCACTCGGCCTTGGCCCCGCCCCAGAAGCCGCTCTTGCGTTCCGCCATGCCGGCGAGGAAGGGCGAGTCGCTGGCCTCGTAGCCCGCGAACTCCATCTTGCCCACCAGGCCGAACTTGACGCGTCCGGCGTCGCGCAGATCGAGGCCGGGCAGCTTGATCTCCAGGCCCGGACCGCCCACCTTCACGTACTCGTTCTCGAAGCGGATCATCGGCAGTGCCTTGGTCTCGCGGTCCACGCCCCTGTACGGCGACTGCGAGTTGATCACGGCCAGACCCAGACCCCAGGAGCTGCCCTCCTCGTCCCCGGGGCCTCCGCGTCCGGCAGGCTGGGCCGCGACGGTCGAGACCGCAGCGCCCAGCACGACGGCCAGTGCGGACAGGCTCGCCGCGCGCCGCATCGAAGTCGAAGTCGAGGTGCGCCGGCTCGTCAGGTGAGGAAGTGACATGGCTTGCTCTGGGAAGTCGTTGAGGAGCCGGGATCATTTCCGGCCGACTCTTACCGCGCACTTTCCTATCGACGTGCAGGCGCGGTCGTTCGGAAAGGAGATGGAAAGACAGGCCGCACGACGATGCCAGCGGCCGTGCGTGGCCGTGCAACCGAGCAGCGATCGCCAGCGATGGGGACGCCTCGCCAGAACCGATGACTCTCACCGTGGGCCGCCGACACAGCGCGCCTTGCTTCGCAGTGCTGCTCTTGCTTGCCGGCTGCGCGACCACGTCGCCGGACACGACACCGGGCAGCGCTGCTGCCCCCGTGCCCGCGCAGTGGCACGCGCCCTTGCCGCAGGACATGGCCCACGGCGGCGACCTGGCCGACCTGAGCCGCTGGTGGGCGCAGTTCGACGATCCCCTGCTGCTGCGCCTCGTCGAGGCCGGCCAGCAGGTCAGCGCCACGCTGGCGCAGGCCGGCGCGCGCATCGCCGACGCGCGTGCGGCCCGCACCGCGGCCGGCGCCGCAGGGTTGCCGACGCTGGACGCCGTCGCCAGCGCGAGCCGAGGCCGGGCCACGCCGGGCGAACCCGTCGCCACGACTTCGTCGGTCGGGCTGCAGGCCAGCTGGGAACTCGACTTGTTCGGTGCGCATCGCGCCGGCGCGCGGGCCGCGCAGGCACGCCTGGAGTCCAGCCGCGCCGGCTGGCACGAGGCGCGCGTCGCGGTCGCCGCCGAGGTGGCCTCCACCTACGTGGGCCTGCGCGCCTGCGAGGCGCAGCTGGTGCAGACGGCTCTGGACGTCCGCTCGCGCGCCGAGACCTCGCGCCTCACCACGCTGGCCGCGAACGCCGGCTTCCAGGCGCCTGCAGCCGCCGACCTGGCACGCGCCAGCACGGCCCAGGGCAATGCGGCCCTCACCCAGCAGCGCGCTCAGTGCGACATCGCGGTCAAGTCCCTGGTCGCGCTCACCGCCGTCGATGAAATTGCGTTGCGCCGCGAACTCGTCGCGGTGACCGCGCTGCTTCCGCAACCCGTCGCGCTGAACGTCGCCGCGGTGCCGGCCGTGGCGCTGGCCCAGCGGCCCGACATCGCCACGGCCGGCCGCGAGCTCGTCGCAGCCAGTGCCGACGCCGACCAGGCCGAGGCGCAACGCTGGCCGCGCATCTCGCTCAGCGGCAGCATCGCCGCAGCGCGGCTGCGCAGTGGCGGCGTCAGCACCGACGGCAACGCGTGGAGCATCGGCCCCATCGCCGTCACGCTGCCGCTCTTCGACGCCGGCGTGCGCCGCGCCAACGCCAAGGCCGCGAGGGCGCGCTACGCGTCGGCGCGCGTGGTCTACGCCGCGCGCCTGCGCACGGCAGTCCGCGAGGTGGAGACCGCCCTGGTCACGCTGCACAGTGCCACCGCGCGCGGCGAGGACGCGCGCACCGCCGTGGCCGGCTACGAACGTTCGTACCAGGCCACCGAGGCGCGCTACCGCGGCGGGCTGGCCAGCCTGTTCGAGCTCGAGGATGCCCGCCGCAGCCTGGTCGGCGCGCGCAGCGCACTGATCGAGCAGCAGCGCGAGTCCGTCATCGCCTGGGTCGACACCTACCGCGCCATCGGCGGCGGGTGGGGCCCGACGACGACCACGGCCGACGAGCGCACGCCATGACACCCCCTACGGATCTCTCGCCATGACGAACAGCCTCCACAGATTCCGCCGCTTCGCACCGACCCTGCTCGTGATCGCCGGGTCGATCGGTGCCTTCTGCGCGCAGATCTCCAACGCGCAGGCGCAGAGCGCGCCCCCCACCGCCAAGCCGGCCCTGGCGGTAACCGTCACCCGGCCCCAACCGGCCACCCTGCCGATCCGCGTGCCGGCCAACGGCAACATCGCCGCCTGGCAGGAGGCCAGCATCGGGACCGAGGCCAACGGTCTGCGCCTGACCGAGGTGCGGGTCAACGTCGGCGACCGCGTGCGGCGCGGGCAGGTGCTGGCGAGCTTCGAGGCCGCGCCGGTCGCCACCGAGCTCGCACAGAGCCGGGCGGCACTGGCCGAGTCCGAGGCGGCCCTCGCCGAGGCCGCCGCCAACGCGCAGCGGGCGCGCGAGCTGCAGGCCAGCGGCGCGCTCTCGGCGCAGCAGATCCACCAGTACGTGACGGCAGAGCGCATGGCCCAGGCGCGCAGCGACGCTGCCCGCGCCGTCGCACGGACGCAGGAGCTGCGTCTCGCGCAGACCCAGGTGCGCGCGCCCGACGACGGCGTGATCTCCACGCGCAGCGCCACGGTCGGTGCGGTGCTTCCTGCGGGGCAGGAGCTCTTCCGGCTGATCCGGCGCAGCCGCCTCGAGTGGCGCGCCGAGGTGGCCGCACCGCAGCTCGCGCGGCTGCGGCCGGGCCAGGGCGCGACGGTGACTCCCGTGGGCGGCGAGCCCATCCAGGGCAGCGTGCGCATGGTGGCACCTGCCGTGGACACGCAGACGCGCAACGGCCTCGTCTACGTCGACCTGCCAGCCGGCGACGCGGCGCGCGCCGGCATGTTCGCGCGCGGCGAGATCGAGGTCGGCCCGGGCAGCCCCGCGCTCACGCTGCCGCAGGCGGTGGTGCTGCAACGCGAGGGCTTCGACTACGTGCTGCGCGTCGGGCCCGACTCGCGCGTGGTTCAGACGCGCGTCAAGCTCGGCCGCCGCGCCGGCGATCGCGTCGAGGTCCTCTCGGGCATCGACGCGGCGAGCACGGTGGTCGCCACGGGCGGCGGCTTCCTCGGCGACGGTGACCTCGTCGACGTTGTCGAGGGCCGGCCGGCCGTCGGCCGCGCCGGACTGCTGGCGACGGAGCGCCGCCCATGAGCCTCAACGTCTCGTCCTGGTCGATCCGCAACCCGACGCCGGGCCTGCTGCTGTTCGTGCTGCTCACCTTCGCCGGCCTGATGGGCTTCGCGGCGATGCGGGTGCAGAACTTCCCCGACATGGACCTGTCCACGGTCACGGTCACCGCCTCGCTGCCGGGCGCGTCGCCCTCGCAGCTGGAGACCGAGGTCGCGCGCCGCATCGAGAACTCGCTGGCGACGGTGCAGGGGGTCAAGCACATCGACACCACGCTGACCGACGGCACCGCCATCATCGCCGTCGAGTTCCGGCTCGAGAAGCCCTCGCAGGAAGCGGTGGACGACGTGCGCGACGCAGTGGCGCGCGTGCGCGGCGAACTGCCAGCCGACCTGCGCGACCCGGTGATCCAGAAGACCACCACCGCCGGTGGCCCCATCCTGACCTACACAGTGGCCTCTCCGCGCCTGGACGACGAAGCCCTGTCGTGGTTCGTCGACCACCAGGTCGCCAAGTCCCTGCTTGCCGTGTCAGGCGTCGGCGCGGTCCGCCGCGTCGGCGGCGTCGCGCGCGAGATCCGCGTCGAGCTCGACCCGGCGCAGCTGCTGGCGCTCAATGCCTCGGCCGCCGACATCTCGAAGCAGCTGCGCCAGGTGCAGCAGGAGGCCCCGAGCGGCCGCACCGACTTCGGCGGCGCCGAGCAGCAGGTGCGCACCATCGCCACGGTTCGGTCGGCCGAGGAACTGGCGGCCGTCGAGCTGACGCTGGGGGACGGGCGATCCATCCGCCTGGACCAGGTCGCGACGGTGGTCGACGGCGTCGCCGATCCACGATCGGCGACGCTGCTCGACGGCAAGTCCGTGGTCGGCTTCGAGGTCACGCGCGCGCGCGGCGCCGGCGAGCTGGACGTGGCTGCTGGCGTGCGCGGCGCGCTGGAGGTGCTGCAGGCCGCGCACCCGGGTATCGAGGTGGTCGAGGCGGTGAACGCCATCGACCCGGTGCTCGAGAACTACCAAGGCTCGATGAGCCTGCTGTACGAGGGCGCGGCGCTGGCAGTGCTGGTCGTGCTGGTCTTCCTGCGCGACGGGCGCTCGACCTTCGTCGCGGCCGTGGCCTTGCCGCTGTCCATCATTCCCACCTTCGCGGTCATGCACCTGATGGGCTTCACGCTCAACACGGTGACGCTGCTGTCGCTGTCGCTGGTGGTCGGCGTGCTGGTGGACGACGCCATCGTCGAGATCGAGAACATCGCGCGCCACCTGCGCATGGGCAAGACCCCGTACCAGGCGGCAATGGAGGCCGCCGACGAGATCGGCCTGGCGGTCATCGCCACGACCTTCACGCTCGTCGCGGTGTTCCTGCCCACCGCTTTCATGGACGGCGTGGTCGGCAAGTTCTTCGTGCAGTTCGGCTGGACCGCCGCCATCGCGGTGTTCTTCTCGCTCGTCGTCGCCCGCATGCTGACCCCGATGATGGCGGCCTACCTGCTGCGCGCACCCGCGGACGCGAGCGAGCGCGAGCCCGGCTGGATGCGCACCTACCTGGGCTGGGCGCGCCGGTGCCTGCGGCACCGCCGGCTCACGCTGGCGCTGGCGTCCGCCTTCTTCGGCGTCGGCCTGTTCCTCGCGTCCACGCTGCCGGGCGCCTTCATCCCGCCCGACGACGGCTCGCGGACCCAGGTGTCGCTGACCCTGCCGCCCGGCAGCACGCTGCAGGACAGCCTGGCCCTGGCCGAGCAGGCGCGCGAGATCGTGCGACGCCACCCGCACGCCAGGACCGTCTACACGGCCGTCGGCGGCAGCCAGGGCGAATCGGGACCGGGCGACGACGGCCCGGTGGCCGGCAGCGTGCGCAACGTGGCGCTCACCGTGAACCTGTCGCATCGCGACGATCGGGCCGGCCTGACGCAGCTGCAGATCGAGCAGCAGTTCCGCGAGGCCCTGGCCGGCCTGCCCGGCGTGCGCATCAACGTCGGCGGTGGTGGGTCCGCCGAGCCCTACGAGATGGTGCTGGCCGGCGACGACGAGCGCACGCTGACCCAGGTGGCTGCGCAGGTGGAGCGCGAGCTGCGCACGATCCCCGGTATCGGCGCCGTCACGTCCACCGCCGGGCTGGTGCAGCCCGAGCTGGTGGTGCGCCCCGACTTCGCGCGCGCGGCCGACCTGGGCGTCACGTCCTCGGCCGTCGCCGAGACGCTGCGCGTGGCGATGGCCGGCGACCGCGTCGAGGACCTCGCCAAGCTCAACCTCGGCGAGCGCCAGGTGCCCGTGGTCGTCAAGCTGGCCGGCGCCGCGCGGCAGGACATCGACACGCTGAGGCAGTTGCCCGTGCCGGGCGCGCGCGGACCCGTGGCGCTGGAGAACGTGGCGACGATCGAACTGGACAGCGGCCCCATGCAGATCACGCGGCACGACCGCCGGCGCAACGTCGCCTTCGAGGTCGAGCTGGGCGAGCAGCCGCTGGGCGATGTGGAGCAGGCGGCCCTGGCCCTTCCGAGCCTGCAGCAGCTGCCGCAGGGCGTGACGCACAGCGCGAGCGGCGACGCCGAGAACATGGCCGAGCTGGCCTACAGCTTCGGCATCGCGATGCTGACGGGCGTGCTTTGCATCTACGCCGTGCTGGTGCTGCTGTTCAAGGACTTCGTGCAGCCGGTGACCATCCTCGTGGCACTCGTGCTGTCGGTGCCGGGTGCCTTTCTGGCGCTGTACGTCACGGGCTCGTCGATGTCGATGCCTTCGATGATCGGGCTGATCATGCTGATGGGGATCGCGACGAAGAACTCGATCCTGCTGGTGGACTACGCCGTCATCGCCCGCGAGCGGCAGGGCCTGGGCCGCACGGACGCGGTCATCGACGCCTGCCGCAAGCGCGCCCGGCCCATCGTGATGACGACCCTCGCGATGGGCGCCGGCATGCTGCCGGTGGCGATGGGCTGGGGCGGCGATCCGAGTTTCCGGGCACCGATGGCCATCGTCGTGATCGGCGGTCTGATCTCCTCCACCGTCCTGAGTCTGCTGGTCGTTCCGGTCGTCATCACCTACGTCGACGACGGCGTGCAGTGGCTGCGCGGCGCGGTGCACGGCCGACGCGGCGCGGATCTCGACGCCGTGCCCTCGACGGACGCGCCGCTTCACCGGTAAGTGTCCGGAAAGCCCTGCCCCGCGACGATCCCTTCCGTCTCAGTTCCTGGATCGGGAGCCTTGCATGCCGTCGACCCTCGCCTTCCCGGCCACGCTCCGCAGGCCATGCCGATCGCCGCGCTCGGCGCGCCTGGCGGCCCTGCTGCTGGCCGCCGGCCTCGGGCTCTCGGGCTGCGCCACGACGCAGGACCCCGACCCGCTGGAGTCGATGAACCGCAAGACCTTCGCGCTCAACGAGGGTGTGGACCGGTTCGTCCTGAAGCCGGCCGCCACCGCCTACGAGGCCGCCGTGCCGGCACCGGTGCGTACCGGTGTCTCGAACTTCTTTTCCAACCTGGGCGATCCCTGGTCCGGCGTGAACGCGATCCTGCAGGGTCGGGTGAAGGACGGCCTCTCCGATTTCGGCCGGTTCGGCACCAACACCACCGTCGGCCTGCTCGGCGTGATGGACGTGGCCACCGGCTGGGGCATGCCGCACCAGGGCGAGAGCTTCAACGACACCTTGCGCGTCTGGGGCGTCGCGGGCGGGGCCTACCTGGTGCTGCCCTTGTTCGGACCGTCCGATCTGCGGGGCCTCGCGGCCTGGCCGGTCAACACCCTGGCCAGTGCGCCGTCCCAGATCGGCGACGCCGGGACGGCGGGGGCGCTGACGCTGGTCGGTGTGGTGGACCAGCGTGCCCGCCTGCTGAGCGTGACCCGGATGATCGACGAGGTCGCGCTGGACAAGTACAGCTTCGTCCGCGATGCCTACCTGCAACGGCGCCTGCAGCGCGAGGCCGGCCCGGCCGGCGATGGCGATGGCGATGGCGGTGGCGACAGCGAAGGCGCGGCGGAAGCGGCCGCGCCTCGATAGCGGACCGGTGCCGCCGCCGCCCGCCCCCTCACCCCGCCCTCTCCCCGCTCGCGGGGAGAGGGTGATGTTCAGAGGGTGTCCGGCGCCTCAGACGTGGCTCGCCGCCTTCGGGTGCAGCTTCGCGTCGAAGTCGTCGAGGCTGGGAAAGCGCAGCGGCGCCAGCGTGTCCAGGCGGGCCAGGTGGCGCCGGTAGTCGACCAGGATCTGCGCGCGCTCGGCCTCGGTGATGTAGGGCACGTGCCAGCCCACGAAGGGCGGCAGCACGGTGAGGCCGGTGTAGGCCAGCGTGCCGCGCAGCAGCGGCCGCAGCATGTCGTCGAGCGGGCCGTGGATCGCGTCGGGGCCGAACATGTGCGGTCGCCCGCCCAGCGTCAGGCTGACCATCGCGCGCTTGCCGACGAGGCCGCCGCGGTCGTAGAAGCGCGTGCCGCCGTAGGTGAGACCGGAGATCAGCACGCGGTCGATCCAGCCCTTGAGCATGGCCGGCGGCGCGAACCAGAAGACCGGGAAGTTCAGGATCAGCAGGTCGCACCACAGCAGCTTGGCCACTTCGCCGCGGATGTCCTCGGCCAGCGTGCCGGCCTCGTAGCCGTGGCGCTGCTCGAGCGCATAGACCAGGTAGTCGGGGTTCTTGCGTGCGCCGAAGTCGGCCGCGCTCGCCACCGGATCGAAGCCGTCGGCGTACAGGTCGGACACCCGCACCTCGTGGCCCAGCGCGCGGAGCTGCTCGGTGGCCGTCCAGCACAGCGCGCTGCTGAAGGAGCGCGGCTCCGGATGGGCGTGGACGATGAAGACGTTCATCGCGCGCGGCGTGCTCAGCCGCCCGGCGCGGCGGCCGCGGCCGCCGCGGCACGCGCGGCCACCTCCTGCGCCCGCATCACGCTGGCCGGCGTGCCGGCGATGCCCCAGAGCTGCGGCGGGATCGGCCAGCAGCCGCCGCGCACCAGGCTGCGGTCCACGCCGAGCGTGCTGACCACCAGGTCGGTGAAGCCGGTGATCAGCGCCTGGCACTCTTCGACCGGACGGCCTTCGAGCACCAGGAAGTGGAAGAACGGTGCCGACGGGGCCCCGTCGCTGACCAGCCGGCCGGCCACCACCGCATGCTGCGGCTGGTGCAGCGTGGCGGTGACGCGCACGCGGTCCAGCGGGCTCTTCAGCACCTCGGCATAGAGCCGTGCGGAGGCGAGCAGCAGTTCGCCGATCTGGTCGTCGCTGTGGCGGCCGGCGGTGAGGCGGTATTCGAGGATGGGCATGGCGGGGGGCGGCGTTCGGTGTCAGGCCATGCCCTTGCGGCGGCCGGCGTCCATGAAGAGGGTGCTGCCGGCCAGCGCGTCGGCCTCGGGCGCGAGCAGCAGCGCGATGGCCCAGGCCACCTGCTCGGGCGTGGTGAGCGCGCCGAGGGCCGACTCGGCGCGGTACTCGTCCAGCGCCGCCTCGAGGCTGATGCCGCCGCGCGCCGCGCGGTCGGCGGCGATGCGGCGCAGCCGGTCGGTGTCGGCCGGGCCGGGCTGCACCACATGCGCCGTCACGCCGCGCGCGCCGTAGGCCCACGAATACTGGCGCATCAGGTTGGTCAGCGCCGCATTGCCCACGCCGGCGGTCGCGGCCCAGGGGTTGGGCTCGGAGCCGTAGTGCCCGCCGATGGCCACCAGCCGCGAGCCGCGCACCAGCTTGCCGTCGACCGCGCGCACCAGCCGGATCATGCCGCCGACCTTGATGTTCACCGCGTCCACCACCGCCGCGGTCGGCGCCACCAGCACGCCGCCCGCGGTGGCCACGCCGGGGCCGTGCACCACCATGCGCACCGGTGCGTCGAGCGCGGCCTGGATGGCGTCGATGGACGAGTCGTTGGAGATGTCGGCCACGCAGGGCCGCACGCCGGGCGTGGTGTCCACCAGCGAGGCCAGCGCGTCGGCCTTGCGGGCCACGGCCAGCACGCTCAGGCCTTCGGCGGCGAGGCGCCGGCTGATCACGGCGCCCATTGCGCCGGTGGCGCCCACGACGACGGCGATGTCCTTGGATTTCTGGCTCACGTTCCTGTCCTCCTCAAGCGGCCTTGCGGCTCACGTCCTTCAGCAGGCCGCGTTCCTTGGCCATGCTCATCGCGGTGTCCTCGATCATGTCTTCCTGGCCGCCGATCATCTTGCGGCGGCCCAGCTCGACCAGGATCTCGCGCGCCGGCACGCCGAAGCGCGCCGCCGCGCGCTTGGCGTGCAGCAGGAAGGTGGAGTACACGCCGGCGAAGCCCAGCGTCAGCGACTCGCGGTCCACGCGCACCAGGTGGTCCATCATCGGCACGATCACGTCCTCGGCCACGTCCATCAGCTTGAAGAGATCGACGCCGGTCTCGATGCCCATGCGGTCGCAGACCGCGAGGAATACCTCCAGCGGCGTGTTGCCGGCCCCGGCACCCAGCCCGGCCACCGAGCCGTCGATGCGGCTCGCGCCCTCCTCGATGGCGGCGATGGAGTTGGCGATGCCCATGCCCAGGTTGTGGTGGCCGTGGAAGCCGATCTCGGTCTCGGGCTTCAGCACCGCGCGCAGTGCGGCCACGCGGGCGCGCACGTCGGCCGGCAGCATGTAGCCGGCGGAGTCGGTCACGTAGACGGTCTGCGCGCCGTAGTCCTCCATCAGCTTGCCCTGCTTCGCGAGCCCTCCCGGGTCGTTCAGGTGCGCCATCATCAGGAAGCCCACCGTGTCCATGCCGAGCTTGCGCGCATAGGCGATGTGCTGCGGCGCGGTGTCGGCCTCGGTGCAGTGGGTCGCCACGGTGACGCTGCGGGCGCCGCAGTCGTAGGCCGACTGCAGCTCGCGCATCGTGCCCAGCCCGGGGATCAGCAGCACCGAGATCTTGGCCTGCTTCATCTTCGGCGCCACGGCGCTGAGGTAGGCCTCGTTGCTGGCCAGCGCGAAGCCGTGCTGCAGCGAGTTGCCGCCCAGGCCGGCGCCGTGCGTCACCTGGATCAGCGGCACGCCGGCGGCGTCGAGTGCCATCGCCACCTTGACCATCTGCTCCACCGGGATCTGCTCGCGCTTGGCATGCATGCCGTCGCGCAGGCACATGTCGTGCAGCAGGACCTTGCGGCCACGCAGGTCGGGTTCCATCGAACGTGTGGCGCTCATCAGGCAGCCTCCTTCACGGGGGTGAGTTGCAGCGTGCCGGCGAGGATCTCCTCGGCGAACATCTCCGCGGTGCGGCAGGCCGCCGCGGTCATGATGTCCAGGTTGCCGGCATAGGTGGGCAGGTAGTCGCCGAGGCCGGCCACCTGCATGAACACACTGACGCGCTTGCCGTCGAACACCGGGCCGTTGACCAGCTTGTAGCCGGGCACGTACTGCTGCACCTCCTCGATCATCGACAGCACCGAGTCGATGATGCGGGCCTGCTGCGGCTCGTCGTCGGTCAGGCAGTTGATGGTGTTGCGCATGATCATCGGCGGCTCGGCCGGGTTGATGATCGCCAGCGCCTTGCCGCGCCGCGCGCCGCCCACGCGCACCAGCGCGTCGGAGGTGGTGTAGGTGAACTCGTCGAGGTTGGCACGCGTGCCCGGGCCGATGGACTTGGAGGCGAGGCTGGCCACGATCTCGGCGTAGTCGACCGGCTGCACGCGCGCGACGGCATGCACGATGGGGATGGTGGCCTGGCCGGCGCAGGAGATCATGTTGACGTTCATCTCCAGCTTGGCGGCATGCTCGCGCAGGTTGACCGGCGGCACGCACAGCGGGCCCACGGCCGCGGGCGTGAGGTCGACCATCAGCACGCCCAGCGCATTGAGCTTGCGCGAGTTCTCGGGGTGCACGTAGGCGCTGGTGGCGTCGAAGGCGATCTGGATGCCGTCGGCCTTCACATGCGGCAGCAGGCCGTCCACGCCCTCGGCGGTGGTCTTCAGGCCCAGGTCGCGGGCGCGCTGCAGGCCTTCGGAGGCGGCGTCGATGCCGACCATCCACACCGGCTCCAGCACCGCGCTGCGCTTCAACTTGTAGATCAGGTCGGTGCCGATGTTGCCGGAGCCGATCAGGGCACAGCGGATCTTCTTCGTCGCCATCACAGGTCCTTCGCGTTCGCGGCGGCGGCCTGACGCATGGCCGCGGTCTGGCCGGCGACCGAGAAGTGCTCGACGCCGAGTTCGTTGATCAGGATGCGCACCTGGTCGGGCCGCACGTCCAGCGTGCGCACCACCGCCTCGGTGATGGCCGCGACCACGTTGCGCTTCTGCTCGACCGTGCGGCCTTCGAGCAGGTTCATCTGGATGATGGGCATGATGAAATTCCTTCGCCGTAGTTTCTTCAGATGAAGCGGACCGACACGCTGCCGAGGTCCTGGTAGCGCGCGACGACGTGGTCCCCTGCCGTCACGGCCACCGCCTCGGTGATGCCGCCGCTCATCACGAAGCTGCCGGCCGGCAGCTGTTCGTCGAGCTCGGCCAGCACGCGCACCAGCATCGCCACCGCCTCGGCGGGATGGCCCAGCACGGCGGCCGTGGCGCCCATGCCGATGGGCGCGCCGTTCTTCTCGAACACCACGCCGAGCGTGCGCAGGTCGAGGTCGGCCACGTCGCGCACCCGAGCGCCGGTCACGAAGCGCGCCGACGAGCCGTTGTCGGCCACCACGCTGGGCAGGTCGAACTTGAAGCCGGCGAAACGCGAGTCGATCACCTCGATGGCGGGCAGCACGAAGTCGGTCGCGGCCAGCACCTCGTCGCGCGTGCAGTGGGGCCCGTGCAGGTCCTTCTTCGTCACGAAGGCCACCTCGCACTCGACGCGCGGGTGCACCAGGTCGTCGGTGCGCACCTCGGCGTTGTCGGTGCGGGCCATGTTCGACATCAGGAAGCCGATCGAGGGCACGTCCACGCCCATCTGCAGCATCTTGGCCTTGGAGGTGAGGCCAGCCTTCCAGCCCACCAGCCGGTGGCCCTGCCGGATGCGGCGGCGGCGCAGCTCGGACTGCACCGCATAGCCGTCGGCCAGGCCCATGCGCGGGTAATCGTCGGTCAGCTTGGGGATCGCGCGGGCGTGGTCCTGCGCCGCCTCCACGCGATCGGCCAGGCGCTCGATGTCCGAGCGGCTCAGCGTGAGGGTCACAGGGCACTCCTTCCGTGGAAACGCGCGCGGCAGGTGCCCAGGCCGCCGATGGTGCACACCAGCTCGTCGCCGTCGGTCACCGGCACCAGCGCCGACTGCGAGCCGGACAGGATCACCTCGCCCGCGCGGAACGGCAGGCCCAGCGCGCCCAGCGTGTTGGCCAGCCAGGCCACCGCATGCACCGGCGAGCCCTGCACCGCGGCGCCGACGCCGGTGGAATGCAGCTCGCCGTTCTTCTCGAGCACCATGCCGGCCAGCGCGACGTCGAGCTGGCGCGGATGGGCCTTCGCATGACCGATCAGGTAGACGCCGCAGGAGGCGTTGTCGGCCACCGTGTCCTGGATCTTGATCTTCCAGTCGCGGATGCGCGAATCGACGATCTCGAAGCAGGGGCTGACATAGGCGGTGGCGCGGATCACGTCGGCGGCGGTCACGCCCGGACCGACCAAGTCGCGCTCCAGCACGAAGGCCAGTTCGGCCTCGGCCTTGGGCTGGATCAGCGCGCCAAGGTCCACGCCCTCGGCCTCGCTGCGCGCCATGCCCGAGGTGAGCTGGCCGAAGTCGGGCTCGTAGACGCCCAGGAAGTCCTGCACCGGCTTGCTGGTCACGCCGATCTTCTTGCCGACCACGCGCTCGCCAGCCGCCACGCGGCGCGCCACCATGCGCTGCTGGATGCGGTAGGCGTCCTCGACGCGGATCTGCGGCTCGCGCTCCAGCAGCGGCGCGACGACGCGGCGCGCGAGCAGCGCCTCGTACAGCTCGTCGCCGTAGCGTTCGATGGTCTCGTTGTTCATCATGATGGTGTCGCGGCCGTCTCAGAGCTTGATGCAGACGTTGCGCAGGTCGGTGTAGAACTCCAGCGAGTGCACGCCCCCTTCGCGGCCGATGCCCGACTGCTTCGAGCCGCCGAACGGCGTGCGCAGGTCGCGCAGGAACCAGCTGTTGACCCAGGTGATGCCCACCTCGATGGCGGCCGACACGCGGTGGGCGCGCGCCAGGTCGCGCGTCCACAGCGTGGTCGACAGGCCGTAGCGGTTGGCGTTGGCCAGCACCACCACCTCGTCCTCGCTGTCGAACGGCCGGACGTGGCAGCAGGGCCCGAAGATCTCCTCGCGCACCACGCTGGCGGTCTCGGGCAGGCCGGTCCAGATCGTGGGCTGGACCCAGGCGCCTTCGGCCAGTTCGGCCGGCATCGGCGGCACGCCGCCGCCGGTCACGACGGTGGCGCCCTCGGCGACCGCGCGCTCGTAGTAGGACAGCACCTTGCGGCGGTGCTCCTGGCTGATCAGCGGCCCGTAGTTGGCACCCGGGTCGCTGGGCCGGCCGAACTTCACCGCCTCGCAGCGCAGCTTGAGCGCCTGCACGAAGCGCTCGAACAGCGGCCGCTCGACGTAGACGCGCTCGGTGCCCAGGCAGACCTGGCCGGTGTTCATGAAGGCCGAGCGGAAGATGCCGTCGACCGCGGCGTCGAAGTCGGCATCGGCGAACACGATGCCGGCGTTCTTGCCGCCGAGCTCGAAGGACACGTCGCGGATGCCGTCGGCGGCAGCCTTCATGATGGCGGTGCCGGTGCGCGTCTCGCCGGTGAAGGTGATGGCATCCACGCCGTCGTGGCGGGTCAGGAACTCGCCCGCGGCGCCGGGGCCGAAGCCGTGCACCACGTTGTAGACGCCCGGCGGCACGCCGACCGTGTTCATCACCTCGCCCAGCAGCGTGGCCGACAGCGGCGTTTCCTCGGACGGCTTGACGACCACCGTGTTGCCGCAGGCCAGCGCCGGGCCGACCTTCCAGGTCATCAGCAGCAGCGGCGCGTTCCACGGGCAGACCACCGCGATCACGCCCTTGGGCTTGCGGATCGCGTAGTTCAGCGCGCCGCGGCCGTCGGGCGTTTCCATCTGGAAGGACTCGGCCGGCACGTTCTTCACCACGTCGGCGAAGACCTTGAAGTTGGCCGCGCCGCGCGGCACGAAGGCGTGCGCGATCACATGGTGCGGCTGCCCGGTGTCGGCCTCCTCGGCCTCGACGAAGTCGTCGAAGCGGCGCGTGATCTCGTCGGCCACGGCGTGCAGCAGGGCCACCCGCTTGTCGGTGCCGAGCCGCGCCCAGTCGCCGTGCAGCGCGCGGCGCGCCGCCGTCACCGCGGCGTCGACCTCCGCCTCGCCGGCCTCGGCCACGCTGGCGATCACCCGGTTGTCCACCGGCGAGCGCTTGGAGAAGGTCTTGCCCTGGGAAGACGAGGTGAACTCGCCGTTGATGAAATGCTGCAGCGTCCGCACGGCGTTCCTCGATGTCGTTGCAGGCAGTTTAGAAATCGGCGTGTCGGGGCGTCCAATACCTTTGCGCCGTGTGACTCATACCGCACCGGTATTGGGTGCGCCACGCCCGGGCAGGCCCGGTGGCATTCAAGCCGGGCTACATTCGGCCGAAGTTGAGGGAGATCCCGTCCCGGCGACTTGTTACTTGTTCCTGCCACGCCCATGCTCCGCCGCCCTGCCCTAGACGCCGCCAACGCCCCGGCCGCGGACGGCCGCGACACGCGGGCGCCCGCCGAATCGGCCGATGCGTCGGGCAACCTGCTGCCCACGGCGTCGATCGTCGGGCAGGCGATGGGCGAGGCCCGCCGCGCCCTGGGCCTGGTGCTGGTGGGTGCGGCGGTCCTGCTCGCCATGCTGGTCGGCGAGCGCTGGCTGTCCAGCACCGCCGAGCAGGCCGCCGCGCGCCGCCACGCCGAGGCCCTGCGCGTGGCCGGAGCGATGCGCCTGGTGGACCTGGAGCGGACCACGGCCGCCCAGATGGCCGTGATCACCGGCCAGCCGCGCTGGGTGGAGCGCTTCGACAGGCAGCGGCTCGAGTTCGAACGCCTGCAGGCCGAGGCCCGCAGCCTGGCACCGGCCCACGCCATCGAGCGCTTCGACAGCGAGACGCGCAGCGCGACCGCCGAACTGGAAGACATGCGCGAATCGGCCTTCGAGGCGGTGACCGTGGGCGCGGCCGACATCGCGCGCAAGATCTTCGAGGGCGATCGCTACCGCGAGCAATCCGGCCTGCTGCAGCAGGCCATCGCCGACTTCAGCGAAGCCACGGTGACCGCCGCCAGGAACGAGATCAGCACACTGCGGCGCCGCAATGCACTGTTCGGGGCCGGGCTGCTGGTGTGCGGCGGGCTGCTCGGGGCCTTTCTCTGGCGCCGCCTGGCCGGCTCGCGCACGCGCTTCCTGCATGCCGAGCAGCGCGTGAAGCACCTGGCCGCCAGCGACCTGCTCACCGGCCTGCCCAACCGCGCGGCACTGCACGACGAGATGGCCGCCGCCATGGCGCGCGCCGAACGGGCCGGCACCCACCTCGCGGTGCTGATGATCGACCTGGACCGCTTCAAGCCGATCAACGACCGCCACGGCCACCTGGTGGGCGACCGGGTGCTGAAAGAAGTGGCGCGGCGCCTGAGCCACATCCTGCGTGGCGGCGAGACCTGCGCGCGCTACGGCGGCGACGAGTTCGTGGTGCTGGTGGGCGACGACGTGCAGCCCTCGGCAGCGCACCACCTGGCCGAACGCGTGGTGCGCGCGATGAGCGAGCCGATGCAGATCGGGCCGCTCAGCGTGTCCATCGGCGCGACGGTGGGCATCGCCCGCTTCCCGGACGACGGGCGCGACGCCGACGAACTGCTGCGCAAGGCCGACTCGGCGCTCTACCGCGCCAAGGCCGAGAGCCGTGGCGGCCTGAGCTTCTACAACGTGGGCCTCGACGAGCTGGTGGCCGAGCGCGCCGCACTGGAACAGGCCATGCGGGAAGGCCTCACCCGCGGCGAGTTCGTGGCCTACTTCCAGCCCATCGTCGAGCTGAACAGCCAGCGCGTGCAGTCGGTGGAACTGCTGGCGCGCTGGCAGCACCCGCAGCGTGGGCTGCTGCCGCCGGCGCAGTTCATCGCGCTGGCCGAGGACGCGGGCCTGATCGGCACGCTGATGCTGGCCGTGCTGCGCAGCGCCTTGGCCGAACTGCCGGGCCTGCCGGCGCACTGGCGCGTGTCGGTGAACGTGGCGCCGCAGCAGATCCAGGACGAGACGCTGGTGCCGCAGCTGCTGGCCCTGCTGGCCGAGCACGGCGTGCCGCCGGCGCGGCTGGACGTGGAACTGACCGAGACCGCGCTGGTGCGCGACACCTCCGCGGCGCGCCGCGTGATGCGCGACCTGAAGCTGGCGGGCTTCACCGTCACGCTCGACGACTTCGGCACCGGCCACTCCAGCCTCGCCTACCTGGCGGAGCTGGACTTCGACAAGATCAAGATCGACCGCTCGTTCGTGCACACCCTGCGCGAGCGGCCGCAGAGCGCCAAGGTGGTGGACGCCATCATCGGCCTGTCGCGCAGCCTGGGCGTGCCGGCCGTCGCCGAGGGCATCGAGACCGAAGCCGACGCCACGCGCCTGCTGCGCATGGGCTGCGCCCTCGGCCAGGGCTACCTGTTCGGGCGGCCGGTCCCGGCCGGCGAGCTGCCGGGGCTGGGTGAGGGGCCGCGGGCGACGGCGGCTTGATCGGCCTTCACGAGGCCTTCGCCGCCTCGAGCTTGCGCACGGCGGCAGCAATGCCATTCAAGATCGAGTCGGCAACGTGCGCAGGAAAGCCGGCAGGCAGCTTTGCGGCCACCGCGTCCAATGCGACGGGGGTCCTGTCGATGATGTCCTGGATCAACCCGTCCATGCCCTGCCCCGACGCGGACACGATCCCGCTCCGCCGCCCGACCGCCTCCCAATGCCGGCGCAGGATGTCGCGCATGCGCCAGTGCGCGTTGGTGCACCGCAGCGCCATCGCCAGCTTGACGCGATGCGGAGAAATCCGGTTGGGGCCGTTGCCCAGCACGGGATAGGCGGACACCACGTCGTAGAGCGGCGTCATCGAGAAGGCACCGCCCGCGTGCAGCGCGATGCTGAAGTTCTTGGCATGTCCGTCGGGTGCGCACATCAGCCAGAACATCAGCTGGGCGCGGAAGAAGGTCTCCCGGTCCTGCACGCGACGACGCGAGGCGTTCAGCACCTCCAGGATGCGATCGATGCCCGGGCCGCCGTCGGCCTCGTATTTGGCGTGTGCCGGCGTGCCGGTGGCCTGGCACATGTCTTCCTGCGGCACGCGAACGATCCAGGCGCCATCGTCTGCCCACAGCCGGTCAAAACGCTCGACGCCGAGGACGCGCTGGCCCTCGAACGTCAGCGGGTGGCAGCGCGCGACGGACAAGCCGTAGGCCTCCAGCACCTGGGCGCACAGCCATTCGTTCTCCACCGAGTCGCGCAGGTCGAGCTTCATGTTCCCCACCAGACCCAGCGGCAACTTCAGGATGTGTGTGGTGGGCGTCGGTCCCATCGGGCGCCACCACCGGCCCTCGCGCCACAGCAGCGCCGTCTTCTCCTGTGCACCGGCGATCGAGATGCGGAACTCATCCGTGTCCGAGGCTCGTTCGTCGAAGCCGCTGGGCGCGATCGTGGCATCCAGCGCCCTTGCCACGCCGGCCTCGTCGAGCGGCAGGGCCTGGATCACCTTCACATCGCCGGGGTCCTGCCCCTCGGGCAGGATCTGCAGCGCACCGACGCAATCGCGACCGATCTCGGTCAACAGGTCGAAGGCGTCTGTGGTCGCTGTCTTGAACCGGCGTGCCAGACGTTCACGTATCGGTCGGCTGTCCGGGAGCAGGTTCTCGAAGTAGTCGCGGACGACGTGGCCCTTGTGAGGCGGATTGCCGGGTCTGAACGGCAAGGACAGGGACAGCGGCCTCGCCCGCGGCGAGCGCAGCCAGCCCGCGTCGTAGTGCAACTCGTCTCCGGCGGGCGAGGCACTCCAGGCTCCCACCCGCTCGCCGTTCATCCACAAGCCGAGCCTGCGGGTGTGCGACCGCCGTCCCATCGGCAGCTACCACTGCACCTTGTCGGGCTCGCCGGGTGCACCGCCCGCCCGGGGCGCAGCAACGCCTGAAGGCCGTCGCTGCCTCAGCACGAGTTCGACGTCGAGGATGCTGAGCAGCTTCATCAGCCGGGCCGCACCGACGTTGCTGGCATTGCGTTCGAGCGCAGACAGCGTCTGTTGCGTGACACCGAGCCGTGCGGCAACGTCGGCCTGCGTCAGGCCGGCCGCCTTGCGAAAGCTCTGCAGCAGGCTGGGGAGCTGGTCCGCCATGCGCACCGGGAATTCATTCATACAGCCGCCCGTTGGTAGCGTCTCTGAACGCACTATAGGCTGTATTTCTGAATAACTCAATATGAGCTGTATTTACAGAATACAGCCCAAAGCCTGTTTCAGGCCATCCTGCGGCACCGACCTGGACCAAAGCGCCGCCGAACTCGGGATCGCCCGGTTTCCTTGGTAGGCCGTGTTGGACTTGAACCAACGACCAAAGGATTATGAGTCCTCTGCTCTAACCAACTGAGCTAACGGCCCCTTGCTCGGGACCATGGCGTTCCGCGAAGCGCTTGCTTCCAGGAAGGCGATCGACCCGGCACCAGCGCGGATTGTAGGCATCGCTACCATGGCCCAGGCCCTGCAATCCGGAGGCACGCCATGACGACGCCCACGACGGCAACGACGACCCCCGCGCGCATCGAACGCGACAGCTTCGGCGACATCGCCGTGCCCGGCGATCGGCTGTGGGGGGCGCAGACGCAGCGCTCGCTGCACCACTTCGACATCTCCACCGAGCGCATGCCGCCGGAGCTGCTGCTGGCGCTGGCGCTGGTGAAGCGCTGCGCCGCGCAGGTGAACCGCGACCTGGGGGTGCTCGACGCGCGCAAGGCCGAGGCCATCATGGCCGCGGCCGACGAGGTGATCGCCGGGCGGCATGGCGGCGAGTTTCCGCTGTCGCTGTGGCAGACCGGCTCGGGCACGCAGAGCAACATGAACATGAACGAGGTGCTGGCCAACCGCGCCTCGCAACTGCTGGGCGGGCCGGTGGGCGAGCAGCGGTGGGTGCATCCCAACGACGAGGTGAACCGAGGGCAGTCGTCGAACGACGTGTTCCCCACCGCGATGAACGTGGCCGCGGTCCGCGCGATCGAGGACACACTGCTGCCGGCGCTGGCCCCGCTGCACGACACGCTGGCCGGCAAGGCACGCGCCTACGCCGACCTGGTGAAGATCGGCCGCACCCACCTGCAGGACGCCACGCCGCTGAGCCTGGGGCAGGAGATGTCGGGCTGGGTCGCGCAACTGGCGCACGGCATCGGCCACCTGCGCGCCGCGCTGCCGCACCTGCGCGAGCTGGCGCTGGGCGGCACCGCGGTGGGCACCGGCCTCAATGCGCACCCGGAGTTCGGCACGCGGGTGGCGCAGGCGCTGTCGCAGGCCGCGGGGACCGACTTCGTGTCGGCGCCGAACAAGTTCGAGGCGCTGGCGGCGCACGACGCACTGGTGCATGCGCACGGCGTGCTGAAGACGCTGGCGGCGTCGCTGATGAAGATCGCCAACGACGTGCGCTGGCTGGCCTCGGGCCCGCGCTCGGGGCTGGGCGAGCTGCGCATCCCGGAGAACGAGCCGGGCAGTTCCATCATGCCCGGCAAGGTGAACCCGACGCAGTGCGAGGCGCTGACGATGGCGTGCTGCCAGGTGATGGGCAACGATGTGGCGGTGAACATCGCCGGCGCCTCGGGCAACTTCGAGCTCAACGTCTACAAGCCGGTGATCATCCACAACGTGCTGCAGAGCCTCCGGCTGCTGGCCGACGGCGCACGCAGCTTCGAGGCGCATTGCGCGCGCGGCATCGAGCCGGACCGCGGCCGCATCGCCGAGCTGCTGCAGCGCTCCTTGATGCTGGTGACGGCGCTGAATCCGCACATCGGCTACGACAAGGCCGCGCAGATCGCCAAGCAGGCGCATGCCGAGGGCCTGACGCTGCGCGAGGCGGCCGTGGCCTCGGGGCACCTGACGGGCGAGCAGTTCGATGCGTGGGTGCGGCCGGAGCGGATGATCGGGCCGGGTTGAGCGCGCCGCTACTTCTGGCTCAGCGCCTGCGTCACCAGCCGTGAGGTGATGTCGACGATCTGGATCATGCGGTCGTAGGCCATGCGGGTCGGACCGATGACGCCCAGCGTGCCGACGATCTTGCCGTCCACCTCGTACGGCGCCGACACCACCGACAGCTCCTCGAACGGCACGATCTGGCTCTCGCCGCCGATGTAGATGCGCACGCCCTCGGCGCGGCTGCTCACGTCGAGCAGGCGCATCAGCTGGGTCTTCTGCTCGAACAGGTCGAACAGCTTGCGCAGCGAGCCCATGTCGCTGGAGAAGTCCTGCATCGTCAGCAGGTTGCGCTCGCCCGACACCACGACCTGCTCGTTCTCGCCGTCGGCGGCTTCGCTGCCGAACTGCACCGCCGCCTGCATCAGCAGGGCGATCTCGCCGCGCAGCGCGTCGATCTCGGTCTTGAGTCGCTCGCGCACCGCCTCGATGCTGAGGCCGCTGTAGTGGGCGTTGATGAAGTTGCTGGCCTCCACCAGTTCGGCCGGGCTGTGGTCGCGCGCGGTGAAGATCACGCGGTTCTGCACGTCGCCGTCGGGCGAGACCAGGATCACCAGCACGCGCCGCTCGCCCAGGCGCATGAACTCGATGTGGTGGAACACGCCCGCCTTGCGCGGCGCGGTGACCACGCCGACGAACTGCGACAGGTTGGACAGCACCTGGGCCGCGTGGGTGATCACGCGCTGCGGCTGGTCGGGCTGCAACTGCTCTTGCGCGGCGGCCAGGCCCGGCTCGCTGCGCACCATGTCGAGCGGCCGCGCGGTGAGCATGGTGTCCACGAACAGCCGGTAACCGCGCGCCGTGGGGATGCGCCCGGCGCTGGTGTGCGGGCTGGCGATCAGGCCCAGTTCCTCCAGGTCGGCCATCACGTTGCGGATGGTGGCCGGACTCAGCTCCAGCCCGGACGCCCGAGACAGCGTGCGCGACCCGACCGGCTGACCATCGGCGATGTAGCGCTCGACCAGCGTCTTCAACAGGGTCTTGGCACGTTCGTCGAGCATGGTGGAAATCATTGTAGGGCGCGGTTTTGCGGGCATGTGGCGAGGTGCGCGCCGCGTCGAATGGCTGTGGTGTAATTTCTCTCACCATGGCGAGCCGTTTCCGTCACGCTGCCCTCGTCGGCAAATACCAGGCGCCGGGCAGTCGCCAGGTGCTTGCCAGCGTGGCCGAGTTCCTCACGAACCAGGGGCTCGAGGTCTCGCTCGACACCACCACCGCCATGGCCGTCGGCCTGCCCGACTACGGCGCGCTCGACGCCGCCCAGATCGGCAAGCACTGCGACCTGGCGGTCGTGGTCGGCGGCGACGGCACCATGCTCGGCACCGCGCGGCAGCTGGCGCGCTACGGCGTGCCGCTGATCGGCATCAACCAGGGCCGGCTCGGCTTCATGACCGACATCCCGATGGCCGAGTTCCGCGAGACCATCGCGCCGATGATCGCCGGCGACTACGAGGAAGAGCACCGCACCATGCTGGAAGGCTGCGTCAAGCGGCCTTCGGGCGACGAGTTCGACGTGATCTACGAGACCTTCGCCGTCAACGACGTGGTGGTGAGCCGCGGTGCCAGCGCCGGCATGGTGGAGCTGCGGGTCGATGTGCAGGACCAGTTCGTGGCCAATTTCCGCGCCGACGGGCTGATCATCTCGTCGCCCACCGGCTCGACCGCCTATGCGCTGTCGGCCGGCGGACCGATCCTGCACCCGGGCATCTCGGGCTGGCTGATGGTGCCGATCGCGCCGCATGCGCTGTCCAACCGCCCCATCGTGCTGCCCGACGACAGCGAGGTGCGCATCGAGATCGTCGCCGGCCGCGACGCCAGCGTGAACTTCGACCACCAGAGCCTCGCCAGCCTGCTGCACGGCGACCGCATCTGCGTGCGCCGCAGCGAGCACCGCGTGCGCGTGCTGCACCCGCGCGGCTGGAACTTCTATGCCACGCTGCGCCGCAAGCTGCACTGGAACGAAGGTGTGCTGCCCGACGGCGCGCACTCCTGAGCCGTGGGCGGCGCGCTGAGGAAGACCCCATGCTGAAGCGCATCGCCCTGCGCGACTTCGTCATCGTGCCCGCGCTCGAGCTCGACCTGCATGCCGGGTTCACCGCGCTCACCGGCGAGACCGGCGCCGGCAAGTCCATCCTGGTCGATGCGTTGCAGCTCGCGCTCGGCCACCGCGGCGACGCCGGCGTGGTGCGCGAGGGCGCGACGCGCGCCGAGATCAGCGCCGAGTTCGACACGCCGGCCTCGCTGCGGCCGTGGCTGGCCGACGCCGGCTTCGCCGACGAAGAGGACGGTGGCGACGACCCCCTGCTGCTGCGCCGCACGCTCGACGCCCAGGGCAAGAGCCGTGCATGGATCAACGGCAGCCCGGCCACCATCGGCCAGCTGCGCGAGGCGGGCGAGCATCTGGTCGACATCCACGGCCAGCACGCCTGGCAGAGCCTGACGCGGCCCGACGCGGTGCGCGGCCTGCTCGACGGCTATGCCGGCCTCGACACCGCGCCGCTGGCCGCCGCCTGGAGCGCGTGGCGCAGCGCGAGCGAACAGCTCGCCGACGCGCGCACCCGCCAGGCCGACCTGGAACGCGAGCGCGAGCGGCTGCAGTGGCAGATCGCCGAGCTCGACAAGCTGGCACCCGGCGCCGACGAGTGGCCGGAGCTCAACGCCGAGCACCACCGCCTGAGCCACGCCCAGGCCATCCTCGACGCGGCGCATGCGGCGCTGGCCGCGATCAGCGAGGACGACGACTCGGCCGACGCGCGCAGCGCCCAGGCCCTGGGTGCGCTCGAGGGCGTGCTCGACCACGATCCCGCACTGCGCGATCCCTATGAGGTGCTGAAGAGCGCTCAGGCCCAGTTGCAGGACGCCGCCCACACGTTGCACGCGGCGCTGCGCCACGGCGAGCTGGACCCGGAGCGCCTGCAGGCGCTCGACGAGCGGCTGGCGGCGTGGATGGGCCTCGCGCGGCGCTTCCGCCGCCCGGCCGAGGAGCTGCCGGCGCTGCGCGCGGCCTGGCGCGACGAGCTCACCCGGCTCGACGCCGCGACCGACCTCGACGCGCTGGAGGCCCGGGTGAAGACCACCCGCCAGGCCTACGACACCGCGGCACAGGCCGTCAGCGTGCAGCGCAAGGCTGCGGCACCGCGGCTCGCCGCGTCGGTGACGGCGGCGATGCAGCAGCTCGGCATGGCCGGCGGGCGCTTCGAGGTGGCGCTGGAGCCGTTGGCCGAGCCGCAGCGCCATGGCCGCGAGGCGGCCGAGTTTCGCGTGGCCGGGCACGCCGGCAGCACGCCGCGCGCGCTGGCCAAGGTGGCCTCGGGCGGCGAGCTGTCGCGCATCGCGCTGGCGATCGCGGTCACCACCAGCGAGCTCGGCGAGACCGGCACGCTGATCTTCGACGAGATCGACGCCGGCGTCGGCGGCAGCGTGGCCGATGCCGTGGGGCAGTTGATGCGCCGCCTGGGCCGCGACCGGCAGGTGCTGTGCGTGACCCACCTGCCACAGGTGGCCGCCTGTGCCGACCACCACTGCGTGGTCAGCAAGGCCGCGCAGGGCGGCAGCACGCGCAGCCAGGTCGCCCCGGTCACCGGCGAGGCGCGGGTGCAGGAGATCGCCCGCATGCTGGGCGGCGGCGCGGCCGGCGGCACCAGCCTGGCCCATGCGCAGGCGCTGCTGGCGGCCGCGACATCGACGCCGCCGGCCCCCCCAGCCGCGGCCGGTGGTCGTGGTGGACACAAGCGGCAGCGGGCATGAGCCAGGACACCGTGGCACCGGCCCTGCCCGACGCGCCGCGCGAGGTGGTGCTGGTCACCGGCATCTCCGGCTCGGGCAAGTCGGTGGCGCTGCATGCGCTGGAGGACGCCGGCTTCTACTGCGTCGACAACCTGCCGCCCGAGCTGCTGCCGCAATTCCTGCACCTGGAGCAGGCCCGCACCGACGGCGCGATGCGCCGCATCGCGGTGGCGGTGGACGTGCGCAGCGCCCGCTCGCTGCCGGCGCTGCTGCCGAGCCTGTCGCAGCTGGGCAGCGAGGGCGTGAAGGTGCGCGCGATCTTCCTCGACGCCAGCACGCACGCGCTGGTGCGGCGCTTCTCCGAGACGCGGCGCCGCCACCCGCTGAGCACCGGTGCCCCCGGCGAGGCGCTCGACCAGCACCGCGCACTGACCGACGCGATCGAGCTCGAACGCGAGCTGCTCGCCGACCTGCGCGAAGCCTCCACCGTCCTCGACACCAGCCAGCTGCGCGCCGCCCAGCTGCGCGCCTGGGTGCGGCAGCTGGTCCAGGCGCCGGCCGGCGCACTGACGCTGGTGTTCGAGTCCTTCGCGTTCAAGCACGGCGTGCCGCTCGATGCCGACCTGGTGTACGACGTGCGCGTGCTGCCCAATCCGCACTACATCGACGAGCTGCGCCCGCTCACCGGCCGCGACGCGCCGGTGGCCGACTACCTGCAGCAGCAGCCCGAGGTGGGCGAGATGCTGGCGCAGATCGAAGCCTTCCTGGTGCGCTGGCTGCCGGCGTTCGAGCAGGACCAGCGCGCCTACCTCACCGTCGCGATCGGCTGCACCGGCGGCCAGCACCGCTCGGTCTACTTCGTCGAGCAGCTCGCCCGGCGCTTCCGCGACCGCGGTGCGACGCTGGTGCGCCACCGCGAGCTCGACGCGCTCTGAGAAGCCGGTCTCCGATGACGGATACGCCCTCCTTCGAACTGCCGCTGTTCCCGCTGCAGTCGGTGCTCTTCCCCGACGGCCTGCTGGGCCTGAAGGTGTTCGAGGCGCGCTACCTCGACCTCGTGGGCGAGTGCCTGCGCGAACGCAAGCCCTTCGGCGTGGTGGCGCTGAAGAAGGGCAGCGAGGTGCGCGGCAATGGGGCGCCCGGCGACGTGGCGCTGGAGTCGATCGGCTGCCTGGCCGAGCTGATCGATGTCGACAGCCCGCAGTCCGGCATCCTGCAGGTGCGCTGCCGCGGAACCCGGCGCTTCGAGACGGCCGGCACCTCGCAGCAGGCCAACCACCTGTGGGTCGCTCAGGCCCGGCTGCTGCCCGACGACGAGACCGTGCTGCCGACCGAGGAGCTGGTGGGATCGGCCCAGGGCCTCGCGAACGCGATCGCCACCCTCAAGCAGCAGGGCAACGTGCCGTTCCTCGAGCCCTACCGCTTCGAGGACGCCGGCTGGATCGCCAACCGCTGGTGCGAGATCCTGCCGATCTCGGTGGCCGCCAAGCAGAAACTGATGGAACTGCCCGACCCGCTGGTGCGGCTGAAGCTGGTCGACGAGTTCCTGCGCAGCAAGGGCGTGGTCGGCTAGGCGCCCGCTCCGCACGAGACGATGCCAACCGTGCCCCCCGAGCCCGGCCCGCCGGCGCGCGAGGCCGCGCTGGCGATGGCGCCGGCGCAGTTCCGCGCGCTCGGCCACGCGCTGGTCGATCGCATCGCCGACATGATGGCCGCGCTGCCGCAGCGCCCGGTGAGCCCCGGCGAGACCCCGGCGGAGGTGCGCGCGCGGGTCGGCGACGGTCCGCTGCCCCACACCGGGGCCGACCCGGCCGCGCTGCTCGACGGCGCGGCGACGCTGCTGTTCGAGCACTCGCTGCGCAGCAGCCACCCGCGCTTTCACGGCTACATCGCGGCGTCGCCGGCACCGATCGGCGTGCTGGCCGAGCTGCTGGCGGCGGCGCTGAATGCCAACGTCGCGCTCTGGCACGCCGCGCCGGTGGCGAGCGAGATCGAGGCCCAGACCGTGCGCTGGCTGGCCGAGCTGGTGGGCTACCCGGCCGGTTGCGGCGGCCTGCTGACGAGCGGCGGCACGCTGGCCAACCTGGTGGCACTGCTGGCCGCGCGGCGCGCGGTGCGCCCGGCGGCGCGCGAACAGGGACTGCGGGCGGCGCCGCCGCTGGCGGTCTACGCGTCGACACAGACGCACGCCTGGCTGCACAAGGCGGTCGACCTCGCCGGACTCGGGCTGCAGGCGGTGCGCTGGATCCCGACCGATGCCGAGCAACGCCTCGACGTGGACGCGCTGGCCGCGAGCATCGAGGCCGATCTCGCCGCCGGCGTGCAGCCACTGATGGCGGTGGGCACGGCCGGCACGGTGAGCACCGGCGCGATCGATCCGCTGCCGGCCATGGCCGCACTGTGCCGCCGGCACGGCCTGTGGTTCCACGTCGACGGCGCCTACGGCGCGCCGGCGGCCTGCCTGGGGGACGCCGCACCGGCCGACCTGCCGGGCCTGCGCGAGGCCGACTCGCTGGCGCTCGACCCGCACAAGTGGCTGTACGCGCCGATCGAGGCCGGCTGCGTGCTGGTGCGCGAACCGCACCACCTGCTCGACACCTTCAGCCAGCGCCCGCCCTACTACGGCGCACCGCGCGACGACGAGGGCCTGAACTTCCACGAGCTCGGACCGCAGAACACGCGCGGCTTCCGCGCGCTGAAGGTCTGGCTCGCGCTGCGCATGGCCGGCCGCGACGGCTACCGGCAGATGATCGGCGACGACATTGCGCTGGCCCGGCGGCTGCGCGAGCGCGTGCAGGCCACGCCACGGCTCGAGGCCGGCCCGGGTGGCCTGAGCATCGCGACGCTGCGCTACCGGCCCGACCCCCGCGAGGCCCACGACGAGGCCGCGCTCGACGCGCTGAACCGCCGCCTGCTGGAACGCCTGCAGCACGATGGCCGCGCCTGGCTCGGCCCGGCCGTGGTGGACGGCCGCTTCTGGCTGCGTGCCTGCATCGTCAACTTCGGCACCGGGGCGGCCGAGGTGGATGCGCTGCCCGCGCTGGTGCTGGAGCTCGGCGACACGCTGGGCGCCGGCGCCTGAGCTTGCGCGAGCACGGCCGCCCGGCACGGAGCTTGCGCCGCCTCGCGCCCATGGACACGACCGACCGCAACGAAGACGAAGACGGCATCACCCGCCACTCCGTCTTCGAGGACGCGATGGCGCTGCTGCTCGGCACGGCGGCCATGGCGCTGGGGATCGCGATGTTCCAGCAGGCCGGGCTGCTGGCCGGCGGCACCGCGGGCCTGGCCTTCCTGCTGCACTACGCGACCGGCGGGTCCTTCGGCGTGCTGTTCTTCGCCATCAACCTGCCGTTCTACTGGCTCGCCTGGCGCCACCTCGGCCACGCCTTCACCCTGAAGACCTTCGCCGCCGTCGCGCTGCTGTCGGTCCAGAGCGAGTGGCTGCCGCGCTGGATCGGCTTCGCGCCGCTGCAGCCGCTGTACGCCGCGCTGATGGGCGGCACGCTGATCGGCATGGGCATGCTCGCGCTGTTCCGCCACCAGGCCAGCGTGGGCGGCATCGGCATCGTCGCGGTGGTGCTGCAGCAGCAGCGCGGCTGGCGCGCCGGCCAGCTGCAGATGGCGCTCGACTGCAGCATCGTCGCGCTGGCCTTCGCGGTGGTCGCGCCGCGGCAGGTGCTGCTGTCGGTGGCCGGCGCGGTGGCGCTGAACCTGGTGCTGGCCATCAACCACCGCCCGGGGCGCTACGTCGCCCGCTGAGCCGGGCCGCGCCCCTCAAGCGCTGCGGGTCCCGGCCGATAACCCGGCACGTTCACCGCACCCCCAGGACCATGCCGTCAGAAATCCTCTCCGATCCCGGACGCCGCGCGCTGGCACGGATCCGGCACTGCGTCCACCTGCACGAGCAGGAGCTGCTGGGTCTGGACGACTTCTTCTCGCAGGCGCTGCCGGTGCTGGCCGAGGGCCTGGGCTGCGACCGCGTCAGCGTGTGGACCTACTCGCAGCGCGGACCGCAGCAGGCACTGCACTGCGAGCGGCTGCACCACGCGGGCCACGACACCACGCCGCTGCCGCCGCTGGTCGAGCAGCAGCACCCCGACTACTTCCGCGAGCTCGACCGCTGGGGCATCCTGAGCGCGAACGACGCCCAGAGCCATCCGGCACTGCGCTCGATGCGCGAGGCCTACCTGCTGCCGCACGACATCCACTCGCTGCTCGACGTGCCGTTTGCCGTCAACGGCCGGCGCACCGGCCTGCTGTGCGGCGAACAGACCGGCGCGCCGGTCGAGTGGTCGGCGGCGCAGATCTCGCTGATGCGCCAGGCCGGCGTGATCGGCAGCCTGCTGATGCACCGCCTGCAAGGGCGCGCCCGGCGGCCCGACGCGCTGCGGTTCGCGGGCTGAGCGGCCCGACGCGGCGCTACTCGAGCTTGGCGCGGTCCTCGCCGACCGCCATCGTCTGCGGCAGCTTCTTCCAGCTGCCGGCACGGATCTCGTCGTGCGTCAGGCGGCGGACCTCGACCTCGCCGAGGCCGCGGATGCCGAGCTTGCGGGCCGCCGCGAAGCTGAGGTCGATCACGCGGCCGTCGATGAAGGGACCGCGATCGTTCACGCGCACCACCACCTGCCGGCCGTTGACGCGGTTGCGCACCACCGCGTAGCTGGGCAGCGGCATGGTCTTGTGTGCCGCCGTCATGCCGTGCATGTCGTAGACCTCGCCGTTGGCGGTGCGGCGACCGTGGAAGGGCTCGCCGTACCAGGAAGCCACGCCGGTCTCGAACCACGGCACATCGGTGTCATCGGGCTCGTAGGACTCGCCGCGGATCACGTACGGATGGTTCGGTGCCCCCTGGCGGATGCGCTCCACGCGCGGCACGGCATCGACGGGCGGCGCGGGCGCCCGCTTGGCGACGCGCGGCGTGCGGGTTTGCGGCGGCTCCGGCAGCGGCGCCGGGCTGGCTTCGGGCTCGACCGACGGCGCGGGCGGCGGTGTGCCACCGGGCAGGCGGACCGTGCCGCAGCCGACCACCAGCATGGCCGCCGCGAGGACGAGGATCAGGCGCAGGCCGTGCCCCAGGGGCGACGGCGGCGCGATGCGGATGCAGTTCACCATGTCCGCGGTTGTCGGCGGATGGCGGCGGCGCTTGCGTGTCAAATGGCGCGCGGCGCGCTCCCGGCCCCCGGCAGGGGCTGCTTCGCGTCGAGTCCGTCACGCTTTGCCGGGCGTGGGTGGAGGGGCTCTCCCGGCGGCGGCCTGACATCGTGTTTCAGCGCCGGGGCCGGAGGGTTGTAACCTTTGGGTTCTGCCACCCCGCTCAGACCACAACAACACGGATGTCCGGTCCATGAAACCCGTTGCATTTGATCCCTATGGAAGAAGGCGCTCGCGCTGGCGTCTGCCCCGCTGGCTGGTGCTGCTGCTGGTCGGCATCGCGATCGGCGCCGGCGGCGTCGTGCTGATCCAGGAGCGCTACCTGCCGCCCCGGCTGTCGGCCAGCGCGTCGACCGCGCTGCGCGCCTCGTTCGAGAAGGCCGAGGCCGAGCGCCTGCGCCTGCAGGGCGCGCTTGCCGACACCACGAAGCAGCTCGAGGCCGCCGTCGCCGACAAGAAGGGGCTGGCCGACGAGCTGGGCGCCAGCCGCGACACCGCCGAGCGCCTGCGCAAGGACGTGGCCGCGGTGGTGGCCTCGCTGCCGCCCGACCCGCGCGGCGGCACGGTGGAGGTGCGTGCCGGGCGGTTCACCGTCGACGGCTCGGCACTGGCCTACGACGTGATCCTGACCCGCGACCGCGCCACGGCCGGCAAGCCGCTCGCCGGCGTCATGCAGTTCATCGTCGCCGGCGAGACCGCGCGCGGCACCGAGACCACGGTCAGCCTGAAGCCGGTCGCGATCTCGGTGGGCAGCCACGAGAGCCTGCGCGGCAGCGTGCCGATGCCCGAGGGCTTCAAGCCGCGCCAGACCACCATCCACGTGCTGGACCGGCCCGAGGGCAAGCTGCTCGGGATGCGCGTGATGTACGTGAAGTAGCCGCCGCCCGCGGCGGCGGCAGCGCCCGGTTCAGCCGCGTGCGGCTTCGGGCAGCTCGAGCTTGACTTCGAGGACCTCGAGGTTGTCCTGCTTCTGCAGGTGGACCTTGATGTCCTCGGGCTTGATCGACACGTACTTCGAGATCACCGCCACCAGTTCGCGCTGCAGGGCCTCGAGGTAGTCGGGCCGGCTGCCGCCGCGCCCGCTGCGTTCGTGGGCCAGGATGATCTGCAGCCGCTCCTTGGCGACGCTGGCGGTCTTCTTCTTTTCTCCGAGCAGGAAGGAAAGCAGGGACATCGGTTCACCTCCCTCCGAACACGCGCTTGAAGAAACCCGGCCGGTCGGCCTCGACGAAGCGCATCGGCGGGTTCTCGCCGCGGAAGCGGCGCACCACGTCCTTGTAGGCCTCGGACACCGGCGTGCCGCGCATGTAGATCGCCGGTACGCCCTGGTTGGAAGCGTCGAGCACCGTCTCCGACTCGGGGATCACGCCGATCAGCCCGATACGCAGGATCTCCTGGATGTCCTCCAGCGAGAGCATCTGCCCGCCCACCACGCGGTTGGGGTTGTAGCGCGTGATCAGCAGGTGCTCCTTGATCGGCTCCTTGCCCTCGATCGCCCGCTTCGTCTTGGACGACAGCATGCCGAGGATGCGGTCGGAGTCGCGCACCGACGAGACCTCGGGGTTGGTGACGATGATCGCCTCGTCGGCGAAGTGCATCGCCATCAGCGCGCCGGTCTCGATGCCGGCCGGCGAGTCGCAGACGATGTACTCGAAGCCCATGTCGGCCAGTTCCTTCAGCACGCGCTCCACGCCGTCCTTGGTGAGCGCTTCCTTGTCGCGGGTCTGCGAGGCGGCCAGCACGAACAGGTTGTCGCTCTGCTTGTCCTTGATCAGCGCCTGGTTCAGGTTGGCCTCGTTGTGGATGACGTTGATCAGGTCGTACACCACGCGGCGCTCGCAGCCCATGATCAGGTCGAGGTTGCGCAGGCCGACGTCGAAGTCGATCACGGCCGTCTTGTGGCCCTGCAGCGCCAGGCCGGATGCGAAGCTGGCGCTGGTGGTCGTCTTGCCCACGCCTCCCTTGCCGGAGGTCACGACGATGATTCTGGCCATCGGTAGCAGATCCTTTCAGAAGATGGAACGCTCGTCAGGCCTTCAGGGCCTCGAGCAGGAGCTTGTCGCCTTGCAGCTTCACCTGGGCCGGCTTGCCCAGCACCTCGGCAGGCAAGGGGGTTTCGGTGGTGCGGTAGGTGCCTGCGATGGAGACCAGCTGCGGCTCCATGCAGGTGGCGAAGATGCGGGCCTCGGCATTGCCGCGCGCGCCGGCGATCGCCCGGCCGCGCAGCGGCCCGTAGACGTGGATGTGGCCGTCGGCGATGACCTCGGCGCCGACATTCACCGCCGCCAGCACCACCAGGTCGCAGCCCTTGGCGTAGACCTGCTGGCCCGAACGCAGCGGCCGGTCGACGACCATCGTGCCGGGGCCGGCCACCGGCACCTCGCGGATGACCTCGGTCAGCATCACCGGCGGCGCCGCGGGCACGGGCGACGGCGCGCGCGCCGGTGGGGCGGGGTTCGCGCCGGCCGGCGCTTCCACCAGGCCAGCCGCCAGCGCGGCGGCCATCTGCGCCTCGTTGCCGCCACGCACGGCCAGCGGCAGCATCTGGCGCTGACGCAGCAGGTCGATGAGTTCGAGGAAGTCGATGGACTCTTCGGCCTCGCGCACCTGCGACAGGTCGATCACCACCGGGTCGCGCTCGAAGAGCCCCGGCGTGTCGGCGATCCGCTCGTCCAGCTCGCGCGCCAGCGCGGCGCGGTCGGTGGTCTTCAGGATCACCGCGACCAGCATCAGCGCGGCGCTCTTCAACTCGAAGCTGGCAGAGCTGCCGGTTCTCTGGTCGACGGTCATGGGGCGGGCGAGGTGAAAGGCAACGCGACAAAGATCACAGTGTATCGGGCGACCGGTGCATTTCGGCCGCGCGCCACGCTCGATTCAGCGTCCTCAGCGCTTCAGCACCGGCGCCAATGCCCCACCGGTGTGCGTGCCCGCGGCCACCACCTGCTCGGGCGTGCCCGCCGCCACCACGCGACCGCCGCCGGCGCCGCCCTCGGGGCCGAGGTCGAGCACCCAGTCGGCCTCGGCGACCACGTCGAGGTCGTGCTCGATCACCACCACGCTGTGACCGCCGTCGACCAGCCGGTGCAGCACGCGGATCAGCTTCTCGACATCGGCCATGTGCAGGCCCACCGTGGGCTCGTCCAGCACGTAGAGCGTGTGCGGCGGCTTCTGGCCGCGCCGCGTCACGTCGTCACGCACCTTGCTGAGCTCGGTGACGAGCTTGATGCGCTGCGCCTCGCCGCCGCTCAGCGTGGGCGAGGGCTGGCCCAGTGTCAGGTAGCCCAGGCCCACGTCCTTCAGCAATTGCAGCGGGTGGGCGATGGCGGGCATGGAGGCGAAGAAGTCGACCGCCTCGTCCACCTCCATCTGCAGCACGTCGCCGATGCTCTTGCCGCGCCAGGTGACGGCCAGCGTCTCCGGGTTGAAGCGGGCGCCATGGCACAGATCGCAGGGCACCTTGACATCGGGCAGGAAGGCCATCTCGATGGTGCGCAGGCCCTGGCCCTCGCAGCCCGGGCAGCGGCCCTCACCGGTGTTGAACGAGAAGCGGCCGGCGGCATAGCCGCGCGCCTTGGCCTCCAGCGTCTCGGCGAACAGCTTGCGGATCGTGTCCCAGAAGCCGATGTAGGTGGCCGGGCAGGAGCGGGGCGTCTTGCCGATCGGCGTCTGGTCGACCTCGAGCACGCGATCGATCGGCTCGAAGCCTTCGAGCTGGTTGCAACCCACCCAGGCCGGCCGCTTGCCGGCGGCCAGCGCATCGCGACCGGCCTTCGTGGCCTTCATCGCCACCGCCGCGTGCACGTTGACCAGCAGCACGTCGCGCGCGACGGTGCTCTTGCCCGAGCCGGAAACGCCGGTCACCGCCACCAGCCGCCCGACCGGCACGCCGACATCGAGCCCGGTCAGGTTGTGCAGCGTGGCACCGCGCAGCGTGAGCCAGGGCTCGCCGGGCCGCACCGCGCGCCGGGTCTGCAGCGGGTGGCGCATCGGCTGTTCGAGCAGGCGGCCGGTCAGCGAGTCGGGCGCGCGCAGCAGGTCGGCGGCGGTGCCCTGCGCCACCAGGCGGCCACCGCGCCGGCCGGCGCCGGGGCCGATGTCGATGATGTGGTCGGCTCGGCGGATGGTGTCCTCGTCGTGCTCCACCACCACCAGCGTGTTGCCCTGCGACCCCAGCGTGTGCAGCGCATCGAGCAGCACGCGGTTGTCGCGCGGGTGCAGGCCGATGGTGGGCTCGTCGAGCACGTAGCACACGCCCTGCAGGTTGCTGCCCAGCTGTGCCGCGAGGCGGATGCGCTGCGCCTCGCCGCCGCTCAGCGTGGGCGCGGCGCGGTCGAGCGTGAGGTAGCCCAGGCCGACCTGGTCGAGGAAGCCCAGCCGCGAGCGGATCTCGGCGATCACATCGCGTGCGATCGTGGCCTCGCGGCCGTCGAGCTTCTGGGCCTCGATCCAGCGGCGCGCGTCGTTCACCGCGCGCGCTGCCACCTGAGCAATCGACTGCTCGCCCTCCGCCCCGCGGCCGAAGCGCACGGCCAGCGAGACCGGGTTCAAGCGCGCGCCGTGGCAGGTGCCGCAGGGCGCGTCGGCCACGTCCTCGATCTCGGGTTCGGCGAAGGTCTTCTCGCGCCCGCCGGTGTCGTCGTCGCGCACCGAATCGTCGAGGGCCTTGCGCTGCTCGCGCGTGAGCGTGAGGCCAGTGCCCACGCAGTCGGTGCACCAGCCGTGCTTGCTGTTGTACGAGAACATGCGCGGGTCCAGCTCGGGGTAGCTGGTGCCGCAAGCGGGGCAGGCGCGCTTGGTCGAGAACACCTTGACGCGGCCGATGCGGTGGGTCGGCGCGCCGGCGGCCATCGCCGCCTTCAGGCCGTCGAGCGGCCCCAGCAGGTGCACCACGCCCTTGCCGAGCTCCAGCGTCTTCGCGAGCAGCGCACGCAGTTCGGCCTCGTTGTCGGGCGTGACGACGATGTCGCCGACCGGCAGCTCCAGCGTGTGTTCCTTGAAGCGGTCGATGCGCGGCCACGGCGAGGTCTTCAGGAACTCGCCGTCGACCCGCAGGTGGGTGTGGCCGCGCTGCGCGGCCCACTTCGCGAGGTCGGTGTAGACGCCCTTGCGGTTCACCACCAGCGGCGCGAGCAGGCCGATGTGCTGGCCCTTGTAGTCGCGCAGCAGCTGCGCGGCGATCGACTCCGGCGTCTGCGGTCGCACCGCCACGCTGGCGTCGGCCGTGCACTTGGGACAGTACTGCGTGCCGAGCTTGACGTAGAGCAGGCGCAGGAAGTGGTACACCTCGGTGGTGGTGGCGACGGTGCTCTTGCGGCCACCGCGGCTCAGGCGCTGCTCGATCGCGACGGTGGGCGGGATGCCGTACACCGCGTCGACCTCCGGCCGGCCGGCCGGCTGCACGATGCTGCGCGCGTAGGCATTGAGGCTCTCGAGATAGCGGCGCTGGCCCTCGTTGAACAGGATGTCGAAGGCCAGCGTGCTCTTGCCCGAACCGGAGACCCCGGTGACCACGCTGAACTTCCCGCGCGGGATGTCGACCGACAGGCCCTGGAGGTTGTGCTCGCGGGCATTGACGATCTGGATCGCGTGGGCGGCAGCGCCGGCCTCGCGCTCGCGCCGGGCGCGCCGCGCCTCGGTCAGCAGCGACTGCAGCGGCAGCCCCTCCTCGACCGCCAGGCCGCCCTGCCCGAGGCTCTGCTCGTACTCGCGCAGCGCCGCGCCGGTGTGCGACGTGGGGTGCAGCTTCACGTCGTCGGGCGTGCCGGAGCACACCAGTTCGCCGCCGGCCTCGCCGCCCTCGGGGCCCAGGTCGACCAGCCAGTCGGCGGCGCGGATCACGTCGAGGTTGTGTTCGATCACGAGCAGCGAATGGCCGGCCTCCAGCAGCTTGCGGAACGCACGCATCAGCTTGGCGATGTCGTCGAAGTGCAGGCCGGTGGTCGGCTCGTCGAACAGGAACAGCGTGCCCTTCTTCGCGACCGCCTGGCGCGAGCTGCTGCCGTTCTTCGCGGCCTCGGCCAGGAAGCCGGCGAGCTTCAGGCGCTGCGCCTCGCCGCCGCTCAGCGTGGGCACCGGCTGGCCGAGCTTCACGTAGTCCAGGCCCACGTCGGCCAGCGGCTGCAGCGCGCGCAGCACCTCGCGATCGTCGGCGAAGTAGCGCACCGCGTCGGCGATGGTCAGCTCCAGCACCTCGCTCACGTCGAAGGACTTGCCGCCGCGCTGGACCTTCACCTCCAGCAGTTCGGCGCGGAAGCGCTTGCCGTCGCAGTCGGGGCAGCGCAGGTACACGTCGCTGAGGAACTGCATCTCCACGTGCTCGAAGCCCGAGCCGCCGCAGGTCGGGCAGCGGCCGTCGCCGGCATTGAAGCTGAACATGCCCGCGCCGTAGCCGCGCTGCAGCGCCAGCGGCGCCTCGGCCAAGATGTTGCGCAGCGTGTCGAACGCCCCGACGTAGCTGGCCGGGTTGGAGCGCGCGGTCTTGCCGATCGGGCTCTGGTCGACGAACACGGCGTCGCTCAGCCAGTCGGCGCCGAGCAGGCGGTCGTGCGCGCCCGGCGTCTCGGTGGCCTTGCCGAAGTGGCGCGCCAGCGCGGGGAACAGCAGGTCCTGGATCAGCGTGCTCTTGCCCGAGCCGGACACGCCGGTCACCACCACCAGGCGCTGCAGCGGGAACTCGACCGTGATGCCGCGCAGGTTGTGCTCGCGCGCGCCCTCCACGATGAGCCTCGGCGTGCCGTCGGTCACCAGCCGCTTGAGGCCCAGGCCGATGCTGCGGCGCGCGCCGAGGTAGGCGCCGGTCATCGTGTCGGCACGCTTGAGGTCGTCGGGCGTGCCGTCGAACACGACGCGCCCGCCCTGGGTGCCGGGGCCCGGGCCCATGTCGAGCACACGGTCGGCGGCCAGCATCACGGCCGGGTCGTGCTCCACCACCACCAGCGTGTTGCCGGCATCGCGCAGGCGGTGCATGGCCTGCACGATGCGGTTCATGTCGCGCGGGTGCAGGCCGATCGACGGCTCGTCCAGCACGAACAGCGTGTTGACCAGCGAGGTGCCGAGCGCGGTGGTGAGATTGATGCGCTGCACCTCGCCGCCGCTCAGCGTGCGGCTCTGGCGGTCGAGCGTGAGGTAGCCGATGCCGACGTCGCACAGGTACTTGAGCCGGGTGCGCACCTCGTCGAGCAGCAGCTCCAGCGCGTCGTCGAGCATCGTGCTCGGCAAGGTGAGCTCGTCGAAGAAGCGCCGCAGCCGCTCGATCGGCAGCAGCATCAGGTCGTGCAGGCTCAGGCCCGGCAACGCCTCCAGCTGCTCGCGCGACCAGGCCGCGCCGACCGGCAGGAAGCGCTGGGCCGCCTTCAGGGCCGCATCGGCCCCCTCCTTCGTGCCGATGCGCCACTGCAGCGACTCCAGCTTCAGGCGCGCGCCGCCGCAGGCCGGGCACGGCGTGTAGCTGCGGTACTTGGACAGGAGCACGCGGATGTGCATCTTGTA
Organism: Methylibium sp. Pch-M; assembly: GCF_004136295.1. Lineage (NCBI taxonomy): Bacteria > Pseudomonadati > Pseudomonadota > Betaproteobacteria > Burkholderiales > Sphaerotilaceae > Methylibium > Methylibium sp. Pch-M. The sequence goes on from NZ_CP029606.1 coordinate 1,399,172, forward strand.
GGCCTTGCTCTCCAGGTACTCGAAGAAGCGCTTGATGCCGTACCACTGCTTGTTCCAGTTCCCCTTCCAGTTGGGCGTGCCGTCGAGCACCCAGTCGCGCTGCGCGTCGCTGAGCTGGCTCCAGGCGGTGTCGCGCGGGATGCCGGCCTCGCCGGCGTACTTCAGCAGGTCGGCCTGGATCTCCTTCCACGCCGGCGTCTGGATGGTCTTGACGACGCCGGTCCGCAGCGTCTTGCGGTGGTCCGGCATCACCAGACCCCAGTCGACGCCGATCACGCGGCCGAAGCCGCGGCAGGTCTCGCAGGCGCCGAAGGCCGAGTTGAACGAGAACATCGACGGCTGCGGATGGCTGTAGCGCAGGTCGCTGTCGGGGCTGTGCAGGCCGGAGGAGAAGCGCCAGAGCTGCTCTTCTCCCTCTCCCGCCATGGCATAGACGTTGACGCGCCCGCCGCCGCGCTTGAGCGAGACCTCCAGCGCCTCGATCACGCGGGCCTTCTCGGTGCCGTCGAGCCGGAAGCGGTCGGCCACCACGTCGAGCAGCTTGCGCGGCCCGGTCGGCGTGGCGATCTCGCGCTCGGCCTGCACGCGCGTGTAGCCGCTGGCGGCAAGCCATTGCTCGACGTCGGCCGCGCTCGCGCTGGCCGGCAGCTCGACCGGGAAGGTGATGACCAGACGCTGCCCCGGCGCGGCGCGCTGCTGCAGCTCGCGGTAGATGGACTCCGGATCGTCCTCCCGCACCGGCTTCGCGGTCTGCCGGTCGAACAGCTGCGCGGCGCGCGCGAACAGCAGCTTCAGGTGGTCGTTCAGCTCGGTCATCGTGCCGACCGTGGAGCGCGAGGTGCGCACCGGGTTGGTCTGGTCGATCGCGATGGCCGGTGGCACGCCCTCGACGTGGTCGACCGCTGGGCGGTCCATGCGGTCGAGGAACTGGCGCGCATAGGCGCTGAAGGTCTCGACGTAGCGGCGCTGGCCCTCGGCATACAGCGTGTCGAACACCAGGCTGGACTTGCCCGAGCCGCTGGGCCCGGTGACGACCGTCAGTTCTCCCGTGTGGAGGTCCAGGTCGAGGTTCTTCAGATTGTGCTGGCGTGCACCGCGAATGCGGATCACGCCGGGAGGGCGCTGACCGATGGGCATGGGGGTTCCGGGGGGTGAGCGGAAGATTCTAGGGATCGGGCCCGTCACGTCAGGGCGCACTCGGCTAGCCGCAGCGCGCCCTGGGGGCATCCCGCGCGCCGGCCGAAGCGGTCTCAATGGCGCAGCGGCAGGAAGCGGTGGCCGGCGGCCAGATCGAGCACGGTGCTGAACCGGCCGTCGCAGCGCTGTCGCAGCGCCGGCCAGAGCTTCAGCAGCAGCTCGGCCGTGGCCAGCGCATCGGCGGAGGCCTGATGGCGCGCCAGACAGGTGATGCCGTGCTGCGCCAGCCAGTCGTCAAGACTGCGCTGCCGTGGCTCGCGATGCAGCACGGCCGCCAGGTGCTCGAGATCGAGCCAGGGGTTGTCCGGGGCGCGCCCGAGCGCGTCGCGGCCGGCCCGCTCGATCAGCGTGCGATCGAAGGCGCTGTGAAAACCCACCAGCGGCGACCTGCCGATGTAGGACTCCCACGCCTGCAGCGCCTCGGCCGGGTCGAGGCCGGCACGTTGGGCACCGATGCCGATGCCGTGCACGAGGATGTTGGCCTTGTCCGGGCTCGCGGACGGCGCCCCGGACGGGCGCAACAGCAGCTCGAAACGGTCACCCAGCACGATGCACGGCCGTCGCCCGCCGCGCTCGCCCTGCACCGGCGCGAAATGCACGCCGACCGCGGCGATCGCCAGCAGGGGGTCGCGCCGCGGATCGAGTCCGCCGGACTCGACGTCGGCCACGATCCAGCGCGCGTCGTCGAGCGCCGCCGCGGCGGGCGCTGTGCCGCGCCCCCACCGCGAGCGCCAGCGTTGCAGCAGCGTCGTCATCCGTCGGCCCCGTTCAGCGCAGGTAATCGAGCTCGATGCGCTGCTGCAGGCGGCGCGCGACACGGAACGCCTCCTTCAGGATGCGATGGTCGAGTTCGTTGAGGGCGTCGAGCCGGATCGCGTTCGGATGCTGCCGCACGTCACCTGGCGCCAGGCCCTCGAGCTGCACGCGCAGCCGCAGCATCTGCAGGAACTCGAAGGCACCGATCCAGGCCTCGCCGTGCTGCGGCGGCGCGCCGCGCGCCCGGGCGATCGCCTCGAGACGCCGGCGCGTGTTGACCTCGGGTACGCCGAGCGCCAGGCAGTGCAGGCGCGCGGCGTTGACGAAGATCGCCGTGCCGTGGAGCTTCAGGTCGATCGCCCTGACGCCCTCGATCGTCTGGCTGTCGATGCCGCCCAGCCAGTCGAGCGGTGCGCGCGTGCGCAGCAGGTCCTCGGCCAGCTGCCGGCAGAAGCGAGGCACCTCGCGAGCGCGTCGCGTGACGAAGTCGCGCAGCGGGCCGGCCAGCGCAACGGCCCCGGCCAGCGGGCGGAAGTCGAAGTAGATGCTGGCCGCCAGCAGGTCCCTGGGGGCGCCGTGCTCGATCCAGCGCGCGAAGCGCTCCTGCCACTCCGCCGGCGTCAGGCAGCATTCGGGATTGCTCGCCATGACCTGGCCCTTGCACAGCGGATAGCCGCAGGCATCGAGCGCCGCGTTGACCTCGCGCGCGAAGGCCAGCCAGGCCGGTCGATCGGCCGCGGGATCGTGGCTCTCGAAGATCAGGCCGTTGTCCTGGTCGGTGGCGATGGTCTGCTCCGACCGGCCCTCGGAGCCGAAGGCGAGCCAGCAGGCGCGCGCCAGGTCCAGGCCGTGGCGTGCGGCGGTCAGCTCGATCAGCCGCCGCGTGAGCAGGTCGTTGAGGTGGCTGATCAGCTCGGTCAGCTGGCGGGCCTGCACCCCCTGCGCCAGCAGCGCGGCGGCGAGCCGGCGCAGGTCGGCCGCCACGGCCGGCATCGCGTCGACAGTGCCCACGCTGCCGATCGAGCTGCTGAGCTGCCTCACCGAGAGCCGCTGCATCACGAACAGGTCGCGTTCCGACACCACGCCGACGAGCCGGCCCGACGACGTGATCGGCACGTGGCGCAGGCCGTGGCGCGACATCAGCAACGCGGCGTCCTGCGCGGTGTGGTCGACCGTCAGCGTGTGCACCGGCTGCGTCATGACCGCGGCGATCGGTGTCGACAGCGGCAACTGCGGCAGCGTGATGCGGTCCAGGATGTCGTAGCGCGTCAGGATGCCGGCCGGTGCGCCCAGGTCGTCGGTGACCAGCATCGAGCCGATGCGGTGCTGCTGCATGGCCTGCAGCGCCTGCGCGAGCGGCGTGTCGGGACGGCAGGTCCGCGGGGCCGGTGTGGCCAGTTCGCCGAGCCGGCGCTCGAGCGACTGGGTCGCGAACGCCTGCGACGCGTAGGCCGACTGCAAGGCCTGGCGCGAGGCATCGATGAAGTTGAGCATGCGCCGGTTCAGCAGGTCGGCGAACGGCGGGCTCGCCGCGACGAGCTCGTCGACGGCCTGCAGAGGCAGCAGCAGGCAGAAGGTGTCGCGCGTGGCGGTGTAGACGGCGCTCACCGCGCGCTGCGCCATCAGGGCGGCCACCGGAAACATGTCACCGGCCTCGTACTGGAAGCCGCCCTCGTCGACCTGATCGGATCCCCGCACGGCACTCACCGCACCGTCGCGGATGAAGTAGAGATGCCGGACCGGCCCGTCTTCGGGCCTCAGCACGCACTCGTCGGGCGCGAAGTAGGCTTCGCTCGCTGCGGCGACGAAGCGCTCGACATCCACCGCCGCCATGTGCGAGAAGGGCAGGTAACGTCGCAGCAGCTGACACAGGTGGCCCAGCAGTGGCCCGCAGGGCCGGGGGGCGGCAGCAGGGAGCGCCTCATCGCTCATCGCGGTCTCCTCGTCGGGCATCGGAGACCGTGGCACCACGGCGACCGGCGCCGTCATCTTGCCTGCCCGCCGGCTCGCGCGCGACACAAAAAAAAGCGCGCTGCAGAAGCAGCGCGCCGTCGCATCGGAATGCGGTGGGTGGGGAGAGGTCAGTAGCCGGTGGATGACGCCGCCGACGCGGCCGGCGGCACCTCGATCCCGTGCTTCTCTCCGCTCATGTCGATGTCGCCACCGCTCTTCGACAGCACGTACAGCACGACGGCGGCGAAGGCGATGAATCCGAGTGCGATCTTCCACATGGTTCTGGGCTCCTCAGTCCTTGGCGTAGATGTCGACGTCCTTGGTCTCGCGGACGAAGATCAGACCCACGACGAAGGTGATGCCGGCGATGATGATCGGGTACCAGAGACCGTTGTACATGTTGCCGGTCTGGGCCACGATCGCGAACGCGGTGGTGGGCAGCAGGCCGCCGAACCAGCCGTTGCCGATATGGTACGGCAGGCTCATCGAGGTGTAGCGGATGCGGGTCGGGAACATCTCGACCAGCATCGCGGCGATCGGCCCGTACACCATGGTGACGTAGATCACCAGGATCACCAGGATGCCGACGATCAGCGGCTTGTTCATCTTCGCCGGGTCGGCCTTGGCAGGGTAGCCGGCGGCCTTCAGGGTCTCGGCGACCGACTTCTTGAACTCGGCGTCCTTGGCCTTCGCCTCGTCGGGCGGGAGGCCCTTGGAGCTGTAGCTCTGGATCACCGTCTCGCCGATCGTGATGGTGGCGGGCGTGCCGGCGGCATGCGGCACGTTGTCATAGCTCACCGAGCCGGCGGCCAGCACCTGCTTGGCGATGTCGCAGGAACTGGTGAACTTGACGGTGCCGGTCGGGTTGAACTGGAACGAGCACTCGGCCGGGTCGGCGTGCACCAGCACCTTGTTCTTCGCCTGCGCGGCGGCGAGGTCGGGGTTGGCCGCCTCGGTCAGCGCCTTGAACAGCGGGAAGAAGGTCAGTGCGGCGATCAGGCAACCGGCCAGGATGATGGGCTTGCGGCCGATCTTGTCAGACAGCGAACCGAACACGATGAAGAACGGCGTGCCGATCAACAGCGAGATCGCGATCATGATGTTCGCGGTGGCGCCGTCGACCTTCAGCGCCTGCGTCAGGAAGAACAGCGCGTAGAACTGGCCCGTGTACCAGACCACGGCCTGGCCGGCGGTCAGGCCGATCAGCGCCAGGATCACGATCTTCAGGTTCTTCCACTGGCCGAAGGACTCGGTCAGCGGCGCCTTCGAGGTCTTGCCCTCTTCCTTCATCTTCTTGAAGGCGGGCGACTCGTTCATCGACAGGCGGATCCACACGCTGATGGCCAGCAGGGCGATCGAGACGATGAACGGAACACGCCAGCCCCAGTCGGCGAAGGCTGCTTCGCCGACGGCGGTTCGGGTGCCCAGGATGACCATCAGCGACAGGAACAGGCCCAGCGTCGCCGTGGTCTGGATCCACGAGGTGTAGGCACCACGCTTGCCGTGCGGTGCGTGCTCGGCGACATAGGTCGCGGCACCGCCGTACTCGCCGCCGAGCGCGAGACCCTGCAGCAGGCGCAGGATGATCAGGATCACCGGCGCGGCCACGCCGATCGAGGCGTAGGTCGGCAGGATGCCGACGATGAAGGTCGACAGACCCATGATCAGGATCGTGACCAGGAAGGTGTACTTGCGGCCGATCATGTCGCCCAAGCGGCCGAACACCAGTGCACCGAACGGCCGCACGATGAAGCCGGCCGCGAACGCGAGCAGCGCGAAGATGAAGGCCGAGCCGGCGTCCAGGCCGGAGAAGAACTGCTTGGCGATGATGGCCGCCAGCGATCCGTACAGGTAGAAGTCGTACCACTCGAACACGGTCCCGAGCGAGGACGCGAAGATGACCTTCTTCTCCTCCGCGGTCATCGGGCGCGCCGCGGCGCCGCCGGTGGTGGGTAGAACAGCAGCCATGGCTTGTCTCCTGCTTCAATCTTGAAGTTCGCCGCGGGATGCGGCGTTGGGAGAAGGATCGCCGCCTGCTCTGACCTGTCTCTGACGCGAAACCAACTGCAACTGACAACCCCCGGGAGAACCCGCGGATCAGTTTTTGCGATGTGAGAACAAGACCGAAATCGGTCTGGGTAGTTTCACCGGGGCCGCTGAACCCCGGCCTCCACGGCGACCGCCGCACTCCAGCGTTGGTCGAAACCCTCGGCGCCGCGCAGGCCATCGGCCACCATGTCCAGGGCATCGAAGCCCCAGAACAGGCGAGGCGCAGCCGCATCGGCCCGGTGCACCTCGAGCGTCGGCACGCCGAAGATGCCGCGCGCGATGGCGGCATCGGTGTTGGCGCGAAGTTCCTGCTTCACGGCGTCGGAGCGCGGGTCGCGCGCCGGCTGCAGCCGCGCCTCGAGGCCAGCGAGCCGCCGGGGCTCGTCGGCCTCCGCGCCACCGGTCCACACATGGCGCAGCACCGCCTCGCACTGATGGCGGTTCGCCAGCCCACCCCGCCCGCAGGCGACCAGCAGGCGCAGCAAGGGCAGCGGGTTGAACGGATGGACCGCCGGCATCTGCAGGTCGATCCCGTGGCGGTGCGCCAGCCAGACGACCTGCCGGTAGGTCCAGTCGCGCTTCGGGCCGATCTCGGCCGGGCCGAGCTGGCCCCAGTGCTTCAGCAGGCCGGCGAACAACACCGGTCGGTAGTCGACCACGTAGCTGCAGCCTTCGAGTGCCTGCGGCAGGCGCTCGAAGGCCAGATGGGCGTAGGGCGAGATCGGATCGAACCAGAAGGTGATCGGCGTCATCCTGCGGACTCCTCCGGCTTGCGCCGCATGTCGAGCTGCAGCCAGACGGCACGCTTGCCGGCATCGTCGAGGCGCGACCAGGCGGCGATCTCGTCGATCGTCCGGTAGCAGCCCTCGCACCAGCCACTGGCCGCATCGATGCGGCAGATGTCGATGCACGGCGAGGCGACCGGCGCCACGTCGTCGTCGATCGTCGTCGGGCGGCCGTGCGTCGGGCTCATGACTGCACCACGTCGGCCACCGGCGCGGCCGTCAGCTGTTCCAGCGCCTGCGGGCTCAGCGCGAACACACCGTTCGGATGGCCGGCCGCCGCCCACACCTCGGCGAAGCGGAACAGCTCGCGGTCGATCAGCGTGACGCAGGGCGAGGCATGGCCGATCGGCGACACGCCGCCGATCGAGTAGCCGGTGCGCGCCTTCACGAAGTCGGCGTCAGCGCGGCCGACCGCACCCACCAGCGCAGCCACCTTCTTCTCGTCGACGCGCCGGTCGCCCGACGTGACGACCAGCACCGCCACGTCGTCGGCGCGACGCCGGAAGATCACGCTCTTGGCAATCTGGCCGAGCGCAATGCCCAGCGCGTCGGCGGCCTCCTGCGAGGTGCGGGCGGCCACGTCCAGCCAGCGCGGCGCGTGCGCATGGCCGCGCTCGGCCAGCAGTTGCGTGACGCGGCGGAAGCCCTCGGGCCGCTGGGCCAGCGATGCGTCTTCGCTCATGCCGGCACACCGCGCTTCGCCAGCAGCGCGTTCGCCACGCGCGATACCGGCTTGCGACCCAGCACGCCGGAAATGAAGGTCGCCGTGTCCACCAGGGCGTCGAGATCGATGCCGGTCTCGATGCCCAGCCCGTGCAACAGGAACACCACGTCCTCGGTCGCGACATTGCCGGTCGCGCCCTTCGCGTAGGGGCAGCCGCCGAGACCGGCCACGCTCGCATCGAAGCTGTGAACGCCGAGTTCGAGACAGGCGTAGATGTTCGCCAGCGCCTGGCCGTAGGTGTCGTGGAAATGGCCGCTCACCTCGGCGAGCGGGTAGTGCTTCAGCGCACGCTCCATCGCCGCCTGCACGCGCCGCGGCGTGCCGACGCCGATGGTGTCGGCCACGCCGACATGCTGCACGCCGATGCCCTGCATCAGACGCACCACCTGCTCGACGCGGTCGGGCGACACCTCGCCTTCGTAGGGGCAGGCCAGCGCGCAGGAGATCGCTCCGCGCACCTTGATGCCGGCCTCGCGCGCCGCGGCGACCACCGGCGCGAAGCGATCGATCGATTCGGCGATGCTGCAGTTGATGTTCTTCTGGCTGAAGGCCTCGCTCGCGGCACCGAACACGACGACCTCGTCGGGCCATCCGTCGCGTGCCGGCCGCAGCGCCGCCTCGAGCCCCTTCGGGTTGGGCACCAGCACGCTGTAGCGCACGCCGGCCCGGCGGCGCAGACCCGCCATGACCTGCGCGTTGTCGGCCATCTGCGGCACCCATTTCGGGCTGACGAAGCTCGTGACCTCGATCTCGCGCAATCCGGCGGACTGCAGCCGATGCACCAATTCGATCTTGTGCTCTGCAGCGACCGGCTGCTTCTCGTTCTGCAGACCGTCCCGTGGACCGACGTCGACCAGCGTCACCCGGCTCGGCAACATGTGTGGTTCCTCACAAACATCTGACAGCGCATTTCGGTGCGCCGAAGTGCCCCCCGTGAACGGGCGGACAGCTCTCCCCATTGTGCGGGATGGGCGTGACGACACCGGTCACGCACCATGCGCTCAACTTCCGGGGCTCGCTGCGATGTCCACCACCTTCACCCGCCTTCAGCTCGCCACCCGCATCCATTTCACGCTGCTGCGCACGCTGGGCGAAGGCATCGACGTGGCCCGCATGCTGCGTCAGCGCCACTACGCCGAAGAGGTGGCGAGCGTGTGCCGCAGCCTCAGCGACTACGCGCTGCATGAACTGGCCGATCGCTTCGAGGACGCCACCGCCGCCGAAGACATCAAGATCCACATGGAAGTCGCCGCGCGCGAAGCACGCGCCGCGCTGGCGCAGATCCCGCGCCGTGCACCGGTCGCGCAGCAGGAACTCGCGTGGTCGCAGGACACCAGCGGGTTCGGCCTGAGCCGCCCCCTCCAAGCCCTGGACACCACGTTGCCCGCGCCGGCGCGCGGCAGCCGCTTCTCGCCGTCGAACTGGCCGGGCATCGGCCGCGATCGGCAGGACAGCGCCGCTCCCTGACGCCGCGCCGACCGGCTCACGCGGCAGCGGCCGCCGCCGGCTCGAAATCCAGCAGTGCCTCGCCTTCGGCGACCTGTTCGCCGGCGGCGAAGCGCAGGCCCTTGACGACACCGTCGCTGGGCGCATTCAAGGTGTGCTCCATCTTCATCGCCTCCATCACGGCCAGGGCCTGGCCGCGCCGGACGCGATCACCCGCCCCCACCAGGAAGCCCACCACCTTGCCGGGCATCGGTGCCGTCAGGCGTCCCCCTTCGGCGGCGGCGTCGCCGGCGTGGGCGAGCACGTCCACTTCACGGACCCAGGCCGACCCGTCGGGCGTGAACAGCGCGACGTTCTCGCCGACCGCATAGGCCGACAGGACCAGCCGGCGTTCGCCGAGCAGCACGTCATGGCGATCACCACCGAGCGGCCGCGCCTCGAAGGCATGTACCGTCGCGTCGACCTGCAACTGCATCGCACCGTCTCGCGTGCGTTGCAGCGAGGCGCGCAGGTGTGCACCGGCGTGGTCGATCTCGAAGCGGCGCAGCGCGCTGCCGTGCAGGCGCCAGCCATCGCGGCGTGACCACGGGTCGGCGTCTTCGCCGGCACGCTCCTGCGCGAGGGCGTGCGCGACGACCCCCGCGGCGACCAGCGCGGGCGCCAGCGCGGGCGCATCGAACAGCCCTGAACGCTCGCGCTCGATCAGTCCGGTGTCGAGGTCGGCCCCGGCGAACGACGGGCTGTTGACCACGCGGCGTAGGAAGGCCACGTTGTGCTGCGGCCCGACCAGATGGGTGTGCGCCAGCGCCCGGTCCATGCGCGCGAGCGCCTGTTCGCGGTCACGGCCCCAGACGATGAGCTTCGCGACCATCGAGTCGTAGTACGGCGTGATCGCATCGCCTTCGCCCACGCCGGCGTCGATCCGCACCGCCGCCGGCTCGGCGCCGGTGGCACGCTCGAAGGACACATGCGCCGGCCAGCGCAGCACGTGCAGGCGGCCGGTGGACGGCAGGAAGTCGGCATCGGGGTTCTCGGCGCAGAGGCGCGCCTCGATCGCATGGCCACGGATCTGCAGTTCGTGCTGCTGCAGTGGCAGGGGCTCGCCGGCCGCGACGCGCAGCTGCCACTCGACGAGGTCGAGCCCGGTGATCGCCTCGGTCACCGGATGCTCGACCTGCAGCCGCGTGTTCATCTCCATGAAATAGAAGCGGCCGTCGGGCTCGGCGATGAACTCCACCGTGCCGGCACCGACGTAGCCGACCGCCTTCGCGGCTGCCACCGCCGCCTCGCCCATCGCGCGGCGGCGCTCCTCGGTCATGCCGGGCGCCGGGGCCTCCTCGAGCAGCTTCTGGTGGCGGCGCTGCACCGAGCAGTCCCGCTCGAACAGGTAGACGCAGTGGCCATGGGTATCGCCGAACACCTGGATCTCGATGTGCCGCGGCTTCTGCAGGTAGCGCTCGACCAGCACGGCATCGTCGCCGAAGCTGCCGAGGGCCTCGCGGCGGCAGGAGGCGAGGGCCGCATCGAAGGCCGCATCGTCCGACACCACGCGCATGCCCTTGCCGCCGCCGCCGGCGCTGGCCTTGATCAGCACCGGGTAACCGATGCGCGCGGCCTCGCGCCGCAGCAGCGCCGGGTCCTGGTCGGCGCCGTGGTAGCCGGGCACGAGCGGCACGCAGGCCGCTTCCATCAGGCGCTTGGACTCGGCCTTCAGGCCCATGGCGCGGATGGCCGCCGGCGTGGGGCCGATGAAGACGATGCCGGCCGCGGCGCAGGCCTCGGCGAAGCCGTCGTTCTCGCTGAGGAAGCCGTAGCCCGGATGCACCGCCTGCGCGCCGGTGGCGATGGCCGCCTCGAGGATGCGGTCGGCGCGCAGGTAGCTGTCGCGCGGCGCGGCGCCGCCGATGCGGACCGCCTCGTCGCAGGCCTTGACATGCCGCGCGTTCGCGTCGGCATCGGAGTACACGGCAACCGTCGCGATGCCCAGCCGGCGCGCGCTCGTGGCCACGCGGCAGGCGATCTCCCCGCGGTTGGCGATCAGGATCTTCTTGAACATCATCTGGACTCCGTCGCCGTGGCCGACGCCGCACCGAGCAGCATCTTCAGCCGGGCCCACAGCCGCGCCAGGAACTTCGACAGCACCCACACGAGGACCAGCATGCCGACGAAGGCCGCGGCCACGCCGGCGATCGCCAGCACCGGGTGTTCGAACGCGAGCCACAGCATCGACGGCACCGCCAGATCACCGAGCAGCGACATGCCGATGTTGGAGAACGGCTCGGGCGAGGTGTTGACCGCGGCGCGCGTGGTCGCCTTGGCAACGTGGCTGGTCGCAGCCAGCGTGCCACCCAGCAGGGCCGCCAGCGCTGCGGCGGTGGCATGGTCGGCGCCGAACACCGAGGCGGCCAGCGCCGCGCCGGCCGGGATGCGGACCGCGGTGTGGACCAGGTCCCACAACGAGTCGAGCCCGGGGATCTTGTCGGCGAAGAACTCGACGAACAGCATGAAGCCGCTGCCCGCCAGCATCAGCGGGTGCTGCAGCAGTTGCAGGCCTGGCGGCAGCTGCACCCAGCCGGCATAGCCGACCAGCCCGGTGATGGCCAACACCGCGTAGAGCCGCAGGCCGCTGGCCCAGCCCAGCGCCGCCGCCAGCGCGACCAGGTGGGTGGTGTCGAGCGAGTTCACTGCCGGCAGTTCCATCGTCGCTCCTTCACGCCTGCCAGCGCGGACGGCGCTTGCCGAGAAAGGCCTGCACGCCCTCGCGGCCGTCGTCCGAGGCGCGCGCATCGGCAATGAACTCCACGGTGCGCGCGATCAGGGCGGCATCGAGCGGCGCCCCGGCGATCTCGTGCAGCAGGCGCTTGCAGGTGGCCAGCGCCTGCGGGCTGGCGGCGAGCAGCGCGTCGACGAGGGCCTGCACCGCCGCGTCCAGCGCCTCGGCCGGCGCGACCTCGTGCAGCAGGCCCGTGCGCTGCGCGGTGGTGGCATCGAAGCGCTCCGCGGTGAGCATGTAGCGCTGCGCGGCACGCGTGCCCATCGCGCGGACCACGTAGGGTCCGATCGTCGCCGGCACCAGCCCGAGCTTCACCTCGCTGAGGCAGAACTGCGCCGTGTCGGCCGCGACCGCGAGGTCGCAGGCCGCCACCAGGCCCACGCCGCCGGCGTAGGCATCGCCCTGCACGCGCGCGATGGTCGGCTTGCGGCAGCCGGCCAGGCTGCGCAGCATCTCGGCCAGGCCGGCCGCATCGTCGCGGTTCTGCGCGCGCGTGTAGTCCGCCATGCGGCGCATCCAGTGCAGGTCGGCGCCGGCGCAGAAGGCCGGGCCCTCGGCGGCCAGCACCACCACGCGCACGCTGTCGTCGGCGTCGAGCGCGCGGAAGGCCTGGGTCAGCGCCGCGATCGCCTCGTCGTTGAAGGCGTTGCGCACGTCGGAACGGCACAGCGTCACCTGCGCCACCGCGGCGGCCGGTCGGCTCAGGCGGACGGTCGTGTCGGCGCTCATGCGGCGTGACCCTGGCGGTGCGGCATCGCGGCGCCCTCCATCACATGCGGAACACGCCGAACTTCGCGTCGGGGATCGGCGCGTTCAGGCTGGCGCTCAGGCCCAGCGCAAGCACGCGCCGCGTGTCGGCGGGGTCGATGACGCCATCGTCCCACAGCCGGGCGCTGGCGTAGTAGGGGTGACCCTGGGTCTCGTACTGCGCGAGCAGCGGTGCCTTGAAGGCCGCCTCGTCCTCGGCCGACCAGTGGCTCCCCTTGGCCTCGATGCCGTCGCGCTTCACGGTGGCCAGCACGCTGGCGGCCTGCTCGCCGCCCATCACCGAGATGCGCGCGTTGGGCCACATCCACAGGAAGCGCGGCGAGTAGGCGCGGCCGCACATGCCGTAGTTGCCGGCGCCGAAGCTGCCGCCGATGATGACGGTGAACTTGGGCACGTTGGCGCAGGCCACCGCGGTGACCATCTTGGCGCCGGCGCGCGCGATGCCTTCGTTCTCGACCTTGCGGCCGACCATGAAGCCGGTGATGTTCTGCAGGAACACCAGCGGGATCTTGCGCTGGCAGCACAGCTCGATGAAATGCGCGCCCTTGTTGGCGCTCTCGGAGAACAGGATGCCGTTGTTCGCGACGATGCCGACCGGCAGGCCCTCGATGTGCGCGAAGCCGGTCACCAGCGTGGCGCCATAGCGCGCCTTGAACTCGTCGAACTCGCTGCCGTCGACGATGCGGGCGATGACCTCGCGCACGTCGAAGGGCTTGCGCGTGTCGGTCGGGACCACGCCCAGCAGTTCGGCAGCGTCATAGGCCGGTGCCACCGGCTCGCGCCGCAGCGGCGGCTGCGGCTTGCGGTGGTTGAGATGCCCGACGATCTGGCGCGCCAGCGCGAGCGCATGGGTGTCGTTGCGCGCCAGGTGGTCGGCCACGCCCGACAGGCGGGTGTGCACGTCGCCGCCGCCCAGTTCCTCGGTCGTCACCACCTCGCCGGTCGCGGCCTTCACCAGCGGCGGGCCGCCGAGGAAGATCGTGCCCTGATCCTGCACGATGATGGTCTCGTCGCTCATCGCCGGCACGTAGGCGCCGCCGGCGGTGCAGGAGCCCATCACCACGGCGATCTGCGGGATGCCGTCGGCGCTCATCGTCGCCTGGTTGTAGAAGATGCGGCCGAAGTGGTCGCGGTCGGGGAACACCTCGTCCTGGTTCGGCAGGTTGGCGCCGCCGCTGTCGACGAGATAGAGGCAGGGCAGGCGGTTCTGCTGCGCGATTTCCTGCGCGCGCAGGTGCTTCTTCACCGTCAGTGGGTAGTAGGTGCCGCCCTTGACGGTGGCGTCGTTGCACACGATCACGCACTCGACGCCGGCTACCCGGCCGATGCCGGCGATCACCCCGGCGCACGGCGCCGCGTCGCTGCCGTCGGCGTCGCGGTAGACGCCCATCGCGGCCAGCGGGGCGATCTCGAGGAAGGGCGTGTCGGGGTCCAGCAGCAGCTCGACCCGCTCGCGCGGCAGCAGCTTGCCGCGCGCCACGTGCCGCGCCCGCGCGCGCTCGCCGCCGCCCAGCGCGATCTGCGCGAGCTTCGCGTGCAGGTCGTCGACGCCGCGGCGCATCGCCTCGGCATTGGCCTTGAACTCGTCGCTGCGCGGATCGAGGCGGGACACCAGGGTCGACATCGCGGGGCTCCTTCGGCCGGGGAACTCAGGCCGTCTCGGCGAACAGCTCGCGGCCGATCAGCATGCGGCGGATCTCCGAGGTGCCGGCGCCGATCTCGTATAGCTTGGCGTCGCGCCACAGGCGGCCGGCCGGATACTCGTTGATGTAGCCGTTGCCGCCCAGCACCTGGATCGCCTCGCCGGCCATCCAGGTGGCCTTCTCGGCGGCGTAGAGGATGGCGCCGGCGGCGTCCTTGCGCAGCGAACGGCTGTGGTCGGCGCGGTCGCAGGCCTGGCCGACGGCGTAGACGTAGGCGCGGCAGGCCGAGAAGGTGGTGTACATGTCGGCCAGCTTGCCCTGCATCAGCTGGAACTCGCCGATGCTCTGGCCGAACTGCTTGCGGTCGTGCACATAGGGCAGCACCAGGTCCATGCAGGCGGCCATGATGCCCAGCGGCCCGGCCGACAGCACCGCGCGCTCGTAGTCCAGGCCGCTCATCAGCACCTTGACGCCACCGCCCTCCTGGCCCAGCACGTTGTCGAGCGGCACCTCGCAGTCCTCGAAGAACACCGGGTAGGTGTTGGAGCCGCGCATGCCGAGCTTGTCGAGCTTGCTGCCGAAGCTCAGGCCCTTGAAGCCCTTCTCGACGATGAGCGCCGTGACACCCTTGGCGCCCGCCTCCGGCTCGGTCTTGGCGTAGACCACCATCGTGTCGGCGTCGCCGCCGTTGGTGATCCACATCTTGGCGCCGTTCAGCACGTAGCGGTCGCCGCGGCGCTCGGCGCGCAGCTTCATGCTGACCACGTCGGAGCCGGCATTGGGCTCGCTCATCGCCAGCGCGCCGACGTGCTCGCCGGACACCAGCTTCGGCAGGTAGCGGCGCTTCTGCGCTTCGCTGCCGTTGCGGTGCAACTGGTTGATGCAGAGGTTGGAATGCGCGCCGTACGACAACCCCACGGCCGCGGAGGCGCGCGAGATCTCCTCCATCGCCACCATGTGCGCCAGGTAGCCGAGACCGGTGCCGCCGTAGGCCTCGCCCACCGTCATGCCGTGCACGCCCAGGTCGCCGAGCTTGCGCCAGAGATCGGCCGGGAACAGGTTGTCGCGGTCGATGTCGGCCGCGCGCGGTGCGATCTCCTGCTGGGCGAAGTCGCGCACGCTGTCGCGCAGCATGACCAGCGTGTCGCCGAGGTCGATATCGAGGCCGGTGAAGCTGGACATGGCGGTCTCCCGTGGGCTGCAGGTGCTCGGTGCGGCGGCTTGGCGCCGGTCATTCATGAGTTTCACTCAAAATTAACGAACACCGAATGGATCGAACGCGTTCTCGTAGGATCAGCGAACAGTCTAGGGTTTCGTTTGCGGCGAATCAAGCATTAATTGAGCTTTACTCAATATAGCCGATCGCCGACAATCCGGCGTGCCCCCCGCTGCCGTCCCCGCTGTCGCCGCCACGATGAACCGTCCGTCCGCCCTCGCCGCACCGCGCCGCCGCGCGCCGGCCAGCGCCAAGTCAGAGCAGCGCGTGCGCGACATCCTGCGCGTGGGCCGCGAGGTGTTCTCGGAACGCGGCTACGAGCACGCCACCACGACCGAGATCGCGCAGCGCCTGGGCATCTCCGAGGCCACCGTGTTCACCTACTTCCGCGGCAAGCGCGAGCTGTGCACCCGGGTGGTCGGCGACTGGTACGACGAGATCATCGCCGCCATCGAGGCCGGCCTGCCGCGCGAGCGCGACACGCGCGCGCAGCTCGAGTTCTTCGTGCAGACCCACCTGCGGCTGTTCCTGACGCAGGGCACCGGGCTGTGCGCGCTGGTGCTGTCGGAAGGCCGCTCGAAGGGACAGGAGGCGCTGGGCGACGCCTTCGCGCCGCTGCAGCGCCGCTACACCGCGCCGCTGATGGACCTGCTGGCGCGCGGCCAGGCCAGCGGCGAGATCCGCCGCGACGTGCCGCTGCGCCTGCTGCGCACCCTGGTGCTGGGGCCGATGGAGCACCTGCTGTGGGAGGCCGTGCTGCAACAGCGGCCGGTCGACGTGGACGAGACCGCGCGCGGCCTGCTCGCGGTGCTCTACCCGGCCCTGCAGGCGCCGCCGGCCGAGCTGGCCGCATTGCGCCGCCTGCGCGGCGATATCGAGCACGCGCTGCGAGTGGCCGACGGCGCGCCGCGCTGAGGCTCAGAACGGCCCGGTGGCGAGCCAGCGCTCCAGCTGCGCCCGCCGGTCGTTGCCCCAGAACAGCTCGCCGTCGACGATGAAGGACGGCGCGCCGAACACGCCCGCCGCGATCGCAGCGTCGTTCTCGGCCTTCAGCCGCGCCTTCCAGACCGGGTCGCCCCAGGCGGCCTCGGCCGCCTCGGCGTCGAGACCCGCCTCGGCACACAGCGCCTTCAGCGGCGCCGGCGCATCGAGCGCCACGCCGCGCGTGAAGTAGGCGCGCAGCCCGGCATGGGCCCAGGCCGCCGCCCGCGCGGGATCGCGGTCGGCGAGCCACCAGAACACGCGCGCGGCGTTCTGGGTCGGGATCGGGAAGCGTTCGGGCGCCCGGTAGGGCACGCCCTCGAAGCGCGCCGAGCGCTGGAAATCGGCCAGCGCGTACTCGCGCTTGACCGGGTAGGACACCGGGCTCTTCAGCTCGGCCGCCTGGAAGGTGGCGCCCAGCAGGATGGCGTGCCAGCGCACCGTGCGGCCGTGGCGTGCGGCCACCGCCTCGACCCACTCGCTGGCGATGTAGGAGTAGGGCGAGGAGAAGTCGAAATAGAACTCGACCGGGCTCCTCGCGTTCATCGCCGCACCATCGCGGTGTCGCCAGTGCTCGCCGTCACGCTCACTTGTACAGCACCTCCGGCAGCCACAGGCCGATGGCCGGGAACTGGTACAGCAGGATGATCGCGATGATCTGGATGCCCATGAAGGGCAGCATGCCGGCAAAGATCTGATTCAGCGTCACGTGCTTCGGTGCCACGCCCTTCAGGTAGAACGCCGACATCGCCACCGGCGGGCTCAGGAAGGCGGTCTGCAGGTTCAGCGCCACCAGCAGGCCGAAGAACAGCGGGTCGACCCCGAAGTTGTCGAGCAGCGGAATGAAGATGGGCATGAAGATCACGATGATCTCGGTCCACTCCAGCGGCCAGCCGAGGATGAAGATGATGACCTGGCTCAGGACCAGGAACTGGGTCTTGGTGAGGTTCATGCCCAGCACCCAGTTCTCGACCAGCTCCTGGCCGCCCAGCAGCGCGAAGGCGGCCGAGAAGATGGCCGAGCCGACGAACAGCCAGCACACCATCGCGCTGGTCTTGGCGGTGAGGAAGACGCTCTCCTTCACCACCGTGAGGTTGAGCTGGCGGTAGGCCCCGGCGAGCAGGAAGCCGCCGAGCGCACCGACCGCCGCCGCCTCGGTGGGCGTCGCCAGGCCGAAGACGATCGAGCCCAGCACCGCGGTGATCAGCACCAGCAGCGGGAAGAAGCTCGACAGCAGCATCTTGAAGACTTCGAGCCGGTTGAAGCTCAGCAGCGCGTAGTAGGCCAGCATCGCGACAGCCCCCACCGCCAGGCCGATCCAGTAGCCCTGCGGCGCCGGCCGAGTGGTGGCCGCCGCATCGCCCGCGGCCGCCGCGGCGGCGGGCGGCGTGGCCACGGCGGCGGCCGGCTCGGACAGCGCTGTCGCCGGCTCCGCGACGGCCGCACTCGCCGACTCGTCCGCGCTCGCAGGCGGCTCCGACAGGCCGCCGTTGGCGGCCGGCGGCTCCTGCAACCCCCCGGACGTCGGCGGCTCCTGCAGGCCACCGCCCTCGTCGCTCGGCGGGGCCTGCAGGCCTCCGGTGCTTTCCGATTCGGCGGCGCTGCCGGACCCCATGGGCTGCAGTTCGGAGAAATCGTCGACCGGCGCCACGCGGGTCACGGTCTCGTAGCTCCACAGCGACACGGCGGCGAACAGGATCAGCGGCAGCAGCGTGATGAACAGCTGCTGGAGCAGGAAGCCCGTGCTGACGGCCTGGTTGCGCTTGCCCTTCAGCGCGCCCAGCAGCCAGGGCAGCGCGCGGCCCTCGCCGCGCGCGCCGGCGCTCTGCAGCGGCTGCGGCAGCGGCACGAAGCGCTGGGCGGCCGTCAGCGGCGGCATCAGCGCCGGCTTGAGCTTGGCGAGGAGGATGACGTAGAGGATGTACAGGCCCGCCAGCATGATGCCGGGGAAGAAGGCGCCGGCGTACAGCTGCACCACCGACACGCCGGCGGTCGCGCCGTAGACGATCAGCAGCACCGACGGCGGGATCAGGATGCCCAGGCAGCCGCCGGCGGTGATGGCACCGGCCGAAACCCGCACGTCGTAGCCGCCGCGCAGCATCTGCGGCAGCGCCAGCAGGCCCATCAGCGTGACCACCGCACCCACGATGCCGGTCGCGGTGGCGAACACCGCGCAGGTCACCAGCGTGGCGACCGCCAGCGAGCCCGGCACCCGCGCCAGGGACAGGTGCAGGCTGCGGAACAGCTTCTCGATCAGGTTGGCGCGCTCGACCAGGTAGCCCATGAACACGAACAGCGGGATCGAGATGAGCACGTCGTTGCTCATCACCGAGAAGGCGCGCTGCACCATCAGGTCGAGCGTCTGCTTCATCGCGCCGCCGGCCGTCTGCCCGCCGGAGTGGTAGGCGAAGAAGGCGAACAGCATGCCCATGCCCATCAGCGTGAAGGCGGTCGGGAAGCCCAGCATGATGGCCACGACCACCAGCGACAGCATCAGCAGGCCGTAGTGGCCATTGGTCATGGTGTCGACGCTCAGCACCATCGCCACCGCGGCAGCGACGATGATCGCCATCAGCGTGAAGCCGAACCACAGTTCCTTGCGCAGCTTCATGCCTTGCCGCCTTCCTTGACGACGAACTTGTCGAGTGCCTCGATGTCGGCGTCCTTCACGTGCACCATCTCCTTGAGCTTGTCGACGTCGACTTCCTCGACGTCCTCCTCGCGCGATGGCCAGTCGCCTTCACGCAGGCAGATCACGCAGCGCACGATCTCCACCAGGCCCTGCAGCAGCAGCACGCCGCCGGCAAACGGGATCACGAACTTGAACGGGTAGACCGGCAGCGGATCGGCGTTGAAGGTCTGCTCGCGGATGGAGAGCGAATCGTTGAAGTAGAACCAGCCGGCCCAGGTGAGCGCCACGATGCCCGGCAGGAAGAACACGATATAGAGGATCAGGTCGATCGTCGCCTGGGTGCGCGGCCGGAAGAAGCCATAGAGCACGTCGCCGCGCACGTGGCCGGCCTTGCTCAGCGTATAGGCGCCGGCGCACATGAAGAGAGTGCCGTACAGCATGATCTGGGCATCGAGCACCCAGGCATGCGGCTTGTTGAGCACGTAGCGGGAGAACACCTCCCAGCTGATCAACAGGGTCAATCCGACCACCGCCCAGGCAAACAGCTTGCCGATCCAGGTGGAGAAACGATCGACCGCCAGCAGCAGGTTCTGCATCAGGCTTCCTAGAAAAGACGTCCGGACAAACGAGCGGGGGCGCCGCAGAGCGGCGCCCCCGGATGTCGCTCAGATCACTGGGGCGCTCAGGCCTTCTTGGCGCCGAAATAATGGTTGTAGGCCATCTTGAAGTCAACCGTGTAATCGTTCCACCATTGACCGGCGCGCGCGGCGAAGGCCTTCTGCGAGTCGATCACCTTCTGGAACAGCGGGTTCTCGCCGCCCTTCTTGGCGATGATCTTGTCCCAGGCGGCGAGTTGCGCGCGCAGGATCGCGTCGGGCGTCTTGTAGAACTTCACGCCGGCCTTCTTCAGCTCGCCGTAGTCGAGCGAATTGCGGTGCGCGGCCTTCCAGCTCATGTCGGCGCTGGCGGCCTGCACGCCGTAGTCGACGATCGCCTTCAGCTCGGCCGGCAGCGCGTCGAGCTTGCCCTTGTTGAACAGGATCTCGAACTGCTCGCCGCTCTGGTGGAAGCTCTGCAGCATGCAGTTCTTCACCACGTCGGGGAAGCCGAGCAGGCGGTCGGAGCTGGCGTTGTTGAACTCGGCACCGTCGATCAGGCCGCGGTCCAGCGCCGGCACGATCTCGCCGCCCGGCAGCGGGTTCACCGCGGCGCCCATGTCGGTGTACATGTCCACCGCCAGGCCGACGGTGCGGAACTTGGTGCCCTTGATGTCCTCGAGCTTGCCGATCGGCTTCTTGAACCAGCCGAAGGGCTGCGTCGGCATCGGGCCGTACAGGTAGGACACGACGTCCATGTTCAGGCTCTTGTAGATCTCGGCCAGCAGTTCCTTGCCGCCGCCGTAGTTGTGCCAGGCCAGCAGCATGTTGGGGTCCATGCCGAAGGACGGGCCCGAACCCCACAGCGCGAGCGCCGAGTTCTTGCCGTAGTGGTAGGCCACGACGCCGTGACCGCCGTCGAGCGTGCCCTTGTTGACCGCTTCCAGCAGCTGGAAGGCCGGCACCACCGAACCCGCCGGCAGCACCTCGATCTTCAGCCGGCCACCGGCCATGTTGTTGACCTTGGTGGCGAAGTCCTGCGCGTACTCGTGGAAGATGTCCTTGGACGGCCAGGTGCTCTGGAAACGCAGCGAGGTCGTCTGTGCGACCGACACCATCGGGGCGGCCATCGCGGTGGCGCCGACGGCACCGGCGGAAGCCTTCTTGAGGAAACGACGACGTTGCGGGGCGGTCTTCTGGGTCATGGACATCTCCTGATGGGGGCACTAACGACGGGTTCGCGACAGCCAACCCGGGTCTGTTTGAAAGCTTGCCGATGGTAAGGAGCGCCCTCGCGGGCCGCCGCTGTCGTTAACCCCATACGTAGTTCCCGCAACGCGGCCGGCCCCGGACGCGCACTGGAAACAGGCCGCCTTCAGCCCGCGCCGCGGGCGCTCGCGAGACGCGCCGCGAGCAGCAGGAACAGCCCGCCGCCGAGCGCCTGCAGCGCCTGCCGCAGCGCCGGCGCGACGCGGCCCCTCACCCGGTCGGTCAGCAGCGCGACGAGCAGCAGCCAGCTCACGCCGCTCAGGTTGAACAGCAGGCCGAGCAGCAGGAAGGCCGGCAGCGGCCGGCCGGCATGCACGTCGACGAACTGCGGCACGAAGGCCAGAAAGAACAGCCCGACCTTCGGGTTCAGCAGGTTGGTCAGCAACCCGGCCGTGAAGGACTGGCGCAGCGTCGGCATCGGCGCCGCCGTCTCCGACGCCTCGGTCGGGGCGCCAGCCCCGCGCCATGCCGCGCTCAGCATCTGCAGGCCCAGCCAGGCCAGATAGAGGGCGCCGGCCCACTTGAGCGCATCGAAGGCCCAGCGCGACGCGGCCAGCACCGCGGCCACGCCCAGCGCGGCCGCGACCGCGTGGCCCATGCAGCCCAGGCCGACGCCGAAGGCGCCCGCCACGCCATGGCGCCAGCCGCCGCGCGCGCTGCGGCTCATGACGTACAGCGTATCGGCACCGGGCGTGAGGTTGAGCACCAGGCTGGTCAGCATGAACAGCCCGAGGTCGTGGATGCCGAGGCTGCTCAAGGCAGCTCGACCGCCAGTGCCGTGGCCTCGCCGCCGCCGATGCACAGCGCCGCCACGCCACGCCGCAGCCCGCGCCGCCGCAGCGCGCCCAGCAGCGTCACGACGATGCGGGCACCCGACGCACCGATCGGGTGGCCCAGCGCGCAGGCCCCGCCGTGCACGTTGACGCGCTCGTGCGGCAGCTCGAAATCGGTCATCGCCGCCATCGTCACCGCGGCGAAGGCCTCGTTGATCTCCCACAGGTCGACGTCGCGCACCGACCAGCCGGTCTTCTGCAGCACCTTGCGGATCGCGCCGGCCGGCGCGGTGGAGAACCAGGCCGGCGCCTGCGCATGCACCGCCTGCGCGCGCAGCACGGCGATCGGCGCGAGGCCGCGCGCGCGCGCGGTCGACGCCCGCATCAGCACCAGCGCCGCAGCACCGTCGGAGATGCTCGACGAGGTGGCGGCGGTGATCGTGCCGTCCTTGGCGAAGGCCGGCTTCAGCGTCGCGATGCGGTCGAGCCTGGCCTTGAAGGGCTGCTCGTCGCGATCGACCGCCACGTCGCCGGCCCGGCCGGCCAGCGTGACCGGCGCGAGCTCCCAGTCGAAGCCGCCGTCGTTGTGGGCCTCGACCGCACGCTGCGTCGAGGCCACGGCGAAGGCGTCCATCGCCTCGCGCCGGAAGCTGTAGTAGCTGACGCACTGCTCGGCGAACACGCCCATCGACTTGCCGCGCTCGTAGGCGTCCTCCAGGCCGTCGAGCGCCATGTGGTCGTACAGCACCGCCGCGCCGTACTTCAGCCCCTTGCGCACGAAGCTCAGGTGCGGTGCGTTCGTCATGCTCTCCATGCCGCCGGCCACCACCACGTCGGCCGAGCCGGCCGCCAGCATGTCGTGGCCGAACATCAGCGCGCGCATGCCGGAGCCGCACATCTTCGACAGCGTCACCGCGCCGGCCGAGTCCGGCAGGCCGGCCTTGCGCGCCGCCTGGCGGGCCGGTGCCTGGCCCTGGCCCGCCATCAGGCAGTTGCCCATCAGCACCTCGTCGACCGCATCGCCCGGCACACGGGCACGCTCGACCGCCGCGCGGATCGCCACGGCACCCAGCTCCCAGGCCGCCAGCGCCGCCAGGTCGCCGAGCAAGCCGCCGATCGGCGTTCGCGCAGCCGACACGATCACGACCGGATCCGGATCATTCACAGACATGGCAAACCTCCTTCATCGGGACGAAAGGTAATGAGCGTCGTCCGCCACGGCCGTCCCGGGCAGACGCCGCGGATCCGGCTCCGCCGGTCCGCCAGCGTCGCCCCCTCGAGGGGGAGCGGCGCAGCCGCAACGGGGGTGGGCGTCATCAGATGGGGTTGTGGCCCAGTTGCGTGGTCGCCGACGCCGGATGCAGCGACACCGCCTCGGCGTCGAGGCTGCCGAAGCCCAGCCCCAGCGGCCGGCGGAAGCGCTTGTGCGGGTCGTAGGGGAAGACGTCGTGCACGTAGCCGCCGGCGATGCGGTCCTTGCGGCCCTGCCAGAACGCCGGGTCCAGCAGTTCGGCATGGTGCTGCATGAACACCTCGCGCACCGTCGGGTTGCCGAGCAGGAAAGGGCCGAAGGTCTCGGGGAACACGTCCTTGGGACCGACCGAATACCAGATATCGCCCGACATCTCCTCCTCTTCGGTGCGCGGCTCGGGCACCTTGCGGAAGTTGCAGTCGGTCAGGTATTCGATCTCGTCGTAGTCGTAGAACACCACCTTGCCGTGGCGCGTGACGCCGAAGTTCTTCCACAGCATGTCGCCGGGGAAGATGTTGGCCGCCACCAGGTCCTTGATGGCGTTGCCGTACTCGATGACGGCGTGCTTCATCTGCTCGGGCGTGGCCTCCTGCAGGTAGATGTTGAGCGGGATCATGCGTCGCTCGATGTACAGGTGCTTGAGCACCAGGCTGTCGCCCTCCTCCTCCAGCAGGCTGGGGCAGAAGTGACGGATCTCCTCGATCAGCTCGTGCTCGAAGCGCTGGCGCGGGAAGGCCACGTTGCTGTACTCCAGAGAGTCGGCCATGCGGCCCACCCGGTCGTGCGTCTTCACCAGCTGGTACTTGCTCTGGATCAGCTCGCGCGTGGTGTCCTTCTGCGGCGGGTAGAAGTCCTTGATGACCTTGAACACGAACGGGAAGCTCGGCAGGTCGAACACCAGCATCACCATGCCCTTGATGCCAGGCGCGATGCGGAACATGTCGGACGAATGGCGCAGGTGGTAGAGGAAGTCGCGGTAGAACTGGTTCTTGCCCTGCTTCTGCAGGCCCAGCGCGTTGTACAGCTCCCAGCGCGGCTTGCGCGGCATCAGCGAGCGCAGGAACTGCACGTAGGCCGACGGGATCTCCATGTCGACCAGGAAATAGGCGCGCGCGAAGCTGAACAGCAGCAGCAGCTCGTCCTCGCCGAACAGCGCGGTGTCGATGGTCAGCAGTTCGCGCGAGTTGTGCAACACGGGCAACGCGAAGCCGGTCTCGCGGAAGCCGTTGATGACCTTGCCGACGATGTAGGCGCCCTTGTTGCGGAAGAACAGCGAGGCCAGCACCTGGATCTGGAAGTTGGCGCTGAGCTTGACGTCGCCGAACTGGTTGCGAAACGCCTGCAGCACGTAGTCGATGTCGCGCCCCAGGTCCTCGAACTCGCGCTGGAGCTGGTAGTTGTCGACGATGCGCAGCAGCGTCTCGCGCAATCCCTCGGCCGAGCCCGGCCGGCTCGGGTAGTAGGCGCGGTAGGTCGGCAGCGAGTCCGGCTCCTCGTTCTCGATGTACTCGGTGCTGACCGCCGGGCGCACGAAGATGAAGTCGTTGCGGAAGTAGCTGCGGTGCAGGATCTTGGTGGTGACCGAGTTGAAGAAGGTCTCGGCCAGCTCGGGCTGGTGGTGGTTGATCAGCAGGCCGATGTAATACAGCTTCACCTGCTGCCAGGTCTCCTCGGACAGCGAGCTGGCGCGGAACTCGTTCTCCAGCCGCTCCGCGGCCTCGTCGACGCGCAGGTCGTAGAACTCGATGCGCTCGCGCTGCGCGCGTTGCTGGCCGTGCCAGTCGGCCGCCTCGAAGCGCTGCTTGGCCTCGGCGCTGGTCTGGCGGAACAGCTTGTAGTGGCGGTTGAAGCCGTCGAGCAGCGCCTGGGCGATGTCGAAGGCGCGCGGGTCGTTCAGGGTGGTGACGAAGCTGCCCGCCATCAGGCGCCCCCCGGAGCGTCGTAGCGCGCCTTCACCGTGGCGAGCGCCCGCTGGTAGGCGGGGATCACCGCGTCGGCGCTGTCGACCGTCATCGTCAGGTCCTCGAGCAGACCGTTGTGCAGACCGTAGAACCAGCCGTGGATGACGACCTGCTGGCTGCGCTGCCAGGCGTCCTGCACGACGGTGGTGCTGCACAGGTTGAGCGCCTGCTCGACGACGTTGAGCTCGCACAGCGCGTTGACGCGGTCGACCTCGCGCACGCCGTCGAGCCAGGTCTGGTGCTTGTTGCGCACGTCCTGCACGTGGCGCAGCCAGTTGTCGGCCACGCCGACACGGCGGTCGGCCAGCGCCGCGGCCACGCCGCCGCAGCCGGAGTGGCCGACGACGATCAGGTGCTGCACCTTCAGCATGTCGATCGCGAACTGCACGACGGACAGGCAGTTGAGGTCGGAATGCACCACCACGTTGGCGACGTTGCGGTGCACGAACAGCTCGCCGGGCAGCAAGCCGACCAGGTCGTTGGCCGGCACGCGGCTGTCGGCACAGCCGATCCACAGGTATTGCGGCGACTGTTGCTTGAGCAGCCGCGAGAAGAAGCCGGGTTCTCGCACCTCGGTCTGCTTGGCCCACTCGCGGTTGTTGTCGAACAGCTCTTTCAGGTCGGTGGTCATGCTTCAGCTCCTCTTTTGCCACAATTTTACGCAGGCGCCCCCTGACGCGTCGGCGACCGACCGTTCCCGGCGTTTGCGTTAACGTGCCACCGGACTTCACGGCGGCGCGGCGCGCCCGACCTGCGATGAACGCTCTCGAACACCAATTGGGCTACCCGTTCGGCGATGCCCTGCCGGCGCTGGGCGGCGCCCTCGATGTCGCCCCGGGCGTGAAGTGGGTGCGGATGCGGCTGCCGTTCGCGCTGGACCACATCAACCTCTGGCTGCTGCGCGACCGGATCGAGAGCCCGGACGGCCCGGTGGAAGGCTGGGCCATCGTCGACTGCGGCATCGGCGACGACACCACCCGCGCCGCCTGGGAGCAGGTGTTCGCCGACCACCTGGACGGCCTGCCGGTGCTGCGCGTGATCGTGACCCACATGCACCCGGACCACATCGGGCTGGCCGACTGGCTGACCACGCGCTGGAGCGTGGTCGGGCGCGACTGCCCGCTGTGGATCAGCGCGACCGACTGGAACGCTGCGCGGATCGCCTGCCGCAGCACCACCGGCGTCGGCGGCGACGAAGCGGCGGCCCACTTCGCGCGCCATGGCGTGACCGACGCCGACGCGCTGCAGAAGATCCGCCGGCGCTCGAACTACTACGCCTCGATGGTGCCCTCGGTGCCGCAGCGCTACCACCGCCTGCTCGATGGCGAGACGCTGCGCGTCGGCGACCATGGCTGGCGCTGCCACGTCGGCTACGGCCATGCGCCGGAGCACATCGCGCTGCACTGCGAGGCGCTCGGCGTGCTGATCTCGGGTGACATGGTGCTGCCGCGCATCAGCACCAACGTCAGCGTGCTCGACTTCGAACCCGAGGCCGACCCGCTGCGGCTCTACCTCGAGTCGATCGAGCGGATGCGCGCGCTGCCGCCCGACACGCTGGTGCTGCCAGCCCATGGCCGCCCCTTCACCGGCCTGCACACCCGCGTCGACCAGTTGCGCGACCACCATGCCGAACGCTTCGCCGACGTGCTGGCCGCCTGCGCCGCCGCCCCGAAGACGGCGACCGAGCTGCTGCCGGTGCTGTTCAAGCGCCCGCTCGACCTGCACCAGACCACCTTCGCGCTGGGCGAGGCGATCGCCCACCTGCACGCGCTGTGGTTCGACGGGCGGCTGGTGCGTCAGGTGGACCGTGCGAGTGGCGTCTACCGCTTCGCCGTCGCCGGCTGACGAGAACGGCCCGACCCGCACCCCCCGTCAGGTGCCGTCGCCGCGGTAGGCGCTGAACACGTCGCGCAGCGCGGGCACCGCCGGGGATGCCGGCTGCGACAGCGAGCGTTCGATCTCATTGAGATGGCGGCGCATCTCCGTCGCCGCGGCGCCCGCCCCGTCTCGCTCCAGGCCCGCCAGCAGACGGCGGTGGCTGTGCGCGACGCACATGGGCTCGCCCGGCGCCTTGTACAGCGCCATCAGCAGCGAGGTGGTCGGCAGCAGTTCCTCCAGCAACCGCAGGAAGATCGGGTTGCCGCTCAGGCGCGCGAGTTCGAGGTGGAAGCGGCCGGACAGGCGGATCGCCTCCTGCTTGTTCTGCGAACGCGTCGCACGCTCCTCGGCCGCCACCAGCGCGCGCAGCTCGGTCAGTTGCGTGGCGTTCAGCTTGCCGGCGAGGCGACGCACCACCTCGCACTCGACGACGCGGCGGGCGTCGAACACGTGCTCGCCGTCGCGCCGCGTCGGCTCGGGCACGCGGGCGCCACGGTTGGGCTGCAGCACGATGATGCCGTCCTGCGCCAGCCGGTGCAGCGCCTGGCGCACCACCGTGCGCGAGACCGCGAAGGCCTGCGCCAGCTCCTCCTCGCGCAGCCGCGTGCCGGGCGGCAGGCGCTGGTCGATCACGGCGGCATAGACGGCCTCGTAGACGCGATCGGTCGGCAGCGTCGGCGCGGCTGCCTGCGGGTGGGGGGCGGCGCCGGTGCCGCGTCGCTGGCTCATGCGCCGCGGCGCGGGCGTCAGCCGGCGCGCCGGCCGCCGCGGCGGCGCAGCGCGGCCGCGCCGAGCAGCGCCAGGCCCACCACCAACAGCGAGATGCCGGTGGTCACGGTGCCCAGCGCGTAGATCGACGGCGTGGTGACGGTGGTGGTCAGGCCCTGCAGTTCCAGCGGCAGGGTGTTGAGATCGCCGATCGCCTGCGAGGAGCGCGCGATCTCGTCCCAGCTCAGCGTGAAGCCGAACATGCCGATGCCCACCACCGACGGCCCGATCAGCGGCAGCACCACGTGGCGGAAGGTCTGCCACGGCGTCGCGCCCTGGTCGCGCGCCGCCTCCTCGTAGGCCGGGTTGAAGCGGTTGAACACCGCGAACATGATCAGCAGGCCGAACGGCAGCGTCCAGGTCAGGTGGGCGCCGAGGCCGGAGGTGTAGAGGCCCAGCGAGGTGGTGTAGCTCTCCAGCGTGGCGGTCGCGCCCACCGCCTCCAGCAGCCACTTGATGCCGCCGTCGAGCAGCCGGAACTGCAGGCCGATGCCGAGCGAGACGATGATCGACGGCATGATCAGGCTGGCCACGGTCACGTAGAACAGCGCGTCGGCACCGGCCAGGCGCTTGCGGAAGGCCAGCCCGGCGCTCAGCGCCAGCAGCACCGTCAGCACCATCACCACCGCGCCGAGCGCGAGCGAGCGGCGCAGCGCGGCGCCGATGTCGACGACGCCCAGGCCTTTCCAGAGCTCCTGGTACCAGTGCAGCGACAGGCCGCGCATCGGCAGCGTCAACCCGCCCTCGGGGCCCTGGAAGCTCAGCACGAAGATCGTGATCACCGGGCCGTAGAGGAACAGCACGAACAGGGCGAACACGCAGGCCAGCGGCCAGAAGCCCTTGGAGCGGCGGTCGCGGTGCATCTCAGAGCTCTTTCCGCAGGTTCACCAGCCGCGTCAGCGCGACGATGATCATCAGCACCACCGCCAGCAGCACCACCGCGTTGGCGGCGGCCAGCGGGAACTGCAGGTAGGAGGTCTGCACCTGGATCACCTTGCCGACGGAGGCGATCTGCTGGCCGCCCATCACGCCGACGGTCACGAAATCGCCCATCACGATGGTGATGACGAAGATCGAGCCGATCAGGATGCCGGTGCGCGACAGCGGCACGATCACGTTCCACAGCGTCTGCCAGCCGGAGGCGCCGCAGTCGTCGGCCGCCTCGAGCAGCGAACGGTCGATGCGCATCATCGAGTTGAAGATCGGCACCAGCATGAACATCGTGTACAGGTGCACGAAGGCCAGCACCACCGAGAACTCCGAGAACAGCAGCCAGTCGACCGGCTGGTCGACCACCCCCAGCCCCATCAAGCCCTGGTTGACCAGCCCGTTGCGGCCGAGCAGCGGCACCCACGAGATCATGCGGATGACGTTGCTGGTCCAGAACGGGATGGTGCAGATGACGAACAGCAGCGTCTGCATGCCGGGCGAGCGCACGTGGAAGGCCAGGAAGTAGGCGATCGTGAAGCCGATCAGCAGCGCGGCGGCCCAGGTCAGCAGTGAGAAGCGCAGCGTCGACCCGTAGGTCTTCAGCGTCACGCAGGGCTCGGCCAGGTTGCTGCAGCCCTCGAAGATCGACACGTAGTTCTGGCCGGTGAAGCCCGGGATCAGCTCGTAGTCGCTGGTCGGCCAGAAACTCACCGCCCCGATCAGCAGCAGCGGCGCGACGAAGAAGAACGCGAACACCGCCCCGAACGGCAGCGCCTGCAGCCACGCTGGCGGCCCCCCTCCGAGCGTCCCGGACTTCATGCCCAAGACCTCCCCGTCCCCTGACGCTCGGGACAACCCGCAAGGCGAGCGCAGCGACGCCGCCCCCCGAGCGGCCGCCGCGGATCCGGCTCCGCCGGTCCGCCAGCGGCGCCCCCCTGGGGGGGAGCGGCGTCAGCCGCAACGGGGGGGGACGTCATCACGCCGCCACGAACTCGTTCCACTTCTGGACCATGTAGGTGTTCTCGTCCATCAGCGCGTTCCAGCACGCGATGCCGCCCATGCGCTGCTCGTAGGAGCCGCCGTCGCGCTTGCTGCCGGCCTTGGCCAGCAGGTCGCCGTTGGGCGACTTGATGTCCTTCTCGGCCGCCTTGCCTTCCATCCAGTAGGCCCACTCGTAGGCTTCCATCTTGGCCTTGGCGGTCTCCAGCACGGCGCTGTAGTAGCCCTGGCGGTTCAGGTAGGCACCGGCCCAGCCATCGAGGAACCAGTTGATGAACTCGTAGGTGGCGTCGAGCTTCTTGCCGCTCGAAGTGGCCGGGACGCCGAAGCCCGCCGCCCAGGCGCGGTAGCCCTCCTTCAGCGGCTGGAACACGCAGTCGATGCCCTTGGTGCGCACCGCGGTGACGGCCGGCGACCACATCGACTGGATCACCACCTCGCCGGAGGCCATCAGGTTCACGCTCTCGTTGAAGTCCTTCCACAGCGAGCGGAACTGGCCGGCCTTCTTGGCCTCGATCAGGGTCTTGATCGTGAGGTCGATCTCCTTCTTGGTCATGTTGCCCTTGTCGGGGTACTTGTAGAGCCCCTTGGCCTCCACGACCATCGCCGCGTCCATGATGCCGATCGACGGGATGTTGAGGATCGCGGCCTTGCCCTTGAACTCCGGGTTCAGCAGCTCGGCCCAGCTGTCGATCGGGCGCTTGATCAGGTCGGGCCGGATGCCCAGCGTGTCGGCGTTGTAGACCGTGGGGATCAAGCTCATGAACTGCGTCGGCGCCTTGGCGAACACCTTGCTCTTCTCGCCTTCCAGGTAGATCACCTTCTTCGGTGCCGTGCCCTGGTCGCCGACCGCCTTGCCGCCCACCATGCCGGTGGTGAAAAGCGTGGTGATCTTGTCGGCGTTCTTGATGCGCTTGGTGTCGATGCCCTTCAGGTTGCCGGTCGGCACGATCTTCTTCAGCGAGAAGTACTCGGTGTCGATCAGGTCGAAGCTGTTCGGCGAAGTCACCGCGCGCTTGGTCACCTCGTCGGTGTTGACGGCGATGTACTGGATGGCGATGCCGGTGTCGGCCTTGAACTTCTCGGCGATGGCCTTGTCCTGGTTCACCGCGGTGCCCAGATAACGCAGCGTGATCTTCTCCTGCGCGTGGATGGCGGGGAACAGGCCGGTGGCGAGGATGCCCGCGGTGCCCTGGAGCAGCTGGCGGCGACGGATTTCGGACATGGTGGTGTTCTCCTGGGAGGGAAAGAGGGCCGGCTCAGGCAGCCAGCGGATGCACGTCGGCGGCGTCCCAGTGGGCGCAGGCGCTGTCACCAGGCCGCCAGGGCTGGGCCTCGAAGGCGGCCTCGGGCAGCACGACGTTGAACTCGTCGACCGCCGCGCTGTGCAGCGTCAGCAGCACATAGGTGCCCTGGTACTCGGTGGCGCGCACGGTGGCCGGCAGCACGGTGTCACCGGCCGGCAGCGGCTCGCGGCTCAGGCGCGTCTTGTCGGCCCGCACCGCCACCAGGCCGCGCGACGAGGGAATGACGTTGTGGCCGCCCATGAAGCGCGCCACGAACTCGCTGCGCGGTGCGTTGAACACGCTGTGTGGCGAGCCGTCCTGCTCGATGCGGCCCTGGCTCATCACCACCACCTGATCGGCCAGCGCCATCGCCTCCTCCTGCGAGTGCGTGACGTGGATGAAGGTCATGCCCAGCGAGGTCTGCCAGCCCTTGAGCTCGGCGCGCATCTTGATGCGCAGGAAGGGATCGAGCGCCGACAGCGGCTCGTCGAGCAACAGGACCTTGGGTTCGGTGATCAGTGCACGCGCCAGCGCCACGCGCTGCTGCTGGCCGCCCGACAGTTCGGCCGGCTTGCGGTGCGCCAGGTGACCGAGCGACACGCGCTCCAGCAGGTCGGCCGCCTTCTTCTGGCGCGCGGCCTTGTCGACGCCGCGCATCTTCAGGCTGAAGGCGACGTTGTCGAGCGCGCTCAGGTGCGGGAACAGCGCGTAGCTCTGGAACATCATCGCGGTGCCGCGCTCGGACGCCGGCAGGTTGGTGATGTTGCGGCCGCCGAGCACGATGTCGCCCTCGCTCGCCAGCTCATGCCCGGCGATCATGCGCAGCGTGGACGTCTTGCCGCAGCCCGAGGGCCCGAGCAGACAGCAGTAGCTGCCGGCGGCGATCTTCAGGTCGATCCCGGCGACGGCGACCGCGTCGCCGTAGCGCTTGACCAGGTGAACGAGTTCCAGGTCGGTGCGTGGGTTCATGGCCCAGCCGGTACGCAAAGCATGTGCCAGGCGACGCGGCCGGCCCCGCCACGGCGGCTCTGCCGGCCGCGACGCCCGGGTGCGGTCCTTGCACGCGCCACGCGAGGTGCGGCGGGCGCCCGCTCGACCGACCTCAGGCGCGCACCATCGCTGGTCCCCCCGCGCGTTTTGTATGCAAAACGCACTGATCCTGTTCACGAGATGCATCCCATGAAGCTGCTGCTCATCAACCCCAACAGCTCCGCCGGCATGACCGCAGGCATCGCCGACGCGGCGCGCGCGGTGGCCGCCGCGGGCACCGAAGTGATCGCCACCCAGCCCGGCTTCGGGCCGGCGTCGATCGAGGGCCACTACGACGAGGTGTTCGCCGCCGCCGGCGTGGCCGAACAGGTGCGGCAGGCCGCGCCGCTGGCGCCCGACGCGGTGCTGATCGCCTGCTTCGGCGACCCTGGCCTCGACGCGGCCCGCGAGGCGACCGACGCACCGGTGCTGGGCACCGCCGAGGCGGCCTTCCACGTCGCCTCGATGCTGGCCACCGGCTTCTCGGTCGTCACGACGATGACGCGCACCTGCGTGATCGCCGAGCACCTGGTGCTGAAGTACGGCTTCGAGCGACGCTGCCGCGGCATCCACGGCACCGACATCCCGGTGCTCGCGCTCGAGGAAGCCGGCGACGCGCTGCTGGCGCAGATCGAGGCGAGCGCGCGCACCGCGCTGGCGCAGGACCGCAGCGGCGCCATCGTGCTGGGCTGCGCCGGCATGGCCGGGCTGTGCGGCACGCTGCAGCAGCGCCTGGGCGTGCCGGTGATCGACGGCGTGGCCGCGGCCGTCAAGCTGGCCGAGGCGCTGGTCGGGCTGGGGCTGCGCACCAGCAAGCACGGCGATTACGCCACGCCGCTGCCCAAGCTCTATCGGGGCTGGGCCGGGCCGCTGGGCTGGTAGCCCGACGCCCGCCCGCGCGTCAGTCGAACGCCGGCACCATCTCGTGGCGCAGCGCGCCGCGGGCCGTGTCGAGATCGGGAATGACCGAGCGCACCACGTCCCAGAAGCGCGGGCTGTGGTTCATCTCGCGCAGGTGGGCGAGTTCGTGCGCCACCACGTAGTCGATGGTGGGCAGCGCGAAGTGGATGAGGCGCCAGTTCAGGCGCACCGAACCGTCGGCGCTGGCGCTGCCCCAGCGCGTCTGGGCGGAGCTCAGCGCCAGCCGGCGCACCTGCACCTTCAGGCGCGGCGCGAAGTGGCTGCAGCGTTCCTCGAACAGGCGTTTCGCCTGACGCTGCAGCCAGGCCTGCACCACGTCGCGGATCTGCTCGGGCGCGGCGCTGTGCGGCAGGCCGATGTGCAGCGTCAGGCGCGGCACGCCGGGCAGCGCCGCGGCGTCGCTGTTGAGCACCGCGCCGGTGGCGCGCGGGTCGAGCACGAGGATCAGCGTCTCGCCGAGGAAGGGCAGGCTGGCGCCGTCGCGCCACTCGATGCGCGAGGCGGCGTGCTTCTGCGCACGCTCGTGCTGCTCGACCAGCTTGGCCTGGATCCAGGCCGCCTTCTCGCGCAACGCGGCGTCGATCTCGCTGCGGCCGACCCAGCGCGGCGCGCGCACGCTCAGCCCCTCGGCCGAGACCACCATGCCGATCGAGCGGCGCCGCGCGCGCTGGAATTCATAGGCAATGACGGCGCGACCGAGGTCGATCTCGCGCGACGCGCGCGGGTGGCGGAACAAGGTCGGGCTCAGCGCGGCGCCCTGCGGCCGGGACGGCGCCGGCGGCGCGGCCGGCACGCTGAGGCGGGGCGCCGGCTCCGGCACCGCCAGCGCGGCGGCCTGCGGTGCGGCGGCCGCGGATGCCGCTGGCTCGTCCGGCGCGAACAGCGGCAGGTCGAGCTGGCGAAAGGGGGCGTTGGGGTCGGCCACGGCGGCCCGGCGCGTCATGGGAGGCGAGTATAGAAGCCGGTCATGACGCCGTGGCGCCGGCCGGGGCTCAGTGCGCCACGGCGACGGCCGGGTAGGCCTCGGGGTCGATGCGGCGCATCTCGGCCTCGATCCAGGCCTCCACCTCGCGCATCAGCTCGTCGGGCTGGCGGCCGGTGGAGGGGATGGGGTGGCCGATCACGACGTCGATCACGCCGGGCCGCAGCACGAAGCTCTTGCGCGGCCAGCACTTCGCCGAGCTCACCGCGATCGGCACCACCGGCGTGCCGGTGGTCACCGCGAGCCGCGTGCCGCCGCTCTTGTAGACGCCCTGGTCGCCGCGCGGCGTGCGCGTGCCTTCGGGGAACATGATGACCCAGTTGCCCTGGGCCATGTACTTGCGGCCCTGCTCGGCCACGCGGTTCCAGGCCTCCGTGCGCTTGCTGCGGTCGATGTGGATCATGTCGAGCCGCCCGATCGCCCAGCCGAAGAAGGGGATGTAGAGCAGCTCGCGCTTGAACACGTAGCACAGCGGGTGCGACATCAGCGTGGGGAAGGCGAAGGTCTCCCAGGTGCTCTGGTGCTTGGGCAGCAGGATCACCGGCGAGAGCCGGTCGGCCGGCAGCCGTTCCATGCCCTGCACGCGGTAGCGTACGCCGCAGATCACCCTCGCACCCCAGATCGACAGCCGCAGCCAGCTGATGCAGACCCAGTACACCGGATCACCGCGCACGAAGATCGACAGCAGCAGCGCCACGATGGCGATCGGCACCACCGTGACCGCCATCCACGCGATGAAGACCGCGGAGCGCAGCACCGCCACCACGCGGCTCATCGGACCCCCTTCGTGCTGCGCACTCCGGTATTCGCCCTTGGGACGGCCCGGCGGGCTCATTGGGCCTCCTTCGTGCTGCGCACTCCGGTATTCGCCCTTGGGACGGCCCGGCGGGCTCATGCCCCCAGCGCCCCGGCGTTGCTGTCGGGCACCTCGACGGTGCCGCGCGCGATGGCCCGCTCGTGGCGCTCGCGCTGCACGATGAACTCCGCCGCGGTCGCCAGGTCGGCATGCACCACGGTGCCAGGCACCTGGCGCACGATGTCGGCGATCTGCGCGTCGGTGAGGCCCGCGCACTTGCCGGTGCGCACCAGGTGGGTCTCGCAGCCGACCGCCTGGGCCGCCTGCAGGTCGCGCAGGCTGTCGCCGATGGCGGGCACCCTGGACAGGTCGATGCCGTAGCGGTCGGCGATCTGCGTGAACAGGCCGGGCAGCGGCTTGCGGCAGGCGCAGGCCTCGTCGGGCGCATGCGGGCAGAAGAACACCGCGTCGACGCGGCCGCCCACCTGCGCCAGCCCGAGGTTCATCTTGGCGTGCATCGCGTTGAGCGCCGACATGTCGAACAGCCCGCGGCCCAGGCCAGACTGGTTGGTGGCGATCACCACATGCCAACCGGCATGGTTGAGCCGCGCGATGCCTTCCAGTGCGCCCGGCAGCGCGTGCCACTCTTCGGCCGACTTGACGTACTCGTCGCTGTCGGCGTTGACGGTGCCGTCGCGATCGAGGATGACGAGCTTGGGAGGTTGCATGTCAGGTCGCCAGCTTCGAGAGATCGGCCACGCGGTTCATCGCAGCGTGCAGCGTGGCCAGCAGGCCGAGCCGGTTGGCGCGCAGCGCCGGATCGTCGGCGTTGACCATCACGCCGTCGAAGAAGGCGTCGACCGGCGCCTTCAGTGCGGCGAGCGACTGCAGCGAAGCCGCGTGGTCGCCGCGCGCGAAGGCGGCATCGGCCGCAGGCTTCACCGCCGCCAGCGCCTGTGCCAGCGCGGCCTCGGCCGGCTCCTTCAGCAACGCCGCGTCGACCTTCGGCTCGACCGCGCCGTCCACCTTCTTCAGGATGTTGCCGACCCGCTTGTTCGCCGCAGCGAGCGCCGGCGCCTCGGGCAGCGCCGCGAACGCCCGCACCGCCGCCAGGCGCTGCGCCACCTCGCCCAGCCGCTGCGGGCGCAGCGACAGCACGGCGTCGACTTCCTGCGCACGGTAGCCCTGCTCGCGCAGGCTGCCGGCAAGGCGGTCGAAGATGAAATCGGCCAGCGCCGACGACGCGTCGGCGATCAACGCGCCGAACGCCGGCAAGGCCGTCTTCAGCAGCGCATCGACCTCGAGCGGCAAGGCCTTCTCGGTCAGCATCCGGATCACGCCCAGCGCATGCCGCCGCAGCGCGAACGGATCCTTGTCGCCGGTCGGCAGCTGGCCGATGCCGAACAGGCCGACCAGCGTTTCCAGCTTGTCGGCCAGCGCGACCACGATGCCGACCTCGTTGCGCGGCAGTTCGTCGCCGGCGAAGCGCGGGCGGTAGTGGTCCTCGATCGCGAACGCGATGTCGTCGCCCAGGCCGTCGTGCTGCGCGTAGTAGCGGCCCATGGTGCCCTGCAGCTCGGGGAACTCGCCCACCATGTCGGTCAGCAGGTCGGCCTTGGCGAGCCGTGCGGCCTGGTCGACCTTGGCCGCCAGTGCCTCGCCGCCGAGCTGGCTGCCGATCGCCCGTGCAATGGCCCGCACGCGCTCGACGCGTTCGCCCTGGGTACCGAGCTTGCCGTGGTAGACGACCTTGTCCAGACCGGACACGCGATCCTCGAGCGTCTTCCTGCGGTCCTGGTCGAAGAAGAACTTCGCGTCCGCCAGCCGCGGCCTCACCACGCGCTCGTTGCCGCCGACCACCGCGCCGGGGTCGTCCGGGCTGATGTTGCTGACGATCAGGAACTTGTGGGTGAGCCGTCCCGTCGCATCGAGCAGCGGGAAGTACTTTTGGTTGGCCTTCATCGTGAGGATCAGGCACTCCTGCGGCACCGCCAGGAAGCTTTCCTCGAACTGCCCGAGCAGCACGTTGGGCCGCTCCACCAGTGCGGTCACCTCGTCCAGCAGCGCCGGGTCGTCGATCGGCACCAGGCCTTCCTTCGAGGCCGCGGCCTGCAGCTGGCGCGCGATCTCGCCGTGGCGCGCCGCGAAGCTGGCGATCACCGCGCCCTGGTCCTGCAGCTGCTGCGCGTAGTGGTCGGCGTGCTGCAGCACCACCGGGTCCATCTGCGCCTCGAAGCGGTGGCCGTGCGTCTCGCGGCGCGACTCGAGCCCGAGCGCGGCCACCGGCACCAGGTCGGCGCCGTGCAGCGCCACCAGGCCGTGGGCCGGGCGCACGAACTGCACGCTGGCCCAGCCCGGCAGCTCGCCGGTCTCGAGCTGGTAGCTCATCAGCTTGGGGATCGGCAGCTTCGCCAGCGCCTCGAGCAGCGCCTTCTGCAGCCCGGCGGCCAACATCGCGCCGGGCACCAGGCTGTCGAAGAACAGCGCCTCGGCCTTGCCGTCCGGGCGGCGCTCCAGCCGCGGCAGCGCCGAGGCGTCGGCACCCAGCGCGGCGAGCTTCTTCAGCAGCGCCGGCGTGGGCTGGCCGTCGGCCGTCAGGCCCACGCTCACCGGCATCAGCTTCTGCGACACCGCCTTGTCGGGTGCAGCCGGCAGCACCGCACTGATGTGCGCCGCCAGCCGCCGCGGCGAGGCGAAGGGGGTGGTGGCCGAGTGCTCGGTGGCCAGGCCCTGGGCCTTCAGGCTCTCGGCCAGCGTCTGGGCGAAGGATTCGCCGAGCTTCTTCAGCGCCTTCGGCGGCAGTTCCTCGACAAACAGCTCGACGAGCAGGTTCTTGGTGTCGCTCATGCCCGGGCCGCCTGTTCCGCGTTCTCGACCTTGGCGGGCTTGCGGGCGGCTTCGCCCGCCTTCTCGATCTCGGCCACCCACTCGCGCGGCGCCATCGGATAACCCAGCCGCGCGCGGCTGTCGACGTAGCTGTGCGCGACCGCGCGCGCCAGGTTGCGGATGCGGCCGATGTAGGCGGCCCGCTCGGTGACGCTGATCGCACCGCGCGCGTCGAGCAGGTTGAAGGTGTGCGCGGCCTTCAGCACCTGCTCGTAGGCGGGCAGCGCGAGCTGCTGCGCCATCAGCTGCTGCGCGTTGCCCTCGTGGGCGCCGAACGCCGTGAGCAGGAAGTCGACGTTGCTGTGCTCGAAGTTGTAGGCGCTCTGCTCCTGCTCGTTCTGCAGGTAGACGTCGCCGTAGCTGAGCCCTTCGGTCCACTGCAGCTTGTAGACGTTGTCCACGCCCTGCAGGTACATCGCCAGGCGCTCCAGGCCGTAGGTGATCTCGCCGGTGATCGGCCGGCAGTCGATGCCGCCGACCTGCTGGAAGTAGGTGAACTGCGTGACTTCCATGCCGTTGAGCCAGACCTCCCAGCCCAGGCCCCAGGCGCCCAGCGTCGGGTTCTCCCAGTCGTCCTCGACGAAGCGGATGTCGTTGACCTTCAGGTCGAAGCCCAGCGCCTCGAGCGAGCCGAGGTAGAGCTCCAGGATGTTGCTCGGCGCCGGCTTGAGCACCACCTGGTACTGGTAGTAGTGCTGCAGGCGGTTGGGGTTCTCGCCGTAGCGGCCGTCCTTGGGCCGTCGGCTCGGCTGCACATAGGCGGCCTTCCAGGGCTCGGGGCCGAGCGCGCGCAGGAAGGTGGCGGTGTGGCTGGTGCCGGCGCCGACTTCCATGTCATAGGGCTGCAGCAGGGCGCAGCCCTGGTCGGCCCAGTACTGCTGCAGGCGCAGGATGATTTGCTGGAAGCTCAGCATCGTGTGATGTCTTGGAGAGGGCGAGCCGCGGCAACGGAGCGCCGCGGCGGAGCCAGGATTCTAGGTGGCCGCTTCGCGCGCCGAGGACGGCCGGCACGCGGCACGGCGCTGCCGGTTGCGCGGCCGGCCCGCGGTCCGTGCGATCACCCCCGCACCCGCTCCGCCAGCCGCATCTTCAGCCCGACCGGGAACATCGTGAAGGCCATGCGCTCGCCCGGCACCCCGCCGCCTTCGGGGCCGACTTCGAGCAGTTCGAAGTTGCGCGCCAGCATGCCCAGCACCATCTTCATCTCCAGCAGCGCGAGGTAGCGGCCGGGGCACAGGCGGGGGCCGGCGCCGAACGGCATCGAGGCCTTCTGCACGGCCCGTTCTGCGCCGTCTTGCCAGCGGCCCGGCCGGAAGTCCGCCACGTCCTCGGCCAGCCGGGCATCGAGCGCCGCGCGCCGCATCAGACAGAACACCACGGCGCCGGGCGGCAGGCGGAAGCCGGCAAGTGCCGTCTCGCGGATGGCCTCCATGAACAGCAAGGGCGCCACCGGCTTGAGGCGCATCGCCTCGCCGACGCTGGCCTCGATCGAGGCCAGGCCCCGGGCCGCGTCGAAGCTCGGCGGCAACCGTGCATCGCCGAGTGCGGCGTCCACCTCGGCGACGAGCGCCCGCCAGTCGTCCGGATGTTCGTGCAGCAGCCAGATCGCCCAGCCCAGCGTATTGGCCGTGGTGTCTTCACCGGCCAGCAGCACGGTCAGCACATTGCCGGCCACCTCTTCCTCGGTCAAGGCACTGCCGTCGGCGTCGCGTGCGGCCAGCATCGCCTCCAGCAGGTCGGTCGGCCGCTCGCGGCGCGCCGGCTCGTCCTGCAGGCGCTGCCTCGCGGCCTGCACGAAGCCACGCACTGCCTCGTGCACGCGCCGCAGGTGGCGGTCGTACTCGCGGTCGATCGGCAGCCTCAGGTAATGCCAGTAGGGAAAGGGCAGGTTGACGCGGCGAAACAGCATCGGGAACAACTTGTCCAGGTGCTCCTGCAGCGGATGCGGAGCCTCGATCGTGTTCAGGTCGACGCCGAAGGCCAGGCCGGTCGTGACGTCCACCGTGTAGCGCATCAGCGAGGCCTGCAGGTCGATGGCCTCGCCGCGTCGCGCCGCCTCGCACCACGAGACCCTCAGCCGCTCGGTCACCCGCTGCAGCGATGGGTAGAAGCGCTTCAGGTGACCGGGGTCGAAAGCACTCATCACGAGCCGGCGCTGGCGCCGCCAGTCGTCGCCCTCGGCGGAGAACACGCCGTGGCCGCCGGCCTCGCGGATCACCGCCTCGATCGGCCGCATGCGCCGCCAGGTGTCGGGCCGGTCGCGCAGCAGCGCGGCGATCGTCTCCGCGTCGGAGATCACCAGCACCTCGCGCCGGCCGAGGCGCAGGCGGTAGGTCGGGCCGTGGCGATCGGCCCAGTCCTCGAACTGCCGGTGCAGTCGCGGCAGGTCGAACTGCAGCAGGTTGCCGATCAGCGGCCAGCCCCGCGGCCCCGGCAGCCCGGCCACCGACCTCAGTGGTGCCGCGTCGGCAGCGCGGGCCCTCGCAACGGCAGCGTCATCGGCTTCGTTCGGCTCGCGCATCGTCTCCTCGCGGTCAGCGGACCGGAGGAGTGTGCGCGAATCCGACTGGAGCGGCGCGCCTCAGAAGGGCACCATGGCCTGCAGACGCAGCGTGGCACGAGGCGCCGCACCGCCGGTGCCGAACAGCAGGCCGGCCTCCACCTGCGGGTCCTCGTCGTCGTCGCCGAGCCGGGCGAACACCGCCGGGCCGAGGATGTGCGATTGCTGCGATCGCGGCGCCCAGTGATCCCAGCGCCCCAGGTGCCCGAAGCCCTGGGCGCCCCAGTCCACGGCCGAATCTCCCTGCACGCGCACCTGCCACTGGTAGCCGAACTCGGTGGGCGTGTGCCCGTCGTCGGCATGCAGGCGGCGCTCGAACAGCAGGTTCAGGTTGCCCTGCACCGCACCCCAGCTCGCCTGCAGCAGCGGCCCGTAGCGCAGCTCATAGCCCTCGGAGGACTCGCGCTCGCGCTCGACCTCGACCAGCAGGCCGATCTCGTAGGGCTGCTCGCCGGTGTCGGTGAACTGGAAGCGGTTCTCCCACTCGAGCGAGTGCACGCGGGTCGATTCGCCGAGTTCCCGCCCGAAGTTGACGGTGGCCTCGCTCGACCACCATGGCGTGAAGCCGTACTCGACGCCGAGCTTGCCGCCCCAGAAACTGCGCCCGTTGCGATCCCGGGCGATGCCGGCCTTGCTGTCGATCTCGCGTTCGCCGTGTTCGACGACCGGGCTGAAGATGTAGTCGGCCGGGTCGGCATGAGCGGCCGAGCACACGAATGCAGAGATCATCAACGCAGAAAACTTCAAGCGCAATGTCATGGGAATTTCTCCTGACTTTGCACTGTAGTCGCGCTCCAGGGCGCCACGCACCGCAGCAGTGCGCTGTTCAGCTGCGGTTCAGACCCGATTCAGATTCGGGCCGGATCGCCCCCGCGAGTGCGGCGGCCACGCCACACCGCCAGCGCCACGATCGCCAGCGCCAGGCCCAGCGGCGGCCACAGCCCGTAGCGTCCGGCCCACCACGCGAACGGCGTGAGCCCGTTGCGCCCCTGCACCGTGCCCTCGAGCACGCCGCGGGTGTGCGGCGCCAGCCAGCGGGTGACCTTGCCGCGGTGGTCGATGATGACGGTCGCGCCGGTGTTGGTGGCGCGGATCATCGGCCGCTGCAGTTCGAGCGCGCGCAGGCGCGAGATCTGCAGGTGCTGGTCGATCGCGACCGACTCGCCGAACCAGGCGATGTTGCTGACGTTGGCCAGCACCGTGGGCGCGTCGCCGCCGGGGCCGAAGCGGGCCGCGAGCTCCTCGCCGAACAGGTCTTCGTAGCAGATGTTGGGCGCCACCCGCTCTCCCTTCACGGCGAACGACGGCGCCACCAGCGGCCCGCGGTTGAAGTCACCGAGCGGCATGTTCATCAGGTCGACGAACCAGCGGAAGCCGGGCGGAATGAACTCGCCGAACGGCACGAGGTGGTGCTTGTCGTAGCGGTAGGCGCCCCCGGGCCCGGCGGCAGCGGCGCGCGACAGGCCGGCGACCGAATTGGTGTAGCCGGCCTGCGGGTCGCCGAGCGGCAGGCCGACCAGCGCGGCACGTTCGCCGTCGGCGAAGGCCGCGCGCAGCCCGTCCCACAGCCCCTCCGGCAGTTGCGAGGGCAGCAGCGGGATCGCGGTTTCCGGGGCGACGACGAGGTCGGCGCGCGCCTCGACCATCGTTCGCAGCGTCCACACCAGGTCCTCGGGCTGGCGCTCGGGCGCGAACTTCTCGTCCTGCGCCACGTTGCCCTGCAGCAGCGCGACCGACAGCGTGCCGGCGGGCTCGGTGTGCTGCGGCGGCAGCGTCGGCGGCAGCCACCACAGGGCCAGGGCCGCACCGGCCAGCGCCCAACGGCCCGGCCCCGCGATGGCGAGCGCCGCTGCGGCCAGCGCGGCGAGGCCCGCCGACACCGCGCCGATGCCGTAGACGCCGAGCCAGGGCGCCAGCCCGGCCAGCGCGCTGTCGCTGTGCGCATAGCCGGCCGCGACCCAGGGAAAACCGGTGAAGACGACGCCGCGCGCCAGCTCGGCCAGCAGCCACAGCGCGGCGAACAGCAGCGCGCCACCCCACGGACTGACGGGCCGCCAACGATGCCACGCGGCCATCGCCGCGGCGAGGTAGAGCGACAGAAAGGCGCACAACAGGGCGATCGCCGCCACTGCCAGCCAGGCCGGCAGGCCGCCGTAGCGGTGCAGGCTGATGAACAGCCACCAGGTGCCGCCGGCCAGCCAGGCGATCGAGAAGCTGCCGCCCAGCGCCGCCGCGCGCGCTGGCGTGCGGGCCACACCCACCCGCCACGCCAGCCAGGTCACGGCCGCCAGCTGCAGCCAGCCGGCATCGTGCGGCGCGAACGCGAAGGCGTGCAGGCCCCCCGCCACGGCCATCAGCAGCAGTTCGGTCCCCAGCGGCCATGGCGCCCCGGGCCGACCTGCGGCGGGCGGGGCGGACAGCGGGGTCAAGCCTCGGGCGGCGACGCTGGCGGCGGGCCGTCCGCGCGGGTCACCTTGAACCAGCGAACGGCGCCACCGCGTGCCAGCATCACGGCGAAGCGCAGCCCGCCGACGTCGACCGTCTCGCCGCGGCGCATGACGCGACCGAGCTCGTGCGCCACCAGGCCCCCGATGGTGTCGAAGTCGTCTTCCGGCAGCGTGGTGTCGAACACGGCGTTGACCTCGGCGATGCCGGCGTCTCCGGCGACGCGCTGGCTGCCGTCGGCCAGCGTGAACACGCCGGAGTCGTGGTCCTTGTCGTCGAACTCGTCCTCGATCTCGCCGACGATCTCCTCGAGCACGTCCTCGATGGTGATCAGACCGGCGGTCTTGCCGAACTCGTCGATCACGATGGCCAGGTGGTTGCGGTTGGAGCGGAAGTCGCGCAGCAGCTCGTTCAGGCCCTTGGTCTCGGGCACGAACACCGCCGGGCGCAGCAGCGCGCGCAGGTTCAGCTCGGGCGCCCGGTGCAGCTTGAGCAGGTCCTTGGCCATCAGGATGCCGATGACGTTGTCGCGCTCGCCGTCGTACACCGGGAAGCGCGAGTGGCCGGTGTCGATCACCACCTCCAGCAGCTCGTCGTAGGGGGCACCGATGTCCAGCAGGTCCATGCGCGGCGCCGCCACCATCACGTCGCCGGCGGTCATGTCGGCCATGCGCAGCACGCCCTCGAGCATGATGCGCGACTCCGGCTCGATCAGCTCGCGCAACTCGGCGTCGGCCAGCGTCTCGATCAGTTCGTCCTTGGAATCCGGGCCGGGCGAGAGGAACTCGACGACGCGTTCGAACAGGCTGCGTCGGTCGCCCGCCTTGTCGGCGTGGGGCGCTGCCTTGTCGCCTGCGCGGGCAGGTCGACCTGGTTGAGGCTCGGACACGGGCGGTGCCAAGAGTGGAGGAGCGTCAAGAATACCCCAGCGCCATGACGGGCCCGCGCTGCAGCTACCATCTCGCCCCGGTCAGGCCTGCCGCTTGCTTGACAGCCCCGGGACCTTGATCGACAGTCGCCCACCCTCATGTGTGCGAGTCTCTTCACACGGCCGAGCGTCCACCATGTCACTGATACCTGCCACGATCCTCACGGGCTTTCTCGGCTCCGGCAAGACCACCCTGCTCAAGCGCGTGCTCTCGGAGGCCCACGGCCAGAAGATCGCCGTGATCGAGAACGAGTTCGGCGAGGAGAACATCGACAACGACATCCTCGTGACCGACAGCAAGGAGCAGATCGTCCAGATGAGCAACGGCTGCATCTGCTGCACGATCCGCGAGGACCTGCGCGCGACGCTGACCGACCTGGCTGCGAAGAAGCGCAAGGGCGAGCTCGACTTCGACCGCATCGTGATCGAGACCACCGGCCTGGCCGACCCCGGCCCGGTCGCACAGACCTTCTTCATGGACGACGAGATCGCCGAGAGCTACCTGCTGGACTCGATCCTGACGCTGGTCGATGCCAAGCACGCCGGCCAGCAGCTCGACGACCGGCAGGAGGCGCGCCGCCAGGTGGGGTTCGCCGACCAGATCTTCCTGTCCAAGACCGACCTGGTCGCCAAGGACGCGACCGACGCGCTGATCCACCGCCTCAAGCACATGAACCCCCGTGCGCCGCTGCAGGCGGTGCACTTCGGCGAGGTCCCGCTGAAGGACGTGTTCGACCTGCGCGGCTTCAACCTGAACGCCAAGCTCGACATCGACCCCGATTTCCTGAAGGCCGACGACCACGAGCACCACCATCACGACCATGAACACGGCGAGCACTGCGACCACCCGTCGCACGCGCACGGCCACCACCACGCGCACGACGACGACGTGAAGAGCTTCGTGTTCCGCTCCAACCGCCCGTTCAATCCGGCCAAGCTGGAGGAGTTTCTCGGCACCATGGTCAACGTCTACGGTCCGAGGATGTTGCGCTACAAGGGCGTGCTGCGGGTGCAGGGCTTCGACAAGAAGGTCATCTTCCAGGGCGTGCACCAGTTGATGGGCAGCGACGTCGGCCCGCTGTGGGCGGCCGGGGAGACCCGGGGCAGCAAGATGGTGTTCATCGGCATCGACCTGCCGAAGGACGTCTTCCTCCAGGGGCTGGAGCAATGTCTGGCCTGAAGCGGCCCCTGGCGCC
This sequence comes from Methylibium sp. Pch-M, assembly GCF_004136295.1. Lineage (NCBI taxonomy): Bacteria > Pseudomonadati > Pseudomonadota > Betaproteobacteria > Burkholderiales > Sphaerotilaceae > Methylibium > Methylibium sp. Pch-M. The sequence goes on from NZ_CP029606.1 coordinate 1,443,550, forward strand.
CGGCGCCGCACGTGGCATCGACACCACGTCGCTACAATGCGCGGCGCTTGACCCGGGCACGGCATCCACAGAGCATGCCCGGGTGAGGAAGACGTGAAGCCGCCGTGAGGAGATCCCCGCTGTGAGCAAGACCCCGGCCAAGGCCGCCCCCCGCCCCACCGCCAAGAAGGCGGCAGCGTCGCCGCCCGCCAAGAAGGGCGCTGCGACGAAGACGCCGACGAAGGCGGCGGTGAAGCGACCGCCGGCCAAGCCCGCCGCCAAGCAAGCTCCGAAGAAGGCCGCCGCTCCGGCGGCCGCCGCCAAGACACCGAAGCGGGCCCCCGCCCCGCCCCCTCCTGCCGTGAAGGCGCCCGCCAAGCCGGCAGCGCCCCTCCTTGACAAGAAAGCGACGCCCCCGTCCGTGAGCCAGTCGATCCCTCCCAAAGCGCCTCCTCCGCCGGCACCGGCGAAGCCGGCCACCCGGCTGCGCGCCTCCAAGTCCGTGGCCGCCCCGGCCGACATCCACCCGCCGTCGATTCCGCTGCCGCCGCCGAGCCGGCCGCCGGCCAGCAATGTCATCGACCTGCCGCGTCCGCCGCGCAAGATCGATCCGAAGCTCGCCAACGTCTGGAAGACCAAGGCCGGCCGCGACCTGACCGAGGACGAGCTGTTGTCGATGCCCGACAGCGAGTACATGAACGACAAGCAGCTGGAGTTCTTCCGGACCCGGCTGATGCAGCAGCGCAACGACCTGCTCGACAACGCCGGCGAAACCACCGAGCACCTGCGCGAGGACACGTCGATCGTGCCCGATCCGGCCGACCGGGCGACGATCGAGGAAGAGCACGCGCTGGAGCTGCGCACGCGCGACCGCGAACGCAAGCTGCTGAAGAAGATCTCGCAGTCGATCGCCCGCATCGAGGCCGGCGACTACGGCTTCTGCGACGAGACCGGCGAGCCGATCGGCCTGGGCCGCCTGCTCGCCCGACCGACCGCGACGCTCTCGCTCGAGGCGCAGCAGCGCCGCGAGATGAAGCAGAAGATGTTCGGCGACTGAGCGAACCGTCCCGTCCTCGTCCTTCTACTTCTCCGAACCCGAGCCCGCTGCCGCGATGGCCGACGTCGACCCCGATCCCAAGGCCGGAGGCACCAGCTTCTTCCGCAAGGTGGTGAAGTTCGTCGCCAATCCGGCGACGGACTGGACCGAGCTCAACACGCCCGGCGGGACCGAGGAGCCGTTGCAGAGCGGCTACGCCAAGAGCGAGCTCAAGGCGATGATCGAGCGCAAGCGGCGCAACGACTTCGTGCGCAAGCGCGAGTTCGACATGCTGCGCAAGATCCGCCGCGAAGGCCTGCCGGCCGACGGCCTGGCCGGCCTGCAGATCTCCGACCTGGACGACTCCGACCAATCGCGCTCCAACAGTGTGGCGCGTCCGGACGACGCGGCGGTCAAGGCCAAGATCGACGAGATCGAGCAGCAGATGGAAGGCGAGGTGATCGCCCGTCGCGCCAACCCGACGAAACCCCCGGGGTTCTACACCGCCTCGACGGTGCAGGGCGCGCTCGACGAGCGGGCCGCGCCCATGAACGAGCCGTTCAACATCGACGGCGCGGGCGCTCCGCCGCCGTCCGACGCGCCCCCCGCCAGCGTGTCGTCGATCCCGGTGCTCGACGCCGCCGTCACGACGCCGCCGCAAGACGGCCACATCGCCTGGGACGCGGCCCCCGCCGCCGCGCCGGTCACACCGCCGGCGCCGGTCATGGCGCCGCCAGCCTCCATCGCCCCCGCTGCGTCCGCGGCACCGCCGGCAGTGCACCTGGGGCGCCCGGGCATGTCCGATTTCGGCAACCCGTTCGCCGTCGAGGTCAACGAGATCGCCCACGATCCCGAGCTCGACGAGGCGGTGATTTCCTTCGCCAATGCCGAGTTCGAGGGTTGCGAACGCTCGATCCGCGGGCTCATCTCGGACGACGGTGAACGCGCGAACCATGCCGAGACCTGGCTCGTGCTGTTCGATCTGTACCGTGCCACCGGCCAGCAACCCCCGTTCGAGAGCCTGGCGCTCGACTACGTGCAGCGCTTCGGCTGGTCCGCGCCGCAGTGGTTCTCGATTCCCCAACTGGTGGCTGCCGAGAATGCGGCTGCGGCCAGCACTGCGCAGGCGGTGCGCAGCCAAGGCAGCATCGGCTGGGCCGCGCCGGAACAGCTCGATGGTGAAGGCGTCGCGCTGTTGCGCTCCAGGACGCTGCAGCTTCCGATGCCGTGGGTGATGGACTGGAGCCCGCTGCGCAGGATCGACGCGCAGGCCTGCAGCGAGCTGAGCCAGTTGATGCACCACTGGGGCACGCAGAAGCTGCAGATGCGCTGGATCGGCGCCGAGCAGTTGCTCTCGGTGCTGGCCGAGGCCGCGCCCACCGGCGTGCGCGATGCCGACCCGGCTTACTGGCTGCTGCGCCTGGCGACGCTGAGGCTGTGCAACCGGCCCGACCAGTTCGACGAGATCGCGATCGACTACTGCGTGACCTACGAGGTGTCGCCGCCGTCGTGGGAGGCGTCGCTGTGCGTCGTCAAGATGGCCGATGCCGGCGGCATGACCCTCGCGTCGCGCTCGATGGTGACCAGCGACGCGACGAGCGGCTTCGCGGAGTCGCAGGTGCTCGAGGAGGCCGGCGGTGTGCGCACCGCGGCGGTCGAACTGTCGGGCCAGCTGGTCGGCGACATCGGCAGCGTGCTGCAGCGGCTCGAATCCCAGCTCGGCAACTCCACGGTCGTCAGCGTCAACTGCGCGCGACTGATCCGCATGGACTTCGTCGCAGCCGGCGACCTGCTCAACTGGGTGCTGCACCGCCGCAACGAGAACCGCCTCGTCCATTTCGAGGACGCCCATCGCCTGCTGGGCCTGTTCTTCAACGCAATGGGCATCAACGAGCATGCGCGCGTGAAGGTGCGCAACCTCTGAGCGTCACGCCCGCCGGACTGCACGAATGCAGCCGGCGCCGCGGATCGCTCGCCGCCAGATCCCGGGCTTGAAGCCCCCGTCTCTGCCTTCAACTGCTTTCCCATGGATTCCTACCACGGCACCACCATCCTCAGCGTACGCCGCGGCCGGGAGGTCGCCCTGGGCGGCGATGGTCAGGTGACGCTCGGCAGCATCGTCGTCAAGGCCTCGGCGCGCAAAGTGCGCCGGCTCTACAAGGAGCAGGTACTGGCCGGCTTCGCCGGGGCGACGGCCGACGCCTTCACGCTGTTCGAGCGCTTCGAGGGCAAGCTCGAGAAGCACCAGGGCAACCTGGTGCGCGCCGCGATCGACCTGACCCGCGACTGGCGCACCGACCGCGTGCTGCGCCGGCTCGAGGCCATGCTCGCGGTCGCCGACCGCGACACCTCGCTGATCATCACCGGCAACGGCGACGTGCTGGAGCCCGAGCACGGCATCGTCGCGATCGGCTCGGGCGGCGCCTACGCGCAGGCGGCCGCGCGTGCGCTGCTGGCCCACACGACGCTCGGTCCGGCCGAGATGGTCAAGAAGTCGCTCGAGATCGCCGGCGACCTGTGCATCTACACCAACCAGCACCACACCATCGAGGTGCTGACCGACATGGAGCCCGCAAGCAAGTGAGCGCGATGACCCCACGGGAGATCGTGTCCGAGCTGGACCGCCACATCGTCGGCCAGCAGGACGCCAAGCGCGCCGTCGCGATCGCGCTGCGCAACCGCTGGCGCCGCCAGCAGGTGGACGACAAGCTGCGCCCGGAGATCACGCCGAAGAACATCCTGATGATCGGGCCCACCGGCGTCGGCAAGACCGAGATCGCGCGCCGCCTCGCGAAGCTGGCCGACGCGCCCTTCATCAAGGTGGAGGCCACCAAGTTCACCGAGGTCGGCTACGTCGGCAAGGATGTCGACTCGATCATCCGCGACCTGGTCGACCTGGCCGTCAAGCAGACGCGCGAAGCCGCGATCCGGGCCCACCGCGCCCGCGCCGAGGACGCGGCCGAGGAGCGCATCCTCGACGTGCTGCTGCCGCCGCCCGCCCATGCCGGCGCCGGCTTCGGGCTGAGCACCACCTCGCCGGCCCCCACCCCGGCCGACAGCACGGCGCGCCAGACCTTCCGCAAGCGGCTGCGCGAGGGCACGCTCGACGACAAGGAGATCGAGCTCGAACTCGCCGAACCGCGCCCCGCCGTCGAACTGCTGGGCCCGCCCGGCATGGAAGACATGGCCGAGCAGCTCAAGGGCATGTTCGCAAGCCTGGGCCAGACGCGGCGCAAGACCCGCAAGCTCAAGATCGCCGAGGCGCTGAAGCTGCTGGTCGACGAGGAAGCGGCCAAGCTGGTCAACGAGGACGAGATCAAGACGCAGGCGCTGGCCAGTGCCGAGCAGAACGGCATCGTCTTCATCGACGAGATCGACAAGGTCACGTCGCGCAGCGACGGTGCCGGCGGCGCCGAGGTCTCGCGCCAGGGCGTGCAGCGCGACCTGCTGCCGCTGGTGGAGGGCACGACGGTCAGCACCAAGCACGGCACGGTCAAGACCGATCACATCCTGTTCATCGCCTCGGGCGCCTTCCACCTGGCGCGCCCGAGCGACCTGATTCCGGAGCTGCAGGGACGTTTCCCGATCCGGGTGGAGCTGGGCTCGCTGCGGGTCGAGGACTTCGAGGCGATCCTGACCCAGACCCACGCCAGCCTGGTGCGCCAGTACCAGGCGCTGCTGGGCACCGAGGGTGTCACGCTCGACTTCCGGCCCGAAGGCGTGCGCCGGCTGGCGCAGATCGCCTTCGACGTCAACGAGCGCACCGAGAACATCGGCGCGCGCCGCCTGTCGACGGTGATGGAGCGCCTGCTCGACGAGGTGAGCTTCGACGCGCCGAACCTGGGCGGCCAGACGATCGCGATCGACGCGGCCTACGTGGACCGCAAGCTCGGGGCGCTGGCGATCGACGAGGATCTGTCCCGCTTCATCCTCTGAGCGGGGCTTCTCAGCCGCGCTGCGCGGCGATGGTCAACAGGCCGTCGAAGATCAGGGTGTCGATCAGTTCGTGATCGATGGTCAGCGCCGGCACCACCTTCCAGCCCGCGCCGCCGGTGACGATGCACAGCGGCGGCTCGCCGCAGCGCTGCTGCAGATGGCGGTGCATGCGCTCGATGGCGCCGGCGATGGCGAAGTTGCCGCCGCTGGTCAGCGCGTCGCTGGTGTTGGTCGGGAACTCGCGCACCTCGCCGGTGGGCACCCGCAGGCCGGCCGTGCCGGCTTCCAGCGCGCGCAGCATGATGCCGTGGCCGGGCAGGATCAGCCCGCCGAGGAAGCGGCCTTCGGCATCGAGCGCGTCGACCGTGACTGCGGTGCCGGCCATCACCACCAGCACCGGCCGGCGCGCGCCGGCGGCCAGCACGCGCGCACGCGCGCCGATCAGCGCCACCCAGCGGTCGCTGCCCAGGCGCATGGGGTGGTCGTAGCCGTTGGTCACGCCGGCCTCGGCCGCGCCCGGCACCACCCAGCGCGGCGCCACGTCCCACAGCTCCAGTTGCTCCTCGACGCGGTGGCGCACCGAGTCGCTGGCGACGCAGCAGCCGAGCACGTGGCGCGGCGGCGGCGCCAGGCCGGCCCATTCGGCCTCGCCGAGCTGGTCGATGGTCTCGAGGAAGCGCGCACCGTGGGCCACGGGCTCACTGCCGGGCACGGCCGAGGCATACAGCGCCCACTTCAGGCGCGTGTTGCCGATATCGATCGCAAGCAGGGTCATGGCCGGGGCGGCTTCGTCGTCAGAGGGTGCTGGAACCAGGCTTCGTGTCTTCGTCGACGACGGTATTGCCCAGGCCCAGCAGTTCGCGGGCGCGGCGCAGCCGGCTCATGGCCTCGACCGGCCGGCGCGCCGTGACCAGCGCGCGCTCGATCTGCCACACCAACCCGATCAGCTCGTAGCGGTCGCGCGCACGGCCGACGCGCAGCACCGTGAGCGAACTGCTGACCGGGCCGTCCACCAGCAAGGTGCCGATCAGCAGGCTGCGCACCTCGGCCAGCATGGGTTCCTCGTCGACGGGCGCCGGCTTGGGCTCGTCGCGCAGCACCCCACCCTCGCCGGCACGGCGCGCGAGCAGCGAAGGCGCCGGTGTCAGCCGCGGGGCGGTGCTCCGCCGCTCGGTGCCGGCCGGCCGCGGCGGTGGCGGCTGGTACAGCGGCGCGGCAAACTTGACCCGGGCGGGACGCACCGGCAAGGCCTCTGCGCTGCCGGCCGGCAGCACCAGCGGCACCGGCACGCTGTCCTCGAAACTCGGCTCGGGACGGGCCTCGGCACGGCCGCCTTGGGGGTCGGTCAAGGGCGCCGGCTCCGGCATCTCGGGCCGCTCCGGCACCTCGACCCCCAGCACCACGTCGTGGAAGACCGCCTCGTCCAGGTCGGTCCGGTCGACCACCGGCGGCTCGGCGGCTGCCGCCACCTCGGCCCCGCCCGACGCGATGCCCGCCACGACGTCCGGTTCGCTCGCAGGGGCGACGGCGACCTCGGCCTCCGACACCGGTTCCTGCAGGTCGACCAGCCCGGCGGCCACCAGCTCGTCGAAAAAGTTCGGGGCCACCCCGGCCTTCAACGCCAGCGCGAGCACCTCGTCCTGCAGGCGCTTGCCGTCGACCAGCAGCAGCACGGTGCGGTGGCGCTGGCTGAACGTGCGCGTGCGCTGGCGCAGTTCTTCGTGACCCAGAGCGGTCTTGACGGGGGGCGGTGGCGTCGAACTCATCGAGAACCAGGTTGGTTGCGAATTGTGGCCCGGTTCTTCCGGAGTTCGCGCTCCACGGGCGTGCGAAGCGCCGCAGGCACCGGGTTTGTAGGCGCCGTCCGACAAGTCGTCGCTGCGCCGGCCGATGGCAGGCGCCCGGCCGCACCGCCACCATGCGTCCGCTGGAGGGAGTCGGCAGCCGCCGCGGCCAGCCTGGAGCCTCGCCTTGAACACACGCACAACCGATTCCTCACGCGATCGCCGTGCCGCCTCGGTCCGCCCCTCCGGCATGCCGGCCTGGCTGCACCGTCTCACCGCCACCGCCGGCGCGCTCGCCATCGGCCTGCTGTCGGCCTTCGTGATCGGGGTGGGCGGCGCGAGCCCCACCGAGGCGTCCGCCACGGCATCTCCGGCGCTGCACGCACCGGATGACGAGCTCAAGCGTTGCGGCCAGCACTCGGACAAGGCGGAGCGGCACTGGTGTCTGGTGCGGTCGACCGCGGAAGCACCCCGGACCGCGCACGCCGGTCTGTAGGCCCCGTCCTACAGAGACCTGCTCTGTCGGCCGATTGCCGCGATGGCGCCACGGGCGGACGATGCACCCAGGGTCCGGCGTTCCGGGCAATGACGGAGCGGTCGGATGGCGAATGATGATGAATGGGTGGCCGACGTGCGGCGCTGGTGTCGGCGGGGCCGGATCGACGGCCCGGACGTCGGCGCGCTGTCTCGCGGCGACGAGTGCGACGGTGCGATGCTCGGCTGCGAGGCTGCGTTGCCGCCGCTCCAGGCGCGGCACTGGCCCGACGCGGCCTTCGACTCCCAAGGCGACGCTTCCGTTTGACGAGGCGAGGCGCGCGCATCGCGCGTGGGTGCGCCGTGTCGGCAACGCGCCAATGCAGCGGGCATCGCTGCACACACGCACCGCTCGCTCGCTGAACGCGGCCACGTCACGCCGACACGCGCACCGCAATGCCCGTTCCCGGCCGATTTATTTGCGTTCAGCCTCGGGCAACCCCTAGTGTCTGCGCCATTCTGAGTCAGGCGGGTCCGCCCGAACCGGGTCGGTCAGGGTCTGTCCTAGGTACTCGGTGCCTCACGTCAGGACTACAAAAGAGTCGGGGAGCGCTACGGAGCAAACCCAAAGCTGTACCCACTCATTCCAACTACGGAGACGACGATGAAAGTTTCTAAGCATTCGGGTTGGCGCCTGATGCGCCCCCTCGGATTGGCGCTGCTCGCGATCCCTGCAGTCGTGCAAGCGAATGCGGACGTCGAGAAGAACATTGCCAACCCCAAGAACTGGGCCATGCAGGCTGGTGACATGTTCAACCAGCGTTACAGCAAGCTCGACCAGATCAACAAGAGCAACGTCGGCAAGATGCAGGTCGCGTGGACCTTCTCCACCGGCGTGCTGCGCGGCCACGAAGGCTCGCCGCTGGTCATCGACGGCACGATGTACTTGCATTCGCCGTTCCCGAACAAGGTGTTCGCGATCGACCTGAACACCCAGAAGATTCTCTGGAAGTACGAGCCGAAGCAGGATCCGGCGGTCATCCCGCAGATGTGCTGCGACACCGTGAACCGCGGTCTGGCCTATGCCGAAGGCAAGGTCATCCTGCAGCAGGCCGACTCCAACCTCGTGGCCCTGGACGCCAAGTCGGGCAAGGTGGTATGGAGCGTGAAGAACGGTGATCCGAAGCTCGGCGCCGTGAACACCAACGCTCCGCACGTCTTCAAGGACAAGGTCATCACCGGCATCTCCGGCGGTGAATGGGGTGTGCGCGGCTTCATCGCCGCCTACAACCTGAAGGACGGCAAGCCGGCCTGGAAGGGCTACAGCGTGGGCCCTGACGCCGAGATGCTGATCGACCCGGTCAAGACCACCACCTGGACCGATGGCGCGGTCAAGCCCGTGGGCCCCGACTCGTCGCTGAAGACCTGGAAGGGCGACCAGTGGAAGATCGGTGGCGGCACCACCTGGGGCTGGTACAGCTACGACAAGGCGCTGAACCTGATGTACTACGGGACCGGCAACCCGTCGACCTGGAACCCGTCGCAGCGCCCCGGCGACAACAAGTGGTCGATGACCATCTTCGCGCGTGACGTCGACACCGGCGTGGCGAAGTGGGTCTACCAGATGACCCCGTTCGACGAGTGGGACTTCGACGGCATCAACGAGATGATCCTCGCGGACATCAACGTGAAGGGCAAGCCGACCAAGGCGCTGGTGCACTTCGACCGCAACGGCTTCGCGTACACGCTGGACCGCACCAACGGTGCACTGCTCGTGGCCGAGAAGTACGACCCGAAGGTGAACTGGGCCTCGCACGTCGATATGAAGACGGGCCGCCCGCAGGTGCTGAAGCAGTACTCGACGGCGCAGAACGGACCTGACGTCAACACCAAGGGCATCTGCCCGGCGGCGCTGGGCTCGAAGGACCAGCAGCCGGCCTCGTTCGACCCGAACACCAAGCTCTTCTACGTGCCGACGAACCACGTCTGCATGGACTACGAGCCGTTCAAGGTCGAGTACACCGCAGGCCAGCCGTACGTGGGTGCCACGCTGTCGATGTTCCCGGCTCCGGGCAGCCACGGTGGCATGGGCAACTACATCACCTGGGACGCGGGCACCGGCAAGATCGTGCAGAGCAAGGCCGAGAAGTTCTCGGTGTGGAGCGGTTCGCTCAACACCGCGGGTGGCTTGAGCTGCTACGGCACGCTGGAAGGCTACATGAAGTGCGTCGATGCCAAGGACATCAGCAAGGAACTGTTCAAGTTCAAGACCCCGTCCGGCATCATCGGCAACGTGTTCACCTACGAGCACAAGGGCAAGCAGTACATGGGCGTGTTCTCGGGCATTGGCGGCTGGGCCGGCATCGGCATGGCAGCAGGTCTCGAGAAGGACACCGACGGCCTGGGTGCGGTGGGCGGCTACAAGGAGCTGAATTCGTACACGGAACTCGGCGGCTCCCTGACGGTCTTTGCACTGCCGAACTGATCTGCAAGCGTTAGTTTCGTGACGGGGCACGAGCCCCTCACGAAAGGTGTGTTGCGGGGATGGTGAACGGTCAACGCTCGCCATCCCCTTGTCGTTCAATGAGAGTCTTTTACTTCCCTGAGTTGATCATGATGTTCCGACTGAATAGCCTGCTTGTCTCTCTCGCCGCCGTTGCCCTGGGCAGCGTGGCCCCGCTGGCGTCCGCACAGGACAAGCCGCTCTACAAGGTTGTCGATGGCTACAAGGTCGATGCCAACACGATGAAGGGCTTCCGCACCTGGCGTGCTGCCGCCTGCGACCGCTGCCACGGTGCCAACCAGGAGGGCATGGTCGGCCCGTCGCTGATCGCCAGCCTGAAGACCCTGAGCAAGGACGATTTCGTCAAGACGGTCCGTGACGGCCGCCTCGACAAGGGCATGCAGAGCTTCGGCAGCAGCCCGCAGGTGATGGACAACATGGACCATCTGTATGCCTACCTGAAGGGTCGCTCCGACGGCGCGATCACCCGCTCCAAGGTCGAAGAGATCCAATGACGCGCGCTGCACGACGCGAAGCCGTCGCCGCCGGCGTGCTGGCCCTGGCGGCGCTGACCGGCGCCGCCGTGCCGGCCGCTGCGCAGGAGCCGCCGCCGCGCAAGGCCTTCCGCGTCTGCCAGGATCCGAACAACCTGCCCTTCTCCAGCCTCGACGGGCAGGGCTATGAGAACAAGATCGCCGAGCTGTTCGCCAAGGAGCTCGGACTGCCGGTCGAGTACTACTCCTTCCCGCAGCGCCTGGCCTTCGTGCGCAACACGCTGCGCTACAAGTTGCCGGGCGAGGATTTCCGCTGCGACATCATCATGGGCGTGCCGGCCGGCTACGACCAGGTGTCCGCCACCAAGCCCTACTACCGGTCGACCTACGCGCTCGTCTACGCGCCGGGCAAGGGCCTCGACGGCGTGAAGTCGATCGACGACTTCCTCCAGCTCGACCGCGCGAAGCTCGAGAAGCTGCGCATCGGCATCTACGACCGTTCGCCGGCATCGGAGTGGCTGAACAAGCACCAGTTGGTCGAGCAGGGCGTGCCCTACCAGATCATGAACGCGGACCCGAAGCAGTACCCGGGCGAGATCATCGAGAAGGACCTCTCCGCCGGCAAGATCGACGCCGCGATCGTGTGGGGGCCGATCGGCGGCTACTTCGCGAAGCAGGTGCAGCAACCGCAACTGGTGGTCGTGCCGATGCGCTCGGAGCCGGGCGTCAAGTTCGACTTTCAGATGGCGATGGGCGTGCGCTATGGCGAACGCGAGTGGAAGCAGCAGATCGAGACGCTGATCGAGAAGCTGCGGCCCGAGATCACCGCCATCCTGCGCGACTTCAACGTGCCTCTGCTGGACAACGAACCGGCAGCGACCGCGCGGCAGTGAGCCGCCGGTCCCGCCGCCGAGTGAAGTTGCAGGCTCCATGCGTCGGCTGTCCCTCCTCTTCGCAGCGGCCTGGCTGCTGGGCCTGCCGCCCGGCGCGCGGGCCGACATCGACCGCGCCGCGCTGATCCGGCTGGCGCCGAGCGTGCTGAAGATCGAGGCGGTCAGCGCCGCGGGCGGTCTGCAGCTCGGTTCCGGCGTGATCGTCGGCCCCGGCAGGGTGGTGACCAATTGCCATGTGACGCGCCACGCGGTGCGTGTGAACGTGGTGAAGGGCGGCGTGCGCTGGACGGCCAATCTGCAGGCCGCCGACATGCTCCGCGACCTGTGTCTGCTGCAGGTCCCGCGGCTGGAGGGCGATGCCGTCCCGATCGCGCGCGCGGCCTCGCTGCACCCCGGGCAGCAGGTGCTGGCGATGGGCTACACCGGCGGGGTGGGCATCCAGCTCAGCGAGGGCGACGTGGTGGCCCTGCACCACTGGTCCGGCAGCCAGATCGTGCAGAGCAGCAACTGGTTCAGCTCGGGCGCCAGCGGTGGTGGGCTGTTCAACGCCGACGGTGCGCTGGTCGGCATCCTGACCTTCCGTCTGCGCGGCGGCGCCCGCCACTACTTCGCCGCGCCCGCCGACTGGGTGCTCGCGCAGCTCAACGACGAGCTGCCCTACAACGCCGTCGCCCCGCTGGCCGGCAAGAGCTTCTGGGAGCAGCCGGACTCCGAGCAGCCCTACTTCCTGCAGGCCGCCGCGCTGGAGCAGGGCCAGCAATGGGCGGCACTCGCCCAGCTGGCCGACCGCTGGCAACAGGAGGCCGGCGACGATCCGGAGGCGCCCTACCTGCTGGGCGTCGCCTTCGAGGGCCTGCACCAGCCCGAGCCCTCCATCCGCGCCTTCCAGCGCAGCGTGGAGATCGATCCGACCTACAACCGCAGCTGGGCCCGGCTCGCCCAGGTCTACAAGCGCCAGGGCCAGCTGCGCGAATCACGCAATGCCGTCGCGCGCCTCGCGGCGCTCGACGCGAAACAGGCCCGCGAACTCGCGGCCGAACTGGAGAAACCATGATCCTGGCGCTCACCCGCCCACCGCGCCGCACGGTCGCACCGCTGTTGCTGTCGGCCCTGTTCGGCCTGACGGCCGTCCCCGTCCTTGCCGCCGATCCGAGCGAGTTCTCGCTCGCCGAGAAACTGGTGTTCGTCGAACATCAGCTGGCCAACGTCAAGGCGCCCGCCTCGCTGCACTACACCTATGTGAGATCGGGCTCGCTCGAACCGGGCTTCGAGGACGAGGTGCGCATCGACGTGAAACTCAAGGGTAAGGTCTGCTGCACGGTGCAGGGCAGCTTCCTCACGGGCGAGCGCAAGATGGCCCTGCCCGAGATCGAGGAAGCGCAGGCCAATCCGGTGATCCTTTACTTCCTCGAGCGTGACATCCGCGAGATGGAGCGCGTGACCAAGGGCAAGTCGGGCTACTTTCGCAAGCGCATCCGCATGACGATGGTCGACGAAGCGAAGGTGCGCGACACCAAGGTCAGCTACGAGGGCAGGGAGGTCGACGCGCAGGAGGTCAGCCTCACGCCCTACGAGACCGATCCGCTGCGCGCCCGCTTCGAGACGTATGCGCAGAAGCGCTACACCTTCGTGCTGGCCAGCACCGTTCCCGGCGGGGTGTACCAGGTGCGAACCGCCGTCCCCGGCGCGTTGCCGAGCGACGCACCGGTGCTCGAGGAAGTGATGACCTTCGCCGGCCCGGTGGCCGGCAACAAGCAACCCAGCAAGAAGTGATGCCCATGAAACGCCTGACCTCCCTGCGTCGTCCGACACACCTCCTCCCGCTCGCGGCCATCGGCGCCGTGCTGGCGGTCGGCGCGGGCGCCGCGGCCGCGCACGACTACCCCACGGCCGACCGGGTGGTCTACGTGCAGGAGTGCATGAAGCTGAACCCAGGGCACCACTACGAGATGCTCAACAAGTGCTCCTGCGTGCTGGACAAGCTGGCGAGCCAGATCTCCTTCGACGACTTCACCACCATGAGCACCGCCACCAACGCCAACAGCATGGGTGGCGAGCGTGGCAACAGCATCCGCGACGTGGAAGTGATGCAGGTCGAAATCAAGCGCTTCCGCGAACTGCAGGCGGCCGCGCGCAAGAGCTGCTTCTTCGACGTCGGCATCAAGGAGTAGCCGTCCTGTCCCGCGTCGCCGCGCGGTGTCCGGTGCATGCGTCACCGTGGCTGCGCCGCGCGCTGATCAGCGCCGTCGCAGGCCTGATGGCAGCCGGCATCGGCCATGCTGCGCCGGCAGCTGAGGCCAGGGCCTCGACGGTCGAGCAGCTCGCCCCGGGCGTCTACCTGCATCGCGGCGCCCTGGAGGACTGGGGCCCCACCAACCAGGGCGATGTCTCGAACAGCGGCTTCGTGGTCGGCAGCCGTTGCGTGGCCGTGGTCGACACCGGCGGCAGCGCGCCGGTCGGCCGGCGCCTGCTGGCGGCGGTGCGTGACGTGACGCCGCTGCCGGTGTGCTACGTGATCAACACGCACGCGCACCCGGACCACGTGCTCGGCAACAGCGTGTTCGCCGAGGCCGAGCGAACGGCCGGCCAGCCGGCACCGGAATTCGTCGGCCATCATCGCCTGCCCTCCGCGCTGGCGGTGCGCGGCCCGTTCTACCTGAACGCGCTGAAGCGCGACTTCGGTCCCGACTTCGCCGACGGCGCCCGCATCGTGCCCCCGACACGGCGGGTCGACGACACGCTCGAACTCGACCTGGGCGGGCGTCGCCTCAGCCTGCGCGCCTGGCCGACGGCCCACACCGATGCCGACCTCAGCGTACTGGACGAGACCAGCGGCACGCTCTTTCTCGGCGACCTGCTGTTCGTCGACCACACGCCGGTGGTCGACGGACGGCTCAAGGGATGGCTGGCCGCGCTGTCGCAGTTGCGCGGCTGGCAGGGCATCACCACCGTCGTGCCGGGACACGGCGCGCCGAGCCGGGCCTGGCCGGCGGCACTCGATGCCGAGCAGGCCTACCTGACCCGGCTGCAGTCCGACGTGCGCGCGGCGCTCAAGGCCGGACTGACGCTGCCGCAGGCGGTGGCGCGCATCGCCCCCGATCGACCCGGCTGGCGACTGCTGGACGTTTTTCACGCCCGCAACGTGACCGCGGCCTACGCCGAACTGGAGTGGGAAGACTGAAGCTTGCGACCGCGGGAGTCCTCAGGGCGGGGAGCCCTCACGGACCAGCAAGGGCCGCAGGCCCCACAGGCCGAGCAGCGGCCCGAGGCCGAGCCACGGCAGCAACAGCGACAGATCGTGGTGCTGTGCCAGCGCCACGAAGCCCTGGATGCTCAGGATGGAGATCGAGAAGCCGATGCAGTTGACCAGCGTCAGCACGCTGCCGACCGCCTCGCGCGGGGCATGCGTGGCCGTCAGCGCCGAGAATTGCGGCGAGTCGCCGGCCACGCTGATGCCCCACACCAGCAGCCACGCCGCGAACACCGCCGCGGGCGCTGCCATCGCAAGTGGCGTGAGCACGCAGCACAGGCCGCTCAGCGCCAGTTGTCCGGCCGCCACGCGCGCACTGCCGTGCCGCTGCGCCAGCCAGCCGCCCGCGACGCACCCGACCGCCCCCGCGGCGATGACGCCGAACGCACCCACCGAGATGGCCGCCCCCTGGAGCCGCGTGGCCAGCAGCGCCGGGAGCAACACCCACAAGGTGTAGAGCTCCCACATGTGGCCGAAGTAGCCGAACACGGGTGCGCGCAGACGGCGATCGGTCAGCACGCGGCCGAAGGCGCGCCACTGCAGGCGCGTGGCACGGGGCAGATGGGTGCTCTCCGGCACCCACTGCCACACCATCCAGCCCCCCAGCACCGCAAGCCCGGACACCACCAGCATCACCTGCTGCCAGGGCCAGTGCGCACCCAGGGCCCGCAGCGCATGCGGCGTCGCGGTGCCCAGCACCAGCGCGCCGATCAGCCAGCCCAGCGCACGGCCCAGCCCCTGCGGATACCAGCCGGCGGCGATCTTCATGCCGACCGGGTAGATGCCGGCCAGCGCGAAGCCGGTCAAGGCCCGCAGCAGCCACAGCGCCGGCAGGTCCAGCGCGCCGGCCGGCCAGAGCACGGGTGCGGCGTTGAACAGCGCGCCGGCGATGGCGCACAGCAGGAACACGAGGCGCGGCGAATGGCGGTCGGCGACCGACCCCAGCGCGAACACCAGCGTGCCGGCGATGAAGCCCAGTTGCACCGCCGAAGTCAGTGAGCCGACGGCGGTAGGCGGCAGACCGAGCGCGTGATGAAGATCGGGCATCACCGCGTTGACGGCGAACCACAGCGAAGTGCTCGCGAATTGGGCGGCCACGATGATCGGCAGAATGCGGCGGGGAGCGGTCGGCATGGTGCGACCTTATTACACAGCCGGACATACGTCGACCGCGCCGACAAGGCGGAAGCAGATGCGCCGGCCGCCACAGACACCGCCTCACGCAGGCCGCAGAATGCCGACATGACGACGCCTTCTCCTCCAGACGACGGCCCCCGGCGCTACACCGACGCGCAGGACGCCCTCGACGCTGCGCGCAGCCTCTACGACGCCAGCCTGGTGCGACTGCGCGACCACCTGCAGCGCTTCCTGGCCGGCGAGGACTTCCCTCAGCGCGTGCGCGCCTGCTACCCCCGCGTGGCCGTCCACATCGACACCGTGGCGCGGGCCGACACGCCGCTCGCCTACGGCTTCGTCGCCGGCCCGGGCCGCTACGAGACCACGCTGACGCGGCCCGATCTGTTCGGTGACTACTACCTCGAGCAGTTCCGTCTGCTGCTGCGCAACCACGGCGTCGCGCTGGAGATCGGCAGCAGCACGCAGCCGATCCCGGTGCACTTCTCGTTCGCCGAGCACGACCATGTGGAAGGCACGCTGACGCCCGAGCGGCGCACGCTGATGCGCGACCTGTTCGATCTGCCCGATCTCGGCGCCATGGACGACGGCATCGCCAACGGCACGCACGAACCGACGCCAGACGCCACCGGTACGGCGGTGCACCCGCTGGCGCTGTTCACCGCGGCCCGCGTCGACTACTCGCTGCATCGGCTGCGCCACTACACCGGCACCACGCCCGAGCACTTCCAGAACTTCGTGCTGTTCACGAATTACCAGTTCTACATCGACGAGTTCATCAAGCTCGGTCACGAGCTGATGCACCTGCCGCGCGGCCAGGCCTCGCTGTTCGAGGGCGGCAGCGGCGGCGGTCAGGACGACGGCTATGTGGCCTTCGTCGAGCCCGGCAACGTGGTGATGCGGCGCACAGGCTGCACGCTGGAGCCGGGCGACTTTCTGGGCGCGCCGCCGCCGCGGCTGCCGCAGATGCCTGCCTACCACCTGGTGCGCCACGACCGTGCCGGCATCACCATGGTGAACATCGGCGTCGGCCCCAGCAACGCCAAGACCATCACCGACCACATCGCCGTGCTGCGCCCGCATGCCTGGATCATGCTGGGCCATTGCGCCGGCCTGCGCACCACGCAGCAGCTCGGCGACTACGTGCTGGCGCACGGCTACGTGCGCGAGGACCATGTGCTCGACGAGGAGCTGCCGCTGTGGGTGCCGATCCCGCCGCTGGCGGAGATCCAGGTGGCACTGGAAGCCGCGGTGGCCGACGTGACCCAGCTCGAGCGCAGCGAACTCAAGCGCGTGATGCGCACCGGCACCGTGGCCAGCACCGACAACCGCAACTGGGAGCTGCTGCCCTTCCACCACAGCCCCAGCACGCCGGAACGCCGCTTCAGCCAGAGCCGCGCGATCGCGCTCGACATGGAGAGCGCCACCATCGCCGCCAACGGCTTTCGTTTCCGAGTGCCCTACGGCACGCTGCTGTGCGTGAGCGACAAGCCGCTGCACGGCGAGATCAAACTGCCCGGCATGGCCAACCACTTCTACCGCGAGCGCGTGAACCAGCACCTGCGCATCGGGTTGCGGGCGATCGAACTGCTGCGGCGCAACGGCATCGACCAGTTGCACAGCCGCAAGCTGAGGAGCTTTGCGGAGGTGGCGTTCCAGTGAGAGCAGAAGCGGCGGGCCCTCGATGTTCGAGCTGCCCGGCGCCCCGGGACCATCGACCGATCAGGTCGTCGTGACGTCGTAGGTCGTCGTGACGCCGTTGACGGTGAGAACGACACGGAAGGTGTTGGCACTCAGCCGCGTGACCGAGGCCTCGCCGTTGCTCGCATAGACATAGGCCGCACCAGATGTCGCGCCGAAGTCGTCGAACAGGACGTTCCAGGTGCCGTTGCCGCAGTCGCACTGGTGGCTGCCGTTGGCCAGGCCGGCGCTGTAGCTCACGTCATTGCCCCACACATAGCCCCCCAGCGTGGTGATGCACGACACCGCGCTCGTTCCGGGCGTGCAGACGGCAGCGCCCGTCAAGGCCGTGTTCGGAGCATTCGCGCCGGTCACGGTCACGTTGCTGAAGTCGAGGTCGTATTCGGTCACCGCGCTCGAAACCACGGTCGGCGTGATGACCCCGCTGCCCGTGAAGACATAGCCGGCATTGGCACAGGCGTTGTAGGTGTAGTTGTAGCCCGAACCGTTCGTTGCAAAGCTGATCGTGCCGCTGCCGCCCGGGCAGGCCGCAGGCGACGTGGACGAGTCGAGCACACCGGGGGCCATTTCCACCAGCTGCTGGGCGGCCGCTGCCTCGTCGGCGAGCTGGTAGGTCTGCACCATCTCCTGCGCCAGCGAAATGGCGGTCGGCTGGTTCTGCTGCAGGGTCAAGGAGGGATCGCTGAGGCCCGCCGTGGGCCGCGGAGGCGCGTTCGTGCCGGAGCCGCCCCCTCCTCCACCGCCGCCACCGCAGGCGGTCAACAGGACAACCAGGCTGCAAGCCGCCAGCGAAAGAACACGAACTTCAGGGTTCATCTTGGAGAGCGCTTTGAGCATGGTGTGAGGTTCCGTCTCGATAAGGGTCAACGCGGCATCTTAGAGGCTTCCAGTGTGCGCGAGACCTCATGTCCTCCCGCGTCTACGGGCCTCCGGCACACCTTGGTCCCGTCAAACGTGAAGTCTGTGGTACCCGCCCCTGCAACCTCGAGGATGAGCGGCTGGGCTGCACGCAAAGTTCCATGGCCCGCTTGTGGCTTGCCGATCGATCTTCTACGCTCTGACATCCCACCCGATGCCGATCCGGCCGAAGGAGAGCGCCATGCCGCAAGCGATGAACGCGACGGACCCGAGCGCGATCCGCACAATGACGCTGCTCGGCGTCAGCGCGGCGGGCAAGACCACGCTGATCGAAGCCCTGCTGCACCGGGCCGGGTCGATCGGCGCGCCCGGCAGCGTGGAGCGCGGCAGCACCGTCAGCGATCACGACCCGCTGGAACGCCAGTTCCAGCATTCGCTGAACACCTCGCTCGTGCATTTGCAGCACCGCGACACGCGCGTCCATCTCATCGACACGCCCGGCCATCCGGACTTCACCGGTCCGGCGCTGGCAGCGCTGGAGGCGGTGGAAACTGCAGCGGTCGTGATCGACGCCCCCAACGGCGTGGACGCCGGCACGCAGCGCCTGATGGAAACGGCCGCGAGCCGCGGTCTGTGCCGGCTCATCATCGTCAACAAGATCGATGCGCAGGACATCGATCTGGCGGCGCTGGTCGAACAGCTGCGCGGCGTCTTCGGCAAGGAATGCCTGCCCTTGAACCTGCCGGCGCGCGGCGGCAGCGAGGTGGTCGACTGCTTCTTCTGCCCCGAGGCCGCCGCCGGCCACGAGGCCGACTTCTCATCGGTCGCCGCGGCCCATCGTGCGCTGGTCGAGCAGGTGGTGGAGATCGATGCGGCCCTCGTCGAACGGTATCTGGAGAGCGGCGACGTCGACCCGCGCGAACTGCACGCGCCGCTCGAACAGGCGCTGCGCGAGGGACACCTGATCCCGATCTGCTTCGTCTCGGCGCGCCACGGCGCCGGCGTGGGCGAGCTGCTCGACATCCTGACCGCGCTGATGCCGAACCCGGCCGAAGGGAACCCGCCGCGCTTTCTGCGCGGCGAGGGCGCACAGGCGACACCGATCACCGCGCGGCCCGATCCGGCACTGCACGTGCTGGCGCACGTGTTCAAGCTCACCGTCGATCCGTACTTGGGCAAGCTCGGCATCTTCCGCATCCACCAGGGCACCGTCACCAGCGACAGCCAGCTCTACGTGGGCGACGGCCGCAAGCCTTTCAAGGTCGGGCACCTTTTCCTGCTGCAGGGCAAGAGCCTGATCGAGGTCGAACGGGCCGGGCCTGGGGAACTGTGCGCAGTGGCCAAGGTCGATGACATCCACTTCGACGCGGTGCTGCACGACGCCGCCGAGGACGACCACATCCACCTGGCGCCGCTCGACTTTCCGGTGCCGGTGCACGGCCTGGCCATCGAACCGCAGCGCCATGGCGACGAACAACGGGTGTGGGACACACTGCAGAAGCTGGTGGCCGAGGATCCCTGCCTGCGCATCGAGCAGGTCGCAGCCACGCACGAGACGGTGATCTGGGGTCTCGGCGAGCTGCACCTGCGGGCGCTGCTGATGCGCCTGCGCGATCTATATCGACTCGAGGTGACGACCCGGCCGCCGCGGATCGCCTACCGCGAGACCGTCACCGCGCCGGCTGCCGGCCAGCACCGGCACAAGAAGCAGACCGGCGGCGCCGGGCAGTTCGGTGAAGTGCACCTGCGCATCGAGCCGCTGCCGCGCGGGGCCGGCTTCGAGTTCATCGACGCCGTCAAGGGCGGAACGATCCCGTCGAACTTCATGCCGGCGGTCGAGAAGGGCGTGCGCCAGGCAATGGCCGAAGGCGTGATTGCCGGCTACCCGGTGCTCGACGTGCGCGTGGTGGTGCACGACGGCAAGCACCACAGCGTCGACAGCAAGGAGATCGCGTTCGTGACGGCAGCGCGCAAGGCCTTCGTCGCCGCGGCACGGGCGGCCCAGCCGATCGTGCTGGAACCTGTGGTCGACGTGGAGATCACCGCCCCCGAGGCCCACATGGGCGACCTGACCGGCGACCTGGCGTCACGGCGCGGGCAGGTGATCGGCAGCAACGCAGCCCGGCCAGGGCAGATGGTGGTGCACGCGCTGCTGCCCTTGTCGGAACTGGCGAACTACCAGTCGCGGCTGCATGCCCTGACCGGCGGGCAGGGGCGCTACACCCTGCGCTTCAGCCACTACCAGGCGGCGCCGGCGGGGGTGCAGCAGGCGCTGATGGCGGCGCACGTCGGGGAAGAAGTGTGAGGCCGGACAGAGCGGCGTAGCCGCCGGCAGCTCTTCTCCCGGCTGGCCAGTGTGATGACGGCGCGACGCCTGTCGACCGTTCATCGACCGCAGACGGCACTTCGTCCGGTTCCCGCCCGGCCTCCTGCCGATTGCGTGACATGCTTCATGGGCATGATCGGCGACGCCACCCATACTGCTTGCAAGCGGATCCGCGATCTGTCATGGGGCAGCGGCTCTCCGATCAACAAATTCGAGTGGGCCTGCGCGATCCAGGCCTTCAGGCCAGCGAACCGGAACGGGACAGTCACATGCGACGATTCATTTTCAAGCGGCAGTCGGGTTTCACGCTCATCGAGGTGATGATCGTCGTCGCGATCATCGGTATCCTGGCCGCCGTCGCATATCCAAGCTATCGCGATTACATCCTGCGCGGTCAGCTAGTCGATGCCACCAACGGCCTAGTGTCGTTCCGCGCCGAAATGGAGCGCCATTTCCAGGACAACCGAACCTACGCGACGGTCGGGACGTTCACGACGCCGTGCGCACGAACGGACGGAAGCCGAGTCATCGGCAACTTCACCATCGCGTGCAATGGCACGCCCGATGCAACGACTTACTCGATGACTGCGACTGGGGCCGGCCCCGCCAACGGCTTCACTTTCACGATCAATCAGTTTGATCAACGTACGACGACCGCCGCGCCAACGGGCTGGGCCCCTGCCCTGCCGTGCGCGAGATGGGTTCTAAAGAGGGGGCAATCGTGCAGCTGATTCAGCAGCCGCGGTCATCCTGGCGCGGCTTCACACTCGTTGAACTGATGGTCACGATCACGTTGCTGGCGATCTTGCTGGCGGTTGCGGCCCCGTCGTTCGCGAGTTGGATCCGCAACACGCGCGTGCGCACCACGTCCCAGGTGCTGCAGGATGGCCTGCGGCTGGCGCAGGCCGAGGCCGTGCGGCGAAACCGCACCGTGAGCTTCTTCCTGACCAACGTTGCAAACCCCACCGCGACCTCGGCCGCTGCAGCCAACGGCAGCAACTGGGGCGTCCGCACGTTGACACTGATCACCGGCGAGACGGCAGAACTCGTTCGCAGTGGTGCACTGGCCGGCGTGGTGGCAGGCGTCAACATCACCGGGCCCAGTGCGGTGTGTTTCAACGCCGCCGGCCAACAGGTGGCCAATGCGGCAGAGGGGTGCGCAATCGATCCCACCGCGCCCACCGTGACCTATGACATCGCGCACGGCGGCACCGTGGCAGGTGTCGACCGGGCGCTGCGTGTCACCGCATCTTTGGGTGGACGCGTGCGCATGTGCGACCCCGCCAAGACTCTGTCCGCCACCAATCCTGATGGGTGCTGAGGGATGAGCCTCTTCATGAAACACTCTGCCTCCCAGCGATCGTCACACACTCAGCGCGGCAGCACGTTGCTGGAGGTGCTGGTTGCCGTCCTGATTTTCTCGTTCGGCATCCTCGGTTTGGTGGCGATGCAGGTTCGCGCCACCCAGTACTCGGTCGACGCGGAGGACCGCAATCGTGCCGCCCTGCTGGCGGACGATCTCGCCGCACAGATGCGTCTGGCCCGCACAGTCACGCTGCCCACGGCACAGATCACGGCTTGGCAGACGCGGGTTGCCGACGCCGCGACGCAAGGTCTGCCCGGCGGCACCGCCACGATCACGGTCGCCGGCAACACGGCGCTGATCACGATCACATGGCAACAGCCGCGTTCGACGCTGACCAGCCAGTTGGTGACCGAGGTCGTGCTGACGACCGAGGAGGTGACATGAGTCAGTCTCGCACCCGACCGTCGATCCCGCGGAGTCTCCGTGGCTTCTCTCTCGTAGAACTGCTGGTTGCTGTGACCATCGGCCTCGTCGTCACGCTCGCGGTATTTGGCGTACTGGCAGCCAGCGAGGGACGCAAGCGAACCTCCGTCTCACTCAACGACGCCAACCAGTCGGGCGCCTATGCCGCGTACACGCTTGACCGCCTGATCCGCAGCGCCGGCTCGGGGTTTACCGACGGATGGACGCGTGTGGGGGCTTGCCGCCTGAACGCACAGTTGCCCGCCAGCCAGACGTGGCCTCGCGCGGCCGCGCTGCCCGTTCCGTTTGCCGGCGTGCCTCAAACCTTGCGTCTTGCGCCGATCGTGATCTTCCAGGGGGCGTCGGGCGCGGGCTCGGATGTCTTGATGGTGATGAGCGGTTCGGCCGGCTTCGGCGAGTCGCCAGCCTCGCTGCTGCCGCGCACCGGCACCGACGTAGCGGCCAACCAATGGCGCCTCAACAACACGATCGGCTTTCGCGGTGGCGACCTCGTGATGCTGGCGGGCGCCGGCGAGTGCCTGCTCACCCAACTGACCGCCGGGTTCGTTGGCGGTGCCACGCAGGCCCTGCCTTTTGACACGGCGGGTGCGTACTACACAGCGAGCGGCAGCAACACATCGATGACCGCCTTGGCATCGCTGTCGAATACCGACGCGTTCGCCATCGGCAACATCGCCAACAACACACCCCAGTTCCAGCTGTTCGGCGTCGGCGATAACAGCACGCTGTTCAGCTACGACCTGCTACTCATCAACGGCCAGAATGTGCCGCTGCCGCTGGCCGAAGGCGTGATCGCCCTGCGTGCGGTGTATGGCGTGGACACCAACGACAACGGCGTGATCGACGATTGGGTGGCACCCACCGGGGCGACCTGGGGCGGCGCGGCCTTGATGGACGGCTCTGCGGCCTCGGCCGCGAACCTGCGGCGCATCGTGGCCGTGCGGCTCGGGCTGGTCATGCGGTCTTCACTGGTCGAGCGGGAGAACGTGGCGCCTGCAACACTCAATCTCTTCGCGGACCTCAGCAGCGGCGGTACCCCAGGAGCACTGACGCGCACCGTGACCATCGCCGCCGCGGACCAAACGATGCGCCACCGCACCATCGAACTCACGGTCCCCGTCCGCAACCTGTTGCTGCGCCCCTGATCATGAATCATCGACACACGCATACTGTCTTGCGCTCGGCCAACCGTCGCGAGCAGCGCGGCGCCGTCCTGATCATCAGCCTCATCGTGCTGGTGGTGATGCTCATTTCGGCCGCAGCGCTGATGAGGTCGTTCGACATCTCGCTGACGACGGCCGGCAATCTGGCGTTCAAGCGCGATCTGGCGCAACAGAGCGAGCAGGCGGCCGAAACCATTCTGGCCCGGTTCCGCGCGGGAGGTGCATTGATCGGCGTCGCGGCGAGAGAAGCCAATGCGCCGACGCTGAATTACAGCGCTACGGTGCTCCCGAGCAACCCTCAGGGTATTCCGAACACCTTGCTAGCGAGCGACGCCACGTTCGCTGGTACCTGGACAGGTGCTGACATCGATGCCGGTCAGGGGATCACGCTGCGCTACGTCGTCGACAGGATGTGTGCGACCGCCGGCACGGGATCCGAAACGCCCGACAACTGCTCGGTCGCCGACGCCAGCCTGCAGCCGGGCGGCAGTTCGTCGGACTGGCAGCGCGCCGAGCGCGCCAGTGTGGGTGGGGCCCGCGGCGCAGTGGCACAGCCGGTGGTCTACCGCCTCACCATCCGCGCCGACGGTCCGCGCAACACGCAATCCTTCTTCCAGACCACGTTCTCGTGCTGCGGCACCTGAACACGCAAGCCCATCGCACCGTCTTCCTCGATACCGTCCGAGGTCCACACCATGAAGCTCCACGCCGCCCCTCATCACCTCCGGGCCCTGGCTCGCCGGTATCGACAACGCAGTGTCGCGTTCGCGCAGGCCCTGGTCCTGGGCTTCGGCCTGGGTGGCGCGCTCGCCGCGAGCGCAGCCACGACGCTGGCCGATTCGCCGGTGTTCGCGACCAGTGCGGTTCCCGGCAACGTGGCGCTGGCCCTGTCGGTCGAATGGCCGACGGCCGTGCGCTCCGCGCACACGAGCGCCTACGTCACGACCGATGTCTATCTCGGCTACTTCGATCCGAACAAGTGCTACAAGTACCAGTACTACGCGACCGAGACCGCCACGCAACTGCGGCACTTCTATCCGGTCGGCGACAACACCGCGCACAACTGCACCGGCGCCGACGAATGGAGCGGCAATTACCTGAACTGGGCCTCGACGCCGACCATCGACCCTTTCCGCTGGGCGATGACCGGCGGCTACCGGATCATCGACACGACCACGACGACCATCCTGCAGAAATCGCGAGACACCGGTCAGGGGCTTGCGCCTGACAAGAGCCTCACAGTGGCGGCCACGGTGGCCCAGGCATCGCCGCTCACCTTCAGCAACCTCCATACGCGCATCCAGGGCCAGGGCATCAACATGCTGTTCGCGTCGTCGTCGGCAGCGCTCGGCGGCGCGGTGACCGACTACAACCCGGCCGTTGCTCCTGTGGCCGGCACCGTCTATCGCGCGGTGATGCGGGTGAAGGTCTGCGACTCCTCGGCGACGGCCGGCACACGCGAAGCCAACTGCAAGCAGTACGGCAGCAACTGGAAGCCCGAAGGACTGGTTCAGAAGTATTCCAACCGCATCCGCTTCAGCGCCTTCGGCTACCTGAACCACAGCGACTTCCTGCGCGACGGCGCGGTGCTGCGCGCACAGCAGAAGTTCGTCGGCCCGACGCAGCCGGTGCCGGGCCAACCGGCCGTCACGAACGCCGCGACCGAATGGGATGCGACGACCGGCATCTTCGCGATCAATCCCGATGCGGCCGACGCGACGCAGACCAACGCGAGCTTCACGCCCAGCGTGTCGATCACGAACAGCGGGGTGATGAACTACCTGAACAAGTTCGGCCAGCTCAACACCAACAACTACAAGAGCTACGACCCGGTCAGCGAACTGTTCTACACCGCGCTGCGCTACTACAAGAACCAGGGCAACGTTGCGGAGTACACGACGATGGGCGCCGCCAATGCCGCCACGCGCACAGCCTACCTCGACGACTTTCCGGTCATCACCAACTGGAACGACCCGATCCTCTATTCGTGCCAGCGCAACTTCATTCTGGGCATCGGCGACATCTACACCCACCGCGACAAGAATCTGCCCGGCGCGACCGGCACGACCGAAGAGCCGGCCAAGCCGGCGGCCGTTTCGGGCGACACCACGGTGAATGCGGAAACCATGACCAACCGGGCGTTCGCGCTTCAGGGCCTGGGTGCGCCGAACGTCAACAACTACAGCGGCCGCAACAACTCGGCCGGCATCGTCGGCCTGGCCTACTACGCCAATACCACCGACATCCGACCCACAGTGGCCGGCAACGCCGCCACCGTGGGCAAGCAGACGGTCCAGACCTACTGGGTCGACGTGCTCGAGCAGCCTTTTGTCGCTGACAACCAGTTCTACCTGGCAGCAAAGTACGGCGGCTTCACCGTGCCGAACGACTACGACCCCGCCACTCGCACTGCGGCACTGCCGCAGGAATGGTGGTCCACGACGGGCCAGACCGTCGGGGCGCAGGCCCGGCCGGACAACTACTACACCGCCGGCCGCCCCGACACCATGGTCGCAGGCCTGACGGCGGCCTTCGAGAAGATCGCCGCTGCGCTGGAGGCCTTCACCACCTCGTTCTCGACCTCGGTGCCGCAGGTCGCGACCTCGGGCAACGGCAGCTACAGCGCCCAGTACGACCCGAACAACTGGACCGGTCAGGTGCAGGCGAGCGAGTTGTCGTTCAACACCGCCGGCGACCCGACGCTGACCCCGCGCTGGACGGCCACCGCCAAGCTGGCCGCTCAGTTGGCCGGCACCGGCTGGAACACCAACCGCAATGTCGTGACCTGGAACGGCACGGCCGGCGTGGCTTTCCGCACCACCGACCTGGGTGCCGGCACGGTGACCGCCGCCCAGCGAGCGACGCTGGACACCACCTACCGGGCCGACAACGACAGCGCCGACTACCTGAACTACCTGCGCGGCGACCGGACCAACGAGCAGGGCGCAAACCCACCCGGTGTCTACCGAACCCGCACGCAGTTGCTGGGCGACATCGTCGGCTCGCGCGCCCGTCCGGTGGGGCCGCCATCGCTGCCGCTGTCGGACGCCACCAACCCCGGCTACAGCACCTTCCGCACCACCTATGCCGGTCGACCGACGGTGGTCTACGTCGGCGCCAACGACGGCATGATGCATGCCCTCGACGGCGCGCTGACCGGCACCAATGCGGGTCGCGAGATCTTTGCCTACGTGCCGGCGGCGACGTTCAACGGCCCGAACGCCACGCCGGGTGTCGATGGGCTGGCCTCGTTGGGTCGCTCGCCGTTGCTGCACCATTACCTGGTCAACGCCACGCCGACCGTGCAGGACATCGACCTCGGCAAGACCTGGAACGGTTCGGGCGTCGGCACCGCCACCAACTGGCGCTCGGTGCTGATCGGCGGCCTGGGCAAGGGTGGGCGCAGCTACTACGCGCTGGACGTCACGGACCCGAACTCGATCACCAACGAGACCACCGCCGCAGCCAAGGTGCTTTGGGAATTCACCGCGCCGCAGATGGGCTACACCTTCGGCGACCCCGTGATCGTGAAGACGCGCAAGTACGGCTGGACCGTGATCCTGCCCTCGGGCTACAACACGCCCGACGGCCAAGGCTATCTGTTCTTCGTGAATCCCGCGACAGGCGCTCTGCTCGAGACCGTGGCGACGGGCGTGGGCTCGGTAGCCAACGACGCCGGCCTGGCGCACGCCAACGCCTACGTGATCGACTTCACCGACGGCTACGCCGACGCGGTCTACGCCGGAGACCTGCTGGGCAACCTGTGGCGCTTCGACGTCACCGGCACCACCGGCACCTACCCGGCCCCGATCGTGCTCGCCACGCTGAGCCACCCGACCGACGGCGCGCAGCCGGTGACCTCTCGCCCCATGATGGAGGTGCACCCGCGCACCAAGCAGCGGATGGTGCTGGTCGGTACCGGTCGGTTGCTGGCCGACACCGACATCGCCTCTACCCAGGCCCAGACCTTCTACGCGATCGCCGACGGCAATGCGGTGTCCTTCAACACGACGACGATGCTGCCTGCTGGCGTGAGCTTCCCCATCACGCGCAACGTGCTGGTCGCCAACACCGACCTGCTGACGGGCTACACCGCCGATGCCACCAAACCCATGGGCTGGTTCGTCGACCTGGGCAAGAACGCCGACAACAACGTGGCCTGGCGCTTGGTGTCCGACCCAGCGACGTTCTTCGGCACGGTGGCCTTCGCGCCGACGTTGCCGAACGGGGATGTCTGCAGCCCGTCCGGCTCGAGCCGCATCTACGGGACCGACTTCTCCACTGGACAGACCAAGCTGACGGTGAACGACGCTGCGGCCTCCTATGTGACAGGCATCGTCGGTGTGGTCACCGACCTGCGCTTCCTCAGCGTCGACGGCAAGGTCCGGCTGGTGGCTGGCAGCGACCGCGGTGCGGTGCAGCGGGTGCCGGGCAACTTCGGCTCCACGATCGGACTGAAGCGACTCAACTGGCGCGAGCTGCCGCTGTCGAACTGACCGGACGCCGTCTCCGCCCAGCCTCCGGCGCGGTCTGCGGTCCGGGGGCTTTCTTGTTTTCAGGGTCCTGCAAGTGCCGCCGAAACGCACCCGCCCCCTACAGACCGGGATTCAGCGACCGATAACCACGCATCGCCCGGAACCCTCCCCATGCTCACCTCGCCCCTGCCCGACCTGCCCGCCTGGACCCGCTGGTTCAGTGACGCGCCGATCCCGGTGCTGGCGGCCACGGCTGAGGAGCTGGAGTTGCTGGAACGGGTGGAAGCCACCCGCGGCGATGTCGACGCGCACCAGCTCGCCGAGCCGGTGCGGCAGGACCCCTTGATGTCGCTGAAGCTGCTTGCGGCCGTGGCCCAGTTGCGCCGCCGGCGGAACGGCGGCGACAACAGCGGGCCCGAGACGGTCACGGCGGCGCTGGTGATGATGGGGATCGGCCCGTTCTTCAACGCATTCAACCGCATGGCACAGATCGAGGTGCACCTGGCCAGCCAGCCGGAGGCCCTGGCCGGCTTGCAGCGCGTGATGCGGCGTGCGCACCGCGCGGCCAACTTCTCGCTGGGCTTTGCGGTCCACCGCATGGACGACGATGCAGAGGTGCTGCACTTGGCGGCGCTGCTGCACGATTTCGCGGAGATGCTGCTGTGGTGCCACGCACCGGCTCTGGCGCTCGAGATTGCCCGCCGCCAGCGCGCCGACCCGACGCTGCGCTCAGACCATGCACAACGCCAGCTGCTGAATATCGACCTGCTCGCGCTGCAACAGGCCCTGATGCACACCTGGGCGCTGCCCGAACTGCTGGTGCGCATCGCCGACGACAACAGCCAGGCTGCCCAACCCCAGGTGCAGAACGTGGTGCTGGCCATCCGGCTGGCCCGCCACACCGAGGATCCCGCGCGCGGCTGGGACAACCCCGCGGTACCCGACGATCTGGCCGCGATCTCCCGCCTGCTCAATCTGTCGCTGCCCGCGACCGAAGCCCTGGTGCGCGCGATCGACGGCTGAGGGTGCCACGCCGCAGCGTCTGCCACGGCGGCGCTCGCCGGCCACCGCGGCAGGCCCTAGACTGGCTCGCATGAGCGGTCCCGACCTCGACTTCTGGCAGCAGCGCTTCGACGCCGGGCAGTTGCCCTGGGACCGTGGAGCACCGAATCCGCAGCTTGCCTCCTGGCTGGGCGACGGCAGCCTGGCGCCGGGGCGCATTGCGGTGCCCGGCTGCGGCAGCGGCCACGAGGTGGTGGCGCTCGCGCGCGGCGGCTTCGCGGTCACCGCCATCGACTACGCGCCCGGCGCCGTGCACCTCACCCAGGGCCGGCTCGCCGCAGCCGGCCTGGCCGCGGAGGTCGTGCAGGCCGATGTGCTGACCTGGCAACCCACGGTGCCGCTGGACGCGGTCTACGAACAGACCTGCCTGTGCGCCTTGCATCCCGACCACTGGGTGGCCTACGCCGCCCGACTGCACGCATGGCTGCGTCCGGGCGGCACGCTGGCCCTGCTGGCGATGCAGGCGCTGCGAGAAGGCGCCGGCCGGGGCCTGATCGAGGGCCCGCCGTATCACGTGGACGTGAACGCGTTGCGGGCGCTGCTGCCGGGCGATCGCTGGGGCTGGCCCCGCCCGCCCTACGCCCGCGTTCCGCACCCGTCCAGCACCTGGGCGGAATTGGCCATCGTGCTGACCCGGCGCTGACCGCGCCAAGGCCTGCCAAGGGCCCGGAAACCCGGTTTCGCGCGCTGCGGGTTGCCCCGCGCCGACAAAAGGGCCCGGAGCCTGAGACAATAGCGGTATGGCCTCACGCAAAGACACCACGACCCGCATCCAGCAGGACGGGCTTCGCTACACCAGCAAGGCCCCGGGCTCGCCGTTCTCTCCGCGCCCCGGCGCGTTCTCGGGGGCGACGAACACCATGTCCTGCTTCTTCTGCGGCGCCCACCAGCCCCCCAACCGACGCACCATGCAAAAGGTGCTCGGACGCAGCCAGCCGGTCTGCGAGCCCCTGTGCGAGAAGAACCCGCGCAGCAAGAAGCTCGCGGCCGCAGCTGCCGCGGCCGCTGCGGCCGAGACCAGCGAAGCCAGCAGCGCGGACTGATCGTCCGCGGGTGCGACGCGGGCCTCGCGCCCACGTCCCGACCGCCGAGTGCACGATGGACAGTCTCGACCTGCAGGTGTTGACCGAGGCGCGCCGCTGGTTCGCTGAAGGCCGGCGCGTCTGGCTGGTCACGGTGCTGGAAACCTGGGGCTCGGCGCCCCGGCCGCCGGGCGCGCTCCTGGCGCTGCGCGACGACGGCCAGGTGGTCGGCTCGGTGTCGGGCGGCTGCGTCGAGGACGACCTGATCGACCGCGTGCGGCATGGCGAGCGCGTCGCCACCCCGGCGCTCGTGAACTACGGCGTGAGCAAGGAGGAGGCCGCCCGCTTCGGCCTGCCTTGCGGCGGCAATCTGCGCCTGCTGCAGGAGCCGCTGGGCTCGGTCGCTTGGATCGACGAACTCCTGGCGCGCACCGCACGCCACGAACTGGTGGCGCGCCGCCTCGACCTGTCCAGCGGCGCCGTGACCCTGGAGACAGCCGCGCGCGGCGAGGCGTTCAGCTTCGACGGCCACACGCTTCGTGCGCTGTTCGGCCCCCGCTGGCGCCTGGTGATCATCGGCGCCGGGCAGCTGTCGCGCGCCCTGGCCCAGATGGCGCTGGCGCTGGACTTCGAGGTCATCTGCTGCGACCCGCGCGAGGAATACCACCTGGGCTGGGACGTGCCGGGCTGCCGCTTCAGCACGGCAATGCCGGACGATCTGGTTATCGAACTGGCACTCGACCCGCACAGCGCGGTGGTGGCGCTGACGCACGATCCCAAGCTCGACGACCTGGCGCTGCTCGAGGCGCTGAAGTCCCCCGCCTTCTACGTGGGCGCGCTGGGGTCGCGCGGCAACACCGCACGGCGCAAGGAGCGTCTCGCGCTGTTCGACCTGTCGCCCGGCGAGATCGACCGGCTGCATGGCCCCGTCGGTCTGCACCTGGGCGCCAGGACGCCGGCCGAGATCGCGGTGTCGATCCTGGCCGAGTTGATCGCCGTGCGCCACGGAGTCGATCTGGCGCAGAAGAAGACCGGGTCGGCCGTACCGCCGCTGCGTGCCGCGGAGTTGCCGCAGGCCTGATCCGCGGGCATGGAGCGCCACCCCAGGCGCCTGGCGACAATCGGCCGCTCGTGCACCGCTGGCGCTGCCCGCATGAACACTGCTGAAGCCTCCCCTTTGCTGAGCTTGCGCGAACTGGGTTTGCGCTACCCCAATGGCATCGTGGCCCTTGACCGCTTGAGCTTCGATCTGCGCGCGGGCGAGACCGTCAGCGTGCTCGGACCTTCGGGCTGCGGCAAGAGCACGGCGCTGCGGCTGATCGCCGGCCTGGAACGGCCGGGGTCGGGCACCTTGGTCTGGACCGGCGGCAGCGCGCCGGAGCTCGGCTTCGTGTTCCAGGAACCGACCTTGATGCCATGGGCGACCGTGGCCGACAACGTGTGGCTGCCATTGCGCCTGCAAGGCCGAACACGGGCCGCGGCGGCCACCACGATCGACGCGGCGCTGGACCGGGTCGGCCTCACGGCGGCGGCGAATGTCTACCCTCACGAGTTGTCGGGCGGCATGAAGATGCGCGCATCGATCGCCCGGGCCCTGGCGCTGCGACCGCAGTTGCTGCTGATGGACGAGCCCTTCGGTGCCCTGGACGAGTTGACGCGCCAGAAGCTGAACGACGATCTGCTGGCGATCCGGGCCGAGCAGGGCTTCGCGATGGTGTTCGTGACGCACAGCGTCTACGAATCGGTCTACCTGGCCGACCGCGTGCTGTTGATGGGCCCCGCTCCCGGCCGCCTCCGCGAAGAGATCCGCATCGAGCCGCGCGGACCGCGCGGCGAGGCCTTCCGGACTGCTGCACACTACGGCGAACAGTGCGTCGCGGTCTCGCGGGCCTTGCGCCGCGCGGTCGAAGGCGTTGCGGTGGGACCCGACTGAGCTCGCCACGATGCTGGTCGCTCGCCCCCGCACCGATATCTCCTCGCAGCCCGCGGCATGGCGGACGCGTGCCTTGCGCGCGATCATGCCGGCGGCGCTGATCGTGGCGCTGCTGGTGACCTGGGAACTCGTCGTACACATTCAGCAGGTACCTCACTACATCCTGCCAGCGCCGTCGCTGATCTTCAGGACGCTGATCGAACGCTGGGACACGCTCGGGCCGTCACTCTGGTTCACCGTCAAGCTGACGCTGCTGGCGCTGGGCGCAGCCGTGCTGGGCGGCGTGTTGCTGGCGGTGGCGTTCGCACTGTCGCGCTGGGTGGAGGCGGCGCTGTTCCCGATCGCCGTCGTGCTGCAGGTGACGCCGATCATCGCCATCGCACCGTTGATCCTGATCTACGTCGAAAGCACCACGCTGGCATTGCTGCTGTGCGCGTGGATCGTCGCCTTCTTTCCGATCCTGGCGAACACCACTATCGGCCTGAAGAGTGCCGACGCACGCTTGCGAGATCTGTTCACGCTGTACGGCGCGACTCGCTGGCAACGACTGCGTTTCCTGCTCGTGCCCAGCGCACTGCCTTATTTCATGGCGGGCCTGAAAGTCGCCGGGGGCCTGAGCCTCATCGGCGCGGTGGTCGCTGAGTTCACCGCCGGCACGGCCGGGCGAGACACCGGACTCGCCTCGCGCATTCTCGAGGCCAGCTTTCGCACCGAGACGCCCTTGATGTTCGCCGCGCTGCTGCTGGTGTCGCTGCTCGGTGTGGCGATTTTCCTCGTGTTCTCGGGCCTGTCGAAATGGCTGCTCGGTCGCTGGCACGAGAGCGAGATGCCGAAACACGACGCAGCTCGATGAGCCGCGAGACGCCGCATCTACCGAGCGCGGCACAAAGCAAAACGCCCACCGATCGGTGGGCGTTTTGAAGAGGCTGGTGCCTCTTGATCTTGGTTGCGGGGGCTGGATTTGAACCAACGACCTTTGGGTTATGAGCCCAACGAGCTACCAGACTGCTCCACCCCGCGGCTGAGACCAAGAGTATAGCACGCGCGCGTTGCGTCGTACCAGTTCACAGGCCCGCCGACTGCAGGCTCTGCTGGAAGCGTTGGGCATTCTGGAAGCCGATGACACGCGTTTCGAGCTCACGGCCACCGGCATCGAAGAACACGATGCCCGGCGGGCCGAAGAGCTGGAAGCGCTTGAGCAGCGCCCGGTCCGACTCGCTGTTGCGCGTCACATCGGCCTGCAGCAGCAAGGCCTTGCCGAGCCGCGCCTGCACGGCCGGATCGGTGAAGGTGAAGCGCTCCATCTCCTTGCAGCTCACGCACCAGTCGGCGTAGAAGTCGAGCATCACCGGTCGACCGGCGCCGCGGACCGCGGCGTCGAGTTCCTCGACCGTGCTGACACGCCGGAAGCTCACGCCGTCGTGCGTCGCGGCTATCGCGTTGCCAGGCAAAGCCGCAGCCGCAGCCGGGGAGATGCCGACGACGAACGGCTGCAGGGGCTTGAGTGCGTCCTGCGCCCCGGCCGCAGCGCCGACGATCTGCGTGGCGCCTGCGACGGCCAGCGCGAGGCCGAGCCCCTTGACCAGCCGCAGGTCGGCGCCGGCGATCTCCGGCAGGCGGTCGAAGGCATGCAGGAACACGGCCGCGCCGATCAGCAGCACGCCCCAGCCGGCGACCGCGAGCGGCGCGGGCACGACCGGGCTGAGCATCCACCAGGCAACGGCCAGCAGCAACAGACCGAAGAAGCGCTTGACGCTCTCCATCCACGCCCCCGCGCGCGGCAGCAAGGCCCCGGCCGACGCACCGAGCAGCAGCAGCGGCACGCTCATGCCGGCGGCCAGCGAGAACAGCGCGCTGCCGCCCAGCAGCACGTCGCGCGTCTGGCTGATGTACAGCAAGGCGCCGGCCAGCGGCGCGGCAACACAGGGGCTGACGATCAACGCGGACACCCCGCCCATTGCGAACACGCCCGCCATCCGCCCCCCCTGCAGTCGCCCCGAAGACGCGGCAAGGCGGTCGCGCAGCACCGCGGGCAATTGCAATTCGTAGGCGCCGAACATCGACAGGGCCAGCAGCGCCAGCAACAGCGAGAACGCGCCCAGCACCCAGGCGTTCTGCAAGGCCGCTGCCAGGCCCTCGCCTGCCAGACCCGCGGCCACGCCGAGCGCGGTGTAGACCAAGGCCATGCCGAGTGAATACGCGCCGGCGAGCAGCAGTCCGCGCGAGCGCGCCACGGCCTTCCCGCCCTGCCCGACGATCAGCGACGACAGGATCGGCAGCATCGGTAGCACGCAGGGCGTGAACGACAGCAGCAACCCCGCGACGAAGAACGCGACGACCACGAGCCAGAAGCGGCCGCTGAGCAACGCACGGTCGATGGCCGCGTCGCCGCTGCGGCTCGCCCCCGCCATGGCGGCTGGTGCACGCGATGCGGCGAGGGCGCCATCGAGCCCGCTACCGGCCACCGGCACGCGAACACTGCCGTCTCCACCGAAACCCGCCAACTGCACATCGGCCATGCTCTGCATCGGTGGATAGCACAGCCCCTGGTCGGCGCAGCCCTGGCTGGTGACGACGAGTTGGAAGGACGCCGGTGCGGCATCGACCGGCAAACGGATCGCCACGCGTCCGCGGTAGGTCTCGACATCCTTCTCGAAGGTCTCGTCGAACTTCACCGTCCCGGAAGGAATCTGCGGCGCGCCGAGCACCACCCCGATCCCTTGCGCTTCAAATTTGAAGGGCTCGCGGTACAGGTAATAGCCGTCCGCCACGACGAAGCCGATCTCGATCGACTTGCCGTCGAGGACCCGCGCTTCGAAGCGGAAGGCCTGCTCGGGCGGCAGGAAATCCTCAGCCGCTGCAGCAAACAAGGGAAGCAGCGCGGTCAGCCACAGCAGCAGCATGCGCAGGAATAGGATGGGCTTCACGGGCATGCGGTCAGGTGGAACGAAGGTCGGAGGGTCGGCAGCCAATCCCTGCAGAGTAGCCTGTCATGGTCATCGAAGCGCTAACGGAAGCTCGGACCCTGCGTCATTCCTGACGGTTCCGTGCCATCGCCTCGCGCCAGCGGGCACGGAAAGCAAGAAGGCCAGCACGATGGCTGGCCTTGCAGAACTGCATTGCGGGCGCTCCGGGTGGATTCACCGGCCCGGCGCCCCGACCATCAACCCGCCTTACTCGGTCGCTTCGGCCGGCGCTTGCGCCGCAGGCTCGGGGCGATCGACGAGTTCGACGAAGGCCATGGGCGCGTTGTCCCCGACGCGGAAGCCCATCTTCAGGATGCGGGTGTAGCCGCCCGGACGCGCCTCGTAACGCGGACCGAGGTCGTTGAACAGCTTGGCCACGACATCGCGATCGCGGGTGCGGTCGAAAGCCAGGCGGCGGTTGGCCAGCGTCGGCTCCTTGGCCAGCGTGATCAGCGGCTCGACGACGCGGCGCAGTTCCTTGGCCTTGGGGACGGTGGTCTTGATGGCTTCGCTCTGGATCAGCGAATTGGCCATGTTGCGCAGCATCGCGAGGCGGTGCTCGGAGGTGCGATTGAGCTTGCGGAGTCCGTGACGGTGACGCATGGTGAAGTCCTTTCGACTTGCTTTCTGACTTGCTGATGACCGCCAGCCGGATCAGGTACTGGCGGGTGCGTGATCGAACGCGCCCAGCGCGCTCGTCATCCGATGCCGGCTTCAGGCCGGCTTTCCTGTTCGCGAAGCGTTACCGCTTGTCGAGTCCTTGCGGCGGCCAGTTCTCGAGCCGTCCGCCCAGGGTCAGTCCGCGCGAAGCCAGCACTTCCTTGATCTCGTTGAGCGACTTGCGGCCGAGATTCGGCGTCTTCAGCAGCTCGGTTTCGGTGCGCTGGATGAGGTCGCCGATGTAATAGATGTTCTCGGCCTTCAGGCAGTTGGCCGAGCGCACGGTGAGCTCGAGCTCGTCGACCGGACGCAGCAGGATCGGATCGAACTGCGTGCTGCGCTGTGCGGGCTGGGCGTCGAAGATGTCGTTGATCTGGCCCTCGAGCTGCGCGAACACGGCGAGCTGCTCGACCAGGATCTTGGCCGAGGCGCGGATCGCCTCTTCCGGCGTGATCGCGCCGTTGGTCTCGATCTCCATGACCAGCTTGTCGAGGTCGGTGCGCTGCTCGACGCGGGCGCTCTCGACCGTGTAACTCACGCGACGCACCGGCGAGAACGACGCATCGAGGACGATGCGGCCGATCGACTTGGTCGGCTCGTCGCCAAAGCGACGCATCGTGCCCGGCACATAGCCGCGGCCCTTCTCGACCTTGATCTGCATGTCGAGCTTGCCGCCCTGCGACAGGTGCGTGATCACGTGGTCGGGATTGATGATCTCCACGTCGTGCGGCGTCTGGATGTCGCCGGCCTTGACGGGACCCTCTCCCTCCTTGCGCAGCACGAGCGTCACTTCATCGCGGTTGTGCAGGCGGAACACCACGCCCTTGAGGTTCAGCATGACGTGGACCACGTCTTCCTGCACACCGTCGATCGCCGAATACTCGTGCAGCACGCCCGCGATCGTGACCTCGGTCGGCGCGTAGCCCACCATCGACGACAGCAGCACACGGCGCAGGGCATTGCCCAGCGTGTGGCCATAGCCGCGCTCGAAAGGCTCGAGCGTGACCTTGGCACGGTGGGCACCCTTGGCGGCGCTCAGCGGCTCGACGTTGATGGCTTTGGGCTTCAGCAGATTGGTTTGCATCAGGTCTTCCTGTCATTACCCTCGGCTCGTTACACCGATAAGGCTGATGGAGCACCGGAAACGACGCGCCTGGCGGCGACGTTGAACCCGGACCGGGAAAGCGCTTGCGCGCCGGGCGATGCGAGCCGAAGGCCGGGCACCGCCGCAGCACGCTGGAAATTCAACGCGAATACAGTTCGACGATCAGGGATTCGTTGATGTCCGAACCGAACTCGTCGCGGTCGGGCGACTTCTTGAACACGCCCTCGAGCTTGGTCGCATCGACCTGCACCCACGCGGGCAGGCCCATCGACTCGGCGAGCTTGAGCGACTCGGTCACCCGCAATTGCTTCTTGGCCTTTTCGCGCACGGCGACGACATCACCGGTCTTCACCAAGTAGGACGCGATGTTGACGACCTCACCGTTCACGGTGATGCCTTTGTGCGAAACAAGCTGGCGGGCCTCGGCACGGGTCGAACCGAAACCCATGCGGTAGACCACGTTGTCCAGGCGCGATTCGAGCAGCAACAGCAGGTTCGCGCCGGTGTTGCCCTTGCGGCGCTCGGCCTCGGCAAAGTAGCGGCGGAACTGGCGCTCGAGCACGCCGTACATGCGCTTGACCTTCTGCTTCTCGCGCAGCTGGAGGCCGAAGTCGGAGGTGCGCGAGCCGGAGGTGCGGCCGTGCTGGCCCGGCTTGGTTTCGAACTTGGACTTGTCCCCGATGGCGCGACGCGCGCTCTTCAGGAACAGATCGGTGCCTTCACGGCGGGCCAGTTTGGCCTTGGGACCCAGATAACGTGCCACGTTGCTTCCTTGGTTCTCTGACGTGGGGAGCGGCCGGGAGCCGCGCCTCACGCAAGTCTGGCGGGGGTTCGAGCGCTCTAGGGTCGCTCTTCTTGGACAGCCAGACGGTGGGCTTAGCGAAGCCTTGCGGCTTCAACGAAAACCGCCGGCGTGCACTGGAGTGCCCACCGGCGAATCGGGTAACTGCGTATTGTAGCCCGGTCGCCCGGGCCGCACACGCGGCTCAGATGCGACGACGCTTCTGCGGGCGGCAGCCGTTGTGCGGGACCGGCGTCACGTCGGAGATCGACACGATGCGAATGCCCAGCGCGGCGAGAGCACGCACCGACGACTCGCGACCCGGGCCAGGGCCCTTGATCTCGACCTCGAGGTTCTTGATGCCCTGATCTTGCGCGGCACGGCCGGCCACTTCCGCAGCCACCTGAGCGGCGAACGGCGTCGACTTGCGCGAACCCTTGAAGCCCTGGCCACCGCTCGATGCCCAGGCCAGCGCGTTGCCCTGGCGGTCGGTGATCGTGATGATGGTGTTGTTGAACGACGCGTGAACGTGCGCAACGCCGTCCGACACATTCTTGCGGACCTTCTTGCGCACGCGTTGTGCGGCGGTATTAGGTGCTTTGGCCATGCTTGACTCTCTTCAATCTGAGCGGTTCGTCGGACGGGGCGTCGCGGCGGATGTGCTTACTTCTTCAGCGCGGCGGCCGACTTGCGCGGGCCCTTGCGGGTGCGGGCGTTCGTGCGGGTGCGCTGACCACGCATCGGCAGGCCGCGGCGGTGACGGAAGCCGCGATAGCAACCCAGGTCCATCAGACGCTTGATGTTGATCGTCGTCTCGCGACGCAGATCACCCTCGATCGTCATGCGACCGACTTCCTCGCGAATCTTCTCGAGGTCGCCGTCCGTCAGATCCTTGATCTTCTTGTCACGGGCGATGCCGCAGCTGTCGCAGATCTTCTGCGCGGTCGTGCGACCGATGCCATAGATCGCGGTCAAGCCGATCTCGGCGTGCTTCTGCGGGGGAATGTTGATACCAGCAATACGTGCCATGTTCGTCCTCTAACTAGTCGCGTCGCCGAGCGATCAGCCCTGGCGCTGCTTGTGGCGCGGGTCGGTGCAAATCACGCGCACCACACCCTTGCGACGGATGACCTTGCAATTGCGGCACATCTTCTTGACGGATGCAGC
The DNA here is from genome assembly GCF_004136295.1 of Methylibium sp. Pch-M. Classification (NCBI taxonomy): domain Bacteria; kingdom Pseudomonadati; phylum Pseudomonadota; class Betaproteobacteria; order Burkholderiales; family Sphaerotilaceae; genus Methylibium; species Methylibium sp. Pch-M. The sequence continues at coordinate 1,482,041 of NZ_CP029606.1, forward strand.
TACCTTCATGACCTTCTCCTTGACCTCTTGCGCTCTTCCGGGTGTTGCTCTGTTCTCACTTCGCCCGGAAGACGATGCGAGCACGACTCAAATCGTAGGGCGTCAGCTCCACGGTCACCTTGTCGCCGGGCAGGATGCGGATGTAGTGCATGCGCATCTTGCCGGAGATGTGACCGAGCACGACGTGCCCGTTCTCCAGCTTCACACGGAAGGTCGCGTTGGGCAAGTTCTCGAGGATCTCGCCCTGCATCTGGATGACGTCATCTTTCGACATGTGTTCTCGTCAACCGTTCCTGTTCAGCTGGCCTTGAAATTGGCCTTCTTCAGCAGCGATTCGTACTGCTGGGACATCACATAAGACTGCACCTGGGCCCAGAAATCCATCGTCACGACGACGATGATCAGCAGGGACGTACCGCCGAAGTAGAACGGCACGTTGTACTTGAGCACGAGGAACTCAGGCAGCAGGCACACGGCAGTGATGTACACCGCGCCGCCGAGCGTCAGGCGACCGAGGATGCGATCGATGTGCTTCGCGGTCTGCTCCCCCGGACGGATACCCGGGATGAACGCACCGCTCTTCTTCAGGTTGTCAGCCGTCTCGCGGCTGTTGAAGACGAGCGCCGTGTAGAAGAAGCAGAAGAACACGATCGCCGCGGCGTAGAGCATCACGTAGATCGGCTGTCCCGGCGACAGCAGCGCCGCCAGATCCTTCAGCCAGCGCAGGCCGTCGCCCGTGGCGAACCACCCCACCACAGTGGCCGGCAACAGGATGATCGACGACGCGAAGATCGGCGGAATCACGCCCGACATGTTGATCTTCAGCGGCAGGTGCGACGACTGCCCGCCGTAGACACGGTTACCCACCTGACGCTTCGCGTAGTTCACCAGGATCTTGCGTTGGCCTCGCTCGACGAACACGACCAGGTAGGTCACCGCGATCACGATCGAGATGATGAACAGCGCCGCGACGATGCTCATCGCGCCGGTGCGGACCAGCTCGAACAGTCCACCGATCGCGCTCGGCAGGCCGGCCGCGATACCCGCGAAGATGATGATCGAGATGCCGTTGCCCAGGCCGCGCTCGGTGATCTGTTCGCCAAGCCACATCAGGAACATCGTGCCGGCGACCAGGCTCACCACCGCCGTCAGGCGGAAACCCATGCCCGGAGAGATGACCAGTCCCGCAGAGCTTTCGAGAGCGATCGCGATGCCGAGGGACTGGAAGATCGCCAGGCCCAGCGTGCCGTAGCGCGTGTACTGCGTGATCTTGCGGCGGCCGGCCTCGCCTTCCTTCTTCAGCGCCTCCAGGGTCGGCACCACGTAGGTCATCAGCTGCATGATGATCGACGCCGAGATGTACGGCATGATCCCCAGCGCGAACACCGTGAAGCGCGACAGCGCCCCGCCCGAGAACATGTTGAACAGGCTCAGGATCCCGCCTTGCTGGTCCTTGAAGAGCTGCTGCAACTGGTTCGGGTCGATACCGGGCACCGGAATGTGGGCGCCGATGCGATAGACGACGAGCGCAAGCAGCAAGAAGACAAGCCGACGACGCAGGTCGCCGAACTTGCCACTCTTGGCCAGTTGATTCGCGTTGGTTGCCACGCAGGGATCCTAGAGTCGTCCGGACACGCCGCCTCAGGCCACCGAGCCGCCGGCGGCCTCGATCGCGGCCTTGGCGCCGGCGGTCGCGCCGATGCCCTTGAGCACGACCTTCTTGCTCAGCTCACCCGACTTGATGACCTTGACCACCTTCGCGCGCTCGCCGACCAGACCGGCCTGCTTGAGCGTGGGCACGTCGACTTCGTCGGCCGCCAGCACCTGCAGGTCGGCCAGCGTGATCTCGGCGTTGTACTTCAGCGTCAGCGACTTGAAGCCACGCTTGGGCAGGCGACGCTGCAGCGGCATCTGACCGCCTTCGAAGCCCACCTTGTGGTACCCACCGGCGCGCGACTTCTGACCCTTGTGGCCGCGACCCGCGGTCTTGCCCAGGCCGGAGCCGATACCGCGGCCGACACGGCGCTTGGCATGCTTGGCGCCCGAGGCGGGCTTGATCGTGTTGAGTTCCATCGTCTTCTCCAGGTCCGTCCGTGCCTTACAGCACTTGAACCAGGTAGCTCACCTTGTTGATCATCCCGCGCACCGCGGGGGTGTCTTCGAGCACGCGCTCGCTGCCGATCTGGCGCAGGCCGAGGCCGCGCACCGTGGCGCGATGCGATTCCTTGGTGCCGATCGGGCTGCGCACCAGCTTCACGGTGACCGTCTTCTTGTCCGTCATGTCGTTCCCCTGCTGCCGGCTCAGTTGAAGATCTCTTCGACCGACTTGCCGCGCTTCGATGCGACTTCCGACGGCGTCGTCGAGCGACGCAGCGCATTGAAGGTCGCGCGCACCATGTTGTACGGGTTCGATGACCCGAGGCTCTTGGCCACGATGTCGGTCACGCCCATCACCTCGAACACTGCGCGCATCGGACCGCCGGCGATGATGCCGGTGCCGGGCGCCGCCGGCGCCAGCAGCACCTTGGCCGCACCGTGCTCACCGGTCACGTTGTGGTGCACGGTGCCGTTCTTCAGGCTGACCTTGACCATGTCGCGGCGGGCCGCGTCCATTGCCTTGGTCACAGCGACCGGGACTTCCTTGGCCTTGCCCTTGCCCATGCCGACGCGACCATCGCCATCGCCGACCACGGTCAATGCCGCGAAGCTCATGGTGCGCCCGCCCTTGACCACCTTGGTCACGCGGTTCACCTGGATCATCTTTTCCTTCAGACCGTCGTCACGACCGTCGTCAGCGATCCGGGGTTGAAACTTTGCCATGTCAGATTCCTTCGATGTGCAGTGCAGTCCGGGTGCGCAGACGCACTCAGAACTGCAGGCCGGCTTCGCGCGCCGCTTCGGCCAGGGCCTTCACGCGACCGTGATAGGCGAAGCCACCGCGGTCGAACGCGACCGACTCGATGCCCGCCGCCTTGGCGCGCTCGGCAATGCGCTTGCCGATCAGGGCCGCGGCTTCGGTGTTGCCACCCTTGCCTGCGGCGCCGAGCTGGGCACGCACTTCCTTCTCGGCGGTCGAGGCGCTGGCCAGGACCTTCGAGCCGTCGTCGGAGATGACGCTGGCGTAGATGTGCAGGTTGGAGCGGAACACCGTCAGGCGCGCCACCTTCTGCAAGGCGATGCGCACACGGGTCTGCTTGGAGCGACGCAGGCGCTGATCTTTGCGGTTCAACATCGAGCTGCTCCTTACTTCTTCTTGGTCTCTTTGAGCGAGACCTTCTCTTCGGCGTACCGGATGCCCTTGCCCTTGTAGGGCTCGGGCGGGCGGATGGCCCGCACTTCGGCAGCGATCTGGCCGACCACCTGGCGATCGGATCCCTTGATCACGATCTCGGTCTGCGTCGGGCACTCGACCTTGATGCCGGCCGGCATGTCCTTCACGACCGGATGCGAGAAACCCACCTGCAGGTTCAGCTTGGCGCCTTGCGCCTGGGCCCGGAAGCCCACGCCCACCAGCGTCAGCTTGCGCTCGAAGCCCTTGCTGACGCCGTTGACCATGTTGGCCACCAGCGCACGCATCGTGCCGCTCATCGCATTCGCAGCCGCCGATTCATCGGCCGGCGCGAAGCTCAACTTGCCGTCTTCGTTCTTGACCGAGACCAGCTGGTTCACCGGACGCACCAGCGTGCCGAGCGAGCCCTTGACGCTGATCTGTTCAGCATTGATCGCCACGTCCACACCCTTGGGGACGGCGATCGGCATCTTTCCAACGCGAGACATTCTTCAGCTCCTTCGCGTCAGGCGACGTAGCACAGGACCTCGCCGCCGATACCGGCAGCGCGGGCCTTGCGGTCCGTCATGACGCCCTTGGGCGTCGTCACGATCGCCACACCCAGGCCGTTCATGACCTGGGGAATCTCGTGACGGCCCTTGTAGACGCGCAGGCCGGGACGGCTCACGCGCTCGATGCGCTCGATCACGGGGCGGCCGGCGTAGTACTTCAGGCCGATCTCGAGTTGCGGCTTCTCGGCCTCGCCCTTGACCGCGTAGGCATCGATGTAGCCCTCGTCCTTCAGGACCTGGGCGATCGCCACCTTCAGCTTCGACGACGGCATCACCACGACAGCCTTCTCCACCATCTGCGCGTTGCGGATGCGGGTCAGCATGTCGGCGATGGGATCACTCATGCTCATGGGTTTTCTCCTGTACGTTCGCGTGCCGGCTTACCAGCTGGCCTTGACGACGCCGGGGATGTCCCCCTTGAACGCCAGTTCACGGATCTTGTTGCGCGCCAGACCGAAGGTGCGGAAGGTGCCGCGGGGGCGGCCGGTCAGCTCGCAGCGGTTGCGCAAGCGGGTCGGGTACGCGTTGCGCGGCAGCTTCTGCAGCGCCAGGCGCGCCGTGTAGCGCTCTTCGTCGGACTTGCCCGCGTCGTTGATGATGGCCTTCAGCTCCGCGTACTTCTTCGCGAACTTGGCGACCAGCTGCTCACGCTTGAGCTCACGCTGCTTGATCGAAAGTTTTGCCACAGGCCACCTCAGTTCTTGAACGGGAACTTGAATGCGGCGAGCAGCGCCTTGCATTCGTCGTCGGTCTTCGCGGTCGTCGTGAAGCTGATGTTCATCCCACGCAGCGCGTCGATCTTGTCGTACTCGATCTCGGGGAAGATGATCTGCTCTTTGACGCCGATGTTGTAGTTGCCACGGCCGTCGAACGAGCGGCCCGAGATGCCGCGGAAGTCGCGCACGCGGGGCAGCGAGATCGTCACGAAGCGGTCCAGGAACTCGTACATGCGCACGCCGCGCAGCGTGACCATGCAGCCGATGGGCACACCGTCACGGATCTTGAAGCCGGCGATCGCCTTCTTCGACTTCGTCACCACGGGCTTCTGGCCGGCGATCTTGGTCAGGTCGCCGACGGCGTGCTCCATGACCTTCTTGTCCGACACGGCCTCGCTCACACCCATGTTGAGCGTGATCTTGGTCAGGCGCGGCACCTGCATCACCGACTTGTAGCCGAACTTGGCCACCAGGTCGGCGACGATCTTGTCGCGGTAGTGCTGCTGAAGACGAGCTGTCTGTTGTTGAGCCATTGCTTACCTCGGCCTCAAGCCTTGATCTCGTCGCCGCTGGACTTGAAGACGCGCACTTTCTTGCCGTCAGCCAGGAGCTTGATGCCCACGCGATCGGCCTTGCCGCTCGCCGGGTTGTAGATCGCCACGTTGGACTGGTGGATCGGCATGGTCTTGTCGACGATGCCGCCGGTCGAACCCTTCAACGGGTTCGGCTTCACATGCTTCTTCACGATGTTGACGCCATCGACCAGCAGGTGATCGGCGTCGACGCGCGACGCCACGGCGCCGCGCTTGCCCTTGTCGCGGCCGGTCAGCACGATGACCTGGTCGCCTTTGCGAATCTTGTTCATGGTGTGTTCCTCGCAGTCGCTCAGAGGACCTCGGGGGCCAGCGACACGATCTTCATGAAGCGCTCGGTCCGCAGTTCGCGGGTCACCGGGCCGAAGATGCGGGTGCCGATCGGCTCGAGCTTGGCGTTCAGCAGCACGGCGGCATTGCCGTCGAACTTGACCAGCGAGCCGTCCTGGCGACGCACGCCCTTGGCGGTGCGCACGACCACGGCGCTGTAGACCTCGCCCTTCTTGACGCGACCACGCGGCGCAGCCTCCTTGATGGAGACCTTGATGACGTCGCCGATGCCGGCATAGCGACGCTTGGAGCCGCCGAGCACCTTGATGCACATGACGCTTTTCGCGCCCGTGTTGTCCGCGACATCGAGCCGCGATTGCATTTGAATCATTGTCTGTCCCCAACTTGTCTCGCGCCCGACCCACCATGGGTCGCTTGTGAGCAGTCTTGGGCCCGTCATCGGGCGCCTGCGTTGCCGCAAGGCCCCCTCTGCTTAGGGCGAGACCGAGGCCGCCTTGGGCGATTCGAGCCAGTGACCCGGCGGGGCTCACAGTCCCGCAATCCCAAGCCGACGTTCGGCGAAGCTTGGTAGTATCTGCGACTACAGGCGACGTGTCAAGCACTGCCAAGCAGTGACCGACCTCGTGCGCAGCGCCTGGCTTACAGCGCCCTGGCCTGCGCCAGGAGCGTCTCCGCGTTGCTGACCTCGAACTTGCCCGGCGCCTCGATGTTCAGCGTCTTGACGATACCGTCGACCACCAGCATGGAGTAGCGCTGCGAGCGCAACCCCATGCCACGGGCGTTGAGGTCCAGCGTGAGGCCCGTCGCCTGGGTGAAGGCGGCGCTGCCGTCGGCCATCATGCGGACCTTGCTGCCGGTGTTCTGCTCCCGGCCCCAGGCGCCCATGACGAACGCGTCGTTGACCGACACGCACCAGATCTCGTCGACGCCAGCCGCCTTGAACGCATCGGCGTGCTTCACGAAGCCCGGCACGTGCTGGGCCGAACAGGTGGGCGTGAAAGCCCCCGGCAAGGCGAAGACGGCGATCGTCTTGCCCGCGGTCGACTTGCCGATCTCGAAACTGTTCGGGCCGAGCGAGCAGCCGTCGCCCTCGACTTCGATGAATTCCTGCAGCGTGCCCTCGGGCAGCTTGTCACCGACTTTCAGCATCGCGCGTCTCCTGGTGATGAAAGGGAAGGGGTGCCTGAAAAGAAAACGACCGGTCGCCAGCATGCCAGCGTACCGGTCGCGTTCGTCGCAGGCCGATCAAAGCCCTGGACAGCGGGTCAAGCTCAGACCACTCGGGCCTTTTCGACCAACCGGGTCACGACCCAGGCCTTGGTCTTGGAGATCGGCCGGCCTTCGGCGATCTCGACCAGGTCACCGAGCTTGTACTCGTTGTTCTCGTCATGCGCGTGGTACTTGCGCGAACGCGCCACGATCTTGCCGTAGAGCTCGTGCTTGACACGACGCTCGACCAGCACGGTGATCGTCTTGGAACGCTGGTCACTGACCACGCGACCGACCAGGGTGCGCGTGTTCTTGACGGTCTCTTGAGTCGTCATTGCGCGGCTCCCTTCTTCTTCTCGGCCAGGATCGTCTTGGCGCGAGCGATGTCACGACGGGTCAGGCGCAGGCTGGCGGTATTGCCCAGCTGCTGCGTGCCCTTTTGCATGCGCAGGCCGAAGTGGGCCTTGAGCAGGTCCTTGACCTCCTGCTCGAGGGCCGCGACGTCCTTGGCGCGAAGTTCAGATGCTTTCATGTCGATTACTCCGAAGCGTCAGGCGCCGATCTGGCGCGAGACGAAGGTGCAGCGCAACGGCAGCTTGGCCGCAGCCAGCGTGAACGCTTCGCGTGCGAGCTCTTCGGGAACGCCGTTGATCTCGTAGAGCACCTTGCCGGGCTGGATCTCGGCGACGTAGTACTCCGGGTTGCCCTTGCCGTTGCCCATGCGGACTTCCGCCGGCTTCTGCGAGATGGGCTTGTCGGGGAAGATGCGGATCCAGATGCGGCCGCCGCGCTTCACGTGACGCGAGATCGCGCGACGCGCGGCCTCGATCTGGCGCGCCGTCAGGCGGCCGCGCTCGGTGGCCTTCAGTCCGAAGTCGCCGAACGACACGTTCGCACCGCGGGTGGCGATGCCCGTGTTGCGGCCCTTCTGTTCCTTGCGGAACTTGCGACGAGAGGGTTGCAGCATGTTTATTCTCCTTTGGCGTCGCCAGGGGCGACGGCCTTGCGCACGCGCTTCACGGCGGCCTTCGGGCCGTCTGCAGCAGCAGGCGCGGCACCGTCGGCCGGCTTGTCCGTCGCGGCGCTCGCGTCGGCGCGCGGGCCACGCGGGCCCGGGCGCGCGCCGTCGCGCGACGGCGGACGGCGGTCACCAGCCGGTCGGTCGCTGCGCGGGCCGCGGCGGTTGCGGCGGTCGTCTTCGCGCTCGTCGGTCTTGATGACCGGGGCTTCGCCATTGGCGAGGCGGTCACCGCGATAGACCCAGACCTTCACTCCGATGATGCCGTAGGTGGTCTTGGCTTCCGAGAAGCCGTAGTCGATGTCGGCGCGCAGCGTGTGCAACGGCACGCGACCCTCGCGGTACCACTCGGTGCGCGCGATCTCGATGCCGTTCAGGCGCCCGGCCGACATGATCTTGATGCCCTGGGCACCCAGGCGCATGGCGTTCTGCATCGCGCGCTTCATCGCGCGGCGGAACATGATGCGCTTCTCGAGCTGCTGGGTGATCGAATCGGCGATCAGCTGGGCATCGATCTCGGGCTTGCGCACCTCTTCGATGTTCACCGCCACCGGCACGCCCAGGCGGCGCGTCAGTTCGGCCTTCAGGTTCTCGATGTCCTCGCCCTTCTTGCCGATCACCACGCCCGGACGCGCCGAGTAGATGGTGATGCGGGCGTTCTTGGCGGGGCGCTCGATCAGGATGCGCGAGACGGCCGCGCTCTTGAGCTTGGCCTTGAGGTACTCGCGGACCTTCAGGTCTTCGGCCAGCATCGTCGCGAAGTTGCGATTCGACGCGTACCAGCGCGAGGACCAGTTGCGGGTGACGGGCAGGCGGAAGCCGACCGGATGAATCTTCTGTCCCATGGTCTTCTCTGCCTTTAGTTGCCGACGGTGACGAAGATGTGGCAGGTCGGCTTGCTGATGCGGTTGCCGCGGCCCTTGGCGCGCGCGGAGAAACGCTTCAGGGTCGCACCCTGCTCGACGTGGATCGTCTTGACCTTCAGCTCGTCGATGTCGGCACCGTCGTTGTGCTCGGCATTGGCGATCGCCGATTCCAGCGCCTTCTTGATGATGACGGCGGCCTTCTTCTGTGTGAACTCCAGGATGTTGAGCGCCTGGTCCACCTTCTTGCCGCGGACCAAGTCGGCCACCAGCCGACCCTTGTCGACCGACAGACGCACGCCGCGAACGATTGCTCGGGTTTCCATCGTCATCCCCTTACTTCTTCGCCTTCTTGTCCGCCGGGTGACCCTTGAACGTGCGGGTCAGGGCGAACTCGCCGAGCTTGTGACCGACCATCTGATCGGTCACGTACACGGGGACGTGCTGCTTGCCGTTGTGCACGGCGATCGTCAGCCCGATGAAATCGGGCAGGATCGTCGAGCGGCGCGACCAAGTCTTGATCGGCTTCTTGTCCTTGATCGCCACGGCCTTCTCGACCTTGGCCACCAGGTGGTGGTCCACGAACGGACCCTTCTTCAGTGAGCGTGCCATCGAGCGTGCCCCTTACTTCTTGCGACGCGAGACGATGAACGTCTGCGTGCGCTTGTTGCTGCGAGTGCGGTAGCCCTTGGTCATCGTGTTCCAAGGCGACACCGGCACCTGGCCCTCGCCGGTGCGGCCTTCGCCGCCGCCATGCGGGTGGTCCACCGGGTTCATGGCCACGCCACGAACGGTCGGGCGAATGCCCTTCCAGCGGATCGCACCGGCCTTGCCGTACTGGCGCAGGTTGTGCTCTTCGTTGCTCACCTCGCCGATCGTGGCACGGCACTCGATGTGGATGCGGCGCACCTCACCCGAGCGCAAGCGAACCTGGGCGTAAGTGCTTTCGCGTGCCAGCAGCGTCACCGACGTGCCAGCCGACCGCGCGATCTGCGCGCCCTTGCCGGCCAGCAGCTCGACGCAATGCATGGTCGAGCCCACCGGGATGTTGCGGATCGGCAGCGTGTTGCCGGCCTTGATCGGCGCTTCCGAGCCGCTCAGGATGGTGGCACCGACTTCCAGACCGCGCGGGGCGATGATGTAGCGGCGCTCGCCATCGGCGTAGCACACCAGCGCGATGTGGGCGGTGCGGTTCGGGTCGTACTCGATACGCTCGACCTTCGCCGGGATGCCGTCCTTGTTGCGCTTGAAATCGACCACGCGGTAGTGGTGCTTGTGGCCACCGCCCTTGTGCCGGATCGTGATGTGGCCGTTGTTGTTGCGGCCCGCATTCTGGATCTGCGGCTCGAGCAGCGACGCTTCGGGCTTGCCCTTATGCAGGTGCGAATGCACCACCTTCACCACGGCACGGCGGCCGGGGGACGTGGGTTTGACTTTGACGACGGCCATTACGCGGCCTCCCCGGAGAAGTTGAGCTCCTGACCCGCCTTCAGGCAGACATAGGCCTTGCGAACGTTGTCGCGGCGGCCCACGCCCTTGCCGAAGCGCTTGGTCTTGCCCTTGGTGTTGACGACCGACACCTTGTCGACCTCGACCTTGAACAGCAGCTCCACCGCCGCCTTGATCTCGGGCTTGGTCGCGTCCTGCAACACCTTGAACAGCACCTGGTTGTGCGACTCGGCGACCGCCGTGGCCTTCTCGGACACGATCGGCGCGACCAGCACCTTCATCAGGCGACCTTCATCGAACTTGAGAGCGCTCATGCCAGCATCTCCTTGAGCTTCTCGATCGCGCCCTTCGTCACCAGGACCTTCTTGTAGAAGACCAGCGACAGCGGATCGGCGTAACGCGGCTCGATCACCAGCACGTTGGCGAGATTGCGCGAGGCGAGGAACAGGTTCTCATCCACCTCGTCCGCGATCACCAGCACCGACTCCAGACCCATGGCCTTGAACTTCGCGGCCAGCGCCTTGGTCTTGGGCGTCTCGACCTTGATCGAGTCGACCACCGCCAGGCGGCCTTCGCGAGCGAGCTGCGAGAAGATGGCAGCCATGCCGGCGCGGTACATCTTCTTGTTGACCTTGTGGCTGAAGTTCTCTTCCGGGCTGTTCGGGAAGATCCGACCGCCTCCGCGCCACAGCGGCGACGAGGTCATGCCGGCGCGAGCCCGACCGGTGCCCTTCTGGCGCCACGGCTTCTTGGTCGAATGCTTGACCGTCTGGCGGTCCTTCTGGGCGCGCGTGCCTTGGCGAGCATTCGCCTGGTAGGCCACCACCACCTGGTGCACCAGCGCTTCGTTGTAGTCGCGGCCGAACACGGTGTCCGGCGCGTCGACCTTCGAGGCGGCCTGGCCTTGTTCGTTCAGGAGCTCGAGTTCCATCAGTTCGCCCCCTTCTTGGCCTTGACCTTGACGGCCGGGCGCACGGTCACGAAACCGTTCTTCGCGCCGGGAACCGCGCCGCGCACCAGCAGCAGCTGGCGGGCCTCGTCGACACGCACGACGTCGAGGTTCTGGGTGGTCTTGGTCACGTCGCCGCGGTGGCCGGACATCTTCTTGCCCGGGAACACGCGACCCGGATCCTGGGCCATCGAGATCGAGCCCGGCACGTTGTGCGAGCGGCTGTTGCCGTGCGACGCGCGCTGCGAGCCGAAGTTGTGCCGCTTGATGGTGCCGGTGAAGCCCTTGCCGATCGAGGTGCCCTGCACGTCGACCTTCTGACCGGCGGCGAACAGGCCGACCGGCAGCGTGCCGCCCGGCTTGTACTCGGCCGCCACTTCGGCGCTGACCGCGAACTCCCTCAGGATCTCGCCGGCCTCGACACCCGCCTTGGCGAGATGCCCGGCTTCGGGCTTGGTGACGCGCGACGCCTTGCGTGCGCCGAACGCCACCTGAATGGCGCTGTAGCCGTCGGTTTCGACGGTCTTGACCTGGGTGACGCGATTGTTGGACACGTCGAGCACCGTCACGGGCACGGCATCGCCGTCGTCCGTGAAGATGCGCATCATGCCCACCTTGCGGCCCAGCAAGCCGAGGCGATCGCCCGGATTGGCTGTAGTCATGGTTCTTCTCCAATGTCCGACATCGATTGGCCGGACTGACTTCACTGAGGCGACCGAACGCATTGCGTCGGGTCACCACGATGTTTTGCCCGCGGCACCGGAGTGCCGAGGGCAGAAAAGCCTGCGATTGTAGCAGCAGCGGCCGAAGCCGCAACCACCCGGGCCCGCAGCGAGCCCGCTCGGGACTTACTGCAGCTTGATCTCGACGTCCACGCCGGCCGGTAAGTCAAGCTTCATCAGCGCGTCGACGGTCTTGTCGGTGGGATCGACGATGTCCATCAGGCGCTGGTGGGTGCGGATCTCGAACTGGTCGCGCGAGCTCTTGTTGACGTGCGGCGAACGCAGGATGTCGAAACGCTGCATGCGCGTCGGCAGGGGCACCGGGCCCTTGACGATGGCGCCGGTGCGCTTGGCGGTGTCGACGATCTCGAGGGCCGACTGGTCGATCAGCTTGTAATCGAATGCCTTCAGGCGGATGCGGATCTTTTGCTTTTGCATGACGGTTCCTTCAAAGAGCGGTGCGGCGGGCAGCGCCCGCAGCGGGGTGGTGAAAGGCGGGGAGGGAAGTACCCGCCCGCCGTCATGCATTACTCGATGATCTTGGCGACGACGCCTGCGCCGACGGTGCGGCCGCCCTCACGGATGGCGAAGCGCAGGCCTTCTTCCATCGCGATCGGGTTGATCAGCTTCACAGTGATGCTCACGTTGTCGCCCGGCATCACCATCTCCTTGTCCTTGGGCAGCTCCACCGCGCCCGTCACGTCCGTCGTGCGGAAGTAGAACTGGGGACGGTAGTTGTTGAAGAACGGCGTGTGTCGGCCGCCCTCTTCCTTGCTCAGGACGTAGATCTCCGCAGTGAAGTGGGTGTGCGGCTTGACCGAGCCGGGCTTGCACAGCACCTGGCCGCGCTGCACGTCTTCACGCTTGGTGCCGCGCAGCAGGATGCCGACGTTGTCGCCCGCCTGGCCCTGGTCGAGCAGCTTGCGGAACATCTCGACGCCGGTGCAGGTGGTCTTCTGCGTGGCGCTGATGCCGACGATCTCGATTTCTTCGCCGACCTTGATGATGCCGCGTTCGACACGGCCGGTGACGACGGTGCCGCGCCCGGAGATGGAGAACACGTCTTCCACCGGCATCAGGAAGGCGCCGTCCACCGCACGCTCGGGCGTGGGGATGTAGCTGTCGAGGGCTTCGGCCAGCTTCATGATGGCCTGTTCGCCGAGTTCGCCCTTGTCGCCTTCGAGGGCGAGCTTGGCCGAGCCGTGGACGATGGGGGTGGCGTCACCGGGGAATTCGTACTTGTCGAGCAGTTCGCGCACTTCCATTTCCACCAGCTCGAGGAGCTCGGCGTCGTCGACCATGTCGCACTTGTTCAGGAAGACGATGATGTAGGGCACGCCGACCTGGCGGGCCAGCAGAATGTGCTCGCGGGTCTGGGGCATCGGGCCGTCGGCGGCCGAGCACACGAGGATCGCGCCGTCCATCTGCGCCGCACCCGTGATCATGTTCTTCACGTAGTCGGCGTGCCCGGGGCAGTCGACGTGCGCGTAGTGCCGGTTGGCGGTCTCGTACTCCACGTGCGCGGTGTTGATCGTGATGCCGCGCGCCTTCTCTTCCGGCGCCGCGTCGATCTGGTCGTACGCCTTGGCTTCACCACCGAACTTCGACGACAGAATCGTCGTGATCGCCGCCGTCAGCGTCGTCTTCCCGTGGTCCACGTGCCCAATCGTCCCAACGTTCACGTGCGGCTTGGTCCGCTCGAATTTGCTCTTGGCCATTTCAGGATCTCCAGATAAAGAACAGTGCCAGTGTTCGGTTTAAGGTCTCCGGCGGAGGGCGGGCTCACCTGCCACTGGCAGCAGGCGGCACCCCACCGAAGACCGGCTGTTTTCCAGATGCGCTTGATTACTTCGCGCGCGAGGTGATGATTGCGTCGGCCACGTTCTTGGGCGCTTCGCTGTAGTGCTTGAACTCCATCGTGTACGTGGCGCGCCCCTGCGACATCGAACGCAGCGTGGTCGAGTAGCCGAACATTTCCGACAGCGGTACCTCGGCCTTGATGGCCTTGCCGCCGCCGGGCATGTCGTCCATGCCCTGCACCATGCCGCGACGGGACGACAGGTCGCCCATGACATTGCCGGCGTAGTCTTCCGGCGTCTCGACTTCCACGGCCATCATCGGCTCGAGGATGACCGGCGAGGCCTTGCGGCAGCCGTCCTTGAAGCCCAGCGACGCGGCCATCTTGAAGGCGTTCTCGTTCGAGTCGACCTCGTGGTACGAACCGAAGGTCAGCGTGACCTTCACGTCCACCACCGGGAAGCCCGCGAGCACGCCGTTCGGCAGCGAGTCTTCGATGCCCTTCTTGACCGCCGGAATGAACTCGCGCGGCACCACGCCACCCTTGATGGCGTCGACGAACTCGAAGCCCTTGCCTGGCTCCTGCGGTTCGATCTTCAGCACGACGTGGCCGTACTGACCCTTGCCGCCCGACTGGCGAACGAACTTGCCTTCGATGTCCGACACCGGCTTGCGGATGGTTTCGCGGTAGGCCACCTGCGGCTTGCCGACGTTGGCCTCCACGCCGAACTCGCGCTTCATGCGATCGACGATGATTTCCAGGTGCAGCTCGCCCATGCCGGAGATGATGGTCTGGCCGGACTCTTCATCGGTGCGTACGCGGAACGACGGGTCTTCCTGGGCCAGACGACCCAGGGCGATGCCCATCTTCTCCTGGTCGGCCTTGGTCTTGGGCTCGACGGCCTGCGAGATCACCGGCTCGGGGAAGATCATCTTCTCGAGCGTGATGATCGCCTCCGGATCGCACAGGGTCTCGCCCGTGGTCACTTCCTTCAGGCCCACGCAGGCCGCGATGTCGCCGGCCAGGATCTCCTTGATCTCTTCGCGCTGGTTGGCATGCATCTGCAGGATCCGACCGATGCGCTCCTTCTTGCCGCGGATCGGGTTGAAGACCGAATCACCGGACTTCAGCACACCCGAATAGACGCGCACGAAGGTGAGTTGACCGACGTAGGGGTCGGTCATCAGCTTGAAGGCCAGCGCGGCGAACTTCTCGTCATCGGCAGCACGACGAACCACTTCCTTGTCGTCGTCGTCATGGCCGGGAACCGGGGGAATGTCGATCGGCGACGGCATGAAGTCGATCACGCCGTCGAGCATGCGCTGCACACCCTTGTTCTTGAAGGCGGTGCCACAGAACATCGGCTGGATCTCGGCGGCGATCGTGCGTGTGCGGATGCCGAACTTGATCTCCGCCTCGGTCAGTTCGCCCGATTCGAGATACTTGTTCATCAGCTCTTCGCTGGCCTCGGCCGCGGCCTCGACCATGTTCTCGCGCCACTTCTGCGACTCGGCCTGCAGGTCCGCGGGGATGTCTTCGTAGTTGAACTTCATGCCCTGGGAGGCCTCGTCCCAGATGATCGCCTTCATCTTGATGAGGTCGATCACGCCGGTGAAGTTCTCCTCGGCGCCGATCGGCAACACGATGGGCACGGGGTTCGCCTTCAGGCGCACCTTCATCTGGTCGTAGACCTTGTAGAAGTTCGCGCCGGTGCGGTCCATCTTGTTGACGAACGCCAGACGCGGCACCTTGTACTTGTTGGCCTGGCGCCAGACCGTCTCGGACTGCGGCTGTACGCCGCCCACGGCGCAATACACCATGCAGGCGCCATCAAGCACGCGCATGGAACGCTCCACCTCGATGGTGAAGTCGACGTGCCCCGGGGTGTCGATGATGTTGATGCGGTGCTCGGGGAAGGCCAGTTCCATGCCCTTCCAGAAGCAGGTGGTGGCGGCCGACGTGATCGTGATGCCGCGCTCCTGCTCCTGCTCCATCCAGTCCATGGTCGCCGCGCCATCGTGCACTTCGCCGATCTTGTGGTTCACACCGGTGTAGAACAGGATGCGCTCGGTGGTGGTGGTCTTGCCGGCATCGATGTGCGCAGAGATACCGATGTTGCGGTAGCGCTCGATGGGGGTCTTGCGGGCCATGGTGTGACTCCAAATACAGGGGCCGCTCGCGGGTTCGTACAAACCCGAAGAGCGGCCGGGGACCAAAAAGAGACTTAGAAGCGGAAGTGCGAGAACGCCTTGTTGGCTTCGGCCATGCGGTGCACCTCGTCGCGCTTCTTCATCGCGCCGCCGCGGCCTTCCGAGGCCTCGAGCAGTTCATTCGCGAGACGCTGGGCCATCGACTTCTCGCTGCGCTTGCGGGCCGACTCCTTGAGCCAGCGCATCGCCAGCGCCATGCGACGAACGGGGCGAACTTCCACGGGAACTTGGTAGTTCGCACCGCCGACACGGCGAGACTTCACTTCGACCATCGGCTTCACGTTGTTCAGCGCGGTGATGAAGACCTCCAGCGGATCACGGTTGGCCTTCTTCTCGACGGTCTCGAGGGCGCCATAGATGATGCGCTCGGCCACGGCCTTCTTGCCGGATTCCATGATCACGTTCATGAACTTCGAGAGATCGACGTTGCCGAACTTCGGGTCCGGCAGGATCTCGCGCTTGGGTACTTCGCGACGACGGGGCATTTCTCTTCCTTCTGTGCTTCAGTCGGCGCCGTTCGGGCGCCTCGGGCGGCCACGCGTTCGGGCCACCCACTTACTCGACCCACCGACGGCGGGTCATCCGATGTCGACCTTGCGGCCGACCGTTCTGCTGGCGCAGTCTTAGGCCTTCTTCGGGCGCTTCGCGCCGTACTTGGAGCGCGACTGCTTGCGGTCCTTCACACCCTGCAGGTCGAGCGAGCCGCGCACGATGTGGTAGCGCACGCCCGGCAAGTCCTTGACCCGGCCGCCGCGCACGAGCACCACGCTGTGCTCCTGCAGGTTGTGGCCTTCGCCGCCGATGTACGAGATGACCTCGAACCCGTTGGTCAGGCGCACCTTGGCGACCTTCCGGAGCGCCGAGTTCGGCTTCTTCGGCGTGGTGGTGTAGACGCGCGTGCAGACGCCCCGACGCTGCGGGCCGCCCTGCATCGCAGGCGACTTCGACTTCGTGACCTCGGTCTGGCGACCGTGGCGCACGAGCTGGTTGATGGTTGGCATGGGTAACTTGTTCCCGTTTGAAGTTACTGGTTCAGGTCTTCCGGTGTCATGCGCGACGCCTCCAGACGGAACCAACCCGGGATGCGCGCCTGGCCCTCGAGCGAGGACGATTCAGGAAGCGCGGCGCAGGTCGCCCAGCAAAGAGCGCAGCAGAATCTGCCGAAAAGCCTGACAGTATATTCGTGTCGCCCACCGCCCGCAAGCAAGAGGCCACGCCGACCACCGGGCTCGACCCCGCCCTTTCCCATGACAGCAGCCCTTCCGCCCAGTGCGGTCATCGACACCAATGCGATCCTGGACTGGCTGGTCTTCCAGGATCCGGGCGCCGCCTTCGGAAGGGCGATCGAATGTGGCGCGCTCCGCTGGATCGCGACGCCGGCGATGCTGCTCGAGCACCGGCGGCTGTTCGCGAGCCCCAGTCTGGGCGCCTGGTCGCCGGACGTCGCCCGCCTCGAGGCCGCCTGGGCGCGCTGGGCCCAGGTGGACACTGACACCGTCCCGGCTTGTGCGTTGCGCTGCACAGACGCCGACGACCAGATGTTCATCGATCTCGCGCTGGCCCGCCGGGCCACCTGGCTGCTGACCCGGGATCGAGCGCTGCTCAAGCTGGCCCGACGCGCCGCAACGACCGGTTTGCGTGTACTCACACCTGTTCATTGGCAGATCAGCACCTCGGCGAGCCCCGAGGCTGCCGCTGAAACCCACAGCCCTGCCGCTTCACGCCGGCCATGAAAAAGGGCGGCCGAAGCCGCCCTTGCCGTCGCTGCGCGACCGTCCTCACTGCGCCGGGGGCGGCGGCGCTTCCTCGCCGACCACCACTTCGGCGGTCGTCGCGGGCGCCAGCAGGGCCTGCTCCTCGGCCTCCTGCAGCGCGATGGAGCGGCGTTCGGCGTCGTCCATCTCCTCCTTGGCCTTGCGGGCCCGGTGGAAGGCCAGACCGGTTCCGGCCGGGATCAGGCGCCCGACGATGACGTTCTCCTTCAGACCCCGGAGTTCGTCGCGCTTGCCCATGATCGCCGCCTCGGTCAGCACGCGCGTGGTCTCCTGGAACGACGCCGCCGAGATGAACGAATCGGTCGACAGCGAGGCCTTGGTGATACCCAGCAACACGTCGGCATGCGTCGCGATCATCTTGCCATCGGCACGCATCTTGTCATTGGTGTCGAGCATCGAGGCGCGCTCGACCTGCTCGCCCAGGATGTAGTGCGTGTCGCCCGGGTTGACGATCTGCACGCGGCGCAGCATCTGGCGAACGATCACCTCGATGTGCTTGTCGTTGATCTTCACGCCCTGCAGGCGGTAGACGTCCTGCACCTCGTCGACGATGTAGCGCGCCAGCTCCTCGATCCCCAGCAGTCGCAGGATGTCCTGCGGATCGGCCGGGCCGTCGACGATGGACTCGCCCTTGTTGACCACCTGGCCTTCGTGCACCAGGATGTTCTTCTCCTTCGGCACCAGCTCTTCGTAGACCTTCCCGTCCGGGTCGGTGATCTGCAGGCGCACCTTGCCCTTGGTCTCCTTGCCGAACGACACGGTCCCGGTCATCTCGGCCAGGGTGCCCTTGTCCTTGGGCGTGCGGGCTTCGAACAACTCGGCCACCCGCGGCAGACCGCCGGTGATGTCGCGCGTCTTCTGGCCTTCGACCGGGATGCGGGCCAGCACCTCGCCCGGGGCGAGGTCCTGACCATCGCGGATCTGCACCAGCGAGCCGATCGGGAAGCCGATCGTCACCGAGTGGTCGGTGCCGGGGATCTTCACCTCGTTGCCGGCTGCGTCGAGCAGCTTCACCTGCGGGCGCACCACCTTGGCCGCGCCACGGCGCTTCGGGTCGATGACCACCAGCGTCGACAGGCCCGTCACCTCGTCCACCTGCTTGGCGACGGTGACGCCTTCCTCGACGTTCTCGAACTTCGCCTTGCCGGCGAACTCGGTGATGATCGGCCGGGTCAGCGGGTCCCAGTTGGCCAGCACGGTGCCGGCCTTGACCTGCTGGTCGGCCTTGATATTGAGCGTCGCGCCGTACGGCACCTTGTGGCGCTCGCGTTCGCGGCCGTGCTGGTCGGAGATGATGATCTCGCCGGAACGGGAGATCACCACCAGCTCGCCCTTGCCGTTGGTCACGTAGCGCATCGTCGCGTTGAAGCCGATGTGACCATCGGACTTCGCCTCGACGCTGGAGGCCACTGCCGCACGCGACGCCGCGCCACCGATGTGGAAGGTCCGCATCGTCAGCTGCGTGCCGGGCTCACCGATCGACTGTGCGGCGATCACGCCCACCGCCTCGCCGGCGTTCACCAGCCCGCCGCGACCGAGGTCGCGGCCGTAGCACTTGGCGCACAGGCCGAAGCGCGTATGGCAGGTCAGCGGCGTGCGGACCTTCACCTCGTCGACGGCAGCCGCCTCGACGATGTCGAGCGTGTCCTCGTCAAGCATCAGCCCGGCCGGCACGACCACCTGCTGGGTCTCTGGATGCAGCACCTCGATGGCCGTCACGCGGCCGAGGATGCGGTCGCGCAGCGACTCGATGACCTCGCCGCCCTCGACCAGCGCGCGCATCGCGATGCCGGCGTCGGTGCCGCAATCGTCCTCGGTCACCACCAGATCCTGTGTCACGTCGACCAGGCGGCGCGTCAGGTAGCCGGAGTTCGCGGTCTTCAGCGCCGTGTCCGCCAGGCCCTTGCGGGCGCCGTGGGTGGAGATGAAGTACTGCAGCACGTTCAGGCCTTCACGGAAGTTCGCCGTGATGGGCGTCTCGATGATCGAGCCGTCCGGCTTGGCCATCAGGCCGCGCATGCCAGCCAGCTGGCGGATCTGCGCGGCGGAGCCGCGCGCACCGGAGTCGGCCATCATGTAGATGGAGTTGAACGACTCCTGGTCCACCAGCTTGCCGTGACGGTCCTCGACCTTCTGCTTGGACAGCTGGGCCATCATGACCTTGCCGACCTCGTCGCCGGTCTTGCCCCAGATGTCGACGACCTTGTTGTAGCGCTCCCCGGCCGTCACGAGACCCGAGACGTACTGCTGCTCGATCTCCTTGACTTCCTTCTCGGCGCGCTCGATCAGGTCGTGCTTCTGCTTGGGCACCAGCATGTCGTCGATCGAGATCGAGATACCGGCGCGCGTGGCCAGGCGGAAGCCGCTCTGAAGCAGCTTGTCGGCCAGCACCACGGTCTCCTTCAGACCGCACTTGCGGAAGGAGGTATTGATCAGCCGCGAGATCTCCTTCTTCTTCAGCGCCTTGTTGATGTTGGCGAACGGCAGGCCCTTGGGCAGGATCTCCGACAGCAGCGCACGGCCGACCGTGGTGTCGACCAGCTTGGACTCCGGCACGAACTCGCCGCTCTCCTTGTCCTTGGTCCACTCGGTCAGACGCACGGCGATCTTCGCGGTGATCTCCACCTGGCCGTTGTCGAGCGCGCGCTGCACCTCGACCACGTCGGAGAAGATCAGGCCTTCGCCCCTGGCGTTGATGCGATCGCGGGTCGCGTAGTACAGACCCAGCACGACGTCCTGCGACGGCACGATCGACGGTTCGCCGTTGGCCGGGAACAGCACGTTGTTGGAGGCCAGCATCAGCGTGCGGGCTTCCATCTGCGCCTCGATCGACAGCGGCACGTGGACGGCCATCTGGTCGCCGTCGAAGTCGGCGTTGAACGCCGCGCAGACCAGCGGGTGCAGCTGGATCGCCTTGCCCTCGATCAGCACCGGCTCGAACGCCTGGATGCCCAGGCGGTGCAGCGTCGGCGCGCGGTTCAGCATCACCGGGTGTTCCTTGATGACTTCCTCGAGGATGTCCCAGACCACCGGCGTGCCGGATTCCACTTCCTTCTTCGCCGCCTTGATGGTCGTGGCGATGCCCATGGCTTCCAGGCGCGAGAAGATGAAGGGCTTGAACAGCTCGAGCGCCATCAGCTTGGGCAGGCCGCACTGGTGCAGCTTGAGCGTCGGGCCCACAACGATGACCGAACGGCCCGAGTAGTCGACGCGCTTGCCCAGCAGGTTCTGGCGGAAGCGGCCGCTCTTGCCCTTGATCATGTCGGCCAGCGACTTGAGCGCGCGCTTGTTCGCGCCCGTCATCGCCTTGCCTCGGCGGCCGTTGTCGAGCAGCGAGTCCACCGCTTCCTGCAGCATGCGCTTCTCATTGCGCACGATGATCTCCGGCGCCTTCAGTTCGAGCAGGCGGGCCAGGCGGTTGTTGCGGTTGATGACGCGGCGGTACAGGTCGTTCAGGTCGGACGTGGCGAAGCGCCCGCCGTCCAGCGGCACCAGCGGACGCAGGTCCGGCGGCAGCACCGGCAGCACGTTCATCACCATCCACTGCGGCTTGATGCCCGACTTCTTGAAGGCCTCCATCACCTTCAGGCGACGCGAGTTCTTCTTGACCTTGAGCTCGGAGCCGGTCATGTCGCCGCGCAGGCGCTCGATCTCGACGTCGAGGTCGATCTCGGCCAGCAACTTCTGGATGCCCTCGGCGCCCATCAGCGCGACGAACTCGTCGCCGTGCTGCTGCTTCTTCGCGTCGTAGTCGTCCTCGGTCATGATCGAGAACTTCTTCAGCTCGGTCATGCCCGGGTCGACGACCACATAGGCCTCGAAGTACAACACGCGTTCGATGTCGCGCAGCGTCATGTCGAGCACCAGGCCCAGGCGCGACGGCAGCGACTTCAGGAACCAGATGTGCGCGCAGGGCGCGGCCAGGTCGATGTGACCCATGCGATCACGACGCACCTTGGTCTGCGTGACCTCGACACCGCACTTCTCGCAGATCACGCCACGGTGCTTGAGGCGCTTGTACTTGCCGCACAGGCACTCGTAGTCCTTGATCGGACCGAAGATCTTGGCGCAGAACAGGCCGTCGCGTTCCGGCTTGAAGGTACGGTAGTTGATGGTCTCGGGCTTCTTCACCTCGCCGAACGACCAGCTCCGGATCTTTTCCGGGGACGCCAGGCCGATCTTGATGGCATCGAAATGCTCATCCGGGGTGAACTGCTTGAAAAGGTCGAGTAGTCCCTTCATGCATCTTCTCCTTTAGTTGCGCTCGAGCTCGATATCGATGCCGAGCGAACGAATTTCCTTCACCAGCACGTTGAACGACTCCGGCATGCCGGCCTCGATCGCGTGCTCGCCCTTGACGATGCTTTCGTACACCTTGGTGCGGCCGTTCACGTCGTCCGACTTCACGGTCAGCATTTCCTGCAGCACGTAGCTCGCGCCATAGGCTTCCAGCGCCCAGACTTCCATCTCGCCGAAGCGCTGGCCGCCGAACTGCGCCTTGCCGCCCAGCGGCTGCTGCGTGACGAGCGAGTACGGACCGGTGGAACGGGCGTGCATCTTGTCGTCGACCAGGTGGTGCAGCTTCAGCACGTGCATGTAGCCCACCGTGACCGGGCGCTCGAAGGCGTCGCCGGTGCGGCCGTCGTGCAGCGTCGCCTGGGTGCGGGTGGCGTTCAGCCCCTTGGCCGCGGCGATCTCGTCCGGGTAGGCGAGGTGCATCATCGCGCGGATCTCTTCCTCGGTGGCCCCGTCGAACACCGGCGTCGCGAACGGCACGCCCTGCGCAAGGTTGGTCGCCATCTCGGTGATCTCGGCATCGCTGAGGCCGTTCAGGCCTTCCGACTTGCCGCCCGACTTGTTGTACAGCTCGTCGAGGAACTTGCGCACGTCGGCGATCTTGGCCTCCTGCTGGAGCAGGTCGCCGATGCGCTGGCCGATGCCCTTGGCGGCCCACCCGAGGTGGACTTCCAGCACCTGGCCGACGTTCATCCGCGAGGGCACGCCCAGCGGGTTGAGCACGATGTCGCACGGCGTGCCGTCGGCCATGTAGGGCATGTCCTCGACCGGAACGATCTTGGAGACCACGCCCTTGTTGCCGTGGCGGCCGGCCATCTTGTCGCCCGGCTGCAGGCGGCGCTTGACGGCCAGGTAGACCTTGACCATCTTCAGCACGCCGGCCGGCAGTTCGTCGCCCTGCGTCAGCTTCTTGCGCTTCTCCTCGAAGGCGAGGTCGAAGCTGTGGCGAGTCTGCTCGAGCGAATTCTTGATCGACTCGAGCTGGTTGGCGATGTCGTCGTCCGCCGGGCGGATGTCGAACCAATGGTACTTGTCGACGCTCGCCAGGTAGGCCTTGTCGATCGGCGTGCCCTTGGCGAGCTTGTTCGGGCCGCCATTGGCCGTCTTGCCGGCCAGCAGCTTCTCGATCCGGTCGAAGGCGTCGGCCTCGACGATGCGCAGCTGGTCGTTCAGGTCCAGACGGAAGCGCTTGAGCTCGTCGTCGATGATCTGCTGGGCACGCTTGTCGCGCTGGATACCTTCGCGGGTGAACACCTGGACGTCGATCACGGTGCCATTGGTGCCCTGGTCCACGCGCAGCGAGGTGTCCTTCACGTCGGAGGCCTTCTCGCCGAAGATCGCGCGCAGCAGCTTCTCTTCCGGCGTCAGCGTGGTCTCGCCCTTGGGCGTGACCTTGCCGACCAGCACGTCGCCCGGATTCACCTCGGCACCGATGTAGACGATGCCCGACTCGTCGAGCCGGCCGAGCTGCTGCTCGGACAGGTTCGGGATATCGCGGGTGATTTCCTCCGAGCCCAGCTTGGTGTCGCGCGCCATCACCACCAGTTCCTCGATGTGGATCGAGGTGTAGCGGTCGTCGGCGACCACGCGCTCCGAGATCAGGATCGAATCCTCGAAGTTGTAGCCGTTCCAGGGCATGAACGCGACCAGCATGTTCTGGCCGAGCGCCAGTTCACCGATGTCGGTCGACGCGCCGTCGGCGATCACGTCGCCGGCGCCCACCTGGTCGCCGCGCTGGACGATCGGGCGCTGGTGGATGTTGGTGTTCTGGTTCGAGCGCTGGTACTTGATGAGGTTGTAGATGTCGACGCCGACTTCGCCCGCCACCGTTTCCGCGTCGTTGACGCGGATCACGATGCGGTTGGTGTCGATGTAGTCGACCACGCCGCCACGCTTGGCCGTGACGACCGTGCCCGAGTCGACCGCCGAGACGCGCTCGACGCCGGTGCCGACGAAGGCCTTCTCGGGACGCAGCACCGGCACCGCCTGGCGCTGCATGTTCGCGCCCATCAGCGCGCGGTTCGCATCGTCATGCTCGAGGAAGGGCACCAGCGAGGCCGCCACCGACACGATCTGCGTCGGCGCCACGTCCATGTACTGGATGCGCTCCGGCGAGGTCAGCACCGACTCACCGCTCTCGCGGGCCGACACCAGCTCGTCGATCAGCTTGCCGTCCTTGTCGAGACCGGCATTGGCCTGCGCGATGACGTACTTGCCTTCCTCGATGGCCGACAGGTAGTCGATCTGGTCGGTGACCTTGCTGTCGATCACACGGCGGTACGGCGTCTCGAGGAAGCCGTACTCGTTGAGCTGCGCGTACAGCGCCAGCGAGTTGATCAGGCCGATGTTCGGACCTTCCGGCGTCTCGATCGGGCAGACGCGACCGTAGTGGGTCGGGTGCACGTCGCGCACCTCGAAGCCAGCGCGCTCGCGGGTCAGGCCGCCCGGGCCCAGGGCCGAGACGCGACGCTTGTGCGTGATCTCGGACAGCGGGTTGGTCTGGTCCATGAACTGCGACAGCTGGCTCGCCCCGAAGAACTCCTTCAGCGCGGCCGAGATCGGCTTGCTGTTGATGAGGTCGTGCGGCATCAGCGCTTCGGTCTCGGCCTGGCCGAGACGCTCCTTCACGGCCTTCTCGATACGAGCGAGGCCCGAGCGGTACTGGTTCTCGGCCAGCTCGCCGACGCAACGCACACGGCGGTTGCCGAGGTGATCGATGTCGTCGACCTCACCGCGGCCGTTGCGCAGCTCGACCAGGATCTTGACCACGTCGAGAATGTCGTCGTTGGCCAGCACCATGCGGCCTTCGGCGGTGTCACGCCCGACGCGGGCATTGAACTTCATGCGCCCGACGCGCGACAGGTCGTAGGTGTCCTCGCTGTAGAACAGGCGGTTGAACAGCGCCTGCACCGCGTCCTCGGTGGGCGGCTCGCCGGGGCGCATCATGCGGTAGATCGCCACGCGAGCGGCCAGCTCGTCGGCGGTCTCGTCGGAGGCCAGCGTCTGCGAGATGTACGCGCCCATGTCGAGCTCGTTCGTGTACAGGCACTGGATGTCCTTGATGCCGGCCGTGCGCAGCTTCTTCAGCAGCGAGTCGGTCAGTTCGTCGTTGGCCTTCGCGATGATCTCGCCGGTGTCGGCGTCGACCATGTTCTTCGCCAGCACGCGGCCGACCAGGAAGTCTTCCGGCACGCTGATGAAACTGGTGCCCGACGCTTCCAGCGCACGCGTGTGGCGCGCCGTGATGCGCTTGTCCTTCTCGACGATCACGGCACCCGCCTTGTCGGTCAGGTCGAAGCGGGCGATCTCGCCGCGCAGCCGGTCGGCCACGAACTCCATCTGCGCGCCCGAATCCATCAGGCGGAAGTTGTCGAACACGAAGAAGTTCGCGAGGATCTGCTCGGGGTTCAGGCCGATGGCCTTGAGCAGGATCGTCACAGGCATCTTGCGGCGGCGGTCGACGCGGAAGTACAGGATGTCCTTCGGGTCGAACTCGAAGTCCAGCCACGAGCCGCGGTAAGGAATGATGCGGGCGCTGAACAGCAACTTGCCCGAGCTGTGGGTCTTGCCCTTGTCGTGCTCGAAGAACACGCCCGGCGAGCGGTGCAGCTGAGACACGATCACACGCTCGGTGCCGTTGACGATGAAGGAACCATAGTCGGTCATCAGGGGCACCTCGCCCATGTAGACCTCCTGCTCCTTGATCTCCTTGACCACCTTCGACTGCGAGGTCGAGGTTTCACGGTCATAGATGATCATCTGCAGCTTGGCGCGCACCGCGGCGGCGTAGGTCAGGCCGCGCTGCTGGCATTCCCGCGTGTCGAACGCAGGCTTGGCCATGTTGAACTCGATGTACTTCATCTCCACGAACCCGTTGTGCGAGACGATCGGGAAGGCGGAGAGGAAGGCGGCCTGCAAGCCCTCCGGTTTGCGCTTTTGGGGCGGCACGTCCTTCTGCAGGAAGGCGACGTAGGAATCCTTCTGCATCGTCAGCAGATAGGGCACGCCCAAGACGTTCTCGCGCTTTCCGAAACTCTTCCGGATGCGCTTGCGCTCGGTGTAGCTGTAGGGGGTTGCTTGCGCCATTGATCACTCCGTGTCGAATGAGCACCGCCCGGCCTAGGCGACACTCTTTCGGCGACTGGCGACGCAGACCTTGCGTCTGCTGCTTGGTGGCTGGCCACTACCAGCCGCTGGCGGACAACCAGGGCATTGCACCCCAGCCCGACCAAACCGGTTCCCTGCAGTCGTTTCAGAGAACACTTGGAAACCCCCAAGGGGGGCTTCCAGGTGCTCACGGCCCTCGGAAAAACCCTCGATTATGACCTCGAGGATCTTTCTGACACCCCCCAAGGGCTAATGAGAGGGATCGCTCCAGGAAGCGCAAAAGGCTGGGGCCGATCCGGCACCCAGCCCCATGCGCCGCGCCGGATTACTTCAGTTCGGCCTTCGCGCCGGCTTCCACCAGCTTCTTCACAGCCGCTTCGGCGTCGGCCTTGGCCACCGCTTCCTTCACGTTCTTCGGGGCGCCGTCGACCAGGTCCTTGGCTTCCTTCAGGCCCAGGCCCGTCAGTTCGCGCACGGCCTTGATGACCGACACCTTGTTCGCGCCGGCTTCGAGCAGCACGACGTTGAACTCGGTCTTCTCTTCCACGGCAGCGGCAGCGGCACCGCCACCGCCGGCGGCCGGGGCAGCCATCGCGGCGGCGGACACGCCGAACTTCTCTTCGATGGCCTTGACCAGCTCGTTGAGCTCCATCACCGACATGCTGTCGAGGGCGGTCAGGAATGCGTCTTTATCGAATGCCATTTTGGGTTCCTAGATATGCGTTGAAATTGAATGAAGATCAGGCGGCGGCAACCTCGGCGGGCGCGGCTTCCGCCGACCCACCTCGCTGCTCGGCCAACGCGGCCAGCACACGCGCGATGCGCGAGACCGGCGACTGCATCAGTCCCAGCAGCTGCGACAGCAGCACTTCCTTGCTCGGGATCGATGCCAGCGCCTTCACGCCTTCGGCGTCCAGTGCCTTGCCGGCATAGGCGCCGGCCTTGATCACCAGCTTGTCGTTGCCCTTGGCGAAGTCCGCGATGACCTTGGCTGCTGCCACGGCGTCTTCGGAGAAGCCGTAGATCAGCGGGCCCGCCATGCTCCCGGCGGCCACTTCGAACGAGGTGCCAGCGACGGCACGGCGAGCGAGCGTGTTCTTCAGCACGTGAAGATAGACGCCCTTCTCGCGCGCCTGCTTGCGCAGCGCGTTCAAGTGTTCCACCGTGAGTCCGCGGTACTCGGCCAGCGCCAGCGTCTGTGCCTTGGCCACCTGGGCCGACACCTGCGCCACGACGGCTTCTTTCTCGTTGCGATTCAGACTCAAGGTCCACTCCTTTGCTTATGCGCCCCGGGCCTTGCGGTCCGCGGCACCCACTTCAGCGACCTTCTGTCCAGGAACCCCGCCGATCACGAATCGCTTCGTCCTCGACGGCCATGCCCGTTCAGCGGGATCGCCATCTGCGCTGGCTTCGTCGCCGACCCTTCGGCCGACGGCTCATTTAGGCGGCTCGCGCCGCACCAACGGTCTTTGACAGCCCGCGCCGGATTGCCCCGAGAGGCGCACCAGCACGACCCACCAATTCAGCCGGGTCTCGCGCCAGACACTCGCGAGACCCTTGTCCGATGTATCAGCCCTGCGCAGCGGCGTTGATCGACGCCACGTCCACGCGCACGCCGACACCCATGGTCGACGACACCGCGACCTTGCGCAGGTAGATGCCCTTGCTGCTCGCCGGCTTGGCCTTGTTGAGGGCCTCGATCAGCGCCTGCAGGTTGCCCTTGAGCTTGTCGCCATCGAACGAGCGGCGGCCCAGCGTCGTGTGGATGATCCCGGCCTTGTCGACGCGGAACTGCACCTGGCCGGCCTTGGCGTTCTTCACCGCAGTGGCCACGTCGGGCGTCACGGTACCGACCTTCGGGTTCGGCATCAGGCCGCGCGGGCCCAGGATCTGGCCCAGCGTACCGACGATCCGCATCGTGTCCGGCGACGCGATCACAACATCGAAGTTCAGGTTGCCGGCCTTGACCTGTTCGGCCAGGTCTTCCATGCCGACCACGTCGGCGCCGGCGGCCTTGGCTTCCTCGGCCTTGGCACCCTGGGCGAACACCGCCACGCGCTTGGTCTTGCCGGTCCCGTTGGGCAGCACGACGGCGCCGCGGACCACCTGGTCCGACTTCTTCGCATCGATGCCGAGTTGCACCGACACGTCGATCGATTCGTCGAACTTCGCGGTCGCGCAGTCACGCACGATCTTGAAGGCGTCGTCGATCGCGTACAGCTTCAGGCTGTCGACCTTGCCCTCGAGGGCCTTCTGGCGTTTGGTGAGCTTGGCCATGTCAGACACCCTCCGTGGTGACGCCCATCGAGCGGGCAGTGCCCGCGATGGTGCGGACCGCAGCGTCCAGGTCGGCCGCCGTCAGGTCCTTGGTCTTGGTCTTGGCGATCTCCTCGAGCTGGGCCCGGGTGATCTTGCCGACCTTGTCGGTGTGCGGCTTGGACGAGCCCTTGTCGAGCTTGATCGCCTTCTTGATCAGCACCGTGGCAGGCGGCGACTTCAGCACGAAGGTGAAGCTCTTGTCCGCGAACGCGGTGATCACCACCGGCAGCACGAGGCCGGGTTCCATCGACTGGGTCTGGGCGTTGAACGCCTTGCAGAACTCCATGATGTTGAGGCCGCGCTGACCCAGCGCGGGACCGATCGGGGGCGACGGATTCGCCTTGCCGGCCGGGATTTGCAGCTTGATGAAGCCGACAATCTTCTTGGCCATGTGTTTCTCCTAGAACCTCCCTCGCGGCCTGCGCTGGAGGTTGAGTGCAAACGCCAGGGACTGGTTACCCGGGCTCCTCACACCGATGTCACGTCACCGGCAGCAACGGATGGCGTCTGGCGCCTGCCTTGCGGCGCGCCGCCCCGCCATCGGGGCTGGATGCATCAGACCTTCTCGACCTCGTGGAAATCCAGTTCCACCGGCGTCGAGCGGCCGAATATCGTCACCGAGACGCGCACCTTCGATTTGTCGTAGTTGACTTCCTCGATGGCGCCGTTGAAGTCGGTGAACGGACCTTCCTTGACGCGCACCAGCTCGCCCACTTCCCACTCGACCTTGGGACGCGGCTTCTCGATGCCTTCCTGCATCTGGTGCACGATCTTCATCACCTCGGCCTCGGAGATCGGGGCCGGGCGGTTCTTCGCGCCGCCGACGAAGCCGGTGACCTTGGAGGTGTGCTTCACCAGATGCCAGGACTCGTCGTCCATCAGCATCTCGACCAGCACGTAACCGGGGAAGAAGCGGCGCTCGGTCACGGCCTTCTTGCCGTTCTTCATCTCGACCACTTCCTCGGTCGGAACGAGGATGCGGCCGAACTTCGCCTGCATGCCGGCGCGGTCGATGCGCTCGCGCAGATTGCGCTCGACGGCCTTCTCCATGCCGGAGTAGGCGTGCACCACGTACCAGCGCAGCGGACTGGCGGGCGCGGTGTCGGTGGTGGCTGGGGTCTGGACTTCGCTCATGTTCAACCTCGCGCCTTTCAGCGCCTCCAACCCAGGATCAAGTCGTACAACGCCCACTCCAGGGTCTTGTCGGTCAGCCACAGGAACAGCGCCATCACGAACACGAAGGCGAACACGTAGCCCGTCATCTGGATCGCTTCCTTGCGGCTCGGCCACACGACCTTGCGCAATTCGCGCACCGAGTCGCGGCCGAAGCCCGCCAGCGCCTTGCCCGGCTCGGCCGTGAAGAACACCGCCACGCCAGCGGCCATCAGCACCAGCAGCGCGACCACGCGCAGCCACAGGTCCTGCTTGCCGAGCAGGTAGAACGCGGCGACCGCGCCGACGACGAGCAAGCCCGCAGCGGCGAGCTTGGCCTTGTCAGCGCCGGTGGAAACGGTTTCGACGGTTGGGTTGTTCATCTTGCTTCGGTTCGATCACGATGCCGGCCCTTCAGCAGCAAGGCCCGCGGGGTCCGTGGACTCCCTGCGGGCCGCTGCGCGCCGGCATGTGCGTTCGATTCGATCAGTGCCTGTCGGACTCCGGGTGGTGCGTGGCAGGGGCAGAGGGAATCGAACCCCCAACCTTCGGTTTTGGAGACCGACGCTCTGCCAATTGAGCTATACCCCTACGCAACCCTTGAAATGATTACTCGATGATCTTGGCGACGACGCCTGCGCCGACGGTGCGGCCGCCCTCACGGATGGCGAAGCGCAGGCCTTCTTCCATCGCGATCGGGTTGATCAGCTTCACAGTGATGCTCACGTTGTCGCCCGGCATCACCATCTCCTTGTCCTTGGGCAGCTCCACCGCGCCCGTCACGTCCGTCGTGCGGAAGTAGAACTGGGGACGGTAGTTGTTGAAGAACGGCGTGTGTCGGCCGCCCTCTTCCTTGCTCAGGACGTAGATCTCCGCAGTGAAGTGGGTGTGCGGCTTGACCGAGCCGGGCTTGCACAGCACCTGGCCGCGCTGCACGTCTTCACGCTTGGTGCCGCGCAGCAGGATGCCGACGTTGTCGCCCGCCTGGCCCTGGTCGAGCAGCTTGCGGAACATCTCGACGCCGGTGCAGGTGGTCTTCTGCGTGGCGCTGATGCCGACGATCTCGATTTCTTCGCCGACCTTGATGATGCCGCGTTCGACACGGCCGGTGACGACGGTGCCGCGCCCGGAGATGGAGAACACGTCTTCCACCGGCATCAGGAAGGCGCCGTCCACCGCACGCTCGGGCGTGGGGATGTAGCTGTCGAGGGCTTCGGCCAGCTTCATGATGGCCTGTTCGCCGAGTTCGCCCTTGTCGCCTTCGAGGGCGAGCTTGGCCGAGCCGTGGACGATGGGGGTGGCGTCACCGGGGAATTCGTACTTGTCGAGCAGTTCGCGCACTTCCATTTCCACCAGCTCGAGGAGCTCGGCGTCGTCGACCATGTCGCACTTGTTCAGGAAGACGATGATGTAGGGCACGCCGACCTGGCGGGCCAGCAGAATGTGCTCGCGGGTCTGGGGCATCGGGCCGTCGGCGGCCGAGCACACGAGGATCGCGCCGTCCATCTGCGCCGCACCCGTGATCATGTTCTTCACGTAGTCGGCGTGCCCGGGGCAGTCGACGTGCGCGTAGTGCCGGTTGGCGGTCTCGTACTCCACGTGCGCGGTGTTGATCGTGATGCCGCGCGCCTTCTCTTCCGGCGCCGCGTCGATCTGGTCGTACGCCTTGGCTTCACCACCGAACTTCGACGACAGAATCGTCGTGATCGCCGCCGTCAGCGTCGTCTTCCCGTGGTCCACGTGCCCAATCGTCCCAACGTTCACGTGCGGCTTGGTCCGCTCGAATTTGCTCTTGGCCATCTCGATCTCCTGAAGGTCGCGGGTGACAGTTGCTTGAGAGTGCGTGCGAAGGTGGTGCCCATGGCGCGGATCGAACGCGCGACCTCTCCCTTACCAAGGGAGTGCTCTACCACTGAGCCACATGGGCATCGATACTGGTCTGCGCCCGGCTCGAGAGAACCAAGGCACACATCACTACCGACCACCGAACCTTCCCGCCGCCCGAAGGCCCGCAAACCCGTGGAACTGTGGAGCGGGAGACGGGAATCGAACCCGCGTCATTAGCTTGGAAGGCTAGGGTTCTACCATTGAACTACTCCCGCCCTGGGAGTCGCTGCCCGGACCGGCACAGCCAGCGCATCACACGGTTTTGCGGCCCCGAAGGACCACGGCACTCTCAAACGAAAAACGATTCGCCCTGGTGGAGGAGGCTGGATTCGAACCAGCGTAGGCGTAAGCCAACAGATTTACAGTCTGCCCCCTTTAGCCACTCGGGCACCCCTCCGGGACGAGCCCGCGACTATATCACGGCAGCCCGTGCCGACAAGCATGCCCCCGGGGCGCTCAGACCCTCGGCCCCGGCGCCGCGAGCGCCCAGTCGAGCGGCCGCCCGGCATCGGCCAGGAAGCGGGCGGCGGCCGAGAAGTGCCCGCAGCCGATGAAGGGCACCGGCGGCCGGCGCGCCGACAGTGGCGACGGGTGGTTGGCCTGCCAGATCCGGTGCGGACCGCCGCCCGCGGCGACCACCGCCGCCTTGGCCTGGGCATGCGTGCCCCACAGCAGGAAGGCGACCGGCTGCGGCTGCCGCGCGACCGCCTCGATCAATGAGTCAGTGAGTACTTCCCACCCGAATTTCGCATGGCTGCCGGGCTGGCCGTCCTCGACGGTCAGGCTGGTGTTGAGCAGCAGCACGCCGCGCCGGGCCCAGGCGACCAGGCTGCCCGAGGCCGGCGGCGGCTGGCCGAGGTCGCGCTGCAGTTCCGCGAAGATGTTGCGCAGGCTGGGCGGCGGGCGCACCCCGGCCGGCACCGAGAACGCCAGCCCCTCGGCCTGGCCGGGGCCGTGGTACGGATCCTGGCCGAGGATGACGGCGCGCACCGCGGCCAGCGGCGTCAGCGCGAGCGCGCGCAGCGGCTCCGGCGGGTAGACGGTGGCACCCGCGGCGCGACGCGCGGCGAGCCGCGCCGCCAGCCGCTGCCCGGCGGCCGAGCCGCGGAAGGCCTCGACCACCGGCCGCCAGCTGGCGTCGAGCCCCGCGTCGTCCAGCGCGCGATCGGCGTCGGCCACGTGCCTCAGCCGAACAACGCGGCCAGCGCCACGCCGGGGTCGGGCGCGCGCATGAAGGCCTCGCCGACCAGGAAGGCGTGCACCTGAGCCTCGCGCATGCGCTGCACGTCGGCCGGCGCGAGGATGCCGCTCTCGGTCACCAGCAGGCGGTCCGGCGGCACGCGCGGCAGCAGGCCCAGCGTGGTGTCGAGCGTGACCTCGAAGGTCCGCAGGTTGCGGTTGTTGATGCCGACCAGCGGCGTCTTCAGCCGCAGCGCGCGGTCGAGCTCGGCGCCGTCGTGCACCTCGACCAGCACCGCCAGGCCCAGCGCCTGCGCCACCGCTTCGAGGTCGGCCATCTGGGCGTCGGCCAGGCAGGCGGCGATCAGCAGGATGCAGTCAGCGCCCATCTCGCGCGCCTCGAACACCTGGTAGTCGTCGACCATGAAGTCCTTGCGCAGCACCGGCAGCGGGCAGGCGGCGCGGGCGGCCTTCAGATAGTCGACCGAGCCCTGGAAGAAGCGCTCGTCGGTCAGCACCGACAGGCAGGCCGCGCCGTGGCGCGCGTAGCTCTCGGCGATCGCGGCCGGCACGAAGTGCTCGCGCAGCACGCCCTTGCTCGGACTGGCCTTCTTGACCTCGGCGATCACCGCCGGCCGGCCGGCCGCGACGCGCCCGCGCAGCGCGCCGGTGAAGTCGCGCAGGTCGGCGCGCCGTTCGGCCGACTCGGCATCAGCGCGCAGCGAGGCAAGCGAGCGCCGCTTGCGCGCGGCCACGATCTCGTCCCGCTTGACCGCGACAATCTTCTGCAGGATGTCCTCGCCGCTCACGCCGCCCCCTTGAGCCGGCGCGTCGTCGCGACGAAGCGCTCGAGCGTCTTCGCCGCCGCGCCCGAGGCCACCGCCTCGCGCGCCAGGCGCACGCCCTCGCCGATCGATGGCGCCACGCCGGCCGCGTACAGCGCCGCGCCGGCATTGAGCAGCACGATGTCGCGCACCGGCCCCTCCTCGTTGCCGAGCGCGCGGTGGATGCAGCCGACCGACTCGTCCTTGCTCGCCACCTTCAGCACCCGGGTGTCGTAGACCGGCAGGCCGAAGTCGCTCGGATGCACCGTGTACTCGCGCACCTCGCCGTCCTTCAGCTCGCCGATCAGCGTCTCGCCGGACAGCGAGATCTCGTCCATGCCGTTCATGCCGTAGACCACCAGCACGTGGCGCGAGCCCAGGCGCTGCAGCACGCGGACCTGGATGCCGACCAGATCGGGGTGGAACACGCCCATCAGCTGGTTCGGCGCGCCCGCCGGGTTGGTCAGCGGCCCGAGGATGTTGAAGATCGTGCGCACGCCGAGTTCCTTGCGCACCGGGCCGGCGTGCTTCATCGCCGGGTGGTGGTTGGGCGCGAACATGAAGCCGATGCCCGACTCGGCCAGGCACTCGGCCACCTGCGCCGGCGCGAGGTCGATGCTCGCGCCCAGCGCCTCCAGCACGTCGGCGCTGCCCGAGGTCGACGACACGCTGCGCCCGCCGTGCTTGGCCACGCG
This sequence comes from Methylibium sp. Pch-M, assembly GCF_004136295.1. Taxonomy (NCBI): domain Bacteria; kingdom Pseudomonadati; phylum Pseudomonadota; class Betaproteobacteria; order Burkholderiales; family Sphaerotilaceae; genus Methylibium; species Methylibium sp. Pch-M. The sequence goes on from NZ_CP029606.1 coordinate 1,515,933, forward strand.
CGCGCCGGCGGCGGCCGCGACGAACATCGCCGTGGTCGAGATGTTGAAGGTGTGCGCCGCGTCGCCGCCGGTACCGCACAGGTCGACCAGGTGCTCGGTGTCGGCCACCGGCACCGGTGTCGCGAACTCGCGCATCACCGTGGCCGCCGCGGCGATCTCGCCGATGCTCTCCTTCTTGACGCGCAGCCCCACCGCCAGCGCGGCGATCATCACCGGCGACATCTCGCCGCTCATGATGCGGCGCATCAGGTGCAGCATCTCGTCGTGGAAGATCTCGCGGTGCTCGATCGTGCGTTGCAGGGCGGCGGTGTCGGAAATCATCGCGATCCCTCCAGGAAGTTCTTCAGCATCGCGTGGCCGTGCTCGGTCAGGATGGACTCGGGGTGGAACTGCACGCCCTCGATCGGCAGCGTGCGGTGGCGCACGCCCATGATTTCGCCGTCGGGCGTGGTCGCGCTGACCGCCAGCTCGGCGGGCAGCGTCGCGCGCTCGATCGCCAGCGAGTGGTAGCGGATCACGTTGAAGCGCTCGGGCAGATTCGCGAACACGCCGTGCCGATCGGTCGTGATCTCGCTCGCCTTGCCGTGCATCTGCACCTGGGCCCGCACGATGCGCCCGCCCAGCGCCGCGCCGATGCTCTGGTGCCCCAGGCACACGCCCAGGATCGGCAGCTTGCCGGCGAAGTGGCGGATCGATGCCACGCAGATGCCGGCCTCGGCCGGCGAACAGGGCCCGGGCGAGAGCACCAGCCGGTCGGGCCGCAGCGCCTCGATCTCGGCGAGCGTGATCTCGTCGTTGCGGAACACCTTGACCTCCTCGCCGAGCTCGGCGAAGTACTGCACCAGGTTGAAGGTGAAGCTGTCGTAGTTGTCGATCATCAGCAACATGATCAGAAACCCTCTTCCACGAGTTCTGCCGCCCGCAGCACCGCACGCGCCTTGTGCTCGGTTTCCTTCCACTCCAGCTCGGGCACCGAGTCGGCCACGATGCCGGCAGCCGCCTGCACGTAGAGCACGTTGTCCTTGACGATGCCGGTGCGGATCGCGATCGCGACGTCCATGTCGCCGGCGAAGCTCAGGTAGCCGCAGGCGCCGCCGTAGATGCCGCGCTGCACCGGCTCGAGCTCGTCGATGATCTCCATCGCGCGGATCTTCGGCGCGCCGCTCAGCGTGCCGGCCGGGAAGGTGGCGCGCAGCACGTCCATGTTGGTCGTGCCCGGCTTCAGCAGGCCCTCGACGTTGCTGACGATGTGCATCACGTGCGAGTAGCGCTCGACCGCGAAGGCCTCGGTCACCTTGACCGAGCCGGTCTGTGCGATGCGGCCGATGTCGTTGCGCGCCAGGTCGATCAGCATCAGGTGCTCGGCGCGCTCCTTCGGGTCGGCCAGCAGCTCGGCCTCGACCTCGAGGTCGCGCTCGGGCGTCGCGCCGCGCGGCCGGGTGCCGGCCAGCGGGCGGATCGTGACCTTCTGCCCCTCGGGCACCTGCTCGTGGCGCACCAGGATCTCCGGCGAGGCGCCGACGATCTGGAACTCGCCCATGTCGTAGAAGTACATGTACGGCGACGGGTTCATCGAGCGCAGCGCGCGGTACAGCGACAGCGGGCTCTCGGTGTAGCGCTTGCTGAGCCGCTGGCCGAACACCACCTGCATGCAGTCGCCGGCGGCGATGTACTCCTTGCAGCGCAGCACCGCGGCCTCGTAGTCGGCGCGCGCGAACTCGCGCTCCACCGCGTGCGAGGGGCCGCGCTTCACGGCCGGCGCGGTCACGCTGTAGCGCAGCCGGTCGTTCAGCTCGGCCAGGCGCTTCTTGCCGCGGAAGTAGGCCTCGGGCTGCGACGGGTCGGCGTAGACGATCAGGTAGAGCCGCCCCGACAGGTTGTCGATGACCGCCAGCTCCTCGGTCTGCAGCAGCTGGATGTCGGGCGTGCCGATGCCGCCCTCGCGCCGTGCGCCGGCCAGCTTGGGCTCCATGAAACGCACCGCCTCGTAGCCGAAGTAGCCGGCGAGACCGCCGCAGAAGCGCGGCAGGCCGGGCCGCAGCGCCACCTTGAAGCGGCCTTGGTAGGCCTCGATGAAGTCCAGCGGGTTGCCGTGGTGCGTCTCGGCCACCTGGCCGTCGGTCACCACCTCGCAGTGCTCGCCGGTGGCGCGCAGCAACGTGCGCGCCGGCAGGCCGATGAAGGAGTAGCGCCCGAAGCGCTCGCCGCCGACCACCGACTCGAGCAGGAAGCTCAGCGGCCGGCCGCCGGCCAGCTTCAGGTACAGCGACAGCGGGGTTTCCAGGTCGGCGAGCGCCTCGCCGATCAGCGGAATGCGGTTGTAGCCCTGTTCGGCCAGGCTCTTGAATTCGAGTTCGGTGATCACGTCGGGGCCCTCCGTGGCCCAGGCCCACCCGGGAGCGGGCGGCCGCGCAAACAAGACATCGGGTGGCTGCGAAGACCGGCGTGAAGCCGGCCAGACGCAGCGTCGCGGGTCAGCCGGCCCGGCGACGCCAGGGCCAGGCTCCCCGGTCGTGAGACCCCGTGATGTGCTTGCGCGACATGAACATGGAGGCAGTCTAGCAGGCGCGCGATCGAGTCCGCGCGCCGGCCGGCGCACCGCCGCGGTGCTCCTGTCGAGGACAGCCGGGACGCTGCGCCCGGGAGTGCTACACGGCGGCGCAACATTGTCTTGCTGCAATGCAACATGGAGCAATCGCACTCGGCTTCCACAGGGTCTTCTCCAGCATGAGCCGGCGCCGCCAACCCGGCACAGTGACGCCAGAAGTCGAACCGTTCCAAGGCCGTGTCGTCATGAGCGCAGAAACCGCCCCGTTGCTTCCTCCGATCGAAAAGCCCTACCTGGTGCTCCTCGAACCCGCTTCGGGGCGCGCCGCGGCCTACGACGCCCAGAACCGCCTGCTGACCGACCGCGCCAGCGAGCGCCTGGTGGCCTTCGCGCTGGAGCGCCATGTCCACAGCGAGTACTGGGACGACCTGAAGGACCTGGGCATGCCGCGCCAGCGGCCGAGCTGGGCCCCGGGCGACAACCTCAGCGGCTGCACGCTCTACTGGCTGCGCAACGGCTGGTCCAAGTTCCGCGACCTGCTCGACACGCCGGACGCCTGAGGCCCGGCGAGTCGGCCTCCCCGCAGAATCAGGCGGTGAGCCGCGTTCGCATCGCGTCGATCACCGCCTTGTAGTCCGGCTGGCCGAAGATCGCGCTGCCGGCGACGAAGGTGTCGGCGCCGGCATCGGCGGCCGCGCGGATGTTGTCGGTCTTGATGCCGCCGTCCACCTCGAGGCGGATGTCGCGGCCGCTGGCATCGATCAGTTGCCTCACACGCGCCAGCTTCTTCAGCGTCGACGGGATGAAGCTCTGCCCGCCGAAGCCGGGGTTCACGCTCATCAGCAGCACCAGGTCGACCTTGTCGATCACCCACTCCAGCACGTCGAGCGAGGCGGCCGGATTGAACACCAGGCCGGCCTGGCAGCCGGCGTCCTTGATCAACTGCAGCGTGCGGTCCACGTGGGTGCTGGCGTCGGGATGGAAGCTCACCACGTCGGCGCCGGCCTTCGCGAACGCCTGCGCCAATGCATCGACCGGTTGCACCATCAGGTGCACGTCGATCGGCACGCGCACGCCGGCGGCGGTGACCGCGTGCTTGCGCAGGGCCTCGCAGACCATCGGCCCGAAGGTGAGGTTGGGCACGTAATGGTTGTCCATCACGTCGAAGTGGATCCAGTCTGCGCCGGCGGCGATGACGTCCTTCACTTCCTCGCCCAGGCGGGCGAAGTCGGCCGACAGCAGGCTCGGGGCGATACGGCAGTGGCGTTGCGGGGACATGGCGGCGATCGGTCACGGAGGGTCGGCGTGCGCCGATTCTAGGGAGCGCGGTCGCCGGCCGCGTGGATCGGCATCAGCCCGCATAGCCATGCGCCGCGCCGCTGGCTACGCTGCGCGACGCACCTCGCCCTCGCTCTCTCCATGCAACGACCCGCCCCCCGCCCCGCACGCGGCCCGCTCCCGGCCGAGGTGAACGCCGTGCTCGCGCACTGCCAGGCTGGCCGCTGGCCGGAGGCGGAGAGCGCAGCGGCGCGGCTGTTGAAGAGCCACCCGCAGGACGCGGCCCTGCACAACCTGCACGGCACCGCCTGCTCGGAACAGTACAAGCTCGACGCCGCGGCGGCCAGCTTTCGCCGGGCCGCGGCGCTGGCACCGCAGTCGGCCGAACTGCTGTTCAACCTGGCCGCCACCTGCGGCCGCCTGGGCCGGCTCGACGAGGCCGTGGCCGCCTACCGGCGGTCCGTCGCGCTGAAGCCCGACTTCGCGGTGGCGCACTACAACCTCGGCACCGCGCTCAAGGACCTGCAGCAGCTCGACGAGGCCGCCGCCAGCCTGCGGCGCGCGGTGGCGCTGCAGCCGGGCTACGCTGCCGCGCACGCGAACCTCGGCGCCGTGCGCCAGGCCCAGGGCCATCTCGACGACGCCATCGCGTGCTACCGCGCCGCGCTCGCGATCACCCCCACCGCCCGGGCGCACCTGAGCCTCGCATCGGCGCTGCGCGCGCACGGCCTGCTCGACGCCGCGGCCGCCAGCCTGCGTGACGCGCTCGCACTCGACCCGGCCTACGCCGACGCCCACAACAATCTCGGCGAGACGCTGTGGGACCAGGGCCGCGTCGACGACGCGCTGGCCAGCTACCGCGCCGCGCTCCGCCTCGATCCCGCGCACCCCGAGGCCCACCACAACCTCGGCGTCCTGCTCCAGGCCGCAGGGCAATGGGGCGATGCCATCGCCTGCTTCGAGCGTTCGCAGCTGCGCGACTGGCAGGAGCGCCGCCTCTATTGCCTGTACAAGACCGAACGCTACGCCGAGTTCCGCGCTGCGCTCGCGCCGCTGCTGGCCGCCGGCCCGCACCGCTCGCCCTTCCTCGCCACGCTGTCGGCGCACCACGCCGCGAACTTCGCCGAGCCCGACCCCTACGGCTTCTGCCGCACACCGCTCGACTTCGTGCAGCACGGCCGCATCGAGGCGCTGGCCGCGCCGGGCAGCACCCTCGTCACCGAGCTGCTGCGCGACATCGAGCACGCGGAGATCGCCGAACGCAAGCAGGGCCGCCTGCACCACGGCATCCAGTCGGCCGGCAACCTGTTCAAGCGCCCCGAGGACTCGTTCCGCCGCCTCGCGGCGCTGATCGGGCAAGCGGTCGTCGCCTACCGCGCGCAGTGGGCCGGCGCCGAATGCGAGTATGCGCGCGCCTTCCCCGCCGACCCGGTGTTCAGCAGCTCGTGGTACGTGAAGATGCGGCAGGGTGGCCACCTCACCTCGCACATCCACGAGACCGGCTGGCTGAGCGGCGTGGTGTACCTGGCACTGCCGCCGCGCGTCGAGGGCAGCGACGACGGCTGCATCGAGTTCAGCACCGACGGCGACGGCTATCCGCGCCGGCACGAGTGCTTCCCGCGCCGGGTGCTGGCGCCGCAGGTCGGCGACCTGGTGCTGTTCCCGTCGTCGCTGTTCCACCGCACTCTGCCCTTCCGCGCCGACGCCGACCGCGTGTGCATCGCCTTCGATATCGCGCCCGGTCCCTAGAATCCAGGGCATGGCACGTCCCGAGTTCACAATCAGCGTCGTCGCGCGCTACCTGCCCGAGCAATCGGCCCCCGAGCAACAGGCGTACGCGTTCTCGTACTCGGTGACCATCGTCAACAGCGGCGACGTGCCCGCCCAGCTGATCGGCCGCCACTGGCTGATCACCGACGCCAGTGGCGCTCGGCAGGAGGTGCGCGGCCTGGGCGTCATCGGCCAGCAGCCGCTCCTGCAGCCCGGTGAGCAGTTCGAATACCAGAGCTGGGCCCGCATCGCCGCGCCGCGCGGCCAGATGCAGGGCAGCTACTTCTGCATGAGCGCCGACGCACAGGCGTTCGAGGCCGCGATCCCGCCGTTCGAGCTGTCGCAGCACTCGGCGCTGCATTGAGCCGGCCGCGCTTGGACACGCCCCGCTTGCGGCGCAAGCCCACCGGCCGACGCGGCTGGGACCTCACCGCGCTGCTCAACGCGGCCGACCCGCGCGCCGGCATGCCCGAGCGCCACCTGTGGCTGGTGCGCCTAGTCGAATGGCTGCGCCACCCGGGGCGCCTCCGGGAGGAACTGGGCGGTGACGCCGCCGAACCCGCCGCCGAGGCCACGCCGCTGCCGTTGCGGCGCCTGCGGCATCTGCTCAACGTGCTCGACCGCAACCCCGGGCCGCGCGCCGACGTGGTCGGGATGCTGCGCGCCTTCCGCAGCGAGATCGACCTGGCCACCCTGCTGGCCGACTTCGGGTTCGCACAGCGGGTCGCCGTGTTCAGCGAGTTCGGCGATCGGATGCGCTCGCGCTTCCTGCCCGCCACGCCGGCCACCACGGACCTCGCGCAGCTGTTCGGTCTGCTGTTCAGCGATCCGCGCGACACCGAATGGCTGGCCGCGATCGACGACGCCACGCTGGCGCGGCTGACCACGCTGTTCGCCGAGGCCCGGCCGGTGGCCGAGCCGCCGCTCGGCTGGCGGGCGCCGTTCTTCGACGCGCTGCTGATCCTGGCCTCGCAGGTCGGTGCTGCCGGTGCCACCGGCGCGGTGCGCCAGCGCATGAGTCCCGAGCTGCTGGTCGACAAGCCCTTTCGCCAGCTGCTGCGGGCCGCCGAGCGTCTGTGCGAGGCGGCCGAGAGCGGCGACGAGGCCGCGCTGCTGCGCGAGGCACAGTACCTGCGCGCACTCCTCGACGCGTGCCGGCGGGCTGCCGACAGCGTGAGCCAGCACCTCGAGGAACACGGCGTGTCGGTCGACCTGGTGTTCCAGGTCGACCAGCTGCGCGCCCGCACCGTGCGCGTCGACGCGCTGCTGGCCTGCGCGCTGGCGCCGGCCGGCTCGCGCGAGCGCGAGATGGTGCACCTGGTGGCCGGGCTGGCGCGCGTCGCATCCGAGCGGCGCAGCATCCGCGCGCTGTTCGCGCGGCAGTACTCGATGCTGGCGCGCAAGGTCGCCGAGCGCAGCGCCGAGACCGGCGAGCACTACATCACCCGCACCCGTGGCGAGTGGTGGGCGATGCTGCGCAAGGCGCTCGGCGGCGGGGCGGTGCTGGCCGGCACCACCTTCATGAAGTTCCTGGTGCTCGCGCTCGGGCTGTCGGCCTTCTGGGCCGGCTTCGGCGCCGGGCTCAACTACGCGGCGAGCTTCGTCCTCATCTACCTGCTGCACTGGACGGTCGCCACCAAGCAGCCGGCGATGACCGCGCCGGCCATGGCCGCCAAGCTCGACGACGTGGGCAACGACGCAGCCGTGGAGGACTTCGTCGACGAGGTCGCGCACCTGATCCGTTCTCAGGCCGCCGGCATCGTCGGCAACCTGGCCATGGTGGCGCCGGTGGTGCTGGGCGTGCAGTGGCTCGCCACCCAGGCCTTCGGTGCGCCGCTGGTCGGCGTGCAGGACGCCGGGCACGTGCTGCACAGCCTCACCGCGCTGGGCCCGACGCCGTTCTACGCGGCCTTCACCGGCGTGCTGTTGTTCGCCTCCAGCCTGTTCGGCGGCTGGGCCGAGAACTGGTTCGTGCTGCACCAGCTCGACAGCGCGATCCGCTGGAACCCGCGCATCCTCGCGCGGCTGGGTGCGCCGCGCGCCGAGCGCTGGTCGCGCTGGTGGCGCGCCAACATCTCGGGCCTGGTGGCCAACGTCTCGCTCGGCCTGATGCTCGGCATCGTGCCGGTGCTGGCGGCCTTCTTCGCGCTGCCGCTGGACGTGCGCCACGTGACGCTGTCGACCGGGCAGATCGCCGCCGCGCTCGGGGCCCTGGGCATGCAGGCGCTGCGCGAGCCGGCGTTCTGGTGGTGCGTGGCCGCGATCCCGCTCACGGGCGCGCTGAACCTCGGCGTGAGCTTCTTCCTCGCCTTCAAGGTGGCGATGCGCTCGCGTGGCATCCGCGTCGCCGATCGCTCGCGCATCTACGCGGCGCTGCGGCGCCGCCTGCGCACCCGCTTCATCAGCTTCCTGCTGCCGCCGCGCGCCGCAGCCCCGGCCGGCGAGGCCCGCGGGCCGACGTGAGCACGCGAACGCCTCAGGCCGGCGGCGGCAGCGTGGACGGATCGTCCGGCGGCGGCGCGCGGCGCTCGCCGCCTCGGCGGCCCGAGAACATCGTCCACCAGACGATGAAGACCAGGCAGGCCAGTGCGGCCAGTGCCTCCAGCAGAAGGAGTCCCATGCTCGTGAAGAAGATCCTGGCGCCGCGGTGGCTGTTGGCCGGGATGGTAGGCGCACTGGCCGCCTGCAGCACGGCTCCGCCGGCCGGCCCCACGCCGCCGTCGCCCACCTCGCCCGCTGCGCCGCCCACGGCCGCGTCAGCCCCGGCGGCCGCGGCCCTGCCGCCGCCGCTGCTGCGCGAGAACGCGCGCTGGCAGCCGGTGCCCTGGAGCGACCTGCCCGGCTGGGAGGCCGACGCCACGGGTCGCGCCTGGCCGGCCCTGCTGGCCGGCTGCGCGAAGCCGGCCCCCGGCTGGACCGCCGCCTGCGCCAGCGCCAAGGCGCTCGATGCGCCCGACGACGCCCGCGTGCGCGCCTGGCTGCAGCGCACGCTGACGCCCTACCGCGTCACCGCGCTCGACGGTCGCGGCGAGGGCCTCGCCACCGGCTACTTCGAGCCGCTGGTCGCCGCCTCGCGCCAGCGCAGCAAGAGCCACGGCGTGCCGCTCTACGCGGCGCCGCCGAACCTGGCGCTGCGCAAGCCCTGGTACACGCGCGCCGAGATCGAGACGCTGCCGGCAGCGCGCGCCGCTCTGAAGGGGCGCGAGATCGCCTGGGTCGCCGACCCGCTGGACGCACTGCTGCTGCAGGTGCAGGGCTCGGGCCGTCTCGCGATCACCGAACCCGACGGACGCCGGCAGACCGTGCGCCTCGCCTACGGCGGCCACAACGACCAGCCCTACCAGTCGGTCGGCCGCTGGCTGGTCGAGCGCGGCGCGTTCACGCTGGAGCAGGCCTCGTGGCCGGCCATCAAGGCCTGGGCGCGCGCCAACCCCGGCCGCGTGTCGGAGATGCTGGCCGCGAACCCGCGCTACGTGTTCTTCCGCGAGGAGCCGCTGCCCGATCCGTCGATCGGTGCGGTCGGCGCGCAGGGCGTGCCGCTGACGCCGGGCCGCTCGATCGCGGTCGATCCGCGCGCCATCCCGTACGGCACGCCCGTGTGGCTCGACACCACCGAGCCGCAACCCTGGAGCACCACGCCCCCCCCACCGCGGCCACTGCAGCGCCTGGTGATGGCGCAGGACACCGGCAGCGCCATCACCGGCGCCGTGCGCGCCGACTACTACTGGGGCTGGGCCGAAGGCGCCGAGGACCGCGCGGGTCGCATGAAGCAGCCGCTGCGGATGTGGGTGCTGTGGCCCGTCACGCGCTGAGGCCGGCGCCGGCGACCGGCGCACGCCGCTTGCGCGTCAGCACGTCGGCCAGGCGGGCGCCGTCGCCGGCGCGGCGCAGCTCGCACCAGTGCGACAGCCCGTCGGGCGACTCCTGCACGCCGCGCAGCAGCACCGTCAGCGATTCGCCGACGTTCACATTGCCGTAGAACGCCAGTTCGCGCTCCGCCAGCCGCGGCAGCGCCGTCGTGCCGAACCACGCGCCCTCGGCGCGGTCGACGATGGCCTGGAAGCTCGCGAAGTACAGCAGGTCGGCGCCATTGAAGTCGTTGTGCGGGCAGGGCTGGAACCGGAACTCGCGCAGCGGCGCGCCGCGCTCCGACTCCGGCCCGAAGTCCGGCTGCCATTGCCCGCTGCGCAAGGCCCGTCCCCGCTCGGCCAGTTGCAGGGCGCAGGCGGCCAGCGCGGCCTGCTCGACATCGGCCTCGGGCGCGGCGGCGGTCGCCGGCACCGCGGCACGCACCACGCTGCGGTTGTCGCCGGTGCGCTCGCGCCGCACGAAGGTCGACAGCATCTCGACCTGTGCATGGGTGCCGTCGCGCCCCTGCAGCTCGTGCAGGCCGAAATGCTGCGAGCGCCCCACCGGCAGGCAACGCGAGACGACGCGCAGGCGGTCGTTCTCCGCCACCCGGTCCAGCCGCGCGTGGCGAACGCGCACGGCGGTGAAGGCCGCATAGGCCTTGCGGCCCCCGGCGTCGCGGAAATCGGGCCGCGCCCGGCCCTGCCGGCGGGCCAGCGCGAGCCAGTGCTGGTGGCCGCATTCCTTCAGCAGCCAGTTCTCCGACAGGCCGGTCGGGCACAGCTGCGGCATGCCGGCGACGAAGCGCCCGGACTGCAGCGCGTCTGTCGTCACGACAGCCAGGGCTCGGCCAGCTCGCGCGCGGCCGGCGTGCCGGCGACCGGCGCGCGCGCCTCGATCTGCTCGGCCAGGTAGAGCGCGTCGCGCGCCACCCCCGAGAAGCGGCCCGAACCCCAGGTGTGCAGCCACGGCAGCCCGATGAAGTAGAGCCCCGGCAGCGCGGTCACGCCGCGCACGTGGCCGGGCTGCCCGCGGCCGTTGAACACCGGCGCGTCGAGCCAGCTGAAGTCGGGGGAGAAGCCGATGCACCAGATCACCGCGCCGATGCCGGACTCGCGCAGCGACAGCCGCGTGCGCTCGGCCGCCGGCTCCCACACCGGCCGGTAGACCGACGGTGGCGGCGCGTCGAGTCCGGCCTTCTCGATGTGCTTGTCGATCGCGGCGTTGATGCCGTTGTAGATGCGGTCGGCGTGGTCGAGGTTGGCGCGCAGGTCGGGATTGAAGTGCAGCGTGTCGCCCTCCAGGCCGGTCAGCAGGCCGTAGAGCTCCATGCCCTCGTTCGCGAAGCGGCGCAGGTCGATGTCGCGCCCGCCGTCGCGGCCGGTGACGTAGTGGTTGGTGTTGTCGCGCACGCCCTCGCGCAGCGGGTGCTCGTGCACCGGCATGTCGTAGTAGCCCATGTCGGCCAGCCAGTCGACCACGTCCTTGCCGCGGTAGAAGCGCGCGCAGCGCGGCGCGTCGCCCGTGGCCATCACCACCTGGCGGCCGGCCAGGTGCAGGTCCTCGGCGATCTGCGCGCCGGACTGGCCGTTGCCCACCACCAGCACCTTGCCGGGCGGCAGCGCCTGCGCATTGCGGTACTGCTCCGAGTGGATCTGCAGCAGCTCGCGCGGCAGCCGCTCGGCCAGCCGCGGGATGATGGGCTGGTGGTAGCCGCCCGAGGCCACCACCAGCTGGTCGGCGCTGTAGCGACCCTGCGAGGTGGCGATCTCGAAACCACCGCCGGCGCGCGTCGCGGCGCGCTGCACCGTCAGACCGCTGCGCACCGGCGCGGCCACATGCTTCACGAACCCGTCGAGGTACTCGATGATCTCGTCCTTCTTCATGAAGCCGTGCGGGTCGCTGCCGGCGTACTCCCAGCCCGGCAGCTTGCACTGCCAGTTGGGCGTGACGAGGCAGAAGCTGTCCCAGCGCTGCGTGCGCCAGGCGTGCAGCGGCGAGCGCTTCTCGAGCACGATGTGGTCGATGCCACGCTGCTGCAGGTAGTAGCTCAGCGACAGGCCGGCCTGGCCGCCGCCGACGATGGCGACGCTGTGGTGTTCTGCGTTGGGGTTCATGGCGTGGGTCCTTCTGGCTCGGGTCAGGCTTCGTCGAAGCGCAGCACTTCCACCTCGGCCTGCGCGTCGAAGCGCTCGGCGGTGGCCTCGATCTGCGCCAGCTGGTCCATCGCCATCGAGCAGGCGTAGCCGAACTTGGCACGCACTCGCTCGGAGGCGATGTGCAGCGCTTCGCGGCTGCGGGCCAGGAACTCCGGCAGCGGATAGCGGCTGCCGGGGACGAGGTAGTCCTTGATCACCAGCGACGGCGAGTAGCAGCGCGTCTCGCTGCGATCGGGCCAGCGCAGGTGGAAATGCATCGCGGGCATGGGGCGAATCTCCAGGAAACGTGAGGTCAGGAAGCGACAGGGGCGGCGTCCATCGCGGCCGGTTCGGTGGGCAGCGCCGCGGCGAGCGGCAGGCCATGCCCGACCAGCGCCCGCATCGCGCGGTACAGCGCGACGTGGCGTGCGGCGCTGGCCGTCCAGCTGTAGCGCCGGCAGACCTCGGGCACGGCCCGGGCCAGCGCTTCCGCGCGCTCCGGTTCGCAGGCCCGCGCCATCGCGTCGGCGATCGACAGCGGATTCAGCGGGTCGGCCCAGCAGGCCTCGCCGTGCCGTTCGTCGGCCGGCAGGTACTCGGTGAACGGCGCCTGGCGCGACACCACCACCGGCGTGCCGCAGGCCAGCGCCTCCAGCACCACCAGGCCGAAGCCCTCGCGCAGCGAGGCCATCACCAGCACGTCGGCGGCACGGAACAGCGCCGGCATCTCGTCGTCGGCGACGGTGCCGGTGATCACCACGTCGGCCCCCGGCCCGACGCGCAGGCCGCTGGCGGCCAGCGCGTCGGTGAACTCGCGCGCATAGCGGTCGTGGTCGAGCAGGCTGGCACCGCCGGCGATCACCAGCTGCGCCTGCGGCTGCCGCGTCCGCAGGACCGCAAAGGCCTGCAGCACGCGCACCGTGTTCTTGCGCTCCTCGATGCCCCCCACCGCCAGGTAGACCGGCGCGTCGTGGGCGGCGCCGGCGCGCAGGCCGAAGCGGCGCCGCACGCGCGCATCGGCCGCGCCGGGCTGGCGGCCGTAGCGCCGCAGGTCGACGCCGTTGTGCACCAGCGCCGCGGCCACGCCATGCTCACGCTGCAGCGTGTCGCACCAGGTCTGGCTGACGCACAGCACCTGGCGCGCGCGCAGGAAGGCGCGTTCCTGCCACGCCATCACGCGCGCGTCGTCGAAGCGGTCGAGGTGGTGCACGGTGCGCACGAAGCCGTCGATCAGGCCGCGCTCCTGCAGCGTCGCGAGCGCGTTGCCGCCGATGCCATCCTGGGCGTGCAGCACGTCCCAGCCACGCCCGCGCTCCAGCCGCGGCGCGAGATGGTCGATGCAGGCGTCGCGGCGCGACGCGACCATGCTCGCCAGATCGGTCGGCGCCGGCGCCACCGGCACCAGTTCGACCACGCAACGCGGCGTGCGGAACAGCGCCTGCCCGGGCAGCGCCGGCGCCATCACCGTCACCTCGTGGCCGGCCTCGTGCAATGCATCGGCCAGTTCCAGCGTGTGGATGACGCCACCGCGCGGATGGACCGAATGGGTCAGCAGGCCGATGCGCAGGCGACGGCTAGACATGGGCCGGCTCCCGCGGCGCGACGGCTCGCGCGCCGATGAAGGGTTGCGCCGCCAGGTCCCACAGCAGCGCGCTCGTCTCGCCGTCGCGCAGATGCAGCTGCGGGGTCGCCGTGACCTCGCCGACCGCGGCACAGGCGATGCCCTGCGACTCGAAATGCCGCGCCACCGCGGCCACCTGCGCCGGCCGCACGCTGAACACGTAGCCGTAGCTCGGAAAGGACTGCAGCCAGCGCAGCAGCGGCACGCCGGGCGGGCGCGGGATCGCCTGCACATCGATCACGCCGCCGACCTGCGAGCACTCCAGCAGCATCAGTGCCGTGCCCACGGCGCCGGCCATGCTGATGTCCTTGGCCGCATCGCACAGGCCGCTCTCGGCCAGCGCCGGCAGCAGCTCGAGGTCGGCGCGCAGGCGCTCGGCCGGCGCGCTCGTCGACGCGTCCCAGTAGGGGTTGGGCTCCTGGTAGGCGCCGCGCAGGTCGATCGCCATCACCAGTGTGTCGCCGGGGCGGGCATTGAAGCTCGTCAGCAGCGTCTTCGCCCGGCCGAGGATCGCCACCGCGAGCTGGCCGCCGACCGCCTGGTTGTTGCTGTGGCCGCCGACGATCGGCACGCCATAGCGCTGCGAGGCGGCCGCCAGGCCCTCGAGCACCTGCCGGCCGGGCTCCATGCCGCGGCTCCACAGCGCGTCGACCACGGCGACCGGCCGCCCGCCCATCGCGCAGATGTCGCTCACGTTGACCATCACGCCGCAGTAGCCGGCGAACCAGGGCATGCGCTGCACGAAGTCGTCGACGAAGCCCTCGATCGCGAACAGCAGGTAGCCGCCCTCGCCGTCGGGGATCGCCGCGCAGTCGTCGCCGACGCCCACCGCCTGGCCCAGCGCGGCGGTGCCGCCGGGCAGCGCGGCCGACAGCGCCGACACCACGTCGCTGATGTCGCGCTTGTGTGCGAAGCCGCGCCCGCGCAGCAACGCCGAGGCGAGCCCGTCGAGCCCCCCCTGGCCCAGCATTGCATCCTCCATGCGGCCCCCGTCAGGCGCGGACCCGGCTCTGCGCCACGTAGCCGGTCAGCGGATCGTGGCAGGGCGGGTACTGCGCCAGATCGGCCTGCATCAGGCCGTGCGGGCGGCCGTGCAGCGTCTCGTCCTTCAGCCACTGCCAGTGCAGCCGCTCGAACAGCGGGCGGTTCTGCGCCTGCACGTGCGCCAGGAAGAGGTGTGCGCCGCGCGCGCGTGCGCTGCTCACCGCCAGCCGGATCAGTGTCGCGCCGAGTCGGCCGTGGCTGCGGAAAGCCGGGTGCACCGCGAGGCGCGAGCCCCACCACACGCCCTCGTCGCCCTCGTCCTGTCCAGGATGGATGCGCACCGTGCCGACCACCTGGTCGCTCATGCCGCCCACACAGGACAGCGCCACCAGCGGCTGCGCATGCGCATCGATCGCGTCGATGTCGTCGCCGCCGCCGAACAGGCCCTGCTCGATGCAGAACACCAGGCGGCGCAGGCGCCGCGCCTCGTTGATCTCCCAGGCACCGTCGGCCCACTTGACGCGGAACTCGCAGGGGGTGAAGGCGGTGGGCAGGTCGCACATCGGCTCGGGGGCCGTGGGAGCGGTGCGCATCATGATTCGTAGACCGACAACGACGAGCACGCGCCGCACTTGCCGCAACCCGCCTTGATGTCGGCCGAGCGCAGCCCGCCGGCGCTGACCAGCGCGCCCAGCGGCTCCAGCACCGAGCGCATGAACTCGGGGCTCGGCGGCGCGTGGTCTTCCAGCGGCGTGCCGCTGATCGGCACGAAGGGCACGACGAAGGGGTAGACGCCCAGCGCCACCAGCTTCTCGGCGATCGCGAGGATGGCCTCGCGCGTGTCGCCCAGGCCGGCCAGGATGTAGGTCGACACCTGGCCACGGCCGAACACGCCGACCGCCGCCTCGAAGCTCTCCAGGTAGCGCTCGACCGGCACCGTGGCCTTGCCCGGCATCAGCTGCTCGCGCAGCGCGGGCGTGACCACCTCCAGGTGCATGCCCAGCGTGTCGATGCCGGCGGCCTGCATGCGCGCGAACCACCGGTCGGTGTCGGGCGGCTCGCACTGCGCCTGGATCGGCAGGTCGACCGCCGCGCGGATCGCGAAGGCGCTGTCGCACAGGATCTGCGCGCCGCGGTCCGGCGTCGGCGGCGTACCGGTGGTCATGACCATGTGCTTCACGCCGTCGAGCAGCACCGCGGCGCGCGCCACCTCGGCCAGTTGCTCGGGCGTCTTGTGCGCCACCGTGCGGCCGGCCGCGAGGCTCTGGCCGATCGCGCAGAACTTGCAGGTCTTGCGCCGGCTCTCGTAGCGGATGCAGGTCTGCAGCACCGTGGTCGCCAGCACGTCGGCGCCGTGCAGCGTGGCGATGTGCGAGTACGGCACGCCGTCGAAGGTCTGCAGCGCGTAGAAGCGCGGCGCCTTCGGGAAGGCGATGCGCGCGATCGGGATGCTGCCGCGCGTCAGCCGGCTCGTGCCGCCGGCGTCGGGCGCCTCGGCGACGAAGGGCGAGGCCCAGGCGCCCTGGGTGTGCACCGGCACCATGATCGTGTGGCCGTCCACCGTCACCGCCTTGTGGTCCGACGGCCCGGCGCCGCCGCGCCGGCTGGCGACGCCGGCGTTCGGCGAGCCGGGCTCAGCCAGCCGCAACCCGAAGGACTGCAGCTCGGTCATCAGCCGGCGGCTCTCCGGCGACAGGGGCGGTGCGATGCTGAGGGGCGGCGTGCTCATGGGCGGAACTCCGGAAGGTCGCGGGAACGGCAGGGGCGATGGCGGCCGCGGTCATCGACGTCGAGGTCGTGGCCGGTCGGTCGTCGATCAGGAGGCTCAGCAGCTCGGGGCGCGCGTAGTGGCCCACCGAGTCCATCATGCGTTTGCGCTTGGCGATCAGCGCCATGTCGAGGTCGGCGACGACGATGCCCTCGCCTTCGGTCAGCGGCGCGCACAGGTCTTTGCCTTCGGGCGAGACGATGGCGGTGTGGCAGCCGCCGCGCAACGCCTTCTGCAGGCCCGGGTCGGGCGTGATGGCCGCGATCTGCGCATCGGTGAGCCAGCCGGTCGCGTTGATCACGAAGCAGCCCGACTCCAGCGCGTGGTGACGGATCGTCACCGCCATCTGGTCGGCGAAGATCTGCCCGACCATCGAGCCGGGGAACTGCGCGCAGTGGATCTCCTCGTGCTGCGTCATCAGCGCGTAGCGGGCCAGCGGGTTGTAGTGCTCCCAGCAGGCCAGCGCGCCGATGCGGCCGACCGCGCTGTCCACCACCTTCAGCCCGGCGCCGTCGCCCTGGCCCCAGACCATGCGCTCGTGGTAGGTCGGTGTGATCTTGCGGCGCTTCAGGATCAGCGCGCCGTCGGCGTCGAACACCAGCTGGGTGTTGTAGAGGCTGCCGTGGTCGCGCTCGTTGACGCCGAGCACGACGACGATGCCGCGCGCGCGGGCCCGCTCGCCGACCGCCTGCGTGACCGGCCCGGGCACCCCCACCGCGTGCTCCATCAGCCGCAGGTGCGGCGCGCCCTGCAGCACCGGCGGCAGCACGAAGGAGAAGTAGGGGTAGTAGGGGACGAACGTCTCGGGGAACACCACGATCCGCGCGCCGCGTCCGGCCGCCTCGTCGATGGCCGCGAGCACGCGCTCGAGCGTGCCCTCGGGCCGCTCGAGGTCGGGCGCGATCTGGACCGCCGCGGCGCGGACGATGCGAGGAGCGCTCATCTCGACGACTCCACTGCGCCGCAACGCGAAGGCGCAGGCCGGGCCACTGGCGTCGCCCCCTCGAGGGGGAGCGGCGCAGCCGCAACGGGGGTGGACGTCATCAAAGTGTCCAGGTGTCGAGAATGAAGGCGTCGGCCTTGCGGTGCAGCAGGATGATGTCCAGCACGTCCAGCGGACTGATCGGGCGGATGCCCTCGATCAGCGCGCCCTCGCCGTGGCCGTACAGCGCCTGCAGCGCGAAGCGGCAGGCGTAGACCTTGCCGCCCTCGGCGATGAACTTGGCGATCTGGTTGTTGAAGTTCTGGTGGCCGGGGAAGGCCTCGTCGCCCAGCGTCGGGAAGCCGCGCTTGACACCCAGCGTCACGCCGGGGCCGTAGAGCAGCACCGAGGTCTCGAAGCCCTTGCGCTGCAGCCGCGTGGCCTGCAGCAGGTTGACGAAGCCGATCGAGCCTTCGAAGGCGACGGTGTGGAAGGTGACCAGGGCCTTCTCGCCCGGGGCGGCCTTCACGTCCTCGAAGACCTTCTCTTCGTAGTCGACGAGGAACTCGCCTTTCTCGTTGGCGGGGCGGGTGACTTTGGGCATGGCGGACTCCGTTGGCGGTTGGCGGTTGACAGGGTCGAAGGAGGAATCAAAGGCGCTGAGCGCAGCCCGTTCTTTGCACGCGGTGTGCCACGGCAGCCCCGCCGCGCAGCCCGGCGATGCGATCAAGGAGCGATCAAGAAGCCGCCGTGCGGTCGCCGTCGCCCCCCTTTTTTTTGAGGGCACGCCGGAGCGTGGCAATGCCCCTTTTCCTCAGGGGGATGCACGCACCGGCGTGAGGCGCCGCGATGCGATCAATGCCTCCGATCAACGGCCTGCGGCGCACCGCGCCTGGGCGCCGTCGCTCGCCGCTGGCAACCCGGTGATGGCACGAACGATGCAATCAATGCCCCATCCCGACCGCCTGCCCTTGCCCTCCAATCCCATGGCCGCCGCCAAACCCATGCAGCACTGGCTGCGCCGACTCGAGGGCAGCGACCGGCCCGCCTACCTGCTGATCGCCGACCTGATCGCCGAGGACCTGCGCACCGGCCGGCTCGGCGCGCAGGAGCGCCTGCCCACGCTGCGCCAGCTGGCCGACAGCCTGCGGCTCAACTACACGACCGTGGCGCGGGCCTACGGCGAGGCCCGCAAGCGCGGGCTGATCGATTCGCGCCCCGGCATGGGCACCTACGTGCGCGGGCGCAGCCCGGCCGTGCCGCTGCGCGGCGGCAGCGGCGCGGAGATGACGATGAACCTGCCGCCGGAGCCCGAGGACCCGGCGCTGGTCGAGCGCCTGCGCGACAGCGCCCGCGAGCTGATGGCCCGCAGCGACCTGTACACGCTGATGCGCTACCAGGACTTCGGCGGCTCGCCCGAGGACAAGGACGCCGCAGTGCAGTGGCTGCGCCACCGTTTGCCGGACGGCAGCGCCGAGCGCGTGCTGGTCTGCCCCGGCATCCACAGCGCGCTGGCCGCGCTGGTGTCGCAGCTGGCGCGGCCGGGCGAGCTGGTGTGCGTGGAGTCGCTCACCTACCCGGGTATCAAGGCGATCGCCACCCAGCTCGGCGTGCAGCTGCACGCGCTGGCGCTCGACGACGAAGGCCCGAGCGCGGCCGACTTCGAACAGGCCTGCAAGACCCTCAAGCCCAGGGCGCTGTACTGCAACCCGACACTGCTGAACCCGACCACGCTCACCACCTCGAAGCGGCGGCGCGAGGCGCTGGCCGACATCGCGCTGCGCTACAGCGTACCGATCATCGAGGACGACGCCTACTCGATGCTGCCGCGCGAGGTGCCGCCGCCGCTGGCGCTGCTGGCGCCGGAGCTCACCTACTACGTCACCGGCTTCAGCAAGTGCCTCGGCGCGGGCCTGCGCACCGCCTACGTCAGCGCACCCAGCGAGCGCCAGGCCCAGCGGCTGGCCGGCGCGCTGCGCGCCACCACGGTGATGGCGTCGCCGGTGACCAATGCGCTGGCCACCCGCTGGGTCGTCGACGGCAGCGCGCAGGCGATGCTGCAGGCGATCCGCAACGAGTCGATCGCCAGGCAGGCGATGGCGGCCCGCCACCTGGCGCGCCACGCGGTGCAGGCGCAGCCGGAGGGCTTCCACCTCTGGCTGCCGCTGTCCTCGTCGTGGAGCACGGTGGAGTTCGCGTCCTACCTGCGCACCCAGGGCGTCGGCGTGGTGGCCAGCGCCGCCTTCTCGACCGACGGCGATCCGCCGGACGCGGTGCGCATCTGCCTCGGCGGCCCGCTGACGCGCGAGGACTGCGACGCCGCGCTGCGGCTGATCGCCGACACGCTGGACCACCCGCTGCATCCGCACGCCACCGTGATGTAGGCCGGGCCGGTGCCCGGGCACGGCGGCACAATGCGCCCATGCCCGAGCTCCTCCGCGACTGGTTCGCCGTCGTCCGCAGCGCGGCCCGCTACTGGCTCGACAGCCAGGCCTTCGTGTACGCCGCGGCGCTGGCTTTCTTCACGGTGTTCTCGATCGCGCCGGTGGTCATCGTCGCGATCGCGGTCATCGGCCTGGTGCTCGGCGAGCAGGCCGCGCAGGGCCAGCTGATGGCGCAGCTCGAGGCCGTGATCGGCGCGCAGGCCGCCGGCTTCGTGCAGTCGGCGGTGGCCGGCGCGCGCTTCGAGCGCAACGGCCTGTGGCCCACGCTGCTGGGCTTCGGGCTGATCCTGCTGGGCGCGACCACGGTATTCGCGCAGCTGCAGAAGTCGCTCAACGCGATCTGGTCGGTCGCGCCCAGCCCCTCACGCAACACGCTGCTGCTGCTGATCAAGAGCCGCGTGCTGTCGCTCACGGTGGTGCTGGCGATCGGCTTCGTGCTGCTGGTCTCGCTGCTGCTCAGCGTGGCGGTGCGTGCGGTGATGGTGTTCGCCGAGGCCTGGCTGCCGGTGCCGGCGTGGACGCTGGGCCTGCTGGACATCGGCCTGTCGCTGGGGGTGGTGACGCTGCTGTTCGCCGCGATGTTCCGCATCCTGCCCGACGTGGTGCTGGCTTGGCGCGACGTGTGGATGGGCGCAGCCGTCACCGCGGGGTTGTTCACGATCGGGCGCTCGCTGATCGCGCTCTACCTCACCCACACCGCCACCGGCTCGGCCTACGGCGCGGCCGGCTCGCTGGTGCTGCTGCTGGTGTGGGTCAACTACTCGTCGCTGATCCTGCTGTTCGGTGCCGCGTTCACGCGCGCCCACCTGGAGGCGCGCGGCCGCCCGATCGTGCCGCGCGCCACCGCCCTGGCCGTGCAGCGCGAACTGGTGCCGCGCCCGCCGTCCGCGCAGGCGTAAGCTGTGGCGCCAGCGCAAGGCCGATCAGGAGGCGCCATGACCCCGACCCCGAGTTCGCACACCCGCATCGCACGGCGCGCGCTGTTGCAGGCGGCGGCCTGCGCCGTGCTGACCCTGCCGGCCGCCACCCGCGCGCAGGCGCTGCCGGCCGCACCGAAGGTCGACCTGGAAACGGCGCGCACCGCCGCGGCCGCCGGCCAGGCCCTGCTGATCGACATCCGCGAACCGGACGAGCACGCCGCGACCGGCATCGCCCCGGGGGCGCTGCGCCTGCCGCTGAGCCAGATCAAGGAGCGGCAGTCCGAGATCCCGCGCGACCCGGCCCGGCCGGTGCTGCTGATCTGCCGCACGCAGAACCGCTCCAGCAAGCTGGCCGCGATGCTGCAGGCGCAGGGCTACACCAACGTGAGCTATGTGGACGGCGGCATGAAGGAATGGACCGGGCGCCACTTCCCGACCGAGGCGCCGCCACCCCGCTGAACGCGCGGCGCCCGCGAGCGACGCCGCCGCGTCAGAGCCCCAGTTCGCTCAAGCCGGCGTGATCGTCGGGGCGCCGTCCGAGCGGCCACTTGAAGAGACGCTGGCCCTCCGCGATCGGCAGGTCGTTGATGCTCGCGTAGCGGCGTGCCATCAGGCCTTGCGGCGTGAACTCCCAGTTCTCGTTGCCGTAGCTGCGGAACCACTGGCCCGAGTCGTCGCGCCATTCGTAGGCGAAGCGCACCGCGATGCGCGGGCCGTCGCAGGCCCACAGCTCCTTGATCAGCCGGTAGTCCAGCTCCTTGGCCCACTTGCGCTGCAGGAAGGCACGCACCTGTTCGCGGCCGAACGGGAACTCGCTTCGGTTGCGC
Organism: Methylibium sp. Pch-M; assembly: GCF_004136295.1. Taxonomy (NCBI): domain Bacteria; kingdom Pseudomonadati; phylum Pseudomonadota; class Betaproteobacteria; order Burkholderiales; family Sphaerotilaceae; genus Methylibium; species Methylibium sp. Pch-M. The sequence continues at coordinate 1,537,002 of NZ_CP029606.1, forward strand.
CAGCGCGTGTCCTCGGTGTAGACGCGCACCACCACGTCGGGATCGCGGGTGTTCCAGGCGTCCTCGGCCAGGCGCACCTTCCGGATTGCGCTCTCCACGGTGAAGGGCGGAACGGGCGGTCGGGTCTCGGTGGTCATGAGCGGGGTCTGATGGCAAGGGTGACGGGACGCGCCTTCGTGTGGAGGAGACGCCGCAACGGGGGGAACCCTCAATAGGTCTTGTACGGCAGGAACTTGCCGGACATCGTGATCGACACGCGGTCGCCCTTCGGGTCGGACTCGCGCTGCAGGTCCATCTTGAAGTCGATCGCGCTCATGATGCCGTCGCCGAACTCCTCGTGGATCAGCTCCTTGAAGGTCGTGCCGTACACGCTGACCAGTTCGTAGAAGCGGTAGATCAGCGGGTCGGTGGGCACGGTGGTGGGCAGCGAGCCCTTGTAGGGCACCACCATCAGCCACTTCTGCTCGGCATCGCTGAGGCTGAAGATCTCGCCGACGATGCCGGCCTGCTCCTTGGTCAGCGTCATCTGGCCGAGGCAGGCCGCCGTCGTCCATTCCTTGCTGAGGCCGACCTTGGCGGCGATATCGGACCACTTCAGGCCCTTGGCCACCTTGGTGGCGACGATCTTTTCAGTGACTTCGAGACGGCTCATGGCGTGCTCCGGTGGGGTGGGACAAAGGGAGGGGTGATCGAGGGCGCGCGTGGACGAGTGGATGACGTCGCTCACACCACCCGCTGCAGCGGCACTCGGTTCGGCGAGGCCACGCCGGTGACCAGCGCGGCGGGTTCGGTGTCGGCCTCCGGCGAGGCATCGACGCCCGGATGCACGTCGGGTGGATACGCCGGCGCACGACCGTGCGCCAGGTCCTTCGATCGCGCCACCAGGAAATCGACCAGATGGTTGCGGATGCGGTAGTACTGCGGGTCGTGGTGCAGCGTGGCGCGCTGGCGGTCGCGCGGCATGGTGTTGCGCACGATTTCCGCCACCCGCGCTTGCGGGCCGTTGCTCATCAGCAGGATCTTGTCGGCCAGCAGGATGGCCTCGTCGACGTCGTGCGTGATCATGAAGACGGTCTGGTGCGTCTCGGCGCAGATCTTCAGCAGTTCGTCCTGGATGCTGCCGCGCGTCAGCGCGTCGAGCGCACCGAAGGGTTCGTCGAGCAGCAGCATCTTGGGTTCGATCGCGAAGGCGCGCGCGATGCCCACGCGCTGCTTCATGCCGCCCGACAGGGCCGACGGCTTCTTGTCGATGGCATGCCCCAGGCCGACCATCGTCACGTACTTCTCGACCTGCGCCTCGACCTGCGACGCGGCCCAGTCGGGCCACTTGCTGCGCACTGCGAAGGCGATGTTGCGGCGCACGCTGAGCCAGGGCATCAGCGCATGGCCCTGGAAGACCACGCCACGCTCGAGGCTCGGTCCTGCGACCTCGCGGCCGTCCATGAACACGTGGCCGGCGCTCGCCTGCTCCAGGCCCGCGAGCACGTTGAGGATCGTGGTCTTGCCGCAGCCGCTGTGGCCGACGATGCAGACGAACTCGCCCTTCGCGATGCCGAAGTTGACGCTGTCGAACACCGGTTCGGTGGAGCCGGGGTAGGTCTTGGCCAGGCCCTCGATCTTGAGGAAAGGGGTGGGTGAGTTCATGGGCATGGGCCAGTCTTGGGCGCCGGGCTTGCCGATACCGAGCCGGCAAGGGCGTGGGCAGGGCCGCTGTCGCTGCGCTGGCGAGCAGCACAGTGCAGCGAGGGGCAGTCCGCCGCCCTCGGGCCCCGCACCGAAGCAGCCGCATCAGTCCACATACGTCACCGCCTTCTGCGCCCGCGCGAACAGCAGGTCCAGCAGCATGCCGACCACGCCGATCACCAGGATGGCGAAGATCACGTTGGTGAGCGACAGGTTGTTCCACTCGTTCCACACGAAGTAGCCGATGCCGGTGCCGCCGACCAGCATCTCGGCCGCCACGATCACCAGCCAGGCGATGCCCATGCTGATGCGCATGCCCGTCAGGATGGTGGGCGCCGCCGCCGGGAGGATCACCTCGAAGGCCTTGCGCAACGGGCTCACCTCCAGCGTCCTGGCCACGTTGAGCCATTCGCGCCGCACGCCGGCCACGCCGAAGGCGGTGTTGATCAACATCGGCCAGACCGAGCAGATGAAGATCACGAAGATGCCGCTGATCGACGAGTCCTTGATGGTGTAGAGCGCCAGCGGCATCCAGGCCAGCGGCGAGATCGGCTTGAGCACCTGGATGAACGGATCGAGCGCTCGGTAGACCAGCGGGCTCATGCCGATCAGGAAGCCCAGCGGGATCGCGACCAGGGCCGCCAGCGCGAAGCCCAGCCCCACCCGCCCCAGCGAATAGGCGAGCTGCAGGCCGATCCCCTTGTCGTTCGGGCCGTTGTCGTAGAACGGGCGCGACAGGTGCTCGACCACCTTGCTGCCGAGCTGGGCCGGTGTCGGGAAGCCGGAGCGGCCGGCGGTCGGGCCGGCCTCGGCCCCCGGCTCCTTGCCGAGCAGGCGGGCGTACTCGATCTGTTCCGGCGTCATCGTCGCAGCCGGCGCCGCCGCACTGCCCGCCGCCGGCCGCGTGGCGAGCTGCCACACGGTCAGCAGCAGCACGAGGATCAGCGCAGACAGCAGGCCGGCGCGCAGGTCGAGCGAACGGGTTCCGTTCATGGCCGTCCGATCCGCTCAGGTGCGCTTGATCGCGAAGCTGCCGAGGTAGGGCTCGGGCTGCTCGGGGTCGAACACCTTGCCCATGATGGTGAACTTCGGGTACGCGCCGTCGGGCACCTTCTGGTCGAGCTGCTTCATCGTCTTCCTGGCGTCGGTCAGCAGGAACACCTTCTCGGCGATCTGCCGGTAGTTCACGTCGCCCTTCACGTAGCCCCAGCGCTTCATCTGCGTGAGCATCCACACGGCCATGCTCTGCCAGGGGATGGGGTCGAAGTCGGCGCGGTCGGGCACGTTCCTCACGTTGCCCAGGCCGTCGGCGAACCGGCCGGTCAGCACCTGCGCCACCACCGTCTCGGGCTGGTTCAGGTAGGCCTGCGGCGAGATCACCTTGGCGATCAGCTCGCGGTTCTCGGGCTTGCGCGCCATCGCCGCGGCGGTGAGCACCGCGCGGTAGAGCGCCGCGAAGGTGTTGGGGTTCTGCTGGATGAACTCGGTGCTGGTGCCGAAGGCGCAGCACGGATGGCCGTTCCACAGGTCCTTGGTCAGCAGGTGCAGGAAACCCACCTCCTCGAACACCGCGCGCTGGTTGAACGGGTCCGGGCCGAGGTAGCCGTCGATGTTGCCGGCGCGCAAGTTGGCCACCATCTCCGGCGGCGGCACCACGCGGATCTGGATGTCGCGGTCCGGGTCCAGCCCGGCCTCGGCCACGTAGTAGCGCAGCAGGAAGTTGTGCATCGAGTACTCGAACGGCACCGCGAACTTGAAGCCCTTCCAGTCCTTCGGGTCGCGCCTGTCCTTGTGCTTGACGTGCAGCGTGATCGCCTGGCCGTTGGTGTTCTGGATCGTCGCCACGTTCATCGGCGTGGCGTTGGAACCCACGCCCATGCTGATGGCCAGCGGCATCGGGCTCAGGAAGTGCGTGGCGTCGTACTCCTTGTTGAGCATCTTGTCGCGGATCAGCGCCCAGCCGGCCGTCTTGACCACCTGCACGTTGAGGCCCTGCTTCGAATAGAAGCCCAGCGGGTGGGCCATGATCAGCGGCGTGGCGCAGGTGATCGGGATGAAGCCGATCTTCAGGTCCTTCTTCTCGGGCACCGCGGCGGCCTGCGCCAGGGCCTGCAGCGGGGCGATCGGCAGCACGCTGGCAATGGCCGCCATCGCCGTGCCCTTGCCCACCGCGCGCAGGAAGCGGCGCCGCACCGCGTCCTGCGGGAACAGCGCCTTCACCAGCGTGGCCTCGACGAAGGCATTCGAGTCGGCCTCGAAGTCGGCCGTCTCGCTGCGGCGGCGCAGCTCGGTGCTGGCGTCGTCGGCCGCGTGCTCGGCGGCAGAGCCGTGGCGGCCGCAGCTGCACCGCATCAGCAGCGGCCGGTCGGCATCGTACGGGTCGATATCGCGCGCATCACTCATCGGGCACCCCTTGCGTTGTGGCTCGGGATCGATGCTAGGGACGGCGCGTTCCACGCGCGATCGTGCGCGGCGGCGATGTTTTGTAGGGGAGGCCCTACACGGCAGCCTACTGCAGGCGCAGCTCCAGGTAGGCCTGCCCGCGGAACACGGTCAGCGTCGTGCCGCTGACCGAGCGCCAGGCCAGCAGCGCCCGCGCCAGGTCGCCGCTGTGGCCGATGGGACGGCCGTTCATGCCGACGATGATGTCGCCCGCCTGCAGGCCGATGCGCTCGGCCAGCGAGTCCGGCCCGACCTCGCCGACGCGCGCCCCGGACGCATAGGCCCGGCGTGCGTCCAGCGCGACGAAGGGCGCCACGTCGTCGAACTCGGCGCCCAGCCGAGGCCGGGCAACGTGACCCTGGTCGCGCAGCTCGCCGACGATCTGCATCACGATCTCGATCGGGATCGACAGGCTCACGCCGCCGGAGCCCTCGGAGCCGACGACGGTGCGGGTGTTCATGCCGACGATCGCGCCGCTGCCGTCGAGCAGCGGTCCGCCCGAATTGCCCGGGTTGAGGGCGAGGTCGCTCTGGATGAACAGCAGCTCCTGGTCCTCCGCGAAATGACGGTCGGTCCCCCCGACGATGCCGGCCACCACCGACCGGTTCAGTCCGTAGGGCTCACCCACCGCCAGCACCCAGTCGCCCGGCCGCAGCGCCGCCGAACGGCCCTGCGGCGGCGGCTCCGGGAGCACGAGCGGCACACGCAGCAGCGCGATGTCGGCCATCTCGTCCTCGCCCACCAGCGTGGCGGCGACGATGCGCCGGTCGGGCAGCCGCACCGCGATGCGCTGGCTGCCGGCCACCGCATGCGAGGCCGTGACGATCAGGCCCTCGGCGCCGGAGATCACGAAACCGGCGCCGATGCGGTCGGCCACGCGTCCCGCGCCGACGCGGCGCCGGACCTCGGGCGTCTGCAGTTCGGCGGCCGAATACTCCAGGCCGACACCGAACACGCCCACCGCCGCCGACAGGCCCTGCCGCAGGGCCGGCGCGAAGCTCGCCGGCGGCAGGCGCGGCGGGTCCGCATCGGGCGCCTTCGGGTGGGCACACGACGTCAGCAGCACTGACGCACCGGCCGCGGCAAGCGCCGCCGCGCCCGCCGTGCGGCGCCAGCGGGCCTTCGCGCCGCTCACCCGGCCCGAGGCCGCGGACCGCGGCTGTTCATGAACAGGCCGCACGCCCGGCATGGTGCTCGTGCTCGCAATCCTCGCAGCGGCCGGCGTGTGGCCGCTCGATCAGGCGCGCCGGCTCGATCGGTGCGCCGCATTCGACGCAATGGCCATAGCGCCCGGTCTCGAACCGGGCAAGCGCCGCGCGCACCTCGCCGAGCACGACCGCGTCGGGCCGCAGCGCGGCGGATGCGGTGATGGCCGCACGATCGCACAGGCGGGTGGTGATCGTCTCGGCCATGTCCACCAGACGGCGCTCCAGGTCGATCAAGCGGTGCCGCAACAGGCTGCGGGTCGGTTCCTGGAGCCCGGCGGGGCCGACGCCGCGAGGCGCGCCGGAGCCCACCGTCCGAAGAGTCGTCAGCGTCGGGCGCATGGAGTACCTCCGATTCCTTGCTCGCGCTCCGTGCGCGTCCGGAACACTCTAGCCAGCCCCCCGCGCCGTGGCTTGCGCTGCATCAAGCACGCCGACCGAGGGACCCCGCGCCCGCGGGCTCTGCACTTGATCCTGGACAAGTCCGGGCGCCGTCGCGGCTCCTAGACTGGAATGAATGGCGGGCTTCCGATCGAGGCACCTTCTCATGTTCAAGCACCTTCTGGTTCCCGTCGACGGCAGCGCGCTGTCGGAACGCGCGATGCAGGCGAGCATCGACTTCGCCCGCCAGCTCGGCGCGTCGATCACCGCGTTCATCGCCGAGCCGCCGACACCCCCCGCGGGTTCGACCCACAGCGCGGCCCGCTACCTGCGCGACCTGGAGACCCACGCCCAGGTCGCGGCCGAGCACGCGCGCGGCGTGCTGTCGGCGTTCGAGCGGCGCGCCAGCGACGCCGGCATTCCGTTCGAAGGCTGCTTCGCGCAGGCCCACGAGATCGACGCCGCCATTGCGGACGCCGCACGCCAGCGCGGCTGCGATCTGATCGTGATGGTGACGCACGGTCGCGGACTGTTCGGCGAGTGGCTGTTCGGCTCGCAGACCCGGGGCGTGATGGTGCGCAGCAATCTGCCGCTGCTGATGCTGCATTGAAATCTCGAGGGCCCTCCGCATGAACACCCGACCCTGCGCGGACCTCCGCGACGACCTGCTGGCCCGCGAGGCCCGGCTGCGCGACGAGCTGCGGGCCCACCGCGCCCGGCTGCTCGAGCCCGCGGCGGCCACCGGCAACACCTTCGTCGCCGGCAGCGAAGGCGCGGCGGCCGACGCCGAAGACGAGCTCGACATCACGCTGATCAGCCACTGGCAGCGCGAGCTCGACGAGGTGAGCGCCGCGCTGCAGCGGCTGAACACCGGCAGCTACGGTCACTGCGAGCGCTGCGGCGAGCCGATCGGTCTGCCGCGGCTTCGTGCGCTGCCCGAGGCCCGCCACTGCCTGGACTGCCAGCAGCAGGCCGACCGCGCGGTCCATCGCACCTGACGGCTCACCACCACGCGACGCTCCAGGCGAGCGTCAGGCTGACGGTCAACGCCAGCCCGACGCGCAGTGCGTAGGCACGACCTCCGGCCACCATCGCCACACCGCAGCGCGTCACCGTGTTGGCGCTGACGGCGAGCAGAACGCCGTGCAGCAGGGCCGCGGTCGGCAGTTCGCCCGCCGCGTGCAGCGCGGCCAGCGATGCGATCGGCGCATGCGCATCGACCAGCGCGGCGAGCACCACGCTCAGCTCCAGTCCGACATCGCCGTAGTGACGTTGCGCATTGCCCACCAGCAGCGCGACCAGGCCGAGCGTCAGTGCCACCGCGAGAGCTTCCCGCGGTCGCAGCGCGCTGCGCGGCGGGCCCGCCGGGGGTGCGTGCACCACCCCGGCCGTGCGCAACGACACCAGCCCGACCGCCAACGCGCCCGCCGCACCGGCCAGCGCCGGCAGCAGCAGCGCCGCCGCGGCCGGTGGCGACAGCAGGACGCTGATCAGCAATGCCTGCAGCCAGGTGGCCACACCCGACAACACCGCCCCACCCGCCAGCAGCGCCGCCTGCTCGGGCCGCTCGCGCGCCCGGCCCCCGAGCGAGGCCACCGTGGCGGTGCTCGACACGAAGCCCGACACCAGCCCGGCCGCCAGCACGCCGCCACGCGGTCCCAGGGCACGCAGCGCCACCTGACCTGCCGCCTGCATCGCCAGGATCAGCAGCACCAGGGCGGCGAGCGGGCGGGGATCGATCCCTCCCAGGGCATCGAGCGGTCGCGCCGGGATCAGGGGCAGCACGATGAGCGCCAGCGCGGTCAGCAGCAGCCCATCGTGCAGCTCCTGTTCGCTGAGCAGCTCGGTTGCGAAGCGGTGCAGGCGTTCACGTGCCGCCAGCAGCACCGCCAGCCCCGCACCGCAGGCCGCCCCTAGGGCCGGCGAGAGGACCGACTGCACGCCGATCAGGTAGGTGGTGAACAGCGCCAGCTCGGTCGTCAGACCGGGATCGCGCGAACGGCTCTTCGCGTGCGACAGCGCGGCCAGCCCGGCCACCAGCAGGGCGCCGACGATCACCAGCCCCGGCACCGGCACCCACTGCGCCAGGCCGCCGGTGGCGGCCGCGACGGCAAAGCTGCGCAGGCCCGCGGCTTCGCGGTCCCGACCGCGGCCCTTGCGGCGCTCGCGCTCGATGCCGATCAGCAGGCCGGCACCGAGGGCCACCGCGAGGCCGAGGGCACCGTCCGGCAGCGTGACCCCGCTCACAGGTCCAGCGCCGCGCCGTGTTCCGGCACCGACACGCGCCAGCCCAGCTCGTCCTGGATGCGCAGCCGCAGCATGTCGGCCGCCGCCGGCTCGCCGTGGACGACGAAGCAGCGCTCGGGCGGCGCCTCGAAGCCGCGCAGCCAGTCCATCAGCCCGTCGGCGTCGGCATGGCCGGAGAAGCCTTCGAGGTGGCTGACGCCGGCCTTCACCGCGACGTACTCGCCGTGGATCTTGACTTCGCGCGCGCCGCCCACCAGCGCCGCGCCGCGCGTGCCGCCGACCTGGAAGCCGGGGAACACGATGTGGTTGCGCGGGTTGGGCGCCAGCGCCTTCAGGTGGTGCAGCACGCGCCCGCCGGTGGCCATGCCGCTGGCCGAGATGATGACCTTGGGCCAGCGCTGGCGCGTCAGGCGCTCGGACGCCTCGGGCCCGGCGACCAGCGTCACGTCGTCGGTCAGCGTGGCGGCCTCGCGCGGCGTGATGCGCAGCAGCTTGCGGTGGCGCTGGTACAGCGCGGTCGCGGTGCTCGCCATCGGGCTGTCCAGGAATAGCGGCAGGTCGGCCGGGATCTCGCCGGCCGCCTTGAGCCGCTGCAGCACCAGCAGCAGGGCCTGCGCGCGGCCGACGGCGAACGACGGCAGCAGCACGCTGCCGCCGCGCCGCACCGTGGCGCGCACGATCTCGCCCAGATGCGCCTGCACGTCGTCTCGCGGATGGCGGCGGTTGCCGTAGGTCGACTCGATCAGCAGCACATCGGCCTGCGCCACGCGGCCCGGCGCGGGCATCAGCAGGTCGTCGCCGCGACCGAGATCGCCCGAGAACACCAGCGTGCGGCCGTTCGCGCGCACGCTCACCGACATCGCCCCCAGCAGGTGGCCGGCGGGGGTGAACTCGATGCGGGCGTCGCCGACGCGCACCCCGCGCCCGGCCACGGCCACGCCGATGCGGGCGATGGCGCGCTTGGCGTCGGCCACGCCGTACAGCGGCAGGGCCGGCGCATGGCGCGACCAGCCGCCGCGGTTGGCGCGGCGTGCGTCCTCCTCCTGCAGGTGGGCGCTGTCGAGCAGCAGCACCTCGGCGAGGTCGCGCGTGGCGGCGGAGGCGTACACCGGGCCCTTGAAGCCCTGCTTCACCAGCACCGGCAGCCAACCGCAGTGGTCGAGGTGGGCGTGGCTCAGCACCACCGCGTCGATCTGCGCCGGCGCCGCCGCCAGCGGCGCCCAGTTGCGCTCACGCAGCGTCTTGTAGCCCTGGAACAGGCCGCAGTCGAGCAGCACGCGCGCGCCGCCCATCTCGACCAGGTGCTTCGAGCCGGTGACGGTGTCGGCGGCGCCGAGGAAGGTGAGCTTCATGCGCGTCGGTGGCCCGCGGGCCAGTGCATCGGACACGCCGCACTCTCGCACAGCCGGCGCGCAACGGCGCCGCGACTCGCCGGCGGCTGACCTGGATCAAGCGCACGCTCCGTCGCCGGCCGCTCGGCCGCGCGCCGTCAGACCTGCATCAGCTCCTGCCGCACTGCATACAACGCCAGCTCCACGTCGTTGCGCACCCCGGTCTTCTCGAGGATGCGGGCGCGGTAGGTGCTCACCGTGTTGGACGACAGCACCAGCTGCTCGGCGATCTCGCCGACGCTCTTGCCGGCCGCGAGCAGGCCGAACACCTGGTACTCGCGGTGCGACAGGCGCTCGTGCAGCGGGGCCTCGTCGTCGCCGACGCCGCCCTTCCTGCTGCCGATGCCGGCCCCCACCGCGCCCGCCAGCTGCTCGGCGACGCTGGGGGTGATGAAGAGCTTGCCCTGCGCCACCCGGCGGATGGCATCGATCATCTGCTCGCTGTCGGCGCTCTTGTTCAGGTAGCCGGCCGCGCCGAGCTTGAGGCTGCGCACCGCGTACTGCCGGTCGGGATAGGTGCTGAGCATCAGCACCGGCAACCTGGGGAACTCGGCCTTCAGCGACTTCAGCACGTCGAGTCCGTCGCGCTGTGGCATCGCGATGTCGAGCAGCACCACGTCGGGCGGCGTGCCGGCGGCGGCGCCGGCGCGCACCAGGGCCATCGCGTCGGGGCCGTTGCCGGCCTCGCCGGCCAGCGCGATGTCCCCGGCGTCGGCCAGGATCTGTTTGATGCCCTGGCGCACGATCACGTGGTCGTCGCAGATGACGACGCGGATCATGGCCGCTCCTCCGGCGCGAGCGGCATCACCAGCCGCACCAGCGTGCCCTGGCCGGGCGCACTGTCGATCGTGAGGCGCCCGCCGAAATGCGCCGCGCGCTCGCGCATGCCCATCACGCCGTAGCTGCGCGGATCGTTCAGCGCCTCGGGGGTGGTGCCGACGCCATCGTCGCGCACATCGAGGTAGAGCACCGGCTCGGGCGGCGCATCGACCACGATGCGGATGCCGACACGACGCGCCTTCGCGTGCCGCGCGATGTTCGACAGCAGCTCCTGGAAGATGCGGAACACCGCGATCGCCGACCCGCCCTCGGGCGGCGCGACGCCGGCGGCCACGTGCACCTGGATGTCGGCCTCCAGCTCGGCGCTCTCCAGCCACTCCTGGGCCTGCCACTCCAGCGCGGCCCACAGGCCCTGGTGATCGAGGATGCTGGGCCGCAGGTCGGTGATGATGCGGCCGACCTTGTCGACCGCGGTGTCGATCAACGCGCCCATCCCTTCGCACTTGGCGGCCAGCGGCGTGCGGTCGGCGACACGTTTCTCGAGCCAGTTGACATCCATCTTGAGCGCCACCAGCAGCGAGCCGAGCTCGTCGTGGATCTCGCGCGCGATGCGGGTGCGCTCCTCTTCGCGCACCGTCTCCAGGTAGGCCGAGAGCCGACGCCGCTGCGCGAGCGCGTCGCTGAGCGCGCGGGTGCGCTCGGCGACACGCTGCTCCAGCCGGTCGTTGGTGCGTTCGAGCTCGCGCTTGGCGCGCACCAGCTGCTCCTCGGCCTGCTTGCGCGCGGTGATGTCGACGAAGGTGACCACCGCACCCACCACCGCGCCGGCCTCGACGATGGGATAGGACGAGTACTCGGCCTGAAAGGAGCTGCCGTCGGCGCGCCACAGCACCTCATGGTCGATGCGGCACGGCAGCCCGCGGCGGAAGGCATTGAAGATCGGACAGTCCGCCTCGGCGTAATGCGCACCGTTGCCGTGCGAGTGGTGGATCAGCGCATGCATGTTGCGGCCGAGCACCTCTTCGGTGCAGTAGCCCAGACCCTGGGCGGCGGCGCGGTTCATGAAAGTGCAGCAGCCGTCGATGTCGATGCCGAAGATGCCGTCCCCGGTCGATTCGAGCAGCAGCGTGAGACGGTCCTGCCACGGCGTGCCGTCGTGGCGCGGCACGGCCCGAGGCGCCGCCGAGGCGGGCGGCAGGGCGGCAGGGTCGGGCGAACAGACGTGCATGCTCGACGTGGCGCAAGCCGTGTGCCACCGATCGATAGGCGCAGCAAGGGTTTGCCCGGGTGCCGGACCGGTGTTGCAAGCGCTTGCCGACAGGCGCCACGTCGCCGGCTATCCTCGATCGTCGTGATGCTCCGGCCGCCAGGCCGTCCGTCGACATGCCCGCTGTTCCCGCCGCCCGCGCCAAGAACGACGCCGATCGTGTGGCGCACCTGCGCCGCTTCGAGATCCTCGACAGCCTGCCCGAAGGCGCCTACGACGACATCGTGGCGCTGGCCTCGCAGATCTGCGGCGCGCCGATCGCGCTGATCTCGCTGGTCGACGCCGAACGCCAGTGGTTCAAGGCCCGCGTCGGCCTCGAGGCCCAGGAGACCCCGCGCGACCTGGCCTTCTGCGACCACGCGCTGCTGCAGCCGGACGCGGTGTTCACGATCCCGGATGCCCATGCCGACCCGCGCTTCGCCGACAACCCGCTGGTCACCGGGCCGCCGCACATCCGCTTCTACGCCGGCGCACCGATCCTCGTGGAGGGCGGGCTGCCGATGGGTACGGTGTGCGTCATCGACACGCAGCCACGCATGCTGGCGCCGGCCCAGGCCGCGGCGCTGCAGGCCCTGGCACGCCAGACCGCGGCGCTGCTGGCGCTGCGTGCGCACACGCGCCTGGCGCAGCAGCAGGCGGCCGAACTGGCGCAGACCTCGGCCGAGGCGCAGCGCGAGCGGCAGCGCAGCGCGGAGCTGCTGGACCTGGTGCTGCGCGGCGGCAACCTCGGCCTCTGGGACATCCACGTGCCCTCCAGCGCCTGGACCGCGAACGCGCGCGAACTCGAGATGCTGGGGCATGCCGCCGACGAGGCCGGGCCGCGCACCACCGACTGGCGCACGCTGATCCATCCCGACGACTGGCCGCAGGTGCGGGCCGCGCTGCAGGCTCACCTGGGCGGCGCGGCGCCGGCCTTCCAGTGCGAGCACCGCATGCGGCATCGCGCGGGCCACTGGATCTGGGTGCAGAGCCATGCGGTGGTCGTCGACCGCAGCGCGGACGGGCAGCCGCTGCGGGTGGTCGGCACGCACCGCGACGTGACGCGCCGCAAGGAGGCCGAGGCGGAGATCGAGCTGGCCCACGCGCGGCTGCAGCAGCTGTCGACGACCGATGCGCTGACCGGGGTGGGCAACCGGCGCCATTTCGACGACTGCCTGGCCCGCGAGTGGGCGCGCAGCGCGCGGGCACGCCAGCCGCTGGCGCTGCTGATGATCGACATCGACCACTTCAAGCTCTACAACGACCGCTACGGCCACCCCGCCGGCGACGACTGCCTGCGCCGCGTGGCCGAGCTCATCACCGCTTGCGCGCGGCGCGGCGGCGAGATCGTGGCGCGCTACGGCGGCGAGGAGTTCGCGGTGCTGCTGCCGGGCACATCGATCGATGGCGCGCGGGCCGTCGCGCAGCGCTGCCTGCAGGCGCTGCGCGACGCCGCGATCGAGCACCCGGCGTCGCCGACCGACGGCGTGGTGACGCTGAGCATCGGCGTGGCCGTGCGGGTGGCGGGCAAGTCGATCGAGCCCAAGGCCCTCACCGACGCGGCAGACGCCGCGCTCTACGAGGCCAAGCGCGGCGGCCGGGACCGGCTGGCCGTCGGTACCGCGGGCTGAGCGCGGCAGCGGTGCCGCGCGTCGGCGCCGCGGGTCGATGGGATCAGGGCAGCGTGACGCGCATCTGCACCACGTAGCGCCGGTCACGCGCGATCTCGGCGCTGGACAGCACGCCGCGTTCGCTGCGGCGCTCGCTGCCGCCGTCGCTGGCGACGGTGACCCACTCGCCGAGCGGCAGCTGCACCGTGGTCAGCAGGCCGGCGCGGTCGATGCTGCCCTCGGGCTGGGGCTGGCCGCGGAAGTCGTAGCGCGAGGGCATGCCGCCGGAGGCCAGCGCGCTGGCCTCGGTGCGCACTTCCACCGTGACCGGCGAGCCGCCGCCGGGCCAACGGGGCCGCACCGCGACGCTGCGCCCGGTGTCGACGTAGCTGCTGCCGGCGATCGCGCCGGGGCCGCTGGGCGTCCACACCACCTCCAGCCAGGTCAGCGGCACCGACGCGCCCACGTTCAGCAGGCCCTGACCGCCGTTGAGCACGAGCAGCCGGTGCTGCGCATCGCCCGATCGGTCGCCGCTGCGCGACTCGAGCGTCACGCCGGCGCGGCCGGACACCTGGCCGTCCGGCCCCACCGTCACCGCACCGTCGCGCAGGCCGCCGCCGCTGGCGGTGAAGCGGGACTCGTCGCCCTGGCGCACCTCGACCAGCAGGTTGCGCTGCGGCAGCGCAGCGGCCGGCGGCGCCGCGGCCACGACGCCGGGGAATACAAGCGCGGCCAGGCCGAGCGCACGCAGGAAGGCAGGCAGGAGGCGAGACATGTGCCGAGCTTAGTCCGCCGCGCGCGGAGTGCGTCTTCGCGCCGGCTGGCGGCGCCGTGGCGCCGGAACGGCCGGCGGGGCCGCGTGGCGGGCGAGCAGCGCCGCCAGCGCCTCGGGATCGCTCTGCGCCAGGGCCTCGAGCGCCGCTGCCGCTGCTTCGCGCCGCTCACCACGCTGTCGGTCCTTGATCATCGCCACATCGTCGGCCAGCGACTGCAGGCGGCGCAGCGCGGCCTGCCCTTGCGTCGCGCGTTCCGGCGTGGCGTCGGGCTGCTGGCCGAGCACCACCTCGCTGAGCCAGCCGAGCTGCTTGCCGTAGCTGGCCACGTCGAACACCGCGCGTTCGACGTCGGCGTCGCCGGCCGTCGGGCGGATCCCGCTGAAGAGATCCTGCGTGACCGCACCGCTCAGCGGAAAGTGCAGCTGCGGCGCCCAGTGGAGCCAGAACCAGGGAAACATCGGCCATCCTCCTCGTCGGTCGTCGTCATCCGCCGGGTGGCGCGAACTCGCACACCACCGCGTCGCCCAGGTGCAGCATGCCACCGGCCAGCACCCGCGCGGTGACACCGCCATGCCCGCGCACCGCGCTGTAGCCCCCCGGACCGAGCGCCTCCTCCATGCGCGAGCAGGGCTCGCAGGGGCCGCTGACCTCGAGCAGCACCTCGGCGCCGATGCGCAGGCACAGCGGCTGGTCGCGGAACAGCGTGCGCGCGGCCAGCAGGTTCAGGCCCGACACAACGAGGTTGCGGCGCAGCGCATCGGCCGTCACCTCCGGCCGTCCCGCCAATGCGGCGATGACCGGCAGGTGCTCGGCCTGCAGCAGCGTGACCTGGCGCTTGCCGCCCAGGCCGCGCCCCGTGGCGCTGCGGTCGCCCTGCAGGCCGAGGCCGGCGAGCGCCTGCACGGACGCCACCGCCTGCACCGGCGCGCGGCGCTGCGGGCGCAGCAGGATGGCGTCGAGCCGTCCCGGCTGCGCGTGGCGGCGCGTCAGCTCGCGCAGCGACGGCGCGGCGTCGCTCACCGACCGGCCAGCCACAGCAGCGCCAGCCCGACCGCCGCCGGCAGCGCCTGCACATAGAGGATCTTGCGGCTGGCGGTGGCCGCACCGTACAGGCCCGCCACCAGCACGCACAGCAGGAAGAAGACCTTCACGCCGGTGCCGGCGTCGCCCAGGCTCAGGCCCCAGAACAGGCCGGCGGCGAGGAAGCCGTTGTAGAGCCCCTGGTTGGCGGCCAGCACTTTGGAGGCCGCCGCCGCTTCCGGCGTCTGGCCGAAGGCGCGCAGGCCGGCCGGCTTGTCCCACAGGAACATCTCCAGCACGAGGATGTAGACGTGCAGCAGCGCGACGAGCGCCACCACGGTGTCGGCGAGCAGGGCCATGAGCGCATCTCCTGAAGCGGGACCGGGGCGCCGGCCGGGGCCGTGCGCGGCCCGATGATGCCGCGCGGCGGGCGCGCCGGCGACCGGCTCTCAACGAAACGCCGGGCCGCCCCGAGTTTCCTGGACCCCCGCGGGGGGCGGGCCGGGCGCAGCCCGCCCTGGGAGTGCTCAGTGGCGCCCGGCGCGCTCCAGGTGCTGCAGCGGCAGCGCCGCGCCGGCCTTCACCTCGCCGAGCGAGAAGCTGGTGTGCAGGTCCTTGAAGTTGGGCAGGTTCAGCAGCGTCTCCAGCGCCAGCGCCGAGAAGGCGTCCAGGTCGGTCGTCATGACCTGCAGCTCGAAGGTGCCCGATCCGCTGATGTAGTGGCAGGCGATGACCTGCGGGATGCGGCGGATCGCCTCCTCCAGCGCGCGCGTCGCCGCGGCCGTGTTGCGCTCGGCGTCGACGCGCACGAAGGCCAGCACGCCCAGGCCGATCTTGCGGCGGTCGATCTCGGCACGGTAGCCGCGGATGTAGCCCTGCGTCTCCAGCCACTTCACGCGCCGCCAGGTCGGCGCGGTGGACAGGCCGATGCGCGCGGCCAGCTCGGCGTTCGACAGCCGCGCGTCCTGCTGCAGCGCGCCGAGGATCGCAACGTCGTAGCGGTCGAGCGCGGCGTGCGGCGCGTCGTCGCCGGCCGGGTCGGGTGCGGCCGCTGCAGCAGCCGGCCGCGCCAGCGATCGGGCGATTCGGGTTTGCCCTGAAGTCTGCTTTTTCGATGCCATTCGTTTCTTTCCTCGCAAATTTGAGCAACAACGTTGCTCCAAGCATGCCCCAGCGGGCACACAAAGAAAAGACTTCCCCGCACGCTTTGCCTACACTGCCCGCAGGCCCGCCGCAGGAGTTCCGCCGCCATGAATGCGCCCCTTCCCGAGTCCATCCGTCGCGCCCTCGAGACGGTCACGCTCGACGACAAGTACGCCCTCGAGACCGGGCAGGCCTTCATGAGCGGCGTGCAGGCGCTGGTGCGCCTGCCGATGCTGCAGCAGCAGCGCGATGCCGCCGCCGGGCTGGACACCGCGGGCTTCATCAGCGGCTACCGCGGCTCGCCGCTGGGCGGCTACGACCAGGCGCTGTGGCAGGCCCAGAAGCACCTCGCGGCCCACCAGGTGGTGTTCCAGCCGGGCGTCAACGAGGAGCTGGCCGCCACCGCGGTGTGGGGCACGCAGCAGCTCGACCTCTATCCGCAGAGCCGCAAGCACGACGGCGTGTTCGGCATCTGGTACGGCAAGGGCCCGGGCGTGGACCGCTGCTCCGATGTCTTCAAGCACGCCAACATGGCGGGCACCGCGAAGCACGGCGGCGTGATCGCGATCGCCGGCGACGACCACATCGCCAAGAGCAGCACCGCGGCCCACCAGAGCGACCACATCTTCAAGGCCTGCGGGCTGCCGCTGTTCTTCCCGGCCAGCGTGCAGGAGATCCTCGACATGGGGCTGCACGCCTTCGCGATGAGCCGCTTCTCCGGCGTGTGGGCGGGCATGAAGACCATCCAGGAGGTGGTGGAGTCGTCCGCATCGATCTCGGTCGACCCCGACCGCGTGAACATCGTGCTGCCCGGGGACTTCCCGATGCCCGCCGGCGGCCTGCACATCCGCTGGCCCGACGCGCCGCTGGAGCAGGAAGCGCGGCTGATGAACCACAAGTGGTACGCGGCACTGGCCTATGTGCGCGCGAACCGGCTCAACCACACGGTGATCGACTCGCCGCACGCGCGGCTCGGGCTGATCTCCAGCGGCAAGGCCTACAACGACACGCGCCAGGCGCTGCACGACCTGGGCCTGGACGACGCGGCCTGCCGCCGCCTCGGCATCCGGCTGCACAAGGTGGGCGTGGTGTGGCCGCTGGAGGCCACCATCACGCGCGAGTTCGCCACCGGCCTGCAGGAGATCCTGGTGATCGAGGAGAAGCGCCAGGTCATCGAGTACCAGCTGAAGGAGGAGCTCTACAACTGGCGCCCCGACGTGCGGCCCAACGTGCTGGGCAAGTTCGACGAATCGGAGGGCGACCTGTCGGGCGGCGAGTGGAGCCAGCCCAATCCCAGCGGCAACTGGCTGCTGCGCGCCCAGGCCGACCTGACGCCGGCGATCATCGCCCGCGCGATCGGCAAGCGGCTGCTCAAGCTCGGCGGCCTGGACACCGACACGCGTGCCCACGTCGAGGCGCGGCTGGCGCTGATCGACGCGAAGGAACGCGCACTGGCCGCGAGCACGCAGGACACCGGCGACCGCGCGCCGTGGTTCTGCAGCGGCTGCCCGCACAACACCAGCACCCGCGTGCCCGAGGGCTCGCGCGCGGTGGCCGGCATCGGCTGCCACTACATGACGGTGTGGATGGACCGCAGCACCACCACCTTCTCGCAGATGGGTGGCGAGGGCGTGAGCTGGGTCGGCCAGGCGCCGTTCACCACCGACCGCCACGTGTTCGCCAACCTCGGCGACGGCACCTACTACCACTCGGGTCTGCTCGCGGTGCGCCAGAGCATCGCGGCGAAGGTGAACATCACCTACAAGATCCTGTTCAACGACGCGGTGGCGATGACCGGCGGCCAGCCGGTCGACGGCACGCTGCGCGTGCCCGAGATGACCCGCGAACTCGACGCCGAGGGCGCGAAGCGCATCGTCGTGGTGACCGACGAGCCGCGCAAATACGACGGCGTGGCCGGCCTCGCGCCCGGCGTGACGGTGAGGCACCGCGACGAGCTCGACGCGGTGCAGCGCGAGCTGCGCGAAATTCCCGGCTGCACCGTCCTCATCTACGACCAGACCTGCGCCACCGAGAAGCGGCGCCGCCGCAAGCGCGGCACGCTGGCCACGCCGGCCGAGACGGTGGTCATCAACGAACTGGTGTGCGAGGGCTGCGGCGACTGCTCGGTGCAGAGCAACTGCCTGTCGGTCGAGCCGGTCGAGACGCCGTTCGGCCGCAAGCGCCGCATCAACCAGAGCAGCTGCAACAAGGACTACTCCTGCCTGAAGGGCTTCTGCCCGAGCTTCGTGACGGTGACCGGCGGCACGCTGAAGAAGCCGCAGCGCGACGCCGCGCACGACCCGCACCGCGGACCGCCGTTGCCCGATCCGGTGCTGCCGCGGGCCGACAGCGCCTGGGGCATCGTGGTCGCCGGCGTCGGCGGCACCGGCGTCATCACCATCGGCCAGCTGCTCGGCATGGCCGCCCACCTCGAGGGCAAGGGCGTCGTCACGCAGGACGCCGCCGGCTTGGCGCAGAAGGGCGGCGCGACCTGGAGCCACATCCAGATCGCCGACCGGCCCGAGGCCATCTA
Source organism: Methylibium sp. Pch-M (assembly GCF_004136295.1). Taxonomy (NCBI): domain Bacteria; kingdom Pseudomonadati; phylum Pseudomonadota; class Betaproteobacteria; order Burkholderiales; family Sphaerotilaceae; genus Methylibium; species Methylibium sp. Pch-M. The sequence continues at coordinate 1,555,459 of NZ_CP029606.1, forward strand.
CTGCACCAAGGTCGGCACCGCCGAGGCCGACCTGGTGATCGCCTGCGACCCCATCGTCGCGGCCAAGAAGGACACGCTGGCGGTGATGCGCGAGGGCCGCACCCACGTGGCGCTGAACACCCACGGCGCGCCGACCGCGGCCTTCGTCGGCAACCCCGACTGGCAGTTCCAGGGCGGCCGCTGCGAGGCGGTGATCGAGCAGGCCTGCGGCGGCGCCGCGCAGGTGGGCAAGTTCGACGCCGACCGGCTGGCGACCGCGCTGCTCGGCGACGCGATCTACACCAACCCGCTGATGCTGGGCTACGCCTGGCAGAAGGGCTGGGTGCCATTGGGCGAGGCCGCGCTGCTGCGCGCCATCGAGCTCAACGGCGTGCAGGTCGAACGCAACCGGGCCGCCTTCGCCTGGGGCCGGCGCGCGGCGCACGACCTGGCCGCGGTGCAGGCCCTCACCGCGACGGCGCAGGTGATCGCCTTCGTGAAGAAGCCCGCGCTGGACGAGCTGCTGGCCACGCGCGTCGACTTCCTCACCGGATACCAGAACGCGGCCTACGCGCAGACCTACCGCGCCTTCGTCGACACGGTGCGCGCCGCCGAGGCGCCGCTGCAGTCGACCCGGCTCGCCGAGACGGTGGCGCGCTACCTGTTCAAGCTGATGGCCTACAAGGACGAGTACGAGGTGGCGCGCCTGCACGTCGACCCGGCCTTCCACGCGAAGATCGCCGCGCAGTTCGACGGCGAGGTGAAGCTGGGCTACCACCTGGCGCCGCCGGGGCTGGCGAAGAAGAATGCCCGCGGCGAGCCGGTGAAGCGGCGCTACGGCCCGTGGATGCTGGGCGCCTTCCGGCTGCTCGCGCGGCTCAAGGGCCTGCGCGGCACGGCGCTCGACCCCTTCGGCCGCACCGAGGAGCGGCGCACCGAGCGCGCGCTGGTCGGCGAGTACCGTGCCTGCATCGAGGAGCTGCTGGCGACGCTGGACGCGCCGCGGCTGGCGCTGGCGGTGGAGATCGCGGCGATCCCGGAGGACATCCGCGGCTACGGCCACGTGAAGGCCCGCCACCTGGTGGCCGCGCGGGCGAAGTGGAGCGGCCTGATGGCGCGCTGGCGTGCCGGGTCGCCGCAGCGCGCGGCAGCGTGAGCGGCACCCGCCCTCCGGCGTCGGATGCACCCCCCGACCTGCGGCGCGACTTTCCTGCCATCGATGCGGCGCAACGGCACGACGCCGCCGCGCGCCGCCCGCTCCACCTGGGCGGCCGGGCCGTGGGCTCGGTCGCGGCCGGCGCGCTGCCGGCGCTGCGGGCGCACGCGCCCTGGTTGCAGGAACGCGACGACGGCGCGCTGGACACCGCGCTGCACGGCGCCGCGCTCGACGCCGCCTTCGCCGCCACCCACGCGGCCTTGCGCGCGCAGGGCCTGATCACCGGCTGGCGCGACGAGACCTATGCCATCGTGCCGGCCTGGGGCGCGCCGGTGCTGGCGCGGATCGAGCGCGCGGCGGCGCGCTTCTGGGGCACGCTGACCTTCGGCGCGCATGCCAACGGCTACGTCGCCGGGCCCGACGGCCGCCCGAGCCACCTGTGGATCGCACAGCGCTCGCCACACAAGGCCACCGACCCTGGCCAGTTCGACAACCTGATCGGCGGTGGCGTGCCGCACGGCCAGACGCCGTTCGAGACGCTGGTGCGCGAAGGCTGGGAGGAAGCGGGCCTGGCCGCCGACCTCGTGCGCCGGGCCACGCGCGGCCGGGTCATCGACCTGCAGCGGGCGCTGCCCGACTGCGCCGGCCACGGCCTGCAGCGCGAGCAGCTGTTCGTCTACGACCTGGCGCTGCCGCCCGGCCTGCAGCCGTGCAACCAGGACGGCGAGGTCGCCTCGCTGCAACGGCTGCCGGTGGCCGAAGCGCTGGCACTGGCGGCCGGCGACACGATGACGGTCGATGCCGCGCTGGCGACGCTGGATTTCGCGCTGCGCTGGCGACTGCTCGGGGAGCGCGAGCATGCCGCGCTCACGGCACGCACGGCCGGGCTGTTCGGCGCCATGCCGGACTGAGCGCGCGTGGAGCGCTCGTCCATGGCGCCTCAGAACTCGAACAGCGTGAGCCCCAGCCCCAGGCTGGTCTGGCGGAAGTTGTAGTCGAGCAGGGTCTCGCCGTAGCCGCTGAACAGCTGCACGTACCAGCGCAGCGCGCGCGGGCTGCCGGGCTCGACCGGGTAGGTCCAGTCGAACTGCACCGCGCCGCGCCGCAGGTCGCGGAAGTTGGTGCGCCACAGCAGCGCCGCGGTGGCGCGGCCGGGGGTCCAGTTCAGCGTCACGTCGCCGCGACCGCGGTAGCTGGTGAGGTCGGGGTTGTCGTCGTCGTCGGCGTTCTCGCGCACGCGCCGGTTCAGGCGCAGCGCGATCGAGACGTCCTCGCGCTCGAAGCCGGCGCCCGCGTAGACGCGGTTCCAGCTGCGCGACAGCGGCTTGGTCTGGCCGTTGGACTGGTGGGCGAAGGCCAGCATGCCGTAGCGCCACTGCCAGCCCCACGGCAGCGCCCGCAGACCCTCGGGCACCGGCACCACGTACATCACCTCGGGTTCGTAGTCGCTGCTGCGGAAGGGCGCGGAATCGCCCTTGTTGTAGAGCTGCCAGAGCGACTGCTGCGTGTAGCCGACCCAGAGGTCGGCATCGGGCAGCAGCACGCTCTGCGCGACCTTGGTCCGCAGCGAGAGCTGGAACTTGGCCTCCACGCGCTTGTAGTCGCCGAGCTCGGCCGTGCGGTCCGGGCTGGGGCTGGAGGGACGGGTGTTCAGGCGCGTGGTCACGTGCACCGGCAGCAGGAAGTTGGGCCGGTAGCCGGTGAAGTTGAAGGTGCCGCGCTTGTCGGCGCGGTCGAGTTCCCAGTACTTGGACAGGAAGCTCGGTGCCGGAGTCGGCGGGCCCTGCAGGCCGTTGCCGCCCACCTCCGGTGCCGGCCGGGCGACCACGTCGGGCGTGCGGCCGGCCGGCACCACCGGCACCGGCGGCGCCTCGCGGCCGGCCAGCCGGTCGTAGCAGGCCAGGCGCAGGCCGTCGTCGGTGAGCGCCGCGCAGTCGGCGAGCGCAGGCGCCGTTGCCTCCTGCGCCGACACGACGGCCCAGGGCCAGGCCAGCAGCAGGACGGAGAGGGCGGTCGACTTCATGGGCAGTGGCCAGGCGGCTCGGGTCGGGGAAGCCGGCCGATTCTGCGGGACGGCAGCGATCCGGGCAGGGGCACGGGGGCTTGGTGCATCAATCTCTTGCATTTTTTTGAAGTAACGCGACAAGCCCTGTGAACTTGCGGGCCCCAAACAATCACTACAGTGCGTGCACTTCGACGCCCCGATTCCTGCATGAGCCTGCCGACCGTCAGCCCCCGCTACTCCGCCCCCGCGATCGCGCTGCACTGGCTGCTGGCGCTGGCCATCCTGGGCAGCATGGGCCTGGGCTGGTACATGAGCGACCTGCCGTTCTCGCCGCAGCGCCTGAAGTTCTACAACTGGCACAAGTGGGCCGGCATCACGATCCTGGCGCTGTCGCTGCTGCGCCTGCTGTGGCGCCTGACGCACCGCCCGCCGGCGCTGCCGGCACCGATCGCCACCGCGATGCCGTCATGGCAGCTGCGGACCTACCACGCCACCCACCACCTGATGTACCTGCTGTTCTTCGCGGTGCCGCTGGTCGGCTGGGCCTACAGCTCGATGGCCGGCTTCCCGATCGTGTGGTTCGGCGTGCTGCCGCTGCCCGACTTCGTGCCGGTCGACAAGGAACTGGCCAAGCTGGTGAAGCCGGTTCACGCGATCCTGGCCTACACGCTGCTGGCGCTGGTGGTGCTGCACGTGGCGGCCGCCCTGAAGCACCAGTTCGTCGACCGCGACGGCCTGCTGGACCGCATGCGGCCGCGCCGCGCCTGATGGATCGATCGATTTCCGAGGACCCCGCATGAGAAGACGCTTCACGCTCCCCCTGATGTTGCTGGCCGTCGCCGGCGCGGTGGCCGCCGCCCCGGCGCGTGCGCAGGCCCCCGCCGCGAAGCTGCTGCCGGCGCAGAGCGAGATCGGCTTCGTCAGCAAGCAGATGGGCGTGCCGGTGCAGGGCCAGTTCAAGAAGTTCGACGCCCAGGTCAGCTTCGACCCGAAGCAGCCCGCGAGCGGCAAGATCGCCTTCGCGATCGACACCGGCAGCGCCACCATCGGCGACCGCGACACCGATGCCGAGATGAAGAAGGGCGACTGGTTCGACACGGCCAAGTTCCCGCAGGCCACCTTCCAGTCCACCGCCATCAAGGCGCTGGGCGGCGGCAAGTTCGAGGTGGCCGGCAAGCTCGCGATCAAGGGCAGCAGCCGCGACGTGCTGGTGCCGGTCACGCTCACCCAGGCCGGCGGCACCAGCACCGCCACCGGCGCCTTCGCGATCAAGCGCCTGGAGTTCAAGATCGGCGCCGGCGACTGGGGCGACACCTCGATGGTCGCCGACGAAGTGCAGGTGAAGTTCAAGCTCGCCCTGACCGGCGTGGGCGCGCTGTGACCGGCGCGCGCCCTCCCCGTCCTCCTTTCCGACCGCTCCTCAACCCTCCCCCTTTCAGGACCCCAGAATGAAGAAGCCCCTTCTCGCCGCCGCCGCCGTCCTCGCCTGCTTCGCCGGTGCGGCCCAGGCCCAGAGCGCGAGCTACGCGATCGATCCCGGCCACACCTTCGTGACCTTCGAGGTGCTGCACTTCGGCACCTCCACCGCACGCGGCCGCTTCGACAAGAAGGAAGGCACGGTGCAGTTCGACCGTGCCGGCAAGACCGGCAAGGTGGAGATCAGCATCGACACCGCGTCGATCAACACCGGCGTCGCGGCCTTCGACAACCACCTGCGCAACGCCGACTTCTTCAACGCGGCGATGTTCCCGACCGCCAAGTTCGTCTCCGACAAGTTCGTCTTCAGCGGCGACAAGGTCAGCGAAGTGAGCGGCACCCTGACGCTGCTGGACAAAAGCCAGCCGGTCACGCTGAAGGCGGTCAACTTCAACTGCTACGAGAACCCGCGCCTCAAGCGCGAGGTCTGCGGCGGCGACTTCGAGACCACCCTGCAGCGCAGCCAGTTCGGCATGAACTACGGCCTGCCCAGCATTCCCGACAGCGTGCGCCTGACGGTGCAGATCGAGGCGGTGAAGCAATAAGAGTCCGCACGGCCGTCAGGAGAGGCCGCGCGCAGCCCCCGCCCCGGCACCCTCGCCGCATGCGTCTCCTCCCCGCTGCCGTCCTTGCGCTCGGACTGTCGAGCCTGGCCCTCGTCGCCACGCCGGCGGCGGGCGAGCCGGCGCGCTACACCCTCGACCCGGCGCACAGCTGGGTGCAGTTCGAGCTGTCGCACTTCGGCACCTCGACGATCCGCGGGCGGTTGGGCCCGGCCGAGGGCAGCGTGAGCCTGGACCCCGGCGCGGGCCGCGGCGAGATCGGCGTGACGATCCCGATGGCCTCGGTGAGCACCGGCCTCGCGGCGTTCGACAAGCACCTGCGCGACGCCGAGCTGCTGTCGACCACCGAGCACCCGACCGCCTGGTTCGTCTCTCGCGACCTGCGCTTCGACGCCGGCCGGCTCACCGAGCTGCGCGGCGAACTGACACTGCGCGGCGTGAGCCGCGGCCTGACCCTCACCGCGACGCGCTACGCCTGCCACCGCCACCCGGTGCTGCAGCGCGAGGTCTGCGGCGGCGACTTCGAGGGCCGCCTCCGGCGCAGCGACTTCGGCATCGACTACGGCCTGCCCTTCGTGCGGGACGAGGTGACGCTGCGGGTGCAGGTGGAAGGCGTGCGCGGCGACCCGGCGCCCTGAACCGGGCCGGCCCCGCTCGGGGGCGATCCCCCTCGACGGTGGGAGGGCCAAAGTCGCACACTCGCGAGAACATCGCGGCCGCGCCGCGCACCCTGCGCCGCGCGCCTGCCCTGCTCCTGCGAGGATCTCCGCCATGACCACCCCCCCTGCCCTCTCCTTCCGCCGTCCGCGTCGGCCGCTCGTTCCGTTCGCCACCGCGCTGGCCCTGAGCGCCGGCGTGGCCGGCGCCCAGCAGCCCGCTCCCAAGGGGCCGTCCAAGCCGCCGGTCGCCCAGGCCTGGATCGACGTCGCCACCTTCAGCGGCCTGGGCGCCGGCCTCGGCGGCCTGGGCGGCGGCGGCAACAACCCGCTGTCGGCGCTGGGCGGCCTGTTCGGCGTGGGCGGAGGCGGCACGGTGCCGTTCCTGTCGACGCAGTCCGGCGGCAGCGGTGGCCGCTACATGGACGTCACGCTCGCGACGCGCGCCAACCCGCAGCTCGCCGAAGGCACGCAGGCGCTGCCGGCCGGGCTGCAGCTCGGCCCGGCGCTCAAGCTGCTGTCGCCGAAGGACGCGAAGCCGGTGCCCGGCGACGACGGCGACGAGCGCGTCGATGAGCCGTCCGAGAAGCCCAAGGGCCGGCTGCTGCTGTACTGGGGCTGCGGCGACACCGTGCGCGCCGGCCAGCCGCGCGTGCTCGACGTCGCCAAGCTCAAGCCCGAGGACGTGGCCAAGTTCTTCATCTCGCGCCGCGCCACGCAGCGCGGCGCGCACAGTGCCAGCGGGCGGCCGCACTGGCCCAACCCGAGCGAGGGCAAGCGCGTGCCCGACGGCGGCTCGCTGGTCGGCGAGCACGAGTTCAAGGGCCAGGGCGTGCCCGAGGGCTTCAGGTTCGCGATCCCCGCGGCCAACGACCTGATGCCGGCGCTGACGCTCACCACCGCCGACAAGGCCGGCGCCACCGCGCTGGAGTGGAACGCGCTGCCGACCGCACGCGGCTATTTCGCCGGGGCCTTCGCCGGCAAGGGCGAGCAGGCCGACGGCGCCAGCGAGATGGTGATCTGGACGTCGAGCGAGCTGCCCGACACCGGCTTCGGCCTGTTCGACTACCAGACCAATCCGGCCGTCGAGCGCTGGGTGAAGGAGCGCGTGCTGCTCGCACCGACCACCACCCGCTGCACCGTGCCCAAGGGGGTCCTGCCGGCCGAGGGCTCGTTCCTGCGGCTGATCGCCTACGGCCCCGAGCTCAACCTCGCACACCCGCCGCGCCCGGCCGACCCCAAGGCGGTGTGGGAGCCGCAGTGGGCGGTGAAGCTGCGCGTCAAGTCGATGACCACCGCGATGCCCGGCATGCCGTCGATGGGCGACGTGATGAAGGGCGAGAGCGGCACCGCGCCCAGCGCGCCGCCGGCCGAGGAGAAGAAGCCCGGCGCGCTGGATCTGCTGCGCGGCGTGCTCGGCCGCTGAGGGGCGACGATGAAGCCGCCGACCCACCCGACAATCGCCGCCGCGCTGATCGGGCTGCTGGCCACGGCAGCGGCCACCGGCCCGGCCCGCGCCGACTACGTGGCCACGGCCGCCGAGGAGAAGGCGATGGCCGCGCGCATCGCCAAGTCGCCGCCCGGGCCGGCCGAGCTGGGCGGCGCGCCCTATCCCGGCGCGGTGCTCGACGTGCGCTGCTCGGCCGACCGCTCGGCCAGCCACCGCGGCAACCCGATGATGTACTGCTACCGCAGCCGCGACTCCGCGGCCCAGGTCAAGGCCTACTTCGACGGCCCCGGCCGGCTGTACGGCGACCGGCCCTCCGTGAGCGACGAAAGCCCGGGCACGATGATCCTGCACAGCGTCGACCCGAAGAAGCGCGCCTTCCTCGACGCCTTCCCGGCCGAGCCGCCCTCGGCGGCCGAACTGATCGCCCCGGTGCCGGCCGGCGCCCGCTATGACCGCAGCTGCTCGGCGCTGCGCAGCTGGTCCGACCGCCAGCGCAGCGACGTGCGCCGGGTCTACTGCTACCTGTCCGAGGCCGACGCCGGCAGCGTGCGCCGCGAACTCGGCGACTACCTCGGCACCCGCCAGCATGGCGTGCACGCACTGGCGGTCGATGCCTCCACCCCGACGGCCGTCCGCACGCGCATCGAGTACACGCTGCTGACCGCCGGGCCGCAGCCGCCAGCGCCCGCGCCGGCGCCGACCGCCGCGGCGACGCCGGCTCCCACCGCCCCGGCCCCGGCGGCCGAGCCGGCGCCGAGCCCGGCCACCGACACGGTCAAGCAGGCGACCGACGCGGTGAACAAGCTGCGCGGACTGTTCGGCCGCTAGGGTCCGCCGTCAGAATGGGGGCATGGATGCCCATGCCCCTGCTCCGGACCCGGCGCGCCTGCGCGCACTGATCGACTGGCTCGAACACGGCCTGCTCGAACGCGAGGCCGCCGTGCGGCTCGCGCTGCTGGCCGCGCTGGCCGGCGAGCACGTGCTGCTGATCGGCCCGCCCGGCACGGCCAAGAGCGCGCTGGCGCGGCGGCTGCAGCACGCCTTCGAGGGCGCACGCTGGTTCGAGCGGCTGCTGACACGCTTCTCGGTCCCGGAAGAATTGTTCGGCCCGCTGTCGCTGAAGGCGCTGGAGGACGACCGCTACGAGCGCCTCACCGAGGGTTACCTGCCCACCGCCGGCATCGCCTTCCTCGACGAGGTGTTCAAGGCCAACTCGGCGATCCTGAATGCGCTGCTGACCCTGCTGAACGAGCGCGAGTTCGACAACGGCTGCGAGCGCGTGCAGACGCCGCTGGTGTGTGTGGTCGGCGCCACCAACGAGGTGCCGGCCGACGAATCGCTGCATGCCTTCTACGACCGCTTCCTGCTGCGCGTGCCGGTGCAGCCGGTCAGCGACGCCGGCTTCGCCGCGCTGCTGGGGCTGGACGACAGTGCGCCGGGCGGCCTGCGGCCGATCACGCCCGCCGAGCGCGAAGGCCTGGCCGCGGCGCGCGACGCGGTGGTGCTGGACAGCGAGGTGCTGGACGCGCTGGCCGAGGCGCGCCGCTTCGTGCGCGAGCAGGCCATCGCGGTGTCGGACCGCCGCTGGCGCCAGACCGTCGGGTTGCTGAAGACCGCCGCTGCGAGCAGCGGCCGCGGCGCGGTGTCGCGCATCGACCTGTGGCTGCTGCCCTACTGCCTGGCCGAGCAGCCGGCGCAGCTGGCGCTGCTGAGCGACTGGGTGCACGCCACGCTGCTCGGCGCGCAGCCGCTCGAGGCCACTTGGCTCACGCGCGCGATCGAGGCCTTCGAGCAGCAGTTCGGCATCGAGTGCCAGCCGCGCCAGGACGACGGCGAAAGCGGCAAGATGGCGCTGGCGCATGCGATCGGCGGCCTGGAGCAGGGGCCCGGCGTGGCCCGCATGGTGACGGCGTCGCTGGAAGCGCGAATGCTGCCGCGCTACGGGGCACGCCACATCGCGGCGCGCGTGTCGCAGCTCGACGAGGTGCTGGCGCGCGCGCACGACCACCTGCAACCGCTGCGCGCCCGCGCCGCCGCCATGGGCCAGGCGCTGCAGCAGGCCCTGTGGCTGCCGCCGACGCTGGCGGCGCAGATCGCCGCGGCCCATGCGGACTCGCTGCGGACCCTGGAGGCGCTGATCGCGCGGCTGCAGGCGGTGCGGGCCGACTTCGCGACGCTGCCGATCGACGCCGCGGTCACCGACCCGGCGCCGGCGCCGGTGCGCTGGAGCGAAGCGGCGGCCACGGCCTGAACGCCCGATGGACCCACGCCTGGCCGCCGTCGACCGGCCCTACGATGGCCTCGCTGCGTTGCCGCGCGAGCTATGGCTGCCGACGCTGATCACCGCGGTCGGGACCAGCGAGGCGCGGCTGCGGCAGGCGCCGGCCTGGCTCGCGGCGCTCGAGGCCGGCGAGTTGCCCGACGCGGCGCTCGACTTCGACGATCCGCAGGCGCTGCGGCCATTGCGTCAGGCGATCGGCGAGCTGGGCCTGCACGAACTGGCGCGCGAGGCCCCAGCTGCAGCGCAGCAGGTGCTGCGCACGGTGCTGTGGCATCTGGACCGGCTGATCGACCGCCCGGCCGACGAGCCGCGCGAGACCGCGATCGCCGAGATGGTGGCGGCGTTCCGCGCCGAATGGACGCTGCTGCACGCCGACTGGGAGCACCTGCTCGCGCTGCTGCAGGACTTGGGCGAGCTCGCGGCCCTGCAGCGCGACGCGCTGCGCGGCCGGCTGGCGCGGCGCGAATGGCAGGCGGCCCAGCAGCTGGCGGCGCTGCTGACGCGCAACCCGGCGCTGGTGGCGCTGATCGCCTCGCTCGGCCGAGGCCTGCCGCGCGAGGCGTCGCCGCAGCCGGCCCCGACGGCCCCCGGCCGCACGCGCGTGCTCGGCCAGCTGGTCGAGACGCGCCTGCCCGACGCGCCGGGCGAGATCCTCGGCGTGCGCCCGGGTCGCAACCTGGCGCGCATGCTGCCGTCCGAGGCGGCGCAGCTGCGCCATCCGCTGCTGCACAAGCTGTGGCGCGCACGGCTGGCCGAGGCGCGGCTGATGGTGTGGGACGAGGAGGCCGTGCTGTTCGACCAGCGACCGGGCGGCGCCACGCCCCTGCGCGCCGCGGCGCAGGCCGCGCCGCCCCCGCTGGCGCGCGGCCCGATGCTGGTCTGCGTCGACACCTCGGGGTCGATGCGCGGCGCACCCGAGCAACTGGCCAAGGCCGTGGTGCTGCAGGCGGCGCGCACCGCGCACCGCGAACGGCGGGCCTGCCAGCTGATCGCCTTCGGTGGTGCCGGCGAGCTGCTGACCCACGAGCTGGCGCTGACGCCGGCCGGGCTGGACGCACTGCTCGATTTCATCGGCCAGGCCTTCGACGGCGGCACCGACCTGGCGGCACCGCTCGCGCATGCGGTGGCCGCGGTCCACAGCGCGCGCTGGCAGCAGGCCGACCTGCTGCTGGTCAGCGACGGCGAGTTCGGCTGCACGCCGGCCACGCTGGCGCTGCTGGACGGCGCGCGGCAGCGCCACGGCCTGCGCGTGCAGGGCGTGCTGGTGGGCGACCGCGAGACGATGGGCCTGCTCGAAGTCTGCGACGCCATCCACTGGGTGCGCGACTGGCGCCGCTACGCGCCGGACCCGCAGCGCGCCCACGCCGACGGCCACTCGCCGGTGCACAGCAAGAGCCTCACCGCGCTCTACTTCCCCAATGCGCTGAGCGAGCGCGCGCGGCGCCACCTGCAGGTCTGAGCGTGGCCCGAAGCCGCCCGGCTTTGCGTGAAGCGCGGCAGGCCGCTCAGCGCGGCGGGCGACGCGGCGCGGTGGGCCGGTCGTAGGCCTCGCGCGGCAGTGTGAGATCGAGCCCCCAGGCGGTGCCGCAATCGGCCGGGTCGGCCGGCGGGTGGACGACATGCGGCTCGGCGCGAGGCAGGTGCCAGCGCAGCAACCATCGTTTCCACCACAGGGACAGGTCCATGCACGCAGTCTGCGCGGATGCCGCTCCGGGGAGCGCCGGAATTGCGGGGCTTTATCGGCCCATTGCCACCGGGTGAGGCGACGGCGTCGCCCTGCGGTGCGATCAGGCGTCGCGTTGCGGTCCGGCGCGGCCCGCCTCGACGACGAAGGCGGCCTGGGTGTGGACCCGCGCATCGGCCGCCACCGGGAAGGCTGTGGCGCGCAGCTCGGCGTGCAGACGCTGCGGCGTGAGGTCGAGCAGCACGTAGCCGCGCTCGTCGCTGCGCGCATGCAGCAGGTCGGGATTGCTGCTGCGCATCAGCGCCGTGGCGGTGTCGGACAGCCCGCGCGACGTGAGCGAGCTGGTGGCGAACTCGCTGGCGACCACCGGCGAGCGCGGATCGCCGACGTCGGCGCGCAGGCGCGCGGCCACGTGGCGGTGCACGTCGCCGCCGAGGCAGACCACGTTGCCCTGCGGCTGCCCGGCGATCGCCCGCATCAGGCGTGCGCGCGCCTTCGGATAGCCGTCCCAGCCGTCGCTGAAGAGGCTGCGGCCGAGCGGCGTGTCGATGCCGCTGGGCGCGATCTGCGTGCCCTGGGCCAGCAGGCGCCAGCCGCGCCGGCTGGCGGCGAGCTGCTCGCCGATCCAGTGCTCCTGCGCGGCGCCGAACACCGTGGCCGACTCGTCCTCGAGCGTCTCGCACTGCGTGAGGATGCGCCCCCCGGCCACGCCGGGCGCATTGCAGGGCTGCAGCGAGCGGTATTGGCGGTTGTCCAGCGTCCACAGGTCGGCCAGCCGGCCCCAGCGGTAGTGCGCGTGGATGCGCATCTGCGCGCCCACCGGCGCACTGCGCGGCGACACCGGCATGTGCTCGAAGTAGGCCTTGTAGGCGGCCGCGCGCAGCTGCAGGAACGCCGCCGCGCTGCGCGAGGGATCGCGCGAGGCGTCGGCGGCGTAGTCGTTCTCGACCTCGTGGTCGTCCCAGGTCAGCACCCAGGGGTGGGCCGCATGGGCCGCGCGCAGGGCGGCGTCGAGCTTGTAGGTGACGTGGCGCTGGCGGAAGCCGTCCAGCGTGGTCGGCTGTGCCGCCTCGTGCGGTCGGATGCGCAGGCGCGCGTTGCTGGATTCGTAGAGGTAGTCGCCGACGAACAGCACCAGGTCGAGGTCGCGCGCGGCGATCTCGCGGTGCAGCGTGAACTCGCCCTGCTCGTAGTGCTGGCAGGACGCCAGCGCGATGCGCAGGCGGCCGACCTCGGCCTCGGGCGCCGGCGCGGTGCGGGTGCGCCCGAGCGGGCTGGTCGCCTCCCCGGCATGGAAGCGGTAGAAGTAGCGCCGGTCGCTCGGCAGGCCCGTCACCTCGGCGTGCACGCTGTGCGCGTGCTCGGGCCGGGCCCAGACCACGCCAGTGCGCCGTTCGATCGAGAAGCCCTCGTCCTCGGCCAGTTCCCAGCGCACCGCGATGGGCGCGTCGGGCAGGCCACCGAGCGGTTCGCGCGGCCTCGGGGCCAGCCGGGTCCACAGCACCACGCCGTCGGGCGCCGGCATGCCGCTGGCGACGCCGAGCGTGAAGGGGTCGGCGCCACCGCGGAGCGTCTCGGCCCGCTCGCCACTGCGGCCGACGCCGGGCGCGAACAGCGTGCCGAGCGCCAGTGTGGCCGCACGGCGGCCGAGGCGATGGAGGAAATCACGGCGCCACATGAGGCGGCCGATTGTGCCCAGCGTCCGTGAAGATCCGGTGGCGCCCCGCTGCGTTTCGTCACGACTTCCCTAGCTTGGCGGCTTGGCCGTGGCGGCCCGATCGCCTAACCTCGTCGTTCGGGCCGCGGCCCGCTTCATGCTTGTCGCACTGCAACCCTCGGCCATTCCCATGACCCGCACTTCTCTGCAAGCCATCACCTGGGGCACGGTCAGCGCCGCCGTGGTCAGCGCGATGCTGCTCGCTGCGGCGGGCGACGACGCGTCCGAATGGCGCTTCGAGCCACCGAGCGCGGGGGTGCGCCCGGCGTCGCTCGGCCGCCACGGCGCCCCCGAGCGCCTGCAGCCGGCGCCGCAGCCGAACCAGCGTTCGTCACCGGACGCCGCGTCGCGCTGAGTGCGCGGCGGCGTCCGCGCCGCCGTCAGCGATCCAGCGCCATGGCAGCGCCGCGCGCCAGCGCTGCGCCCACCTCGTCCAGCCGCGCGGCGCGCACCGGCAGGCCACTGTCGTCGCCCAGCTTCCACTGGTGCCAGTAGAGCGCCACCTCGATGCCGATGTCGGGGCGCAGGCACAACAGCTCGCCTTGCGCGAGCCGTTCGCGCACCTGCAGCTCCGGCACCACGCCGATGCCCCAACCCAGGGCGGCGGCCCGCACATAGGCCTCGGAAGACGGCACGAAACGCTCCTCCAGCCGTGGCGCGCGCACCCCGAAGGCCTGTGCGACCCACTGCGTCTGCGTGTCGTCCTTGCGGTTGAACACCAGGAAAGGCACGCGCGCGAAGTTGCCGCGGTGCAGCCCGGCGGCCGCGTCGCCGTCCAGCTCGCGTGCCACGAAGCCGGGGCTGGCCACCGCGATGTAGCGCATCACGCCGAGCGGCTCGACGCGGCATCCGCGCAGCGCCTGCGGCACGGTCGACACGCAACCCAGCACCTGGCCCTGGCGCAGCCACTCGTGGGTGAAGTCCTGGTCGTCGACGATCAGCTCCAGCCCGAAGCCGTCTTTCAGGCCCTGCTGGACCAGATCGTCCAGCGCCGGCAGCACCCAGGTGGCCAGGCTGTCGGCGTTGACGGCGATCGGCAGCCGGGCCTGCGACTGCATGCGCTCGCCGAGCTCGCGGGCGACGTCGGCGCGCATGGCCTGCAGTTGGCGCGCGAAGCGCAGCAGCACCTTGCCCGGCTCGGTCAGCCGCAATGGCCGGGCGCGCACCACCAGCAACTGGCCGACCTGGGATTCCAGCGCCCGCAGCCGCTGCGACACCGCCGACTGCGTGATCGACAGCCGCTGTGCGGCGCGCTCGAAGCTGCCATCGTCGGCCAGCGCCGCCAGGCAATCGAGCGCGGCGGGATCGAGGTTCTGCATGGCGCGGTCCCGGTCAATTGATCAGTGTTTCTAATGTAATGCCAATAACTTGAATCACACTTCACTGGGGGGCGGGCCCTGGCCACAATCCCGCCATGCTGTCCACCGGCCTCCCGCTCGATCCCGCCGTGCCCACCGCGCTGCTGCAGGGCGCGCTGATGATGGGCGGCCTGATCGTCGCGATCGGGGCCCAGAACGCCCTGGTGCTGCGCCAGGGCGTGATGCGCGCGCACGTGCTGCCGGTGGTGCTGCTCTGCACGCTGTCCGACTGGCTGCTGGTGGCGCTGGGCGTGTTCGGCCTCGGGGCGCTGATCGCCGCGCAGCCGCTGCTGCTGGAAGCCTTCCGCTACGGCGGTGCGGCCTTCCTCGTGGCCTACGGCTGGCGCGCCGCGCGCCAGGCCTGGCTGGGCACGGCCGCCGGGCTGCAGATCGCGGGCAGCGGCGGCTCGCTCGGCGGCGCGCTGACGACCACGCTCGCGCTCACCTACCTGAACCCTCATGTCTACCTCGACACCGTGGTGCTGGTCGGCGGCGTCGGTGCACAGCATGCCGGTGCGGCGCGGCTGGGCTTCGTCGCCGGGGCCTGGCTGGCGTCGGCGGCGTGGTTCGCGCTGCTCGGCTTCGGGGCGGTCGGCGCGGCGCGCTTCTTGCGCCAGCCCGCCGCATGGCGGGCGATCGACGCGCTCGTCGCGGTGGTGATGTGGGCAGTCGCGGCGCAGTTGATGCTGACGCCCCTGAAGCAGGCTTGATGAGGAGTTCGCCATCATGAAGGTCATCGTCCTGGGCGCCGGCATCATCGGCGTGAGCACCGCCTGGTACCTGCTCGAGCAGGGGCACGAGGTCACGGTCGTCGACCGCCAGCCCGATGCCGCGCTGGAGACCAGCTTCGCCAATGGTGCGCAGATCTCGGTCAGCTTCTGCGAGCCCTGGGCCAACGCCGAGGCGCCGCTGAAGGTGCTGAAGTGGCTGGCTCGCGACGACTCGCCGCTGCTGTTCCGCCCCAAGCTCGATCCCTGGCAATGGCGCTGGGGCCTGAGCTTCCTGACGCAATGCACCGACGGCGCCTTCGAACGCAACGTCCAGCAACTCGTCGCGCTGGGTCGCTACAGCCACGAGTCGCTGAAGGCCCTGGTGGCGCAGACCGGCATCGAGTACCACCGGCTCGAACGCGGCATCCTGCACTTCTTCAGCAGCCAGAAGGACTTCGAAGGCGGCGCGGCCGGTGCCGAGCTGATGCGCCGCCACGGCGTCGACCGCCGCGTGCTGTCGCGCGAGGAGGTGCTGCGCGTCGAGCCGGCGCTGGCGAGCTACGGCCCGCGCATCGCCGGCGGCACCTACACGCCGAGCGACGAGTCGGGCGATGCGCGCGTCTTCACGCAGCAACTGGCGAAGCGCTGCGCCGCGCGCGGCGCGGTCTTCCTCTACGGCCACGCGATCGATGGCCTGGACCGCGAAGGCGATCGGCTGGGCGCGGTGCGCGTCCACGACCTCGCGTCGCAGCAACCGCGCACGCTGAAGGCCGATGTCTTCGTCGCGGCCCTCGGCTCCTACACGGCGCCGCTGCTGCGCCCGCTCGGCGTGCACCTCAACATCTATCCGGCCAAGGGCTACTCGGCGACGCTGAAGCTGCGCCAGCCTGAGCGCGCCAGCGTGGTCAGCATGATCGACGACGCGCGCAAGATCGCCGTCTCGCGACTGGGCGACGAGGTCCGCATCGCCGGCACCGCCGAGCTGGCCGGCTACGACACCGGTCTCGACAGCCCCACCGCGCGCGTGCGCTGCCAGGCGCTGGTGCGGCGCTATGAAGAGCTGTTCCCCGGCGTGGCCGACCTGTCCGCACCGAACTTCTGGGCCGGCCTGCGGCCGAGCACACCGACCAACATTCCCTGCATCGGCCGCAGCCGCATCGCGAACCTGTGGGTCAACGCCGGCCACGGCACGCTCGGCTGGACGCATGGCGCGGGCTCCGGGCGGGCGCTGGCTGAACTGATCAGCGGCCAGCGGCCGGCACTCGAGTTCGGCTTCCTCGGCGAGCGCCGGAGCGGCACCGCCTGGGCTGGTGCACGCCGCGCCGCGGCGGCAGCGCCCTCGCAAGCCTGACGCGCCGACGCACCACCGGCCCGCCTGCAGCGGCAGAATCGTGCGCGATGGTCAGCGTCACGTTCACAGCCCACCTGCAGCGCCACGTCGATTGTCCGCGGCACGTGCTGCAGGCCGCCACGCTGGCCGAAGCCCTCGAGCAGGTGTTCAAGACCAGCCCGCGGGCGCGTGGCTACCTGCTCGATGACCAGGGCGCCCTGCGCGCCCACGTCGCGGTCTTCATCGACGGGCAGCGGGCCCGGGATCGGCGGCACCTGAGCGACGCGCTGCGCCCCGATGCCGACGTGCACGTGCTGCAGGCGCTGACCGGCGGCTGAAAGCGCATCGCGTTCCTCGATGCCAAGGAGAGCCCCATGCCGTCGAACCGACTCTGGGTCGCCACCCGCAAGGGTTTGCTGGGCTGGCACCGCGACGACAACGGCGGGTGGCGGCCGAACGCCGCACCGGCCTTCCTCGGCGACCCGGTCAGTCAAGTCCTGCATGACGCCCGCGACGGCGCGCTGTACGCCGCGCTGAACCTTGGCCATTTCGGCTGCAAGCTGCACCGCAGCGACGATGGTGGCAGCCACTGGCAGGAGCTGGCCGCACCGGCCTATCCGGCCAAGCCGGACGGCGACGACGATCCGGCGCCCTGGGATCTGAAGCTGATCTGGAGCCTCGCCGCCGGCGGGCCTGAACAGCCCGGCGTGCTGTGGGCCGGCACCATCCCGGGCGGCCTGTTCCGCTCCGAAGACCGGGGTGCGAGCTGGCGACTGGTCGAGTCGCTGTGGCAACGCCCCGAGCGCCGCGGCTGGTTCGGCGGCGGCTACGACCACCCCGGCATCCACAGCGTGCTGGTCGACCCGCGCGACAGCCGGCGCCTGCTGCTCGGGATCTCGTGCGGCGGCGTCTGGCGCAGCGACGACGACGGCGCGAGCTGGGCCCTGTCGGCGCAGGGCATGCGCGCGGCCTTCATGCCGCCCGACCAGGCTCACGAACAGAACATCCAGGACCCGCACCGCGTGGTGCAGTGCCGCGCCGCACCGGACACGCTGTGGGCCCAGCACCACAACGGCATCTTCGTCAGCCGCGACGGCGCACGCAGCTGGCAGGAGGTCACCGAGGCCGGCCCCTCGGTGTTCGGCTTCGCGGTTGCCGTCCACCCGCAGCAACCTGCGACCGCGTGGTTCGTGCCGGCCGTGAAGGACGAGTGCCGGGTACCGGTCGAGGGCCGGCTGGCGGTGACGCGCACCCGCGACGGCGGCGCCAGCTTCGAGACGCTGACGCGCGGGCTGCCGCCGCCGCCCGCCTACGACCTGGTCTATCGCCACGCGCTCGTGGTCGATGCCGGCGGCGAGTGCCTCGCGATGGCGTCCACCAGCGGCAACCTCTGGCTCAGCGGGAACGGCGGCGACGACTGGCAATGCCTGTCCACCCACCTGCCGCCGGTGAGCGCGCTCGCATTCGATTGAACGCAGCGGCGGCCCCCCCGAACCCCTACGTTATGGGGATGGGTGTGCAACGCCCCGACTCCTACAGTTTCCTCACCCGCTGTCACACGGAACAAGGATGCGCGCGCCGGCGCCACAGCGATCACCCTTCGCGGCGCGGCACGCTCCAACAGTCCCAACGATGTCCTTTCCCAAGGACTTGCCAGCC
This sequence comes from Methylibium sp. Pch-M, assembly GCF_004136295.1. Lineage (NCBI taxonomy): Bacteria > Pseudomonadati > Pseudomonadota > Betaproteobacteria > Burkholderiales > Sphaerotilaceae > Methylibium > Methylibium sp. Pch-M. The sequence goes on from NZ_CP029606.1 coordinate 1,573,483, forward strand.
CACCCTCCCCGGTGGGCTGTTTTTTTTCAGGGCTCGAAACCCGGCGCCAGGGCGGCACGCAGGTGCTCGACCAGCGAGCGCACGGCCCGCGGCACCTGCGCGCTGAAGGGTCGCAGCGCATAGATCGCATCGCCGAAGAAGCCGACCGGCCGCCAGTCGGGCAGCACCTCGCGCAGCCGACCGGCCTTCACCGCCGCCGCGGCGCTGAAGTCGGGCAGCAGCGCGAGCCCCAGCCCGGCCAGCACTGCGTCGCGCAGCACCTCGGAGTTGTTGGCCCGCAGCGGGCCGGTCACGGTGACGCGGGCCCGCTCCGGCTCGCCGCGGCGGCCTCGGGCCGCGGCCTGCTCGAAGGCCCACAGCGCCGGCCCGCTGCGCAGATAGGGCAGGCAGTCGTGCCCCGCCAACTCGTCGGGATGGCGCGGCGTGCCACGCCGCCGCAGGTAGGCCGGCGAGGCCAGCAGCAGCGTGCGCGACGCGCACAGCTTCCACGCCACGTGGCTGTCGGGCGGCGCGCTGGTGTGGCGCACCGCCAGGTCGAAGCCCTCGTGCGCGAGGTTGACCAGCCGGTCCGACAGGTCGAGCTCGACGCGGATGCCGGGCCAGGCCCGCAGAAAACTCTCGAGCTGCGGCCCGACGTGCTGGCGCCCCAGCGCGACCGGCGCGGTCATCCGCACCAGGCCCTGCGGTTGCGAGGCCAGGTCGCGCACGCCGAGCAGGCTCTGCTCGATCTGCGCGAAGCTGGCGGCGGTCTCGTCGACCAGCTGCTTGCCGGCCTCGGTGAGCCGCACGCTGCGCGTCGTGCGCTGCAGCAGCGGCACGCCCACCGCCCGCTCGAGTTCGGCGATGCGCTGGCTGACCGCCGCCTTCGACAGGCCGAGCCGCTGCGCGGCGAGCGTGAAGCTGCCGCTCTGCGCGATCGTGCCGAGGGCATGCACGTGGGGCCACAGCGGCGCGTTGGGGGTCGTGCTCATGCGCCCATTGTTCACCCAAACGAACAATGTAGTCACGCAACGTGACTGGTCAGACCCGCCTGGCGCACCTAAGCTGCAGGGATCGAATCATCGCCAGGAGACACGACATGGGCGCTCCCGAAGCTTTCACCGCCACCGCCGAGATCGGCCACTTCATCGGCGGCCGCGCCGTGCCCAGCACGAGCGGGCGCCGCCAGGCGGTCTACAACCCGGCCACCGGCGCCGTCGCGCGCCAGGTCGCGCTGGCCTCGGCCGACGAGGTGAACGCTGCGGTCGCCGCCGCGCAGGCCGCGTTCCCGGCCTGGGCCGACACGCCGCCGCTGCGCCGCGCGCGGGTGCTGAACAAGTTCCTCCAACTGCTCAACGAGCAGCGCGACACGCTGGCCGCGATGATCACCGCCGAGCACGGCAAGGTGTACACCGACGCGCAGGGCGAGGTCACGCGCGGCATCGAGATCGTCGAGTTCGCCTGCGGCGCGCCCCAGTTGCTGAAGACGGACTTCACCGACCAGGTGGGCACCGGCATCGACAACTGGGTGCTGCGCCAGCCTCTGGGCGTGGTGGCCGGCATCACCCCGTTCAACTTCCCGGTCATGGTGCCGATGTGGATGTTCCCGATGGCCATCGCCACCGGCAACAGCTTCGTGCTCAAGCCCAGCGAGCGCGATCCCAGCCCCAGCCTCTTCATCGCCGAGCTGCTGAAGCAGGCCGGCCTGCCCGACGGCGTGTTCAACGTCGTGCAGGGCGACAAGCTGGCGGTCGACACGCTGCTGACCCACCCCGACGTGAAGGCGGTGAGCTTCGTCGGCTCGACGCCGATCGCGCAGTACATCTACGAGACCGGTGCGAAGCACGGCAAGCGCGTCCAGGCGCTGGGCGGCGCGAAGAACCACATGGTGGTGATGCCCGATGCCGACCTGGAGCAGAGCGTCGACGCGCTGATCGGCGCCGCCTACGGCTCGGCCGGCGAGCGCTGCATGGCGATCTCGGTGGCGGTGCTGGTGGGCGACGTGGCCGACCAGATCGTGCCGAAGCTCGCCGAGCGCGCCAGGGCGCTGAAGGTCAAGAACGGCATGGAGCTCGACGCCGAGATGGGCCCGATCGTCACGCCGCAGGCGCTCGAGCGCATCGAGGGCTACATCGCGCACGGTGTCGACGAGGGCGCGAAGCTGGTGGTCGACGGCCGCGGCCTGAAGGTACCCGGCCACGAGCAGGGCTTCTTCACCGGCGGCACGCTGTTCGATCACGTGACGCCCGAGATGAAGATCTACAAGGAGGAGATCTTCGGCCCGGTGCTGGCCTGCGTGCGCGTGCCCGATTTCGCCAGCGCGGTGGCGCTGGTCAACGCGCACGAGTTCGGCAACGGCGTGGCCTGCTTCACGCGCGACGGCCACGTGGCGCGCGAGTTCTCGCGCCGCATCCAGGTCGGCATGGTCGGCATCAACGTGCCGATCCCGGTGCCGATGGCCTGGCACGGCTTCGGCGGCTGGAAGAAGAGCCTGTTCGGCGACATGCACGCCTACGGCGAGGAGGGCGTGCGCTTCTACACCAAGCAGAAGTCGGTGATGCAGCGCTGGCCCGAGAGCACGCCCAAGGGCGCCGAGTTCGTGATGCCGACGTCGAAGTAGGCCGACGCTCAGGTGCCGATCGCGCCGCCGTCGGTGCGGCGGATCGCCACCGTGGCCGAGCGCGGGCGGCCGCCGCCGGGCCAGCTGGAGCGCTTGCGCGCGGCGGCGGGATCGCCGGGGTCGTTGCCGCCTTCGCCCGGGTGCTGGATGTTGACGAACAGCGTGCGCAGGTCCGGCGTGCCGACCATGCCGGTGATCTCGCAGCCCACCGGTCCGGTGAGGAAACGCCGCACCTCGCCGCTGCGCGGATCGGCGGCCAGCAGCATGTTGTTGCCCAGGCGCGCGTAGTCGCCCTGGCCCAGCGCCGTCGGTGACGCATCGGTCGCGATCCACAGCACGCCGCGCGCGTCGAACCACAGGCCGTCCGGGCTGCCGAACGGGTCGCCCTTCACGTTGCCGCGCGCCTCGGCGCGCTCGTTGGCCGGATCGCCGGCCAGGATGAAGTGGTCCCACAGGAAGCGCGTCGCGGCATGGCCGCCGACCTCGGTCCAGCGGATCACCTCGCCCATGGTGTTGCGCGCGCGCGGATTCGCGGCGTCGACGGCCGGATAGCCGTCGGTGCCGCGGCGGCTGTTGTTGGTGAGCGCGCAGTACAGCGTCGCGGTGCGCGGGTCGCCCGCGATCCATTCGGGGCGGTCCATCTTGGTCGCGCCGACCTTGTCGCTCGCCTGACGCGACTTGACCAGCAGCTCCCCCTGATCGGCGAAGCCGGCCTGCGCATCGAGTCCGTTCTGCCCGTGAACCAGCGCGAGCCATTCGCCAGTACCGTCCGCGTCGAAACGGGCCACGTACAGCGTGCCGTGGTCCAGCACCTCGCGGTTGTTCGCGTAGCCGCCGGTGCGCACCGGGTCACGCGACACGAACTTGTAGAGGTACTCGAAGCGCGCGTCCTCGCCCATGTAGACCACCGCGCGCCCGTCGGCCGCCTGCGTGACGAAGGCGCCCTCGTGCGCCGCGCGGCCGAGCGCGGTGCGCTTGACCGGCGTGCTGCGCGGGTCGAGCGGGTCGATCTCCACCACCCAGCCGAAACGGTTGAACTCGTTCGGATGCAGCGTCGCGTTGAAGCGCGCGTCGTGCTCGTGCCAGCGCAGGCCGTAGCCGCCCGGTGTGAGGCCCCAGCGCTTCGCATGCGCATCGGGCTGCGCCGGGCCATGGAAGTAGCCGACGAAGTTCTCCTCGCAGGCGAGATAGGTGCCCCAGGGCGTGACGCCGTGTGCGCAGTTGTTGAAGGTGCCGATGACCTGGCGGCCGGAGGGATCGAACTCCGTCCGCATCAGCGCGTGGCCGGCGGCCGGCCCGCTGATCGTCATCGGCGTGCGGGCGCTGATGCGCCGCGCATAGGCCGACGGGCGCTGCACCGCCCAGCGTCCGTCCGCCGCGCGCGCCAGTTCGACCACCGACACGCCGAGCGCCGCCTGCGACTTGCGCACCTTCTCGGCGCTCCAGTGCTGCATGCCGTCGGCGTGCAGCAGGCCTTCGTCGGTGTACTCGTGGTTGACCACCAGCAGGCCACGATCGCCGCGGCCTGCGGGGAAAAAGTGCATGCCGTCGTGGTGCATGCCGGCCTGCAGCTGCTGGTCCTCGGCGCTGTGGCTGCCGTCGCCGCGGAAGGCCGGCTGACCGGCCGCGAGGCCCGGTGCGCCGATCGCGTCGCCCCAGGCGTAGATCACCTCGGCCACATAGCCCGGCGGCACCACCACGGCATCGGCGCTCGACACCGGCACCGCGCGGAAGCCCAGCAGCGCCCCGCCCGGCTCCCGCGCCGGCGCGCCGCAGCCGGCCAGCGGTGCGAGCAGCCCGCCCACGCTGGCGGCGAGCCCGCCGCGCAGCAGCACGCGCCGCACCGGATCGCTGAGCTGGTGGAAGGCAGGGTTGGCGGAGGCGTTGGAGTCCTCCATCGTCGAAAAGTCCTTGGGCATGTCGTGTCTTGCTTCCGTCGTTCGCGCGCGCCGGCCGCGGGGGGCTTGCGCTAACCTGTCGGCCATGAAACCCCTGTTGCTCATCACCGGCGCCAGCCGCGGCATCGGTGCCGCGACCGCCACGCTCGCCGCCCGGCAAGGCTGGGCCGTCGCCCTGAACTATGCACGCGACGACGCGGCCGCGCGCGCGCTGGTCGAACACCTCCGCGGCGACGGCGGGGAGGCCGAGGCCTACCGCGCCGACGTGTCCGACGACGCGCAGGTGCGCGCGATGTTCGCCGCGATCGACGCGCGCTTCGGCACCGGCCGGCTGCGCGGGCTGGTCAACAACGCCGGCGTCGTGGATGTTGCAGCGCGCGTCGATGCGATGCCGGTCGAGCGCGTGCAGCGCATGTTCGCGATCAACGTGTTCGGCAGCTTCTGGTGTGCCCGCGAGGCACTGTTGCGCATGAGCCGCGTGCATGGCGGCGCGGGCGGCGCGATCGTCAACGTGTCCTCGGCGGCCACGCGCATCGGCTCGCCCGGGCAGTACGTGGACTATGCGTCCGCCAAGGGCGCGATCGACACCTTCACGCTCGGGCTGGCGCGCGAGGTGGCGACCGAGGGCGTGCGCGTGAACGCGGTGCGGCCCGGCATCATCGACACCGAGATCCACGCCTCCGGTGGCCAGCCGGACCGCGCCGCGCGCGCCGCGCCGCAGCTGCCGATGCAGCGGGCCGGCAGCGCCGACGAGGTGGCGCAGAGCATCGTGTGGCTGCTGTCCGACGCGGCCAGCTACGTCACCGGGGCGCTGCTCGACGTGTCGGGCGGGCGCTAGCCAGAACCTCAGCGCCGCTCGATGATCACCGGCACCAGCTGCAGCGCGTCGCGCACGCGCTGCGCCGCGCCCTGCGCCTCGTCGCGCGAGGCATACGGTCCGGCCTGCAGACGGTAGAGCGGCGCCTCGCTGAACACCGCCATCAGCGGCGCCAGCCAGTCCAGTTCGCTCGACACGCGCTGCTGGAAGGACTCGGCGCCGCCACGCTCGCGGAAGGCGCCGAGCTGCACCCAGTAACCGCGCGCGCCGCTCGTCAGCGCCCGGCCCGGCGCACCGCTGGCGACGGGCGATCCCGGCGGTTCCGATGCTTCGGCCGCCGGGCTGGCGTCCGGCACCGGCTCGCTCGACGACGCGGGCGCCGGCATGGTTTCGGGCGCGGTCACCGCCGCCACGGCCGTCGGCGCCGCATCGCGCCGCCAGGCGCCGGTGCGGATGTCCTCGTAGGTGATGCGTTCCACCTCGACTTGGCCCACGCCGCGCAGCAGGTCGAGCTTGAGTGCCGCGGTGTAGCTCAGGTCGATGACGCGCCCGGCCACGAAGGGCCCGCGGTCGTTGATGCGCACTACGACCTCGCGGCCGTTGGCCGGGTTGCGCACCCGCGCATAGCTCGGCAGCGGCATGGTCTTGTGCGCCGCGGTCATGGCGTGCATGTTGTAGATCTCGCCGCTGGCCGTCTTGCGACCGTGGAACTTGCGGCCGTACCAGGAGGCCAGCCCCTTTTCCTTGATCGGCACGTCGCGGGTCTCGGGCGTGTAGTTGCGGCCCAGCACCTCGTAGGGCTTGTTGGGTCCACCCGACCGGATGGGCTCGACGCGAGGCTCCGCATCCGGCGTGCGGGCCAGGTCGGGCGGGATCTCGGCGGCCGGGCCGTCCCGGCCGCTCGCCGCGCCCGGACGGGTCGGGGCCGAGCCGCAGGCCACCAGCAAGGCCGCGAGCATTGCGCCCAGCAACGCACGCGACCGCGCGTGGATGCAGGGCGGGCAAGGCGCTCGGCGAAACGGCATGGGCGAACCATAACCGAGGCCGGGCCTGGGTCCGCGCGCTCGCCGCGCGCTGCGGGCCGGGCGTCAGCGCGCCGACGCCGTGGCCTGCCCGCCCTCGGTCAGGCCGGCACCGAGCCGGATGCTGCCGTCGGGCAGCGGCACGATCAGCGGGGCCACGACGACGCGCACGACACCCTTCTCGGTCATGTCGAGTTCACGCGCCGTGCCGGGGGAGAGATCGACGATGCGGCCGTCGGCATACGGGCCGCGGTCGCGGATCTTCACGATCGCGCTGCGGCCGTTCTCGAGGTTCGTCACCTTCGCGATGGTGCCCAGCGGCAGGGTCTTGCTGGCCGCGTTGTTCGACGCCGGGTCCATGCGCCCGCCGTCGGCCATCTTGCGGCCCGCGAAACGGTCGTGGTAGTAGGACGCCTTGCCCTTGCGGGCCTGGCCGCTGCGGTCGGGCGCGAGCGTGCGCTGGACCGCGATGGCCTCGGCGTCGGTCAGTGCCGAAGCCGGCATCGGCGCGGCGGTCCACAGCGCGAACGCCGCGGCGATGCTCGCGAGCCAGGGGGATGTCAGGGGGGCGTACTGGGTCATCTCTCACCTCTTCGGGTCGGGCGCGACGGGCGATGGCCGCGCGGGCCGCCGTGCGTCGGCGCAGGACACCAGTGTCGGCAAGCGAGCCGCCGCGAACGATCGGCCGACGGCGTGTCGGCGTGTAGGACGATGACCTCAGAGCGCGCGGCTCAAGGTGATGCTGCCGAACGAGGGGCGCTCCTGCTGCCCGCGGAACTGGCGCGTGCCGTAGTTGCGTGCGAACGCGAGCTTCCAGTCGCCCCCCAGCACGGCGACGCCGAGAGCCACGTCGGCCACCAGCGGCCGCTTGTGCACATGGTGGCTGTCGCGGAAGCTGTTGCCGTCGAGGGTGATGTCGTGCAGCACCAGGCGCGCGTCGGTGTTCACGAAGGCATGCCATGACCAGCCGCCCGACGACACGGCAGCGCGCAGCGGCGCGGTGTTCTCGCCAGCCGGCCGCAGCGGGCTGGAGCCGAAGTCGTCGGGCAGCCGGTAGCCGAAACGGATCTCGAAGCCGACATTCGCGCCGGTCAGGAAGTTGCCGACCGTTCCACCCCAGTGCGTGATCGCATCCCAGCGCAGGCTGTCGCTCGCGGGCAGCAGCGCGTGGCTGCCCCACCGCCGCGAGCGCTCGTGCAGCAGCATGACCACCGGCTCGTTCTTCAACTGGTGGTCCCAGCCGCGGAAGCGCTCCGAGCCGAACACGCGGTGGAACAGCTTCTGCGTGCGCTCGGCCTGCGAAGCCGGACCGACCACGCCGAGCACGATCTGCGAGGCCCAGAGCTCGTCGCCGAGCCGCGCGTTGTAGCCGGCGCTCAGCAGCAGCGCGCCGGCGTAGGGCCGGTCGTCGACGATCAGGTCGCTGCGCTCGGGATCGTTCGGTGTGTAGATGGCCTGGCCGAGGCCGAACACCAGGTTGCGCTGCTCGTAGTGCGCCGGGCTCAGCCACTCCAGCTCGCGGTTCAGCCAGCGCGCCGGCCCCGACAGGCAGGCGTCGCCGTCGTGCGAATCGAGGTTGGGCGTGACGGCCTTGATCTGCAGGCCGCTGCTGTAGCCCTGGTCCTGGCGCGCGATCACGTCGTTGTCGAGGCGCAGCACCAGCAGCGCAGGATTCAGCGCGCCCGGCCCCACCCGGCGGCAGGCTGCCTCGTCGGCTGCTCGCGCCGACGTCACCTGACCCAGAAGCACGAGCAGGGCCAAGCCGGCGAACAGCGTTTGCGCCGCGCCGACGGCGGACGCGGCGACATCGCGAAATTTCATGGGCGCGAAGGGTAACAGCGCCGCGCGCGGCGTGTTCGTCAGAGTCGCCCGCAGGCCGCTGTTCTACGATGCACCATGGACCCCTACGACCACGACCTCGAACGCGGCCTGCGCAACCGCCGCGCCCTCCTCGGCGATGCCTGGGTGGACAAGTCGATCGCCAGCGCGAACGCCTTCACCGCCGACTTCCAGAACTTCATCACCCGCTATGCCTGGCACGAGGTGTGGGGACGGCCCGGGCTCGACGCGCGGACCCGCCGTGTCATCGTGCTGGCCATCACCTGCGCGCTCGGCCGCTGGGAGGAGTTCGAGCTGCACCTGCGCGCCGCGCTGGTGGGCGGCTCCGGCGCGAGCCTCGGCGCCGGCGACGATGCGCCCACCGTGCTGACGCCCGACGAGGTGAAGGAGGTCTTGATGCAGGCCGCCATCTACGCGGGCGTGCCGGCCGCGAACACCGGCATGTCGATCGCGGTGAAACTGCTGCGCGAGCTGGGCCACGCGCTGCCGCCGCTGCCGGCCACCGAGGTGGCCCACACCGGCAGCGGCCGCTCCTTCCGCAGCGCCGGCACACCCGCGCTGCACTACACCGTGCGCGAACCGCGTTCCAAGGCACCGCCCTGCCGCACCGTGGTGCTGAGCCATGCGCTGGGCTGCGACGTGAGCCTGTGGGATGCGCTGGCCAATGCGCTGGCCGCCGAGCACCGCGTGATCTGCTACGACCACCGCGGCCACGGCGATTCCGAGGCGCCGGCCGGTCCGTACACGATGGCCGAACTGGCCGACGACGCCGAACGCCTGCTGGCCGAACTGGACACCGGCCCGGTGGTGTGGATCGGCCTGTCGCTGGGCGGCATGGTCGGCCAGGAGCTGGCGCTGCGCCATCCGCGGCGCGTCGAGGCCCTGGTGATCGCGAACTCGAGCGCAGGCTTCGACGAGGCCGGCCGCGCCGCCTGGCAGCAGCGCATCGACGCGGTCGCGCAGGGCGGCGTCGACGCGGTGGCCGACGCGGCGATGCAGCGCTGGTTCACCGCGGGCTTCCGCAGCGCGCAGCCGGCCACGGTGGCGCGCTGGCGCCGCCGGGTCGCCAGCACGCCGGCGCACGGCTATGTGGCAGCGTCGCAGGCCGTGTTGCGGCACGACACGGCCGCGCGCCTGCCGCAGATCAGCGCCCCCACGCTCGTGATCGCCGGCGCGCTGGATCCGGGCACGCCGGTGGCCATGTCGAAAGTGATCGCGGATGCCGTGCCCGGGGCGCGGCTGGTGGTGCTCGACGACGCGGCCCACCTGAGCGTGCTGGAACAACCCGCGGCGTTCACCGCCGTGGTGCACGACTTCCTTGCCACCCTGGCCTGACGGCGGGGAACCGTCGGAGGCATTCGGCCACCAACCGTGTCGCCGGTCATGCGGTTCACGCCGCTGCTTACGTTTTGTAGCCCGAACCGCGGCTCGGATGGTGGGAGGATAGCGGTGTGAAACAGTCCTTGCGCGCGCTCGCCGTGGTGGCGCTCGCGGCCCTCGGGATCGCGGGTTGCAGCACCTCGAAAACCGAGATCGGCGGTCCTTCCGACATGGCCATCGCCGACCAGGCCTCACCGCAAGAGGGCGGCGTGGGCCGGTGCGAGAAGCGGCTCGGCACCGTGGCGATCACCGAATCGGAGGTCAACAGCCAGGCGCTGATGTCGGCCGGCCTGCCGCGCTCGATGGCACCGCTGGTGCGCCACCTGCTGATCCGCAGCGGCTGCTTCAACGTGGTCGACCGCGGCGCGGCCTACTCGCTGCTCGAGGCCGAGCGCAGGCTGCGCGAGCAGCTCGGCACCGACGCCAACGCGACCGTCGCCCGGAACCTGCAGCCGCTCGACTACATCCTGCGCGCCGAGATCGTGTTCGCCGAACAGATCGGCCAGAGCAAGGGCGTGCTCGGCGGCGTGTTCGGTGACGTGATCGGCGGCATCGGTGGCCAGTACAACAAGAAGGAAGCGGTGGTGCTGCTGAGCGTGGTGGACGCGCGCACCAGCGAGATCACGAGCTCCGTGTTCGGCCGAGGCACCAGCGATTCGGCCGGCCTCGGCAGCCTGGTGCTCAGCAGCGGCGTGTTCGCGATCGATGGCGGCTGGGCCGACACGCCGCAGGCGAAGACGGTGGCCGCGGCACTGGTCGACGCCTGGAACCGCACGCTGCCCAAGCTGCCGGCAGCCGACATCGCGCCGCCTCCGAAGGCCAAGCCCGTCGTGGCGCCGGTGACACCGCCCGCGCCTGTGCCCTTGCCGCTCCCGCTCGAGCCGTCTGCCGCACCGCCGCCAGTGCCCGCCTCCGCGCCCGAGCGCGCGGCCAGCGCGCCGGCCTGAACCGGGCCGCCGGCGGGTCAGCGCTGCCGCCAGCCCAGGCCGGCGCTCGTCTCGCCGCGCGGCCGGTACTCGCAGCCGACCCAGCCGCCGTAGCCCAGCGCGTCGATCACATCGAACAGGTAGGCCGCGTTGAGTTCGCCGATGTCGGGTTCCTGGCGCTCCGGCACGCCCGCCACCTGCAGGTGGCCGACGCGGCCGGTGGGCAGGTACTGCCGCAGCTTCATCGCCACGTCGCCCTCCACCACCTGGCAGTGGTACAGGTCCATCTGCACCTTCAGGTTGGGCGCGTTCACCCGCTGCACGATCTCGTGCGCGTGGTCCTGGCGATTCAGGAAGTAGCCCGGCATGTCACGCAGGTTGATCGGCTCGATCAGCAGCTCGATGCCGGTGCCGGCCGCCTGCCTCGCGGCCCACGCCAGATTCTCCACGAAGATCGGCTGCAGCGCGGCGCGTTCGGTGCCGGCCGGCAGCCGACCGGCCATCACGTGCAGGCGCGGGCATCGCACGGCGCTCGCGTAGGCCAGCGCCGTGTCGACGGCGCGCCGGAAGTCGGCTTGGCGTCCCGGCAGGGCCGCGAGACCGCGCTCGCCGGCCGCCATGTCGCCGGGCGGCGCATTCATCAGCACCAGCGGCAGGCCGCTGTCGGCCAGCCGGGCCGCGAACTCGGCGGCAGGGTGTTCGTACGGGAACTGGCATTCCACGGCCTCGAAACCGTCGCGCGCGGCGGCGGCGGCACGATCGAGGAAGGGAAGCTCGGTGTAGAGCAGCGTCAGGTTGGCAGCGAATCGAGGCATGCTCGCATGCTGCCAGCTTCTGCCGGCCTCGGCATCAAGGCCGGTCCCGCGGGCCGGCCTGCAGGTCGTCGAGGATCGGGCAATCGGCGCGCTCGTCGCCATGGCAGTGCTGCGCCAGCGCCTCCAGCGTGCGCTGCATCGCCTGCATCTCGTCGATGCGCCGCTGCAGGTCGGCGGCATGGCGCTGCGCCACCTGCTTCACCTCACGGCTGGCACGGCCCCGGTCCTGCCACAGCGACAGCAGCACGCGGATCTCCGCCATGCCGAAGCCCAGTTCGCGTGCGCGGCGGATGAAGCGCAGCGTGTGCACCTCGCGCATCGAGTAGCGCCGGTAGCCGGCCTCGCTGCGCGCCACCGTCGGCAGCAGGCCGAGGCTCTCGTAGTGCCGCACCATCTTGGCCGACACGCCGCTGCGCTGGGCAGCGTCTCCGATGTTGAATGACTGCCCCTCGGGTGCCCGCGGCACCCGATCCCCCGTGGGGATGTCGACCGGCTTGGGGCGGCCCGGCGCTCGGCCGGCTCTTGCTGTCGCAGTCATCTGCCCTCCTCCGGCTTCCAGCGCCTGAGCAGCAGCGCATTGCCCAGCACGCTGACGCTGCTGAGCGCCATCGCCGCACCGGCGAACACCGGGCTCAGCAGGCCGAGGGCGGCGAGCGGGAGGCCGACCGCGTTGTAGATGAAGGCCCAGAACAGGTTCTGGCGGATCTTGCGCGTGGTGTGGCGGGAGATCGAAATCGCGTCGGCCACCAGCGCCGGGTCGCCGCGCATCAGCGTGATGCCGGCCGCATGCATGGCCACGTCGGTGCCGCCGCCGTCGGGATTGGCCATCGCGATCCCGACGTCGGCCGCGGCCAGCGCGGGCGCGTCGTTGACGCCGTCGCCGACCATCGCCACCGAGCCGCTCTCGCTGCGCAGTCCGGCGATCACCGCGGCCTTGTCGGCCGGCAGGACCTCGGCACGCACCTCGTCGATGCCCAGGGCCTGGGCCACCGCCTGCGCGGCGCCGGGCTGGTCGCCGGTGACCAGCACGGTGCGCAGGCCGAGCCGCTGCAGATGCCGCACCGCGGCCGCGGCCGTGGGCTTGAGCGTGTCGCCGAAGGCCAGCAGGGCCAGCAACGATGGCGCGGCGGTGTCGCCCAGGTCGGCGAGCCACGACACCGTGCGGCCCTGGCGCTGGTGCTCGGCCGCCAGTGCTTCCAGCGGCGCGAGGTCGACGCCGAGCTCGCGCATCCAGCGCGTGCTGCCGAGGCCCAGCGAGCGGTCGCCGACCCGCGCCGCCACGCCGCGGCCGGCGACCGCCCGAACGTCCTGCGCCGCCGACAGCGCGAGCGAGCGGGCGCGCGCCGCCGACAGCACCGCGCGCGCCAGCGGGTGCTCGCTGCCGGCCTGCGCGGCCGCGGCCAGCGCCAGCGTGGCGTCGTGCGCACCGGTCGCCTTCAGCTCGACGAGCGTGGGTTGGCCGACGGTGAGCGTGCCGGTCTTGTCGAAGGCCACCACGCGCAGCCCCTGCGCCGCCTCCAGCGCCGCCGCGTCCTTGACCAGGATGCCGTGCTGCGCGGCCACGCCGGTGCCGGCCATCAGCGCCGCCGGCGTCGCGAGCCCCAGCGCACAGGGGCAGGCGATGACCAGCACCGCGACGGCGTTCAGCGTGGCCCGCGACCAGTCGCCGGCGGCCAGGCCCCAGCCGAGCAGCGTGAGCGCGGCGATGACCAGCACCACCGGCACGAACACCGCGCTGACCCGGTCGACCAGTTGCTGGATCGGCGCCTTCGCGGCCTGCGCCGTCTCGACCAGCCGCACGATGCGCGCCAGTGTCGACTCCGCACCGAGCGCCGTCGCGCGCACGCGCAGCAGGCCTTCACCGTTGAGCGAGCCGCCGATCACGCGCTCGCCCGCGCCGCGCGCCACCGGGAGGCTCTCGCCGGTGAGCAGCGACTCGTCGAGGTGGCTCGCGCCCTCCTCGACGAGGCCGTCGACCGGCAGCCGCTCGCCGGGCCGCACGACGACGAGGTCGCCGCGCACCAGCGCCGTCAGCGGCAGCTCGGTCTCGACGCCGTCGCGCAGCACGCGTGCCGTCTCGGGCCGCAGCGCCTGCAGCGCGCGGATCGCCGCGGTGGTCTGGCGCTTGGCTCGGGCCTCCAGCCACTTGCCCAGCAGCACCAGCGTGATGACGACCGCCGATGCCTCGAAGTAGAGATGCGGATCGCCGTGTGTCGCGTGGCCCCACAGCAGCTGCCACACGCTGAGGCCATAGGCCGCCGACGTGCCCAGCGCCACCAGCAGATCCATGTTGCCGCTGCCGGCGCGTAGCGCATGCCAGCCGTTGCGGTAGAAGCGCGCGCCGAGCCAGAACTGCACCGGCGTCGCCAGCGCCCATTGCCAGGCGGCGGGCAGCATCGCGTGGCCGCCCCACAGCAGCGCGAGCATCGGCAACGCCAGCGGCAGCGACAGCAGCGCCGCGACGGCCACCGGCCAGCCCAGCGAGGCCTCGCTGGGCGCCACCGTCGGCGGCGGGCCGTCCGCCGGCGCGGCATGAGCCTCGTAGCCGGCCGCGTGCACCGCGGCCTCCAGCGCGCTGGGCAGCGTGCCGGGCGCGGCGCGCACCTGCGCAGTCTCGGTCGCCAGGTTCACGACAGCCTCGGTGACGCCGGGCACCTTCTTCAGCGCCTTCTCCACGCGCAGCACGCACGAGGCGCAGCTCATGCCTTGGATGCTCAGGGTCAGCGGGGGCGACGCAGCGGTGTTCATCATGACGGCAGTCTCGACCTTCCCATCATGGCAAAGTCAAACACGCCGGCATTGACCTCACGCAAGTCAGGGTGCCGGCCGCTGCTTGACCTTCCCACCGGGGCAACGTCGAAGATCGAGCCATTCAATCCCTGCCAGGAGATCGCGATGATCGAGTTCGAGATCAAGGACATGAGCTGCGGCCACTGCGTCGGCGCCATCACGAAGGCGATCACCGCGCTGGACCCCGACGCCAAGGTGCTCGCCGAACTGCCGACGCACCGCGTGCGCGTGGAGACCGGCGTGCCGCGCGCGCAGCTCGAGCACGCGCTGCGCGACGCGGGCTTTCCGCCGACACCCGTGCTTTGATCGGTACGGCCCGTGGCGCGCGGCATCGCAACGCGGCCGTCGATGCGCATCGGAACGCCTGACCGTGCGGACCGGCAGCAGGCGCCCATGCCCCTGGTGCGGTTTCAGCGCGGCGGGCCCAGCACGCCGATCAGCGCCGTGGCGAAGGCCTCCGGACTCTCGATGTGCGGGATGTGGCCCACGTCCGGCAGCACGGCGAGCGCCGCGCCCGGCATCCAGCGCTGCAGCGCGTGCCCCTGGGCCAGCGGCGTGATGCGGTCTTCCTCGCCCCAGACCAGCGCCACCGGCAGGCCGCGTGCGGCCCAGGCGGTGAGCCGCTCGGGCCGCAGACTCTCGGCCGGTTCGCAGCTCGCCTGCGCGAAGGCCGCGGCCCAGTCGCCGAGCCGCTGGCTGAACGCGGTGCGGGCGAACGGCAGCCGGTAGGCGGGCAGCAGCGCGTCGGTCACTGCGTCCCGGCGGTGCACGAACTGGCGCAGCAGCGGACCGGTGAGCCCCGGCCAGGTGGCGGTGGCGCCGACCAGTGTGGTGCGCAGCGACCGGCTGGCCAGCAACGCCCCGGGCCCGGCACCGGCCTCGCACTGCGGCGGCTCGCCGCCGGGGCCGAGGCCGAGCGCCGGATCGACCAGCACCAGCTGGCGCAGCACCACCCCGCTCGAATCTGCGGCTGCCGCGACGGCGGCCTCCAGCGCCGGCCCGGCGCCGAAGGAGTGGCCCACCAGCGTGAGGTCGGGCCCGAGCGTGCGGGCGAGCGCGAGCAGGCGCCGCGCCTGGGCGGCGCGCGAGTAGTCGACCGTGCGGCCGTCGTCGGGCGTCGTCGTCAGGCCGAACGGCGGCAGGTCGACGGCCACCACGCGCCATCCGGCCGCCGCCAGTGCGTCGGGCAGGCCGAACCACGTGCCACTCCACGCGCCGGTGCCGTGGGTGAGCAGCAGCGCAGGGTCGGTGGGGCGGCCCCATTCCTGCAGGTGGAGCCGCGCGTCGCCGACGTCCACCCAGCGGCCGGCGGCGCCCGCCAGTTGCTCGGCGCTCTGCGTCTCGCGCTGCGCCCGGGCGTGCTGGCTCCAGGCGATCCAGGCCGAGAGCGCGAGCGCCAGCACAGCCACCAGCAACAGCGCCGCAGCAACCACGTGCCGGGCGATGCGCCCGGCGAGGCTCGGGCGGGCAGGACGGCGCCGCCTGTCCTTCGGAGGCGCACGCATCCTCAGAAGTCGTAGACGTGTTCCACCACCACCTGCCCCGCCGAGGCCTGCGCGCGCCGCAGCTCGGCGGCGAGCCGCGCCACCGGGACCGCGAAGACGACGCGCTTGCGCCCGGGCTGCGTCAGCACCGGCTGCTCGAACAGCGTGCGCACGCTGGCCGCCGACCAGTTGGCGGGCACCAGCACGCTCACCACCACCTCGCCGTCGTTGCCGGCGATCTGCCGGAAGTCGATGCCCTGGTCCGCGAGCCAGGTGCTGTAGGCGGTGAAGGCTTCGTAGCGCGGCACGGTGGCCAGCACCGGCGCACCCGCCTCGGCCGCGGCCAGCGGCTGGTAGTCGGGGTGCTGCGGATCGGCCCGCGGCGCCGCGCTCAGCAGCACGGCGGTGACCGGCTTCGGCGCGTCGTAGAGGCTCTGGGTGCCGAGCTTGATGAGCCGCGCATAGCCCTCCTTCACCAGCAGCTCCGAGGTGAGCGCGAAGCGGCGCTCCCAGCGCCGCACGAGATTCGGCCCGCCGGTCGGCGCGGCCGACCACAGCGCGCGCAACTGCTGCCAGAAATCGAACTGGTACCACGGCTCGACGCGGATGAAGTCGACGTAGGCCTGCGCGTAGCGCGCCGCGAACTGCTCTTCCGGCACCGACTCGTCCGAACGCAGCGCCTCGGCGAGGCGCCCGATCGTCCGTTCGTACAGGCCCTTGAGGCCGTACTCCACCGTGGTGCTGACGCCGATCACCATCACCATCAGGTGGTAGCCGCCGTTGAACGGGTACTTCTCGATCTCGCGGCTCACGCCCGCATACGACTGCCAGAACTGGCCGATGTGCGAGAACAGCGGGAAGCTGCTCGGGTGGCCGCTGCGCGACAGGTAGGCCGCGTACTCGGCCGGGCTGTGCACCAGGTACCACTCGGGGAAGGTGAGGAAGGTCTGGTCAGGCGTGCGCCGGTGTTCGGGTGGCGTGGCCGGCAGCGTGGCCGCCCCGTCCTGCGCCAGCGCTGCGGCGCACAGCAGCCCGACCGCCGCCACCGCGGCCGCGAACCGGCGGCGCATCAAGGCCGCACCCCGCGGGCCTGCACCATCACGGCAGGATCGCGCAGCGTCTGCGGGTCGAGGCGGCGCACGAAGCAGAACAGCGTGTTGTCGGTCGGGTCGTTGTCCTGCAGCACGCGGTGCCCGGTGTCGTCGAAGCCCTGCGCCTGGAGCCGGTCGACCCAGGTCTTGGCCGACTCGAAGAATCGCAGCTCGGCCCGGTTGGTCTCCCAGCTCTCGCCCAGGCCGGCGTTGAAGACGGTGTGCGCCAGCGACACCAGCACGCGCAGTTCGTCGCTGCGCACGTCGTGGTCGCGCACGATGAAGGCGCCGCCAGGGCGCAACACGCGCCGCACCGACTGCAGGAAATACCCCAGCCGATCGGCCGTCATGTGGTGCAGGCCCACGTAGCAGGTCACGAGGTCGAGACTCGCATCGGCGATGCCGGGCCCGAGCGGCGCGTAATCGGACAGCGGCACGTGCACGCCGAGCCGGCCGACCTGCCCGCGCTCCATGATGTCGACCGGCGAGAACGTCTGCGGCTGCTCGTCGATGAAGTAGCGCGGACCGCGCAGCTCCAGCGCAGAGGCCAGGCCGCGGTAGTAGCGGCCCTTGGAGCCGATCTCCGCATAGCCGTCGAACTTGCGGCGTCCGCCCAGCACCTGCAGCGTCTGCCGCGTCATCTCGGCCTTCTGCCTGAACAGCGAGGGCAGCGCGTAGCGCAGGTCGGCCGTGGCCGGCTTGATGCTCTTGAGCTCGCGCTGGATGTGACGGTAGACGGTCTCTTCGTCGGCGTGCAGCCGGCAGGCCTCGCCGATCAGGTGGTGGAAGCGGTCTTCCGGTGCGACGCGGAACACGTTCTGCAGGAAACGGTAGAACGCATCGGACAGCTCGACGTCACCGAACACCTGGTGGAACTCGCTGGCCGGCGCTGGCGCTGCGGGCGGCGTGCCGCGGTCGAGCCAGGCGCGGTAGTACTTGTCCCAGAGCACGTTGGTGAAGCGGAAGTTCGGGTCGACCTCCCACTTCAGCGCGAACAGGTGCGCCGCCTTCGGATAGGCGCGGTGGAACTGCTCGACCGTGCCGTGCGGCTGGTACGGCAGGTAGTAGGTGCCGCCGACCGACAGCGCGGCGTCGATCAGCTCGCGGGTCCACACGCCGACCCGGCTGCGGGCGTTCTCGCGCGTACGCTGCTTGTGGTACAGCACGAAGGCGAAGGTCTCGGTCGGCGCCCAGCCGAGCGCGGTGTCGGGATCGGGCATCGCGTGCCGGATCGAGATGTTCAGGGCGTTGACGCGGTGGCGGTTCAGCACCGCGGCCATCTTCGGCACGAACTCCAGCAGCCGCTCGACCGGGATGAAGTACTCCTGCAGCACGTAGGTGCGCTCGGCGCGCGACGGCGGCTCGAGCTCGGCCACGTCGTAGCCGGCCTCGTAGTTGCGCCAGTGCACCTTCTTGCGCAGGTAGAGCAGCGGATCGACGACCTTCTCGCGCCGCTCCTTGCCGAACGGCGTTTCCGACACGGCCCACAGGAAGTACTGGTGCAGCGGGTAGGCGGCACGCAGCGGCTGCAGGCGATCGGGCGTGGTGGCGGGCTCGTCGGTCTCGGCCCAGGTCACGGCGCGCACGCTGCGGTAATGCGGGCCGTAGAGGTCGGCGTTGTGGAACACCGCCTTCGGGTTGCAGCGCACGGTGTCCTTGAAGTAGGCGCCGTAGGCCGACAGCGGCATCACCTTGTCGATGCGTTTGACGCGCCGGTTGTCGGCAAGATCCAGTTCGACCTCGACCACCACGCCCAGCGCACCGTAGCCGCCGATGGCGCCGAAGAACAGCTCCGGGTGCGCCGTGCGGCTGGCCAGCACGGCCCGACCATCGTGCAGCACGAGCTTGAGGCTGCGCACCGACAGCACCAGCGGCCCCAGGCCCACGTAGCGACCGTGGCAGTTGACGCCGAGCGCGCCGCCGACCGTGAAGTTGGCGTAGGTCTGCATGATCTTCACCGCCAGGCCGTGCGGATCGACGAAGCGCTGGATGTCGCACCAGCGCACGCCGGCCTGCACGAGGATGGTCTTGTTCTCGGGCGAGAACGCGACGATGCGGTTCATCGAACGCATGTCGAAATGCAGGCTGCCCGGGCTCGCCGTCTGGCCGCCCATGCTGAAGCGCCCGCCGCCGATCGACACCGGGCCGGTGGTGCGCCGCAGCGCTTCCTGCACGTCCTCGACACTGCTCGGCGCGACGATGGCCATCACCCGCACCGGGTTGAGCTGGGTGACGTCGTTGACGATGTGGTGGTCGGTGTTCATGGCGCGCGCTCCATCCGCGGCGCGGCGCCGACGGTCACGTAATCGGGCCGCAGGCCGGCGGGTGCACCGTAGCGGGAGCGGTCCACGGACGCGCGCAGGCCGCACTCGAGCAGCAGCCACAGCGCGCCCAGCACGGGCAGCGCGACGACCAGCAGCCACCACGCCGAGCGCCCGCGATCGTGCAGCCGTCGCCCCCAGACCGAGACCAGGAACACCGTGGTCAGCAGCGCCGGCAGCACGTCGACCGGCTCGCCGAGCAGCTGCGTGGTCGAGACGCACAGGAACAACGCCAGCGGCAGCAGCAGCAGGTGCCGCCACCAGAAGGCCCACCGGCTCAATCGGCCGGCCGTCGAGAACTCACCCACCCATCCCATGCTCACCCTCCCGCAGGCGTGCGCCGCGGCTGCTGGAGCAGCTCGACCGGCGTCATGGACGCAAGCCTACCCTGCCCTAAGGGGCTTTCACAATCTCGGCACCGGGACGGTGATCAGGTCGCAGCGCCCGCGGAGAACACCGACAGGTCCTGGGGTCCGCCCCGCTCGATGGCGCGCCGGTAGGCGTCGCGGCCGCGCAGCCGCGCCAGGTAGGCGCGCAGTGCGGGGAAGTCCTTCAGGCGGCCGCGGCATTCGCTGAACTCGAGCGCCCAGCCGAGGTTGACGTCGGCCGCGGAGAAGCCCGATGCGAGAAGGTGATCGCGCTGCGCCAGCACGGTCTCGATGTAGCGGTGGTTCTTTTCGATCTCGACGTCGAAGAACCCCATCAACGCGGCGTTGCCGCCGCCGGTCCAGGCGTAGACCAGATCGACCAGCAGCCCCGGGAACAGCGTGCCCTCGGCGTAGGCCAGCCACTGCAGATAGGCACCGTACTCCGCCGAGGCCGGTGTCCGGCTCAGCCGGCCGCCGCCGCAGACCTGACAGAGGTACTCGATGATCGCTTCCGACTCGACGAGGGTCTGACCCGCATGCTCGATCGTCGGCGCCTTGCCGAGCGGATGGACCTGGTTGAGCGACTCGGGGGAGCGTTGCGTTTCGGGATGCCGCTGGTGCTTGACCAGCCGGTAGTCGATGCCCAGTTCCTCGCACAGCCACACGATGCGCTGCGAGCGCGAGTTGTTCAGGTGATGCACGGTCAGCACGGCTCGCTCCTCGTTCGGCTCGATCCGGCATCGTCACACGGAGGCTGAACAGAGGGTGTCGCGGCGGCGACGGGGCCGGCTGTGGCGGCGACCGATACGCTGGATGGCGCGCCCGGCTGGGATCGAACCAGCAACCCCTGCCTTCGGAGGGCAGTACTCTATCCATTGAGCTACGGACGCAACGCCTTCATTCTATCAGCGCCCCTGTTGCGGGCCGCACCCGGCGAGGCCCGCGACGGGGTGCCCTTGTATACTCCATGGGTTTTGCGAGCTGCGTTTCACCACGCCGCTCCGCCCCACAAGACTCATCGAGGACCCCATGAGCGCAGCGCCCTCCCACGACGACGATCACGAGCCCAATCACGAAGGCCCGATCCGCACGCCCAAGCAGTTGGTGATCGCGGTGGTCTTTGCCTTCGTGGTGCCGATCGCCATCATCGTGCTGCTGGCCAGCTACGTGAGCTCGGCCCAGAAGCCGGCCGCCGGCAGCGATGGCCTGAAGGCCGAAGCCACCGCCGAGCGCATTGCCCCGGTCGGGAAGGTCGAGGTCAAGGACGCGTCGGACGTGAGCGCGCTCAAGGGCGGCGAGGACGTGTACAAGGCGCAGTGCGCCGCCTGCCACGCCGCCGGCGTGGCAGGGGCACCGAAGTTCGCCGATGCCGCTGCCTGGGGCCCGCGCATCACGGCCGGCTACGAGGCCCTGCTGACCTCGGCGCTGAAGGGAAAGGGTGCGATGGGCGCGCAGGGCGGTGGCGACTTCAGCGATGTCGAGATCGGCCGTGCGGTGGTCTTCATGGCCAACGCCGGCGGGGCCAAGTTCGACGAGCCCAAGCCGCCGGCACCGGCGGCCAGCGCGGCGCCCTGAGCGGCAAGCGCGCCCCCTCTGCAAGCCGGTCCATGCGACCGGCTTTTTCACGCCCGCCGACGGGCCGGCAGACGGCGCTACGGGCCGGCGCGCTGCGGGCTGAGCACATAGCCGAAGCTGCGCGGCAGTTCGGCGAACGGCCGTTCGGCAGGCGTCCACCGCCCTTCGGCCACCGCATCGGCCGCGGCGTCCATGTCGAGCGAGCGCAGCAGGCCGAAGCCCCGCTCGGTGTCGAGGAAGAGCCGGCCGAGTTCGTCGAGCCAGGCGCTCCTCACCTGGCGGACTTCGGCCCCGGTGTGGGTCTGCACGCGGTAGTCGGCGTCGACGCGCTGCACCCCCAGCACCAGCGGGGCCGCCTCCAGCTCGACGTAGACGCGCTGCGGACCGTTCTGGAAGAACCAGGCGCCTTCGGCATCGGCCTCGTAGTTGCGGCCGATGAACTCCACCAGCTTGCGGTGCAGCAGGCGGCTGCCCTTGACCTGCGGGAACGGCCCCGCCGCCTGGACCCGGTCGTCGCGCATGTACCAGTCGCCCCGCGCGTCCAGCCCCAGCCAGCCGTGGCAGGCCGGCACCCGGGGCCACTTCTTCAGCGCGGCACGGACGATGTCATCCATCGCGGCATTGTGCGGCCCGGCTCAGGCCACCCCGGCGCCGTGCCGGACCCAGGCCATCACCGCCTCGGGCAAGCCCAGCACTTCGGCGGGAAAGGCCCCGCGCGGGAAACCGACGTGGCCACCCTGTGCCGGCTGCCACAGCGTGACGTGGCGACCCACCTCGTTCGGCCGCGGCAGGCAGGCGGCCGGCACGAAGGGATCGTTGCGCGCGTTGAGCACCAGCGCCGGGATGCGGATGCGCACGAGCTGCGGCTTGGCCGAACCCCGGCCCCAGTAGTCGTCGACATTGCGAAAGCCGTGCAGCGGCGCGGTGAACACGTCGTCGAAGGCACGGAGGTCGCGCGCGGCCAGCAGACGCTCGCGGTCGAACAGGCCCGGATGCTGCGCCAGCTTGGCCAGCGCCTTCGGCTTCATCGTGCGCAGGAACATGCGGTTGTAGACCTGCCGGTTGAAGCCGCGGATGATCGCGTGGCCGCCGGCGGCGAGGTCGATCGGCGACGACACCGCGGCCACGGCTGCCGCCGTGGCCGCGGCGCTGTCGCCGGCCTCCTCGGCCCAGCGCAGCAGCGCGTTGCCGCCGAGCGAGACACCCACCGCCACCACGGGCCGCGCCTGCTGCGCGCGCAGCCGCGCGAGGACCCAGCCGACCTCCTCGAAGTCGCCCGAGTGGTAGGCGCGCGGGGCCCGGTTGAGCTCGCCGGAGCAGCCGCGAAAGTGCGGCAGCGCGAACGGCCAGCCGTTGGCCTGCGCCCAGCCCGCGAAGGCCTGCGCGTAATGGCTGGCCGACGAGCCTTCGAGGCCGTGGAACAGCACCAGCAGCGGCGCCGCCGGCAGCCCGGCTTCGCCGGTCAGGCGGTCGACATCGATGAAGTCGCCGTCGGGGGTGTCCCAGCGCTCGCGCTGCAGACGCGGTGCCGGCCCGCGGACGCGGCGCGCGAACAGCGCCGGCCAGATGGTCTGCGCATTGCCCCCCGGCAACCACCAGGGCGCCGCCCAGTCGAACGGCGGCGGGGCGCGGCGGTCGGCGGCGGCGGCGGCCATGCGGGGTGCGCGGACCTCAGTGCAGCGTGGACGGCGCTTCGGAGATCTCCTGCAGCTCGCGCGCCATGCCGGGGCTGGCGTGGTGCAGCACCATGCGCCAGCCCTGCGGTCCGAGGACGTAGACGTTGGTGACGATCGCATAGGCCTTCTGCACGCCGTCCTCGCCGAGCACCTGCACCCGTTCGAGCACATGGTGCAGCGCCGTCCCGTTGATGTGGAGCCGGCGCACCTTCTCGGGGTGGACGTCGATCGCGCCGTTGGCGAAGATCGCCTCGAAGGAGGCGCGGATCGCCGGGGCACCGACGAGGCGGGGGCCGCCGGGGTGCACGCAGGCGGCCTCGTCGTCGTCCGACCAGACGGCCATGAGGTTCTCGAGATCGGCCTGTTGCAGCGCCTCGTAGAACTGCGCCTCGACGTCGTCGGGCGACGAGGGCGGCGCCTTCGGCTTGGCGGGCATGCGGCAGGTCCTCAGCGCGTCACTTGAAGACCACGGTCTTGTGGCCGTCGAGCAGCACGCGGTGCTCGGTGTGCCACTTGACCGCACGCGCCAGCACGACGCACTCGACGTCTCGACCGACGGCGGTGAAGTCCGCCGCGCCCAGCGAGTGGTCCACGCGCTGCACGTCCTGCTCGATGATCGGGCCCTCGTCGAGATCGGCGGTCACGTAGTGCGCGGTCGCACCGATCAGCTTGACGCCGCGCGCATGCGCCTGGTCGTAGGGGCGCGCGCCCTTGAAGCTGGGCAGGAAGCTGTGGTGGATGTTGATGGCCCGGCCATCGAGGAAACGGCAGAAGTCGGCCGACAGGATCTGCATGTAGCGCGCCAGCACCACCAGGTCGATGCGGTGCTGCTCGACCAGCGCCTCGATCCGCGACTCCTGCTCGCGCTTGACCGCCGCGCTGCTGCCGGTGGCCAGCGGCAGGTGATGGAACGGCAGGCCGTAGCTCTCGCACAGCGCGGCGAAGTCGGGGTGGTTGGACACCACCGCCGGGATCTCAACCGGCAGCGAGCCGCTCTTCCAGCGGAACAGCAGGTCGTTCAGGCAGTGGCCGTGCTTGCTGACCAGCAGCAGCAGCCGTGGCTTGATGGCCAGCGCATGGAAGCGCGCCGTCATGCCGAATTCGCCGCGCACGTGCGCGAACAGCTTGTCGAGCGAGGCCTCGTCGGCCAGGTGCCCGGGCGCGCTGAAATGCACGCGCATGAAGAACAGCCCGGTGCTGTCGGCGCCCTGCACGTCGCCGTACTGCTGGGAGTCGAGGATGTTGCAGCCGGCCTGGTACAGCAGGCCCGACACGGCGTAGACGATGCCCTTGGCATCTCGGCACGACAGGGTGAGGACGAACTCTCGAGCGGTAGTTTCCATGGTGCTTCGATTGTAAGGAGCGGGCCCGAACGGCGACGACGCTCGCTGCCTCCGTCTCTAGAATCCGCGCACGCATGGTCACCGCCCCAGAGGACTGGTCTGAACGCAGCCGCGCCATCGCAGCCGCACTGGCGCGGGTCGCGCTCGGCGATCGCGCGGCATTTGCCACGCTCTACCAGCAGACCAGCGCGCATCTGCTGGGCGTCGTGCTGCGTATCCAGAAGGACCGGGCCCAGGCCGAGGACGTGCTGCAGGAGGTGTACGTGAACGTCTGGCGCGCGGCGCAGGGGTTCGACGCCGGCCGCAGCCAGCCGCTCACCTGGCTGACCAGCATCGCCCGCAACCGGGCCATCGACAGCCTGCGCCGCCGCCAGAACGAACCGCACACGGTCAGCACCTCGATGGGCTCGGACAGCGAGGACGATGAACACGACATGGTTGAGGAACTGGCATCCCCCGATGCCGGCCCGCTCGAACTGCTCGGGCAGGCAGCCGACGCCCGCGCGCTGCGCGACTGCATCGGTGCGCTCAGCGGCGAGCAGCAGCAGAGCCTGGCGCTGGCCTTCTACCAGGGCCTGTCGCATGCCGAGGTGGCCGACCAGCTCCGCCAGCCGCTGGGCACCGTGAAGAGCTGGGTACGGCGTGCGCTGCAATCGCTGAAGACCTGCCTCGAGCGGGCCACCACCGGCTGAGGGCGCCGTGGACTACAGCCGATCCCTCCTCGCGGACCGCCTCGCGGCCGAGTACGTGCTCGGCACCCTGCGCGGCCCGGCGCGTCGCCGCTTCGAGTCGCTGCTGCCCGCGCACCCGGCGCTCGCCGCCGCCGTGGCCGGCTGGCAGGCGCGGCTGCTGCCGCTGTCGGCGGCGGTGACGCCGGTGCCGCCCTCGCCCGGTGTCTGGTCGCGGCTCGAGCGGCGGCTGTTCGCTGGAGTCGGCGCCGCGGCGCCGGTGCGCTGGTGGCAGCGGCTGGGGCTGTGGCAGGGCGTGTCGGCCTTCGCCACGGTGGCCGCGCTCGCATTGGGTCTGGTGCTGTCGCGGCCCCAACCGGTGCAGCCGCCGATCATCGTGGTGATCGCGCCGAATCCGGAGGCCGCCGGCGTGCTGCAGGCCGGCTTCGCCGCGGGCCTCACGCGCGACGGCCGCGCGCTGGTGCTGCAGCCGATCCACCCGGTGGCGCCGGGCAGCGGCCGCGCCTTCGAACTGTGGGCCGTGCCGCCGCAGGGGGCGCCGCGCTCGCTGGGCCTGGTGTCGGGCGAGCAGGCCACCACGGTGCGGCGCGGGCTGCTGCTGCGCGACACGGCAGCGTTCGCGGTCAGCCTGGAGCCGAGCGGCGGCTCACCGACCGGCGCACCGACCGGACCGATCCTGTCGGTCGGGAAGCTGCAGATCTGACTTGAAAATTCTGTCGGCGGTGCTGCATCTGCCGACGCGCCGTCTCCGTAGTGCAGGGGTGAGGGGCACGCCCCCGAACACCCACCCACCTACGGAGACCCCCATGCGCCTGAACCTGATCACCGCCTGCGCCGCCCTCACTCTGGGCGCCTGCGCCATGCAACCGATGACGTCCCCGAAGACGATCGACAACGCGAGCCTGCCCGAGTCGGTGCGCGTTCCGGCCGGCGAGGCCCAGAAGCTGTGGACCACCACCACCGGCGGCAAGATCACCTACGAATGCCGCGAAAAGAAGGATGCGGCCGGACAGCATGAATGGGTGTTCGTCGGCCCGGTGGCCGGCCTGCAGGACGCCGACGGCAAGGCGGTCGGCAAGTACTACGGCCCGCCCGCCACCTGGGAGTCGAACGACGGTTCGAAGGTCACCGGCAAGCAGCTCGCGGTGGCGCCCAACCAGCCCGGTAGCATCCCGCTGCAGTTGGTGAAGGCCGACCCGGCGATGGGCAGTGGCGCGATGCAGGGCGTGACCTACATCCAGCGCCTGAAGACGGTCGGCGGCGTGGCTCCGGCCGCAGCGTGCGCGGCCGCGAACAAGGGTGAACAACAGGTCGTGAGCTACGCGGCCGACTACGTGTTCTACGGTCGCTGATCGCCCGGCGGCGCAGCCGGATCGTTCAACCGGGCCGGGACGCGCTGCTCGCCAGCGCGTCCCGCAGCGCCGCGTGAACGCGCTCCGGCACGATGCCGGTCAGGCACTTCAGGTGCCCGAAGCGGCAATCGCGCGCAAAGCAGGGCTGGCAATCGAGATGCTCGACGCCGCGCATCGTCTGCAACCAGAGCACGCGTGCATGCCGGTTCAGCGGCGGCATGTGCTGCGGGCTGGTCGAGCCGAACACGGCGGCCTGCGGTACGCCGAAGGCCGCCGCCACATGCATCAGCCCCGAGTCGTTGCTGACCACGCCGCGCGCGCCCGCGATCAAGGCCATGGCGTCCTCGAGCGTGCCCGGACCGGCCTGCACGCGGCAGTCCGCGCCGCGCGCCAGCGCTGCGATCTCCTCGCAGACCGGCACTTCCGGGCCGGAGCCCACCAGCCGGACCGGCAGCCGATGGAGTGCGTTCAGTTCCTCGGCCAACGCCGCATAGGCCGAGGCCGGCCAGCGGCGGGCGACGCCCTGCTCCGTGCCGGGCGCCAGCACCCAGTAGCCCTGCGGCTCGAGCGCGCTGCGCGCGAGCACGGCATCGATGCGCCCGGGCGCCAGTTGCAGGCGAGGACGTGCGCGCGGCGGCAAGCCGCCGGCGAGTGCGCCATAGAAGGCGACCAGCGGCGGCTCGCCGACCGGGTTGGGCAGGCGCTCGTTGAGCAGCCCGAGCCGTCCCTCGCCCTGGTAGCCGACACGGCGCGGGATGCGCGCCAGCCACGGCAGCAGCGCCGACTTCAGCGAGTTCGGCAGCACGTAGGCCACGTCGAAGCGACCCTTGATCTGCCGCGCCTGCGCGCGCCGGGCCGACCAGTCGAGCCGCCCGTGCGCGAACGGGAGCGTGATCACTTCGGCCACCTGCGGCATCGCCTGGAACAGCGGCGCGACCGCGGGCAACGCGGCCACCGTCAGGTGCTCGCCGCGGGCCGCCAGCGCGGCCAGCAGCGGCTCGGCCATCACGGCGTAGCTGATCCACTGCGGCGCGATGACCAGGGCGCGGGTCATCGCACCGCCGAGCGGCTCAGTGGGCGTGGAGCTTCTCACCGGCCTTCAGCCGGTAGACGGTGCCGCAATAAGGGCACTTGCCTTCCGCGTGGGCCACGTCGATGAAGACACGCGGGTGCGCGCTCCACAGTGGCATCTTCGGGTTCGGGCAGAACACCACGCCCGGGCCCTGGAGGTCCTGGGCGGTGACTTCGACGACGGCTTGCGGTTGGCTGCTCATGGAAGGGGGTCCGGCGGGGTGGAAGGGATCAGACCGCGGCCAGCCACTCGGCGTACTTGGCGTTGCGGCCGTTGACGATGTCGAAGAAGGCCGACTGGATCTTCTCGGTGATCGGGCCGCGCGAGCCGATGCCGATCTCGATGCGGTCGAGTTCGCGGATCGGCGTGACCTCGGCGGCGGTGCCGGTGAAGAAGGCCTCGTCGGCAATGTAGACCTCGTCGCGCGTGATGCGCTTCTCGACGATCTTCAGCCCCAAATCGGCCGCGATCGAGAACACGGTGTTGCGCGTGATGCCGTTCAGCGCGCCGGCCGACAGGTCAGGGGTGTAGATCACGCCGTTCTTGATGACGAAGATGTTCTCGCCCGCGCCTTCGCTGACGAAGCCCGAGGCGTCGAGCAGCAGCGCCTCGTCGTAGCCGTCGTCGGTAGCCTCCATGTTGGCGAGGATGGAGTTGCTGTAGTTGCTCACGGCCTTGGCCTGCGTCATCGTGATGTTGACGTGGTGGCGCGTGTAGCTGGAGGTCTTGACGCGGATGCCGCGCTTGAGCCCTTCCTCGCCGAGGTAGGCGCCCCAGGGCCAGGCGGCGATCATCAGGTGGATGGTGTTGCCCTTCGGGCTGACGCCGAGCTTCTTGTCGCCGATCCAGGTCAGCGGACGCAGATAGCAGCTCTCCAGCTTGTTGACGCGCACCACCTCGCGCTGCGCGTCCATCACCTGCTCCAGCGAGAACGGAATCTTCATGCGCAGGATCTTGGCGCTGTTGAAGAGCCGCTCGGTGTGCTCGCGCAGCCGGAAGATCGCCGTGCCCTTGATGGTGTTGTAGGCGCGCACGCCCTCGAATGCACCGCAACCGTAGTGCAGGGTGTGGGTCAGCACGTGGATCTTGGCGTCGCGCCAGTCGACCAGTTGGCCGTCCATCCAGATCTTGCCGTCGCGGTCGGACATAGACATCGGAGTTCCTCGGTTCAGTGCGCAAGCAGAACCGCAAATTCTACGGGCGCGCGCGCCGCGCCCCGCCCGGCCGGCCGCCCTCGCCCGCCGCCCCCTGAACCGGGGGGAACCCCCCTTCACGGGGTTGATGGTGCAAGGGTACGGCGGTAATTTTGTGCTGTGCAGCAATTTCTTGCCCAACTCGATCCCGAGCCGAACTTCGGTCACCCATGAACGTGTTCCTCAAGCCCCTGCTCGCCACGCTGACCCTGGCGGCCATCGCCTACGGCAGCCAGGCCCAGACCCGCCCCGAGGCCGCGGAGCATCCGGTGGCCCGGTCGACACCGGCGATCGCCGCGCCCGTCGCCGCCCGTGCCGTGACGCCCGAAGCCGATGCGGGCAGCGTGGCAGAGCCCAACACGGTCGCACTGATCCTGGCCGCGCTCGGCGTCGTCGGCCTGGTCTCGCGCCGGCGCTTCGGCGGCTGAACGGCCCCGCTAGCGATCGGGCGCCGCCGCGTCCTCGCGTTCGAGCACCCACGACTGCAGGCGCCCGCGCTTGAGCTGCAGGCGCACGCTGGCGCCGCCGGCGTCACGCCAGCGAAAAGCCTCGTCGGCCGGGTCGCCGATCACCGCCCCCAGACTGCCGGTCAGCGGCAGGATCTCCAGCATCGTCAGGCCCGGCCGCAGCCTGGCGTTGAGCATCACGGCGCTGCCGACCTGACCGATCGGCCCGCTGCCCGCCTGGCGCATCACGCGCATCGCGCGGCTGAACTGCAGCAGCAGCCAGAACACGATCGCCGTCGCCGCCAGGGCCAGCCCCGGCCAGCCATAGCCCCAGTAGCCCGCCACCAGGGCCGCGGCGGCCAGACCCCAGCCCATCCCGGGTCGGTTCAACATGCCGGACCCTCCTCGTGCGCGGACGGCCCGCCATAGGCGCGCTCGACCCGCGCGATCCGCAATTCGTAGTGTGCGTACCAACCCTGCCGGCCGCGCTCGCGCGCCACGCTGTGCTCGGCGTGTGCCTTCCATGCGGCGATGTCGGCCAGGCTGCGCCAGTAGGACACGGTGATGCCGAAGCCCTCGACGTCGCGCGCGCTTTCCACCCCCAGGAATCCCGGCTGCGTGGCGGCAACCTCGACCATGCGGCCGGCCATCGCGTCGTAGCCGTCGTCGCTGTCCGGTACAGCCGGCGCGCGTCGGCTGCTGAAGACCACCGCGTAGTAGGGCGGCGCGGGCAGGGCCGCGAAGGCCGCATCATTGCTCATGAAAGCTCCCGCAGCACGTCGACCGCCTGCTCGACGCGCTCGACGGCGTGGATCCGCAGGCCCTCGATCGGCTTCTTCGGTGCATTGGCCTTCGGCAGCACCGCGACACTGAACCCCAGCTTGGCCGCCTCTTTCAGGCGCTCCTGGCCGCGCGGCGCCGGTCGCACCTCGCCGGCCAGACCGACCTCGCCGAAGGCGATGAAGCCGCGCGGCAGCGGCCGCCCCCGCAGCGAGCTCTGGATCGCCAGCATCACCGCCAGGTCGGCCGCCGGCTCGCTGATGCGCACGCCGCCGACCGCGTTGACGAACACGTCCTGGTCCATGCAGGCGATGCCGGCGTGGCGGTGCAGCACTGCCAGCAGCATCGCGAGTCGGTCGCGCTCCAGGCCGACCGACAGGCGCCGCGGACTGGGCCCGCCGCTGTCGACCAGCGCCTGGATCTCCACCAGCAGCGGGCGGGTGCCTTCGAGCGTGACCATCACGCAGGAGCCCGGGACCGGTTCGCCGTGGGTCGAGAGGAAGATCGCGCTCGGATTGGCCACGCCCTTGAGACCGCGCTCGGTCATCGCGAACACGCCGATCTCGTTGACCGCGCCGTAGCGGTTCTTGATGGCCCGCACGAGACGGAAGCTGCTGTGGGTGTCGCCCTCGAAGTACAGCACGGTGTCGACGATGTGCTCCAGCACGCGCGGCCCGGCCAGCGCGCCCTCCTTCGTCACGTGGCCGACCAGCACGATGCTGGTGCCGCTGGATTTGGCGGTGCGCGTGAGCTGGGCGGCGCACTCGCGCACCTGGGCCACCGAGCCCGGGGCCGACGTGAGCTGGTCCGAATAGACGGTCTGGATCGAGTCGATCACGCAGAAGGCCGGCTGCTCGGCGTCGATCGTGGCCTGGATCTTCTCGAGATGGATCTCGGCCAGCACCCGCACGCGGCTGCCGTCCAGGCCGAGCCGGCGCGAGCGCAGCGCGAGCTGCGCGCCGCTCTCCTCGCCGCTGACGTACAGCACCTTCATCTGCGCCGACAGCGCATCGACCGCCTGCAGTAGCAGCGTCGACTTGCCAATGCCCGGGTCGCCGCCGATCAGCACCACGCCGCCGGCCACGATGCCGCCGCCGAGAACACGGTCGAGTTCCTCGATGCTGGTGGGCGTGCGCGCGACATCGGCCGCGTCGATCTCGCTGAGCGTGGCCACCGGCTGGCTGCGTGCCAGCGACTGGAAGCGGTGCCGCGTGGCCGCGGCCGGCTCGGCGACGGTCTCCTCCAGCGTGTTCCAGGCCCCGCAGGCCGGACACTTGCCGAGCCACTTGGGGCTCGTGCCGCCGCATTCGCTGCAGGTGTAGTTCGTCTTGTCCTTGGCCATGCGCCGCATTGTGGCGCGCGTGCTAATCGATGGCGCGACGGCGCAGCGCCTTGATCTGCCCGTCGCGCGCCTTGCTCTCCAGCCGCCGTTGCTTCGAGCCGAGGGTCGGCTTGGTGGCGATCCGTCGGCGCGGCGGCGTCGCCACGCTCGCCACCAGTTCCAGCAGGCGCTGCAGCGCGTCCTCGCGGTTGCGCGCCTGGGTGCGCTGCTCCTGCGCCTTGATGACGACCACGCCGTCGCTGCTGAGCCGCTGGTCGTTGAGCGCCAGCAGCCGCGCCTTGTGTGCCGGGGGCAGCGACGAGGCGGGCACGTTGAAGCGCAGGTGGATCGCGCTCGACACCTTGTTGACGTTTTGCCCGCCAGCACCCTGGGCGCGCACCGCGGTGCACTCGGCCTCGCGCGCCAGCAGCGCGGCCAGCGCCTCCCGGTTCACGCCGGGCTGCCCTTGATGTCGCGCAGCCGTGCGTCGAGTTCGCGGCGCAGCGCCTTGCGCTGCAGCGCCTCGCTGTGACGGCGCGCCTCGTCGGCCGTGGCGGGCTGCAGCGGCGGCACCGCGGTGGGTTTGCCGGCATCGTCCACCGCCACCATCGTGAAGAAGCAGCTGTTGGCGTGGCGCACGACCTGCGTGCGGATGTTCTCGGCCACCACCTTGATGCCGATCTCCATCGACGAGCTGCCGGTCAGGTTGACCGACGCGAGGAAGGTGACCAGTTCGCCGACGTGGATGGCCTCGCGGAACACCACCTGGTCGACCGACACGGTGACCACGTAGCGGCCCGCATAGCGGCTCGCACAGGCATAGGCCACCTGATCGAGCAGCTTCAGGATGGTGCCGCCGTGGACGTTGCCCGAGAAGTTGGCCATGTCGGGCGTCATCAGCACGCTCATCATGAGCTGGTGCAGCGGCCGGTCGCTCATCAGTGTGTCACCGTCGAATGCGTCAGGGCCGGCAACAGCGGGGGCGCCGGCAGCTCAGGCAAGGCGGCGCGCACCTGCTGGCAGTGCAGGAGGTGGCGGTCGCACAGGCGCTTGAACATCCAGCCCGACAGCGCAGCCGACGCCACCTGGCCGGCCACCGGCGCGAACTTGGCCGCCTGCTGCACGCCCAGACGGACCCCCAGCCCGCGCAGCGCGCTGATCAGCACGCCCTGCGTCAGCGCGCGGCCGATCAGGTAGCTGCCGACCTCCATCGCCAGGTCGTCGACCCGGCTGCGCAGCGGCGACGGCAGGCGCGCCAGCTGGTCGGGCCCGAGCCCGTGCGCCATGCTGATCTGCCCGAGCGTGGATGCCAGCAACTGGCCGTTGACGAACAGGTCGGCGCCCGGCACCGGCAGCACCGACACGCCGGCGGCCTTCAGCGCCTGCCGCCGCACGAGGCGGCGGCAGTGCCGCTCCAGGGCGGGATCGGCGGACACCGCGCGGCCTCTGCGCTCAGGCCTTGGAAGCGCTCAGCTTGCCGACGATGAACAGCAGCACCACCGCGCCGAGCACCGAGGCAATCCAGCCCGCCGGCTCGCCGACCGCATACCAGCCCAGCGACTGACCCACGAAGCCGGCGAGGAACGACCCTGCGATGCCGAGCACGCAGGTCAGGATCCAGCCCATCTTCTGCTCGCCCGGCATCACGAAACGCGCCAGCGCGCCGACGATCAGACCGACGATCAGGGTGGTAATGATGCCCATGGCGAGAGTCTCCCCGGAGAGGCAGTTGAAGGAACGGCCGATGTTGGCACAACCGATGCCGAAGTGGATGACGGGCCCGCGAGCCCGGTCAGCGCCCGAGACGCAGCGCCGCGGCGCAGCCGGCCCCGGCCGCGACGGCGGACACGAAGCTGCCCCAGGCGATATCGGTCAGCGTGACCTGCCATGACCAGCCGCGCAGCGTGGCCAGGTTGGTGAGGTCGTAGGTCATGTAGGCGAAGAAGCCGAACAGCACGCCCAGCATCAGCGCGCGCGTCACGGACTCCGCCGCGAGCGCCGGGGCCACGGCGAACACGACCACGCCGACGATGTACAGCAGATAGAAAAATGCCGCGACACCGAAGCGCACCTGCTCCGCCATCAGGGGGCCGATCTGCCCGCGATAGAAGTCCTTGGCGACGGCCCCGAGCCACAGCGCGTCCAGCACGACGAGCACCGCGAGTGCGGCGACATAGGCGAGGAGGTAGCGTGGCATCGGCGGGCCCCTGATGAACGTGGGGCCGATGTTGCCTGGGGCTGGCGACCGATGCTGTAGGACGGCGCCGCGGCTGCATGCCGGGTCAGCCGGCGGCGTCCAGCCGCACCGGCACGCGCGCGGCCAGCGCGCACATCAGTTCGTAACCCACCGTGTCGGCCGCGTGGGCGACCTCGTCGATCGGCAGCACCGCGCCCGACGACGCCCGACCCCACAGCGTGACCTCGCTGCCGCGCGCGGCCTGGGGCAGCCCGCCCAGGTCGACGGTCACCATGTCCATCGACACCCGCCCGACCAGCCGCGTGCGCACACCATTGACCAGCACCGGCGTGCCGCTCGGCGCGTGGCGCGGGTAGCCGTCCGCATAGCCGCAGGCCACCACGCCGATGCGCATCGGCGTCTCCGCGGTGAAGCGGCTTCCGTAGCCCACCGTATCGCCGGCCTGCAGGTCCTGCGTGCCGATCAGTCGCGCGCGCAGCGTCATCGTCGGCTGCAGGTCCCAGTGGGCGATGTCGTGCGAGGGGAAATCGGGCGCGGAGCCATACAGCATGATGCCGGCGCGGACCCAGTCGGCACGCACCGCAGCGTCGGCGCCGTGGCGCAGCGTGGCGGCGCTGTTGCAGAGGCTGCGCTCGCCCGGCAGGTCGCGCGTGGCGTCGTCGAAGACCTGCATCGCCGCGGCGATGCCGCGGCCGCCGTCGGCATCCGAGAAGTGGCTCATCATCGAGATCTCGTCGACCTGCGGCAGCGCATGGAGCCGCGTCCACGCCGCGCGGAACGCCGCGGGCCGGAAGCCCAGCCGGTTCATGCCGCTGTTCATCTTCAGGAACACCCGGTGCGGCTGGTGGGTCTTGTGCATCGCCAGCCAGTCGATCTGTGCCTCGCAGTGCACCGTGTGCCAGAGGTTCAGGCGCGAGCACAGCTCCAGGTCGCGCGGCTCGAACACGCCCTCGAGCAGCAGGATCGGGCCGCGCCACCCCAGGTCGCGCAGTTGCTGCGCCTCGGCCAGATCGAGCAGCGCGAAGCCGTCGGCGGCACGCAGCGCCTCGAAGACACGCGCGATGCCGTGGCCGTAGGCTTGGGCCTTGACCACCGCCCACACCCGCGCGTCGGGAACGGCCGCTCGGGCGCGGGCCAGGTTGTGCGTCAGGGCCTCGGCGTGGATCAGGGCTTCGATGGGGCGCGGCATGTCGCAAGTGTGCATGCGCCGAAGCGGCGGCAGGGCCGCACGCAGGCAAATTCAAGGCACATCAGCCGTCCTGATACCCCGGTGCGGCACCCGGAGACTGCCAGGACCGCGTGCTATAACCCGCGCCGCAGGGAGACAGTTTGGCACCGGTCGATCCCGGATGCCGCAGCCGACGAGCGGATGAAAAAAGGTTTCTACACCATCATGTCGGCGCAGTTCTTCAGCTCGCTGGCCGACAACGCCCTGTTTGTCGCCGCCGTCGAGTTGTTGAGGACCTCCGGTCAGCCCGAGTGGCAGCGCGCCGCGCTGGTGCCGATGTTCGCCCTGTTCTACGTGGTGCTCGCGCCCTTCGTCGGCGCGTTCGCCGATGCGGTGCCCAAGGGCAGGGTGATGTTCATCTCGAACACCATCAAGGTCGTCGGCTGCCTGATGATGCTGTTCGGTTCGCACCCGCTGGTGGCGTTCGCGGTGGTCGGGCTGGGCGCCGCAGCCTATTCACCGGCCAAGTACGGCATCCTGACCGAGCTGCTGCCGCCCTCGCAGCTGGTCAAGGCCAACGGCTGGATCGAAGGGCTGACGATCGGCTCCATCATCCTCGGCGTGCTGCTCGGCGGCCAGCTGGTGGGTCGCGCGGTCGCGCCCACGCTGCTGGCGATCGACCTGCCGCTGTTCGACACCGGCATCGACACCGCGCCCGAGGCCGCCATCGCCGCGCTCACCTCGCTCTACGTCGTGGCCGCCGTGTTCAATCTCTACATCCCGCGCACGCAGGCGCCGCTGCAGCCGGTCGCGCACAGCATCGTCGCGCTGGTGCGCGACTTCTCGGCCTGCAACGCGCGGCTGTGGAACGACAAGCTGGGCCAGATCTCGCTGGCCACCACCACCCTGTTCTGGGGCGTCTCGGGCAACCTGCGCTACATCGTGCTGGCCTGGGCCGCCGCGGCGCTGGGCTACGGCACCACGCAGGCTTCGTCGCTGGTCGGCGTGGTGGCCATCGGCACGGCGATCGGCGCCGTGCTGGCCTCGGTGCGCATGCGGCTCGACCAGGCCACGCTCGTGATCCCGCTGGGCATCGCGATGGGCGTGCTGGTGATCGGCATGAACTTCATCTCCAACGTGTGGGTGGCAGCGCCCTTTCTGGTGCTGCTGGGCGGCCTGGGCGGCTTCCTCGTGGTGCCGATGAACGCGCTGCTGCAGCACCGCGGCCACAACCTGATGGGCGCGGGCCGTTCGATCGCGGTGCAGAACTTCAACGAGCAGGCCTGCATCCTCGGCCTCGGCGCCTTCTACACCGGCATGACGCGCTTCGGCCTGTCGGCCTTCGGCGCGATCACGATCTTCGGCGTGGTGGTCGCCGGCTCGATGTGGCTGATCCAGCGCTGGCACCGCAACAACTGCGTGCGCCACAAGGACGAGGTCGATCACCTGATCGCGCTGGCCCGCAGCGATCCGCAATGACCGGCGCTCCGCCGCACGCCGGCAGGCCGCCGGCCGTGCCGCTGCTGGCGGTGCTCGCGCTGATGCTCAACGCCTTCGTGTGGGGCGTGTCGTGGTGGCCGTTCCGGCAGCTCCATTCGTTCGGCCTGCATCCGCTGTGGGCGACCGCGCTGGTCTACGGCCTGGCGGTCGCCGTGATCGTGCTGCGCTGGCCGCAGGCTCCGGGCCAGCTGCGGCGCACGCCCGTGCTGTGGGTGCTGGTGCTGGCGGCAGGCACCACCAACGCCGCCTTCAACTGGGCCGTGACGATCGGCGACGTGGTTCGCGTGGTGCTGCTGTTCTACCTGATGCCGCTGTGGACCGTGCTGCTCGCGCGCCTGCTGCTGCACGAGAGGCTCACTCGCTGGGCCTTGTTTCGCGTGCTGCTGGCGCTGGCCGGCGCTGCCATCGTGCTCAAGCCCGCCGGCGCCGGCTGGCCGCTGCCGTCGGGCCTGGCGGACCTGCTGGGCATCGTCGGCGGCTTCAGCTTCGCACTCAACAACGTGATGCTGCGGCGCGAGTCGCGGCGGCCGCCGGAGGGCCGTGCGCTGGCGATGTTCTTCGGTGGTGTGCTCGTCGCCGGCGGGCTGGCGCTGGCCCTGAGCGCGGCCGGCGGCGTGGCCTGGCCGCCGGCGCCCGAGCCGTCTTGGCTGCTGCCGCTGGTGATGCTGTCGCTGGCCTTCCTGGCCGCCAACCTGGCGCTGCAGTACGGTGCCTCGCGGCTGCGGGCGAACGTGACCTCGGTCGTCATGCTCACCGAGATCGTGTTCGCCTCCGTCTCGGCGGTGCTGCTCGGCGATCAGGTGTTGACGCTGCAGATGGTCATCGGCGGCGCCTTCATCCTCGCCGCCGCGCTGCTGTCGGCGCTGGAGCCGGAACCGGCGCACCCGTAGCGCAGGCCGGCCGCGTGCGAGCCGTCACAAGACGGGGCCGCGGCGTTGCACTTTGTCATGCCTCGCCGGCAACGCCGCGGGCATGCTCGACGCCATGCATGCCACGCCCCACCCCGCCGGCGCGCCCCCGCGCTGCTACCGCCTCCTCGCCCTGGGGCTGCTGCTGGCCCTGGGCGCCTGCGGCGGGGGCGGCGGTGGCGGCGGCGAGGAGGTCGCCGCCTCGTCCGACGGCGCCAGCAGCCCGGCCGCCCCGCTCGCCACCGGCGCGGAGATCAGCTGCGGCTTCGCCGACTTCCAGGCCGAGGCGCTGCGCCTCGTCAATGCGCGCCGCGCGGCCGGAGCCACCTGCGGCGCGCGCGGCAGCTTCGCCGCCGTCCCGGCGCTGGCCTGGGACGCGCAACTCGCCCAGGCCGCCTACCGCCACAGCCGCGACATGGCCGATAACGATCACTTCTCACACACCGGGACCGACGGCAGCACGCTCGGCGCCCGCGTCAGCGCGGCGGGCTACGCGTGGTCCGGCGTCGGCGAGAACATCGGCGCCGGCTACGGCTCGCTGCAGTCGGTGGTCGACGGCTGGATGGCCAGCGACGGGCACTGCGCCAACCTGATGAGCCCGGGCTTCACGGCATTCGGCCTCGCCTGCGCGCGCAACAGCGCCAGCAGCTACGGCTTGTACTGGACGCTGGATCTGGCGCGCCCGCAGTGAGGCGGCGTCAGCCCGAGCCGGCGATCACGCCGCCGCCGAGGCAGACTTCGCCGTCGTACAACACCGCCGACTGCCCCGGCGTCACCGCCCACTGCGGCACGCCGAAGTCGAGGTGGAAGGTGCCGTTCGCGCCGGGCGCCAGCACGCAGGGCGCGTCGGTCTGGCGGTAGCGGGTCTTGGCCGCCAGAGAGCCCGCCGCCGGCGGCGCGCCGGCGATCCAGCTCGCGTCGTCGGCCTCCAGCCGGCGCGACTGCAGCCACGGATGGTCGTGCCCCTGCACCACGTAGAGCGTGTTGCGCTCGAGGTCCTTGCGGGCGACGAACCATGGCTCGTGTGCGCCACCGCCGCGAGGCGCGCCGCGCTCCTTCACCCCGCCGACGCCGATGCCCTTGCGCTGGCCCAGCGTGTAGAAGGACAGGCCCACGTGCTCGCCCAGCGTGCGTCCGCGATCGTCCTTGATCGGCCCCGGCGCGTGCGCGAGGTAGCGGTTCAGGAACTCGCGGAACGGCCGCTCGCCGATGAAGCAGATGCCGGTCGAGTCCTTCTTCGCCGCCACCGGCAGGCGGATCTCGGCGGCGATGCGGCGCACCTCGGTCTTCGGCAGCTCGCCCACCGGGAACAGCGTGCGCGCCAGCTGCGCCTGGCTCAGCCTGTGCAGGAAATAGCTCTGGTCCTTGCTCGCGTCCAGGCCCTTGAGCAACTGGTGGCGGCCATCGGCCTCGCGCACCCGGGCATAGTGTCCGGTGGCGATCTTGCCGGCGCCCAGTCGCAGGGCATGGTCCAGGAAGGCCTTGAACTTGATCTCGGCGTTGCACAACACGTCGGGGTTGGGCGTGCGGCCGGCCTCGTACTCGCGCAGGAACTCGGCGAACACGCGGTCCTTGTACTCGGCCGCGAAGTTGACGTGCTCGATCTCGATGCCGATGACGTCGGCCACGCTGGCGGCGTCGAGGAAGTCCTGGCGCGACGAGCAGTACTCGTCGTCATCGTCGTCTTCCCAGTTCTTCATGAACAGGCCCACCACCTCGTGGCCCTGCTGCTTCAGCAGCCAGGCGCTGACCGCGGAGTCGACCCCGCCGCTCAACCCGACCACCACCCGCTCCGTCTTCGCGCTCATCCTCAGGATTTTTCCACCGGATCGTAGAGGCCGGGGTCGACGAAGACCGTGCCGAGCGGATGGCGAATGCCGGCCAGGTGGTCGTCGACATTGCGCTGCAACGCCGGGCTGCGGTGGCGGTGGGCGTTGGCGCGGATCTCCTCGGGCGTCATCCACAGCGTGCGCAGGATGCCCTTGTCGAGCGCACGGCCGGCCACCGGCTCGCCGACGCTGCCGCAGTAGGAGAAGCGCAGGTAGGTCACATCCTCGTTGCGGGCGCTGCGGATGAAGCGCGACATGTAGACGCCGAGCAGTGCGGTCGGCGTGAACACGCAGGCGGTCTCCTCGAGCACCTCGCGCACCACCGCCTCGAGCAACGACTCCCCCGGATCAAGGTGACCGGCCGGCTGGTTGA
This sequence comes from Methylibium sp. Pch-M, assembly GCF_004136295.1. Classification (NCBI taxonomy): domain Bacteria; kingdom Pseudomonadati; phylum Pseudomonadota; class Betaproteobacteria; order Burkholderiales; family Sphaerotilaceae; genus Methylibium; species Methylibium sp. Pch-M. The sequence continues at coordinate 1,612,255 of NZ_CP029606.1, forward strand.
AGCAGATGCCCTCGGGCGTCTGCTCTTCCACCAGCAGGTAACGACCCTGGTTTTCGATGACCGCAGCCACGGTCACGGCAGGTTTCCATCTTTGTTTCATGCACGATCGTAAGGGGGACGGTCTCCGGATTGTGTAAGCTCCGCCCCCAAACACAACAAGCCCTGAGGAGGCAGCACCATGCGCATCGGCGTGCCGCGCGAGACGGCTGCGGGAGAAACCCGCGTTGCCGCGACCCCCGAGACGGTCAAGAAGCTCAAGGCACAGGGCCACTCGCTGCATGTGCAGGCGGGCGCCGGCCTGAGCGCCAGCGTCACCGACGAGGCCTACGTGGCCGCCGGTGCCGAGATCACCGACGCGGCCGGCGCCTTCGGCTGCCCGCTGGTGCTGAAGGTGCGCGCGCCCTCGGTGGCCGAGCGCGCGCTGATCCCGGCGTCGACGGCGCTGATCGGCATGCTCAACCCCTTCGACAAGGACGGCCTGCAGGGCCTGACCGACGCGAAGCTGACCGCCTTCGCGCTCGAGGCCGCGCCGCGCACCACGCGCGCGCAGAGCATGGACGTGCTGAGCTCGCAGGCCAACCTGGCCGGCTACAAGGCGGTGATGATCGGCGCCGACCGGTACCAGCGCATCTTCCCGATGCTGATGACGGCTGCCGGCACCGTGAAGGCCGCGCGGGTGGTGATCCTGGGCGTCGGCGTGGCCGGGCTGCAGGCCATCGCCACCGCCAAGCGCCTGGGCGCCGTGATCGAGGCCAGCGACGTGCGGCCGTCGGTGAAGGAGCAGGTCGAGTCGCTGGGCGCCAAGTTCATCGACGTGCCCTACGAGACCGCCGAGGAGAAGGAAGCCGCCGAAGGCGTGGGCGGCTACGCCCGCCCGATGCCGCCCTCCTGGCTGGAACGCCAGAAGGTCGAGGTCGCCAAGCGCGTGGCCCAGGCCGACATCGTGATCACCACCGCGCTGATCCCGGGCCGCCCGGCGCCCGTGCTGGTGACCGAGGACATGGTCAAGGCCATGAAGCCCGGCTCGGTGATCGTCGACATGGCCGCGCCGCAGGGCGGCAACTGCCCGCTGACCGAGGCCGGCCAGACCGTGGTGAAGCACGGCGTCACGCTGGTCGGCGAGACCAACCTGCCGGCGCTGGTGGCGGCCGACGCGTCGGCGCTGTACGCGCGCAACGTGCTCGACTTCCTGAAGCTGGTGCTCGAGAAGGACGCCGCGGCGCTGAAGATCGACCTCGAGGACGACATCGTCAAGGCCTGCCTGATGTGCCGCGACGGCCAGCTGCTGAGAGCCTGACATGCATCGTCTGATGCTCCGCGCGAAGCTGCATCGCGCCACGGTCACCGAGGCCGACCTGCACTACGAGGGCTCGTGCGGCATCGATGCCGCGCTGCTGGAGGCCGCCGACATGCGCGAGTTCGAGCAGATCGAGCTCTACAACGTCAACAACGGCGAGCGCTTCTCGACTTACATCATCCCGGCGCCGCCGGGCTCGGGCGTGATCTCGCTCAACGGCGCCGCGGCCCGCAAGGCCCATGTCGGCGACCTGCTGATCATCTGCACCTACGCCCCGATGAACGACGCCGAGGTCGCGACGCACAAGCCCAAGGTGGTGCTGCTCGGGCCGGGCAACCGCATCGAGTCGGTCCGCAAGTTCTGATTCCCAGGAGACAACAAGATGGACATCGTCAGTCCCACCATCCTCAACCTGATCATCTTCGTGCTGGCCATCTACGTCGGCTACCACGTGGTGTGGACCGTCACGCCGGCGCTGCACACGCCGCTGATGGCGGTGACCAACGCCATCTCGGCGATCGTGATCGTCGGCGCGATGCTCGCCGCCGCCCTCACCGAGACCGGCCTGGGCAAGACCATGGGCGTGCTGGCGGTGGCGCTGGCCGCGGTGAACATCTTCGGCGGCTTCCTCGTCACGCGCCGCATGCTGGAGATGTTCAAGAAGAAGGACAAGAAGCCCGCAGCGACGGCGCAGGGGAAGTAAGCCATGAGCCTCAATTTCGTCACCCTGCTCTACCTCGTCGCCAGCGTCTGCTTCATCCAGGCGCTCAAGGGTCTCAGCCACCCGACCACCTCGATCCGCGGCAACCTGTTCGGCATGGTCGGCATGGCGATCGCCACGCTGACCACCGCGGCGCTGATCGTCAAGCTGGCCGGCTCGGCCCTCGGGCTGGGCTGGGTCCTGGTCGGCCTGGTGGTCGGCGGCGGCTATGGCGCGTGGCGCGCCAAGACGGTCGAGATGACCAAGATGCCCGAGCTGGTGGCCTTCTTCCACAGCATGATCGGCCTGGCGGCGGTGTTCATCGCGGTCGCCGCGGCGGTCGAGCCCTGGGCCTTCGGCATCGTCGAGAAGGGCGGTGCGGTGCCGGTCGGCAACCGCGTCGAGCTGGCGCTGGGCGCGGCCATCGGCGCGATCACCTTCAGCGGCTCGGTGATCGCCTTCGGCAAGCTCTCGGGCAGCTACAAGTTCCGCCTGTTCCAGGGTGCGCCGGTGGTGTTCAAGGGCCAGCACGCACTGAACGCTGCGCTCGGCCTCGCGCTGCTGTTCTTCATCGTCGGCTACGCCATCAGCGAGTCCAAGCTGGACTTCGCCCTGCTGCTCGCGCTGGCCTTCGTGATCGGCGTGACCATCATCATCCCGATCGGCGGCGCCGACATGCCGGTGGTGGTGTCGATGCTCAACAGCTACTCGGGCTGGGCGGCCGCGGGCATCGGCTTCTCGCTGAACAACAGCATGCTGATCATCGCCGGCTCGCTGGTGGGCAGCTCGGGCGCGATCCTGAGCTACATCATGTGCAAGGCGATGAACCGCTCGTTCTTCAACGTGATCCTGGGCGGCTTCGGCGGCGACGCCACGGCGGCCACGGCCGGCAAGGCCGAGGCCCGGCCGGTCAAGAGCGGCAGCGCCGACGACGCGGCCTTCGTGCTGGGCAATGCCGAGACGGTGGTGATCGTGCCGGGCTACGGTCTGGCGGTGGCGCGTGCGCAGCATGCGGTCAAGGAACTGGCCGAGAAACTCACGCACAAGGGCGTGACAGTCAAGTACGCGATCCATCCGGTGGCCGGGCGCATGCCGGGGCACATGAACGTGCTGCTGGCCGAGGCCGAGGTGCCCTACGACCAGGTGTTCGAGATGGAGGACATCAACGGCGAGTTCGGCCAGGCCGACGTGGCCATCATCCTGGGCGCCAACGACGTGGTGAACCCGGCAGCGATGACCAAGGGCAGCCCGATCTACGGCATGCCCATCCTCGAGGCCTACAAGGCCAAGACGATCATCGTCAACAAGCGTTCGATGGCGGCCGGCTACGCGGGCCTGGACAACGAGCTGTTCTACATGGACAAGACCATGATGGTCTTCGGCGATGCCAAGAAGGTCGTCGAGGACATGGTCAAGGCCATCGAGTGAGCCATCGCCCCGCGGCTCGGGGCCTCGCTTCGAAGGGATGATGCCGGCGGGCCCTAGACAGCCCGCTCCAGCACGGGCTATCGCATTCCCTGAGAGAGGCCCTGTCAGCGCGAAGTCAGAATGACTTTTCGCGTATGGAGCTGCCCATGGACCCCATCTGGCTCGAGCACTACCCGGCCGGCGTGCCGCACAACGTCGACGTTGCGCAGTACCCCTCGCTGGTCGCGTTGATCGACGACAGCTTCAAGAAGTTCGGCAGCCTGCCTGCCTACAAGTTCATGGGCAAGGCCTTCAGCTTCGCCCAGGTCGACGAGATGTCGCGCTCGCTCGCGGCCTACCTGCAGACGCTCGGCCTGGTTGCCGGCGACCGCGTCGCGGTGATGATGCCCAACGTGCCGCAGTACCCGGTCACGGTGGCCGCGATCCTGCGTGCCGGCTACGTGGTGGTCAACGTCAACCCGCTGTACACGCCCCGCGAGCTGGAGCACCAGCTCAAGGATTCCGGCGCGAAGGCCATCGTGATCGTCGAGAACTTCGCGCACGTGCTGCAGAAGGTGCTGTCGGCGGTGCCGACGAAGAAGGTGGTGGTCACGGCGCTCGGCGACCTGCTCGGCTTCCCGAAGTCGCTGATCGTCAACACCGTCGTGCGCAAGCTGAAGAAGATGGTGCCGGCGTTCGAGCTGCCCGGCGCGGTGCGCTTCAACGATGCGCTGGCCGCCGGCCGCGGCAGGTCGTACACGCCCGCCAAGGTGGGACCGGACGACATCGCGGTGCTGCAATACACCGGCGGCACCACCGGCGTGAGCAAGGGCGCGGTGCTGCTGCACCGTCACCTGGTCGCCAACATCCTGCAGTCGGAGGCCTGGTACCAGCCGGCCCTGAAGAAGATCCCCGCCGGCGAGCAGATCAACACCGTGTGCGCGCTGCCGATCTATCACATCTTCGGCTTCAACACGAACATGATGCTGGGCCTGCGCATGGGCGGCTGCAACATCCTGATCGCCAACCCGCGCGACCTGCCAACGATGTTCAAGCAGTTGCGCGGCGAACGCATCCACAGCTTCCCGGCGGTCAACACGCTGTTCAACGCGATGGCGCATCACGCCGACTTCGGCAGCGTCGACTGGAGCCACCTGAAGATCTCGGTCGGCGGCGGCATGGCGGTGCAGAGCGCCACCGCCAAACTCTGGCTCGAGAAGACCGGCTGTCCCATCGTCGAGGGTTACGGCCTGTCGGAGACCTCGCCCTCGGCCACCTGCAACCCGGTCGACAGCACCGCCTACAGCGGCAACATCGGCCTGCCGATGCCCAACACCCTGCTGAAGCTGATCGACGACGATGGCCACGAGGTGCCGCCGGGCACGCCGGGCGAGATCGCGATCAAGGGCCCGCAGGTGATGGCCGGCTACTGGCAGCGTCCCGACGAGACCGCGAAGGTGATGACGGCCGACGGCTACTTCCGCTCCGGCGACATCGGCGTGGTCGACGAGCGCGGCTACTTCAGGATCGTCGACCGCAAGAAGGACATGATCCTGGTGAGTGGCTTCAACGTCTACCCGAACGAGGTCGAGGAGGTGGTGACGCAGATGCCGGGCGTGCTGGAGTGTGCCGCCATCGGCGTGGCCGACGCCAAGTGCGGCGAGGCGGTCAAGCTGGTGATCGTGCGCAGCGACCCTGCGGTCACCGAGGAACAGGTGCGCGCCTATTGCGAGGCCAACCTGACGGGCTACAAGCGGCCGAAGATCGTCGAATTCCGCACCGAGCTGCCCAAGACGCCAGTCGGCAAGATCCTGCGCCGCGAGCTGCGCGACAAGGCCTGAGCCCCGGCGCCACGGCGTGCGCAGCGTCACGGGCGTCGGTCTGTCGTCGCTCACCGCGGCACGCCGGCCGAAGGCGGCCCGTACACTGCGTGCTGGATCGTACCGAGGCAGAGCAAGCTGTTGATGCACGATGGCCGATCGCTACACGAAGACTGAGACGGGCCGAGCCGAGATCCGCGCCCGCGTCCATGCACTGACGCGCACCGCCCGCAATCTGCTGCTGATCATCGATCCCAGCCGGGACGGCGCGAACTGGGTGTCGATGGTGCAGGGCGCCAGCGCCGCAGACCTGCAGACGCTCGTCGATGCCGGCCTCGTGAGCCCGCTCGGCGGCCCGAGCGTCGCACCGAGCCTGCCACCGGCCGAACCCGAACCATCCGCCACCACGGCCACCGCCACCGGCCCGGGCGCGCTGGAGGCGTCGTCGCTGTCCTACTCGGACCTTTACGACCTGCTGCCCAGCCTGGCGAAACAGCACCTGGGCCTGATGAAGGGCTACCGCTTCGTGCTGGCGATCGAGAAGGCCGACGGTCTGGTCGGCCTGCAATCGGTGGCCCGCGACCTGCTGACCGAGATCGAGCGCGCCAAGGGAGCCACAGTGGCTCGCTCCGCGCGGCGCGCCTTGCTGCTGCCCTGATCGGCAGCACGCACCGACAGGACCCGCCATGGGGTTGCGCTTCGCACTCGTCGCGGCTCTCGAAGAGGAACTGCGCACCTTGCTCGCGGCGCTGCAATCGCCCGTGACGGAGCACCATGCCGGCCGAGCCTTCCACCGCGGCCGGCTCGATGGCCACGAGGTGGTGCTGGTGCGTTCGGGCATCGGCAAGGTGGCCGCGGCCACCACCGCGCTGCTGCTGGCCGACCGCTACGGCGTCGATGCGCTGGTGTTCACCGGCGTGGCCGGCGCGTTGCAGCCCGCGGCCTCGATCGGCGACGTGGTGGTCGCGCGCGAGCTGCTGCAGCACGACATGGACGCCTCGCCGCTGTTTCCGCGTCACGAAGTGCCGCTGACCGGCCGCTCGCGTTTCCCGACCGACGCCGACCTCAGCGACGCGCTGGCGCGCGCAGCGCGCGACGCACTGGAGGCCGAGCGCATCGGGCTCGACTCCAGCTTCGCCGCGCTCGGCATCGACCGCCCGCGTGTGCACGAGGGCCTGGTGGTCAGTGGCGACCGCTTCGTGGCGACCTCGCTCGAGCGCACCGCTCTGCGTACCGAGCTGCCCGACGCGCTGGCCGTGGAGATGGAGGGGGCGGCGGTGGCCCAGGTCTGCCTCGATTGCGACCTGCCCTTCGCGGTGCTGCGCACGCTGTCCGACTGTGCCGACGACAGCGCCCACGTGGACTTCGGCCGTTTCGTCGCCGAGGTGGCCGGCCCGCTGGGCGCGGCCATCGTGCGCACCTGGCTGCGCCGCGTCGAACCGGCGTGAACCGCGCCCTCGCCCGGCTGGGGCGCTTGCTGCGCGCCGTTGCCGGCGTGCCGGTCGCGCTGCTGATCCTGTTCGAGGAATGGGGCTGGCGGCCGCTGTCGCGCGCACTCGGCCGCCTGAGCCGCTGGCCGCCTATCGCGCGCCTGGAGGACCGCCTGCGGCGGGCGCCGCCGCCACTCGCGCTGACCCTGTTCCTCGCGCCGACGCTGGCGCTGCTGCCCGTCAAGCTGCTCGCGCTGGGGCTCGTCCATGCCGGTCATGCGGCGCTGGGCCTGGTGCTGATCGCCGCGGCCAAGCTGCTCGGCACCGCCCTGCTCGGTCGCCTGTTCGTGCTGACCGAGCCGCAACTGCGCCACTACCGCTGGCTGGCGTGTGCGCTCGACACCTGGTCGGCCTACAAGCAGCGCGTCAAGGCGTGGTGGCGCGCGACGCCGATCGCGCAGGCTGTCGCGCGGGCCGGCGCTGCCTGGCGCCGGCGCTGGCGTCACTGGCGGGCCGGCCGCCGCGCCTGAACCGGCGCGCTCGCCGTCAACCCACCAGCCAGCGCGCCAGCCACGGCAGCAGCAGTGCGCCGGCGATGCCGTGCAGCCCCATCGCCAGGCTGGCGTAGGCGCCGGCGCGTGGATGGATCGACCAGGCGCGTGCCGTGCCGATGCCGTGCGCGGCGAGCCCGGCCGCGAAGCCGCGCGCCGCCCAGTCGCGCACGCTCAACGCGTTGAGCAGCGGCGTGACGATCAGCGCGCCGACGATGCCGGTCGTCACCGCGAACACCGCCGCCAGCGTGGCCGAGCCGCCGATGCGCTCGGCGATGCCCATCGCGATCGGCGCGGTGACCGACTTCGGCAGCAACGAGGCCAGGATCAGCTTCGATCCGCCCAGCGCCCAGGCCGTGCCGAGTGCCACCGCGATCGAGGTCGCGGCCCCCAGCAACAGCGCGAGCAGCAAGGTTCCAGCGCGCGCCCGCAGTTCGGGCCACAGGCGCGCCAGCGGCACCGCCAGCGCGACCGTCGCGGTGCCGAGCAGGAAATGCACGAACTGCGCGCCCTCGAAGTAGCGGCGGTAGGGCGTGCCGGTCGCCGCGAGCACCGCGATGATCGCCAGCACCGACCACAGCACCGGATTGGCCAGCGGATGGCGCCCGCTGCGCGCCGACACGCGCTCGGCGATCACGTAGGCGCCGAGGGTCAGCGTCAGCCCGAACAGCGGCGTGGCGGCCAGGTAGACCCACACCTCGGCCAGCGGCTCCAGCGCGCCGCTCAGGCCGACCGGCAGCGTCAGCGCGCGGGACTCGCTCATGGCGCCGGCGCCTTGTCGTCGGTGTCGTCCGACCCCAGCCGGCGCGACAGGAACCACGCCGTGACGGCGATCGCCGCGGCGGTGCTGGCCGCCAGCGCCACCACCCACGCCAGACCCTCGCGCACCAGCGGCTCCCAGTACAGCATCACGCCGACGGCCGCCGGGATGAAGAAGATCGACAAGTGGGCCAGCAGGCCGTCGGCCGCCTGCTCGAGCGGCGCCCAGGCCGGCTTGCCCAGGCGCTGCCGCAGCAACAGGCCGGCGAGCAGCAGCACCAGCCCGATCACCGGCCCCGGCACCGGCGCGTGCGTGAGCTGCGCGATCGCCTCGCCGAGCGACTGGAACAGCAGCAGCGCGGCCAGGCCCTGGATCATGGTCGGTCGCGGCCGGGCGCCGAGGCCGCCGGGCTTAGGCGACTGCGTCGGCGGGCAGCGCCGCGATCACCTGCGCCACCGCGGCCGTGAGCCGCTTGCCGTAGGGCAGGTGCAGGAACTCGTTCGGGCCGTGGGCGTTGCTCTTCGGACCGAGTACGCCGCAGACCATCATCTGGGCCTTCGGGAAGCCCTGCTGCAGCAGGCTCATCAGCGGGATCGTGCCGCCCTGGCCCACATAGCCGCAGGGCGCGCCGTAGTGCGCGCGCGAGGCCGACTGCAGCGCCGTCTCCAGCCAGGGCTCGATCGGCGGGGCGTTCCAGCCGCTGGCACCCCAGGCGCCGACCCGGCCGTCCGGCGCGAACACCACCTTGGCGTTGTAGGGCGCGTTGTCCTCCAGCAGGGCCTTGAGCCGCACCGCGGCGTCGTGGCCGTCCACCAGCGGCGGCAGGCGCAGGCTCAGCTTGAAGGCGGTGACCGGCCGCAGCACGTTGCCGGCGTCGGCGATGGCCGGCAGGCCGGCAGCGCCGGTCACGCTGAGCGTGGGACGCCACGTGCGGTTCAGCAGCGCCTCGGTGGCGTCGGTGGTCATCGGCAGCACCGGGCCACCGTCGGCGCCGCAGGCCCAGGGAAAGCGCTTCCAGACCTCGTCGCCCAGCACGCGCGCCGTCTCGGCGGCCTGTGCCACGCGCTCGGCCGGGATCTCGCAGTGCAGGCTCTGCGGGAGCAGGCGGCCGGTGGCGGCGTCCTCCAGCCGGTCGAGCAGCTGGCGCAGCACGCGCAGGCTCGACGGCACGATGCCGCTCGAGTCGCCGGAGTGCACCCCTTCGCTCAGCACCTCGACACGCAGCGTTCCCGTGACGTTCCCGCGCAGCGAGGTGGTGAGCCAGAGCTGGTCGTAGTTGCCCGCGCCGGAGTCGAGGCAGACCACCAGGCTCACGTCGCCGAGCCGCGGCTTGAGCGCGTCGATATAGGCCGGCAGATCGCCCGAACCCGACTCCTCGCAGGTCTCGATCAGCCCGACGCAGCGCGGCCGCGGCACGCCCTGAGCGTCGAGCGCCTGCAGCGCCGTGACGGCCGCGTAGACCGCATAGCCGTCGTCGGCGCCGCCGCGGCCGTAGAGCAGGCCGTCCTCGAGCTTCGGCGTCCATGGCCCCAGGTCGGCGCGCCAGCCGCTGAACTCGGGCTGCTTGTCGAGATGTCCGTAGAGCAGCACGGTGGGCGCACCGGTCGCATTGCCACCCGGCGTGGTGGCCGGCAGCTCGAAGAAGATCACGGGCGTGCGCGGCGTGCCGTCGGCTTCGCGCAGCGCAATGACTTCGAGCTTCAGACCGGCGAGCCGCTGCCGCTCGACCCAGGCCGCGGCGCGGTGCACCACGCGGTCGATGTGGCCGTGCGCGGCCCAGTCCGCGTCGAACATCGGGCTCTTGGCGGGGATGGCGATGTAGTCGATCAGCTCGGGCACGATCTGCGCGTCCCAGGCCTGGTCGACGTGGTCCTGCAAGGCGCCGGCGTCGAGGCCGGGCAGGCGGTCGGGAGCGTTCATGGCGATGGGCGCTGGACGCGCGAGGTGGAGCGACGGACCAGTATAGGCAGCCCCCACCCAGGGCATCCTGCCCGCGTAAAGAGCTGGCCGAAGACTTGCAAGCCGCCCTGCAATAGGCTTGCGGGCTTCGGGGGCATTTCACGGTCATCACTTGATGACCGTTGGGTCAGTAACATCCCCTCCTGCACAAAAGACACACGTGGAGTGGCGGACGATCTCCGAACGTGTGCGCCCCTCAGGGAGGACTTCGCACGGCTGTCGCGGAGGCCTCGATGCCTCACCACCTCTTTCTCCTAGGTGCTCTCATGCGTGACTCCGTTGCCTTCCCTGTTCCGTTCCGACATGCCGCCGCGCTGCTGATCGCCGTGTCGCTGGCCGCCGGCGTGCTGACGGCCTGCGGCGAGCGCGCCGAGGCGCAGGGCGGCCCGCCGCCGGCCCCGCCGGTCTCGGTGGCCCCGGCGGTGCAGAAGCCGATCGCCGACAGCGAGGAGTTCACCGGCCGCCTCGAGGCGCTGGAGACCGTCGACATCCGGCCGCGCATCGGCGGCACGATCGATCGCGTGCACTTCGTCGACGGCGCCACCGTCAAGAAGGGTGCGCTGCTGTTCACTATCGATCCCCGGCCCTACCAGGCCGAGGTGGCGCGCGCCGAATCTCAGCTCGCCGCCGCGCAGTCGCGCGCCGAGCTGGCCAAGGCCGAACTGGCCCGCGCGCAGAAGCTGCTGGACGCCAAGGCCGTGTCGCGCCAGGAGTTCGACCAGCTCGGCTCCGGCGAGCGCACCTCGCAGGCCGACATCCGCGCCGCCGAGGCGGCCCTGCGCGTGGCGCGCCTCAACGTCGAGTACACCGCGGTGCGCGCGCCGATCGCCGGGCGCCTGTCGCGCGCCAACATCACCGCCGGCAACCTGGTCGACGACAAGACGGTGCTGACCACGCTGGTGGCCACGCACAAGGTCTACGCCTACTTCGATGGCAGCGAGCAGACCTTCCTGCGCCTGCGCAAGGCCAACGACGCCCAGCTGAACGTGAAGATGGGCCTGGCCAACGAGAGCGGCTTCCCGCACACCGGCAAGGTCGACTTCATCGACAACCGCCTCAACACCCAGACCGGCGCGATCCGCATCCGCGCGGTGTTCGACAACGCCGACGGCCAGTTCACGCCGGGCCTGTTCGCCCGGCTGCAGGTGGCGGGCAGCACCTCCTACGACGCGGTGCTGACGCCCGAGCGTGCGATCGGCACCGACCAGAGCAAGAAGTTCGTGTTCGTGGTCGGCGCCAACAACGTCGCCGAGTTCCGAGAGGTCAAGCTCGGCGCGCTGATCGACGGCATGCGCGTGGTCACCAGCGGCCTGAAGCCGGGCGAGCTGGTGGTGGTCAGCGGCCTGCAGCGGGTGCGCCCGGGCGCGCCGCTGGCGCCGGAGAAGCTCGATGTCGACGCCCGCGGCATGCCGGTCGAGAAGCCGGTCGCGCCGCCGCCGGGCGCCGGCGGCAAGAAGGACGAGAAGAAGGCCGCGCTGAGCGCGCCGGCCGCGGCTGCGCGCACCGCCTGATCCGGGAGCGGCTTCCATGAACCTGTCCCGCTTCTTCATCGACCGGCCGATCTTCGCGGCCGTGCTGTCGGTCTTCATCACGCTGGTCGGCGCGATCGCGATCTTCAAGCTGCCGATCTCCGAGTACCCCGAGGTCGCGCCGCCGCAGGTGGTGGTGCGCGCGCAGTTCCCCGGCGCCAACCCGCGCGTGATCGCCGAGACGGTGGCCACGCCGCTCGAAGAGCAGATCAACGGCATCGAGAACATGCTCTACATGGGCAGCCAGGCCTCGGCCGACGGCGCCCTGACGCTGACGATCAGCTTCAAGATCGGCACCAACCCCGAGGTGGCCGAGACCGCGGTGCAGAACCGCGTGAACCGCGCGCTGCCGCGCCTGCCCGAGGTGGTGCGGCAGATCGGCGTGACCACCGAGAAGAGCTCGCCGAACCTGACCATGGTGGTGCACATGGTCTCGCCGGACAACAAGTACGACGCGCTCTACCTGCGCAACTACGCCACGCTGAACGTGCGCGACCCGCTGCTGCGCATCCAGGGCATGGGCTCGGTGCAGACCTTCGGCTCGGGCGACTACGCGATGCGCATCTGGCTCGACCCGCAGAAGCTGTCGGCCCGCGGCCTGACCTCGGCCGACGTGGTAGGCGCGATCCGCGAGCAGAACGCGCAGGTCGCCGCCGGTGTGGTGGGCGCGCCGCCGTCACCGAACAACACCGAGTTCCAGCTCGCGATCAACACCCAGGGACGGCTCAGCAGCGAGCAGGAGTTCGGCGACATCATCGTGCGCGCCGACACCGCCGATGGTTCGGTGATCCGCGTGCGCGACCTCGGTCGCGTCGAGCTCGGCCCCAACACCTACTCGCTCGGCTCGCTGCTGAACAACAAGGAAGCGGCCGCGATCGGCATCTTCCAGGCGCCCAACTCCAATGCGCTGCAGCTGTCGAACGACGTGCGCGCCACGATGGAGCGGCTGAAGGCCGACTTCCCGCCCGGCGTCGACTACGCCATCGTCTACGACCCCACGCGCTTCGTCGCCACCTCGATCGAGAAGGTGATCCACACGCTGGTCGAGGCGATCGCGCTGGTGGTGCTGGTGGTGATCGTGTTCCTGCAGACCTGGCGCGCCTCCATCATCCCGCTGCTGGCGGTGCCGGTGTCCATCGTCGGCACCTTCGCCGTGCTGCTGGCGTTGGGCTTTTCGATCAACACCCTCACGCTGTTCGGCCTGGTGCTGGCGATCGGCATCGTGGTCGACGACGCGATCGTGGTGGTGGAGAACGTGGAGCGCAACATCGAGGCCGGCCTGAGCCCGCGCGACGCGAGCGTGAAGGCGATGCAGGAGGTGTCGGGCCCGATCATCGCGATCGGGCTGGTGCTGTGCGCGGTGTTCGTGCCGCTGGCCTTCGTGTCCGGGCTGTCCGGGCAGTTCTACAAGCAGTTCGCGGTGACCATCGCGATCTCCACGGTGATCTCGGCCTTCAATTCGCTGACCCTGTCGCCGGCGCTCAGCGCCATCCTGCTGAAACCGCACCACGCGAAGAAGGACTGGCTGACGCGCGGGATGGACAAGGTGTTCGGCCGCTTCTTCGGCTGGTTCAACCGCTTCTTCACGCGCAATGCCGACCGCTACAGCCGCGGCGTCACCGGCACCGTCGTCAAGCGCAAGTCGATCGCGCTGGTGATCTACGCGGTGCTGCTGGGCGCCACCCTGCTGCTGTTCAAGCTGGTCCCGCCGGGCTTCGTGCCGCAGCAGGACAAACAGTACCTGATCGGCATCGCGCAGTTGCCCGACGGCGCGAGCCTCGAACGCACCACCAAGGTCATCCGCCAGCTCAGCGAGATCGCGCTGTCGGTCCCGGGCGTGAAGAGTTCGGTCGCCTTTCCGGGCCTGTCGATCAACGGCTTCACCGCGGCGCCCAACTCGGGCATCGTGTTCCTGAGCCTCGACGAGTTCGAGAACCGCACGGCGCCGGAGCAGAGCGCCGACGCGATCGTCGGGCAGGTCAACCAGCGGCTGGGCGCGATCCAGGACGCCTTCATGTTCGTGCTGTCGCCGCCGCCAGTGAGCGGCCTGGGCAATGCCGGTGGCTTCAAGCTGCAGTTGCAGGACCGCGACTCGCTGGGCGAGGGTGCGCTCAACGGTGTTGTGCAGCAGCTGATGGGCCGCATCTACGGCAACCCCAACAGCACGATCACGCAGGCGTTCTCGAACTACCAGATCAACGTGCCGCAGCTGTTCGCCAACGTCGACCGCACCAAGGCCAAGCAGATGGGGGTCAACCTCAGCGACATCTACGAGACGATGCAGACCTACCTGGGTTCGCTCTACGTCAACGACTTCAACCGCTTCGGCAAGACCTACCAGGTGATCGTGCAGGCCGATTCCGGCCACCGCGCCAAGGCCGAGGACATCGGCGCGCTGAAGGTCCGCAACGCCGCCGGCGAGATGGTGCCGCTGTCGGCCATGATGCGCATCGAACCCACCTTCGGGCCGGGTTCGGTGGGCCGCTACAACGGCTTCTACACCGCCGACTTCAACGGCGCCGCCAAGCCCGGCTTCAGCTCCGGCGAGGCGCAGGCCGAGATGGAGAAGATCCTGAAGGAGACGCTGCCGCGCGGCATCAGCTACGAGTGGACCGAGCTGGTCTACCAGGAGAAGACCGCCGGCAACACGATGATCTACATCTTCCCGCTGTGCGTGCTGCTGGTGTTCCTGGTGCTGGCAGCCACCTACGAGAGCACCACGCTGCCGCTGGCGATCATCCTGATCGTGCCGATGTGCATCCTGAGCGCGATCACCGGCGTGTGGCTCAGCGGCTTCCTGGGGCAGCCGGCCGACAACAACATCTTCACGCAGATCGCCTTCGTGGTGCTGGTGGGGCTGGCGTGCAAGAACGCCATCCTGATCGTCGAGTTTGCCCGCGAGCTGGAGGACCATGGCCGCAGCACCGTCAAGGCGGTGGTCGAGGCCTGCCGCCTGCGGCTGCGCCCGATCCTGATGACGTCGATCGCCTTCATCGCCGGGGTGATCCCGCTGGTGCTGTCCAGCGGCGCCGGCGCCGAGATGCGCCAGGCGATGGGCATCGCGGTGGCGAGCGGCATGCTCGGCGTCACCGTGTTCGGCCTGTTCCTGACGCCGGTGTTCTACGTGCTGCTGCGCAAGCTCGCCCCCAAGAAGCACCTGCCCACCGCCCATGCCGCGCCGCTGAAGCCGCGCGCCCCGACGGGAGACGACCATGCGTGACGCCCCTTTCCTCCGGCTGCCCTGCCGTCTCGGCGTGCTGGCCGCGGCCGCCCTGATCGCCACCGGCTGCGCGGTCGGTCCGGACTACGAGCGGCCCGCCCGCACGGTGGACGCCGAGTTCATCAATGCCGGCGCGTCGGCCAGCAACACCCAACCGGTGTCGGCCGACATCGCCAGCTTCTGGCGCGGCTTCGGCGACGAGGCGCTGAGCACGCTGGTCGACCGCGCGCTGGCTGCCAACGGCGACGTGCGCATCGCGCAGGCGCGCCTGCAGGAGGCACGCGCCGATCTCGGGCTGGCCCAGGCCGCGCTGCTGCCCGACGTCGGCGTCAGCGCCGGCGCGACGCGCGGCGTCACGCCGATCACGCAGGCGCCGGGCCTGTCGCGCAGCGACCGCACCGGCACGGTCTACGACGCCGGCTTCGTGGCGAACTGGGAGCTCGACTTCTTCGGCCGCAACCGACGCGCCAGCGAGTCGGCCGCGGCGCTGGTCGCCGCCAGCGAGGCCGGCCTGCACGCGGCCCACACCGCGGTGGCCGCCGAGGTGGCGCGCAACTACCTGGAGCTGCGCGGCCTGCAGCAGCGGCTGCAGGTCGCCGACACCTCGCTGGTCAACCAGCGCGAGTCGCTGCGCATCACCGAGGCCCGGCTCGACGCCGGCCGCGGCACCCAGCTCGACATCGCGCGGGCGCGCACGCTGGTCGAGAACACCGAGGCCACGCGGCCCGCGCTGCAGGCCGCAATCGACCGCACGATCTACCGCCTGGCCACGCTGAGCGCGCAGCCGCCGCGCGCGCTGGCGACCACGCTCGCGCCGCCGGCGGCGCTGCCCGGGTTGCCGGTGACCGACCTCTCGGCGCTGCCGCTGGGCACCCCCGAGGCCTGGCTGGCGCGCCGTCCCGACCTGATTGCCGCCGAACGCCAGCTCGCCGCGGCCACCGCCAACATCGGCGTCGCCAAGGCCGATCTCTATCCGCGCATCTCGCTGTCGGGCCTGCTGGGCCTGAATGCGGCCACGCTCGGTGACCTGGGCCGCAGCGAATCGGCGATCTACTCGCTGGGCGCGGGCCTGAGCTGGAGCGTGCTGGACTTCGGCCGGGTGCGCTCGCGCATCGCCGCCAGCGAGGCGCGAGCCCAGGCCAGCCTCGCGAGCTACGAGCAGACGGTGGCGACCGCGCTGGAGGAAACCGAAGGCGCGCTGACGCAGTTCACCCGCAACGCGCAGCGTGCCGAGCGCCTGGACCGCGCCGCGCGCAGCGCCGAGGAGGCCGCCGGGCTGGCCCGGCTGCGCTACGACGCCGGCGTGACCGACTTCCTGGTGGTGTTGGACGCCGAGCGCGAGGTGCTCGCCAGCCGCGACCAGCTGGTGCAGGCCCAGGTGGCCACGGCCACCGCGCTGGTCAGCGTCTACCGCGCGCTGGGCGGCGGCTGGACCGCCCCGACCGATGCCGCCGCTGCGCCGGTGGCCGTCAGCAGCAACAACCCCCGCTGAAAACACCACGGCCTCGCCGGGTTCGCACCCTGGCGAGGCCGTGAGCCCCGCCCATGGGCGGGCGCAGGCCGGTCATCCGACGCTTCAGGCCGCGCGCTTGCGCTCCTCCGGGTAGACCAGCGAGAGCAGCTGACCCGGGATGGTGGCCACCTGCTCGGCGTTGAGCGAGTAGTCGAGCGTGAGCCGCATGTACTCGTAGCTCTTGAGCACGCGCGAGCGGATCAGCGACACGCCGCGCTGCGTCGGGTCGGTGCCCATGATCGAGCAGATGATCTCGAGCGCTTCCCAGGGATGGGTGTCGTCGTACTTGGCATGCAGCTTGAGCCACTTCATGGCCTTGGCGCGCACCTCGAGCGGGAAGCTCTGCTCGTACACGTCGGACGAGCAGACCAGCGCCGACCAGTCGCCGGTCACGCCCTCGATCGAGTAGTTGGTGGCGGCCATCGCGGCGGCCAGGGTGTCGCGTTCACAGGTGTGCCAGCACCAGTGCGACAGCGCGTGCGTCTCGGTCGGCACCTCGCCGTACAGCAGCTCGTCGCGGCTCACGCCGCTGGCGACGGCCCATTCGACCCAGTGGTCGGCATGGTTCTGCTCGACGCGGATGTTGCGGATCAGGTAGCGGCGCGCCAGGTCGTGACCGCGGGCCCGGCCGTACTGCAGCTTCAGCAGGTTCTGCGCCATGTACTGCGGGAACTGCTCGATCACCGGCCACACGCCGACCAGGAAGGTGCTGATCTGGTTGGCGTCGAGCTCGTTGTCGCGCATGCGATGGAAGAGCTCGTGCGAGGCCACGCGTTCGCGCGTCTCGGCGCAGCTCTCGACCAGGTCTTGCGCCCACGCCGGATAGCTGCGGATGTCGGTCAGCTCCCCTTCCCGAATGAAGTCATCGCTCACGAATACGCTCCTCGTCTCTGGTTGCATTGAACGGCACGGGCATCTCGGTCGACGCATGCCGACAGTCGCGACAATAAGCGAAAACTGCGACGCCGCGCGCATTGCGTCACACACGGATGCAACATCCGCGCCACACTGGCGACCCCTGTAAGGTCTTCGTATTCCCGGGGGATGCGCCTTGCGCCAGGTCAGGCCCGCTCGAACTTGAACAGTGCCGTCCCGGCCATCAGGTTGGGCCAGCGCCGCACGGCACGGCCGTTCTGCAGGCCGAAGCTGTCGAGCACGCGCAGGCCGTTCTTGCGGGCCAGCACCTCGAAGTCGGCGAAGGTGCCGACGCGGATGTTGGGCGTGTCGTACCACTGGTAGGGCAGCACCTTGGTCACCGGCATCCGGCCGCGCAGCACCGACACGCGGTTGGGCCAGTGCGCGAAGTTCGGAAAGCTGACGATGCCGAGCCGGCCCACGCGCACCGTCTCGATCAGCATCGCCTCGGTGTTGCGGAGGTTCTGCAGCGTGTCGAGCTGCAGCACCACGTCGAAGGCCTGGTCGGCGAAGAGGGCCAGCCCCTCGTCGAGGTTGCGCTGGATCACGTTGACGCCGCGCTGCACGCAGTCGTGCACCTTGGCGTCGTCGAGCTCGACACCGTAGCCGGTGCAGCCGCGGGTGTCGCGCAGCAGCGCCAGCAGCGCGCCGTTGCCGCAGCCGAGGTCGAGCACGCGCGAGCCCTGCGGCACCAGCTGCGCGATCAGCTCCAGGTCTTTTCGTTCGCTCATACCGCGAACCTCTTGATCCCGCCCGCCGGCGCCACGGCTTCGTCGGCGATGCGGGCGAAGTAGGCGCGCAGCACGTTGTGATAGCGCGCGTCGGTCATCAGGAAGGCGTCGTGGCCGTGCGGCGCGTCGATCTCGGCGTAGCTCACGTCGCGCCGGTTGTCGACCAGCGCCTTGACGATCTCGCGCGAGCGCTCGGGCGAGAAGCGCCAGTCGGTGGTGAAGCTGACCACCAGGAACTTCGCCGTGGCGCCGGCCAGCGCGCGGCTCAGGTCGCCGTCGAACTCGCGCGCCGGGTCGAAGTAGTCGAGCGCGCGGGTGATCAGCAGGTAGGTGTTGGCGTCGAAGTAGTCGCTGAACTTGTCGCCCTGGTAGCGCAGGTAGCTCTCGATCTGGAACTCGATGTCCTGGGTGCTGTAGGCGAGCTCGGGGTTCAGCGTCTGGCGGCCGAACTTGCTCGCCATCACGTCGTCGCTGAGGTAGGTGATGTGGCCGACCATGCGCGCCACGCGCAGGCCGCGCTTGGGCACCACGCCGTGGGCGTAGAAGTGCCCGCCGTGGAAGTCGGGGTCGGTGACGATGGCGCGCCGGGCGACCTCGTTGAACGCGATGTTCTGGGCCGACAGGTTGGGCGCCGAGGCCACCACGACGGCGTGCCGCACACGCTGCGGGTAGCGCACGGTCCAGCTCATCGCCTGCATGCCGCCCAGGCTGCCGCCGATCACCGCGGCCAGTTGCTCGATGCCCAGCGCGTCGAGCAGCCGGGCCTGGGCGTCGACCCAGTCCTCGACGGTGACGACCGGGAAGTCCGCGCCGTAGGGCTGGCCGGTCTTCGGGTCGGTGGAGGCCGGCCCGGTGGAGCCGAAGCAGGAGCCCGGGTTGTTGACGCCGATGACGAAGAACCGGTCGGTGTCCAGCGGCTTGCCGGGCCCGATCAGGTTGTCCCACCAGCCCTCGCTCTTGTCCTGGCCCTCGTAGCGGCCCGCCACGTGGTGGGAGGCGTTGAGCGCATGGCACACCAGCACGGCATTGCTGCGCTGCGCATTGAGCGTGCCGTAGGTCTCGTAGACCAGCGTGCAGTCGTCGAGCACCGCACCGCTGCGCAACGGCAGCGGCGCGTTCAGGCGCAGGGACTGTGGAGTGACGATGCCGACCGAAGCCATCCCGATGTTCAACCCAAGAAAAAGACAACCCGGCGTCGCTGCGCTAGCGAGGCCGGGTGACGGTGGTGAACGGTCGAGGGCCCCTCTTTAGCTGCATTTGTTGAGCGCCCGCAATCCGGATCAAATCGGCGCTATGGGCTGCAGTATAGCGAGCCGACCCGGCCCGCGGGAGGGTCCTAGTCCCCGACCCACTGCGTGCTCGCCAGCGCCGCCGCCGCCGCGCGCGTCTCGACGCCGAGCTTCTCGAAGATGTGCTCGAGGTGCTTGTTCACGGTGCGCGGGCTCACGCCGAGGATGTCGCCGATGTCGCGGTTGGTCTTGCCCTTGGCCAGCCACGACAGCACTTCGGTCTCGCGCGGCGTCAGCGCCGCGGCGCTGAGCCGGGACGGCGAGGCCGCGCCGTCGCTGCCGTCGCCGCGCTGCACTTCCAGCAGCCACATCGTCTCGCCCATGCCGGCCGGCCCCAGGCTGCGCAGCGTCAGGCGCTGCGGCGCGAGCGGGCCGGTCATCGGGAACACGCGCTCGGTGCCGGCCTCGGCCGGCGCGATCACGTCGCCGGGGCCGTCTGCGCCGCAGGCCGCGAGCCAGCGTTCGGCCTGCGGCGAGCGCCAGGCGATGCGGCCGTGCGCGTCGACCAGCAGCACGCCCAGCCCGGCCACGTCGACCGCCTCGCGCGCGAGCCGCGTGATGCGCGCATTGCGGGCGTGCGTGTGCAGCCGTGCCAGCACCTCGGGCGCGCGGATCGGCTTGACCACGTAGTCGACCCCGCCGCACGCGAAGCCCTCGACCACGTGCGCGGTCTCCGACAGCCCGGTCATGAAGATCACCGGGATGTGCGTCAGGGCCGGGTCGGCCTTGAGGGCGCGGCAGGTCTCGAAACCCGACATTCCCGGCATCATCGCGTCGAGCAGGATCACGTCGGGCACCACCAGGCGCAGCCGCTGCAGCGCCGCCTCGCCGTCGCGCGCGATCAGCACCGTGTAGCCGGCGTCCTCCAGCGTGTCGCACAGCATGCCCAGGCTGCTGGGCGCGTCGTCGACCACCAGCACGACCGGACGCGCGGCCTCGGGCCGCGACGGTTCAGGCCGGCTGTCCATCGGCGGCCTCCGTCAGACAGGCCTGCAGACCCTCGAGATCGAAGGCCGCGAGGCAGGCGCGCAGCCGCGCACAGGCCGCGGCATGCCGCGCATCGCTGGCCTCGATCGCGTCGAGCTGACGCCGCAGGCCGTGCACGTGGCCGATCTGCGCCAGCCGCAGCAGCTCGGTGCGCGCCTCGGCCGGCAGGCGGCGCAGGTCGGCCGGGGCCTCCGGCGGCAGTGGCGGCAGGGTCGACGCGTGCGCGGCGATCCACTCGATGCCGAGATGGCGCTGCAGCGTCGCAATCAGCTCCGACTCGATCACCGGCTTGCCGATGAAGGCCTGGCATTGCGCGGCCAGCAGGCGCTCGGGCTGGTTCTCGAACATGTTGGCCGAGACGATCAGGATCGGCAGCGTGTAGCCGGCGTCGCGCACCAGCCGCGCGGTCTGCCAGCCGTCGAGGTAGTCCATCGTGATGTCGAGCAGGATGGCGTCGGGCACCGCCTCGCGCAGGCTGTCGAGGCACTCGCTGCCGCTGGCCGCCTCGCGCAGCACGAAGCCCAGCGGCGCCAGCATGCCGGCCAGCATCTGGCGCTGCACCGGCTGGTCGTCCACCACCAGCAGCGTGCGCCGCGGGCCCACGTAGCCGCCCACCTGGCGCGGCGCTTCGGCCCGCGGGCCGGGGTCGCTCACCTCGCGCAGGTAGAGCCGCACGCTGAAGGTGCTGCCGCGCCCGGGTGCGCTGACGAGTCCGAGCTCGCCGCCCATCAGCGAGGTGAGCAGCGCCGTGATGGTGAGGCCCAGCCCGGTGCCCGGCTCGCCGCGCCGGCGCCCCGCCGCGCCGCGCTCGAAGGGCATGAAGATGCGCTGCTGGTCCTGCGGCGCGATGCCGATGCCGGTGTCCACCACGTCGAAGCGCACCACCTCGCGCCGGCAGTCGACGTGCAGCGTCACCGTGCCTTCGTCGGTGAAGCGCACCGCGTTGCTCAACAGGTTGATCAGGATCTGCCGCAGCCGCTTGGCGTCGGCGTGCACCCAGGCCGGCATGCGACCGCTGTGCGTGTAGACGAAGGCCAGGCGCTTGGCCTGCGCCTGCGGCTGCACCATGCGCACCAGCTCGTCCAGGAAGGCCGGCAGCGGCAGCGCGGCCGGCTCCAGCCGCAACCGGCCGGCCTCGATGCGGGCCAGGTCGAGCAGGCCGTCGATGAGTCCCATCAGGTGCTCGCCACTGCGTCGGATGGTGTGCACCGCCTCGCGCGGCGCGGCGCTCAGCACGCCGTCCTTCAGCAGGATCTGCGCATAGCCCAGGATGCTGTTGAGCGGCGTGCGCAGCTCATGCGTCATGCCGGCCACGTAGCGCGTCTTCGCCTGGTTGGCCGACTCGGCCACCTCCTTGGCGGCCTGCAGCGCCGCGTCGGTGCGCTGGTGCGCGTCGATCTCGCGCGTCAGCAGCTGGTTCTGCCGGTTGGACTCCTCCTGCGCGAGGTGGCGGCTCTCGCTGCCCAGCACCATCCACCACGCGCCGACGGCCGCCACCAGCGCCAGCAGCGCGAACACCTTCAGGAACGGCCCCTGCAGCGCCACCCCCTGGGCGCCGCGCAGCGTGCTCTCCTGGTCGTACACCACGCCGAAGATCACCGCCAGCAGCGCCAGCAGCGACACCACCGTCACCAGGTAGTGCGCGACGCGCGAGTTCACGTGGGAGGCCAGCGAGGCCGGCAGCACCACGCCGAGCGCCGCCCCCACCTGCTCGGCCGCGCGCGAGCCGCTCTTGCAGCGGTCGTGGCAGCGCGAGTCGAGCGTGCAGCACAGCGAGCAGATCGGCGCCTCGTAGGCGGGGCAGTGCGCCATGTCCTCGGACTCGAAGCGGTTGTCGCACACCGAGCAGGCCACCATCTGGCCCGGCGCCCACTCGCTGCGGCTCTCGCGCGCCACGTAGTAGCGCCCGCGCGTCAGCCAGGCCAGCAGCGGCGACACGATCATCGCCGTCAACAGCGCGATGAAGGGCGCAAAGGCCTCGGCCACCGGCCCCATCACACCGGCATAGGCCACGATCGCCAGCGTGGCCGCGAACAGCATCGCGCCCAGCCCGACCGGGTTGATGTCGTAGAGGTGGGCACGCTTGAACTCGATGTGCTTCGGGCTCCAGCCCAGCGGCTTGTTGATCACCAGGTCGGCCACCAGCGCGCCGACCCAGGCGATCGCGACGTTGCTGTAGAGGCCGAGGACGCGTTCCAGCGCCTCGAACACGCCCAGCGTCATCAGCAGCATCGCGATCAGCACGTTGAACACCAGCCAGACCACGCGGCCCGGGTGGCTGTGCGTGAGCCGGCCGAAGAAGTTGGACCACGCCAGCGAGCCGGCGTAGGCATTGGTCAGGTTGATCTTGACCTGCGACACGACGACGAACACCGTGGTGGCCAGCAGCACCCAGGATGCGTTGTCGAACACGTAGGAGAAGCCGGCCAGGTACATCTGCGTCGGCTCGATGGCCTTGTCGGTCGGGATCTGGTGCTGCAGGGCGATGAAGGCGAGGAAGGCGCCGCCCAGCATCTTGATCGCGCCGGGCACGATCCAGCCCGGCCCGGCCACCAGCACCGCGGTCCACCAGCGCACCCGGTTCTTCTTCGTCTTCTCCGGCAGGAAGCGCAGGTAGTCGACCTGCTCGCCGATCTGCACCACCAGCGAGAACGCCACCGTGGCGGCCGCACCGAACATGAGCCAGCCGAAGCCGCTGCTGCCCGAGCTGCGGCCGGCCAGGCCGGTGAAGTCGGCGAAGGCCTCGGGGTTCTTCAGCAGGATCGCCACGTAGGGGCAGAAGAACAGCACGATCCACACCGGCTGCGTCCACAGCTGCAGCCGCGAGATCAGCGTGATGCCGTGCATCACCAGCGGCACGATGCCCAGCGACGACAGCAGGTAGCACAGCGCCAGCGGCCAGTCGAAGTACATCTGCAGCGCCAGCGCCAGGATGGCGGCCTCGAGTGCGAAGAAGATGAAGGTGAAGCTCGCGTAGATCAGCGAGGTGAGCGTGGAGCCGAGGTAGCCGAAGCCGGCACCGCGCGTCAGCAGGTCCATGTCGACGCCGTACTTGGCGGCGTAGTAGCTGATCGGCAGGCCGGTGAAGAAGGTCACCACGCACACCACCAGGATGGCCCACAGCGCGTTCGAGAAGCCGTAATTCAGCGCCACCGAGGCGCCGATGGCCTCGAGCGCCAGGAAGGAGGTGGCACCGAACGCGGCGTTGCCGACACGCCACTCCGACCACTTGCGGAAGCTGCGCGGCGTGAAGCGCAGCGCGTAGTCCTCCATGGACTCGTCGGCGACCCAGGCGTTGTAGTCACGCCGGATGCGAAAGATCTTCTGCGTAGCGATCGACACGGTGCACTTCCAGTTCTTCCCCGTGCTGGTGCAAGAACCGCGCCGGGCCGCACCAGGGCACCGTTTGCGGGCCCTGCGCCGCATTTGCGGGCTACGTCGATTGACGTATTCGGCCTGCGCACGCTTGTCCGCACCATCGCTTCCGTCGCGGCTGCTATCGCTTCATGCCGCCTCTTCCAACCACCGTCCGCAGGAGTCGCTAGCCATGTCCCAAGATCGTGATGACGCCCCGTTCTCCGTCGATCGCCGTCGCCTGCTGCAGGGCCTCGGCGCGCTGCCGCTGGCCGGCATGCCGGCCTGGGCGCTGGCCCAGCAGTTCCCGACCGCCAAGGTCAACACCACCAAGCTCGCCATCACCGACACCGAGGTGACGGTGGGGCAGCTGCACTCCAAGACCGGCACGATGGCCATCTCGGAAACCGGCTCGGTGCAGGCCGAGCAGCTCGCCATCGACCAGATCAACGCGATGGGCGGCATCCTCGGCCGCAAGATCAAGGTGATCTCCGAGGACGGTGCCTCCGACTGGCCGAACTTCGCCGAGAAGAGCAAGAAGCTGCTCGTCAACGACCGCGTCGCCGCCGTGTTCGGCTGCTGGACCAGCGCCTCGCGCAAGGCGGTGCTGCCGGTGTTCGAGAAGGAGAACGGCCTGCTGTACTACCCGACCTTCTACGAAGGCCTGGAGCAGAGCAAGAACGTCATCTACACCGGCCAGGAAGCCACCCAGCAGATCATCTGGGGCCTGGACTGGGGCGCGAAGGAGAAGAAGGCCAAGACCTTCTTCCTGGTCGGCAGCGACTACATCTGGCCGCGCACCTCGATGAAGATCGCGCGCAAGCACATCGAGAACTTCCAGAAGGGCACGGTCAAGGGCGAGGAGTACTACCCGCTGGGCCACACCAACTTCAACTCGCTGATCAACAAGATCAAGGTCGCCAAGCCCGACTGCATCTTCGCGGCGGTGGTCGGCGGCTCCAACGTGGCCTTCTACAAGCAGCTCAAGGCCGCCGGCATCACCGGCGACAAGCAGTTCCTGCTGACGCTGTCGGTGACCGAAGACGAGATGACCGGCGTCGGCGGCGAGAACTTCGCCGGCTTCTACTCGTCGATGAAGTACTTCCAGTCGCTGACGAACGACAACAACAAGAAGTTCGTCGAGGCCTTCAAGGCCAAGTACGGCAAGGACGCCGTGATCGGCGACGTGACGCAGGCCGGCTACCTGGGCCCGTGGCTGTGGAAGGCGGCGGTCGAGAAGGCCGGCAGCTTCGACGTCGACAAGGTGGTCGCGGCCTCGCCCGGCATCGAGCTGAAGACCGCGCCCGAGGGCTACGTGAAGCTCGACGCCAACCACCACCTGTGGAGCAAGGCGCGCATCGGCCAGGGCATGCCGGACGCGACCTTCAAGGTGGTGGCGGAGTCGCCCGAGCTGATCAAGCCCGATCCCTTCCCCAAGGGATATCAATAAGAGGCCGAGCCCTCACCCCCGCCCTCTCCCGCACGCGGGAGAGGGGGCCGAAGACGCACACACCAGGAAGCCGCGATGACCTTCTCCGACATGATGAACATCGGCCTGATGCAGGGCTTCGCGGGCTTGAGCCTGTTCGCGGTGCTGCTGCTGATGGGGCTGGGACTGGCCATCATCTTCGGCCAGATGGGCGTCATCAACATGGCGCACGGCGAGTTCATGACGATCGGCGCCTACACCATCTTCCTCGGCTCCACGCTGACCGAGAAGTTCGCGCCGACGCTGGTGCCCTACTACTTCCCGGTCGCGATCGTGCTGGCCTTCGTGTTCGCCTTCATCGTCGGCTGGGGCGTCGAGTGGGGCCTGATCCGCCACCTCTACAAGCGCCCGCTCGACACGCTGCTCGCCACCTGGGGCGTGAGCCTGGGGCTGCAGCAGATCTTCCGCACCTTCATCGGCCCGAAGGAAGTGAGCCCCACGCTGCCCGACTGGCTGCTCGGCTCCTGGGCGCCGCACGAGGGGCTGGACATCCCGATCAACGGCCTGTTCGTGCTGGGGCTGACCGCGCTGGTCACCACGCTGGTGCTGATCGCGCTCTACAAGAGCCGCTGGGGCCTGCGCGTGCGCGCCACGGTCAGCAACCGCACGATGGCCAACGCGATCGGCATCAACACGATGAAGACCGACCGCCTGACCTTCGCGATCGGCTGCGGCATCGCCGGTGTCGCCGGTGCGGCCTTCACCACCATCGGTTCCACCGGGCCCACCTCCGGCTCGCTCTACATCGTCGACGCCTTCCTGGTGGTCACCTTCGGCGGTGCGGCCAGCCTGTTCGGCACCGTGGTCTCGGCCTTCGGCATCGCGCAGACGCAGTCGATCTCCGAGTTCTTCATGACCGGCTCGATGGCCAAGGTGCTCACGCTGTCGCTGATCGTGCTGATCCTGATGTTCCGCCCGCAAGGCCTGTTCGCCGTCAAGGTCCGGCGCTGACACCGTTTTCCGACGCAGAGGACCCCTTCCCATGAAATCGCTGCTCGCGTGGTCTAAGAAATCGGGGCTCGGCAGCCTGCTGCTGCTGATCCTGCTGCTCGCGGTCGTGCTGCCGCTCACGCTGGACATCTTCCGCCTCAACCTGGTCGGCAAGTACCTCACCTACGCCTTCGTCGCCGTCGGCCTGGTGATGGTGTGGGGCTACGGCGGCGTGCTGAGCCTGGGCCAGGGCGTGTTCTTCGGGCTCGGCGGCTACGCGATGGCGATGTTCCTGAAGCTCGAGGCCTCGGACCCGGAGACCACCAAGATCCAGACCACGCCGGGCATCCCCGACTTCATGGACTGGAACCAGATCACCGAGCTGCCGCTGATGTGGCTGCCGTTCAAGAGCCTGCCGCTGAGCCTCATTTTGGTGATCGCGGTGCCCACGCTGCTGGCCTGGATCATCAGCTTTGCGATGTTCAAGCGCCGCGTCGGCGGCGTGTACTTCGCGATCATCACGCAGGCGGTCGCGCTGATCCTCACGGTGCTGATCATCGGCCAGCAGGGCTACACCGGCGGCGTCAACGGCATGACCGACCTGAAGACCGTGCTGGGCTGGGACACGCGCACCGACAGCGCTAAGTACATCCTCTACTACCTCTGCGTGGCGCTGCTGGTGGCCAGCATCCTGCTGTGCCGCTGGATCCAGACCAGCAAGCTCGGCACCCTGCTGCTGGCGATGCGCGACAAGGAAGACCGGGTGCGCTTCTCCGGCTACGACGTCTCCAACTTCAAGATCTTCACCTTCTGCCTGGCGGCGGCGCTGTCAGGCATCGGCGGCGCGCTGTTCTCGCTGCAGGTGGGCTTCATGTCGCCCAGCTTCGTCGGCATCGTGCCGTCGATCGAGATGGTGATCTTCGCGGCGGTCGGCGGGCGCATGAGCCTGGTCGGCGCGGTCTACGGCACGCTGCTGGTCAACGCCGGCAAGACCTTCTTCTCGGAGAGCTTCCCCGACCTGTGGCTGTTCCTGATGGCCGCGCTGTTCATCGGCGTGACGCTGGCCTTCCCGATGGGCCTGGCCGGCCTGTGGGAGAGCCACGTGAAGCCGTGGTGGGCAAAGCGCCAGGCCGACCGCCGGTCGACCCGCGAGCGCGTGGCCGCCGCGCACGCCGCCTACCCCGATGCACCGCCCAAGCCGGCCCGCGCCACGCCGCCGTCCGGCGACCCGAAGCTGCCCGGCGGCGTGAGCGGCCAGCGCGCCTGATCCTGGAGGAGAAAACCATGGAACACGGAATGAAGATCTCGTCTTGGCGGGCCGAGCGCCGGGCCGCTCCCAAGCCGGCCCGCATCCCCGCGGGGGATCGGCCGACGGTCCCGGCGGACGAGGGGCAGTCATGAGCAATACCGACTTCGCGCTGGCGGTCGAGGACCTGACCGTCTCCTTCGATGGCTTCAAGGCCATCGACAAGCTCACGCTCTACATCGACAAGAACGAGCTGCGCGTGATCATCGGCCCCAACGGCGCCGGCAAGACCACGCTGCTCGACCTGATCTGCGGCAAGACCAAGGCGAGCCACGGCAGCATCCGCTTCCAGAACACCGAGCTCACCCGGATGGCCGAGCACAAGCGGGTGCGCCTGGGCATCGGCCGCAAGTTCCAGACGCCGTCGATCTACGAGAACCTGTCGGTGTTCAAGAACCTCGAGGTGTCCTTCCCCAAGGGCCGCTCGGTGGCCGGCGCGCTGTTCTTCAAGTGCGACGACACGGTGAAGGCGCGCGTGCAGGTGGTGGCCGAGGAGATCGGCCTCGCCGAGCTGCTGGAGACCGAGGCCGGCCTGC
Source organism: Methylibium sp. Pch-M (assembly GCF_004136295.1). Lineage (NCBI taxonomy): Bacteria > Pseudomonadati > Pseudomonadota > Betaproteobacteria > Burkholderiales > Sphaerotilaceae > Methylibium > Methylibium sp. Pch-M. The sequence goes on from NZ_CP029606.1 coordinate 1,639,978, forward strand.
TGAGCCACGGCCAGAAGCAGTGGCTCGAGATCGGCATGCTGCTGATGCAGGAGCCCGAGCTGCTGATGCTCGACGAGCCGATCGCCGGCATGAGCGCGCGCGAACGCGAGCTCACCGCCGAGCTGCTGCAGCGCATCTGCAAGAACCGCGCGGTGATCGTGATCGAGCACGACATGGACTTCGTGAAGCAGATCGCCCACAAGGTGACCGTGATGCACCAGGGAAAGATCCTCGCCGAGGGCTCGATGGACAAGGTGCAGAACGACCCCAAGGTCATCGACGTCTATCTCGGACATTGAGGAGATCGCCACCATGCTCAACGTCAAGAACCTGCACGTCGCGTATGGCCAGAGCGAGGCCCTGCACGGCATCGACTTCTCGGCCAAGAAGAACGAGACGGTCGCGATCATGGGCCGCAACGGCATGGGCAAGACCACGCTGTTCAAGTCGCTGATCGGCATCCTGCCGCTGAAGTCGGGAACGATAGAGATCGACGGCCAGGACGTCTCCAAGGACGAGAGCTTCCGCCGCGTCGCCAAGGGCATCGCCTACGTGCCGCAGGGCCGCATGATCTTCCCGACGCTCAGCGTCGAGGAGAACATCCAGACCGGCCTGGAGAACGCGAAGCACAAGGAGATACCGGAAGAGATCTACGCGCTGTTCCCGGTGCTGTTCGACATGCGCCGCCGCAAGGGCGGCAACCTGTCGGGTGGCCAGCAGCAGCAGCTCGCCATCGCCCGCGCGCTGGTCACCAACCCCAAGGTGCTGCTGCTCGACGAGCCGACCGAAGGCATCCAGCCGTCGATCATCAAGGACATCGCGAAGGCGCTCAACGAGATCCGCAAGATGCGCGAGATCACGATCGTGGTCTCCGAGCAGGTGCTGAGCTTCGCGATGGACGTGGCCGACCGGCTGTTCGTCATCGAGGGCGGCCGGCTCGTGCACGAGACCCCGCGCGCCAGCACCGACGTGGCCCACATCAAGCAGTACCTCTCCGTTTGACCCCCCCAAGCGCCCCGAGACAACCCCGCCCAAGGAGCCCCTCATGACCGACACCCTGATCAAGGTCGACCTCACGAAGTCGCCCACCGAGAACGAGATGATCCACAACCGCTGGCATCCGGACATCCCGATGGCCTGCTGGGTCAAGCCGGGCGACGACTTCATCCTCGAGACCTTCGACTGGACCGGTGGCTTCATCAAGAACAACGACAGCGCCGACGACGTGCGCGACATCGACCTGACCACGGTGCACTACCTGTCGGGCCCGGTGGGCGTGAAGGGCGCCGAGCCCGGCGACCTGCTGGTGGTGGACCTGCTCGACATCGGCGCCAAGCCCGACAGCCTGTGGGGCTTCAACGGCTTCTTCAGCAAGAAGAACGGCGGCGGCTTCCTCACCGACCACTTCCCGCAGGCGCAGAAGTCGATCTGGGACTTCCACGGCATGTTCACCAGTTCGCGCCACGTGCCCGGCGTGCAGTTCGCCGGCCTGATCCACCCCGGGCTGATCGGCTGCCTGCCGGACAGGAAGATGCTCGACCTGTGGAACGAGCGCGAGACCGCCTTCATCGCGACCGACCCCGACCGCGTGCCCGCGCTGGCCTGCCCGCCGTTCGCCGGCACCGCCCACATGGGCAAGATGACCGGCGAGGCCAAGGCCAAGGCCGCCGCCGAGGGGGCGCGCACCGTGCCGCCGCGCGAGCACGGCGGCAACTGCGACATCAAGGACCTGTCGCGCGGCTCCAAGATCTACTTCCCGGTCTACGTGGACGGCGCCGGCCTCAGCGTGGGCGACCTGCACTTCAGCCAGGGCGACGGCGAGATCACCTTCTGCGGCGCGATCGAGATGGCCGGCTGGGTGCACATGAAGGTGAACCTGATCAAGGGCGGCATGGCCAAGTACGGCATCAAGAACCCGATCTTCAAGCCCAGCCCGATCACGCCGCACTACAACGACTACATCATCTTCGAGGGCATCTCGGTCGACGAGCACGGCCAGCAGCACTACCTCGACGTGCACGTGGCCTACCGCCAGGCCTGCCTGAACGCCATCGAGTACCTGAAGAAGTTCGGCTACTCCGGCGCGCAGGCGCACTCCATCCTCGGCACGGCGCCGGTGCAGGGGCACATCAGCGGCGTGGTCGACATCCCGAACGCCTGCGCCACGCTGTGGCTGCCGACGCAGATCTTCGACTTCGACATCAACCCGAGCGCCGCCGGGCCGGTGAAGTACCTCGACGGCTCGATCGACATGCCGCTGTCGCCCGACCTCTGAGTCCCCCGAGGCCACCGCCATGCCCACCTACGACTACGCCTGCCCTGCGTGCGGCGGCTTCGACGCCTTCCGCACGCTGTCCGCCCGCAACGAGCCGGCCGCCTGCCCCGACTGCCAGCGCGAGTCGCCGCGCGTCTTCGTCAGCGCGCCACGGCTGGCACTGATGGCCGGCAGCACCCGCAGCGCGATCGAGGTCAACGAGCGCGCGCGACATGAACCGAAGAGCTCGCGCGACTACCAGCGCCTGCGGCACCCGTCGGGCTGCGGCTGCTGCTCCTCCGGCGCGTCCACGCGGCGCGGCGCCACGGTGACCGCGGCCAACGGCGCCAAGGCCTTCCCGAGCAAGCGGCCCTGGATGATCAGCCACTGACGGACACACCCTGCGACAGGCAGCGCGACCGGTTCGCGCAGAATCGCGACTGACCGGCGCCCCGCGGGATGCCGGCGCACCGTCCGCGAGGAGCGAGCCCATGCGCAAGACCCCCGTCATCGCCATTGCCCTGATCGCCTGCGCGGCCGCCGTGGCCGCAGAGGCACCGTCCAAGGTGAAGCAGGCCGCCAGCGCGACCGGCGAGGCCGTGTCGAACGCCGCGGTCAAGACCGGCGAAGCCATCGAGCGCGGCGCGAGGAAGACCGGCGCCGCGATCGAGCGCGGCGCGCACAAGGCCGGCGAAGCCATCGAGACCGGCGCCGAGGCCACCGGCCGCGCGGTCCGCAAGGGGGTGCGCAAGACCGGCGAGGTGATCGAGAGCGGCGGGCAGAAGCTCAAGTCGGTCGGCAGCTCGGGCGCGTCCTCGTCCTCGCCGGCCGACTGAGCGTCGCGACGGCTCAGCTGCAGGGCCGCGTCGCCGCCGACGCGGCCGACCGGCGCCCGCCCAGCGTCAACCAGGTCAGCAGCAGCGCGCACAGCGCTGCGGCCGCCATGCCGGCCACCATCGGCCGCGCGCTGCCGTCGGCGAAGCCGCTCATCAGCGCGATCACCCCTGCACCGAGCACCAGCTGGAGCGTGCCCATCAGCGCCGACGCGGCACCGGCGATCTCGCCGTGGTCGTCGAGCGCCATCACCGAGGTGGTGGGCACGACCAGGCCGAGGAAACCGTAGCCGACGAGCATGACGACGATCATCACGTCGAGCCGGTCGATGCCGGCCAGGTTGAACGCCAGCAGCGCACCCAGCGACAGCGCGAAGCCCAGCACCGCCACCCGCACGATGCTCGCGAGGCCGAAGCGCGCCGTCAGCCGGCCGGCGAACTGCGACACGCCGATGAACGAGGCCGCGTTCACGCTGAAGGCCAGGCTGTACTCGCGCGGCGTCAGCCCGTAGTGACCGATGAACACGAAGGACGAGTTGGCCAGGAAGATGAAGAAGCTCGCCATGCCGAAGGCACCGATCGCCGTGAGCCCCAGGAAATGCCGATCACGCAGCAGCAGCGCGAAGGCGCGCAGCGTGCTCGCCACATCGCTCTGCGTGCGCTGCGCGGCGGGCCGCGTCTCCTCCAGCGTCAGCGCCACCAGCAGCAGGCCCACCACGCCGATGCCGGTGACCGCCCAGAAGATCGCGCGCCAGCCGGCGGCGTCGATCACGAAGCTGCCGATCAGCGGCGCGAGGATGGGCGACACGCTGAACACCAGCAGCAGCAGCGACATCAGCCGCGTGGCCTCCACGCCGGTGTGCAGGTCGCGCACGATGGCGCGCGGCACCACGATCGGCGCACCGCCACCCAGGCCCTGCAGGAAGCGGAAGGCGATCAACCATCCGATGTCGGGCGCGAGCGCGCAGCCCACGCTGCCGACGATGAACAGCCCGATGCCGACGTACAGCGGCGGCTTGCGGCCGAACATGTCGGACGCCGGACCGTAGACCAGCTGGCTGATCGCGAACGACACGAAGAAGGCCATCAGGCTCATCTGCACCGCGTGCACGTCAGCCTGCAGTGCGCTGCCGATGGCCGGCAGCGCGGGCAGGTACATGTCGATCGCGAACGGACCGATCGAGGACAGCAGGCCCAGCACCAGGGCCCTGCGCAGGAAAGTCGAATTCATCGGGGAAGGAAGACGGGACGCGGGCAGCCGCCAGCGCCGCTGGCCGCCGATCATCCCCGAATCGCGCACGCCGCGTGCGTGCACGGGCAACGAGCGCACACGCCCGGCGCGCCCGCTTGACCGCCGTCAAGGACAGCCCCCGCCCGCGGCCCTAGCCTTCGGCGTTCCGATCCGCCTGCGTTCGCGCCACCCGCCTCCGATGCCTGCTGCCTGTCCCGACCTCGCGCCCCCGTCCGCCGCCCCGAGCGCCATCCCCCACCGCAAGCTGATCCGCGCCTGGCTGGCGCCGCTGGCCTCGCGCAGCACGGCCTACGCGCTCGCGCTGACGCTCGTCGACCTGCTGCTGCTGGGCGCCGCGCTGACCGCCACCGTCGCGTTCGAGACGCTGCCGATGAAGCTGCTGGCAGGCATGGCGGCCGGCTTCGTCATCGGCCGGCTGTTCATCCTCGGCCACGACGCCTGCCACCAGAGCCTCACGCCGCACCGCCGACTCAACCGCTGGCTCGGCCGCCTGGTGTTCCTGCCCTCGCTCACGCCCTACAGCCTGTGGGAGGTGGGGCACAACGTGGTGCACCACGGCTACACCAACCTGAAGGGCTTCGACTTCGTGTGGGAACCACGCACGCTCGAGGCCTACCGCGCACTGCCGCGCTGGCGGCGCGGGCTCGAGCGCCTGTACCGCAGCGGCTGGGCCCCCTGGCTCTACTACCTGGTGGAGATCTGGTGGAGCCGGCTGCTGTTCCCGAACCGGCGCACCATGCCGACGCGGCGCGCGGCGTTCTTCTGGGACGGCGTGCTGGTGGTCGCGGGCGCGGCGGCATGGATCGCCGGCCTGGTGGCGGCCGCGGCGGCCACCGGTCAGTCGGCCGCGTTGCTGGTGCTGACGGGCTTCGTGCTGCCCTTCGTGTTCTGGAACGGCATGATCGGCTTCGTGGTCTACGTGCACCACACGCACACCGGCGTGGCGTGGTACGAGGACAAGCGGCGCTGGGCGGACGCGCAGCCCTTCGTGTCCACCACGGTCCACCTGACCTTCCGCTCCTTCATGGGCAGCGCGCTGCACCACATCATGGAGCACACCGCGCACCACGTGGACATGAGCGTGCCGCTGTACCGTCTAAAGCGGGCGCAGCGGCTGTTGGAGGAGCGGCTCGCGGGGCACATCGTCGTGCAGCCGTTCTCGTGGCGCTGGTACGCCGACACCGCGCGGCGCTGCAAGCTCTACGACTTCGAGGCCGGCTGCTGGACCGACTTCTCGGGCCGCCGGACCAGTGCGCCGTTGGCTGCGGGGTAAAGCGTTTCCTTTGCGCATCGTCGATGTGCGGGGCGGCCAAAGCCATCGGGTGGCCGACTGCGCTCATGTCCCCCGGCCAGGCTGCGCCTGGCCTCCTCCTCTACTTCGCTCCGTCGGCCACCCGACGTCCTTGGCAGACACAACGGTGAGTTGCGACGGTCGAACACCAATGACGGTGGTGGATCAGGCCGGTGGGGCGCTTTGCGGAGCGAAGTAGAGGAGGAGACGACGGCCGAAGGTCGGCGGCGGGGGACATGAGCGCAGCAGAGTGCCCCATCGGTCTGATCTCGCGCCTGCCGCCTCAAACCGGAAACTGCGTCGTCGACAGCACCTGCTTGAGCACCATGAACGAGCGGATCTGCCGCACGCCCGGCAGGTGCAGCAGTTGCTCGGCATGCAGGCGGTTGAAGCTGTCGTTGTCGCGCGTGCGCACCAGCATGAAGTAGTCGAACTCGCCGGTCACCACGTGGCACTCCATGCAGCCCGACACGCGGGCAGCGGCCTTCTCGAAATCGGCGAAGGAATCGGGCGTGGAACGGTCCAGCACCACGCCGATCATCACCAGCATGCCGGCGTCCAGCGCGGCCGGGTTCAGCAGCGCGACGATGCCCTTGATCAGCCCCGCCTGCTTGAGCCGCTCGACGCGGCGCAGGCAGGCCGGCGCGCTGAGGTTCACCTTCGCGGCCAGCGCCACGTTCGACACCGAGGCGTCGCGCTGCAGCGCACGCAGGATGGCCTTGTCGGTACGGTCGAGCGGCACCGGGGGTGGCGCCGGCGTCCCGGCAGCCGGCGCGGTGCGACGACGAACTTTTGTTGCGCACATGGTGTTTCTCAAACAATCAAAGGCGATTCATCTCGAGTTTCATCTTTCGATGGTGCGCAAGATCGATCTTCTTTGCAACCCTGATTTCCGGCGGCTTTCCTAAGATGACGGCACCGTCTTCGCCCTCGCAGGAACCCCGCCATGAACCTCCAGCGCTTCCCCCGCCATCCGCTCACCTTCGGCCCCACGCCCATCCAGCCGCTCAAGCGCCTGAGCGCCCACCTCGGCGGGCAGGTCGAGCTCTACGCGAAGCGCGAGGACTGCAACAGCGGCCTCGCCTTCGGCGGCAACAAGACCCGCAAGCTCGAGTACCTGATCCCCGAGGCCCTGGCCCAGGGCTGCGACACGCTGGTGTCGATCGGCGGCATCCAGTCCAACCAGACGCGCCAGGTCGCCGCGGTGGCGGCCCACCTCGGCATGAAGTGCGTGCTGGTGCAGGAGAACTGGGTCAACTACGCCGACGCGGTCTACGACCGCGTCGGCAACATCGAGATGTCGCGCATCCTCGGCGCCGACGTGCGGCTCGACGCCGCCGGCTTCGACATCGGCATCCGCCCGAGCTGGGAGCAGGCGATGGCCGACGTGCGGGCCGCCGGCGGCAAGCCCTTCCCCATCCCGGCCGGCTGCTCCGAGCACCGGCTCGGCGGCCTGGGCTTCGTCGGCTTCGCCGAGGAAGTGCGCGCGCAGGAGGCCGAGCTCGGCTTCAAGTTCGACTACATCGTGGTCTGCTCGGTGACCGGCAGCACCCAGGCCGGCATGGTGGTGGGCTTCGCGGCCGACGGCCGGGCCGAGCGCGTGATCGGCATCGACGCCTCGGCCAAGCCGGAGCAGACCCATGCGCAGATCCTGCGCATCGCGCAGAACACCGCCGAGCTGGTGGGCCTGGGCCGCGAGATCACCGCGCAGGACGTGGTGCTCGACACCCGCTACGGCGGCCCCGAGTACGGCCTGCCGAGCGAGGCCACGCTCGACGCCATCCGCCTGTGCGCGCGCCAGGAAGGCATGCTCACCGACCCGGTGTACGAGGGCAAGTCGATGCAGGGCATGATCGACAAGGTGAGGCGCGGCGAATTCCCCGCCGGCTCGAAGGTGCTGTACGCCCACCTCGGCGGCGTGCCGGCGCTCAACGCCTACAGCTTCCTGTTCCGCAACGGCTGAGCCGGCAGCGTTGATGAGGCGGACGCCGCGCCCGCCCCGTCGCCCTCCGCCTCCGGCGGAAAGATCGCCTTGCGGATCACCGCGTGCACGCCCCAGTTGCCGTCGGCGACCTGGGTCACGCCGAAGTCCACCGCCACCGACAACAGCGACAGCGCCTCGTCCTCGTCCAGGCCGTGGGCCTGCATCAGGTAGCGGCGCGCCTTGCGGAAGGCGTCGCGCATCGCCAGGTCCAGCGAGGACTTCTGGTAGACCTGGGTCTGCGCCTGCGGCCCCAGCTCGGCCAGGTGGTTGGCGAAGCTGAAGCCCTGCACCACCCACGCATCCTCGGCGTCGAGGAAGGGGTGGTTCAGGTCGGCGAGGAAACCGTCGGCGATCTGCGCGCGCTTGTGCAGCACGAGCTGGAAGCTGCCGGTCAGCGAACACTCGATCGCGGTGCCGCAGACCTCGCCATCGCCCTGCGAGGCATGCGGGTCGCCCACCGAGAACAGCGCGCCCTCCACCGACACCGGCAGGAACAGCCGCGCGCCCTTGCCGGCGCGCCAGTTGTCGAGGTTGCCGCCGAAGTAGCCCGGCGGCACCGAGTCGATCAGCCCGCTCTCCTTCGGCGCCACCGCCAGCAGGCCGAAATGCGGACGGATCGGCACGCGCGCCTTCGCCAGCACGCCGTGGCGCCTGTCGACGCTGGCAGGGTCGACCGGTACGCCGGGGTAGTCGATGGTCTCGTGGCGCACACCATCGGGGTCGGTCTGCGGCGTCCAGCGGAAGCTGTAGACGGCCTTCGCATACGGCTCCGCCACGTCGGTCTGCAGTTCGTAGAGCGTCACCACCTCGCGCTTCTTCGGCTCGGTGATGAGGTCGTGGTACTGGTAGCCCCACCAGGCCGCGGCATTGCTGCCGAACAGCCTGCCGCGGTGCTGCGGGTGGCAGCTCGGGCGCGCGCGGATGTCGAGGATGCGCACCTCCAGCACATCGCCCGGCTCGGCACCGCGCACATGGACCGGCCCGGTGCAGATGTGCACGCCGAAGCCCTCGCCCGCGCCGCGGCCGAACACCGACGCATCCATCGGCCCGGCGCCGCGCCGCGCCACCGCCTTGCGCGTGGCGGTCCAGTGGAACACGCTCTCGGCACCAGGGTCGCCGTCGATCATGCGTTCGCGGTCGTCGCTGGCGTGCTGGGTCAGCGTCTCGATCGTCACCACGTCGCCCGAGCGCACGCTGATCACCGGCTTCAGCGTGCGACTCAGGTAGCCCCAGTGCACCGTCCGGTCGGACACCGGGATGTAGTGGTACTCGGGCGCATGCCCGGCGCCGGGCAGCGCCTCCGGGAGCCCGGCCTCCGCGGCGTGCGGCACCGCGCGCTTCGGCGCGAGCGCCAGCGCCAGCGCATAGCGCTCGTGATCCGTCAGCACCGCCTCGAACTGGCGGCGGCGCGCCTCCGGTGTGTCGGCCGCCGCGGCCGCGCGTACGGAAGGGCTTGTCGTCAGGCCGGCCGCCGGCGCACCGCGCTGCGTGGGGCCCTGTGCCGGGTCAGCCGGCGGCGCGGCGCGATAAGCCTTGGGCGAGACACCGAAGCGCGCGGTGAAGGCGCGGCTGAAGTTGGCGGCATCGCCGAAGCCCCAGCGGAAGCACAGCTCGGCGATCGTGAAGTGCGCCAGCGCGCGGTTGGCCAGATCTAGCCGGCAGCGCTCCAGGCGGCGCGCCTTCAGGTACTCGCCGAAGCTGGCCGACGCGGCCTTGAACAGCTTCTGGATGTAGCGCGGCGACAGCCCCTCCAGCGCCGCGATCGCCTCCAGTGTCAGCTCGGCGTCGCCGAGCCGCGCCTCGACCGTGCGGCACACGCGCCGCAGGTGGCCGAGCTGCACCGACGTGGAGTCGTCCGGTGACGCCGCGGCCTGCGCGTCTTCGTCGTCCACGTGCGACAGGCAGGTGACCAGCAGCTCCATCAGCGTCGCCTCGATCGGCAGCAGCTCGTGGCGGCCCAGCTGGTCCAGCTCGTCGGCGATCGAGCGCACCAGGTTCAGGCAGACCGCGCCCACGCCGGTCTTCGGCGAGATGGTGTTCAGGTCCTGCCCGCTGGTGCGCACCAGGCGCAGCACGAAGCTCGCCGATTCGAGCCGGATCACCACCGCCCGGAAATCGGTATTGAGCGCCACGCGCCAGGGTCGCGCCGGGTCGAGCAGCACGATGCCGTCGGCCGCCAGCGCCACCGACTCCTGCCCCTCCACCACCAGGCCGCTGCCCTCCAGCAGCGCCAGCATCAGCACCGTGTGGCCGCCGCGCCGCGCGTTGCCGGAGTGCGGCTGCCACACCTGCGGCGACGAGCTGAGCCGCGCGAACACCGACTCCAGCGCCGAGCTGCGCGCCGACACGTAGCCCGCGAGCGGCGGGGCGTCGTAGGCCGGCGCGGCCGGGGCCATCAGCACCTTGGCCATCACCTCGGCCCAGGCGGCCGGGCGCAGGTCTTCCGGGAAGGCGTCGGTGGAGAAGCGGCGGAGGTCGTCGAGCATGGTGGCGGGCACTCCCGGTCGGGATGCCTCGCTTCATGCATGGAGCGCGCCCGGCGGCAGCGGCGATGGCCGCCGGCAGGCCGCCGACAAGTTTTTGGGCGCTGCACGACAAGCGACGCCGGCCCCCAGGCCAACACACTGCCCTCGTCGCTTCCATCCACACCTTCACGAGGGGTTCACACCATGTACGAGCACATCTGCGGTCCGGGCTGCAACCACGGCCCTGCCACGCCCGAGGCCGAGGCCGAGGTCCGCGAGGAGTTCAAGGTCGCACGCCGCAGCTTCCTGCGCGACGCGCTGGCGGTCGGCGGCGCCACCGTCTCGGCGGCCTCGCTGAACGTGGCGATGACGCCCAGCGCCTTCGCGCAGAGCGCCGCCAAGCCGGGCTCGGGGCTCACTTCGCACTACTACATCCCGGCCTCGGCCGGCACCGTGCTGTGGGGCTACTTCAGCAAGTCGGCCAAGCCGGTGGTGGAAGTGGAGTCGGGCGATTTCGTGACCATCGAGACCCTGACCCACCACGCCAACGACGACGCCGAGCGCATGATCAAGGGCGACCCCGGCGCCGAGAGCGTGTTCCACTGGGACGCCAAGAAGAAGGGCGTCAACCGCCGCGGCGCCGGCGCGATGGACGCCAAGGTGGGCGCCGGTGGCGGCGAAGGCGTGCACATCTGCACCGGGCCGGTGCGCATCAAGGGCGCGGAGCCGGGCGACATCCTGGAGGTGCGCATCGTCGACGTGGCCACGCGGCCCAGCGCCAACCCGGCCTACAAGGGCCGTGCCTTCGGCAGCAACGCCGCCGCGTGGTGGGGCTTCCATTACGGCGACACCATCACCGAGCCGAAGAAGCGCGAGGTGATCACCATCTACGAGGTCGACGCCACCGGCGAGCGCAACTGGGCGCGCGCGGTCTACAACTTCAAGTGGACGCCGCAGACCGACCCCTTCGGCGTGGTGCACCCGACGATCGACTACCCCGGCGTGCCGGTCGACCACCGCACGATCACCAAGAACGAGAACGTGCTGAAGAACATCCGCATCCCGGTGCGGCCGCACTTCGGGACCATGGGCGTGGCGCCGGTCGAGGCCGAGATGGTGAACTCCATCCCGCCCAACTACACCGGCGGCAACATCGACAACTGGCGCATCGGCAAGGGCGCCACCGTCTACTACCCGGTGGCCGTGCCCGGCGCCATGTTCTCGGTGGGCGACCCGCATGCGTCTCAGGGCGACTCCGAGCTCTGCGGCACCGCCATCGAGTGCTCGCTGACCGGCACCTTCCAGCTCATCCTGCACAAGAAGGCCAGCCTGCCCGGCACGCCGCTGGCCGAGCTGAAGTACCCGCTGCTCGAGACGCAGGACGAGTGGCTGCTGCACGGCTTCAGCTACGCCAACTACCTGGCCGAGCTGGGCCCCAATGCGCAGAACGACATCTACAGCAAGTCATCGGTCGACAAGGCGCTGCGCGACGCGTATCACAAGATGCGCCATTTCCTGATGACCACGCAGGGCCTCGGCGAGGACGAGGCGATCTCGCTGATGTCGATCGCGGTCGACTTCGGCATCACCCAGGTGGTGGACGGCAACTGGGGCGTGCACGCGGTGGTGAAGAAGAGCATCTTCCCCGCGCGTGGCGGCTGAGCGCCGCGGCTAGCGCGGCAGCTGCGGCGGCGGCAACAGGCGGTCGAGCTTGTCGTCCACCTCGCCTACGTAGGCCGACAGCGTGCGGGTGGACTCGGCGAGCTGCTCCTGCAGCTGGCGCTCCAGCTGTTCGATGCGCGCACCCAGCTCGCGCGTGGTGGCGGCGCCCTGCGCCTCCATCCGGCGCAGCTCGCCGTCGAGGAAGGCGCGCAGCTCGGTGAAGCGCGAGGCCTCGGCGGTGTCGGCCAGCTCGCGGTGCGACTTGAGTTCCTTCGCGGTGCGGCGGGCCTCCATGATCACGCCGGCCTGCTGGAACACGATGTAGACCAGGAACAGCGCCACCAGCACGCCGCTGGCCACCAGCAGGATCAGGCCGAGCGGCGCGTTCACCTCGGCGAAGCCCAGGGTCAGCGCGGTCGGCGCCGTGATCGCGGGCCAGTTGAGCAGGGCGAACAGCCCCAGCGCGGCCACGGCCGCGGCAATCGCCAGTGCGCGAAGGTTCATCGATGCGGCTCCTCGGTGCATGTCGGGGGGCCGACCATACACCGAGGCCGCCCCGGCGCGGCTCAGGCCTCGACGATCACCTGGAAGCCGCCGAAGATCATGCGCTGGCCGTCGAAGGGGCATTGGTCCATGCCGTCCTTCAAGCGCGGGTCGGCCATGGACTTCTCCATGCCGGCGTCGCGCGTCTGGCGGTCGGGCCAGGTGATCCACGAGAACACCACGGTCTCGTCGTCCTTGCGCTTCACCGCCATCGGAAACGACGTGAGCTTGCCTTCCGGCACGTCGTCGCCCCAGCACTCCACCACGCTCAGCGCGCCGTGGTCCTTGAACACCTCCGAGGCCTTCCGGGCGATCTGGGTGTAGGCCTCGCGCTGGGCGGTGGGCACGGCCAACACGAATCCATCGACATAGTTCATCGCGCTTCTCCTGCTCGAGTGGGTGATAGGGGCACGACGATCCAGCGCCCCCGGAATCGACAGCGTGCGACGGACGCTTGCATCCGATGGCGAGGTGCCGGTTCGAGGCTTCAGCCTACGCCGGCCGCAATGCCCGACCCGTCGGGTGCGACATGCGCCTACGATCGGCCGCGGCAATACACAGGAACACAGGAGACCCCGTGGACACCGCCCCGCACCCCGCCGACCGCAGCCCCCCTGGCACCGTCGCCCGCCTCGCGGCCGGCACGCTGGACGCCGCCACGCTGGCGGACGACACGCTGGCCCGCATCGACGCGCACGAGGCCGCGCTGGGCGCCTTCGCGGCGCTGCTGCCGCGCGACGCGGCCCGGCGCGAGGCCGCCACGGCGCAGCGCGAACACCGCGGTCCGCTGCACGGCCTGCCGGTCGGCGTGAAGGACATCGTGGACACCGCCGCGCTACCCACCGCCTACGGCTCGCCCCTCTACACCGGCCACCGGCCGCGCAGCGATGCCGCGCTGGTGGGCGCGATCCACCGTGCCGGCGGCGTGGTGATCGGCAAGACCACCAGCACCGAGTTCGCCTACCTGCACCCCACCGCCACGCGCAACCCCAACGCACCGGGCCGCACGCCGGGCGGCTCGTCGGCCGGCTCGGCAGCCGCGGTGGCGGCCGGGCTGCTGGAGCTGGCGATCGGCACGCAGACCGGCGGCTCGGTGATCCGGCCCGCCTCGTACTGCGGCGTGGTGGGCTGCAAGCCCAGCTTCGGCTGGCTGCCGACGGCCGGCGTGCGCTGCTTCTCGTGGTCGCTCGACACCGTGGGGCTGTTCACCCGCACGGTCGCCGATGCGGCGTTCTTCGCCCAGGCGCTGGCCGGGCGGCGCTTCGCGGCAACGCGGCCCGCACCGACCGCGGCGCCGCGCTTCGGCCTGGTGACCGACTACCCGTGGGGTCCGCTGTCCCCGGCCATGGCCACCGCGTTGCAGGAGGCCGCGGCGCGGCTGCGCACGGCCGGCCACACGGTGCGAGAGGTGCGCCTGCCGGCCTGGGCCGCCCCGGCCTTCGAGGCCCAGGCCACCGTGCAGGGCTGGGAGGCGGTGCGCAGCCTGCACACCGAGCTGACGCAGCACGCCGATGCGCTGTCGCCGTTGCTGCGCGACTACCTGCGCGAGGCGTCGAGAACGATCGGCGACGCCGACTACGACGCCGCGCAGCGCACGGCCGCCGCGGCGCGCGCGGCGCTGGCCGACGACGGCCTGGCCGCGCACGGCGTGGACGTGCTGCTCACGCCCGGCGCGCCCGACGAGGCGCCGCTGCTGAGCGAGCACAGCACCGGCGCGGCCAGCTACAACCGGCTGTGGACGCTGCTGGGTGCGCCCTGCGTCAGCGTGCCGGGCCTGCGCGGCCCGCACGGCGCGCCGCTGGGTCTGCAGGTGACCGGCGCGCGCGGCGCGGATGCCGAGTGCCTGCGCGCGGCGGCCGTGCTGGAGGCACTGCTGCTGCCGCCGCAGCGCTGAGGCCGGCGCTCGGCTACTTCCTGCAGTCGCCTCCCACCGACACCGAGCCGTCCTTGCACTCGGTGAGGAGGGGCTCGCCGCGCGGCCGGTCCGTGACCGTGGGCGCGGGAGCCGCAGCCACGGGGCTCTCCTCGCCACGCGTGTAGACGATCTTCTTCGTGCCCAGCTCGCAGCGGCCCACCACCTTGGCGGAGGCGCCGACCGCGGCATCGGCATCGACCGTGGTGACCGTGTAGTGCGTGGCGCCCGAGGCGCGCACCTTCGCGTCGATGCGCTCGCGCAGCTGCTCGCAGCTCTGCGCCGCACCGGCGAGGCTGCTGACACCACAGAGCAGCACGGCGGCGCCGGTGCACAGAGAAAAGGAGAGCCTGTGGATCCGCATCGCGCGCCCGCCTTGAAGAGAAAGAAGAAGACCTGAACGGAGGGCAGTCTAGCGGCGGGCCCTGTGACGAAACGTGAGGGACGGTGTCGTCAGTGTTCGGCGGGCCGCGCCGCCACGGGGCTCTCGCCCGGGGGCCTGGCGGCGGGGTCGAGCAACGCGCTTCGGGCGTACCCGGGGTGCGCGTTCTCCAGCTCGACGATCAGGTCGTCGACCTGCGCGAGGAACTCCTCGCGGCCGGTGTGCGGGCCCTGCAGGAACAGCGCCGACGAATGCTCGGCGAGCTGGTGCTCACCGGCCATGCGGGCCCAGCGCCGGACTTCACAGTACAGGAGCAGGGCCAGTCGGCCCAGGTCGCCGCTCCTGCGCGCGTGCCGGAGGTCTCCGAGAAGATCCTCCAGCCCGAGCTGCAGTCGCAGCGACGAGGCGCTCATGGCACGCTCTTGCCAGGGCTCAACCGCGCTTGGTCTTGGCGGCCTTGATCACCGAGCCGGTCACGGCGGCGTAGTTGGCTTCGGCGGTCTCGGCGGCCTGGCGGCTGGCCTTCTGCAGACCGTCGACGGCGTTGTTCAGGGTCGCCAGCGACGACTTGAACAGCGCGATGCCGTTGCTCGCACCTTCGGGCGCGTTCTTGCCGGCGGACTCGACCAGGGCGACGAACGAGCTCTGCGCCGCAGCGGCTTGCTCGGCGGCGAGCTTCTCCACGTCGGCCTTGAAGCCGGCGACGATGCCGTACACCTGCTTGCCGTAGGCGGAGGCCTTCTCAGCCGCGGCCTGCAGCGGGGCGGCCTGCAGCGCCAGCAGGGCTTGCGGGTCCTTCGCCGACAGCGCGGCCCGCCCGGTTTCGGCCACTTCGTCGAGGCCGGCCTTCGCGACCTGCAGGTTGAGCGCGGTGAGCTGCTCGACGCCCTGGAAGGCCTTGGCGGTCAGGCCCATCATGGCTTCGAAGTTGGCCTTGTTCGTGGCGGCGAATTGTTCGGTGTTCAGCATGGGAAGCTCCAGTCGATCGGGGTGAGGGGTGGACAGATTTTGCTGCGATGCAACATGAGTTCATCTTACTGAAAGATTCGGCGAATGGGGCACGGATTTGTTGCGTTGCAGCAATCTAGAGGCAAGTTCCTAGAACCCCCGGGCTCCGGCCCCGGCGCGGGCCCGGTCGCTCCGCGCTGTACCCTGCCCCGATGGACTCCCTGATCGCCGCCGCCGCACGCGCCCTGGCCGCCGGCGACGCCCTCGGCGCGCTCAAGCGCGTGGCGCTGCGCGACGACCCACCGGCGCTGGCGCTGCGCGGCATCGCGATGGCGCAGCTGGGCGAGCACGCGCGCGCCCGCGAGCTGCTGCAGCGCGCCGCGCGCCGCTTCGGCAGCGGCCACGAGGCCCTGGCCCACGCCCGCTGCGTGGTGGCCGAGGCCGAGGTGGCGCTCGCGATGCGCGACCTGCGCGGCGCGCCCGGCACGCTAGCCGCCGCGGCGGCGGCGCTGGAGGCACGCGGCGACCGCGCCAATGCACTGCAGGCGCGGCTGATCGCGGTGCGCCGCTTGCTGCTGCTCGGCCGGCTGCAGGAGGCCGAAGCGGCGCTGGGCCCCCTCGACGACCCCCGGCGCGGCGACAACGAAGCCGGCGCGCCCCCGGCGCTGCGCGCCGTGGCCGCACTGGCCACGGCCGAGCTGGCGTGGCGCTCGCTGCACACCGCGCCGGCACAGGCGGCCCTGGCCCGCGCGCACGCCGCAGCTCAGCGCTCCGGCGTGCCGGCACTGCAGGCCGAGGTGGCCGAGGCACGCGCCGCGCTCGAGCGCCCTGCCGCCCGGCGCCTGCTGCCCACGGGCCAGGAACAGCCGCTGCGCCTGGCCGAGGTGGAAGCGCTGCTCGCCTCCGGCGCGCTGGTGGTCGACGCCTGCCGCCGCGGCCTGCACGGGGCCGGCGGCACCTGGCTGCCGCTGGCGCGACGGCCGCTGCTGTTCGCGCTGGCGCGCGCGCTCGCCGAGGCCTGGCCCAGTGACGCCGACCGCAACGCGCTGATCGCCCAGGCCTTCCGCACCCGCCGCCCCGACGAGACGCACCGCGCCCGCCTGCGCGTGGAGATCGGCCGCCTGCGGAAGCTGGCGGCGCCGCTGGCGCGCGTGGAGGCCACCGAGCGCGGCTTCCTGCTCGTGCCGCGGGGTCACGAAGGTGATACCGCTGCCGCGGTGGTGGTGCTGGTGCCACCGCTAGCCGGCGACCGCGCCTCGCTGCTGGCGCTGCTGGCCGACGGCGCCGCGTGGTCCACCTCGGCGCTGGCGCTGGCGCTGGGCGCGAGCCAGCGCACCGTGCAGCGCGCGCTGGTGGAACTGGAAGCGGCGGGCCGCGTGCGCGCCATCGGGCGGGCCCGCGCGCAGCGCTGGCTGGCGCCGCCGCTGGCCGGATTCACGACGAACTTGTTACTCCCTGCCGCGCTGCCGCTCACGTAGATTGGGTTCCACCGCATCGGCCACGACGCGCAACGAAAGGAACCTGACCATGACCAACAGCAGCACCCTCCGGACCACTCCACCGGCGCGCACGGCACCCGCAGAGATCGTGCGCGAGTACGGCCCCTTCGACGGCGCCGAGCGCATCCACGGCGTGACGCACGACGGACAGCGCGTGTGGGCCGCCACCGGCGAGCGGCTGATGGCCTTCGACCCCGCGAGCGGCGAGACCACGCGCACGCTGGCCTTCGACGGCAAGCACCTGTACCAGATCGCCGAGGCGCGCATCGACAAGATCGACCCGGCCACCGGCCAGGTGCTCGCGTCCATCCCCGCGCCCGGCGAGGGCCGCGACTCGGGGCTCACCTGGGCCGAAGGCAGCCTGTGGGTGGGGCAGTACCTGGACCGCAGGATCCACCAGATCGACCCCGCCACCGGCAAGGTCCTGCGCACCATCGAATCCAACCGCCACGTGACCGGCGTGACCTGGGTGGACGGCGACCTGTGGCACGGCACCTGGGAAGGCGACGAGAGCG
Organism: Methylibium sp. Pch-M; assembly: GCF_004136295.1. Classification (NCBI taxonomy): domain Bacteria; kingdom Pseudomonadati; phylum Pseudomonadota; class Betaproteobacteria; order Burkholderiales; family Sphaerotilaceae; genus Methylibium; species Methylibium sp. Pch-M. The sequence continues at coordinate 1,657,518 of NZ_CP029606.1, forward strand.
AACTGCGCCGCATCGACCCGGCGAGTGGCGACGTGCTGGAGCGGCTGGAAATGCCCGCCGGCACTGGCGTGAGTGGGCTGGAGTCGGACGGGGCCGGGCTGCTGTATTGCGGCGGGGGGGCGAGTGGGAAGGTGCGGGCGGTGAGGAGGCCGAGGCGGGTGGGCGCTTGATTGCAGCGCGAGCCGCCTTTGGATGCCCGCCCTGCCGCTTGGCCCCGATCGCGGCATCGTCCTGTTCTCTCCCAGGATGATCCGGTAGACTGCACAGAATTCTGCAACAGGAGAGCCACCATGTCGATTGCCGCAAAGGACGTGGTGCCCTTCACGCAGGCCCGCGCCACCCTCTCCGAGCTGGCCGATGAAGTGAAGCAAGGCAGCGAAAAGGTCATCACGAAGAATGGCGAGAGCTACGTCGCCCTCATCGATGCCGACCGCCTCGACTACTACCACCGCCTGGAGCGCGAGCGCATTCATCTGCTGCTGCTCGAAGACGTGAAGCGCGGGCTGGCTGACATCGCAGCCGGCCGCACCGAGGACGCCGATACGGCCATCGCCCGTTTGCAGCAAGCGCGCAAGCCCGTAACCAAGACCACCAAGCGGCGTGGCTGAGCCGCGCATTCAGGTCGAACTCACCGCGAGCTTCGTCGAGCGGCTGGCGTCGATCGAAACCTTTCTCGCCGAAGCCGATGCACCTGAGGCCTACGACAAGCTGCTCGACGGGCTTCGCCGCACCGTCATCCCGAATCTGCGCCGCTTCCCGCGCCTCGGGCGTCGCTACCTGGATCAGCCTCCCCAATCCGCCGAAGCGATGACGCTACTCGCCGCGCTGCCGCCAGGGGCCGTCGATGCTCTGCGCGAATACCTGCACGGCGACTATCTCGTCCTCTACACGCTCACCGGATCGACGGTCTATCTCCTGTCGATCCGCCACCACCGTCAACTGTCGTTCGCGTTTGCGAAGCTGTGGGAGCCCTGAAGCGGCGCCAAGTGGGTTGTGATGACCCAGTTACGCGAGGAGGTCCGCCTTCAAGGATTTGCCGGGCCCGCTGAGGTTGCTAAAGGCTGAGGTCACTTTCGACTCCGATGATCCAGACCTTGGACTGCTCGAGCACGCGGTTCAAGAAGGACTCCTGTGAGCGACTGCAGATCTGTCGCTGGTACATAGCTGGTGCGATCGACCCTGAAGAGACATAGTCCGCCCCGATCTCGACGCCCTGAAGCTGCCGGTCGGGCAACCTCAACCCACCTCCACTGTCTGGTGTTGGACGGGGTGTATCGCTGCGACGCCGATGGTTCGCCGACCTTCATTGAGGCGCATGCGCCGACCGCCGACACCCTGCAGGAAGTGCTGTCCATGATCCCTGGCGAGCAGGCACGTGCTTGCCGTCACGCCATCGGACATCAAGTCAGAGGACTCGTCTCTGAGTCCTACCTAACTGCTGTCCCTCAGGTGAAGGCGGCCTTGGCTGAAGAGCTAGGCACCCTGCTGGAGGCCTGCCGAGCTTGAAGCACCGTCTCGACAGCAGCAGATAGGTCTCGCTTGACCGTGTGCTCCCATATGCGCACGACAGTCCAACCTTCGGCAGCAAGCTGAATGTTGACCAGCTCGTCACGCATGCGGTTGCTCTGAAGCTTTTTGAGCCAGAAGTCGGCCCTGGTTGCGGGAGCCTTGTAGTGCTCAGGACAGCCATGCCAGAAGCAGCCGTCCACAAAGACGGCCACCTTTGCTCGACCTAGCACAAAGTCTGGCTTGCCGATGACCTTGGAGCCCAACCTATAGCGTAGGCCGACCGACCAGCAAGCCTTGCGAAGCAGCTTCTCCGGCTTCGTGTCACGCCCGCGGTTGCGAGACATGCAGAAGCTGCGCTGCTCCTCTGTCAGAACATCTGAACGCTCAGGGCTCGTCGGGATAGCTGATCCCAATCTCTTGCACGCCGAAGTTGAAGAACGTCGGGTCGAAGGCAAGTGACTCAACCTTTACGCCGGCTGGGAATGCCGCGACGTTCGCCAGTACAGGCGCCAGCAACGGGCCAACGTCATGGGCGATGCGCATCGATGCGCTGCTTTCGGTCACGTTGTAGAGCCGGTACAGATCGTAAGGAAGGCCACCGTTCACGGCCTCTCGGATTTCGCCGATCGACATGTAGATAGAGTTGCCGAACGCCCCGCCTGTGCTCTTCGCGTCCAGATATCTAACGCTGCCGTCGGTCATGCGGAGGCTGAAGTCGTACGGCGACACCGCGTTAGTGCTTGAGACCCACTCATAGTCGGCGACGTTGGCAGGCCCTTGCTCCTGGAAGAAAAAGTTGAGGAGTTCCTCCCCGTCACGACCCACCTTGGCGGCGGTTTCCCTGGCCCTATCGAGGTCGTCCACGGTAAGGCCACGCCCCGCCCGGCGTGTGGTCAGCCGCTCGACTGCCTGAGCATCACCATTGCCGATTGCTTCTAGCAGGTCACCTTCGAGCCAGTCGCGGATGGGATGAACTGTCGGCGTGTTAGCTGCCGTAATGGCAGCGCTAATGTCGTCCTCGCTCAGAACGACCATCCATTGGCCGGGGTAGCGGCGGGTCAATTCAGCGTGCGTCGTGGCGTCCGCTCGGTCACTTGCTTGCAGAAATACGATCTTGATGGCGTTTGGCATCGCGGAGCCATAGAACTCCATGATCGCGAGGTCACCCGGCACCAAGTTGTCGTATCGGCGCGGTTGGCTGGGAGGGTTGTGGATCAGTTCGCCGTTCAGCCGCCAGTTCTTCTGCTGCTTCAGCACCTTCCGCATAAGAAGGTCGATGCCAGCCCCGCCGGGGCCGTAGATCGTCAGCGCAGTCGGAGCGCGTTGTCCTGGCGCTGCCGCGATGGCCGCTGCCATGTTCGGAAAAAAGGTCCTCTCAATAACCGCGGCGTCCAGGTTAAAGGCCTTCTGCTTTACGTTGGGAAAGCGGGCGAAGTAGCTTGCAAAGAAGGAGAGGTCAGACGCTGTGAGCTTCTTCAGCGCGACGTTGCGGGACAGTACGCTCATCAGTCAGCAGTTTGTAGATTTGAGTGGCAACAGCCTTCGCCAGCAGGGCTGGAACAGCGTTGCCAATCTGTTTGAACGCAGGGTTCATGCTACCGGTCAGCACGAAACCATCGGGAAACGACATCAGGCGAGCGGCTTCGCGCACAGAGACTGTGCGGGCTTGCGCGCTGTCATAGTGGATGTGTGAGTAGCCGTCTTTACCTAGGTGAGCCATCAGCGTGCGAGCTGGAGCGAACGACTCCATCTTGCGCCACTTGTTTGGAAACTTCGTCGCGTCATACGGCGGGACGGTGGCATCCCACAGGTCTTGAAACTCTTTTGACTTAGGCCCAAGCGGCTTTCCAGTCTTCTTCCGCAGGGCCGTGATGCGCTCTTCGAACAGCGCTACCGCATGCTTGTGCGCTTCAGGATACTGGTCCCCAGGGTTCATCCGGGCAAAGATAGCGTAGTCCCGCGGCAGCCAGCGGATTACATGGTCTTTGATGCCTTCGTCGTTTTCAAAACCGGGCCATGACCTCATCAGCTTGGCGTAGTCGTTGAGCGCATCGACGTCTCTGACGTAGGGGGTGACAGTGTCGAACCGCCGAGCACCCTTCTTCAGCTTGCCTTCGAGGTGCAGCGTTATCTTCGGTAAGTCTCCGAGAGCATCCTCAGCGGTCACCGCAGGCTTGCACTTGGTCTTGTCAGCGACCGGTGGGTTCGCAAAGAACGGGTCTGCCTCGAAGAGGTCCTGCTTAACCGTCTGAAGGGCGACCTGCCGCGTGCCTTCATACCCCTTGGGCATCTCGATCCAGTGGGTCGGCTCAGGGAAATCGATCTCGTCCGCGATCTCTGCCGCGACGGCGATCAGGAACATCCGCTCGCGCATCTGCGGAACGCCGTAGAAGACGGAGTTCAGCAGGGTGTACCGACAGCGGTATCCCATCGCGGTCAGGATCTCGCAGGTCTCCTCAGCGACGTTGTGCCCGCCATAGTTCAGGACGTCAGGCACGTTCTCCATCAGGATCGCCAACGGCTTCAGCTCGTTGACGTAATGCAAGTACCGAAGGTACAGGTTGCCCCGTGGATCCTTCAGGAAGGCCTCAGGATGGTCGGCAACCTCCCGCAGCTTTGCTCGCCCGACGCGTGCGAAGGCTTGGCATGGTGGGCCACCGACGATGACGTCAACCTGTTGCTCGACCTTGCCGGCGATGCCGAGCTTCTTCAGTAGGTCAGCCGGCTCGATCTTGGTGATGTCCTTTGCTACTGCGTGAGCCTCGAAGAGTTCATGCGGCTGGTCAGACATGAAGTTGACAGCGTGCGAGCGTGCCGCGTCAGTGTCGAACTCGACCGCGCCGATGGTCCTGAAGCCCGCCGCATCGAAGCCCAGAGACAGGCCGCCGCAGCCGGCGAAGAGGTCGAGCGTCCTGGGTGCGTGTCCTTCGAGAATCCTCTTGTGCTTGGCATTGACAACGGCTGGTGTGAGCTTCGTGAAGTGGCGCTGGGTCATGGCTGCTTGAGGGTCGCAAGGAGTCCTTGGACAGGGTCAGAGGCATTGTGCGCCGGGGCTTGCTGGAACACCAGGTATTTTGCGGCCCCCTCAGCTTACAGCCAGGGCGGCGTGGCTTCCCTGCCCTGGGGCAAGCCCTAGTAGCAGCTGCTAAGCAGGCGCTCAGCCGCCCTGAGCAAAAAATCAAGGTACCCGGGAGAGGTCGCGGAGTTCGAGCGGAAGGGTTGGTGGCGCTGGTGCCAAGGCCCACGCTGCAACGGGCCATCCGACCCAACAGCGGCCGATCGTGAACGACTCTTGATGGCCGAAAACTGACTCACATCAGATGCGGCCTTCTCGCGCGCCCTCGCGCCTGCGGCAGATGCCAATCGAGAACTAAGACGCGCCGATACCGAGTGCCGGCCTGATCTCAATCCGCCGAACCTCACCCCCCACCCTCGCCCTCAACTGCCCACACCCCCCCTCCACATCCTGCCCCGCTGACCTTCTCAGCTTGGTCAGCACACCGCGCCGGTGCAGCGCGCCGGCCATCGCCACCGCGCGCTCCCAGGCCGGGCGCTGGAAAGCCAAGCCGTCCACGGTGTTGTAGGGGATGAGGTTCATCACCGCGTAGCGACCGGCCAGCAGGCGCGCGATGCCGTCCAGCTCGTCGTCGCCGTCGTTCACGCCGTCGATCAGCGTCCACTGGTACTGCACCGGATAGCCGGTGGCGCGGGCATAGCGCTCGCCGTGGGCCACCAGGTCCTCGGGGTCGATACGCGGCGCGCGCGGCAGCAGTTGCGCGCGCAGCTCGGGCTTGGTGGTGTGCAGAGACAGTGCCAGTGCGGGCTTCACCGGGCCTTGCGGGAGGCGCTCGAACACGCGCTCGTCGCCCACGGTGGAGAACACCAGGTTCTTGTGGCCCACGCCGCCGGCGGTGCCCAGCAGTTCGATGGCCTCGAGCACGTTGTCCAGGTTGTGCGCGGGCTCGCCCATGCCCATGAACACCACCTTCTTCACCGCGCGCTGGCGCCGTGCCAATGCCACCTGGGCCACGATCTCGGCGCTGCCCAGCTGGCGCAGCAGGCCGCCCTGGCCGGTCATGCAGAACACGCAACCCACCGCGCAGCCCACCTGGGTGGACACGCACAGGCCGTCGCGCGGCAGCAGCACGCTCTCCACCGTCTGGCCGTCGGCCAGCGCCACCAGCAGGCGGGCCGAGCCGTCTTCGGCCGGGTGCTCGGAGCGCAGTTGCGCCAGGCCCTGCAGCTCAGCCTCCAGCGCCGGCAGGGCCTCGCGCAGCGCGAGCGGCAGCACGTCTTCCCGCGCGCTGCGGCGCTGCTGCGGCAGCGCGCAGGCCCAGTGGCGCAGCACGCTCTGCTCGTGGCCGGGCCGGGCGCCCAGGGCGCGCAGGCGTTGGCGGATGGCGTCGATGCGCATGGGGATCAGGGAGGGGGCGGTGCCGGCCGCAGCGGCCAGGGGGGAGTGTAGGCAGGGCCGCGGCCGGCCCTCAGAGGGGCGGCGCGGCGGCGGACAGCGTGGCGTCCAGGCCGGCGTCCAGCGAGCGCAAAAAGGATTCGACCGCGCCGGTGTAGGCGCCGGGCTCGCCGAGCTGCAGGTTGATGTCGCGGTGCGACAGGTCCTGCGGCAGCACGCTGGCGCGGCTGCCGAACGACTGCGCCTTCTCCACATGGCGGCGCGCCTGCGCGCAGGCTTCGTCGCGGCGCGTGGAGCACACCGCCAGCAGCGGCGCGCCGCGCGCGGCCAGGCGGTGCCAGGGCGAGGCGGCGTGCCATGCCGCCGGGTCGCGCCCGAAGGCGCGGTCGAACAGCCGCAGGTGGCGCGCCTGCATCAGCGCCGGCACGTCGAGCGCGGCGCTGTCGAGCAGCACGCTGCCGAGCCAGCGCGTGGCGCCAGCCTCGGCCGCGAGGGCGGGCGTGGCGTCCAGCAGCGCCACCAGGTGGGCGCCGGCCGAATGGCCCATGAGCACGAAGCGCGCGGGGTCGCCGCCCCACTCGGCGCTGCGCGACTGGGCGAACGCCAGTGCACGGGCCACGTCGCGCGCCTGCTCCAGCGGCGCGGCCTGCGGCAGCAGGCGGTAGTTGACCGACACCACCACCACGCCGCGCGGCACCCAGGCCTGCACCTTGTGCTTCACCACCGAGTCCATGGCCTTGTCGCCGTGCGCCCAGCCGCCGCCGTGCACCATGAAGACGGTGGCCGCGCCTTGCGCCTGGGCCGGGCGGTACACGTCGAGGCGCTGGCGCTCGTGGTCGCCGTAGCGCAGGTCGCGCAGCAGCTGCACCTGCGGCGGCAGCCAGCGCGCGCGGCTGGCGGGGGTGGGGGGCGCCTCGTCGGCATCGAGCGTGTCCTGCGCGGCGCCGCAGGCCCCGGCGGCAAGCAGCAGCAGGGCCGTCACGCACACGATGCGGCGCGTCGCGCGGCCTACGTCAATCAACGTATTCACCGGGCGGAGGGGCCACCGAAGAATGGATTCGTTCATCAGCCGCATCAGGAGCAGGAGCGCCCCCATGATCCACGGAGACATTTCCAGCAGCAAGGACACCGTGGGCGTGGCCGTCGTCAACTACAAGATGCCGCGCCTGCACACGAAGGCCGAGGTGCTGGCCAACGCGAAGCAGATCGCGAACATGGTGGTGGGCATGAAGGCCGGGCTGCCGGGGCTGGACTTGGTGATCTTCCCGGAGTACAGCACCCACGGGATCATGTACGACAGCGCCGAGATGTACGCCAACGCGGCCACGGTGCCGGGCGCCGAGACGGAGATCTTCGCCGCCGCCTGCCGCCAGGCCAAGGTGTGGGGCGTGTTCTCGCTCACAGGCGAGCAGCACGAGGAGCACCCGCACAAGGCGCCGTACAACACGCTGATCCTGATGAACGACCAGGGCGAGATCGTCCAGAAGTACCGCAAGATCATGCCGTGGGTGCCGATCGAGGGCTGGTACCCGGGCCATTGCACCTACGTGAGCGAAGGCCCCAAGGGCCTGAAGGTCAGCCTCATCATCTGCGACGACGGCAACTACCCCGAGATCTGGCGCGACTGCGCGATGAAGGGCGCCGAGCTGATCGTGCGCTGCCAGGGCTACATGTACCCGGCCAAGGAGCAGCAGGTGCTGATCAGCAAGGCCATGGCCTTCGCCAACAACACCTACGTGGCGGTGGCCAACGCGGCGGGCTTCGACGGCGTGTACTCGTACTTCGGCCACAGCGCGATCATCGGCTTCGACGGCCGCACGCTGGGCGAGTGCGGCGAGGAGGAAATGGGCATCCAGTACGCGGCGCTCAGCAAGAGCCTGATCCGCGATTTCCGCCGCAACGGCCAGAGCGAGAACCACCTGTTCAAGCTGCTGCACCGCGGCTACACCGGAATGATCAACTCGCGCGAGGGCGACAAGGGCGTGGCCGCCTGCCCCTACGACTTCTATGCGCAGTGGATCGCCGACCCCGAAGCGATGCGCGAGAAGGTGGAGTCCTTCACCCGCAGCACGGTGGGCACCGACGAGGCCCCCATCGAGGGCCTGCCCCACCAGGGCAGCGTGGGCCACCGCTGAGGTGGGCGCGATCGACATGCTCGCGCCCACGCCCCGGGCGGCGCCCGCCGCGGCCGCCGTCCTGCGGATGGACGCCTACCGCATCGCCGCCGAGCCCTACTACCGCAGCGTGGGCGACGAGCTGGCGCTGTTCGAGGCCGCGTGCGCGCAGCGCCTGCCGGTGATGCTGAAGGGCCCCACCGGCTGCGGCAAGACGCGGCTGGTGGAGCGCATGGCCTGGGCGCTGCAGCGCCCGCTGATCACCGTGGCCTGCAACGACGACACCAGCGTTGGCGACCTGGTGGGACGCCACCTGCTCGATGCCGACGGCACGCACTGGCAGGACGGCCCGCTGACGCTGGCGGTGCGGCACGGCGCCATCTGCTACCTCGACGAGGTGGTGGAGGCGCGGGCCGACACGCTGGCGGTGATCCACCCGCTCACCGACACGCGGCGCCTGCTGCCGATCGACCGCCGCAACGAGCTGCTGAAGGCGCACCCCGACTTCCAGCTGGTGGTGTCCTACAACCCCGGCACGCCGGGCGCGCCGCGCGAGCTGAAGGCCGCGACGCGGCAGCGCTTCTGCGCGCTGGACTGCAGCTACCCCGGCACCGAGGTGGAGGTGGAGATCGTGGCGCGCGAGTCCGGCATCCCCACCGACCTGGCCGCCAGCCTGGTGGCGCTGGGCGTGCGCACGCGCCGCCTGCAGGGCGAGGGGCTGGACGAAGGCGCGTCGACGCGCATGCTGGTGCGCGCCGCGCAGCTGATCGCCGCCGGCACCGCGCCGGCCGCGGCCTGCCGCATGGCGCTGGTGGCGCCGCTGTCCGACGACCCCGACCTCGGCGCCGCGCTGCGGGCGGCGGTGGACGCCAGCTTCTGACCGGCGCCCCGCGCATGGCCGCTCCGCTGCCGGCCCGCGCGGCCGCTTCGCCCCCCGCGGGCGCGCCGCCATGGCTGGCGCTGGCCGACATGCGCGCCGAGCTCGGGCCCTACCTGCGCACGCTGTGGCGCGCCGCGCCGGCACTGGCCGAGGCCGATGCGGCGCGGCCCTGGCTGTCGGCGCGCGGCGTGCACCTGCCGCCCACGGTGGCGCTGGCCGCGCACGAGGCCGACGACGGCGCGGCGCGCCACTGGTACCGCGCCGCGGCCACCCACGCCGCCGCGCACCGCGCCTACGGCAGCCAGCCGCTGGCGCGCGGCCCCAGCGGGCCGGTGGTGCGTGCGCTGGTCGGGCTGCTGGAAGACGCGCGCGTGGAGCACCTGGCCTGCCGCGAGCTGCCCGGGCTGCGCCGGCTGTGGCTGCGCTTCCACACCGCCAGCCCGGCGCTGGGCGACGGCTTCGAGGCACTGATGCAGCGGCTGGCGCGCAGCCTGCTCGACGCCGGCTACGGCGACCCGCACCCCTGGGTGGCGAAGGGCCGGCGGCTGTTCTTCCTGGACGACCACGGCCAGGTGCTCGCGGTGCCGCACACCGCCGCGCTGCGCACGCTGGCCGCGCGGCTGGGCCACGACATCGGCCAGATGCGCGCCGGCTTCAACGACCGCGAGTACCTGGTGCAGCCGAGCTACCGCGACGACAACGCCTGGCTGTGGCTGCCCGAGCAGGCCGCGCCGGCGGCCGAGACCCCGGTGCCGCCCCCTCAGGCGGCCGGCGCGAGCGACACACCGCCGCAGCCCGCGCAGGCGCCCCCCGAGGCCGCGCGCTACCGCTACCCGGAGTGGGACCGGCTGATCGCGCGCCAGCGGCCCGCGTGGTGCACGGTGCTGGAGACCCGGCCGCTCGCGCTGCCGCGATCGGGCCGCGACGCGGTGGCCGCCCGCACCGCACGGCGCAAGCCGCTGCGCGTGCCGGCGACGCCGGCGTTCGCGCGCGGCGCGCAGCTCGACGGCGACGAGTTCGACCTCGACGCGCTGGCGCAGGCCGCCACCGCCGGCCGCGCCGGCCTGGCCCCCGACGCGCGCGTGCACCGCCGCCGCGCGCGGCAGGCCGAGCCCCGCGCGAGCCTGTGGCTGATCGATGCGTCGGCCTCCAGCGCGGGGCCGGCGCGGGGGCACGACGGCGCGACCAGCCTGTTGCAGGCGGCGCGCCACGCGGCCTGGCTGGCGGCCCGCAGCGCGCAGGGGCCGCACCACGCCTGCGCGATCCACGGCTTCTGCTCCGAGGGCCGCGAGGCGGTGCACTACCGGCGGCTGAAGGACTTCGGCGATGCGCTGGACGCGGACGCGGCGGCGCGCCTGGACGGGCTGGCCGCCGGCCTGTCGACCCGGCTGGGCGCGGCGCTGCGCCACGCCACCGCGCTGCTGGGCCGGCAACGCGCCGCGCGGCGCACGCTGGTGCTGGTGAGCGACGGCGAGCCGCACGACATCGACACGCACGACCCGCGCTACCTGGTGGAGGACGCGCGCCGCGCGGTGCAGGCCGCGGCGCGGCGCGGCATCACGGTGCGCTGCGTGGGGCTGGACCCGGCGGCGGCGCCGGCGCTGCGGCGCATCTTCGGCGCCGGCGGCTACTGCGTGTCGGCAAGGGCCGACGCGCTGCCGGCGCTGCTGGCGCGCGCGGCGCTGGCGAGCCCCGGGCGCTGAACGCCCCGCGAGGGCGACGGGGCTTGGTCTGCCTGGCTGCCGCGGCCGGCACGCTGCGGCATCATCGTGGCCCCCGCCCTTTCCGGCCCCGACACAGGACCTCCCCCATGAGCTTCTCCACCGAACAACAGCCCGGCGTCTGCGAGCAGGCCCCGGCCGCGACGAAGGGCTTCACGCTGAACCACAGCATGCTGCGCGTGAAGGACCCGAAGGTTGCGCTGGACTTCTACACGCGCGTGCTCGGCATGCGCCTGCTGCGCAAGCTGGACTTTCCGGAGATGAGCTTCTCGCTCTACTTCCTGGCGCAGGCCGAGGAGGCCGCCGCGGCGCCGCAGGACGTGGGCGAGCGCACCGCGTGGACCTTCGCGCAGCGCGGCATCCTGGAGCTCACGCACAACTGGGGCACCGAGAACGACGCCGAGTTCCAGTACCACGACGGCAATGCCAAGCCGCAGGGCTTCGGCCACATCTGCATCTCGGTACCCGACCTCGACGCCGCGGTGCGCTGGTTCGACGAGAACGGCGTGACCTACGTGAAGCGGCCGGAGCAGGGCAAGATGAAGGACGTGGCCTTCATCAAGGACGCCGACGGCTACTGGATCGAGATCGTCGAGCCGGCACGGCTGGCGAAGCTGGGGCGCCCGGCTTGAGCGACGACGCGGCGCCCGAGCACTGGGCCGCCGACGCGGGCGAGCGCGACGTGGCCCGGCTGGACATCCCGCCGCACGCGAGCCGCGAGCGCGGCTTCGAGATCTACTGCAGCCTGGCCGTGAAGGCGCAGGGCAGTGGCGAGGCCTGGCACGAGCTGCGGGTGCTGGTGGACGGCGCGCTGGCGTGGTCGCGCCGCGTGAGCACGCAGCCGGGCGACCGCGATTCGCTCGACGTGCGGCTGCGCCGCCAGGTCCCGGCCGGACAGCCGCTGCGCCTGACGGCGGTGGCGCAGACGCAGCGCGCCGCGCGGCTGGGCCTGGTGATCACCGCCGACGAGGAATGACGGGCGCCTCGACGGACAACGGAGCAACGACGATGGGCAGCCACTGGTTCGAAGGTTTCGAGAGCCGCACGTTCGACATCGACGGCGTGACGCTGTTCGCCCGCGTCGGCGGCCCGCCCGACGGGCCGCCGCTGCTGCTGCTGCACGGCTACCCGCAGACGCACGCGATCTGGCATCGGGCGGCGCAGCGGCTGGCCGACCGCTACCGGCTGGTGATGCCCGACCTGCGCGGCTACGGCCGCTCGGCCAAGCCGCCCGGCACGCACGACCACGCCAACTACAGCAAGCGCGCGATGGCGGCCGACGTGGTGGGCGTGATGCGCGCGCTGGGCCACGAGCGCTTCTTCGTGGCCGGCCACGACCGCGGCGGGCGCGTGGCGCACCGGCTGGCGCTGGACCATCCGCAGGCGGTGCGCAAGCTGTGCGTGCTGGACATCGTGCCCACGCTGACGATGTACGAGCGCACCGACATGGCCTTTGCGCAGGCCTACTACCACTGGTTCTACCTGATCCAGCCGGCGCCGCTGCCCGAGAAGCAGATCGGCGCCGACCCGGGCTGGTACCTGCGGCACACGCTGGGCGGCTGGGGAAGCAAGGGCATCGCGTTCATCGAGCCCGAGGCGCTGGCCGACTACGACCGCGGCTTCTGCACGCCCGAGGGCGTGCACGGCGCCTGCGAGGACTACCGCGCCGCCGCCGGCATCGACCTCGAGCACGACCGCGCCAGCCGCCAGGCCGGCCAGCGCGTGGCCTGTGACCTGCACGTGCTGTGGGGCGCGCGCGGCGTGGTGGCCAAGCAGTTCCAGCCGATCGCCGACTGGCAGGCCGCGTGCAGCGGCGCGGTGAGCGGCTACGCGGTGCCGGCCGGGCACTTCATCCCCGAGGAGTTGCCGGCGCTGACGGCGACCGAGCTGCAGAATTTTTTTGGCGCGTGACGGAATAAGCCGGCGGGCTGGACTGTTCACCACGACAGACCACCCCCGGAGGCTCCATGAACCGCAAGATCCCGTTCCTCTGCGCCCTCGCCCCGATCGCCGCGCTCGTCGCCGGCTGCGCCGGCTACGGCAGCTCGTACGGCACGCACGCCGCGGCGCCGGCCAAGACGGCCGGCGGCGTGCTGGCCGGTGCCAATGGCATGACGCTGTACGTGTTCGACCGCGACACGGCCGGCTCTGGCAAGAGCGTCTGCAACGGTCCCTGCGCCGCCAACTGGCCGCCGCTCGCCGCCGCGACCGCGGACGCGGCCAGCGGCGACTGGAGCGTGGTGACGCGCGACGACGGCACGCGCCAATGGGCCTACAAGGGCCGCCCGCTGTACTACTGGGCCAAGGACACCAAGCCGGGCGACAAGACCGGCGACGGCGTCAACGGCGTGTGGCACGCCGCGACGCCCTAGGGCCCGCACGCGCCGCCTTGGACGCCGCCGACGCCATCGCTCACATTCCGCGCCTGCGCCGCTACGCCCGGCTGCTGGTCGGCGACGCGGCACGCGCCGACGACCTGGTGCAGGACACGCTGGAGCGGGCCTGCCGCAAGTGGTCGCTGTGGCGCCCGCCCGGCGCGCCGGGTGCCGACGTGCAGGCCGCGCTGCGCGCCTGGCTGCTCGCGCTGATGCACAACCTGCACGCCAACCAGTGGCGGCAGTCGAGCGCCCACCCGAGCGTGGCGCTCGACGCAGCGCTGGAACCGCGCCACGATCCGACCCCGGGCACGGTGATGCGGCTCGACCTGGAGCGTGCGCTGGCGCTGCTGCCGACGGCGGCGCGCGAGGTGCTGCTGCTGGTCGCTGTGGAGCAGGTCGCCTATGCCGAGGCCGCGGAGATGCTGGGCGTGCCGGTCGGCACGGTGATGTCGCGCCTGGCGCGGGCGCGCGAGCAGTTGCGCCAGTTGATGGACGGCGCGCCGGCACCTCGCGCGGCGCTGAAGGTGGTGAAGTGAAGGACGGCCCGATGGACACGCGACCCGGCGAGACCGAACTGCACGCCTGGGTCGACGGTCAGCTGGCGCCCGGTCGTGCCGCCGAGGTGGCGCAGTGGCTGGCCGCGCACCCCGACGAGGCGGCCCGCGTGGCCGCCTGGCAGGCACAGCGCGCGGGGCTGCAGGCGTTGCACGCCGATCTGCTGGCCGAGCCGGCACCGCCGCACCTGACGCGCGCGCTGATCGCGCCGCCGCGCCGCGCGCGACGGTTCGAGGCCCTGGCGGCCGGCCTGCTGCTGGCGCTCGGCGCGCTGCTCGGCTACGGCGCGGCCGAGTGGCGCCGGCCCCCGCCGGAGGCGGCGCAGGTGGCGGCGCCGGGCTTCGTGCGCGAAGCGATGGCCGCGCACGCCGTCTACGTGCCCGATCAGCGCCACCCGGTCGAGGTGGACGCGGCGCAGCAGGCCCACCTGGTGCAGTGGCTGTCGAAGCGACTGGGCGCGCCACTGCGCGTGCCGGCGCTCGACGGCGAGGGGCTGCGGCTGGTCGGTGGTCGGCTGCTGCCCGGCGAGGCCGGGCAGGCGCGCGCGCAGTTCATGTACGAGGACGCGCAGGGGCAGCGCGTGACGCTGTACGTGTCGGTGCTGGGCAGCGCGGCTGCGCCCGGCGCCTCGGCCCCCGCCGCCTTCCAGTGGCGTGGCGACGGCCCGACGCACAGCTTCTACTGGGTCGATGGCCGGCAGGGCTATGCGCTGAGCGCCGACCTGCCACGGGCCCGCTTGCAGGCGCTGGCGACGGCGGTGTACCGGCAGCTCGAAGCCCCCGCTGCGCAGCCCGGCGCCCGTGGAAACCCCCAACCCGTCGGACCGGCGCACTGACACGCGGCAGGGCTAGCATCCCCGGGTCACCGCGCCCCGAGGAATCCGTCATGCCCGCCTGGCTGTTGCGTCTGAACGAACATTTCCCGATCCGCTACGTCGTCTGGCTGGCCTGTGCGGTCGGCGCGTTGCTGAGCGCGCTGGTGTGGGTGGTGACCGGCAGCGGCGGCCTGGTGCTGCTGGTGTTCCTGGCGCTCGTGGGCACCGGCGTGCACGACGTGCGGCAGTCGCGCCACTCGGTGCTGCGCAACTACCCGGTGATCGGCCACCTGCGCTTCTTCTTCGAGTTCATCCGGCCGGAGATGCGGCAGTACTTCATCGAGGGCGACAACGAGGCGGCGCCGTTCTCGCGCCAGCAGCGCTCGCTGGTCTACCAGCGCGCCAAGGGCGAGCCCGACAAGCGGCCGTTCGGCACGCAGCACGACGTGGGCGCCGAGGGCTACGAGTGGATCAACCACTCCATCGCGCCCACCACGCTCGCGAGCCATGACTTCCGCATCACGGTGGGCGGCGAGCGAGCGCAGCCGTACAGCGCGTCGATCTTCAACATCTCGGCGATGAGCTTCGGCGCGCTGAGCGCCAACGCCATCCTCGCGCTCAACGCCGGCGCCAAGCGCGGCGGCTTCGCGCACGACACCGGCGAGGGCTCGATCAGCCGCTACCACCGCGAGCACGGCGGCGACCTGATCTGGGAGATCGGCTCGGGCTACTTCGGCTGCCGCCACGACGACGGCTCGTTCAGCGAGGAACGCTTCGCCGAGACCGCGCGCGACCCGCAGGTCAAGATGATCGAGCTCAAGCTGAGCCAGGGCGCCAAGCCCGGCCACGGCGGCGTGCTGCCGGGCCCGAAGGTGACGTCGGAGATCGCCGCGGCGCGCGGCGTGGCAGTGGGTGTGGACTGCGTGTCGCCGTCGCGCCACGCCGCCTTCGACTCGCCGGTGGGCATGCTGCAGTTCATCGAGAAGCTGCGCACGCTGTCGGGCGGCAAGCCGGTGGGCTTCAAGCTGTGCATCGGCCACCCGTGGGAGTGGTTCGCGATTGCCAAGGCGATGCGAGAGACGCATCTGCTGCCGGACTTCATCGTCGTCGACGGCGCCGAGGGCGGCACCGGCGCCGCGCCGCTGGAGTTCACCGACCACGTGGGCGCACCCCTGCAGGAGGGGCTGATGCTGGTGCACAACACGCTGACCGGCATCGGGCTGCGCGATCGCATCCAGCTCGGCTGCGCCGGCAAGGTGGTGAGTGCCTTCGACATCGCGCGGCTGATGGCGCTGGGCGCCGACTGGTGCAACGCGGGGCGCGGCTTCATGTTCGCGCTGGGCTGCATCCAGGCGCAGGCCTGCCACACCGGCCACTGCCCGACCGGCGTGACCACGCAGGACCCGATGCGCCAGAAGGCGCTGGTGGTGCCGACCAAGGCCGACCGCGTGTTCATGTTCCACCAGGAAACGCTGCGCGCGCTGAAGGAACTGGTGCAGGCCGCCGGGCTGCAGCACCCGCGCGAGATCACCGCCGCGCACATCGTGCGGCGCGTGGCCGACCACGAGGTGAAGCTGCTGGCGACGCTGCTGCCGTTCGTGAAGCCGGGCGCGCTGCTGGCCGCCGAGCGCGGCGAGATCGACTGGCCGCACCAGGTGTTCCGGCTCTACTGGCCACGCGCGAGTGCGCATTCCTTCTTGCACCAGCCCGATCCGCTGGCGACAGCGGCGGCGTGAACGACTAAGCTCCCGGCAGGCGGCCCCGATCGCCCCAGAGTCACAGTCCCCAGGAGACGACAAGCGTGCTGAAGGTCTATCTCGTCGAAGACGATCCGCTGGTGGCCCAGCATGTGCTCGACACGCTGAACGAAGCGCCCGGCATCCGCTGCGTCGGCCACGCCAACCGGCTGGGCATCGCCCGCATCGACCTGCCGCAGTGCCGCCCCGACGTGCTGCTGTCCGACCTGGGCCTGCCCGACGGCGACGGCACCGAGCTGATCGGCGAGTTGAGCCATGCCCCCGCGATCGACGGCGTGTGGCACCCGCACATCCTGGTGTTCTCGGTGTTCGGCGACGAGGCGCGCGTGATCCAGGCCATCGAGGCCGGCGCCGACGGCTACTTCCTGAAGGGCTGCACCTCGGAGGAACTGGTGCGCGCCGTGGAGCAGGCCGCGCGCGGCGAGTCGCCCATCTCGCCGGCGATCGCGCGCCACCTGCTCAAGCGCTTCCGCGAGGACGGCTTCAGCGACACGAGCTTCCGCGACTCGGGCTTCTCGGAGTTCGGCAGTGGCGGTGGCGACACCGGCATGATGGACCTCGACGAGCCCTCGCGCCGCGACCACGAGGTCAGCGCCCGCGAGCACGAGGTGCTGCGGCTGGTGGCCCAGGGCTACGTCAGCGAGGAGATCGCCGAGCGCCTGCTGACCACGCCGAGCGCCGTGGCCACCGCGGTGCGCAACGTCTACCGCAAGCTGCAGCTGGGGCAGCGCGCCCGCGCCACCGTGCAGGCGCAGTCGCGTCCCGGCTGGGCGTGAAGCCGGCCCGCCCCGCGACGAGGCGGGCACCCGCTGCGCCGCGCGCTGGCGGGGCGTGCGGGCTGGGCGTGCTGCTGGTCGCGATCGGCCTGTCGGGCAGCGGCTGCCATGCCGCGCCGCTGGTCGCCGTGGACACGAGCGGCCTGCGCAGCCCCTGGATCGCCGGCGCGGCCGGCGCACTGGGGGTGCTGGCGCTGCTGCTGGCGGGCCGCGCGCGGCGCTCGGGCTATGGCTGGTTCGGCGCCGCGAGCCTCCTGTGGGCCGTGCGCGAGGCCACGCTGCCTGGCGGCCCGGGCCCCGACGCGGGGCCATGGACGGTGGTGCTGCACCAGGCGGGCTTCGCATGGATCGCGGTGCTGGGCGCGCTGTACGCGATGAACGTGGTGGGCCGCGACGCGCCGCGCACCCGCCTCGTGCTGGGCGGCTGGGCCGCCGTGGCGCTGGCCCTGGCGGCCGGCGCGGTGCTGCTGCCGGCGCCGACGCTCGGCATGCTGCTGCGGGCCGGCACGCTGGCGATGGCGATGGGCGTGCTGTGGGCGCTGGCGTCCGCGGCACGGCAGCAGCGCAGCGCGCCCGCGCTGCTGCTGACCGTCACCGCCGTGATCGGCCTGGCGATCGGCCTGCGCGACCTGTGGGTGTTCGGCCAGCCGGAGGCCGGCGATCCGGTGGCCTGGAGCCGCTACACGGTGCTGCTGCTGATCGCGGTGGCGGCGTGGCTGCTGGTGGACGAGTTCACGCGCTCCAGCGCCGAACTGCGCGCGCTGAACCGTGACCTGCTGGACCGCGTGGCGCAGAAGGAGCGCGACCTGCAGATGGCGTTCGAGGGCACGCGGCTGCGCGATCAGCGGCAGGCCGTGCTGGCCGAGCGCGACCGCATCCTGCGCGAGATGCACGACGGCCTGGGCGGCCGGCTCGTGGCGGCGATGGCGCTGACCTCGCAGGTGGAGCGCCAGTCACTGCCACCGCCGGGCGGCGAGCCGCGCAGCGTGGACGAGCCGCTGCGCGACCTGAAGCTCACGCTCGACGATTGCCTGGTGGAGCTGCGGCTCGCGCTCGACTCGCTGGAGACCGACCAGCGTCCGCTGATCGAGGCGCTGGCCGAGCTGCGCTTCCGCGTCGAGCCCTCGCTGCGCGCGGCCGGCGTGCGGCTGGTGTGGCAGCTCGACGACGCGGCGAGCGAGGTGGAACTGCCGGCGGCCGAGACGCTGCACGTGCTGCGCATCGTGCGCGAGGCGCTGACCAACGTGATCAAGCACGCCCACGCCACCGTGGTGTGGCTGCGCCTCGAGGCGCGCGGCACGCAGCGGCTGGCGCTGGCGGTGGTGGACAACGGCCTGCAGCAGCGCATGAGCGAGGCGCAGGTCGACATGCCGCTGTTCGTGCCGCCGTCCATCGTGCACGGAGGTCGTGGCCTGGCCAACATGCAGCGCCGCGCGGCGGCCTTGTCGGCCCGCCTCGACAGCGGCCCGCACCCGGAGGGCTGGGCGGTGACGCTGGAGTTGCCGCTGCCGGGAGCGGCGGCGGGCTGAGCGGGGCCGCGGTGAGGGCGCGGCTTCTCAGGCCACCGGCGGCGCCGTGTCCGCGAAGCTCGGTCGCTGGCTCAGCTTGTCGAGCAGCTTGGCCAGCGACGGATGATCGTCGCGCCAGGGGATCTGCGGGAAACGGAACGACAGCCAGCCGAGCGCGCAGCCGACGGCGATGTCGGCCAGCGTGAAGTGGTTGCCGCCGCACCAGGGGCGGTCGCCCAGGCCCTGGCTCATCGCCTGCAGGCTGGCGTCGACCTTGGCCATCTGGCGGTCGACCCAGGCGTCGCTGCGCTGCGCCTCGCTGCGGCCGGCCCAGGTGCGTTCGAGCCGCGCCAGGATGGCGGCGTCGAGCAGGCCGTCGGCCAGCGCTTCCCAGGTGCGCACCTCGATGCGCTCGCGACCGGACGGCGGGATGAGCTTGCCGACCGGCGACAGCATGTCGAGGTACTCGACGATGACGCGCGAGTCGAACACCGCCTCGCCCCCCTCCATCACGAGGCAGGGCACCTTGCCGAGTGGGTTGGATTCGGAGATGGAGGTCTCCGCGCCCCACACGTCGTCGAGCACGAACTTGTACTCGAGCTTTTTCTCGGCCATCACGACACGGACCTTGCGGACGTAGGGGCTGGCGAGGGAACCGATGAGTTTCATGGGAGGTGGGGTGTGGGGTGCGAAACGATTCTAGCCAGCCGCCCCGACCGGACCGCCGCCTTCCGGGGCCGTGTGGCACAAGCCCCCCTCCTACAATTGCAAGCTCCCTGCCACGCCCGTGGCGCGCCCGCACGACCGACCGCTTCCCATGCAATTGACCGCCCTCACCGCCCTGTCGCCGCTCGACGGCCGCTACGCCGCCAAGCTTGCCGCGCTGCGGCCGCTGCTCAGCGAATTCGGCCTGATGCACCGCCGCGTGCAGGTGGAAGTGGAATGGTTCATCGCCCTCAGCGACGCAGGCCTGCCCGAACTGGCACCGCTCGGCAGCGAAGCCCGTGCTCACCTTCGAGCGCTGGTGACGGGCTTCGCCGAGGCCGACGCACAGGCCATCAAGGACATCGAGAAGACCACCAACCACGACGTGAAGGCAGTCGAGTACTGGCTGAAGTCGAAGTTCGCCGGCCACGCGGAGCTGCAGGCGGCCGGCGAGTTCGTGCATTTCGCCTGCACCAGCGAGGACATCAACAACACCAGCCATGCGCTGATGCTGGGTGCCGCCCGCGAGGGCGTGCTGCTGCCGGCGCTCGATGGCCTGGTGGCCACGCTGACGCGCATGGCGAACCAGTTCGCCGACCTGCCGATGCTGAGCCGCACCCACGGCCAGACCGCCAGCCCCACCACCGTGGGCAAGGAGATCGCCAACGTGGTGGCGCGCCTGGCCACCGCGCGCCAGCGCATCGCCGCGGTGCCGCTGCTGGCCAAGATGAACGGCGCGGTGGGCAACTACAACGCCCACCTGTCGGCCTACCCCGAGCTGGACTGGGAGGCCTTCAGCCGCCGCGTGGTGGAGCAGCAGCTCGGCCTGGCGTTCAACCCGTACACGATCCAGATCGAGCCGCACGACTACATGGCCGAGCTGTTCGACGCGGTGACGCGCACCAACACCATCCTGATCGACTGGTCGCGCGACGTCTGGGGCTACATCAGCCTGGGCTACTTCAAGCAGAAGCTCAAGGCCGGCGAGATCGGCTCGAGCACGATGCCGCACAAGGTCAACCCGATCGACTTCGAGAACGCCGAGGGCAACCTGGGCCTGGCCAACGCGCTGCTCGCGCACCTGAGCCAGAAGCTGCCGATCAGCCGCTGGCAGCGCGACCTGACCGACTCGACGGTGCTGCGCAACATGGGCGTGGCGCTGGGCTACGCGCTGCTGGGCTGGGATTCGCTCTCGCGCGGCCTCGGCAAGCTCGAGGTCAACGAGGCCGCGCTGGCGGCCGACCTCGACGCCGCTTGGGAGGTGCTGGCCGAGCCCATCCAGACCGTGATGCGCCGCCACGGCCTGCCCAACCCCTACGAACGGCTCAAGGAGCTGACACGCGGCAAGGCGATCACGCGCGAGTCGCTCGCCGCCTTCATCGAGACGCTGGAGCTGCCCGAGGCCGAGAAGCAGCGCCTGCGCGCGCTGACGCCGGGCAACTACACCGGCAAGGCGGCCGAGCTGGCGCAGCGCATCGGCGGCTGAGGGCGCACACGACATGAGCTTTCGCGCCCGCCTGCTGGCCGCCGAGCGGCTGAACGATTCGCTGCTGTGCGTGGGGCTGGACCCCGAGCCGGCCAAGTTCCCGGCGCCGTGGACCGGCGACGCCACGCGCATCTTCGATTTCTGCGCCCGCATCGTCGACGCCACCAAGGACCTGGTGATCGCCTTCAAGCCGCAGATCGCCTACTTCGCGGCGCACCGCGCCGAGGACCAGCTGGAGCGGCTGATGGCCTACCTCCGCCGCGTGGCGCCCGACGTGCCGGTGATCCTGGACGCCAAGCGCGGCGACATCGGCAGCACCGCCGAGCAATACGCGCGCGAGGCCTTCGAGCGCTACCAGGCCGACGCGGTGACGCTGTCGCCCTTCATGGGCTTCGACTCGGTCGAGCCCTACCTGCGCTGGCCCGGCAAGGGCGCGATCCTGCTGTGCCGCACCTCCAACCCCGGCGGCAGCGACCTGCAGAACCAGCGGCTGGCCGACGTGGAGGGCACACCGCGGCTGTACGAGCACCTGGCGCAGCTCGCGCAGGGCCCGTGGAACACCAACGGCCAGCTCGGCCTGGTGGTGGGCGCGACCTTCCCCGAGGAGCTGGCGCGCGTGCGCGCGCTGGCACCGACGCTGCCGCTGCTGATCCCCGGCGTGGGCGCGCAGGGCGGCGACGCGGCGGCGACGGTGAAGGCGGCCTGGCGCGGCGACAAGGCAACGACGAGCGCGCCGATCATCGTGAACTCCTCGCGCGCGGTGCTGTACGCCGGCCGCGATGCCGAGTTCGCGAGCGCGGCGCGCCAGGTGGCGCTGGCCACGCGGGCGGCGCTGAACGCGGCGCGCTGAGGAAACAGCAGCCCCCTCATCCCCGCAACGGCAACCCCCGCCGCCGCACCCCGGTCAACACGAACAGCGCATTCGCCACCGCCGGCGCAATGGGCGGCGTGCCGGGCTCGCCGACGCCGCCGGGCGGGTGCTCGCTGGCGACGAGATGGGTCTCGATCCGTGGCGTCTCGGCCAGCGTGAGCAGCGGCTGCTCGGGAAAGTTCTTCTGCTGCACCGCGCCGGCCACGATGTCGATGCCACCGTGCAGCGCGGCGCTGAGGCCGAACACGATGCCGCCCTCCATCTGCTGCCGCACGATGCCGGGGTTGACCACGGTGCCGCAGTCGACGGCGCAGACCACGCGGTGCACGCGCGGCACGCCCCCGGCCGGCAGCGACACCTCGGCCACCTGCGCGACGATGCTGCCGAAGCTCTCGTGCAGCGCCACACCGCGCGCACGCCCGGCCGGCAAGGGCCGACCCCAGCCGGCCTGCGCCGCGGCGAGCTGCAGCACCGCGGCGTGGCGCGGGCTGCCGGCCAGCAGCGCGAGCCGGTAGGCCACCGGGTCCTGCTGCGCCGTGTGCGCCAGTTCGTCGATGAAGCTCTCGAGGAAGAAGGCGTTGTGCGAATGGCCGACCGAGCGCCAGTAGCCGACCGGCACGCCGCTGCGCGTGGCGACGTGGGCGATGCGCTGGTGCGCGATGTCGTAGGGCTGGTCGAACAGGCCCTCGGCGGTGGTCTTGTCGGGCAGGTCGACCGGGCCGGCCAGCCAGGGCAGGCCGCGCTCCATCCAGCGCGGCGTGATGGCATCGCCGGCGCTCGCGACGCGCAGCGACAGCGGCCGTCCATCGGCCCCCAGCACCGCCTTCAGCGCCGCGGCCGCGGCCGGGCGGTAGTAGTCGTGCGTGGTGTCCTCCTCGCGCGACCACAGCAGCTGCACCGGCCGGCCGCCGGTCTCCTGCGCCACCGCGACGGCCTGCGCCACGAAGTCGGCATCGAGCCGGCGGCCGAAGCCGCCGCCCAGCAGCGTGACGTGCAGCGTCACCGCGTGCTCGTCGACCCCGGCGGCGCGCGCCGCGTGCGCGCGGGCGATGCCGGGCACCTGGGTCGGCGCCCACACGGTGACGTGGCCGTCGCGGACCTGCGCGGTGCAGTTGATCGGTTCGAGCGCGGCGTGCGCGATGTAGGGCGCGCGGTAGAGCGCCTCGACGGTGCGTGCGCCGGGGCCGGCCTCGCGCCCGGCCGCCGCCACATCGCCGCGGCGGTGATAGGCGAGGCCGCCGTCCTGCGCCAAAGCGTCGCGCGCCGCGGCCTCCAGCGATGCGGCGATGGCCTGCGAATCGACCGTGCCGGCCGGCGGCAACGCCCAGTCGATCGCCAGCGCCTCCACCGCCTGGCGCGCATGCCAGCTGCTGCGCGCGACCACCGCAACGCCGGCGGTCGCGCCGGCCCGGGCCGGCAGGCGCACCAGCCGCTGCACGCCGGGGCGGCGCAGCACCTCGTCCTCGTTGCCGATGCGTTGCGGCGCACCGCCGAGCACCGGGCACATGCGCACTGCGGCGTACAGCAGGCCCTCGGGCCGCACGTCGAGGCCGTAGACGGCGCTGCCGTTGCTCTTGGCGACGACATCGGTGCGCGGCGTGTCGCGACCGATCAGCGTCCAGGCGGCACGCGGCTTCAGCGCCACGTCACCGGCCGGCGTGCCGGCAGCCGCGCTGGCGAGCTCACCGAAATGCGCGTGCACGCCGAAGGCATGCGACACGACGCCGTCGCGCACCACGATCTCTTCCTTGGGCAGGCGCCAGCGCAGCGAGGCGGCTCCCACCAGCTGGGCCCGCACCGTGGCCGCAGCCAGCCGCAGCGGCTCCCAGGCGTCGACGATGCTGGTCGACGCGCCCGTCATGTTGATGCCGAGCTCGCGCGCCAGCTTGGCGACGACCCACTCGCCGCCCTTCACCACCGCGGTCCTGCGGCCCGGCTCGCTGTCGCGCGGGTGGAAGGGCAGCGACGCGACGAAGGTGGCCACGTTGCCGTAGACCGCATCGGCGCCGGCCTGGACCAGCCGCACGCGGTCGAGGCCGATGTCGAGCTCCTCGGCCACCAGCATCGGCAGCGCGGTGTGCACACCCTGGCCCATCTCGCTGCGATTCATCGCCAGCGCGACGCCGCCGTCGGCGGCGACCTTGATCCAGCCGTTGAACGCCACCTCGCCGGCCTGCAGCGCCAGCAGCGCACGGTCGCCCAGCCGCGAACGCGGCGGCAGCGCCGCCCAGCCCAGCAGCAGGCCGCCGCCGGCCGCCGCCGCACCGAGCAGCAGCGTGCGGCGCTTCATGGCGCGCGCTTCGGCGGCGGGGGCGTGGCCGCGCGCGGCGCCGCCAGGGCCGCCGCGGCCGTGTGGATGGCGGCACGCACGCGCGGGTAGGTGCCGCAGCGGCAGAGGTTGGTGAGGGCCGCGTCGATGTCGGCGTCGCTCGGCCGGGGCTGGCGCTCGAGCAGCGCCGCGGCGGCCATCAGCAGGCCGCTCTGGCAGTAGCCGCACTGCGGCACCTGGTGCAGCACCCAGGCGCGCTGGAGCGCGTGCGGCCGCTCGGCGCTGCCCAGGCCCTCGATGGTCTGCACCGCCCTGCCGCCGACCGCGGACAGCGGCGTGACGCAGGAGCGCGCAGGCACGCCGTCGAGCCGCACGGTGCAGGCGCCGCAGGCACCGATGCCGCAACCGTACTTGCTGCCGGTGAGCTGCAGCACGTCGCGCAGCACCCACAGCAGCGGCATCGCCGGGTCGACGGCCTCGTCGGGCAGCGGCACGAAGCGGCCGTTGATCAGCAGGTCCATCGCGTGGCGTGCCGGTTCAGGCGTCGAGCGCCTGCCCGTCCTGGAACACCCGCAGTTCGCCGGGTGCGAAGGCCTGCCAGTCCTCGTCGGCCGTCAGCGGTTCGGTGACGATGACCGCGACGCGGTCGTTCGGCGTGGTGTGCTCGGCGAAGTTCACCGTCAGGTCCTGGTCCTGCAGCCGCGCGTGGCGGAACGGGTGCTGGCGCACCAGCCAGTGCAGCCGCGTGGCGCCGTGCGCCCACAGCGCGTCGCCGTTGCTGAGCAGGAAGTTGAAGCTGCCGTGGCGGGCCACCGGCGGCGCCAGCTCGCGCAGCGTCTCGGTCAGGTCGCGCACGCTCGGCACCGACGCGTGGTTCTTCGCCAGCTCCTGCAGCAGCCAGCAGAAGGCGCGCTCGCTGTCGGTGTCGCCGACGGGATGGAAGGCGGCATGCAGCTTGGGGTGGAAATCCTTCAGGTCGCCGTTGTGGGCGAACACCCAGTAGCGGCCCCACAGCTCGCGCACGAAGGGGTGGGTGTTCTGCAGCGCCACGCCGCCCTGCGTGGCCTTGCGGATGTGCGAGATGACGTGCCGGCTGCGGATCGGGTAGCGCCGCACCATCTCGGCCACCGGCGAATCGTTGGCGCTGTGGTGGTCGACGAAGCAACGCACGCCGGGGCCCTCGAAGAAGGCGATGCCGAAGCCGTCCTTGTGCTCGACCGCGCGCGTCGCGAAGCCGGTGAAGCTGAACACGATGTCGGTCGGCGTGTTGCCGTTCATGCCGAGCAGCTGGCACATGGGATGCGTGAAGAAGAGGGAGTGGAGACGCGGACGGACAGTATCGGCTTCTATCGCCGGCGCGGCCACGGCCGCGGCCGTGCGTGGGCCGCCGTGCAACAGATCGCTTCGGTGTGCAAGGCCTTGCACAACCGGCAACGGAACGGCCGCTGCATGACACACTCGTTCGCAGCGGCGCCCCCACGGCCGCGGAGCCCCTGATGACCGATCTTGCCGATCTGCCGACGAACCCGACCGACGCCGGCCTGCCGACGCCGCGCGTGCCGCGCAGCTACCGCTGCCGCTGCGGCCGGCCGGTGTTCTTCCGCAACAGCCTGTGCCACGGCTGCGGCGCCGCGCTGGGCTACGAGCCGCGGCGCGGGCAGGTGCTGGCCCTCGATCCGGGCCCCGAGGAGACCACCTGGCACGTGGAGGGCGACGCGCAGACGCTGTACCGGCGCTGCGGCAACTTCGACACCATCGCCGGCTGCAACTGGTTGGTGCCGGCCTCGGCGGACGGCCGCTTCCAGCCGCTGTGCCAGGCCTGCCGGCTCAACCGCACCATTCCCGACCTGACGCAACCCGACCATGCCGAGCTGTGGCGCCGCATCGAGCTGGCCCGGCGGCGCCTGGTGTCGCAGCTGATCTCGCTGGGCCTGCCGGTCGCGTCGCGCGTGGCTGGCGACGACCGGGACGCCGAACGCGGCCTGATGTTCGACGTGCTGGCGCCGCTGCCCGGCGCGCCCGCGGTGATGACGGGGCATGCCAGCGGCCTGATCACGCTGAACCTCGACGAGGCCGACGACGCGGTGCGTGAACGCATCCGCGCCGCGATGCGCGAGCCCTACCGCACGCTGCTGGGGCACTTCCGCCACGAGGTGGGCCACTACTACTGGGACCGGCTGGTGGACGGCACACCCTGGCTGGACGGCTACCGCGAGCTGTTCGGCGACGAGCGCGACGACTACGCCGCGGCGCTGCAGCGCCACTACGCCAACGGGCCGGCGCCCGACTGGGCGCAGCGCCACGTGAGCAGCTATGCCAGCACGCACCCGTGGGAGGACTGGGCGGAGACCTGGGCGCACTACCTGCACATGGTCGACACGCACGACACCGCGCTCAGCTTCGGCCTCGACGCCCGCACGGTGGCGATCGAGATCGAGCCCTTCGGAGCCGACGTGCTGTGGCGCCCCGACGATCCCGGCGCCGCCCACTTCCTGGGCTTCGTCAACGAATGGGTGGCCCTGACCAGCGTGCTCAACGAGCTGTCGCGCAGCATGGGCCAGCACGACTTCTACCCCTTCGTGCTGCCGCGGCCGGTGGTGGCGAAGCTGCAGTTCGTGCACCTGGTGGTGCAGGCGGCGGCCGCCGAGCCGCAGAGCGCGGCGCCCGCGAAGGAACCGCTCGCTGCGACCGACGCCGAAGCCGCCGTGCCTCCGGAGGCGCCCGCCGTCAGTGCAGCACCAGCGGCTGCTGCATCAGCGCCGCGTAGCGACTGACATAGGCGTCGATCTCCTCTTCGGACGGCGAGGTCTCGATCAGCGCGTCCACGCCCTCGCGGAAGCTCGCGGCCAGGGCGCCCTCGATGAAGATCTCCTTGCGCGCGAACTTGTCGACGATCTCGTAGCCGCCCCGCGTAAGCCCGGGCACGCCTTCGCGGACGTCCGGTTCCTCGGACGCCACCTCGAACTGCACCACGGCGAAACTGTCGGAGTTGTAGAGCATCTGCATGGACTTCCCCTTTGAGGGCCAGGTGATGGGGCTGACGCAAATTTCAAGCCAGGAACCCCATCGCCTGCAGGGTTCGACTCAGTTCACCCGCAGCAGTTCAAACGCGTCGCTGCTGCCGTCGGTGAGGCGGGCGCGCACCGGCAGGTACTGGCGGGCCGGGTCGAGCCAGAACTCGGCGCGGGTGTCCTGCGGGCCCTCGGGCTCGCGCAGGAAGCGCAGCGCACGCACGCTGCCGGCCGGCGTGTCGACCGACTGCAGGCCCTCGAAGCGCAGCGACCAGACGTGGGCATCGCCACGCGCCCCGACCACCCGGATCAGGAAGTGCTCGCCGGCCGGCGGCGGCTTGGGCCAGGCGTTGGCGATGGCCGCGAGCTGCAGCATCACGCTCAGGCGGTCCTGCACGCCGGGCGTCACCGGCTGCTCCGGGCTCTGCCCCGAGAAGCTGATCACCCCGGCGCCGCGCTGGAAGCTGGCCGCCTGCTCGGCACGCCGCAGCCGCTTGTCGGTGTAGCGCTCCGGCGCCAGGCCGGCGGCGTCGAAGCCGCCGCGGCTGGTCTGCGTGATCAGCGTGCCGATGATCGGCACCCGGCCCTCGAGCCGCAGCACATAGCCGCTGCCCTGCGGTCGCCAGTCGATCTCGCCGCTGCCGGTGATGGCGCCGCGGCTGAGGCGGTAGTCGACCCTGGCCGCGGCCGGGATGCGGGTGCGGTAGGTCGGCGGTGCAGCGTCGCCACCGGTCGCCGCCGCGGCGGGTGCCGTGGTCGCAACAGCCAGCAGCAGGTCGTCGGGCAGCGCGGCGGGCGCGGCTTCGTCCTTCGCCTCGAGCGCCGACAGCTCGGCATCGGCCACGGCGCGACGGCGCGACGGCGCGACCTCGACAGGCCGGACGCTGGGCGCCGGCGGCGCGGCCCGCGCCGCCGCCAGCGCCTCGAGCACGGGCAGCGTCACGGTGGTTTCGGCGCTGGCCAGCAGCACGGGCGGCGCGAGCGATGCCCCGGCCGGCGAGGCCAGCGCCCAGACCGATCGCCCCGGCGCCGCTGCGGGCAAGGGCGCGTCGGGGCGCGCCCCCCCGAGTCCCTCGAGCGCCCAGGCGTGCAGCAACAGCACCGCCGCAGCCAGGCCGGTGAGCCACAGCGCGCCGTGCCGTCTCATCGGCGGCGCCTCGGGGACCGGGTCGCCGCGGGCGCCGGACCGGCGTCCGCCGCGCCGAACTCGCGCGACAGCGCCGCGGCGGCCGACTGCGCGGCCCGATCGATCATGCCGCCGGCCCGGCCGTTGAAGGCGGCGCTCGGGCCCAGCGTGACCAGGCCCAGCACGAGGCGGCCGGTGGCATCGAACACCGGATGACACCAGGTGACGAGACCCGGTTGCGGATCGCCGTCGGCCGTGCCGGCGCCGCGCGCGCGGACCGCCGCCATCCGGGTGGCCCAACCGGACCCGGTGGCGAGCCGCGCCAGGGGGCGCGCCGGCCTGGCGCCGCGTTCACGCGCCAGCACGGCCGCGATCTGCTCGCGCGGCAACCAGGCGGCGAAACAGCGGCCGGTCGCGGAACTCGACAAGGGCATCACGCTTCCCAAACGCAGGCCGATGGTGAGCGGCTGACACGAAGGGGTCTCGCAATGCACGATGATGGGACCGCGCTCGCTCCACACGGCCAGCGCCGTCGTGTGGCCGATCGCCTCGCACAGGCGGGCCGCCGCCGCGCGCGCGGCCGCCAGGCCGTCGAGCCGCGCCAGGCTGGCCAGACCGAGGCGCCGTGCCGTCGGGCCGAGGTCGTAGCGGCTGGTGGCAGGATCCTGAGCCACGAGCCCGACACGCTGGAAACTCACGAGGTAGCGGTGGGCCTTGGCCGCGCTCATGGCACAGGCGGCGGCGAGATCGCGCAGCATCATCGCGTCGGGCGCGGATGCCAGCGCGTCGAGCACGGCATAGCCGACCTCGACGGACTGGATACCGGCGCGCCCGGGCATCATGGCCGCACCGACCGTGGCGGAAGGAGAACGCGTGGACACGACGGCAAATTTACAATGACGAAACTGATTCACTGTATCGAAATTTCGCCAACGGGGCCGCGGCCCCGCCGAGGAGACCGACACCGATGAAACTCGCCACCTACAAGGACGGCTCGCGCGACGGCCAGCTGGTCGTCGTCTCGCGCGACCTGTCCACGGCCCATCACGCGAACGGCATCGCCGGCCGCCTGCAGCAGGTGCTGGACGACTGGAACTTCCTGTCGCCGCAGCTGCAGGACCTGTACGAGACGCTGAACCAGGGCAAGGCCCGCCACGCCTTCGCGTTCGAGCCCGCGCAGTGCATGGCGCCGCTGCCGCGCGCCTGCCAGTGGGCCGACGGCTCGGCCTACCTCAACCACGTGGAGCTGGTGCGCAAGGCGCGCGGCGCCGAGGTGCCCGAGAGTTTCTACACCGACCCGCTGATGTACCAGGGCGGCAGCGACGACCTGCTCGGCCCCTGCGACGACATCGTCGTGCCGAGCGAGAAGATGGGTATCGACTTCGAGAGCGAGGTCGCGGTGATCACCGGCGACCTGCCCATGGGCGTGTCGCCGGAAGCGGCGATCGACGGCATCCGCCTGCTGATGCTGGCCAACGACGTGAGCCTGCGCCACCTGATCCCCGCCGAGCTGGCCAAGGGCTTCGGCTTCCTGCAGAGCAAGCCGGCCACCGCCTTCAGCCCGGTCGCCGTCACGCCCGACGAACTGGGCACGGCCTGGCAGGGCGGCCGCGTGCACCTCACGCTGCAGACCCAGTGGAACGGCAGGAAGGTGGGCCTGTGCGAGGCCGGGCCCGAGATGACCTTTCACTTCGGCCAGCTGATCGCCCACCTGGCCACCACGCGCCGGGTCCGCGCCGGCAGCATCGTCGGCAGCGGCACGGTCAGCAACAAGGACTGGTCCAAGGGCTACAGCTGCATCGCCGAGAAGCGCGCGATCGAGACGATCGAGGGCGGCGCGCCGGTCACCGAATTCATGCGCTACGGCGACACCGTGCGCATCGAAATGAAGGGCAGCGACGGCCAGAGCGTGTTCGGCGCGATCGAGCAGACGGTGGCGGCGCCGGGCTGATCCGTGCACTGCGGCGCATGACCGAGTTCCCCCGCACCCTGAAGATCGCCACCGTCTGGCTGCTGCTGGGCCTGGCGGTGTTCCTCGGCTTTCGGGCGCTGGAGGCGCAGCAGCAGCGTTCGCGCTTCTCGCACGAGGGCGGCGTGATCGAGATCCGGCGCGGCAACGACGGCCACTACCACTGGCCCGCGCGGCTGAACGGCCGCGAGGTCGACTTCCTGGTCGACACCGGCGCGACGCGCAGCGCGATCTCGGCGGCGCTGGCCGACGAGCTGAAGCTCGAGGCCATCGGCCGCATCGATTCCAGCACCGCCGGTGGCGTGGTGCGCGGCCACGTGGCGCGGGCCGACCTGGTGCTGGACGGCGGCGTGCGTGTCGAGCGCCTGCCGCTGGTGGTGCTGCCGGCGCTCGGCGACAAGCCCCTGCTCGGCATGGACGTGCTGGGGCGGCTGCGCTGGCAGCAGCAGGGCGGCGTGCTGCGCATCGAGGCCGGCGGCTGAGGTCGTTCGCGCCGAGGCGGGTTCTTGCCTAGCGCGAACCGTGCACAAGCGCGGCGCGGCGCCGCACAATGGCTGGCCCCACGACCACAACAACAGGAGACCGCCGATGACTGCCGCCCCCCCCGACTTCGCGAAACTGGTTCCCGGCTTCGACTTCCTGCAGGGCCTGGTCAAGAACGCCGGCTCGGTGCTGCCCAACATCGGCCAGTGGGTCGCACCGACGCTCAACCCGGAAGAACTGGAGAAGCGCATCGAGGAGCTGCGCACCGTGCAGTTCTGGCTGGAGCAGAACGCGCGCATGCTGGGCGCCACGATCCAGGCGCTGGAAGTGCAGCGCATGACGCTGTCGACGCTGAAGACCATGAACGTGCAGGTGGCCGACCTGCGCGAATCGCTGCGCATCAAGCTGCCCGACGAGGTGCCGGCCGGCGCGCCGCCCGCGCCCTCCGACGACCACTCCGACGACGCGCCGGCCGAGGCCGCGCCGGCGAAGAAGCGCGCCGCACCGCGCGCGAAATCCCGCGCCACTGCCGCACCGGTGACCGGCATCGTCGACCCGACGCAGTGGTGGGGCGCACTGACCAAGCAGTTCACCCAGCTGGCCGCCAGCACCATGAAGGACGTGGCCTCCGACTCCGCGAAGCAGCTCGCCGGCAACCTGGTGAAGCAGAGCTTCGACGCGGCCGAGCAGACCATCAAGGTCGGCATGGCGCCGGCCCGCAAGGCGGCCGAGATGGCCGGCGGCGTGGCCAACCGCGCGGCGCGCGCGGCGGCGGCCGGCAAGTCGGCCGCCAAGCCTGCCGCGGCCAGGAAGAAGGCCGCACCGGCACGCAAGGCCGCCGCGCGCCGACGCTGACGTTCCCGTGCCGGACTCGATGCAAGCCTTTGCCCACGCCCACGCCACCCACCCCGACGCCCGGCTGGCCCTGGGGCTGGTGTGCGCGCAGCTCGACGCCCAGCTCGCCGACCGCCCCGCGCCGACGCTGGGCTGGTGCTACCTGACCGACCACCACGCCAACGCCGCCGAGGCCCTGCTGGCCGACCTGCGCGAGCGCTTTCCGGGCACCGCCTGGGTCGGCAGCGTCGGGATCGGCGTCTGCGCGAGCGGTGTCGAGTACTTCGACGAGCCCGGGCTCGCGGTGATGCTGGCGGCGATGCCGCACGAACAGTTCCGCGTGTTCTCCGGACGTCGGCCGCTGCAGGGCGATTCCGGCTTCGTGCCGCACACGGCGCTGGTGCACGCCGACCCGTCGACGCCCGAGCTGTCGGAGCTGGTCAGCGAGTTGAGCGAGCGGGTCGACAGCGGCTACCTGTTCGGCGGCCTCGGCTCGGCGCGCAACCGCGTGCTGACGATCGCCGCGCCCGGCGGCGGCGACGCCGGTGAAGGCGGCGTGTTCACCGGCGGCCTGTCGGGCGTGGCGTTCACGGCCGACGTGGCGATCGTCTCGCGCATCACCCAGGGCTGCCAGCCGGTGGGCCCGGTGCGGGCCATCACGCGGATCGAGCGCAACGTGGTCTACGAACTCGACGACCGGCCCGCGCTCGACTGCCTGCTGGGCGATCTGGCCGTCGACGAGCAGGCGCCGCGCGAGGCGCTGCCCCGCATGCGCAGCACGCTGGTCGGGCTGAGCGACACCGCGGCCCCGCAGCCGGGCGAGTTCGTCACCGCGGCGCGCGGCCATGCCTTCGGCACCGAGACGCGGGTGCGCCACCTGATCGGCATCGACCCGCAGCGCCGCGGCATCGCGATCGCCGACACCGCGCTGGCCGGCCAGCAGCTGGCCTTCTGCCACCGCGACACCGAGGCGGCCCGCCGCGACCTGGTGCGCATCGCCACCGAGATCCGCAGCGCCCTTGAGCCCGAGGAGCTGCCGGACGGCGGCACGGCCCCCACCGGCGGGCGCCGGATCGCCGGAGCGCTCTACGTGAGCTGCACCGGCCGCGGCGGCCCGCACTTCGGGGCGCCGTCGGCCGAGCTGCAGCTGCTGCGCCATGCGCTCGGCGACGTGCCGCTGGTCGGCTTCTTCGCCGCGGGCGAGATCGGCCACCGCCATCTCTACGGCTACACCGGCGTGCTGACCGTGTTCACCGCGCCGGCGTGAGGACCTGCCCGAAGCGCTGCCGGGCCTTGCGGCGGCGGTCTCGCCCCGGGGAACCGGCGTGCAGGGTCGCGGTCTGACAAGCATGCGCGTCCCGTCGCTTCCGATCGTCGCGGGCCTGATGGCGCTGGCCCTGCACGCGCCGGCGTCTGCCCAGCCGACCCCCACCGCCACGCCGGCGTCGGCGGCCTCGGCCGCCGCAACCACAGCCCCCGCCGCGCGCGCGATCGTGCAGCAGCGCCTGCCCGATGGCCGCGTGATCTTCACCGACCGGCCGCAGCCGGGTGCGAGGACCGAACGCCGCTGGACCACCACCCCGGAAGACCCGGCCGAGGCCGACGCGCGCCGCGCCGCGGCGCAGCGCGAATCGGCCGCGGTCAGCGAACGCATCGGCCGCCAGATCGAACAGCAGCGCGAACGCGACCAGGAAGTCGAGCTCGCCCGCGCGAAGGCGGCACAGGCCGAGGCCGAGCGCGAGGCGGCCCGCGCCCGCGCCGAGGCGGAAGCGCCACCGCCGGTGGTCGTGATCCCGCACCGCCCGGTGCGACCGCGTCCACCTCCCACGGTGCGCCCGCCGGAGCATCGCCCGCCGGAGCGACCTGGCCCCAAGGTCCCGCCCCGCCCCGGCGCCACGCCACCGCCGGGCACGCTGGTGGACCATTGACGAGACCGGCCTGCGGCGTTCGTCGCGTGCCATTGCCCTCGTCCGCGTCAAAACCGCCAGAACCCGAGCGCACGGCCGGCGGGGTCGGCAGCGCTTAAGCTCGCGCGTTGAGTGCGGCCGTCGCCATCCGTGGGGATCGGCGGCCACGCCAGGAGACCTCGATGAACGCACCGCTCGCCGCGACCGCGCTGCCTGCCGCCCCGTCCCGCGAAGAACGCAGCCGCCGCCAGGCCGAAGTGGTGGCCGCGCTCGCGCCGCTGCTGCCCGCCCATGCGCTGCTGTGGCAGCGCGAGGACACCGTTCCCTATGAATGCGACGGCCTCACCGCCTACCGCGCCATGCCGCTGGTCGTGGCGCTGCCGGAGACCGAGACCCAGGTCGCCGCGGTGCTGAAGGCCTGCCACCGCCTCGCGGTGCCGGTGGTGGCGCGCGGCGCCGGCACCGGCCTGTCGGGCGGCGCGATGCCGCACGAGCTGGGCGTCACGCTGTCGCTGGCCAAGTTCAACAAGATCCTGAAGGTCGATCCGGTCAGCCGCACCGCCGTCGTGCAGTCCGGCGTGCGCAACGCGGCCATCAGCGAGGCCGCCGCGCCGCACGGCCTGTACTACGCGCCCGACCCGAGCAGCAAGATCGCCTGCACGATCGGCGGCAACGTGGCCGAGAACTCCGGCGGCATGCACTGCCTGAAGTACGGCCTGACGATCCACAACGTGCTGAGGGTGCGCGGCTACACCGTCGAGGGCGAGCCGGTCGAGTTCGGCTCCGAGGCGCTCGACGCGCCCGGCCTGGACCTGCTGTCGGCCGTGATCGGCTCCGAGGGCATGCTCGCGGTGACGCTCGAGGTCACCGTGAAGCTGGTGCCCAAGCCGCTGCTGGCGCGCGCCATCCTGGCCAGCTTCGACGACGTGCGCAAGGCCGGCAACGCGGTGGCCGCGCTGATCGGCGCCGGCATCATCCCGGCCGGGCTGGAGATGATGGACAAGCCGATGACCGCCGCCGTCGAGGACTTCGTGCACGCCGGCTACGACCTCGACGCCCACGCCATCCTCATCTGCGAGAGCGACGGCACACCCGAGGAGGTGGAGGAGGAGATCGCGCGCATGGTGGCGGTGATGGAGGGCGCCGGCGCGACGCGCTTCGACATCAGCACCAGCGAGGCCGAGCGCCTGAAGTTCTGGAGCGGGCGCATGAACGCCTTCCCGGCGAGCGGGCGCATCAGCCCCGACTACATGTGCATGGACTCGACCATCCCGCGCAAGAAGCTGGCCGAGATCCTGACCCGCATCACCGAGATGGAGACGAAGTACGGCCTGCGCTGCTGCAACGTGTTCCACGCCGGCGACGGCAACCTGCACCCGCTGATCCTGTTCGACGCCAACGACCCCGACCAGCTGCACCGCGCCGAGCTGTTCGGCGCCGACATCCTGGAGACCAGCGTGATGCTCGGCGGCACCGTGACCGGCGAGCACGGCGTGGGCGTCGAGAAGCTCGCCTCGATGTGCGTGCAGTTCACGCCGGCCGAGCGCGAGCAGATGCTCGGCCTCAAGCGCGCCTTCGACGCGGCCGGCCTGCTGAACCCCGGCAAGGTGATCCCCACGCTGCACCGCTGCGCCGAGTACGGAAAGATGCACGTGAAGAAGGGCCTGCTGCCCTTTCCCGACCTGCCGCGGTTCTGACGCCGGTCGCCCCCAACCCGTTCGAGAACCCGTGCCCCGACGATGACCCCTCCCGACGACGACCCCGCCTTGCGCGCCCTGGTCGAGCGCGTGCGTGCCGCGCAGGCCGACGGCACCCCGCTCGAGATCGCCGGCCACGGCTCCAAGGCCTTCTACGGCGGCCCGCGCCACGGCGAGGCGCTGCACACCACCGGGCTCACTGGCATCTCCAGCTACGAACCCACCGAGCTGGTGGTGAGCGCACGCGCCGGCACGCCGATCGCCGAGCTGGAGGCAGCGCTCGCCGAGCACGGCCAGTGCCTGCCGTTCGAACCGCCGCGCTTTCGCGTCGGCTCGGCCGCCAAGGGCACGGTGGGCGGGCTCGTCGCGGCCGGCCTGAGCGGGCCCAGCCGCGCCAGCGTGGGCGCGGTGCGCGACCACGTGCTCGGCGCCACGCTGCTGAACGGCCGCGCCGAGGTGCTGAGCTTCGGCGGCCAGGTGATGAAGAACGTGGCCGGCTACGACGTGTCGCGCCTGCTGTGCGGCTCGATGGGCGTGCTGGGCGTCGTGCTGGAGGTGTCGCTGAAGGTGCTGCCGGTGCAGCCGGCCACGGCCACGCTGCGCTTCGAACTCGACGAGGCCGCTGCGCTGCAGCAGCTCAACGCCTGGGGCGGCCAGCCGCTGCCAATCAGCGCCAGCGCGTGGTGGGCCGGCATGCTGCTGCTGCGGCTGCGCGGCGCACGCGCCGCCGTGAACGCCGCCGTCGACACCCTGCTCACCCGGTACCGCGGCGAGGGCGTGGAAGACAGCCTGGCCACGCCGTTCTGGGACGGCCTGCGCGATCACGAGGACGAGTTCTTCGTGAAGGCCCGCACCGCGGTCGAGTCGAACACCGGTGCGGCGCTGTGGCGCCTGTCGGTCCCGCAGACGGCCGCGCCGATCGCGCTGCCCGGCGAGCAGCTGATCGAATGGGGCGGCGCGCAGCGCTGGTGGTGCACCGCCGCCAGCGCGGCCACGGTGCGCGAGGCGGCCCAGCGCGCCGGCGGCCACGCCACGCTGTTCCGCGGCGGCGACAAGGCGGCCGGCGTGTTCGCGCCGCTGAGTGCGCCGCTGCAGCGCATCCAGCGCGAGCTCAAGCGCGAGTTCGACCCGGCCGGCGTGTTCAACCGCGGCCGCCTCTACCCCGATCTGTGAGCTGACCCCGCACGATGCAAACCACCCTTGCCCCCGAATACCAGGGCAGCGCCGACGGCGCCGATGCCGAAGCGATCCTGCGCAAGTGCGTGCACTGCGGCTTCTGCACCGCCACCTGCCCGACCTACCAGCTGCTGGGCGACGAACTCGACGGCCCGCGCGGCCGCATCTACCTGATCAAGCAGGTGCTCGAGGGCGCCGAGCCGACGCGCAAGACCCAGCTCCACCTGGACCGCTGCCTGACCTGCCGCAACTGCGAGTCCACCTGCCCGTCGGGCGTGCAGTACGGCGCGCTGGTGGACATCGGCCGCCGCGTGGTCGATGCCAAGGTCGAGCGCCCGGCCGGCGAACGCGCCGCCCGCACGGCGCTGAAGGAAGGCCTGACCTCGCCGCTGTTCGCCCCGGCGATGAAGCTCGGCCAGCTGTTCCGTCCGCTGGTGCCCGCGGCGCTGAAGGCCAAGGTCCCGCCGAAGGCGCCTGCCAGCGCGCACCGCTGGCCGACGCGCAGCCACCCGCGCAAGGTGCTGATGCTGCTGGGCTGCGTGCAGCCGGCGATGGCGCCGAACATCAACAGCGCCACCGCGCGCGTGCTCGACGCCGCCGGCATCCAGACCCTGGTGGCCGACGACGCCGGCTGCTGCGGCGCCATCCGCGACCACCTCGGCGACCACGACGGTGGCCTGGCCGACATGCGCCGCAACATCGACGCCTGGTGGCCGCTGGTCGAGGGCCTGACCGGGCAGGGCGCCGTCGAGGCGATCGTGATGAACGCCTCGGGCTGCGGCGTGACCGTCAAGGACTACGCCCGCCACCTGAAGCACGACCCGGCCTATGCCGAGCGCGCCGCCAGGATCTCGGCGCTGACCCGGGACCTGAGCGAACTGCTGCCCGACCTGGTGCCCAAGCTCAAGCCGCGGCTGCGCGGCAAGGCCCCCAAGCTCGCGTTCCATCCGCCCTGCACGCTTCAGCACGGCCAGCAGTTGCGCGGCGGCGTGGAGAGCGGCCTGCGCGAGCTCGGCTTCGACGTCACGCTGACCCCGACCGACAGCCACCTGTGCTGCGGCTCGGCCGGCACCTACTCGGTGCTGCAGCCGGCGCTGGCCTACCAGCTGCGCGACCGCAAGCTCGCCGCGCTGGCGCCGGTGGGCGCCCAGGCCATCGTGTCGGCCAACATCGGCTGCATCCAGCACCTGCAGAGCGGCACGCCGACGCCGGTGAAGCACTGGGTGGAGGTGCTCGACGAGGCGCTGGCCTGACGGCCCCGAGGACCTGTCGGTGGGCCCCGCGCTGCGCTTGTTCTCTTGCAGATTGCTGTCTACGATACCGGCGACTGCAAGGGGAGAGCATGGGAGTTCGTGACGGGCGCGGCCGTTGGCGCGCACGCGGGGCCGGGCTGTTTGCGCTGATCGCGGGCTGCGAGGTGCTGGCGGGGCCCTTCACTCCCGTGGCAGGCCAGGAGTACCGCGAGGTGGCCGACCCGCCGACCCAGGTGCAGGGCCAGGCGGTGGTGGGCGCGGCCCTGATCGGCGTGCAGTCGCAGATCGGCGCGCAGTTCCTCTACGCCCGCGCCAAGGCGCCGTTCAGCGGGCAGGTGCGCGTCAGCCTCACCACCGCCGATGGCCGGCTGCGTGGCGACGGCGTCTTCCAGGGCGAGGCCCGCGAGGGCGAATGGATCGAGCTCGAACTCAAACCGAGGGACGGCAAGCGCCTGCGCCCCAATCCGCTGGCGCCCGAGCGCGTCGCGGTGTCGGTGCGCTATGTCGAGAACGGCTCGTCGGTCGAGCATCCGATGGTCGCGGCCTGGGAGGTCCCGTCCGCAACGGCGACGGCCGCGACGCTGCGGTTGTATGTCAACAGCCGGCGCGCCCCGGAGATGCTGGTCGCGGTGAAGGGCCGTCCGCCCGAGATGTGCCGGCGGGCGCCGGACAAGTCGACGGTGCGCTTCGACATGCTGTGCGAACTGCCGCTCGCCAACGTCGTGGGCAGCAAGGGCAAGCTCACGCTGGTGCGCCGCGACGGCTTCGAAGAGCTGGAGCAGCCGGTCGTCGTCGGCTGGTGAAGGCCCGCGCACGGTGCGACACCTGCTCTCCCACCTGGCCGTGATGCTGCTGCTCGCAGCGCTGGCGGCGGCCATCGCGCTGCCGCTCAGCCTGCGCACCGCGACCGACACGGCGTTCACGCTGACCGCGAACACCGACGTCCTGTCGGTCGAGCCGCTGTGCGACCAGGAACTGGTCTGGGACCTCGGCAGGGCCGAGGCCGTGGCGCTCGGGGCCGGCGCGACAGCGCCGGGGCGAGGCGCCAGCGCCACCAGCGTGCACCTGCGCGGCGGCGCGCGCGCGGTGCTGGAGCGGCGCCCCGACGGCTTGTGGCGCATCGACCTGACCCGCGGGCCGCTGCACGCGCGCTGCATCGCCCAGACCGGCCAGCCGGCGGTGGTGGTGACGGTCGACGACCAGGTGCTGGAACTGCCGACCGACCCCGCGAAGGGACCGCGCGCGCTGAGCGTGCGGACGACACGGCCCGCCGCAGCGGGCCCGCAGAAGGACGAGGACGACAAGCCGTCCGGTACCGTGCTGCTGCTGAGCGGCCGCGTGGTGCTGGGGGAACTGCTGCGCCACGGCGGCGGCTGGCAGCAGACCACCTCGCCGCTGCTGCGCGAGGGCAAGCTCGAGGCGCGCACCCGCGAGCCCTTCACCGACCGCAGCGTGCCGGTGATCGAGGAGGCCCTGGACGCCGGCAGCCGCGTCGACACGCATGCCTGCCTGATGCATGCCGAGGCGCCCGCGCAGCTCGCCTGCCTGGGCACCACGCCGGTGAGCGCCACCGGCATCGTCTACGACAACAAGGATCGCGCACTCGACGTGAAGCTGCACGTGACGACCGCGCGCATCGGCATCGCGCAGCACGGCGGCGAACAGCGCGCCGTCGCCGTCACCTGGTGGAACCGCTTCGTCTCGCTGCAGTTCGTGCAGATGTTCGCGGCCACCCTGCTGCTGCTCGGCACGCTGGCGCAGACGGTCACCACGCTGCCCGGACTGTTTCGACCCGCCCCCTGACGACCCACCCGCCTGCCCGATGACACCCCTCCCGATCGCCCGATGGCTCGGCCTGCTGCTGGCACCGGCCCTGATCTCCACCGCCGGCGCCGAGCCGGTCGACATCCGCCAGGGCGACTCCAACGGCTCGGGCTACGGCTTTCGGCGCGGCGACAACTGCCTCGTCGTCACCGCCGGCCACGTGGTCGCGGAGACCGGCGCCGACATCACCGTCACCGACCGCCAGGGCGGCAAGGCCACCGGACAGCGCATCTACTACAACCCGTCGCGCACCGAGGACCTGGCGCTGATCGAACTGCCGGCACGCTCCGTCGTGGCCTGCAACGACCGCTGGCCCGATGCGTCGGAGGTGGCGCCCGCCGCCGCTGCCGCGAACGCACCCTTCGAGGTGGTGCGCCACTACCCCGGCGGCCGCGAGACCATCGTGCGGCTGCGCGCGGCCGGCGGCACCTCGCAATGGCACACGCTGGCCTTCGAGGACAAGCTGCGCATCATCCAGTCCGACAGCGGCTCGATCGTGCGCTCGAACGGCCGTTTCGCCGGCATCGTGGTGAGCGTGCGCGAGGCCGACGACCGCGTGGACGTGCTGCGTTTCGACGTCATCGACCGCCTGGTCGGCGACCGCTTCCGCACCGCGGTGCGCGGCGTGCCGGTCGCGCTCGAGGGCGTGAAGCAGCGCGGCCGCGTCAACCCCAACTGGACCACCTACGTCGCATCGTGGCTGAGCGAGTCCGCCGGCCGCCCGGTGGTGCCGCCGCAGGATGCGAGCGCGCGCTGCCGCATCGGCGTCGACGTCATCGAGTGGGCGCGTTCCCGGGTCGACAACCCGGAGTACGACAAGCTGGAAAGCGCGCTGCGCGCCTGCACGCAGGGCGTGTCGATCGGCGGCGTGCCGCTCGGGCTGAAGCTGCCGGGCACCGACCGCGCCAGCTGCCAGCGCCACGTGCGCGAGCAGATGCGCGGCGTGCCGCGCGTGCTGCCGTCGCACAAGCTCACGCTCAACGTCACCATGACGCCGCGCCAGCGCACACCCGTCAGCAAGCTGCAGACGACCGAGCACATCGAGGACGGCAGCAAGGGCGGCGCGCGCGCCGAGACCGAGCTCACGGTGCTGCAGCAGTCGTTCGCGCAGGTGGCCGGCGAGCTGTTCAGCGCCGGCGCCTGCGAGTAGCGCCGCGGCGGGCGCTCAGGCCGGGTGCGCCTCGGCCGCCAGCGGCTCGGGGCGCACCCGCAACGCCCACATCACGCCGGCAATCAGCAACGCCACGCCGGCGAGCGTGAGCGGACCGGGCCATTCCTGGCGCAGCGCATAGGCATAGGCCAGCGCCGACAGCGTCTCGAACACGATGAGCTGGCCGACCAGCGAGGTCGGCAGGCGCTGGCTGGCCTCGTTCCAGCACAGCGTGCCCAGCCAGGAAGCGAACAGGCCGACCGCGAGCATCAGCAGCACGAAGCGCTCGGGTTGCGGGCCGAAGGGCATCGCGAAGGCCTGGCCGCTCGCCGCGTTCCACGCCCAGAAGCCCGCGAAACCCAGCGCCGCCGGCAGCAGCGTCGCCACGCCCTGTGCGGTGGCCCAGGTGCGCGGACTGCGGTCGGCGTGCGCGCGCAGCCAGTCGGCGTTGCGCAGCGGGTACCAGGTCCAGCACGCCACCGCGCCGACGGCCAGCAGCGCGCCGACGGCGTAGCGGCCCAGGTCGGCCTGCGGGTCGGCGCGCAGCGCGGCGAGCTCGGCCTGGTTAACGCAGCCGATGCCGGCCGCGATGAGCGCCAGCGAGGGCGCCAGCCGGCCCCAGGGCAGCCGGCCGTCGCGCGCGGCGTCGCGCAGGTTGGAGGTGATCGCGATCACCACCGGCAGCGTGCCGATGATCATCGTCGGCAGCGGCCCGCCGGCGCGCTGGATGGCCGCCGCGAGGCACAGGTAGTACAGCAGGTTGCCGACGAGCGACAGGCGCAGCGCCTCGCGCCAGTCGGCGCGCGTGAACTGCGCGAGGCGCGCGCGGTCCAGCCACGCCAGCGGCAGCGCGATCAGCCCGAAGGCGAGATAGCGCGCGAACGACAGCAGGGCCGCCGGGTAGTCGGCCAGCAAGGTCGGGGCGATGAACACCAGGCCCCACATCAGGCCGGCGGACAGCGCGAACAGGGTTCCGATCCACATGATCCCGCGAGCGTAGCCGCCCGCCGCGCCGGCGGTCTTGTACCGGCTTGCGCCTTGACCCTGCTTGCGACGCATGAATGGGCCGGCGTATAAGCGGAACGTCGATCGCCCCGCGGGGTGGGCCCCGCGACCACTCAAGGAGGGTGC
Organism: Methylibium sp. Pch-M; assembly: GCF_004136295.1. Taxonomy (NCBI): domain Bacteria; kingdom Pseudomonadati; phylum Pseudomonadota; class Betaproteobacteria; order Burkholderiales; family Sphaerotilaceae; genus Methylibium; species Methylibium sp. Pch-M. The sequence continues at coordinate 1,698,833 of NZ_CP029606.1, forward strand.
CATGCGCAGACGCATCTATTGGCTGCTGCCCGACCTGACGAGCGCCAGGCGGACCATGAACGACCTGCTGCTCGCCCGCATCGGCGACGCCCACATCCACTTCGTCGCGCGCGAGAACGCCGACCTGTCCGGGCTGCACGCCGCGAACCTCCTGCAGACCTCCGACCTGCTGCGCTCGGCGCAGGCCGGGCTGGTGATCGGCGGGCTGGGCGGCGCGGTGATCGGCGTGCTGGCCGCGATGTTCTTCCCGATCGTCGGCGGTGCCGAGTCGGGGCTGGCGGCGCTGCGCGCGGTGTTCGCGTCGTCCGACTGGAGCGGCGCCGAACTGCGGTCGGCGCTCGATTCGCCGCAGTGGGCGATGGCGGCGGTGCTCGCGGTGCTGGGCGGCCTGCTGGGGGCCTGGTCGTCGAGCATGATCGGCATCGCCGCACCGAGCGGGCGGCTGCGCCGCTTCGAGGGCGCGCTGGCGGACGGCCAGCTGCTGCTGATGGTCGACGTGCCGCGCTCGCGCGTGCAGGAGATCGAGTCGCTGCTGCAGGCCACGCACCCGGAGGCGCATTTCGAGGGCGTGGAGCCGGACGTGCCGGCCTTCCCCTGAGCCGGGCCGCGCGACCGGCAGCTAGCGCCGCCGCACCTGCCGCTGGTAACGCGCCGGCGTGACGCCGTAGCGGCGCGCGAAGGTGCGCGTCAGGTGCGCCTGGTCGGTGAGCCCGGTGGCCGCGGCGACCTGCGCCGCCGGTTCGCCGGCCGCCAGCAGGCGCTTGGCCTCGAACAGCCGCAGCGCCATCAGCATCTGCTGTGGCGTGACGTGGTACTGCGCCTTGAAGCGGCGCAGGAAATGGAAGGGGCTGAGGCCGGCCACCGCCGCCAGTTCGTCGAGCGTGAGGCGGCGATCGAGATGGGCGCGCAGGTAGTCCACCACCGGCGCGAAGCGCAAGGCTCCTTCGGCCGGGCTCTCGCGCGCCACGCGGGCGTGGCTGCGGAACTCGGCCAGCAGCGTGTGCAGCAGGCTGTCGAACGCGAGCGGCTCGTCGGCCTGCCAGAGCCGCTGCAGCAGCGCACCGACGCGGCGCGCGCGTGGCGCGTCGTGGCCCACTGCGTCGCCGAAATGCCAGCCGCGCTCGCCGCTGATGCGCTCGACCACGTCGACATCGAGGTAGACCATGCGGTAGCGCCAGCCGCCGTCGGTCTCGGCGCGGCCGGTGTGCAGTTCGTCGGGGTTCATCAGCACCAGCGAGTCGGCCGGCGCCAGGTGGTCCGCGCCGCGGTAGCGGAAGCGCTCGACCCCCGACTCGATGGCGCCCAGGCCGAAGGCCTCGTGGGTGTGCGGCTCGAAGGCGTGGCGCACGATGTGCGCGCGGTACAGCTCGACGCCCTCGCGGTGGCCCGGGCGGCGGAACTCGACGGCATCGAGCGGGTGGTCGAAATGCGGCGGCACGCCCTTCATCGCGGGATCATGGCATGCGGAGAAATGCCTGGCCGCGTCGCGCCACTGCTGTTACTGTGGGAGCCCGCTCCTGGAGAACCTTATCGCCCTCCAACGCCCCCCGACGCCCAAGCGGCGCTCCCTGCCGGCGGCTGCCCGCCCCGATCCACGTCGCGAGATGCTGCGCGATGGCCTGCGGCAGACCGTCGACCACCTGAAGCAGCGGCGCGCCGACCTCATCGACGCCGGCGTCATCGCCGACTACGTGGCCCTGAACTGGCTCGAGTGGCATGGCGGCAGCCTGCGGCTCACCATCGTCGGCGGCAACGTCTGCAAGCAGATGGCGCCTGCGGCACCCACGTCCTAGGGCAGCGGCGGCGGCCGACCCTCGGCCACCGCGCGGCCCATCGCCGCCCACCCCTCCAGTCCGCCGGCCAGCGGTCGCACGCGCTGCAACCCCGCCGCCCGCAGCGCCTGCGCGGCGGTGGCCGCCGAGGCCTCGTTGGGGCAGTTGCAATACAGCACGATCTCGCGGTCGCGCGGCAACTGCGACGCATGCACCGCGACCTCGCTCAACTCCACGCGCCATGCGCCGGGAATGTGGCGCAGATCAAGACCGGTGGCGGCGCCGGAGCGCACGTCGAGGATCACGGGCCCTGCGCCCTCATCGATCAACGCCTGCAGTTCGGCCTGCGTGATGCGGGACATGGCTGCGGCGTTGCGGAAGCGCCGCCGCCGCAGGTAGCGCCACAGCACGAAGCCGGCGACGGCCAGCAGCAGCAGTGCGGTCGCCGCGGCGCCGGCCCGGGCCAGCACGTCGAGCAGCGCCTGGATCTGCGTGCTGAACACCGCGCCCAGGCCCAGGAACACCAGCGACCAGACGGCCCCGCCCAGCGCGTCGTAGGCGACGAAGCGCGCGGCGCTCATGCCCACCGCACCGGCCATCGGCGCCGCGACGACCGAGACGCCGGGCACGAACTTGGCCGCCACCAGCGAGCTGCCGCCCCAGCGCAGGATCAGCGCCTCGCTCTGGCGCACGCAGGAATCGGGCGACAGCGAGATGCGGCACAGCAGCCCGAGCACGCGATGCCCGTAGTGCCGCCCGGCGACGAACCATGCCGCATCGCCCAGCACGTTGGCGACGACCGCGACCGCCAGCAGCGCCGGCAGCGACAGCGTGCCGCCGACCGCCAGGCCGCCGGCCACCACCAGCAGCGGCGCAGCCGGCAGCGGCACGCCGATGCGCGCCGCCAGCGTGGTGGCGAACACGACGATCAGGCCGTGCTGGACGACGAGGGCGATGAGGGCTTGCACGCGCTGCGTTCCGCAAGAGGGGCGAAGCCGGCATTCGAGCACAGCGCGCGCCGCCGTGCCGGCTATGCTGCGCGCCCATGCCCCGCACCCTGGCCAGCGCCGTCCACAGCGAACTGCTGATCCGCAAGAGCCGCTTCATCGGCTGCGTCGAGCCGGTGGCCGACCGCCCGGCGGCGCTGTTGCGCGTGGCTGCGCTGCGGGCCCTGCACCCCGGCGCCGCGCACGTGTGCTGGGCGCTGCTGGCCGGCGGCGCCTCGGCGGCAGTCGACGACGGCGAGCCCGGTGGCACCGCCGGGCGGCCGATGCTGGAGGTGCTGCGCCACCAGGACCTCGACGGCGTGCTGGCCACCGTGGTGCGCTACTTCGGCGGCGTGAAGCTCGGCGCCGGCGGCCTGGTGCGCGCCTACACCGACGCGGTGGCCCAGGCCCTGCTCGGCGCCGACAAGCGGCCGCTGCAGCGACTGCAGACGCTGCGCTGCGTGCTGCCCTACGCGCTCGAGGGCTGGCTGCGCCGCGAGCTCGACGCCGCCGGTGCCGGGGGCCTGCAGGTCCGCCACGGCATGCACGTGGAGCTGCAGTTCAGCCTGCCCGAGGGTGACGCCGCGGCGCTGCGGCGGCGGCTCGACGACGGCGGCCAGGGCCGGCTGGTGTGGGTGGCGCCGGCGGACTGAGCCGCAGCCCGGCCGGCAGGCGCCGACCATGGACAATCGCCCCTCCCCGGCCGGGCCGCGCGAGCGGCCGGCCGACGCTGCATCAAAGAGAGGATGGCCTTGTTCAAGAACCTGACGGTGTACCGCATCGGCCCCGAGTGGTCGGGCAGCGCGACACAGATCGAGGAGCGCCTCGCCACCGCACGCTTCACCGAATGCGGCGCCACGCAGGCCCTGTCGGCCGGCTGGGTGCCGCCGCGCGGGCACGCGCACGGTGCGCTGGTCGAGAGCGTCGCGGGCCAGTGGCTGGCGACGCTGATGGTCGAGCAGAAGCTGCTGCCGGCCGCCGTGGTGAAGCGCCGCACCGACGAGCTGGCGCAGCGCGCCGAGCACGACACCGGGCGCAAGCCGGGCCGCAAGCACCTGAAGGAGCTGAAGGAGCAGGCGGCGCTGGAACTGCTGCCGATGGCGTTCACCAAGCGCGCGTCCTTCCGTGTCTGGCTGGACCCGCAGCGGCGGCTGCTGATCGTCGACGCCAGCAGCCCGGCACGCGCCGGCGATGTGGTCACACACCTGGTCAAGGTGCTCGACGGCCTGCCGGTCGCGCCGCTGCAGACCGCGCTGTCGGCCGCCACCGCGATGGCCGGCTGGCTGGCCGACGGCGAGCCGCCGCCCGCCTTCTCGGTGGACCGCGAGTGCGAGCTGAAGTCCGACGACGAGCAGAAGTCGGTGGTGCGCTATGCGCGTCACCGGCTCGACACCGACGAGGTGCGGCAGCACATCGGCGAGGGCAAGCGACCGACGCGACTGGCCCTGACCTGGCGGGGTCGCGTGTCCTTCGTGCTGACCGACGCGGCGCAGATCAAGAAGCTCGACTTCCTCGACGGCGTGTTCGACGCCCACCCCGGCCGCGCCGACGCCGACGCGGCCTTCGATGCCGACCTGGCCATCGCCACCGGCGAGCTGGTGCAGCTCATTCCCGACCTGGTCGACGCGCTCGGCGGCGAGGCCGATCCCGCCGCCGGCGCGTCATCGCGGCCCGAGCCGCTGCCGGAACTGAAGGCGGCCTGAGCCCGGTGCCGCGGGCGCCTCAGCGGCGGAACATCGCGTTGATCTCGCCGAACGGCACGGCTGCCTCGGCGTAGGTGAACGTGCCGTCGGCACGGATCTCGCGCGCCGCGCGCAGGAAGGCCCCGTAGGCGGCACGCGCCAGCGACGAGCCCACGCTGATGCGCTTGACGCCCAGGCGCTGGAGCTCGTCGAACGACAGCGCCGCGCCCGCCAGGCCCATCACCACGTTGACCGGCCGCGGCGCGACCGCCTTCACCACCGCGGCGATGTCCTCGGGCGTCTTCAGCCCGGGGGCGTACAGCACGTCGGCGCCGGCCTCGGCGTAGGCCTCGAGCCGGCGGATCGTGTCGGCGAGGTCGATGCGACCGTGCAGCAGGTTCTCCGCGCGCGCGGTCAGCACGAACGGGAACGGCAGCGTCCGCGCGGTGCGCACCGCGGCCCGGACGCGGTCGACCGCCAGTTCGAAGGGATAGATCGGCGCGTCGCGGCGGCCGCTGGCGTCCTCGATCGAGCCGCCCACCAGGCCGGCCCGCGCGGCCATGCGCACGGTCTCGGCGCAGGAGGCCGGATCGTCGCCGAAGCCGTTCTCCAGGTCGGCCGACACCGGCAGCTCGGTGGCCTCGACGATCGCGCGGGCGTTGGCGAAGGTCTCGTCGCGCGTGACCGCGCCCTCCATGTCGGGCCGGCCGATCGAGAACGCGTAGCCGGCGCTGGTGGTGGCCAGCGCCTCGAAGCCCATCGCGGCGAGCAGCTTCGCCGAGCCGGCGTCCCAGGGATTGGGGATCACGAACGCGCCATCGCGCTCGTGCAGTGCGCGCAGTCGCCCGGCGCGTTCAGCCTGGGCCGCGGCCCGGGCCGCGACGCTTTCGTTTCCGCTCATGGCGTGCTGCTCCTGTCGTTGCTGCGGCCGCGGCGGCGGCTTCAGCGCTGCGGGTCCGCCGGCGTCAGCACCGGCCGCACGCCGAGCACCGCGCCCCTGGACAACGGCTGCACCAGTGTGCCGTACAGGTGCAGCCAGCCGAAGCGGCCGCCCGCCTCCGGCGGCGCGAAGCCTTCGAGCCGGCGTGCCACCTCCTCGGCCGGCACCTGCAGTTCGATGCGGCGCGCGGTCAGGTCGATCTCGATCGCGTCACCGTCGCGCACCGCCGCCAGCGGGCCGCCCTCGGCCGCCTCGGGCATCACCTGGCCGATGGTGATGCCGCTGTTCAGGCCCGACAGTTCGCCGTCGGTGACCACCGCCACCTCGCTGCCCAGCCCGGCGCCCACCAGCGCGGCCATGAAGCTGGCCGCGAACACCGTGCCCGGCCCGCCCTTCGGGCCCAGCATGCGCAGCACGATCACCTGGCCCGGGCGCACCGCGCCGGTCTTCAGGCCCTCGATCGCCAGCGCCTCGTCCTCGAACACCCGGGCTTCGCCGCGGAAGCGGCGGATCGCCGCCGGCACCGCGGCCAGCTTGACCAGCGCGCCGTCGGGCGCGAGCGAACCGCGGATGATCATCAGCCCCGGCTCGTGTGCGAACGGCTCGGCCAGCGGCCGGATGCAGGCGGCGTCGGGCGCCGGAGTCTCGTCGATCAACGCGCCCAGGCGCCGGCCGTCGGCCGTGAGCACCTCGCGGTCGAGCTGCGGTGCCAGCTGCCGGAGCACGCCGCGCACACCGCCGGCGGCCTCGAAGGTCTCGATGCGGTCCGGCCCGTTGGGCCGGATGCGGGTGAGCATCGGCACCTCGTCGGCGGCGCGCTCGAACTCCGCGATCACGTCGACCGGGCACTCGGACTCGATCGCGATGGCGATCAGGTGGCGCATCACGTTGACCGAGCAGCCGGTCGCCACCGCGAAGCGCACCGCGTTGCGGAAGGCGCCGGGCGTGAGGATGGCGCGCGGCCGCAGGTCCTGCTGCACCATCTCGACGATGCGCGTGCCGGCCTGCGCCGCCAGCGCGTGCAGCCGCGGGCCGTCGGCGCGCACCGGCGCGTTGCCGGGCAGCGCCATGCCCAGCGCCTCGGCCAGGCAATGCATCGAATTGGCCGTGGCGAGGCCGGCGCACACGCCGGGGCCGTCGATCGCCACGCGGCACATGCCCTGCAGCGCGTCGAGGTCCATCTGGCCGGCCTTCACGGTGCCGACCGCCTTGTAGACCTCCTCGATGTCGACGTGGTGCTCGCCGCACTGGCGGCCGAGCTGGTAGCCGCAGGCCAGCACCAGGCTGGGCACGTCCAGGCGGCCGGCGGCCATCAGGTGGGCCGGCGTGGTCTTGTCGCAGCTCGACAGCAGCAGCATGCCGTCGAGCTCGGCGCCCTCGACCTGCACCTCGATGTCGTTGACGATCAGGTCGCGCGTGGGCATCAGGTAGCGGCCCTGGCGGCCCGCGCTGGTGACGAAGTCGGACGGCGCCGCGGTGCGGATCTCCAGCGGCAGCCCGCCGGCGGCGCGGATCGCCTCGGCCACCCGCTTCGCGATGCCGTCGAGGTGCTGGAAGCACACCGACAGGCCGCTGGAGGTGTTGACGACGGCGATCTTGGGCTTGTCGAAGTCGGCCTCGGCGATGCCCATCGCGCTCCACTGCGCATGACGCACCGCCCAGCGCGTGGAGCCGGGCTCGAAATTGCTGCGGAAGGAACGGGCCATGGTGTTCGGGTGCAGGGAAAGAAAGGAGTGAGGGAGGCCGGCGTCAGGCGTCGAGGCAGGCGCCCTGCCGGTTCAGCAGCTCGCGGATCACGCTGCCCGGAATGGCCCGCACCGGCGTGCGCTCGCGCAGCGCCACCGTGGCCGCCACGCCCAGCGCGTGGCCATAGGAGAAGCACTGCGCGGTGACGCGGGCCGAGGCCACGGCCTCGTGCTCGGCCGACAGGCAGCGCCCGCCGAACAGCAGGCCCTCGCCGCGCTCGGGCACGAAGCAGCCCCAGGGCACTTCGTACCAGTCGTTCAGCAGCCACTGCACGCGCGGCTTGCTGCCGGCGTGCAGCTCGATGGGCCAGGGCGAGCGCGCCACGCCATCGGCGAACTTGCTGCCTCTCACCACGTCCTCGTTGCGCAACGTCGCCAGGCCGCGTGCCTGGCGGGTCTGACGCACGCCGACCTGGACCGCGGTGTCGTTGACCCAGCTCGCCTCGCAGCCGGCCAGCCGGTCCTTGAAGAAGCGGGCGTACTCGCGCACCTGGCGGCGGCCCTCGACCTCGGCCTCGGTGAAGTCGTCGCCGTCGATGCAGTTGAGCTCGCGCCCGTCGGCACCGCGCACGCGCGTGCAGTTGCACAGCAGCTCGCCGGGACGCGTGGTCTCGAACAGCCAGATCTTCTGGCGCGGCAAGGCGTAGCCGGTGTCGGCCGCGGCGGCGATCAGCGCCGTGACCTCGGGCGGCATGATGGTGTCGCTGCCGTAGGCCGCCTTGAAACGCGCGACGTCCACGCCCTGCAGGCGGAAGATCATCGTCGGGTTCTGCACCACGCCATCGGCACCGCAGTAGGTCTCGAGGCCGGCCATCGCCACCAGGTCGGCATCGCCGCTGGCGTCGATCGTGAGGCCGGCGCGCACATCGAGCAGGCCGCCCTTGGTCCACACCATTGCGCCGTCGATGCGGTCGCCGTCGCGGTGCACGCCGGTCGCTAGCGCGTGGTACGCGAGCTGCACGCCGGCCATGCCCAGCAGCGCATCGGCCGATTCGCGCCACGCCAACGGCTCGTGCACCCGGGTCCAGGTCTTGCCGTAGAGCACCGGCTCGGCCAGCCCGCCGCGTTGCTCCATCGCGGCGATGAAGTCGTCGACGAAGCCGTGCACGATCTGCTTCGGCCGCCGCGGCGTCTCCTCGGCTTCGTAGAGTCCGCAGACGGTGCCCGACAGGCCCGCCACCGCGCCGCCGCCGCAGAAGCCGTAGCGCTCCACCAGCAAGGTCTTCAGCCCGGCGCGGGCCGCGACGGTTGCCGCGGCCACGCCGGTGGCACCGCCGCCGACCACGAGCACGTCGACCTCGACACGCTGACCCGGTCTCGCATCCATCGCCATCACCTCATCTGCATGGCGACGGTCGGCAGCCAGGTCACGAGCTGCGGCCACATCAGCGTGCAGGCCAGCGTGATGGCCTGCAGCGCGATGAACGGGATCATTCCCCAGTACATGTGCCGCATCGTGATCTCCGGCGGCGCCACGGCACGCAGGTAGAAGATGGCCGGCGCCATCGGCGGCGTCAGGTAGCTGGTCTGGATCATGATCAGGAACAGGATGCAGAACCACACCGGATCGAAGCCCGCCGCGGTGACCAGCGGCGTGAAGATCGGCAGGAAGATCAGCACGATCGAGATCCAGTCGAGGAAGAAGCCGGCGATGAACAGGATGAACAGCATCATCCCCAGCAGTGCCCACGGCGACAGGTCCAGGTGCGTGATCATCGAGCTGGCGAGGTTGATGCCACCGCCGCCGATGAAGACACCGGTGAACAGCGTGCCGCCCAGCAGCACGAACATGATCATCGCGGTGACGCGCAGCGTCTTCAGCAGCGACTCGTAAAGCCCCGGCCAGGTGAAGCGGCCGTAGAGCACGGTCAGTCCCACCGAGCAGAGCGCGCCGATCGCGGCGGCCTCGGTCGGCGACGCCAGCCCCAGCAGGATGGAGCCGAGCACCGCGACGATCATGCCCAGCGGCGGCACCAGGTTGCGGGTGGTGATGGCGATCTTCTGCATGAAGGTCGGATCGCCGGGTTCCGGCGGGATGCGCCGCCCCATCTCCGGCTTCACGAGGCACAGCACGAAGATGTAGGCGAGGTAGAGCCCGGCCATCAGGAAGCCCGGCAGCACCATGCCGTACATCAGGTCGCCGACCGACAGGTTGGCCAGCGGGCCCATCACCACCACCACCACCGACGGCGGGATGATGGTGCCCAGCGAGCCACCGGCGCAGATGGTGCCGCTGATCAGGCTCTTGTTGTAGCCGTAGCGCAGCATGATCGGGATCGTGAGCAGGCCCACCACCGACTCGGTCGCGCCGATCACGCCGCTGGAGGCCGCGAACACGATGCACATCAGCACCGTGGCGATCGCCAGGCCGCCGGGCAGGCGGCGCGTCCAGATGTGGATGGCCTCGAACAGGCGGTCGGCGATGCCCGACTTCTCGAGCATCGCGCCCATGAAGACGAACAGCGGCACCGCGGCGAACACGAAGTTCGACGACAGGTCGTCGATCTTCTCGACGAACTGGTGGATGACGTTGGGGCCGAAGATGGCCAGCCCGAAGGCGGCCGCGGTCAGCATCATCGCGAACGCGACCTGCACGCCGAGGAACATCAGCGTGAAGGCCAGCGGCAGCATGAAGAAGGGCAGGTAATCGCTCATGACGGCTGAGCCTCTTGATCGTTCTTCGGGGCCCTCAGCGACTTCAGCAGTTCACAGAGCACCTGCAACGAGAACATCGCGAAAGACAGGACGAACACCGCACGGAACGGCCACACCGGCAAGTTCAGCGCCGACTGTCCCGAGGTCTCGCCGCGCGTGTAGCCGGCCATGAAGTAGTTGAAGAGCGCCACGCTCAGCCACACCAGCAGCGGCAGCACGACGGCGTAGGCGACGGCGTCGATGCGGCGCCGGGTCGTCGGCGCCATGTGGGCGCTGAGCACGTCGATGCGGATGTGCTCGCCCTGGCGCAGCGTGTAGGCCAGGCCCAGCAGGAAGTGCGAGCCGGTCAGCAGGTAGCCGACCTCGTAGGCCCAGATGGTGGGTGCGCCGAACGCGTAGCGCGCGACCACCTCCCAGGTGGTGGCGAGCACCAGCGGCACGAGCAGCATCGCCGCGGCGATGCCGACCGCCACGACCAGGCGCTCCAGCAAGACGATGAGGCGGTTCAATCGCGACTCCATTGGATGAAGGGACGAGCCCGCCCCGCGGGCGGGCTCCTGCGGCCCGCAGGCCGCCGGCTCAGGCGTGCTTGACCTTCACCTTGCGCCAGTCGTCGGCATCCTTCCAGGCCGCGTCGAACTCGACCTGGCTCTTGTGCACGCGGGCGAACCACTTGTGCTTGTTCTCCTTCGCCGTGGCGTCGGCCCATTCGAGGCCGATCTTGCGCGCCGTGTACTGGACCTCGTCGTCCAGGTGCACCAGCGTCACGCCCTGCTTCTTGTAGAACTCCATCGCCTTCGCGTCTTCGGCGCCGATGCGCAGGTAGGTCTCCATCGTCACCATCTTGGCGACCACCTCGATCAGCTTCTTGTCGTTGGGGCTCAGCTTGGCCCACACGTCCTTGTTGATCACCAGCTCGAACGGCGCGGTCGGCTGGTGCACGCCGGGGTAGCTGAGGTACTTGGCGACCTTGTAGAAGCCGGGTGACACGTTCTCCCACGGGGTGCCCCACTCGGTGGCGTCGATCGCGCCGCGCTCGAGCATCGGGAACACGTCACCGGCGGCGGTGGTGACCGGCGCGGCGCCGAGGTCCTTGGACATCTCCAGCCAGGCGCCGGCGGTGCGCAGCTTCAGGCCCTTCAGGTCGGCCAGGCTCTTGACCGGCTTGCGCGAGTGCAGGAACACCTCGGCCGTGCGGATGAACAGCGGCATCGAGATCACGCCGTCGGTGTCCTCGCGGAACTGGCGCTGCAGGTCGGCACCACCGGACTCGTAGAGCCAGTGCAGCATGCGCTCGGTGTCGAAGGTGCCGGCGTAGCCGCCGAACAGCACCGTCGTCGGGTCCTTGCCCCAGTCGTAGCCCATCCAGGTGTGGCCGCATTCGGCCAGGCCGTTCTTCACCGTCTCGGGCACCTTCAGCGCATTGCCGAGGCCACCGCCCGGGAAGGTCTGGATCTTGAAGCGCCCGCCCGAGAAGAACTCCATGCGCTCGGCGAAGGCCTTGGCGCCGATGTCCATGATGGGGCCGCCGGCCCAGCCGGTGGCCATCTTCCAGCTGTAGCTCGGACCGGCGGTCTGGGCCAGCGCGCCGGCGGTGGCGAACAGGCCGGCGCTGCCCAGGGTGGCGTTGACGAAATTGCGACGCTTCATGGTGGGTCTCCGTGGGGTGGGATCGACGGCTCTGGCGGCCTGGATCGGGTGCGGTGGCGAGGAGACGGCGCCTCTCGACGCCGCCGGCAGGGCGGTGCGGCCTGCTGCCGCAGGCCTCGCACCGGTTTCTGAATACGACTGATGTATTAGTTAAATCCTAGTAATCTCTTTGATGCATGTCAACGCGGGTTTTCCGCCGTGATGGCGGCCGCGAGCCGTGCCGGTTCGGCGCCCAGCACGTTGTGGCCGACTCCCGGCAGCGCCAGCCATTGCGCGCCGGTGATCGCCGCGGCCAGCGCCCGGCCATGCGCGAGCGGGCACTGGTCGTCGGTCTCGCCGTGCACCACCCGCGTGGGGCACGCGATGCGCGCCGCCCCGGCCGCCAGGTCCAGGCCGCGCGCCGACTGCCAGGACCACGCCACCGCCTCGGCGTCGGCCACCTGCGTCAGCCCCAGGCGCTCCGCGCGCTGTCGCGCCTCGCTGCGCAGGGCGTCGATGTCCGCAGCGTGGAACCAGGTGGCCTCCGGTGGCCCGGCGCGCATCGTGCCCGACACCAGCACCAGCCGTTCGACCGTGTCGATGCCCTGCAGCGCCGCCATCCGCAGGATCACGCTGACGCCCATGCTCCACCCCGCCAGCACCACCGGCTGGCCGATCGCCTGCAGCAGCTCGTGCAGCAGGCCCGCGTAGTGGTCCAGGTGGTAGTAGCGCTCGATCGGCCCGTCGTCGGCCGTGCGCCAGCGCGGCGACGCGGCCCGGCCCGGCAGGTTGGGCAGCACGCAGCGGTGCGTGTCGGCGAGCCGCTGCGCGACCGGCAGCCAGGCCTCGGCCGTGCCCTGGATGCCGTGCAGCAGCACCAGCGGCCGGCCCTGGCCGAACACCCGGCAGTCGAGGCGTCCGAGCAGCGGCGGGAACGGTGAGGGCATGGTGTCTCCTATTGATATATTAGTAATGTCTTACTAGTATTGCACGACGCCTTTCCCGCGTCGCCGGGGCGCGTGCCCGGCGCCGGGTTGCGTGCCCGCCCGACCCACGAGCCCAGCCGATGCACACCCCAGTCAGCGCCGACGAGACCCTCTACTTCTGCACGCCCTCGCGCGTGCTGCTGGCCGCCGGCGCACGCCATCGCGTGGCCGCGCTGTGTGCCGCGCAGCGCTGGCGCTGCGCGCTGATCGTCACCGACCGCCATTTCTCGGGCCGCACGACGGTGGTCGACGCGCTGGTGCGCGCGCTGCAGGCCGAAGGCCTGGACGCGCTGGTGTTCGACGGCGGCGAGCCCGATCCGTCGACCGAGCTGTGCGACCGCGCCACCGAGGAGCTGCTCGCGCGCCCGGGCGCCGCGCGCATCGACCACGTCATCGCGCTCGGCGGCGGCAGCAACATCGACCTCGCCAAGGCACTGTGCCTCACGCTGCCGTTCCGCCGACCGGTCGCGAGCTTCGTCGGCACGACACGCTTCCCCGGCAGCCCGCTGCCGATGCTGGCGATGCCCACCACCTCGGGCACCGGCTCGGAGATCACGCCGGGCGCCATCCTGCTGCAGCACAGCAGCGCCACCAAGGTCGCGGTGATGGGCAATGCGCTGCGACCGGCGATCGCGGTGATCGACCCCGAGCTCACGCTGAGCTGCCCGCCGAAGGTCACCGCCGATGCCGGGCTCGACGCGTTGACGCACGCCATCGAGTCCTACCTGACGATGGACGCCACGCGCTTCGACACCGGCGGCGACGCCGACCCGTCGTACAGCGGCCGCAACCGGCTGACGACGATGTTCGCGCGCGAGGCCATCACACTGTGCTTCGCGCACCTGCCCCGCGCCTACCATGTGCCCGACGACCTGCAGGCCCGCACCGGCATGGCCTACGCGAGCCTGTTCGCCGCGATGTCCTATGCGTCGGCCGGGCTGAACGCGGTGCACGGCCTCGCCTATGCGCTGGCCGGGCTCACGCACGCCTCGCACGGCAGCACCAATGCCGCGCTGCTGCCCTACGTGATGGACGCGCTGCGGCCCTCGCGCCGCGAGGAGCTGGCCGACATCGCCGCGATGGCCGGCGTGCCGCGCGCCGACAGCGACGCGATGGCGCGCCAGGCGTCCGTGCGGACGCGCGCGCTGGTGCAGGAGCTCGGCGTGCCGGCCGACCTGGCCGCCTTCGGCGTGCCGGAGCGCGCGCTCGACCAGCTGGTGCACGACGGACTCGCGGTGACGCGGCTGGCCAGGGCCTATCCCCAACAACCCCCCGAGGCCGACTACGCGGCCATCGTCCGGCGCGCTTATGCTGGTGAACTGTCGGGAATCGAGACGCCATGAAGAAGACTGCGGCCAGGAAGACCCCCAAGGCGACGACGGCCCGCTCCCGCACGGCGGTGGCCGCCAACGGCGCCGCCGCCGCCAAGCCGCGCAGCCTGACCGCCACCGCCTACGAGCTGATCGAGGAGATGATCGTCAAGCTCGAGCTGCTGCCGGGCGCCGCGATCTCCGAGGCGGAGCTGTCCGCGCGGCTGCAGATCGGGCGCACCCCGGTGCGCGAGGCGCTGCAGCGGCTGGCGCGCGAGCATCTGGTGTCCATCCTGCCGCAGCGCGGCGTGCTGGTGTCCGAGATCGACATCAAGCGCCAGCTGCGGCTGCTGGAGACCCGCCGCGAGGTGGAGCGCCTCGTGGTGCGCTGCGCCGCACGGCGCGCCACCGAGCCCGAGCGCGCACGCTTCGAGGAGCTGGCCCGGGAGTTCGACGCGGCCGGCAAGCAGGACGACGAGACGCGCTTCATCCGCGCCGACAAGGAATTCAACGACCTGTCGCTGCGCGCCGCGCGCAACGAGTTCGCGGCCGGCGCCATGGGCCTGATGCACGGCCTGTCGCGGCGCTTCTGGTACCTGCACTACCGCCAGGCGGCCGACACGCCGCTGATGGCCAAGCTGCACGGGGCGCTCGCGCGCGCGATCTCGCAGCGCGACGAGGCGGCGGCGGCCCGCGCCATGGAAGACCTGATCGACCACAACGAGGCCTTCACCAAGGCCACGGTCAGCACCGACTTCTAGGCCCTAGGGTTTGCGCTGAATTTCACTCCCGGTCAAGCCGGGCTGCGCGCTGAGACTAGGGCGGCGGCCGCGGCCTCGCTATCGTGCCGTCTCGGGGATCGACCGATCCCGCCTCGCCACGCCGACCCGCAGGAGACGCGACATGCTGAAGTCGAAGATCAAGGAAGAGTACGTGCAGATGGACCAGGTGGACTGGAAGCCGTTCCCTGCGGCGTTCTCCACCGGCGGCATCCGCTGGAAGCTGCTGCACGTCTCGCCCGAGATGGGCTCGTGGACGGCGATCTTCGACTGCCCGGCGGGCTCGTCGTTCGCGGCGCACGTCCATGTCGGCCCGGGCGAGTACTTCCTGACCAAGGGCAAGATGGACGTGCGCGGCGGCAAGGCCGCCGGCGGCGACACCGCGATCGCGCCGGGCTACGGCTACGAGTCGGCCAACGCACGCCACGACAAGACCGAGTTCCCGGTGGCGAGCGAGTTCTACATGAGCTTCCTCGGACCGCTCACCTTCGTGAAGCCCGACGGCTCGCCGATCGCCGTGATCGGCTGGGAGGACGCGCAGGGCGCCTGGGCGGCGTGAGCCGAAGCTTGCGGGAAGGCGCGCCTCCGGCGCGCAGCACCCCCGGACTTGTACGGGGTGTCGGCCCGCACGTCACCTTGGCGACGCGCGCAGACCGCACGCAGACCTAAGCTGCCTCGCCCTGCGCCGGCCGGGCCGGCCGCGCCCTGGCATCCGGCGCCCGAGAGATACCCAACGGAGGAGTCACCGTGATCCCGAAGCTCGACGTTCCGCGAAAGCGATCGCTCGCCGGCCTGGCCGCTGCGGCCGCCCTGCTGCTCTGCACCGGCACGGGCAGCGCCGAGGAGACCGGCAAGAACTGGCCCGACTACCACGGCGACTGGCGCGGCTGGCGCTACAGCCCGCTCGACCAGATCAACCGGAAGAGCGTCAAGAAGCTGAAGGTGGCATGGATCCACCAGCCGGGCGAGATCGCGCAGGGCCTGCAGGCCACGCCGATCGCGCTCGACGGCGTGCTGTACTACAGCGCGTCGAACAACCGCAGCTTCGCGCTCGACGCCGCCACCGGCCGGCAGCTCTGGGAGTACATCCCCGAGCTCGACGCGGTGCAGGAGAAGTCTGTGTTCGGCTTCTACAACCGCGGCGTGACGGTCGGCCGCGGCAAGGTCTTCATCGGCGCCTCGGACGGCCACCTGATCGCGCTCGACCAGAAGACCGGCAAGGAACTGTGGAAGGTGAAGCTCACCGACCCCAAGACCTGCCACGGCTGCAACTTCACCTCGCCGCCCATCCTGGCCGGCGACGTGCTGATCGCCGGCCCGACCGGCGGCGATCTGGCGCAGCGCTCGAAGCTCTATGCGCTGAAGGCCGACACCGGCGAGCGCGCGTGGACGATGGAGCTGCTGAAGGACGACCCGAAGAGCTGGCCCGGCGACACCATCAAGGTCGGTGGCGGCGGTGCCTGGCTGCCCGGCCAGTACGACGCGAAGAACGACACCTTCTTCATCGGCACGTCGAACCCGGCGCCGGACTTCAATGCCGAGCTGCGCTCGGGCGACAACCTCTACACCGCGACGGTGCTCGCGCTCGAACCGTCCACCGGCCGCATCAAGTGGCACCACCAGGAGGTGCCGAACGACGCCTGGGACTTCGACTCGGCCTACGAGTTCGTGATGTTCGAGAAGAACGGCCAGGAACTGATGATGCACCTCAACAAGGGGGGCTTCGTCTCGGTCTACGACCGCAAGACCGGCGCGGTGCAGGACGTCTGGCGGATCGCCGAGGAGATGAACTGGATCAAGGGCGTGGACCCGAAGACCGGCGCGCTGATCGGGCGCAATCCGCCGAAGTCCGGCCAGAGCGAGGTGTTCTGCCCCAGTGCACTGGGCGTGCGCAGCTGGAACGCGGGCGCCTACAGCCCGAAGACCAAGCTCTGGTACACGAACGCCTACGAGATCTGCAACCGCGTCGTGATGAAACAGCAGCCGATCGACCAGCTGGCGTTCTCGCAGGGCTACTACGACGTGGCCGAGCTGGAGATCATCCCGCCGCCGGGCAAGAAGGCGTCCGCGCGGCTGGTGGCCCATGACCCGGTGACCGGCAAGCAGGCCTGGCGGCTGGACTTCGAGGCCCCGGGGCTGGCGCATGTGCTGGCCACCGGCGGCGGCCTGATCTTCAACGGCGACCCGCGCGGTCTCCTGTCGGCCTACGACGACCGGACCGGCAAGACGCTGTGGTCCTTCAACGTCGGCTCGGGCATGCGCGGCGGCATCGTCAGCTACTCGGCCGGCGGCAAGCAGTACATCGTCGCGGCGACCGGCTTCGGCTCGCTGTTCCCGGGCTTCGCGTCCATCCCGTGGCCGGAGTTCAAGAACGTGCGCGGCGGCGCGGCGCTGATCGCCTTCACGCTGGAATAGCGCGGATGAACAGGACCTGTCGATGACGAGAATGCGACCCCCTGACACCGCCGGCCCGGCCTGGCGGATCGCCGCGGTTGCGCTGCTGCTCACCGGCCTGTCGACCGCACAGGCCCAGGAAACGGCGGCCGTTCCCAGCGCCGAGGACCTGCGCAATCCGGAGTGGGTGCAGGCCGGCCGCGAGAAGTTCGGCCAGATCTGCGCCTACTGCCACGGCAAGGAAGGCGACTCCGGCAAGAACCGACCGTTCCGCGAGCGTGTTGACTGGGACCCGGTGCAGATCCACGACGTGATCACCAATGGCCGCAAGCGGGGCGCGAACGTGATGCCGGCCTGGAAGGGCTCGCTGTCGGACGAGGACATCTGGCGCATCACGGCCTTCATCCGCTCGCTCGGCGGCCAGCCGCGCGCCCAGCCCTAGCGGACCCGGGCCGCCGCCCGGCCGGGGCGCCCCATGGGTTTCCCTCTCGTGCCGCGGCCGGAATCTCACTACGCTGCGCCGGAGCGCCGGTCGTTGCCGCGCCAGGAACCCGACATGGAAGCGAGCGCCTCGCCGACCGTTCCCTCCTCGTTGCCCGAACCGCCCTGGTGGTCGACCACGGACGTGGCCCTGGCCGACCGCACCGACGCCTGGGAAGCCGCGCTCAGCGACAACTTCCGGCGGTGGCAGGTGCCGGACCGCGTGGCACCGGAGTTCAACGCGCGTCTGCGGCACCGCGACGTGGCCGGGCTGCGCGTGGTCGAGTGCCTCTGCGATCCCTGCGGCGGGCGCCGGCTGCCGCGCCATGTGAGCCAGGAAGGGGCGGCCTACATCGGCGTGCAGATCACCCGTTCGGGGCGCGAGTCGCTGCGGGCCGGCGACGAGCACGTGGCCGTCGGGCCGGGCGATCTGGTCATCTGGACCAGCGACCAGCCGATGGAATTCACGGTGACCGAGCGGCTGCACAAGGTCTCGCTGATCCTGCCGTGGGACGACGTGAAGGAGCGGCTGCCACGCACCGGGCGCTTCCGCGGCACCGTGCTCGACAGCCGCTCGGGCATCGGCGCGGTGCTGTACTCGCACATCGAGTCGCTGGCCTCGCAACTCGAGGAGCTGGAGGCGGGCGAGCTGAGCGCGGTGCGGCGCGCCACCGTCGAGCTGCTGACGGCGGCGATGTCCTGCCGCCTCGAACCGGCGCCGCGCGGCCTGTCGCTGCAGCAGCTCAAGCGAGTGCAGGACTACATCCTCGACCATCTGCAGGACGAGACGCTGACGCCGGGCAGCATCGCGCAGGCGCACCACATCTCGCCGCGCTACCTGCACCTGCTGTTCGGCAAGACCGGGCAGAGCGTGTCGGCCTACATCCGCCAGCAGCGCCTCCAGCGTTGCGGCGAGGCGCTGAGCAACCCGTCCTACCGCGAGCACAGCGTGGCCGAGATCGCCCACCAGTGGGGCTTCACCGACCCGGCGCACTTCAGCCGCGTCTTCAAGCAGCATTTCGGCCATCCACCGGGGCACTGCCGCCGCTGACGAGCGCAGCGCGACCGAGTCCCGTGCGCCCCCGTCCTACACGCCGACGAGCGCGTTGCCGGCAGGCAGGGGCCGGCGCCCCCGGCACCCTCCTTCCATCGGTCGGGCGTCCGGCATCCCGCGGGGCGCCGCCGACCGTTTGCATGGATGGAAGGATTCACCAATGAACAACGACCAACTGAAGGGCCGCATCGAGCAGGCCAAGGGCAAGGTCAAGGAAGTCGCGGGCAAGGTCGTCGGCAGCGAGAAACTCGAGACCGAGGGCCGCGTGGAGCAGGTCACCGGCAAGACCCAGGCGACCTATGGCGATGCCAAGGAAAAGGCCAAGGACCTGATCGACAAGACCTGATCGCGCGAGTGCACGATGAATCTCGATTCACTGCATCCGCACGCGGCGCGGCACCCAGGTGCGACAACGCCCCGTCGGCCCATCGCGCGCGTCTCGTTGACGCCGTTCCGGCCCGCCGGGGGGATCGTGCGCCCCGCGCCGCGGTGCGCGGAGCTCCCGTCGCCGCCGGCCTCGCACCCGCCACCGCCGGAGGTGATTCCGCCCGCACCGCCGCGCCCGGACGTGCAGCCGCCGGAGATCACCGATCCGCCCCCCTCCGACGTGCCACTGCCGGTGCGCGAACCGCCCGGCATGCCGCCACCGATGGCCACCGCGGCCTGACCGACGACACCCCGCCCTTCTCGTCCGCTCAGGCGCCGGTGCGTGCAGCGAACCAGTCGCTCACGCCCGCCCGCTGACGGGCGTCGAGGTGCAGCCCGAGCTTGGAGCGCCGCCAGAGCGCGTCGTCGGCCGTCACGGCCCACTCGTCACGCTGAAGGTGGGCCAGCTCCGCTTCGCGCAGCCCGGGGGCGATCTCGAGCCCCAAGTCGTCCAGGCACCGGGCCTCGCCCAGCCAGTTGGTCGCGCGCGTGCCGTAGGCGCGAGCCAGCCGAAGGGCCAGCGCCGGCGGCAGCCAGGCATGCCGACGCCCGAGCGCCTCCACGAAACGCTCGAAGTCCTCGGCCGGCGTGCCCGGCGGCGTGCCGGTCCAGGCCGACAGATCCCCGCCGGGCAGCACCGCCGACGCGGTCCATGCGTTGCGGGCTTCGCCCAGCAGGCGGCCCACCGCGTCGGCCGCCTCCTCGGCCAGCTTGCGGAAGGTGGTGATCTTGCCGCCCCAGACCGTGAGCAGCGGGGCGCCGTCGGCGTGTGTCTCGAGCAGGTAGTCGCGCGTCACGGCACTCGCCTCGTCGCCGTCGGCCTCGTCGAGCAGAGGCCGCACGCCGGCATAGGACCAGCACACGTCGGCTGGCACGACCGGCCGCGCGAAGTAGCGACTGACCTGCTCGCACAGGTAGGCGATCTCGGCTTCGCTGGCGACGGCGTCGCCCGGGTCGCCATGCAGTTCGACGTCGGTGGTGCCGATCAGCGTGAAGTCTCGCTCGTAGGGGATCGCGAAGACGATGCGGCGGTCCGGGTTCTGGAACAGGTAGGCGTGCGCGTGGTCGAACAGCCGCGGCACGACGATGTGACTGCCCTTCACCAGCCGCAGCTGGCGTGTGGCGAGCGCTTCGCCGTGCGCCGACACCACCGTGTCACGCACGAAGCTCGCGGCCCAGGGACCGGCCGCGTTGACCAGTGCGCGGGCCTGCCACTCCACCGCCGCCTCGCCCGCGCGCTGCAGCGTGACGCGCCAGCCGTCCGCATGGCGCTGCGCCCGGATGCAGGCGCAGCGCGTCAGCACCGTGGCGCCGCGTTCGCGGGCGTCGATCGCGGCCAGCACCACCAGCCGCGCATCGTCGACCCATCCGTCGCTGTAGACGAAGCCGCGCTGCAGCCGCGGCTGCAGCGGCACGCCGGCGGGATGGCGGCGCAGGTCGACGCCGTGCGAGCCGGGCAGCCAGTCGCGACGCGCGAGGTGGTCGTAGAGAAACAGGCCGGCGCGGATCATCCAGGCCGGCCGCATGGCCGCGTCGTGCGGCATCACGAAGGACAGCGGCCACATGATGTGCGGCGCGCTGCGCAGCAGCTGCTCGCGCTCCTGCAGCGCCTTGCGCACCAGCGCGAACTCGCCGTGCTCCAGGTAGCGCAGGCCGCCGTGGATCAGCTTGGTGGAGGCTGACGAGGTGTGCGCCGCCAGATCGTCGCGTTCGCACAGCACGACGCGCCAGCCGCGGCCCGCGAGGTCGCGCGCGATGCCCGTGCCATTGATGCCACCACCGACGACGAGCACGTCGCAGTGCCGCGGCTCACGGGACGGGTCGGACCTGGGTTGTTCCACTGCTGCCATTCTGCGGGGCTTCGCTTAGGCTGGCGAGGTCGACCTCCCGGACGCCGCCGATGACCTACCTGCTCGCCCTCGACCAGGGCACCTCCAGCTCGCGCAGCATCGTGTTCGACCGCGACGGCCGCATCCGCTCGATGGCGCAGCGCGAGTTCCGCCAGATCTACCCGCAACCGGGCTGGGTGGAGCACGACCCGATGGAGATCTGGGAGACCCAGCTCGCCACGGCCCGCGAGGCGCTGGCCCAGGCAGGATTGGCGGCGTCCGACATCGCGGCCATCGGCATCACCAACCAGCGCGAGACCACGCTGCTGTGGGAACGCGCGAGCGGCCGGCCGATCGCCAACGCCATCGTCTGGCAGGACCGCCGCACCGAGCCGCTGTGCGCGCGCTGGCGCGCGCAGGGCCTGGCCGACGCGGTGCGCAGCGTGACCGGCCTCGTGATCGACCCCTACTTCTCGGCCAGCAAGATCGCCTGGCTGCTCCACCACGTGCCGGGCGCCCGCACGTGGGCCGAGCGCGGCGAGCTGGCCTTCGGCACGGTGGACAGCTGGCTGCTGTGGCAACTGACCGGTGGCCGCGTGCACGCCACCGACACCACCAACGCCTCGCGCACGATGCTGTTCGACATCGACCGCGGCACCTGGAGCGAGCCGCTGCTGGCGGCGCTGGACATCCCGCGCGCGCTGTTGCCGGCGGTGCAGCCGTCGGCCTCGCATTTCGGCGACACCGAGCCCGCGCTGCTCGGCCGCGCCGTGCCGGTGTGCGGCATCGCGGGCGACCAGCAGGCCGCGCTGTTCGGCCAGGCCGGCTTCCAGGCCGGGCTGGCGAAGAACACCTACGGCACCGGCTGCTTCCTGCTGATGCACACCGGCGCACAGCGGCAGGCCTCGACCCACGGCCTGATCACCACCGCGGCGGCGCAGGTGGGCAGCGCTGCACCGCGCCAGTACGCGCTGGAGGGCAGCGTGTTCATCGGCGGCGCGGTGGTGCAGTGGCTGCGTGATGGCTTGCACGCGATCCGCGGCAGCGGCGAGGTGCAGGCGCTGGCCGAGAGCGTGCCCGACGCCGGCGGCGTGGTGGTGGTGCCGGCCTTCACCGGCCTGGGCGCACCCTACTGGCAGCCCGAGGCCAGCGGCGCGATCGTCGGCCTGACGCGCGGCAGCACGGTGGCCCACATCGCGCGCGCAGCGCTGGAGAGCATCGCGTTCCAGAGCGCGGCGCTGCTCGACGCGATGAGCCGCGACGCGGTGGCCGCCGGCGGGCAGCCGGTCAGCGAGCTGCGCGTCGACGGCGGCGCCTGCGTCAACGACCTGCTGATGCAGTTCCAGGCCGACCTGCTGGGCATTCCGGTCGTGCGGCCGCAGGTGATCGAGACCACGGCGCTCGGCGCGGCCTGCCTGGCCGGACTGGGCTGCGGCCTCTACGCCGGCACCGACGAGCTGGCGGCGCAGTGGCAGGCCGAGCGGCGCTTCCTGCCGACGATGCCGCGCGAGCGCGCGGCGGAGCGGATGGCGCGCTGGGAACGCGCGGTGCGCCAGACGGTCGCTCCCTGACGCGGGCCGCGGCCGGCTTCGGGTTTTGCAGGAGATCGCATCGCAGGGTCGTCGCGCAAGATGCCGACTCGCCCGTCCACACCCGCCTGGCCCGCGAGTCCACCACCGAGCCCCACCGACATGAGCAGCAGCAGCCACAGCACGCCCCGCGTCGTCAGCGAAGTCGCCCTCGACAACAGCTTCCAGGGCGACACCATCCAGACCTGCGTGGTCACCCGCGACATGCAGCGGACGCTGGCCGGCATGGTGAAGCTGGGCATCGGCCCGTGGCGCATCTACGAGTTCGGGCCGGAGACCTGCAGCGACATGACCTACCGTGGCCAGCCCGGCCGCTACCGCATGAAGCTCGCGCTGGCCTTCTCGGGCACGATGATGTGGGAGGTGATCGAGCCGATCACCGGGCCGAACATCTACGAGGACTTCCTGCGCGAGCACGGTGAAGGCATCCACCACGTGGCGCAGGGCTGCAACGGTCTGCCCTATGCCGAGCGCGTGGCCACCTACCTGGCGCGCGGCCTGGAACTGATCCAGTCGGGCACCTGGCAGGGCCGCGTGCCCTACGCCTACTTCGGCACCGAGGGGCTGATCACGACCACGATCGAGATCTTCGACATCCCGGCCGATTTCGCGCTGCCCGAGCCGCTGGCCTGGTATCCGGCACGCCCCTGAGTCACCGTGGAAGCGGTGTGACGGCCTCACGGGTCTCGGCTGTGCGCACGCTGCTTCGGCTGCTGCATCTGCTCGGCGGCGTCGGCTTCGCCGGCGCGCTGGCGGCCCAGCTCGCGATCGCCTCGGTGGCGGCCGACACGCCGCCGCGCCTGCTGGCGGCGCGCGACATCGCTCTGTCGGTGTCGTCCACCGTCGTGCTGCCGGCGCTCGGTCTGATGGTGCTGAGCGGCCTGCTGCTGCTCGCGCTGCGGCCGGCACTGATCGAGCAGCGCTGGTTGATCGGCAAGTTGCTGATCGGCATCGCGGTCTGCGGCATCGCGCTCGTGCAGGTGCACGGTGCGGCACGTCAGGCCCGCACACTGGCCGTGCAGGCACTGACCCACCCCACCGACGCCACCACGGCCGCCGCGCTGGCGACCGTGCTGCGCAGCGAGCGCCTCGGCGCGTGGTCGGTCCTGGCGCTCGCCGTCGCCGCTGTCTCGCTGGCGGTGTGGCGGCCCCGCCTCGGTCAGCGCGCGGAGCGCCCGACGACGCCCCCCTGAGGCCGGCCGCCGGCACGAGCCCGGCCCGCAACCCTCAGCGGATCGCGACCGGGTTGACGAGGCTCTGCACGCCGCCGGTCACGCGCACCGCGCTCAGCACGAACATGAACTCCCAGGCCCGGTCGCGGGCCAGTTCGGCGGTGTTCATGTTCTCGAGGATGTAGATGCCGTTCTTCGCCAGCAGGATCTGGTGCACCTCGAACACGCCGGCGTCCTTCTCGAACGGGATGGTCTCCAGCCCCCAGGTGTCGGCGCCGATCGCGAGCACCTGCTTGCTCGCAAGGTAGGCCGCGCCCTCGCGCCCCAGCCCCGGTTCGCCGGCGAGGTAGCGCTTGTCGTCCTGGCCCACCAGCGAGAGCCAGCCGGTGTGGAACAGCACCACGTCGCCGGTGCGGATCTCGATGCCCTGGCGCCGGGCCTGCTCGTCGATCTCCTTGCGGTTGAAGGCCGTGCCCTCGGGCACGACGTCGCGGCCGTAATAGGCCGTCATGTCGAGCACGACGCCGCGCGTCACGAACGGCGGGATCTTCTCGACGCCGAGCTTGCGCAGGCCGTCGACCTGCACGAACTCGCTGTTCTTGAAACAGTTGTAGTAGACGTTGTCGATGCCGACATGGCCCAGCCCGTCGATCTGGCTGCCCACGCCCACCCAGCCGGCGTAGATGTCGTCGTTGTAGCTGGTCTTGGACGGTCCGATCGTCGCGCCGCCGGCCTGGCCCGGCGAGGTGACCGTGAGCGACCAGCCGCGCGGAGGGTAGGCCGGCGACTTGGCGTTCGTCTCGGCCCCGAGCCGGTAGGTCTTGCCGGTCTTCACCAGCTTCGCGGCGTCGAGCGCGAGCTGCGGAATCAGCAGGTTGGCGGCGCCGATCTCATCGGTGGGCCCGTACTTCGACTTGCACCACGCTTCGGCGTGGGCAAGGGCCTGGGTCGCCGAGGCGGCCAGGCCGAGGGCGATGGAAAGCGCAACCGCGCCGCGCCGCAGCGCCTTGTGCAGAACCATGGAGTCTCCTTGGTGGTGTCGCGGCGCTCGGCTGGCGCCGTCCGGGCTCGCGCGGACGATAGCCCGTCCGGCTCGGCCTTGCACGCGCCACCAAGGATGTGCCGTGGTGCGACAGGCGGGCGCTGCGCGCTCAGGCACTGCCCGTCAGCGCGGGCAACTGCTTCGCCACCGCGTCCTTCTCACGCGTGCAGCTGCCACCGAGAGCGGCGCCCAGCAGACGACCATCGGCAGCGCGGTAGTGGCCTCGCATGCCCGTGTCTTCCCGCTCGATGTGCCACTTGCCGCCGCCCGGCTGCAGCGGCGGAAAGAACACCGCCGGCCAGGCCGGCGTCTTGAGCACCACCGGCATCGCCGGGTAGACGACCGCCGTGCGCTCCCCGTTCAGCGTGCGTGCGAGGGCGCGCGCCGCATGCATGATGGGCATGATGAACGGCAGCAGCAGGCCGTCGACCTCGGCGCAGTCGCCCAGCGCGTAGATGTGATCGTCGCTGGTCTGCAGGTGGCGGTCGACGACGATGCCTCGGTTCACCGCCAGGCCGGCCTGCACGGCCAGTTCGGTGTTCGCCGCCAGGCCGATCGCCGACAGCACCGTGTCGGCCTCCAGCGTGCGGCCGCTCTCCATCGTGATCCGCAGGCCGCCAGGGATCGTGTCGATGCGCTCGACCGCCTCGGACAGATGCCAGCGCACCCCGGCCGCGGCGAGCCGCGCCTGGAACTCGAGCGCCATCGGGTCCGGCCAGAAGCGCGGCAGCGCACGCGGGGCGATGTCGATCACGTCGACGGCGTGGCCGGCCGCGGCGAGGTCGTTGGCGAACTCGCAGCCGACCAGGCCCGCACCGAGGATCACCACGCGCGGATGGCTTTCCAGGTGCCGGCGGAAGTGCTGGTAGTCGGCCAGGTGGTTGACGCTCAGCACGCGGTCGGCGGCATCGCCGGCCAGCCGAAGCCGGATCGGCCGCCCTCCGACAGCCAGGATCAGGCGGTCGTAGGCGAGATCGCGGCCCGCCACCTCGATCGTGCGCGCCGCACGGTCGATGCGCTGGACCGGGTGGCCGGCCACGATCTCGATCCCGTAGTCGCCGGCCAACTGGGCAGCGGCCGCCGTGGCCAGCGCCGCCGGGGCCTTCTTCAGCGCGAAGGCGTTCGACAGCATCGGCTTCGAGTAGAACGCGCCGTCATCCTCGGTGACGAGCGTGACCGCCACCCCCCGATCGAGCTTGCGCAGTTCCTTGGCCACCGTGTACCCGGCCAGGCCACTTCCGATCACGACGATGGGGCTCATTGCAGGGGTCCGGGAAGAGTGGAAAAGGAGAGAGGTGATCCGTGACATCGCCGGCGCGCGGCCGGCGCGCGTCGGTCGTCAGGCCGCGCTCGCCGCCAGCTCGGCCACGCCCGCGGTCGCCGCCGCGGTCTCGCGCTGCGGCCGGTAGCCCAGACGGGCGGAGATCTGCTGGGCCACGCTGACGACGGTGGGGGCCAGCAGCTTCAGGTTGCGCGGCTTGAAGCGGTCGGACGGACCGGAGACGCCGATCGCCGCGCACACGTGGCCCCCGGCATTCCAGATCGGCGCCGCGATGCCGCACACGCCGTCGCGCCATTCGCCGCGGTTGACGGCATAGCCCAGCTGGCGCTGCTTCTCGAGCTCGTTGCGCAGCTCGTTCGGCGTGGTGAGGGTGTAGGGCGTGAACGGCTTGAGCTCGAGCGAGATCTGGTCGATCAGCGAGGCCGAGGCGTACGAAAGCAGCGCCTTGCCGGTGGCCACGCAGTAGGCCGGAGCCCGACCGCCGACCCGCGAATAGGCCCGCACCGGATGCGGGCTGTCGACCTTGTCGAGGTAGATCACCTCGGTGCCCTCGAGCACCGACAGGTGCACCGTCTCTCCCGACAGCTGGCACAGGCGCTCCATGTACTCGACCGCCACCGTCTTCAGGTCCAGCCGCCCCACCACCGCGGCGCCCAGCTCCCACAGCTTGAGCGTCAGCTCGTACTTGCCGCTCTGCTCGAGGTTGCGGACGTAGCCGCAGGCCACCAGCGTCTGAAGCAGCCGGTGTGCATTGCTCTTGGTCAGTCCCAGGTGCTTCGCCAGCTCCGTCACGCCCGTCAGCTGCGGGTGCGTCGCCAGCGCCTCGATCACCTGGAGGCCCTTCACGAAAGTGGTGTCCATGCGTGTTCAGTGTTGTTCTGAATATTGATACTTTGTGCCAAGAGCTTAGGTCTGTGCCTGCGCGCTGTCAAGAACCCGGCCCGGCACCACGCACCGATCCGACAGAACGATCGGTCCATCGTTCGCTTTCCACTCCATGGGAAATGCTTGATTTCCCGGACCTCCACGGCGCGGCCTAAGCGTATATCCGGATGCCGATCAATGTTGACACTGCGTCAGGCACTGCTAGCATTGTTTCATCAATTCGAAACGCTGTTCCATTATTTAGAACATCTTTGTCGACATCGATCGGCAACACGCCCCGGCCGATCGAGCTTTCTGCACTCTTCCGTGGAGATCCAAGTGAAAGAGACCCTGATCCGAAACCTCTGGTACGTCGCAGGAACCAGCGACGAGTTCGCGCCCGGCCAGCTGGTCGGCCAGACGATCGTCGGCCTGCCGCTGGTGTTGTGGCGCCCGGAAGCGGGCGGTGAGGTCGTCGCCTTCGACGGCCGCTGCTGCCACAAGCGGATGCCGCTCGCCGCGGGCAAGCTGCTCGCCGACGGCACGCTCGAATGCGCGTACCACGGCCTCTGCTTCGACAGCGCCGGCAAGTGCGTGAAGATCCCGTCGCAACCGGGCCGCGCGATCCCCAGCCGCGCGAAGCTGCGGCCCTATCCGATCGTCGAACAGGACGGCATGGTCTGGATCTGGATGGGCGACGACGCGAACCCGACGCTGCGCCCGCCGCGCATCCCCGAGCTCGCGAGTCCCGAATGGGAAGCCATCCGCGTGCAGAACGCCGAGGTGCCGACGAACTACCTGCTGCTGATCGAGAACCTGCTCGACATCAGCCACTTCTACCCGCTGCACGACGGCAACATCGGCGACATCGCCAACAGCGAGATCCCGGTCGAGTTCTCCCATGACGGGGTGCAGGGCAATCGGTCGGTGACCTCGGTGCGCAAGGCCGAGTCCTACCGCCACCCGCCCTACCTGGAAGACTTCTTCGGCTACGAACTGGTCGACCGCCACCATTCCCACAGCATGATCTCGCCCGCGGCGATCCGCGTGGACCTGCGCTGCGCGCCGCCCGGGCGGCTGGAGACCGAGGACGAACGAGGCTACATCCTCACGCACCTGATCACGCCGATCGACGAACGCCATCACCGCTGGCGCGTCATCGCCGCCTGTCGCGCCGGCCACCGCTGGCCGGCCGATCCCAGCGTGTCGACCGTGGCGCGCGTGGCCGAGAAGTTCCCCGGCGTGATCGCCCAGGACCTGTGGGCCTTGACCGAGCAGCAGAAGATGCTCGACCTGGCCGACACGCACTACCTCGGCGAGATGCACCTGCGCGCGGACACCGGCATCCTCAAGGCCCGCGAGATCGTGCGCGACATGGTGGCCGCCGAGGCTCAACCGACGTCGCAGGCGGTCGCTGCATGAACTCCCTGAAGTGGCGCTGCGTGCTGTGCGGCTTCGTCTACGACGAGGCGGCCGGCCTGCCGGAGGAAGGCATCGCGCCCGGCACCGCCTGGGCCGACGTGCCCGACAGCTGGAGCTGCCCCGACTGCGGGGCCAGCAAGGACGAGTTCGAGATGGTGCCCGCAGAGTGAACAAGGCGCCGCGCACGCGGCGTCAGGCGGTCGGCCGGAGTCGGCCGATCAATGGCTGACATCGCTGCACCGGGCCGGCAGAGCCCGGGCAGGTCTGTCGGTGGTTTTCCCGAAAGGAGATCGAGGTGACAAACAAGCGACCTATCGCGTTCGACGCAACCCCCGACACCCTGCGCCGGAGCCTCGTGCTGTCCGCCGCGGCCGCGAGCGGGCTGGGCCTGCTGCCCGGCGCGATGCGCGACGCGCGAGCGCAGAGCTTCCCGCCGCTCGGCAACTTTCCGGCGGGTACGGAGGGCAGCTCGGTATTCGTCGGCGTGTCGGTACCCCTGACCGGGGCGTTCTCGGCCGAAGGCAAGGACCAGCAGCTCGGCTTCGAGCTGGCGTTCGAGCACCTGAACTCGGGCAAGCTGGCCGGCAAGATCCCCGAGCTCAAGGGCAAGGGTGTCCTGGGCAAGACCATCACCTTCGGCGTGGTCGATACCGAGGCCAAGGCCGAATCGGCGATCCAGGGACAGACCCGTTTCCTCCGCAACAACAAGGCGATCCTGATGACCGGCTGCTACAGCAGCGCGGTGACCGTCGCGCTCGGCAAGCTGGCGCAGCGCGAGAAGGTGCTCTACATGGCCGGCCCGGCCGGCTCGGACGACGTGACCGGCAAGGATTGCCAGCGCTACAGCTTCCGCTCGCAGCCCAGCACCACCATGGCGTCGCGCGCGCTGGCCCCGGTGCTGGCCGAGCGCCTGGGCAAGGGCAAGAAGGTGGCCTACCTGGTGCCCGACTACACCTTCGGCCACACGCAGTTCGAATCGATGGCGCGGCTGACCGAGCCGATGGGCTGGAAGACGGTGTCCAAGCAGGTCTGCCCGATCGGCACCGCCGACTTCAGCACCTACCTGCTCAACATCGCCAACAGCGGCGCCGACGTGTTCGTGAACTGCACGGTCGGCAACGATTGCTCGGTGTCCATCAAGCAGGCCAAGAACTTCGGTGTCATGAAGAACGCCGCCCTGGTGGTGCCGACGCTGCAGCCCTTCCTTGCGCAGCAGCTGGGCCCCGAGGTGACGCAGGACATTCTGGGCGTGATGGACTTCTGGTGGTCGCTGGCCGAGAGCAACGAGCTCGCGAAGCAGTTCGTCGACGACTTCCAGGCCAAGCACAACTACAAGCCCTACTGGCCGGCGCACATCGCCTACTCGCAGATGCTGATCTGGGCGGTGGCGGTGGAGCGCGCCAAGACCTTCTACCCGCCGGAGGTCATCAAGGCCCTCGAGGCGCGCGTGCCGATCAGGACCACGCTGGGCGACGTGATGTACCGTCCCGAGGACCACCAGCTGGTCCGCCCGGTCCCGGTGATGCGCGGCAAGAAGCCCTCCGAGATGAAGTCCAAGGACGACTACTACGAGGTGATCAAGATGATCCCCGGCGCCGACGCCGTGACGCCGCTCGACCAGGGCACCTGCAAGATGGGCGAACTCACCTGAGGTTCCGCGGCAGCGCGACCGCCGCCGCAGCGCGCCGGTCCGCCGCCGATCCGCCCGATCCATCCGACCCGCCCGCCGCCGCTCACGCGGCGGGCCCATGGAGGCTCCCATGCCACCTCTCCCTCTCGTCATATCGCAGGTGTTCCACGGCCTGGTGCTCGGCGGCACGCTGGCGCTCGTCGGCTGCGGCCTGACCATCATCCTCGGGACGCTCGGCCTCGTGAACTTCGCGCACGGCGCGTTCTTCGCGATCGGCGCCTACGCCGGCTGGCTGGCGTTCGAATGGACCGGCTCCTACCTCGCTGCCGTGGTGATCGGCGCGGCCGTGACCTGCGCCTTCGGCTTCGTCATCGAGCGCGGACTGATCAGCCGCTTCTACCAGCGGCCCCACGAGGACCAGATCCTGCTGACCTTCGGCCTGGGCATCGTCATCGTGGAGGCACTGCGCGCCATCTTCGGCGGCGTCGGCCGCGCCATGCCGTCGCCCGACTGGGCCGCCGGCGCCGTGTCGATCGGCCCGGTGATCTACCCGGAATACCGGCTGGTGGTGTTCGGCATCGCCGCGCTCTCGCTGCTGGTGTTCTACCTGCTGCTCTACCACTCCCGGCTCGGCCTGATCGTGCGTGCCGCGATCGAGGACACGTTGATGGTGCGCATCCTCGGCCTGCGCGCGGCCCAGATCAAGGCGGTGGTGTTCGCGATCGGCGTGCTGGCCGTCGGGCTGGCCGGCGTGGTGATGGCGCCGATCGTCTCGATCAACCCGGACGTCGGCGCGCGCTTCATGGTGCAGTCCTTCGTGGTGGTGGTGATCGGCGGCCTGGGGTCCTTCCCCGGCGCCATCATCGGCGGCTTCATCGCCGGCCAGATCCAGACACTGACGGCGATCTTCGAGGCCGCCTACAGCGACGTGGCGCTGTTCCTGACCATGGTGGCGATCCTGGCGGTCCGCCCGCGCGGCCTGATGGGCGTGGAGGGACGGAAATGACGGCGCAACAACTGGCCGCCCGCGCGGGCGGCGTGCGGCGGCTGGCGGTCTCGCTGCCGACCGAGTGCTGGATCGTCCTCGCGCTCGCGCTGATGCCCTTCCTGCTGCTGGCAGGCGGCGGCTCGGTCGATACCGCGATCCGCATCCTGCTGTGGGGCATCTTCGGCCTGGGCTTCGACATCCTGTTCGGCTACGCCGGCATGCTGTCGTTCGGCCAGGCGGCGTTCTTCGGCACCGGCAGCTTCGTGACCGCCTACCTGCTGGTCAGCGGGCTGGTGACGAACTTCCTGCTGGCGATCGGCGCCGGTGTGGTGGCGTCGATGCTGTTCAGCGTGCTGGTCGGGATGGTGGCGCTCAAGCGCGTGGGGATCTACTTCTCGATGATCACCTTCGCGATCGGCGAGCTGTGCTTCTTCATCCAGCACTCGGTGCTGTCGCGCTGGACCGGCGGCGACAACGGCCTGCCCGGCGTGCCGCACCCGGTGTTCCAGTTCGGCGACCGCAGCTTCGAGCTCGCCTCGGGCTGGGGCATGTACGCGGTGATCGCGACGATCTTCGTCGCCACGTTCTGGTTCGCGCGACGCGTGGTGACCTCGCCGTTCGGCCGGGTGCTCAACGCCACGCGCATCAACCCCGAGCGCACGCTGGCGGTGGGGCACGACGTGCAGCGCTACAAGATGGCGGCCTTCGTCGTCGCGGCCGGCTACGCCGGCCTGGCGGGCACGCTGATGGGCATCTTCCAGAGCTACGTGGGCCCCGATGCGTTCGCGCTCGACACCTCGGGCCAGGTGGTCATGCAGACGGTGGTCGGCGGTGTGCGCACGCTGATCGGCCCGCTGGTCGGCGCGGCGGTGTGGATCTACCTGCGCGACATCCTGCAGCAGATCCCCGGCATCGGCGGCATGTGGAAGCTGATCCTCGGCGCGCTGTTCATCCTGGCCGTCACGACGATGCGACGCGGCATCGTCGGCGAGATCCAGCATGTCTTCTACAAGCGGCGGATGGCGGCGGCCGCGGCCGCCGCGGCGGCCACCGAGAAGCTCGCCGCGTTCGTGCCGGCGGCACCGCCGGCCGACTTCTTCGCCGCGACGGCGGGCACGGCCGCTGCGTCGCCACGCGCTGCCGCCTCGGACGATGGCGTGCCGGCGATCGAGGCACGCCACATCCGCAAGCAGTTCGGCGGCCTGGTGGCGCTGGAGGACGTGTGCCTGTCGGTGCGCGAGGGCGAGATCATGGGCCTGATCGGCCCGAACGGCGCCGGCAAGAGCACGCTGTTCCGCATCCTCACCGGCGAGATGCCGGCCACCAGCGGCGAGGTGCATTTCCGCGGCAGGAACATCACCGGCGTGGGCGTGCGCGAGGCCTGCGCGATGGGCATCAGCAAGAGCTACCAGATCGTGCAGGTCTACCCCGAGCTCAGCCTGCGCGAGAACCTGCTGGTGCCGCTGCTGGCGCGCCAGCGCGGCGCGTTCCGCTTCGACGTGATGGCCTCGGTCAAGCGCGATGGCGAACTGATGAAGGACGCCGACCGGCTGCTGGCGATGATGGGCCTGTCCGACCGGCTGGGCGGGCCGGTGTCCGACCTGTCCTACGGCGAGAAGCGCCGGCTCGAGATCGGCATCGCGCTGGCCACCCAGCCCGACGTGCTGCTGCTGGACGAGCCGCTGGCCGGCCTCAGCCCCGAGGAGCGCGTGCAGGTGGTGGGCGTGATCAAGGCGGCCAGCATCGGGCGCACCACGCTGGTGGTCGAGCACGACATGGACGCGCTGTTCGGCCTGGCCGACCGCATCGCGGTGCTGCACATGGGCCGCAACCTCGCCGTCGGGCCGCCGGCGGAGATCCGCGAGAACCCGATCGTCCACTCCGCCTACATGGGAGGTCGCGATGAAGACTGACCTGCTTTCGCTGCGCGACGTCAACTCCTGCTACGGCGAATCGCATGTGCTGCACGACATCAACCTGCGCGTCGCCGAGGGCGAGGTGGTCGCACTGCTCGGCCGCAACGGCTCGGGCAAGACCACCACGCTGAAGACCGTGATGGGGCTGCTGGAGCCGAAGTCCGGCGTCATCGAGTACGCCGGTCGCGCGTTGCGCGACGCCTCGCCGGAAGGCCGGGCGCGCGCCGGCATCCAGCTGGTGCCGGAAGACCGCCGCGTGTTCGCCGGCCTGACAGTGGAGGAGAACCTGGTCCTCGCCGCGATGGGCTGCGCCAAGCCCCTGACCATCGACGCGATGTACGAGGTGTTCCCGCGCCTGGGCGAGCGCAAGAAGTCGCACGGGCGGCACCTGTCGGGCGGCGAGCAGCAGATGCTGTCGATCGCGCGGGCGCTGATCCAGTCGCCGCGCCTGCTGATGCTCGACGAGCCGTTC
The DNA here is from genome assembly GCF_004136295.1 of Methylibium sp. Pch-M. Classification (NCBI taxonomy): domain Bacteria; kingdom Pseudomonadati; phylum Pseudomonadota; class Betaproteobacteria; order Burkholderiales; family Sphaerotilaceae; genus Methylibium; species Methylibium sp. Pch-M. The sequence continues at coordinate 1,731,877 of NZ_CP029606.1, forward strand.
GAGGGGCTGGCGCCGATCATCGTGCGCGCGCTGATGGAAGTGGTGGGCCGGCTGGCGAAGGAAGGCCAGACGATCGTGATCGTCGAGCAGAACGTCAAGGCCTGCCTGACGCTGGCCGACCGCGTCTACCTGCTCAGCAACGGCCTGGTGGTCCACGAAGGTTCGGCCAAGGCGCTGATGGACGACAAGGAGACGCAGAAGCGCCACCTCTCGGTCTAGGGCCGGTCGCACCCGCCGGCGGCCCGGCGACCCGCGAAAGATGTTTGATTCAGTAGGAGCGGATATGTCAGTTGATTCCTTTCGACCCCTCGCAGGCCTCAGGGTGCTCGAGTTCGGCCAGATCGTCACGGTGCCGTTCTGCGGGATGCTGCTCGCCGACCTGGGCGCCGACGTGGTGAAGGTCGAGAACAGCGACGGCGGCGACGGCATGCGCCAGTGGCCGCCGCTGATGCGTGCCGCGCCCGACGCCGAGGCCTACAGCGGCAACTTCGCCTCGCTCAACCGCAACAAGCGCAGCATCGCGGCCAACCTCAAGGACCCGGCCGACGTGGCGCGGGTGCGTGAGCTGTGCGCGGCGGCCGACATCGTGCTGGAGAACTTCCGTCCGGGCGTGATGCAGCGCCTGGGCCTGGGCTACGAAGCGCTGCGCGAGCGCCGCCCGCAGCTGGTGTACTGCTCGGTCACCGGCTACGGCCAGGACGGTCCCTACGCGAAGAAGGGGGCCTTCGACGTGACGGTCCAGGCCATCAGCGGGCTGATGAGCGTGACCGGCGAGAACGACAGCATCCCGGTGAAGTGCGGCGTGCCGGTGGCCGACTTCACCGCCGGGCTGTACGCGGCGTACGCCATCCTCGCTGCCGTGATGGAGGTGCGGCGCACCGGCGTCGGCACGCAGATCGACTGCTCGATGCTCGGCTGCATGCTAGGCATCTCGGCGCTGCAGATCAGCGAGTACTTCGGCACCGGCCGGGCGCCGCAGCGGCTCGGCTCGGCCCACCCGCGCAATGCGCCCTACCAGGCCTTCGAGGGCAGCGACAAGCCCTTCGTGATCGCGGCCGGCAACGACAAGCTGTGGGGCGAGGTGTGCGCGGCGGTGGGCCAGCCGCAGCTCGAGGACGACCCGCGCTTCGTGACGCAGACCCAGCGCGCGGCCAACCAGCGCGAGCTCGCCGCCCTGCTGCAGCCGCACTTCGCGCGCCGCAGCGCCGCCGACTGGCTGGTCGAGTTCGACCGGCGCGGCGTGCCCTGTGCACCGATCAACGACTTCGCCGACATCCTGGCCGACCCGCACGTCAAGGAGCGTGGCTGGGTCTCCGAGCTCGAGCTGCCCAACGGACTGAAGACGCCGACGATCGGCTTTCCGGTGCACATCGCGGGCTACGAGTTCTCGGTCGACGCCCGCCCGCCGCGTCTGGGCGAGCACACCGAGGCCGTCGCCCGGGAGTGGTTGCGATGAGCGAACTCGCGCTGCTGTCGCCGCCCACCGCCGAGGGCGTGCGCACGCTGTGCCTCAACCGCCCCGACAAGGCCAACGCCCTGTCGGCGGCCCTGGTCGACCACCTGCACGCCAGCCTCGACGCGATCGGCCCCGAGACCCTGGCGCTGGTGATCCGCGGCGAGGGCCGCAACTTCTGCGCGGGCTTCGATTTCACCGGCTACGAGCAGTTGTCCGAAGGCGACCTGCTGCTGCGCTTCGTGCGCATCAACGAACTGCTCGCGCGACTGCGCCAGGCGCGTTTCCTCACCATCGCCTGGGTGGCCGGCGCGGCCTTCGGCGCCGGCGCCGACATCGCCTGCGCGTGTGCCGTGCGCATCGGCACGCCGGCGGCGCGGTTCAGGTTCCCCGGCTTCCAGTTCGGCGTCGCGCTCGGCACGCGGCGTCTCGCGACCATCACCGGCGCGGAGCGCGCACGCGCCATCCTGCTGCACAACGAGGAGCTGGATGCCGCGGCGGCGCTGCATTGCGGGCTGCTCACCGAACTCGTGGACGCCGAAGGGCCGGAAGCACGGGTCGACGCCCTGGTGGAATCGACCCGCAAGCTCGATGCGGCCAGCCTGCGCACGCTGTTCGCGCTGACCGACGCCGACACCGCCGACGCCGACCTCGCGGACCTGGTGCGCAGCGTCGGCCGCCGCGGCCTGCATGCGCGGGTGGCCGCCTATCGTCGCGCCTGAGACCGCGCGGCGGTCCTTGTCCCCACCGCGGCGCGGCGCCGGTCGCGGCTCCTAAACTGCCGCCATGCCGCTTCCGCACCTGCTGCTCGCCCTGGCCGTGGTCGCGGTCTGGGGCACCAACTTCGTCGTCATCAAGTGGGGCCTGGCCGAGCTGCCGCCGCTGCTGTTCACGACGCTGCGCTTCGCGCTGTCTGCGTTCCCGCTGCTGCTGTTCATCAAGCGACCGGCCGTGCCCTGGCACAAGCTGGCCGGCTTCGGTGCGCTGCACGGCCTGGGCCTGTTCGGACTGATGCTGTACGCGATGCGCGCCGACATCTCGCCGGGCCTCGCCTCGCTGGTGATCCAGACGCAGGTGTTCTTCACCATCGTGCTGGCGATGCTGCTCGACGGCGAGCGGCCGCGGCCGCTGCAGGGGCTGGCCCTCGGCCTCGCGGTCACCGGCATGGCGCTGATCGCCGGCCACATCGACCAGCACAGCATCACGGCGCTGGGCCTGGCGCTGGTGCTCACGGCCGCCTTGTGCTGGGCTGGCGCCAACATGGTGGCCCGATCGGTCGGCCGGGTCGACATGCTGGGCTTCATGGTCTGGATCAGCGTGTTCGCCGCGCCCGCGCTGGCGCTGCTGAGCCTGCTGATCGAGGGCCCGGCGCGCATCGTCACGAGCCTGTCGCAGGCCAGCGCCGGCGCCTGGGCCGCGGTGGCGTGGCAGGCGCTGGGCAACACGCTGTTCGGCTACGGCGCGTGGAACTGGCTGCTGGCGCGCCATCCGGCCGCGACCGTGGCGCCGGCCGCGCTGCTGGTCCCGGTGTTCGGCATGGCGGCCTCGTCGCTGCTGCTCGGCGAGAGCCTGCCGGGCTGGAAGCTGGGTGCGACCGCGCTGGTGCTGGGCGGCCTGGCGCTCAACACGCTGGCCAGCCGCGCCACGCGCACGGCCGCCACGCCCGAGCGGTTCACGGAATCCGTCTCCTGACGAGGCCCCGATGATCGAACTCCACCATGCCCCCAGCACCGCGGCGATGGCACCGCACATCCTGCTGACCGAGATCGGCGTGCCCTTCGTGCTGCGGCCGGTCGATACCGCGGCGCAGGCACACCGCTCGCCGGCCTACCTGGCGCTCAACCCGAACGGCCGCGTGCCGGTGCTGGTCGACGGCGACCTGGTGCTTTACGAGAGTGCGGCGATCTGCCTGCACCTGGTCGACCGCCATCCGCAGGCGGCTCTGGCGCCGCCGCCGGGCAGCGACGAGCGGGCGCACTTCTACAAGTGGCTGGTGTGGCTGACGAACACGCTGCAGGCCACGCTGATGGTGTTCTTCTACCCCGAGCGCTGGCTCACCGACGGCAACGATGCTGGGGCGGCCGAGCTCAAGACCTGCGCCGAGGGCCGCACCGGCGCGCTGCTCGATCTGCTGGAGGCCGAACTGCAGCGCCACGGCGGGCCCTGGCTGCTGGGCGCACGCTACGGCGCGGTCGATGCCTATGCGCTGATGCTGTGCCGCTGGACGCGCCATTTCGCGCACCCGGCCCGCGCGCGGCCGGCACTGGGAGCCTACCTCCAGCGCGTGCTCGACCGGCCCGCGGTGCGGCAGGTGTTCGAACGCGAGGGCTTGGCAGCGCCTTGGGTCTGAGCGGCACGGGCGGCGGCTCAGCCGCCCGGCGTGGTGGGGCTCGCCAGCGCCTCGTCCCAGAACGAGGCCTCGATCTTGTGGCCATCGAGATCGCGCACGAAGCAGCCGTAGTAGGGCGCGCCGTAGTGCGGGCGCGGGCCGGGCGGGCCGTCGCCACGGGCACCTGCCGCCACCGCCGCCGCGTAGAAGGCATCGACCTGCGCGCGGCTCGCCGCCAGGAAGCCGACGTGGCTGCCGTTACCGACCGAGGCCGGCGCGCCGTCCATCGGTGTCTGCAGCCAGAACTCGGGGTAGACCTTGCCGTACGCCGCGGCGCCGGAGTGCTCCATCAGGCGCCGCACGCCGAGCGTGGCGAGCACCGCGTCGTAGAAGTCGCGCGCCGACTCGAAGCGGTTGCTGCCGATCGAGACATGGGAGATCGCACTCGGGTTGTCGTCGCTCATCGCAGCCTCCTTCGGTGCCCGACCGCCTGCATTCAGCCGCCCAGCACTGCGGCCATCGCCTCGGCGACCGTCTGCACGTTGCCAGTGTTGAGCCCGGCCACGCACATGCGGCCGGAGCGCACCAGGTAGACGGCATGCCGCTCGCGCAGCAGGTCGACCTGGGCCGCGCTCAGGCCGGTGTAGCTGAACATGCCGCGCTGGCTGAGGAAGTAGCCGAAGTCCCGACCCGGCAGGCGGGCGGTGAGGGCGGCGTGCAGCGCGCGGCGCATCGCCAGGATGCGGTCGCGCATCGCGGCGAGCTCGCCTTCCCACCGGGCCCGCAGCGCCGGCTCGCCGAGCACCAGCGCGGCCAGCTGGCCGCCGTGGATCGGCGGGCTGGAATAGTTTCGGCGTACCGTGGCGCGGAGCTGCCCGAGCACGTTGTCGGCCTGCGCGGCATCGGGGCAGACGACGCTCAATGCGCCGACCCGCTCCCCATACAGACTCATGCTCTTGCTGAAGGAGTTGGCGACGAAGAAGCTCAGGCCGGCCGACGCCAGCGCGCGCACCGCGTGGGCATCGGCCTCGATGCCGTCGCCGAAGCCCTGGTAGGCCAGGTCCAGATAAGGCAGAAGTTGCCGCTCGCGCAGCACCGGGATCAACGCTTCCCACTGTGCCCCGCTCAGGTCGACGCCGGTCGGGTTGTGGCAGCAGGCATGCAACAGCACGATGCTCCGGGGCGGCAGCCCGCGCAGCGCGGCGAGCATGGCGTCGAACTTCAGCCCCCCGGTCGCCGGGTCGTAGTAGGGGTAGGTGTTCACCGTCAGGCCTGCGCCCTCGAACATCGCGCGGTGGTTGTCCCAGGTCGGATCGCTGACCCAGACCGCGCTGCCGGGGAAGTAGCGCACGAGGAAGTCGGCGCCGACCTTGAGCCCGCCGCTGGAGCCGACCGACTGGATCGTCGCGATGCGCCGGCCGGTCACCGCCTCGTGGTCGGCGCCGAACAGCAGAGCCTGCACGGCGTTGCGCAGATTGGCAGCGCCCTCGATCGGCAGGTAGGACTTGGTGCCGCCGCGCGTCAGCAGTTCGGCCTCGGCGCGCTGCACCGAATCCAGCACCGGGATGCGGCCGGCATCGTCGAAGTAGATGCCGATGCTGAGGTTGACCTTGCCCGCGCGCGGATCCTTCTGGAAGTCTTCGTTGAGGCTCAGGATCGGGTCGCCGGGATAGGCTTCGACGTGCTGGAACATGGCGGCGGGGGTGAAGACGGAGGAGGCCGGATTATCGAGGCAGCCCTGGCGGATCGGAACAAACCCTGAGGCCGCAGCATCCCCTCGCTTCACCGCGGAGCACCCGCGCAGCACAGCTTGCGCCGTGGCCGCGACGTCCCGCCGACGGAATCCGTCGCCCGACCGGCGGAATGGTCGCGCAGGGGCCGCAGGTTCGTGCGTTTCTGGACAAGGGCCGCGCCTTTCCGGCCCGCGCGGCGCCGACGGCCGATCGTGGCCCTGCACTTGCAATGGCAGCCGGCACAACACGCCGCCCGCCCGGGTCTCGTCATCGAAGGCCCGGGACGACGCGCCACGAGGAGACATGCTCATGATCGGAGTCGACAAGTCGCTGCTGCGCCACCTGTTGCTGGTCGACGGGCCATGGGAGATCAGCGACTATCAACTGGACCTTCGCAAGCGCCGTTGCGACGTGTGGATCGGCCCACAGGTGGAGCGCGGCTGGTTCGGCCGCCCGAAGAAGGGCGTGCCGGTGCGCCTGCAGCAGCACATGTGGCAGCACCTGTCGCTCGGGCCGGTGCGCTTCTTCCTGCACGTGTCGATCCCGTCGACCTCGGAGGTCGACAAGCTGCCGTGGATGGGCGACCCGGGCATGCCGTTCACCACGGCGCTGGCGCAGCAGGTGTTCGCCTTCTTCAACGAGGGCGTGTCGCTGCAGGCGATCTGCAGTCTGATGAAGCTGTCGCTGAATGACGTCTGGCGCTACCGCTTCGCGCTCGACAACGGCCGCGCCCAGGTGCAGGCCGCGTCGAACCCAGCACCACCGACGCGCACCGACACCGCCCACGCCGCGGCGCCGCCGGCCGCAGTGGCCGCCACGTTGCCGAGCGCCACGCCCGACGCCACCGGCGACGTGCCCGACGTCACCGACCCGATCTGGCTGCGGCTCGCCAACGGCGACCTGCAGCTCGACATCCGCGTGCTGAGCCTGAAGCTGATGCTCACGCGGGTGCGCTCGCAGCTCGACCTCATCTCCGACGACGAGGTGCGGCTGCTGAAGCTGCGCGACCTGCACCGCTATTTCGTGAAGAACGAGCGGGTGCTGTCGCACGAGCTGGCGCAACTGAAACTAGGATGAGGCCATGACCGCACGACCCTCATCGTCGCTGCGCCCGGCCACCGGCGCGCTGATGTCCGTCGAGGAAGCCGGCGTGCTGCTGCGCAGCCACGGCCGCTACATGGTCGCCGGCGAGGAGGCACTGCTGCGCCGGCTGCCGCGTGGCCGCTGGATCGGCGGCAGCATCCCTTACTTCATGGGACAGGACGGCGGGCGCACCACGCGTGAGCAGGTGTTCGTCGCGGCGCTGCCCGGCGCCGCCCTCGAATCGACGCTGCGCTGGTACGACGCGAAGAGCCTGCCGAACGTGTGCGTCGACGGCCCGGCCAATGGCTACTCGCTGATCATCATTCCGGCCTTCTCGGCCGTGCACTCGCAGTTCGCGCGCGAGGCGCCGCAGTACGAGGACATGTACCTGAAGCCGCTGCTCGGCTGGATCGCCGGCATCCACCTCGACGATCTCGGCAAGGCGGCACCGGTCGTCGTCAACGGCGAGACCGGCGAGTTCGACGGCGAGCGCGCGCTGGTGATGCACCTGCCGCTGCCCGAGGATCAGCTGGCACGGCTGGACATCGTCAACCTGTTCGAGCAGGGCGATGGCGATCGCATCCGCTTCACCGAGGCCGGGTTCCACGCGCACGACTGCCTGGTCAACGGCAAACCGGTCAACTTCGCCGATTACCTGAAGCGCAACGCGGTCGACACACGCTGGCCCCTGGTGGCCGACTACTCCGGCGCGATGGTCAACGTGTCGTTCAAGGGCATCGACGAGGCCGACCACCGCGTCGACTTCTACGCTCCGGTGTTCGACGACATCGAGTACCGTTTCGCGCGTCCGATGGACCACTACGAGCAGGCGCTGGTCGGTGCGCTGCCCGCCGACAGCGGGCAGGTCGGCTGGAGCTGCAACTGCATCCTGAACTATCTCTACTCCGGACTCGAAGGCAAGCGCACCGGGCCCATCACCGGCCCGATGACCTTCGGCGAGGTGGCCTACCAGCTGCTGAACCAGACCATGGTCGTGCTGTCGATCGACCGCGGCTGAGCGCGCGCGACCTCAGGCGGCGAGCGCGGCCTCGATGTCGCGCGTCAGACTCTCGGGCTTGTCGGTCGGCGCATAGCGCCCGAGGACGCGGCCGTCGCGCCCGACGAGGAACTTGGTGAAGTTCCACTTGATCGCCCGCGTCCCGAGCAGGCCCTTGGCCTCGCCGGTGAGCCACTGGTAGAGCGGATGGGCGCCGGCGCCGTTGACTTCGACCTTGGCCATCATCGGGAAGCTGACGCCGTAGTTCAGCTGGCAGAAACTGGCGATCTCGTCGTTGCTGCCGGGATCCTGCCCGCCGAACTCGTTGCTCGGAAAGCCCAGGACCGCCAGCCCACGCTCGCCGTAGGCCTGCCACAGCGACTGGAGACCGGCGAACTGCGGCGTGAAGCCGCAGGCGCTGGCGGTGTTGACGATCAGCAGCACCTTGCCGCGGTAGCCGGCCAGCGAGACGGTCCGGCCGTCGATGGACCGGGCCTCGAAATCGTAGATCGTGGTGGTGGTCATGCAGGACTCCCGGTAGGCCGCGCGGTGGTGATTGCGCCGATGCTAGGCCCGGTCGGTGCGCGCCGACATCCGGCACTTCGCTCGGCGTGGGATTGACGCGCCCGCCAGCGCAGCGGAGCATCCGATCCATGCGCGAACCGCTCCGCCTCCCATGCCCCCGCCCGTCGTGACCCCGAGGCACCGCGTGGCACTGGTGGGATTCAGTGCCTTCGAGCAACAAGCGCTCGAGAGCTATTTCCGGCTGGCAGCGGGGCAGACGCCCGCCTTCGAGCCGGCCGCCTCGCTGGCCGACAGCGACTTCTGCGTGGTCGATGGCGATCGGCCGGCCGCCGTCGAGGAGGTGCGCGCCGCCGCCCGCATGGCCGCGGCCGTGGTCATCGGCCAGCAGGTGCCGGACGGCGCAGTGATGCACCTGCACCGCCCGATCGACGCGCGACAGGTGGCGCGCGCGCTCGAGACCCTGGTGCTGGCGCGCCAGGCGGTGGCCGACCCCTATGCGCCGAAGTCCGCCGCCGCGCGTCCGGCCCGGCGGCCGCGCGCCGCGGACGAGACGCACTTCGACATCGATGTGCTGGTGGTCGACGACATCGATATCGCGCGCCGGCTCCTGCAGGTGCAGTTGCAGAAGCTGGGCTGCCGCGTCACGACGGCGGTGAGCGGCGCCGACGCGCTCGAGCGCCTCCAGACATCGCACTTCCGCATCGTCTTCAGCGACGTGGAGATGAAGGACATGGACGGCCTCGCGCTGTGCCAGCAGATCAAGCAGCGCCGCAAGGGCGCGCCGACGGTGGTGCTGGTCAGCGCCCAGTCGACGCCCAGCGACCGCGTGCGCGCGACGATCGCCGGCGCCGACGGCTTCCTCGGCAAGCCGATCGACGCGGCCGAGCTGGTGACGGTGCTGCGCGCCTGCAGCAACCGGCGGCGGCGCGCCCGCTAGACCGTCGGGCTAGCGCCCGCGCAGCTGCCGCATCAGCGCCACGCCGGTGCCGCGGTTCACGAAGTGCGTGGTGGCCACGCGCTCCAGGTCCACCTCGCTGGCCCGGTACAGCCCGGCCCGGACCATCTTGTCGTGGAAGTCACGGATGCGCTCCGGCTTCATCGCGCCGATGCCCAGCGTCTGCGCATCGCCCGAGTCGACGATGCCCAGTTCCTTCATCAGCCCCACCGAGCGGGCAATGGTCTCGGCCCGCATGTCCGGGTTGTCGCGCAGGATGAGCGCGTCGCCCGGGCGGCGGTCGCCGTACAGGTAGGTGACCCAGCCGACGATCGACGCATCGACGAAGCGCCGCACCAGTTCGGGCTTGCGCGCCACCGTCTCGGCCGTGGTCTCGATCAGCGTCGAATAGGTCGAGAAGCCGTGGTCGGCCAGCAGGAAGGTGAGCGGCTTGAAGCCGCCCTGCTGCTCGATCGAGACCGGCTCCTCGACCGCGTAGCCCTGCTGGATGCTCTTCGGGTTGGCGAGGAAGGGGCCGAGGTTGTAGGCATAGGGGCGCAGCTGCTCGTCGCGAAAGCCGTGTTCGCTCTTGAGCCAGGCCCACCAGGTGAACTGCGCGTCCTTCGCGATCCAGGCCACCGGCGCCTTCTTCAGGTCGTCGAAGCCGCGCACGCCCTGGCCGGGATGGGCGAACAGCGCCTGCGGGTCCTTCTGGAACATCGCGGCCACCACGACGGTGGGCACGCCGTTCTTCACGTTGTCGAAGCTGTGCAGCAGGTTGCCGGTCATCAGGAAGTCGATCCGGCCGGCCGGCAGCAACGGCCGGTTGTTGACCTGCGGTCCGCCCGGACGGATCTGCACGTCGAGACCGTACTTCGCATAGGTGCCGTCGGCCAGCGCCTGGTAGAAGCCGCCGTGCGCGGCCTGCGCCTTCCAGTTGGTGGCGAAGACCACCTTGTCGGCGGCCCGCACGGGCGCGGCCGCCGCGCACAGCGCCGCCAGCAACAGGGAGCGGCGTTTCATCGGGACGGACATGTGGCGGCGGCAAGGAGTCGCAAGGACCGCCATCGTGCCAGTACCGGGCGCCTCGTGCCGGCGCGCGCAGCGTGTTGCCGCTGCGCGGTGGGGACCGGGATCAGCGGCTCAGGCGTCGCCGAGCCGTGCGACGCTGGCCGCCACGGCTTCGTGCAGCAGCGCGGCGTCGAGTCCGGCCAGCGGCCCGAGCGTGGCGCTGGCGCGGGCGAGCATGTCCTCGCCCTGACCTTCGAGCGCGGCATCGACGGCCGCCCCGAGAGCGAGCAGACGCTGCACCGACAGCGGTTCGGTCAGCCACGGGGCCGCGAAATCGTCGCCCTCCGGCGCAACCAGGGTACGCAACGCCATCGGGCGCAGCCGCACGCTGGCGGCCACGTCGCCGGCCAGGCCCCAGGCCTGGCACAGCGCGCCGCCCAGGGCAGCATGGTTCAGGCCATAGGTCACCGCCTCGGCCTCGAGCTGCACCAGCGGGTTCGGGGTGGTCGCCACCAGCGCCTCGTAGCCGGGGGCGTCATGGCCCACCAGGGCCGCCTGACCGCTTTCGGCGAACAGGCCCGCGGTGTGCGCGAGCCAGGGGTCGATGTCGAGCGAGGGGGCCGCGCGGCCCATCGCCAGCCCCCGGCGGCCGGCGCGCGCCCACAGTGCGGTCAGCAGCGGGCTGGGCGGGAAGGCGCCGCGCAGGCCGATCTCGAAGGTCAGCCCCGCGACTTCGCGGGTGCCGAGATAGCGGACCGCCTCGGGCACCGACTCGACCCGCCGCAGCAGGCCGAACAGGGCCGAATTGACGGTGCGGACGACGGCCGACGCGAGCGCCATGTCGGTCTCGATCAGTCCGCCGATGGACTGCAGGTTCGCGTCCTCGTCGTGCATCAGCAGCGACAGCTGCACCAGGGTCTGCGGGCAGGCCGGCAGGTCGATGTCAAGGGCGCGCAGGGCGTTGTCGATGGCCATGGGCGCGATCCTAGGCGCAAGCACGAATCCAGTAAGCCTGCAGCAGCGCGCCTTTTGCAGTGCTTCTAGAGTGCTTGCAACTTGTTCCGTGAAGGATTTGCGCATGACCAGCCTGTTCGATCCGATCCGCCTCGGCGACATCGAGCTTCGCAACCGCATCGCGATGGCGCCGCTGACGCGCAACCGCGCCGTCGCCGGGCGCGTGCCGTCGCCGCTGGCCGTCGAGTACTACCGCCAGCGCGCCGACGCCGGCCTGATCGTCACCGAGGCCACCCAGATCTCGCCGCTGGGCCAGGGGTATCTCGACACACCGGGGATCTACAGCCGAGAGCAGGTGGAGAGCTGGAAGGCAGTGACCCGTGCGGTGCACGAGCGCGGCGGCAAGATCGTGGTGCAGCTGTGGCATGTCGGACGGATCTCGCACGTCTCGCTGCTGCCCGAGGGCGAGGTGCCGGTCGCGCCGTCGGCGATCGCCGCGAAGAGCAAGACCTTCACCCGCAACGGTTTCGAGGACGTGTCGGCGCCACGCGCGCTGGCGCTCGACGAGTTGCCCGGCATCGTCGAGCAGTACCGCGTGGCGGCGCGCAACGCCATCGAGGCCGGCTTCGACGGCGTCGAGGTGCACGGCGCCAACGGCTACCTGCTCGAGCAGTTCCTGCGTGACAGCACCAACCACCGAACCGACGCCTACGGCGGCTCGATCGAGAACCGCGCGCGCCTGCTGCTCGAGGTGATGCGCGCCGTGACCGCCGAGATCGGCGCCGGCCGCACCGGGTTGCGCCTGTCGCCGGTGACGCCCGCCAACGACGCCGCACTCGATTCGGATCCGCAGGCCTTGTTCAACCACGTGGCCGAGCAGCTGGCGCCGCTGAAGCTGGCCTTCCTGCACGTGATCGAGGGCGCGACCGGCGGCCCGCGCGACGTCGCGCCGTTCGACTATGCGGCCTTGCGCGCTCGGGTGAAGGCGCCATGGATCGTGAACAACGGCTACGACCGCGACATGGCGATCGAGGCGGTGGCGGCCGGCCGGGCGGATGTCGTGGCCTTCGGCCGGCCCTTCATCAGCAACCCCGACCTCGTGCAGCGGCTGCGCGTGGGCGCACCGTTCGCGGCGCTCGACCGCGACACGCTGTACGGCGGCGGCGCCAAGGGCTACACCGACTACCCAGCGCTCCAGGCCCCGTGAGGCGGCCCGCCGGGGCGGCGACGGGCCGCTGCTCCGGCGGCCGACGGCGATCGTCGCGCCGGATCCCCCCGCGGAGGGGTCGACCGCGTTGGGGTATTCCACGTGTCGGGCGTGACTTACGATCCGTGCACCGTGTCCACGTCGCAGCTCGCCCGACGCCGCCATGCCTGAACTGGGTGCACTCATCCGACAGCTGCAATCGCGATTCGTGCGCAGTGCCGAGCCGCACCGCGTGTTCGATGCCTTGCTGCCCGAACTGCTGCGGCTCGGCGAGAGCGAGTACGGTTTCATCGCCGAGGTCTGGCGCCAGCCCGACGGCACGCCCTACCTGAAGATCTTCACGCTGAGCAACATCGCCTGGGACGCCGCCTCGCGCGAACAGGTCGAGCGCCAGCGCGTCGACGGCATGGAGTTCCACAACCTGAAGACGCTGTTCGGCGCAGCCCTGGTGACCGGCGAGACCGTGATCGCCAACGACGCCCCGAACGATCCGCGCCGCGGCGGCGGCCTGCCGCAAGGCCACCAGGCGCTGAACACCTTCCTCGGCGTGCCGCTGCACTACGGCAGCGAGCTGGTCGGGATGATCGGCCTCGCGAACCGGCGGCCGGGCTACGACCGCGCCCTGCTGGACGCGCTCGACCCGCTGTTCCAGAGCATGGCCGGCATCATCGCGTCGGTGCAGCTCGACCGCCAGCGGCGGGCCGCCGAGTCCGCGTTGCGCGCCAGCGAGGAACGCTGGCGCCACAGCTTCGAGATGGCCGGCGCCGGCATCGCCCAGACCGGTGCCGACGGACGGCTGCTCGAGGTCAATGCGCGCTTCTGCGAGATCGTGGGCCGCTCGCGCGACGAGCTGCTCGCGGGCAGCTTCCGCGAGCTGACGCATCCCGAGGATCTTGCCGACGACGAGGATCTGCTGCGCCGCCTGGTGGCCGGGCAGGTGCTGCGAGAGAACCGCGAGAAGCGCTACCTGCGGCCCGACGGCACGGCCCTGTGGGTGCAGCTCACCGTCACGGCGGTGTTCGACGCCCAGGGTCGCTTCCAGCACACCGTCACGGTGGCGCTCGACATCGACCAGCGCCGCCGTGCCGAAGCCGCGCTGCAGGAGCGCGAGGCGCTGTTCACGAAGCTGGCCGATCGGGTGCCGGGCGTGCTGCTGCAGTTCAATGTCGACGCGCAAGGCGTCGCGCGAGTGCCCTACGCGAGCCGCGGCCTGCACGAGCTGTTCGAACTCGACCCGGACGGCGCCGTGCGTGACGACGCGCGCCTGATGATCGAACGCGTGGCCAAGGGTCAACGCAAGCGGGTGTGGGAGACGCTGGAGCGCGCCGGGCAGCGTCTCGAACCCTGGGCGATCGAGTTCGAGGTCGATCTGCCGTCACGCGGACGGCGCGCGGTCGAGGCCCAGGGATCACCCGAGCGGCTGCCCGATGGCAGCACGACCTGGCACGGCTACATCAGCGACATCACCGACCGCAAGCACGCCGACGCCGCACTGATGAACGCCCAGGCGGCGGCGCGCGCGAACGAGGCCAAGACCGAGTTCCTGTCGCGCATGAGCCACGAGCTGCGCACGCCGCTCAACGCGGTGCTCGGCTTCACGCAGCTGCTGCTGGGCGATCCTTCGGCGCCGCTGCAGGACGGCCAGCGGGTGCGCCTCGGCCACATCGAGCGCGCCGGCCAGCATCTGCTGGCGATGATCGGCGACGTGCTCGACCTGTCGCGCATCGAGACCGGCAGCCTGCCGCTGCAGCCTCAGCCAGTGGGATTGAGCGCGCTGGTCACCGAGTCTTTCGCGCTGGTGCTGCCGACGGCCCACGCGAGCGGCGTGACGCTGATCCGGCGCGGCCCCGGTGACCTGCACGTGACCGCCGACCCGATGCGACTGCGCCAGGTGCTGGTCAACCTGCTGAGCAACGCGGTCAAGTACAACCGCTCGGGCGGCCAGGTCGTGGTGGAGACCGAGAGCATCGACGAGCACACCGTGCGCATCGCCGTGACCGATACCGGCATGGGCATGACGCCGGCACAGCAACTGCACCTGTTCGAGCCCTTCAACCGGCTCGGCGCGGAGCGCAGCAGCATCGAAGGCACCGGGCTGGGTCTGGCGATCACGCTGCGGCTGGTGGAGTTGATGGACGGCCGCATCAGCGTGCACAGCCAGCCCGGCAGCGGTTCGACCTTCCATGTCGAGCTGCGCCGTGCGCCCGCGCCGCCCGGGCCCCCGGCGGCCACGGGTCAGATGGTGCCCGATCCGTCCAGGCCCGCGGCCTCCGACAGCACGCCGCACAGCGTGCTGTACGCCGAAGACAACCGGCTCAACATCGAACTGGTGCAGCAGCTCCTGCTGCTGCGCAGCGGTTGCGAGTTGCGCGTCGCGTACACCGGCCGCGAGGCGATCGAGAGTGCGCGCCGCGAGCCCCCCGACCTGCTGCTGATCGACATGCACCTGGGCGACATGAGCGGACTCGAGGTCCTGGATGCCCTGCGCGACGACGCGGCGCTGGCCCAGGTGCCCCGCATCGCACTGTCGGCCGACGCGCAACCGCAGGTCGTGCGCGCCGCGCGTGAACGCGGCTTCGACGAATATCTCACCAAACCGGTCGACGTGGCCGAACTGCTGCGCTGCCTCGATCACCATCTGGTGACCCGGCGACCGGCGCGCTGACCGGGCCGACCGGCACTGCGGGGCGGCGTCTGCGTCGAGGGGGATCGAAAAAGAAAGGGGGCGGGACGTGGTGGTCAGGGGCTCGCTCTCATCCACCCCGACCCGCCCGCCCCCTCTTGGACGTCAACCGGTCCGCAACCTTTGACGTGCCGGCGCCGCGGGCACCACACCCCAGGGCAGCGTGAGCTGACCGGGCGCGTTGCGGGCAGACAGCACCGGCCCCCGACCGGATCGCTCGGCACTGGTGCCCTTGTCACGTGATCCGCTGAAGGCAGCGGTCGCGGCAAGCTTGAAGCGCGGAGCGATCATGGCGGGGGAGTGTGATGTGTTTGCTGTGAACGATGTCGGCTCAGCGAGCGCTGCGCCATTCGCTGGGTGCGCAATCGCCGCCGGCCAGCACCGCATGCAGCGGCCGGGCGCCGCTGCCGGGACCGCCGGCGCGCAGCGCGCGTGTCAGACCCTGCAGCCAGGCCGGCGCATCGCCGTGCGCCTGACGCTCGCGCGCCGCCAGGCGCAGCAGCGAAGACACCGCGCCGAACGCAACGCCGCGCGCCGGGCTGGGGCGAAGCCTTGTTTTGATGCTCTGTGTCATGCCGGACTCCTCCTGCTGAATGGAGGGCGGCAACGCATCTAGCGTGCCAGCCGCGGTGCGGGACGACGGACGGCCGAGGCCGTGCAAACCATCACGCGCCGTCGCCAGCCCGCCGAGCACGACGCTTCAACACCGTTACACGGGCGACGCTTTTGGTCGATCGATCGGCGCGTGTCGTCAACTGCCGGCGCCGGCGCGCCGCTGTACTCAGGCCGCCACCGCGCCCCGGTAGCCGCGCGGGATCGCGCCCAGCAGGCGCTGCGTGTAGGCCTCGCGCGGCGCGCTGAGCAGGGCCTCGACCGTGTTGCGTTCGACCACCTCGCCGTCCTTCATCACCAGCACCTCGTCGGCCATGAAGCGCACCACCGCCAGGTCGTGGCTGATGAAGACATAGGCCAGGCCCAGCTCGTCCTGCAGGTCGCGCAGCAGGTTCAGCACCTGGGCCTGCACCGACACGTCGAGCGCCGAGACCGCCTCGTCGAGCACCAGCACCTCGGGGTCGACCGTCAGGCAGCGCGCGATCGCGATGCGCTGGCGCTGGCCGCCGGAGAACTCGTGCGGGTACTTGCCCCAGGCGCTGGCGTCAAGGCCGACCTTGGCCAGCAGCGCACGCGCCCGGGCCTCGCGCGCCGCGTCGTCGCGCTCGAGGCCGTGGATGGCCATCGGCTCGACCAGCGTCTGGCCGATCGTGAAGCGCGGGTTCAGCGAGGCGTACGGGTTCTGGAACACCACCTGCAGGCGCCGGCGCATCGGCAGCCACTCGGCCTTGCCGAGCTGCAGCAGCTCGTGGCTGCCGCCGCCCCTGGCGCTGTGGAAGACCACCCGGCCACCGGTCGGCCCGCCGCTCGCCTCGTGCAGGCGCAGCAGCGCCAGGCCGGCAGTGGTCTTGCCCGAGCCCGACTCGCCGACGATGCCCAGCGTGTGGCCGCGCCGCAGCTCGAAGCTCACGTCCTTGACGGCCGGGAAGGCCCGGCGGCCGAACAGGCCCGCGCGCAGCCAGAAGCTCTTGCTGAGGGCCTCGACCTGCAGCACGAGCGGCGCGTCCGGGTCCTTCGGCACGACAACGTGCGCGCTGCGCCCGGTCGGGCCGGCCTGCGGATCGTCGATCACCGCCAGGCGCACCGGCGGCGCTGCCAGGGTCGGCCGGCAAGCCAGCAGCGCCTGCGTGTAGGGGTCCTGCGGCGCGGTGAACAGGCCCGCGACCGGGGCCTGCTCGCGCACCGTGCCCTGGCGCATCACGACCACGTGGTCGGCGATCTCGCCGACCACGCCGAGGTCGTGGCTGATGAACAGCATGCTCATGCGGTGCCGCTCCTTCAGCCCGGCCAGCAGCTCGAGGATCTGGCGCTGGATGGTGACGTCGAGCGCGGTGGTCGGCTCGTCGGCGATCAGCAGCCGGGGTTCGCAGGCGATTGCCATCGCGATCATCACGCGCTGCTGCTGGCCGCCCGACAGCTCGTGGGGATAGGCGTCGAGCCGCCGCTTCGGATCGGGCAGGCCGACCTCGTTCAGCAACGCCTCGGCACGCGCCCGCGCAGCACGCCGGCCGAGCCCGAGGTGCAGCACCAGCGGCTCGATCAGCTGCTGGCCGACCGTGAACACCGGGTTCAGCGAGCTCATCGGGTCCTGGAACACGCAGGCGATCTCGCGCCCGCGCAGTGCGCGCAGTTCGGCCGGCCCGGCGGTGAGCAGTTCACGGTCGCGGAAGCGGATGGAGCCCTGGCGTTCGGCGTTCTCCGGCAGCAGGTTCAGCACCGCCATCGCGGTGACGCTCTTGCCCGAGCCCGATTCGCCGACCAGTGCGACGGTGGTGTTCTCGGGGATCTGGAAGCTCACGCCCTGCTCGCCGCGACCGACCGCCTCGATGCGGCTGGCCGCCGCGCCGCGGCCGAGACGGAAGCTTACGCGCAACTGGTCGATGCTCAGCAGGGCACTCATTCCGCGCCTCTCAGCTTCGGGTCGAGCGCATCGCGCAGCGCGTCGGTGAGCAGCGAGAAGGCCGTGACGAAGACCGCCATGAAGCCAGTCGCCGCCGCCAGCTGCCACCAGTGGCCGAGCAACAGCTCGCCCTGGGCCTCGGCCAGCATCGTGCCCCAGCTGACCTGGTCGACGCTGACGCCCAGGCCGAGGTAGCTGAGGATCACCTCGGCCTTGATGAAGCCCACCACGTGGATCGACAACTGCACCAGCACCACGTGGCTCACGTTCGGCAGGATGTGGCGGAACATGCGCGATGCGGTGGAGGCACCGATCGCCTCGGCCGCGCGCACGTACTCGCGCACCGCGTGCTTCAGGAACTCGGCCCGCACCAGCCGGTAGATGCCGGTCCAGCCGGTCAGCCCGAGGATCAGCACCACCGAGGTCACGCCGCGGCCGGTGACCGCCGCGAAGGCGAACACCAGCAGGATGCCGGGGATGGACGTGAAGACGTTGTAGACCCACTCCAGCAGGTCGCCGACCCGGCCACCGAAGAAGCCACCGAGCGCACCGAGCACGGTGCCGATCAGCGTGGCCAGCAGCGCCGCGGAGACGCCCACGAGGATGGAGACTTCGGCCCCCTTGATGGCCTTGGCCAGCACGTCGCGGCCCAGGCGGTCGGCGCCGAAGGGCAGCGTCTCGGCGCGCGGCGTGGCGACGCTGCTGAACTGCTTGGCGCGCTCCGCCCATTCGGCATAGCGCGGCGCCAGCGGGTCGACGTCGGACAGATCCAGCACCGGTCCGCTGGGCACCGCGATGGCCGTCTCGGCCACCTTCGGCGCCGGGCCCATAAAGCTCGGCGGCGCGTTGGGGACGCCGACCTCGGCCTGCCACGCCGTCGCGACCAGGCCCACCCCGGCCAGCAACACCATCAACAGGAAAGCCGCGACCACCGCCAGCGAGACCATGCCGACGCGGTCGCCGCGCAGGCGCCGCCAGGCCGCGGCCCACACGCCTTCGGAGCGCGCCGGGCCGGCGGCGGCGACGGGCACCGCGTCGATCGGCAGCGCGCTCATTTCAGCACCACCCGCGCGTCGGCCAGCTTGTAGAGCACGTCGGTCGCCAGGTTGACCAGCATCGTGATGACGGCGATGTAGATCGTGACGGCCTGGATGACCGGGTAGTCGCTGCGGTTCACCGCCAGCAGCACCTCGCGTCCCAGGCCCGGGATGGAGAAGAAGGTCTCGATCAGGAAGGAGCCGACGAAGATCCCCGGCAGCGCGACCGCCACGTTGGTCAGGATCGGGATCAGCGCGTTGCGCAGCACGTGCTTGAGCAGGATGCGCGTCTCGGTGAGGCCCTTGGCGCGCGCGGTGCGCACGTAGTCCTGGCCGATCTCGTCGAGGAAGAAGCTGCGATACAGCCGGGTCTGCGGCGAGATGCCCACCATCACCGCCAGCAGCACCGGCAGCGGCGCGTACACCGCGAGGTTGGTCCACACGCTGTCGCTCCAGCCCTGCACCGGGAACCAGCCGAGCCGGAACGCGAACACGTACTGGCCGACGATCACGTAGACCAGGAAGCTGATCGACAGCGCGATGGTGGTGATGACCATGATCGCGCGGTCAGTCAGCGAGCCGCGCACGTAGGCGACGGCCAGCGCGAACGGGATCGCCAGCAGCACGTCGAGCAGCAGGATCGGCGTCATGACCGTCAGCGTGGCCGGCAGGCGGCTCGCGAACAGCGAGCTGACCGCCTCGTTGGTGGCCCAGCTCTTGCCCCAATCGAAGGTGACGATCTGCTGCACGAAGATCCACAGCTGCTGCCACACCGGCTTGTTCAGGCCGAGCTGCTCGCGGATCGCGTCGACCTGCTCGGCGCTGGCGTTCAGGCCGCCGAGGATCTCGGCCGGGTCGCCCCCGAAGGTCTTGAACAGGAAGAACACCAGCAGCACGACCCCGATCAATGTCGGGATCATTTGCCACAGGCGCCGGATCAGGTAGGCCGCCATCGCCGAAGCACTCCAGGAAACGGATCGCAGCGGCCGCGCTGCGCGGTCCCGCCGACGGGTGTGTGCAGGCGCGAGTCTAGAGCCTGATCGCGCAACTCCACCGCCAGCGGGACAAGCCCGGGCGCGCGATAGCATGCAACCCACGTCGACCGGAAGCCGCCCGCCTTGCCCATGAGCCTCTCCCGACCCCTGCGCGCGCTGCTGCTCGCGGCCCTGGCCTGCTGCGCGACGGCAATCGCCGTCGCGGCCGAGACCAAGGTCCTGCGCTACGCCTTCCCGGTGGCCGAGACCGGCTTCGATCCGGTGCAGGTGAGCGACCTCTACTCGCGCATCATCACGGCCCACATCTTCGAGCCGCCGCTGGGCTACGACCACCTGGCGCGGCCCTTCAAGCTGCGGCCCTCGACCGCGGCGGCGATGCCCGAGGTGTCGGACGACTTCCGCAGCTTCACTTTCCGCATCAAGCCGGGCCTCTACTTCGCCGACGATCCGGCCTTCAAGGGCCAGCCGCGCGAGCTGACGGCGCAGGACTACGTCTACGCGGTCAAGCGCATCTTCGACCCCAAGCTCAAGAGCCCGGCCCAGCCCGGGCTCGAGGAGGAGAAGATCATCGGTCTGAGCGAGTTGCGCGAGGCGGCGCTGAAAGGCCAGCCGTTCGACTACGACCGCGAGGTCGAGGGCCTGAAGGCGCTGGACCGCTATACCTTCCGCGTACAGCTGCGCGAGCCGCGGCCACGGCACGTCTACGGCTGGGCCTCCGACGTGATGGGCGCGGTCGCACGCGAGGTGGTCGAGGCCTATGGCGACAAGATCATGGAGCACCCGGTCGGCACCGGGCCGTTCCGGCTCGCCGAATGGCGGCGCAGCTCGCACATGGTGCTCGAGCGCAACCCGCGCTATCGCGAGGTGGTCTACGACGCCCAGCCGAACGCCGACGATGCCGAGGGCCAGGCGCTGCTGCAGCGCTTCAAGGGCCGGCGCCTGCCGATGGTCGACCGGGTCGAGATCGCCGTGATCGAGGAGTCGCAGCCGCGCTGGCTGGCCTTCCTGAACGGCGAGCAGGACGTGCTGGAGCGGCTGCCCAACGAGTTCGTCGACCAGGCCGTGCCCGGCGGCACGCTGGCGCCCAACCTGGCCAAGCGCGGCCTGCAGATGTTCCGCGTGCCCGGCGCCGACGTGACGCTGACCGTCTTCAACATGGAGGACCCGCTGGTCGGCGGCTACACGCCGGACAAGGTGGCGCTGCGCCGCGCAATGGCCCTCGGCACCGACATCGGCCGCGAGATCCAGCTGGTGCGGCGCGGCCAGGCGATCCCGGCGCAATCGATCATGCCGCCGCTGACCAGCGGCTACCGCAGCGAGCTGCGCACCGAGATGAGCGCCTTCGACCTGCCGCGCGCCAAGGCCCTGCTCGATCTCTACGGTTATGTCGATCGCAATGGCGACGGCTGGCGCGAGCGGCCCGACGGCCAGCCGCTGGTGCTGGAGATGAAGACCCAGTCGGACCAGGCCTCGCGCCAGCTCGACGAACTGTGGAAGAAGAACATGGACGCGCTCGGGCTGCGCGCCGTGCTCAAGACAGCGCAGTGGCCCGAGAACCTGAAGTCGGCGCGCTCGGGGCGCTTCATGCTGTGGCGCGTCGGCTCCAGCGCGGGCTCGCCCGACGGCCAGGGCTCGCTGGAGCGCGCCTACGGGGCGTCGGTCGGCAAGGGCAATCTCGCGCGCTTCTCGCTGCCGGCCTTCGACCGCGTCTACGAGCAGCTCAACGCGCTGCCCGACGGGCCCGAGCGCCAGGCCCTGTTCGACCAGGCGACCAAGCTGCTGGTGGCGTATGCGCCCTACCGCGTGCACGTGCACCGCATCCTCACCGACCTGGCCTATCCCTGGGTGGTCGGCTACCGGCGCGCGCCGTTCTGGCTCGACTGGTGGCAGTACGTGGACATCGATCCGGCACGGCGTCCCGCCGCACCTTGACGGCGGGCTGCGTGACTTGTTCACGCGCACCCGACTCAAGTCCTCGAAAGCGACTTTTGAGCCCCCTGAACCACGGGGGGCCTCACCCGCGAAGGGGGGGCTGCCGCCCCCGGCCCGGCCGGACAAACTCTTGCTCAACGACTCCACGGCAAGAGATGCACTCCATGAACAAGGCCCTTCAGACCCTGATCGTCACGGCAAGCCTGCTGGTGGCTGGCACGGCCAGCGCCGCCACCGAGGCCATCAAAGCCGGCGTCGCCACGCAGACGACCCGCGCCGATGCGACCCAGGCGGTGTCCGACCGCTCGACGGTGCAGGAGTCGGCCGAACTGACCGCGCTGCCGGAGCCGAGCACCTACATGCAGCTGCTCGCCGCCTTCCTGGTGATGGGTTTCGTGGTCAGCCGCCGCACCCGCCGCAACTGAACGCCGCTCGTATCGCAGCAGGGC
The DNA here is from genome assembly GCF_004136295.1 of Methylibium sp. Pch-M. Taxonomy (NCBI): domain Bacteria; kingdom Pseudomonadati; phylum Pseudomonadota; class Betaproteobacteria; order Burkholderiales; family Sphaerotilaceae; genus Methylibium; species Methylibium sp. Pch-M. The sequence goes on from NZ_CP029606.1 coordinate 1,753,711, forward strand.
CCGCTTCGGCGGGCCTTGTCATTTGCACATCCCCGAGCGACGCAACGCTCAGAGCGGCAGCTCGCTGAAATAGCGCCCGCCATGGAAGATCAGGGGTGTCGCGCCGGCGGTCACGCTGCAGCGCTCGACCTCGCCGACGAAGATGACGTGGTCGCCTTCCTCGTACTGGCTGCGGTTGAAGCACTCGAACACCGCGGCCGCGCCGTCGATCAGCGGCGCACCGCTACCGCCTTCGCGCCAGGCCACCCCGGCAAAGCGGTCGGCGGTCTTGCTCGCGAAGCGCTCGGCCAGTTCGCGCTGGTCGGCCGCCAGGATGTTGATCGCGTAGTGCGAGCCGCGCGCGAAGGCCGGCATGGTGCCAGCGCTTCGCCCCAGGCTCCACAGCACCAGCGGCGGCGCCAGCGACACCGAATTGAAGGAGTTGGCCGTCAGGCCCACACGCTGCCCCTCGGCGGTGCGTGCCGTCACGATGGTCACGCCGGTCGCGAACATGCCCAGCGCGGCGCGGAAATGCGCCGCCGTGAAGCTCGGCGCCTGGGCGCGCGGCGTGCTCATGGCGCCGGGACGTCGCGGCGGCGGAACATGTTCCAGCCCTCCATCACCAGCACCACCTCGTCACGCTGGTTCAGCGCTTCCCAGCGGGTGCGCACCAGGCCGATGTGCGGCTTGCTCGTCATGGGACGGGCGTCGGTCACCGTCATCCGCACGTGCAGCGTATCGCCCACCAGCACCGGCTTCTGCCACTTCAGCTGCTCGAGTCCGGGCGAGCCGAGACTGGACGAATCGAGCAGGTATTCGTCGCACATCATGCGCATCACGAGCGCGCAGGTGTGCCAGCCGCTGGCCGCCAGGCCGCCGAACAGCGACTGCCGGCCGGCATCCTCGTCGAGATGGAAGGGTTGCGGATCGAACTCGCTGGCGAAGCGCACGATCTCGTCGCGGCCGAGCGTGTGGGCGCCGAACTCGCGCACGCTGCCGACGCCGAAGTCTTCCCAGAAATAGCGCGGTTGAGAGGTCATGGTCCAGTTCGCACGGGGATCCGGTCGGGGTCGAGGAGAGGGCGTACCCCGAGAGTGTCTCAGAGCCTCGCGGCCGCCGCGCCGGCGCGCGCGGCCCAAGGCGACTCGCGAGTAGCGCTGCGACCCATCAGTACAGCGCGGCAGCCGCACTCCTACAATTCCGGGATGGCGAAAACCTCCTTCCGTGAACAGATGCTGCGCGCGCGTGAGGATGCGATCGTGTCCTCGGTCAACCGCCTGCTGGCGGAAAAGGGCTTCGAGGCGATGACGGTGGACGAGGTGGCGGCCGACGTGGGGATCGCCAAGGCCAGCCTCTACAAGCACTTCACGTCCAAGGAAGAGCTGGCGGCGGCCGCGATGATTCGCGTCCTGCAGCGGGCGCTCGCTTTCACGGAGATCTTGGCTGCCGATGATCGACTGCGGCCGATCGCGCGGCTCGAAGCCGTTGCGCGCTGGACCCTCGAGGTCCAGCTGGCGGGCGAGATGCCGTCGCTCCCGGCGCAGAACTCGACCTTGCGCAATGCGCTGATGGCGAATCGCGGCTACCTCGATCGGCTGTTCGAGGTCAGCGACCGGCTGGGCGCCTGGATCACCGCTGCGCAGGCCGATGGCGAGATCGACCGCCAACTACCGGCCGAGGTGGTGCTCTACACGCTGTTCGCGCGCGCCTGCGATCCGGTCCTCGGCCTGCTGAAGGCCGGCGGCCAGCACAGCGACGCGCAGATCATCGAGTGGCTGCTGCGCACCTGCTTCCGCGGCCTGGTCGGCGCGCGGGCCTGAACGGCCGCGCTCAGCGGATCAGCAGCGCCGGCGTCCGGCAGGAGGCCAGCACCTTGGTGGTGATCGAGCCCATCACCATGCCGGTCAGCGCGCCGTGGCCGTGGGAGCCGAGCATCAGCAGGTCGAACTTGCCGGCTTCGGCGGTCTTGCCGATGACCTCGGCCGCGTGGCCGGTCTTGCGCACGAACGTGGCGTTCACGCCCTGCTTGGCGAAGAACGCGCGGATTGGCTTGAACACCTTCTCCGCCTCGTCCTCGTAGTAGGACTGGATCATGTCCCGGTCGAGCGCCGCTGCCGCTCGCGGCGGCACCGGCGCGCTGACGGTGAGCACGGTGATGTCGTGCCCGGCGACCAGCCATTCGGCGTGCGCCGTCAGGTAGCCGAGCATGCGCTTCGTGTAGCTGCTGCCATCGACGGCGGCCAGGATCTTCATCGTTCGCTCCTCGTGCAGGATGGAGCTGTCAGTGTGCCGCAAGCCACGGCGCTCAGACGTTGATGCACAGCAAACCGTCGTGACCCGCGGCCTCGCCCTTGCGGGCATGGCCGCGCGCATTGCTGACCACACGGGTGCGGGCCCGCCGCATGCCGGGCGGGTGTTCCACGCTGTAGTCGTGGCGGCAGTGCAGGTGACCGTGCAGCCACAGGTCGGCGAACGGCAGCAGTTCGTCGTCGGCGTTGCAGAAGCTCGCCGATCCGGGCTGCTCGCCATAGCGCGGGTCGACGCTGCGCAGGCTCGGCCCGTAATGGGTGATCACGACGGTGGCGTCGGCGTCGGTCGGTTCCGCCAGCGCCTGCGCCAGCCAGGCGCGACAGGCCAGCGCCTCGTCGCGCACCGCGGCCGCGTCGAACAGCCGGCCATCGCAGCGGGCCCGCATGACATGCATGAAGTAGCCCGCAGCCCGCATCGCCCGCTCACGACCCGCGGCACCGAACAGGTCGAAGTCGCACCAGCGGGTCGTCGCCACGAAGCGGATGCGGCGACCCGCCTTGTCGGTGCGGCGGTGCTGCTCGCGCTCCAGCAGTGTGATGCCGAGCGAAGCGCAGCGCTCACGCAGCGCCGGCCAGGCACTGCGCAGCTCGCGCCGGTCGAATTCGTGGTTCCCGGCGACAAACAGCACCGGCACCGGCCAGCGCGCGAAGCGCTCCAGCCCGGCCCAGGTGCTGTCGACATCGCCCGCCAGCACCAGCAGTTCGGCGTCCACGGCCGGCTCGGGCGTGTAGGCCTCGGTCTCGAGATGCAGGTCCGACAGCAGTTGCAGTCGCACGGGCCGAGCCCTTCAGCGCGCCCGGCCGCAGCCGTGATGCCGCGGCCAGCTCAGGCGTCGCGGCCGTGGCACTGCTTGAACTTCCTGCCGCTGCCGCAGGGGCAAGGATCGTTGCGGCCGACCTTGGGGCCGGCGCGCCGCACGGTCTCGACCTTGAGTCGCTCGCCACGGGCCAGGTCGGCCAGCGCCACCACGTTGGACACCAGATCCTCGATCGCCTCGTCCATGCCGCGCAGCGGGTGCTCGTCGTCGAGCGCCTTCTTGAACGCTGCATCGTCGCCGGTCTGCTCGGGCAAGTGGCGGCGCACACAGGCCAGCAGGTCCGGCAGGTCGGCATGCTTGAGCGATTCGAGCGCGTCGAACTGATTCAGCGCGTGCTCGAAGCCGATCGCCCACGGCGCAAAGGCGGGCCCGATGGCCGCAGCGCCCTCGAGCGGGCGCCCCTGGTCGTCGTCGGGCTGCATCACCAGCGGGTCGAACCAAGCGTCTTCGCGCAGCTGTCGCTCCAGCACCGCGTGGTGGCGCATCACCAGCGCGAGCAGTCGTTCGTGCTTCGCGGCATGCCAGCCGGCGGTGTCCGGCGTGAGTTCGGCGCCGGCGTCCGGCTGGTCGGGATCGCCGAAGTTCCAGTCGAACACCGGCGGCAGCCAGCGCGCCGGATCGATCAGCTCGGGCTGGGCGATCACGCCGCACAAGTAGCCGTCGAGCATCACCGCGTCCAGCGGTTCGAGCGGTTCGGGGATCGCGGCCAGCAGATCGTCAAGCTCGGTGATCTCGGGATCGGTCAGGGGAGCGGAAGAGGCGGCGGAAGACATGGCCGCCATTGTCCTATGCCGGTCGGATGCCACGCTTTGCCGCGGCACGGCGGCGCGGGCGACCTTGTCGGGCGCAGGGCATAAGGGTTTTCACCTAGAATCGCGTCACTGGCTTCCCGCCGAACGAACGGAAAGGTTCATCCCATGAGCACCATCAGCATCCAGGCCGTGGCCCCCCGCAAGGCCCCCCGTGGCGCCGAACCCCTGGCCCGCGCGGTCGCCGCCGCGTGGCAATGGGCCGCCGGTCACCTGGCGAAGCGCCAGCAAGCTCACGATCCCCGGCAAGACCTGCCGCAACTGTGGGCGCTCGCTGACAAATACCAGAGCATCGATCCCGGCCTGGCCGCCGACCTGCGCGGCGCCGCCCGGCGCTGGGAACGCGAGACGCAGTGCTCCTGAGCGCAGCCATGCGGGCGACCGCTCGCCCGCATGCCGCAACGGCATTCGCAATTCAAGGGTTAACCCTTAATATTGACAGCATCGGCGGCGCAGTCCGTCATTCACCTCGAGGTTTCTCGTGAACATCTATCAAGTGCTCGGCACCGCGATCGCCGAGTCGGTCGGGTCGGTCGGCACGGCCTTTCAAATCTTCGGCGGCGACGTGCCGCGGCCTACGGCGGGCCACGCCCCGGCGGCGTGGCTCGACCAGTTCAGCGAGGTCTCACTGGACCAGCGGGCAGCCCGTCGCACGGTCGACGCGCTGTACCGCGGCGCCACCGTGCGGCTCTGAGCCGCGATCGCGCCCCACGAACAAGGCCGCCCTCGGGCGGCCTTTTCACTGGGCGCCGGCAACCCGGCTCCGGGCCGTTCAGCCGGCCAGCCGCTGCTCGATGCGGGCCTTGGTGGCCGGCAGCTCGGGCGGCAGGTGGTGGGCGAGCTGGGCGAACAGCTCCGCATGCAGTTCCAGCTCCTGCTGCCACGCGGCCCGGTCGACGCCGATCACGCTGCCGAATTGCGCCGGCGTGAAGTCCAGCCCCTTCCACGCCAGATCCTCATAGCGCGGGCTGACCCCGAAGACGTTCTCGCTGCCCTGCGCACTGCCCTGCACTCGCTCGAGCATCCACTTCAGCACGCGCATGTTCTCGCCGTAGCCCGGCCAGACGAACTTGCCGTCGGCGCCCTTGCGGAACCAGTTGACGCAGTAGATCTTCGGCAGCTTGGCGCCGGCGTCCTGCAGCTTGCGGCCGAGCGTTAGCCAGTGCTGGAAGTAGTCGCTCATGTTGTAGCCCATGAAGGGCAGCATCGCGAACGGGTCGCGGCGCACCACGCCCTGCTGGCCGGCGGCTGCGGCGGTGGTCTCGGAACCCATGGTCGCGGCCATGTAGACGCCCTCGACCCAGTCGCGCGCCTCGGTCACCAGCGGCACGGTGGTCGAGCGGCGGCCGCCGAAGATGAACGCGTCGATCGCCACGCCGGCCGGGTTGTCCCAGTTCTCGTCGAGCACCGGGTTGTTGATGGCGGCCACGGTGAAGCGTGCATTGGGGTGCGCTGCCTTCGCGCCGGTTTCCTTGGCCAGCGCCGGCGTCCAGTCCTTGCCCTGCCAGTCCACCAGGTGGGCGGGCGCAGACGCGGTCATGCCCTCCCACCAGACGTCGCCGTCGTCGGTCAGCGCCACGTTCGTGAAGATCACGTCGCGCTGCAGCGAGGCCATGCAGTTGGGGTTGGTCTGGTCGTTGGTGCCGGGGGCGACGCCGAAATAGCCCGCCTCGGGGTTGATGGCGTAGAGCCGCCCGTCGGCGCCGGGCTTGATCCAGGCGATGTCGTCGCCGATGGTGGTCACTTCCCAGCCTTCGAAGCCGGCAGGCGGGATCAGCATCGCGAAATTGGTCTTGCCACAGGCGCTGGGGAAGGCGGCGGCCACGTGGAATTTCTGCCCTTGCGGGTTCTTCACGCCGAGCACCAGCATGTGCTCGGCGAGCCAGCCCTGGTCACGGCCCATCGTCGAGGCGATGCGCAGCGCGAAGCACTTCTTGCCCAGCAGCGCATTGCCGCCGTAGCCCGAGCCGTAGCTCCAGATCTCGCGCGTCTCGGGGTAGTGGACGATGTACTTGGTCTTGTTGCACGGCCAGGCCACGTCCTTCTGGCCCGGGACCAGCGGCGCACCGACGGTGTGCATGCACGGCACGAAGTCGCCGTCGCTGCCCAGCACCTCCAGCACCGGCTTGCCCATGCGCGTCATCATCTTCATGTTGACGGCGACGTAGGGCGAGTCGGACAGCTCGACGCCGATGTGCGCGATCGGCGAGCCCAGCGGCCCCATCGAGAACGGCACGACATACATCGTGCGGCCACGCATGCAGCCGGCAAACAGAGCGGGCGTCCCGTCGGCCCGGCCGGTCTGCAACAGGGCGCGCATCTCTTCGGGCGCGGTCCAGTTGTTGGTGGGGCCGGCGTCTTCCTTCTTCTCGGAGCAGATGAACGTGCGGTCCTCGACGCGCGCCACGTCGCTCGGATCGCTCCAGGCCAGGTAGCTGTTCGGCCGCTTGGCCTCGTTGAGCTTGCGGAAGGTGCCCGCCTCGACGAGCTGGCCGCACAGGCGGTCGTACTCGGCCTGCGAGCCGTCGCACCAGTGGATCGCAGCGGGCTGGGCCAGCGCGACCATCTCGGCCACCCAGGCGATCAGGCGGGCGTTCTTTACATGGGCAGGCGCTTCGACGCGAAGCCCTTGCATGGCGGGGTGATTCATCGTTTCTCCGGGAAGGAATGGATCTCGTCAGTGCCTGCAAAACTGCAGGAGGGGCGGGCACTGGCGGCATCGATCCCACCCTGGTCGGGACTGCTCTGGAGATGCCTGAAAGAAAGTGTAGGGGTGTGACTTCGGCGTGACAGGATGGTGATATGCACTTTGTGCATGACCACATGCGTGGGCTTTTTCTGCACCTCGACCCGACCCTCGAAGCACGCGCCCAACGCGCCTGCACCTCGGTGTCAGCCAAAGGCTGGACCGATCTTGCCGGCGGCGGCGGCCGCCGGCACCCCCTGTCCGCGGCGGCTCCCCCCTTAACATGGGGTGATGCAAGTCCCCGTGTTCGATCGACGACGACGACGCGCGCTGGGCGCCCTGGCCGTGGCGCTGGCCGGGCCCGCCTGGGCCCAGCGCGGCCCGGATCGCCGGATCACCGTGGGGGTCGAGGCCGACCTGCAGGCCTCCGGCCTCGCCGCGCGCTTGCGCACCGCGATCGCCCGCGACACGGGGCTGGCGATCGACTGGCGCCCCGGCCCCAGCGGCCTGCTGCTGCCGCAGCTCGAACGCGGAGAACTCGACGCCGCGCTGACGCAGGCGCCCGAGCTCGAACTGGCGCTGGAAAGACAGAACCTGGTGCACGACCGCCGTCCGATCGCCTTGGGCGACTTCGTGCTGGTCGGGCCCGCGCCGCTGAAGGCCACCAAGAAGCTCCCCGCCCGAGGCGACCCGGCCGGCATCGCCGGCGAACGCGACGCCGCCGCCGCTCTCGGCCGCATCGTCGCGGCCGGCGAGCGAGGCGAGGCCGTCTTCGTGACACCGGGCGAGCCGAGCGGCGCCCGCGCGCTGGAGCAGACCCTGTGGAAGGCGGCCGGCCCGCAGCCGGTCGGCCCCTGGTTGCGCACCGCCGGACCCGGACCCACCGCCGTGCTGACCCTGGCGCGCGACACCGGCGGCTACGCCTTCGTCGAGCGCGGCCTGTGGTCGGCGCTGGGCGCCGGCAGCGGGCTGGCGGTACTGGTCGAAGGCGACCCGCGCCTGCAGGTGAGCTACCACGTGATGCGCTCGTTCCGCGTCAACCACCCCGGCGGCAAGCTGCTGGTGAACTGGCTCGCCGGCCCGAACGGCCGGCGCGTCGTGGCCGGCTTCGGGCGCGGTTACCGCCGGCCGGCCTGATCACGGTCGCCGACGTTTCGGCCCCTTGAGCAGCGCGTCGACCTCGACGACCGCGCCGATGCCCTGCCCGTCGTAGCCCGGCAGCTGGTCGACCGCCGCACGGAACGGTTCGCTGCGGAGCAACAGCAGCATCTGCTGCAGCCGCGGGCCCTGCAGCGCCTGCGCATCGCACAGCAGCAGGTAGCGCTCCGTCTCGAGCGGAATGAACTCCAGCCCGAAGCGCCGGGCCGGCGGCTCCACGCCGAAGCCGACGTCGGCCATGCCGCTGGCCACGTAGGCCGCGACGGCGGCGTGCGTGTACTCGACGCGCTCGTAACCGTCGATGCGCCGGGCGTCGACCCCGTCGCGCTGCAGCATCAGATCGAGCAGGAAGCGCGTCCCGGAGGCCGGCTGCCGGTTGATGAAGCGCACGCCGGGCCGCACCAGATCGGCCGGCGTGTAGAGCTTCCTGGGGTTGCCCGGCGCGACCATCAGCCCCTGCTTGCGCGTGGCCACGTGCACCACTGCCTGCTCGCGCAGCTTGAACCAGCGCGCGTAATGGGCCAGCGCCACCGGCGCGAAGGCGCCGAGCGGCATGTGGAAGCCCGCCACGTCGCAACTGCCGGCCGCCAGCGACGCCACGGCCTCCTGGCTGCCGCAGTACTTCAGTTCGACCGGCACCTGGTCGGCGCGCAGGAACTCGTCGAGCTTCTCGATCGCGAAGCCGTGGCTGGCGTGGATGCGCAGCATCGCCCCCTCCGGGCTGACCACCCGCCCCAGTTCGACTTCCAGTTCGGAGGCCAGCGTATGCAGCATCGGCGACAGCCTTGCGGCGATGCGGCGGTCCGCCCACAGCAGCTTCTCGGCCAGCAGGGTGAGCTTCGAACCCTGGCCACGCTCGGTGCGGATCAGCGCCTGCCCGAGCGCGGCTTCGGCCTCGCGCAGCTGCTGCCAGGCATGGCGGTAGGAGCCGCCGTTGACCTCGCAGGCACGCAGCAGGCTGCCGTGCTCATGCACCTGTCCGAGCAACTGGATGAGCCGTGGCGGCAGCTCGGGCTGGCCTGTGCGGCGGATGCTCCATTGCGGCTGGATCGAAACTTCGAGCATGGCGATCTTTCGGCGCTTCAGCGCATATGCGCTCGGCCTGACGGTTCATATTGAACCGCAGGAACTCCCACCATACAGTGAAGCACGCTCTCGAATCCATATGCCGGAAACAACATATGACAGCCTCCCCCAAAGCTTCCTGCAACGCTCGCCCGGCCGTTCGGGCGGCCGCGCGATGAGCACGCCGCTGGCGGTGGTGCGCGCCGTCCTCGCGCGCCGGGCCGACGAGCCGGGCGCGCTGCTGCCGATCCTGCACGAGGTGCAGGACCAGCTGGGCTGCATCCCGGCCGACGTGGTGCCCGAGATCGCCGGCGCGCTGAACCTGTCGCGCGCCGAGGTGCATGGCGTCATCACCTACTACCACCACTTCCGCAGCGAGCCGGCCGGCCGCCACGTGATCCAGGTGTGCCGCGCCGAGGCCTGCCAAGCCCTGGGCGCCGAGGCGCTGCTGGCGCACGCCGAGCGCCGTCTCGGTTGCCGCAGCCACGCGAGCAGCAGCGATGGCCGCTACACGCTCGAGCCGGTGTTCTGCCTGGGGCTCTGCGCGTCGTCGCCGGCGATCGTGATCGACGAGCACCTGCACGCGCGCGTCAGCCCGGCCGTGTTCGATCGCCTGATCGGCGCGTTGGAAGACGACACCGAAGACACCGCGGAGGCCGCGCGATGAGCGCCGCCATCACCGTCCACGTCCCGCGCGATTCGGCGGCACTCGCGGTCGGCGCCGATGCGGTGGCCGCCACGCTGCAGGCCGAGTGCGCGCGGCGCGGCTTGGCGTTGAACCTGGTGCGCAATGGCTCGCGCGGGCTGTTCTGGCTGGAGCCGCTGGTCGAGGTGAGCTCCGCCACCGGCCGCGTGGCCTACGGTCCGGTGACACCCGAGGACGTGCCGGGGCTGCTCGACGCCGGCCTGTTGCAGGGCGCACCGCACGCGCTGGGCCACGGGCCGACCGATCAGATCCCCTACCTCGCGAAGCAGGAACGCCTGTGCTTCGCCCGCATGGGCCTCACCGATCCGCTGTCGCTCGCCGACTACGAGGCGCACGAAGGCTGGGCCGGCCTGCGCCGCGCGCTGGCAATGCCCGACGCGGCGGTGGTCGACGAGGTGCTGCAGTCCGGCCTGCGCGGACGCGGCGGCGCCGCCTTCCCGACCGGCATCAAGTGGAAGACGGTGCTGAACACGCCGTCGGCGCAGAAGTACATCGTCTGCAATGCCGACGAGGGCGACTCGGGCACCTATTCCGACCGCATGACGATGGAGGGCGACCCGTACATGCTGATCGAAGGCATGACGATCGCCGCGCTGGCCGTCGGCGCGACCCGGGGCTACCTCTACGTGCGCTCCGAGTACCCGCACGCGATCGCCACGCTGAACGACGCGATCGCCCGCGCCGAGACGGCCGGCTTCCTGGGCGGCGACGTGCTGGGTTCGGGCCGCGCCTTCCACCTGCAGGTGCGCAAGGCCGCCGGCGCCTACGTGTGCGGCGAGGAGACGGCGCTGCTCGAAAGCCTGGAGGGCAAGCGCGGCATCGTGCGCGCGAAGCCGCCGCTGCCGGCCATCGAAGGCCTGTTCAGCCAGCCCACCGTCATCAACAACGTGATCACCTTCGCGTCGGTGCCTTTGATCCTGGCACGCGGCGCGGCGCATTACCGCGACTACGGCGTCGGCCGCTCGATGGGCACGCTGCCGATCCAGCTGGCCGGCAACGTGAAGCGCGGCGGCCTGGTCGAGAAGGCCTTCGGCGTGACGCTGCGCGAGCTGCTGTACGACTTCGGCGGCGGCAGCGCCTCGGGCCGGCCGATCAAGGCGGTGCAGGTCGGCGGACCGCTCGGCACCTACGTACCCGAGTCGAAGTGGGACGTGCCGATGGACTACGAGGCCTACGCGGCCTTCGGCGGCGTGGTCGGCCACGGCGGCATCGTCGTGCACGACGACACCGCCGACATGGCCCGGCTCGCCCGCTACGCGATGGAGTTCTGCGCGATCGAGTCCTGCGGCAAGTGCACGCCCTGCCGTATCGGCTCGACGCGCGGCGTCGAGGTGATCGACCGCATCACCGCCAACGTGAACCGCCCCCAGCAGGTCAAGCTGTTGCGCGACCTGTGCGACACGATGCTCGCCGGCAGCCTGTGCGCGATGGGCGGCATGACGCCCTACCCGGTGCTGTCGGCGCTCGACCACTATCCCGAAGACTTCGGCCTCGCGACACCCGACCGCGCGGCCGCCTGAGGAGCTCACCATGCTCGACCCCCACGCCGAGATCGACTACGGCACCCCGGCCAGCGCCTCGACGCAGGCCGTCACGCTCGAGATCGACGGCCAGGCCGTCACCGTGCCCGCGGGCACCTCGCTGATGCGCGCGGCGATCGACGCCGGCGTGCAGGTGCCCAAGCTGTGCGCGACCGACAGCCTCGAGCCATTCGGCTCGTGCCGGCTGTGCCTGGTGGAGATCGAGGGCCGCCGCGGCACCCCCGCCTCGTGCACCACGCCGGCCGAGGCCGGCATGAAGGTGCGCACGCAGAGCCCGAAGCTGCAGACGCTGCGCAAGGGGGTGATGGAGCTCTACATCTCCGACCACCCGCTCGACTGCCTGACCTGCGCCGCCAACGGCGACTGCGAGCTGCAGGACATGGCCGGCGTGACCGGCCTGCGCGAGGTCCGCTACGGCGTCGGTGACCAGTACGGCGGCGCCCACCACCTGAAGAGCGCGAAGGACGAGTCGAACCCGTACTTCACCTACGACCCGAGCAAGTGCATCGTCTGCAACCGCTGCGTGCGCGCCTGCGAGGAGACCCAGGGCACCTTCGCGCTCACGATCAGCGGCCGCGGCTTCGAGTCGCGCGTGTCGGCGGGCCAGGACCAGCCCTTCATGGAGAGCGAGTGCGTCAGCTGCGGCGCCTGCGTGCAGGCCTGCCCGACCGCCACGCTGCAGGAGAAGTCGGTCATCTGGCTGGGCCAGGCCGAGCACAGCGTCACCACCACCTGCGCGTATTGCGGCGTCGGCTGCGGCTTCAAGGCCGAGATGAAGGGCAACGAGGTCGTGCGCATGGTGCCGTGGAAGAACGGCCAGGCCAACGAGGGCCACTCCTGCGTCAAGGGCCGCTTCGCCTGGGGCTACGCGACCCACAAGGACCGCATCACCACGCCGATGATCCGCAAGCAGATCACCGACCCGTGGCAGGAGGTGAGCTGGGACGAGGCGATCGGCTACGCCGCCAGCGAGTTCAAGCGCATCCAGGCGAAGTACGGGCGCGACGCGATCGGCGGCATCGTCTCCTCGCGCTGCACCAACGAGGAAGGCTATCTCGTGCAGAAGCTGGTGCGCGCGGCCTTCGGCAACAACAACGTCGACACCTGCGCGCGCGTGTGCCACTCGCCGACCGGCTACGGCCTGAAGCAGACGCTGGGCGAATCGGCCGGCACGCAGACCTTCAAGTCGGTCGAGCAGTCCGACGTGATCCTCGTGATCGGCGCCAACCCGACCGACGGCCACCCGGTGTTCGCCTCGCGCATGAAGAAGCGGCTGCGCGAGGGCGCGAAGCTGATCGTCGCCGACCCGCGCCGCATCGACCTGGTGAAGTCGCCGCACATCCGTGCCGAGCACCACCTGCAGCTGCGTCCCGGCACCAACGTCGCGCTGGTCACCGCGATGGCGCACGTGATCGTCACCGAGGGCCTGCTCGACGAGGCCTACATCGCCGAGCGCTGCGAGTCCAAAGCCTTCGGCGAATGGCGCGAGTTCGTGTCGCGCCCGGTCAACTCACCCGAGGCGACCGAGGCCATCACCGGCGTGCCGGCGGCCGAGCTGCGCGCCGCGGCGCGCCTCTACGCCACCGGCGACAGCGCCGGCACCGCCGAGACGCTGCGCCTGCGCGGCCGGCGGCCGAACGGCGCCATCTACTACGGCCTCGGCGTCACCGAGCACAGCCAGGGCTCGACCACGGTGATGGGCATCGCCAACCTCGCGATGGCCACCGGCAACGTGGGGCGCGAGGGGGTCGGCGTGAACCCGCTGCGCGGCCAGAACAACGTGCAGGGCTCCTGCGACATCGGCTCCTTCCCGCACGAGCTGCCGGGCTACCGCCACGTGTCGGACGGCAGCACGCGCGCGCTGTTCGAGGCGGCCTGGAACGTCGAGCTGCAGCCCGAGCCCGGCCTGCGCATCCCGAACATGTTCGACGCCGCGCTGTCGGGCAGCTTCATGGGCCTGTACTGCGAGGGCGAGGACATCGTGCAGTCCGACCCCGACACGCAGCACGTCGCGCACGCGCTGTCGTCGATGGAGTGCATCGTCGTGCAGGACCTGTTCCTCAACGAGACCGCAAAGTACGCGCACGTCTTCCTGCCCGGTTCGTCCTTCCTCGAGAAGGACGGCACCTTCACCAACGCTGAGCGCCGCATCTCGCGGGTGCGCAAGGTGATGCCCCCGAAGGCCGGCCTGGCCGACTGGGAAGTGACGGTCAAGCTGTCGAACGCGCTCGGCTACCCGATGGACTACACCCATCCCGAGCAGATCATGGCCGAGATCGCCGCGCTGACGCCGACCTTCGCCGGCGTCAGCTACGCGAAGATCGACCGCCTCGGCAGCATCCAGTGGCCGTGCAACGACGACGCGCCCGAGGGCACGCCGACGATGCACATCGGCCGCTTCGTGCGCGGCAAGGGCAGGTTCTTCATCACGCAGTACGTCGCCTCCGACGAGAAGGTGACACGCAAGTTCCCGCTGCTGCTGACGACCGGGCGCATCCTGTCGCAGTACAACGTCGGCGCGCAGACGCGGCGCACCGACAACAACCAGTGGCACAGCGAGGACCGGCTGGAGCTGCACCCGCACGACGCCGAGGAGCGCGGCATCCGGGACGGCGACTGGGTCGGCATCGAGAGCCGCTCGGGCCAGACCGTGCTGCGCGCCCAGGTCAGCGACCGCATGCAGGCCGGCGTGGTCTACACGACCTTCCACTTCCCCGAATCGGGCGCCAACGTAATCACCACCGACAGCTCGGACTGGGCCACCAACTGCCCCGAGTACAAGGTGACCGCGGTGCAGGTGCTGCCGGTGATGCAGCCCTCGGGTTGGCAGAAGGACTACAGCCGCTTCACCGAGGTGCAGGAGCGCCTGCTCGCCGAGCGGCACAAGGCCGAGCCGGCCCTCGCCGGCAGCAAGAAATGAAGATGCCCGACGGCCCGCTTCACGCCGGCGGCGCCCAGCGGCGGCCGGTCGCGGGCGTGCGCGGCGGCACCGCGTTCGCGGCGCCCGACTGGGTCGCCGAGGAACGCCCGGTGGCGCTCGAGTTCAACGGCGTCGCGCAGGCGGTGATGCTGGCGACGCCGCTGGACCTGGAGGACTTCGCGCTCGGCTTCGCCTTGAGCGAGGGCCTGCTCGACGCGCCCGGCGAGCTGCACGGCCTGGAGGCGGTCGAGTCGCCCGAGGGCATCACCTTGAAGCTGCAGATCGCCGCGCGCTGCATGGCACGCCTGAAGGCAAGGCGCCGCGCGCTGGCCGGTCGCACCGGCTGCGGCCTGTGCGGCATCGAGAGCCTGTCCCAGCTGGAGCGGCCGCTGGCGCCGCTGCCGCCCGGCCCGGCCGTGCCGCGCGCCGCGCTGGCGCGCGCGCAGGCCGAACTGCGCGGCCTGCAGGCCCTGCAGCACGCGACCGGCGCGGTGCACGCCGCCGCCTGGTGCGGCGACGACGGCGCGGTGCGCCTGCTGCGCGAGGACGTCGGCCGCCACAACGCGCTCGACAAGCTGATCGGCGCGATGGCGCGGACCGGCACGCTGGCTGCCGGCGACGCCGGCACCGAGGGCTTCTTCGCGGTCACCAGCCGCGCCAGCTACGAGATGCTGCACAAGACCGCCGCGGCGCGCGTGCGGCTGCTGGTCGCCGTGTCGGCGGCCACCACGATGGCCATCGATCTGGCCGGACGGCTGGGCGTGGGCCTGGCCGGCTTCGCGCGCGGCCGCGACCTGGTGGTCTACGCCGGGCCCGAACGGATCGACATGGCGGAGCGCGACGATGGACGCTGACAACCTGGTGCGCATGGCCAACCGCATCGGCCAGTTCTTCGAGGCGATGCCCGACGCGGCCGAGGCCGCGCAGCAAGTGGCCGAGCACCTGAAGAAGTTCTGGGACCCGCGCATGCGGCGCGCGCTGCTGGCGCACGTCGACCGCCACGGCAGCGCCGGGCTCAATGCGATGGTCGAGGCGGCCCTCACCCGGCACCGCGCGGTGCTCGACTGAGGCGCCGTCCGCGGCCAGACTCGCGTCCTCGCCACCCCGTCCTCCTCCACTCGCCCGAAACCCTGCCCATGAAGTCCCCACTGCGCCGCCGCCTGAGCACCGCCCTCGCCACCGCCCTGGCCGCCTGGCTGCTCGCAAGTCCGCCCGCCGCCCGCGCGGCCGACGACGAGGTGGTGGTGTTCGCCGCCGCCAGCCTGACCGACGTGCTGCAGGCGATCGCGCGGCAGGGCGGCTTCACCGGCATCCGGTTTTCGTTCGCGTCGAGTTCCACGCTGGCCCGTCAGATCGAGCAGGGCGCCACCGCGCAGATCTTCGTCAGCGCCGACGAGCCCTGGATGGACGCCGTCGGCAAGGCCGGCCGCATCCTGCCCGGCACGCGGCGCGACTGGGTCGGCAACCGGCTCGCGCTGGTGGCGCCGGGCAGCGCCGAGCCGACGGCCCCGCCGGAGACGGCCGAGGCCGTGAGCCGACTGCTGCGCGCCGCCCTGGCCACCCCCGACAGCCGCATCGCCACCGGCGATCCGGCGCACGTGCCGGTCGGCAAATACGCGCAGGCCGCGCTCGGCACGCTCGGTCTGTGGGCCGAGGCCGGGCCGCGCCTCGCGCGCGCCGACAACGTGCGTTCCGCGCTCGCCTTCGTGGAGCGCGGCGAGGCGCCGCTCGGCATCACCTACCGAACCGACGCGCTGGCCTCGCGCAAGGTGCAGGTCGTGGCGCTGTTCCCGGCCGACAGCCACCCGCCGATCCGCTACCCCGCCGCGCTGCTGACCGGTGCCGGGCCGGCCGCCCAGCGCTTCTACGAACACCTGTTCGGCGCCGAGGCGGGCACCTTGCTGAAGGCCGCCGGCTTCTCGACGCCCTGATCTCGCCGCGGCACCCACCGGTCTGGCACAGTCGGGGCCCGTTCCGACCGCCACCGCCCGCCCGTGCGGGCGAGACCCCTTGACCCCGCTCGAACTCCAGGCCCTGTGGCTCAGCCTGCAGGTCGCGGCCACCGCGACCGCGCTGACGCTGCCCGTCGCGCTGTTGCTCGCGCTTGCGCTGGCGCGCGGCCGCTGGCCCGGCAAGGCGCTGCTGGAGGCCGCGGTGAACCTGCCACTGGTGCTGCCGCCGGTGGTGATCGGCTATGCGCTGCTGCTGGGCTTCGGCCGCCAGGGCCCGCTGGGGCGCTGGCTGCACGAGTGGCTCGGCATCAGCTTCGTGTTCAGCTTCCGCGGCGCGGTGCTGGCCGCCGCGGTGATGGCGCTGCCGCTGATGGTGCGCGCGGTGCGGCAGGCGTTGGAGGCCGTGGACCGCGGTCTGGAGGATGCCGCGCGCACGCTCGGCGCCTCGCGGCTCGATGCCTTCGCGAGCGTGACGCTGCCGCTGGCCGCGCCCGGCCTGCTGTCGGGCGCAGTGCTGGGTTTCGCGGCCTCGCTCGGCGAGTTCGGCGCGACCATCACCTTCGTCTCGAACGTGCCGGGCCAGACCCAGACGCTGCCGCTGGCGATCTACAGCGCGCTGCAGAGCGCCGACGGCGAGGCCGCCGCGCTGCGCCTGGTGGCCTGCTCGGTGCTGCTGGCGATCGGCGCGCTGGCGTTGGCGCAGTGGGGACACCGGCGCGTGGCCGGCTGGCTGGGGCAGCGATGAGCCTGCTGATCGACGTGAGCGTCGCTCGCGGCGACACCGCCGTGACGGCGCGCATCGACGTGCCGCCGCAGGGCATCACGGCGCTGATCGGGCGCAGCGGCGCCGGCAAGAGCACGCTGCTGCAGGCGGCCGCGGGGCTGCTGCGGCCGTCGGCCGGGCGCGTCGCGATCGACGGGGCGACGCTGTTCGATGCCGCGTCCGGCACCGACCTGGCGCCCGGGGCGCGGCGACTGGGTGTCGTGTTCCAGGACGGTCGGCTGTTTCCGCACCGCGACGTGCGCGCCAACCTGCTCTACGGCGCCAAGCGCGCGCCGGCCTCCGCCGCAGGACCGGCGCTCGACGAGGTGGTGGCGCTGCTGGGCCTCGCGCCGCTGCTGGCGCGTCGGCCGCACCAGCTCTCGGGCGGCGAACGCCAGCGCGTCGCGCTCGGCCGCGCACTGCTGGGCAAGCCGCGCGCGCTGCTGATGGACGAGCCGCTGGCCTCGCTCGATCCGCCACGCCGCCAGGAGCTGCTGGGCTACCTGGCCGCGCTGCCGGCGCGGCTGAACCTGCCCATCCTCTACGTGACCCACCAGATGGACGAGGTGATGCGCCTGGCCGACCGCGTGGTGCTGCTGGCCGACGGCCGGGTGGCCGCCGAGGGTCCGGCGCTGGAGCTGCTGTCGGACCTGACGCTGGGCCCGCTGGTCGGCCGCTTCGAGGCCGGCAGCGTGCTGGCCGGCAGCGTGGCCGAGCAACTGGGCGACTGGCAGCTCACCACCGTGACGGTCGCCGGCCAGCGCGTGACGGTGCCGCAGGTGGCCGCCGCGCCCGGCGCCGCGGTGCGGCTGCGCATCCGCGCGCGCGACGTGGCGCTGCAGCGCGAGGTGCTGGCATCGAGCGCGAGCAACCAGCTCGCCGGCACGGTGCTGCGCGTGATCGAGCGCGAGGCGCCGTACGCCGCGGTGGAACTCGCGCTGGGCCCGGGCGGCGCGCCGGGCGAGCGCCTGTGGGCGCTGGTCACGCAACGCTCGGTGCAGGCCCTGGCGGTGGCGCCGGGCCAGCCGATGGTGGCCAGCTTCAAGGCGGTGGCGGTCGAAGGGCGCGCCGCCGCCGTCCACACTGAAACGGAGTCCTCGCCCTCATGAGCCACGCGCTGCGGGTCCTGAGTGTCAACGTCGCCACGGCGCGCACGCTGGAGGTCGGCGGGGACCGCCGCGTCATGAGCGCGATCGGCAAGCGCGGCGTGAGCGGCGCGGTGCCGGTGGGCCGGCTCGGGCTCGCCGGCGACGAGCAGGCCGACCCCACGGTGCACGGTGGCCTCGACAAGGCCGTCTACGCCTACCCCAGCGAGCACTACGCGTTCTGGCAGACGGTGCGCGCGCAGGCGCGCGTGGCGCCGTGGGACGAGGCGCTGCCGCACGGCTTCATGGGCGAGAACCTCACGCTCGCCGGCCTGCAGGAAGGCCAGCTGTGGATCGGCGACGTGCTGCGCTTCCCGCACTGCGCGCTGGCGGTCGCCGCGCCACGCCAGCCTTGCGACAAGTTCAACGCGGTGATGGGCTTCAACCAGGCCGCGAAGATGATGCTGCAGTCGGGCTACTGCGGCGTCTACCTCGCGGTGCGCGAGTCGGGCACGATCGCGGCCGGCGAGTCGGGGGTGCTGCAGCCGGGCCCGCGCGAGGTCGGCATTCCCGAGCTGTTCCGTGCGGTGATGGGCAGGCACCGCCGCGACTGACGCGCAAGGGCCGCGTCGCCCGGCGCGCGACAATCACTGCATGCTCGCCTACCGACACGCCTTCCATGCGGGCAACCATGCCGACGTCCTCAAGCACACCGTGCTGTGCGCGGTGCTGCGCCACATGGCGCAGAAGGACAAGCCCTACCGGTTGATCGACACCCACGCCGGCGCCGGCGGCTATTCGCTGGGCACGCCCGAGGCGCTGAAGAAGGGCGAGTTCGAGCACGGCATCGCGCGCCTGATGGAGCGCGGCGACCTGCCGCCGCTGGTGGCCGACTACGTGCAGCTGGTGCGCGACTTCAACCCCGACGGCGGCCTGGGCCGCTACCCCGGCTCGCCGGAGTTCGAGCGCCGGCTGCTGCGTCCGCACGACGAGCTGCGCCTGTTCGAGCTGCACCCGGCCGACCTGCGCACGCTCGCCGCCCACCACGCCGACCGGCCGCACACCGAGGTGCACCACGAGGACGGCTTCACCGGGCTGCGAGCCCAGTTGCCGCCGCCCTCGCGCCGCGCGGTCGTGCTGATCGACCCGTCCTACGAGCTCAAGGCCGACTACACCCGACTCGTCGCGACCGTGCGCGAGGCGCTGCAGCGCTTTGCGGAAGCCGTGATCCTGGTCTGGTACCCGCAGGTCAGCCGGCTGGAGGCCGCTCAACTGCCCAAGCGCCTGCAGAACCTGGCGCCCAAGGGCTGGCTGCACGCCCGGCTCACGGTGCAACCGCTCGACGTGCAGGGCTTCGGCCTGGCCGGCAGCGGCATGGTGGTGATCAACCCGCCCTGGACGCTGCACGCCCAGTTGCGCGACACGCTGCCCTATCTGGCGCAGGCGCTGGCGCAGGTCGACACGCCGAGCCACCTGCTCGAACAGCGCGCGGCCTGAGCGCGCCGCCGCCCACTCGGTGGGCCGTCGCCACCGGCCGGCATCGGCGCAGTGGATGCCGTCGAAGCCGCTTGAATAATGCGAATGATTCGCATTAAAATGGCCCGTTCCGGCGTCGGCAGTTCCGCCAAGCCCTCAACGCACCGGTTTCGCCCGCGGCGCCCGCCCTCCGGCCCTGCGGACCACAAGACTTCTCATGAGCGCTGGTTTTCCTCCCCTGCCGAACGGCGTCGCGCCCCCGCCGCTGCCCACCGCCTCGTCGGAAGGCTTGACGCCGGGCGCGCGGCGCGGGCTGGTGCTGGGCGTGCTGGCGGCGCACGTCGCCGGCGGCTGGGGCCTGCTGCAGATCGATTCGGTGCGCGAAGCGGTGCAGGCGGCCGCGCCGATCATGGTCGACCTGATCGCGCCGCCGGCCCCGCCGGTGCCGATCCCGCCGCCGCCCCCTCCGCCGCCGCCGCGGCCGATCCCCAAGACGCCGCCGCCGCCCGCGCCGATCCTCGTCAGCGAACGGGTGCCCACACCGGAACCGCCGGTGTTCGTCGCGCCCCCGCCGCCGCCCGAACCGCCTGTGATCGTGGCGGTCGAGCCGCCGCCGGCCCCGCCCGCGCCACCGGCCCCGCCGCCGCAACCGCGCACCGTGGCGATCACGCAGGTGGAGTACCTGACGCCGCCGAACCTGGTCTATCCGACCGCTTCCAAGCGGCTCAACGAATCGGGCCGCGTGCTCGTGCGCGTGCTGGTCGACGACCAGGGCCTGCCGCGCCAGATGGTCCTGCAGCGCGCCTCGGGCTTCTCCCGCCTGGACGACGCCGCGCTCGCCACCGTGAAGGCGACGCGCTTCAAGCCCTACACCGAGAACGGCGTGGCCCAGCCCTTCTGGGTCGTGATGCCCCTGGTCTTTGAAATGGAGAGATGACCGTGACCGATGTGAACACCTCGATGGGCTTCGCCCACTTCATCGCGCAGAGCGATTTCGTCGGCAAGTCGCTGCTGGCCGTGCTGGTGGTGATGTCGGCCATCTCGTGGACCCTGATCGTCGTCAAGGGCCTGGGCCAGCTGCTGCGCACGCGGCGCAGCGAGAAGTTCCTGCACTTCTTCTGGAACGCGCGCTCGCTCGATGAGGTGGGTGCCGAGATCGGCACTCATGGCGTGCAGGAGCCGTTCGCGCACCTGACCGCCCATGCGATCAACGCGCAGGCCCACCATGCCCGCTACGGCGCGGCCAAGCTGGAGGAGGCGGGCACCGCGCAGGACTTCGTCACGCGCACCATCAAGAAGGTGCTCGACGAGGAGACCACGCGGCTCGAGAACGGCCTGACCTGGCTCGCGACGATCGGCGCCACCGCGCCCTTCGTCGGCCTGTTCGGCACCGTCTGGGGCGTCTACCACGCGCTGGTGGCGATCGGCATGAGCGGCTCCGGCACGCTCGACAAGGTGGCCGGCCCGGTGGGCGAGGCGCTGATCATGACCGGCATCGGTCTCGCGGTCGCCATCCCCGCGGTGATGGCCTACAACGCCATCACGCGCAGCAACCGCGTGCTCAACGCCAAGCTCGACGCCTTCGCCTTCGAGCTGATGACCTTCCTGTCCATGGGTTCGCCGCTGGCCGACGCCGCGAAGAGCGGCAGCGACAACGTGCGCACGATGCCGGGCAAGCTGACGCCGGCCCCGCGCGGCGCCTGAGCCGCCTCCCTCTCTCCACCCTCACGCAGGAGCCAGCCCGCCATGGCCTTCGCCAGCTTCGACCGCAAGTCCTCGTCCGCCCCGGTGTCCGAGATCAACATGGTGCCGCTGATCGACGTGATGCTGGTGCTGCTGGTGATCTTCATCGTCACCGCCCCGCTGCTCACCCATGCGGTCAAGCTCGACCTGCCGAAGGCGAGCAGCCAGGTCAACGAGCTCAAGCCCGACAAGATCGAGTTCGCGATCGACGGCGCCGGCGTCCGTTTCTGGAACGGCGAGACGGTGACGCGCGAGGAAGCCGCGCAGCGCTTCGCCGATGCGGGCCAGAAGCAGCCGCAACCCGAGGTGCACCTGCGCGCCGACCAGGCCGTGGCCTACCGCTACGTCGCCGAGACCCTGGCCGACGCCTCGAAGGCGGGCCTGAGCAAGGTCGGCTTCGTCAGCGAGCCCGACGCGCGCTGACGGCGGCCCGCCGGACGACGAAGGCCGCCGCGTGCGGCCTTCGTCACGTCGGGCCCGCGCCGCCGGCGCTGCCCGCCCGGGCTTTACAAAGCCGCCACAATCGCGCCCCATTGCTTAACCGTGCGGCCGGCAGACTGGCGACTCCTTCGCCGCCGGCCCGCACCGACCGCCGCACCCGCACCCCAGGACCCCGGCTCCGTTTCCCATGACCGCACGCCCCGACACCGCATCGCGCCCGCGCTGGCGCCGCCTTCTCTCCCATCGTGCCCTGTGGGCCGTGATCGCGCTGCTGCTGGTCGTCGGCGGCGGCTACGCGGCCTGGCGCGCGGTCTATGGCCAGCCCAACCTGCGCGAGCAGTACCAGTTCGCGACGGTGCAGCGCGCCGACATCCAGGACCTGGTGACCGCGACCGGCACCGTGCAGCCGCGCGACTACGTCGACGTCGGCGCACAGGTGTCCGGGCAGTTGAAGCGGCTGCACGTCGAGGTCGGCTCGATCGTCAAGGCCGGCGACCTGCTGGCCGAGATCGACCCGACGGTGCTGACCGCCACCGTCGATGCGCGCCGCGCCGGCCTGCGCAACCAGCGCGCGACGCTGGCCGAGCGTGAATCGCAGTACGCGCTGGCGCAGCTGCTGCTCACCCGCCAGCGCAACCTGATGAAGGACGACGCGACGACCACCGAGTCGCTGCAGCAGGCCGAGGCCACCGCGAAGGCCGCCAAGGCGCAGATCGACGCCATCAAGGCGTCGATCGAGCAGACCGAGTCGACGCTCCGCGCCGACGAGGCCAACCTCAACTACGCCAAGATCTACGCCCCGCTGGCCGGCACGGTGGTCAGCGTCACCGCGCGCCAGGGCCAGACCCTGAACGCCAACCAGTCGGCGCCGACCATCCTGCGCATCGCCGACCTGTCGACGATGACGGTGCAGACCCAGGTGTCGGAAGCCGACGTCAGCAAGCTGCGCCAGGACATGACGGTCTACTTCACGACCCTGGGCAGCCAGGGCCGGCGCTGGTACGGCACGCTGCGCAAGGTGGAGCCGACGCCGACCGTGACCAACAACGTGGTGCTCTACAACGCGCTGTTCGACGTGCCCAACAACAACCAGGCGCTGATGACGAACATGACCGCGCAGGTCTTCTTCATCGCGGCCGAAGCCAAGGACGCGCTGGTCGTGCCGGTCGCGGCGATCGGCAGCGCCGGCGGCGGACGCACCGGCGTTGGCCGCCGCGAGCGCGGCGAGACCGAGCGCGCCGCATCGGCGCCGGGCGAGGGCGCCAGCGCCCCCGCGGCCTCAGTCGCGGCCACGGGCGCCGCAGCCGCGTCCGCACCGGCAGGGCCCAGCCGCAGCGCGGCCCATGCCGCGGCCCCGGCGGGAACGGGTGCCTCGGCGCCGCGCAGCGGCGGCCCGCTGCCGGAGCGCTTCGCGGGCATGAGCCGGGAAGAGCGCCGCGCCGCCTTCGAGGCGATGTCGCCCGAGGAGCGCCAGGCCTTGCGCGAACAGCGCCTGGCGGCTGGCGGTAGCGGCGGCAGCCGCAGCGAGACCGCACGTGCCCCGGCGGCCCGTGCTGCATCGGCAGCCGCCCCGGCCGCCGCCAGCGGCCCGACCATTCCTGCCACCGGCGGCTTCGCGACCGTCGAGCGGCCGCGCGGCACGCGCCGCTCGACCGTGAAGATCCTGACGCCGGCCGGCACGCTGGAGGAACGCAGCGTCGAACTCGGCGTGAGCAACCGCGTGCAGGTGCAGGTGCTGTCCGGGCTGAGCGAGGGCGACCAGGTCGTCGCCGGCATCAAGCAGCCGCAGCAGGCGCAGGCCCCGCGCAGCGCCGGCGCGCAGGGCGGTGGCCTGCAGCAGGGGCCGGCCGGCATGCCGCCGGGCATGGGACAGCCGCCGCGAGGCCGCTGATGCAGCGCGACCCCGAACCGGCCGTCGCCAGCGCCGGGCTGCGCCCCGGCGAGACGCCGCTGATCGAGCTGCGCGGCGTGACCAAGACCTACCGCAACGGCGACCTCGCGGTGCAGGTGCTGCACGGCATCGACCTGACGATCTACGAGGGCGAGTTCGTCGCCATCATGGGCGCCTCGGGGTCGGGCAAGTCGACGCTGATGAACATCCTGGGCTGCCTCGACAAGCCCACCACCGGCAGCTACCGCTTCCTCGGCCGCGACGTCTCCTCGCTCGACCGCGACGAACTCGCGCTGCTGCGGCGCGACGACTTCGGCTTCGTGTTCCAGAGCTACCACCTGATCGCAACCGCCAACGCGGCCGAGAACGTCGAGGTGCCGGCCATGTACTCCGGCCTGCCGCCGGCGCAGCGGCACGCGCGCGCGAAGGCGCTGCTCGGCGAGCTGGGCCTGGCCGACCGGCTGGAGCACCGGCCCAACCAGCTGTCGGGCGGGCAGCAGCAGCGCGTGTCGATCTCGCGCGCGCTGATGAACGGCGGCCGCATCATCCTCGCCGACGAACCGACCGGCGCGCTCGACAGCAAGAGCGGCGCCGACGTGATGAAGCTGCTGGCCGACCTGTCGGCGCGCGGCCACACGGTGCTGCTGATCACCCACGCGAAGGAAGTGGCCGACCACGCCGACCGGCTGATCGAGATCAAGGACGGCCGCATCGTCGCCGACCCCGGCTCGGCGCCGCCATCGCCGGAGCAGGCCGACTACGTGCCGCCGGCCATCACCCACGAAGGCTCGCACCTGGCCGACGTGGTGGAGGCCGCGAAGATGGCGCTGCGCTCGCTGCGCGCCAACCTGTTCCGCTCGGTGCTCACGCTGCTGGGCATCGTGATCGGCGTCGGCTCGGTGATCGCGATGCTGGCGATCGGCGACGGTGCGAAGCAGGAGGTCATCAACCGCATCAGCGCGATGGGTTCGAACCTGATGCTGGTGCGCCCCGGCGCCCCCAACCAGCGCGGCTTCAACAGCACCGCGACGCTGGTGGTCGCCGACGTGGCCGCGATCGACCAGGTGCCCAACGTGCTGGCCGCGGTGCCCGAACAGAACAGCAGCGCGACGCTGCGCTACAGCGGCGCCGACTACAGCACCAGCATCAACGGCACCTCGTCGAAGTTTCCGCTGGCGCGGCAGTGGCCGGTGGCCCAAGGCAGCTTCTTCAGCGCCGAGGACGAAGCGAGCTACGCCACCGTGGCGGTGCTGGGCCAGACCGTTGCGAAGGCGCTGTTCCCCGACGGCGGGAACCCGGTGGGCGAGTACGTGCTGGTCAACAACCTGCTGTTCCAGGTGGTCGGCGTGATGACGGCGCGCGGTGCATCGCCGATGGGCTCGGACCAGGACGACATCGTGTTCGTGCCGTATGCGACCAGCAGCCTGCGGCTGTCGGGCCAGCGCTTCCTGCGCAACGTGACGGTGGCGGTCGACGACGTGTCGCGCATCGACGAGACCCAGGAAGCCGTGGAGTCGCTGCTGCTCGACCGCCATGGCGTGGTGGACTTCCAGATCCGCAACATGGCCTCGATCATCGAGGCCACCGAACAGACGCAGAACACGCTGACCATCCTGCTCGGCTCGATCGCGGCGATCTCGCTGCTGGTGGGCGGCATCGGCGTGATGAACATCATGCTGGTGTCGGTGACCGAGCGCACCCGCGAGATCGGTATCCGCATGGCCACCGGCGCGCGCGAACGCAACATCATGCAGCAGTTCCTGATCGAGGCGATGGTGGTGTCGGCGATCGGCGGCGCGGTGGGCGTGGTCGGCGGCCTGGCCACCGCCGCAGCGATCGGCGCCTTCGGCACGCCCATCCAGTACTCGCTCGCGCCGGTGCTGCTGGCCTTCGGCTGCGCCTTCGGCACCGGCCTGGTGTTCGGCTGGCTGCCCGCGCGCAAGGCCGCGCAGCTCGACCCGGTGGTTGCGCTGGCCGCCGAATGAACACCCTCTCCCGCCCCATGTCCACGATGCTTCCCCGCCCCGCGCCGCGCTGGCGCGCCTCCGCCCTGCTGATCGCGCTGGCGCTTGCCGGCTGCGCGACGGCGATCGACACCACGCGGCCCACGCTCGACCTGCCGCCGCAGTGGAACGAGGCCACGACCGCCGCCAGCGCGCCGCTGCAGCGCGACTGGTGGCGCGGCTTCCAGTCCGACGAGCTGGCGCGGCTGATCGATGCCGCCCAGGCCGGCAGCCCGACGCTGGCGATCGCCGCCGAGCGCGTGCAGCAGGCCGAGATCGCGGTGCGCAGCGCCGGCGCGACGCTGTTCCCGTCGGTCAGCGTCAGCGGCAGTTCCGGCGCCCGTCGCGCCGACCCGGGGCCGGGGTTCGACGCCAGCACCAGCAAGTCGTCGAGCGTGTCGCTCGGCGTCAGCTACGAGATCGACCTGTGGGGCCGGCTCGCCGCCGGCGTGAAGGGCGCCGAGGCCTCGCTCGCCGCCAGCCGCTACGACCTCGAGACCGCGCGGCTGTCACTCAGCACCGGCGTGGCCAACGCCTATTTCCAGGTGCTCGCGCTGCGCATGCGGATCGAGATCGCGCGCGACAACCTGGCCATCGCCGAGCGCGTGTTCGGCATCGTCGAATCCCGCTACCGCAATGGTGCGGCGTCGGCGCTGGACGTGAGCCGCCAGCGCATCACGGTGCTGTCGCAGCGGGCCACGCTGGAGCCTCTGGAGGTGCAGGAGCGCCAGACCGTCACCGCGCTGGCCCTCCTGCTCGGCCGCCCGCCGCAGGCGCTGCAGGTGGAGGCGCGCAGCTTCGAGCGCTTCGCGGTGCCCGAGGCCGGCGCCGGTCTGCCATCGGAGCTGCTGGTGCGCCGCCCCGACCTGGCCAGCGCCGAGGCGCAGCTCGCCGCGGCCGATGCCGACGTGGCCGCGGCCCGTGCCGCGCTGCTGCCCAGCGTGTCGCTGTCGGGCTCCGCCGGGCTGGCCAGCACGGCGCTGCTGTCGCTGGCCAATCCCTCCTCCAGCATCGGGCTCAGTGCATCGATCGTGCAGACGCTGTTCGACGGCGGACGCCTGCGCAACCAGGTGGCGCTGGGCGAATCGGCGCGCCGGCAACTCGTGGAGAGCTACCGCAGCGCGATCTACACCGCGCTGAAGGAGGTGGAGGACGCGCTCGGCAACGCGGTGCGCAACCGCGGGCAGGAGCAGGCCCAGCTGGCGATCCGCGACGAGGCGCAGCGCTCGCTGCGCCTCGCCGAACTGCGCTACCGCGAGGGCGCCGACGACCTGACCAGCGTGCTGGACGCGCAGCGGACGCTGTTCTCGTCGATCGACCAGCTGGCGCAGTTGCGGCTGGCCCGGCTGACGGCGGCGCTGGATCTGTTCAAGGCGCTGGGGGGAGGCTGGTCGATGAGTGATCGCCAACTTTCTCAATGAAGTTCTTGAAGTCTGCTCCAACGACTCGACTCAACGATGTTGCAGCCCCGTCACACGCCGTGACTCAAGTTGACAAATCTTAATACGAATAATTATCATCAATGATTGAGTGCTGTCGAGCTCCGACAGCCCCCCGGTCAGCCATCTGCATCTCCTCGCGTCGAAACGCGGTCGGAATTGCCGCAGAGAGCCAGCCTCTGCCGCCTTATCGACCCCCGAGGAGAAAGCCATGGTCTATATCCGTGCGCGCAAGCACGCCCTTCCGCTCCGACGCAGCAACGTGTCGGTCCTCGCTGCCTTCGCGGCCTTGACCATCCCGGCCGCCGCCGTCCACGCCCAGCAGACCGAGGTGCCGGCCACTGGCAGTCCGGTGCTGCCGGAGATCAAGGCGAAGGCCGCGAGCGAGAACGTGGCCAAGCCCGAACAGGTGGCCTCGCCCAAGTACACCGCGCCGCTGCTCGACACGCCGCAGACCATCACGGTGCTGCCCTCGAAGGTCCTGGAGCAGCAGAACCGCGTCTCGCTGGTGGAGGCCCTGAGCACGGTCCCGGGCATCACCTTCGGCGCCGGCGAAGGCGGAGGCGGCTATGGCGACAGCATCAATTTCCGCGGCTACTCGGCCAACAACAACATCACCGTCGACGGCATGCGGGACAGCGCCCAGTACAACCGCTCCGACGCCTTCAACCTCGAGCAGATCGAGGTGACCAACGGCGCCAACTCGGTCTATGGCGGCGCGGGCAACGTGAGCGGCGGCATCAACCTCGTGAGCAAATCGCCGAAGGCCGAGAACTTCGGCCGCGTCAGCCTCGGCTTGGGCACCGACAGCTACCGGCGGGCCACCGCCGACGTGAACCGCCTGCTCGGCGAGACCACGGCCTTCCGCGTCAATGTGATGGCGCACGGCAACGACGTGCCGGGACGCGATGTGGAGGAGTACAAGCGCTGGGGCATCGCGCCGTCGATCACCTTCGGGCTCAACACCCCGACGCAGCTGACCCTGAGCTACCTGCACCAGCGCGACGAGAACGTGCCGCAGTATGGCGTGCCCTACTACCGCAACGCGTTCAACAACGGCCTGATCCCGGGCGCCAAGTCGAGCAACTACTACGGCTATCGCGACGTCGACACGCAGGAGATCGATGTCGACATGTTCACCGTGGTGTTCGATCACCGCTTCAGCGACCGCTTCCGGGTGCGCAACCAGACCCGCGCGCAGCGCATCGACCAGTTCCTCGTGGTGAACCCGCCTCAGGGCAGCTACTGCCTGGCCAGCGGCACGCTGGCCTCGGACGGCACGCCCTGCGCGACGCCCGGCCTCTACACCCCGAGCGGTCCGCGCGGGTCGACGCGCGACAGCAGCAACGACTACCTGGCCAACCAGACAGACTTCACGACCGAGTTCAAGACTGGCGGCATCGAGCACACGCTCGTCACCGGCTTCTCGCTGTCGCACGAACGCTACCGCCTGGTCAACGGCAACTCGCTGCGCAACCCCGGCGGCGCACTGCCGAACCCCGTGCTGCCGCCGATGGACATCGCGAACCCGGAGGGCGTCTACGGCGGCCCTGTCAACTTTGTCGCGACTGGCCGTACGCGCGGCGAACTCGACAACGTGGCGGTCTACCTGTTCGACAACCTGAAGTTCAACGAGCAGTGGGCACTCAACGGCGGCGTTCGCTACGAGAAGAACCGGACCTCGTCGTCGACCGACGCCATCGCCGCCGGCGTGACCACCAGCAGCCCGACGCAGTCGCGCACCGACAATCTGACCTCGTTCCGCGTTGGCCTGGTCTACAAGCCCGTTCCGATCGGCAGCTTCTACGTCGCCTACGGCAACTCGAAGACGCCCTCGAAGGCCACGGTGAACGGCGCCTGCACGCAGAACGAGACCACGACGACCGGCAACAACAACTGCAACGTCGCGCCCGAGACGGCCATCAACATCGAGGTCGGCACCAAGTGGGACGTGCTCGACAACCGGCTGTCGCTGACGGCCGCGGTGTTCCGCAACGAGCTGCGCAACTACCGCGTCAACTCCAACGACCCGACGGTCCCCGACCAGCAGCTCGACGGCAAGTCGCGCGTGGATGGCGTGGCGCTCGGTGCGGCCGGGCAGATCACGCCGCAATGGAGCGTGTCGGCCAACTACACCTACCTGGACAGCGAAGTGCTCTCGGGCGCCTCCGATTTCTGCGTCGCCAACCCGACGGCACTGAACTGCGATGCCGCGCTGGCGATGACGGGCAACCCCTTGACCAACACACCGGAGCACGCGTTCAGTCTCTGGACCACCTACCAGTTCGTGCCCAGCCTGACCGTCGGCTACGGCGTGCTGTACCAGGGTAGCTGGTACCTCAACAACGCGCTGCCGCCGCTGTACAAGGCGCCGAGCTACTGGGTCCAGAACGCCATGGTGGCCTACCAGGTCAACCGCAGCCTGGACCTGCAGCTCAACGTGAAGAACCTGACGGACCGCACTTACTACACGCGCATCCGCAACAATGGCTGGGCCACACCGGGCGATGGCCGTGCCGTCACGCTGACCGCCAGCTACGCGTTCTGACGACGCCTTCGTTCACCGTCCCGACCCGGCCTCTTCCTCGGAAGAGGCCTTTTTCATCGCTCGCCGAAACGGACTCGACCATGATGCTCCATGTGCCCGCCGTGCTGAACGGCGATCAGGTCGCCGACCTGCGCGCCGCGCTGGATCGCGCCAGCTGGGTCGACGGACGCGCCAGCGTCGGCTCGCAAGGCGCGCAGGTGAAACACAACCACCAACTGGTCGAAGGCTCGCCGCTGGCGCTGCAGCTGGGTCAGGCCATCGTGACCGCGCTGCACGCCAACCCCCTGTTCTTTTCCGCCGTCCTGCCGCACCGCATCCTGCCGCCGTTCTTCAACCGCTACGGCGGCGGCGAGCACTACGGACTCCATGTCGACGGTGCCATCCGGACGGCCGCCGACAGCGGGCAGCGGGTGCGCAGCGACGTCTCGTGCACCCTGTTCCTGACCGAGCCAGAGGACTATGACGGCGGCGAGCTGGTGGTGGTCGACACCTACGGTACCCACGAGGTCAAGCTGCCGGCCGGCGACCTGATCGTCTACCCGGCAAGCAGCCTGCACCGCGTCGAGCCGGTGACACGTGGCGTTCGCGTCAGCTCATTCTTCTGGGTGCAGAGCATGGTGCGCGAGGACTGGCACCGCACGATGCTGTTCGACCTGGACCAGAACATCCAGAGGCTGCGGCAGCGGATCGGCGATTGCGAGGAGACCGTCGGCCTCACCGGCCACTACCACAACCTGCTGCGCCAGTGGGCCGAGGTGTGACGCGGCCGGCCGCCGCTCACGGGTCCTGTCGGGACACGCTCAGTACACGTCGCGCCGCAGCCGGCCGGTCTCGATGAGCCGGTCGACGCCGTCACGGCCGAGCACGTCGACCAGCGCGGCCTCCACGCCCGAGGCCATGCCGACCAGGCTGCCGCAGATGTAGAGCGCGGCACCGCGCGCGATCCAGTCGCGCAGCATGTCGGCCTGCTCGCGCAGGCGGTCCTGCACATAGCGCTTGCCCGGCGCATCGCGCGAGAACACCAGGTCGACGCGTTCGAGCACGCCGCCGGCCTGCCAGGCGGCGATCTCGTCGCGGTAGTAGGCGTCGTGCGCGGCGTGGCGCTCGCCGAACACCAGCCAGTTCGCGCCGTGTCCGGCCGCGGCGCGGGCCTTGAGGTGGGCGCGCAGGCCGGCCAGGCCGGTGCCGTTGCCGATCAGGATCAACGGGCGCCCGGCGTTGTCGCCGAGGCGGAAGTTGCCGTGAGCCCGCAGACGCAGCGCGATCTCGTCGCCCACGGCGGCCCGCTCGGTGAGCCAGCCGGAGGCCAGGCCCGGCGTGCCGTCGGCGTGGCGCTCCTGGCGCACCAGCAGGTGCACGCGGCCGTCGGCGGGCAGCGAGGCGATCGAGTACTCGCGCGGGCGTTCGCCGTCGCCGGGCGGCAGCACCTGCACCAGGTCACCCGCCTGCCAGTCCGGGCGCATCGCTGCGCCCGCCGGCGCTTCGAGCTCCAGATGGAAGCAAGGGCCGCCGACACTGCCGGGGTTGAGCAACCGGCGGTGCGCCAGCCGCCAGGGCTCGAACGGCGCCGCGAGCTGCCAGTCCGGCAGATCGCTGGTACCCGCCAGGCGCGCCACCTCGTGCTGCCACTGCTGCAGCGCCAGGGCATCGCCCCCGTCGACGTCGATGCGCTCGAACATCGCCTGCGCCCCCTGCCGGCGCAGCCAGGCATCGAGCGTGCGGCCGAAGCCGCAGTAGTGCTGGTACTCGCGATCGCCGAGCGCCAGCACGGCGCAGTGCAGGCCGTCGAGCGCGAGGGACGTCTCGGCGGCCTGGGCCATCACGCGGCGCACGAACGGCGCCGCCGCGTCGGGTGGATCGCCTTCGCCGTAGGTGCTGACGATGAACAGCGCCCGCTCGGCCGCCGCCAGGTCGCCGGCCAGCAGCTCCGCCAGGCTGGCGATGCGCGCCGGCACGCCGGCCGTGTGCAGCGCCTGCGCGGTCTGCCACGCGATCTGTTCGGCGTTGCCGGTCTGGCTGGCGTGCGCCACCAGCACGGGTTGCGCGCCCTCCGCCGCCGGCGCCAGGGCGGCCGCCGCGCGCGCCACCCGGGCTTCGCGCGCCCGGTGCGCGCGCCAGGTGGCGGCGCACAGCGCCACGTAGGACAGCACGGTCCCGCCCGCGGCGAGCGCCCGCAACGCGTCGTCGGACGGCAACGTCATGCCAGCAGCGCTTCGAATCCGGCCGTCGGGCGGGCCTCGTGGCCGCCGTCCGCAGCACGGCGGATGAACAACACGGCCAGCCGCTGCCGCTCGGCGTAGGCCCACCCTTCGTCGGGGCCCAGCACCGTCAGCGCCGTGGCCAGCGCATCGGCGTGCATGCATTGCGCATGCACGACGGTCACCGACGCCAGCGCGTGCCGCACCGGCCGGCCGGTGCGCGGGTCGATGGTGTGCGAGCAGCGCTCGCCGTCGTCGGTCTCGAAGCAGCGGAAATCGTCGCCGGAGGTCGCAACCGCCAGGCCGTGCAACGCCAGTACCGGGCCTTCCTCGCCGCGCGCCAGCCCGGGCAGGCGGACGGCCACCCGCCACGGCTGTCCGTCGGGCCGGCGGCCCATGCCGAGCAGCTCGCCGCCGACCTCGACCAGCGCATTGCCGCAGCCCAGGCGCTGCAGCGCACGCGCGACGGCGTCGACCGCATAGCCCTTGGCGATCGACGACAGGTCGACGTAGGTGCCGCCGTCCTGGCGTGCACGGCGCTGCTCGACGTCGAGTTGCACGCGCTGCCAGCCGATGCGGCGGCGCGCCACCTCCAGATCGTCGTCCGTCGGCGCATCGCGGCGCGCCGGATCGGGGCCGAAGCCCCAGAGGTTGACCGCGGGGCCGACGGTCGGATCGTAGGCACCGCCGGTGGCGCGCGCCAGCTCGAGCGCGTGCTGCAGCACGCTGAAGAAGGGCTCGGGCAGTTTCTGCCAGCGGCCCGGCGCGGCGCGGTTGTAGCGGCTCAGGTCGGAGTCGTCTTCCCAGGTGCTCATCTGGCGCACCACCAGGTCCAGCGCGGTCTCGATCGCCTCGCGGACCTCGCGGCGGGCCGGGCCGGGCGTGGCCGGCGCATGCCAGTACTTCACGCTCCAGCGGGTGCCCATGGTCGGCCCGCCCAGCTCCTGCACGGCCGCGGCCAGCAGGCGCGGCGCGACCCCGCCGTCGTGGCGGTAGCCCGGCAGGGGCAGGTCGGCGAAGGACAGGCGTGTCGTCATGCGGCCGCGGCGCTCGGGGGCGGTCGGCCCGTCACTGCGGCAGCACTTCCAGCACCGCGGCGTAGACCAGCCGGCGTTCCTTGGCCTGCTTCAGCGTGGTCTTGTTGTCCTTGGTGCTGACCTCCATGCGGTAGAGCCCGGGCTGCGGCCAGTTCACCTTCACCTGGCCCTTCGCGTCGGTCTTCAAGGTCATCTCGCCGACCTTGTCGCGGTAGCGGGTGCCGCCGAAGACGATCTCGACCTCCAGGTCCGTAGCCGGCTGGCCGTCGAGCAGGAAACCGAAGGTCGCCGCCTCGCCGGTGAACAGGTCGTTGGGGTGCGTGACGGGCACGAACTCCAGGCCCTTGCCGACCGGCTGGATCGCGCTGGGCTTGCCGACGGTGATGAAGGTTTCCAGCCGGCTGATGCCTTCGTTGACCGTCAGTTCGGGCGCGTCGGCCGGCACGTCCTTGGCGAAGTTCTCGGCCGTGCCGCGGAAGCCCTTGTTCTGGCCGGTGGCCGCGTCCTTGTAGCGCGCCGTCACGCCGCTGAAACCGTTGGCCACGCGGTAGGTGCCGGCCTGCGTGAGGTTCAGGTCGAACACGCTGCGCAGCTTGCCCACCACCACGTTCTCGGGCGCCACGGCGCTGCCGTCCGGCGCGGTGACCACCAGCCCGTCGAGCCGCAGCGGCGCGTGGTTGAAGTAGAAGATGTCGTTGCCGGAGGCACCGTCGATCGTGACCCATTGAGGCTTGGACAGCACGGTCGACGAGGGCACCAGGAAGCTGCTGTGGGCGCGCGCCAGCGGCACCGACAGACCGAAGGCGAGCGCCGTCGTGACGACGAGCGCGAAACGGGAACGGGACATGGGGATCTCCTGGACGGGGTGAGGGGGCCGGCGACGGTTCAGGGCTTGAGCTCGAGCGTGACTTCGCCGAGCTCGCTGCTGCCCTGGGCACTCAGCTGCTGCGCCTTGGCGGGCGGCCACTGGAAGGGGATGCTCAGCAGCTCGCGGCCACCGGACTCGCGCGCCGCCTCGACCACCAGCTTGTAGTCGCCGGCCGGCAGCTTGCCGAGCGGCTTGGCGCCGTCGCTGAAGCTGAGCTTGTGCTTGCCGACCGGGCGCGTGGCGCTGGTCAGGCCATCGGACGGCACCTGCAGTTCGCGGCCGCTGCGGCGCCACCACTGGCGCATGTCCTTCAGCCACTTCGCACCCTCGCCGTCCTTCTTGGCGGTGGCGTACCAGACCGCGAGGTTGGCGGCGACGCCCTGGTCGGCGCGCTCGACCCACATCGCGACATAGGGGCGGTGGTATTCGGCGACGGTCAGCCGGGGCACCTCGACACCGACCGCCAGGTCGGCCGCCAGGGCCGGGACACCGAGCGCCGCGGCGCTCAGCGCGATGGAGTAACGCACGTGCATGACAGGGCTTTCTTCTTCAGTGGATGAACAACAGGGCGAGCAGCAGTGGGATCACCAGTCCCAGGCCGACGATCGGCCAGGTGGTCGGCCGGTTGGCCGCGTGCAGCTTCAGGATGAACAGGCCGGTGAGGCAGAACACCAGGCAGGCGACCGCGAACACATCGATGAACCACGACCACGCCACGCCGGTGTGGCGCCCCTTGTGCAGGTCGTTGAGGTAGGAGATCCAGCCGCGGTCGGTGCGCTCGTATTCCGCCGCGCCGCTCTCGCGGTCGATGCGCAGCCAGGCGTCGCCGCCGGGGCGCGGCAGCGAGACGTAGAGCTCCTCGTCGGACCACTCGGCGTCCTGACCGCGCACGTCGACCGCCAGCTGCGCGTCGACCCAGTCGGCAACCTGCAGGGGCAGCGGCGCGCGCGGCGACGACGGCGCCGGGGCGT
The DNA here is from genome assembly GCF_004136295.1 of Methylibium sp. Pch-M. NCBI lineage: Bacteria > Pseudomonadati > Pseudomonadota > Betaproteobacteria > Burkholderiales > Sphaerotilaceae > Methylibium > Methylibium sp. Pch-M. The sequence goes on from NZ_CP029606.1 coordinate 1,788,117, forward strand.
CCGGCGCCACCAGGGCCTTCAGCTCCGGCGGCAACTGCAGTTCGCGGGCGGTCACCGCCGGCCGGCTCTCGATCTGCGCGGCGTGGTTGAGCGTGATGCCGGTGACGCTGAACAGCAGCATGCCCAGCAGGCAGACCGCCGAGCTGATCCAGTGCCACTGATGCAGCGTCTTCAGCCAGTAGGCCCGCTGGGTGTTGTCGGTCTTGCGCATGCCTTCGCGTCTCTTCGCGCCCGGGCACGCAGCCTCGCGGACTGCAACGCGCCCTCCTCAAAAGTTGCGACCTAGTGTAAACTATTAAATGCGAATCACTATCAGTCGCGTCGCGTAAAGATCCTTGTCCGCCGGGAAGCCGACGGGGATCACGCGTCGCGGAGATGACCGAGGAGCCACCGCAAGCCCGTCGCCAGCGGTTCTGTGTTCGACACGACCAAAGGAACGACCGATGCTTGCCACCCACCGCGTGGGCGCCCTTGCCTGCGCCCTGCTGACCTGCGCACCGTGGGCCCTCGCCCAGCAGACCCCGCCCTCCGACGAGGCCGCCAGCACGCTGCCCGAAGTGAAGGCCACCTCCCAGGCCGAGACGGCGACCGGCCCGGTGCCGGGCTACACCGCCCGGCGCAGCGCCACGGCGACCAAGACCGACACGCCGCTCAACGAAGTGCCGCAGTCGATCTCGGTGATCGGCGCCGAGCAGGTGCGGGACCAGAACTCGCTGACGATCCAGGAGGTGCTGCGCTACACGCCCGGCGTGCGCGCCGAGATGTACGGCCTCGACAACCGCGGCGACTACTACGCGATGCGCGGCGGCAGCGAGGGCTCGACGCTGCTCGACGGCCTGCGCCTGCCGATCACCGGCTACTGGGGCAGCGTGCGCAACGAGCCCTATGCCTTCGAGCGCGTCGAGGTGCTGCGCGGTCCGGCCTCGCTGATGGCCGGCCAGAACGGGCCGGGCGGCGTGGTGAACCTGGTGTCGAAGCGGCCTTCCGCCGAGGCGCAGCGGGAAGTGCAGGTGCAGCTCGGCAACGACGACCACAAGCAGGTCGCAGCCGACCTGGGCGGCGCGCTGGTCGACGACGGCCGCCTCGCCTACCGCGTGATCGCCTTGCGCAAGGACAGCGGCAGCCAGGTCCGGTTCGCCGACCAGGAGCGCACGCTGTTCGCACCCTCGCTCCGCTGGCAGCCGCTGGCCGGCACCTCGCTGACGGTCTACGGCGAATACCAGAAGGACAGGAGCCTCAACCAGAACGGCTTCTTCCCGGTGGCTGGCACGCTCAACCGCGCGCCGAACGGCCGCCGCATCGACCCCGAGGTGTTCGTCGGCGAACCCGACTGGGACACCTACGGCGGCACGCGCAAGCGCTACGGCTGGGAACTCGAGCAGCAGCTGAACGCGCAGTGGACGCTGCGCCATCACCTGCGGCGCGACAACGTGACCGGCCATCTCGCCACCGCCTACGCCGACTGGAGCCAGTACGTCGGCGCGGACGGCCAGGTGGACACCGTCGATCCAACCAACAACACCTACCTGAACCGCTACGGCTACGTGGCCGACGACCGCTCGCGCATCAACAACGCCGACCTGCTGCTGCAGGGCAAGCTCGCGCTCGGCCGCACGACGCACACGCTGCTGACCGGCGTGGACTACATGTCGCACCGCATGCTGCACACCGACCGCGGCAGCTTCCTGATGACGCCGCTGGACCCCTTCGATCCGGTCTACGGCAGCTCCCCCCTGCCGGCGCTCGACCCCGCACAGAGCTTCGTCAGCGACTCGCGCGTGCGCAACGTCGGCCTGCTGCTCCAGGACCAGGTCAAGTTCGACGAGCGCTGGGTGCTCACCGCCGGCCTGCGCCACGACAAGGCGAAGACCGATGCCGCCAAGGACTCGGCCAATTCGAAGAACCTGGGCATCGTCTACCTGGCCGACGGCGGCTGGTCTCCGTATGCCGGCTACTCCGAATCCTTCCAGCCGGTGGCCGGCACGACCAGCCCGGCGCGCGGTGGCCGGCCGTTCGAGCCCTCGCGCGGCCGGCAGCTGGAAACCGGCGTCAAGTGGATGCCGGCCGATGCGCCGGTGAGCGCGTCGGCGGCGGTGTTCCGGCTGAAGGAAAGCAACCGGCTCGCCAACGACCCGGCCGACGTGAACTACTCGATCCAGGTCGGCGAGGCCACGGTCGATGGCCTCGAGCTCGACGCGACCGCGAACTTCGCCGCCTGGCAGTTGCTGGCCAACTATTCCTACACCCGCGCCCGACTCACTGGCGCGATCGACACGAACCGCGGCGAGCAACTCAGCAGCATCCCGAAGCACGCCGCCTCGCTGTGGGCGGTGCACCGCTTCGGCGCCATGGGCCTGCCCGGCCTGCGAGCCGGTGGCGGCGTGCGCTACGCCGGCGCGTCGTGGGATGGGTCCGGCAACAACCGCGTCCCGTCGGTCACGCTGCTGGACCTGCTGGTCAGCTACGACACCGGCCCGTGGGCGTTGTCGCTGAACGTCAACAACCTGGCCGACAAGACCTACATCGCCACCTGCCTGGAGCGCGGCGACTGCTGGTTCGGTACCCAGCGGCGCGCCGTGGTGTCGCTGGCCTATCGCTGGTAAGCCCAGCCCGGGCGGGGCGCCGGCGCACGGCCGCAGCCGTTAAGCTGCGGCACGCCACCGCCCGACACGGAGCCCGCTTGAGCGACGACCCTGCCTCCTCGCACCCGCCGAACCAGTTCGCGCTGCTGACCCAGCGGCGCTTCGCGCCCTTCTTCTGGACCCAGTTCCTCGGCGCCGGCAACGACAACCTGTTCAAGTTCGCGTTCACCGTGCTGGTCACCTACCAGCTGCAGGTGGCGTGGCTGCCGCCGGCGCTGGCCGGGCTGGCGATCGGCGCGCTGTTCATCCTGCCCTTCCTGCTGTTCTCGGCCACCTCGGGCCAGCTGGCCGACAAGTTCGACAAGACGCGCGTGATCCGCTTCGTGAAGACGCTGGAGATCGCGATCATGCTGCTCGCCGGCGTCGGCTTCTGGACCGCCCACGTGCCGCTGCTGCTGGCCTGCGTGTTCCTGATGGGTCTGCACTCCACGCTGTTCGGCCCGGTCAAGTTCTCCTACCTGCCGCAGCACCTGGGCGAGCGCGAACTGACCGGCGGCAACGGCATGGTCGAGATGGGTACCTTCGTCGCCATCCTGCTGGGCCAGGTGGCCGGCGGCCTGCTGGTGGCGGTGCCCGGGGTCGGCCCGCACTACGTGGCCTTCGCCTGCCTCGGCGTGGCACTGCTCGGCCGCGCCACCGCGCAGTGGGTGCCGGCCTCGCCGCCCACCGACCCAGCGCTGGTGATCAACTGGAACCCGGTCAGCGAGACTTGGCGCAACCTGAAGCTGGCGCACGGCAACCTGGTGGTGTTCCGTTCGCTGCTGGGCATCTCGTGGATGTGGTTCTTCGGCGCGGTGTTCCTGTCGATGTTCCCGGCCTTCGCGAAGGAAGTGCTGGGCGGCGACGAGCAGGTGGCCTCGCTGCTGCTGGTGGTGTTCTCGGTCGGCATCGGCATCGGCTCGCTGCTGTGCGAGGTGCTGAGCCGCCGCCACGTGGAGATCGGCCTGGTGCCGTTCGGGGCGATCGGCATGAGCGTGTTCGCGATCGATCTCTACTTCGCGACGCGCGGCCATGCGCCGGGCAGCGGCGTCGCCGGGCTGGCCGAGTTCCTGCGCCAGCCCGGGCACTGGCGCGTGATGGCCGACCTGGCGTTGCTCGCGCTGTTCGCCGGCCTGTACAGCGTGCCGATGTACGCGCTGATCCAGCTGCGCTCGCCGGCCTCGCACCGCGCCCGCATCATCGCGGCCAACAACATCCTCAACGCCCTGTTCATGATCGTCAGCGCCGTGATGGCCGGCGCGCTGCTGAAGGCCGGCCTGACGATCCCGCAGATCTTCCTGGTGACGGGGCTGCTGAACGCGGTGGTGGCCGCCTACATCTTCGGGCTGGTGCCGGAGTACCTGCTGCGCTTCATCGCGCTGATCGCGACGCGCCTGGTCTACCGCTTCCGCGTGCGGGGTGACGAGCACATTCCCACCGCCGGCGCTGCGGTGCTGGTGTGCAACCACGTGAGCTTCGTCGATCCGATCCTGCTGATGGCCGCGAGCCCGCGGCCGATCCGCTTCATCATGGACCACCGCATCTTCGCGACGCCGGTGCTGGGCTGGCTGTTCCGGCTGGCCAAGGCGATCCCGGTCGCCCCGCAGAAGGACGACCCGGTCACCTACGAGCGCGCCTTCGCCGAGGCCCGCCGGGTGCTGGACGACGGCGAGCTGCTGTGCATCTTTCCGGAAGGCGCGATCACCCGAGACGGGGCCCTGCAACCCTTCAAGGGCGGCGTGATGAAGATCCTGGAAACCCACCCGGTGCCGGTGGTCCCGCTGGCGCTGCACGACCTGTGGGGGTCGTTCTTCTCGCGTGCGAGCGGTGCCGCGATGACGCAGCCGTTCCGGCGCGGGCTGTGGAGCCGCGTGGGCCTGAGCGCCGCGGCGCCGCTGGCCGCCGTCGAGGTCACGCCGGAGCGCCTGCGCGAACGCGTGGCGGCGATGCTGGCGACCTGAGGCGCCGCCCTCAGACGCCCCGTGCGCGGTCCGCCCGGAACTGCGCGCGCCAGGCCTCGAAGCGCCCGGCGTCGAGCGCCTCGCGCACCTCGCGCATCAGGTTCAGGAAGTAATGCAGGTTGTGGATGCTGGTGAGCATCGGCCCGAGCATCTCGCCGCAGCGGTCGAGGTGGTGCAGGTAGGCGCGGCTGAAACCGTTGCAGGCGGTGCAGGTGCAGCTCTCGTCGATGGGCCGCTCGTCGGTCTTGTAGCGCGCGTTGCGCAGCCGCAGGTCGCCGTGGCGGGTGAACAGGTGGCCGTTGCGGGCGTTGCGCGTGGGCATCACGCAGTCGAACAGGTCGACGCCCTGGGTCACGCCTTCGACCAGGTCTTCCGGCGTGCCCACGCCCATCAGGTAGCGTGGCTTGTGCGCCGGCAGGCGGTGCGGCGTGTGCGCCATGATGCGCAGCATCTCGTCCTTCGGTTCGCCGACGCTGACGCCGCCGACCGCGTAGCCGGGGAAGTCCATCGCCACCAGCGCATCGAGCGATGCCTGGCGCAGCGGCTCGAACATGCCGCCCTGCACGATGCCGAACAGCGCGTTGGGGTTCTCGAGCCGCGCGAACTCGGTCTTGCAGCGCGCCGCCCAGCGCAGGCTCAGCTCCATCGACGCACGCGCTTCCTGCTCGGTCGTCAGGTGGCCCGCGGTCTCGTAGGGCGTGCACTCGTCGAACTGCATCACGATGTCCGAGTTCAGCACCGTCTGGATCTGCATGCTGGTCTCGGGCGTGAGGAAGAGCTTGTCGCCATTGACCGGCGAGGCGAACTTCACGCCCTCCTCGCTGATCTTGCGCATCGCGCCGAGCGACCAGACCTGGAAGCCGCCGCTGTCGGTGAGGATAGGCTTGTTCCAGTGCTCGAAGCGGTGCAGCCCGCCGAACTGGCGCAGCACGTCGAGCCCGGGCCGCAGCCACAGGTGGAAGGTGTTGCCGAGGATGATCTGCGCACCCATCGCCTCCAGCGAGGCCGGCATCACGCCCTTGACGGTGCCGTAGGTGCCGACCGGCATGAAGATCGGCGTCTCGACCACGCCGTGGTTGAGCGTGAGGCGGCCACGGCGCGCATGGCCTTCGGTGTGCAGCAGATCGAAGCGGAGCATGCCGGATTGTCGCAGCGGCCCGCGCGCCGGCTAAGCTCGCGCGCATGCTGCCGATCGTCCAACGCGTGTTCCGCCGCCTGACCCGCCAGGCCGTCACCGACCGCAGCCTCAGCGTGCTGACGCTGCTGCTGCTCGCCGAGGTGGTGCTGCTGCCGCCGCTGGTCGAGGTGGGCTGGCTCAACCGGCACCTGGCCGACGCCGGCTTCCTGGCGATGCTGGCGCTCGGCGTGTGGATGCTGTCCGACCACACGCTCGCGGGCCGCTGGTTCGTCGCCACCGCCTTCGGCAGCCTGGTGATCCGTGTCGCCAACCTGTGGCTGCCCGACAGCGAGCTGCGCGGCGCCGACGCGCTGTTCGCGATGGTCAACCTGGTGGTGCTGGGCTGGCTGACGCTGGCCTACACGCTGGCCGCCGGCCGCATCAACGTGCACCGTGTGCTGGGCGCGATCGCCGCCTTCCTGCTGATCGGCCTGGCGTTCGCCCAGGCGCACCGGCTGGTGGCGATCTACGCGGGTGACGGCGCCTACTTCATGTTCGGCCAGCCGGTGGACTATGCCGCACTGGTGGCGAGGCTCAACTACTTCTCCTTCGTCACGCTCACCTCGCTGGGCTACGGCGACATCACGCCGGTGCACGCCGCGGCGCGCTCGCTCTGCATCCTGCAGGTGCTGATCGGCGTGCTCTATCCGGTGGCGCTGCTGGGCTGGCTGGTGTCGCTGTTCGCGCACCAGAACCAGCAGCCGCCGCGCTGAGCCCGAGCGGCGATGCCTAGGGCCTGTTCGCGTCGCGGCTCAGGATCCACTGCACCAGCCGGCGCGCGTCGGGCTCGCTGATCGCGACGCGATTGGGCGGCATCGCCAGGCCGCTGACCTTGCCTTTCCAGTGGCTGTCGTAGGGGTTGGAGCCCGCCAGCACCGTGGCGGTGAGCTGCTTCTCGGCCCCGGACTGGCCCTTGTACTTGACCGCGACATCGCGCCATGCCGGACCGATCGGCGGCAGGCCGTCGGGGCCCTTCGCACCGGGCTCGACATGGTGGCAGGTCATGCAGCCGCTGCCGGTGGCCAGCTTCAGCATCGCGGCATCATCGGGAGCGGCCATCGCCTGCGTGGCAGCGAGCCACAGGGCGCAAAGGGCCGGAGAGAAAGAGCGAACGGCAACGGGCTTCACGGCAAGGGTCCTTCGTGGTGGGAATCGATCGGTCGTCGATGCCACCTTAGGGACTGGCACGCGCTGCGCCTTGCGCCACGTCAAGCCGTCGCGGAGTCACTCCACGATGGAGCGCCGTGGAGCAAACGATGCGGCGCGCACGCGACGCCTTGCTACCGCCGCTGCAACAGCATCGCGTCGCCGTAGCTGAAGAAGCGGTAGCGCTCGCGGATCGCATGCGTGTACAGCGCGCGGATGCGCTCGTGGCCGGCGAAGGCGCTGACCAGCATCATCAGCGTGCTGCGCGGCAGATGGAAGTTGGTCAGCAGGCGATCGACCACGCGGAACGTGAAGCCCGGGGTGATGAAGATGTCGGTCTCGCGCGCGCCGGCCTGCAGTTCGCCGCCGAGCGCGGCCGACTCCAGAGCCCGCAGCGTGGTGGTGCCGACCGCGACCACCCGCCCGCCCGCCGCGCGGGTGCGCGCGATCGCGTCGACGGTGGCCTCCGGCAGCTCGAACCACTCGCTGTGCATGCGGTGCTCGGACAGCTGCTCCACGCGCACCGGCTGGAAGGTGCCGGCACCGACGTGCAACGTGACGCTCGCACGCGCGACCCCCTGCGCCTCCAGCGCCGCCAGCACCTCGGCGTCGAAATGCAGGGCCGCCGTCGGCGCGGCCACGGCGCCGGGCGCACGCGCGAACACGGTCTGGTAGCGGCGCTCGTCGTCGGCATCGTCGCCGTGCTCGATGTAGGGCGGCAGCGGCACGTGGCCGTGGCGTTCGAGCAGCGCGAACGGGTCGCCGGGCAGGTGCAGGTGGAAGAGCGAGCCGTCGGGCCCGCAGCGCCCCAGCACCTCGGCGTCGAAGGCGGTGCTGCCGCCGTCGCGGCCGGCGAAGTGCACGCGGCTGCCGGGCCGCGGTGACTTGCTGGCGCGCAGGTGGGCCCACACCTCGTGCGTGCCGGGCAGCACGCGCTCGACCAGCGCCTCGACGCCGCCGCCGCTGGCCTTGCGGCCGAACAGCCGCGCCTTGATGACGCGCGTGTCGTTGAACACCAGCAGGTCGCCGGGCGACAGCAGCGACGGCAGTTCACGGAAGCGGCGGTCGAGCGGCGCGGCGCCGCGGCCGTCGAGCAGGCGCGAGCCGCTGCGCTCGGGCGCCGGATGCTGGGCGATCAGCTCCGGCGGCAACGCGAAATCGAAATCGGCAACGGTGAAGGGATGAGCGGGGGCGTCGGACATGGCGTGCAGGCTGGACCGGCCTGACGAGGGCAGAAGGCAGAATTGTTCCATGCCCCAGGCCTCGCGCTCCGCACCGCCCGCCGCCGCCGCTCCGGCGAAGTCGGGCCCGGCACGGGCGATGGAGAAGCTCGGCCTGGTGCGCGACATCGACCTCGCGCTGCACCTGCCGCTGCGCTACGAGGACGAGACGCGCGTCACGCCGATCGCCGCGGCGCACGAGGGCGAGACGGTGCAGGTCGAGGGCCGCGTGCGCGACTGCCGCGTCGAGCTGCGACCGCGCCGCCAGCTCATCGTGCGGCTGGCCGACGACAGCGGCGAGCTGCTGCTGCGCTTCCTGCACTTCTACCCCTCGCACCAGAAGACGCTGGCGGTGGGTGCGCGCCTGCGCGTCCGCGGCGAGCTGCGCGGCGGCTTCCTCGGCCGCGAGATGGTGCACCCCAGCTTCAAGGCGGTGGACGACGACACGCCGCTGGCCACCGCGCTGACGCCGGTCTACCCGGCCAGCGCGCAGCTGCCGCAGGCCTACCTGCGCAAGGCGGTGAGCTCGGCGCTGACGCGCGCGCCGCTCGATGAACTGCTGCCGCCCGGCAGCGTGCCGGCCGGCTTGCCGAGCCTGAAGCAGGCCCTGCTGTTCCTGCACCACCCGGCCCCCGAGGTGATGCTGGCGACGCTGGAGGACCACAGCCACCCGGCCTGGCAACGGCTGAAGTTCGACGAGCTGCTGGCCCAGCAGCTGTCGCAGCTGCAGGCACAGCGCGAGCGGGCCGCGCTGCGCGCGCCGCCGTTGCGGGCGGGCGCCGGCGGCCTGCATGAACGGCTGCTCGCGGCGCTGCCGTTCCGCCTGACCGGGGCCCAGCACCGCGTGGCCGAGGAGATCGCGCGCGACCTGGCCCGCCCGCACCCCACGCACCGGCTGCTGCAGGGCGACGTGGGCTCCGGCAAGACGGTGGTCGCGGCGCTGGCGGCCACCGTGGCGATCGACGCAGGCTGGCAGTGCGCGCTGATGGCCCCCACCGAGATCCTGGCCGAGCAGCACTTCCGCAAGCTGGTCGGCTGGCTCGAGCCGCTGGGCGTGCCGATCGCCTGGCTCACCGGCAGCCAGAAGGGCAAGGCGCGCACGCGCATGCTGGAGCGCGTGGCCAGCGGCGAGGCGCGGCTGGTGGTCGGCACGCACGCGGTGATCCAGGACCGCGTGGTGTTCGAGCGCCTCGGCCTGGCCGTCATCGACGAGCAGCACCGCTTCGGCGTCGCGCAGCGGCTGCAGCTCAAGCGCAAGCTCGAGGGCACGCCGCTGGAGCCGCACCTGCTGATGATGTCGGCCACGCCGATCCCGCGCACGCTGGCGATGACCTACTACGCCGACCTCGACGTGAGCACCCTCGACGAGCTGCCGCCGGGCCGCACGCCCATCGTCACCAAGGTCTTCGCCGACGGTCGCCGCGACAGCGTGATCGCGCGCATCCGCGACGAGGTGGCGAAGGGCCGGCAGGTCTACTGGGTGTGTCCGCTGATCGAGGAGAGCGAGACGCTGGACCTGCAGAACGCCACCGAGACCCACGCGCGGCTCGGCGCGGCGCTGCCAAGCGTGCAGGTCGGTCTGCTGCACGGCCGCATGCCGGCGGCCGAGAAGGCGGCGGTGATGGCGCGCTTCACCGGCGGCGAACTGGCCGTGCTGGTATCGACCACGGTGATCGAGGTCGGCGTCGACGTGCCCAACGCGAGCCTGATGGTGATCGAGCACGCCGAGCGCTTCGGGCTGTCGCAGCTGCACCAGCTGCGCGGGCGCGTCGGCCGCGGCAGCGTGGCCAGCGTGTGCGTGCTGCTGTACACGCCGCCGCTGTCGGACACCGGCAAGGCGCGCCTGCGTGCGATGGCCGAGACGAACGACGGCTTCGAGATCGCGCGCCGCGACCTCGACATCCGCGGCCCCGGCGAGTTCATGGGCGCCCGCCAGAGCGGCGCGGCGCTGCTGCGCTTCGCCGACCTGGCCGAGGACAGCGCGCTGCTGGCCCAGGCGCGACAGCTGGCGCCGCAGCTGCTGGAACACCACGCGCGAGCGGCCGACGCCCACGTGAACCGCTGGCTCGGCAGCAAGGCCGAGTACCTGAAGGCCTGACGGTCAGGGCCGCGTGTTCACGTGCGCCAGCAACTGGCGCACCAGCAGCGCCACGTCGCCGGTCTTCTGCAGCAGCGCCTCGGCCCCGGCCGCGCGCAGCGTGGCCACGCGCTCGGGGTCGACGTCGGCCGACATCGCGACGATCGCCGGCAGCCCCGCGCCCGCGCGGGCGCGCACGGCCGCGATCACGCCGTGCGCGTCGCCGTCGCCGAGGTTCAGGTCGGTCAGCACCACCTCGAAGGGCGGGCCCGGCGCCGCCAGCGCGGCCTGCGCTTCCGCCAGCGAACCCGCGACCCGCACCGTGTAGCCCTGGGTCTCGAGCGCGCGCTCCAGCAGCATCGCGTAGACGTCGGCATCCTCGACCAGCAGCAGCCGGCGCGGTGCGTCCTCGGCCAGGGGTGCGGGGCCGGTGGCCTCGGTCTCGACGTCGGCCGTCCAGCGCAGCAGCGCGGTGGTGCCGTGCCCCGGGGTGCTCTCGAGGTGCAGCGCACCGCCCATCAGCGCGGCGAGGTCGCGGCACAGCGACAGCCCGAGCCCGGTGCCGCTGCGCGCCGCCGTCTGGCCGCCGGCGGTGTAGTAGCGCTCGAACAGCCGCGCCTGGTCGGCCTCGGCGATGCCGGGGCCCTGGTCGCGCACGCGCAGTTCGATCACGCAGCGAGACGCTTCTTCGCCCGCCTGCGGCGTGCAGCGGGCTTCGATCAGGATCTCGCCGCGCTCGCTGTACTTGATCGCGTTGGCCACCAGGTTGCGCACGATCTGCTCGACGCGCAGCGCGTCGACGCGCAGCAGCGGATCGGGCATCGGCGCGGTGCAGGTCAGCGTGAGTTGCCTCGCCCGTGCGGCCGGCAGCATCTCCGTGCGCACGCCGCGCAGCAGCGGCCCGAGCTGCACGGGCTCCAGGTGCAGGCTGAGACGACCGGCATCGAGCCGGTTGCGGTCGAGCAGGTTGTTCAGCAGGTTCAGCGTCGAGCGCGCCGAGTCGCCCAGCGAACCGGCCACCGACGCCGAGCCCTCGCGTCCGCTGCGCAGCAGCTCGGCCCCGGCGATCACCGAATGCAGCGAGTTGCGCACCTCGTGGGCCAGGAAGGTCACGAAGCGCTCGCTCGCGCCGCGGGCCCGCTCGGCCTGGCGCTGCGCGCCGAGCGTGCGCTGCATCTCGTGCCGCAGTCCGCGGTGGTGCCACCACCACGCCGCGAGCAGCAGCGCGAGCGCCGCCGCGACCCAGGGCAGGTAGCGCAGCAGCAGCTCGCGCACGACGCGCGCCGGCGTCGGCCGCGTCAGCCAGCGGCGCTTGAGCTCGAGCAGGTCGTCGGCCACGGTCGCATCCAGCGCCCGCTGCAGCAGCGGCAGCAGCGCCGCGTGGCGGGACGACACCGCGATGCCGTGCTCCTGGCGCAAGCCGGCCGCCGTGCCGGTGATCTGCACGTCGCTGCGCGGCGATTCGGCCAGCAGCACCGCCGCGGTGATCACGTCGGCCAGCGCCGCGTCGGCGCCGCCGCTCGCGACGCGCTCGACGCAGTTCGGCAGCGGATCGCAAGCCACCAGCTCGATGCCCGGGTAGCGCGCGGCGATCAGCGGTCGCGCGAAATGCGCGGGTGGCAGCGCCAGGCGCCGGCCGACGAGCTGGTCCAGGCCCCAGGCGCTGCCGCCGGGACGGCCCAGCAGCACCATCGGGTGCTCGATGTAGGGGCCGATGACGTGCACCGCGTCGGCCGGCGTCGCCACCGCCGACAGGCCGAGCGCGAGGTCGACCTCGCCGCGCTGCAGCGCCGCCAGCGCGTCGGCGGCGCCGCTCGCGCGCCAGGTGCCGGACACGAGCCCGAGGCGTCCGAGCACCGCGCGCAGCACGTCGACCGACAGGCCCTGCGGCCGGCCATCGGCGTCGAGCACCGCGAACGGCAGCCGCCCGTCCACCACGGCGACATTCAGCGGCCGCTGCGCCGCGAGCAGCGCACGCTCGGGGTCGTCCAGGCGCAGCGGCTCGGCGCGCCGCGCGAAATGCGGTTCCGCACGCCATCGGCCGATGATGAACTCGCGCGTCTCGGCACCCATGCCCGCCAACGCCGCCGAGAGCGAGTCGAGCCGCGCCGCGCCGGCCTTCGGTGCCACGAAATGCAGCGCGCCGCTCGGCAACGCCAGCGTGCGCACCAGCCGCAAGCCGGCGAGGCGCTCGCGCTCGATGGTGCCGATGAGCACCGGCTGCGCCTCGATCATCACGTCGGCACGCCCCTGCTGCACGGCCCGCAGGCCGTCGGCGATGCTGGCCACCGGCACCCGCTGCGCCAGCGGGAACAGCTCGCGCGCATTGGCCTCGGCGGCGTAGCCGGCCACGGTGGCCAGACGCCGGCCGTTCAGGTCGGCCGCGAGCGAGCCCGACGGATCGCTCGCGCGGGTGACGACCGCCTGCTCGATCAGCGCATAGGGCACCGAGAACGCCAGCGCCGGCTCGCGCGCGGCGTTGCGGGCCATCGACGACGCGAGGTCCAGCCGGCCGGCGCGCAGATCGCGCTCGAGCGCCACGAAGTCGGTGTAGCGCACCGGCTCCACCTGCACCCCGAGCGCGGGCGCCAGGCGGCGCAAAATTTCCAGATCGGCGCCCCCGGCCTCGCTGCCCTCGGGCCAGATCTGGAACGGCGGGAAATCCGCCAGCATCCCGTAGCGCAGCGGCGATGGCGACGCGGCGCTGCAGGCGAGCGCACACAGGCCGAGCACGAACCCGGCCAGCCATCGCAGCGCCCGCGGCAAGCCGCTACGCATCTTCGTCCCGCAGCGTCAAAGGCCACCCTCCCTGGGTCGCTCCCCGATCGACGTTAGCACGGCCTGCGCGGCAGCGCGCTCGCCATCGGGTTCGAAAAGCCCGCAGAATCCGCTCCAAGGCTGGGAACCCGGAAATGACACTGACCGAACTGCGCTACATCGTGGCCGTCGCCCGCGAGCGCCACTTCGGCCGCGCGGCCGAGGCCTGCTTCGTCTCGCAGCCGACGCTCAGCGTCGCGATCAAGAAGCTCGAGGACGAGCTCGACGTCAAGATCTTCGAGCGCGGCAGCAACGAGATCTCCACCACGCCGCTGGGCGAGGAGATCGTGCGCCAGGCGCAGGCGGTGATCGAGCAGGCCGCGGCGATCAAGGAGATCGCCAAGCGCGGCCAGGACCCGCTGGCCGGCGCGCTGCGGTTGGGCATCATCTACACGATCGGGCCCTACCTGCTGCCCGACCTGGTGAAGCACGCGATCGACATGTTCCCGCAGATGCCGCTGATGCTGCAGGAGAACTTCACCGTCAAGCTGCTCGACATGCTGCGCACCGGCGAACTCGACGCGGCCATCATGGCCGAGCCCTTCCCCGACACCGGCCTGGCCATCGCGCCGCTCTACGACGAGCCCTTCGTCGTCGCCTGCCCCGCCACCCATCCGCTGGCCAAACGCGAGAGCGTCTCGTCGGAGGAGCTGAAGAAGGAGACGATGCTGCTGCTCGGCACCGGCCACTGCTTCCGCGACCACGTGCTCGAGGTGTGCCCGGAGTTCGCGCGCTTCTCGAGCGACGCCGAGGGCATCCGCAAGAGCTTCGAGGGCTCATCGCTCGAGACCATCAAGCACATGGTCGCCTCCGGCATGGGCGTCACCGTGGTGCCGCAGCTCAGCGTGCCGAAGGAACCGCAGCCGCACCTGCGCTATGTGCCCTTCAGCGCGCCGCTGCCGACGCGCCGCGTGGTGCTCGCATGGCGGCGCACCTTCACGCGCTACGAGGCCATCGCCGCGCTGCGCAACGCCATCTACGCCTGTGAACTATCGGGCGTCACCCGTCTGACCGCCTGAGCGCCCGCGGCTATCGCCGCCATTGCCGCACCGTCATTGATCGGGCGGGATGCGCCTCCTAAACTGGCCGCGAAACATCGTGGACAACCTCTGGAGACTTGCATGGCGACCGAATCGAAGTGCCCGTTCAACCACGCCGCGGGCGGCGGCACGACCAACCAGGACTGGTGGCCCGCTCAGTTGCGGCTGGAACTGCTGACCCAGCACTCGAGCAAGTCCGACCCGCTGGGTACCGGCTTCGATTACGCCGAAGAGTTCAAGAAGCTCGACTACTTCGCGCTCAAGAAGGACCTGCTGGCGCTGATGACCGACTCGCAGGACTGGTGGCCGGCCGACTTCGGCCACTACGGTCCGCAGTTCGTGCGCATGGCCTGGCACGCCGCCGGCACCTACCGCACGGCCGACGGCCGTGGCGGCGGCGGCCGCGGACAGCAGCGCTTCGCGCCGCTCAACAGCTGGCCCGACAACGTGAACATCGACAAGTCGCGCCGCCTGCTGTGGCCGATCAAGCAGAAGTACGGCCAGCGTATCAGCTGGGCCGACCTGCTGATCCTGACCGGCAACGTGGCGCTGGAATCGATGGGCTTCCGCACGTTCGGCTTCGCCGGCGGCCGAGAGGACGTGTGGGAACCCGACAACGACGTGAACTGGGGCAGCGAGGCCACCTGGCTGGCCACCGACAAGCGCTTCACCGGCGACCGTGATCTCGACCAGCCGCTGGCCGCCACCCACATGGGGCTGATCTACGTGAACCCCGAGGGCCCCAACGCCAGCGGCGATCCGCTCGCCGCCGCCAAGGACATCCGCGCGACCTTCGGCCGCATGGCGATGGACGACGAGGAGATCGTGGCGCTGATCGCCGGCGGCCACACCTTCGGCAAGGCGCACGGCGCCGCGCCCGAATCGCACAAGGGTCCCGAGCCCGAAGGCGCGCCGCTCGAGGCGCAGGGCCTGGGCTGGACCAGCAGCTTCGGCAGCGGCCACGGCAAGGACACCGTCTCCAGCGGACTGGAGGTCACCTGGACCACCACGCCGGCACGCTGGAGCAACGACTTCTTCGAGCACCTGTTCAAGTACGAGTGGGAGCTGACGCAGTCGCCCGCCGGCGCGAAGCAGTGGACGGCCAAGGATGCGCCGGAGATCATTCCCGACGCGCACGTCCCCGGCAAGAAGCTCAAGCCGACGATGCTGACCACCGACCTGACGCTGCGCGTCGACCCCGAGTTCGAGAAGATCTCGCGCCGTTTCCTCGACAATCCGCAGGGCTTCGCCGACGCCTTCGCGCGCGCCTGGTTCAAGCTCACCCACCGCGACATGGGCCCGAAGGTGCGCTACCTCGGCCCCGAGGTGCCGAAGGAAGAGCTGCTCTGGCAGGACCCGCTGCCCCCGGCCACGCTGCCGGCGCCGAATGCCGCCGACATCGCCGAGCTGAAGGCGAAGATCGCCGCATCGGGCCTGACGGTCGCACAGCTCGTGGCCACCGCCTGGGCCTCGGCCTCCACCTTCCGCGGCGGCGACAAGCGCGGCGGGGCCAACGGCGCGCGCCTCCGACTGGCGCCGCAGAAGGACTGGGAAGCCAACACGCCGGGCGAGCTGGCCAAGGTGCTGGCGACGCTGGAGACCCTCCAGAAGGCCTCGGGCAAGTTCTCGCTGGCCGACGTGATCGTGCTGGCCGGCGGCGTGGGCGTGGAGCAGGCCGCCAAGGCGGCGGGTGTCGGCATCGAGGTGCCGTTCGCCCCCGGCCGCGTGGACGCCACGCAGGAGCAGACCGACGTCGAGTCCTTCGCCTTCCTGGAACCGGTGGCCGACGGCTTCCGCAACTACTTCAAGGGCCCGGGCAGCGTGCCGGTGGAGCACCTGCTGGTCGACAAGGCGCAGCTGCTCACGCTCACCGCTCCCGAGATGACGGTGCTGGTCGGCGGGCTGCGCGTGCTGGGCGCCAACGCCGGCGGCAGCCGCCACGGCGTGTTCACCGACCGGCCGGGCGTGCTGACCCCGGACTTCTTCGTCCACCTGCTCGACATGGGCACGGTGTGGCAACCGGCCAACGGCGTGTACGAGGGCAAGGACCGCCAGACCGGCCGACTGAAGTGGACCGCGACGCGGGTGGACCTGGCGTTCGGCTCCAACGCCGTGCTGCGCGCGCTGGCCGAGGTGTACGCCAGCGCCGACGCCCCGACCAAGTTCGTGCACGACTTCGTGGCCGCGTGGACCAAGGTCATGAACCTGGACCGCTACGACCTGGCCTGACCCGGCGGCTACAGTTCCAGCCATTCCCATTGACCCAGGAGCACGCACGATGGCCAAGACCCGTACCGCCACGCCGCCGGTGAACATCGGCATCTCGGAGAAGGATCGCGCGGCGATCGCCAAGGGGCTCAACGCCCTGCTGGCGGACACCTACACGCTCTACCTCACGACCCACAACTTCCACTGGAACGTGACGGGGCCGATGTTCAACACGCTGCACACCATGTTCATGACGCAGTACACCGAGCTGTGGAACGCGGTCGACCCGGTGGCCGAGCGCATCCGCGCGCTGGGCTTCCCGGCCGCCGGCAGCTACGGCCAGTTCGGCAAGCTCAGCTCGCTGAAGGACGCGCCGGCCGAGCCGCCGAAGGCGATGGACATGGTGCGCATCCTCGTCGAGGGCCACGAGGCCGTGGCCCGCACCGCGCGCGGCATCTTCCCGCTGGCCGACAAGGCCTCCGACGAGCCGACCGCCGACCTGCTGACGCAGCGCCTCACGGTGCACGAGCAGGCGGCCTGGATGCTGCGCTCGCTGCTCGAGGAGTAGGCAACACGCGCCGACGGGGGCGCTACAGCAACCCGTCGATCGGCAGCCACGACAGCAGCCACACCCACAGCCGCGTGAGCCAGCCGGCCTCGGGCTCCTCGGTCAGCTCGATCGGCTGGCCTTCGGGCGTGAGGCCTTGCCAGCGCAGCGCATCGGGGCCGCGGTCGGGGTCGCGCGTCACCTGCCAGGCCTGGCGCGGCACTTCGGTGTCGAACGCTTGGCCGATGCGCTGCGCGAGGCCCGGGTGCTCGAGCAATACGCCGATCTCGGTGTTGAGCCAGGCCGAGCGCGGATCGAAGTTGAAGGAGCCGATGAACACGCGCTCGCCGTCGACGGCGAAGGTCTTGGCGTGCAGGCTCGCGCGCGACGAACCCAGGCCCAGCAGCCGCCCGCGCGCGCGACCTTCGGGCGCCGGGACGGGCCGCAGTTCGTAGAGCTCCACGCCGCCGTCGAGCAGCGCCGGGCGATACGGTGCATAGCCGGCGTGCACCGCAGAGACATCCGTCGCGGCCAGCGAGTTGGTCAGCACGCGCAGCCGCACGCCTCGGTCGTGCAGCGCGGCGAACGCGGCCACGCCGTCGTCGGTGGGCACGAAGTAGGGCGACACGATGTCGATGCTGCGGTCGGCATTGCCCAGCGTGCGCGCGAGCCGCGGCAGCATCAGCTCGCTCTCGCCGGCCTGCTTGAGCACCTTGTCGGGCGGGTCGACGAACAGCGTGGAGCGGCCCCAGACGAAGTCGGCCGCCTGCGGCCCGCGCTCGCGCCAGCGCTCGACGCGCGGACGTTCGCGCAGGTCCTTCGCGTAGGCGCTGGCCTCGTCGAGCGCCGCCTGCTGCTCGGGCGTGAGCGGCCGGTCGTTGCCGGGCAACAGCAGCGACCGCCGCGGGTAGGCCGAGGCGCTGTTCCAGTAGGCGTCGAAGGACGCCGAGACCTCGCCGACGATCGGCCCGACCGCGAGCACGTCGAGGTCGGCGAACTCCATGTCGGCCGCGGCGCCGAAGTACTCGTCGCCGACATTGCGGCCGCCGAGGATGGTGACCACGCCGTCGGCATTGAACGTCTTGTTGTGCATGCGCCGGTGCAGGCGCGAGAAGTCGGTGGCCAGGTCCCACGCGCGGCCCAGGCCACGGTGCGGGTAGGGGTTGAAGAAGCGCACCTCGGCGCCCGGGTGGGCATCGAGCTGCGACAGCAGCCCGTCGAGCGTGGGGCTGCCGTTGCCGTCGTCGAGCAGCAGGCGCACCCGCACGCCGCGCTCGGCCGCCGCCTGCAGGCGGCTCAGCAGCCAGCGGCCGGTGCGGTCGCTGCGCCAGATGTAGGTCTGGATGTCGAGGCTGCTGCCGGCGCGATCGAGCAGCCAGACGCGCGCGGCGAAGGCGTCGAGCCCGCTGTCGAGCGGCACGAAGCCGGAGCGGCCGGGATGCGCCTGGACCAGCGGCGCGACCTGGGTGACCAGCGCCCCGGCGGTCGCCGCGGGCAACGCGGCCTCGTCCGGCAACGGCGGCCGCGACGGCAGCGAGGAGCAGCCCGCCAGCCCGAGCAAGGCCTGCAGCATCGACAGCAGCAACACCACCACCAGCGCCGTACGGTGACGATGGCGCGAGTTCGACAGGTCTGGCGCGGGCGAGGACATGGCGGCGGCTTCGCACTGATGGTGCCATGCCCGCGCCCTACACTCGCGCCCGATGTCCACGCCACCCACTCCCCCAAGGCCGCCGTCGCGGCTGGCGCTCTACCGGCACCTGATCCGCTGGGACCGGCCGGCCGGCTGGCTGCTGCTGCTGTGGCCGACGCTCGGCGCGCTGTGGCTCGCTGCGGGCGGCTTCCCGGGCTGGCACCTGCTGGCGGTGTGCACCATCGGCACGGTGCTGATGCGCAGCGCCGGCTGCTGCGTCAACGACGTCGCCGATTGCGAGTTCGACCGCCACGTGAAGCGCACCGCCGAGCGGCCGGTGACGCGCGGCGCGGTGTCGGTGAAGGAAGCGCTGGCGGTCGGCGCGGTGCTGGCGCTGGCAGCTTTTGGGCTGGTGCTGACCACCAATGCGCTGACCATCGCCCTGTCGTTCGCGGCGCTCGCGATCACGCTCGCCTACCCCTACGCGAAGCGCTTCGTGTCGATGCCACAGGCGGTGCTGGGCGTAGCCTTCAGCTTCGGCATCCCGATGGCCTTCAGCGCGGTGCGCGGTGGCAACGCGTGGGACCTGGCCGCGCTGAACGCGGCCGTGCCGTGGTGGGCCTGGGGCCTGCTGATCGGCAACCTGTTCTGGGTGCTGGCCTACGACACCGAGTACGCGATGGTCGACCGCGACGATGACCTCCGGATCGGCATCAAGACCTCCGCCATCACGCTGGGCCGCCACGACGTGGCGGCGGTGATGGGCTTCTATGCGCTCTACCTGCTGGTCTGGGCCGGCATCGGCTTCTGGCAGGGCCTCGGCGTGCCCTTCACCATCGGTCTGGCCGCCGCGGCGGTGCAGGTGGCCTGGCACCACACGCTGATCCGGGACCGCAGCCGCGATGGCTGTTTCAAGGCCTTCAGGCTGAACCACTGGGTGGGGTTTGCGGTGTTTGCGGGGATTGCGGTGGATCTGACGTGGCGTGCGTGACGCGTTGAGTTGGGTGATCTGACGCGGCCTCGGTACTTGCATGGGCTCGCGGCATGAGGACTTGTGGGAACGAGCGATTGACGTATGTTGACCGCACCCGATAGCGTCGCTGTGTCCAAACCTAGCTAGGTGCCACTCGCATGCGAACTGAAGAGGCCGTTGCGATCATCGACAAAGCTGCCGCAAACAGTGCGCTGGTGCTCATGCGGCGAGAGCTTCTGAGCTTCACCGTGAAGGTCTTCTCAGAAGTCGGAGAAGAACTGCATGTAGTTGGGCACATCTTTGGCCCCGACAGGACCAATGGAGCTTCACCTGGCGGGCACGGTAACGATGAGATCGTCGCAGTATCTTTGCTCTTACGCATAGCAGGTCAACTTACTTCGGCCAGTTCCGACCTTTTCGCGGACGGCCGGCACTATGCAGCGGCAGCGCTGCTTCGACAAATGGTTGAAATCGAATACCTAGCTTGGGCGTTTCAAACCCGCGACAAGGACGGAGCAAGGTGGTTGAGAAGCGACGCCGCCGAACGGCGATCGTTCTTTACGCCGGCCAAGCTACGAAAGGCAGCTAACGGGAAGTTTCGCGGCGAAGATTACGGGCATCACTGCGAGTTCGGTGGTCACCCCGTGCCTGGTTCGGCTGTACTTCTGCAAGACAGCCAAGTTTTGAGCCAACTGCTGGTTGCAGATCTTCTCGGCCATACTGGTCGAATCTGGGATCACCTCGTTGCATGGGCGGCGGGCAATGAGTGGGCAGTCCCAATTAGTTCGCGGCAGAATTCAATGTTGTCTCGGTATGTCGCCTGGAAGAACGCTGATGGCCTTGCCTCACTTCCGTCACCGGGGACGCCTGATCATTCCATCGAGAGGACTCGCGCTGGCAAACCGAGTCGGTCCTCTCATTTCAAGCGATAAGCCGCAAACTCCATCCAGGAGACCAGAGTGAAGGCGAAGCTTCGTGTAGATGTCCCGCATGCGTTCGTCGCCAAAGGCGCCGATCTTGGGAAGATCTGGCAACTCTTTGCAGCGGATGGCATGAAGCTTTCGGCGACTGTGCGCTGCAAAGACGACATCGTCCGTGAGTTCACGTCGCTCGACGAACTGTTGGCCTATGAGAATCCTGTACGCGCAGCCATGCTTTCAATTGAGATCTCCGCTCGCTCATCCGATTGGGAGAGTTCAGCCGAGGTAACGTTGGGCGGCAAGTATCGAAGCCCCATGTCTCTGTCCCTCGGCGGCGAAGAGGCGCTCATTACAAAGTGGCAGTCGAGCCTCGCAGACACACTTGATGGAATGCGATCTTGGTATTCGCGGATTGCGACCCTTGATTTGTTCTATGTAGCTATGCCGCTGTTTGTGGTGCTGATGTTTTCGTTGCAGGTGTCTGATGCACCAGCCGCACCCAAGTCAGCCGTGACTTTCCAGCGAACTTTGTATTTGACAGTATTAGCGCTCGGACTTATGGCTCTTGTCTACTTCATTGGCTCCGCCATCTCCAGGCTGCGGGCGCGTTTCTTTCCGGTAGCCACATTTGCCGTTGGTCAGGGTATCGCTCGCCATGCCTTTGGCGAACAGATTCGATGGGTTGTGATCATTGGGTTTGTCATAAGCGTCCTAGCTTCGCTATTCGTCACACCAATACTTGCGATCTAACCCCATCATTCATCCGTACGCGTTGCCCAGCACGTACGCGTGCTTCTTCAGCAACAACGACACGCGCAAACACAACTGGCGGCGATCGCCGCATCGCTCTGCTCGAACACTCGCGCGCTCAGACCGGCGCCACTCGGCGCCCGCCGCGCCACCTCAGGGATACAACCCTCGCTCCTCGCGCGCAGTGAGAATCCGCTCGCACGCCACCGCAAAGGTCGCGGTGCGCAAGGTGATCTTGTGGGTGTCCGCGGTGTCCCAGATACGCCGCAGCGCGTCGACCATGATCTTGTCGAGCCGCACGTTGATCTCGTCCTCGGTCCAGAAGAAGGACGAGAAGTCCTGCACCCACTCGAAGTAGCTGACGGTCACGCCGCCGGCGTTGCAGATGACGTCGGGCACCACCAGCACGCCGCGGTCGCGCAGGATGTCGTCGGCCTCGGGCACCGTGGGGCCATTGGCGCCTTCGAGCACCAGCTTGGCCTTGATGCGCGCGGCACGTTCGGCGCTGATCACGCCCTCCAGCGCTGCGGGGATCAGGATGTCGGCCTTCACGTCCCAGAACGATTCGCCGTCCATCGCCTCGGCGCCCTTGAAGCCGCCCACGCCGCCCACCTGCTTCACATAGGGCACCAGCTCGGCCAGGTCGAGCCCCTGGTCGTTGAAGATGGTGCCGGTGTGGTCCTGCGCCGCGACGATCTTCGCGCCGGCCTGCGCGAACAACTCGGCCGCGGAGCCGCCCACGTTGCCGAAGCCCTGCACCGCCACGCGCGCGCCGTCGAGGCTCAGGCCCAGCCGGCGGGCCGCCTCGCGGCCGGTGACGAACACGCCGCGGCCGGTGGCCTTCACGCGGCCCAGCGAGCCGCCCAGGTGGATGGGCTTGCCGGTGACGACGCCGGTCGCGGTGGCGCCGGTGTTCATCGAGTAGGTGTCCATCATCCAGGCCATGATCTGGCCGTTGGTGTTGACGTCGGGCGCCGGGATGTCGCGCTGCGGGCCGATGATGATGCCGATCTCGCTGGTGTAGCGGCGCGTCATCTTCTCCAGCTCCTTCTGGGAGAGCTGCTTGGGGTCGACGCGGATGCCGCCCTTGGCGCCGCCGTAGGGCAGGTTGACCGCGGCGCACTTCACCGTCATCCAGGCCGACAGCGCCATCACCTCTTCCAGCGTCACGTCGGGGTGGTAGCGCACGCCGCCCTTGCCGGGGCCGCGGCTCAGGTTGTGCTGCACGCGGAAGCCCTCGAAGTGGCGCACCGAGCCGTCGTCCATCTCGATCGGCACGTCGACGATCAGCGCGCGCTTCGGGCGCTTCAGCGTCTCGGCCCATTTGCCCAGGTGGCCGAGGTAGGGGATCACGCGGTCGACCTGCGACAGGTAGGTGCCCCAGGGGCTGGTCGGCGACGGCGAGACGTAGGAAAGGAAGGAACTCGACTGCTTGGAATCGGTCTTGGCGCTCATGCTTGTCCTTGTGGGGTCGGGATGACGCCGCGTTCGTGGCGCGGCCACAAGACTGTAGGCGCCACCGCACCGCTGCGCCTACCGGGTTGATGCCGGGTTTGCATGCCTGCCGCGGGCGGCGTTCATCGACATGCGCCCCTCGCCCAGCCCTCTCCCCGGGCTCAGCCGCCGAACTCGTCGCCCAGCTCGACCGCGCGGCGCTGCGCCGCACGAACAGCGCGCACGATCGCCGCGGGCACGCCGTCGGCCTGCATCGCGACGAGCGCCGCGTGCGTGGTGCCGCCGCGCGAGGTGACGCGCTCGCGCAGCACCGACGGCGGCTCGGCGCTCTGCGCGGCCAGCGCGGTGGCGCCGGAGAAGGTGCCGAGCGCCAGCGCGCGGCCCTGCTCGGGGGTCAGGCCCATGTCGCGCGCGGCTTCCATCAGCGCCTCGATGAACAGGAACACGTAGGCCGGGCCGGAGCCCGACAGCGCGGTCACGGCGTCGAGGTCGGCCTCGCGGTCGACCCACAGCGTGGCGCCGGTGGGCGCCAGCAGCGCCTCCACGCTGCTGCGCTGGCCGGCGTCGACCTCGGGCCGCGCGTACAGCCCGGCGATGCCCTGGCCGATCAGCGCCGGCGTGTTGGGCATCGCGCGCACCACGCAGCGGTTGCCGGTGGCGGCGACGATGGCGTCGGTGCGGATGCCCGCCATGACGCTGAGCTGGGCGGCCTCGCCCACGTGCGGCGCGCAGGGCGCGGCCGCCTCGCGGAAGAGCTGGGGCTTGACGGCCCACACCACCAGGCCGGCGTCGGCCAGCGCCGGCGTCGCCTGCTCGGCGGCGACGACGCCGAAGGTCTGCTTCAGGCGCTCGCGCTGCTCGGCCCAGGGTTCGACGACCAAGATCTCGTGCGCATGCACGCCGCTGCGCAGCAGGCCGCCGATCAGCGCGCTGGCCATGTTGCCGCCGCCGATGAAGGCGATGGGAGAGGACAGGTGGTTCATCGGCAACTCCAGGGACGGGATTTCGATCGGAGTTCGAGTCTAGCCAGCCGGGCGCGTTCCGCGCCGCGCGGCTCAGTGTGCGCCGGCCAGCAGCGCGGCGTTGCCGCCGGCCGCCGCGGTGTTGACGGTCACCACCTGCTCGGCACAGAAGCGGTACAGGTAGAGCGGCCCGCCGGCCTTCGGGCCGGTGCCGCTGAGGCCCTCGCCGCCGAACGGCTGCACGCCGACCACCGCGCCGATCATGTTGCGGTTGACGTAGACGTTACCGACGCGCGCCGCGTGCGCGATGCGCTGCGCGCGCGAGTCGATGCGCGTCTGCACACCGAGCGTGAGGCCGTAGCCCAGCGCATTGATCTGCCCGACCAGCGCCTCCACATCGGCCGCGCCGCCGCGCGCGGCGGTACCGGGGCCCCAGCGCACGACGTGCAGCACCGGGCCGAACACCTCCTGGCGCAGATCGGCCACGCGCGCCAGTTCGTAGGCGCAGGGGGCGATGTGCTGCGCACCGGCCGGCCCGTCGGGCAGCGCGCGGCGCGCCAGCAGTGTGGCCTCGCGGTCGAGCCGCTCGAGCTGGCGCGTGAGGCCGGCGTGCGCCTCGGCGTCGATCACCGGGCCGACGTCGGTGGCCAGGTCGGCCGGGTCGCCGACCGCCAGCTCCTGCAGCGCGCCGCCGATCATCGCGATCACGCCGTCGGCCACGCCCTCGTGCACGCACAGCAGGCGCAGCGCCGAGCAGCGCTGGCCGGCGGAGCGGAAGGCGCTCTGCACCACGGCGTCGGCCACCTGCTCGGGCAGCGCGCTGCTGTCGACCACCATCGCGTTGAGGCCGCCGGTCTCGGCGATCAGCGGGACGATGGCGCCGTCCTTCGCGGCGAGCGTGCGCTGGATGAGCTTGGCCACCTGCGTGGAGCCGGTGAAGCACACGCCCGCGGTCAGCGGGTGCGCCACCAGCGCGGCGCCCACCGTCTCGCCCGGGCCGTGCAGCAGGGCCAGCGCGTCCGGCGGCACGCCGGCTGCCTGCAGCAGCCCGACGAAGCGCTGCGCGACCGCCGGTGTCTGCTCGGCCGGCTTGGCGGCCACGCTGTTGCCGGCCACCAGCGCGGCGACCACCTGGCCCGCGAAGATGGCGAGCGGGAAGTTCCACGGGCTGATGCAGACGAACACGCCGCGGCCGTGCAGGTGCAGCGTGTTCGATTCGCCGGTCGGGCCCGGCAGCTCGCGCGGGCCGAGGGTGTCGCGCGCCTGCACGGCGTAGTAGCGGCAGAAGTCGACCGCCTCGCGCACTTCGGCCACGCAGTCGCCCAGCGTCTTGTGCGCTTCCTTCACGAGCAATCCGCACCAGACGGGCAGTTCGGCCTCCAACCGGTCGGCGGCGCGCAGCAGCACGGCGGCGCGCTCGGCCAGCGGCGTGTCGTTCCAGGCCACCTGGCCGGCGTGCAGGCGGCGCATCGTCGCGTCGATCTCCGACACCGGCGTCTCGGCCACCGCGGGCACGCGGGTGGCCGCCACCGCGGCCAGCAGCGGCGCGCGCTCAGCGGCGATGCTCAGGTCGACGCCCCGCGCGTTGCGCCGCGCGCTGCCGTAGAGCTGCAGCGGCGACGGCTGGCCCGGCTCGGGCGCGGCCTGCAGCGGCGACGCAAGCAGTGCGTCGACATCGACCTGCGGGTCGGCCAGCTGGTGCACGAAGGACGAGTTGGCACCGTTCTCCAGCAGGCGGCGCACCAGGTAGGCCAGCAGGTCGCGGTGCTCGCCGACCGGCGCGTAGACCCGCACCGGCAGGCCCCCCGCTTGAGCGGGGGGAGCGGGGGGTGTGGTCGTCATCTCACCCGCAGGGGGAGGTGTGTACCGCGACACCTCGCGGTACACACCCTCCCCCATGCCGTGCAGTCGTTGCAGCTCGAAAGGCGTGCCGTGCACGCGCGCCATCTGCACGATGGCCGCGACGGTGCCGGCGTTGTGCGTGGCGAACTGCGGGTAGATCACGTCGGCGTGGTCGAGCAGCGCCTTCGCGCACGCGAGGTAGGAGATGTCGGTGTGGTGCTTATGGGTGAACACCGGATAGGCGGCCAGGCCCAGCTCCTGCGCGCGCTTGATCTCGCCGTCCCAGTAGGCGCCCTTGACCAGCCGCACCATGAAGCGCAGGCCGTGGTGGCGGGCGATGCGCGCGACCTCGTGGACGCATTCCTCTGCACGCGTCTGGTAGGCCTGGATCGCGAGGCCGAAGCCGCGCCAGTGCGGGTGGCACGCGGCGATGTGCGCGGCGGCCGCATCGATCAGCTCGAGCGAGAGTTCGAGCCGGTCGCTCTCCTCGGCGTCCACGGTGAGGTTGAGGTCGGCCGCCGCGGCGTCGTCGATCAGGCCCAGCACGCGCGGCAGCAGTTCGGCGATGACGCGTGCCCGCTGCGCATCTTCGTAGCGCGGGAACAGCGCCGACAGCTTGATCGAGATGCCGTCGTTGGCTTCCGGGCCGGCGCCCGCCACGGCGGTGGCCGCGATCGCCGCGATGGCGTCGCGGTAGGAGCGCAGGTAGCGCTGCGCATCGTGCGCGGTGCGGGCGCCCTCGCCCAGCATGTCGAAGCTGAAGCGCAGTTGCGGCTGGGCCTTGCGCTGAGTGCGGGCCTCGTCCAGCGCTTCGCCGATCGACTGGCCGAGCACGAACTGCCGGCCCAGCAGCTGGATGGCGCGCACCGTCGCCGCCACCACGGTCTGCGCGCCCAGGCGCTGCAGCAGGCCGGGCGGGTGCTCGCCGTTGGGCAGGAACTTCTTGGACAGCGCGATCGCGCTGGCCGACAGGCTGGCCAGCATTCGGTGCGGGCCGTCGCCGGCCGCGGCGGTGTCGAAATCGGCGCGGCCCAGCTGGTCGGCAGTCAGCGCGATCGCGGTCGCGGCGTCGGGCACGCGCAGCAGCGCCTCGGCCAGCCGCATCAGCGCCAGGCCCTCGGCGCTGGAGATCGGGTACTCGCGCAGCAGCGACTCCATGGCCCAGAACGGCGCGGGCTCGTCTCGCACCGCCTGCACCCAGGGGCGCGCGAGCGCCTGCACGCCGGCCCAGTCGAGCGCGCCGGCCAGTGCGGCCAGCCGGGCCTGGAGGACGGACGCCTCGTCGCGCAGCGGCGACGGCAGGCGGGCGGCGGGCGTGGCGGTGGGCAGCGGCATGGCAGACCTCGATCGGCGGGGACCGGCTGCCCCGTTGGCCGCCGTTCCTGTTAGCGTAAGCCCGTCCTTGCCGAATGATTCACCAAGCTCATGCCTTCCAGCCGAACAAAATCCAGCACGAAGCCCAAGGGCGCCCGCGCGACGGCGGCGGTCGCCGAGCCACCGCCGCGGGCCATCGAGGGCCTGGACCGCACCGACCAGCGCATCCTGCGCGTGCTGCAGCGCGACGGCCGCATCACCAACCTGGAGCTCGCGCAGCAGGTGCACCTGTCGCCGACGGCCGTGCTGGAGCGGGTGAAGCGGCTCACGCGCGACGGCGTGATCCTCGGCTACGAGGCGCGCCTGAATCCGGCGCGGCTGGGCGCGGCGATGCTGGTGTTCATCGAGGTGATGCTGGACCGCACGGCCCCCGATGTGATGGAGAGCTTCCGGGCCGCGGTGCAGGTGCGCCCCGAGATCCTGGAATGCCACCTGGTGGCCGGCGGCTTCGACTACCTGATCAAGACGCGCGTGGCCGACATGGCGGCCTACCGCGAGATGCTGGCCAGCGTGATCTGGGCGCTGCCCGGCGTGCGCGAGACGCGCACCTACGCGGTGATGGAGGAAGTGAAGAACACCACGGCACTGGCGATCTGATCGCGCCAGCCGGCGCCGTCAAGGGCAGGGGCCGACCGGCGTGGCGGTGACGCGCTGGAAGAAGGTCATGTTCTTGCCGCCCAGGCGCACGTTCATCCGGCCGACCAGAGCGCCGTCCGTGCCGAACTGCCAGCGCGCGTCGCCGGTGGTGCCGTGCCCGCCGCTGCAGCGCAGCCGGTAGGCGTCGTCGCTGAGCTTGTCGAGCGTGCAGTCCTGCAGCGACACGTCCTGCAGCATCCAGAACACCGTCGACAGGTCGTCCGCCGCGAGGCAGCGCTGCTCGCTGCGCACCGCGTAGCGCAGGTTCTCTTCGAGGTGGGGCATGCCGGTCTCGGTGCTCACCTCGTACAGCCGGCGCGGCGCCTGGAGGGCCGTGCCATCCGCAGGAGCATCAGCCTCGGCGCCGACTGCGGGCGCGCCGGCAACCCCCAGGCCGCCGAGCCCGGCCAGCAGGCAGCGACGCAGCACCGTCGTCAAGATCGTCATGGACACTCCTTGCGGCCCTTCGGCGCGCGCCCGGCGAACGGCCCGCCCGCGCGCCGGAAGGTGAGGTTGATGCGGCAGCGGCCCGTCAGCGCGTGCGCGCCGCCGTCCTTCAATGCCAGCACGCCGTGGTAGCGCAGCCGCGACGGGCCGCCCCACACCACCACGTCGCCGTGCACCAGCGGCACGCGCGCCGTCGGATCGCTGCGCTTCGCACCGCCGAACAGGAAGACCGCCGGCAGGCCCAGCGACACCGAGACGATGGGGGCACGGAAGTCGCGCTCGTTGCGGTCCTGGTGCAACGTGAGCCGGGCGCCGGGTTCGTAGCGGTTGATCAGGCAGGCGTCGGGCTCGAAGCCGTCGAAGCCGGCCTGCGCCGCGGCATGCGCGGCCAGTTCGCCGAAGGCACGCGGCATCGGCGGCCAGGGCCGCCCGCTGTCGGGGTCGACGGCGTCGTAGCGGTAGCCGGTGGCGTCGCTGAGCCAGCCGAGCGCGCCGCAGTTGCTCATCGCGACCGACATGCGAAAACCGCCGGGCGTGACCAGGTGGCGAAACGGCGCCTGCGCCACCACCGCCTGCACGTCGGCCACCAATGCCGCCGCCTGCGCGGCCGCACCGCCGTGCCACACGAGCGCGCCGGGACCGAGCGGCTCGGTCCACGGCGTCACGCCCGGTCCGCCGGCGGCGGCGACGTCGAACAGGTCCGGCGTGGCACTACTCATCGCCACGTCCGTCAGGCCGCGTCGTGGAAGATCACGCCGGCGGTGTGGCGCTGCCCGGACCGCACCCGGCTGACGCCGTGGCGCAGCCGCACGCGGTAGCTGCCGCGCGTGCCCTGCACCGGCCGCTCGTGGACGGCGATCACCGCGGCGTCGCCCTGGCGCAGCGGCAGCACCATCGGCCGCGACTGCATGCGTGGGCGCTGCTCGGTCATCACGAACTCGCCGCCCTCGAAATCGCGCCCGGGTTCGGAGAGCAGCAGCACCACCTGCAGCGGGAACACGTGCTCGCCGTAGAGATCCTGGTGCAGGCAGTTGTAGTCGCCCTCGCCGTACTGCAGCAGCAGCGGCGTGGGCCGGGTCTGGCCGGCGGCATGGCAGCGCGCGATGAACTCGGCATGCCGCAACGGGAAGCGCGCAGCCACGCCCATCGCCGCGTGCCAGCGGTTGGCGATCGGCACCAGGTGCGGATAGAAGCCGCCGCGCAGGATCGCGACGAGCGCCGGCAGCGGGTGGGCGAAGTAGCGGTACTCGCCGCGCCCGAAGCCGTGGCGGGCCATCACCACGCGGCTGCGGAAGGCCGCGTCGTCCGCGTACAGCCCCGCCAGTGCGCGGCATTCTGCAGGCATGAGCAGGCGATCGATCTGGGCGTGGCCTTGCGCGTCGAGATCGCGGGCCAGCTGCGGCCAGTCGGCCGCGGCGATACGCGCCTCCAGGCTCGCGGCGGCCTCCGGCGCCGCAGCGCCGACGGTCTGGAGCACGGTCATGGCGTGCTCGCCTCCCGCTCCAGCGCCAGCAACTGGCGCTTGCGCTCCACGCCCCAGCGGTAGCCCGACAGCGCGCCGTCGCTGCGCACCACGCGGTGGCAAGGAATGGCCACCGCCAGCGCGTTGGCGGCGCAGGCCTGCGCCACCGCGCGCACCGCCGTCGGCGCACCGATGCGCGCGGCGACCTCGGTGTAGCTGGCGGTGCGCCCGGGCGGGATGTCACGCAATGCCTGCCACACGCGCTGCTGGAAGGCGGTGCCGCGCACGTCGAGCGGCAGGTCCAGGCCGAGACCCGGTGCCTCGACGAAGCCCACCACGCGGGCCACCCAGTCCTCGAAGTCGGCCTCGCCGCCGATCAGGCGGGCCTGGGGGAAGCGGTCCTGCAGGTCGTGCGCCAGCGCATCCGGGTCATCGCCGAGCAGGATCGCGCAGATGCCGCGCTCGCTCTGTGCCACGAGGATGGCGCCCAGCGAGCACTGGCCGATCGCGAAGCGGATCGCCGTGCCCGCGCCGCCGGCGCGGTAGCGCGTGGCCGTCATGCCGAGCACCCCGTCGGCCGTCTCGTAGTAGCGGCCGCCGGAGTTGAAGCCGGCGTCGTAGATGGCGTCGGTCACCGTGCCGCCGCTGCGGCCGAGCGCCTCGCGCAGGCGCCGCGCCCGGTGCGCGGTGGCATAGGCCCTCGGCGTGAGGCCGGTGACCGCCTTGAACACGCGGTGCAGGTGGTAGGGGCTGAGGCCGGCGCGCCGGGCCAGGTCGGCGAGCGGGGGGACCGCGTCCGCGGTCTCGATGTAGCGGCACAGTTCGGCGACCCGGGCCGCCTGCAGCGCGGCCGCCGGCAGCTGGTCGGGCTTGCAGCGCAGGCAGGGCCGGAAGCCGGCCGCGCGTGCGGCCTCGGCGGTGTCGTGGAAGGCCACGTTCTCGGGGCGGGCCGGTCGCGCGGCGCAGCTCGGGCGGCAGTAGACGCCGGTCGTGCGCACCGAATAGAAGAAGCGGCCATCGGCGGCGCCGTCGCGCGCCACGACGGCGGCCCAGCGCGGGTCGTTCACGGTGGCGGCGGCCCGTTGTTCGTTCTGGGTGCTCATGTTCATGATCGTCCGTCAGGATGTGCGTGGGTCGATGCGGTGACTGTAGGCATCGGTCCGGCCCGTGGCACTCCGTGTCTTGCTGCCGAATTGGAATCCTTCCCGGACGTCGGCGTGCGGGCAGGGCCGATCGTCACGCAGGTGACAAGCCGATGACGACCGCGCACCGGCCTGGGGCTTGCGTGGCCGTGTGCACGGCCGAGCGTTGCGCGAATCCACTTAAGGGGAACCCCGTCTATTGCAGCGCAACAGCGCTACTTAGAGTGCAAGCCTTCTTTCCTGTCCCCGCATGAGCGACATCATTCTCCAGACCCGCGAGTTGACGAAGGACTTCAAGGGGTTCACGGCGGTGGACCGCGTGGATCTGGCGGTGCAGCGAGGACACATCCATGCGCTGATCGGGCCCAATGGCGCGGGCAAGACCACCTGCTTCAACCTGCTCACGAAGTTCCTCGCGCCCAGCCGCGGCACGATCCACTTCAACGGCCATGACATCACCGCCGAGAAGCCCGCGCAGATCGCCCGCCGCGGCGTCATCCGCTCCTTCCAGATCTCCGCCGTCTTCCCCCACCTGAGCGTGCTGGAGAACGTGCGCATCGGCCTGCAGCGCTTCACCGGCACGTCCTTCCACTTCTGGAAGGGCCTGTCGGGGCTGCGCGCACTCGACGCCCGCGTGCTCGAGCTGCTGGAGCTGGTGGACCTGCGCGAGATGGCCGCGCTCAAGGCCGCCGACCTGCCCTACGGACGCAAGCGCGCGCTGGAGATCGCCACCACCATGGCCATGAGCCCCGAGCTCATGCTGCTCGACGAACCCACCCAGGGCATGGGCCACGAGGACGTCGAGCGCGTCACCGCGCTCATCAAGCGGGTGGCCGAAGGCCGCACCGTGCTGATGGTGGAGCACAACATGAAGGTGGTGGCCACCATCGCCGACCGCATCACCGTGCTGGCGCGCGGGGCCGTGCTGGCCGAAGGCGACTACGCCAGCGTCTCGCGCCACCCGGCCGTGCTGGAGGCCTATATGGGCAGCGACGCGGCCGAGTTGCAAGGAGCCCACGGATGAGCGGCACGCCTCCCCTGGCGCTGGAGATCAAGGGCCTGCAGGCCTGGTACGGCGAGAGCCATATCCTGCACGGCATCGACCTGGCGGTGCCGCGCGGGCAGGTGGTCACGCTGCTCGGGCGCAACGGCGCCGGGCGCACCACCACGCTGCGCGCCATCATGGGCCTGACGGGCAGCCGCAAGGGCTCGATCAAGGTGCACGGCCAGGAAGCCATCGCGCTGCCCACCCACCGCATCGCTCACCTCGGGCTGGGCTACTGCCCGGAGGAGCGCGGCATCTTCGCCTCGTTGAGCGCCGAGGAGAACCTGCTGCTGCCCCCGCGCCTGAAGGCCGGGCGGGGCAAGGCGATGGGCGAGGCCGAGATCTACGCCATGTTCCCCAACCTGGCCGAGCGGCGCGCCAGCCCGGGCACGCGGCTCTCGGGGGGCGAGCAGCAGATGCTGGCGGTGGCGCGCATCCTGCGCACCGGGGCCGACATCCTGCTGCTCGACGAGATCAGCGAGGGGCTGGCGCCGGTGATCGTGCAGGCGCTCGCGCGCATGATCACCGCGCTCAAGGCCCAGGGCTTCACCATCGTGATGGTGGAGCAGAACTTCCGCTTCGCCGCCCGCCTGGCCGACCAGTTCCATGTGGTCGAGCACGGCCGCGTCGCGCTGTCCTTTGCTGCCTCCGAGCTCGCGGCCCACCAGGCACGGCTCGATGAACTGCTCAGCGTCTGATCGCGACGCGCCTTCCGCTTCCTCTCATCCAACACCCTCAGGAGCCCCGCATGACCCTCGCTCGCTCGCGCACCGCACTCGCTGCCGCCGCCACCGCCGGCCTCCTCGCCGTCGGCGGCACGCCGGCACAGGCCCAGATCTCCGGGGACACGGTCAAGATCGGCTTCATTACCGACATGTCGGGCCTGTACGCCGACATCGACGGCCCCGGCGGCGTCGAGGCCATCAAGCTGGCCATCGGCGACATGAAGGGCACGGTTGCGGGCAAGAAGATCGAGCTCGTCTACGCCGATCACCAGAACAAGGCCGACGTGGCCGCCAGCAAGGCCCGCGAATGGTTCGACACCCAGGGCGTCGACATGCTCATCGGCGGCACCAACTCCGGCACCGCGCTGGCCATGACCAAGGTCGCGGCCGAGAAGAAGAAGCCCTTCATCGCCATCGGCGCCGGCACCTCGCGCATCTCGAACGAGGATTGCACGCCCTACTCGATCCACTATGCCTACGACACCGTGGCGCTGGCCAACGGTACCGGCAGCGCAGTCACCAAGGCGGGCGGCAAGTCCTGGTACTTCCTGACGGCCGACTATGCCTTCGGCCAGTCGCTGCAGAACGACACGAGCAACGTGGTGACGAAATCGGGCGGCCAGGTGCTCGGCAGCGTCAAGCATCCGCTGTCGGCCAGCGACTTCTCGTCCTTCCTGCTGCAGGCGCAGTCGAGCAAGGCGCAGATCCTGGGGCTGGCCAACGCCGGCGGCGACACCATCAACGCGATCAAGGCCGCCAACGAGTTCGGCATCACGAAGACGATGAAGCTGGCCGGCCTGCTGATGTTCATCAACGACATCCATTCGCTGGGCCTGAATGCGACCCAGGGCATGTACATGACCGACAGCTGGTACTGGAACCAGAGCCCGGAGGCGCGCACGTGGAGCCGCCGCTTCTTCGAGAAGATGAAGCGCATGCCGTCATCGATCCAGGCTGCCGACTACTCGGCAGCCATGCACTTCCTGAAGGCCGTCGAGGCTGCCAAGACCGACGACGGCGACAAGGTCATGGCACAGATGAAGGCCATGCCGATCAACGACTTCTACGCCAAGGGCAGCATCCGCAAGGAAGACGGGCGCGGCATCCACGACATGTTCCTGCTGCAGGTGAAGTCGCAGCAGGAGTCGACCGAGCCCTGGGACTACTTCAAGGTGGTCGAGAAGATCCCCGGCGAACAGGCCTTCACGAAGCTGGCCGACAGCAAGTGCCCGCTGGTGAAGAAGTGAGCGCGGCGCCGAGCCTGCGCCGAGGCGCCGATTCCCGATGAGCGACGTCTTCGGCATTCCCCTGCCCGCGCTGCTGGGGCAGCTGCTGCTGGGCCTGGTGAACGGCTCGTTCTACGCGATGCTGTCGCTGGGGCTGGCGGTGATCTTCGGCATGCTCAACATCATCAACTTCGCCCACGGGGCGCTGTACATGATGGGCGCCTTCCTGGCCTGGATGGGCCTGGAGTACCTGGGGCTGAACTACTGGGTCATGCTGCTGCTCGCGCCGCTGCTGGTGGGGGTGCTGGGCATCCTCATCGAGCGGCTGCTGCTGCAGTGGCTCTACAAGCTCGACCACCTCTACGGCCTGCTGCTGACCTTCGGCATCACCCTGGTGGCCGAGGGCATCTTCCGCTCCTTCTACGGCGTCTCCGGCCAACCCTACCCAGTGCCCTCGGCCCTCTCCGGGGCCACCAACCTGGGCTTCATGATCCTGCCCAACTACCGCGCCTGGGTCGTGCTGGCCTCCATCGTGGTCTGCCTGGCCGTGTGGGCCCTGATCGAGAAGACCTCGCTGGGCGCCACCCTGCGCGCGGGCACCGAGAACCCGCGCCTGGTACAGGCCTTCGGCATCAACGTGCCGCGCCTGGTCACGCTCACCTACGCCGGCGGCGTGGCGCTGGCAGCCTTCGCCGGCGTGCTGGCCGCCCCCATCATCCAGGTCTCTCCGCTGATGGGCTCCAACCTCATCATCACGGTCTTCGCCGTGGTCGTGATCGGCGGCATGGGCTCCATCCTGGGCTCCATCGTCACCGGCCTGGGCCTGGGCCTGATCGAGGGCCTCACCAAGGTGGTCTACCCCGAGGCCTCCAGCACCGTGGTGTTCGTCATCATGGCCATCGTGCTGCTGATCCGACCCGCCGGCCTGTTCGGAAAAGAGAAATGACGACCCAACGATCCCCGCTGCCCGGCTACGCGGCCCTGTTCATCGCGATCGCGCTGCTGCCGGCGCTGGGGGCCTACCCGATCTTCGTGATGAAGGTGCTGTGCTATGCGCTGTTCGCCTGCGCCTTCAACCTGCTGATCGGCTTCACCGGGCTGCTGTCCTTCGGCCACGCGGCCTTCCTGGGCGCGGCGGCCTACGGCGCCGGTCATGCGCTCAAGGTCTGGGGCTTCCCGGCCCCGCTGGGGCTGCTGTTCGGGGCGGCGGTGGCGGCGCTGGCCGGGCTGGCCTTCGGCTGGCTGGCGATCCGCCGCTCGGGGATCTACTTCTCGATGATCACGCTGGCGCTCGCGCAGATGCTGTTCTTCTTCTTCCTGCAGGCGCCCTTCACCGGCGGGGAGGACGGGCTGCAGTCGGTGCCGCGCGGGCGCTTCCTGGGGCTGGACCTGGGCAACGACCTGACGCTGTACTACGTGGTGCTGGCGATCTTCATCGCCGGTTTCTGGCTGATCTACCGCACGGTGCACTCGCCGTTCGGGCAGGTGCTGACCTCGATCCGGGAGAACGAGGCACGCGCCACCTCGCTGGGCTATGACGTGGAGCGCTTCAAGCTGGTGGCCTTCGTGCTGTCGGCCGCGCTGGCGGGGCTGGCCGGCGCGACCAAGACGCTGGTGCTGGGCTTCGCGACGCTGACCGACGCGGTGTGGACGACCTCGGGCGCGGTGATCCTGATGACGCTGGTGGGCGGCATGGGGACGATGGTGGGCCCGATGGTGGGCGCGCTGGTGATCGTGGCGCTGGAGAACAAGATCGGCGACGTGGGACGCGCGCTGGCCGAACTGACCGGGATCGCCTGGTTCAACGGCCTGGGCGAGGCGGTCACGCTGGTCACTGGCCTCATCTTCATCCTGTGCGTGCTCGCCTTCCGGCGTGGCATCGTCGGCGAGGCGGGTGCGATGCTGGCGCGCTGGCGCCGCGCCTGAGCGCCGTCACCCGGCGGCGGGCGGGTCACCCCCCGTCGACCGCCCGCCGAAGATCGCGGTGCCGACCCGCACGAGCGTCGCGCCCTCCAGCACCGCGGCCTCGAGGTCGGCGGTCATCCCCATGGACAGCGTGTCGAGCGCCAGGCCGCCCGCCTGCAGGCGTTCCAACAGTTCGCGCAGCGCACGGTGCGGCCGGCGCTGGGCGCTCAGATCACCGGCCGGCTCGGGAATCGCCATCAGCCCGCGCAGCCGCAGCCGCGGCAGCGCAGCGACCGCTCGCGCCACCCCCTCCACCTCGGCCGGCGCCAGACCGCTCTTGCTGGCTTCGCCGCTGGTGTTGACCTGCAGGCAGACCTGCAAGGGCGGCAGCGATGTCGGGCGTTGCTCGGACAGCCGCTGGGCGATCTTCAGGCGATCGACCGAGTGCACCCAGTCGAAGGACTCGGCCACCCCGCGCGTCTTGTTGCTCTGCAGCGGACCGATCAGGTGCCATTCGAGGCGGGCGCGAACGTCGGCCAGCGCGGCCATCTTGTCGAGCGCTTCCTGCACGTAGTTCTCGCCGAACCGCGTCTGCCCGGCCGCCAGCGCCTCGCGCACGATGTCGGCACCGAACGTCTTGCTGACCGCCAGCAGCGTGACGCTTGCCACGGGACGCCCCGCTGCGTCGCAGGCGCGTGCGATGCGCCCGCTCACTTCTTGTATCTTGCTCGCTATCGTCGCCATAATCCCTCGACCCTCTGCCGCATGGTGAGCGCTGCGCTCCCCACACCACCCCATGGACATCACCCAACTGCTGGCGTTCTCGGTCAAGAACAAGGCCTCGGACCTGCACTTGTCCTCCGGACTGCCGCCGATGATCCGGGTGCACGGCGACGTGCGGCGCATCAACGTGGACCCGCTGGACCACAAGAACGTGCACGACATGGTGTACGACATCATGAACGATGCGCAGCGCAAGGCCTACGAGGAGACGCTGGAATGCGACTTCTCGTTCGAGATCCAGGGCCTGGCGCGCTTCCGGGTCAACGCCTTCAATCAGAACCGTGGCGCGGGCGCGGTATTCCGCACCATCCCGAGCAAGATCCTGACGCTCGAGCAGCTGAACGCCCCGAAGATCTTCGCCGACCTGGCCCTCAAGCCGCGCGGCCTGGTGCTGGTGACCGGCCCCACCGGCTCGGGCAAGAGCACCACGCTGGCCGGCATGGTGAACCACCTCAACGAGAACGAGTACGGCCACATCCTGACCGTCGAGGACCCGATCGAGTTCGTGCACGAGTCCAAGCGCTGCCTGATCAACCAGCGCGAGGTCGGACCGCACACGCTGTCCTTCAGCAACGCGCTGCGCTCGGCGCTGCGCGAGGACCCGGACGCGATCCTGGTGGGCGAAATGCGCGACCTGGAGACCATCCGCCTCGCGCTGACCGCGGCGGAGACGGGGCACCTGGTGTTCGGCACCTTGCACACCAGCAGCGCGGCCAAGACGATCGACCGCGTGATCGACGTGTTCCCCGCCGCCGAGAAGGACATGGTGCGCGCGATGCTGTCGGAGTCGCTGATCGGCGTGATCTCGCAGACGCTGTGCAAGCTCAAGGACGGCTCGGGCCGCGTGGCGGCGCACGAGATCATGCTGGGCACGCCGGCCATCCGCAATCTGATCCGCGAAGCCAAGGTCGCGCAGATGTACAGCTCCATCCAGACCGGCAACAGCATGGGCATGCAGACGCTGGACCAGAACCTGACGGACCTGGTGCGCCGCAACCTCATCACGCCGGCCGAGGCACGCGGCAAGGCCAAGCTGCCCGAGAACTTCCCGGGCTGATCCCGGGCACCGCCCCGTCGTCCGCAGAGCGCTCACCGTGAAAAAGCAGCTCGATCGACCGGGGAGCCCTGCGGTTTCTGCCGAAGGCGCCCCGTCAGACGACGGCGAGGAACGCGCGACCGCCACGGTCGATTGGGATGCCCGAGCCCGGCAGGCCAGGGCGCAGCCCTTCGACGAGCGCCGCGCCTGCGATCTGTTCGTGCAGCTGTGGGAGGCCGAGACGCATCTGGTCGGCCTGAGCCCCTCCGAACTGGGCCGCATCGCCGAGCACTTCCGCCATTTCACGGTCCCGGCCGGCCAGGAGGTGATCGGCCAGGACGAGCAGGGCAACTACCTGCTGGTGGTGCTGGAAGGCCGGGTCGGCGTCGAGCGCGTGCAGCGCGGCGGCGGCCGGGTCCGCGTGGCCGAGGCTCGCGCCGGGGACATGCTGGGAGAGATGTCGGTGCTGGACGCCGGCTCACGCTTTTCCGCCTGCACCACGCTCACTCCCTGCATCGTGGCCGTGCTCGACGCCCGGCGCCTCGACGCGATGATGGCGAACGAACCGCGGCTCGCCATGGCCCTGCTGGCCTCGCTCGCGCGGCGCCTGTCCTTGCGCCTGCGCCAGGTGAGCGCCCGGCTGTCTGCTTTGTTGTCCGGTGGCTGAGCAGCGAGCGCTGCGGCCTCAGAAAATCTCCAAGGGAGGAACTCATGGAACGCGATCAAGCGTCGAAATTCGTCAACGACCTGCTGCGCCTGCTGGTCGCCCGCAACGGTTCGGATCTGTTCCTGACGGCCGACTTTCCTCCGGCGGTCAAGGTCGACGGCCGCGTCACCAAGGTATCGCCGCAGCCGCTGACGCCGCAACACACGATGGCCCTGGCGCGTTCGATCATGAACGACAAGCAGGCCGCCGAGTTCGAACGCACCAAGGAGTGCAATTTCGCGATCGCGCCGACCGGCATCGGCCGATTCCGGGTCAATGCCTTCGTGCAGCAGGGCTGCGTGGGTCTGGTGCTGCGGACGATCCCGCAAACGCTGCCGACGATCGACTCACTCGGCCTGCCGCAGGTGCTGAAGGACGTCGCCTCGACCAAGCGCGGGCTGGTGATCTTCGTCGGCGCCACCGGCTCGGGCAAGAGCACCTCGTTGGCCGCGATGGTGGACTATCGCAACGAGAACTCCTACGGCCATATCATCACCATCGAGGACCCGGTGGAGTTCGTGCACCCGCACAAGAACTGCATCGTGACGCAGCGTGAGGTCGGCATCGATACCGACGACTGGGCCCCGGCGCTGAAGAACACGCTGCGCCAGGCGCCCGACGTGATCCTGATGGGCGAGATCCGCGACCGCGAGACCATGGAACACGCCGTGGCCTTCGCCGAGACCGGCCACCTGTGCATGGCCACGCTGCACGCCAACAGCGCCAACCAGGCGCTCGACCGCATCATCAACTTCTTCCCCGAGGAGCGGCGCGCGCAGTTGCTGATGGACCTGTCGCTGAACCTCAAGGCGCTGGTGTCGCAGCGCCTGCTGGCGCGCCAGGAAGGCCGCGGCCGCGTCGCGGCGATCGAGATCCTGTTGAACACGCCGCTGATCTCCGACCTGATCTTCAAGGGCGAGGTGGCCGAGATCAAGGAAATCATGAAGAAGAGCCGAGAGCTCGGCATGCAGACCTTCGACCAGAGCCTGTTCGACCTGTACGAGGGCCAGCTAGTCACCTACGAGGATGCCCTGCGCAACGCCGATTCGGTCAACGACCTGCGCCTGCAGATCAAGCTCAACAGCAACCGGGCGCGCAATTCCGACCTGGCCTCGGGCACCGAGCACCTGACCATCGTCTGAGTAACCCGCGGCCTGCCCGGCCGCGGTGGTTTGAGCGATCATGCGGTGTAGAACGGCCTCGTTTGGAGGCCGTTGCCTTTTCGGAGACGCCCGATGACCAGCAAGACCTACGATCCGGTGCCCTCACAGCGCGTGGCCTTCCTCGGCCTGGGCGTGATGGGCCATCCCATGGCCGGCCACCTGGCGCGCGCCGGCCACAGCGTGTGCGTCTACAACCGCACCGCGGCCAAGGCCCAGGCCTGGGTGAGCGAGTACGGTGGTCGCTCGGCGCCGACGCCCAGCGCCGCGGCGCAGGACGCCGATATCGTGTTCGCCTGCGTCGGCAACGACGCCGACCTCCGGTCGGTGACGACCGGTGCTGATGGCGCCTTTCAGTCCATGAGGCCCGGCGCCGTGTTCGTGGACCACACCACCGCATCGGCCGACATCGCGCGCGAACTGGCGGCGGCGGCGCGCGCGCGCGGCCTGGGCTTCGTCGATGCCCCGGTCTCGGGTGGCAACCTCGGCGCGATCAATGGCGCGCTCACGGTGATGTGCGGCGGCGATGCGGCCGACTTCGCGAAGATCCAGCCGGTGGCGATGGCGTTCTCGAAGGCGGTCACGCTGCTCGGCGAGGCCGGCGCCGGCCAGCTGGCGAAGATGGTGAACCAGATCGCGATCGCCGGCCTGGTGCAGGGCCTCAGCGAGGCGATCGCCTTCGGTCAGAAGGCCGGGCTGGACATGAAGGCCGTGCTCGGCGTGATCGGCAAGGGCGCGGCGCAGAGCTGGCAGATGGACAACCGCGGCCCGACGATGGTCGACGGCAAGTTTGACTTCGGTTTCGCGGTGGACTGGATGCGCAAGGACCTTGGGCTTTGCCTGGACGAGGCGAAACGCAACGGCGCCCGGCTGCCGGTGACGGCGCTGGTCGATCAGTTCTATGCGGACGTGCAGGCCGACGACGGCGGCCGCCGCGACACCTCGAGCCTGATCCAGCGCCTGAAGTAGCCCGCGCGGAGACCGACCGCGTCGCGGTCGCGACCTCTCAGGGGGCCGGGGCGGCCGGCGCGTTCTTCGGCACCGTCTGCGCGAGCTCGGCCTCGGTGATGATCTCGAAGGCCTTGACGACCTTCACGACCCCGGAGACGCCGCGGGCGATCGCCACGCCGCGGTCGGCCTCGCGTTCGGTGACGCGGCCCATCAGGTAGACGATGCCGCGGTCGGTGACCACCTTGTAGGCATTGGCGAAGATGTCGCGCGCATCGACGTAGCTCGCCTTCACCTTGCTCGTGATCAGCGCGTCGTTCGAGCGGTCGACCAGCGAGGTCGTCGGGCCGATCGCCAGTTCGTTCAGCAGGGAGCGGACGTTCTCGAGCTTCGAGACCGAGGCCTCGACTGCCGCCTTGTCGGCCTCGGTCGGTACCTCGCCGGTCAGCAGCACCGTGCGATTGAAGCTGGTCAGGCTGACCCGGCCGCGTTCGCCGATGGCCTCCTTGACCCGCGCCGCGCCTTTCAGCTCGATGCCCTGGTCTTCAAGCTGCGCCCCCGACGTGCGACGGTCGCTGTAGACCAGTGCACTGCCGACGGCCGCACCACCGATCAGCAGCGCACAGCCGCCCAAGGCGCCGGAGAGCGAGATGCAGGCCAATGCAGCCAGCGCAACGCGACGGAGCGTGCGAGGGGCTCGGGTTGCCGCCTGGGCAGGCGAAGGAGAGGTTCGTGAGGTCATGTCAGGTCCTGTTCACCGAGCAGTTGCACGTCGACCGCGTCGCACAGGCAGTGGATCGCGAGGATGTGCACTTCCTGTATGCGCGCCGTGCGCTCGTGCGGCACGCAGATGTGTACGTCGGTCTCGGTCAGGCGAGCGCCGAGCTTGCCGCCGCCCCGCCCGGTGAGGGCGATGACGGTCATGTCCTTGTCGTGGGCCGCGTCCACCGCGGCCACCACGTTGGCCGAGTTGCCACTCGTCGTGATGGCCAGCAGCACGTCACCGGGATTGCCGAGCGCCTGCACCTGCTTGGCGTAGATCGCGGAGAAATCGTAGTCGTTGCCGAGCGCGGTGATGATAGAGGTGTCGGTGTTCAGCGCGATCGCGGCCAGCCCGGGACGCTCGCGCTCGAAGCGGCCGACGAACTCGGCCGCGAAATGCTGCGCGTCGCTGGCGGAGCCCCCGTTGCCACAGGCCAGCACCTTGCCGCCGGCGGTGATGCAGCCGAGCACGGCCTGAACCGCATCGGCTATCGGCTTGCTCAACACTTCGGCCGCCTGATTCTTCAGGTCGGCACTGTCGAAGAAGTGCCGCTGGATTCGTTGTTCAAGCATGCCCATGATGATATGACACGCTTTCGCGGACCCGGGTTCCGCGAGCCGTCTTGTGCAGCCCGGTCGAGGGCGTCAGGAAGCGTCGAAGGCCGCGCGCAGCCACTCCATGTGTTCCCCTTCGATCGCCACCACGTCGAAGCGACACCGCGGCGGCGACGCAAAGCGCATCAGGTAGTGGCGCGCGGCGCGCACGATCCGCTGCTGCTTCACGCCCGACACGGTGGCCGCGGCGCCGCCGTGCGACCGGGTGGCCCGGGTACGCACCTCGACGAACACCAGCGTGCCATCGCGGTCCCTCAGCACGAGATCGATCTCTCCACCTCGCACGCGCGGGCCGCCGGCGACTCGATAATTGCGCTCCACGAGCTTCAGCCCGGCGCGCAGCAGGTAAGCCAGCGCCCGGTCCTCGCCCCCGTCTCCCACCGCCTTGGTCGTGACCATCGACGCCCCGTTGATCCAGCAAGCTGCCGCCAGCGCGGCCGGCGCGCAGCA
Organism: Methylibium sp. Pch-M; assembly: GCF_004136295.1. Taxonomy (NCBI): domain Bacteria; kingdom Pseudomonadati; phylum Pseudomonadota; class Betaproteobacteria; order Burkholderiales; family Sphaerotilaceae; genus Methylibium; species Methylibium sp. Pch-M. The sequence continues at coordinate 1,829,888 of NZ_CP029606.1, forward strand.
GTATCCCAAAGCCACGCTCTACATCGTGGCCACGCCCATCGGCAATCTGGCCGACCTGACGCTGCGCGCGATCCATGCGCTCGGACTGGTCGACGCCGTGTCCTGCGAGGACACGCGCGTCACCGCACCGCTGCTGCGTCACCTGGGACTCGACAAGCCGCTGATCGCGCTGCACGAGCACAACGAGGCCCAGGCCGCCGGCGTGGTGATCGAGAGGCTGGCGCGCGGCGAGCGCGTCGCCTACGTCAGCGATGCCGGCACGCCGGCCGTCAGCGATCCCGGTGCACGGCTGGTGGCCGCGGTGCGTGCCGCCGGCCACCGCGTGCTGCCGCTGCCGGGGCCCAGCAGCGTCACCACCGCGCTCAGCGCGGCCGGTGACACGCAGGGTGAGGGCTTCCGCTTCGTCGGCTTCCTCTCCAGCAAGGCCGTCGAGCGCTCGGCCCAGTTGCGGGAACTGGCCACGCGACCGGAGACGACCGTGTTGTTCGAGGCGCCGCACCGCATCGCCGCGCTGGCCGGCGCCCTGGCCGAGGTGATGCCGGCGCGATCGCTGAGCCTGTGTCGCGAGCTGACCAAGCAGTTCGAGCACGTCGAGACCCTGGACGCCAAGGCCCTGCCGACCTGGCTGGCAGCCGACCCGCACCGCATCCGCGGCGAGTTCGTGCTGGTGCTGCACGCGCTGCCGGCCGCGGGCGGCGAGGACAGCCCGATGAGCGCCGGCGCCGAGCGGCTGTTGCGCACCCTGGTCGCGGCGCTGCCGCTGAAGCAGGCCGTGGCACTGACGGCCGAGGCCACCGGCGCGCCCCGCAATGCCCTCTACGAGCGGGCACTGCAACTGAAATCCGGGGCGCCGACCGGAGACGACGACGCCTGAGCCTCGCCTCATCCCTTGGGCGAGACGGCCTGGCGATCGTGCTTCTGGTGCCGGATGTCGCGGCTGGCGCGGTTCTGCATGTTCGTCAGGCGCTTGCGTTCCGCGGGGCTCACGTCACCGTCGGCCTTGGCTCGGCTTTCCGCCTTGTCGATGTGGGCCTGCTCCTTCTCGAGCCGGTAGGTCTCGCGGGGCGTCAGCGCGCCGGAGCCCACGCCCTGCTGAATGCGCTGCTCCTGCCGCTGCTCGCGCTGGTCGATGCGCGGCGTGGCGGTCACCCCTTGCGCAAAGCTGGCGCCGGCGGCGGCCAGCAGGACGGCACTCAACAGGACGGGAATGGTTTTCATTGCACTGGCTCCTTGGTCGGTCAAAGGTGGGAAGATGCCCACTTCTTTCCAACGCCGAGGCTGCCAGGCCGTGCACCCGTCCACCGTGCGAATCGGTAAAGATTGGTGAAGCGTGTGACATCCCCTGCTGCCTAGAATCGACACCCCATGATTTCGCGCGAACCCACCCTCGAACGTCTGGCCGTCGCCCGCCAGGTGCTGCTCGAACCCTTCGGCCTCGACGAGACCAAGCTCGCCAACGCGCTGCGCGTGATCGGCGAGCACCGCATCGACGATGCCGACCTCTACTTCCAATACACCCGCAGTGAGGGCTGGAGCCTGGAGGAGGGCATCGTCAAGAGCGGCAGCTTCGGCATCGACCAGGGCGTCGGTGTGCGCGCCGTGGCCGGCGAGAAGACCGCCTTCGCCTACAGCGACGACATCTCTGAAGTCGCCCTGCTGGACGCGGCGCGCACGGTGCGCACCATCGCGGCCTCGGGGATGAGCCGCTCGGTCAAGGTCGGCGACGCGCCGAAGATCGCGGGCAGCCGCGTGCTGTACGCGCCGATGGACCCGATCGCCACGCTCGACAGTACGCAGAAGGTGGCCTTGCTGGAGCGGGCGGAAAAGCTGGCGCGCGCGCGCGACCCGCGCGTGGTGCAGGTGATGGCCGGCCTGGCCGGTGAGTACGACGTGGTGCTGGTGGCTCGCGCCGACGGCACCGTCGCGGCCGACGTGCGCCCGCTGGTGCGCCTGAGCCTCACCGTGATCGCCGAGCAGAACGGCCGCCGCGAGATGGGCTCGGGCGGCGGGGGCGGGCGCTTCGGGCTCGGCTATTTCCGCGATGACGTGATCGCCGGCTACGTGGACCAGGCCGTCAACGCCGCATTGACGAACCTCGAGAGCCGCCCCGCACCGGCCGGCGAGATGACCGTGGTGCTGGGCCCGGGCTGGCCCGGCATCCTGTTGCACGAGGCCATCGGCCACGGCCTCGAAGGTGACTTCAACCGCAAGGGCTCCAGCGCCTTCAGCGGCAAGATCGGCAAGCGCGTCGCGGCCAAGGGCGTGACCGTGCTCGACGACGGCACCCTGCCCGACCGGCGCGGTTCGCTGAACGTCGACGACGAGGGCAACCCGAGCCAGCGCAACGTGCTGATCGAGGACGGCATCCTGAAGGGCTACATCCAGGATTCGATGAATGCGAGGCTGATGAAGGTCAAGCCGACCGGCAACGGCCGGCGCGAGAGCTACGCACACGTGCCGATGCCGCGCATGACCAACACCTACATGCTGGGTGGCGACAAGAGCCGGGACGAGATCGTCGCGAGCATCAAGAAGGGCCTGTACGCCACCAACTTCGGCGGCGGCCAGGTCGACATCACGAGCGGCAAGTTCGTGTTCTCGGCCAGCGAGGCCTTCTGGGTCGAGAACGGCCGAGTTCAGTACCCGGTGAAGGGCGCCACGATCATCGGCAACGGCCCGGACGCATTGACGCGCGTGAAGATGATCGGCAACGACCTGCAGCTCGATACCGGTGTCGGCACCTGCGGCAAGGAAGGCCAGAGCGTGCCGGTCGGCGTCGGCCAGCCGACGCTGCGCATCGACGGGCTCACCGTGGGGGGGACGGCTTGACCTCAGCCGAGTCGCCGGCGACGGTGACCCTGGCGGACGTCGAGGCCGCCGCACGCCGGCTTGCCGGACAGGTCCTCGACACGCCGTGCGTCGAGTCGAAGACGCTGTCCGAGATCACCGGCGCCCAGGTCTTCCTGAAGTTCGAGAACCTGCAGTTCACCGCCTCCTTCAAGGAGCGCGGCGCGCTGAACAAGCTGCTGGCGCTGGTCGCCGCGCGCGACGACGGCACCGCCGCGCTGAAGGGCGTGATCGCCGCCTCCGCCGGCAACCATGCACAAGGTGTGGCGCACCACGCGCAGCGGCTGGGCCTGCGCGCGGTCATCGTGATGCCCCGGCACACGCCGACGGTGAAGGTGGAGCGCACGCGCGGCTTCGGCGCCGAGGTGCTGCTGCACGGCGAGAGCTTCGACGAGGCTCGCGCGCACGCACTGGAGGTGGCCGCGGCGCAGGGGCTGAGTTTCGTCCACCCGTTCGACGACCCGCTGGTGATCGCCGGCCAGGGCACGATCGGCCTGGAGATGCTGCGCGCGCAACCGACGCTCGACACGCTGGTCATCGCCGTCGGCGGCGGCGGGCTGATCTCCGGCATCGCCACCGTCGCCCGGGCGCTGAAGCCCGGGCTGGAGATCGTCGGGGTGCAGACGGCACGCTTTCCGGCCATGGTGAACCTCGTCAAGGATCGCGCCCATCCGCAAGGCACGAGCACGATCGCCGAGGGCATCGCGGTCGGTGAGCCAGGCCGGATCACGCGGGCGATCGTCCGCGACCTCGTCGACGACATGGTGCTGGTGGACGAAGCGGACATCGAGCATGCGCTGGTCATGCTGCTGGAGATCGAGAAGACGCTGGTCGAAGGGGCCGGCGCCGCGGGCCTGGCCGCGCTGCTGAAGGAGCCCGAGCGCTACGCCGGGCGGCGCGTGGGCCTGGTGCTGTGCGGCGGCAACATCGATCCGCTGCTGCTGTCGGCGATCATCGAGCGCGGCATGGTGAGGGCGGGGCGGCTGGCGCGCATCCGCGTCGACGCCCGCGACGCCCCCGGCGCCCTGGCGCGCATCACGGCCACCGTGGCCGAGGCCGGCGCGAACATCGAGGAAGTGCATCACCAGCGGGCCTTCACCACGCTGTCGGCGCAGAACGCCGAGGTGGAGCTGGTGCTGCAGACGCGCAACCACGCCCACATCGGCGCCGTGATCGCGGCCCTGGTCGCGCAGGGATTCGAGGCCAAGGCCTACTGAGCCGCGCCGTGCTACATTCCGCTCCTATGCGTTCCAACGCCTACTTTTTTGCGTACTTTTGGTTCTCGCACCGCCCCGGCGGAGGAGAGGCCAGCGCATCAGCGTAAAAGCAGCGCAAGCCGAATCTCAAACCGCCGGGCCCAACCCGGCGGTTTTTTTTCGACCGTGCGCCCCCCGTCAGACCGCCCAGGAGAAACATCGATGAATGCCCTGTCTGCCAACGTTCCCGAGGGTTGGGCCGCGCCCGCCGACAAGACCAGCCAGACCGATGACGAACGGATCGAGGACGTGATGCCGCTGCCGCCGCCCGAACACCTGATCCGCTTCTTCCCAGTGCGCGGCACGCCCGTCGAGGAGCTGGTATCGAGCACCCGCCGCCGCATCCGCGAGATCATGCGCGGCAACGACGACCGCCTGCTGGTCATCATGGGGCCGTGCTCGATCCACGACCCGGTGGCGGCGGTGGACTACGCGCGCAAGCTGAAGGCCCAGCGCGACAAGTACGCCGACACGCTGGAGATCGTGATGCGCGTGTACTTCGAGAAGCCGCGCACCACCGTCGGTTGGAAGGGCCTGATCAACGACCCCTACCTCGACGAAAGCTTCCGCATCGACGAAGGCCTGCGCATCGCGCGCCAGTTGCTACTGGAGATCGGCCGCCTCGGGCTGCCCGCCGGCAGCGAGTTCCTCGACGTGATTTCACCGCAGTACATCGGCGACCTGATTTCGTGGGGCGCCATCGGCGCGCGCACCACCGAAAGCCAGGTCCACCGCGAGCTCGCCTCCGGCATCAGCGCGCCAATCGGCTTCAAGAACGGCACCGACGGCAACATCAAGATCGCCACCGATGCGATCCAGTCCGCCAGCCGGCCACACCACTTCCTGTCGGTGCACAAGAACGGCCAGGTCGCGATCGTCGAGACCCGCGGCAACGCCGACTGCCACGTCATCCTGCGCGGCGGCAAGGCACCGAACTACGACGCCAGCAGCGTCGGCGCGGCTTGCACCGAACTCGGCAAGGCCGGTCTGCCGGCCTCGCTGATGGTCGACTGCTCGCACGCCAACAGCAGCAAGCAGCACCAGAAGCAGATCGACGTGGCACGCGACATCGCCGACCAGCTGGCCGGCGGCAGCCGCCAGGTTTTCGGCGTGATGGTCGAGAGCCACCTGAGCGCCGGCGCCCAGAAGTTCAGCGCCGGCAAGGACGACCCGGCGAAGCTCGTCTACGGCCAGAGCATCACCGACGCCTGCATCGGTTGGGACGATTCTCTGGAGGTGCTGGGCGTGCTCAGCGCCGCGGTGGCGGCCCGGCGCGGACGGGGCTGAACGCCTCCGCTAGACAACTGGGCTACATCACACGAGCCACAGCAACAAAGTGAGCGCATGCAAACGAGAGTAAGCACTGCCGCCGTCAGGTAACGGAGGCAAGCTGCCGCAAGAGTGCTGGCCGGAGACCCCGGTCAGCGCTTGAATGGAGATTCCAGAACTTCCTGCGAAGGAAACCTCCATGAATCGCTCTCGCATCACCCCTTCCATCCAGACCCAGGCGCGTCAGGTCATCGAGATCACCGTGGTCAGTCTGGCGCTCGCCGGCACCGTGGGCTTCGCCCACCTGGCTCAGGCGCAGTCGGCGCCAACCGACAAGTCGAGCGACGTGACGGCGCAGCAGGCCTTCAAGCGTGCCGACGTGGACACCGACAACAAGCTGAGCCCCGCCGAAGCGGCGAAGCTACCCGCGATCGCCCAGCGCTTCAAGTCGCTCGACACCGACCGCGACGGCTTCCTCAGCGCCGAGGAGTTCATGGCCGGCAGCAAGGCTCCTCAATGAGGCCGCGGGCCGGCTGAGTGGGTGGCGTCAGTGCGGGGTCTCCAGCCTCGGGCTGCGCCAGTACACGTCGTCGCCGCCCAGGCCGTCGAGGTTGGCGCGGTTGAGCACACGGGCCAGCACGAACAGCAGATCGCTCAGCCGGTTCAGGTACTGGCGGGGCGCAGATCGCACCGCGCCCGGCTCGGCGTTGGCCAGTGCCACCACGGCCCGCTCCGCGCGGCGCGCCACAGTGCGGCCGAGGTGGGCGATCGAGGCGCTGCGCGTGCCGGCCGGCAGGATGAACTCCTTCAGCCGCGGCAACGCGGCGTTGTGCTCGGCCAATGCGTCGTCCAGCGCCGCCACCGCCTCGTCCTTCAGCAGCGTGTAGCCGGGAATCGACAGTTCGCCGCCCAGATTGAACAGTTCGTGCTGCACCGCCACCAGCAACACGCGCAGCGCGTCGGGCAAGGGCTCGCACAGCAACAGGCCGAGCAGCGAATTGAGTTCGTCGACGTCGCCCATGGCCTGCACGCGCAGGTGGTCCTTGGCCACACGGGTGCCGTCGCCGAGCCCGGTGGTCCCGTCGTCGCCGGTGCGCGTTGCGATCTGTGTCAGTCGATTGCCCATCACGCGATGCTAGCGGACTCGGGACCGCAGCAGCCCGGCCTCCTTGTTTCTAGAATGGTCCACGGCTCCGAGCCGTCAAGAGGAGACACGATGAACGCTCCGATCGACTTGTTGCCCCGAATCGCACGGCGGCCCATGCCGGCGGCGATGCTCGCCGCGCTGAAGGCGCACTTCGGCGAGCGCTTTTCCACGGCGCAGGCCATCCGCGAGCAACACGGTCGCGACGAGTCGCCGTTCGACGTGCCGGCACCTGATGCCGTCGTGTTCGCGACGAGCAACGAGGACGTGGCTGCCCTGGTGGCGCTGGCGCAGCCGCATGGCGTGCCGGTGATCCCGTTCGGCATCGGCTCCTCGCTCGAAGGCCACCTGCTGGCGGTGCAGGGCGGTGTCAGCGTCGACCTGTCGCGCATGAACCAGGTGCTGCGCGTGAACGCGGAAGACCTGACCGTCACCGTGCAGGCCGGCGTGACCCGCAAGCAGCTCAACGAGGCGCTGCGCCATGACGGGCTGTTCTTTCCGATCGACCCCGGCGCCGACGCCACGCTCGGCGGCATGTGCGCCACCCGCGCCAGCGGCACGAACGCGGTGCGCTACGGCACGATGCGGGAGAACGTGCTCGGCCTCACCGTGGTCACCGCGAGCGGAGAGCTGATCCACACCGGCTCGCGGGCACGCAAGTCGTCGGCGGGCTACGACTTGACGCGGTTGTTCGTCGGCAGCGAAGGAACGCTCGGCGTGATCACCGAGATCACGCTGAAGCTCTACCCCCTGCCGGAAGCCGTCAGCGCGGCGGTCTGCCATTTCCCGAGCATCGACGCGGCGGTGCGCAGCACCATCCAGATCATCCAGATGGGTGTGCCGATCGCGCGCTGCGAGTTGCTCGACGTGCACGCGGTGCGGGCCGTCAACGCACACGATCACCTCGGGCTGCGCGAGGCACCGATGCTGCTGATGGAGTTCCACGGCAGCCCGGCGAGCGTGCAGGAGCAGGCGGAGACGGTACAGGCCCTCACGGCCGACCTCGGCGGCGAGGACTTCCAGTGGGCCACCACGCCGGAAGAGCGCACGCGGCTGTGGACCGCCCGCCACCACGCCTACTTCTCGGCGCTGCAGACCCGGCCCGGCTGCCGTGCCGTGACGACCGACACCTGCGTGCCGATCTCGCGCCTGGCCGAATGCATCAACGAGACGGTTGCCGAAGCCGACGCGAGCGGCGTTCCCTACTTCATCGTCGGTCACGTCGGCGACGGCAATTTCCACGTCGGCTACCTGATCGACCCGACGGCGCCGGGTGAGCGCGCCGAGGCGGAGCGCCTGAACCAGTTGCTGGTGGCACGCGCGCTGCGGCTCGAAGGGACCTGCACCGGCGAACACGGCATCGGCCTGCACAAGATGGGCTTCCTGCTCGACGAGGCCGGCGCCGGCGGCGTGGCGCTGATGCGGCAGATCAAGCATGCGCTGGACCCCGGCAACATCATGAACCCCGGGAAGATCTTCACGTGGTGAGACACGTCGACCGCAAAGTCGGCTTTCCAAGCCGCCTCCCAGCGCCCACGTCGCCGAGGTGCGCCGCGGCATGAACACCTCGGCCTTCATCGCGCTGGCACTCACGCGTCCCGGGCTCGTCGGCGCGGTCGCGCCGTCCTCGCGGCGGCTGGCGCGGGCCATGGCGTCGCAGATCGGCGATGCCGGCGCGCTGATCGAGCTCGGCGCGGGCACCGGCGCCGTGACCTCGGCGCTGCGACACGCCGCGCCCGGAACCCCGCTATTGGCCGTCGAGCTGCAGTCCGATCTCGCGAACGGCCTGCGGCGACGCTTCCCCGACATCGAGGTGGCCTGCGCTCCCGCGCACGAGGTGCTGGCGCGGCATGCGCACGCTCCTGTCGACACGATGCTGGTCTCGTCGCTGCCGTTCAGAAGCCTGCCCGAGCCACTGCGCACGACCACGTTGGCGGCGTTGCTTCAGTTCATCGAGGCCCACCCGACGCGACGCATGGTCCAGTACACCTACCAGCCGCGTGCTCCTTTCGAGCTGCCGGCTCGCAGCTCGCTGCGCTGGTCGCTGTGCGACGTGGTGTGGGGTAACCTGCCGCCCGCAGGCGTCTGGGTGCTGGGCGGCGACAGCGCCTGAAGCGCGGCGGTCCGATCGGCCGCCTCGCCGGCAAAGCTCACGTCAGACACAGCTCCACGCAATTGCGGCCCTGCGCCTTGGCGTGGGTGAGGCCACGATGGGCGCGTCGCGTCAATGCGATCGGCTCGATGTCGGCCGCGTGCGCCGCCACCGCGACGCCAATGCTCGCCGTCAACGGCTCGACCGCCCAGGGCACCGCCGCCAGGGCGATGCGCATGCGCTCGGCTGCCGCCATCGCACCGCCCGTGTCGGTCGACGGCAGCAACACGCTGAACTCGCCGGCCCCGCAATGCGCAAGCACGTCATGGCCGCGCAGGCTGCCTTCGAGGCCCTGCGCCGCCTGCCGCAGCGCCTCATCGCCGACCGGGTGGCCATGCAGATCGTTGAAATGCTTGAAGTGATCCAGATCGACGGCCAGCAGCGCGAGATCGCCTCCATGGCGGCTCCAGCGCGTCCACTCCTGCGCGAGCCGGCGCTCGAAGGCCGTGCGATTCCACAGGCCGGTCACCTCGTCGGTGTTGCCCTGCAGATCCAGCAAGGCGCTGGCACGGCGCAGCTCGAGCTGAGCCACCGCCTGTTCGGCCAGCAGGCGCAACGCGTGCTGCTGGCGTGACGACAGGCTGCGCGCGGTCCGATCCAGCACGCACAGCGTGCCGACGGCCCAGCCCTGAGGCGTGACGAGCGGCGCACCGGCGTAGGTGTGCCAGCCGCCGGCCGCGCCGAGCGCCGGGTGAGCCGCGAAGCGAGGATCGCCGGCCGGGTCGGCCAGCAGGAGTCTGTCGTCGGCCTGTTCGATGGCCTGCGCGCAAGGCGCATGGGTGCGAGGTGCACTGTCACCCTCGAAACCGGTCTGTGCCTTGAACCAGAGGCGGTCCCGATCGACCAGCGAGATCAGCGACGCCTGCGTGTCGCAGATGCAGGCCGCGAGCTCGGTGATCGCATCGAACGCCGGCTCCGAACCGGTTTCGAGGACCCCGTAGCGGTAGAGCGCCGCGAGACGCTGCGACTCCGCTTCGGCCGGCGACATCGCGGCACCCGACCACGCGCCAGCGACCGTCGTTCCAGAGGACACCTGGGCCATGAGACTCTCCTCGCACGCTCGCGCCACCGCCGCGGCGGCAGCCCTGCCTTCACGCGACGCCGGCCGATGCGCGGCGTCTTACCCGGGCCGCCCCAACGCGGCCTGCTGCGTGAATGTGTGCCGCGCCGTTCAGTTCGGCGGCGCCGGCACCGTCCACTTTCTGGTGATTTCGCCGGCGCCGTCGGCGCTCTCGAGGTGCACGTCGAAGCCCCACAGCCGGGCCACGTGCTTGAGCACCTCGGTCGTCTGCTCGTTCAGCGGACGATCGTTGTGCTGGGTGTGACGCAGTACCAGCGAGCGATCACCTCGCAGGTTGACGTTCCAGACCTGGATGTTGGGCTCGCGCTGGCCGAGGTCGTACTGGTGCGACAGCGCCTCACGCAGACGTCGGTAGCCGGACTCGTCGTGGATCGCAGAGATCTCGAGCTCGGATTCCTTCTCGTCGTCGAGCACCGCGAACAGCCGCAGCTCGCGCATCAGCCTCGGCGACAGGTACTGGCCGATGAAGCTCTCGTCCTTGAAGTTGCGCATCGCGTGATCCAGCGTGACCAGCCAGTCGGCGCCGGCGATCTCCGGGAACCAGTGGCGGTCTTCGTCGCTGGGCGATTCGCAGATGCGCTTGAGATCGGTGTACATCGCGAAGCCGAGCGCGTAGGGGTTGATGCCGCTGTAGGCCGGGTGGCCGACCGGCGGCTGGTAGATCACGTTGGTGTGAGACTTCAGCCACTCGACCATCATGCCGTCGGCGAGGTGGCCGTTGTCGTACATCGTGTTGAGCAGGCGGTGGTGCCAGAAGGTGGCCCACCCTTCGTTCATCACCTGGGTCTGGCGCTGCGGATAGAAGTATTGCGCCACCTTGCGCACGATGCGCACCACCTCGCGCTGCCAGGGTTCGAGCAGCGGTGCGTTCTTCTCGATGAAGTACAGCAGGTTCTCCTGCGGCTCGGCCGGGTAGCGCTGCGCGTTGGCTTCCTCGGCGGCGGGTTCGGCGCGCCGCGGCAGCGTGCGCCACATGTCGTTGACCTGCTGCTGCGCGTAGGCCTCGCGCTCGGCACGGCGCGTCTGTTCCTGCGCCAGCGACAGCTTGGTGGGGCGGCGGTAACGGTCGACGCCGTGATTCATCAAGGCATGGCAGCTGTCGAGCAGATCCTCCACCGCGTCGAGCCCGCGCCGCTCCTCGCATTCGGCGATGTAGTTCTTGGCGTAGACCAGGTAGTCGATGATCGACGACGCGTCGGTCCACATGCGGAACAGGTAGTTGCCCTTGAAGAAGCTGTTGTGCCCGTAGGCGGCGTGCGCGATCACCAGCGCCTGCATGGCCAGCGAGTTCTCCTCCATCAGGTAGCTGATGCAGGGGTTGGAATTGATGACGATCTCGTAGGCCAGGCCCATGTGACCGCGGCGGTAGTTCTTCTCGGTGGCGATGAATTCCTTGCCGTAGCTCCAGTGCCGGTAGTTCACCGGCATGCCCACCGACGCGTAGGCGTCCATCATCTGCTCGGCCGTGATGATCTCGAGCTGGTTGGGATAGGTGTCCAGGCCATAGCCCCTGGCCGTCTCGCGGATCACGTCGTGGTATTGGTCGATCAGCTCGAAGGTCCAGTCGCTCGAATTCGGCAGCGGCGCCTTGGCCCGCGGACTCGCGACGATGTCGCTCGCTGCGCGGACGCGCGCCGCCGCCGGCACGTCGGATTCGGTGAACAGGTCGGGCGTCGCGACCGATACCGCCTCTCGCTTGCGTGTCATGACGACTCCTTGCGCGGCCGAACGCTCATGTCGCGCCTTCCTTCTTGAACAGATCACGAAAGACGGGGTAGATCTGCGAAGGCTCAAGCACCTTGCGCATCGCGAAGTGCGGGTTCGTCCGGGCGACCTGTGCGTACTCTTCCCACAGGTTCTGCTCGGGTTCGGCCACCTGCACGTAAGCGAAGTAGCGACACAGCGGCAGCAGCTGAGTGGACACGATCTCGCGGCAGCGGCCGCTGTCGTGATGCCAGTTGTCGCCGTCGCTGGCCTGCGCGCCGTAGATGTTCCACTCGCTGGTCGGGTAGCGTGCGCGGACGATCTCCTCCATCAGCACCAGGGCGCTGGAGACCACGGTGCCGCCGGTTTCGGTCGAGTGGAAGAAGCCTTCTTCGTCGACCTCCTGCGCCTGCGTGTGATGGCGGATGAAGACCACGTCGATCTTCTCGTAGTGGCGCGTGAGGAACAGGTAGAGCAGGATGAAGAAGCGTTTCGACAGGTCCTTGCGCGCTTCGTCCATCGAGCCCGACACGTCCATCAGGCAGAACATCACCGCCTTGGTGGTGGGAACCGGCACCTTGACGCGGCTGCGAAAGCGCAGGTCGATCGGGTCGAGGAAGGGGATGCGTGCGACCTTCTGACGCAGCAGCTCGATGCGACCCTCCAGGTCCTTGATCTCGCGCTGCCGCAAGGCATGGCCCGGGTCGAGGTCGACGCCGCCCGCGTCGAGCCGCGAACGCTGCTTCAGGCTGGCGAGCTGGGCCTCCAGGTGCCGCAGCTCGCGCCGCGCATCGGCGCCGAGCGCGATGCGCCGGCCGATCGCGCCGCGCATCGAACGCACCACGTGCAGATTGCTCTGCGTGCCATCGCTGGTAAAGCCGGCACGCTGGTTCTTGTACTCCGGCGTTTCGGCCAGCTGGGTCTTCACGAGGTTGGGCAGCGCCAGGTCGTCGAAGAAGACCTGCATGAACTCTTCCTTGCTCAGGTGGAAGACGAAGTCGTCCTCGCCCTCACCCGAGTCGCTGGCCTGCGACCCACCGCCCTGCCCGCCGCCGCCCTCGGGTCGCTTGATGCGGTCGCCGCGCACGTACTCCTTGTTGCCCGGGTGCACCATCTCGCGCTTGCCGCCGGCGCCATGGCCGAACAGCGGTTCGGACACGTCGCGCTTGGGCAGCGTGATGTCCTCGCCCTGCTCGATGTCGCGGATGCCGCGTCCGCTGACCGCCTTGCGCACGGCCTCGCGGATCTGCGCCTTGTGTCGGCGCAGGAAACGCTCGCGGTTGCCGATCGACTTGTTCTTGCCTGCGAGCCTGCGATCGATGATCTGCTGAAGCGCCATGCGTTGTGCTCGAAGTGGAGGTCGCTGTCAGCGTCTGGGGCGACGACGACGCTCGCGTTTCCCAGCCTTCATCATGAACTCTTTCTCACACGCAGGTACCACTCGCACAGCAGGCGCACCTGCTTGGGCGTGTAGCCCTTCTGCACCATGCGGTTCACGAAGTCCTCGTGCTTCTTCGCCTCGTCGGCACTGGCCTTCGCGTTGAAGCTGATCACCGGCAGCAGTTCCTCGGTGTTCGAGAACATCTTCTTCTCGATCACCGTGCGCAGCTTCTCGTAGCTCGTCCACAACGGGTTGTTGCCGGCGTTGTTGGCCCGGGCGCGCAGCACGAAGTTGACGATCTCGTTGCGGAAGTCCTTTGGGTTGGCGATACCCGCCGGCTTCTCGATCTTCTCGAGCTCGGCGTTCAACGAGCCCCGGTCGAACACCTCGCCGGTGTCGGTGTCACGGTACTCCTGGTCCTGGATCCAGTAGTCGGCGTAGGTCACGTAGCGGTCGAAGATGTTCTGGCCGTACTCGGAGTAGCTCTCGAGGTACGCGGTCTGGATCTCCTTGCCAATGAACTCGGCGTAGCGCGCCGCCAGGAACTCCTTGATGAAGCCGAGGTACTTCTGCTCGGTCTCGGTGGGGAACTGCTCGCGCTCGATCTGCTGCTCCAGCACGTACATCAGGTGCACCGGGTTGGCGGCGACCTCGGTGCTGTCGAAGTTGAAGACCTTGGACAGGATCTTGAAGGCAAAGCGCGTCGAGATGCCGCTCATGCCCTCGTCGACCCCGGCGTAGTCCCGGTACTCCTGGTAGCTCTTGGCCTTGGGATCGGTGTCCTTGAGGCTCTCGCCGTCATAGACCAGCGCCTTGCTGAACAGCGAGGAATTCTCCGGCTCCTTCAGGCGCGACAGCACCGCGAACTGCGCCATCATCTTCAACGTGCCGGGCGCGCACTTCGCCTCGCTGAGCGAGGAGCCTCGGATCAGCTTGTCGTAGATCTTGATCTCTTCGGTGATGCGCAGGCAGTACGGCACCTTGACGATGTAGATGCGGTCGAGGAAGGCTTCGTTGTTCTTGTTGTTGCGGAAGGTCTTCCACTCGCTCTCGTTGCTGTGCGCGAGGATGATGCCGTCGAAGGGGATCGCGCCGAAACCCTCGGTACCCTTGTAGTTGCCTTCCTGGGTCGCCGTCAGCAGCGGGTGCAGCACCTTGATCGGCGCCTTGAACATCTCGACGAACTCGAGCAGCCCCTGGTTGGCCAGGCACAGGCCGCCGGAGTAGCTGTAGGCGTCGGGATCATCCTGTGCATAGGTCTCGAGCTTGCGGATGTCGACCTTGCCGACCAGCGAGCTGATGTCCTGGTTGTTTTCGTCGCCCGGCTCGGTCTTGGCCACGCCGACCTGCTTCAGGATCGACGGATAGCGCTTCACGACTCTGAACTGGCGGATGTCGCCGCCGTACTCGTCGAGCCGTTTCACGGCCCAGGGCGACAGGATGCGGTTCAAATAGCGACGCGGGATGCCGTATTCCTTCTCCAGGATGGGGCCGTCCTCGGCCATGTCGAACAGGCCGAGCGGCGACTCGTTCACCGGCGAGCCCTTGATGGCATAGAACGGCACTTCCTGCATCAGGTGCTTCAGCCGTTCGGCGATCGAACTCTTGCCGCCGCCCACCGGTCCCAGCAGGTAGAGGATCTGCTTCTTCTCCTCGAGTCCCTGCGCCGCGTGGCGGAAGTAGGAGACGACCTGTTCGATCGAATCCTCCATGCCGTAGAACTCGGCGAAGGCCGGATAGCGCTTGATCACCTTGTTCGCGAACAGGCGCGACATGCGTGGATCGTTGCGGGTGTCCACGAGTTCGGGTTCGCCGATGGCCTTGAGCATGCGCTCGGCCGCCGTGGCATAGGCCACCGGCTCACGCCGGCAGATGTCGAGGTACTCCTCGAGCGTGAACTCTTCCTCGCGGCTGCGCTCATAGCGCGCTGCAAAGCTGCTGATCACATCCATCACGTCCTCCGTTCCAGATTCGGGAGGCGGCGTCGCCACGTGGTCGGCCTGTCACCGGAGAGATCTCGGCTGGCCACTGTGCAGCGCTGCCTGCGGTTATCGATCAAGCGGTCTCGACGATCATGCATCCTTGTCTGGTGCGACGACAACAATACAAGGCACTTTCCGGGTCAATTGCAGGAATCGAGCCCTGCCACCGACTGTGCAAATAGCATGCCCCTTTCCGCCGCAATCCGCCAGTCATGGCGTGGGAGCCCTGCCGCGGGTGAGTGGTTCCCCCGATGAAGGTGACGGCGCATGCCCGTTCAACGCCCGAGCGCGGGCAACGGTTCACCGTGCGCGGCGCGGGCGCAAAGCGCCTGCGAACACGCGCCAGCGGCCTCCCTCAGCCAGCAGCCGGACCGCGCAGCTTGTCGAGCAGTCCCGACAACTCGTCGAGCGAGCCGAAGGCGATGGCCACCTCGCCCTGCTCGCCACGCTTGCTGCGCTTCTTGACGCGGATCTCGACCGCCGCCGTCAGAAGGTCGGCCAACTCTTCCTCCAGACGCACGATGTCACGCGACTTGGCCTGCTGGCCGCGCAACAGTTGTGTCTGGCGACCACCCGCCGTCGCGCGCGCCACCAGCTTCTCGGCATCGCGCACCGTCAGCTTCTTCGCGGCGATCTCGTGAGCCGCGGTCACCTGCTGGGCCCGCTCGAGCACCAGCAAGGCCCGCGCATGCCCCATGTCGAGGTCGCCGGCCATCAGCATCTGCTGCACCGGCTCGGCCAGGTTGAGCAGCCGCAGCAGGTTGCTCGCGGCGCTGCGTGAACGGCCGACCGCCTGCGCGGCCTGCTCGTGCGTCAGACCGAATTCTTCGGTCAGGCGCCGCAGGCCCTGCGCCTCCTCGAGCGGGTTCAGGTCCTCGCGCTGCATGTTCTCGATCAGCGCCATGACCGCGGCCGACTCGTCGGACACGTCCTTCACGAGCACCGGCACCTCGCTCAGACCGGCCAGCTTGGCAGCCCGGCTGCGGCGTTCGCCGGCGATGATCTCGTAGCGGCCGAGCGCGGCTTCGCCGACCGGACGGACGAGGATCGGCTGCATCACGCCCTGGCTGCGGATGCTTTCGGCCAGCTCGTAGAGCGAGCCCTCGTCCATGCGCGTGCGCGGCTGGTACTTGCCTGCCTGCAGCTGGCTCAGCTTCAGCGTCGTGGGCAGACCGTCGCCGGCCGGCTGCGCCGGTGTGTCCTGCGCCTTGGGCCCGAGCAGGGCTTCGAGGCCGAGGCCGAGGCCTTTGGGTTTCTTGGTGACCATGTCGATCATTCTCACCGAGCCGGCCACCGGCGGTGCATCGCGCACGGCGTGGGACTCAGGCCGTGCGCAGCGCGATCAGCAGTTGATGCCCCGCGTCCCAGTCGCCCAGGCCGGATTCGCTGTTGAGGTGGCCGACCGCCCCGGCCACGACCAAGGCCGCGCCCCAGTCCTGCGCCATCACGCCGGCACGCTGCGGGGCGCAATACGGATCATCGGTGCTGATCACCACCGTGGCTGAAAACGGCAGGCGCCGGCGCGGCACAGGTCGCCAGGAATGGAGCTGCGGCGGCATGTCTTCGCGCTCGGTGTCGGGGGGGCCGACGAGCAGCGCGCCGCGCACGCGGTCGGCCTGCTGCGTGTGTGCAGCCCAGGCGGCCACCAGCTGGCAACCCAGGCTGTGGGCGACGAGCCAGCACGGCTGCGGGGCCTCCAGCAGCACCTCCTCGAGGCGGGCCATCCAATCGCCTCGGCGCGGCCACTGCCAGTCGTCCTGTTCGACGCGGCGGTAGCCGTGGCGCCGCTCCCAGCGCGTCTGCCAGTGGTCGGCATCGGAGTTCTGCCAACCAGGCAGCACCAGTACGGAGGAGGACGTGTCGGGCATGCTCGGCCCTCAGCGCAGGCTGGCGAGGCGCTTCACCATCTCGTTGGCGAACTGCACGAAGGCCTGGGCGCCCTTCGACTGCCCGTCGAACACGACGCCCGGCACGCCGTAGCTCGGCGCTTCGGCGAGGCGCACGTTGCGCGGAATCACGGTGTCGAACACCTTGTCGCCGAAGTGCGCCTTGAGCTGCTCACTCACCTGTTGCTGGAGGGTGATGCGCGGGTCGAACATCACGCGCAGCAGGCCGATGATCTGCAGCTCCGGGTTGAGGTTGGCGTGCACCTGCTTGATGGTGTTCACCAGATCGGACAGGCCTTCGAGCGCAAAGTATTCGCACTGCATCGGCACCACCACGCCGTGCGCCGAGCACAGCCCGTTGAGCGTGAGCAGGCTCAGCGACGGCGGGCAGTCGATCAGCACGAAGTCGTACTCGCCATCGACCGCGGCCAGCGCGGTCTTGAGGCGCTGGTCGCGGCGCTCGAGCGCGACCAGCTCGACCTCGGCGCCCGCCAGCTCGCGGTTGGCACCGAGGATGTCGTAGCCGCCCTTCTCGGAGCGGCGGCGCGCCTCGGCGATCGAGGCGGATTCGAGCAGCACGTCGTAGACCGAGAGTTCCAGCATGCGCTTGTCGATGCCCGAGCCCATGGTGGCATTGCCCTGGGGGTCGAGGTCGACGACCAGCGTGCGCTGGCCGATCAGCGCCAGGCCGGCGGCCAGGTTGACGGTGGTGGTCGTCTTGCCGACGCCGCCCTTTTGGTTCGCGATGCAGAAGATCTTGGCCATGACTCAGTCGCCGAGGGCGACGGGAACGCCCACCGCGCGGGCTGCGCGGCCGAGGGCAGGGTCCAGCGTCGCAAGCGGCAGGCCGCGGCGCTGGGCGAGGTCGAGGTAGAGCGCGTCGCAGGTGCTGAGGCCGCGGTCGCGGGCCAGATCCAGCACTTCGTGCCGCATGCGCTGCGGCACGCCGGCTTCGGTCTCGATCGGCAGCTCGTCGAGCAGCGCCACGATCTCGGCGACACGCCCCTTCGTGGTGCGGCCGCGCCGCTCGGCGAGCAGCAGGATCTGCGTGACCTCGGCGTGCCAGATCTCCGGCACCACGGCGCCGTGGCGGGCCACCTCGAGTGCGAGTTCACGGGACGCCGGCGTCTGCGCATCGGCGGACAACCACGCCAGCGCGGCCGAGGCATCGAGCACGACCGCCGCCATCAATGCGGCTCCTCGCCGTGCAGGGCCCGCCAGTCGCGCCCCAGCGCCAGGTCACCGCCGATCTGGAGCAGACGTTCCGCCGCTGCCTGCGCATCGGCGACCGATCGGGCGATCGGCAGCAGCCGCGCCACCGGCCGACCGTGCCGCGTGATCACGATCTCTTCGCCGCGCTCGACGCGCTCAAGCAAGGCCGATAAGTGAGTCTTCGCCTCGAATGCTCCGACACTGGTGGACCGCATGGTGAAAATTTCAACCAGTTTTTAGACTGGTCGTATTTTCCAGACGCACATCGGAAGCGTCAAGCGCACGCCGACCGTCTGGCCCCTCACGCCTCAAGGCGGCGCGGCCGGAACGGTGTGGATGTGTCGTTCGAGCCGCGTCAGATCGAACCCCTGCTCAGCCAGGCTCGCTCGCACAGCGCGGTCATCGCCGTCGGAGAGATTGGGCGTCCGAGACAGCACCCAGAGGTACTCGCGGGTCGGTTCGCTGACCAGCGCGTACCGACCCTCCGGACCCAGGGCCAGCACCCAGTAGTCGCCCCAACCGACCGGCAGCCACCGGATCAGTGCCGGCAGGAAGCTCACCCGCAGCTGTGCCGGCATCAGCTGCCCCTCGGCGACGCGGCCCACCGGCTGCGCCACCCCGCGGATCGATTCGGTACGCCCCTCGGCATTCCGACACTGATTGATCACCTCAACCTCGCCCTGTTCGAGCAGGCGGTAGGTGGCGCGGGTATCACTGACGCATTGCCGCTGGAAACGATTCGGGTACCAGGCGACCTGGTACCACGTGCCCATGTAGGCAGACACCTCCAGGCTCGGCAGCGCCTGGACGGTCGGGAGCGATGGCAGCGAAACGTCGACCGCATGCGTGCTGCCGAGGGCCAAACCAAGAATCAGAGGAACGAGACGGCGATGAGCTTGCACTTCAGCCCTTTCGGTGCATCCAGACGATGCAGCGCTCCGCATCCAGCCCAGGCACCCGCAAGGGTTCCACGTGAAACACCTCGATCGTCGACGGCAAGGCTGCCATTTCCTCGTGCGGTACCTGACCCTTCATCGCCATCCACACACCGTCGGGCGCGAGCGCCGCCTCGGTGAGCGTGACGAAGTCGGCCAGCGAAGCGAAGGCGCGGGAGGTGATCACATCGAAGTTGCCAGACGCCAAAGATTCCACCCGGGCATGCAGCGCCTGGAAATGCGCCAGCCCGAGCTCCGCCCCCACCTGCCGGATGAAGCTGGCCTTCTTCGAGACAGTGTCTACACAGCTGACATGGACTTCCGGGCAAGCGACCGCTATCGCCACACCGGGCAGTCCTGCCCCGCTACCGACATCGAGCAACGCGATCGCCGCCCCCCGCTTTTGCCGCCGCAGCGGCGCGACGACCGCCAAGCTGTCGAGCAGGTGCTGGGTCAGCATCTGCGCCGGCTCGCGCACCGCGGTGAGGTTGTAGACGCGGTTCCAGCGGTCGATCAGCGCCAAGTGCTGCAGCAACTGCCGTTGCTGCATCGCTGTCAGCTCGAGTCCCAGCGCCTGCGCGCCCTGCTCCAGCCCGTGCGCCAGCGCCTTTGCATCGAAAGACGCTGCCGTCATGCGGCCGCGCTGCCCGGCTCGGCGGCATCGGCGCCGAAGCCGCGATAGCGGCCCTTCTTCAGATGGATCAGCAGCAGGGAGATCGCCGCCGGCGTCACGCCCGAGACGCGTGCGGCCTGTCCCAGCGTTTCAGGACGCAGCGCCTGGAGCTTCTGGCGGACTTCGTGGCTCAGCGCCGCGACCTGCCGGTAATCGAGCGCCTCCGGCAGCTTGAGGTCCTCGTACTGCGCCGCGCGCTCGACCTGTTCGTTCTGCTTGTCGATGTAGCCGGCGTACTTGGTCGCGATCTCCAGCTGCTGGATCACGGCGTCGGCCAGGGCCGGCCCCCACTCGTCACGCAACGCCGCCCGCGACCAGGCCGCGGCGGCCGGATCGCCGGCCTGCCGCCCTTCGCTCCGCCTTGCGTGGGCGATCTGCGCCACCTCGGCCACCGCGTCGAAGTCGACCCCCGGTCGGCGCAGCAGGTCGACCAGTGCGTACTCGTGCTCCAGCGCTTTGCCGACCAGACGCTCGGCGTCGGCCGCCGGCAGCAGCGCGGCATTCACCCAGGTAGACTTCAGGCGCTCGGTTTCACGTGAAACAGCATCGCGCTTGCGGTTGAAAGCTGTCCAGCGTTCGTCGTCGACCAGGCCCATCTCGCGCCCGGCGTCGGTCAGTCGCAGGTCGGCGTTGTCTTCCCGCAGTTGCAAGCGGAACTCCGCGCGGCTGGTGAACATGCGGTAGGGCTCGGTCACGCCTTTCGTGATGAGGTCGTCCACCAGCACGCCCAGATAGGCCTGATCGCGCCGGGGCAGCCAGGCGTCGCGCTCCTGCACCAGCCGCGCCGCGTTGACGCCGGCGAACAGTCCCTGCGCCGCCGCCTCCTCGTAGCCGGTTGTGCCGTTGATCTGGCCGGCGAAGAACAGGCCACCGATCGCCTTGGTCTCGAAGCTCGACTTCAACCCGCGTGGATCGAAGTAGTCGTACTCGATCGCATAGCCGGGCCGCAGGACGTGTGCCTGTTCCAGCCCGGACATCGAGCGCAGCGCGGCGAGCTGGATGTCGAAGGGCAGCGAGGTGGAGATGCCGTTCGGGTAGAACTCGTGCGTGCTCAACCCTTCGGGCTCCAGGAAGATCTGGTGCGAGGTCTTGTCGGCGAAGCGGTTCACCTTGTCCTCGATGCTGGGGCAGTAGCGCGGCCCCACCCCTTCGATCACGCCGGTAAACATCGGGCTGCGGTCGAAGCCGCTGCGGATGATCTCGTGGGTGCGTTCGCTGGTGTGGGTGATCCAGCATGGCAGCTGTCGCGGATGCATCGCCGCATCGCCCATGTAGCTGAACACCGGGACCGGGTCGGCATCGCCCGGCTGTTGCAGCAACCGCTCGAAGTCGATCGTGCGGCCATCGATGCGCGGCGGCGTGCCGGTCTTCAGTCGGCCCTGCGGCAGCTGCAATTCTTTGAGCCGGGCCGACAGGCTCTGCGCCGGCGGATCGCCGGCACGCCCGGCCGCATAGTTCTGCAAACCGACGTGGATGCGACCGTCGAGAAAGGTGCCCGCCGTCAGCACCACAGCCTTGCTACGAAAGCGAACGCCCACTTGCGTCACAGCACCTGTCACGCGGTCGCCCTCGACCATCAGGTCATCGACCGCCTGCTGGAACAGCCACAGCCGCGGCTGGTTCTCGAGCCGGCGGCGGATGGCCGCCTTGTAGAGCACACGGTCCGCCTGCGCCCGCGTGGCTCGCACCGCCGGACCCTTGGAGCCGTTCAGGATGCGGAACTGGATACCGGCCTCGTCGGTCGCCAACGCCATCGCGCCACCGAGTGCGTCGATTTCCTTGACGAGGTGTCCCTTGCCGATACCACCGATCGACGGGTTGCAGCTCATCTGCCCCAAGGTCTCGATGTTGTGCGTGAGCAGCAGCGTTGCACAGCCCATCCGCGCCGCAGCGAGCGCCGCCTCGGTGCCGGCATGACCGCCACCGACGACGATCACGTCGAATTCCTGGGGATAGAGCATCGGGCGCCTTTGGGGCCGGGGCCGGCCGGAAAAGCCTCAATTTTAAGCAGCGCGTCCCCGTCCGTCACCGCGTGGGGACGCCCGGGGCGCCCGGCCGACGACAATCCACCGATGGACTGCCGCCCCGCTTGCGCCGCCTGCTGCATCGCGCCGTCGATCTCGACGCCCCTGCCCGGCCACCCGCAGGGCAAGCCGGCCGGCGTGGCCTGCGCGCAGCTGGATGCCGACCTGCGCTGCCGGCTGTTCGGGCGGCCCGAGCGGCCGGCGGTGTGTGGCTCGCTGCAGCCGTCGGCCGAGATGTGCGGCGCACGCCGCGAGCACGCGCTGCGCTGGCTGGCGTGGCTGGAAACAGCCACCACCGGATGAGGCGGATCGCCGCTCAGGCCGTCGCAGGCGCCACCACGTGCCCGCGAAGCCGAGCGCGCCAGGCTTTCCAGCGCGGCGAATCCCAGGCCTTGTCGAAGAAGTAGTGCGCCACCGTGTTCACCAGCGGTTCGACGAAGGTGATGGCCCCCGCGATGGCCACGTTGCCCGTCAAGGCATAGCTCACGCCAAAGGCGATGCCCAGGTGCATCACGCCGAAGCTTGCAGTCTTGGCCATGGTGTTATCGCTATCGAAAATTGATTCTGATAGCGAACGATACGCCGATACCTGCGACTCACCCATCGCATGGCTCGATCGCCGGGATAGCCGGACTCACCCAGGCGCGCGTTCGGCGGCCTGCAAGGCCTGCAGGAATTCGCGCCGCCAACGGTGCACGTCGTGCTCGCGAACGCCTGTGAGCAAGGCCTGATGCCGCTCCACCCGCTCGGACAGCGGCATCCGCAGCGCGCGCTGCACCGCACCCGCGGTGGCGCCAATGTCGTATGGGTTGACCAGCAGGGCCGCGCGCATCTGCTCGGCCGCACCGGCAAAGCGAGACAGCACCAGCACGCCGGGGTCGGCGGGGTCTTGCGCCGCGACGAACTCCTTGGCCACGAGGTTCATGCCGTCGCGCAGCGGCGTGACCAGGGCCACGCGCCCGGCCCGGTACAACCCCGGCAACCGCCGCCGCGCCAGCGTGCGGTGGATGTAGCGCACCGGCATCCAGTCGAGCTCGCCGTACTCGCCGTTGATCTGTCCCGACAGGCCCTCGAGCTCGCGGCGGATGTCCTCGTAGCTCTCCACGCCCTCGCGCGTCGGTGTGGCCACCTGGATCAGGGTCGCGCTGTTGCGGTTCTCGGGGTAGTCGGCCAGCAGCCGATGGAAGGCGCGCAGGCGCTGCGGCAGGCCCTTGGAGTAATCGAGCCGGTCGACCCCGATCAGCAACTGACGCAGCGGGTACTGGCTGCGCAGCGTCTCGCGCGTCTCGATCGACTCCGGCGTCTGCGCCAGGTCCTGGAACTCGTCGACGTCGATGCCGATCGGGAAGGCCCGCGCGCAAACCTGTTGGCCGAAGGCACGGTACTGGTCACCGCCCACACGCTCGGCCCCGGCCTCCGTCTCGACATAGCGGGCGAAGTGGGCCACGTCGGCCTCGCTCTGCAGGCCGATCAGGTCATAGGCGAACAGCGAGCGCATCAGCATGTCGTGTGCCGGGATTGCCGCCATCACCAGCGGCGGCGGCATCGGGATGTGCAGGAAGAAGCCGATGCGCTGACGGCAGCCGAGCGCGCGCAACTCAGCCGCCAGCGGGATCAGGTGGTAGTCGTGCACCCAGATGACGTCGTCCGGCTTCAGCAGCGTGCTCAGCTTGCGCGCGAACAGCCGGTTGACGCGCTGATAGCCTTCGAAATAGCCGTCGTCGAACTGCGCCAGGTCGAGCCGGTAGTGGAACACCGGCCACAGCACCCGGTTCGAGTAGCCGGCGTAATAGGCCGCGTGGTCGTCGCTGCCGAGGTCGAGCGTCGCGAGCATGACCTTCCCGGACGGCTGCAGGTGCAGATCGCCCTCGCCGCGAGCGCCGCCGGCCACCACCTTGCCGCTCCAGCCGAACCACAGGCCCCCGCTCTCGGAGAGCGCGTCGCCCAATGCGACGGCCAGCCCGCCGGCGGCCACCTTGCGCGGGTCGCCGATCCGGTTGGACACCACCACCAACCGAGATGTCATCGCGTGAACCCGCTTCTTCGCATCAGATCACCGTGTCCCAGGGCGCTGACAGCCGCGTCGCGGCATTGATGATGCCGACCATCGAATAGGTCTGCGGGAAGTTGCCCCACAGCTCGCCGGTGCGCGGATCGGTGTCTTCCGAGAGCAGGCCCAGCGCATTGCGCGACGCGAGCATGGCCTCGAAGATCTGCCGGGCCTGCTCGCGCCGGCCGATGCGCACCAACGCGTCGATGCGCCAGAAGGCGCAGATGTTGAAGGCCGTCTCCGGCTTGCCGAAGTCGTCGGCCGCCTCGTAGCGGCGCATGTAGGGGCCATCGCAAAGGTGCGCCTCCAGCGCGTCGACCGTGGCCACGAAGCGCGGATCCATCGGGTCGATGAAGCCCACCTCGGCCATCAGCAGCACGCTGGCATCGAGATCCTCGCCACCCAGGCTCTCGGCGAAGGCCTGTCGCTTCTCGCTCCAGGCTTCGCGCAGCACGCGCTCACGGATCGCCGCGGCCCGGCCGCACCAGTGGACGTCCCGCTCCGGCAGGCCCAGACGGGCGGCGATCTTCGCCAGCCGATCGCAGGCCGCCCAGCACATCAGCGCCGACGAGGTGTGCACCCGCGCGCGCGTGCGCAACTCCCACATCCCCGCATCGGGCTGGTCGTGCACCAGCCAGGCCTGCTCGCCTACCGCCTCGAGCCGCGCGAAGTCATCGGCGTCAGCGCGGCGGAACAGCCGCAGATCATGGAAGGACTGCGAAGCCCCGAGCAGCACGTTGCCGTACACGTCATGCTGCGCGTGCGTATGCGCCTGGTTGCCGCGCCGCACCGGACCCATGCCGCGATAGCCGCGAAGATGCGGGAGTTCTTCCTCGGGCAGATCCTTCTCGAGGCCCAGGCCGTACAGCGGCTGGATGAAGCCGCCGCGCGCGTCGCGCACCACGTTGTGCAGCCAGCGCAGATAGTCCTCCATCGTCTCCAGCTCGGACAGGCTGTTGAGCGCGCGCACCACGAAGAAGGCGTCGCGCAGCCAGCAGTAGCGATAGTCCCAGTTCCGCCCGCTGCCCGGCGCCTCGGGCAGGCTGGTGGTCATCGCCGCGACGATCGCGCCGGTCTCGTCGAACAGGCACAGCTTGAGCGTGATCGCAGCGCGGATAACCGCGGCCTGCCACTCCAGCGGCAGGGCCAGCCGGCGAGTCCAGGTGCGCCAGTAGAGCGAGGTGAGTTCCTCGAAATCACGCGCCACTTCGGCGGCACCGCGCTCCAGGGTCTCGTCCGGACCGAGCAGCAGGTTCAGCGGCGACGCCAACGAAAACCAGGTCTCGTCCTGCACATAGGTGATGGGCGCATCGGTGGTGAGACGCAGGGTTCCGGTCGGGCCGGCGTACCGCAAGTGATGGCTACCGCGCGCGACCTCCGGCGCGACGCGCCCCCAGTCGGCGCGAGGCCGCAGGCTGACGCGCACGCGCGGATGGCCCTGCAGCGGATGCACCCGCCGCACCAGCATCGCGGGCCGGAAGGTGCGGTCGCGGCTGAGGAAGCGCGGTGCGAAATCGGTGATCTCGATCGCATCACCGTCGGCACTGAACAGCCGCGTGCGCAGGATCGCCGTGCCTTCGTCGTAGGCCTGCTCGCTGCGCACGAAGTTCTCGATCTCGACGCACCAACTGCCGTCGGCCGGCCACGTATTGGGCGTGTCGATCAGCGCATGGAAAGTCGGGTCGCCGTCGAAGCGCGGCAGGCAGCACCAGACGATGCGGGCCTCGCGGTCGATCAGCGCGCTGATCGCGCAGTTGCCGACCAGGCCCAGCTCGAGCGAAGCCGCGGCGCTCACCGGGCGGCCTCCAGCGCGACGGGATGCGCCGGCTGAGGCAGCGCCGCCTGCAGCCACAGCCGCACCGCCTCGGGGCCACCCAGACGGAACTGGGCGCCGCTCGGCCCGTCACCCACCTTGATGCCGATGCCGCCGACCGCCTGCACGGCGGCGAAGCCGTCCTCGTCGGTCGCATCGTCGCCGACGAACACGGGCTGCCGCCCGGCGAACGCCGGACGCGCCAGGAATTCACTCACCGCGTTGGCCTTGGTCGCGCCGCGCGGCTTGACCTCGACCACGCACTTGCCGAGCAGCACGGTCAGCTCGGCGTGCGGGCGTGCGGCGGCCAGCATCATGCGGGCGCACATGTCGCCCAGATGCGGCGCGTCGCGATAGTGCAGGGCCAGCGCGCCCGGCTTGCGCTCGAGCCGCAGGTCAGGCGTGCGCGCCACCAGGCGTTCGACGCGGTGGACCAGGGCGTCCGGCAGGCCGCCGGCGAGCCGGCGCGTCGGCCCGTCGCCGTCGCGACGCTCGAGGCCGTGCACGCCGGCGGCCGGCAGTCGCAACGGCGCAAGCCACGCATCAAGTTCGCTGAGCGGGCGTCCGCTGACGAGGGCCAGAGCCCCGCCGAGCAGTGCGTGCAACTGCTGCAAGGTCGGCACCAGCCAGGCACCGACCTCGATGCCGTCGGGCCGCGGGGCGATCGGTACCAGGGTTCCGTCGAAGTCGAGGAACAGGGCGGCGCGCGGATCGAGCGCCGGAGGGCGCAGGGCATCTTCCATGGCAAAGCGTACCCTAGCAAAGTCGCGGCCCGGCACGACCGCATCGGCGGCAGAGCCGCAGCGGCCTGCTGCGGCTTTCGGTCAGTTGCCCGGCTCGGACTGCTGCGTGTTCGACACGCTGCGCAGGTCCTGCGCGACGCGCCCTTGCTGGAGCACGATCACGCGGGCCGCCGCCGCGATGGTCTCGGGCCGGTGGGCGACGATCACGCGCGTGATGTCGAGCCCGCGGATGGCCTGGTTGACCTGCCGCTCCCGCTCGACATCGAGCGCGCTCGTTGCCTCGTCGAGGAACAGGATGCGAGGTCGCTTGTAGAGCGCACGGGCCAGCAGGATGCGCTGGCGCTGCCCACCGGACAGGCTGGCACCCATGTCGCCGATCAGCGTGTGATAACCCATCGGCAGCGCGTCGATCTCGTCGTTCACGCAGGCCAGCCGCGCGCACTGCTCGATCCAGGCTGCATCGGCATCCACGTCGAAGAACGAGATGTTGTCGGCAATCGACCCGGCGAACAGCTGGTCGTCCTGCATCACGGTGCCGATCATGGCGCGCCAGCGGCCGAGCCCCAGCTGCGACAGCGGCAGGCCCCCGATGCGGATCTCACCGGCGGCAGGCGCGTGGATGCCGAGCATCAGCTTGAGCAACGTGGTCTTGCCGCAACCCGACGGCCCGACGATCGCGACCGCCTCGCCGGGTTCGATGTGCAGGCTGCAGCCCTTCAGCACGTCGGGCTCCGTGTCGGCGTAGCGGAAGCTCACGTCGCGCAGCTCGATGCGCGGCGCCACATCGCGCGCCGCGTGCAGGCCCTCGCCCTGCGCCTCCGGCGCCGCCAGCACGATGTCGGCCAGACGCTCTCCCTGCAGGCGCAGCATCTTCAGCTCGATCGCCTTGTCGATCAGCCCGCTGACACGCTGCGCGAACTGCTCCTTGAAGGCCAGGAACGCGAACAGCATGCCCACTGTGAACTGCTGGTCCATCACCAGCAGCGCACCGACGCCGATGACGGCGATGCGCTCGACGCCGAACACCAGCTTGTTGAGCACGGCGAATGCGAGCTCGAGCTTCTTGATCGCGATGTCGGCGTTCATCGCGTCGACCACCAGATTCATGAAGCGGGCACGGCGCTCGTCCTGGCGATTGAACAGCTTGATCGCCTGCACGCCGCGCAGCGATTCGAGGAAATGCGTCGAGCGCTTCGCGTCGTGCACGATCGCCTCTTCGGTCGCATCGCGCAGCGGCGTGAAGAAGGCCCAGCGCAGCAGCGCGTAGAGCGCCACCGCGCCGATCGCGATGGCCGTCAATGTGGCGCTGTAGACCCACATCATCACCAGCGTGGCCACCACCAGCAGCCCGTCGAGCATGGCCTCGATGAAGCTGGTCGTCAGCGTCTGCTGGATCTTCTGCACGGCGCCGAAACGCGACATCACGTCGCCAGCGTGGCGCTTCTCGAACCACTCGACCGGCAGGCGCATGAGGTGTGCGAACACATTGCCCAGCCATTGCAGATTGAGCGTGCTCGACAGGTAGAGCACCGCCCAGGACCGCAGGGCGCCGGTGGCCACCTGGATCACCACCAGCAGGCCGAAGCCGATCACCAGCGTGAGCAGCAGGTCGCGGTCGGCGCTGAGCAGCGCGCCGTCGACCACCCACTGCAGGAAGAACGGCGCCAGCAGCATGAAGACCTCAAGCGCCAGCGCGAGCGCGAACACCTGGGCCAGCGAGCGCTTCAGGCCCCGCACCGGGCCGAGCAGCTGCCGCAGGCTGACATGCTGGCGTTCGGTGCGTGGCTCGAAGCCGGTGCCGGGCATCAGCTCCAGCACCACGCCGGTGAAGTGGCGCGAGACCTCGGCCAGCGGCAACCGCCGCACTCCGTGCGCCGGGTCGTGGATGATGGCGACACCCCGCTGCACCTTTGCCAGCACCACGAAGTGGTTCAGGTCCCAGTGCAGGATGCAGGGCAACTGCAACTGGGAGAGATGCTCGAGCTCGGCACGCAGGGGTCGCGCATTGAGCTGCAACTGCCCTGCCATCGCCACCAGATCGGCCAGCGTCACGCCCTTCAAGGACAGCGAGAAGCGCTGCCGCAAGCTCGGGAGGTCGCTGCGATGGCCGTGGTGCGAAGCCACCATGGCGAGGCAGGCCAGGCCGCACTCCGCTGCCTCGGTCTGCAGGATCATCGGCAGGCGCGGCGCGCCGAAGCCCATGCGCAAGGCGTTCGCCATTCTTGCCGAGCGATCAGGTACGGCCCGCCGCCACACGGCCGGTCAGACCGAGCAGTGGTTCGAACAGCCATTCGATCAGGCGGCGCCGGTCTAGCTCGACGTCCGCTTCCAGCTGCATGCCCGCCGACAGGGCCTGCTGCTGCCCGTAGGCCGGCACGCTCTGCCGGTCGAGCGCCACCGTGATGCGGTACAGCGGCTCGCCGCTGACAGTGGAGTAGTTGGCCACGCCGGCCAACGGCACGCCGGCGAGTTCGGCCGACTGCAGCGGCGTGCGCGACACCTGCAACACGTGGCCCGTCTGGTGACCGAACTTCTGGTACGGGTAGGCCTGGTAGCGCAGCAGCACTGTCTGTTCCGGCCGGACGAAGCCGAGCGCGCTGGACGGCGCATACAGGTGGGCCTGCAGTCGCGCTTCCGACGGCACCAGGCTGGCCAGCGCCGCGGCGGGCGACACGGACTGCCCCGGATCGGCCAGCACCGCGCCCAGAACGCCGTCCGAAGGCGCTCGCACGACGATACGCTGCCGCGCCTCGGTCTCCGCGGCCTCCTGGGCCACGGTGGCGAGGTCACGTTCCAGTTCGCCGGTCGCCACCTGGGCACGCAATGGCAGCTCACGCCGCTGCACTTCCAGCGCCCCGATCTCCCGCAACTGGGTCGCGCGCTGCCGCTCCAGACCCTGCAGTTGCGCCTGCACCGCCAGCACCTCCTCCGACTTGGCCTGCACCTGGGCCGAGGAAATGAAGTTGTCGGCCCGCAGCGACTCGAGCCGGGCCATCGCCTGCTCGGCCAGCACCAGGCGCTGGCGGTGCAATTGCGTCTCGACCTGGAGTTGGGCGAGCTCGCCACGCCGGTCGGCGATCTGGCGCTCCAGCGCGATCCGCTGCGCCTCGAGCAGGGCCGCGTGCTGCTGCACGGCGCTCTGCAGGCTGCGCTCCTTGACCGCCAGGCTGCGCTGCACCGAGGCCTGGGCATCGCCGCTAACGGTCGAACGATCGACCGACAAAACAAACAGCGCGTCGCCGCGCCGCACCGTCTGCCCCTCCTGGGCGTGGCGCTCCAGCACCGTCGCCGACTCTGGCGGCAGCAGGCGGATCACGCCCTGGTCGGGCACCAGCACGCCCGCGACGCGGGCCTTGCGGGTGTACTCACCAACGCAGAGGTAAGTGACCACTGCCACGGCAACGCCCACCGCACAGGTCGTCAGCAGGGAAAGCGAAAGAGGCCGTATGAGCTGGATGCCCCCCAGCCAAGCATGCTGGCGGGCATCGACCGCTTCGGACCTGAAAAGGGGTGACACCACGATCTAGCCCGCCGTCACAACGGGCATATGTTGACAACCCCTCAAGCTTGCGACAGCCGCTGGGCGTCGCAAGCCACCGTCATCACCAGGTGTTTTTCGGCGCCGGCACGCGCGCACCCCCGCTGATTTGGCGCAGCTGGCCGGCATCGAGCGGCTGCGGCGCAGTCTGCGGTTCTGCCGACTTCTGCTGGACACGCTTGGTGGCCTTGACACGGGAAAAGCGCTCGGTGAACTGGCGGACGATCTGCATGGCTGCTCCTGACTGGACCGGTAGGCACCGCCGCGGCGGTGAATTGGTCAGATTGAAGCAGCCCCCACGAACAAGGGATACTGAAAACTCTTACAGGGTCAAGGGCAAACCCTAGCGGCAGAACGCAGCAGCGCCTAGCGGAGCAATCCCAGCCGCAAGGCCTTGAGCACGGCCTGGTGCTTGTTCGTGCAGGCCAGCTTGTGCATCGCATTGTTGATGTGCAACACCGCCGTCCGCTCCGAGATGCCCATGATGGAGCCGACCTCCCAGGCGGTCTTGCCGTCCATCGTCCAGCGCAGGCTGTCCAGTTCGCGGGGCGTGAGTTTCGGCCGCTCGAGCTGCAGGCGCTCCGGCACGAGCACCCGCATCGCCGTGTCCTGGGCATGCACCGCGAACAGCTGCAGGTCAGCGACGAGGCGCGTCACCTCGCCGCGGTCCTTCGGCAAGGCCTGATCTCGGTCCACCCCGATCACGAAATGCCGGCCTTCGGGCATGTGCAACGCGAGGCAGATCCCGGTGCGGAAGCCGAATCGGGCCTGCGCCTCCCACATGCTGCCTTGACCAGCAGACACATAGGTGCTCTGGTCCCAGATGATCGGCACGCTCTGCCGCTTGCAGTGCTGCATCACCGGGTCGAGCTGACCGGCCTTGGGATCCTCGATGGCGTCCTTGTAGGCGTCCGGCGCGTTGTCGATGGCGACGAACTCGGTATCGCCCACCGGGTGATCGACCACCGTGATGGCCGACACCGTCTCGAAGCCGAGCCGCTTCGCGAAGCGCACGACCTCCCCGCGAAACTCATCGCGGTTGCGCGCCTCGAGCACCGACTGAAAGCTGCCCAGCAGCATCCTGTTGTCTATCCCGGTTCTGTCATGAACGGCCCGTGATGGAATCGATGTTCTTTCGCTTCCAGCGAGCGTCCCTGAAAAGGTTTACAGCTGCCAACGACGGCCCTGGTCCCCACACTTCCGACCTCTGTAGCAGCTGCCGGGTGCAAGCCCGTTCATATCATGATTCCTGCATGGACCGTCAACGCGTGGCCCTCTGCATTGTGGCAGCCCGGCCGCGATGCGCCGCTGCACTTTGTGCACCTTGGCACGCATGTGTCGACTCGACTGAACAAGGATTGGCCCAGCATGGGCCAGACCGTCTGGGGAGGTCGCGCGGGCGACAGTGCCGCCGGCATTTCCTGGGACTGGATCGAGGTGTCCGAAGGCATCATCGCGATCGCCGACCCGATGATGATGATCACCAACCTGCGGCTGCTCGGCAGCGAGGGCGAGGTGCTCACCGCACACGAGGTGGCGCCGCATCTCAACGGCCTGGTGCACCGCCTGCCCTGGCAGGCCGAGGTGAGCCGGGCCCTCGAGCAGACGCAGCACGCGCTGCCGCGGCCCGCCGTGCCGTTCGCCGGCATCACCTCGAAATCGCTGTCGGCCGGCGCAGGCGGCTGGCTGACCTGAGGCCCGCGGGCCCAGGGCGTGCCGTCGCGGCGCTTCAGCCGCGGCGCAGCATCTCGATGTGCGGCATGTCGTCCTCGAGGTAGGGCTCGCCGATGCTGACGAAGCCCGCTTCGGCATAGAAGCGCTCGAGCCGCAGCTGCGCCGAGATGCGCAGACCCTGCTCCGGGAATGCCGCGGTCAGGTGGTCGACCGCACGCCGTACCAGCGCGCGGCCCACGCCGGTGCCGCGCGCGGCCGCCGTGGTCAGCACCCGGCCGAGCGACGGCTCGGCGTACTTCACGCCGGGGTCGACGAGGCGCGCATAGGCAAGCAGCACGCCGTCCGCGCGCCAGGCCGCAAGGTGGGCCGAGTGCTCGTCGACTTCGTCGGCATCCTGGAACACGCAGTTCTGTTCGACGGCGAATACCTGCTGGCGAGCGATGTGGATGCGCTGCAATTCGAGCGGCGACAGTTCATGCAGGCGCGCACAGTGCCAGGAGATTTCGGGAAGCGGATGGTCCATCGTCTCCGATGATGCCGCAGGCGCGCTGGCGCGTCGTCGGGCCGGCTCAGCGTACTGCCGCCGCGCGCAGCCGCCGCGCGATGTAGCCCAGGCACAAGGCCGTCAGCAGCAGGGCCACGGCCAGCGGCGCCAGCAGGTCCGTCGCCGACAGGCTGTCACCGCGCAGCACGCGGTTCATCAGCGTGTGCTGTGCCAGGGCCGGCAGCCACACGAACCAGGGCTTCTCGCCGCCCTGGTTGAACAGGGTCAGCAGCGGCAGCAGCGACACCGCGAGGATGACCACCGTGCTGTTGGCCTGCGCTTCCTTGAAGCTTCTGCAGCGGATTGCCACGGCCATCATCACGGCCGACAGCGACGCCGCCAGCGGCAGCAGCACGAGCAGAAAGCCGAGCGCCTCGCGCGGGCCGAACAGGAACAATGAACGCAGCGTCTCGCTGCGGATCAGCCACTGGGCGGGCAGGAAGCTCAATACGCTGAGCAGCGCGATCAGCATGCTCACGGCGGCCACGGCACCCCACTTCCCGATCACCAGCACCAGCGGCGCGGCCGGGTTCGTCAACAGCGGCTCGAGCGAGCCGCGCTCGCGTTCGCCCGCGGTGGTGTCGAGCGCCGCATTCAAGGCACCGTACAGCACGGCCATGATCACGAAGAACGGCAGCAGGCCGGTGAACTGGGCGGCGCGACTGCGCGTGCTGGCCAAGTCGCGCTCTTCCACATCGATGGCCTGCAGCAGGGACCCCGGCACCCCGCGCAGGGCCAGCAACAGCGCGCCGCGCTCGCGGCTGAAGGCATCGAGAAGGCGGGCCAGCCGTCCCACGCCGGCTGCGGCCTGGCGGTTGCTGCTGTCGCTGACCAACAGCACCTCGGGGGCCTCGCCGGCGGCCAGGCGGCGCTCGAAATCCTCGCCGACCACCAGCACCGGATCGCCGAGCCGTGCGTCGCGCAGGTGCCCCTCGTAATCGGCTGGCGCCGTCTCGATGCGGAAGGTCTGGCGTTCGATGAAGTTGCGCAGCGTCGGTGCGTGCTCGATGCCCTGCACCACCACCACGCGCCGCTCGGCCTGCGACTCCAGCGTGGCGACCAGGCTCGACAGCAGCAGCAGCACCAGCGGGCCCATCAGCACGGCACTGAGGAGCACGGTCGCCAGCGTGCGCCGGTCTCGCAGGGCATCGACCAGCTCCTTGCGAAACACCGCTGCGGCACCGGACGGGCCCGCGGGCCCGAGATGACGACGCGTCATGCGCGGACCTCCTGCAGCTCCCGCGCAAAGGCCAGCTTCACGAAGGCCTCCTCGAAGTCGCGCTCGCCGGCGCGCTCGCAGAGTTGCGCCACCGTGCCCACCGCCACGGTGCGGCCGTGCGCGACGACCACCACCTCGTCGCACAGCCGCTCCACCTCCTGCATGATGTGGCTCGACAGCACGATGCACTTGCCGCCGCCGGCGGGGCTGCACAGGTGCGTGAGCGCCTCGCGCAGCGCGCGGGTGGCCAGCACGTCGAGGCCGTTGGTCGGCTCGTCGAGGATGATGTTGGCCGGGTCGTGCACCAGCGCGCGCGCCAGCGCCGTCTTCATGCGCTCGCCCTGGCTGAAGCCTTCGGTGCGCCGCTCGAGCAGCGGCTTCATGTCGAGCGTGTGCGCCAGCGCGTCGACGCGCGCGTGCGCGGCATCACGCTCCAGCCCGTGCAATGCCGCGTAGTAGACGATGTTCTCGCGCGCGCTCAGGCGGGGGTACAGGCCACGCGCGTCGCTCAGCACCCCCATGCGGCGCAAGGCCTGCCGCGGCGCCTGCAGCACGTCGATGCCGTCGACCTCGATCGCACCCGCGTCGGGCACGACCAAGCCGGCCACCATCCGCAGCGTCGTCGTCTTGCCGGCCCCATTGGGACCCAGCAGCCCGGTGATGCGGCCATCGACCGCGGTGAAGTCCACCCGATCCACCGCCACCACCGGCACTGGCTGCTTGCGCGCGCGCCAACGGCTTGCCGGCGGGTCAAAGCGCTTGTGCAGGGCTTCGACGCGGATCATCGCGCCGCTCCCGTCGCCGACGGTCCGGGCCGCGGCGGCTCGAAGGCCGGCGGACGTGGCAGGTGTGCCAGGCACCCGGCGTCGACCGCCAGGGCCTGGGCCTCGTCGTCCGCGTCGATGAAGCGGTACAGCAACTCGCGCGTGCAGCCGATCGCCATCACGCCGTGACCGGCATTCGGTACCACCACATGGCGTGCTCGCGGCCCGAGCGCCTTCACCACCCGCTCGCCATGGCGCGGCGGTGTCACCGGGTCGAGCGTGCCGCTGAAGACCAGTACCGGAACCTGGCTGGTCGGCAGGTCGCGGAAGGCCGGCGGCACGCTCCCGCGCGGCCAGTCGCGGCACAGCGCCGCATAGGGCCGCAGGTAGACGGCACCCAGGCCGGTCGGCGGCGAGGCCGACGGATCCGGCGCATCTTCCGCGCACACCACCGAGAAGTGCATGCCCTCGAACAGCCGCATTGCCCGCGCACCGCCGCCCAGCGCCCCGGCCAGACCGACCAGGGCCGAATAGCGCCCCGCCGCTGCCTCGTCGATCGCAAACGGCAACGCCGCCGCCAGGCCCGGCGCATACAGCGGACCGCGGACCGCGGTGGCCAGCAGGTCGGCGTCGATGTTCATCTCGGTGGGCTGACCATCCAGCGGATCGACCACGCTCGCACGCCGAGGCGCCGCGCCCAGCAAGGCCTGCCAGTGCGCCTGCAGCCTTGGATGGCTCGCGCGGCAGCCGGGCTCCTGCTCGCAGTCGGTAAAGAGCCGCGCCAGCGCGGCCTCCACATCCTGGCCCATGCTGGAGGGCAGCACCATGTCGGGCGGCGCCACGCCGTCGAGCACGACACGGCGCACATGCGACGGGAACTGCCGCAGATAGTCCAGCGCCGCCCGCGTGCCGTAGGAGCCGCCCACCAGGTTGATCTGCGACGCACCCAGCGCGGCCCGCACCGCATCGGCATCGGCCATCGCGATGCTCGTCGTGTACTGGCGCAGGTCGCCGTGCGGCAGCTTGCGCAGCGAAGCCAGGCAGGCGGTGAGACGCTGGCGACCCCGCTCGGCATCGAGGCGCTGCGCCAGCGGCAGCTCGGCCTCGGCATCGCAGGCCAGTGGCGCCGAGCGTCCGGTGCCGCGCTGATCGATGAAGACCAGGTCACGCCGGTTGTTCAGGCGCTGGAACAGCGGCAGCACCGAACCGGCCAGCGCGATGGCGCTCTGTCCAGGGCCGCCGGCAAAGAAGAAGATCGGATCGGATCGCTTGTGACGCGCCGCAGCCGGCACGACCACGTAGTGCACCGAGATCGTCGTGCCCCCCGGCTGCACCGGATCCAGGGCCCGCGTCACATGGCCGCACAGCACCTCGTGCTTCAGCCCTTTGACGCGACAGGCCGTCGGCGCCGCGTCCTGCGCAGCGGCCGCGCCGACCAGCCACAGCGCCGACAGCGTGGCCACACGACGGAGGAAACGGCTTGCTCTCATGCGCCGCGATTCTGCGCGAGGCCGGTGGCGCGGCATGCCTCAGCGGAGGAAGGCGTCGTAGCCCGTCTTCGCGATGAGCAGCGAGACGACGAAGATGAAGACACCGCGCACGAAGCCTGCACCATGCCGCAACGCGAGCCGCGTGCCCAGCAGGCTGCCCGCCACGTTCGCCATCGCCATCACCAGCGCGACATGCCACCACACATGGCCGGTCCAGGCAAAGGCGGCCAGCGCTGACAGGTTGGTCGCCGTGTTCAGCAGCTTGGCGCTCGCGCTGGCGTGCAGGAAGTCGTAGCCCAGCAGGCGCACGAACAGGAACACGAAGAAGCTGCCCGTGCCCGGACCGAAGAAGCCGTCGTAGAAGCCCACCACGGCGCCGATACCGCAGGCCCAGGCCGTCTCGCGGACACCGCGGTGCTGCGGCTCGTGGGTGCGCCCCAGGTCCTTGCGGGCCAGCGTGTACAGCAGCACGCCCAGCAGGATGAAGGGCAGGGCGCGCCGCAGCCCGTCGGCCGACACCTGCATCACCGCCCAGGCCCCCGCAAAGCTGCCGAGCAGCGCCGCGCCGGCGGCCGGGAGCAGCGCCTGCCAGGGCAGCGTGACGCGCCTCGCGTACTGCGCCGTGGCCCAGGCGGTCCCCCACACGGCCGCGCCCTTGTTGGTGCCGAACAGCGTCGCCGGGGCAGCGCCCGGAAACACGCTGAAGAGCGCCGGCACCAGGATCAGTCCGCCTCCGCCGACGATGGCATCGACGAATCCGGCGAACAGCGAGGCAAGCGTGACGGTGGCGAGATCGAGCATGCGGCGGGGTGGCAACGGCGTTGCGCATGATGCCTGGACCCACGCGCAGCCCGACGAAGAAGCGCGCCACAAATAAAAAGAGCGCCGGGGGTACCGGCGCTCTTGGCGCGTGGCGGGTGGGCCCGCGCTGTCGTCTCCTGGATGCTGGCGGTCGTCCACTCCGCCGCAGTCTTCGCTTGTCTCCTCGATCCCCCGCCTGACGGGACGGGCCCGCCGCGAGTGAGCGCACTATAGGGAGACCCTCAGGGCACCGCATCGGGGTTTTCCGCAGCATGTTGGTGCGGCCGCCACGACGCGCCGCGCCCTCAACGCCGGTGGCCGTGATCGGCCCGAATCCACTGGGCCGCCTTCTCCGCAATCATCAGCGTGGGGCTGTTGGTGTTGCCGCTGGTGATCGTCGGCATCACGCTGGCGTCGACCACCCGCAGGCCGGCCACGCCCCGTACCCGCAACTGCGCATCGACGACAGCCTGCGGGTCGTCGTCGCGCCCCATCCGGCAGGTGCCCACCGGGTGAAAGATCGTCGTGCCGATGTCGCCGGCCAGCCGCGCCAGCTCGGCGTCGGTCTGGAACTGCACGCCGGGCTTCACCTCCTCGGGCCGGTACTTGGCCAACGCCGGCTGCGCCGCGATGCGCCGCGTCACCCGCAGGCTGTCGGCAGCCACCTGGCGGTCGGCTTCGGTAGACAGGTAGCGCGGCGCGATGAGCGGCGCGTCCTCGAAGCGCGGGCTGCGGATGCGGATTGCGCCGCGGCTGGTCGGGTTGAGGTTGCAGACGCTCGCCGTGAAGGCGTCGAAGCGATGCAATGGCTCACCGAACGCCTCCAGGCTCAGCGGCTGCACGTGGTACTCGAGGTTGGGCCACGTGTGATCCGGCGACGAGCGGGTGAAGGCACCGAGCTGCGACGGCGCCATGCTCATCGGTCCGCTGCGCTTGAACGCGTATTCCAGGCCGATGCGGGCCCTGCCCCACCACGACGCCGACAGCGTGTTGAGCGTCGGCACGCCCTGCAGCTTGAAGACGGCGCGGATCTGGAGATGGTCTTGCAGGTTCTCGCCGACGCCGGGCAGGTCCTGCGCTACCGCGATGCCGTGCTGCTGCAGCAGCCCCGCCGGCCCCAGGCCCGACAGCTGCAGCAGCTGCGGCGAACCCACCGCACCGGCGCTGAGCAGCACCTCGGCACTGGCCCGGACGGTCTCCGGGCCGTGGGGCGTCTGCACATCGCAGCCGGTGCAGCGCAGCGCGCCATCGGCACCGCGCTCGATCAGCAGGCGCGTCACCTGCACGCCGGTCCACATCTCGAAGTTGGGTCGACCGTAGCAGGTCGGCCGCAGGAAGGCCTTGGCGGTGTTCCAGCGCCAGCCGGCGCGCTGGTTGACCTCGAAATAACCCACACCCTCGTTGTTGCCGCGGTTGAAGTCGGCGTTCGCCGGGATGCCGGCCTGCTGCGCGGCCAACGCGAACGCCTCCAGCACGTCCCAGCGCAGGCGCTGCTTCTCGACGCGCCATTCGCCACCGGCGCCATGCATCTCGTCGGCGCCACCGTGGTGGTCCTCGTGCTGCTTGAAGACCGGCAGGCAGGCGTCCCAGCGCCAGCCGTCGTCGCCGGTCACGCGGGCCCAGTGGTCGTAGTCACGCGACTGGCCGCGCATGTAGATCATGCCGTTGATGCTCGAGCAGCCGCCCAGCACCTTGCCACGCGGGTAGCGCAGCGAACGGCCGTTCAGCCCCGGGTCGGGCTCGGTCTGGTAGAGCCAGTCGGTGCGCGGGTTGCCGATGCAGTGCAGGTAACCGACCGGGATGTGGATCCAGTGGTAGTCATCGCGGCCGCCGGCCTCGAGCAGCAGCACGCGCTTGGCCGGGTCGGCGCTCAGGCGGTTGGCCAGCAGGCATCCGGCCGTGCCGCCGCCGATGATCACGTAGTCGAAGGTGGGGGTGTCGTCGTCGTTCATCGCGGAATCGCCGATGCGAGCACCGGGAACAGTTTGGCCAGCCCTTCGGCCATGATCTCCACCGCCATCGCCGCCAGGATCAGACCCATCAGCCGCGTCATCACGTTGATGCCGGTCTTGCCCAGCACCCGCGCGATGCGGCCCGAGGCCATGAAGGCCAGGTAGACCGCCGCGCCGATCACCACCCCGTAGAGCACCAGCGTGCCCAGCTGCCACCAATGGCGCGTGCGCTCGGCGTAGATGACCATCGTCGAGATGGTGGCCGGGCCGGTCAGCAACGGAATCGTCAGCGGCACGACCGCGATGCTGGCCCCGGCGTCGGCCTTCTGGGCGCCCTCGCTCATGTCTTCCTTGCTGGTGTCGGCCGGCTGGGCGTTGAGCATCTGCAGCGAGCTGATCAGCAGCAGCGTGCCGCCGCCAACCTGGAAAGAGGCGATGCTGATGCCGAAGAACTCGATGATCTTCAGCCCCGCCACCGCGCTGATCGAGATCACGAGGAAGGCGCTGAAGGCGCTCACCCGAATGGTGCGCTGGCGCTGCTGCCGGTTGAAACCGCTGGTGAAGGTGATGAAGAAGGGAATGGCGCCGATCGGGTTGACGATGGCCAGGAGTGCGATCAGGGGTTTCAGATCCATCGCGGGATTCTCAGTCCCCGGCCATTCGCTTGTCGACCGAGGGCGCGTCCGGGCACCGTCCGAAGGGCCGCCAGGCCGCATGTTTGCTCGACTCCGATACAACACTCGGGTGCCCCACTACACCGAAAGTCACCTCTTCCCACATAATGGGCTTTCGTGTTTGGATGCGGCGCCTTCTCTGGATCGGTTCCGGCGGGTTGAGGCTCCACATATTGTTCGGTACCGCTGTACCGGTTTTCAGAGGAAGAAAGGCGCTCTCTCATGGGCAACAAGCTGTATGTGGGCAACCTTGCCTACAGTGTGCGCGACGACGATCTGCAACAGGCGTTCGGCGAATTCGGCGCCGTCACCTCGGCCAAGGTCATGATGGACCGGGACACCGGCCGCTCGAAGGGCTTCGGCTTCGTCGAGATGGGCTCCGATGCCGAGGCCCAGGCGGCCATCGAGGGCATGAACGGTCAGTCCCTGTCCGGTCGCGCGATCGTCGTCAATGAAGCCCGCCCCCGTGAAGAGCGGCCGGGCGGCTTCCGTGGTCCCTACGGCGGCGGCGGTGCCGGCGGCGGTGGGGGCTACGGCGGCGGTGGCCGCAGCGGCGGCGGCGGTGGTGGTGGTTATGGCGGCGGTGGCGGCGGTTATGGCGGCGGCGGCGGTGGTCGCAGCGGCGGTGGCGGCGGTTATGGCGGCGGCGGTCGCAGCGGCGGTGGTGGCGGTTATGGCGGCGGCGGTGGTGGCCGCGGCGGCTACTGAGCCCTCATCGCGCGAGCCGGCCGATGCCGGCCTCCGGGATTCCTCAAAGGCGGTGGCGCTTCGGCCCACCGCCTTTTGTCTTGGCGGGGCCTATTCGCCCTGGCGCTTCTTGCGGCCCCGCCCGACCAGCGCACGGTCCAGCACGGCGTTCGGGAGCAGCCGCATCAGCTTGGCGACGATCCCCATCTGCCAGGGGATCACGCGATAGCTGACGCCGGCCCGGATCGCCGCCACGGCGCGCTCGGCAAAGGCCTCGGGCGTCATCAGGAAGGGCATGCCGTAACGGTTGCCGGCGGTCAGCGGCGTCGCCACGTAGCCGGGCACCAGCGTCACGACGCGGATCCCGAACGCGCGGCACTCACCGCGCAGGCTCTCGCAATAGCTCACCACGCCCGCCTTGCTCGCGCAGTAGGCACCGTGGCCGGGCAGGCCGCGGATCGCCGCGACGCTCGCCACCCCCACCAACGTGCCCGAGCGCCGCTCGCGCATCGGCTTCACGAAGGGCTGGAAGGTGGCGGCCATGCCGAGGTTGTTGGTCTCGAAGGTGGTGCGGATCACTTCCAGGTCCTCGTACTCTGCGGTATCGACACCGATGCTGATGCCGGCGTTGGCCACCACCACGTCGGGCAGGCCCTGGTACTGCAGGCACGCACGGCCGGCCGCGGTGATGCTCGCCACGTCGCGCACGTCGGCCGCGTAGACCGCCCAGCGTTCAGCTGGCCAGCCCCGGGCATGGCACCAGGCCTCGATCTCGTGGGCGCGGCGCGCCACCAGCGCGAGACGGTAGCCGGCCTGCGCGAAGCGGG
Source organism: Methylibium sp. Pch-M (assembly GCF_004136295.1). NCBI lineage: Bacteria > Pseudomonadati > Pseudomonadota > Betaproteobacteria > Burkholderiales > Sphaerotilaceae > Methylibium > Methylibium sp. Pch-M. The sequence goes on from NZ_CP029606.1 coordinate 1,870,210, forward strand.
CCGCCAGGGCCTGGCCGATGCCGCTGGACGCCCCGGTGATGAAGACCAGCGGCGCGGCGGCGCTCACGGCGCCGCCTGCGGCGTGGCGAGCAGCTCGCCGCTCACGCGACCGCTCAGCTGGCCGATGCGGTCGAGGTGGCTGTAGTCGAGGCTGCCGGCGCGCATCTCGCCGCGACCGGTGAACAGCGTCACCGGCAGGTGCGAGCGCACCCGCTCGGTCTCGGTGAACAGCTCGAGGAATTCGCCGCGGATCTCGAGCCGCGCCGACGGACCTTCGCCCGGGCCCGGCTCGCGGATCACACGCGCACCGCCGGTCAGCCGCACCTGGGTCGCATCCCCGTTGCTCAGCGCCCGCTGCGCGCTGCCCAGCGTGACGCGGCCGGTCTCGTCGACCGCCCGCAGGCGCACGCCCTCGACCTCGATCGTGTCGGTGTCCGGGTAGTGCTGCATCACGTCGCCCTCGAGCCGCGAGCGCAGCGCGCCGCTCGGCGTGTAGCTCACGACGGAAAAACCGCGCATGGTGTAGTCCGGCTCGTGCCTCAGCGCCTGGGCCGCCTTGGTGTCGCCCGGCACCGGGGTGTTTTTCACCAGCCACCAGCTCAGCGCCGCCAGCGCGCCCATCAGCAGCACCGGCAGGTAGCGCAGCAGGTGATCGAGCGCGCGCGCGGTCCATGGGCCGCCGACCGCCGCCTCGCGCGCGCCGCCCTGCGGCGCCAGCGGCAGGAGCTCAGCGAACGGAGGCTCGGGGCTGTCGCCGCGATCGGTCATGGCGATGGCCCCGCCACCGTGCCGCCGTCCAGCGTGGTGAGATGTCCCTGCAGCAGGTCGGCGTAGCGCCCGCTCGCCACGAGCATCAGGTCGCAGAACTCGCGCGCGGCGCCGTGGCCACCGGCCGCCGCCGTCACGTGGTCGACCCGCGCGCGCACCTCGGCATGCGCGTTGGACGGCGCCGCCGCGAAGCCGGCCCGCACCAGCAGCGGCAGGTCGGGCCAGTCGTCGCCGATCGCCGCCACCTGGGGCCAGTCCAGGCCCAGCGTCGCGAGCAACGCGGTCGCGGCCGCCAGCTTGTCGTGGGCACCGTAGACCGCGTGCGCAATCCCCAGATCGGCCACGCGCCGCCGCACCGCCGGCGAATCGCGGCCGGTGATCACCAGCGGCGCGATGCCGCCCTGCGCCAGCAGCTTGAGGCCATGGCCGTCGAGCGAGTTGAAGGCCTTGACGGTCTCGCCGTGCTCGCCGATGTACAGCCGCCCGTCGGTCAGCACGCCGTCGACGTCGAAGATCGCCGCACGCAGTCCCTGCGCCTTCAGCAGCAGCGACGGCGCGAACTGCAGCGTCGCCCGGAATTCGCGCCGGCTCTGCTCATCCATCAGATGACCTTCGCGCGCAGCAGGTCGTTGATGTTCAGCGCACCGACCAGCACGCCCTGTGCGTCGACCACGAGCACACTGGTGATGCGGTGCGTCTCCATCAGGTCGGCGGCATCGACGGCCAGTGCGTCGTCGCGCACCGTGCGCGGCGCCGGATGCATCACCTCGGCGGCCGTCAGCGCGCGCAGGTCGCCGCCCTTCTCGATCAGGCGGCGCAAGTCGCCGTCGGTGAAGATGCCCTGCACCCGGCCGGCGTCATCGACGATCGCCGTAGCGCCCAGGCCCTTGGCGCTCATCTCGCGCATCAGGTCGGTGAACGCCGTTGCCGGCTTCACGCTCGGCACCGCGTCGCCGCCGCGCATCACGTCGCGCACGTGCGTCAGCAGCTTGCGCCCCAGCGAACCGCCAGGATGCGAGCGCGCGAAGTCTTCTTCCTTGAAGCCGCGCGCATCGAGCAGCGCCACGGCGAGGGCATCGCCCAGCGCCATCTGCGCGGTGGTGCTGGCCGTCGGTGCCAGGTTCAGCGGGCAGGCCTCCTGTGCGACCGCGCTGTCGAGCACCAGCTCGGCATGACGCGCGAGGTTGGAGTCGGCCCGACCGGTGATCGCGATCAGCATCACGCCCAGCCGCTTGAGCACCGGCAGGATGGCCGCCAGCTCGTCGCTCTCGCCGGAGTTCGAGATCGCCAGCACGATGTCGGACGGGGTCACCATGCCCAGGTCGCCGTGACTCGCCTCGGCAGGGTGTACGAACATCGCCGGCGTGCCGGTCGAGGCCAATGTCGCGGCGATCTTGCGGCCCACGTGGCCGCTCTTACCCATGCCCATCACGACCACGCGGCCGCGGCATTCCAGCATGGCCGCGACCGCCCGCGCGAACGCGTCGGCCATCGGCCCGGCGATGCGCTGCTGCAGCGCGCCCAGCGCCTGCGCCTCGACCGCCAGCGCCTGCGCGCCCATCTCGACGCTGCGCTGCGGGGAATACGAGGAGGAAGAAGAAGCGGAGGGTGGCGTCACAGGGTGCGCCCCGGGCTCGCGCCGCAGGGCCTTGGGTAGCATCGGACGATTCTAGGCGCCGCCCCCCATGCGGGTCGCCGCCCGCGGCACCGATCCTGCAAGCCCCCAACGGATGGCCTCTTCCCTCGAACTCGCCCTGCTCTACCTTGTGGCCGCGGTGCTCAGCGTCGCGGCCTGCCGGTCGCTGAAGCTGCCGCCGATGCTCGGCTACCTGGCCGCCGGCGTGCTGATCGGTCCGAACGCGCTGGCGCTGGCGCGCGACTCCGTCGGCGTGCAGTACCTCGCCGAGTTCGGTGTCGTGTTCCTGATGTTCGTCATCGGGCTGGAGTTCAATCTGCCCAAGCTGCGCAGCATGCGCACGCTGGTGTTCGGCCTCGGGCTGTCGCAGGTATCGCTGACCATCGCGGCCACCGTGGCCGGCAACGCCCTGCTGGCCTGGGTCTTCTCGATGGCCGGCAAGTCCTGGGGGCTGGGCTGGCAGAGCGCGATCGCGCTGGGCGCGGCGCTGGCCATGAGCAGCACCGCCATCGTGGTCAAGATGATGGCCGAGCGCATCGAGCTCGAGACACCGCATGGCCGCCGCGTGATGGGCGTGCTGCTGTTCCAGGATCTGGCCGTGGTGCCGCTGCTGGTGCTGATCCCGGCGCTCGGCGAATCGGCCGGCGACATGACGCGCGCGCTGCTGTTCGCCGGGCTCAAGGCCGCCGTGTTGCTGACACTGCTGCTGGTGGGCGGCCAGCGCGTGATGCGCTGGTGGCTCACGCTGGTGGCCCGCGGGCGCAGCGAGGAGCTGTTCATCCTGAACCTGCTGCTCGTCACGCTGGGCCTGGCCTGGCTGACCGAACACGCCGGCCTGTCGCTGGCTCTCGGCGCCTTCATCGCCGGCATGCTGATCGCCGAGACCGAATACAAGCACCAGGTCGAGACCGACATCCGGCCCTTCCACGACGTGCTGCTCGGGCTGTTCTTCATCACCATCGGCATGAAGCTCGACTGGCGGGCCATCTGGGACCAGTGGATGGTGGTGGCGGCGATGACGGTGCTGCCGGTGCTGTTCAAGTTCGGCCTCGTCACGCTGCTGGCGCGGGTCTTCGGCGCGCCGGCCGGTGTGGCGCTGCGCACCGGCCTCTATCTCGCGCAGGCCGGCGAGTTCGGCTTCGTGCTGCTGGCGCTGGCCACGCAGAGCCAGTTGCTGCCCGAGCGCCTGCAAAGCCCGGTGCTGGCGTCGATGGTGCTGTCGATGCTCGCCACGCCCCTGCTCATCGTCTACAGCAACCGCATCGTGATGCGGCTCGCGGCCAGCGACTGGCTGCTGCAATCGGTGGCGCTGACCAGCATCGCCACCAAGGCGATCCACGCCGAGGCGCACGTGATCATCTGCGGCTACGGTCGCAGCGGCCAGAACCTCGCGCAGCTGCTGAGCACCGAGCAGATCCCCTACGTCGCGCTCGACCTCGACCCCGACCGCGTGCGCCAGGCCGCGGCGGCCGGCCAGAACGTGGTGTTCGGCGACGCGGCGCGGCTGCAGAGCCTGATGGCAGCCGGCCTGGCGCGCGCGACGGCCGTGGTGATCAGCTACCACGACACCCCCTCGGCGCTGAAGATCCTGCGACTGGTGCGCGAACACGCCCCCACGGTGCCGGTCATCGTTCGCACCCTCGACGACAGCGACCTCGAGCCGCTGCAGGCGGCCGGCGCGACCGAGGTGGTACCGGAGGCCATCGAGGGCTCGCTGATGATGGCCTCGCACGTGCTCGCGCTGGTGGGCGTGCCGATGCGGCGCGTGATCCGGCTCGTGCAGGACCAGCGCGACGCGCGCTACGGCCTGCTGCGCGGCTACTTCCACGGCGCCGACGACGACACCGTCGAGGAGCTGCAGCAGCGGCGCCTGCAGAGCGTCACGCTGTCCGAGAGCAGCGCCAGCCTCGGTCGAACGATCGTCGACCAGGCGCTCACCGAACTGCAGGTGCAGGTTGTCTCGCTGCGCCGCGCCCACGGCAACGTGGTGCACCCCGACGATGCCCTGGTACTCGCCGCCGGTGACACGCTGGTGCTGTCGGGCCGACCTGAAACGCTGGCCCGCGCCGAGGCGCGGCTGCTGCGCGGCTGAGCGGCGGGTCCCCCATGCCGTTGTCTCGCCGCGCACTGCTGCTGAACGCCACGCTGGTAAGCACCGTGCCGGCAGCGCTGTGCTTCTCCCGGTCGGCCGCAGGGGTGGAGTCGCTCGACGTGCCCGATCTGGCTCAGGCGCTGCGCGCCGGCGCCGCGGTGGCCGCGTTCCGCCATGCCTACGCCCCCGGCACCTTCGATCCGCCGGGCTTCACGCTCGAGCAGTGTGCGACCCAGCGCAACCTCGACGACGACGGGCGCGCCCAGGCCCGCCGCATCGGTGCGTGGTTTGCGGCACAGGGCCTGCAGCCATCGGCCGTGAAATCGAGCCCGTGGTGCCGCTGCATCGAAACGGCCACGCTCGCGTTCGGCGCGGTCGAACGCTGGGCCGCACTCGGCTCGGTGCGCACAGGAACAGACGCCGCTTCGTCGCAGGTCGCCGCGCTACGGCAGGCGCTCGCGAAGGTGCCCCAGGGCCGTTTCGAGGTGTGGGTCAGCCACCAGTTCACGCTGAGCGCCTTGCTCGGCGAGAGCACCGCATCGGGCGAGGGTCTGGTGCTGCGCGCGGCGCCCGGCGGCGGGCCGCCAGTGCTGCTCGGGCGCTTGCCGCCGGCCTGACATCGCCACTCGCCGGCAGGGCTGCCGATAATGAATGACCGGCATCCCCCAAGCGTTTCAACTCACCGCCACGCCACCCGCATGGACGACCGCAGCCTGATCCGCCAGACCATCCGCACCGTGCCCGACTGGCCGTCGCCGGGCGTGCAGTTCCGCGACATCACGCCGCTGCTGCAGAGCCCGAAGGTGTTCCGCGTGCTGATCGACCAGTTCGTGCACCGCTACTTCGACCTGCGGCCCGATGCGATCGCCGGGCTGGACGCGCGCGGCTTCATCATCGGCTCGGTGCTGGCCTACGAACTCAACATCGGCTTCGTGCCGATCCGCAAGAAGGGCAAGCTGCCCTACACCACTGTCGAGGAAAGCTACGAACTCGAGTACGGCTCGGCCGCGGTGGAGATCCACACCGACGCCGTGAAGGCCGGCGACCGTGTGCTGCTGATCGACGACCTGATCGCCACCGGCGGCACCATGATGGCCGGCAAGCGGCTGCTCGAGCGCCTCGGCGCCACGGTGATCGAGGGCGCGGCGATCGTCGACCTGCCGGAACTCGGCGGCGCCGCCAAGCTGCGCGCCGCCGGCCTGCCGCTGTTCACGCTGGTGTCCTTCGAAGGACATTGAACCGCATCGCGGCAGTGCAGCGCTTGCCGCGCTCGGAAACGCCGAGGGCCGCGAATGCGGCCCTCATCGACATGCTCCGCCGCAGCGAATCGCTTACGTGATCGGCGTCTGCCGCGCGATGTTGCCGCGCATGCGCAGCGCCATCACCGACCCTGCCGCGCGCAGCACCTCCAGAGCGATCACCGGCACGCGGGCGCACAGTTCCTCGAAACGCGGCAGGCGCAGCGCCCACACCACGCTGGCCGTCATCGCCTCGACCGAGGCGGTGCGCTCGCCGTCGGCGAACAGGCCGGGCTCCCCGCACATCGCGCCGGGGCGCAGGATCGCGATCTTGTTGGTCGTGCCACCGGTCGCGTAGACCTGCAGCGACCCCTGACCCAGGAAGTAGAGCGTGCGGTCCTGCTCGCCCTGCTTGAGCAGCAGCTCGCCGGAGCGGATCTCGTGGCGCGTCAGGTACTGCGTGAAGGTGCGCCATTGCTGCGGGTCCAGCCGCGGGCGGAACGCGTCTTCGGCGTTCAGCGACTGGATCACGTGGATCAGTTCGTCGGTGGTCATGGCGTTGTGGATTCGAAGCCTGAGCGTGAACGGATTATCGGCACGTCGGACACGCAAGCCAAACGCGCGCTTCGGGGAGGATCACCATGCGGAACGTGAAGTGCGTCACTTGCCGATGCAGAACCTGCTGAAGATATCTCCCAGCAGCTCGTCCGGCGTGTAGCGGCCGGTGATCGCACCGAGCGCGTCGTGCGCCAGCCGCAGCTCCTCGGCCAGCAGGTCGAGGGCGGCGTCGGCACGGTCCGCCAGCTGCCGCGCGCGCACCAGGTGCTCGGCCGTGGCCTGCAGCGCCTGCAGGTGCCGGGTGCGGGCGATGAACACGCCCTCGCTGCCGGCCTGCCAGCCGGCCAGCTGCAGCAGCCGGCGGCGCAGCGCGTCCAGGCCCTCGCCGGTGCGCGCCGACAGCCGCAGCGCCTGCGGCGCCAACGCGGCAGCGCCAGCCGCGGCCGCGTCGGCCTTGTTGTGCACGTCGAGCACCTGCACGCCGGCCGGCAGGCGTTGTTCGATGTCGCGCTCCGCAGCGTCGTAGGCCGGGTCGCCGGCACGCGTGAGGTCGTGCAGGAAGATCACCGCATCGGCCTCGCCGATCGCGCCCCAGCTGCGCTGCATGCCGATGCGCTCGACCTCGTCGCGCGCATCGTCCTCGGCACGCAGGCCGGCGGTGTCGACCACGTGCAGCGGCACGCCCTCGATCTGGATGGTCTCGGCCACCTTGTCGCGCGTGGTGCCGGCGATCGGCGTCACGATCGCCAGTTCGGCGCCGGCCAGCGCGTTCAGCAGCGAGCTCTTGCCGACGTTGGGCTGCCCGGCCAGCACCACGCGCAGGCCCTCGCGCAGCAGAGCACCCTGCTTCGCCCGCGCCCGCACCGCGTCGAGTGCCTCGGAGATGCGGGCGAGCCGGCCGCGCGCGTCGGCCTTCTCCAGGAAGTCGATCTCCTCCTCGGGGAAATCGAGCGTGGCCTCGACCAGCATGCGCAGCTCGATCAGCCTGTCGCGCAGCGTGTCGACCTGCTCCGAGAACGCGCCGGCCAGCGCCCGGCCGGCCGAGCGGGCCGCGGCCTCGGTGCTGGCGTCGATCAGGTCGGCCACCGCCTCGGCCTGGGCCAGGTCGAGCTTGTCGTTCAAGAAGGCGCGCTCGGTGAACTCGCCGGGCTCGGCCACACGCAGGCCGCGCAGGCGCGGCAGGCCACTGCGCACATCGGGCTGTGCGGCGGCCTCGAGGCAGCGCGCCAGCAGCAGCTGCAGCAACACCGGGCCGCCGTGCGCCTGCAGCTCCAGCACCTCCTCGCCGGTGTAGCTGTGCGGCGCCGGAAAGTGCAGCGCCAGGCCCTGGTCGATGGCCTCGCCCTGCGCATCGAGGAAGGGGCCGTAGTGGGCATGGCGCGGCTGCAGCGCGCGTCCGCACACGGCCTCGATCAGCGCACCGAGGCCGCGCCCCGAGACCCGCACGATGCCCACGGCGCCGCGCCCGGGCGCCGTCGCGATCGCGACGATGGGGTCGTGGTGGCGGGGCAGCAGCATGCGCGCGATTGTCGGCCCGGAATGCAGGACGCCCCGCGAGCGGGGCGTCGTGGCGGGGTGGCCCGGGCGGCCAACGACGACCTTGATCAGTTCACGCCGAGCCGCCGGTTGATCACCCACTGCTGTGCGATCGACAGCAGGTTGTTGGTGATCCAGTACAGCACCAGGCCGGCCGGGAAGAAGAAGAACATCACCGAGAACACCAGCGGCATGATCCACATCATCTTGGCCTGCATCGGATCGGGCGGCGTCGGGTTCAGCCAGGTCTGCAGCAGCGTGGTGCCGGTCATCACGATCGGCAGGATGAACAGCGGGTCGCGCACCGACAGGTCGGTGATCCAGCCCAGCCAGGGCGCGTTGCGCATCTCCACGCTCGACAGCAGCACCCAGTACAGCGCGATGAACACCGGCATCTGCACCAGGATCGGAAGGCAGCCGCCGAGCGGGTTGACCTTCTCCTCCTTGTAGATGCGCATCATCTCCTGCTGCATTTGCTGCGGCTTGTCCTTCAGCCGCTCGCGCATCTCCATGATCTTCGGGTTGATGGCCTTCATCTTCGCCATCGACGCATAGGCCTTCGCATTGAGCCAGTAGAACGCCGCCTTCAGCAGCACCACCAGCGCCACGATCGCCCAGCCCCAGTTGCCGATCAGCTTGTGCAGCTGGTCGAGCAACCAGAACAGCGGCTTCGCGATGATCGTGAACCAGCCGTAGTCCTTCACCAGCTCCAGGCCGGGGGCCAGCATCTCGAGCTTCTTCTCCTCCTGCGGGCCCACGAACAGCACGCTGTCGAACTGCTTGCTTGCGCCCGGGGCGATCTCTCCCAGCGGGAACAGCTGACCCACCGCGTACAGGTTGACATCGATCTTGCGCGTGTAGAACTCGCGCGGCGCCTTGTCGTTGTGCAGCCAGGCCGAGAAGAAGTAGTGCTGCACCATCGCGACCCAGCCGTTGTCGGCCGTCTTGTCGTGCTCGGTGTTGCCCTTCTCGATCGACTTGAAGTCGACCTTGTGGAACTTGCTGGCGTCGGTGTAGACCACCGGGCCGGTGAAGGTGCTGTAGAAGCTCGATTCCCCCGGGGGCGCATTGCCGTCGCGCACCAGCTGCACATAGAGCTGCGGCGAGAGCGCGGCCGCGCCGGTGTTCACCACGTCGTGGCGCACCTGCACCGCGTAGTTGCCGCGCTGCAGGGTCAGCGTCTTCCTCAGCTTCACGCCACCCTGCTCGGGTGACTCGAACACCACCTCCAGCGCGTCCTTGCCGGCGGCCAGGCTGGTCTCGCCGGGGACCAGCGTGTAGGCCGTCAGGTGGTTGGGCAGGTCGGGCGCGCCCACCAGGCCGGTCTGCGCAAGGTAGACGCGCTCCTTCGAGCGGTCGAACAACACCACGTTGCGGGTGCGGTCGTTCTGGTCCACCTGGGTCAGCAGCTCGGCATGCACCACGTCGCCGCCGCGCGCATCGAGCGTGAGCTTCAGCACATCGGTGCTCACGGTCACGGTCGGCGCCGTGGCAGGCGGCGCCACCAGGACCGGCGGTGCACCGCTGCCGGCCGCGGGCGCCACCGCCGTGGCGGACGGCAGCACCGACGAGGCCGGCGGCGTGACGCCGGGCGCACTGGCGGCCGCGACCGGCCGCGGCGCCGGCGCGAACATCGAGGGCTGGCCGGTGTGCTTGTTCCACGCGTCCCACAGCAGGACGAGCGACATCGTGAACACCACCCACAGCAGGGTGCGGCGCATATCGGTCATGACGAGATCTCGCAGGGAGCGCGGGGTGCCGTCGCGGCCACCTCGCTGGGAGAGGAAGGAGAAGAAGACGACTCGGCGACACGGCGACCGGTGAGCCAGCCGGGCGGCCGATCAGGGACCGGGTCGTGGCCCCCGTCACAGCCAGGATGGCAGCGCAGCAGGCGTCGCGTGGTCAGGTAGCTGCCGCCCAGTGCGCCATGGCGTTCCAGCGCCTCGATCGCATAGACGGAGCAAGTGGGTGTAAAGCGGCAGCCGCTGCCGAGCCAGGCACTGAAGAACAGGCGATAACCCTGCACCATCCCGACCAGCAGCCGCTGCGGCAGGCCGGCCAGCCAGGCCGCCGCAACCGGCGCCGCACTCATCGCCGTGCCCCGGATGCGGCCGCGAGGAACAGCGTGGCCAACTCGCCGTGCACCGCGGTGCGCAGAGCGTGCGAGGCGGCACTGGGGAACTGGGCCACCGGGAACGGGCTGCGCAGGCGCAGAACCCAGTCGCCCGCGCGCAACCCGGCCGCGCCACGCTGGAAGGCGTGGCGCCCTTGTCGTTTGATCAGGCTGCGCGTCACGGCGCGGCGCGCATGGCGCTTGGGGATCACCAGGCCGAAACGCAGCGGTTCATCCACAAGTCCGTCGGACGCATTGGTCGCCGGTGTTGACAACTCCCCGGCGGCGCCCTCTTTCGCGGCGGACAGGTGGTGCAGCACGAAGTGTTCGGTCCGGGCACAGGGCCGCTGGGCGAGCACCCGCTCGAAATCGGCAGCGCGCAACCCCGCGGGGGCGGCGGTACGGCTCACGCGTCGCGAGCGGAAGCGGCTGGATCAGAGACCCAGGCGCTTGCGGCCTTTGGCGCGGCGGGCGTTCAGCACCCGACGGCCGCCGCGCGTCTTCATGCGCACGAGGAAACCATGGGTGCGGGCGCGACGGGTCTTCGAAGGTTGGTAGGTGCGTTTCATGTGAGCCTCTGGCCCCTGGACGGGCAATGCGGGGGCATGGGGAACGTCGGCGTGCCGGGGCGCCGGTCTCGCTAAAAGCCCGGGTCCCGGCAATGCTGCAGTGAGCCTGCAGCGGCCCGGGCGCCTTGCCCGACCCAGCCGCGTACCCGATGCGGGGAACCCAGGATTACATCAAAAATCCCCTTTTCGGTCAACGACTTGCACCGAGAACCCTGCCTCCACGGCCGGTTCGTCAGACGCAAAACGACTGTGGATAACCTCTTCCCAGCCGCGCTTCGACCGCTAGAATCGTTCGGCTGAAGAAAGAATTGTCCACAAGAACGATGAGCGCCGACGTCTGGTCTCAAGGCTGCGAACGCCTGGCGACCGAGCTGCCCGAGCAGCAGTTCAACACCTGGATCCGTCCTCTCCCCGCGGCCGAGCTCGTCGATCGCGGGGACACGGCCGTGGCCACGCTGCGGGTGCCCAACCGCTTCAAGCTCGACTGGATCCGCAATCAGTACGCCACGCGCATCGAATCGGTGTTGAGCGACCTGGCGGGCAAGCCGGTGCGTCTGGACCTGCAGCTTGCCGCACGCGAGGCGCCGCCGCGGCCTTCACAGGACGCACCGCGCAGCAACGGCCATCCGCAGGCGGCCGGCCAGTGGCTCGGTGCCCCCTCGTCGTCGAACGCGGGTGCCCACACGCAGGCGAGCGCGCCGACACCGACGCACCGGCTCAACACCGCCCTGACCTTCGACACCCTGGTGCCGGGACGCGCCAACCAGATGGCGCGCACCGCCGCGCTGCACGTGGCCGGCGCACCGGGGGTCATGTACAACCCGCTGTTCATCTACGGCGGCGTGGGCCTGGGCAAGACCCACCTGATCCACGCGGTGGGCAACGCGCTGCTGCGCGACAAGCCCGACGCCCGCATCCTCTACCTGCACGCCGAGCAGTTCATCACCGACGTCGTGAAGAACTACCAGCGCAAGACCTTCGACGAGCTCAAGGCCAAGTACCACTCGCTCGACCTGCTGCTGATCGATGACGTGCAGTTCTTCGCCGGCAAGGAGCGCACCCAGGAGGAGTTCTTCAACGCCTTCGAGGCGCTGCTGGCCAAGCGCGCGCACATCATCATGACCAGCGACACCTACCCCAAGGGGCTGGCCGACATCGACGAGCGCCTCACCTCGCGCTTCGATGCCGGGCTCACGGTGGCGATCGAGCCGCCCGAGCTGGAGATGCGCGTGGCCATCCTGATGAAGAAGTCCGACGTCGAGGGCACGCCGATGCCCGAGGACGTGGCCTTCTTCGTGGCCAAGAACGTGCGCGCCAACGTGCGCGAACTCGAGGGCGCGCTGCGCAAGGTGCTGGCCTATGCGCGCTTCAGCCAGAAGGACATCAACATCGCGCTCGCCCGCGAGGCGCTGAAGGACCTGCTGTCGATCCAGAACCGCCAGGTCGGGGTGGAGAACATCCAGAAGACGGTGGCCGACTTCTACAAGATCAAGGTCGCCGACATGTACTCCAAGAAGCGCCCCGCCAGCATCGCGCGGCCACGCCAGATCGCCATGTACCTCGCCAAGGAACTGACGCAGAAGAGCCTGCCCGAGATCGGCGAGCTGTTCGGTGGTCGTGACCACACCACCGTGCTGCATGCGGTGCGCAAGATCGGCGGCGAGCGCGGCAAGAACACCGAACTGAACCAGCAGCTTCACGTGCTGGAACAGACCCTCAAGGGCTGAAGCATGCGCATGCCGAGGCCGTCAAGTGACAAAGCTGGGGACAACTCCGGAACAAGCAGAGGGTCATCCACAGCCCGAGCCCAGGCACCCGAGTTGTTGTCGGCGGCTCCCGCGCAAACCGAGCCACGGCCCACAGGGTTGAAGCCCAGCTAAGTGATTGCCGGAACAAGCGAAAATGGCCTTGTCCACACGAAGTGCCGGCCCCTACTAAAACGACTACCTGAAGAGGTTTAAATGATTGTCTTGAAGAGCCCGCAGGAAAAATTTCTGGGTGCACTGCAAGCCGTCGCCGGCATCGTCGAACGGCGTCATACCTTGCCGGTGCTGGCCAACGTGCTGATGCGCAAGACCGGCAACACGATCGAGTTCACCACCAGCGACCTCGAGATCCAGGTCCGCACCCAGGCCGAGTTCGACGGCGACGCCGGCAACTTCAGCACCACGGTCGGGGCCCGCAAGCTGATCGACATCCTGCGCACCCTGCCGGCTGACCAGAACGTGACGCTCAGCAGCGCGCAGAACAAGCTCACGCTCACCGGTGGCAAGAGCCGCTTCACGCTGCAGACGTTGCCGGCGGAGGACTTCCCGCTGGTGCAGGAGGCGGCCGATTTCGGTCCGGCCTTCAGCGTGCCGCAGAAGAGCCTGAAGGCGCTGATCGCCCAGGTGCATTTCGCGATGGCGGTGCACGACATCCGCTATTACCTCAACGGCATCCTGTTCGTCGCCGAGGGCAAGAGCCTGACGCTGGTGGCCACCGACGGCCACCGCCTGGCACTGGCCCAGGCCACGCTCGACGTGGAGATGCCCAAGCAGGAAGTCATCCTGCCGCGCAAGACCGTGCTGGAGCTGCAGCGCCTGCTGAAGGACGAAGACACTGCCATCGAGATGCGCTTCGCCGGCAACCAAGCCAAGTTCGCGTTCTCGGGCATGGAGTTCGTGACCAAGCTGGTCGAGGGCAAGTTCCCCGACTACAACCGCGTGATCCCCAAGAACCACAAGAACCACGTCACGCTGGGCCGTGTGCCGCTGCTCGCCAGCCTGCAGCGCGCCGCCATCCTGACCAGCGAGAAGTTCAAGGGCGTGCGCCTGAACTTCGATCCCGGCACGCTGCGCATCGCCTCCAGCAACGCCGAGCAGGAAGAAGCCAAGGAAGAGCTCGAAATCGACTACGGCGGCGACGCCATCGAGATCGGCTTCAACGTCACCTACCTGATGGACGTGCTGGCCAACATGGGCCAGGAGATGGTCACCTTGTCGCTGCAGGACTCCAACAGCTCGGCCCTCGTCACCGTGCCCGAGCAAGGCGGCTTCAAGTACGTGGTGATGCCGATGCGGATCTAGCCCGCAACCCAGCCAACACCAGCACAGCGGGCCGCGAGCCCGCTGCCGCGTTTTTGAAGGGGCCGGCCCGCCGGCCCCGTGATGGAAAAGAGCCCCCATGAGCGACCCCAAGACCCCGCAACACGACGCCCAGAGCGGCGTCACGCAGCAACCCGTGCCGTCGGCAGAAGGCCATGCCATCTCGGTGGGTTCGGACGCGTCGGTGGCCTATGGCGAGGGCTCCATCCAGATCCTGGAAGGCCTGGAGGCTGTGCGCAAGCGGCCCGGCATGTACATCGGCGACACGTCCGATGGCACCGGCCTGCACCACCTGGTGTTCGAGGTGGTCGACAACTCCATCGACGAAGCCCTGGCCGGCCACTGCGACGACATCGTGGTGACCATCCACTCCGACAACTCCATCAGCGTCACCGACAACGGCCGCGGCATCCCCACCGGCGTGAAGATGGACGACAAGCACGAGCCCAAGCGCAGTGCCGCAGAGATCGCGCTGACCGAGCTGCACGCCGGCGGCAAGTTCAACCAGAACAGCTACAAGGTCTCGGGCGGGCTGCACGGCGTGGGCGTGAGCTGCGTCAACGCGCTCTCCAAGTGGCTGCGCCTCACCGTGCGCCGCGAGGGCAAGGTGCATCTCATGGAGTTCCGCCGGGGCTTCCCGCAGGACCGCGTGCTGGAGATGCGCAACGGCTTCGAGGTCTCGCCGATGGCCATCGTGGGCGACACCGAGAAGCGCGGCACCGAAGTGCACTTCCTGCCCGACGAGGAGATCTTCACCAACATCGACTTCCACTACGACGTGCTCGCCAAGCGCCTGCGCGAACTGAGCTTCCTGAACAACGGCGTGAAGATCCGCCTGGTCGACGAGCGCAACGCCAAGGAAGACAACTTCGCCTACGCCGGCGGCGTGAAGGGCTTCGTGGAGTTCATCAACACCGGCAAGAAGGTGCTGCACGGCAACATCTTCCACGCGCTGGGCGACAAGATGAGCGAGTTCAACACCAACATCGGTGTCGAAGTGGCGATGCAGTGGAACGACGGCTACAGCGAACAGGTGCTGTGCTTCACCAACAACATCCCGCAGCGCGACGGCGGTACCCACCTCACCGGCCTGCGTGCGGCCATGACGCGGGTGATCAACAAGTACATCGAGGACAACGAACTCGCCAAGAAGGCCAAGGTCGAGATCGCCGGTGACGACATGCGCGAAGGCCTGGCCTGCGTGGTGAGCGTGAAGGTGCCCGAGCCCAAGTTCAGCAGCCAGACCAAGGACAAGCTGGTGTCCAGCGAGGTCCGGGGCCCGGTGGAAGAGATCGTGGGCAAGCTGCTCACCGACTACCTGCTCGAGAACCCGATCGACGCCAAGATCATCTGCGGCAAGATCGTCGAGGCCGCGCGCGCCCGCGAGGCCGCCCGCAAGGCCCGCGAGATGACGCGCCGCAAGGGCGTGCTCGACGGCATGGGCCTGCCCGGCAAGCTGGCCGACTGCCAGGAGAAGGACCCGGCGCTCTGCGAGATCTACATCGTGGAGGGCGACTCCGCCGGCGGCTCCGCCAAGCAGGGCCGCGACCGCAAGTTCCAGGCGATCCTGCCGCTGCGCGGCAAGATCCTGAACGTGGAACGTGCCCGCTTCGAAAAGCTGCTGACCAGCAACGAGATCCTCACGCTCATCACCGCGCTGGGCACCAGCATCGGCAAGGACGAGTACAACCCCGACAAGCTGCGCTACCACCGCATCATCATCATGACCGATGCCGACGTGGACGGGGCCCACATCCGCACGC
The DNA here is from genome assembly GCF_004136295.1 of Methylibium sp. Pch-M. Classification (NCBI taxonomy): domain Bacteria; kingdom Pseudomonadati; phylum Pseudomonadota; class Betaproteobacteria; order Burkholderiales; family Sphaerotilaceae; genus Methylibium; species Methylibium sp. Pch-M. Next base: position 1,885,569 of record NZ_CP029606.1, read on the forward strand.
TGCTGCTCACATTCTTCTACCGCCAGATGCCCGAATTGGTGGAGCGTGGCCACATCTACATCGCCCAGCCACCGCTCTACAAGGTGAAGCTCGGCAAGGAAGAGCAGTACCTGAAAGACGGCCACGAGCTCGACGCCTACCTGCTGCGCGTGGCGCTGCGCGACGCGCGGCTGGAAACCGGCGTGGGCGGCACCGTGCTGCTGGGCGACGCGCTGGAGTCGCTGGCGCGCCAGTACGTGCTGGCCAACAACGTGACCGCCCGCCTGGCCAACTGGATGGACGTGGAGGCGCTGCGCGCCATCGCCGACGGCCTGGTGCTCAACCTCGACACCCTGGCCGATGCCGAGACCTCGGCCGCCGCGCTGAAGGCCGCGCTGCACGATGCCGACGTGAGCGCCGAATTCGACGCCCGGCTCGACAAGCACCTGCTGCGCATCAGCCGCCGCCACCACGGCAACACCAAGAGCAGTGTCATCACCGCCGACTTCGTGCACGGCGCCGACTACGAAGCCCTCAGCACCGCCGGCCTCGCCTTCAAGGGCCTGGTGTCCACCGAGGCCGTGGTGAAGAAGGGCGAGGGCGAGAAGCAGAAGGACGCCAAGGTGGCCGACTTCCGCGAGGCCATGGCCTGGCTGATGCAGCAGGCCGAGAACAGCGTGGGCCGCCAGCGCTACAAGGGCCTGGGCGAGATGAACCCCGAGCAGCTCTGGGAAACCACCATGGACCCCACGGTGCGCCGCCTGCTGCGCGTGCAGATCGACGACGCCATCGAGGCCGACCGCGTGTTCACCATGCTGATGGGCGACGAGGTGGAACCGCGGCGCGACTTCATCGAGACGAATGCGTTGAGGGCGGCGAATATTGACGTGTGATGCGTCAGGGGCGCGTAGGGCGCAGGGTTAACTGCGAAATGCGCAGAAGTTCTGCGTCGTACCTGCCGCCAGTTGTTGCGAACGGCCGACCACTTGCCAGCCAAAGGATTCGGCCCCGTCCGACGCGCGAGGTTGTTCAGCGCTGGCGTTGGCCTGCTCGTGTCGGCGAAAGTGGAGGATCGTCGCAACTACGCGGCTGGTGCCGACACTTGCCTGCTAACCATCGTCAACGAGGGCTCGTACGAGCCACTTCGATCCCCATCGAAATCGAACTCGTATAAGACCACCGGCTTGAGCAGCTTCGCGTGTCGACCCAGGAAGAAGCTGAAGGTGTAAGGGGCCGAGATGAACAAGTGCACCTGCGGCGAAGTGGGTCCGCTCGCTTTGGCGCGAAAGTCCTTGATGTAGTTGGCCAGTCGTTCGGCAAGCGCATCTGCGTGAGCGCCGTTAAGCACAGCTGTCTGCGCCGCACCGCCGCCTAAGTCGGCGCACACGAGAAGCCCGACGTCAGACGCCCCTTGCAGGTACCGGCGTACGTCGGCTTGCACTGGACGGCTGACCGAGACTGCCACAGCGATGTCCCGGCCCTCGCGTTGCAGGTCGTGCTCGTCGAACCGCCAGTCCGGCCAAGTGGCGTCCGTCTGAGCGTCATCGGCTGACCACACCTGCATGCCTGAGCGTGTACGTTGCTGAAGCTCAACGACGCGCCCTGATTTCGTGTCCAAGATGGTACCCGCGGCGAACGCAAGCGTTGTGTGTGCATCCATCGCCAGGCGCAGTCGAGGACCGGTCTGCGCGGCAGATTCGATCAAGCCACTTAGCCGCGGCAGCAGGTCGGTCTCCCACGAGACTCCAGAGCGAATGTAGCGGCCGTCAAAAGACGGAACCAAGTCGAGCACGTCGTCGCAGCGCGCTTCGAGCCGGTCGAAACTGTGCTCGAAGGACTTGACGCCAAAGATACTGATGTGCGGCGGCGGGGCGCCAGGGGCTAGCAAGCCCTCTTGGTCACAGGCTTCCCGGAACGACTTGCCATCGAACTCGTTGCGGCCCTGGCCCAGCCAGATGTAGGGTAGATCGTCGTACTGCGTTGTGGCAGAGCCTGGGTCCGACGGCCTAATTCCGTAAGCGCGAAATGCCAAGTCCATCTGCCGACGCACTTCGTCCAGCGATTCCGACACCGTCGCCAGTGCGAGCGCAGCGGCGAGCCCCTTCAGCTCGGCGTCGTCAATCGCCAAGTGCTGCTTCCACAGCTCCCGCGCCAGGAACGCTTTACTCCTTCGCGTCGTACCCGCGAAGAAGTCGTCTAGGCGCAGAGTGTGGTCTTGGGTCCTGACCAGCTCGTAGAGCACGTCGGCGCTATCGAGCCGATGGTTGGTCATCAGCTTGACGCGCGAAACCTGACCAGCTCCGACATCGCACCGGTGGGCGTCATGCGCCCGCTGCAGCAGCGAGACCTTCTCGGCCCCCGAGTAGGACGGCTCGGTGAGGTTGATATGCGTATAGGTGCCGTTGGACGCATGCCACTTGCACTGGTAGCGCTCGACATGCAGGCGATGACCGAACTGGTTCTGTGGCCCCTTGTTGTGTGCGTACTCCACCCAGACATCGTCGAAGCCCCTTGGTCCGCCTTCGAACCCAACCCGCTGGACGTTGCTCGATGGATCAAGAAGGCGCGCGGCGTACGTCCAGAACACGCGAGCTTGGAATGCGTTGCCGTGGCGCGTGGTGTTGACTGCGAGGGTCATTCAGGACTCCGGGTGTCTTCGGTCGTGGCCGCTGGGATGTCAGCTCAGCGGGAACATAGGGCCGAACAACTCACGCCAGGCCCGCAAGGCGTCCCCGTGACGGCCTTGACGCACCAGGTGGATGGCTTGGTTCGCCTGGGCGACAGCTGTTCCCAGCAGCAGCTTGGCTCGCGCTACACGTTGGGCGTCCATGGCGTTACTGATGGGCGGGCCCAACCCAGCAGGGTCCGGCCACACCTCGCCGATGCGGTCGGCCAACGTGGCGAAGAACGATTGGATCTCGCGGTCGAATTGCCCGCCCCACCCCCCGTGCAGGCAATCCAGTGCCATCACCTCGATGAGGAACGACGGCTTGATGGGCTTCTCACCGTGCTTGGGGTTGTTGTTCCAGTACTTAACCATCCGCACCAGGCCCTTCCACTCGCTGGCGTAGTTCTGATGTGCCGTGACGGCCTTGTCGGCGTGGATCTTCGGGTTCGTCTTGATCCACGTGCCGGTGTCCCCGTCAGGGATCTCGTAGTCGCTGCCGGAGGTGAAGGCCGGCACAACGTCGATGCTCAGAATCTTGTAGTCCGTCTTGTCTTCGTCCTTGACCTGCACGCCGAAGTCGACGTTGACGGATCGGCTCTGCCGGCGCACGGCGGCGCTGCCGTACTTGTCGACCAGGACAGTCTTGTAGTCGTCGAGCACGACGCCAGCCGCCTTGTCGCGGTAGTGGCGCTCGGATTTCTTCATCGGGAAGAAGATGTCGATGTCCTTCAGCGGCTTGGTTTTGGTGTAGCGCGCATAGGAGCCGGTGAGGAAGTCGCCCTCGATGTCGAACTTGGTGTACAGGTACTCCCGCACCTCTTTGTGCCGGGCGCTCGCGTTGTCCTGCTCGCGCTGGTTGAGCTCAAGACGGCTCTTGAACTTGCGGAAGGCCTCGTCGATGGTGAGAGTCACTTGGTTCTCCAGTAGCTGGCGTTGGCGCCCAGTCCGTTGTGCTCGACGTTTGTGCCGATGCTCTGCCGCACCATGCCCTCGGTGGAACGGAACTGTGTGGCCGACCATCCGACCACATCGGGGCGGCCGTCCTTGTTTTTCACGATGACGCGGTACAGCGCTTCGGCCGGCTGCACGCCCTGCTTCTTGATGGCGTAGCGCAGGGCATCCGTGTCGGCCCAGAAGTTGCCGGCCTCGGACGACCAGGTGTAGGCGATGTCGAGGTCCCAGCGCGTGATGAGCTTGTCGGTCACCGGGTGGTAGATCTCCAGGCTTACCCGTTCGAGGTGCTTGGTCTCGATCCACCGCTTGATGCCCGCATGCAGGGTGTTCCAGTCGCCGACGAGCGCCTGGGGATCCAGACCGCTCAGCACGACGATGTCCTTCAGGCTCTTGAGCATGTTGTCGGTGACATAGGCCACCGAGTGGGCGTACGAGTAAACAGCGACCGCGCTCATGACTTCAAGAAGGCGTTCGCATCAAAGGAGAAGTCCGCGGCCTGCTTGGATGCCTCTGTGGCTGTGGACGCTGCTGGCTGCTCGCCTCCGAGCTTCTCGGTCATGTCGCGTGCGGTGATGCGCTTGCTCTTGGCCTTCAGCGCGCGCTGCACCCATGCCAGGTCGTCGGCCGGACAGGGCAGCGAAAGCGACCAGTCTCCTGCCAGTGGGTCGTAGCCCAGCGCGTCCTCCTTGGCGTCGCTGCCGTCTATGGCGTCCTCGTCGTACAGGCAGTAGATGCGGGTCCTCGGTCCGTCGCACGTGACCGTGATGGCCGCGTCCTTCGGGGCCTTCTCGGTGATGATGGACGCCGCGATGCCCGCGACACCGGCGAGCTCTTCGCGCGCCGCGCTTTGCTTGCCCTGCGTGAGGATCTCCACCACCTTGTCCCAGGTCTCGACCGAGTCGCGCCTCGGCGTGCTGCACACCACCCGCTTAACCACCGTGGCGCTGCTCATTGCTTCTCCTTCACGCGGGCGGCCTTGGCCAGCTTGGCAGCGGTGCGGATGTCTTCGAGGCTGAGAAGCTGCGGCTTGAGCGCTACTTCTCGCCGTGAGGTCAACGCGTTGGCCACCACCTTGCGAATGGCGCGGCCGTCCAGACCGTGCACCTCCTTGATCAGCGCCGCGTAGCCGTGCGACTGGGGCAGCTGCTCGATGCCGGTGAACGTCTTGCCCAGGCCGACGAGGCAGTCCGTCAGGATCTGCTCGCAGGCCTTCAGGTTGGGCAGCGGCACTTCGAGCACCAGGTCGCACCGAGAGGTGAACGCCGCGTCCACTGCCTGAGGGAAGTTGCTGGTGGCGATGAACAGGATGTTCTGGTGCGCCTCGGCCAGAGCGTCTAGCTGCACCAACACAGCATCTGTCGCCCGGTGAACGTCCACCGGGTTGGCTTCCAGGCTGAGCTTGCTGCGGTCAGCCGCCAGCGTCTCGACCTCGTCGAGCAAGACGATGGTTGGCCCTTTCAAGGCGGCTTCGGCCACGGTCTGGCCGAACAGGTCAGACACGGCCTTCTGCGTCTTGCCCATCATCGAACTGGCAAGCGCGTGGGGGTCGACTTGCAGCAGCGTGAACTTGGTCTGAGTCATCAGGCGAGCCAACTCGTTCGCCAGCCCCTTGGCCAGCGACGTCTTGCCGGTGCCCGGCGCACCGACCAGCAAGATGGCGCCGTGCATCGGAAGCACTGTGCGGCTCACCTTCGGGCGCACGGTGAAGCTCACGACGGCCTGCGACAGCAGCCGGCTCTTGATGTCCTCGTCAACGACGATGGACTTCCACAGGTCGAGCAAGTCGGGATGCGGCAGCGCAGTTATGCGCTGGATTCCCTTCGGCAAGTCAGGCTGGATCACGGCGGCCCCTGCTTTGTGTGCGTCAATCAAAATGACGCAGAACTTGATGGAGCGAATGGTGCTTGCCGACACGTCGCCTGTCAAGCAAAATCGGCTTCATCGTGATTGATGCAAAAGAACACAGGCTGGCAGACCTTGCTGCCATCCGATCGGGCTACCCCTTCCGGGGTGCACTTACAGAGGTGCACTCGGGCGGGGTGCCGGTCGTCCAGATGAAGGACATCGACCCGGCCCTGGGCGTTGAGTGGAGCGGCGTGCTCCGGGCCGAGCTGACCGGGCGCAAGGAGCCGGACTGGCTTCACGCCCACGACGTCCTATTCGTCCCCCGGGGGCAGCGGTTCTTCGCTGCGTGTGTCAGCCCCCCGCCCGACCCGGCCGTCTGCGGGCCGCATCTGATGCATCTGCGAGTCCGCCCAGGTTCCAGTCTGGTCCCGGCCTTCCTGGCGTGGCAGATCAACCAGCCGCCCATTCAGAAGCAGCTGCGTGTGGCCGCCGAGGGGACCAACCAACTCAGCGTCCGCATCGCGGAGATCGAAGCTCTCAACCTCGCGTTGCCGCCAGTCGAGCATCAACTGCGCATCGTTGCCTTGGCTGAAGCAGCGGCGAGAGAGCGGCACATCCTCTCACGACTCATCCTCAACCGAGAGCAAGAACTCGCTGCCATCGCTGGCGAGCTTGCACGAGCCGCCGGCATCGACCAGGCGTGAAACCACAAACAATGAACCACACCACCATCAGTCAAGACGACATCAATGCCGCCGTCTGGGCTGCTTGCGACACCTTCCGCGGCACCGTGGACCCCAGCATTTACAAGGACTACGTCCTCACGATGCTCTTCCTGAAGTACGTCTCCGACGTCTGGCAGGACCACTACGACAACTACAAGCAGCAGTACGGCGACCACCCGCAACTGATCGAGGAGATGCTCAAGAACGAGCGTTTCGTGCTCCCGTCGAACGCCAGCTTCAGCGCCCTGTACTCCCAGCGGCACACCCCGGGCAACGGCGAGCGCATCGACAAGGCGCTGCACGCCATCGAAGAGGCCAACCTCGGCAAGCTGCGCGATGTCTTCCAGGACATCAGCTTCAACAGCAACAAGCTGGGCGACGAGCAGCAGAAGAACGACATCCTTCGCCACCTGCTGGAAGACTTTGCCAAGCCCGAGCTGAACCTGCGCGAGAGCCGCGTCGGCCAGCTCGACGTGATCGGCAACGCCTACGAGTTCCTGATCAAGAACTTCGCGTCCACCAGCGGCAAGAAGGCCGGTGAGTTCTACACGCCGCCCGAGGTGTCGACGCTGATGGCGCGGCTGATGGACCCGCAGCCCGGCGACGAAATCTGCGATCCCACCTGTGGCTCCGGCTCGCTGCTGATGAAGTGCGGCCGGCTGATTCGCCAGCGCACCGGTGCGCGCAAATATGCGCTGTACGGGCAGGAGGCCATCGGCAGCACCTGGGCGCTGGCCAAGATGAACATGTTCCTGCATGGCGAGGACAACCACCGCATCGAGTGGGGCGACACCATCCGCAACCCCAAGCTGCTGGACGGCACGGCCAGCCTCAAGCACTTCGACATTGTGGTGGCCAATCCGCCCTTTAGCCTGGAGAAGTGGGGCTTCGAAGGCGCCGAGGCCGACAAGTTCAGCCGCTTCCGCCGCGGCGTGCCGCCGCGCACCAAGGGCGACTACGCCTTCATCCTGCACATGGTCGAGACCATGAAGCCTGGCACCGGCCGCATGGCCGTGGTGGTGCCGCACGGCGTGCTGTTCCGAGGTGCGGCCGAAGGGCGCATCCGCCAGAAGCTGATCGAGGAGAACCTGCTCGACGTGGTGATCGGCCTGCCCGAGAAGCTGTTCTATGGCACTGGCATCCCGGCCGCAGTGCTGGTGTTCCGCAAACACAAGGTCGACGACAAGGTGCTGTTCATCGACGCCAGCCGCGACTTCGAGGCCGGTAAGAACCAGAACCTTCTGCGCGAGGTCGACTTGCAGCGCATCCTGGACACGGCCACCGCGCGCCAGCCCGTGGCGCGTTACGCCCACCTGGCCACGCCAGCGGAGATTGGTGAGAACGACTTTAACCTCAACATCCCGCGCTACGTCGACACCTTCGAGGAAGAGGCGGAGATCGACCTGATGGCCGTGAAGCGTGAGCGGGAGCAACTGAAGGCGGAACTGGCCCAGCTGGAGTTGCAAATGGACGGCTACCTCAAGGAACTGGGCTATGAGTGAGGCCCTGCCTATCGATCCCGTTGCCGCTTCGCGTGGAATTCCGAACCGCAGCTTGCGACCAAGGGAGGGCGTCGCGCTGCTTGAAGGATGGCAACAATGCCGACTTGGCGATTTGTTCGAGAACCGCAAGGAGCGTGGCAGCCAAGGACTGCCCACCTTGTCGGTCACGATGAATGACGGACTCGTCGATCGCGACGAGATGGATCGCAAGCAAGAGTCCGCGCTATCCGCGGAAGAGCATCGCCTCGTGAAGGCCGGAGACATCGCCTACAACACCATGCGGATGTGGCAGGGCGCGTTTGGTCTGGCCAATGTCGACGGGGTCGTCAGTCCAGCCTATGTGGTTCTCAAGCCCAAAGAGACAGTGCGACCGGAGTTCGCTGCGTACTTGCTTGAAGCTCCTCGCCTGAAACATCTCTGCTGGGCGTTTTCCTATGGGCTGACGGAGGACCGCCTACGACTCTACTTTGACGATTTCGCAAAGATTCCGGCTTGGATTCCTTCGTTGGACGTACAGGGCCGGGTTGTCGAAACGCTGCGCGTTTGGGACCGAGCGATCCAGGTGACCGCCAGCCTTCTCGCCACTGCCGAGAAGCAGGTCTCACTCGAACGGATGCATCTGGTCCGGCGACTTGCAGCAGATAAGGCAGTTCGCATTGCGTCTCTCGACGAGGTTGCGAAGTTGGTTTCAGGGGGCACCCCAGACACAAGCCGCGAGGAGTACTGGATGGGGAGCACTCCGTGGATTACTGCAAAGGACATGAAGAGCTTTCGTGTTGATCGCAGCGAGTTGTCGATCAGCGAAGCGGCCCAGCAACGGTTGCGCGCGGTCCCTGCCAATACTGTTCTGGTGTTGGTCAGGGGGATGACGCTGATGCGGCGAATTCCGGTGTCACTGACTAGCCGGGAATCAACTTTCAATCAGGACGTCAAGGCCATCCTGCCGAGCCCCGGTGTCGACTCTGAGTTTCTCGCGCATGTGCTGCTTGCCCAACAGCCACGACTACTTGCATCAGTAGAGACTGCTGGCCATGGGACAGGCAGGCTGGACACACGTGTACTTTGCGACGCCGAGGTTCCAGTGCCCGTGCTTGAAGTACAGAAACGTGTGGCGCGCGCGCTTTCTCTACTCGAAACGGCCGCAGATGCGTACGCTCGCCGACTGGCTCAGCTAAAGCACGAACGCACGGCGCTGATCCGCCTTCTCACGCAACCCCGTTGGGCAAGTTCGCGACCGGTGGAGTCAAACTGATGACTTCCGCTGCTCCCAACTCGAAGGAGCAGTACGCGGCGCACCTCCCGGCGCTGCACCTGCTGTGCAACCTGGGCTGGAACTTCCTGACCACAGCTCAGGCGCTGTCGCTGCGCGGCGGCACGCGCGAGGTCATCCTGCGGTCCCGCCTGGTCGAGGTGCTGCAGACCCGACGTTACGAGTACAAGGGCCAGTGGTACCCGCTGTCCAGCAGCGGCATCGAGCAGGTTGTGCGCGAACTGTCGGCCGTCAGCTTGGCCGAAGGGCTGCTGCCCGCCAACGAGCGGCTGTACGGCAAGCTGGCACTGGGCATCACCGTCACCGAGTTCATGCCCGACGGCAAGAAGCACCAGCCAACGATCGCCGTCATTGACTGGGCCGACCCTGCGGCCAACCGCTGGGATGTCACCGAAGAACTGGAGGTGCTGTCGGCCCAGGGCACGCACCATCGCACGCCGGATGTGGTGTGCTTCGTCAACGGCCTGCCGCTGGTGGTGATCGAGGCCAAGCGGCCCGAGTCTACGCATGCCGGCAAGTCGATGGTGGCCGAGGGCATCAGCCAGCACCTGCGCAACCAGCGGCCCGACGAGATTCCCCAGCTCTTCGGGTACGCCCAGCTGCTGATGGCCGTCAGCCAGACCGAGGGCAGATACGGCACCACCGCCACGGCGGCTAAGTTCTGGGCGCGCTGGCGGGAGGAAGACTTCGACGCGGCCCACCATGCCGCGGTGAAGAACGCAGCGCTGCCGCCAGAGGTGCGCAGCCGATTGTTCGAGAGCAAGCCGGCCACCCTGGCGACGTACTTCGAGTCGTTGTGGGCCCACCCCATGGAGCCCACCGACCAGGACCGCCTGCTGATCAGCCTGTTGATGCCGGCGCGCCTGCTGGAGTTCCTGCGCAGCTACGTGCTGTTCGACCGCAAGGTGGGCAAGATCGTCGCGCGGTACCAGCAGTTCTTCGGCATCCGCGCTTTGCTGGCCCGCATCCGACAGGTTCGGCCCGACGGCGGGCGCGAGGGTGGTGTGGTCTGGCACACCACGGGCTCGGGCAAGAGCTTCACGATGGTGTTCCTCACCAAGGCGTTGCTGCTGGTCGATGCGCTGGCCGAGTGCCGCGTGGTGGTGGTGACCGACCGGGTAGACCTGGAGGGCCAGCTATCGCGCAACTTCATCTCTGGCGGCGCCTTTGGCTCAGCCATCGCTTCTTTGAAGGATGGCGAGAAGAGCCGCGCCATGACCGGCCGAGATCTGGCGCGTCGCATCGGCAGCGGCACGGAGCGCATCACCTTTACGCTGGTGCACAAGTTCAACTCGGCTTCCAAGCTGCCGGAGTGCCGAAACCCGTCACCCAACCTAATCGTGCTGGTGGACGAGGGCCACCGCAGCCATGGTGGAGAGACACACGAGCGCATGAAGAAGGCGCTGCCGCGAGCGGCCTACATCGCCTTCACCGGCACGCCGCTGCTCAAAGACGAGAAGACCTCCAACAAGTTCGGCCCCATCGTGCATGCCTACACCATGCAGCGGGCCGTGGAAGACGAGACCGTCGCGCCGCTGCTCTACGAAGAGCGCGTGCCGGAGTTGACCATCAACGAAGAGGCGGTCAACCGCTGGTTCGACAAGATCACCGCGGGCCTGAGCGACGCGCAACGGGGAGACCTGAAAAGGAAGTTTGCCAAGAAGGGCGCCATCTACGGCGCGGCGGGCCGCATCGAGCTGATTGCGTGGGATATTGCGACACACTTCAGCGAGAACATCAAGAAGCTGGACCTCGGCCTGAAAGGGCAGGTAGCCACCGACAGCAAGCTGGACGCTATCCGCTATAAGAATGCGCTGGACGACACCGGCCTCGTCACCAGCGCCATCGTCATCTCGCCTCCTGACACGCGCGAGGGCAACGCCGAGATAGACGAAGACAAGCTGCCCGAGGTGCAGAAGTGGTGGAAGCAGACGGTGCTGGCCAGTGGGCTGGATGCTGAGGCCTACGAGAAGCAGGTGGTGGCCGACTTCGGCACCGATGACGGGCCAGACCTGCTGATCGTCGTGGACAAGCTGCTCACCGGCTTCGACGAGCCGCGCAACACAGTGCTCTACATCGACAAGCCGCTGAAGGGCCACAACCTGATTCAGGCCGTCGCCCGCGTGAACCGGCTGCACGACGACAAACGGTATGGTGTGTTGGTGGACTATCGCGGCATCCTGAAGGAACTGGATACCGCGATCCGCGCCTACCAAGACCTGGAGACGCGCACCCAGGGCGGCTTCGACGTGGCAGACATCGAGGGGCTCTACCGCAACGTCGACACCGAGTACAAGCGCCTGCCCGGGCTGCACGACCGAATGTGGTCGTTCTTCAAGAACGTCGCGAACAAGCTGGACCGGGAACAGTTCCGCCAAGTGCTCACACCGAAGTTCGTGAAGGCGCCAGACGGTGAGGAGTACGACGAGCGACAGAAGCTGCGCGACGATTTCTATGCCGCGGTGACAGCCTTCGGCCTGTGTCTGCAGACGGCGCTGTCGAGCCGAAGCTTCTTCGAAGACAAGAGCTTCTCAGAAGCGCAGATCGCCCGCTACAAGTCTGACCTGCGCTTCTTCACCGAACTGCGCATGACGGCCCGACGGGATGCGATGGAGGTGGTGGACTACAGCGCGTACGAGGAGCAGATCCGCAAGCTGGTCGATAAGCAGGTGATCGGCAAAGAAGTTCGCGAACCCGAGGGTGTGTACCTCGTGCATCAGCTGGGCCAGGTCGAGGATCCGAAGGACTGGTCGGACGAGAAGACTCGCAACGAGACCGACTTGATTCGAACCCGACTGCGCAAGACGATTGAGCAGGATCTGGCCGACGATCCGTACGCGCAGAAGGTCTTCGGTGAACTGCTGCGCCAGGCGATCGCCGAGGCCGAGGCGATGTTCGACCACCCGCTCAAGCAATACGCCTTGTTCAAGGACTTTGAGGAGCAGGTGACCTCTCGCCAAGCGCCCGGCACGCCTGACCTGCTGGCCGACGTGCCCCACGCTCGAGCCTACTTCGGGGTGCTGCGCCTGGTGCTGGGCGATGACGCCGTGGCTGCCATGGATGATGGGGCTCGCCAGGCCATGGTGGAGCAGGCCTTGGAGATCGACGGCGTCGTACGGACGGCCGTGGCCGAGAACTCCCTCAGCCCGCAGAGCATCGAGGCGGCTATTCGCAAGGGACTGCTGCCGCTGCTGTTCGGCAAGCTGGGCCTGGACCGGGCCAAAGAGGCTGTCGAGCAGATCGTTCAGATCACGCGCCTCGGTCTCGGGAGATCGCAGTGACCGACGGGAAGTCGGAACAGCTCGCCAAGGCGGGCCGGTTCAGCATTCGTTATGGCGAGGATGTCATCGCCTACGCGCTGCGGTTGCAGCCGCAGCGCCAGGCGTCGAGTGTGGCCATTCACGTTGAGTCGAGCGGGCGAGTCTTGGTGGATGCGCCTGTTGGCGCCACGCAAACTGCCGTAGCGCAGGCCGTGAAAAAGCGCGCTTCCTGGATTGCGCAGCATGTGGCGGAGGCCAAGGCTCGCTTGGAGCACGTCCGTCAACGGGAGTACACCAGCGGCGAATCGGTGCACTACCTTGGGCGCCGCTACCGACTGCGCGTCAAGGTGGATCCGGCCTCAGCCTCATCCTGCCGGCTGCGGGGAGGCTATCTAGAGGTCTCTGTCCAACGCCGAGCTATCCAGGACGTGCAGGCAGTGATGGCTGCTTGGCTTCGCCATCGAGCTGGCGAGGTGCTGCGCGAGCGGTTGGACACGATCGCCCGTCGACTGCGGTGGGTCGCGGTGCCCCCACCCATGCGATTGCAGTGGATGCGTGTCCAGTGGGGCAGCTGTTCGCCTCGAGGGCGCATCACTTTGCACCCCGCACTGGTGCAGGCGCCGAGGGACTGCATCGACTACGTGGTCCTCCACGAGCTGTGCCACTTGGCGAGCCACGATCACAGTCCCAAGTTCTACAGGCTGCTTGATCGACACATGCCAGGCTGGCGTGCAGTGAAGTCGCGGCTAGACGGGATGGCGGAGGAACTGCTGCGTCAGTAGCAGCCACCACCAGTGGCTCTGCGACCACGAGCGTGACCCGCCGCAGCGGGGAAGTCTCAGACGCTCGGCGGTGACCTTGTTTGCATGGACGCCTAGGCGCGCCGCGTACGTGCTACGCCAGGGCTGAGCATTCGTCGTCCCTGTCGCCCGGATGTGTTGGCGCTCCTCGACCTCGGACACGAGCTTCTAGGAATCTCTAGCAATGGCTGCGTAGCTGCTTCGGCAGCTCACGCTCCTGCGCGAGGTTCAACGGCGATGCTCCGCGGTCGAACAGCCTAAGGATCCCTTCGCTTGTCTGTGATCGGCCGACCACGGCGCTGTTTGGGCTGGAGTTCCCGAGCGTAGAGCACGGCGGCCGCGCAGGCTGCTTGCAGAACACGTTCGGCGAGCGTGCGCTCGATTCCGCGAAGCGAAGCGCTGTGACGGAGAACTACGGCGTTGCCGATCTCCAGTACGTGGTCTGGGGCCGCGCCCCCCGGTTTGTGTTCTAGCCGGCGAACCTGCGCAAAGTCAATGTGCTCTTGCTTGAGCAATTGCTGGATTTCCTCGAGCGACCGGCCTGCTTCTTTGTGGTCTCGGATGACCTGTAGCTGCCTCAGATGGGCGTCAGTGAAGTACGCGGACGTCGTGAACGCGAGCGCCTTCGCGAGTAGCCGGCGCTGAATGTAGTAACGGATGGTCGTCACCGGAACGCCACTTCGCGCGGAAAGTTCAGCGAGCCCATAGCGGGCTTCGAATACAGACGCACGCGGCTGCTGCGGTGCACTGATGATCTTGGCCATCAATCTTCCGAATGAAGTGACGAGCGCATGTTCGGCAGCGCTCGCCCGAGTCCACGACAGGCCGCGCGCCGAGATTATCGCGACGTGTGGGGCGTGCGCTTCAAGTCTCACAGATGTAGTTGTGCGAGTGCCTGTTGTGCAGCTAGCCAGTGGACGGGCACCGGGCTACTTTTGGTCTGATGAAGGGGAAGAAATACCTGAAGTTGCCGAGCGCTCTGGTGGGCGCGCGTGTGCGGTTGGGGTTGCGTCAGAAGACCGTTGCCATCGACACGGGGCTGGGGACGAGCTACCTGTGTGCGCTGGAGCGCGGCCGGAGGCCCGTGCCGGCTGATGACGTCCTTGATCGGTTAGCAGGATCGTTCGTGGCGTTGCCTCAAGCTGCCGTCGAACTGAGATGGGCTGCTACACACGATCGCGTGATGCAGACCCTCGATGCCGATGGTCAGGGCGACCTGGCCGAGGTTGTCTCGTTGGCCATGGACGCGGCGCGTGCGCTCAGCGGGGCTAAGCGCGTAGGCCTTGCGAACGTGCTAGCGCGAGCGCTGCGTAGCAGCCGGTTTCTCGAAAGCCTTGAGGCCAGGGCAGCTCAGTCGGCGAACGCCGACAGTCAGGAGGCGCCTATCGAATAGCGCAAAGAAAAACAGCAAGAGTCACGCGGGACTCTTGCCGTTGAGAGGGTACAGGCACTTCTCCTATACCTATTCGCGACTTGAGTATCTCAGCCTGACCTTCGGGGAACAACCCCCCTCCGCGACAACATCGTCAAACGACGGGGCCAGTGGCACGTTCAGGTGCCAGTACTGGCCGCCGAGGAGGCTACTCATGTCGAAGTATCAGAAGGTCAAGATCGATCCGACATTCCTGCGGATCGTTTCCGGCGACATGCGCCCGCGCGCCGCAAGAAGGTTGGTCACGCGCAGTGGCCGGCGCAGCCGGGGAAACTTCCCGTCGAGAAAGTCGGCGGTCCCCGTCGCCTACGAGAGCCAGCTGGAGCTTGCCGCCTGCCGCGTGCTGGAGGTGGCCTCGTCGGTGAGGCGCTTCGGAACGCAGCCGGCAAACCTCGAGATCACCGATCCAGAGCACAGCTTTCGCTACACGCCTGACCTGTACTTCGTCTGGCAGTGGCGGGAGACGGTCGTGGGTGAGGTGAAGCCCGACCGCAAGTTCCTGCGTCCCGATGTGCGTGACCGTCTTCACCAGGTGACCCGGCGTTTCGCCGAGGAAGGCACGCTGTTCGTTGTCCTGCTCGAGAGTGACTTGAAGCCTGATCCGGACCTCCAGGACGACCTGGCGCGGCTGCTGCGCGATGCCCCCTGGCCGAAGTTGCGCCCGAACCTCGGGTCAATGCACAACGAGGTGGCAGAACCGGACGAGGACCCTGAGCCCACCAGTGACGCGTGGCAGCGCGCACGGGCGGTTTGCGACGACCTCTTGCGCCGCGTGATGGACCGCAGCTTCGCCGAGACCGTGCGCGCAGCCGAGACTGCGGTCGAGCAGTAGGAGGCCCGACATGCAGCAACCATTCAAGACGAAGGACATCCTCCACCTCAGCGGCATTCCCTTCGAAGTTGTGCGTGTCCTCCCGAACAAGTTGCAGATCGAGAACGTCAACACGGGCGAGCTGCGGGAATCGTCGGTGCCGGAGCTGCTGAAGAAGTACTCTGAGGGCACGCTCTCGGTTGGTCGACGCGTCGACACGGGCAACGGTGAGCCGTTGCGGTCCTCGCGGGCCAACGCCGACACGTCCATGGAGCGGTTGGGCGAAAAGGCAAGAGCGGCAACCCTGCGCAAAGTGAGTTGGATCGTCAAGATCCGGGACATGGGGGGATTCGAAAGGCCGCGGCTCCTTCCGGAGGCGATCTCGCGGGTGGCGCAAGAGCTTGGCGAGGAGCATCCGCCTCACATCAGCACGATCCATCGCTGGAAGCGTCAGTTCGAGTTGGCTCAGCGGGACGTGCGAGGCCTCTTTGCTCGCTTGGACCGGCGCGGTGGGCGCGGGCAATCGCGGCTGGATGATGAAGTCGAGGCCTCGCTGACCGAGGCGATGGACACCATCGTCCTTGGGCAGAAGCGCTCTAGCGCTTCGGAAGTGCGCAATGCGGTGCTTGTCGACCTTGAACGGAAGAACGCCTACCGGACGGTGGGCAACCAGCTGAAGCCGCCGAGTCTGCGGACCGTTCAGAAGCGGATGGCCCAGCTGTATGCATTCGACGTCTGCGCGGCGCGGCACGGCGCCAAGGAAGCCAATCGGAGGTACGGCGATTCCATCGCGGCCCGGCAGGTCACTCGCATCTTGCAGGTGGTCGAAGTGGACCACACGCCTGTCGATCTCTGGGTCGTCGACGAGGAAGGCAACGTCCTCGGAAAGCCGAACCTGACGGCGCTCCTCTGTCGCTACTCCCGGTGTGTGATCGGCTTCTTCTTGTCTCTGGTCAGTCACGACGTCGAGACCGTCTTCGGAGCCCTCAGGCACGCGCTGATGCCCAAGGACTACGTCCGAGAGCGGTATCCGGAGATTCGCGGCGAGTGGGCGTGCTATGGGTGGATGGAAAAGGTCCTGGCAGACAACGGCAGCGAGTTCGCGGGTAGTGCACTCGCGAATGCGATGTTCAACTTGGGCATCGTCCTGGAGTTCTGCTCCGCCTATCAGCCAAACGACAAACCGTTCATCGAAAGATTCTTCAGGACGTTCAACTACGGCTTCATCCATCACCTTAAGGGGACCTCCCTCGCCAAGGTCTCGGACCGGAAGGGCCAAGAACTGCAGGACGAGGCCTGCATTCAGCTGAGCGAGCTCGAACGATTGATCCACATCTGGATCATCGACGTCTATCACCGCCGCCCGCATCGCGGGCTAGACGGCCGCAGCCCTGCGGTGGTGTGGGCCGAGAGCGCCGAGATGTACCCGCCGCGCTTGAAGATGGACGCCGACACCGTGGACATCGAGCTGTGCGATGTCGAGACGCGATCGCTTGGGCGAAGCGGCATCGAGATCAACAACCATCGCTACAACAGCGAGCGGCTGTGCAGTCTTCGCCGGATGCTCCCGGCGAAGTCGGTCGTCACGGTGAAATTCCGGCGGCTCGATCTGGGCCACATCTTCGTCCTGGATCCGTTCACACAGGAGTACTTCCGCGTGGACAACGTCAAGGAAGGCTACGCCAACGTCAGCATCGAGGAAAACAAGTTGCTGCGACAGATCCGGAAGGCCGCGGACCCGGACGCCTCGATCCAAGTGGCCTCCGGCGAGGAAGTCATTCGAACAGTGGTCGGGAAGCTTGCTGCTTCAAAGGCCGCGAAGGACCGGACCAAGGCGGCGAAGCTCCGGAAGGAGGACAGCCACAAGGTCCGCAAGCCGCAAGAGCCGTCGCGTCCGAAGCGCCCGCCAAAGCCTGAGATCGACGCGGCGGCGTTCAACAAGGCTCCTGAGATTCTTGAGGCGATCTGAACATGCCGCTGAAGACGATTGAAACCCCCGCGTCGACGGACTTGGCGGAGTCGATCAAGGATGCACTCGACGCGACCTTTCTACGTGTTACCCACGTCAAGGAGCTTCTGCGGGAGCTGGAGGCATGCCTGCGCACGGGCCAGCGGAAAGCGAAGCCGAGGCACCTGGTGATCTTCGGTGAATCAGGCGTTGGCAAGTCAAAGCTCTTGGAGGTCTTTTCCGGAATGCATCCACGCCTGGAGTTGGCAGATCGCTCAGTGATACCGGTCCTGCGGGCGTCGATGCCCAGCCTGCCGACCCCGAAGCGCATCGTGGTCGAACTGCTTAAGGCGATGGGTTCGCCCTTTGCGACGAAGGGCAAGGATGACGAGCCGATCTTGCAACTCAAGACGCTATGCACGGCCTGTGGCGTGCAACTAGTCCTGTTGGACGAGGTGAGTCACCTGGTGGACCGCGGTCGAGAGAAGACGCACTACCGGTACGGGGACGCGCTCAAGGAGGTGGTGGACGCGCTCGGGATACCGTTCGTGCTGACCGGCATACCACGGCTGATGAAGCTCTTCGACGTCAATGAACAGCTGCGAGGGAGGTTCTCTCGACGGCGGACGATCAAGCCGTTCTCGATCGTTGGTGACAAGAGGCTTGAAGAGTTTCGCTCGGTAGTGCACTCCTTCCGAGCGAAGTTCAAAGGGATCGACTCGATCGACCTGACGACAAAGGAACTGCTCCCCAGAGTGTTCATGGCGACCAACGGGCTGCTTCGGCCACTGGTCGATCTGCTAAAGGAGGCGGTTGAACTTGCGGCTCGGACCAAGGGGCGATCGTTGACGCGTGCGACGTTGGAAGCCGCGTTCGACGCTGCGATCTGGAACGAAGCGCCGAAGACGCGCAATCCGTTCGCGGAGGACTTCAACTTCGTGCCGTTGATCCAAACGGGAGAACCGTATGCAACCCCTGAGCGCGACCTCTGACGCAACGTCAGAGCTCAAGATGGAAACCTGTGATCGCAAAGTTGAGGGCGCTTCCCCGCCCCTGCGAACGCCCAGACTGCAGGACGAGTGGACCGAGACCTATCTTGGTCGTGCGGTGCGCAGGTTCGGCGTGCTGCGTCCATGGCGGCCTCACCTCGAGGTGATGCGTCGCACGTTGCCGCAGATCGCGGCCCTTAGCGATGACGGACGGCCCGTCTACGGGACCGAGAAGCTTCCCGGTTGGGCCACAGTTGGGCGGCAGGCGCAGATTCGTGTCTGCGCACAGTGCTTCCTTCAGGGCAGGTACGTTCGTGCGCGCTGGAGGATTCCGTTCCTGACCGTGTGCACGGTCCACGGTACTGTTCTGAAGGATGGTCTCGTCGAGCCGGCCATCACCAACGCCTACAAACGCCCTGACAAACGAGCGGTTTGCGATGTCACGGAAGACGAGCTCATCGATGGTGCCACGTGCCCCACACCGGTGGGCTTGGCCTACGTCCGCATGATCTGGCAGCCTTTCGAGCAGGCCGTCTGCTCGGATGAGGCGCCTGGGGTCATCGCGGACCGGCTTGCCTGGGCACTACTTGCAGAGCGCTTGGTCGACGCAGCCGTGACGGCGCATCGCGGGCCAGACTACCCGACCAGGGACGTGCCGCGGCATGAGCATCGCGGATGGTGGCTGAGCAAAGAGCGGCTGCACATCACGCCAGATCGTGCCGGCGTATTGGCCTTCTTGCTCGACCAAGGCGGCTCATCGCGACGGCGCGTCATTCTGGCCGCCGTCGCGCGGCTCATTGGAGACGAGTGCCGCAAGCGCACCATCATGTCGCGCCTCCCTCTGGTCGAGCTCAGGGAGCGACTCTTGGCCGCGGCTCCAATCGGCGAACGGCCCGGAAGCGGCGCTCTGCCCCGAGCGATGCACCCGCCTGGCTGCATGAGCTTCGAGGCCGTCGAAGCGATCCTCGGCTGCCCGCCGAACATGCTCTACCTGCTGCTGCAGGAAGGACACTTTGATGGTGTCAAGCGGATCCAGTTCGGCCGCAAGCGCTACGTCTTCGTGCCGGACGCAGAGGTCGACCGGGTCCGCCGGCTCTTCGCCACCTATGTGACCTTTCCCGAGTTGCTGGAAGAGCTGGCCATCGACAAGCGGGCGTACTGGGCGCTCCATGATGCGGGCTTCGTGCCTCCGATCGAGCTGGGTAGCTGGCGGCGGTACCGGCGCCAGGACATCTCGGCGCTGGTGAGCCGGCTGGACAGCGCGTCTCGGCCGGTCCCAACATCTGATCTTGGCCTTCAGCCCCTCATGGGCGACTGGCTGCACATGCGGCGGCGGCCGAGGGCCTGCATCGCTCAGATCCTTTCAGACATCCTCGAGGGCCGTGTGCCGCTGTTCAAGCGCCTCGACAAAGAAGGCCTGCAGGCCTTCCTGGTTGACCCGTCAGCGTCGATTCGCCTTCGCTCCATCAGCGAGGCACACCACGCTGCCAACAAGATTGCTCGCAACGCCCCGACGCAACAGTCGCTGTGGGAAGAAGCGTGACACAAGCTGCGGCTGATGATCCGCCGGTCGATCCCCGGCGCCTGCTGGTCCGAACGTCTCGGACAGCGAACGAGAGCCAGCCCGGCTTTGCGCTTCGCCTCGCCTTCGAGAACGGGCTGGCCAGGCCCAGTTGGCTGGGTGCAGCAGCGGGCGAGTCTGTGGCATCGCCAGGCCTTGGCCGCGCTCGGTGGTGCCTGGCCTGCTTGCGCCAGCCGGCGCCGCTGAGGCGCGCAGAGTGGGGTCGTCGACCGGCGATTTGCGTCGAGCACCGATGCTGGCTCGAGGACACGTGTCCCGGTTGCCGCAAGCAAGCGTCGTGGCTGACGCTCCGGTTCTTGTCGTGCCGATGCGGGGCGAGCTTGCTGTCGACCAGCGGCAATGTTTGGTCGGATGACATCTCGGCGCTGCTGACCGCTGATGTGGAGCCATCGGGGCAAGGGTGGCCGTACCTGCCCATCAAGAGTCGCTGGCGCGTCGCCGAACTGCTCGGCGCACTGGATCGACATGGGCTGTTCGGCAAGCCGCTGAAACGCGCCTCCGCTGCGAGCGTGGAGGTGGAGCGGCAGCTCATCACCGCAGGCGCTGCGCTCATGCTCGGAGCGCCGAGCACGATCACCGATCTGCTCGAACGCGTTCAGTCTCGGATCGGGCCCACCAGCCGCGCCCGGCTTGTCGGAGAGGCATTTCCGGGCCTCTTGCCCATGCTCCGAAAGCGTCTCGATCGCCACGGCCGCGAATGGCTCATGAGCCACCTGACGAGCTTCGTGCAGGCGAGTCTGGAAGTCGACGCACCCGTGGTCTGGCGCTCGCGGGCGACCGCGTCAGCGTCTGGCGCGAAGGCGGTGGGCGTCTCGCTGGGCATGCGCCCGGAACGCGTCGGCTCGCTCGCGGTGACCTTGGGCGTGTCGCCAGTGGGGCGCGTCACGCCCTCAGGCCGCAGGATGATCGTCGTGGCACCTTCGACTGTCGAACGACTCCGGGCAAGCCGGGCCGACGCCCTGTCCATGACGGCTGCTGCGGACCGATTCGGGCTGTCACCGCCTAGGATGGAAGTGCTCGCCCAAGCGGGCCACATCGCACGGCTGGGGGCTGGTGTGAGCGCTGCTTCCGTAGCGGCGCTGGTTGCTCGAGTCGCGGATCGGGCCGAGCCCTTCGGCGAGGCCGATGCGCCGACGCTTACGGTGACGCAAGCGATGCGGTTGCTTGTTCCCACGTCTCGCACTGGCGAACTCATCGACGCGCTTCTGGTTGGCGCGGTCGCCGTCGCCGCAACGTCGACTCGCCCGGCTGGCTTTCGGGACCTTTTCGTTGGTCGTGATGCTGCGCGGGCGGTGTTGGGATGCCCGCGCAAGCCTGAAGGGCTGCTGTCGATCCCAGATGCAGCTGTGGCGCTGGGGCTCAAGCAGCAAGTGACCTATCACCTGATCCAGCGCGGTTTGCTGCCGTCCACGCTCCGGCGCATTGGGCGACGTGTCGCAAGGTTCGTCAGGGCCGCGGATGTGGAAGTGTTTAAGAAGAACTTTCGGCCCCTGGCGTCGTTGGCGACCGGCGCGGGCGTCGGTAGTCGTCGAGCGGTGGCCTGGGCAGAAGCCGCCGGCCTTGAGTTGATTACTGGTCCCAGCGTCGACTGCAGTCGACAGTACTTCGTTCGGGTGAGCGTCAACAGACTGCCGGTTCGTAGCCGTAGCAACAACCCCACGAGATCGCTTGATTAAACTTGATTTGCGGCGCTAGTTGGGCAACAATTCACCGGCTATGCACAAAGTTATCCACAGCGAAAAACTCAGGCAGGCACTGCAGGCTCGCGGGTGGACCCAGAAGGATCTGGCGACTGAGCTCGATGTCACGGCTCAGGCGGTGACGAACTGGATGAAGGGGGCGGATTTCCCGCGCCCCGACAAGCTACTCAAGCTAGCCACGACCTTCAAGCTGAGCTTCGCGGACTTGGTCCTCAGCCCTGAGGAGAACCAGCCGGTCATCGCGTTCCGGAAGAAGGGCGGAGCCAAGACAACGGACGCCCATATCCTCAAGGCGATCGCCATGGGCTCGCTGTTGAAACCGCTGGTGCCTTTCCTTCCGGAACTGCGCTCGCTGCGCGTCCAGATTTCGTCCCCGTCCACGCAGTACGACGCGCTTCAGGCCACGGCGGCAGAGGTCCGGACTCGAATTGGTCTTGGTGGCCAAGCGGTGCTGTCCTATGAGCACCTGATCGATCAGTTCGGCAGCAATGGGGCGGTCATCGCGCCAGTGCTTTGGGGCGAGAAGCAGAACCACAAGAATGCCTTGCACATCCTGCTGCGGCAGGAGCAGGTGACGTTCATTTTCTTGAACCTGGACACGAGGCTCGAAGACTTCAAGTTCTGGATGGCGCACGAGCTCGCGCATGTCTACACGCCCGATCTGGCCGGCTCCGAGAAGGGCGAAGACTTTGCCGATGCCTTGGCCGGCGCGCTACTCTTCCCGAAGACGCTGGCTGAGGCGGCGTATCCGCATGTAGCTAGACAGAGCACGACTGCAGGCGAGATCCGCGAGCTGCAGCGGTACGCGATGGCGCACAGCATTTCTCTCTTCAGCGTGTTCAGCGAGATCAACAAGTACGCGAAGGCACAAGGTCTTCCGCCGCTGCGTTGCAATGAGACCGGCATTCACGCGGTGCGCAACAGCCAGCGCGGCAACCTGGTCAGCGAGCTACTTTTCGAGCCTACCCCGCCCGAGCCTGCGGCATACATGGCGGCGGCCGCAAACGTGTTCCGCAGCACTTTCTTCACTGCGTTGCAGCGAATGATCAAGAGCAAGGGGACCGGCGCAGGTTATGTCCAGCAGGTCATGGACATCCCGATGCAGGACGCCGCTGCGCTGCACGGAGAACTCAGTCGTTGACGCTAGTTCTGCTTGACACGAATGCCTACCTTCGACTGGCAAAGCGTGTCAGGCCAGCGGTAGGGATCAAGTTCGGGCAGAAGAACTACGTCCTCACCATCCACAAATCGGTGGAGGACGAGGTTCACCGCAACCCCAGACTGAGGGCCATCTATCCGTGGTTCGATGGCAAGGAGTTCGCGGACGAACGCCTTGCCAAGCAGGTCCGGCTCAGTGACGAAGAGAAGGCCACTATCGAAGCCGCGAAAAGCGTCCTGCATGGCTGGGTGTTGGCAGGCCCGGAAGTGTATACATGGGGCGGCCGCTCGCCGCCCAGCGCGACGGACTGTTGGTTGCTTGCGCTCGGCCAAGTGAAGCCGGGAATCGTCGTGACGGACGACCTCGGCATGCACGCGCTGGCCGACGCCTTCGGCATCGCGGTGTGGCACGGCTTCGAGCTGCTGGACAAGCTGCGGTCCGCCAAGGTTGTCGATCAACCCTTGATTCGAGAGATCTACGAAGCGCTGGAGGCCAACGGCGACTTGCCGAAGACGTGGCAAGAGGCGAAGCACACCACGTTCGTCAAGGTCTTTGGCGCCAAGGCTGGGTGAAGCTAGGCGACTCCCTGTTGCGTAGCTTGCCGTTGGGCTGTTGAGGCTTCATGCCTTAATGTAGTGCTCTTGCGCCGCGACAGGCGCATCTTGTGCCGTGGGCGCAAAGACTAGAGGTGCCGATCGTACTTCGTCAGTGCGTTGTCTTCACGCTCCCTGATAGGAGCCCGCTGAAATGTTCAACGACTGGCTTACGCGTCATCCGCGTCCGATGCCACGGGCTTTGACGCTCCGACGAAATCCGCGAGCAGCGAATCCAGGGATCGGTTCATCGGATCAAGCCGATCAGCGAGCGCCAAGGCCTCCGCTCGCCAGCCGTCGAATGCTGCTGGCCGTCCGAGGCGAAGGTCGGGATGGTTGTCGAGGCGCTCGATCGTTGTCCGGATGTCTTGCGCCGTGCGTGCATCCAGCGCCATCGACTTGATGCCTTCGAGGACCCTCTTTCTTCGAGCTTCGATCGCGGCCAGGCGCCTTCGCTCCGCCTCGAGCCTCTGGGCCTCAAGCTCTTTCAGGTGTTCCTGTCGCCGCTCAAGCCGCCACTCATAGTGGCGTTGCGCATCGTGTCGGTACGTTCGCTCCGCGCGGTAGAGAAGATCTTTGGCAATCGCTGCTAGTTGCTGCTCTAGACGGCAGCCCGGACGATCACTCCACTCCTGGACGGGCAAGTCTCCGCGAGCGCTGCCCACGCGAAGCGTGGTGGCAGAGGGTGGCTTCTCCCCCAGTTCGCTCGCAGAGAGATTGGGGTCGAGAACCCGCAGGTTGAGCTGGCTACCACCGAAGTCAACTCTCAGGCTCAGGCGATGCACGGTGCCGACGCCTTGAATCCACTCACTATCGGCGGACACCTCGCCTCTTGCGGAGATGCGCTCGAACGCCGAGCAAAGGCTGTTGAACAGGCGGAGCTGTCGCTGATGGATCGGGCCGTCGAACAACGGGCGGTCCATGCTCCAACCGTTGGCCGCAAACTTCGACCGCCGATCGGCTTCGCGCTTGAGAACCCGGGACAGGCCTTGATGCGGCGTGGACAGGTCGCGTGTAGCGGAGACCTTGCCAATCAGACGCGCGGCGGCTTCGACCTGAGCGTCGATCTTCTCGTCGATGACCGGCGGCAGGATGAGCTCGTCGACACTCTCCTGCCGCCGCCAGTAGACGCTCGGCGTTGTCTCGCCGACGGAAATCGTCCGAAGCTGGCCGGGAAGGCGAATCGGAAGCGGCGGGCGCAGGGAGCGTTTGCCGTGTTGCAGCCGTGCCCAGTAGCCCGCCGGTGGCATGGGGATGTGCGAGGTACGGCACTGCTTGCCGACCCAGACGTCTGACACGCCGAGTTGTTTGGCGATCGTCGTGCGCGGCTGCGACCACACGAGGTCGTAGAGCTCCTGGCGGGTGAAGGTCTGTCCCATGGGCGATGTGTAAGCGGCGGCGTCTCGTCTCAGAACCGGCCAACGCGGGGACGACTGGTTGCCACGCGGCGGAGACGCTCAGGCTGTCAGACTGTTGTTCGGCTCGGGTTCTGACTCGGGCTTGGGTGCAAGTTTCACCGTCCAATGACCGCCTGGTTCTTGCTGCACGGCAAGGAGGTCATAGGTCCGAAGCATGTCCAGCAAGCCGGAGTGCCCATAGGTCTGCGGCGAGAACGCAGGGTCGGTTCTCTTGAGGTACTGCCCCAGCGGGCCGAGACTGACCTTCCCTTCGGGTGTGTTGCTGGCCAGCAGACTGACGGCTTCGACCACAAACATGGGGCGGCGCTTGCCGGCGGGCTTGGTTGCGTCCGCCTTAGCAGGCTCTACCTTGGTTGACTCGGCCTTGCGCTCGGCGTTGGCCGTGAGCTGATCGGGGTTGACTGGCTTGGACCACTCGAAGAACTGATCGCTGGCATTGCGAAGTGCGTCGGGTGTCTTGGCTTCACCGACGATGTGCACGGTGGCGCCGCGTTCCCGTAGTTTGCGGCACAGGTACGCAAAGTCCGAGTCGCTGGTGACAAGGCAGAAGGTGTCTGCGCGGTCATCGAAGAGAGCTTCAAGCGCGTCGAGCGCCAGTGCGATGTCGGAGGTGTTCTTGCCCGAGGCGTACTGGTACTGCAGGCACGGGGTGAAGGCAAGGCGAACCAGGGCCTCTTGCCACTTGTTGGCGAGGGTTCCGTGATTGCCGTAGCCACGCCGCAGCACGACTCGACCGAATTGGGCGACGACTCGGAGCGCATGCTCGAGGATCTCTGGGCTCGTGTTGTCGCAGTCGACAAGCACAGCGACCCTACCGGCTGTCTGTTCCCGCGGCTCGCTCATCGAACTTTCCTCCCCCGTCTTGTGTTCAAACTGGAGGAGCGATGATCCCCCATGGTGTTGCGTACGGCCCGAGCGCCCTGTCGCCTGTGCGTGAGCGACAGCGGCACGCCAACGAGCGCTATGTTTAACCTGCAGGCAGGCAGGCAGGCAGGCAGGCAGGCGCGACGCGAACTTCCCGCTGCCGCTGACACGCACCAGTCCGCTTCGTCATGCGGTTGACGTCCTAATCGGCTGCTGCGGTCTTACAGAAAGCCGCGATCATCTGGACCAGCGCCCGAATGTCGGGATGGATTTCGTTCGCTTTTATCTGCTGTGCGATTTGGCCGTCCGAGACTGACACGCCGATCAGTGCCTGGAGGCGCGCGTTGACTTTGGCCAGGACATCCTTGCCAGGTACGAGAGACAACCTGCCCGCAGCTGATGACCACTCGGCATCAAAGCGCTTCGAGATGTCGGCGGTAATCGTTGCCTGATCGAGGTGTGGTGCCTTGCGCCGCCGATACTCGACCTCGCGCGCTTGAATTTGTGCAAACGTCTCATGACGAACCTCATCGATTGCCTCTTGGAGAATGGCTTTCACGTCTGGCGGCGTGGGCTTGGCCTCGCCGGAGCGACGAGCCTTCTCAGAGAGGCGAACGTCGACTGCGCGTGCGATGACAGTTGCGTCGAGGAGGTAGTTCTCGAGCTCCTTCCTGTGATGAATGTGGACGTGAAAGTCGTGCTTCTGAAGTTCCTTCGTGACATCGCTAACCTCGTCCGCGCAGCGATAGTCCTTGTCCAACACGACGGCTCGCAGCGCACGGTTGCCAATGGCAGCATCTATCCCCGCTGCAAGGTCGACTGCTCGCTTCGGATTGAATCCTTCGGTTTGAACTACGGCGAAGTCTGCTCTGTTGGCTACTCGTTGTTCACCGAGCGTGCGGGCAAACGTTGACAGAATCTGGAAGTCGAGCCCCTCGACGAACAGCACTCGCCGTGTCTTCGCCAATTGAGTCAGTGTTGGATTGAGATTCGAGCCCAGGGTTGAGAAGACGCGTTTTAGCTGTGACGCATCCTTGACGCGCTGAGCGCTCGTCTTCTTCTTGCTGATGCTCAGCAGGCTGGTGGGGTCGCACTCGGCGATGATTTCCGTCGAGTGAGTCGCGATCAGGATATCGGGCCCCAGCTCGCGCAGCAGGGACACGAGTTGTCGCTGGAGGTCGGAGTGGAGGTAGATGTCTGGCTCATCGATGACCAATGTGCTCGCCGATGCAGCCTTGACGATGAAGGTGAGCATCTGGCACCAGACTTGAAACCCGTACCCGGACCAGCAGAGTTCACGAGGCCGACGCTCTTCGGGGCAGAACATCAGGAGTTGTCGACCATCGCCACCGAGTTCAGGCGGGTCGATATCCATGCCCGGCCACGTTGTCCGAACGAGTTCTCGGAATCGTTCGAAGTCGGAGGGGAAGTGGTACCAAATGTTGCGGAAGTTCCTGGAGGCACCGCTGGTTAGCAATGCCAGTCGGGCAGCCTCTTTCTCGTAGAGGCGTTCCTTCTGTTCGACCGGGCCAAGGATGGGGACGAATCCGATCTCGACGTCGAAGTCGGCTTTGAACTGCGAAGGTGTTCTCGGTACTCGCTTGTTGCTCTCGGGAAGCAGGTAGCAGGTAGCCTGTTCGGGGAAGTACAGCTTGAGGTGATTGCCGTTGGAAAGGCGGAAGTTCACTTGGGCCGGCGTGGAGTCGTCATAGTCGAAGAAGATGTTCTCGGCGGCGATTGGGAGGTCGGCGATGTTGAGCCGATAGCCCCAACCCGTGAATCCTGCGACTTCGATGGGTTCGGCGTTACGTGACCTTGCCCTCCTCAAGCCTTCGGCCAAGATTCGGAATGCACCGATGACGGTCGACTTACCCGCGTTGTTGGGTCCAACCAGGACGTTGAAGTCCTGCAAAGACATTTGGAAGTTCTCGAATGCCTTGTAGCGACTGAATCTGACGCTGGTAATCCGATGTGTGGCCAACTGCTCCTCCCTGTTGTGTCTTGGTGGTGATCCGGTTTTGTGAAGCTCGAACTCGTGTTGCGCGTAGCGCTATTCGCTCCGCATCTCTCCGTCTTGCTCCTCTATCGCCTCGCGGACGATGTCGCGTACGGCCTTCATGAAGTTGAGCGCGGGTGCGCTATTTACCGTCCCCGGGACGGGTGCGGCCTGTTCATAGATTCCGCGGATGTCGAGGGCGCGGCGCGTTGCTGATCCCTTGCCCTTGTGCTCGAGACCTTGACGCCAGTCGCTGAGGTGTTCCCGCAGCAAGCGCTCCATGGCGAGGCCGTGCAACTCGCGGAAGACGGCTTGGCGAATTGGTGCGATTGCGTCCTGCGCTTCCGTGTCGTCCTTGGGCGTGCGCGTCCACTTCACGGGATGGTCGAGAAAGTTCGAGACTTCTTCGGTGATCCGGCCGACCAAGTCGGCGACTGGACGCAGAGAGTCGTACTCGACGTCGATTTCATTCGCGATGCGGCGATTGAGCGCCTTCACGCGGGTCCAGTGTTCAGTGCCAACTTCGAAGCTGTACGCGAAGCCGAGCCTGAACGCCCAGACCTTCTGGAAGCTCTCGGCCGCGCGTTGGACGGCGAACCCGAGTCCAGCAGGGTCGTACGATGGCTTGGCATCGGGCAGCGGAGGAGGGGCGATCGAACGCTCGAACTGATCGAGCATCAGGCCGAGCTGCCCCCGCACGCCGGGTGGCAGTTTCTCCGAAGCCTCATCGAGCGCGCCGAGCATGAAGCACTGGCTGTCGATCGTCCGCTCCATTGCCGTCACGATGGGCCCGTTCAGGATCTCGCGCAGTCGCGTGAGGTAGTTGGACACCGAAGCCAGGACATGTGATCGCTTGGCCGCAAAGCTGGGTAGGTTCAACCCCTTGACCTGGTCGAAGTGCGTAAAGGCAATGGCGAGCTTTCCGTAGTTGCCGCTGGCAGCCACGGCCCGCAGCACTGCTTGTGCGGCGGCTTGAATCGGTTGCTCGGCGTTGTCGACAAGCAAGATCGTGTCGACATCGGCGAAGCGCTCCGTCACGTGGGTCGTGACGCTGCTTGAAGACTCTGGCGTGTGCCCCAGCCCCTGCCCGTCAAGGTAGACAACCTTGGTTTGCCTGTCCGTGAACACAGGGTACAGAGGACCCATGACTCGGATGCCGTCGACCAGTGGCGTGAGTAGGCGGCCGAACGCCGGCGCATAGTTGCTCGAGAACCAACGGACCTGCCGCAGGAACTCGTCCCGATCGTTGCATTCGTAGGTCCACAGGACGGGCCAGGACGAAGTCTTGCCGCGACGGGTCAGCTCACCGACTTCGAGTCGTTCGAAGCGCAGCTGCACCTCGTCCATGATGTCGAGCACGATGTCCCGGAACGCGTCGTCGTCTGACAGCTCACCCTGGAAGATTTCGAGTGCCGCTTGTAGGTCTTCTGCCTGTGCGGTCGACGGGTCAGGCAGGAGCTCATCCTTGATGGTCTTGGCCTTGTCGGTGGCGATCGTGCGAATCAGATCCACGTAGCCACGGAGCTTTGCCTGCAGCTTGAGCGCGTCCTCGGGCGGAACGGCTTCGCGGTCGTCGGCGGCAAGGCTGTTCGGCTGGAGCGTCGCATCTCCGAAGTCCCAGTCATCGTCGTCGACGGCTTCTTTGGAGTCGCTCCAAGCGCCCAAGATGTAGCTGAGGCGAAACCGCTGGTCCGCGTGGTGAAGGAGCTTGTCCGCCACCTTATCGTCCGGCATGTCGTCCCACACGGCCGTCGCGGCAGCAAGGACGCAGTCTTCGACGTTGGCTCGGATGGCGTGCTCAGAGAAGAACGTGACCGCGGCTTTGAAGGTTCCATCGGCTGGGATGACCTCGATGTCCGAGACGGTGGTCTTGGCGGTGGATGTCGACGGGAACCGGTCGCGGTCCGGATTCGAGCCGATGAGGTGACGCAGCAGTGAGGTCTTGCCGGCGCCCGTCGTACCGACAAACAGAACCCGCGCATAGCCGTCCTCTCGGCTCGGCATGGGGATGACGCTGTCTCGCAGTCCAACCGGGCTGGCCACCGCAGCTTGGAGGCCGTCGAAGAAGGCATCGACGATTCGCCGGTCGAACGTTTGGAGGGCTTCCTGATATCGGCTTGCGTTCCACCAGCTTTCATCGGCCAGTAGCTTGTTCATTTGTTCGACCAGCTTGTCGGCCTCTGCCGCGTCGGTCGTGCCCAGTCCGCGCCGGACTTTCAGGCCCGGTTTGCCCTTGGTGTCGCTGCGGCAGGGGTGGCGAAAGCTGATGCTGAAGCCGGGGCGCTCCTTCGTCGGTGACTTGGATGCGATGTAGGTCATGTGGCACTCCTGTTGTTCCGCGTTGTACCGTGTACCGCGTTGTACCGAACTTTAGGTGCAGCTCGTCTATAGGTCAAGAGGGGATTGGAACAACGCGGAACAACGCATTTGGATCAACATGTAGTTCACTCGTGTCGATCATTCGTGTTTTGATCGACACGTTCTGGCATCATGTCGATCGCACAAACACGTCCGCACGACAGATCGATTTCCACCTCTTCCATCGACATATGGCTTTCGACCCAAACGCACCCTACAACGAGCTGCCGGAACTGCCACCGATGGCCGATGTGGAGTCGCGGGCTGTTCTCAAGGCTTGCATCTCGGCGCGCGCCGCTGTCGCAGAGTTGAAGACTGCCGGGCAGTTGATCCCGAACCAGGGGGTGCTCATCAACTCGATCCCGCTGCTCGAAGCCCAGGCCAGCAGCGAGATTGAGAACATCGTGACCACGACAGATCAGATGTTCCTGTTTGACGGCGTCAGCGAAGGCGAAGCGGATCCGGCTACCAAAGAGGCACTTCGCTACCGAACTGCGTTGTGGGAGGGATATCAGGCGCTCAAGACGCGGCCGCTATCTACGAACACCGCCGTGCAGATCTGTCGCGCGATCAAGGGCGTCGACATGGACGTCCGAAGGACGCCGGGCACCACGCTGAGCAACAACCAAACGCGCCAGATCATTTACACCCCACCTGAAGGCGAGGGCCTGCTTCGGGAGAAGCTCGCGAACTGGGAGCAGTGGATGCACGGCACCTTGCCGGGCACCGCAGACATCGATCCCCTCGTGCGTATGGCGGCGGGCCACTACCAATTCGAGGCTATCCACCCCTTTACCGACGGCAACGGAAGAACAGGCCGGGTCATAAACCTGCTCTACCTCGTCGAGCAGGAGTTGCTGGACATTCCGGTGCTCTATCTGAGCCGGCACATCCTGCGCAACAGAGCTGACTATTACAGCGGGCTTCAAGCGATCACCGCGACTGGGGCCTGGGAGCCATGGCTGCTCTACATGCTCAGCGGTGTGACTGAGACGGCACGGTGGACCACCAACAAGATCATCGCCGTACGAAGCCTTCTCGAGGAGACGGCTGAGCGTATGCGACGAGACGCCAGCAAGATCTACTCGCACGAGTTGGCTGAACTGATCTTCGTTCGCCCCTACTGCCGGATCGCTCACGTTGTTGAGGCGGGGCTAGCCAAGCGGCAAACCGCCAGCCTCTACCTCAAGGAGCTCACGGAGATTGGCATCCTGCGGGAACACAAGCTGGGCCGGGAGAAGATCTTCCTCAACCCGGCGTTTGTCGACTTGTTGAAGCGAGACTAGATCTGCACGCGTGGTGGCCATGCGTGCTCCCATGAGGCGTGGACGATCCGATCACGTTTCACTCGTTCAGGGACGTCAGTGCCCATCGAGCCTACGGGTACTAGCCCACGATTCGCTTCACGTGCTCACGCAAGGCCTTGCGACCGGCGGCATTGGTCGCGCGCCAAGCCTTCAGCGCAAGCTCCAGGAACTGCTGCTCGGCCACGGACGGGCCTTCCACGACACGCTCTTCATCGAGCCAACCCAGGGGCTTGTCGCAGTGCCGTTCGATCTGTCGGGCGAGCTTGTCGCCGATCGGGCGCGCGGACTTCACCTGGCTCCACATGCTGGCGGAGATCTCGAGCTTCGCAGCAAAGGCCTGCTCGAGCCCCTTAGGTCCGGCGCCGGCGGCGAGTGCCTTCTCCGCGAAGGCCTTGAACAGAGCGAGGGCGTTCTGCCTTCTTGTGATGGTGATGTTCGACACGAGTGTGGGCGCGGGGCAACTGCTTTGACTCTCATTGTCGCAGGGGGTTGACGATAGGGTAAAGACTATTTACAGTCCGCCCCCATCGCTCAACCGAGCACATGTTTGCTTCGAAAGGTCCCATCGTGAAATCCCGCCACGTCGTCAGAACAAGCCGACCCTTGAAGGGTCTGGTGGCGTTCGCGCGTGCCACGGCGATGCCATCGCTGGGCACCTGTGCCGCCATGGGTACGGCCCTTCCGATGAGCTGGCAGCAGCTTGATCGGAACGAGGAGCTGTGGCATCCGGGAGAGGGAAGCGCGTAGTTGCGCGCCCTTCAATCTCTGTACGCAGAGGCCCGGACTCCGAAAGGATCCGGGCCTTTTTCATTTCCGACCTCAACCGGCCTGCGCATCGGCGCAAGCCAGCGATCGAAGGATCGCACCACCGACGCCGTTGGGCGTCGGCGGAAGCTCTTTAACAACTTGCCGCGAGACGACCCTCGGTACTGGCCGACGGTTCGCCTCGCACCTTTGCGGATGTAGCTCAGCAGGCAGAGCGCGGCCACGCCATGGCCGAGGCCACGAGTTCGAGACTCGTCATCCGCTCCACTTCGGGTGTGTCCATGCACTCCGAGGCCACGCGACATGGTGTTGGTGGCCCGGGATGTGCGCGGCCCCTGGCCAGGCCACGTGCAGCGAGACACCACATCCGACGGGATGCTCGCGTTTGGGCACAGCCGAAGTGGACCTTCATCGCCCTCGTAGCTCAGCAGGGAGAGCAGCCGCCTTGTAAGCGGCAGGCCGCGCGTTCGAATCGTCGCCGAGGGCACCAGACACGTCGTGTTCGTCTAGCTGGCTCAGGACACCGGGATTTCAGTCCGGTTACGCGGGTTCGAATCCCGCACGCGACACCAGTTCAAAGGAACCCTTGTCGAGCTCACGCTTCGAGGGTGGAAATCGGCCGCAACGATTGGGCGGCGCCGGAACCCGTGACCGGATGGATCCCGTTGGGGGTGTAGCTCAACACTCGGTAGAGCAGCCGCCTTGCAAGCGGCAGGCTGCAGGTTCGACCCCTGCCACCTCCACCAACAGTGCCTCGTTAACTCAGCGGCCAGAGTGCCGGCCTGTCTAGCCGGAAGCCGCGGGTTCGACTCCCGCACGAGGCGCCAGACCCGTTTGCCGAGATAGCTCAGCAGGTAGAGCGGCGCGTTGAAGGCGCGTGCGTCGGGGGATCGAAGCCCTCTCTCGGCACCAGCAACCAGAACCTCGTTAGCTCAGCTGGATTCAGAGCGCCGGCCTACGAAGCCGGAGGTCGCACGTTCGAGTCGTGCACGAGGTGCCAGCAACAAGACCGGGCTAGCTCAACTGGCAGAGCAGCGGCCTCCAAAGCCGAAGGTTCGCGGTTCGACCCCGTGGTCCGGTGCCAGACATCTCGACGTAGCCAAGCGGCCGAAGGCATCTGGCTGCAACCCAGACGGCGCAAGCCCACGTCCGTTCGAATCGGACCGTCGAGTCCAGGCCTCGTTAGCTCAGCGGACCAGAGCAGTCGGCTTCTACCCGGCGGGTCGGCCGTTCGAATCGGTCACGAAGCGCCAGTTCCTTTCCCCGATAGCGCAGTTGGCAGAGCGCCTGGCTGTTAACCAGGAGGTCCGTGGTTCGAGGCCACGTCGGGGAGCCACCTTGTTTGATCTCGCGTAGCTCAGTGGCAGAGCACCGTCTTGATAAGGCGGGGGTCGGTGGATCGTTCCCACCCGCGGGTACCAGTTTCACCTTCTCGGTGTGGCGCAGTTGGCAGCGCGCGTGTTTCGGGAGCACGAGGCCGCAGGTTCGAAACCTGCCACCGAGACCAAGTTAACTCACTTCAACCATTCAACTCATCATGAAACGCTCGATGATCCAGCGCAGGCAGGACGCCGAGCGCGAACGGATAGAACTTTGCGACGCCGCGCTTCGCCGCGTGGT
The DNA here is from genome assembly GCF_004136295.1 of Methylibium sp. Pch-M. Classification (NCBI taxonomy): domain Bacteria; kingdom Pseudomonadati; phylum Pseudomonadota; class Betaproteobacteria; order Burkholderiales; family Sphaerotilaceae; genus Methylibium; species Methylibium sp. Pch-M. The sequence continues at coordinate 1,919,114 of NZ_CP029606.1, forward strand.
GCGTCGCGCACGGCTCCCGCCGGACTTCGGCACGGCGATCGAGGAGGCCGAACGCGGCTTCTCCGGCGAGGTCGTGCGTGATCCTCAGTCTTGGCATCCGCAGATGAAGTCGCGCGACCCCGCGCGGCTGCGCCTGGCTGCGGCCCGGCATCTCTTCGCGCTGTATCCGGTTCCCGCGGCGCTCGAGCGTATCTGGATCGACGACGCGGGCCTCGGCACGGACGAAGTGCGGTTGCGCCGGCAGTGGTATGTCACGGCGGCTCGCGGCGGTTCGCTGTACAAGGCGGGCGCCAGCAACTGGCTGACGCGCAAGGAGGTCCACGCCTTCCTTCATCCTTCGGCCGGCCTGGGCTTCGACGAAGCCTTCTGGGAAGCCATCGCGCGCTCCTACGCCGACGATGCAGCCGCGGCGCTGCGCATCGCGCGCTCGAAGATCGCTCGTGTGCCGCGCGGCGAGATCGAGTTCTGGCGCTCGGTGGTGCGCTTCTTCTGCGTCAACGCGGCTCAGCTGGAGACGATCGACGATCTGTGTGACTTTCTCGCCGAGTGTCGGCGGCGCGACACCGACTACAGCCTCGAGGGCCGCACCCTGCCCGCGCTCACCCGGCGCATGCACGAGTGGCACCACGACATCGCGGCCATCGAGCGCATCGAGGCGATGCGCCGCCGGGTCCACGGGCGCAACGCGCACTCGTGGGCGGCCGACGCAGCGTGGTCGGGTTCGCCACTCGCCGACTGGGAGTGGGTGCCCTCGTCCAAGGATGCCAAAGCCAAGGGCGAGCGCTTCGTGGTCAGGCAGCTGAAGCGAGCTGAAGACCTGGTGATGGAGAGCCGGGCGATGCGCCACTGCGTGTCGACCTACGCGGGCAAGTGCATTGCCGGCAAGGCGTCGATCTGGTCGCTGCGGCGTTGCACGAAGGATCGGATCGATCGCCTGCTGACCATCGAGGTCGACCCGCAACATCGTGCGATCCAAGTGCGCGGGCTCGGCAACCGGCTGGCGCACGAGGAAGAGCGCAACGTGATCGAGCGCTGGGCCAAGGCGCGCGCCATCACGCTGCGGTGAGTTGCCGCGTGCGCTTGGGTGTGGCCGTAGCTCAATGGCAGAGCTGCGGGATGTGACCCCGCCGGTGCCGGTTCGACTCCGGCCGGTCACCCCCAAGCGCATGCAATCAATGCGTCGCGAACTCGAGCGGCAGAGTACCGGCCTCTTAAGCCGGCGAGTCAGGGTTCGAGCCCCTGGCGACGCACCAGCATCACCCCCTCGTGGCGGAATAGGCAGACGCACCGGTCTCAGAAACCGGAGCCCGCAGGGCATGTCCGTTCGACTCGGACCGAGGGGACCAACAACAGTCCGGTAGCTCAGTGGCAGAGCGGCGCCCTCATGAGGCGACGGTCGGTGGATCGTGCCCACCTCGGACTACCAGCTTCATCAACCGCACAGGAGGCATGCCATGAAACCGATCGACGAAGACGAAGTGTGCCTTCGAGGTGACGAGCAAGCGCCGCAAGGGCTTCCCGTCCGAGACCCGCGTCAAGCGCGGTGACCGCATCGTGCGCGGCAACAAGGAGCTCAGCGAGAGGCTCGGGCGCAACGACCCCTGCCCGTGCGGATCCGGGAGCTTGTTTCAAGCGCTGCTGCCTGCGCAGCGGGTGCCTTTGACGGCGTGAAGCGCCATCACTACGAGCGCTGACGATTGACATGGAGAGCTGCCCGAGCGGGAAGGGGCTGGCGTGCTAAGCCAAGGTCGGCGACCGGATCGCCGCGGGCGTTCGATCCGCCCGCTCTCCGCCAGACCATGAAGCGGGTGTAGCTCAGAGGCAGAGCAGCCGGCTTTTAACCGGCAGGCCAGGGTTCGACGCCCTGCGCCCGCACCAATCAACCATGCCAACCAGATGCGGCGTAGTCGAGAGGCCTCAGACAACCGGCTTTGACCCGGTGCACGTTGGTTCGAATCCAACCGCCGCTGCCATCAACCAGCTCCTTAGCTCAGAGGCAGAGCAACGCTCTTACAAAGCGAAGGTCGACGTTTCGAAACCGTCAGGGGCTACCAATCTCATGCGTCCGTAGCTCAGTGGCAAGAGCGCGACCCTCCGAAGGTCGAGGCCGGTGGTTCGAATCCACCTGGACGTACCAAACGATCCATTCACCGAACGGCCATGAAAGGAGGCCGACCATGCACCAGCAACACCACAGCCACGTGCTGCAACTCGACATCCAGGGCACGCCGCAGGCGTGGATCTCGCTCGAGCATGCGGCCGTTCACGTGGCCACGGGCTCGGTGGCGTGGGTCGACGGCGATGGCCCGCTTGCCACGCTGCGCGGCGGCTTCAACGTCGCGCGTGGCCGGCAGTCGGTCATCGACGTGTTTCCGATCATGGCGCTGCGCGGTGCCTCGAAGGTCAACCTGTTCGACGTCGTGCCGGCGTTCGCCAAGGACAAGCTGTTCCGTCGTGACCGAATGACGTGCGCGTACTGCGCGCAGCGACTCCACGAGCGCGAGCTGCAGTGCGAGCACATCCTGCCGGAATCGCGCGGTGGTCGCTGGACCTGGATGAACCTGGTCACCGCCTGTGGCGTGTGCAACGGCCGCAAAGCCGACCGCACGCCGGAGGAGGCGGGCATGCCACTGGTGTACCTGCCGTACGTGCCGAGCCGCTTCGAGGACTTTCTGCTCGAAGGCCGGCACATCCGCGCCGACGTGCACGAGTGGCTGGCTGCGCGCCTGCCGAAGGGATCGCGCCTGAGCTGAGAGGCTCAGGCGCTCACGAGTCTGCCGGGGAAGGCGAACGCTCACAGGCCCGGGGTTTCGGCGCAAGCCGGCCCCGCCGGTGCGCGACATCCGGACTCCGTCCGTGGGTGTCGCGCATGCCGCGCCGCCGGAACCGGCCGATGCCGGGTCATCAATGGAATGCACTGCAAGGTGCCGGGTTCGATTCCCGGATGGCCCACCACTGGATAGCTCAGTCGGGTAGAGCAACGACCTGATAAGTCGTCTGTCGCGGGTTCGACTCCCGCTCCAAGCACTGGACTACGAATCCAGCTACCAACGGTCGAAAGACCACCGCCGAACGTGAGCAGAAGGTGAATCGCCGCAAGGCGTGCAACCCGAGGCCCATCAGCGGCGGCCGCTCGTGCGGCGAGCACGCGGGGTTTCGCATCCAGGGCCAGCCGAGGCCGTGCTCAGCCATGACACGACCGACGCGCACCCTGGCGTCCGGACCCAGGCATTCGTCGTCCGCGGCCGTCGCTGTAACGGCACCTTTTCAACCCACGCTCAACAAGAAGGAGAACTCCCATGAAGTTCATCAAGCGTGTCACTGTGAAGAAGAACGAGCGCGGCTTGCTGCTGCGCAATGGCGACTTCGACCGTGTGCTGCAACCCGGCGCGCACTGGCTGGTCGCCGGCCTCGACACCCTGCGCGTGGAACTCTTCGCGCTCGAGCAGCCGGCGTTCACGCACGGCCTGGCCGACTACCTGATGGCCAAGGAGCCGGCGGTTGTCGCTGCCGAGTTCGTGCGCGTCGAGCTCACCGAGAACCAGGTCGGCCTGCGCACCGAGAACGGCGCGCTGGTCGAGGTGCTGGCGCCGGCCACCCGGCGCCTGTACTGGAAGGGCCTGGTCGACGTGCAGGTCGAGGTGATCGACATCGCCGCATCGGCCGAAGTGCCGGCTGCGCTAGTGGCGCGCCTCGTGCAGACGCAGCTGCGCCAGCGTGCGGTGCAAGGCCTGGCCGGCGTGCTGCAGGTGCAGGTGCCCGAACACGGCGCCGGCATCCTGTGGATCGACGGCAAGGTCGAGCGGCTGCTCACGGCCGGCTCGTACGCGTTCTGGAAGTTCAACCGCAACGTGTCGGTCGAGCTCGTGGACCTGCGGCTGCAGGCGTTGGAGGTGACGGGCCAGGAGATCCTGACCCGCGACAAGGTGGCGCTGCGGCTGAACCTGTCGGCCACCTGGCGCTTCGCGGACGTGCTGAAGGCGTACAAGGAACTGGCCAAGCCCGCAGAACACCTGTACCGCGAGCTGCAGTTCGGCCTGCGCGCGGCGGTGGGCACCCGCTCGCTCGACGAGCTGCTCGAGAACAAGACGGTGATCGACGAGGTCGTGACCGCCCAGGTGAAGTCGAAGCTCGCGGACTACGGTCTGCAGCTCGACGGCGTGGGCGTGAAGGACATCGTGCTGCCGGGCGAGATGAAGACCATCCTCGCCCAGGTGGTCGAGGCCGGCAAGTCGGCCGAGGCCAACGTGATCCGTCGGCGCGAGGAGACGGCGGCGACGCGCTCGCTGCTGAACACCGCCAAGGTGATGGAGGACAACCCCGTCGCCCTGCGGCTGAAGGAGCTCGAGACGCTGGAACGCGTGGCCGAGCGCATCGACAAGATCTCCGTGTTCGGAGGTCTGGACCAGGTGCTCAACGGTCTGGTGAAGCTCCGTTGAGTGCCCGCCCTGGCAGCGCCACAGGCACTGTCGGGGCACTCACAATGGAGAACGACATCATGGAAACGAACTACATCCACGAAGACGTGGGCGGCGGCGTGCCGCTGAAGATGTGGACGCGCGGCGTGCCGGTCGAGGACGCCGCCAAGCGCCAGCTGGAGAACGCTGCGCGCCTGCCGATCGTCTTCAAGCACGTCGCGGCGATGCCGGATGTGCACTTCGGCATCGGCGCCACCGTCGGGTCGGTGATCCCGACCCTCAAGGCCATCATCCCGGCCGCGGTGGGCGTGGACATCGGCTGCGGCATGATCGCCTGCAAGACCACGCTGACGGCAGAGGACCTGCCGGACAACCTGGGCCCGCTGCGTTCGGCGATCGAACGCGCGGTGCCGCACGGCCGTGCGCCGGGCTCTCGCGACCCGGGCGCGTGGCAGAAGGCGCCGGGCTCGGTGAACACCGCGTGGGCGCAGCTCGAGCCGGAGTTCACCGAACTCTGCCGCGACTACCCGAAGCTGGAGAAGACCAACCACATCCAGCACCTGGGCACGCTGGGCACCGGCAACCACTTCATCGAGGTCTGCCTCGATGAAGCGGGATTCGTCTGGTTCATGCTGCACTCGGGCTCGCGCGGCGTCGGCAACTTCATCGGCACGATGTTCATCGAGCTGGCCAAGCAGGACGCGATGCGCCATCAGGCGAATCTGCCGGACCGCGACCTGGCCTACTTCGAGGAAGGCAGCCGCTACTTCGGCGACTACGTGCGCGCGGTGGGCTGGGCGCAGAAGTTCGCGGCGATCAACCGCGAGGTGATGATGAAGCGCGTGATCGAAGCCGCGAAGACGGTGATCCGCAAGAACTTCCAGAGCCACGTCGAGGCGGTGAACTGCCACCACAACTACGTGCAGAAGGAGCATCACTTCGGCGAAGACGTGTACGTGACCCGCAAGGGCGCGGTCAGCGCGAAGACCGGGCAGCTGGGCATCATCCCTGGCAGCATGGGCGCGCGCAGCTACATCGTGCGTGGCAAGGGCAACCCGGAGTCGTTCGAGTCGTGCTCGCACGGCGCCGGGCGTGTCATGAGCCGCGGCGAGGCCAAGCGCCGCTTCACGCTGGCCGACCACCGCGCCGCCACCGAAGGCGTCGAATGCCGCAAGGACAAGGACGTCATCGACGAAACGCCCGCGGCCTACAAGGACATCGACGCCGTGATGGAAGCGCAGCGCGACCTGGTCGACGTGGTGCACACGTTGAAGCAGGTGGTGTGCGTGAAGGGCTGAAACCAGCGCTCAGTTTGGGGCGTTCACCGCGAGGTGGACGCCCATTTTCGTTTTTGATCCTGAGATCTACGCGAGGTGACCGAACGCGTGCGCTCAGACACGAATTGCCTACCTAACCCTCGTCAGGTGGATCGCTGCTGAACGAAACAGAGGCAATCAGTGCCTTGCCGTAGTGAGGCTCTTGGAAGTGGAGATACACGGATAGCAGCTTGCCGGCCGTCGCCATCGCCAGCAGGAGGTCGAACTCTCGGTCGGAAAGGTGGACACCACCGTCAAATTCAGGCTTTGCTGCGATCCAAACTCCTACGCAGGGGATCTCGACGTTGCCAAGGCCGGGCTCGGACTCGGGGGTCACACGCAGTGCGAATGCTGAGACGCCGCGCACTGGTGATGTGAACTCGCCTCGAATGTCGAGCGACAGCAAGCTTTGCCGGACACTCTGGTTGTTCCTGCGATCGCCGTAGACAAACACGTAGCCGCCCCAGTTGGTCACCGAGCCGGCACGGGACACCATTGCCCGCTTGGATGGTTTGCGTGCGCGTTTGGTCTGCTTGATCGAGCTAGTCACAATTCACCTTCGCTTGGCCGCTGAAACGTGGTGGGTCACAAACTGGTCAACATTCCGACCAAAGATCCGCATTCTGATCATCGAGGTAACCAGCAGCGCCAAGCCGACGACTGCAGCTGCGCGTAGGCGGCACCGCCCGGTCCCGGGGGCGACGTCGCTGAGCTGCTGACTAGGACGCCTTCGCTAGGGTGTACGGAATGCGGGACGACGCATAAGGAGATTCCGAATGCCGATGGACCCTTACCACGCCTTCCTCGTCCAACGCCGGAGCGACCTCCGGCGCATCGCGCGGCAGACCTGTGGCGAGCACACGGCCGAAGACGTCGAGGTCGAAGCCTGGTTGATCGCCGAGCGTATTGCGACAAAGCGTGGTTTCGCGATCAACTTCAGCCACCGCGCCGATCAGGAGCAGGTGCTGGCATGGCTGCACAACCGCCTTGTCAAGTATGCGGACAAGCACGTTCGCTATGCCGTCAAGCTGGACAAGGACTGGGACAAGGAGGATGCCGACTCCGCCGTACACACAATGGCGCGCCTGTTGACGGCGCCGGAGGCTTTTGATCCGGCAGTCCTGCTGCTGCGTCGCGAAGAGGCGTTTGATCCGCTCGCACTGGCGCGGCACAGCTACTCGCAAGCGTCGGCCTACGTCATCCTGTTGTGTCGCTTCGAGTGGGATGCGGAAGAACTGGCCGCACACCTGCGCATCGTGACGCAAACCCTGGTTGCGCGGCTGCGCTGGTTCGGTGCGTGGACGCGTTGGCAGGCCGGCCTATTCGATGGCGTGCAGGCGGTAGCGATCGATTTCGAGCCAACGAAGGCCCGATCTTTCCCGACTCGTTTGCCCGAGCCTGTCGTCTGCATCGACTCTCAGCTCGCCTGGCCCTTCGCGGTACCGCCCGGCCACAACTCCTGATCCACGCATCGCCCCGCGCTTCGAAGGGCTGGCAGAAGCACCTCGTCTGCAAATGAGCAGCCAGTGAAGCCGGGATCTTGCTGTCGCTCTTTGCTCGCCTCGTCTGGGCTGTGTCCCATGTCGAGCGAGGCCAACAGGGCATCGTAGCCCGGTCGCCACGCGCGGCAGGCCGGAAAGCTTGCTCGCAGCTGCGCGAGGATGGCAAGGCCGGCGAAGTCGAGGTCGCCATAGAACGCTACCGTCGGTTCGCCTGCACCAGCGTAGAGCCACGCCTCGAAGCGAGGGGCGCCCGCGTCGGACACATGGCCACGCCAATACAGCGATGAGCCCGCGCGCTCACGCAGGCGCAGTGCCCCGCTGCGGAAGCCCGCCGCATACAGCAGGGCCGCGCGCGCCCAGGCCGGCTGACGCCGCCCTGCCATCCGCTCAAAGCTCACGCCGTTCTCGATGAACAGGACATCGTCGCCCGACCAGCTTTCGGGCAGATCGACAAGCAGCTGGATCGGCGCCTCGAGAAAGCGTCCTTCGCCCGCACCCAGCAGCCGAAGCAGCTCCTCGCGCGCATCCAGTACCTTGCTGTGTCCGCGGAAGTGCCGAGCCGACAGTTCGCGCAGGTAGGGCGTCAGCTCAGTAGTAGCAGCAGCGCAATCGGCTGCCAGTGCGTTGAGCACGGCGGCACTGGCGGCCGGCTCCTGTCCCTCGAAAGCGGGCAGCGGGCTGCGCAGCAGGTAGTCCAGCAGCGCCGGCGCGTTGGGCACGGTCAGCAGCGCCGGCTGCTCACGCAGCGCCTGTACAAGTTGGCGACTCCACCGCGGCGCGGCAGGTTCAAAGCCGCTCCACTCGGCCAGTGCCACAGCATCAATCAGCACCAACATGGGCCGGCGATCGGCCAGCGTCTGGAAGGCCCGGGCCTTGTCCGCCTTCAGCCGGACCCAGCCCGTCGCGCAGAGCCCATCGAGGAGCAGCTCCAGATGCGCCAGCGCCTCGGGCGACGCGGCGCCTTGCAATTCCGGCAGCACCGCAGCGTCGAGTGTCAGAGAGACGGCTCGCCCACCCTCGCTGCGCTCGGCCTTGCGCAACAACGCATGTGCCAAGCGCGACAGGAGCGGATGCGCCGGCGGCATCATTTGACGACCCATCGCGGTGCACACTCCGGCATTCGCGTCTGGCGGCGGCCCGGAGCGCTCATGCCGACCGTTCGCCTGTCTCTTGCTCTTCGAACGCCAGCCGCGCCTGCGCCCTGGCGGCCTGAGCATGCTCGGCCCACAGCGCGGCCAGAGCGTCGCGCTTGAAGTCCTTCTCCTGCACCTCGCTGATGTGCACGACCTGGCCCTCAGCTTCGGCCTCCAGCTTCGAAAAGGTGTACTCCTTGTCGAACTCGGGCTTGATCGCGCCGGACTTCGATGTGGGCATCGCAACGATCAGTTGCAGGCCCATGTTCTGCGCCAGGAAGCGCATCACCGCTCGCGAACGTGCCTCGTCCATCTTTGAGAATGCTTCATCGCTGAGCATCAGCCGCAGCGCTGGCGCGTTCGGCGCGCGGCCGAAGTGCCCGAGCGCATGCGCCAGCACGGCGGCCCGGATCACATAGAACGGTGTCTCCAGTTCGCCGCCGGAGCCGGTACCCCAGGTGGACATCGGCGTTCGGTGGCCGCCAGCGATGCGGTGGATGTCGTAGCGACGGTAGTTCCGATAGTCGGCGAGCTCCTTTAGCGCACGCTCGGCAGCGATCTGGTCCTGCGACAGCAGCAGGCGCTTGATCTCCTGGGCAGTGGCGCGGTGTTCGGGTGAGAGCTGAGGGGCGTCGAAGATGGGCGTGCGGTCCTTCTCCAGTTGATCGACCACGCCGTCCAGCGCCTCGAAGAAGTCGTAGTAGTCCTTGTAGCGCGGCACCCAGTCCTGCACCACGTCGTAGGAGTCCACGCCGAATTGGATGGCCTTCAGCTCCTGGCTGAGTTTGCGCAGCGTGTTGGAGCCATCCTTCACATCGCGCCGGACCTTGAAGCAGAAGTCGCTGGTGAACACATGGTTGAACGTGGCCTCGGCCTTCTCCAGCCGTGAGACGTTCTCGGCTAGACCGATACCGTCCTGCCGGCGGATCTGCTCGCGCGCGATCTGCTGCACCGCCAGCACCGCTTGCAAGACCGCCTCCAACTGGTCAACGCTGCGCGGCGGCTCGGACCAGACGAAGCGTTCCTCATCGGTGCGCGCACCGGCAAGGTACGTGCCAATGTGGTTGCGCAGCGTCTTGAGGCGGTCCGGGAGGTTCTCCGCAGCATTCGTTGCGTTGTTGTGAAGGGTCGCGGCACTGGGAAGCTCGGCTTCTCCGATCGAGCGGGCCTCGTCCAGCAGTTGCAACTCGCTGGCCACCGCGCCGGCCGCGCTGGCAAAGCGGCTGATCCACACCTGGGCCGTCACAATATCCAGCGCCAGCTCAGGCAGCCGGATATCGAGCTCGCCGAGCGTCTTGAGCAACTGGGCGAGTTCCTTGTTCTGAACCCCGACAGCCTGCTGCTCAGCGTCCCACTGGGCCTGCTTCGTGGCGAGGCGCTCACGCAACGCGTCGCGCCGCCGCTCCAGCGCCTCGATGCTGGACGTGTCGAGCTGCTGCAGATGGAGCTCGACGTCCACATGCTTCAGTCGCGTCGCCAGCGCCTCTTCGAGCGCTTCCGCGAGCGAGGCAGCTCGGCTCTGGCTGAACCAGCTCTGCACCAGCGTCAGCGACTGCGCCATGCCTTTGAGCTGCTGCAACTCTGGCACCAGTGCATCGAGCCGCGCGCTGACCCAGGCCAACCGACGTTTGCGGCTCTCCAGGCCGAAGGCCAGCTCATGATCCGCCGCCAAGCAGGCGAACATGCCGTAGGCGCGACTGCCCAGACCCTGCTGCATCAAGCCCTGCGGCGTGCGGCGCAGCTCAGCCTCGCTGGTCACCTGGCGCACGCGTCCATACAGCGCCAGCAGGTAGGCCTTGCCGACCGAATGCTCGCACACCAACTCATGGAGGATGCTCTGCGGCGGCAAGGTCATGCCGCGCGTGTCCTCGACGGCCTTGGCGCCTTGCACGATCTTCGGCGAGCGGCGTGCGAAGTGGCGCTTGACGAGCCGGATCGCAGCCTCCTCGAAGTCTGGCTCGACGATCAATGCGAACCGGTCGCGCCCCATGTAGCCTTCGATGGCGGCTTGCCACGCGCTGCGCGGCCGCGGTTCGACCAGCGCGGCCAGCATGCGCGGACGGCAGGCAGGCAGCTCCGCCTCCAGCAGGCTCAACGCCTGTTGCACGTCGCCGGGGGCCGGAGTGCGCCCCTGCAGCAGCAGGGTCTGCTCGGCGCGCAGGGCGGTCTGCTCGTCCAGCAGCACGGACTGTTGCTTGAGCAACTCGCTGCGCGCCGTCACCAATGCGGACATCACCGACAGATCGTCCTGTCCGAGCAGAACGACCTCAAGCGCACGCAGCGCCTGATCCAGCGGCTCCAGCTCGAAGGCTGCCAGCTCGTCCCCTAGTCGGGCGGCAGACAGCAGTGCCTCTCGTGCCGGCTCCCACTGCTTTGTCGCTTGGAGCGCAGCCGAGCCCAGTCGACGAACCGCCGCCTGAAAGTCGGGGAGCAGCGAGAGATCCAGCGCCAGCAGCTGATTCACGTGTGCCAGCACCTGGTCCATGTGCCGTGCAGCCTGCTGAACCCGGCTCCACTCCTTGCGGAACTGCTCTGCGTACTGGGCCGCCAGCGTTGTCAGGCGCTGCTTTTCCTGCGCGATGCCGTTCTGCGCCAGTTCGCCCTGCACCAGTGCCAGTTCCTCGCCCAGCGACCCGCGCTCGAGGGCGATCGCGTCCAGCCGATTCTGCGAGTCGGTGGCGTGGCCTTGAAGCTGCGAGCGGCGGCGCTCGGTACGCTCGCGCTCGCCCTGGGTGTCACGCTGCACGCGCAGCGCATGGGCGTTGCGCATCACCACGTGGCGGCGCAGCAGTGCGACGACATCACCGGCTGCCTCGTCCACCAGCTTGAGACGGTCGATGTTCAACCTTAGGCGCTCTGCGTCGGCCTTCAGCCGGGCGATCTCCTGCATCAGCTGGCGCATCTTGCCAACTTCCTGGCTGAAGTCGTTCGCGTCGAGAATCTCATCGCGCACCAGCTCGTTGACGTTGCCGATCTCGCGGTAGGCCATGGCCTTGACGATGGCTCGAGCGCAGCGCGTCGCGTCCGCCTCGGGCACGAACTTGCGGCCCAGCAGGTGACCGTAGAGATGCTGCAGGTAGCTGTCCTTGCCTTCGAAGCGCATCAACTGCTCGGCCTGCAGGCCCAGCCGGAGCTGGAGCTGGGCATAGGCCTCCTTCAGCGGCAACGGCCGGACGCGGCCCGGGACCACGTCGCTCGCGGGCAGGCTCGTCGATAGATGCGACAGTTCCAGACTCGCCCCGCGCAGCAGGAAGAACAGCGGCTTGCCACCCTCGGCCCGGCCGCTTTCTACGTGCGCCTCGACGCCCAGAAGAGCACTGAAGGGCGCGGCCTCCGCCTCGTGGTCCGACGGCTCGAAGCTCAAAGCCACGTAGCTGGTCGCGCGCTGGCGCAGGAATACCTCGCTGCCACACTGGCCCAGCGCGTAGGCATGCAGCGTGCGCGGCTCCTTGCCACCCCGGCGGCCCTGGGTCGATTCGTTCTGGCCCGCGTTGAAGTGGAAGACCCCCTGGCGCGCCGCCGTGAGCACGGCCTGGATCGCATCCAACAACGTGGACTTGCCTGAACCGGATTCGCCGGTGAGCAGCGTCGCATTGGCTAGCAGCCAGTCGCGTGTCTCCAGCGTTCCCCAGTTGACGGTGATCAGCCGCTGCAGGCGCATTGCTCAGGCCTGCCTTTCCTGCATCAGCTGGCGCACTTCAAGCAGCGCCTCGTCGCTCACAAAGGAGAGGATGGGCCTCAGCACGCCCAGCAGCATCTCCATCTGGCCGAAACCGGCGTCCGCCTCGCGAAAGCGCACCAGGCGGTGTTTGCGCAGCTCGCGCAGAAGCTGGACGCGCTCAGCAGTCGAGGCCGGCAGCGTCGTGCCGAGCAGCGAGACGAGCGTCTGCGAGAGCTCCTCCAAGCTGATGGCCAGCTCCTGATTGACCAGTTCGCGCTTGCCGGTCAGCCCCTCGGTGTAGAGAAATCGCAGACCCAGCGCCGCGGCGACGACATCCTTCGACAGGCGCGCGCGCAGCTTCTTGACACCGTCCTCGTCCTCCTGGTCGTCGCCCGGCGGATACAGCCGCATGAGGTTGGCGTCGACGTCATGCGTCAGCGCGAAGCCGAGCACGTCGAACCATTCGCGCAACAGTTCCTCGGCCAGCGTGGCGTCGTCGTAGAGCGCCTGCTCGGGCTTGGAATAGTCGCGCCACAGGATGCCGGCGGCCAGCAGGCGATTGCAGATCTCGGCGAAGCGACGGCGCGAGACGTTGCCGGCAGTGCGCTCGGCAAGACGAGTTTCGAGCAGAGCGTGGAAGGTCTCGGAGGTCATTTCTTTGGCACGCGGCGCAACTCGTAGTCATCAGCGATGAAGCTCGCCGTCTCGAAGCGATCACCCAGCTTGCTGACCTGCCAGCGTTCGCGGCCCAGCGCTGATCGCGCTGCACCAACGGCGTGCAGGCTGGTCAGCACCTCTTCCGCCCTCCGCGCCGCAAGATCAGACAGGCGCAGCGACACCGCACCAACCTGACCCAGTTGCCGCAACACGCGCTCCTCGCTGATGACGAAGGCCTCGGCCTCGGCCCGGCGCAGCGCCGCCTCGAGCCGGCTGTCGACGCGAATCCGCCACTCGGGCTCGTCGCCTTCGATCTGCTGGCGCTCGCGTTGGGTCCAGCGCAGACCGCCGGCAGGCAGCAGGCGCACCTCGGCCGTGGCCAGGCGTTGGCCTAGCAGCTCCAGCCACGCATCCTTGCCTGCGGCATCGGCAGCCTTCAGGGCTGACAGCGTCAAGCCCATCGGCGACTCGGCGCCATAGTCCAGTGAGAGCGCCTGGCGCAGCAAACTGGTGAATCGGCGCACGTAGTTGTGCATCTCGCTGCGCAGCATCGGCAGCTTCAGTCCACAGGCTGCGTCGATCAGCGCTTCCACCCGCTGACAGAGCCACAGCGTCGCACTGCGACCGCCATCGAGCATCGGCTCCAGCCAGTCGGCGCGTTGGCGCAGCGCGGCGTCGGTTCGCTCGCGTTGCTCGGCAGGCCAGGCGCGAATCTGGTCCAGCAGCTCGACGATCCTTCCGCGGTGGCGGTCCACCGAATCGGCCACGAGCCGCACGGACATCTCCTTGCCGAAGCGTCGCTCGAGGAAATCGTTGAACTCGTCCCAGGCTAGCTTCTGCGTCAACGCCTCACGGGTGAGACTCTGCATCAGCGCGCGGAAGTACTCGATGTCGTCCTGCAGATCCTGGACGACGCGGCTGGCGTAGTCGTGGGCATCAAGCAACTCGTCCTCGTCCAGGTGATCCAGGAAGGCCTGGAGCGCCTTGCGGGCCGAGCGCATGTTGCGCTGGCGAGTCTTGTGGCGCGTATTGTCGAGTTCGGCAAAGGTCTCGGCGAAAGCCTTGCCGGCGCGGGTCAGCTTGAGCACAGGCTGCAGGTCGATCGGATCCTTGTAGTCCTCCAGCCAGCCGTGCTCCTTCAGCGCGCGCAGCAGGTTGAGCGCATAGCTGCGCTCCACGTCGGCATTCACGGTTTGAGCAGCCTGTGCGGTGGACAGCGCGCCCTCGCGGTAGGCTGGCAGGGCAATCACGCCCAGGCAGATCTCCAGCACCAGGTCCTTCGTCAGCGCCTGGGCGTAGTCGGCTTCCGGGCCGTGTACGCGTTCGTGCAGGTTGCGCAATACGGCTGCGCAGGCCTCGCGGTCTTGCCGGGTCAGGGGGCGGAAGAAATGCTCGGCGGAACCGTGGAAGAAGATGGCCGAAGCGGACACGAAAGTCCCTCCCAGTCCATGCAGCCTGCCGAATCGGCCTGCGTCGGCGGCGCGTGCGGCGATTATCGCCGCGGGGGAGTTCAACCTGCCACCTCATATTGGAGGGTCAGGGCAGGGGCCTTCGCCGCGAGTGGACGCCCTATTTTGCGTATGACGGGCACTCGGACATGGACGCGCTGGCTGTGCCCGCGCGGGCTCCCATCGAACCCCGGTGCTCACACAGCTTCGTCGGCCTCGCCGAGCAGTTGTGCACGGCGCTCATCGAGACACCGCCGCATCTTTGCGAGCACCTCATCGCTGGAGAACGCGTCGCCGGTGACCAAGTAGTGCTTGAGCGCGGCGTCGCAGCGTGCGTCGAAATCGCGCAGGGCCAGGCGGTGCTCGACCGCACGGCGAACCGCTGACTCCACAAAGGCGGACAGCGTCTCGCCTTCGGCCAGCACGGCCTCGATAGCCGCGCGTAGCGCCGGCTCGACGCGAACTTGGGGCAGGGCAGCTGACTTCATACCTCAATGTAGTGCCTTTGCGCTGCGACAGGCGCATCTTGTGCCGTCGGGGCGAAAGGCTAGAGGCGCCGATCGGTCAGCTTGGATCGCGCCGAGAGAGGCAGCTCTTCGACCCGTGCAATAAACTTGGCGCGATGCTAGGCCAGTCGCAACAACTCCTGCCTGTTTCGGACTGGACCCGTGGCGGGGAGCGTCCTAAGTCCTTGTCGGCGCTTGCGCGCCGAAGCAGTTAACTTAGCGCCCTACGGGGCGGCCGAGACCGGCTGTTCGAAATGGCTCTTGGCGATGACAACGCAGGCGCAATAAAGCTATATAAATTTTCCCGAAAGAAGGGATCGTGATAAGCTTTATTTTGTGTCGAGAGCATCTCCTTCTCTTTCCAGCATGCCGCCACAGGCGGCCAAGGCGCTGACCGAACTGGGCGAGCGGCTCGCGCTGGCACGGCTGCGGCGCAAGCAGTCGCAGCGCGCCTGGGCCCAGCGCCTGGGGGTGTCGGTGCCGACGCTCGCCAGCATGGAGCGTGGCGAGCCAGGTGTGAGCATGGGCGTGTACGCGACGGCGCTGTGGATCATTGGCCGCGCCGGCGCGCTGCCTGACCTGGCTGATCCCCAGCAGGATCTGGGCGCGTTGGAGGCTGACGTGCGCGCCGCGGCGCAGGAGCGCCAGCTGAGATCCAGGCGCGGGCGCGCCGCGCGTGCTGCCAAGGACCAAGCTTGAGCATGGCCTACGAGGTCGTCGACCGGCTGTCCCTGTGGTGGCTTGCCGATCCGGCGCAGCCGGCGTTCGTGGGCGCGCTCAACCTCGTCAAGACGGGCGCGCGGGGTGTGTCCCTGACGTATGCGGCGGCATGGCGCAGCAAAGGCTTCGCGCTCAGCGAGGATCTGCCGCTGAGCGACCTCGAGCACTTGCCCACGGAGAAGGATGCGGCTGCAGGTGCGGTCGACGATGCGCGGCCGGACCGGTGGGGCGAGCGCGTCATCCGGCACATCGACCGGCCGCCGCGGCTGTCGACGCTCGAGATGCTGTACTTCGCCGGCGACGACCGTTTCGGTGCGCTCGGGGTATCGGTCTCGGACGCTGAGTACGTGCCACGCTACCGCGGCGCACTGCCGCATCTGGCCGACGTTGACGCTTTGCACCAGCTTGTGCAGCAGGTGCTGAGAGGCTTGCCGGTCGCGGAGGCGCAGCGTCGGCTGCTGGCGCCCGGCACGCTGGGCGGAGCGCGGCCCAAGGCGCTCGTTGAGATCGACGGTGCGCAGTGGGTCCTGAAGTTCGCCGAGGAGGACATGTCTGCCGAGCCGTTGGCCGAGCATGCGGCCATGACCCTGGCCGCTCGCGCAGGAATCCACGTTGCGCACACGCGCCCCGTGCCGTTCGGCCGCGGTCGTGCCGCGGTCGCAGTCCGGCGCTTCGATCGCGAAGCTGGAGGCCGGCGAGTGCATGCGTTGTCGGCGCACGTTGCGTTGCGCGCGGCGGCCGCGGAGTTGTCCTATCCGGAACTCGCGCAGCTGTTGCGCCGCCGCGGGCCGACCGAGGGCGACCAGAACCGCCGGCAGATGGCCGAGTTGTTCCGGCGCATGGTCTTCAACATCCTGATCGACAACACCGACGATCACGAGAAGAACCATGTGCTGCTCGTGCGCCCGGATCAGCAGCTCGTGCTGTCGCCGGCCTTCGACGTGGTGCCTACCGGACAGTCATTGGGCTACCAGTCCATGGTGGTGGGCGAGCGCGGCGCCGAGTCGAGCATCGACAACGCGCTGTCGCTGTCGCGCCAGTTCTGGCTCGAGCCGAAGGCAGCGCTGGCGCACGCGGCTGATGTGGCTCGGGTGGTCGATGGGTGGCGGGCGCACTTCACTCAGGCCGGGGTGCCCGCGGAGCTCGTCGAGAGACTGGGAGCGGCGATCGACCGGCCGTTCTTGCGCGAGCAGCGCGCCGGGTTGCTTCGCGCAGGGCGCTGAACCTGCGCAGGATTTCATCGAGCATGGGCGGCAGCGACCCGCCCGACACTCTTCGGCAACCTACGAGATGTACGAAATCAACCAGAACGAAGTCCCCGCCTCGTTCATCGACCTGTTCATCCCCCGCGGCGCCACGCGCCCGAACGAGAGCCGCGAGGTCATCGCGGCGCGCTACGAGCTGTGTGAAGACCTGGCGCAGATGCTGACCGAGCATGCCGTGGCCACACGCGCCGATCTGGGTGTCACCGAACTCGACGTGCTGGCGCAACTGCTTCGCGGCCTGCAGACGACCGATTCGGTCGTCGCGCCCGACGAGGCGCACTGGGTGGTGCGCCGGCTGGCGGAGCTGCTGGAGTGGCCGGCGCTCGATCTCCAAGCCTGAGCCTGGCTGGCTCCATTGCGAACGGCATCAGCGCGCCAGCGCCGCCCGGAACTCGCTGTCGTCGATCAATTTGTCGACCAAGGACTTGTAAAGCGCACCGTACTGGTTGATCGCGGCAGGCAGCGCGATCGCACCGAAGAATGACGAAGGCCAACTGGCTTCGACCGCCAGCTCCTTGTCGAACACCCGTTTGCCAGCGCGATCGACCGTGAACTGAGCGGCCAGCCGGGCCGTCCCGGTTCCAATGGCCGCGTCGACCCTGCTGTCGGTGAGCCGGCCTTCGATGACGATCGGCGAATGCTCGTCGTAGAGGTTGGCGGCCCGCATCGCGGCAACGAGCTCTTCCTTCAGTTGTTGCGAGAAGCTCCCGCTGGCTGGTGTCAGCGACGAGCCGCGCAAGCCACCGAGCTTGCGGTCCAGGTCCGGGTCTTTCCCGCGAGCAACAGTGAATGCGCCGGTGGTCACCGGCGCCAGATGGGCTGCGCGCAAGGCCTGCACCGTGGAGGCACTCGCGGTCGGCGGGGGCATCTTCACCGATGCGCAGCCGATCAGGCTGACGCTCAGCATGGCCAAGGGGGCGGCGCGCACCAGGTGCCGAGGCACGGGGATCAAGGCAAGCGACATGGCAGGGGTCTCACTTGAAGTTGCCGTCGAGGGTCAGGTCATGCAGCACATTGCTGATGATCTGGCGCGTCATCAGCGTGACGGCCTCGTCGACGTTCGCGGCCTTGACCGCATTGCCCGGCGCAGCCGAGGCGCCGACGGTCGTGTGGATCGCATGGCGCGCGTTCTTGACGATCGGCTGGGCGTTGAGGCCGGTGCTGTAGGTGGCAGTGCACACGTAGCCATCTGACACTTGCGAGCCCGCCAGGCCGAAGGTCAGCCCGGTGACGAAGGCCTTGGTGAATGCGTCGTCCGTCAAGGGCACGTTGTTCAAGGTGATGCCCAGCAGTGCGCCGTCGGGCACCGGCTCCTCGATCACGTCGCTGAACAGCCCGCTGGTCTTGACTTGCTCGATGACACGCGCCTTCAGCAGTGCGGTCGCGCGTGAGTTCGGCACGCCCCTGGTTTGAAACTCGAACAGCAGCTGGACCGGATGCACCGGCTCTACGCGCCTGTACTTCGATGCGGCAATCTCTTGGGTTGTGCCATCGACGTACATGCTGCTGCAACCTGTCATCGCCAGCAACGTGAACAGCAGCGCGCAGCGCCGAGCCAGCTTGGCCCAAGCCATCGATGCATTCAAAGTGAACCCTCCCGTCAGCCGACAATGTGTGCTCTTCCGGTCCGGAGGACCCTTGCGAGAGCTTTCTGGATCGCTCGGCGGCATTGTGTCGAACGCGGCCACCGCGCGTAGCCGGAGTGTCCCTGCGATGCAGCCCGTGCAGCATCCCTCGAACAAGCGCGATCCGGTCCAGAATCAAGCCGCGCTCTTGCCAAGGTCAGGCCCGCTCCGGCCGCCACCCCTGAAGCGCCCCCGGAGGCGAAGATGGCCACAGACCTGCCGATCGACGGCGCCCCCAGCCGCCGCCACCAGATGTTCCCGGTGCTCAGCGACGCCGAGATCGCGCGCATCAGCCGCTTCGGCAGCGTGCGCCGCTACGTGCGCGGCGAGCGGCTGTTCACCAGCGGCGAGGTGGGCCCGGGCATGTTCGTGCTGCTGGCCGGCGTGGTGTCGGTCACCCACCGCGACGGCCTGGGCCACGTGCTGCCGCTGGTGCGCCAGGGGCCGGGCGAGTTCCTGGCCGAAGTGGGCCAGCTCTCGGGCCGGCCGGCGCTGGTGGACGGCACGGCCGAGGAGGCTGTGGAGGCGCTGCTCGTGCCGCCCACGCAGCTGCGCGCGCTGCTGGTGGCCGAGGCCGAACTGGGCGAGCGCATCACCCGCGCGCTGATCCTGCGGCGCGTGTCGCTC
The DNA here is from genome assembly GCF_004136295.1 of Methylibium sp. Pch-M. Taxonomy (NCBI): domain Bacteria; kingdom Pseudomonadati; phylum Pseudomonadota; class Betaproteobacteria; order Burkholderiales; family Sphaerotilaceae; genus Methylibium; species Methylibium sp. Pch-M. The sequence continues at coordinate 1,937,992 of NZ_CP029606.1, forward strand.
ATCGAGTCCGGCGCCAGCGGCCCGGTGCTGATCGGCCCCTCCAGCGCGCCCGACATGCTGCGCCTGCAGGCCTTCCTGCGCCGCAACGGCCAGCCCTACCAGGTGGTCTGCGCGCGCCAGGACGCCGACGCCGCGGCGCTGATCGCGCAGTACGGCGCGGCGCACGAGCAGGTGGTGGTGGTCTGCCCCGACGGCTCGGTGCTGCTCAACCCGAGCGAGGAGGCGCTGGCGCGCTGCATCGGCATGGTCGATACGGCCGAGCGCGACGAGCTGTTCGACGTGGTGGTGGTCGGCGCCGGCCCGGCGGGGCTGGCCACCGCCGTCTACGCGGCCTCGGAGGGCCTGAGCGTGGTGGTGCTCGACTGCCGCGCCTACGGCGGCCAGGCCGGCGCCAGCGCGCGCATCGAGAACTACCTCGGCTTTCCCACCGGCATCTCGGGCCAGGCGCTGGCCGGGCGGGCCTTCGTGCAGGCGCAGAAGTTCGGCGCCGAGATGCTGATCCCGGCGCAGGCCGTCGGGCTCGACTGCAGCCGTGCGAACGAAGGGGCGTCGGCCGAGCTGCAAGTGAAGCTCGCCGACGGGCGACGGCTGCGCGGGCGCAGCGTGGTCGTGGCCAGCGGCGCCCGCTACCGTCGCCCGGCCGTGCCGCGCCTGGCCGAGTTCGAGGGCCGCGGCGTCTGGTACTGGGCCTCGGCGGTGGAGGCGCGCCTGTGCGCGCAGGCCGAAGTCGCGTTGATCGGCGGCGGCAACTCGGCGGGCCAGGCGGCGGTGTTCCTGGCGCAGCATGCCGTCGCCGTGCACATGCTGGTGCGCAGCGCCGGCCTCGCGGCCAGCATGTCGCGCTACCTCATCGACCGCATCGAGGCCACGCCCAACATCCACCTGCGCCCGCACACCGAGCTGTCGCGGCTGGACGGCTGCACCGCTGAGGGCCTGGAAGGCCTGGCCTGGCGCGACCACCGCAGCGGCGCCGAGGAGGCGCGCCGCATCCGCCACCTGTTCCTGTTCGTCGGCGCGGAGCCGGAGGCCGCCTGGCTGCAGGGCTGCGGCGTGGCGGTCGACGCGCACGGCTTCGTGCGCACCGGACAGGCGCTCGATGGGGAGGCCGGCGACGGCCACCGGCCGGCCGCGCTGGAGTCCAACGTGCCCGGCGTGTTCGCGGTAGGCGACGTGCGTTCGGGCTCCGTCAAGCGCGTCGGCGGTGCCATCGGCGAGGGCGCCGCGGCGGTGGCGATGATTCACCAGTTCCTGGCGGCGCGGTCGCCGGTCGCCGCGTAGTGCCCCCACCTCGATCCTCAACCGTTTTGAACGATGCCTTCACGCGGGGGCACTCCCGGGTCGGGCATGGGCGCCTAAGCTTCCTGCATCGAGAAACCCTCTCGTCCACCTCACGGAGAACTTTCCATGCTCGACACCTTCAAGTCCCCTCTGGCCCTGGTGGGCCGCATCCTGCTGGCGCTGATGTTCGTGCTGGCCGGTGCCAGCAAGCTCGGCGACATCCCGGGCACCGCGGGCTACATCGCCAGCGGCGGCGTGCCGTTCGCCTCGGCGGTCGCGGTGGGCGTGGGCCTGTTCGAACTGATCGCCGGCCTGGCGCTGGTGGTGGGCTTCCAGGCGCGCTGGGCGGCGCTGGCGCTGGCCGGCTTCACCCTCTTGGCCAGCGTGCTGTTCCATCCCTTCTGGTCGGTGCCGGCCGACCAGGCCTTCGTGCAGCAACTGCTGTTCATGAAGAACGTGTCGGTCGCCGGCGGTCTGCTGCTGGTGGCGGCGCTGGGGACCGGCAGCATCGGCTTCGACGGACGCCGCGCGGGCGGGCCGCTGGCTCGCGCCTGAGCCGCAGCGAGGCCGGCTGCAATTGACCCTGGTCAACGGGCGGCCTCGCCGGGCGCCTAGGATGGTCTTTCATTCCATCCCGGGCGCTCGGCCCCGCGGCCCCGCGTCCGCCCTCATGGCAAGGAGCACTGCATGGACTCGACCGCCACTTCCACCCCCGAGCACGCCACCCGCGAACGGCTGGCCCACGGCCTGCAGCAGATGGTCGACGAGGCAAATCACCTGCTGAAGGACGCGCAGCGTGCCGGCAGCGAGCAGGTCGGCAGCACCCGCGAGAAGCTCGAGGCGCAACTGCGCCGCGCGCGCCGGGAGCTGGGCCGCCTGGAAGAAGAGGCGCTGTACCGCGGCCGGCGCGCCGCCCGCAAGGCAGACCACGCGGTGCACGAGCACCCCTATGTGGCGATCGGCGTGGCCGCCGGCGTGGGCCTGCTGGTCGGGCTGTTGATCGCGCGGCGCGACTAGCCTGTCGCGCGCGCGCCGGTGCCGGCTTGCGACGCGCTGGCTCGGCAGGCAACACCACCACGCGGCGCAGCTTGCCGCTCGCGCGCTGGCGCAGCGGCTCGGCCGCGCTCATCGAGATGCGGGTGCCGCTCACGCCGTGGTGCGCCAGGAAGGCGGCGAGCGCTCGCCGTGATTGCGCGAACGCCGCGCGCGAGTCGCCTACCGCGGCCTCGAAGCGCAGCTCGATCGAAGCGCCGTCGCTGCCGCACAGCGCCTGAAACTGCGTGACGTGCGCGCCCTCCTCGATCGCGGTCTCCAGCGCCAGCGGCAGGATGGTCACCGGCCGGTGCTGCGCGTCGTGCAGGCGCAGCGTGTCGTCGGCGCGGCCCTGCACCTCGATCAGCGGGAAGGCGCTGCCGCAGCTGCAGTGCTCCGCCACGCGGCGCACGCGGTCGCCGAGCTGGTAGCGCAGCAGCGGCTGCGTGAGGTTGGCCAGGTTGGTCAGCAGCGTGCTGTGCGACATCTCACCCACCGGCAACGGCTGCAGCCGGTCGTCCACCGGCTCCAGCACGAGCCAGTCGTCGTTCAGGTGCAGCTCGCCGTGGGCGCACTCCCAGGCGATGGTGAAGAACTCCGACGCGCCGTAGTTGTTGCGCACCGGGCAGCCGAAGGCGGCCTGGATCTGCTGGCGCTGCTCGGGCGAGAGCTGCTCGCCGCCCATCCACACCTCCTTCAGGGCCAGCCGCAGCTGCCCGGCCTCCTGCAGCCGGGCCAGCGCGGCGGCGCAGCTCGGGTAGGTGATCAGCACGCTGGGCTGCTGCGCCTGCAGCGCCTGCGCCACGTCGCGCAGCGGCTCCAGCACCGAGAGCACGCGGATCTCCGGTGCCAGCGCGGCCGGCACCAGACGGCGCAGCCGTTCCATGCTCACCAGGCCGGCGAAGTGCCCGCCGGTGGCACCGACGAAGGCGAAGCGCTGGCGCGCGCCCCAGCTGCCGAGCGAGGCCTGGCCGGGCCCGGCGCCGCGCAGCCGCAGCGCGTCGATCGCGTCGTAGGCCGCCAGGCTGCGCGCGTCCTGCACGAACACGCCGGGCTCGCCGCTGGTGCCGGAGCTGGTCCACAGCAGGTAGTTGCCGAGCCAGCCGTCGGCGATGCACTCGGGGTCGGCCACGAAGGCCTGCGCGGCGGCGCGGGTGATGCGCCGGTCGGTGGCCCAGTCGTCGAAGTGCGCCATCAGCTCGGCCTTGCTCACCGGCCGGAAGTCGGCGAGTTCGTGCGCGCCGGGGTGGCGCCGGCGGTAGAACGGCGAGCCGCTCAGCGTGGCGTCGATCAGCCGCGCCAGCCGCTGATCGCGCAGGCGCTGCCCCGCACCCGCCGGGTCGAGCCCGGCGCACCAGGTCTCGCTCCACGCCTGCATCCACAGCCAGGCGTCGAAGGGCGGCGAGGGATGGCGCGCGGTCATGGCGGGGCGGCGAGCATGCCATCGATTATGGGCAGCCGACGCGGGCCCTGGTTGATGGACATCAAGCCGCGCAGGGACATCGTGGCCTACGGTGTCGATCAAGACGGCTGGCATGGGGAGCATGGCGATGAGCAAGGACCTGACATCGATCCTGGTTCACCTGGACGACGACGCCGACGGTTGCGCGCGGCGGTTGCACACGGCGCAGCGCCTGGCCGCCGCGCACGGGGCCCGGCTCGACACGCTGTACGCGGTGACGCCGTCGGTGCTGCAGAACCCGTATGCCTTCACCGTCGAGACCGGCGCGGCCTCGCTGCTGATCGGCGCGGAGGTCGCGCAGCGCGAACGCGCACGCAACGTGTTCGAACAGGCCCGGACCCGCGCCGGCGGCCTGCCCGAGGTGAGCTGGCACGAGGCGCGCGGCGAACCGGTCGGCGCCTTCGTCCGCCGCGGCTGGGCGTCCGACCTGCTGGTGCTGGGTCAGCACGACCCCGACGCCGCGGGCGGGAGCGGCGCGCCGCCCGACTTCGCCACCTCGGTGCTGGTCGACAGCGGCAAGCCGGCGCTCGTGCTGCCGTACGTGGACACCGGCGCGGTGCTCGGCGACACCGTGCTCGTGGCGTGGAAGCCCACGCGCGAGTCGGCGCGCGCCGTCACCGCGGCGCTGCCGCTGCTGCGGCGGGCGCGGCAGGTGCACCTGATCGCCTGGGACGAGGCGGAGGACAGCGATACGCGCACGCCGCTGGAGATCGAAGCCTTCCTGCAGCACCACGACATCACGGCCACGCTGCACCGCGGCGTGCGGCCGAGCGGCGGGCTGGGCGAACTGCTGCTGTCGCAGGCGGCCGATCTGCAGGCCGACCTGCTGGTGATGGGCTGCTACGGCCATGGCCGCGCGCGGGAGTGGGTGCTGGGCGGCGTGACGCGCACCGTGTTGCGCTCGATGACGCTGCCGGTGCTGATGGTGCACTGAGCATGCGCATCCGCGTGCCCTGCCGGCACCGCGCATGAGCGACCTGTTCGGGCTCGACGCCTACGCGCCGAAGGAGATCGCCGCGCGCGTCAGCGAGATCGGCGTCGCCAAGGCGCGGCTGCCGCGGCTGACGCTCGCGCTGCTGGGCGTGCTGGCCGGGGCCTATATCGGCCTGGGCGCCATGCTGTCCACGCTGGTGGCGAGCGATGCCACGCTGGGCTTCGCGGTGTCGCGTTTGCTGGGTGGGCTGGTGTTCTCGCTCGGCCTGATGCTGGTGGTCGTGGCCGGTGCCGAACTGTTCACCGGCAACAACCTGCTCGTGATGGCCTGGGCCGGCGGGCGCATCGGCAGCGCCGAGCTGCTGCGCCACTGGGCGCTGGTGGGCGCGGCCAATGCGGTGGGTGCGGCCGGTCTGGCGTTGCTGGTGTGGCTGTCGGGGCACGGTGCGCTGCAGCAGGGCGAGGTGGGCCGCAGCGTGGTCCGCATCGCGACCGCGAAGGCCCAGCTGCCGCTGGCCGAGGCCTTCTTCCGCGGGGTGTTGTGCAACGTGCTGGTCTGCATGGCGGTGTGGATGGCGCTGGCCGGGCGCAGCGTGACCGACAAGCTGCTGGCCATCGCGTTCCCGGTCACCGCCTTCGTCGCCGCCGGCTTCGAGCACTCGATCGCCAACCTCTACTTCTTCCCGCTGGCGCTGCTGCTCGGTGCGCCGCTGGCTGCCGGCGACATCGCGGGCAACCTGCTGGCGGTGATCGCCGGCAATCTGGTCGGCGGTGGCGTGCTGGTCGCGCTGGTCTACTGGGTGATCTACCTGCGGCCGGCGTCGCGCGACTGAGCCGCCCGCTCCAGCAGCAGCTCGCGCTCGCGCCCATTGCGCGTCAACGCCGCGGCGCGCTCGAACTCCGCGCGCGCCTCGTCATGGCGGCCCAGCTTGGCGAGCAGGTCGCCGCGCACGCTCGGCAACCAGGGGTAGCCGGCGAGCGCCGGGCTCGATGCGACCGTATCGACGATCTCCAGCCCCGCTGCCGGTCCGAAGGCCATGCCGACCGCGACCGCGCGGTTGAGCTCGACCACCGGCGACGGCGCCACCTGGGCCAGCGCGTCGTAGAGCGCCACGATCAGCGGCCAGTCGGTGTCGGCCGCCTTCGCCGCGCGCGCATGGCAGGCCGCGAGCGCCGCCTGCAGCGCATACGGCCCGCGCGGGCCGCCCAGCGCCGTGGCGCGCTCCAGCGCGGCCAGGCCGCGCCGGATCAGCAGCGGGTCCCAGCGCGCGCGGTCCTGGTCGAGCAGCAGCACCGGCCGCCCTCGCGCATCGGTGCGGGCCGCGGTGCGCGAGGCCTGGATCTCCATCAGCGCCACCAGGCCGTGCACCTCGGGCTCGTCGGGCGCCAGCCCGGCCAGCACGCGGCCCAGGCGCAGCGCCTCGTCGCACAGCGCCGGGCGCATCCAGTCGTCGCCGGCGGTGGCCGAGTAGCCCTCGTTGAAGATCAGGTACACCACCTCCAGCACCGAGGCCAGGCGCGGCGCGCGCTCCTGGGCCTGCGGCACCTCGAACGGCACGAGGGCCGCGCTCAGCGTGCGCTTGGCGCGCACGATGCGCTGCGCGATCGTCGCCTCCGGGGCCAGGAAGGCACGCGCGATCTCGTCGGTGCTCAGCCCGCCCAGCAGGCGCAGCGTGAGCGCCACGCGCGCCTCGGTGCCGAGCACCGGATGGCAGGCGGTGAAGATCAGGCGCAGCAGGTCGTCGCCGATGTCGTCCTGGCGCGCCGCGTCGAGCGCGTCCACGAAGTCCGGCACCACGCCGGCCTGCAGCGCGTCGAGGTCGGCGCCGAGTTCCTGCTGCTTGCGTGCGTGCAGCGCGTCCTGCCGCAGCCGGTCGAGCGCTCGGTGCTTGGCGGTGGTCATCAGCCAGGCCCCGGGGTTGTCGGGCAGGCCGTCGACGGGCCAGTGCTCGAGCGCGGCGACCAGCGCGTCCTGCGCCAGCTCCTCGGCCACGCCGACGTCGCGCACCATGCGCGCGACCACGGCGACGATCTTGGCCGATTCGATGCGCCAGACGGCATCGATCGCGCGCTGCGTGTCGGTCGTCGCCACCGGCCGCCTGCGGTTCAGGCCGCGCCGGCGGCCGAGGGATCTCCGCTCATGTGCACCAGCTCCCAGAGGTGGCCGTCGAGGTCCTCGTAGCCGTGGCCGTACATGAAGCCGTGGTCCTGCGGTGCGCGCGGCACCGCGGCGCCCGCCGCCACCGCCTTCGCGACCAGCGCGTCCACCTCGGCGCGGCTCTCGCACGACAGGCAGACCAGCACCTCGGTGGTCTGCTTCGCGTCGGCGATCGGCTTGTCGGTGAAGCCCTTGAAGAAGGGCTCGGTGAGCAGCATCGCGTAGAGGTTCGGCGCCAGCACCAGGCAGGCGGCCAGGTCGTTGGTGAAGTTCGCATCGAAGCCGTAGCCCAGGGCCTTGAAGAAGGCCATCGAGCGCGGCAGGTCCTTGACGGGCAGGTTGACGAAGATCTGTGAGTGCATGGCGAGTCCTTCGGGAGATCGGTGGGTGAAGCGGCGTCTCAGCCCTGCGGCGCCTGCAGCTCGCGGAAGCGCTCCAGCGCTGCGCCGGGCGGGAGCTCGTCGAGCTCGTAGAGCTGCCGCACCTCCACCTCGCCATCGGTCAGCGCGCCCATCGGCGCCGGGAAGCGGCGCGACCACTCCATCGCCTCCTCGCGCGAACGGGTCTGGATCAGCGTGTAGCCGGCGATCAGCTCCTTGCTCTCGGCGAACGGCCCGTCGGTCACCGTGCGCCGGCCGCCGGCGTAGCGGATGCGCCATCCGGCGCGGCTGGGCTGCAGGCCGGCGGCGTCGAGCAGCACGCCGGCCTGCGCCAGCGCCTCGTGGTAGGCCACCATCGCGGCCATCAGGCTGTCGTCGGGCATCACGCCCGCCTCGGTGTCGGACGTGGCCTTCACCATGATCATGAATCGCATCGCAGTTCTCCCGGTCGTGACGGTGAGCGCCTTTCGCGGGCTCTCGGGGGTACGACGAACGACGACCGGCCGGATCGACAGCGGCCGCGACAGGATTTGCTGAAACGGGTGAAAGGGTGCGAGTGAGGATTCAGATGGCCGACTCGAAGCACGGCCCGACCTGCCGCACCTCGACCGTGCACCACTCGGCGGCCGGGCAGGCGGCGGCGATCGCCAGCGCCTCGTCGCGCGTGGCCACGTTCAGCAGGAAGTAGCCGCCGACCATTTCCTTGGCCTCGGCGAACGGGCCGTCGATGAGCTGGGGGCGGCCGTCGCGCACCTGCAGCCGCACGGCCTCGCGGGTGGAGGCCAGCGAGTTGCTGCCTTCCAGCACCCCGCGCGCCTGCAGGCCGGCGCCGAACTGCAGCATGCGTTCATAGGCCTCCTTGCCGGCCTCGACGCCGCGCTCACGGCGCTGGCCGGTCGGTTCGACGATCAGCAGCATGTAGGACATCTCGGCTCCCGGTCACCGGCTCGCGCCCGAGGGGGCGCGACGGCGTGACCTGGGCCCGATTCTGCGTCGGCCGGGAAAGCCCGACCGTCAGCGTCCCGGTACGCGCCGGCGCGACCGCGGGCCGCTACACGCCGGCCAGCGCCTGCTCCAGGTCGGCCAGCAGGTCGTCGATGTGCTCGATGCCCAGCGACAGCCGCACCGTGTCCTCGCCGACGCCGGCCTTCACCAGCTCCTCGGGCGAGAGCTGGCGGTGGGTCGTCGAGGCCGGGTGCGTGGCCAGCGATTTCGCGTCGCCGATGTTCACCAGCCGCGTGAACAGCCCCAGCGCGTCGAGGAAGCGCGCGCCGGCCTCGCGGCCGCCGCCGGCCGGGCTCTTGATGCCGAAGGTCAGCAGGCCCGAGGCCTTGCCCGACAGGTACTTCTGCACCAGCGCGTGGTCGGGGTGGTCCTCGAGCCCGGCGTAGTTGACCCAACCCACCTTGGGGTGGCGCTGCAGGTACTGCGCCACCGCCATCGCGTTGCTGCAGATGCGGTCCATGCGCAGCGCCAGCGTCTCGATGCCCTGCAGGATCAGGAAGGCGTTGAACGGCGAGATCGCTGCGCCGGTGTTGCGCAGCGGCACCACGCGCGCACGGCCGATGTAGGCCGCCGGGCCCAGCGCGTCGGTGTAGACCACGCCGTGGTAGCTGACGTCGGGCTCGTTCAGGCGCTTGAAGCGCGCCTTGTGCTGCGCCCACGGGAACTTGCCCGAGTCGACGATGGCGCCGCCCACGCTGTTGCCGTGGCCGCCCAGGTACTTGGTGAGCGAGTGCACCACGATGTCGGCGCCGTGCTCGAAGGGCCGGCTCAGGTAGGGCGAGGGCACGGTGTTGTCCACGATCAGCGGCACGCCGTGGCGGTGCGCCACCTCGGCGATCTTCGCGATGTCGGTGATGTTGCCCTGCGGGTTGCCGAGCGACTCCACGAACACCGCCTTGGTCTTGTCGTCGATCAGCGGCTCGAACGTGGCCGCGTCGCGGTAGTCGGCGAAGCGCGTGGTGATGCCGTACTGCGGCAGCGTGTGCGCGAGCAGGTTGTAGGTGCCGCCGTACAGCGCGCTGGAGGCCACGATGTTGTCGCCGGCCTCGGCGATGGTGAGGATGGCGTACGTGACCGCGGCCTGGCCCGAGGCCAGCGCCAGCGCGGCGATGCCGCCCTCGAGCGCCGCGACGCGCTGCTCCAGCACGTCCTGCGTCGGGTTCATGATCCGGGTGTAGATGTTGCCCGGCACCTTCAGGTCGAACAGGTCGGCGCCGTGCTGCGCGCTGTCGAAGGCGTAGGCGACGGTCTGGTAGATCGGCACCGCGACCGCCTTGGTGGTCGGGTCGGGCTTGTAGCCGCCGTGCACGGCCAGGGTTTCGAACTTCAACGGCGGGCGGTCGCTCATCGGGCGGCTCCAGGGGGTGGCGGGAGCCGGCAGCCTAGGCGCTCGGAGGCGGATTGGGAACTATGGTTATCGCATAGCGACACCGCCCCGGAGACCGCGCCGTGCCGGGGCTCAGAACGGCAGCAGCTCGCCGTTGACGATCCAAGGCGTGCCGAACTTGTCGATCAGCATGCCCCAGCGGCGCGCCCAGAACGCGGGCTGCATCGGCATCGTGACCTGGCCGCCGTCGGCCAGCGCCGCGAACACGGCCTCGGCCTCATCGACGCTCGGGTAGTCCACGGCGATCGACACGCCCTTGATGCCCTCGAAAGGCTGGTCGGCCGGGCAGTCGCCGGCATAGAGCATGCCGCCGCCAGGCAGCACCAGGCGGGCATGCAGGATGCGGTGCAGAAACTGCGGGGGCATCTGCTCCGCCATCGGCGAGTCCGCGCCGCGCATCAGCACTTCGAGCTTGCCGTTCAGCGCGCGCTCGTAGAAGCGCATGGCGTCGGCGCAGTTGCCGTTGAATCCGAGGTAGGCGATGGCTAGTGTCATGACGGGGCTCCTGGGAAGGAAGATCGGTGGGCGGGCTTGCACGACCACGACGAACGGGCGGCCCCGGAATCGACAGCCCCGTGGGTTTCAGCGGTAGAAGGCTTCCACCCGGCCCTTGAGCTTGATCATCAGCGGCTTGCCCTTGCGGTCCAGCGTGCGGCCGGCCGGCACCTTGACCCAGCCTTCGCTGATGCAGTACTCCTCGACGTCGAAGCGCTCCTTGTCGTTGAGGCGGATGCCGATCTCGTGCTCGAACACGGCCGCCACGTGGTGCGGGCTGGACGGGTCGACGGACAGCCGGTCGGGCAGGGCGGGCGTGGCGGGGGCTTCGGACATGACGGCCTCGGAGGGTGGCAACAGAGAGTCCCCGATTGTCGAGGACCCGGGCCGGCCCTAACCGACGCTGAGGCTGCAGTCGCAACCGCGACCGGCGGAGATGGAGCGCCGGGCCCAGCGCCCGAGCGCCGGGGCGAGCCAGCGCACGGCCTTCGGCAGGAAGCGGGCCGGCTGCTCGACCAGCCCGCAGCGGTAGAGCCCGCCGCCGACATCGCCGTCACCGGCCTCACGCCACAGCAGTGCGGCGCAGGCGCCCCGCGTGCGGCGGCTCACCAGCGCCCCGGCCGGACAGGGCTCGGCGGCGCAGCACACGCCGCAGCCGTTGCAGGGCTGGCCGGCGGCCGGCTTCGGGGGCGCATCGATGTGGAGCTGGATGACCGCGTGCATGCGCCGATGGTCGCCGCGATCGCGCCGCCTTGATGGCCGGAACAGCGCGGTGGGTCGGGGTCATTCACGGCCGGGCGGTTGGCGATGCTGCCCCCGAAGTACTTTGCGCATGCGGCTCGATTGCGGCGCGGCGGCCATTGGTTGAAGGCCGCAGATGTCTGCTTTCGTGCCTTGTGCGCGCGTTGCGGCAGGCGCTGCCCGCTGGGGGCTCATGCTGGGGCGGTCGGCCTGGCAGGCCGACTGCACTGCGATGCTCGCGCCAGGGTCGTGCCGCAGAACTCACTGCGCGCCCTGCGGTCGCTCCGTTCAGACAACTGCGGCAAGTCAGTTGACGAAGCGCGCTGTCGCGCGCCGACCCTGGCGCTGTGCTTCTCGTCGCCCCAGACATCGTCCCCAGCGGGCAGCGCCTGCCGCAACGACCACCGGTGTTGGCGTGCGTGAGAAACACTCGCGGTGGTTCAGCAAAGGCGGGCTCTGGAAGACCGCCCGAGCCGAGAGATCCCGCCCTCAGTGCGCGGCCGGCTCCCGCCACTCCACCGCCCCGAAGCCATCGGCGCCGAGCAGCGTGTAGTAGATCCCCACCGTGCCCAGCGTCTGGGTGCGGTCGCCGACGCCCGGGTAGTTGGCGTCGCGGTGCGACCAGACGTACTTCACGCCCACGGCGTGCCGCTTGTGGAGGCGCCAGTTGAAGGCGGTGTCGATACGGGTGATGTCGTCGCGCCCGGCGGCGCGGTTGGCGATGCTGCCGAGGAAGTACTTCTGCGCCTGCAGGTCGACCGAGGCGCGGTCGCCGGCGATCAGCCGCAGCGCGAGGCTCAGGCGCGGCGCCACGCCGTAGTGGTAGTCGCGGTCTTCGGTGGTACGGCGCAGCGTGCTGGCGGCCGAGTAGCCCAGGCCGGCGAGCACCGTGCCCTGCAGCGCCAGCCGCTCGGAGGCCCACCACTGCCCGGTCGTGCCGAGCGACAGCGCGGTGGTCGAGAGGTTGAAGATCTGCGGCGCCAGGTAGTCGTAGCTGCCGTACAGGCCCCACAGGCCACGGACGGTGTCGCCGATCGCGTAGTCGGTGCCGAACAGCAGGCCGCGGGTGGCCAGCGTCTCCACGCCGTTGGCGCTGGAGGCGGCGGCGTGGAAGCTGAAGTAGTCGAACGGGCGGCGGTAGGTGTAGCCGTCCTTGCCCGGCAGGCCGTAGTCAAGCGCGAAGTCGATCACCGCCTCGTCGCGCTCCAGGTCGCGCGAGGTGCCCAGGTTGTCCTGCGCCGCGCGGGCCACGCCGAGGCGCAGCCGGCTGTAGTAGACCGGGTCGTTGTCGACGAAGGCGCCGTCGAAGCGCGAGCCGAAGGTCAGGCGCGTGAAGCCCAGCGAGGGCGAGATGCCGGCGGCGATCGCCTCGCGCCAGGGGCGCGACAGGCCGCCCGGGCCGTTGAGCACCAGGTGAGCCATGCGGAACAGCGGCTCGCCGAGGAAGCTGCCGGCGATGCCGCTGGCGATCTGGTCGTTGTAGGACGGCGGCGTCTGCTCGCCGAAGATCTCCCAGCCCACGCTGCCGGCGAAGGTGTAGCCGGCCGCTTCCCAGTAGTTCAGGCCGCTCGCGCGGGCGGCCCCGTGGTACAGCGAGCCCTGGTAGGGGTGGGCGAACTGGTTGATGTCGAACGGGTCGTTGTCGACCACCCAGGGCCCGCGCAGGTTGCGGCGGATCGACGCGCGGCTGACGTCGTAGTCGGACGTGCCGCTGAAGCGCCGGTTGTAGCGGTTCAGCAGGAAGTCGAAGCCGATGATCTGCAGCGCCGGGATGACGTAGCTCTTGTCGGGTGTGGCCGCGGTGCTGGCGGCAGGTTCCGGCGCCGGCGGTTCGGTCGTGCGATCGCGCAGTTCGGCGCCGGCCCCACCCGGCGTGTTCGGTGCGCCGAAGGACGGCGCGGCGAGAAGGAGGCCGAGCGCGGCGATGACGCACGGCCAGGTTCGGGGCGGCAGTGCGGGAACGAGAGAGTCCAGGGGCATGGGCGCATGCTCTCCGGCGCCTGCCGCACGGTCTGTCGGACGACGCGCCCGGCGCGTGTCGGACGGCGCTCGCTGCGGCGGCCGACAATCGCGGCCATGGCGAAACCCATTCCCCGTCTGACCGCCGCGGAAATCCAGCGCGTGATCACCACCGCATGGGACGACCGGCCGCCGTTCAGCGCGGTGCTGCGCGAGCACGGCCTGTCGCACGGCGAACTGGTCCAGCTGCTCAAGCGCGAGCTCACGCCCAATGCCTACAAGGTCTGGGTCGCGCGGACCAAGGCGGCGCCGGCCCGCTCGGCCGCGCCAGCACGCCGCGCGCCGCGGAAGGCCGCGCGCTGAGCCGGGATCAGCGGCCCGGCCGGCGCGATCCCGGCGGACCGCGGCGCGCGCCGGGGGGGCGTGCGCCGCGCGGATCGCGATCGCCGCGTGCGGCGGCGTTCGCCTGCGGTCGCTGCTGGGGCGGCCGTTGCGGCTGCGGCTGCGCGGCGCGCCGGTCCCGCTCTGCGCGCGCCTGCGCGAGCCCGGCGTCGAGGTCCGTTTCCGTCAGCCCCTTGAGCGCGCAGAAGTTGGCCCGCGTCAGCGTGCTGGTTTCGTAGGCCCGCAACAGCGCCGCGCGCTCGCGCTGCGCCGCCTCGGCCGCGCTGTGGGCCTGCCGGGCCTCGTCGTGTGCCGCGCGCTGCGCCTGGCGCTCCGCTGCGCGGCGGGCGTCGTGCAGCGCGCGGCGGCGTTCCAGCTCGCCGGTGGCGGCAGCGCGGTGCAGATCGGCCACGTCGCCGGCCGGCTGGCCGTCGAGGTCGACGCGATGCGCAGCGCCCACCAGCGCCTTCAGGTAGGCGGTGCTGGTCGTGTGCCGGTGCAGGAAGGCCGACAGCGACTTCTTGGTGAACACGCCCGGCGCCCGCTGCTGGATGTCGGCCTGGATGCCCAGCTTCAGCGGCAGGAACACGCCGGCGCCGAAGGCGGCCGGAAACAGCGGGGCGAGCTGTGCGGCCGTCGCGGCCGGTGAGGTGCCCGGGGTACTCGGGGTGCTTGCGGCCGGAACGGCCGCTGCTTCGTCCGTCGGGGCGGCGGCAGGGGCATCGCCCTCGGTGGGCGGCAGGGGGTGATCGGACACGGTGAGGCAACGGGGCAGGGTCGGTGGCGGATTGTCGCTGCAGCGGCGAGCGCTGCGCAGTGGACGGCAGCGCTCGGTGAGCCGGACCATGGCCCTGCTGCAAGGTGGGTGAAGCGGAATACATATGATGACCGTCATATGAAGGCACAACCCAAGCCGGCACCCCGCCGCCGCAGCCCGCCGTCCACCGAGCCGTCGCGCAAGGACCTCACCCGCGAGCGCATCGTCGGCACGGCGGCGCGCGCCATCCGCCGCAGCGGTTACGACGGCACCGGCGTGGCTGATCTGATGAAGGAAGCCGGCCTCACGCACGGCGGCTTCTACGCCCACTTCGCATCGCGCACCGCGCTGCTGGCCGAGGCGGCCGACCGGGCCGGGGCCGACAGCGCCGCGCATCTGCGGGGCGTGGTGGAAGGCCTGCCGCCGGCGCAGGCACTGGACGCGCTGATCGACCACTACCTGTCCGATGCGCACCTGAAGTCGGCCGAGCTGGGCTGCCCGCTGGCGGCGCTGGCCTGCGAGACGCCGCGCCAGGCGCCCGAAGTGCGTGCCGCGGCGACGCGCCGCCTGAAGGAGACGATCGACCTGGTGGCGCAGTTGCTGCCGGGGCGCAGCGCGCGCGAGGCCCGTGCCGAGGCGATGGCCGTGGTCGGCAGCCTGGTGGGCGCGATGTCGCTGGCGCGCGCCGTCGACGACCCGCGCCTGTCGCGCGCGCTGCGGGAGGCCTGCCGACAGTCCCTGAAACACCGCCGGGGTTGACCGCCGATCCGCAGGCGGCGCAACCCGGCCTTCGTCCGACGCATGACGGTCGTCATGCGAATTCACCCGCTCATCTCCTGGAAGGACCCCTCATGAAGATCAAGGATTCCGTCGCGCTGGTCACCGGCGCCAACCGCGGCCTCGGCCGCGCCTTCGCCGCCGCACTGCTGGCCGGTGGCGCCCGCAAGGTCTACGCCGCCGCGCGGGACCCGGCCAGCGTCACGCTCGCCGGCGTCACGCCGGTCCAGCTGGACGTGACGAACGCGCAGCAGGCGGCGGCGCTGGCCCGCGAGCTCGGCGATGTCTCGCTGCTGATCAACAACGCCGGCATCCTGCGCGGCACCGGCCTGCTGGAAGCCGGCTCGGTGGAGGCGGCGCGCGCCGAGATGGAAACGCACTTCTTCGGCCCGCTGCAGCTGAGCCAGGCCTTCGCGCCGGTGCTCGCGCGCAACGGCGGCGGCGCCATCCTCAACATCCTGTCGGTGCTGAGCTGGATCAGCATGCCGGGCGCCAGCACCTACTGCGCGTCGAAGGCGGCCGAGTGGTCGCTGACCAACGGCCTGCGCAACGAGCTGCGCGCGCAGGGCACGCAGGTCGTCGGCCTGCACGTGGGCTACATGGACACCGACATGGTGCGTGGCGTCGACGCCGCGAAGAGCGCGCCCGAGGACGTGGTGCGCCAGGCCTTCGCGGTGCTCGAGTCCGGCGGCTACGAGGTGCTGGCCGACGAGATCAGCCGCCAGGTGCGCCAGGGCCTGTCGGCCGAGCCGGCGGTCTACGCGGGGAGCTGACGGAGAGGGCGGACGCCGGCCCGGAAGGCCCTAGAAGAACCCGGCCTTGCCGGCCGCCGCCACCGCGGACTTCACCAGCTCGGCCACCTGCGCATTGGCGTCGTCGTCGCTCGGTGCACGGGTCTTGGCGGTCCACATCAGGCGCGCGCTGGCCACGTCGGTGAGCTGGCTGTTGGCGCCGTAGGCGGTGTGGGTCTTGCCGCCACCGATCGGCAGCGAGATGCCGACCCCGCCGCCCACCGAACGGCCGAAGCCGCCCAGCCCGACGCCGATCGACGGACCGGGCTGCACCAGCGTGGCGTCGGGGCCGACCGCGGTCAGCCACACCGCCTTCGCGCCGGCGGCGCGCGCGGCGGCCAAGTAGGGTTCGGCGGCGGAACTGCGCGCCGTGCCGGCCGCGACCGGCGCCTGCGTCACCGGCGACGCGCCGTAGGCCACCAACTCGGCCGAGGCGCGGTCCAGGCAGTTGCGCTGCAGCGCCTCGTCGGGGGCCTCGCACACCACGAGCAGCTTGCTGCCGCGCAGCGACTGGCCGGCGAACTGCGGCTCGGTCCACTGCGAATCGACCGGGTTGGTGGCACAGCCGACGACCAGCAGCGCCGCCGCGAGGGCCATCGGGGCAGGGCGCAGCGCGCGCAGCGCCGCAGAGACATGAAACCACATGGTCGGGAATCCTTTCCTGGGCCGGAGAGGCCGAGTCGGCGCGACGCTCTCCAGTGTGTCGAGCCAGCTTACTCCTCGGTGCGATCCGCACCGCCGTGTGGGCCCATGCGGCGGCAGGGCATGCGCCCGCGCGCCGCGGTCGTTTGTTAGGCTGGCGGCCATGAAGGCCTGTCACGATTGCGATGCGCTGCAGCAGGAGGTGGCGCTGGAGCCCGGCGGCGCGGCCCGCTGCTGGCGCTGCGACGCGGTGCTCTACCGCGGTCGCCACCACGCGATGGACCGCACGCTGGCGCTCACGCTGGCGGCTGCGGCGCTGTTCGTGCTGGCGCTGTCGTTCCCGCTGGTCGAGCTCGACATGCAGGGCCAGCACCACAGCACCACGCTATGGGGCGCGGTCGTCACGCTGTGGCGGCAGGATGCCGGGCTGGTGGCGACGTTGGTCGCGGTGACCACGGTGCTGGTCCCGACGCTGGAACTCGGGGCCATGCTGTGGCTGCTGCTGCCGCTGGCCCTGCGCGAGCGGCCGGTGGGCGGCGTGTGGGTGCTGCGCGCGCTGCTGCTGGTGCGCCCCTGGGGCATGGTCGAGGTGTTCGTGCTCGGCGTGCTGGTGGCGCTGGTGAAGCTGGCGCACATCGCCAGCGTGATCCCTGGCATCTCGCTGTGGTCCTTCGGCGGCCTGATCTGCGTGTTCGCCGCCGCCGCGGCCAACTTCGACGCCCAGCAGGCCTGGGACCAGATGGACGCCGCGGAGACGCCGGCATGACGGCCCCTCGCCTGGCGTACCCGTCGGGCGAGGGGCCGTCAGCCCTCACCGCCGCCGGCGCCGGCCTGCGGGTCTGCCACACCTGCGGCCAGATCAGCCGCCCGGCGCCGCCGCCGCTGCAATCCCGTTGCCCGCGCTGCGACAGCGAGCTGCATGTGCGCCAGCCGGCCAGCCTGGCGCGCACCTGGGCTTTCCTGATCGCCGCCTTCATCCTCTACGTGCCGGCCAACACGCTGCCGGTGATGCGCTCGAGCTCGCTGTTCGGCGCGCAGCAGGACACCATCTGGTCCGGCATCGTGTTCCTGTGGATCGACGGCTCGTGGTTCCTCGCGGTGCTGGTGTTCGTGGCCAGCATCGTGGTGCCGCTGGCCAAGCTGCTGGTGCTGAGCTTCCTGGCCGTCTCGGTGCAGCGGGGCAGCGCGGCCCGGCCGCTGTTGCGCACCCGGCTGTACCGCGGCATCGAGTTCGTCGGCCGCTGGTCGATGCTCGACATCTACGTGGTCACGCTGCTCGTCGGGCTGGTGCAGCTGCAGTCGGTGGCGGCCATTTCCGCCGGGCCCGGCGCGGTGGCCTTCGGCGCGGTCGTGGTGCTGACGATGCTGGCCTCGCTGAGCTTCGATCCGCGGCTGATCTGGGATGCGGCCGACCGGCCGGCGCCGGCCGGTCGGCCCGCGCCGCATCTCGACCGAGAATGGGGCGCATGAGCGACACGTCCCCGCCGCCCTCCTCTGCGTCGGCGCCCCTGCCGGGGGCCGCCGAGCTGCCCGCCGCGGTGGCTGTGCCGCGCCGCCGCAGCCACGGCTATGCGGTGTGGCTGATCCCCATCCTTGCGGCATTGATCGGCCTGACGCTGGGCGTGCGCGCCTGGCTCGCGACCGGACCCACGGTCACCATCACCTTCAAGACCGCCGAGGACCTGGAGCCGGGCAAGACCAAGATCAAGTACAAGAACGTCGATATCGGCGACGTGAAGTCGATCGCACTGGCTCCGGACGGCAAGGGCGTGGTGGTCACCGCCGAGATGACCCAGGGCGCGCAGAAGCTGCTGCTCGACGACACGCGCTTCTGGGTGGTGCGGGCCCGCGTGGCGGGCAGCGGCGTCACCGGCCTCTCCACACTGCTGTCGGGCGCCTACATCGGCATCGACATCGGCACCTCCTCCGAGTCGCGCCGCGAGTTCGTCGGCCTCGACGTGCCCCCCAGCGTCACCGCTGACGAGCCGGGGCGCGAGTTCATCCTGCGCAGTGCGGACCTCGGCTCGGTCGACATCGGTTCACCGGTCTATTTCCGCCGTGTGCAGGTCGGCAAGGTCACCGCGACGCGGCTCGACGCCGATGGCCGCGGGGTCACGCTGCGGGTGTTCATTTCGGCGCCGCATGAGCAGCATGTGACCGAGAACACGCGCTTCTGGCATGCCAGCGGCCTGGACGTCGCGCTCGACGCGGGCGGCATCAAGCTGCAGACGCAGTCGCTGATCTCCATCGTGCTGGGCGGCATTGCCTTCGGCGCGCCGGAGTCCGGCGCGCCGGGCGCAGCGGCCGAGGCCGAGCACAGCTTCGCGCTGTTCGAGAACCAGGCGCTGGCCATGAAGCGCACCAGCTCCGAGGTGACGCCGATGGTGGCCCATTTCACCGAATCGCTGCGCGGCCTGGCGCCGGGCGCGCAGATCGACTTCCGCGGCGTGGTGGTCGGCGAGGTCACGTCGATCGACGTCAGCTACGACCGCGACCGCAGGGAGTTCAGCTTCCCGGTCGGCATGGTGCTGTACAGCGACCGGCTCGGCTCCAAGGTGAGCGCCGCGATCGAACGGGCGCAGGTCGACCCGACAGAGCTGATGCGCCGCTCCATCGAGCGCGGCCTGCGCGCGCAGCTGCGCACCGCCAACCTGCTGACCGGCCAGCGCTACGTGGCGCTCGACTTCTTCCCCGGCGCGCGGCCGGTCAAGCCGGCCGCCGCGCCGGCCGCCGGCAGTGAAGCGCCGGTGCTCGAGATCCCCACCGTCTCCGGCAGCCTCGAGGACCTGCAGGCCACGCTGACCAGCATCGCCAAGCGCATCGAGAACGTGCCGTTCGACGAGATTGCCGCCGACCTGCGCACCGCGCTGCAGTCGCTCGACCGCACGCTGAAGAACACCGACGGGCTGATCGGCCGGCTCGACAGCCAGCTCGGCGAGCTGGTGCCCGAGCTGAAGGCGGCGATCGCCGACACGCGGCGCACCATGAAGTCGGCCGACAACCTGCTCGCCAGCGACACGCCGACCCAGCAGGAGCTGCGGGAGGCGCTGCGCGAGGTGTCGCGTGCAGCGCAGTCGATGCGCGAACTGACCGACTACGTGCAACGCCGCCCGGAATCCCTGCTGCGCGGCAAACCCGGCGAGCCCGAGGAAGGCGGCAAGCGATGACGATGAAGCAGCCTCGGCCGCGCGCGCTGGCGCTCGTTGCCGCCCTCGCGCTGACGCAGTTCGCCGCGGGGTGCGCCAGCCCACCGCCCGAGCGCTTCTACCGTCTGGCGGTCGCCGCGCCATCGGCCGCGGCGCCGGGCACGGCGACGGCTGGCGACGGCCCGGTCGTCACCGTGGGCGCCGTGACCCTGCCCGCGCTGGTGGACCGGCCGCAGATCGTCACGCTGGCCGCCGGCAGCCGCGTCGAGGTCTCGGAGGCGCACCGCTGGGCCGAGCCGCTGCGCTTCGCGCTCGGGCGCGTGGTCGCCGAGCAGCTCGCGGTCGCGCTCGGCACGCCGCTGGTCTATGCCTACCCGCAGGTGGCGGTGGCCGACCCGGCCTTCCGCGTCACGCTGAACGTGCAGCGCCTCGACGCGACGCGCGGCATCGCCGTCGACGGCGAGCTGCTGTGGATCGTGCGGCGCGTGGCCGATGGCCAGTTGCGCTCCGGACGCAGCCACGGCCGCGGTGTGCCCGCCGACGCGAGCTACGACGCGCTGGCCGCCGCGCACGTGGAGGCGCTGGCGGCGGTGTCGGGCGACATCGCCCGGGCGATCGGCGAGCTGGCGACGCGCTGAGCCGTTGCGGTCACAGCCCGCCGACGCCGTCGAACTTCGGCGTGGCGTCGTGCGACATCGCGCGCAGCAGCACGGCGCACAGCAGCACCACGCAGGCCACGACGTAGAGCCACACCAGCAGGATCGCCACCGAGCCGGCGGCGCCGAAGGTCGACACCACCGCGCTGTGGCCGAGGTAGACGCTGACCAGGCCCTTGGCCGCCTCGAAGGCGAGCGCGCCGAACACCGCCACGCCGCCGAGCTGCCGGCGCGGCAGCCGCACCGGCAGCATCACCCGCAGCAGCAGTGCGACCATCGTCACCGTGACGGCGAAGGACACGAGCGACGGCAGCACCAGCAACCAGCCCGCCTGCAGCAGCCCGCCGGCCAGCATCGGCGTGACCGCGCCGCCCAGCGAGACGAGCAGTGAGTTCACCACCAGCGACGCGAGCAGCACGAAGCCGATGCCGATCACCACCGCCACGCCGCGCAGCCGGGCCGACACCAGCGCCGCCAGCAGCCGGCCGAGCGGCAGATCGGGCACGCCGTCACGGCGCCACAGCTGCTCGAAGGCGGCGCGCAACTCGGCGAACACCGCACTGGCGCCGAACAGCGTGGCGCCCACGGCCGCCAGCGTGGCCCAACCGCCGCGGGTCGAGCGGTAGGCGTTGGCGATCATCTCCTGCAGCAGCCGGCCGCCCTCGGCGCCGACCACGCGCGACAGCTGGGTCACCAGGTCCCCCTGCACCGCCTCGCGCCCCCATACCGCGCCGGCCACCGCGGTCGCGATCACGAGGATGGGCGCGAGCGAGAACAGCGTGTAGAACGCCAGCGCGGCGGCGGTGCGGCCGATGCGCTGCTCGGCCCACAGCGTCCAGGCGCGAACCGCCACGCGGTCCCAGCGCGGCAGCTTCACCGCGGCGACTCAATGCGTGGTGGCGCGGGGCGACGACCGGGCCGGAGGATCGGCCGGCTTCACGGCGCCGCCTTCCTCTTCCCAGGTGCGGACCGCCGCACGATCGAGCCGCGCTTCACGCGGCGCCTTGCGACGCGACAGGTGGCGAACCAGTTGCATGGCCAGGCCGGAGGTCACGGTGAACATGAGGATCTTGCGCAGCATGAGCGGCTCCCTGCGCACGGGCCGGGGCGCGAATGCGCCGGCCGCGCGTGCGCGCGTCATGAGGCAAGGATAGGAGGGGGGGTGGTGTCGCGTCCGTCGGGCGGCGGCGCGAGCGCGTGTCGGCGTCGTCCGACACGGGGTGGGGCACGGCGGCATGCGCCGCGCCACGCGCCGGGGTCGATCAGTCGCCGAAGAACAGGCGGAACACCTCGGGCTCGTGCACTTCACGGGTGTGCAGGCCCTGGAAGGCTTCGCGGAACGGCTCCGACGGCGGCAGCAGGTCGAGGTCGGCCGCCATGGTCTCGACCCAGGCCGGCGAGGCCGCCTCGATGCGTTCGCCCAGCGGGCGCTGGCCGAGCACGACGAGGCGCTGGGTCAGCGAATCGGCGAACGAGGGCAGTTCCTCCCATTCGATCGCATCGCGGCTGCGCAGGGCGTGCAGCGAAGAAGAATGGCGGGCGGCGTTGGTGTGTGCGTAGCTCATGGTGTGTGCTGACGTCGATGGGACTGGTACGGAGCTTATCGGCCGCGCACCCCGGACATGAAGGGGAAAAGCGGGCCTTCGCCGGGCCAGTTCTCCATCCTGCCGCCTGCGAACGTGACATCCGACGCGTGCTTTGGAAGCGCGCTGACTTGACGCGACAATCGATCCATGCCACGCATCAGCGCGAACCTCTCTGCCGTCGAAACCCGGGCCGCCGTGCCGCGCGTCAAGGGCGTGCCGGCCGATCCGCAGAAGTTCGCCGTCAGCGTGCGGCCCAGCCGCATCGACGGCCAGGGCGCGTTCGCCGCCGAGGCCATTCCGGCGCGCCGCAAGATCGGCGAGATCCGCGGCGAATCGATCAGCGTGCGCGAGGCTCGCCGCCGCGCCAGGGGGCAGGCCCGCATCATGATCGTCGAAGTGTCCGAGCGGCGGGCGATCGATGCCTCGCAGTCGGCCGATCCGCTGCGCTTCACCAACCACTCCTGCGCCCCGAACGCGTCGCTGCGCATCCGCCAGGGGCGCGTGGAGTTCTACGCGATGCGCGACATTGCCGTGGGCGAGGAACTCAGCGTCGACTACGGCGAGAGCCACCACGAAGGCCGCTTGCGCTGCCGCTGCGGCGCGCCGAACTGCACGGGTCGCCTTTGAGCCTTTGAATCAGCGCCGGGCTGCGAGCCGGCGCGCGCGCAGCTCCATCGCCAGGTAGGCCAGCGTCGCCACGGCCAGCGGGCCCAGGTAATAGAGCGCCCGGTAGGCCAGCAGTGCGCCGAGCAGCTGGTTCTTGGGCAGCTCGTGCGACAGCAGCGCCACGAACACCGCCTCCAGCACGCCCAGGCCGGCCGGCACGTGCGTCACGACGCCGGCGATCGCGGCCACCAGCAGCACGCCCAGCACGGTGGGGAAGTCGATGCGCTGCTGCAGCAGCACGAACACCAGCGTGGCCATCAGCAGCCAGTTGGCACTGGACATCGCCAGCTGCAGCAGCGCGAAGCGGCCGGAGGGCAGATCGAGCCGGTGGCCGCGCAGCGCCCAGCTGCGCCGCGGCGAGAAGGCGCACAGCGCCACGTAGGCGATGGCTGCCGCCAGCAACACCCCGCCCAGCACCTGCAGCGCGCGGCCGTCGAGCTTCCAGTCGGGCGGCGGCGTCAGCGGCCACAGCAGGAACACCGTGCCGGCGAGCAGCAGGTAGCCGAGCCAGTTGGTCAGCATGCTGATCGACAGCACGCGCGTGATCACCTCGTTGTCCAGCCCCAGCCGCGCATACAGCCGGTAGCGGAAGGCCACGCCGCCGACCAGCGAACCCAGGTTCAGGTTGAAGGCGTAGCTGACGAAGTTGACGCCCATCACCGTGCGCGGCCCGAGCGGGTGGCCGGTGCTGTGGCGACCGAGCAGGTCGAAGCAGCTGTAGAGCGCGTAGCTGGCCGCGGCCAGCGCGGCGGCCATCCACAGGCTGGCGGCGGGCAGTTTCTTCACCGACCCCATCACCTCGCCCCACGCCACCGTGCGGGCCTGGGTGACCAGCAGGTAGGTGACGAGCGCAAAGAAAGCCAGCGTCAGCCCGCGCTTCGCCCACGGCCACCAGGGGCGCGACGTGAGGCTGTGCCGCCTGCTCGCCGCGCGGTCCGGCCCGGCCGTGTCGCGCCGCGCCATCGTTGCGGAAGCCGGCCCGGCCGCCATCGCCGTCAGCTCCGTGCCGGCTCGGTGAGCCGCTCGGCGCCGGCGGCCGGCGCGTGCGACACCGAGCTGAGCCGGGGCGCATGCGCTGGCAGCCAGCCGGCCCACGCCGGGTAGCGGCGCAGGAAGTGGAAGACGAAGAAGCTGCGCACCAGCCGCCACAGGTTGGACTCCTGCAGGTCGGTGGCCTCGATGCGCTTGCAGCAGTGGGCCATCAGGTGATCGAGTCGCTCGCTCAGCTGGCGGTTGAAGTCGCGGTCGCGGATCATCACGTTGGCCTCGAGGTTGAGCGACAGGCTCAACGGATCGAGGTTGCTGGAGCCCACGGTGGACCACTCGTCGTCGGCCACCGCCACCTTGCCGTGGAGCGGGCGCTCGCAGTACTCGTAGATGTGCACGCCGGCGCGCAGCAGGTGGTGGTACAGCATCTCGGCAGCGCTCTTGACGATGGCCATGTCGGGCTCGCCCTGCAGGATCAGCGAGACCTGGACACCACGCCGTGCCGCCCGGCGCAGCTCTCTCAGCAACCGGTAGCCAGGGAAGAAGTAGGCATTGGCGATCACCAGCCGGTGGCGCGCGGCGCGGATCACGGCGCGGTAGTGGCGCTCGATGTCCTGCGGGTGCTCGCGGTTGTCGCGCGTGACGAACATCGCCTGGGCGGCGCCGGCGGTGGACTGCGACGGCAGCGCCGCCGGCGCCGCGCGGCGTCGGAACCAGCGGCGCTCCGGAGGTCGGCCCGGGCGCCCTTCGACGATGGCCTGCTGCGCGAAGCGCTGGATGTGCGCGACCAGTGGCCCTTCCAGCTCCACCGCGTAGTCCTGCTTGGCCTCGGGCCCGAAGTCGGCCAGGTGATCGGCCGAATAGTTGATTCCGCCGACGAAGGCGCGCTCGCCGTCTACCACCACGATCTTGCGGTGCATGCGGCGGAACAGGTTGGTGCGCCAGCCGAACAGCCGCGTGCCGGGGTCGAACACGTGCACGCGCACGCCGGCCTCGGTGAGCGCGCCGATGAAGGCCGGAGAGAGGTCGGGCGAGCCGAAGCCGTCGATCGTGATGTCGACCTTCGCGCCATTGCGCGCCGCCGACAGCAGCGCGGCATGCAGCGCGAGCCCGACCTTGTCCTCGAACAAGATGAAGGTCTCCAGCAGCACCTCGTGGCGTGCCGCGGCGATGGCCTCGAACACGCGCGGGAAATAGGTCTCGCCGTTCTCCAGCAGCGTGAAGCGGTTGCCGTCGACCCAGCGCGGCGCGCTCACAGCGAGATCTCCGCGGCCAGTGGCGCATGGTCCGACAGGTGCGACCACGGCCGGCGTGGCAGCACCACGGGCGCATGCACCGCGGCGTTGCGCACGTAGATGCGGTCGAGCTGCAGCATCGGGAAGCGGGCCGGAAAGGTGCGGGCGGAGGTGCCTCCCGAGTGCAGGAACACCTCGCGCAGGCCGGCGCGGTGCTCCAGCACGCGGTGCGCGCTGCGCCGCCAGTCGTTGAAGTCGCCGGCCACCACCAGCGGCGCGTCGGCCGGCACCTCGCGCTCGACCAGCTCGCACAGCAGCGCGAGCTGGCGGCTGCGGTGCGACTCCTGCAGGCCCAGGTGCACGCACACCGCGTGCACGTTGGCACTGCGGCCGGGCAACTGCAGCACGCAGTGCAGCAGGCCGCGCCGCTCGGGACCGCTGATCGACACGTCGAGGTTCTCGTGCCGCAGGATCGGGAACTTGGACAGCACCGCGTTGCCGTGGTGGCCGTGCGGATAGACCGCGTTGCGGCCGTAGGCGAACTGCGGCCAGATCGAGTCGGCCAGGAATTCGTAGTGCGGCACCGCCGGCCAGTTGGCGAGGCGGGCGGTGTGGCGCTCGTGCGTGCCCTGCACTTCCTGCAGGAACACCACGTCGGCCCCCACGGTGCGCACAGCGTCGCGCAGCTCATGCAGCATGAACTTGCGGTTGAACGAGGTGAAGCCCTTGTGGGTGTTCACGGTCAGCACCTTGAAGGCGAAGGGAGACGCGGCGTCAGCGGAACTCATGGCAGGGAAGATGAGACGGCCCCAAGTTGTACCGAGCGCCGTGCGCCGGCGCTGTAGGAGGAAGGCGCGTGCCGCCGACGGACGGCGGCGCTGGCGCCGGTTCGGGGACACTCGCGGCTGCCACCGCATGGAAACCATCGCCGTCATCGACTTCGAAACCACCGGCATCTCGCCCGGCCAGGGGGCGCGCGCCACCGAGATCGCCGCGGTGCTGGTGCGCGGCGGGCAGATCGTCGGCCGCTACCAGAGCCTGATGAACAGCGGCACCTGGGTGCCGCCCTTCATCGAGCAGCTCACCGGCATCAGCAACCGCATGCTGGAGCGCGCGCCGCCGGCCGAGCGGGTGATGCGCGAGGTGCTCGACTTCACCGCCGGCTGCCCGCTGGTGGCGCACAACGCGGCCTTCGATCGTGGCTTCTGGCAGGCCGAGCGCGAACGGGCCGGCTGCAACGAGGACGCTGCCCACGCGTTCGTCTGCACGCTGCTGCTGGCGCGCCGCCTCTACCCCGAAGCGCCGAACCACCGGCTCGGCACGCTCGCGAAGCTGCACGCGCTGCCCGACGGCGGCCGCGCGCACCGCGCACTGGCCGATGCCGAGACCACCGCCCACCTGCTGCTGCGCCTGCAGGACGACCTGCGCGCTCGCTACGCCGCCGAGCTGGCCGAGCGTGCGGTGAGCCATGCGCTGCTGGCGCGCCTGCAGCGGGCACAGCGCAGCGGCCTGCGGCGCTGCCTGGTGGAGGCCGGCGCGTGAAGCCCCGCAAGCCGGGGACTCAAGTTCCAGCGGCGGTGACCGACAACACGGCCATGGCTCCCTCCACCGCCGACACCGCGGCCACCGTGCGCAACGAGCAGTTGCACCAGCACGGCGCGCTGGTGCGCCGCATCGCCAAGCGCATGCGCGCGCGGCTGCCGGCCAACGTGGAGATGGACGAGCTGCTGCAGGCCGGCCTGATCGGCCTGAACGAGGCCATCACCCGCTTCGAGGAAAGCTTCGGCGCCAGCTTCGACACCTATGCCTCGCGCCGCATCGAAGGCGCCATGCTCGACAGCCTGCGCGCCGCCGACACCCTGTCGCGCGATGCCCGCGCCCACCAGCGCGCCATCCGCGCCGCGGTGCAGGCGCTCGAGCACCGCCTGCTGCGCCCGCCGCGCGCCATGGAAGTGGCCAGCGAGCTCGGCTGGTCGCTGGCGCGCCTGCACCAGCGCCTGGTCGAGGCCGGCGCCGCCGGCCAGCGCGCCGGCGATGCGCCGCTCGACGGCCTGGCCGACGAGGCCTCGGCCCGCGGCGCCGAGGACGACCTGCACGCCACCGCCGACGACCACGCCGACCCGCTGGCCGCGCTGCAGCGCCGCCAGCGCACGACGGCCCTCAACGCCGCCTTCGACACGCTCGAGGAGCGCGAGCAGTTGATGATGAAGATGATCTACGAGCGCGGCCTGGACCACCAGGACGCCGCCGAGTCGCTGGGCGTCAGCCCCTCGCGCGTGTCGCAGATGCACGCGGTGGTGGTGCAGAAGCTCAAGCGGCGGTTGAAGGACTGGTAGAGCCCTGCCCCGCGACGCGCGCTGCGGCCGCGTCAGGCCTTGCGCAGCCCCCGCCCCACCCAGCGCGAGCGGCACAACGCGACGAACTCCACCGCCCCCCACAGCAGCGCGCTGCCGAGGGCGCGCGCCGGAAGGCCGAAAGGCTGGCGTCGAGTGCGACGGTTCATGGCAACTCCCTGCGTGCGCCGGCCCCGGAACGGGCCCGTGTCGATGCACGCTAGCGACGCCGTGTGACGCCTTGATGGCAGCGCGATGAAGCCCGCC
Source organism: Methylibium sp. Pch-M (assembly GCF_004136295.1). Taxonomy (NCBI): domain Bacteria; kingdom Pseudomonadati; phylum Pseudomonadota; class Betaproteobacteria; order Burkholderiales; family Sphaerotilaceae; genus Methylibium; species Methylibium sp. Pch-M. The sequence goes on from NZ_CP029606.1 coordinate 1,965,046, forward strand.
GTCGCGCGTGACGAAGGCCGTGCCGGCGGGCCTGCGCCGCTATCCTGAGGCCCCTGATGCCGGACCGCGCCGCGTGATGCCTCCCGAGCTGGCCGAACTTGCCGAACTCCAGCGCATCGTCCGGCAAGGCGGCGCGCACCTGCAGCAGCGCGTGGTGTGCGAGGTGAACGTCGGCGACGGCCGGCTCCTGCCGGTCCACGCCGTCACGCTGGGCAATCCCGACCCGGCGCTGCCGGCGGTCGGCTTCTTCGGCGGCGTGCACGGGCTGGAGCGGATCGGCGCCGAGGTGGTGCTGGCCTGCCTGCGCAGCGTGGTGAGCCGCCTGTCGTGGGACGTGCTGCTGCACCGCCAGCTCGACATGCTGCGCCTGGTGTTCATGCCGCTGGTCAATCCCGGCGGGCTGTGGCGCGGCACGCGCGCCAACCCGCAGGGCGTGGACCTGATGCGCAATGCGCCGGTCGACGCCGACGACCGCGCGCCCTTCCTGGTCGGCGGCCAGCGGCTCAGCGCCGGCCTGCCGTGGTACCGCGGCGCGCTGGGCGCGGCGATGGAGGCCGAGAGCCAGGCGCTGAGTCGCGTGGTGCAGGAGGAGCTGCTGACGCGGCGCTTCAGCGTCGCGGTCGACTGCCACTCGGGCTTCGGCCTGCACGACCGCATCTGGTTTCCCTACGCCCACACGGCGCGGCCGATCCCGCACCTGGCGGAGATGCATGCGCTGAACGCCCTGCTCGATCACGCGCACACCCACCACCGCTATGTGTTCGAGCCGCAGAGCCGCCAGTACCTGGCGCACGGCGACCTGTGGGACCACCTCTACCTGCGTGCCGTTGAGCAGCATCCCGAGCGCGTGTTCCTGCCGCTCACGCTGGAGATGGGCTCGTGGCTGTGGGTGAAGAAGAATCCGCGCCAGCTGTTCACGCGCCACGGCCTGTTCAACCCGCTGATCCAGCACCGCCAGCAGCGCGTGCTGCGGCGGCACGTGGCCTGGCTGGACTTCATCGCCCGCGCCGCCTGCGGCCATGCCGCCTGGCTGCCGCAGGGCGCGGCGCGCGAGCAGCACCAGGAGCAGGCGCTGGCGCGCTGGTACCGGGGGACGCGGCGGTGAGCCACGACGCCGTGCCCTGGGTGCTGCTGCGCGGCCTGACGCGCGAGGCGCGGCACTGGGGCGACTTTGCGGCACAGCTGCGCGCGCTGCAGCCCGGGGCACCGGTCATCGCGCTCGACCTGCCGGGCAACGGAGCGCTGCATGCGCAGCGCAGCCCGGCCAGCGTGCCGGCGATGGCGGCGCACTGCCGCACTGCGCTGCAGGCCCTGGGCGTGGCGCCGCCCTACCGCGTGCTGGCGATGTCGCTCGGCGCGATGGTGGCGGTGGCCTGGGCGCACGCGCAGCCGCGCGAGCTGTCCGCGGCGGTGCTGATCAACACCAGCCTGCGGCCCTTCGGCGCCTTTCGTCAGCGGCTGCGACCGTCGCAGTACGCGATGCTGCTGCGGCTGGCGCTGAGCGACGCCGATGCGGCCGAGCGAGAGCGCCGCATCCTGGCAATGACCAGCCGGCGCTGCTTCGAAGATGCGGAACACGACGCGCTGCTGAGCGCGTGGACGGCGTGGCGGCGCGAGTGTCCGGTATCGCGCGCCAATGCGCTGCGGCAGCTGTTCGCCGCCGCCCGTTTTCGTGCGCCGCCGTTGCGCCCGCCGGTGCCGCTGCTGGTGCTGGCGAGCGCACAGGATGCGCTGGTCGACCCGCACTGCTCGCGCCGATTGGCGCAGGCGTGGGCGCTGCCGATCGCCGAGCACCCGGGCGCGGGCCACGACTTGCCGCTCGACGACGGCCCCTGGGTCGCGCGGCAGGTCGAGCGTTTCGTGTGCGCCTTGAAAGCGCCCTAGCGGCTCGGCCGGTTGGCGTCCGACAGCGACGCGGCGTGCTGTCTCACAACGTCTTGCGTCATTTGCTGCGGTGGGTGCGCCGCTCGCGGCGCACACTCGGTCGACAGGCGCTCGATCTCCCGGCGTCCCTTCCTCAGGAGTCGCGCCGTGCTGATCAAGATCGGGTTCGACATCGAGCTCTCCGTCGCGTCGCCGACGGCGCTCATCCACCTGCTGCACGTGCACCCCACGCGGCGCGACGACCTGGTGACGCCCGAGAACTTCTGGATCACGCCCTTCTTCGGCAACGACGAATACGTCGACAGCTTCGGCAACCACTGCGGGCGCGTCAACGTGCCGCCGGGCGTGGGCTCGGTGCGCTTCACCAACGACGCGGTGGTGCGCGATTCCGGCCTGCCCGACCCGGTGGCCTACGGTGCCTGGCAGCACGATCCACGCGACCTGCCGTTGGCCACGTTGCAGTTCCTGCTGCCCAGTCGCTACTGCGAGGTCGACAGCGAGCTGCTGAATTTCGCGTGGAACCAGTTCGGCCGCACGCCGCCGGGCTGGGCGCGCGTGCAGGCGATCTGCGATTTCGTCCACGGGCACATCCGCTTCGACTACCAGAACGCTCGCGCCAACCGCACCGCCCTGGAGGGCTACCGCGAACGCACCGGCGTGTGCCGCGACTTCGCCCACCTGGCCGTCACGCTGTGCCGCTGCATGAACATCCCGGCGCGCTACGTCACCGGCTATCTCGGCGACATCGGCATCCCGCCGGTGCCCTGCCCGATGGATTTCAGCGCCTGGTTCGAGGCCTACCTCGGCGAGCAGTGGTACACCTTCGACGCCCGCCACAACCAGCCGCGCATCGGCCGCATCGTGATGGGCCGCGGCCGCGACGCCGGCGACGTGCCGATCACGATGGCCTTCGGGCAGAACCAGCTGCTGCGCTTCGAGGTGACGACCGAAGAGGTGTTCTGACCCGCCGGCCGCCCTGGCCTCAGGCCAGCACGCGCAGCAGCCAGCGGTTCAGGTCGGCGATCTCCTCCGGGCACACCGAGTGCGGCATCGGGTACTCGTGCCACTCCACCGCATAGCCCAGCGCCTGCAGCGCGTCGCGCGAGGCGGTGGCGCGCGGCAGCGGGATCACCGGGTCGGCGCGGCCGTGGGCCAGGAAGATCGGCACATCGGCGTTGGCCGCGCTGCGCTCGTCGGCGGTCACTGGCGCCAGCGGCAGGTAACCCGAGAGGCCGGCCAGGCCCGCGAGGCGCTCGCCGTGGCGCAGGCCGGTCAGCAGCGTCATCGCGCAGCCTTGCGAGAAGCCGGCCAGCACGATGCGCGAGCTGGGGATGCCGCGCGCGTTCTCGCGCTCGATCAGCGCACGCACCAGTTCCAGCGATGCACGCAGCCCGGCTTCGTCCTCGCGGCGCGGCCCGTCGGTGCCGAGGATGTCGTACCAGGCGCGCATCACGTAGCCACCGTTGATCGTGACCGGCCGCGTCGGCGCGTGCGGGAAGATGAAGCGCGCGCCGCCGACGGCGTCGAGGTCGAGTTCCTCGCAGATCGGCACGAAGTCGTTGCCGTCGGCGCCCAGGCCGTGCAGCACGATGACGCTGGCGGCCGGTTGGTCGGTGGTCTGGATCTCGATGCAGTCGAGGGTCGTCATCAGCGGCTTTCGGTGGGTTCCCGGTGATCCTACCCGTGGCACGCCCGCGACCGAGGCTGCGTTACGCTCGCGCGCAACCACCGGAGTCCGTCATGCTCGTCCTGATCCTCGGCCTTGTTCTCTTTCTCGGCACGCACTCGGTGCGCATCTTTGCGGAGCCCTGGCGCACGCGCACGTTGGCGCGTGCGGGCGAGGCGCGCTGGAAGGCCGCCTATGCGGTGGTGTCGCTGATCGGCTTCGTGCTGCTGGCGTGGGGCTACGGCCTGGCGCGGCAGCAGCCGGTGCTGCTGTGGACGCCGCCGGTTGCGATGCGCCACATCGCCGCGCTGCTGACCCTGGTGTCCTTCGTGCTGCTGGCCGCCGCCTATGTGCCCGGCAATGGCCTCAAGGCGAAGCTGCGCCATCCGATGGTGCTGGGCGTCAAGGTCTGGGCTCTCGCGCACCTGCTGGCCAACGGCACGCTGGCCGATGTGCTGCTGTTCGGCGGCTTCCTGGTCTGGGCCGTGCTGTGCTTCCGTGCCGCGCGCGGCCGGGACCGCGCTACGGGGGTGGCCACCCCGCCCGGCCGCGCCGGGGCGACCGCGATCACCGTGGTGGTTGGTGCCGTGGCGTGGGCGGTGTTTGCGTTCTGGGCCCACGGTGCATGGATCGGCGTGCGGCCGTTCGGCTGACGCGGCAGCCGCTGCGCGGTGGGCTGCCTCGGACAGGCGCCCACAAAAAAGCCCGGCCGGGGCCGGGCTTCCGATGCGGTCACGAGGACCGGCAGCTCACTTGAGGTGGCTGTTGACGAGCTTGGTCATCTCGAACATGTCGGCCTTGGCCTTGCCGAAGACTTCCTTCAGCTTGGCGTCGGCGACGATCACGCGCTTCTGCACGGCGTCCTGCAGCTTGTGCTTCTTGATGTATTCCCAGATCTTCTTGGTCACATCGGTGCGCGGCAGCGGCTTGTCGCCGACGATCGCGGCCAGCGCTGCGCTGGGCGTCAGGGCCTTCATGAAGGCGGCGTTCGGCGTGCGCTTCTTGGCCGGAGCGGCCTTCTTCGCGGGAGCCTTCTTGGCGGGCGCCGCCTTCTTGGCCGGAGCGGCCTTCTTCGCCGGTGCCGCCTTCTTGGCCGGAGCGGCCTTCTTTGCCGGCGCCTTCTTGGCGGCGGCCTTCTTCGCAGTTGCCATTTGAATCACTCCATCAAAAGTTGTTGATGTGCTGGGCCCCGGGCGATAGCCGCATGAGCTCTCATTCTCACAGCGACCCTGCGGCGCGAATGGTACTGCGCGTGTGCTGCATTGAGAAGCAGTTTGTCCATGGAAAACGCGCATTGCTGCGGGCTGGCGGCCCGTTCTGTCGCTGCCGGGCATCACTTGGGACGCTGCGAGCCATGATGCAACGCCGCATTGAACGCGCGGAACGAGAGGCCACACCGCGATCGGAAGTCCCCTTTTTGAATGTTGGCAATTCTATTGTGTGCAATTCAATTGTGAGATCGGCGCTAAAGTTCGTCCATGGCCACGCACCGCACCCCGACCAGACCGTTGCTCGACAGCGCGGTGCGCGCGACGGCCCGTCGGCCGCTGCGGCGTGCGCGGCGCCGGCCGGTAACGGCCGCGCCCGCGTCTGCACTGGCGCTCGATGCGCAGCTGTGCTTTGCGCTCTACTCGGCGTCTCTCGCGATGACCAAGCGCTACCGGCCTCTGCTCGACGCCCTGGGGCTGACCTACCCGCAGTACCTGGTGATGCTGGCGCTGTGGGAACACGACGGATCGAGCGTGTCTTCGCTCGGTGAACGTCTGTTCCTCGACTCCGGCACGCTGACGCCGCTGCTCAAGCGGCTGCAGGCCGCCGGGTGGCTGACGCGCGAGCGCGCCACCGACGACGAGCGCCGTGTCGTCGTCACGCTGACACCTGCCGGCCGCGCGCTGCGGCGGCGCGCGCTCGGGATCCCGGCGGCGCTGGCCGAAGCCTCCGCCTGCTCGCCTGGCGAAGTGGCCACGCTGACCACGACGCTGCAACGTCTGCGCGCGGCGCTCCACCACGGCACCGAAGTTTCCGCCGCGGCCTGAACGACAGAAGGCCGCATTCCACCCCCTGCTCCTGAAAGGACCGACCATGAACAAGATCGAGAACGTGCTCTACCGTGCCCAGGCCACCGCCACCGGCGGCCGCGAGGGCCGCGCCGTGTCGTCGGACAAGGTGCTCGACATCCAGCTGTCCACGCCGAAGGAACTGGGCGGCGGCGGCGGCCCCGGCACCAACCCCGAGCAGCTGTTCGCCGCGGGCTATTCGGCCTGCTTCCTCGGCGCGATGAAGTTCGTGGCCGGCCAGAAGAAGCAGGCGCTGCCGGCCGACACCACCGTGACCGGCAAGGTCGGCATCGGCGGGATCCCGCAGGGCTTCGGCATCGAGGTCGACCTGGCGATCAGCATCCCCGGCATGGCCAAGGCCGACGCCGAGGCGCTGGTCGAGGCGGCGCACGGCGTGTGCCCGTACTCGAACGCCACGCGCGGCAACATCGAGGTGCGGCTGAGCGTGGTCTGACGCGAGCGGCATCCGCGCAGGATCCGCGGCTCGCCGTGTATCCTGCGCGCCATGAAGATCCTCGTCCGATGGCTGCTGCTGGCGGCCGCGCTGCTGCTGGTGGCCCATCTCTACCCGGGCGTCGTGGTGCAGAGCTTCGGTGCCGCGATGATCGCGGCGCTGGTGCTCGGCCTGTTCAACGCCGTGCTGCGCCCACTGCTGGTGCTGCTGACCCTGCCGGTCACGCTGCTGACGCTGGGCCTGTTCCTGTTCGTCATCAACGCGCTGATGTTCTATTTCGCCGCGAGCGTGCTCGACGGCTTCAGCGTGCGCGGCTTCGGCGCCGCCCTGATCGGTTCGCTGATCTACAGCGTGTGCGGGTTGGTGATCGACGCGGCGATGGAGCGGTTGTTCAGCCGCTGAGGTGCCGGCGGATCGTGCCGTCGCTCCGACGCGCCGACCTCAAAGCTCACCGCGCTCCTCGGCAATGATCTGCCGACGCTGCAGCTCCAGCTCGCGCAGCCGGGATTCGAGCACCGAGGCCTCGATGAAGTCGCTGCCGGTCGCCGTGCGGGCCAGCTTCTGCGCGGCGCGCAGCCGCTCGACGGCGCCCTGCACGTCACCGACCGCCGCGCGCGACTCGGCGTCCGCGCGCACTGCCCGCAGCCGCTGACCCAGCCGTTCCCACAGTTGCGCAGCGCTGCCCCAGGCCAGCGCGTCCTGCCGGTGGACGGCCACCCAGGTCTGAAGGCGGTCGACGGCCGCGCGCTGCATCTCGGGCGGGCTGCCCGGCAGCAGTGCGCGTTGCGCCTGCGCGAGCAGCAGCGTGCGGGAGTCCTGCCCCCCCGGCGCGGCCAGCAGGCTACCGAGCACGGGGTCGGCGCGCATGCCATCGCTGCGCACCAGCAGACCTTGCAGCGTCAACAGCGCCAAGGCATTCATGGCGTCCTTGTCGCCGTCCGCCAGCGGGCGTGCAGCGCTCAAGGCCGCGTCGGCGCGCGAGAAATCGCGCCGCAGGATCGACGCCAGCGCACTGCCGTACAGCGCCCCCAGCCGGTCGGCGGGCGCGGCGACGGTGGCCAGGGCCCGCTCGGTGTCGAAGTCCTGGGCGCGCTGGAGCGCGCTGTCGCGCGTGTCCATCAGCACGCGGGCGCGGGCCTGCATCAGCACGTGCAGCAGCGGCCGGGGCGGCGGCGCGGCATTGGCCACACCGAGGCGCGAACGGGCTTCGCCGATGCGTTCGGTGGTCAGCGGGTGGCTGCGCAGGTAAGGGTAGTTCTGGCTGTCGTTCAGGCGCGAGGCCTGCAGCAGCTTTTCGAACATCGCCGGCATGCCGGCCGGCGAGTAACCGGCGCCGGTGAGCACGTTGAAGCCCACGCGGTCGGCCTCGCGCTCGGCATCTCGCGAATAGTTCAGCTGCCCCTGCACCGCCACCGCCTGCCCGCCGGTGATCAGCGCATTGGCGGCCTCAGGGCTGCGGCTGGCCGCGAGCACGCCGAGAATCAGCCCGGCGATCCCCGCCAACGAGGTGAGCTTGTTCGCGCCCACGCTGCGCGCGATGTGCCGCTGCGTCACGTGCGACAGCTCGTGCGCCAGCACCGAGGCCAGCTCGGCAGGCGTCGCCGTGATGGCCATCAGGCCCAGGTGCACGCCCATGTAGCCACCCGGCAGCGCGAAGGCGTTCACCGTGCGGTCGCGCACGAGGAAGGCTTCCCACGCGAAGCGCTCGTCCAGCTCGGTCGGGATGTTGCCGCGCTCGCGCGACGACACGATGAGCGCGCTCATCATGGTCTGCACGTACTCGAGCAGGATGGGGTCGTCCAGGTAGTCCGCGTCGCGCCGGATGTCGCGCATGATGCGGTCGCCGATGCGGCGCTCGTTCGGCACCGAGATGTCGTCGGATGCGCTGTCGCCCAGGGCCGGCAGGTTGTTGCGCGAGCCTGGGCTGCCCTGCTGCGCCAGCGCAGCGGGCGCTAGGCCTTGTGCGGCTAACGTCAGGCTCAGGACGAGCGAGAAGGCCCGAACGGGCAGACGACGAAGCTCAGTCATCAGACGATGTGCAACTCGCCGACGCGATGCAGCCTCGGAGCCCGGGAACCGGGGCTTGCTTTGGCGTTGGGCTGGCGATGGAGAAAGGTCGGTTCCATGAGGTCGGTCAGACGGTAAGCCACAGCTAAGACCTTTCGAGAGCAAGGCAGTTCAGCAAGACGTGCGTCTATGATGCCGCAGCCCTGTTTCCCATTGTTGCCGCAGCCATGAGCGTCGCCCCCAAGTCATCTTCACCGGCCAGCGGACTGACCCACTTCGACGCCCAGGGCCAGGCCCACATGGTCGACGTGTCCGCCAAGGCGGCGACGCACCGCGTGGCGGTGGCCGAGGGCTGGATCCGCATGCTGCCGGCCACGCTCCAGGTCGTCGCGCAGGGCAGCGCGAAGAAGGGGGACGTGATCGGCATCGCACGCATCGCGGCCATCCAGGCTGCCAAGCGCACGGCCGAGTTGATCCCCCTGTGCCACCCGCTGCCGTTGACGCGCGTGGCCGCCGAGTTCGAGATCGATGAGACCGCCACTCGCATCGCCTGCCGCGTGACGGCCGAGACGCTGGGGCCCACCGGCGTGGAGATGGAGGCGCTGACGGCCGTGCAGATCGGCCTGCTGACCATCTACGACATGTGCAAGGCGATCGACCGGGGCATGGTGATCGAGGGCGTGCGGCTGCTCGAGAAGCATGGCGGCAAGTCGGGATCGTTCGTCGCGGATCCCGCGGGCTGACAGGGCCAGGGTCTTCGGCTTAGGGCTCCAGGTCGCGCCAGGTCAGCGCCACCGGCGCAGTGCGGCACTGGAAGGGCGGCGCCGGGTTGTCGGCCGTGCAATCCTTGAAGTAGGCCTGTGCGTCGTCGCGCCGGAACTCCCGCAGCCGCTGAGACGCATACAGCGCCTCCGCATCGCGGCCATGGGCCTTCAGCGCCTCGATGTACGCGAGGAGCAGACGCACATCGACCAGGTGGTGCAGCGGACGGCGAAAGCTCGCCAGCGCCTGATCCTTCGGCTCGTTGGTCACCGCGGCGTAGTCGGCGTGATGGCCGAACAGCAGGCTCTCGCGTCCGACGGCGATGCGTTCCGCCAACGGCCCGGCGCCGGCCGGCGGCGCGAAGATGACCTCGATGCGGCGGTGGTCCCAGGCGGCATAGGCGGCACCGACGATCATCAGTGCACCGGCCGCACGCACAAGGAACGTCGACCACCGCGCCATGATGGCGACCGCCGGACTCGCCGGTGCATTGAGATCGGTAGCCGGCTCCTTTGCCGGCGCCGACCCGAGAAACACGCCCAGCGCCCAGGCTGCCGGCAGCAGGAAGTAGGCGTACCACAGCGGGTACTCGAGCAGGCTGTGCACCCCCAGCACCACCAGCATCACGAAGGCCGCGCGCGCCGGATGGCCCCGCTTTTCGCCTGCCACCCGCCAGGCTCCACGTGCGCGCCAGAGCGCCCAACCGAACAGGCCCAGCACCAAAGCCGTGGCCGGCAGGCCGATCTCGACCGCGAGTTGCAGAGGGAGGTTGTGCGTGTGGTCGAAGAAGGCGACCGGCCGGTCAGGGAAAGGCGTGAAGGTCCAGGCGAAGTTGAAGTTGCCCCAGCCGACGCCAGTCCACGGGTTCTGCGCGATCAGCGTCAGCGCGTTGTGCCAGATGGCGAAGCGCGAGCTGCTGATGTCGCTGCTGGACTGCAGGCGTTCCGCAGCATAGAAGTGGGCGTGTTGCCATGCAGCGTATTCGGCCAGACCGGCCCAGAAGATGAGGTAGGCCACAGGCGTCAGCGCGAGTGTCCATCGCGCTGCGCGCGGCAGCGAGCGGTCGACCACGGCCCACAGCAGCAGCACGCCGAGCGACAGCGCCCCAGTGCGCGATGCACTTAGCGCCACTGCCAGTACCATAGCGATGAGCGACGTGGCCGCCCATGACCCTCGCAAGCGGCCTTCCTGCCACAGCCACGCGGTCATCACTATCGAGCACAGCAAGGCTGTTGCTAAGTGATTGGGCTGGCGCATATTGCCAACGGCGCGCCCGGGAGAGCCGTTGTTGGCGACTAAGCTGCTATCGACAAACTGCGGCACGAAGTATTGAAGTGCCGCCACGACCACGCACAGGAGACCAGCCAACCACCAGGCGCCGGCTGTCCAGAGGTTCAGTTCGGCGCGGCGTTGTAAGGTGGTACTCAAGATCAGAGCGCACGCAGCGATCAAGATAAAGGCATCCCCTGCCCGATGGGCAGCGACGTTCAAGACCGACAGCGCGGCGCACGCCGCAAGCGATGCGATCGCGGCGGCGCTTGCGTCGCTTGCGCTCAAGTGCGGTGGGAATGTCGCATCAGAAGACCTATAAAGTCCACCCGTCAATAGCAAGACTAGGCCCCAGGCGCTCACACAAACTAACTGGTGATGAATGACGGAGTCGGGGACAGCCGTCAGAGGGAGTAGTAGCGGAAGGCCAACCGAAGCAAAGACAGTCAGCGCTTTGATGACTTGTCGTGGCAGCGCGATGGGCATGCTGTTGGCGTTCGATTTAGGATGGGTGCTGACTCGACGCTACGCTACGCTAAATTGAGAGGTGAGGAATCTCGTTCTCACGTTCGTGCTGAGGCCCGTGCGACCCGGCTGCGAAATGCGAGCTATGAAACAAGCGCCCTGGATGTCACAAAGACGTGCCGAGGCTCGGAAGTGGGCGCGCTTTGCGCCTTAATGGTCTTCGTTTTTTGGGTAACGTATGCGCCCGCGAAAAATGCGAAGAAGTTCTAGCCACGCGCACGTTACAAAACAATGGATGTGTGCGATCTTGCGATGCATCAACGCTGGAGCATTCTGAGAAAGTAGTTCTCTGCAGTTCGCCCAGCGACAAAAAGCGGCCTGAAGGCCGCTTTTTGTCTAAGAACAATGGTCAGGGGGTAGTGCGAATTACAAACCGCCCAGAATCGCTTGGCGACATGAAGCGGGGAAGTACTTCAGCGTGGCGCCAGTGCCGCTTGTACCGCAGGACCAACCAGCGACCGCAGTACCAGCAGTCGCAAGAGCGGTGGTACGAGCCGTGTCAGAAGTCGGTTGCAGCATCAAGGTCAAAGCATCGGCAGCCGACCCAGTGCCTTGCACGGTGACAGTAATCCGTCCAGTGGTATTGCTAACAGTCAAACCAGTCGCGTACTTGGTCGCAGTCGTGCTGCAACCTGCCTGATCGGCATCTGCCGGAAACGCGTTATTCGTTTGAAGGAACTCTGCCACAGCTGTCTTGCAACCATCGGCCGCAAGCATCACTTCCGAAATCTTCGCCCGAATCGTGTAGTCCTGATAAGCCGGCAGGGCGACGGCCGCCAAAATGCCGATGATCGCAACGACGATCATCAATTCAATCAGGGTGAAGCCCTTCTGCACAGTCTTCTGAATGCGGTTCATGGTCTGGTTTCTCCTTGAGCGGTTGGGGAGCAGGTTGCGGACGGCTTCGTACAGGCAGCGTTCATGCCAAGCCTACCAAAGCGCCGAGCGTGCGCTAGAACACAGGTGGAACGCTCGAAACTCCACTAGGCAGACAGTTCGCGTCACTCTGAACAGTGGATGGCCCAACAAAAGCGCCGGGAGCTGACGTAATTCGTCGCATCGAGCGAGCCTCGAATCACAACTTAAACACCAACCCCTTCACCAACGGCTCCACCCGGTGCGCCGTGTCGATGGCCCGGATCTGCGCCACCACCGCCGCCACCTCGCCGGGTTTGGGGTGGGTGATGTGCACCGGCACGCTGCCGTCCAGCTGGGCCAGCTCGGTGGCCAGGCTGCTGGGTGCCAGGTGGCCGCTCAGGTCGGCGAGCCAGCGCTCGTCGTCGCCGAACGCGGTCTCGATGATGAGGTGGGCGATGCGCCGGCCCTTCAGGGCCGCCCACAGCGCCGGGTTGGGTCCGGTGTCGCCGCTGTAGACCCACCAGCCTTCGTCGCTGTCGACGGCGAAGCCGCAGGCTGGCACGGTGTGCGATGCCGGCAGCACTTCCACGCGGCGCTCGGCATCGCCGCGGCCGAAGCGCAAAGTGTCGCCAATGGCGAAGGGCAGCAGCCGGATGATCGGGTAGGCGGCGCTCGGGATGCTGGTGAAGTCGGGCCAGAGCTGGCCGTTGAAGAGGTGGGCACGCAGCGCCGCCAGCGTCTCAGGCAGTCCGTGCACGCGGATCGGTCCGCGCTCGGGCTGCGCCAGCCGCAGCTTCATCACGCTGTCGGCGAGCAGCGGGATGGCCAGCACGTGGTCCAGGTGGGAATGCGAGACGAGGATGTCGTCCACGCGGGCCATCGCGTCGAGAGCTAGGTCGCCCACGCCGGTGCCGGCGTCGATCAGCACGTTGTCGTCGAGCAGGAAGGCGGTGGTGCGGCTGCCCGATGCGATGGAGCCGGAGCAGCCGAGCACCTGCAGGCGCACGGGGGCGCGGCTCATGGAGATACCACCGTCGATGCGGCGGCAGGGGGCGGCAGAACAGGAAACGTCACCCGGAGATGGTGCCGCCGGGCCGAACGGTGGGCAAGCGCTGCGCTGTGCGATGCCTCACGGCGCGGCCAGCGGCGCGCCGGGGGCCGGTGCAAAGCGGTCGCGCGGCGGCATTAATGCCTGCAGCGCCGTCCCGGGCGGACGAGGCGGCCCGAGGCCCGCTCAGTTCTGCACGAACTGCATCTGCGTACCGGCGAGTTCGATCACGTCGCCGTTCTTCAGATGCACGGGGTCGCTGCTGACCTCGCTGCCGTTCACCGTGGGGCGGCTGCCCCCCTCGACATGGGCGAACACGTAGCCGCCGGGGCGCTTGGTGATGGACGCGACCTGCACGCCGGGCTTGCCGACGGTCGTGACCACCTTGGTCAATGCCACCTCGCGTCCCACGGCGGCCCCGTTGAGCACCTTGATCAAGGCCGAGCTGGTGCCGGTCAGCGCCGCGAAGTTGGTGTTGCTCATCGGCGCGGTGTGCTGGAAGTTCGGTGCCGTGGCCGCCGCACCCGGCTTGATGATCATGGTCTTCTCGTAGTCCGAGCTTTCGACGCTCAGGTACTTGATCTTGTACTTGCCGATCTCGACGGTGTCGTTGTGCTGCAGCAGCTGCTTCTTCACGGCCTTGCCGTTGATGTAGGTGCCGTTGGTGCTGTTGAGGTCTTCGATGAAGACGTCCTGGCCCACCATCTGCAACACGGCGTGCTCGCCGCTGACGGCCAGGTTGTCGATCACGATGTCGTTGTAGGGCCGGCGACCGAGCGTCGTCTTGTCCTTGGTGAGCTGGACTTCCTTGATGACGACCCCGTCCAGCGATACGACCAGCTTGCCCATGCGTGACCCCGTGCGTCTGACTTCTGATGTAGTGGAACCCGGCGACCTGCTGCGCGCCTGAATGTCCGGACGCCGCCCCTCAGCGGCGGAACGGCCACCAGGCCCGCGACACCGGCGCGGTGCCCGAAGCGCGCACCAGAACGACCGAGATGTTATCCCGTCCGCCGGCGTCGTTGGCAGCCTGGACCAGCGCCTGGGCGGCCTGCGGCAAAGAGTCGTGCTGGCGCAACACGGCAGCGATCTGCTCGTCATCGATCATGTCCGACAACCCATCGGAGCAGAGCAGGATCCAGTCACCGGGTTGGGTCTGGTGCAGGTGCGTCTCCAGCAGCACGGTGTCCTCGACACCGACCGCCCGGGTGACCAGGTTCTTGTTGTTCGAGGCCGCCGCCTGTTCGGGCGTGATCAGGCCGGCATCGAGCTGCTCCTGCAGCAAGGAGTGGTCGCGGGTGATCTGCGACAGCTCGCCCTCGCGCCAGCGGTAGCCGCGCGAATCGCCGATGTGCCCGAGCAGCAGCCGCGCGTCCCTCAGCACGGCCACCACGAGCGTCGTGCCCATGCCGGCGTATTGCGGGTTGGAGTTGGCGGCGTTGAAGATCGCGCGGTTGGCGTTGTCGACGCAGATGTCCATGGCGCGCCGCACGTCGGTGTCGGTGGCCTGGGCGCTGGCTTCGCTGAGCCAGCGGCCGAGTTCGGCCTTGATGAAGCTGGTGGCCATGCTGCTGGCCACCTCGCCGGCGTTGTAGCCGCCCATGCCGTCGGCAAGGACCGCCAGGCCTGCGGCCTCGTCGATCACCACCGCGTCTTCATTGTTGTTGCGCGATCGGCCAGTGTCCGTGGCACTGACGAACTCGAAACGCAGGGCAGGAGGGGTCGGGAGCGTGGGCATCGGAAAGCGACTGAGCGCGCCAGCGCGCGCGAACACTAGGGATTGTGCCCGGCTTCTGGCGCGCCGGGCGCCGGACGGGCGCTGCCGGACGGCGCGTCGGCAGGGGAGGCTGCCGGCTCCCGTGCCTGCTCGCGCAACTGGACCAGCACCGCGTGCAGATCGGCGGCCATCGCCTCGCCGTCGGCGTAGCGGATCTCCGGGCGCTTTTCCAGCGCCAGGGCCACGATGTCGGCCAGCGCCGCCGGCAACTCGGGTCGCAGCGTGCGCACGTCGGGCGCCACGTCGTTGGCGATCGACCGGATGAGCTCGGCCATCGACTCGGGCCGGTGCGGCAGCGCGCCGGTCAGCAGCTGGAACAGCGTGACGCCCAGGGCGTAGAGGTCGCTGCGGCCGTCGACGCGGGCTCCCGCCATCTGCTCCGGCGACATGAACGACGGCGTCCCCAGCACGATGCCGGTCCGCGTCTGCGTCGAGTCGATGATGCGGGCGATGCCGAAGTCGGTGACCTTCACCATGCCGCTCTTGAGCTCGACCATGATGTTGGCCGGCTTGATGTCGCGGTGCGTCACGCCCTGACGGTGGGCGTAGGCCAACGCCTGGGCCACGCGGGCGATGATGCCCAGCACGGCGGGCACCGGCAGCAAGCGGCTGGGTTGGGTGAACTCGCTGAGGTCGCGCCCGCTCAGCAGTTCCATCGCGATGTAGGCGGTGCCGTCCTGTTCGCCGGCCTCGCGGACCGAGACGATGTCGGGGTGCTGCAGCCGGCCGGCCATCT
The DNA here is from genome assembly GCF_004136295.1 of Methylibium sp. Pch-M. Lineage (NCBI taxonomy): Bacteria > Pseudomonadati > Pseudomonadota > Betaproteobacteria > Burkholderiales > Sphaerotilaceae > Methylibium > Methylibium sp. Pch-M. The sequence continues at coordinate 1,980,089 of NZ_CP029606.1, forward strand.
GGGCCTCGCGGAAGAAGCGCCCGCGGGCGTCCTCCAAAGCGTCGCCGTGGAATTCGCGGCCGAGCGCCATGGTCTTCAGTGCCACGGCTTCGCCGGTGCGCTCGTCGCGGCACAGCAGCACGGCGCCCATCGCGCCGTGGCCGATGTCGCGCTCGACCACATAGGGTCCGATGCGGCGCTGTTGCGCGTCGAGGACGCGCGGGTCGAGCACGGTGTCGGCCGCTGTGTCGTGCTGGGTGCTGACGAAATGGAATCCCGGCGCGCGGTCCCCGGCGCGCCGCGGGGTCAGCGCCGTGCGTCGCCGATGGCGCCAGAGCCACAGCAAGCCGGCCGCCGCGGCGGCTCCCAGCGCCAAGCCTACCCAGAAGACGCCCGTCATGCGGCGGGCACTGCGCCGGCAGTTGCCGGGCAGAGGGCGGGCGGGCAAGTGCCCGGTGCGCGGTGGCGGAGCGGCGGTGTCGCAGCGAGGGGGAGGGGCAGTGCCATCCCCCAACCTTAGCAGGCCGCGCGCGTTCAGGCGCTCGGCGCTGGCTCGCGACTGCGTGCCACCCACTTGCCGATCGCCAGCACCAGCAGCGCGCCGGCGATGCCGGCGGTGTACTTGAGGGTGTCGGTCTGGGCGACCAGGTGCGTCACGGCGGGGTCGGAGACGGCCATCGTCCCGGCGATCCAACCCAGCAACATGCCGCCGACGGTGATGATGATCGGGAAGCGGTCCATCAGCTTGAGCACCAGCTGGCTGCCCCAGACGATGATGGGGATGCTGACCAGCAGGCCGAAGATCACCAGCGGCATCTTGTGGTCGCCGCCGGCGCTTTCGGCGGCACCGGCGATGGCGATCACGTTGTCGATGCTCATCACCAGGTCGGCGACGATCACGGTCTTGATGGCGCTCCACAGCTTGTCGCTGCCCTGGATGTTGCCGTGGCCGTCCTCATGGTCCGGCGCGAGCAGCTTGACGCCGATCCACACCAGCAGCACGGCCCCCACCAGTTTCAGGTAGGGGATGGCGAGCAGCGTCAGCGCGAAGAAGATCAGGATGACGCGCAGCAGGATGGCGCCGGCGGTGCCCCACAGGATGCCCTTGGTGCGCTGCGCCGCCGGCAGCTGGCGGCAGGCCAGCGCGATGACCACGGCGTTGTCGCCACCGAGCACGATGTCGATCAGGATGATCTGTCCCACCGCGACCCAGAAGTCCGGGGTCATGAACTGTTCCATCTGGCTTCCTTCTGCTGCGCTGTGCGGGCCGTGCCCACGGACCTCGGGCAGTGTAGAGGCCCCTCACCCCGGCGCGGCTTGCGGAGACTACGCATGCGGACGACCGCTTGGCACCGGTAACGAACAAGGCCGCCCGAGGGCGGCCTTGCAGGCGGGGGCGGAGCGCCGTGCGGCGCGCGGCCCTGCGGTCAGAGCAGGCCCTTGAGCAGCTTGCCCATCTCCGACGGGTTGCGGGTAACCGTGAAGCCGCATTCCTCCATGATCGCCAGCTTGGCGTCAGCCGTGTCGGCGCCGCCCGAGATCAGCGCGCCGGCATGGCCCATGCGCTTGCCCGGGGGGGCCGTCACGCCAGCGATGAAGCCGACGATCGGCTTCTTCATGTTGGCCTTGCACCATTGCGCGGCCTCGGCCTCGTCGGGGCCGCCGATCTCGCCGATCATGATCACCGCGTCGGTGTCCGGATCGTCGTTGAAGGCCTTCATCACGTCGATGTGCTTGAGGCCGTTGATCGGGTCGCCGCCGATGCCCACCGCGCTCGACTGACCCAGGCCGATCTCGGTCAGCTGCGCCACCGCTTCGTAGGTCAGCGTGCCGGAGCGACTGACCACGCCGATGCGGCCCTTGCGGTGGATGTGGCCCGGCATGATGCCGATCTTGATCTCCTCGGGCGTGATCAGGCCCGGGCAGTTGGGGCCGAGCAGCAGCGTCTTCTTGCCGCCGGCGGCCTCCTTGGCCTTCATCTTGTTGCGCACCACCAGCATGTCCTTCACGGGGATGCCTTCGGTGATGCAGATCGCCAGGTCCAGGTCGGCCTCGACCGCCTCCCAGATCGCCGCGGCGGCGCCGGCCGGCGGCACGTAGATCACGCTGACGGTCGCGCCGGTCTGGGCCTTGGCGTCCTTGACGCTGGCGTAGATCGGGATGCCCTCGAAGTCCTCGCCGGCCTTCTTCGGGTTGACGCCGGCGACGAAGCAGTTCTTGCCGTTGGCGTAGTCGCGGCAGCCGCGGGTGTGGAACTGACCGGTCTTGCCCGTGATGCCCTGGGTGATGACCTTGGTGTTCTTGTTGATCAGAATGCTCATGTTCGGTGTCCTTCGAGGGCTCAGGCGACGGCGGCGACAACCTTGGTGGCCGCTTCGGCCATGGTGTCGGCGGCGATGATCGGCAGACCGGAGTCGGCCAGGATCTTCTTGCCCAGGTCTTCGTTGGTGCCCTTCATGCGCACCACCAGCGGCACCTTCAGGCCGACCGCGCGCGAGGCGGTGACCACGCCGTCCGCGATCGTGTCGCAGCGCATGATGCCGCCGAAGATGTTGACCAGGATGGCCTTGACCTCGGGGTTCTTCAGCATGATCTTGAAGGCCTCGGTGACCTTCTCGGCCGTCGCGCCGCCGCCGACATCAAGGAAGTTGGCCGGCTCGCCGCCGAACAGCTTGATGGTGTCCATCGTCGCCATCGCCAGGCCGGCGCCGTTGACCAGACAGCCGATGTTGCCGTCGAGCTGGATGTAGGCGAGGTCGAACTTGCTGGCCTCGATCTCGGCCGGGTCTTCCTCGTCGAGGTCGCGGTAGGCGACGATCTCCGGGTGGCGGAACAGGGCGTTCGCATCGAAGTTGAACTTCGCGTCGAGCGCGATCAGATTGCCCTTGCTGTCGCAGTTCAGCGGATTGATCTCGACCAGCGAGGCGTCCGTCGCCATGTAGCAGCGGTACAGGTTCTGCAGCAGCGTCACCGCCTGGGCGTGCGAGGCCTCCGGCAGGCCCACCGCAGCGGCGACCTTCTTCGCCTGCGCATCGCCCAGGCCGGTCAGCGGATCGATCACCTCGGTGATGATCTTCTCGGGGGTGCTGTGCGCGACCTCCTCGATGTCCATGCCGCCTTCGCTCGAGGCGATCAGGGCGACCTTCTGGGTCGCGCGGTCGGTCACCAGCGAGACGTAATATTCCTTCTTGATGTCCGCGCCTTCCTCGATGTACAGGCGCCGCACCTTCTGCCCCTCGGGGCCCGTCTGGTGGGTCTTGAGCTGCATGCCCAGGATCTGGCCCGACAGCGCCTTCACCTCGTCCAGGCTCTTGCCGAGTTTCACGCCGCCGCCCTTGCCGCGGCCGCCTGCGTGGATCTGCGCCTTCACGACCCACACCGGACCACCGAGCTTCTGGGCGGCCTCGACGGCCTCCTGCACGGTGAACGCCGGATAGCCGCGGGGTACCGGAACGCCGAACTGGCGCAGGATCTCTTTGCCTTGGTATTCGTGGATCTTCATGGTCGCGCTGGATTCGAGGGTGGGTGGTTCGAGTCGAAGAAGTCGGACGGTTCGGCGCCCGCCCGCGGGCGGCACGGCGCGGGTGGCACGCCGAGAAAAGCCGATCGACTTTAGCATGCTGCATTGCACCAAGAACTCCACGGGAACCCTTGATGACACGCGACTGACGCCCGGCGTTGCTACCATCGACCTTCCTCTGTCCGCCCCTCCCTGCACACCATGAGCACCCGCCCGGCCCGCATCTTCATCGACGGCGAAGCCGGCACGACCGGACTCGGCATCCGCGAGCGACTGGCCGGGACGGACGGGATTGAGCTCGTCAGCATCGACCCCGCTCGCCGCAAGGACGCTGGTGCGAAGCGCGAGCTGATGGCCGGCGTGGATCTGGTGGTGCTGTGCCTGCATGACGATGCCGCGCGCGAATCGGTGGCGCTGGCCGACAGCTTGCCGGGCGGGGGGCCGAAGATTGTCGACGCCAGTACGGCCCATCGCGTGGCGTCTGGCTGGGTCTATGGATTTCCGGAGTTGCTGCCGGCGCAAGCGGCCGCCGTTGCGGCATCGCGCCGCGTGGCCAACCCTGGGTGCTATCCGACCGGCGGCATCGCGTTGCTGCGCCCTTTGGTCGATGCGGGTTTGCTGCCGACAGACTATCCGGTAGCCGTGCACGCTGTGAGTGGTTACTCCGGGGGCGGAAGAACAATGATCGAGGCTTATGAGGCCGGTGACGCCCCATCCTTCGAGCTTTACGGCCTTGGCCTCGAACACAAGCACTTGCCTGAACTGCAGCAGTACAGCCGGCTGGAGCGTCGACCGATCTTCGTGCCCAGCGTCGGCAACTTCCGCCAGGGCATGCTGGTGCAGGTGGCGTTGCACCTCGATCTGCTGAACGGGCGGCCGAAGCCGGCCGACCTCGAGGCGGCGTTGCGGGCACGCTATGCCGGTCAGCCATGGGTCCAGGTGGTGACGGCCGAGCCGGGCGGCAAGATCGAGGCCGAGGCGCTGAACGACAGCAACCGGCTGGAGTTGCGGGTCTACGGCAACGAGGATCGCGGCCAGGCCGTGCTCGTGGCACGGCTCGACAACCTGGGCAAGGGCGCGTCGGGCGCCGCAGTGCAGAACATCGCGCTGATGCTCGGCGTGTGATTGGCTCAGTCTTCGCGCCCAGCTGACTTCACCACGCGGCCCACCGTTTCCGAGCTGAAGCCTCGGGCGCTCAGAAAACGCATCTGCCGCGCTCGATCGGCGGCATCGACGGCCGGCGTGCCGAAACGCTTGGCCCATACCGCACGGGCGCGGGCGAGTTCGCTGTCCTTGAGTTGTTGCGCGGTCTCTGCGTCGAGAGCCATGCCGTGCTGCGCGAGTTCCCGGTGGATGCGCAGGTTGCCGAAGCGCCCCTCGCGGGCGCTCACGCGGGTCTCGATGAAGCGGTCGGCGCTGAGCAGGTCCTTCGCCGCGAGCCAGTCGAGCAGGTCGTCGACCTCCTGCTCGGTCGGCAGCGCCGGCGCAGGGGCGTCGGCCGACAGCGGCGATGACCCCGCCGCCCTGCGCTGCCGATCGACGTGTGACAGCAACTTGCGTCGCAGCTCGATGCGGCTGTGCTCGCGCTGCGCAAGATAGGTCAGCGCCTTGGCCTTCAGGGTGGGCGCGGGACGGACCACGAGACGCCTCCGTCGGCCGCCGCGAGCCCGCGGAGCTTCCCCCGCCTCAGGCGCCGGCAGCCGCCTGCTTGGTGCCCTTGGGGACTTCGATCTCGATGCTGGGCAGCAGCGCCACGCCCAGCGATTCACGAATCTTGTTCTCGATCTCGTGGGCCAGTTCAGGGTTCTCGCGCAGGAACTCGCGGCTGTTGTCCTTGCCTTGGCCGATCTTCTCGCCGTTGTAGGCGTACCAGGCGCCCGACTTGTCGATCACCTTGGCGATGACGCCCAGGTCGATGATCTCGCCCTCGCGTGACACGCCCTCGCCGAACAGGATGTCGAACTCGGCGGTCTTGAATGGCGGGGAGACCTTGTTCTTGACGACCTTGACCTTGGTCTCGTTGCCGATCACTTCTTCGCCACGCTTGATGCTGCCGATGCGGCGGATGTCGAGCCGCACCGAGGCATAGAACTTCAGCGCGTTACCGCCGGTGGTGGTTTCGGGTGAGCCGAACATCACGCCGATCTTCATGCGGATCTGGTTGATGAAGATCACCATGCAGTTCGACTTCTTGATCGTCGCGGTGAGCTTGCGCAGCGCCTGGCTCATCAGCCGTGCCTGCAGGCCGGGCAGGGAGTCGCCCATCTCGCCTTCGAGTTCAGCCTTGGGCGTGAGCGCCGCGACCGAGTCGACAACGATCAGATCGACCGAGCCGGAGCGCACCAGCGCGTCGACGATCTCGAGCGCTTGCTCGCCGGTGTCGGGCTGGGAGATCAGCAGCTCCTGCAGGTTGACCCCCAGTTTCTGGGCGTACTGCGAGTCGAGCGCATGCTCGGCATCGATGAAGGCGCAGGTGCCGGCCAGCTTCTGCATCTCGGCGATGACCTGCAGGGTGAGCGTGGTCTTGCCCGAGGACTCGGGACCGTAGATCTCGATGACGCGTCCGCGCGGCAGGCCGCCGACGCCGAGGGCGATGTCCAGGCCCAGCGAGCCGGTGGACACCACCTCGATGTCATCGATGACCTCGCCTTCGCCGAGGCGCATGATCGTGCCCTTGCCGAACTGCTTCTCGATCTGCGCGAGCGCAGCCTGCAGGGCCTTGGCCTTTTCGGTGTTCAATGTCTTGACGCTTGCATCCATGCTGAGCCTCCGGTTTGCTCGGGATTATGGTCGAAACTGGTTATTTGTACAGTAGTTTTTGGCTGCTCCGAAGGGCCTCCCTACAATGAAGCCGGCGCCGACCACAACGAAACCCATGGCGCCGCCGAGGGAGACACGTCCATGAGGATCCTCATCGCCGAAGACGACCAGGTGCTGGCCGACGGTCTGTTGCGCACCCTGCGCAAGGGTGGCTATGCGGTGGATCAGGTCGGAAGCGGCAGCGAGGCCGATGCGGCGCTGGCCGACCACGAGTTCGACCTGGTGATCCTCGATCTCGGACTGCCCAAGCTGCACGGCCTGGAGGTGCTGCGCAAGATGCGCGCGCGGGGCACCGTGACGCCGGTGCTGATCCTGACCGCGGCCGACAGCGTGGAGCAGCGAGTGAAGGGGCTGGACCTGGGGGCCGACGACTACATGGCCAAGCCCTTCGCGCTGCAGGAACTGGAGGCACGCGTGCGAGCGCTGACGCGGCGTGGCCTGGGCACCGCCTCGGCCATCATCAAGCACGGCCCGCTGTCGTTCGACGCGACCGGGCGCGTGGCCTACCTGAACGACCAGATGATTGAGCTGTCGGCTCGCGAGCTCTCGCTGCTCGAGGTGCTGCTGCAGCGTGCCGGCCGGCTGGTCAGCAAGGACCAGCTGGTCGAGCGCCTGTGCGAATGGGGCGACGAGGTCAGCAACAACGCGATCGAGGTCTACATCCACCGCCTGCGCAAGAAGATCGAGCAGGGCCCGGTGCGCATCGCCACCGTGCGTGGCCTGGGCTACTGCCTCGAGAAGATCGCGGGCTGAGCCGGCATGCTGCGCGGCGCGCGCCTCCGGGCATGAACACGCTGCGCGGACAACGCTCGCTGTTCGGCGAGATCCTCGACTGGATGCTCGCGCCGCTGCTGTTGCTGTGGCCGATGAGTGTCGCGCTGACCTGGCTGGTCGCCCAGAACATCGCCAACCGTCCCTACGACCGCGCGCTCGGCGAGATGGCGCGAGCGCTGTCGCAGCAGGTGAGCGTCGACCAGGGCCGCGTCGCGTTCGCTCTGCCGCCCGGAGCCGATCAGTTGCTGCGGGCCGACGAGGCGGACCAGATCTACTTCCAGGTGCTGGGCGCGCGGGGCGAGTATGTGGGTGGCGATCACACGCTGCCGGTCCCGCGCGAGGACGACGTGGCGGCGGTTGGAGAGGTCCGCTATCGCGACGACGAGGTGCACAACGAGGCCGTGCGCGTGGCCTACCTGTGGGTGGCGATGCCCGCCGCGCCGCGGATTCCCGGCGCCACCTCGCCGGCGCTGGTGCAGGTGGCCGAAACCCTGGGCAAGCGCTCGCAGCTGGCCACCGAGATCATCAAGGGCGTGATCCTGCCGCAGTTCGTGATCCTGCCGCTCGCGGTGCTGCTGGTGTGGCTGGCGCTGGCGCGCGGCATCGCGCCGCTCAACGAGCTGCAGCAGCGCATCCGCCGCCGTGCGGCTGATGACCTGAGCCCGATCGACGAGATGGAGGCGCCGGAGGAGGTCTCGCCGCTGGTACGAGCCATCAACGATCTGCTGGAGCGCCTGGACCGCTCGCTGGCGACGCAGCGGCGCTTTCTCGCCGATGCCGCCCACCAGCTCAAGACGCCGCTGGCCGGCCTGCGCACCCAGGCCGAGATCGCGCAGCGCGAGATCGACGCGGGCGAGCGCGAACCCGAGGCCTTGAAGCGCTCGCTGCAGCAGATCGCGCTGTCGAGCCAGCGGGCCGCGCACATGGTCAACCAGTTGCTGGCGATGGCGCGCGCCGAGGACCGCGAACTCGCCGCCCGCGTGGCCGAGGTCCGGCTGGCGAGGCTGGCCACGGAGACCGTGCGCGACTTCGTGCCGCGCGCGCTCGAGAAGCGCATCGACCTCGGCTACGAGGGGCCGGGCGCCGACGGCGAGACGGCCGAGCCGCAGCGCAGCAGCGTGCTCGGCCATGCGCTGCTGCTGCGCGAGATGATCCGCAACCTGGTCGACAACGCCCTGCACTACACCCCTCCCGGAGGCACGGTGACGGTGAGGGTCGTCAGCGACCCGTTCGGCCAGGTCGTGGTGCTGCAGGTCGAGGATTCCGGCCCCGGCATCCCCGCGGCGGAGCGTGAACTGGTGTTCCAGCCCTTCTACCGCGCCCTGGGGACCGATGTCGATGGCTCGGGCCTGGGCCTGGCGATCGTCGCCGAGATCGCTCGACAGCACGGCGCTACGTTGACGCTGGACGACACCCGCGAAGGCCCCATGCCTGAAGGCAGCAGCCCCGGCGCGCGCTTCACCGTGCGCTTCGCCGCCTGGCCGGCCGACCGTCTGCCGCGTGCCGCGCCCCTTGCCAGCGGGACGGCCAACCCGGCTTAGTCGCGGCCGACGTCGAGGAGGGTTGTTTGCTGCAATGCAGCATTCGTCGAGGCGCCGGCGTAGACTGGCCGCCAACCGGGAGATGCCATGCCAGAGTCGCCGTCACACCCGAACAACCGCTCGCCCGCCGCGCCGCGCCGCGTCGATCTTGCTCTGCAAGGTGGAGGGTCCCACGGTGCCTTCACCTGGGGCGTGCTCGACCGGCTGCTCGAGGACGACGCGGTCGAGATCTCCGCGATCTCGGGCACCAGTGCCGGCGCGCTCAACGCCGCCGTGCTGGCGACGGGACATGCCCGTGGCGGCCGCGCCGGCGCGCGCGCAGCACTCACGGCCTTCTGGCACGACGTCAGCACCAGCAGCCAGATCTTCTCGCCGTTCTCGCTGAGCCAGGCCAGCGCGGCCGGCAGCAGCTTCAACTTCGACAAGCTGCCGAGCTACCAGTGGCTCAACAGCTTCTTTCGCGCCTTCAGCCCCTATGAGTTCAACCCGCTGAACCTGAACCCGCTGCGCGACGTGGCCCGGCGGCATGTCGACGAGGACGCGCTGCGGCGTTGCGACATCCCGCTGTTCATCACGGCCACCAGCGTGCGCAGCGGCCAGGCCCACGTCTTCACCGGCAAGGACCTGTCGATCGATGCGCTGCTGGCCTCCGCCTGCCTACCGTTCATCTTCCAGGCCGTGACGATCGACGGCGAGGCCTACTGGGATGGCGGCTACACCGGCAACCCGGCGATCTACCCGCTGATCTACAACACCGAGACGCTCGACATCCTGCTGGTGAAGATCAACCCGCTGCAGCACGAGGGGACGCCGACCCGCAGCGTCGAGATCATCGACCGCCTGTCCGAGATCACCTTCAACGCCAGCCTGGTGGCCGAGATGCGCGCGATCGCCTTCGTGTCGCGCCTTGTGCGCGAGGGCCGGCTGGAGGCCGGCCACTACAAGGACCTGCGCCTGCACATGATCGCCGACGACGAAGGCCTGGCGCCGTTCAACGCGAGCAGCAAGTTCAACACCGACCGGGTGTTCCTCGACGGCTTGTTCGAGCTCGGGCGTCGGGCCGCGGACCAGTGGCTGAAGAAGCATGGCGACGACATCGGCGTGCGCTCGACGCTGGATGTGGAGCGCAGCTTCCTCGAGAAGCCGGCCCGCAACGGCCAGCGCCGCGCGCCCCGCCCGCGCGCGGTGCGGCCTCCGGCAGCGCCGCCGATGCCCGCGGTCGACGAGCCGGCGCTGGTCGCCCCGCCCGCTGCAACCATTGCACCCGCTGTGCCCGCGGCGCCCACGCCAGTGCCCGCGCCACCTGCGACGCGGCCGGCCGTGGCGCGGCCGCGCCTGCCCTCCCTCCTGTCGCGCTGGATCAAGCGTCCACGCAAGCCGCCGCGCTGAGTCCGTCGCCGGCCGTTCAGCTCTGCATCAGCCGCTTGCTGCGCGCCACCGACATCAGGATGCCGAGCGCGAGACCCAGCGTGACCATCGCCGTGCCGCCGTAGCTGATGAAGGGCAACGGGATACCCACCACCGGCAGGATGCCGGTCACCATGCCCATGTTCACCATGCTGTAGGTGAAGAAGCTGAGCGTGATCGCGCCGGCCAGCAGCCGCGAGAACAGCGTCGGCGCGTCCGACGCGATCATCAGACCGCGGAAGATCAGGAAGGTGAAGCCCAGCAGCAGCGCCACGCAGCCCGCCAGTCCGAACTCCTCCGAGAAGGCCGCGAAGATGAAGTCGGTGGTGCGCTCGGGGATGAACTCCAGATGGGTCTGGGTGCCGTTCATGAACCCCTTGCCGGTGACCCCGCCCGAGCCGATGGCGATCATGCCCTGGATGATGTGGAAGCCCTTCCCCAAGGGATCGGTGGTCGGGTCGAGCAGGGTGCAGACGCGGTGCTTCTGATACTCGTGCAGCAACACCCAGTCGACGCCGGGCTCGCAGATCTGCGTCTGGAACCAGATCAACCCGCCGATGCCGACCGCGCCCAGCCCCAGCACCGGCAGGATCAGCGCCCAGCTCAGGCCGGCGAAGAACATCACGTACAGCCCGCCCGACAGCACCAGGATGGCGGTGCCCAGGTCCGGCTGCTTCACGATCAGCGCGACCGGCACGGCCAGCAGCACGAAGGCCACCACGAAGTCCGGCGCCTGCAGCTGGCCTTCCCGGCGCTGGAACCACCAGGCCAGCATCAGGGGCGTGGCGATCTTCAGCAGTTCGCTGGGCTGGATCACCAGCACCTGCAGGTCGAGCCAGCGCGTGGCGCCCTTCTTCGTCACGCCGAACAGCTCGACGGCGATCAGCAGCGCCACACCCAGCACGTAGAGCGGCACCGCCAGCTGAGCCAGGCGCTGCGGCGAGAGCTGCGCCACGATGAACATCACGCCGGCGGCCAGCAGCATGTTGCGGCCGTGGTCGACGAAGCGCGTCCCGTGGTCGTAACCGGCCGAATACATGGTCAGCAGGCCGGCGGTCGCCAGCAGCACGATGGCCAGCGCCAGCGGCCCGTCGAAGCCCATGAACACGGTGGCGGCACGTTGCCACCACGGACGCTTGTCGAACACGGTGCTCATCGATTCGTGGCCTCGACCGGTGCCGTCGGCGCCGGCGCCTGGGCGATCTTCGCCGGCGGGGCTGCCGCCGCTCCACCGGGCGCAGAAGCCGCCGGGGCGGGTTGGGAGGCGGGGGCGGCGGGCGCCGCGGCGGCCTCACCGCCGGCGGTCGTGACGGCGCCGGGCGTGAACGGCATCAGCGGCACCTCGGCGGCGAGTCGCGGCGTGCCAACCGGCGGACCGGCTTGGCCCTTCTGGACCAGCGCGATGTCCTCGGCGTTCGGGTAGCGCCCCGTCAGCACGAAATCGAGCACGCGCCGCGCGATCGGCGCGGCCGCCTCGGCGCCGAAACCGGAGTTCTCCACGATGACGGCCAGTGCGACCTGCGGGTTGTCGACCGGCGCGAAGGCGGTGTAGAGCGAATGGTCGCGCAGGTAGTCGGCCATCTTGCTCTTGTCGTACTTCTGGTCCTGGCGAATGCCGACCGCCTGCGCCGTCCCGGTCTTCCCACCACTCGGGTAGCTCGCCCCCATGAAGACGCGCGTCGAGGTGCCTTCCTGCGTCACGCCGTGCAGCGCCTTGCGGACCACCTCCACGTGGTCGGGCTGCAACGGCAGCGGACTCAGCGCCTCGGCCGACATCAGTCGGGTCTCCCGGGTTGCCACATCCTCGATCTCGCGCACCAGCCGCGGCACGTAGCGCTGCCCGCCCGATACCAGCGTGGCGGTGGCGGTGGCGAGCTGCAGCATCGTGAAGTTGTTGTAGCCCTGGCCGATGCCGAGCGAGATGGTCTCGCCGGCGTACCACTTCTGCAGCTCGGGCTTCTTGTAGTACTTGCGCTTCCACTCGGTCGAGGGCAGCACGCCGGTGACCTCGCCGTTGATGTCGATGCCGGTGCGGCGGCCGAAGCCGAAGGGCTCGAGCTGCTCGTGGATGAGGTCCACGCCCATGTCGGCGGCCAGCTGGTAGTAGTAGACGTTGCTCGACTTGACGATCGAGCGGTTCATGTCCACCACGCCCAGCCCGCCGTCACCGTGGCTGCGGAAGCGGTGGTTGCCGAACATGAAGACGCCGTTGTCGTAGGTGGTCTGCTGCGGCGTGCGCTTGCCGGATTCCAGCGCGGCGATCGCCATGAAGGGCTTGAAGGTCGAGCCGGGCGGGTAGGTGCCGCGCAGCGCGCGGTTCAGCAGGGGCTTGTCGATCGACTCGTTGAGCTCCTTCCAGCTCTCCGAATCGATGCCGTCGACGAACAGGTTGGGGTCGAAGGTCGGCTTGCTGACGAAGGCCAGCACCTCGCCGGAGCGCGGGTCGATCGCGACCAGCGCGCCACGCCGGTCGCCGAACAGCTGCTCGACCATCGCCTGCAGCTTGATGTCGATCGACAGCCGCACCGTGTTGCCCGGCGTCGGCGGGCTGGCCCGCAGGCGCCGCACCGCGCGGCCCGAGGCGCTGGTCTCGACCTCCTCGAAGCCGGTGATGCCGTGCAGCTCGGCCTCGTACTTCTGCTCGATGCCGAGCTTGCCGATGTAGTCGGTGCCCTTGTAGTTGGCCGCATCGTCGGTCTCGTCGATCGCGTCCTTCTCGGCCTGGTTGATGCGGCCGATGTAGCCCAGCACATGGCTGCCGAGCTCGCCATAGGGGTAGTTGCGGAACAGCCGCGCCTTGATGTCGACGCCGGGGAAGCGGAAACGCTGCGCGGTGAAACGCGCCACCTCCTCGTCGCTGAGCTTGGTGCGGATCGGCAGGGACTCGAAGCTCTTGGCGTCGTCCATCATGCGCTTGAAGCGGCGACGGTCGCGCGTCGTGATGTCGATCACTTCCTGCAGCGCATCGATGGTGCCCTCCAAGTCGTCGATCTTCGACGGCGTGAGTTCCAGCGTGTAGGCCGAGTAGTTGTTCGCCAGCACGACACCGTTGCGGTCGAGGATCAGGCCGCGGTTCGGCGTGATCGGCAGTACCGTGATGCGGTTGCTCTCGGCGCGCGTGGACAGCTCGTCGTGCCGCAGCACCTGCAGCGTGACCAGGCGCGCCGTCACCAGCCCGAAGCCGAACAGCACCAGCGCGCCGGCGGCGATCAGGCGCAGCCGGAAGCGGCCCAGCTCCTGGTCGACGTTCTTGAGTTCGGTCACGGTTCGGTCCGGCGTTGCCGCGCTGCGGTCACAGCGGTCGATTCTCGTCCCGGTCCGGCGCACGGCGCTGCGGCGCCAGCAGCAGCACGGCAGCCACCGGCCACAGCAACGCTTCGATCACCGGCGCGAACACCAGGTTCCACCCCGGGAACACGCCGCCGGCCGCCAGCCGGACCAGCACCGAGACCGCGTGCGCCGCGACGAACAGCGGCAGCACCTGCAGCGCCTGCCCGAGCACCGAGAACCACAGCAGGCGGCGGTGGATGGTGGTGGCGAAGAAGCTCAGCAGCGTGTAGGCCAGCGCGTGCTGGCCCAGCAGCGCGCCCTGGTGCACGTCCATCAACAGGCCGAACACGAAGGCCGCGCCGATGCCCACGCGGCGCGGCTGGTGCACGTTCCAGAACACCAGCGCCAGCGCCAGCACGTCGGGCATCGCGTTGACGCGGCCGAACGGGATGAGGTTGAAGGTGAGGGCCAGCAGCAGCGAACCCCACATGAACACCGGGTTGACCGGCAGCAGCAGCTGGTCGGAACTGCGCGGCATGATCATCGGCGTGCTCCCGGTCGGCGGCGCGGCGCGGCTTCGCTGGCCGCCGGCTCGGTGGGGCGGGGCGGCAGCTGCAGGCCGAGCGGCTGCAGCACCAGCACGTGGCGCACGCTGTCGGGCCGCGCCGCCGGGGCCAGCGTGACCTTCGCGAAGGTAGTGCCGGCGCGCCGATCGACCGCGACCACCTTGGCCACCGACAGCCCGGGCGGGTAGACGCCGTCGACGCCCGAGGTGTTCAGCACATCGCCCGGCTCGATGTCGGCATTGCTGGCGAGGAAGCGCAGTTCCATGCCGGCGCCGGCGGCCACGGTGGACGGATCGCCGTAGGCGGCCGCTCGAGCCTGCGTGCGGACGTTCAGCACCGGGATCGCCGCGTCCTTGTCGGTCAGCAGCGTCACCTCCGACGCCAGAGGGTAGACGCGCGTGACTTGGCCAAGCACCCCCGCGGCGTCGATCACCGGCGAGGCAGGCGCCACGCCGTGCGTCGCACCGCGGTCGATCACGATCTTGCGCGAGTAGGGATCGGCGGCCTCGTACAGCACCTCGGCCGCCTCGGTGTTCACGGTGAACTGCGGGCGCAGTGCCAGCAGCTCGCGCAGGCGTTGGTTTTCCTCGGTCAGCGGGCCGACGCGCGCCGCCACCTCGGACTGGGCGGCCAGCTGCACCAGCGCTGCCGTCTCGCGCTCACGCGCGCCGGCGATCCCGGTGAAGTAGTCGTGCACCGTGTCCCAGGCGCGGACCGGGACCAGCAGCACGCGCTCGACCGGGTGCAGTGCGGTGGACAGGGCCGCGCGCAGCGGTTGCGTGAGCTTGAAGCGCGTGTCGGCCACCATCAGGAACAGCGCGAATGCCGAGAAGAACACCAGCTTCGTCAGGGCCGACATGCCCTGCTTGAAGAACGGCGGCGGAGTGCGATCGAGGGTGCCTAGAGGCATGGCGCTCGGCGGTGAACGACGAAGCCGGCCACGTGGGGCACGTGCCGGCTTCGGGACTGCATCGGGGATGCGAGCCGGGTCGGGATCACTCGGAGGTGAAGATGCTGCCCAGGCGCTCCATGCGCTCCAGCGCCATGCCGCAACCGCGCACCACGCAGGTCAGCGGGTCCTCGGCCACCAGCACCGGCAGGCCGGTTTCCTCGGCCAGCAGGCGGTCCAAGTCGCGCAGCAGCGCGCCGCCGCCGGTCAGCATCATGCCGCGCTCGGAGATGTCGGCGCCAAGTTCGGGGGGCGTCTGCTCCAGCGCGTTCTTGACGCTGGAGACGATGTTGTTCAGCGGATCGGTCAGCGCCTCGAGGATCTCGTTGCTGCTGATCGTGAAGCTGCGTGGCACGCCTTCGCTGAGGTTGCGGCCCTTGACCTCCATCTCGCGCACTTCGGACCCCGGGAAGGCCGAGCCGATCTGCTTCTTGATGGCCTCGGCGGTGGGGTCGCCGATCAGCATGCCGTAGTTGCGGCGGATGTAGTTGATGATGGATTCGTCGAACTTGTCGCCGCCGACCCGGATGCTGCCCTTGTAGACCATGCCGCCGAGCGAGATGACGCCGACCTCGGTGGTGCCGCCGCCGATGTCGACCACCATCGAGCCGGTGGCCTCGCTGACCGGCAGGCCGGCGCCGATGGCCGCGGCCATCGGCTCCTCGATCAGGTAGACCTCGGAGGCACCGGCGCCGAGCGCCGACTCGCGGATCGCACGCCGTTCCACCTGTGTGGAGCCGCAGGGCACGCAGATGATGATGCGCGGGCTGGGCTTGAGCACCGAGCGTGGATGCACCATCTTGATGAACTGCTTGAGCATCTGCTCGGTGACGGTGAAGTCGGCGATCACGCCGTCCTTCATCGGCCGGATCGCCTCGATGTTGCCCGGCACCTTGCCGAGCATGGCCTTGGCCTCGGCGCCGACGGCCTGGATGGTCTTCTTGCCGTTGGGGCCGCCTTCGTGACGGATCGCGACGACCGAAGGCTCGTCGAGCACGATGCCCTTGCCACGCACGTAGATCAGCGTGTTGGCGGTGCCGAGGTCGATCGCGAGGTCGGTGGAGAAATAGCGTCGCAGGGAGGCGAACATGTCTTGGCGTTTCTGCAGGGCGCCGCAGCGAGGAAGCCGGGGGCTACGAGGGCTGCGCCGCCTGGGTATGGGGAGGGGCGGTGTTCGAAGCGATCTGGGCCAGCAGGCCGGTCGCGATGTCTGCGCCCCCACTGCGCTCGTTGCGTAGTGAACGCCTCCATCCCGGCCGGGTGAGGAACTCCGAAGATAATACCGCACGGCCCCAGCGCGACGCCTGCGAAAAGCGGCGTTGAATCGCGGCAGTTCTCTGGCGCAGAGCCGTTGCGTCCCTCCATTTCGCCCCTTCCATGGCCCTGACCCCCACCGACGTGAGCCGCATCGCCCTGCTGGCCCGGCTCGAACTCAGCGAGGCGGAGCAGTCCGCGATGCTCAGCCAGCTGAACGGCTTCTTCGACATCGTCGAGCGCATGCGCGCGGTCGACACCACCGGCGTCGCGCCGCTCTACACGCCGCTGTCGGCCGTGCAGGAGGTCGCGCTGCGGCTGCGCGAAGATGTGGTCACCGAGGTCGACCAGCGCCAGGCCAACCAGCGCAGCGCACCGGCCGTCGAGGCCGGGCTGTACCTCGTGCCCAAGGTGATCGAATGAGCGCCGAGCTGCACCAGCTCGGCGTGGCCGACCTGTCGGCCCGGCTGGCCGCCAAGACGGTATCGAGTGCCGAAGTCACGTCACACCTGCTTGCGCGCGTTGCCGCGCATGAACACCTGGGGGCTTTCCTGTGCACCGACGCCGAGCTGGCGCTGCGGCAGGCCCGCGCGGCCGACGAGCGGCGCGCCCGCGGCGAGGCTCTCGGCGCGCTCGACGGCGTGCCGCTGGCCCACAAGGACATCTTCGTCACGACCGACTTTCCCAGCACCGCGGCCTCGAAGATGCTGGCCGGCTACCGCTCGCCCTTCGATGCGACGGTCGTCGCGAAGCTCAAGGCGGCCGGCACCGTGACCTTGGGCAAGCTCAACTGCGACGAGTTCGCGATGGGCGGCAGCAACGAGAACTCGGCGATCCGGCCGGTCCGCAACCCCTGGGACACGGAGCGCATCCCGGGCGGGTCGTCGGGCGGCTCGGCGGTGGCGGTGGCGGCGCGGCTGGTGCCAGCGACCACCGGCACCGATACCGGCGGCTCGGTGCGCCAGCCAGCCTCGCTGTCCGGCGTGACCGGCATCAAGCCGACCTACGGACGCTGCTCGCGCTACGGGATGATCGCCTTCGCCTCCAGCCTCGACCAGGCCGGCCCGATCGCCAAGAGCGCCGAGGACTGCGCGTTGCTATTGGGCGCGATGAGCGGCTTTGACGAGCGCGACGCTACCTCGGCGCAGCAGCCGGTGCCCGATTTCGCCGCGCTGCTGCGCGCTCCGCGCGATGGTGCGAACGCCGGCCAGCCTTTGCGCGGCCTGCGCGTCGGGCTGCCGCGCGAGTTCTTCGGTGCCGGCGTGGCCGGCGACGTGACGCAGGCGGTACGTGCTGCACTGGCGGAGGTCGAGAAGCTCGGCGCCACGCTGGTCGACGTGAGCCTGCCGCGCACCGAGCTGTCGATCCCGGTCTACTACATCATCGCCCCCGCCGAGGCGAGCTCCAACCTGGGCCGCTTCGACGGCGTGCGCTATGGCCACCGCGCCGCGCAGTACGGCGACCTGCTCGACATGTACCGCAAGAGCCGCAGCGAAGGCTTCGGCGCCGAGGTCAAGCGACGCATCATGATCGGCACCTACGTGCTGAGCCACGGCTACTACGACGCCTACTACCTGCAGGCGCAGAAGCTGCGCCGCATGATCGCCGACGACTTCCAGGCCGCGTTCGCCCACTGCGACCTGATCGCCGGCCCGGTGGCGCCGACCGTCGCGCGCCGGCTGGGCTCGCAGACCGACCCGGTCGCCGAGTACCTGGCCGACATCTTCACGCTGCCGGCCAGCCTGGCCGGTCTGCCGGGCCTGAGCGCGCCGGCGGGATTCGGCGAGGGGGGGCTGCCGGTCGGCCTGCAGCTGATCGGCAACTACTGGCAGGAGGCGCAGCTGCTGCACGCCGCCCACAGCTTCCAGCAGGCCACCGATTTCCATCTCCGCGCGCCGGAGGGCTACGCATGACGACCCCTACGCTCACGTTGCTCGCTGCCCCCCAAGGGGGCGCAGACCGCCAAGGGCCGCGCAGGGGCCCCTTCGTGGCCCTTGGCGGCCCGGCGGGAGGTCTGACATGAACGTCGCCCCCGCGCTGATCCGCGGCTACGAAGTCGTCATCGGCCTCGAGACCCACACCCAGCTGTCCACCGCGTCGAAGATCTTCTCCGGCGCGCCCACCGCCTTCGGCGCGGCGCCGAACACCCAGGCCTGTGCAGTCGACCTGGCCTTGCCCGGCAGCCTGCCGGTCATGAACCGCGGCGCGGTCGAGCGCGCGATCCGCTTCGGCCTGGCCGTGGGCGGCCAGATCGCGCCGTTGTCGATCTTCGCGCGCAAGAACTACTTCTACCCCGACCTGCCCAAGGGCTACCAGATCAGCCAGTACGAGCTGCCGGTGGTCCAGGGCGGCACGGTGGAGTTCTACCTGGCCGACGTGCCCCACCAGGTGCGGCTGACGCGGGCCCACCTGGAAGAGGACGCCGGCAAGTCGGTGCACGATGCCTTCGACGGCCTGAGCGGCATCGACCTCAACCGTGCCGGCACGCCGCTGCTGGAAATCGTCTCGGAACCCGACATGCGCTCCAGCAGGGAGGCGGTCGAGTACGCGAAGGCGCTGCACGCGCTGGTGGTGTGGCTGGGCATCTGCGACGGCAACATGCAGGAAGGCAGTTTCCGCTGCGACGCCAACGTCTCGGTGCGCCGGCCCGGTGCGCCGTTCGGCACGCGGCGCGAGATCAAGAACCTCAACAGCTTCCGCTTCCTGCAGCAGGCGATCGACTTCGAGATCCAGTGGCAGATCGACCAGATCGAGGACGGTCTCGCGATCCGGCAGGCCACCGTGCTGTTCAACCCCGACAGCGGCGAGACGCGAGCGATGCGCACCAAGGAAGACGCGCACGACTACCGCTACTTCCCCGACCCCGACCTGCCGCCGCTGGTGATCGCGCCGGAATGGATCGCGCGCGTGACCGGCGAGATGCCGGAGCTGCCGCGCGTGATGGCGGCGCGCTTCGAGCGCGAGGACGGCCTGGCCGCCTACGACGCCTCGATGATGACGCAGAGCCTCGCGGTGGCGCGCTACTACGAAGCCACGAAGGCCGCCGGTGCGCCGGCCAAGCTGGCGGCGAACTGGCTGATGGGCGAGCTGTCGCGGCGGCTCAATGCCGAGGAACGCAGCATCGATGCGAGCCCGGTGAGCCCGGCGACGCTCGCGGCGCTGATCGCCCGCATCGCCGACGGCACGATCTCGAACAACGGCGCGAAGCAGGTGTTCGATGCGCTGTGGAACGGCGAGACGGAGGTCGACGCGGTCATCGCCGCCAAGGGCCTGAAGCAGATGTCCGACAGCGGCGAGCTCTCCGCCATCGTCGACGCCGTGCTTGCCGCGAATCCGAAGTCGGTGGACGAATACCGCGCCGGCAAGGACAAGGCCTTCAACGCGCTGGTCGGTCAGGCGATGAAGGCGAGCAAGGGCAAGGCCAACCCCACGCAGCTCAGCGAGCTGCTGAAGAAGAAGCTCGGTTGACGGCGGCCGCCGTGGCTCAGGGCTTGGGCGGCGGCGCGGCCTGACCGGCCAGCGCCGACTGCGGCAGCGGGCCGAGTGATCCCGGATCGGCGCCACCCCACAGCCGCTTGAGCCGGGCCAGTTCGGCGTCGAACAGCGCCGTGATGCGACCGACCTCGGCCTGCTGGTTGACGATCAGCGCGCGCTGCGCCTCGATGCTCACGTCGACCGACTCGATCTGCCCCTTGAGCTTGCCCGGCAGGTTCTTGCCCTTGTAGAACTCGGCCTCGTCGAGCAGCGGCTTGCGCTCCTTCTGCAGGTCGGCCAGGCGCTGCTCCGAGGCCTGGATGCCGCTGCGCGTGGCGTTCAGCGCGGCGTCTCGGGCCTTGTTGTGCGCGGCCTCGTTCGGAAAGCGCACCAGCAGGTTGCGGTCGCGGCGGATCGCCTCCTGCTTGTTCGCGCGCTCCTGCGCCTTGCGGCGCTCGGCTTCCTCGTGCACCGCGCGCTCGTCGGAGGTCAGGCTGGGTTGCAGCACGGTGCGCAGCGAACCGTCGCTGTTGAGCACGCGCTGCTCACGGTCCATGCACTCGGCGATCGGGCGGTCCCGCGTCAGGGTGCGGCCGGCGGCATTGGTGCAGGTGTAGATGGCGCTGCCCTGCTTGACCTCCTGCGACGAGGCGTCCACTGCCAGCGACCCCAGCATGCCGAGCATCAGGGCGGCGTTCAGTCCGCGCACACGACAGATCCTCATCCCGCCCGCTCCCCGTTCCTTCATGTCTCAGACGCCGTAGCGATCCCGGTAGGCCTGCACCCGTGGCAGGTGTTGCGCCAGCGCCGGGTCGGCCTGGCGCGCCAGATACTGCAGCAAGTCCGACAGCGTCGCAATCGCGCAGACCGCCAGGCCGAGCTCACGCTGCACGAACTGCACCGCGGAATGATCGGCATCGCGCACGCCGTCTTGAGTGGTTTCGGTGGCCCGTTCCTGGCGGTCGAGCGCGATGGCCACGCCGCAGGGTTCGGCCCCGGCGGCCCGGATCATCGCGACCGACTCGCGCACCGAGGTGCCGGCCGAAATCACGTCGTCGATGATCACAACGCGGCCGTGCAGCTTGGCGCCGACAAGCTGGCCGCCTTCGCCATGATCCTTGGCTTCCTTGCGGTTGTACGCATACGGCAGGTTGCGGCCGAGCCGGGCGAGCTCGACCGCCACCGCGGCGGCCAGCGTGATGCCCTTGTAGGCCGGGCCGAAGATCATGTCGAAGGCCAGGCCGGAAGCCTGCATCCGGCGTGCATAGAATTCGGCGAGGCGGCCCAGCTTGGCGCCGTCGTCGAACAGCCCGGCGTTGAAGAAATACGGGGACAGGCGCCCGGCCTTGGTCTTGAATTCGCCGAAGCGCAGCACGCCGGCCTCGACCGCGAAGGCCACGAAGTCCTGCGCGAGGTCGTCTTGTGCCACCGCGCCCGGGCCGCCGAAGGTGCTCATCTGGACTGCTGGAATTGGAAGGTGCGTCGTGTTGCGTCTGGTCTCGCTCAATCTCAACGGCATCCGTTCCGCGGCCAACAAGGGCTGGGTCGAATGGGCCGAGAAAAGCGCCATCGATTGTATGGGCGTGCAGGAGCTCAAGGCCCAGGCGGCCGACCTGGGCGGGCGCTTCGACCGGGTGGCCGGCCTGCAGGGCCACTTCCACTACGCCGACAAGAAGGGCTATTCCGGCGTCGGCCTGTACACGCGCGGCACGCCGAGCGACGTGATCACCGGCATCGGCGAGCCCGAGTTCGATGCCGAGGGGCGCTACGTCGAGGCCCGCTTTGACACGCCGCAGCGCAAGCTGTCGATCATCAGTTGCTACTTTCCCAGCGGCTCCAGCTCCGACGAGCGGCAGCAGGCCAAGTTCCGCTTCCTGGCCCTGTTCTACCCTTACCTCGAGCTGCTGAAGGCGACCCGCGAGTTCATCCTGGTGGGCGACGTGAACATCGCGCACCGGGAAATCGACCTGAAGAACTGGAAGAGCAACCAGAAGAACAGCGGCTTCCTGCCCGAGGAGCGTGCGTGGATGAGCCGTGCGCTCGACGAACTGGGCCTGGTCGACGTGCACCGCACGCTGCGGCCCGACGACACCGGCGAGGCCTACACGTGGTGGAGCAACCGCGGCCAGGCCTGGGCCAACAACGTCGGCTGGCGCATCGACTACCACTTGGCGACCCCGGCACTCGCCGCGCTGGCGCGCTCGGCGTCGGTCTACAAGGCGCAGCGCTTTTCCGATCACGCCCCGTTGACCGTCGACTACGAACTTTCGCTGTGAACTTGCACCGTGTTCTTCCAGGAGATTTCTCATGCGCACCGCTGCCTTGATCGTCGGCGTCCTGTTGCTTGTGGCGGGCGGGCTGATCTCGGCCGGTGTCCTGAGCTTCGACAAGGAAGAAACCGTGGCCAAGCTCGGCCCGCTGGAGATCACCACCACCGACCACAAGAAGCCCGCGCCGGTGGTGGGCTACCTGCTGCTCGGCGTGGGCGCGCTGGTGCTGGTCGTCGGCCTGGCCGGCAGGAAGTGAGCGGCGACGCGGCATGCTGCGCTACCTCACCGTCCCCGTCACCGCCTTCCAGCAGAACTGCTCCGTCGTGTGGTGCGACGCCACGCGCCGCGCCGCCGTCATCGATCCCGGCGGTGAGCTGCCGAAGTTGCGGGCCGAAGTGCGGCGGCTGGGGCTCACGCTCGAGGCGATCTGGCTGACCCACGCGCACATCGACCATGCGGGCGGCACCGCGCAGCTCGCCCGCGAGGACGCGCTGCCGATCATCGGGCCGCACGTGGCCGACCAGTTCTGGATCGACGGGCTGGCGCAGCAGAGCCGGATGTTCGGCTTTCCCCCCAGCGAGCCGTTCACGCCGACGCGCTGGCTCTGCCCCGGCGGCTCGGACGACCGCGTGACGCTGGGCGACTGCGAGCTCGAGGTGCGGCACTGTCCCGGGCACACGCCGGGCCATGTGGTGTTCGTCTCGCGAGAGGCGCAACGGGCCTTCGTCGGCGACGTGCTGTTTGCCGGCGGCATCGGTCGCACCGATTTCCCGCAGGGCGATCACGACACGCTGGTGAACGCGATCCGCACCCAGCTCTGGCCGTTCGGCGATGACACCGTGTTCATCCCCGGCCACGGGCCCGAGAGCAGCTTCGGCCGCGAGCGGCGCCACAACCCCTACGTGCGCGACCTCTGAGCGCGCGCCGCCGGGCGCTCAGCGCGATGATTCGCGCTGCGGTGCAGCGGGCTTGGTCGCCTTGCGGTCGCCGCTGTCGGCCAGCCCGGCGTCCCAGCGCTGCGTCGGCTTGGGCGCACGGTCGTACAGCGGCAGCACCTTCGGCAAGTTGGCCTCGATGTCGCGGATGCGGGTGGGCCCCTGCGGGTGGGTGGAGCCGTACTCGGCCAGCTTGTTGCCGCTGCCCCCTCCCCCGCCGCCGGTGGCCTGGCCCATCTTGGTCCACAGGCTCACGCCGGAGCGCGGGTCGTAGCCGGCGCGCGCGGCCAGCTCCATGCCCACCAGGTCGGCCTCGGACTCGTCGTCGCGGCTGAACTTGAGCTGCAGCAGTTGCGCGCCCATGCCGGCGAGGGTGCGGCTGGCATTGCCCAGTCCGAGCAGGGCCGCGCCGATCTCCAGGCCGATGTTGGTGGCGGTGGACTTGCCCATGCGCTCTCGGGCGTGCTCACGCAGCGCGTGCGCGACCTCGTGGCCCATCACCATCGAGACCTCGTCGTCGGTCAGCTTGAGCTGTTCGATCAGGCCCGTGTAGAAGGCGATCTTGCCGCCCGGCATGCAGAAGGCGTTGATCTGCTTGCTGGCCAGCAGGTTCACCTCCCACTTCCAGCCGGGCGCCCGCCCGTTCCATTCGGGCGTGAACGGGATGATGCGTCGCGCGATGGCGCGCAGCCGCACGGTCTGCGTGTCGTCCGCGCCCACCAGCGCGTTCTTGTTGCGGGCCTCCTGGAGCAGCTGTGCGTACTGCTGCGTCGCGGCCTGCTCGACCTGCTCGGCCGGCACCAGCTTCGAGAAGCTCGACTGCTTGCCGACGTCGACGCCCTCGCGCGCGCCGGCAGCCGGCAGCAGCAGCGCGGCGCCCGCGCCAGCCAGCGCGGCGTTGAAGCGGCGACGCCCGGATCGGGCGGGCGCGGTGGCGTCCACAGCCTCCTCCGGCGCGTTCAGCCGCGCGAAGGCGGCGCACAGGCTGCAGTGGTAGCGGGGGGACGAGGTGAACTGGCTCATGACGATGAGACTCCGGGGGCGGCTTCGCGTTCCAGCATCCGGCGCACCGACGGCAACAGCAGGTAGGCCGGGAACGACAGCCAGAACGTCAGGAAGAAGTAGACGGCATACCCCAGCTCCTGGGCCCCGATGCCGCCGGCCCAGCCGGCCACGGCGCGGCTGAAGGCGAAGATGCTCGACAGGATGGCGTATTCGGTGGTCGCGCGCGCCTTGCTGGTGATGCCCATCAGGAAGGCGAGGAAGGCGCCGGTGCCCAGCCCGCCGGTGAAGCTCTCGAGCGCACTGGCCGAGTAGACGATGGCCTGGTGCAGCGGCTCGACGCCGATCGTCGCGGCCGCCCCCGGCGTCAGCAGCGGCACGGCCCACGCCGTGCCCGCGTAGCCGAGGTTGGACAGCGCCTGCCACAGGCCCAGCACCCACAGACCACGGAAGATGCCGCGCTTGTCGACATACCAGCCGCCGACCAGCCCGCCGGCGATCGACAGCGCCAGCCCGAGGTTCACGCTGACGAAGCCGATCTGCCCGGCCGTGAAGCCGGCGTCGACCCAGAACGGCTTGACCATGAAGCCCATCGCCGCGTCGCCCAGCTTGAACAGCAGGATGAAGGCCAGCACCGCCACCATGCCGGGCCGCAGCAGCAGCTCGACCCAGGCGCCGAACACCGGCCCGTCGCGCAGCGCCAGCGCCTGCGGTGCGCGCGCCGCGCGCACCAGCAGTGCCGCGCCGGCGAACATCAGGCCGACCGGCAGCGCGCCGCGGAACCACCAGGTGGTGCTCACCGCCTCCACGGCGCTCCACTGCAGCGCGCGGGCCAGCGGCCCCAGCACCGGCCACAGCAGACCGACCAGCACCAGCCCCAGCGCGACCAGGAAGCCCGGCTGGGCGCGCAGCAGGCCGAGCTCCTTGCCCACGCTGCTGGGCGGCGCGCCGACGCGCGGCCGCTCCGCCGGCGCCAGCAGCGCCATGCCGGCGTTGAGACCGAACACCACCGCCCCGAGTGCATAGGCCGCGCTCCAGCCGAGCGCGCCCGACACCATCAGCAGCACCCCGGCGGTCAGCATGCCGGCGCGGTAGAAGCCGATGCGCAGGCCGTTCGCCAGGCCGTACTCGCGCTGATCGAGCAGCTCGATCGTGTAGCCGTCGGTCGCGATGTCGTTGGTGGCCGACAGCACGGTGAAACAGCCGATGGCCACCCACACCCAGGGCCCGAGCGCGAGACCGAACACGGCAAAGCCGATCATCACGGCGGCCATGCCGAGGTTGGCCGCAGCGACCCACCAGCGGTGCCGGCGCGCCCAGTCGACCATCGGCGCCCACAGGAACTTCACGGTCCAGGCCAGGCCCAGCAGCGACAGCAGGCCGATGTCGGCGAGGTTCACGCCGTGCTGGCGGAAGTAGACCGGGAACAGGTCGAAAAACACCCCCAGCGGCAGGCCTTCGCTGAAGTACAGCAGGGCCACCCAGAACAGCTTGCGCCGGTAGGCAGGGCGGGCCGTCGTGGAGGCGGGCGCAACGGGAGGCACGGCGGTCATTGCGGGCATTCTAGGGAGAGCCCCTGCCGCGCCCGCCCCGGCCGTCGGCAGGGAGTCGACGACCGGACTACAGTGCCGACGGGCCTCGACCGTGGCCTATTCCTCATTCACAGGAGACCCGACGATGAAGAAGCTGCTCCCCCTGGTGCTGGCCGTCGCGGCCGGCGCCGCCATGGCCCACAATTGTCCGAACGAGATGAAGGCGATCGACGCCAAGCTCGCCAGTTCACCGAATCTGGGCGAGGCCGACCTGGCCAAGGTCAAGGCCCTGCGCAGCGAAGGCGAGGCCGCGCACAAGGCCGGCAAGCACGACGCATCGATGAAGGCGCTGGGCGACGCGAAGAAGATCCTCGGCATCTGAGCGCGGCGCGATCCTTGCGTCGCGTCTCGCGTGGGCCGTGCCTTGCGGTACGGCCCGCTTGTTTTTTCCTGGAACCGCGCACCGGCGCCGCTCGACCGCTCCCCACCCGCTCCCCGATGACATTCGCATACGCCTCCTGGCACTGGCTCACCCGATTCGGCGAATCCGGCATCGTGATCCCGATGGCGCTGCTGGCCGCGGCGTGGTGGTGGTGGGCCACGCCGAGTCGGCGGCCCTTGTTCGCATGGCTGCTGTTGCTGGGCTCCGCAGCCTTCCTCACGCTGGTGACCAAGGTCGCGTTCATGGGATGGGGCCTCGGCATCGAGGCGCTCGATTTCACCGGCCTGTCGGGG
The DNA here is from genome assembly GCF_004136295.1 of Methylibium sp. Pch-M. NCBI lineage: Bacteria > Pseudomonadati > Pseudomonadota > Betaproteobacteria > Burkholderiales > Sphaerotilaceae > Methylibium > Methylibium sp. Pch-M. Next base: position 2,006,117 of record NZ_CP029606.1, read on the forward strand.
CACGCGATGCTGGCCGCCGCGATCTACCCGGTGCTGGCGCGCACGCTGGCCAGCCCGGCCGCGGTGCCGCCGCGCTGGGCGATCGCCGCCGGCTATGCGCTGGCGGCGGTGATTTCGCTGTCGCGCGTCGTCATCGGCGCGCACTCGGTGTCGGAGGTCGTGCTGGGCTTTGCGGTGGGCGGGGCGGCGAGCGCGGTCGCGCTGATGCTCGAGACCCGTCATCCGCCGCCGCTGCCGAAGCACTGGCTGGTGGTCGGGCTGGCGGGCTGGCTGACGCTGATGCCCGTGGTCGCCGCGCCATCGGGGACGCATGGGATGGTGCAGCGGCTGGCCAAGGTGTTGTCGGATCGCGACGTGCTCTTCACGCGGGCCGATCTGCACCGCCTGCGGCCGCCCGGCTGAGCGGGCCGGGCCCCGGCCGTCAGCGTGGCGGCTGCAGTCCGCGCCGCGCCTGCAGCGCTCGTTCGCGCACGTGACAGCCGTCAAGGTGGTCGTTGACCAGCCCCATCGCCTGCATGAACGCGTAGACCGTGGTCGGACCGACGAAACTCCAGCCGCGCCGCTTCAGGTCCTTGCTCATCGCCACCGACTCGGGCGAAGTGGTCTGCGTCTTCAGTGCCTCGAGCGTCATGCGGCGGGGGCGCGAGGCGGGCGCCGGCTCGTGGCGCCAGGCGTAGGCCGCCAGCGAACCGAACTCGGCGCGCAACTCGATCACACGGCGGGCGTTGTTGAGCGTCGATTCGATCTTGCCGCGGTGGCGCACGATGCCCGCGTCGCCCAGCAGCCGCTCGACGTCGCGCCCGGTGTAGCGCGACAGCCGCTCGGCGTCGAAGTCGGCGAACGCGGCGCGGAAGTTCTCGCGCTTGTTCAGGATGGTGAGCCAGCTCAGGCCGGCCTGGAAGCCTTCGAGGCAGAGCTTCTCGAACAGCCGCCGGTCGTCGGTGACCGGGAAGCCCCACTCGTGGTCGTGGTAGTGCTGGTAGGCCGGCGTGGCCGCGCACCAGGTGCAGCGTGGCGCGCCATCGGAGGCGGTGTCGAACAGGCCGGCGGGAAGCGGTGGGCTCATGCGGTGGACTCCTCGGCGCGCATCATGCCTGCCGGAGAGCCGTCCGGCATCTTCAGTGCAACCACACCGCGACGGCCAGTGCCACCGTCGCGCCGTCTTCCAGGCCGCCGTGCTCGGTGACGGCGAGGCCGCGACGCAGCTCGTAGCTCGAATCGAACCAGCCGCAGGCCGGCAGGCCGTCCTCGGCTGCCGCTGCACGGTCGTCCTCGCGTGCGGCGCGGCGCGCTCGCACCAGGGCCAGCGCCGAGGTCTTGCGGGCGAACAGACGAGGGGTGAAGCTGAAGCTGAGCATCATGAAGGCCTCCGTTGAGCGTGTGCCTTCAATGTCGCCGCCGCCTGGCGTGGCGACCATCGCCCCGAGGGCGGCCCCGCGGGGGCACCGGGCCGAGGGCCCCCGCGGGGCGAAACCGGAGCGGTGACGGGGCGTGACGGCAGGCGTCAGGCGGTGCCGTCCAGCACGGCGTCGAGCCCGGCCAGCACCTGCGCCACATCGATCGGCTTGGTCCAGTAGTCGTCGAAGCCGGCACGGCGCGCCGCGGCGATCTGCTCGTTCATCGCGTCGGCCGACAGCGCGATGCAGCGCAGATCCCGCGTGGACGGATCGGCGCGCAAGGCCTGCACCAGCGCCAGTCCGTTGGTGTCGGGCAGGTTCATGTCGATCAGCATCAGGTGCGGGGAGAGCTCGCGCGCCAGCCGCAGGCCGCTGGCGCCGTCGTCGGCGATGTGGAGCTGCCAGTCGGGGCGGGCTCGAAACACCTCCTGCAGCAACACCTGGTTCAGCAGTTCATCCTCGATGTAGACCACCTGCCGCTGCGCGCGCCGCGGCGCGGGCGGTTCGTGCAGCAAGGCTGCGGGCTGCGTGGCGAGGTAGGCGCTGCCGCTCGGCTCCTCGGCCTCGGGCAACTGCAAGGTGAAGGTCGAGCCGACACCCGGCACGCTGACGACATCGATGCGACCACCCATCGCCTCTGCCAGCTGGCGCGCGATCACCAGGCCGAGACCGCTGCCTTCGATGCGGCGCCGTTCGGCACCCAGTCGATCGAAGGGTTGGAACAGCCGCGCCTGCTGCTCGGCCGTCAGGCCGACGCCCCGGTCGCGCACCGCGATCTTCACCGTCCCGTCGCTGCGGTGCAGGTTCAAGACCACCGGACTCTGTTCGCCGCTGTACTTGATGGCGTTGGACAGCAGGTTCACGAGCACCTGTTCGAGCGCACGCTCATCGCCGCTGACCCACAGCCCGCTCGGTGGCGTCGGCTCGAGGGTGATCGAGCGCCCGCGCGCCAGCGACTGCACCAGGCTCAGGCTCGCGTGCAGCGCGGCGTCGAGATCGACGGCCAGCGTGCGCACCGCGACCTCGGCGCTTTCGATGCGGCTGATCTCCAGCACGTCGTTGATCAGATTCAGCAGCCGGTTGCCGGCCCGCTGCACGCTCGCGAGGCGCTGCGCCTGCGGAGCCGCCAGCGGGTGGTCCTCGTCCAGCGCCATCAGCTGCGTGAAGCCGAGGATGCCGTTCAGCGGCGTGCGCAGTTCGTGGCTCACCCGCGACAGGAACTCGCTCTTGGCGCGGCTCGCTCGCTCGGCCTCCTGAATGCCGCGGGACAACTCGTCGGCCAGCTGCTGCTCGTGCACGTCGCGGCAGGTGCCGATGACGCCGGTCGGCGCGCCGGCCTCGTCGCGCGTGGCACGCACCACGAACTCGAGCCAGCGCACGCTGCCATCGGGCTGGCGGATCCGGTAGCGGCCCTCGAACGGTCGTTCGCCGGCCAGCGCCTCGCCGATGCCGGCCATCACGGCGTCGCGATCGGCCGGATCGATCTGTGCCATCCAGTCGTCGAGCGTCACCCGGCCATGCGGGTGCGAAAGTCCGTGATTGATGCAGGCGCGGCGGTCGAGGTTGACCAGCCCGTCGGCCAGCACGAACTCGGCGATGCCGATGCGCGCTGCGTCGGCGGCGATCTGCCAGCGCTCTTCATGGGCCTGCAGCGCCTCCTCGATCGCCTTGCGCGCGGTCACGTCGGCAGTGAAGCCATGCCACAGCGTGCCACCGTCGCCCAGGCGCGTCGGCGCCGCACGCATCTCGAACCAGCGCAGCGAGCCATCGGGCAAGGTCATGCGGAAGCTGTGCTCCAGCCGTGTCAGCCGCGCCGCGCCCTCGGCCAGGGCCTTGCCGAGCGGCGCGAGATCCGGTGGGTGAACGTGGCGGAAGAAAGTCAGCGCATCGGCCTGCAGCGTGGCCGCCGCCATCCCGAGCACGCGTTCGGCGCCATCGCTGACGAAGGGGTAGCCGGCCCGGCCGTCGGGATGCTCCTCGAAGGTGAACAGCATGCCCGGCACCTGCGCGGCCAGTTCGCGCAGCGTGACCTCGCCGCGACGGGCCTCGCTGGCTGCCGCCAGCGTCGACGTGACGTCACGCACCGTGCCGCGATAGCCCTCGAAGCGGCCGGCCGCGTCGAACACCGGCACCGCGCTGCGCGACAGGTAGAGCAGCCCGCGCGGCGTGTGCTTGGCGGTCAGCACCCGTGCGAACGGCTCCTGGCGGTCGAGCAGCGCCCGGTAGTACTGCGCCGGCACCCGCGGACTCCCGTCGGCGTCGAGCAGCTGGGCGTCGGTGATGGGTTCGCCGAGCTGCCGGCGCGGGTCGATGCCGGTGATGGGCTGGAAAGCGTCGGAGAGCCACCGGTAGCGATGCCGTGCATCGCTCTCCCACATCCAGTCACCGCCGGCGCGCGCGAAGTCGAACAGGCGCTCGCGCAGCTGCGACGCTTCGCGCAGGCCCTGCCGCGATTGCAGCAGTTCGACCGCGGCACAGCCCAGTTGCGCCAGCGCTTCGCGTTCGCCGGCACCGAGTGAGCGGGGCTGGAGGTCGAACACGCACAACGTCCCGACGGCCAGCCCGTCGATGGCCAGCGGCTGGCCGGCATAAAAGCGCACGCGCGGGCCGTCGGTGACCAGCGGGCTGTCGCGAAAGCGGGGGTCGCGGGCCAGGTCCGGCACGGTGAACAGGCCCTCGCCGAGGATCGCGTGCGAACAGAAGCCCTGGCTGCGCGGTATCTGGGCGAGCTCGAAGCCGCTGCGCGACAGGAACCACTGCGCGTCGTCGTCGACCAGCGAGATCGCTGCCAGCGGCGCACCCGTGAGCCGCGCCGCGCAAGCGGTCAACGCGTCGAGGCCGGCACCTGCTGCGCCACCGAGCACCCCGAGTTCGCGCAGCAGCGTCAGACGCTGCGCCTCTCGGGGGTGGAAGGGGATCGGCATGGTGTCGCGGGGGCGGGCCCGCGTATTGTGGCGTCGCCGCCGTGGCCTCGACCGCCGGCCGGCGGTGCCGCGCTCAGCCGGCCTTCAGGCGCCGCTCGAGGAAATCGAGCCGGTCCTGGCCCCAGAAGATCTCTCCCTGCACCACGTAGCTCGGCGCGCCGAACACCCCGGCATCGACCGCCGCCTGCGAATCGGCCTCGTAGCGCTCCTGCACCGCCTGCGAGTGCGCGGCCTCGAGCCGCGCAGCCGGCAGCTCGCGCTCGACCAGCAGCGATGCGAGCACCGCTTCGTCGGCGATGTTGCGGTCGTGGACCCATACCGCGCGCAGGATGCTGTCGGCGATGGCCATTGCGGCATCGGCGCCGTCGTGCAGGTCGACCGCGATGATCAGCCGTGCGGCGTCGTCGCCGTTGACCGGGAAGTACTTGGGCTCGAGGTTCAGCGGGGCGTGGAGCCACTCGCTGAAGCGCTTGAGCTCCACCAGCCTGTACGCCTGGCGCTGTGGCGCGCGCTTGCCCAGCGGCAGGCCGCCCGACACCGGGAACACCTTGCCCCCCAGGTCGACGGGCATCACGCGGATCGTTGCGCCGGCCTTGCGCGCGATGTCCCAGAAGCGCAGGTGGCCGAGGTAGGTGTACGGCGACTGCGGCGCCAGGTAGTAGTCGATGGTGGGGCGCATGGGGTCTCCGCTCGCGTGGGGATGGGCCGGCGCTCGGGCGCCTGTGCGGCGAGTCTAGAGGCTGCCCGCGATCGGTGCGGCGGCGCGCGGGAGTGGCCCTTCGCGCCGGAGGCGACCCGCGGCCGCACCGACATCGAGGACGGGCTGCCGTCAGTGCCCCCCGCGGCCGCAGGTGGCCAGCCGGGCCAGCGCGTCCTCGGTGAGCACCGGCAGCATCTGGCGCAGGTCTTCCCAGGGGTGCGGTCCCGGCTGCTGCTGCAGCGCGAGCGACAGGTGGCGTACCAGCAGGAAGCGGTGCTGCAGGCTCTCCACCTGGATCGGCGAGGGCCATCGCACCAGGGCCCGGTCCAGCAGGTCCAGCGCCACGGCGAAGTCGTCGAGCGGATGGGCGGGGTCCTGCAGGTGCGCGAGCAGCGTGCGGGCGACCAGCAGCTCGAGCTTGGTCGTCTGGTGCCAGAAGCTCGCCAGGTCGTCCAGCGCCGCCAGCTCGTCGAGCAGCGCACCGGCCTCCGCGAGCCACAGCGCCATCGGGCCCAGCGCCGGAGACCCGGGGTGCGGGGTGCCGGCCTCGGCGAGGGCGGCCTCGGCCACACCGAGCTCGCGCCGGGCCAGCCCCGCCAGTGCCGCTGCGAGCATGGCGTTCGACAGCGCGTAGGCGCGCCGGTCGGCCGCGTCCCCGAAGTGGCGCTTGCTGCGGTAGGCGCTGGCGAACAGCTTTGCGGCCTTCACCAACGCCTCGGCCACGGCGCCCAGCGCCTTGTCCTCGTCGAGCAGCCGGGCCGCCTGGCGCAGCACGAAGCCGCCGCGCAGGCCCTGGCGTTCGGACGAGGCCGAGGTCGGCGCCACGTCCTGGTCGCCGAGCGGCCAGCGGCCGAGCGTGTCGTTCGACACGTCGTCCAGCCGGTCGAGCAGACTCTCTGCGGCCAGCTGTGCGTCGGGTGAGGCCGAGCGCGACAGCGAGTTCACCAGCAGCTCCAGCTGGCCGATCTGCACCTGCGAGTAGGCGCTGCGCGCGCCCAGCTGCAGCGCGCGGGCCGCGCTGTCGTGGTCGCCCAGCTCGCGGTAGGCGCAGCCGAGCGCCGAGCGCACCCTTGAATCGCTCAGCCAGGCGCGGCGCGCCTCGTCCGCCGCCAGCGTGGCCAGCAGCCGGTCGATCTGGCCCAGCACCGCCGCCGCCGGCTTGTCACCGGCCACCGCCACCACCTGCACGATGCGGTCGGCCAGTTCGTGTGCGCTCATGCAGCCGTCGGCATCGCGCAGCAGCGAGGTGCCCGCCGACGCGGCGGCGGCACGCGCCGGGGCGTGCAGCCGCCACTGCGGGTCGCCATAGCACTGGTAGGCGCCCCAGGTGTTGTGCTGCGCGCCGCTGTCGGCGTGCACCGCCTCGCGGGCCCCGCGAACCGCTTCGCCGAAGGCCTCGCCGTCGAGCAGCGCGCGGTACAGCGTCTTCGCGAACAGCAGCGCCGCCGCGTCGTCGACCTGCCAGCCCGCGGCGACCACCGCCTTCGAACCCATCTTGATGAACTGCAGCGCCAGGCTCGCGGCGAGGATCGGGTGCTTGCGCGGGCCGGCGCCGGGCGTCGTCAGCCCTTCGGCATCGCGGCCCGAGTAGCAGCAGTTGATGAACACGAATTCGGGAGGCGGGCTCATCTGCTCCACGTCGGCCGCGGTCAGCACCTCCTGATCGCTGAGCACCATGCCGGTCTTGCGGACCTCGCGCGCATCGAGCCCGTTGCCCATCGTGCGCACCCACTGGTCGACCACGCCGTGGCCGCACAGGTGCAGCAGGCGGTAGGGCTTCTCGAGCAGCGCGATGCGCACCTGGTCGAAGCTGACCGTCGGGCCGATCAGCGAAGACGGCAGCCACTCGCGGTCGTCGTGCAGCAGCAGCTCGTTGACGGCCCGGGCCTCGGCTTCCGCGCCCTCCAGCGCGCTGAACGTCAGCGGCGCGCGTCGATCGTCCTGCCAGTTCGCGGTGCTCGGCGCGCCGACGATCAGCGCGTCGTAGCCGGTGATCGCCTGCGGCAGGCGCCGGAAGTCGTCGGTCACGCGCTGGCGCACCAGGCCGGCGTGCACGACGAACGGCCGCGGCGTCTCGCCATCGGCCGGACCGGCGAGGGCCGGGCTCAGCAGTTCCCAGGGGTAGCGCGCCGACTCGTCGTCGACCACCAGCACCGTGTTGTCGAGGTTGGCCAGCCGCTCCTTCAGCTCGTAGGGCAGCAGCATCTGGAACAGCACGCCGCCGAAGCGCGGATCGGTGGGGCTGGCGATGCGGTCGGCCGCGCCGGTCTGGTGGTCGCTCACGCGGTCGATGAAGCGGCGCAGGCTGGCCACGTCGGAATAGACCTGCGTGGATTCGACCCGTGCGCGTTCGCCGATCAGCGCGAAGTTCAGGCCGCCCAGCGCGTCCTGCCTCACCACCAGGCGTTGCCACACCGAGCCCGCGGCACGCGGTCGGTAGCCGCGGATGCCGCCTTCGCGCACCTCCAGCACCGGGTGGTCCCAGCGCAGGCGCTCGGCCCATTCGTCGCGCGCCAGCAGGCGCCGCAGCTCGTAGGCTGCGTCGAGCGCGATGTGCTCGTCGATCTCGATCACCTCGACCTCGCGGATGCGCACCGGCTGTGGCCCGTCGGGCATCTGCAGCAACAGCTGCGCCGCGCGCCACACGCCGTACAGCAGCCCGGCCAGGCTGTCGCGCGCGGTGACCGCCTGCACGTGGGTGCCGACCAGCACGGTCGACAGCCGCAGGTCGACCGGCTCGCTGCCCCGCGCCGCATAGGGGTCGCGGTGCACGTGCTCGAAGGCGTAGCGCAGCACGCCGCGCGTCACCGTCTCCGACAGCAGGCCGGGTGTCAGCTCGCCCACCGTGCCCAGCCCCAGCAGCAGCGCGCCGGGGTAGGCGGGCGGGGTCACGCCGTGGTTGTTGGGTCGCAGATAGTGTCCGGTGCGGCTGGCGCCGACGAACAGCTTCAGGTCGATCAGCCGCTGCAGCTGGCCGTCGAGCTTCTCGTCGACGCGCTTGGCGGCACCGGACACACCGTCGTCCTGGTAGTGGCCGACCATCAGCGGGTAGCGTGCGAAATCGAGGCTGCCGTGCACCACCCGCACCTCGATCGGCTCGGGGCTCGGTACCGGCTCGGGGCTGCTGCCGCCGTGCGCGAGGATGTAGTCGGCCAGCTCGTCGTCGTCGGTCGGCAGCAGCGCCGGCTGCGGGGTCGGGGGCCACACCGTCAGCGCCGTTCCGGCGCCGCGCCGCTGCGGTGGCTGCTGGGGCAGCCGGCGGGTGCGGCCCGCGGTCAGCAGCTCGAAGTAGGCCTCGAAGCTTTCGCGGTGGTCGGGCAGCGTGCCGTGCTCGCAGGGCGCGTACCAGGTGCGCTCGGGCGCCAGCGCCGAGTTCCACGGCACCGTGCCGTCGCCGCCGTCGCCGGCCAGGAAGTCGATGCCGCGGCGGGTGGCGATCACCGCCTCACCCTCGCCGAACACGGTCTCCCAGGCATCCTGCGGCGGTCGCATCTGGAGCACCGTGCTGCCGGTGCCGGCCACGTAGAACACCGAAGGGTCTTCACACAGCGCCTGGAAGCTGTCCTGGAACGGGCGGCTGCGTACGAAGTCGCGCGCGGCCTTCAGCGCCTGCGGGTCGGGCAGCTGGGCGCCATGCTCGGCCTCGGCGATGCGCTGCCAGCTGGCGGCATCGAACAGGTCGCCGAAGGCCGGGTCGCTGTCGTGCGGCAGCATCTGCAGCAGACCGGGGAAGCCGGCACCGAAGCGCGCCATGTCGCGGTCGGACACCTTGCGCGCCAGCATCGCGAGCATCGTGGCCAGCCGGTACTGGCGCAGCAGCAGCATCGCCGGCGCGTAGGAACCCTTGTTCGGCGTGCCCAGCATCACCAGGCGGCTGCCGCGCTGCTTGAGGTCCTGCCACAGCGCCTTGCCGGCGACGTCGACATAGAGCGCCTGGCGCGCCACCAGGCCGCCCATCGAATGCACCAGCAGGTGCACTGGCACCGTGCCGTCGTCCAGCCGCTCGACGATGGCGCGCAGTTGCTCGCGCAGGCCCGCGCCGCTGTGCTCGATCGACAGCCGCCAGTCGAATGGCACCGCGACGACGCGAAAGCGCGAGCGCGCCTCGTCCAGCAGGCGCTCGTAGCTGGCCGCCAGCAGGCCCCCAGCGCGCAGGGCGCTGCCGTCGGCACGCGCGTCGGGGTCCTCGAGCGCCAGCCGCTCCAGCGATCCGTCGAGCATCGCGCCGAGCGTGAGCCAGATGCGATCGCCGTCGTCGCGGCGCTGCAGCTCGCTGCCCATGATGCCGGGCAGCACCAGCAGGACCGGCTTGCGGGCGTTCTCGCGCAGCCCGAAATCGGCCAGCCAGGCCTCGAACGGCCGTCGGCTCAGCGGGTCGGACTTCAGTGCCTGCAGCAGGCCACGTGTGCGGCGTTCGTCGTCCGCCAGCGCGGCGAAGCCGTCGTCGCGCCCGGCGAGCGCGCTGAACAGCGCACTGCGCGACAGGCTGCCGGCACCGAAGTAGGCGAAGTGCGTGACGGTGGGCCCCTCGCAGCGCAGGCTGCGTGGCGGCTGCGCGCTGCGCTGCAGGCCGCCGAACATCGAGCGCGTGTGGACCACGAAATCGTGGTCGTGCAGGCCGTAGAACACGTCGCCGAGCAGCGTGACGATGCCGCCCCAGCCCTTGCCGCGCGAATCGCCGGCGATCACGCGCAGGCGGTCGGTCGGCTGCGCGCCGCAACCGGCCAGCGCCAGCGTCAACGGCGAGCCGGGGATCATCGCTTCCAGCCCGGGCACGACGCGCGCATCGGCGCGGGCCGCGACCAGTGAGCGCACCAGCCGCGAGACGCGCTCGAACACCAGGCGACCCGCGCCGCCGGTCGCGCCGCCGACCGCCAGCCCGACGGCGCGCAGCAGCAGCGACAGGAACAGGTCGGTGCGGCCGTCGGCCAGCAGCGTGCCGCGTGCCGGGCAGGCCACGCGGACGAAGCACCCCGGCCGCAGCCGCTGGGCCGCGCCGGCCAGCGCGGTGAACAGTGGCCGCAGCAGCGGCGCATCGGGGTGCGACGGCTGGCCCTCGCGGCCGGCGTAGGACGCGGTGAAGTGGCGCTGCGCCTGCTCCAGCGTCGGCGCGCTGCGCAGCGCGAACAGCTCGCCCACCAGACCGCCGCGTGAATGCGAAACCACGTCGACCGTGAAGGCGCGGTCGTCCGGCAGCGCGGCCAGCAGCGCGCCGACCAGGCCGTGCGCGTTGTCGACCGGGCTGCGGGTGAGGCTGCGGTGCTCCCAGGCCAGCAGCGTGCTGCGCGCAGCGAGCGCGGTGAAGTCGCCTGGCCGTTCCGCGTCGCGCGCCTCGGAGTTGCCGGGGCCGGCCCACAGCGCGCCGAAGCTGCCTTCGGTGGACGACGCGGTGCCGTGCAGGAACAGCAGCACGCTGTCCTTCGCGTCGCTCAGCGGCAGGCTGCCGGCGGGTTGCCAGTCGCCGTTGACCCAGCGCAGCAGCACGCCGCCGGCATCGCCCAGCGCGTCGTGCAGGCTGGCGTTCTCGAACGCCGCGCACAGCTTCGCGGCGAGCGGAAAATCGGTCGCGGCGCGGCCCGGGAACCAGCGCGCGATGCGGTGGCCGAGGATCGCACCGAAGTCGTAGAGCTTGTCCAGGCTGGTCGGGTCGGTCAGCTCGCTCACCGTGTAGCGCTCGACCGGGGCGCCGGGCGCGCCGCCGCGTGAGCGGGAGCGCGGGCCGCTCGCCAGGTCGAACGGCAGCTCGATGGTCGGGGCGCCGTTGGCGACACCGCGCTGTGCGGCCGGCTGCCGGCCGTGGCGGGCCGCGAACTCGACAGGATCGGTGTAGAACACCGAGCCGTCGGCGAAGCGCACCTCCAGCACGGCGCCCGCCTTGCCCAGCTGCACGGCGTCGAGCCCGCGCGACGCCGCGCCGGCGCTGCCGCGCTGCTGGCGTTGCACGCTGGCGCCGTCGGCCAGATGGGCGTCGCACCACAGATCGAAGCTGCGTTTGCCGTCGGTGGGAATCGGGGCGGCGCGACCGCTCCTGGCGTTGGACTTGCGGGCCATGGTGTCTCCAGGGAGCGCGTGAACCGCGCTTCATGCGCCGATGTAGCCTCGGCCGCACAGCCCGTCAATCCTGCGAAGTCTCGGACCGGGAGCGGGTCTCGTGCGGACCCCGTCACCTTCGCTCCCTAGAATCGCGCTTCGCTCAACAACGGATCTGCGAAGGCAGCACGAACATGTTCGATCAAGAGGATGAAGGCACGCGCATCGGCGTCTGGACGGCCCTGGCCGTGGTGTTCCTGGTGGTGGCCGGCCTGATCGGCGGCCTCGCGATCCGCGCGATGAACGCCGCCGCGGGCGGTGACGGGGCGCAGGCCGTGGCGGGCACCGAGGCACTGGCCTTCGTCGACGGCCCGCTCGAGGGCGAGGTGGTCGGCACGGTGTACTTCGCGGTCGGCCAGTCGGTGCTGCCGGACGGCGCGCTGGTGGCGCTGGACAAGGCGATCCAGGCCGTGAAGGACGCGCCTCAGCAGCGCGTCGTGCTGTCGGGCTTCCATGACGCCAGCGGTGCTGCGGCGCTGAACGCCGAGCTCGCCAAGGAGCGTGCGAAGGCCGTGCGTGCGGCACTGGTGGCCGAGGGCGTGGACGCCGCACGCATCGCGCTGCGCAAGCCCGACGTGACGCTGGGCGACGGTGCCGCGCCGGAAGCGCGGCGCGTGGAGATCCGGCTGGTGGAGTGATCACACGCGGGCCCTCACCCCGGCCCTCTCCCGTAAGCGGGAGAGGGTGCCGTTCACCGGGTGCGGGACGCGCTATTCGCCCAGCAGCGGCCGCAGGTAGCGTCCGGTGTGGCTCGCCGGGTTGGCCGCCACCTCCTCGGGCGTGCCCACCGCCACCACCCGGCCGCCGCCGGCCCCGCCTTCGGGGCCCATGTCGATCAGCCAGTCGGCGGTCTTGATGACGTCGAGGTTGTGCTCGATCACGACGATGGTGTTGCCGGCGTCGCGCAGCTGGTGCAGCACCTTCAGCAGCAGGTCGATGTCGGCGAAGTGCAGGCCGGTGGTCGGCTCGTCGAGGATGTAGAGCGTGCGGCCGGTGTCGCGCTTGCTCAGCTCCAGCGCGAGCTTCACCCGCTGCGCCTCGCCGCCCGACAGCGTGGTGGCGCTCTGGCCCAGCGTGATGTAGCCCAGGCCCACGTCGAGCAGCGTCTGCAGCTTGCGCGCGATGCTCGGCACGGCGCTGAAGTAGGCGTGGGCGTCCTCCACCGTGAGGTTCAGCACCTCGGTGATGTTCCTGCCCTTGTAGAGCACCTCGAGCGTCTCGCGGTTGTAGCGCTTGCCATGGCAGACGTCGCAGGGCACGTAGACGTCGGGCAGGAAGTGCATCTCGACCTTCAGCACGCCGTCGCCCTGGCAGGCCTCGCAGCGCCCGCCGGCCACGTTGAAGCTGAAGCGGCCCGGCCCGTAGCCGCGCTCGCGCGCCGCCGGCACCTCGGCGAACAGCTCGCGGATCGGCGTGAACAGGCCGGTGTAGGTGGCCGGGTTGGAGCGCGGCGTGCGACCGATCGGGCTCTGGTCGACGTTGATCACCTTGTCGAAGTGCTCGATGCCGTCGATCTCGTCGTGCGGCGCTGGGTCGAGATGGCTCTGGTAGAGCTTGCGTGCCACCGCCGCGTACAGCGTGTCGTTGACCAGCGTGCTCTTGCCGGAGCCCGACACGCCGGTCACGCAGGTGAGCAAGCCGACCGGGATCTCGACGCTCGCGCCCTGGAGGTTGTTGCCGCGCGCGCCGGCGATGCGCAGCGCGGTGATCGCACCGCGTTCGGCCCAGGCGCGCTGGCCGGGCGTGGGTTCGTTCTTGCCGGCCTTGCGCGGCGGCAGGCCGGCCGCGGCGGCGGCGTCGAGGTGCGGCGTGGCGTCGCTGCGCCACGGCGTGCGCCGGCGCGGCACCGCGATGCGCAGCGCGCGGCCGAGGTACTGGCCGGTCAGCGATTCGGGCGCCGCGCACACGTCCGCGAAGCGCCCCTGCGCGATCACGCGGCCGCCGTGCACACCGGCGCCGGGGCCCATGTCGATCACGTGGTCGGCGGCGCGGATCATGTCCTCGTCGTGCTCGACCACCAGCACGCTGTTGCCGATGTCGCGCAGGTGCTTCAGCGTCGCGATCAGGCGGTCGTTGTCGCGCTGGTGCAGGCCGATGCTGGGCTCGTCGAGCACGTACATCACGCCGGTCAGGCCGGAGCCGATCTGGCTGGCCAGGCGGATGCGCTGCGCCTCGCCGCCCGACAGCGTGTCGGCGCTGCGGTCCAGGCTCAGGTAGTTGAGCCCCACGTCGTTCAGGAACTTGAGCCGCGACGAGATCTCGCGCACCACCTTGTCGGCGATCTCGGCCTTCGCGCCCTGCAGCCGCAGGCCGTCGAACACCTGCTGCGCCTCGCGCAGCGTGGCGTGTGCGATCTCGTAGATCGGCCGTGCCGTGCCGCTGGCCACGTCGACCAGCTTCACGTGGCGCGCCTCGCGCCGCAGCCGGGTGCCGTGGCAGTCGGGGCAGGGCTTGGCGGCCTGGTAGCGCGCCAGGTCCTCGCGCACCGCGACCGAGTCGGTCTCGCGGTAGCGCCGCTCGAAGCTCGGGAGGATGCCCTCGAACGGATGCGAGCGTTTCACGCTGCGCTTCTTGCCGCTCGCGGCCTCGCTGGCGTAGACGAAGGCGATCTCGGTCTCGCCCGAGCCGTACAGCAGCACCTGCCGATGCTCGGGCGCGAGTTGCTCGAACGGCGTGTCGGTGTCGAAGCCGTAGTGCCGCGCCACGCTCTCCAGCATCGAGTGCGTGTAGGCGTTGCGCCGGTCCCAGCCCTTGATCGCGCCGCTGGCGAGGCTGAGCGACGGGAAGGCGACCACGCGCTCCGGGTCGAACACCGTCACCTCACCGAGGCCGTCGCAGCTCGGGCAGGCGCCGACCGGCGAGTTGAAAGAGAACAGCCGCGGCTCCAGCTCGGCCAGCGAGTAGCTGCAGATCGGGCAGGCGAACTTGGCGGAGAACAGATGCTCCCGAGCCGGGGAAGGGGCCCCGGCGGCTGCCGGTTCCGGCGAGTCCATTTCCCACGCGATCGCCCGCCCGTCGGCGAAGCGCAACGCCGCCTCGAAGCTCTCGGCCAGGCGCTGCCCCATCTCGGGCCGCACCTTGAGCCGGTCGATCACCACGTCGATGTCGTGCTTCTCGTTCTTCTTCAGCTTGGGCAGGTCGGTGATCTCGTGCACGCTGCCGTCGATGCGGAAGCGCACGTAGCCGCGCGCCTGCATGTCCTCGAACAGCTCGCCATGCTCGCCCTTGCGCTCGCGCAGCACCGGCGCCAGGATCATCAGCCGCGTGTCCTCGGGCAGCGCGAGCACCGCGTCGACCATCTGGCTCACGCTCTGGGCCTGCAGCGGCAGCTCGTGGTCGGGGCAGAACGGCGTGCCGGCGCGGGCGTACAGCAGGCGCAGGTAGTCGTGGATCTCGGTGACGGTGCCGACGGTGGAGCGCGGGTTGTGCGAGGTGGCCTTCTGCTCGATGCTGATGGCCGGCGACAGGCCCTCGATCACGTCGACATCGGGCTTGTCCATCAGCTGCAGGAACTGCCGCGCGTAGGCGCTGAGGCTCTCGACGTAGCGGCGCTGGCCCTCGGCATACAGCGTGTCGAACGCCAGGCTCGACTTGCCCGATCCGGACAGGCCGGTGATCACCACCAGCCGCAGCCGCGGGATGTCGAGGTCGATGTTCTTCAGGTTGTGCGTGCGCGCGCCGCGCACGCGGATCATCGCGGCCGGCTCGGCGGCCGGCAGGCGGCGCGGCGCGGCCTCGTGCTCGTCGGCGGCTGAGGCGGCGTCAGCGCGATCGGGTGGGGGCGTGTCCAGCATGGTCGGTCAGGGCCTGTTAACGCTACCGGAGGGCTCGCGCCCTTGCCGCGCAGGCATGCAGGGCAACCCGGCATTATGCGGGGCTGACCGTTCGCGCGCAGGCACTCAGGGCCGGTCCAGCGCGCCGGACGTCAGTGCCTCACCCAGGCGTTGCGCCGCGCGGCCGCCCGGCAGCGGTGCCCGCCAGGTGCGGCTGTCCGTGCCGGCGGGCTGCCACCACAGCGCGCCATCCAGGATCGCCACGCGACCCAGCGCGCGGCCGTCGGCCGACAACGCCTCGGTCCAGGCTGTCGGCAGTTCCGCCGACGGGGCGGCGGCCACCGGCCGCCACTGGCCGCGCGTCAGTGCCTGCGCGTCGCTGAACCACGCCAGCGCGCTCGGCGGCATCACGGCCGCGGACGACGGCGCCGCCGCGTCGGCCTCGGCGCGGCGCGCCAGCCGGGCGGGCGCGCCGCCACCGCTGCCACTGCCTCGCAGGGCTGCGATCGGCGCGGCCAGTGGGTCGTCGGGCGCCGCGGCCTGGGCCGGCGGCCGTTCGTCGAGCCCGCTGCGCTCGGCGGCGGCGCCGAGCGGTGCCGGGGCCTGGTTCTGCGCCGCGGCGCGGGCCCGGTCCGGTGGCGCGACGGCCGGCGCAGGCGTGGTGGCCGCCATCGGGGGCGGCGGTGGCGACGCAGCCGGCGGGTTTGCCGCCTCGGGCGTTGCGCTTCTCTTCTCCTGGGCCGCGGCCTTCTCGGCGGGCGGACCCGATGGCGCGGGGGCCTTCGCGCGGGGCTGCGGGGTGGCGGCCTCGCGCCGTGCGTCGTCGTCGTTGTCGGTGCGCCGGGCCGTGGTGGCGGCAGCGGCGGCCTCGGCCGTTTCGTCGCGGCGTGCCGGCGGCCCGTCCGCTGCGGGGTCTGCGGCGGTGGCCGATGCGGACGGCGCGGTCGACGGCGCCGCGGGGGCGGCGCCATCGTGGACCGGTTCGGTCTCCGGCGGCGGGCCGTCGCGCCACATCACGCCGATCACGGTGGCGAGCATCAGGCTCGCGAATGCGGCCGTCGCGCCCGGATGGCGCAGCCACGCGGTGCACGAGGCCAACCCGTCGCGCAAACGGGCCCAGGAGCTCGGGACGGGGCGTGCCGTTGTCTCCGGCGCGCGTCCTGCGGCGGCCCGCGCGGCGTCGAGGATGCGCCGGCTCAGCTCGGCGGGCGGGCGGGCGTCGCGGTCCGGCGCATGCCGCAGCGCGGCGCGCAGATGGGCGTCGCGCGCCATGTCGTCGTCGCCCGCCGGCCCGGGTGGATGCGGGTGGTTCATGCGCTCCCCCCGGGCGCGGTCAGCGCGCCCGCGCCGGGCAGGTAGGCGCCCATGCAGGTGCGCAGCTTGCTCATCGCATAGCGCAGCCGGCTCTTGGCGGTCTCGAAGCCCAGCTCCAGCGCGGCGGCCAGTTCGGCGAGCGACAGGCCGTCCTCGTGGTGCAGCAGGAACACCGCCTTCTGCGCGGCCGGCAGGCCGTCCAGGCAATCGAGCAGGCGCTGGCCGGCGGCACGCCAGAAGGCCTGGTCGTCGACGCCCTGCCCATCGGCACCGGGGGTGGCGGCAGGCCAGCGCGCCCAGGGCTCGCCGTCGGGCTCCCACGGGTCGGGTCCCGGTGCGTCGACCGACACCTCCCGGCCGCTCCTGCGCAGGCAATCGACCGCGCGGTGGTGGCCCAGCGTGAACAGCCAGGTGCGGAAGCTCGCACCCTGCGGTGCCCAGCGGGCGCGCGCGTCGATCACGCGCAGCCAGGTGTCCTGGAACACCTCGTCGGTCTGCGCCGCGCAGGCGCTGCCGAGCAGCCGCCGCACGAAGCGGTAGAGCGAGACGTGGTGGCGTGCGTAGAGCCGTTCGAAGGCGCGCGCGTCGCCGCCGGCGAAGGCCTGCATCAGCGTGTCGTCGGAGGGTTCGGGCGTGGGGTCGGGCATGGGCCTGCTCAGTCTGCCATCGCGGCGGTTCGGGCTTGTACGTGCGAGGACCGCGAACGGGGTTGAACGGCGCGACGGCATTTGTCTTGACCCCGTTCGGGCGGCCCGGCCGTATCAGCCAGCCTGGGCGCGCGACGGATCGCGGGCCTCTGTCCTGTTCACCGACTGGAGTCGACGATGACCCTGCCTTCTTCCTTGTTCCCGCGCTGGCTGCGGCCGGCCGGGCTTGCCGCCGTCAGCCTGCTGAGCGCCTGCAGCGTCGGCTGGAGCGAGGCGCACGACTGGGTGTCGCCCGCGCCGGCGCGCTCCGAGGTCGTGCGTCCGCTGCCCCGGCCGACCGGCCCCGGCTGGGCCTCTGCGTTGTGGGCCGGCCCGCAGTCCGGGCCACCGGCGAACCCGGATGCGCGCGACTGCGACCGCGCGCCGCAGGCGGTCGAACTCGACGGCCCCGGCGACGGCCAGACCGCCCGCCGCGAGCGGCGCGAACGCTACCGCGGCGACGCGGAGCGCGACGACGGCGACCGCCGCGCCGACCGCCACGGCGCCGCCAAGGCCGCGGCCGAATCGGCGGCGGTGGCCGGCGGCGCGCCTTCGGAAAGCGCGGCCGCCGTGCGCAACAGCGCGCCGGCCGCGCCGCCGTTGGCCCAGGCCGACGAACGCACTCTGGCCGGACCCGCGCCGAGCCGCCCGCGCGACGAGCCGGTCTCGGCCGGCGTGGTCGACGACAACGCCGACTTCGGCGCCTACCTCGCCTACCGCGCGCGCAACGAGCACCTGCCGGTGCGCGCCCGCGACGTGCAGGAGCGCTACCGCCTCACGGTGCACGACGCCGCCGGCCGGCCGGTCGCCGACGCGCAGGTCAGCCTGCACGCCGATGGCCGCGCGCTCCCGCTGTGGGCCCGCACCGATGCCGGCGGCCAGGTGTGGCTGCACCCCGGCGTGATGCCGGGCGGCGCGCCGGCGCTGATGGAAGTCCAGGTGCGCAAGGGCGGCACCGTGGGCCGCGCGCTGCTGCAGCGCGGCCAGCGCGATGCGCTGCAGGTGCGGCTGGACCGTGACCTGCCGCTGCAGCGCGCCCGACTCGACCTGGTGTTCCTGGTCGACGCCACCGGCTCGATGGCCGACGAGATCGACAAGCTCAAGCGTTCGATGCGCTCGATGGCCGACCAGATCGCCCGCCTGCCGAGCCGTCCCGACACCTGCTTCGCGCTCGTGGCCTACCGCGACCGCGGCGACGCGTTCTTCGTGCGCGCGCACGACTTCGGCAAGGACCTCGACGCCTTCCAGCGCAGCCTCGGCGCCTTGCAGGCCGGCGGCGGCGGCGACTACCCCGAGGCGCTGAACGAGGCGCTGCACACCGCCGTGCACCGCCTGTCCTGGCGCGGCGACGGCGCCACGCGGCTGGTGGTGCTGGTGGCCGATGCGCCGCCCCACTTGGACTACGGCGCGCCCTGGTACGACGACGACATGCAGGGCGCGCTGGCGCGCGGCATCAAGCTGTTCGCGGTGGGGGCCAGCGGACTCGACCCGACCGGCGAGTACGTGTTCCGCCAGGCCGCGCAGTACACCGGTGGCCGTTTCGTGTTCCTCACCTATGCGAAGGCCGACGACCCGTCCAGCGGTCCGGGCCGCGAGACTTCGCACGACGTGGGCAACTACTCGGTCGAGTCGCTCGACCGGCTGGTGGTGCGGCTGGTGCGCGAAGAACTGGCGCGGCGACCGGCCGGTTGACGGCCGAGCATCGGCGACGACCCTTCGGGTTGATCGGCCCCGGGCCTCGCGCTAGGCTGCGGCATGCTCTCCTTCCTCTCGGCCTGTGCGAGGCGCCGCGGCGCCGCCCTGTTCGCGGTCGTGGCGCTCGCTGGATGCGGCGGCAGCGTGTCGCTGGGCTTCGGTTTCGGCGACGACGACCGGCCCAGCGCGTCGCTGGCCGTGTCGCCCACCAGCGCGGCGCCCGGCGACACCTTGCGCCTGGTGGCCGCGGCAAGCGACGACTATGGCGTCGACTTCGTCGAGTTCTACCGGGTCGACGGCAGCGGCTCCACGCTGCTGGGCTTCGACGGGCTGCCGCCCTACCAGCTCGACACCACGGTGCCCGCCAACGCGGCCGGCAGCGTGCAGTACTTCGCCCGTGCGGTCGATGGCGGCGGCCAGCGTGGCGACAGTGCGATCGTGTCGGTCGGCATCGGTCCCTGAGCGGGGCGTCGTCAACGAGAGACGATCGGGAGAGGGAGACGCTGTGGCTGCCGGCCTCGTGCCGACGCTCAGCGCCCCGCGTCCAGCACCCGCAGGATCTCGCGCCCGTAGGCCTCGAGCTTCTTCGCGCCGACCCCGCTGACCTCGCCCAGGTCGCCCAGCGTGGCCGGCGCGCGGCGTGCCATCTCGGCCAGCGTGGCGTTCGAGAAGATGATGTAGGTGGGCAGGTTGTGCTCGCGCGCCACCTCGCCGCGCCAGGCGCGCAAGGCCTCGAAGCGGACCTGCGCGGCGGCGTCCAGATCGGCTGGCGCGCCGCTGCCCTTCGCTCCCCGGCCGGTGCTGCCACCGCCGCGGGCGAGGCGTCCGCGCTTCGGTGTGTCGCTCGGCACGCGCAGCAGCAACTGCACCTCGCCCTTGAGCACCGCGCGCGCGCCGTCGGTCAGCGCCAGCGTGTTGTATTCGCCCTCGGACACCACGTGGCCCAGCGCGACCAGCTGGCGCAGTACGCCGCGCCATTGCTGCTCGGACAGGTCGGCGCCGACGCCGAAGGTCGACAGGCCATCGTGGCCGTACTGAGCGACCTTCTCGGTGGCCTTGCCGCGCAGCACGTCGATCAGGTGGCCAGCGCCGAAGCTGCGCGGCCCGCGGCCGTGCTGCCCGAAGCGGTAGACGCAGGACAGCAGCTTGCGCGCCGCCTCGGTGGCGTCCCACACCGCCGGCGGGTTCAGGCAGTTGTCGCAATTCCCGCAGGACCGACTGGGCTCGCCGAAATAGTCGAGCAGCCGCACGCGGCGGCAGTCGTGCGCCTCGGCCAGCGCCAGCAGCGCGTCGAGCTTGCCGCGCTGGGCGCGCTTGAACTCCTCGCCCGCCGGGCTGTCGTCGATCATGCGGCGCTGGTTCACCACGTCGGCCAGGCCGTAGGCCATCCAGGCCTCGGCGGGCTCGCCGTCGCGGCCGGCGCGGCCGGTCTCCTGGTAGTAGCTCTCGATGTTCTTCGGCAGGTCGAGGTGGGCGACGAAGCGCACGTCGGGCTTGTCGATGCCCATGCCGAACGCGATGGTCGCGACCATCACGATGCCGTCCTCGCGGAGGAAGCGGTTCTGGTGCCGCTGCCGCACTGCGGCGTCGAGCCCGGCGTGGTAGGGCAGCGCGGTGATGCCTTCCGTCTCGAGCCAGGCCGCGGTCTCGTCGACCTTCTTGCGCGACTGGCAGTACACGATGCCGGCCTCGCCCTCGTGCTCGTCGCCGATGAAGCGCAGCAGCTGCTTGCGCGGGTCGTCCTTCTCGACCACGCGGTAGCGGATGTTCGGCCGGTCGAAGCTGCTGATGAAGACGCGCGCGTCCTCGAGCTGCAGGCGCGACACGATGTCGGCGCGCGTGTGTTCGTCGGCCGTGGCGGTGAGCGCGATGCGCGGCACGTCGGCATAGCGCTCGTGCAGCACGTGCAGGCCCAGGTAGTCCTCGCGGAAATCGTGGCCCCACTGGCTCACGCAGTGCGCCTCGTCGATCGCGAACAGGCTCAGCAGGCCGCGCTCATGCAGTGAATCCAGCTGCGCCAGCATGCGCGGCGTGGTCAGGCGCTCCGGCGCGGCGTACAGCAGCACCAGCCGGCCGCTCATCATCTCGCGCTCGATGCGCTGCACGTCGGCGAGTTCGAGCGAGGAGTTCAGGAAGGCCGCATGCACGCCGGCTTCCTCGAGTGCGCCGACCTGGTCGTGCATCAGCGCGATCAGCGGGCTCACCACCACGGCCACGCCGTGGCCGGCGCGGTGGCGCGCGATCGCCGGCACCTGGTAGCACAGGCTCTTGCCGCCGCCGGTGGGCATCAGCACCAGGGCGTCGCCGCCGGCGCTCACGTGGTCGACGATCTCGGCCTGGTGTCCGCGGAAGGCGGTGTAGCCGAACACCTCCTGCAGCACGTTCAGCGGGTCGGTGGCGGGCAGGGTCGGGTCGGTTCGCGGCGGGGTCACGGGGCGGATGCTAGCGGAGCGCCCACAGGTGCCGGCCGGGCGCGGCCGTCAGGGCCTGGCGGGAGCGGAGTCCTGGAACGCGGTGGTGGCGGTGCCCGAGTCCGGCGGCATCGTCGACGGCACGGCCGGCAGGCGCCGCAGCTGCAGCTCGGCGAGCTCGGCGTACAGCGGCCGGCTCAGCAGCCGCGAGACGCCGCTGGCGCCCAGCGCCGCGGCCATCAGGCTGAGCACCATCGCGTGGCCGTCGACCATCTCCATCACGATGATGAAGGCGGTGATCGGCGCCTGCGTCACGGCGGCCAGGAAGCCGGCCATGCCGATGGCGATCAGCGCCGCACCGGCCGGCGAGCCGGTGAGCTGCGCGATGTCGGCGCCGATGCCTGCGCCGACCGACAGCGAGGGCGCGAAGATGCCGCCCGGCACGCCGCTCCAGGCCGACAGCCAGGTGCTGACGAACTTGAGCAGCACGAACAGCACCGGCAGGCCCGCGTCGCCGTTCAGCAGGCCCTTGGTCTCGTCGTAGCCGCTGCCGTAGGTGAGACCGCCGCTGACGATGCCGATCAGCGCCACCACGAAGCCGCAGCCGGCCGCGAAGCGCACCGGGTGGCGCCGCCGCAGCGCGCAGAAGCGGTCGGGCGCACCGACCATCGACACGATCAGCAGGCGCGAGAACAGCCCGCCCAGCAGGCCCGCGCACAGCACCACCAGCAGGCCGGGCAGCAGCAGGCCGCTGTCGAGCCGGCCGACGCGGATGACGCCGAAGTAGGTGGAGTTGCCGAAGGCCGAGACCGCCACCAGGCCGGCCAGCACGATGGCGGTGATGATCAGCCCGCTGTTGCGGTTCTCGATCTTGCGCGACAGCTCCTCGATCGCGAACACCACGCCGGCCAGCGGCGCGTTGAAGGCCGCCGCGATGCCGGCGGCGCCGCCGGCGATCAGCAGGCCGTGGTCGGTGACGCTCGATCGCGACGGCAGCCAGCGGCGCGCGTGCAGCATCACCCCGGCCGCCACCTGCACCGACGGGCCTTCGCGCCCGGCCGACAGGCCGGCCAGCAAGGCACCCGACGCCAGCACCAGCTTGGCCACGCTCAGCCGCAGCGACACGAACAGCCCGCGCTGCGACGGCGAGGTGCGCGTGTCCAGCGCCGCCAGCACCTGCGGAATCCCGGAGCCGGCGGCGCCCGGCACCCAGCGCAGCGTGACCCACACCAGCGCCGCGGTGAGCGCTGGCATCCAGACCAGCGGCAGCAGCGGGTGCAGGGCGCGCAGGGCACCGAAGCCCTCGAGCGCCAGCTCGCTCAGCATCGTGAAGCCGACCACGGCGAGCCCCGCTGCGACCGCGTACGCCAGCACCACGGCGCGATCTCGCCAGGCGCGCCAGTCGACCAGTTCCTGGCGAACGGCCTGGGTGAAGTCGGGTTGCTTCTTCAAGGGTGCGGGACGTGCGACGGTGCGCGAGCGGCGGCCCGCGCACCCACGGATGATGCCTGGGCCGGCTCATGCAAGAAGCGGGCGCAGGGCCATCGGGGCGGCGGGCATAATCATCGGCCGCCCCGGATTCCCGGGCCGCGGACCCCTCCGAATCCCCTTCTTTCTCCTTACTGCGCGGGAGCAGCGGCATGGCCTCCATCAACAAAGTCATCCTGATCGGCAACCTGGGCCGCGATCCCGAGGTGCGCTACACGCCCAGCGGTTCGGCCGTGTGCAACATCAGCCTCGCCACCACCCGCAACTGGAAGAGCAAGGACAGCGGCGACAAGGTCGAGGAGACCGAATGGCACCGCGTGGTGTTCTACGACCGCCTGGCCGAGATCGCCGGCGAGTACCTGAAGAAGGGCCGCCCGGTCTACGTCGAAGGCCGCCTGAAGACCCGCAAGTGGCAGGACAAGGACGGCGTCGAGAAGTACACCACCGAGATCATTGCCGAGCAGATGCAGCTGCTCGGCGGCCGCGAGGGCATGGGCGGCGGCGATGACGGCGGCTATTCCCGCGCCGACGACGGCGACGCCCCGCAGCGCGCGGCCCGCCCGCCGCAGCGCCCGGCCGCCTCGCGCCAGGCCCCCGCACCGGCCCCGCAGAAGTCGGCCACGGGCTTCGACGACATGGACGACGACATCCCGTTCTGACGCGTCCCCGGCGCACCGTCCCGCAGGGCCTGCAACCCGAGGTTGCCGGCCCTTTTTCAATGCGGTCCCGGGGCCGCGCGTTCCCCACATTCGGCGAAGGAGTACAGGCATGGCGGTCGAGGCAGCAGGCAACGAACAACTGGTCCGCGTGGTGGTGCTGCTGGCCGCCGGCGTGGTGGCGGTGCCGCTGTTCAAGCGCCTCGGCCTCGGCTCGGTGCTCGGCTACCTGGCCGCCGGGCTGGCGATCGGGCCGTTCGGCCTGGGGCTGTTCGCCGACGCGCAGACCATCCTGCACGTGGCCGAGCTGGGCGTCGTGATGTTCCTGTTCGTGATCGGGCTGGAGATGCAGCCCAAGCGCCTGTGGAGCCTGCGCCGCGAGATCTTCGGCCTGGGCCTGGCGCAGGTGGTGGCGTGCGGCGCGCTGCTCACCGGCGTCGGCGTGCTCGCCGGGCTGTCGGTGCCGGTGGCCTTCGTCGCCGCGATGGGCTTCGTGATGACCTCCACCGCCACCGTCATGCTGATCCTCGACGAGCGTGGCGAGACGGCCACCTCGCGCGGCCAGCGTGTGGTCTCGATCCTGCTGCTGGAAGACCTGGCCATCGTGCCGCTGCTGGCCATCGTGGCCTTTCTCGCGCCGGCGCACACCGATGTCGACAGTTCCATCTGGCGCGCGCTGCTGCTGGCGCTGGTGGCGGTGGGCAGCGTCACGATCGCGGGGCGCTGGCTGCTGAATCCGATGTTCCGGCTGCTGGCGGCGGCGCGCGCGCGGGAGGTGATGACCGCGGCCGCGCTGCTGGTGGTGCTGGGCGCTGCGCTGCTGATGCAGTTCGGCGGCCTGTCGATGGCGATGGGCGCCTTCCTGGCCGGCGTGATGCTGTCGGAATCGAGCTTCCGGCACCAGTTGGAGGCGGACATCGAGCCCTTCCGCGGCATCCTGCTCGGCCTGTTCTTCCTGAGCGTCGGCATGTCGCTCGACCTCACGGTGTTCGCCAGCCACTGGCCCCAGGTGCTGGGCGGCGTGGTGGTGTTCATGCTGGTGAAGGCGGCCGGCATCTACGTCGTGGCGCGCGCGCTCGGCGCGCCGCACGGCGACGCGCTGCACCGCATGGTGCTGATGGCCCAGGGCGGCGAGTTCGCGTTCGTGCTGTACTCGGCCGGCGTCAGCGCCGGGCTGCTCGACGGTCCGATGAATGCGGTGCTCACCGCGATCGTGATCCTGTCGATGGCGCTCACGCCGCTGGCGGTCGGGGCCCTGCGCTGGATGCTGCCGCGCGGCGCGGCCTCGCTCGAGGGCGTGGACCGGGCCGACGGCCTGACCGGCAGCGTGCTGATGATCGGCTTCGGCCGCTTCGGCCAGGTGGCCAGCCAGGCCCTGCTGGCGCGCGGGGTCGACGTGGCGATCATCGACTCGGACACCGAGATGATCCAGAGCGCCGACGGCTTCGGCTTCAAGGTCTACTACGGCGACGGCACCCGGCTCGACGTGCTGCACGCCTCCGGCGCCGCGACCGCCGAGGCGATCGCCGTCTGCGTGGACGACAAGGCGGCGGCGCTGAAGATCGTCGAGCTGGTGAAGCACTCGTTCCCGCAGGCCCGCCTGCTGGTGCGCTCCTTCGATCGCGAGCACGCGCTGAAGCTCATCGCCGCCGGCGTGGACTACCAGGTGCGCGAGACCTTCGAGTCGGCCAGTGCCTTCGGCGAGGCCGCATTGCGGGCCCTGGGCGTCTCGCCCGACGAGGCCGCCCAGGTGGCGGCCGAGGTGCGCCGCCGCGACGACGAGCGCCTGCAGCTGCAGATCACCGGCGGCCTGCGCGCGGGGGTGGGCATGATGCTCAGCAACCGCATGAAGCCCACGCCGCTGACCAAGCCGGCGCGTGCCGGCCTAGCCCTCAACGAAGAGACCGCGTCGGTCACGGCCAACGCGCCCTGACGCTGCGCTGAAGCGGCGCCGCTCCGGCCGGGGCCCGGCCCCGCGCGCGGGCGGGCTCCGGCGCGCCTTATGCGCCGCGCCGCTATCGAACGCCGGAAAGCTTCGTTGGCCGGTGCGGCGAGTCTCCCTATCGTGCGGGCACTGCATCCCCACACGGAGCCGCCTTGTCACTCTTCCGCTGTCCGGCCTGAACCGATCGCGACCCCTTTGACGCGGGGGCGGTTGCAGGCTGCGTCTCCTTCGCTCGTCTCTGCCTTCTGGCCTGGTTCATCGGCCGCCCCCGTCCTTTCTTTCCTCGTTGGTGCGCGGCGACGTTCGCCGCACCCACGAACCGGAGTTCCCCATGAGCCATTCGGATTCTTCTTCCTCGTCCCGCTGGAGCCGGCTGCCGCAGTCGTCCCGTCGCCGCCTGCTGCAGGCCTTCGGCGCCGCCGCCGGTGCGGCCGCGCTCGGTACCTGGCCGCTGGCCCGTGCGCAGTCGGCGGGCGCGGCGCGCGATCCGCTGCGCGTCGGCTACCAGAAGTCGGCCAGCCTGTTCGTGCTGCAGAAGGCGCAGGGCTCGCTGGAGAAGAAGCTCGCGCCGCTGGGCGTGGGCGTGAAGTGGGTCGAGTTCCCGGCCGGCCCGCAGTTGCTGGAAGGCCTGAACGTCGGCTCGGTGGACATCGGCCACGTCGGCGAGGCGCCGCCGATCTTTGCGCAGGCGGCCGGCGCCGACTTCGTCTACATCGGCCACGACCCGGCCGCGCCGGAGGCCGAGGCCATCGTCGTGCCGCAGGGCTCGGCGATCAGGAGCGTGGCCGAACTCAAGGGCAGGAAGGTCGCGCTGAACAAGGGCTCGAACGTGCACTACCTGCTGGTGCGCGCGCTCGAGAAGGCCGGCCTGAAGTACACGGACATCCAGCCGGTCTTCCTGCCGCCGGCCGATGCCCGCGCGGCGTTCGAGAAGGGCGCCGTCGATGCCTGGGCGATCTGGGACCCCTTCCTCGCCGCGGTCGAGAAGCAGACCGGCGCGCGCGTGCTGGTCGACGGCCGCAACGGCGTCGCCAACAACTACCTGTTCTACCTGGCCGAGCGCAAGTTCGTGCAGAAGAACGGCGACGTGATCCAGGCGCTGTTCGCCGATTCGCAGGAGCAGGGCCGCTGGCTCAAGGCCGACCTGAAGCGCGCCGCGGCGATCATCGCGCCGCTGCAGGGCCTGGACCCGGAGATCGTCGAGCTCGCGCTGCGCCGCTACAACTTCAGCGTCACGCCGCTCAGCGAGCAGGTCGCGGCGCAGCAGCAGCAGATCGCCGACGTGTTCCACGAGCTCAAGCTGATCCCCAAGCCGATCCGCGTGGCCGACGCCCTGCCCGCGGTGCGCGTCGCGCAGAAGCAGCCCTGAGGCGACGCGATGAGCTTGCACCGACATGCGTTGTTCGCCGGCGTGCTGGCGCTGGCCGCCGGGCTGCTGTTGTTCGCGCCCGAAGGGCACAGCCAGCCGGCCGCGCCGAAGGATATCCGCATCGGCTTCCAGAAGAGCGCCGTCAACCTGGTGATCCTCAAGCAGCAGGGGGCACTGGAGAAGCGCTTCCCCGACAGCAAGGTGTCGTGGATCGAGTTCCCGGCCGGTCCGCAATTGCTGGAGGCGCTGGCGGTCGGCAGCCTGGAGATCGGCCTCACCGGCGACTCGCCGCCGGTGTTCGCGCAGGCGGCCGGCAAGGACCTGCGCTACGTCGGCGCCGAGCCGCCCAAGCCGCAGAGCTCGGCCCTCCTGGTGAAGCCCGATTCGCCGCTGCGCACGCTGGCCGACCTGAAGGGCCGCAAGGTCGCGTTCCAGAAGGGCTCCAGCGCGCACTACCTCGTGGTGCGCGCGCTGGCGCAGGCCGGGCTGCGGTGGAGTGACATCACGCCGATCTACCTGCCGCCGTCGGACGCACGCGCTGCCTTCGAGCGCGGCAGCGTCGATGCCTGGGCGATCTGGGACCCGTACTACGCCGCGACCGAGCTCGACATCCAGCCGCGCGTGCTGAGCAACGGCGTGGGCCTGTCGGGCAACAACTCGTTCTACCTCGCGTCGACCGCGTTCACGCAGAACCATCCGCAGGCGGTGCAGACCCTGCTCGACGAGCTGACGCGGGCCGATGCCTACGTGCAGTCGCACCGCAAGGAGTCGGCGCAGTTCATCGCCGACTTCAGCGGCCTGAGCCTGGCGACGGTGCATCGGTTCATCTCGCGCCGCCCGCCGTCGCCGGTGAAGCCGCTGTCGCCGGCGCTGGTGGCCGACCAGCAGCGCGTGGCCGATGCCTTCCAGCAGCTCGGGCTGATCCCCAAGCCGGTGGCGGTGGCCGAGATCGTGTGGCAACCCGGCGCCTCGGGTGCGGCACGCGTCGCGAACGCCGCCCGCTGAGGCAACAACAACGACACGACCGAAGACGAAGGAGAGACGAGCGATGAAGCTGCTCTGGTTCATTCCCACCCACGGCGACTCGCGCTACCTCGGCAGCGCGCAAGGCGCGCGCGCGGCCGACTACAACTACTTCCGTCAGGTCGCGATCGCCGCCGACAGCCTGGGCTACGAGGGTGTGCTGATCCCGACCGGCCGCTCCTGCGAGGACCCGTGGGTCGTCGCGGCCAGCCTGATCGGCGAGACGCGGCGCCTGAAGTTCCTCGTTGCCTTGCGGCCCGGGCTGGTGGCGCCTTCGCAGTCGGCGCGCATGGCGGCCACCTTCGACCGGCTCTCCGGCGGGCGCCTGCTGGTGAACCTGGTGACCGGCGGCGACGCCGAGGAGCTGGCCGGCGACGGCCAGTTCCTGAGCCACGCCGAACGCTACGAACAGTCGGTCGAGTTCATGAAGATCTGGCGCGAGGTGATCGCACGTTCGCACGAACCGCAGAACGCGGTCGACTTCGACGGCCAGCACCTGCAGGTGAAGGGCGCGAAGCTGCTCTACCCGCCGATCGCGAAGCCCTATCCGCCGCTGTTCTTCGGCGGCTCGTCGGAGGCCGCGCACGAGCTGGCGGCCGAGCAGTTCGACACCTACCTCACCTGGGGAGAACCGCCGGCCGCGGTGGCCGAGAAGGTGGCCGACATCCGGCGCCGCGCCGCGAAGCACGGTCGCACGCTGAGCTTCGGCATCCGCCTGCACGTGATCGTGCGCGAGACGGAAGACGAGGCCTGGCGCGCGGCCGGCGCGCTGCTGTCGCACCTCGACGACGCCACCATCGCCGCCGCGCAGCAGCGCTTCGGCCAGATGGACTCGGTGGGCCAGCGCCGCATGGCCGAGCTCAACAAGGGCCAGTTCAACCGCGCCAACATCCGCGAGGGCCTGGAGATCTCGCCCAACCTGTGGGCGGGCGTGGGCCTGGTGCGCGGCGGCGCCGGCACGGCACTGGTCGGCAACCCCGAGCAGGTGGCCGCGCGCATCAAGGAATACGCGGCGCTCGGGCTCGATCACTTCATCCTGTCGGGTTATCCGCACCTGGAGGAGGCGCACCGCGTGGCCGAGCTGGTGTTCCCGCTGCTGCCGCTGCAGCACGAGGCCGGCGCGGCAGCGACCCACGTGCTCAGCGGGCCGTTCGGCGAGATCGTCGCCAACAGCTTCGTGCCGCCGCCGGCCGCCGCGCCGCTGCGCGTGAGCGCCAGCTGATCGAAGGCGCGGAGGGAGCCACCATGACTGTCATCGATGCTGCCGAGCCCGTGCCGACGAGCGGCGCCGCGCCGGCCCGACCCGCGCCGCGGCCGGCCTCCGGGGCGGTGCTGCGCCGCCTGCTGCCCTGGCTGCTGCCGGTCGCCCTGCTGAGCGGCTGGCAGCTGGCGTCGCAGCTGGGCTGGCTGTCGACCCGCATCCTGCCCGAGCCCTGGGCGGTGCTGAAGGCGTTCTGGGCGCTGGCCGCGTCGGGCGAGATGTGGCAGCACGTGGCCACCAGCACCTGGCGCGCCTTCGCCGGCCTGGCGATCGGCGGCGGCCTGGGCCTGGTGCTCGGCCTCGCGACCGGCACTTTCCGCACGCTCGAGACCGCGCTCGACTCGACGCTGCAGATGGTGCGCAACATCCCGCCGCTGGCGATGATCCCGCTGGTCATCCTGTGGTTCGGCATCGACGAGGGCGCCAAGCTCTTCCTGGTCGCCTTCGGCGTGTTCTTCCCGGTCTACCTGAACACCTTCCACGGCATCCGCGCGGTCGACCCGGCGCTGATCGAGATGGCGCGCAGCTACGGGCTGTCGGGCTTCGCGCTGTATCGGCAGGTCATCCTGCCGGGTGCGCTGCCGAACATCCTGGTCGGCCTGCGCTTCGCGCTCGGCCTGATGTGGGTGCTGCTGATCGTGGCCGAAACGATCTCGGCGCAGGCCGGCATCGGCTACATGACGATGAATGCGCGCGAGTTCCTGCAGACCGACGTGGTGCTGGTCGGCATCCTGCTCTATGCGCTGCTCGGCAAGCTGGCCGACCTGGCGGCCAAGGCGCTCGAGCGCTGGTGGCTGCGCTGGCATCCCGGCTACCGGTCGGTGCCGTGACGTCCCCCTCCTCTTCCGCTGCGGCACGACCATGCACCACCTCGAAATCGAACTGAACGAACTCGCGGTCGCGACGGCGCCCGAGTTCGCCTGGCCGGCCACGCGCCGGGCCCCGGCCGCCGCCGAGGCGCCGGCCATCGCGCGCCACGCGAACGACGCGCCGCGTGGCACCGCACTGCGGCTCGACCGCGTCGGCAAGCAGTTCGGCGACCGCGTGGTGCTCGACGCGATCGACCTGCGCATCGAGCCCGGCGAGTTCGTCGCCATCGTCGGCCGCAGCGGCTGCGGCAAGAGCACGCTGCTGCGGCTCGTGGCCGGGCTCGAGACCGCGAGCCACGGCTCGATCGCACTCGACGGCGCGAGCGATTCGCTCGATCAGCGGCGCGACTTGCGCGTGATGTTCCAGGACGCCCGCCTGCTGCCCTGGAAGCGCGTGCTGGACAACGTGGCGCTCGGCCTCGAAGGGCGCGACGCGAAGGAACGGGCCCGCGAGGCGCTGGCGCAGGTGGGCCTGGCCGAGCGCGCCGGCGAATGGCCGGCGGTGCTGTCGGGCGGCCAGCGCCAGCGGGTGGCGCTGGCGCGTGCGCTGGTGCATGCGCCGCGGCTGCTGCTGCTCGACGAGCCGCTGGGGGCGCTGGACGCGCTGACGCGCATCGAGATGCAGCGCCTGATCGAGAGCCTGTGGCGCCGCCACGGTTTCACCGCACTGCTGGTGACGCACGACGTGGCCGAGGCGGTGGCGCTGGCCGATCGCGTGCTGCTGATCGAGGACCACCGCATCGTGCTCGACGAGCGCGTCGCGCTGGCCCGGCCGCGCTCGCGCGGCGACGCCGGCTTCGCTGCGCGCGAGGAGGGCATCCTGCAGCGCGTGCTGCAGCAGCCGGCGGTCGAGCCGGCGGTCACGGACGTGCTGCCGGATCCGTACCGGGCGCACCGGTTGCGCTGGGCCGTCTGAGGGCTCGCCAGAACCCTCACCCCGGCCCTCTCCCGCCGTGCGGGAGAGGGGGCAGATCGGCTCCCTCTCCCCATCGGGGGAGAGGGTGGGGGTGAGGGGGCAGCGGCCCGGCCCATGCCCCCACCGCCCCGCGCACCGCCGCCGCGCGGGCACACTGCCGGCATGACGACGAGCGCGCAGGGCGGCAACGAGGACGACTGGCTGGTGGCCTGCCTGTGTGCAGAGTGGTGCGGCACCTGCCGCGACTACCGCGCGGTCTTCGAGGCGCTGGCGCGCGAGCAACCGGCGTTGCGCTGCGTGTGGGTGGACATCGAGGACGACAGCGATGCGCTCGCGCCGCTCGACCTCGACATCGAGAACTTCCCGACCGTGCTGGTGGCGCGTGGCGCCGAGCTGCGCTTCTTCGGCACGCTGCTCCCGCACGCCGCCACGCTGGCGCGCACGCTGGAGGCCGCGCGCGGCGCCGCATTGGTCGCACTGCCACCAGCGCAGGCCGATGCGCTGGTGACGACGGTGCGCGCAATCGGACAGACAGTGAACGGCTGAGCGCGGCGCTCCGCCCTCATGCGGTTTGCGCATGTGGGCAGGCGAAGAGCTTCGTTGGTTGCAGAAGCGGCGCGGGCTACCTTCAGGTTTTGCACTGAAGAGGAAGTCCCCGCATGAGCATCACCGCCATCAACGTCCGCAACCAGTTCCGCGGCAAAGTCAAGGAGATCATCGAAGGGCCGGTGGTGTCGGAGATCGACGTCGAGACCCCGGCCGGTTTGATCGTGACCTCGGTCATCACCACGCGCTCGGTCAAGGAGCTGCAGCTGGTGCCCGGCAAGGACGTGATCGCGCTGGTCAAGTCGACCGAAGTGTCGATCGCCACGCTGTAGGCCGCCCGCCATGCACGCCGCCGCGTTCCAGGTGCCTCGCCTGCTGGTGGTGCCGGGGCTGAACGACAGCGGGCCGGTGCACTGGCAGACCTGGCTGCAGTCGCAGTACCGCGACGCCGCGCGCGTGGTGCAGCGCGACTGGTCCGACCCGCGGCTCGAACGCTGGGCCGCGCGCATCGACGCGACACTGGAGCGCGCGGCCGGGCGCAGCCGCGGCGGCGAGCCAGAATCGTTCGTCGCTGTCGCGCACAGCTTCGGCTGCCTCGCATTGGCCCGCCACCTGGCGCAGCGCCCCGATTCGCCGGTGCGCGCCGCGCTGTTCGTCGCACCGGCCGACCCCGACAAATTCGGCGTGGCCGGGCTGCTGCCTCAGCAGCGCCTCGCGGTACCGAGCACCGTGGTGGCCAGCGACACCGATCCCTGGATGACCGCCGCCAGCAGCCGCCGCTGGGCCCAGCGCTGGGGCAGTGCGTGGCTGACGCTCGGCGATGCCGGGCACATCAACGCCGAGGCCGGCTTCGGTCCGCTGCCGCTGGCGCGGCGCTGGGTCACCGCGATGAGTGCGCGTCTCGCCCGCGAGCAACGGCCGGAGCGCGCGACGCTGGCCGAGTGGTCGTTCGCGGTCTGAGGCGCGCCGCCGTGGCCGCTTGGTCGCTGAACGCATAAGCGTCCTTGCTTTCATTCGTTCCGCGTCGAAGCGGCGTTTTCTAGCATCTCCCCATTCGCTCATTCCCGCCCTGATTCCGTGATCCCGAGGACCTTCATGACCCGTTTCGCTTCCGTCCGTGGCGCGCTCGCCGCCGCCTTCCTGACCCTGGCCGCCGGTGCCGCCGCCGCCAAGGACGTGACCCTGCTCAATGTCTCCTACGACCCGACTCGCGAGCTCTACGTCGAGTACAACGCTGCCTTCGCCAAGCACTGGAAGGGCAAGACGGGCGACAACGTGACCGTCAAGCAGTCGCACGGCGGCTCGGGCAAGCAGGCCCGCTCGGTGATCGACGGCATCGACGCCGACGTGGTGACGCTGGCGCTGGCCTACGACATCGACGAGATCGGCGAGAAGGCCAAGCTGCTGCCCGCCGACTGGCAGAAGCGCCTGAAGCACAACAGCTCGCCCTACACCTCCACCTACATCTTCCTGGTGCGCAAGGGGAACCCGAAGGGCATCAAGAACTGGGACGACCTGGTGAAGCCGGGCGTGTCGGTGATCACCGCCAACCCCAAGACCTCGGGCGGCGCGCGCTGGGGCTACCTGGCGGCCTACGGCTTCGCGCTCAAGCAGCCCGGCGGCAACGACGCCAAGGCGCGCGAGTTCGTCGGCACCCTGTTCAAGAACGTGCCGGTGCTGGATTCCGGCGCCCGCGGCTCCACGGTGACCTTCGCCGAGCGCGGCATCGGCGACGTGCTGTTGGCCTGGGAGAACGAGGCCCACCTGTCGCTGAAGGAGTTCGGTGCCGACAAGTTCGACATCGTCTATCCGCCGCTGAGCATCCTGGCCGAGCCGCCGGTGACGGTGGTCGACAAGGTGGTCGACAAGAAGGGCACCCGCGACGTGGCCCAGGCCTACCTGGAGTACCTGTACACCGCGGAAGGCCAGGAGATCGCGGCGCGCAACTTCTACCGGCCGATCGACGAGAAGGTCGCGGCCAAGTACGCGAAGAACTTTCCGAAGGTCAACCTGTTCACCATCGACGAGGTGTTCGGCGGCTGGGCCAAGGCGCAGAAGACGCACTTCGCCGACGGCGGGGTGTTCGACCAGATCTACACCAAGAAGTAGACGCAAGTCCTGCAAGGAGAGCAGGCGCCCGCGGGTGGGCGCCTGTCGGCGTTTGGCTACGCCATTTTTCTCATAAGCATTCGACGAATCTGTCGTTCCGGTTTGAAGCGGCGGTCCCTAGCATCCGCTCCCATCGACCTTTCCGCGGGGCTCCGGGCCCTGCCCCATCATGTCTCTCCTGCCTTCGTCGCTGCGCCGCGCGCTGATCGTTTCTCCCCTGTGGCTGGCCGCCGGCTGGGCCACGGCCGCCGGGCCGACGCTGCTGAACGTCAGCTACGACGTGGCGCGCGAGTTCTACAAGGAGATCAACCCGGCCTTCCAGAAGCAGTGGAAGCAGGCCAGCGGCGAGGACCTGACGATCAACCAGTCCCACGGCGGCTCGAGCAAGCAGGCCCGCGCGGTGATCGACGGCCTGGAGGCCGACGTCGTGACGATGAACCAGTCGAGCGACATCGACGCCATCGCCACCCGCGGCAAGCTGATCCCCGAAGACTGGGCGAAGCGCCTGCCGAACAACGCCGCGCCGACCACGTCGGTCACGGTGATCCTGGTGCGCAAGGGCAACCCGAAGAAGATCGCCGACTGGCCCGATCTGGCCAAGCCCGGCGTCAGCGTCGTGATCCCGAATCCCAAGGTCACCGGCAACGGCCGCTACAGCTATGTGGCCGCCTGGGGCTCGGCGATCAAGGCCGGCGGCACGCCGGCGCAGGCCCGCGATCTGGTGCAGAAGATCTTCGCCAACGTGCCGGTGTTCGACGGCGGCGGCCGCGCGGCGACCACCACCTTCGCGCAGCGCAACATCGGCGACGCGCTGGCGACCTTCGAGTCCGAGGTCAACCTGATCAAGGCCGAGTTCGGCGACCACTTCGACGTGGTCTACCCCAAGTCGACCATCCTGGCCGAGAACCCGGTGAGCGTGATCGACAGCGTGGTCGACAAGAAGGGCACGCGCAAGCAGGCCGAGGCCTACCTCAAGTTCCTGTGGTCCGACGAAGCGCAGGAGATCGCCGCCAAGCACCAGCTGCGCCCGCGCTCGCCCGCGCTGCTGAGCAAGTACGCGAAGGACTTCCCCAAGGTCAACACCTTCACGATCGACGAGATCTTCGGCGGCTGGAGCAAGGCGCAGAAGGAGCACTTCGACGACGGCGGGATCTACGACCAGATCCTGGCGGCGCGCAAGTGAGAACCCTGCAGACGCGCGCGGGCCGAGCGCCGGGCCGCCCCAAGCCGGCCCGCCTCCCCTCGGGGGAGCGACGAACGGCCTCGTTCGGCGAGGGGTAGTCATGTTCCTCTCTCGCACCCTGCTGCGGCGGCACAGCGTGCTGCCCGGCTTCGACCTCGCGCTGGGCTTCACGCTGCTCTACCTGAGCCTCATCGTGCTGATCCCGCTGTCGGCCGCGTTCCTGAAGACCTTCACGCTCACCTGGCCGGCGTTCTGGGAGGCGGTGAGTTCGCCGCGGGTCGTGGCCTCGTACCGGCTGACCTTCGGCGCCTCGCTGGCGGGCGCGCTGCTCAACGCGGTGTTCGGGCTGGTCATCGCCTGGGTGCTGGTGCGCTACGAGTTCCCGTTCAAGCGCATCGTCGACGCGCTGGTCGACCTGCCGTTCGCGCTGCCCACCGCGGTGGCCGGCATCGCGCTCACCGCGATCTATTCGCAGAACGGCTGGATCGGGCAGTACCTGCCGTTCAAGGTGAGCTTCACGCCGGTGGGCGTGTTCGTCGCGCTCACCTTCATCGGCCTGCCCTTCGTCGTGCGCACGCTGCAGCCGGTGCTCGAGGACCTGAGCAAGGAGATCGAGGAGGCCTCCGCCACCCTGGGCGCGAGCCGCGCACAGACCTTCCGGCTGGTGATCTTCCCGATCCTGATCCCGGCGCTGCTGACCGGCTTCGCGCTCGCCTTCGCCCGCGCGCTGGGCGAGTACGGCTCGGTGATCTTCATCGCCGGCAACCTGCCGCTGGTGAGCGAGATCACGCCGCTGCTCATCATCACCAAGCTCGAGCAGTACGACTACGCCGGCGCCACCGCGATCGCGGTGGTGATGCTGGTGTCGAGCTTCGTGCTGCTGCTGGGCATCAACCTGCTGCAGGCCTGGTCGCGCCGCCGCCAGGGAGGAAACTGACATGACGACCGGCGCCACGCTGGCCCTGAAAGCCGCCGCACCCGCTGCGGCGGTCGCCCCGGCGAACCTGCGCAACGCCACCACGGAGGCGCCGTGGGTGCGCCGCACGCTGATCGGCATCGCGCTGGTGTTCCTGACGGTGTTCCTGTTCGTGCCGCTGTTCGCGGTGTTCTACGAAGCGCTGAAGAAGGGCTGGGACGTCTACCTCGCCGCGATCGTCGAGCCCGATGCGCTGTCGGCCATCAAGCTCACCCTGCTGGCCGCGGCGGTGTCGCTGCCGCTGAACCTGGTGTTCGGCGTCGCCGCGGCCTGGTGCATCGCCAAGTTCGACTTCCGCGGCAAGAACATCCTGCTGACGCTGATCGACCTGCCGTTCTCGGTGAGCCCGGTGATCGCCGGCCTGATCTTCGTGCTGGTGTTCGGCCTGCAGGGCTGGCTGGGCGGCTGGCTGCGCGAGCACGACCTGAAGATCATCTTCGCGCTGCCCGGCATCGTGCTGGCCACGGTGTTCATCACCTTCCCGTTCATCGCGCGCGAGCTGATCCCGCTGATGCAGGCGCAGGGTGTCGAGCAGGAGGAGGCGGCGCGCGTGCTGGGTGCCTCGGGCTGGCAGATCTTCTGGCGCGTGACGCTGCCCAACATCAAGTGGGCGCTGCTGTATGGCGTGATCCTGTGCAATGCGCGGGCGATGGGGGAGTTCGGCGCGGTGTCGGTGGTGTCGGGCCACATCCGCGGCCAGACCAACACGATGCCGCTGCACATCGAGATCCTCTACAACGAATACCAGTTCGCCGCGTCGTTCGCGGTGGCTTCGCTGCTGGCCGGGCTGGCGCTGGTGACGCTGGTGCTGAAGTACTTGGTGGAGCGACGGGTGAGAAACCAGATCAAGGGCGCGAGCGCGCTGGAGGCCGTATGAGCATCGAAGTCCGTAACCTGAACAAGCGCTTCGGCCCCACCGTCGTCTGCGACGACATCTCCATCGACATCCCCTCGGGCGAGCTGGTCGCGCTGCTCGGGCCCTCGGGGTCGGGCAAGACCACGCTGCTGCGCATCATCGCGGGCCTGGAAGTGCCCGACAGCGGCAGCGTGCTGTTCCACGGCGAGGACGCCACTCGCACCGACGTGCGCGAGCGCCAGGTCGGCTTCGTGTTCCAGCACTACGCGCTGTTCGCGCACATGACGATCTTCGAGAACGTGGCCTTCGGGCTGCGCGTGCGCCCCAAGGCCACGCGGCCCAGCGAGGCCGAGATCCGCAGCAAGGTCACCGCGCTGCTGAAGCTGGTGCAGCTCGACTGGATCGCCGACCGCTTCCCGCACCAGCTGTCGGGCGGCCAGCGCCAGCGCATCGCCCTGGCGCGCGCGCTGGCGGTGGAGCCCAAGGTGCTGCTGCTCGACGAGCCCTTCGGGGCACTCGACGCCAAGGTGCGCAAGGAGCTGCGCCGCTGGCTGCGCCGCCTGCACGACGAGGTGCATGTGACGAGCGTGTTCGTCACCCACGACCAGGAGGAGGCGATGGAGGTCGCCGACCGCATCGTCGTGATGAACCAGGGCCGCGTCGAGCAGGACGGCCCGCCGGACCAGGTGTACGACCACCCGGCGTCGCCCTTCGTGCTGCAGTTCCTGGGTGACGTGAACCTGTTCCATGGCCGCTTCGGTGCGGGCCGCGGCGACGCGAAGAGCAGTGAGGTCAGCTACGTGCGCCCGCACGAGCTGGCGATCCTGGCCGCACCGGCCGAGGGCTCGCTGCCGGTGACGCTGTCGCAGGCGCTGACCGTGGGGCCGAACACGCGGGTGGAGTTCAAGCGCGTGGACGACGGCAGCTACATCGACGTCGAGTTGCCGCGCTCGGAGTTCCATGCGCTGCGCGAGCGCTTCCCGCTCGATCCCGGCGCCACGGTGCACCTGCTGCCGCGTCGCGTGACGCGCTTCGCGCAGGAAACCGAGGCCGATCCGGCCGCGATGATCTGACCGGCGCGGCGGCCCCCCGCGGGGGGCTCAGAGTTCGTCGACCTTGCCGCCGTCGAGCGCGCGCTGCACCACCTTGCGCGTCAGCGACGGCGCAAAGCTCTCGATGAAGTCGTACACATAGGCCCGCAGGTAGCTGCCGCGCTTGAGAGCCAGGCGCGTCATGTTGACGGCGAACAGGTGGCGCGCGTCGAGCGCGCGCAGGTGGCGGTCGCGCTCGTCGTCGTAGGCGATCGACGCGACGATGCCGACGCCCAGGCCCAGCTCCACGTAGGTCTTGATCACGTCGGCGTCCATCGCCGTCAGCGCCAGCGTGGGCGTGAGGCCCTCGCGCTCGAAGGCCTCGTCGATGTGCGCGCGACCGGTGTAGCCGGCGTCGTAGGTGATCAGCGGGTATTCGGCGAGCCGCTTCAGCGTGAGGGCGCCGCCGTCGAGCAGCGGGTGGTCGGGCGGCACCAGCACCGCGTGCGTCCAGCGGTAGCAGGGCAGCGCCACGAGGTCGGGGTACTGCGCCAGCGCCTCGGTCGCGATGCCGATGTCGGCCTCGCCGTCGAGCAGCATCTGCGCCACCTGCTTCGGCGAGCCCTGGTGCAGCTGCAGCTGCACGCCCGGATGGCTGCCGCGGAAGTCGCGCACCGCCGGCGGCAGCGCGTAGCGCGCCTGCGAGTGGGTGGCGGCGATGGACAGCGGGCCGTGGTCCTGCTGGGCGTAGTCGGCGCCGGCGCGCTTGAGGTTGTCGGCATCGTGCAGCAGCCGCTCCACGATCGGCAGCACCGCCTCGCCGGGCGCGGTGAGGCCGGTCAGGCGCTTGCCGGCGCGCACGAAGATGTCCACGCCGAGCTCGTCCTCGAGCTCGCGGATCTGTCGGCTCACGCCGGGCTGCGAGGTGTGCAGCGCCTCGGCCACGTCGGTGAGGTTGAAGCCGAGCCGCACCGCCTCGCGGACGGAGCGCAGTTGCTGGAAGTTCATCGGGTCAGCCGCGAATCGAAAGTTTTCGAGTGTCCGGGCTGGCGGCGCGCGAGGGAACGACCGTTTCGTAGTTTGCTTTCGCGCCGTCGGCATAAGGCCTTCGGCGCGCGCGGCGCACTCAGTCCGCGGCGGTCGGGCCGGACGCCGGCTGCGCGGCCTTGGCCGCGAACGCCGCCCGCAGCGCCTTCAGCTTCTCGCGCGGGTCTTCCTTCGCGCGGCCTTCTTCCAGCTTCATCTCGGCGATGAAGCGGCTGGGCGCGCCGGCCACGGTCTCGCGGCCGCGCTTGCGGCGCTTGAGCCAGCTGACCGCCAGCGTGCTGCGGGCGCGGGTGATGCCCACGTACATCAACCGCCGCTCCTCCTCCAGCCGCTGGGCCAGCGAGGCCGCGGTGAGCGATTCGTCGTCGGTCTTGAACGGCAGCAGGCCCTCGTTGACGCCGGCCAGCACCACGTGCGGCCACTCCAGCCCCTTGGCGGCGTGCAGCGTGGAGAGCGTCAGCACGTTCTGGTCGTCGCCGCGCTCGGCCAGGCTGATGATCACCGCGATGGTCTGCGCCACTTCGAGCACGCTGCGCCGCTCGCTCTCCTGGCCGCTGCCGTCGTCGGCCGTCTCGCCGCCGCAGCGCCTGGCGATCCAGTCGACGAAGTCGAGCACGTTCGACCAGCGCGCGGCGGCCAGCTTCTCGCTGTCCTCGCCGTCGTGCAGGTGCTGCTCGTAGCCGATGTCCTTCAGCCAGCCCATCAGCAGCGCGCGCGCCTCCTCGGCGCCGACGGCCTGGCGCGCACGGTACTCGAGGTCGTTGACGCAGCGGCCGAACTCATGGAGCGAGCCGACCGCCTTCGCGCTGAGCACCGTGCCGAGCGACTCCGCGAACAGCGCTTCGTAGAGAGACACCTTCCAGCGGCCGGCGAACTCGCCCAGCCCGGCCAGCGTCTGGTGGCCGATGCCGCGCTTGGGCGTGGTGACCGCGCGCAGGAAGGCGGGGTCGTCGTCCTGGTTCACCAGCAGGCGCAACCAGGCGCACAGGTCCTTGATCTCGGCGCGCTCGAAATAGCTCTGGCCGCCCGACACCTTGTACGGGATCTGCGCCTTGCGCAGGGCCTGCTCGAACACGCGCGCCTGGTGGTTGGCGCGGTAGAGGATCGCGAAGTCCTTCCACTCGATGCCCTGCCCGCCCACCGCGCCGGCCGCCGCGCCGCCCTGGCCGCGCAGCGCCTGGATGCGCGCCACCGCGCGCTCGGCCTCGTGTTCCTCGCTGTCGCTCTCCACCACGCGCACCGGCTCGCCGTCGCCGAATTCGCTCCACAGCTTCTTGTCGAAGATCTTCGGGTTGGCCGCGATCACGTGGTTGGCGGCGCGCAGGATGTTGCCGGTCGAGCGGTAGTTCTGCTCCAGCGGGATCACCCGCAGGTCCGGGTAGTCCTGCGGCAGGCGCTTGAGGTTGTCGATCGTCGCGCCGCGCCAGCCGTAGATGCTCTGGTCGTCGTCGCCGACCGCGGTGAACATCGCCGGCCGGTCGCGGCCGCCCTGGCCGTCGCCGACCAGCAGCTTGAGCAGTTCGTACTGCTGCGCGTTGGTGTCCTGGTACTCGTCGACCAGCACGTGGCGCAGCGCCGCCTGCCACTTCGCGCGCACCGCGTCGTGCCGCTGCAGCAGCGCCACCGGCAGGCCGATCAGGTCGTCGAAGTCCACCGCCTGGTAGGCCGCGAGCCGCTCCTGGTAGCGCGTCATCACGCGCGCGGCCTGCACCTCGTCGGGGTTCTTCGCCTCGGCTTCGGCCTGCGCCGGCGTCAGGCCCTGGTTCTTCCACAGGCTGATGGCCCACTGCCAGCGCCGCGCGGTCTTGGCGTCGGTGGTGCCGCCGGCGTCGCGCAGGATGCCCAGCACGTCGTCGCTGTCGAGGATCGAGAACTGCGGCTTCAGCCCCAGCGCCGCGCCGTCCTCGCGCAGCAGCCGCACGCCGAGCGAATGGAAGGTGCTGATCAACAGACCCTTGGCCGGCCGCGCGCCCACCAGCGCCTTGGCGCGCTCGCGCATCTCGGCGGCAGCCTTGTTGGTGAAGGTGATGGCGGCGATCTGCGACGGCGCCAGCCCGGCTTCCAGCAGGCGCGCGATCTTGTGCGTGATGACGCGCGTCTTGCCCGAGCCGGCGCCGGCCAGCACCAGGCAGGGGCCGGCCAGGTGGTGAACCGCCTGCATCTGGGCGGTGTTGAGCGAGGCAGGCGCGGACAAGGAGGACGGAGCGGAGACGACGGGACGGAGCCGTGGCGAACGGCGGGGCGCGCGATGATAGCCAAGCGTTGCCGGCCGAGGCCCCGGAGCGCGGCCTGACATACTGCCGCCGCGATGCAAGCGATCCTGTCCGTCACGGTGCCGTTCTTCGCGCTCGTGCTGTGCGGCTACCTTGCGGCGCGCACGCGCGTGATGCCGGAGGCCGCGATCCCCGGCCTCAACGCCTTCGTGCTGTTCTTCGCCCTGCCCTGCATGCTGTTCCGCTTCGGCGCGAGCACGCCGATCGGCAACCTGCTGAACCCCACGATGCTGGCGGTCTACACGCTCGCGGGCCTCGGCCTCGTGGCGCTGACCGTCGTGCTCACTCTCGGTGCGCGCGTGCACCTCAAGGATGCAGCCTTCGGCGCGCTCGTGGCCGCTTTCCCGAACAGCGGCTTCATGGGCATGCCGATGATGACGGCGCTGATCGGCGCGGCGGCGGCCGGTCCGGTGATGGTCACGCTGCTGGTCGACATGTTCATCATCAGCTCGGTCTGCCTTGCGCTGGCGCAGATGCACGGCGCCTCGCACCTGCCGCTCGGCGCACGCCTGCGCAATGCGCTGCGCGGGCCGATCGCCAACCCGCAGCCCTGGGCCATCGCGCTCGGCGCGCTGTTCTCCGCCGCCGGGCTGGCGTTGCCGGGGCCGCTGGAGCGCATCGTCGAACTGCTGGCCGATGCCGCCACGCCGGTCGCGCTGTTCACCATCGGCGCCGTGCTGTGGCGGGCCGGCGAGCACGCGCGCCTCGACGCGACCCCCCGCGACGGCGCGCAGCGTGCGCCCTTCGTCGCGGTGTTGCCGCTCGCACTGATCAAGCTGTGCGTGCACCCGGCGCTGCTGTTCGCGATCGGCAGCGCGGCCATCGCGATGGGCGCCGCACTGACGCCGTTCAACCTGATGGTGCTGACGCTGACCGCCGCACTGCCGTCGGCCAGCGGCGTCTCGCTGCTCGCCGAGCGGCACGGGGCCGACACCGGGCGCGTCGCCCGCGTGATCATGGCGTCGACCGTGCTCGCCTTCGTCAGTTTCTCGGCGCTGGCGTGGTGGTTCGGCGTGCGAGGGGGCTGAGTTTTTCGCGTGCCCTGAAGCGGTGCGCGGTCTGCTCGGCGTGCGGTTTGTCGCGTGGGCGACAGCCGCCGGGCCACGATCGCAGGTGTTGCGCGAACGCGTCAGAACAGCGCTTCGGACGCCTGTTGCAGATCGTAAATGGTGGCTGCGGGCGGCGGCTTCACTAAACTTTCACGAGGCACCAACCGGTCCGCGTCTTCGATCAAGACGTTGGTTGTTTCGCCCCGCCAACCCTCCACGAAAGAGAGATTCCTGATGAAGAAACTCGCCCTCGCCGCCGCCCTGTGCGCGGCATTCACCGGCAGCGCGTTCGCCCAGAGCAGCGTCACGCTGTACGGCCGCGTCAACACCTCCATCGAGTTCCAGGACAACGGTCAGACCGACCGCACCGTCATGGAAAACAACGCGTCGCGTTGGGGCCTGAAGGGCAATGAAGACCTCGGCGGTGGCCTGAGCGCCTTCTTCATGCTCGAAACCGGCTTCGGTTCCGACAACGGCGCCGGCAGCGGCGGCTTCAGCCGCGAAGCCTTCGTCGGCCTGAAGAGCAATTCCTGGGGCCAGATCAAGGCCGGCAAGATCACGAGCGCGCTGTACTACGCCACGCTCGACTGGATCGGCTTCGTGAACCACGACACCGGCACCTCCGCGGAAGACAAGCTGTACACGCTGAACTTCACGTCGAACAACGCCGTCGAGTACACCTCGCCCACCTTCGGTGGCGGCTTCACCGTCGCGCTGACGGTCAACGCCGGTGAAGGCGCCGACGCGACCGGCACCAACGTCGAACCCAACCTGTACAGCAAGACCTACGAAGGCGTCATCAGCTACGACGTCGAGAACCTGCACGTCGGTGCCGGCTACAGCAAGTCGGAGAACGTGGCGGGCGATGACGTCATCGAAGGCTTCTCGGCCGCCGGTGCCTATACCATGGGCCCGCTGACCCTGGGTCTGGCCTATGAGTACAACGACAGCACCGCCCTCGGCAAGCGCAACCACTACCACGTGACCGGCATGTACGTGGTCGGCGCGCACGAGTTCCACGGCGTGGTCGGCTACGCCGACAAGTGGGACAACGTGCCCAATTCCGATGCCAAGGTCTACACCGTCGGCTACGGCTACAACCTCTCCAAGCGCACCAAGCTGTACGCGTTCTACACCCTGAACGACAACGGCTCCGTGCCCTACGGCGCTGGCTACAGCGCGCTGGCCGTGCTGCCCAACGAGGACTGGTCCTCGCTTGCGATCGGCATCCGCCACCACTTCTGATCCGAGTCTCTCGGCCCAGTTCGAAAAGCGGCCTCCGGGCCGCTTTTTTGCATCAACAATCCGGTGACAATCGGCCACCGTCGATCCGTCGCCCCCGATTCCGGATCCCCCACGAGGAACCCGCATGAAGCTCACGACCCGCCAGTTTCTGAAGACCGCCGGCCTGTTCGGCGCCGGCCTGCTGCTCGCCGCCTGCGGCAAGAAGGAAGAGCCGGCACCCGCCGCCGCCCCCGCTGCCGCGCCCGCGCCGGTGGCCTCCGCTCCGGCGCCTGCGCCCGCCAAGGTCTACGTCGTCGGCACCGATGCCGCGTACGCGCCTTTCGAGTTCCAGAACGAGAAGGGCGAGATCGTCGGCTTCAGCATCGACCTGCTCCAGGCCGTCGCGGCCAAGGGCGGCTTCGAGGTGAAGTTCGTCAACACGCCGTGGGAAGGCATCTTCAACGCGCTGCAGCAGGGCGACCGCGACCTGCTGATCTCGTCGATCACCATCACCGACGAGCGCAAGCAGACGATGGACTTCTCCACCCCCTACTTCGACGCCTACCAGCTGATCGCGGTGAAGGGCAGCTCCAAGGTCGCCAAGTTCGACGACCTCAAGAAGCTCAAGGTCGGCGTGCAGACCGGCACCACCGGCGACGAGGTCGTGACCAAGCTGCAGGGCAAGAACAGCGCCAACGTCAAGCGCTTCGAGTCCACGCCGCTGGCGCTGAAGGAGCTCGAGGCCGGCGGCGTCGATGCCGTCGTGGCCGACAACGGCGTGGTCATCAACTACGTGACCAACAACGCGGCCGCCAACTTCAAGACCGTCAGCGACAGCGCCTTCGCGCCCGAGCAGTACGGCATCGCGGTGAAGAAGGGCAACGCCGAGCTGCTGGAGAAGGTCAACAAGGGCATCGCGGCGATCAAGGCCGACGGCAGCTACGACCAGGTCTACGCCAAGACCTTCGGTGCAGCCGCTCCCGCGGCAGCGGCTTCCAAGTAAGCGGCAGCATCAGGACCCCGAGGATCTCCCATGGACTTTCGCTGGGAGATCCTGGCCGGCTACGGACCGCTGTTCCTGGCCGGCGTCCTGATGACGATCAAGCTGACGGTCGTCGCGATCGTCGCCGGCCTCGCGCTCGGGCTGGTGCTGGGCCTGATCAGCAGCACGCGCTATGCACCCCGCCCGAGGTCGCCGCTGGCGGCCGCGCTGATCAAGCCGGCGCAGTGGCTGACCATCGCCTACGTCACCTTCTTCCGCGGCACGCCGCTGTTCGTGCAGATCCTGCTGGTGCACTTCGCGCTGATGCCGGCGCTGATCCATCCGGACAACGGCCTGCTGCTCACCGGCGAGGCCGCACGTGATTTCCGCCAGAACTACGGCGCCTTCTTCTCCGGCGCGCTGGCGCTCACGCTGAACGCCGGCGCCTACATCTCCGAGATCTTCCGCGCCGGCATCCAGAGCATCCACGGCGGCCAGACGCAGGCGGCCTACAGCCTGGGCCTGACGCACGCGCAGAGCATGCG
Organism: Methylibium sp. Pch-M; assembly: GCF_004136295.1. Taxonomy (NCBI): domain Bacteria; kingdom Pseudomonadati; phylum Pseudomonadota; class Betaproteobacteria; order Burkholderiales; family Sphaerotilaceae; genus Methylibium; species Methylibium sp. Pch-M. Next base: position 2,050,455 of record NZ_CP029606.1, read on the forward strand.
CCACGTGATCCTGCCGCAGGCCGTGCGCCGCATGGTGCCGCCGCTGGTCAACGAGGCGGTCACGCTGATCAAGGATTCGTCGCTGGTGTCGGCCATCGGCCTGGCCGAGCTGGCGCTGGCCGCGCGCACCGTGGCCGGGGCCTACTCGCGCTACTGGGAACCCTACCTCGCGATCTCGGCCGTCTACCTGCTGCTCACCTGGCTGCTGTCCACGCTGGCCAAGCGGCTCGAATCGCCCGACCACCTGCGCGGGCGCTAGATCGCCAGCGGGTCCACGTCGACCGCCCAGCGCAGCAGCCCCTTCTGCTCCGGTCGCTTGCGCCGCAGCGTGGCGTCCCAGGTCGAGAGAAAGCGCTGCAGCGCCGGCCGCGAGGCCGACTCCACCAGCAGCTGCGCCCGCTCCATGTCGGCCACGCGCTGCACGCTCAGCGGCACCGGCGGGTAGAGCGCCACCTGGTGCTGTGCGGCGAGTTCGCGGGCCTCGTCGCTCACCGCCCGCAGCCAGGCCTGCGCCACCGACTGCTCGCGGGCGTCGGCGCGCAGCAGCGCCAGGTGGGTGTAGGGCGGCAGGCTCGCCGACCGCCGCTCGGCCAGCTGCGCCTGCGCGAAGGCCGCGTAGTCGTGCGTGCGCAGCGCCGCGTACAGCGCGTGCTGCGGGTGCCAGGTCTGCACCCACATCTCCGCGCGGTCGGCCTGCCCGGCATCGCGGCCGGCGCGGCCGGCGGCCTGCATCAGCAGCGAGAACTGGCGCTCCGGCGCGCGGAAGTCGCTGCTGAACAGCGCCGCGTCGGGGTTCACCGCCGCCACCAGCGTCATGCGGCGGAAGTCGTGGCCCTTGGCGATCATCTGCGTGCCCACCAGCACGTCCACCTCGCCGGCGTGCACGCGGGCCAGCTCGGCTTCCAGCGCGCCGCTGCGCCGCGTGGTGTCGGCGTCGATGCGGCCCACGCGCGCGCCGGGCAGCGCCAGCGCCAGCTGCTCCTCCAGGCGTTCGGTGCCGCGGCCGGTGGGCTGGATGTCGGCATTGCCGCAGTCCGGGCAGGCGCGCGGCACGCGCTCGGTGAGACCGCAGTGATGGCAGCGCAGCGTGCGGTCGAGCTTGTGGAACACCCGCCACGCGCTGCAGTGCGCGCAGGCGCTCTTCCAGCCGCACTCGGTGCAATGCAGCACCGGCGCGTAGCCGCGGCGGTTCAGCAGCACCAGGCTCTGCTCGCCGCGCGCCAGCCGCTCGCGCAGCGCGCCCAGCAGCGCGGGCGACAGCGCGCTGTCGCGCAGCACCTCCTTGGGCAGCCGGCTCATGTCGACCAGCCGCACCGTGGGCAGCACGCCGCCGCCGATGCGCGCGGCCATGGTCAGGCGGGTGTAGCGGCCGGCACCGCCCTCGGCCGCCGCCAGCGCGTTGTGCCAGCTCTCCAGCGAGGGCGTGGCCGAGCCCAGCAGCACCGGCACGCCCTCGATGCGGCCGCGCACCACGGCCAGGTCGCGGGCCGAATAGCGCGCGCCTTCCTGCTGCTTGTAGGACGGGTCGTGCTCCTCGTCGACGATCACCAGCCCCAGCCGTGGCAGCGGCGCGAACACCGCCAGCCGCGTGCCCAGCACCAGGTCGGCCTCGCCCAGCAGCACCATCAGCCAGTGCTTCAGCCGGCGCGCCGGCGTCAGGCCGCTGTGCAGCGACACCACCCGGCGGCCCGGAAAGCGCGCCAGGAAGCGCTCTTCGAGCTGCGGCGTCAGGTTGATCTCCGGCACCAGCACCAGCGCCTGGCGGCCCGCGTCGACCACGCGCTGCGCCTCGCGCAGGTAGATCTCGGTCTTGCCGCTGCCGGTGCTGCCGTGCAGCAGCGTCACGGCGGCATCGTCCGCGGTCGCGGCCAGTGCCTGCAGCACTTGCGCCTGCTCGGCGCTGGGGGCGGGCAGCGCGCCCTGCTCGCCGCTGGGCGGCAGCAGCCTGGCGCGCAGCCGCGAGAGCCGGCGCTCCAGCTGCGTGGCGCTCAACGTGCGCAGTTCGGGCGGCAGCACCGCCAGCGCCACCTCGCCCGGGCTGCGCTGGTAGTACGACGCGGCGAAGTCCACCAGCTCGCGCCAGGCGGCCGGCAGCGGCGGCAGCGCGTCGAACACCGCGGCCACCTCGCGCAACGTCACGCCGTCGGGCACCGCCGCGTCCTCGCCGGGGCGCGCGTCCCAGGCCACGCCCAGCACTTCACGGCGACCCAGCGGCACGCGCAGCAACGTGCCAGGCCGGAGCGGGCGCTCGCTCAGGTACCCGAGCGCCGCCTTCAGGCCGCTGTACTGCGGTGCGTCGATCACCACCGGCACCACGACCGGCTCACGGGCCGGCGCCGGGGGCTCAGCGCCCGCCGCCGGTGCGGACGTGGCGGCCGCTCGCGATGAAGGTGACTTGCCCAAGGAATCTCAAATTCGTATCAAGGAAAGCGGCCAAGCCGTTGATTCGTTTGGGGTTTTCGAGCTATCCACGTGCCCTGTGGAAAACTTTGTGGGAAACCTGCGCAAACGCGCGCTAACTGCTTGATAGCACAGGCCGCGGCTTGCGCTGATGCTTTCGAAGGCAGAAAAATGTCTATATAAGAATCAACGACTTAGCGCATTCGTCGGTCGAAAGGCTGTTGCGATGCAGCAGCCTCATCGCGGTGCGGGGCTTGACACGATTCTGGGGATAAGTCAGGCCTCTCGGGCGTCGTTTGCGGGTAAACCCGGCTTGCCGGGTGCGCCCAGCGGCGTCTCGACCCCCCGGTCAGCCCGCGGCGGCGCGCTGCTGCCGTGAATGGGAATGCACCGCATCCACCAGCACGCTCACGCTGTCGGGTGGCGTGTGCTGGCTGATGCCGTGGCCAAGGTTGAACACGTGGCCGCTGCCGGCCGACGGCGCGCCATAGCTGTCCAGCGTGCGCGCCACCTCGGCGCGGATCTGCTCCGGGTCGGCGAACAGCACGTTCGGATCCAGGTTGCCCTGCAGGGCCACGCGGTCGCCGACGCGCGCGCGCGCCGCGCCGAGGTTCATGGTCCAGTCCAGGCCCACCACGTCGCAGCCGCTGTCGGCAATGGCCTCCAGCCACAGCCCGCCGCCCTTGGTGAACACGATCTGCGGCACGCGGTAGCCGCCGTGCTCCTTCTTCAGCTGGCGCAGCACGCGCTCGGTGTAGGCCAGGCTGAAGCGCTGGAAGGCGCCGTCGGCCAGCACGCCGCCCCAGCTGTCGAAGATCATCACGGCCTGCGCGCCGGCCTCGATCTGTGCGTTCAGGTAGGCCGCCACCGCGTCGGCGTTCACCTCGAGGATGCGGTGCATCAGGTCGGGCCGGCGGTAGAGCAGGGTCTTCACCAGCCGGTAGTCGTCGCTGCCCGCGCCCTCCACCATGTAGCAGGCCAGCGTCCACGGGCTGCCCGAGAAGCCGATCAGCGGCACCCGCCCCGGCGCGCCGCCCGGCGCCAGCGCACGCCGGATCGACGCCACCGCATCGAACACGTAGCGCAGCTTGTCCATGTCGGGCACCTGCAGCTTCGCCACGTCGGCCTCGTCGCGCAGCGGGTGCGCGAAGCGCGGGCCCTCGCCCTGCGCGAAGCTCAGGCCCAGGCCCATGGCGTCGGGCACGGTGAGGATGTCGCTGAACAGGATGGCCGCGTCGAGCGGGTAGCGGTCCAGCGGCTGCAGCGTCACCTCGGTGGCGTACTGCGGGTTGGTGGCCAGCCCCATGAAGCTGCCCGCCTTGGCGCGCGTGTCGCGGTACTCGCTCAGGTAGCGGCCGGCCTGGCGCATCAGCCACACCGGCGTCACATCGGTGGGCAGGCGCAGGCAGGCACGCAGGAAGCGGTCGTTCGCGAGCGGCGGCAGGGAGGCGGTGGGGGCGGCAGTCATCGGACGATTATCACGGCCCTATCATCGGCGCCGACCATGGCCCGCGCGCAGATCCTGATCGTCGAAGACGAACCCGGCATCGCCGACACGCTGAGCTACGCCCTGCGCGCCGAAGGCTTCGAGCCGCTGTGGTGCGCCACCGGCGAGGCGGCGCTGCAGCAGCTGCCGCCGCAGGCGCCCGCGCCCGCGCTGGTGATCCTGGACGTGGGCCTGCCCGACCTCAACGGCTTCGAGCTCTTCAAGCGCATCCGCGAGCGCGCGGCCGAGTTGCCGGTCGTCTTCCTCACTGCGCGCAGCGACGAGATCGACCGCGTGGTGGGCCTGGAGCTGGGCGCCGACGACTACGTGGCCAAGCCCTTCTCGCCGCGCGAGCTGGTGGCGCGCGTGCGCACCGTGCTGCGCCGCACGGCGCGCACGGCTGCGCCGCCCCTCACCGTGCCCGGCGCGCTGACACCGGCGCCGGCCCCCGCAGCGGCAGCGGTCCCCTCGCCGATCGACGTGGACGACGGCCGCCGCCGCATCCGCTACTACGGCCGGCCGCTGGAGCTGTCGCGCTACGAGTACGGCCTGCTGAAGACCCTGGCCGAGCGCCCGGGCCACGTGTACACCCGCGACGTGCTGCTGGAGACCGTGTGGGACGACCCCGGCGAGAGCTTCGACCGCACCGTGGACGCCCACGTGAAGACCCTGCGCGCCAAGCTCAAGGCGGTGGCGCCCACGCTGGAGCCCATCCGCACGCACCGCGGCATCGGCTACGCGCTGGCCGAAGACCTGCCGGCTTCGTTGCCTGCCGCGCAATGAGCCGGCGCCGGGCCGCTCCCAAGCCGGCGAGCGCCCCCGCGGGGGGCAGGCCTGCAGGGCCGTGGGGGCCGCATTCGAGCCGGCGCCGGGCCGCCCCCAAGCCGGCGAGCGCCCCCGCGGGGGGCAGGCCCGCAGGGCCGTGGGGGCTCCATTGACGAAGCGCAACCGCATCTTCATCGGCATCCTGCTCGCCTATGCGCTGGGCGTGGCGCTGCTGCTGTGGCGGCTGGTGGGCGACATCGACCCGCGCTACCGCGAGTCGGCCGAGGAATCGCTGGTGGAGACCGCGCACCTGATGGCGAGCTGGATCGAGTCGCGCTCCAGCGAGGAGGGCATCGCCATCGACGCGCTGCGCCCGGTGTTCCGCGCCCTCTACGCGCGCGAGTTCCGGGCCGACATCTTCGGCTTCGAGAAGACCCGCGTGGAGCTGCGCGCCACCGTGGTGGACCGCTCGGGCCTCGTGCTGTTCGACTCCCTGGCCCGCCACGAGGGCGAGGACCACTCGGCCTGGCGCGACGTGCGGCTGGCGCTGGCCGGCGAGTACGGCGCCCGCACCTCGGCCGACGTGGACGGAGACCCCCACACCTCCGTGATGTACGTGGCCGCGCCCATCGTCGTGGGCGGCGAGATCGTCGGCGCGGTGTCGGTGGGCAAGCCGGTGCAGAGCTTCGGCCAGTTCGTGGAGAAGGCGCGCCGCCGCACGCTGCTGGTGGGCGCCACCTCGGTGGCCGCGGTGCTGCTGCTGGTGGTGATCGTCTCCATGTGGCTGGTGCGGCCCTTCGGGCTGGTGGCCGACGTGTGGCGCAGCGTGCGGGCGCAGAAGCGCGGCAGCTTCAGCCTGCGCCGGCTCGGCCGCCGCACCTGGGCCGCCATGGGCGCCGCCTACGACGACATGCGCGACGCGCTGGCCGGCCGCAACTACGTGGCCGACTACGTGCAGACGCTCACCCACGAGCTGAAGAGCCCGCTGTCGGCCATCCGCGGCGCGGCCGAACTGCTGAACGACGAACCCGCGATGCCCGAGGCCGACCGCCAGCGCTTCCTGGGCAACATCCAGCGCGAGACGCTGCGCATCCAGGAGCTGGTGGACCGCATGATGGAGCTGGCCGCGCTGGAATCACGCCGCCAGATCGAGCACCCCGAAGCCGTGGCCCTGCGCCCGCTGCTGGACGAGCTGACCGCCAGCGCGCAGCCGGTGGCCGCGGCGCGGCGCATCGAGGTGGTGGTGCTGCCGGGCGGCGAAGGCGATGAGGGCGATGCGGCAGTGGTGGAAGGCGACGCGCTGCTGCTGCGCCGCGCCATCGGCAACCTGCTCGACAACGCCATCGACTTCTCACCCACCGGCGGCCGCGTGACGCTGCAACTCGCACTCAACGGCCAACGCGGCGGCAGCGTCGACATCATCGTGCGCGACCAGGGCCCCGGCATCCCCGACTACGCCGACGACAAGGTGTTCGAGCGCTTCTACTCGCTGGCGCGGCCGCACTCGCAGAAGAAGAGCACGGGGCTGGGGCTGGCGTTCGTGAAGGAGATTGCGGGGCTGCACCGGGGAAGGGTGAGTCTGCGCAATGCGGGGGATGGGGTAGGGGCGGTGGCGGTGTTGTCGTTGCCGGTGGTGGCGACGAGCTGATCTGGGTTTGCGCTCGATGGTCTGCTGTAGACCCAAAGCGGAAGTCCGTTAAATCAAGAGAGGACTCCGCAAGCCGCCACTCATAGCCGTTACCCCATAGGCTCAAGAGCCTGCGTCGCGTCTCACTTTGGCACGTGGAACACCAGCACGGTCAGAATCAGCTCGCGGTTGGTGTCGCCGTTGGCGTGGAACACGTACCGAAACCCGCTCTCATGCGGCCAGTTGACGGCGCGCTTGAAGTTCGTGTGCGCCTTGGCTGTCGCGTCGACGCTCGCCAGTACGGTCGAGGTCTCGGTGCCTCGGTTGAAGACGAGGATCGCTGTCTTGCCGTCCCGCCAAGTGGCGTAGCCCAAAAGCTGCTCAATCGCCTCGCCAAAGGCCTTGGAGCCTTTCCAGAACTTGCACTCGGCGATGAAGACGTTGCGCTCGCCTTCGCGCAGCAGGATGTCGGTCTTGCCCGCCATGTTGAAGGTCTCGCCCGTGGCCTTGCCCTCGAACTGGCCGTTGAGCTGCACCAGGAAATGCTGACGCAGCGCTTCCTCGTCCATCGTCTTGAAAGCATCAGGGCTGCGCTCCATGACAAGCGTCATGTCCTGCATGATCTTGAGTGCCAGCTCGTACTGCTCCATCGCCCAGGCGGGCTCGGGCGTGAAGGGTGTAGTGCTCGCAGGCGGCAGTGCAGGGGCTGCCTTCTTGCGCGCGGTCGGGATCGCGTAAGTCTGCGGCGCGTCGTCTCGCCTCCTGACCGGGATGCCCAAACTTGCCGCGCGCTGCGACTGAGCCAGCAACCGCGTGCGGCGCTGTTCGATCGCTTGAGCAGCGATGGCAGGCAGATCGCTGTTGTGTGCATCGATCATGCCCCGCTGCCAGCCCAGGTACTGCTCGATCTCGGTCAGTGCCCGATCGACCAGGGGACGCACCTCGCGCGGCGCGTCGGCGGGTGAGTCGTAGCGCAGCACGAGCTCCTGCGTTTCGATGACGGCACGCGGCGGGCTCGTCGTCCAAGTGTTCGGCTGCGCATAGAACAGCTCGGCCTCACCCTTGAACGGCACGTGCACTTCGACCCGCTCGCCCGGCACCATTACCGGGCGGCTCGTGTCGTCAATCCAGCGGGACCGGTCGTAGCGGACATCGACTTGCGTTTCGCGGGTGTCGGCATACCACTGGTCACGTAGCAGGCGGATCGGCTCGATCCTGTACTTCCCTGACAGGTAGTTCTTGAGGTCTTCCGGTGCTGTGTTCAAGAGCCGGTTCGCGTCGAGGCTCTCGACCTCACGGCGCAGCTCATCCGCTGTGTTGCGCAGGGACTGGCTCAGATCGTGCGTGCAGAACAGCAGGCCTCTGCTCTTGTCGATGCCTCTTCCAAACATATCGCTCTCCCTTCACAGGTAGTGCGCCGCCTGCTGGTTCTTCTTGGCTACTTGAGCAGTTCGACCATCTGGCGGGCGCTCAGGCCGTGGCCGATCAGCGTCTCGCGCATCGGCGTGAATTGCCTGACCATGCGGCGATAGCGTTCCTCGGTCGGATGGTGTGAATTCAGGTCACGCCCTTTGAACTTCTGAAAGCGTCCCATGTCCTCGATCAGGAAGCGCGCAATGCCGAGCTGGTCGCCTTCGTTGTTGCCATCAAAGCCCGGGAACTTCACGTGATCGGCCCACGGGCCGACTTCCGCCACGAGCTTCTTCTTGTCTGCTGCCGAGAAGGAGGCATAGGCCTCTTCCATGAACATCCACATGTCGAGCACATCGACCACGTGCCTGACCTCCTCCGGATCATCGACATGGTCATGGAAGACACCCTGCATGTCCCACTTGGGAGCCCAGTAGTGGCCGCCATAGATCACCTTGGCGAGGAAGCCCGGGTCGCTTTCGCCGTCTTTGAGCTTCAGGTGCTTGTAGAGGTCGCCCATCATCAGGATGAGCATTTTCTCGCCGTCACTGAAGCGCACGGCGCGTTGCGAGCCTGCCGAGAGGCCGAGATCGATCAGCCGCCGCACTGCCTCAGCACGCACGGGCCTATCGTCTTGCTCGCCTGACCAAGCATCGATTCGGGCAAGCAAGTCCTCATCGATGCGCATCTCGAATCGTTCCATCTTCGGAGCCATATCGTCAATTCTTCCGGGTAAGCCGTACATTTGTACGGCAGAGCCGATACAATAGCCGGCACTCATGCTTCTGTCAATTGACTAGGGCGGGGCACCTCCTGCGGCGCACCGGTCCGATAGAGTTCTGCCAGAAGGAACGAGGCCCCAACTTGGGGGGCACGCTGCTGTGGTGCCAAAGAAGTTCTGTGCGCGCTGCCTGCGGGTCGACGGTTATAGAGTCAGGAGTCCGCTCAACACCACGCCCTGGGTTTCCAAGAAGCGGTCCTCGTCGAGCGGCAGCTCATGGCCGATTACAGCCCTTCCCGCATTGATTGAGTGCAAGTCAGCGTGGCAGTAGCGACTCTTCCGCCTTCACATCAACTTCACGCCGTCTTCACTTACCCACTCCCCAACTTCCTCGTCTTTTCTCACCCCCCGCGGAAGCTCCTCCCCGTGCCCACCTCGCGGCACGTCGCCTCAGGAGCCCGCCATGTTGTCCTTCCCCTCCGTCCTGCGTCCGCGCGTCCCGCTGCGCCCCCTGTCGCGCCCGGGCCGGCTGTGGGCCGTGGTCCTGGCGCTCGCCTGCCTGGCGAGCCTGCTGCTCGTCGCGCTGCCGGCGCAGGCCGATGACGCCGACGCGCGGCGCGCCGAGAGCCCGTACTTCTTCGTCAAGAGCGACGACCCCAGCGTTGATCGCCTGCCGCTGAAGGCCACCGAGGTCGACGCGCGCATCGCCGGGCCGATTGCCGACGTCACGGTGACGCAGCGTTACCGCAACGAGGGCCAGCGGCCCATCGAGGCGCGCTATGTCTTCCCCGGCTCCACGCAGGCCGCGGTGCACGCGATGACGGTGCGCATCGGCCAGCGCGTGATCGTCGCCAACATCCGCGAGAAGCAGCGCGCCCGCATCGAGTTCGACGCCGCCAAGCGCGAAGGCAAGACCGCCGCGCTGCTGGAGCAGGAGCGGCCCAACGTGTTCTCGATGAACGTGGCCAACATCCTGCCCGGCGACGAGGTAGCGGTGGAGCTGCGCTACACCGAGCTGCTGCCGCCCACCGAGGGCCACTACCAGTTCGTGTTCCCCACCGTCGTAGGCCCGCGTTACCGCTCCCCCGCCAACAAGGCCGCTGCCACGGAAGAAGCAAACGGCACCGCAGCGCCGTCCGGCAGCTTCCCCGCCGTGCCCTACCTGCGGGCCGGCGAGGCGTCGGAAACGCGCTTCGATCTGCGCGTGGCTTTCGCCTCGCCGCTGCCGGTGAGCGGCCTGCGCTCCAGCTCGCACGAGATCGAGGTGGAAGGCGAAGGCACCCGCAGCGCGCGCGTCGCGCTGGGCGGTGACGCGGCGGCCAGCCGCCACAACGGCAACCGCGATTTCATCCTCGACTACCGCCTGGCCGGCGAGGCCCTCGCCTCGGGCCTCACGCTGTTCCCCGGCGCGCCCGGCGAGGAGAACTTCTTCCTCGCGATGGTGGAGCCGCCCCAGGCCATCGCCACCACGCAGATCAACCCGCGCGACTACGTCTTCGTGGTCGACATCTCGGGCTCCATGCACGGCTACCCGCTCGACACCGCCAAGACGCTGCTGCGCCACCTGATCGGCGGGCTGCGCCCCAGCGACACCTTCAACGTGCTGCTGTTCTCGGGCAGCAACCGCATGCTCAACGAGACCTCGGTGCCGGCCACGCAGGCCAACATCGAGCAGGCGCTGCGCACCATCAAGCAGATGGGCGGCAGCGGCAGCACCGAGATCGTGCCGGCCTTGAAGCGCGTGGCCGCGCTGCCCAAGGCGCCGGATGTCTCGCGCAGCGTGATCGTGGTGACCGACGGCTACGTCACGGTGGAGAGCGAGGTGTTCCAGCTCATCCGCAGGAACCTCGGCCAGACCAACGTGTTCGCGTTCGGCATCGGCAGCTCGGTCAACCGCCATCTCATCGAAGGCATCGCACGCGCCGGCCAGGGCGAGCCCTTCATCGTCACCCGGCCGGAGCAGGCCGCCGCGCAGGCCGAGCGCCTGCGCCGCATGATCGACGCGCCGGTGCTCACGCAGGTGAAGGCGCGCTTCGAGGGCCTGGACACCTACGACGTGGAACCCGAGCGCCTGCCCGACGTGCTGGGCGGCCGCCCGGTGCTGGTGTTCGGCAAGTGGCGCGGCGAGCCGCGCGGCCAGCTCGTCGTCGAAGGCCAGGCATCCCATGGCGCGTGGCAGGCGATGCTGCCGGTCGGCACGCCCGACGCGCAGTCGGTCGCGCTGCGCCACCTGTGGGCGCGCCACCGCATCCAGTCGCTGTCGGACCAGGAGGCGCTGCAGGGCGGCGACACGCAGCGCGAGGCCATCACCGCGCTGGGCCTGCGCTACAGCCTGCTCACGCAGTACACCAGCTTCATCGCGGTGGACCGCGTGGTGCGCAACCCGTCCGGCGGCAGCACGCCGGTGGACCAGCCTTCGCCCCTGCCGCAAGGCGTGAGCAACCTCGCCATCGGCGCCGAGGTGCCCAGCACGCCCGAGCCTTCGGCCTGGATCGCGCTGGGCGTGGTGCTGGTGCTGCTGGGCGCGGCGGCCTGGCATCGCGGCGGATCGAGCGCCAAGCGCCTGTGGCGCAAGCCGCGGCGCCTGGTGCGCTGAGCGGGGGCCGCAGCATGCAAGCCCAAGTTCCCTATCGACTGCGCCTCACCGGCGCGCCCGGCCTGGCCGCGCTGCCCGCCGGGGCCTGGCTGGCACTGCAGGCCGTCGCGCTGTGGCCGCACGGCCGCTGGGCGGCCGGCCGGCTGCTCGACGGCTCGGACGATCCGCTCGGCCTCGCCGCGCTGGCGATGCTGGGCCTCGTGCTCGTTCGCCTGGCGCCGCGGCTGCGCACGGCGCCGCGGCCGGGCTGGTTCGCCGCCAGCGCCGGCATGACGGCAGCGGCCACGCTCGCGCTGTGGGCGCTGCCGCCGCTGGCGGCCGCGGTGCTGGCGGTCGCGGCACTGAGCCTGGCCTTCGCGGCCTGGCGCCCGGACGACGCACCGTGGCTGCCGTTCGCCGGCCTGGCGCTGCTGGCGCTGCCGCTGGTGGCGTCGCTGCAGTTCTATGCCGGCTACCCGCTGCGGCTGCTGACGGCGCAGCTCAGCACCTGGGCGCTGCAGCTCGCCGGCCTGGAGGCCGCGCGCAGCGGCGCGGCGATGACGGTGCAGGGCCAGCTGGTGATCGTCGACGCGCCGTGTTCGGGCGTGCAGCTGGTGTGGCTGGGCTACTTCTGCGCCTGCGCCGCGGCGGCGTGGACCGGGCTGCGCGATGCGGTGCTGCTGCGCCGGCTGCCGGTGGTCGGCCTGCTGGTGCTGTGCGGCAACGTGCTGCGCAACACGCTGCTGGTCGCGCTGGAGGCGCGGCCCCAAGGCCTGGGCGAGGCCGCGCACCAGGCGATCGGCCTGGGGGTCACGGCCGCGGTCTGCGCCGCCGTGCTGGTGTGGACTGTGCGTGAACAGGAGAAGGAGCTGCGCCATGCAGACCGTCATTGAGTGCCGGCACCACGAGCCGCTGGCGCGCTGGGGCGCGGCGGTGCGGCGCCGCGCCGCGCCGCTCGGCGGTCTGGTGCGGCTGGGTGCTGCGGCGCTGCTCGTGGCCTGCGCGCTGGCGCCGCTGATGCGCGATGCGGCGCCGGCCGAGGGCGCGCTGCGCGCCGTGGAATGGCCGCGCCAGTTCGACGGCCGCACGCTGCGCCCGCTGGCGCTGAGCCCGGTGGAGCAGCGCTTCGCCAATGCCTTCCCCGGCGCGATCGGCCGCTTCAGCGACGGCGAGCGGCTGCTGGTGCTGCGCGACGTGCAGCGGCCCACGCGCATGCTGCACCCGGCGGCCGACTGCTACCGCGGCCTCGGCTACAGCATCGCCGCCGCGCGCCTGGAGCGCGACGCGCAGCAGCGGCTGTGGCGCTGCTTCGAGGCCGAGCGCGGCACGCAGCGGCTGCGCGTGTGCGAGCGCATCGCGGATGCAGAAGGCCAGGCCTACACCGACACCTCGGCGTGGTTCTGGGCCGCGGCGCTGGGCCGCTCCACCGGGCCGTGGCAGGCGGTGACGACGGTGGCGGTGGTTGATGGTGGAGAGATGCGATGAAGAACCTCGTTGGGTCGGATGCTCGCCGCTGCAGCCTCATCGCCCTCACCCTCCTCGCCACCCTGCTCGCGCTGACGGCGGCACTCTTCGCCGTGGCCTGCCACGCGCTCGCGCCGCAGCCCGGCGAGTGGTCGCACACGCTGCGCATCGGCCCGCGCGGCTGGCAGTTCGAGCGCCCGATCAGCGTGCCGGCGCTGCTGCGCGTGGCGACGCATCCGCTCGGGCTGGCGCTGCTCGACGGCCGCAGCACCGACACGCCGCTCGGCCGCTGGACCTGGCAGCGCGTGGCCCCCGACCGCCTGGCCGGCCGCTGCGCGCCGTGCCGCCTGCCGTTCGACGCGCTGGGCCCGCAGCCGCTGCTGCTGCCGCAGGCCGAGCTGCAGCTGCAGCGCGTGGCGCAGGAGCGCTACCGCGGCACGCTGACGCTCGGCGAGGGCGAGCAGGCGGTGGTGCTGAAGGGCCGCGCCCAGCTCACGAGCACCAGCCTGGTGATCGACGCCGAGCTGGCCGACACCGCGACGGCCGATGTCTACGCGGCCTTCGGCGCCGATGCGATTCCCGAACTGCGACGCGCGCACATCGACGGCCGCGTCGCCGCGAAGCTGAACCTGCGGCTGCCCGAACGGCGCCTGGTGGTGCAGCCGCGCATCGACGGCTTCGAGGTCAGCGGTCTGGGCACCGAGGCCCTGCTCGACGCCGAGCCGGCCATGGCCTGTGCGTCGCGGCAGACGGCCGGTGACGCCGGCACGCGCGTCATCGGCTGGCTGCCGCGCGCGGTGGTGGCGGCCGAGGACCAGCGCTTCGCCGAGCACGCCGGCTACGACCTGCCGCAGCTGCTGGCCGCGTGGTCTGCCAACCAGAAGCCGCCGACTCTGGCAGCGGGCGGCGTGCGACCGCAGGGTGCGAGCACGCTGACGCAGCAGCTCGCCAAGCTGGTCTACACCGGCGACGAGCGCTCGGCGGTGCGCAAGCTGCGCGAGCTGCTCTACGCGGTGGAGATGGAGCGCACGCTCGGCAAGGGCCGCATCCTGCAGCTCTACCTGGCGATCGCGCCCTGGGGCGAGGGCGTGTGCGGCGCCGAGGCCGCGGCGCGCCATTACCTGCGCAAGGGCACGGCGCGGCTCACGCCGCTGGAAGCCGCCTGGCTGGCGAGCCTGCTGCGCGCCGCGCCGGCGCCGGGCGCCCTGGCGGGCGTGGACACCGAGCGCGTGGGCTGGGTGCTGACCAGCCTGCGCGGGCCGCTGCCGGCCGAGCGGCGGGCGGAGCAGATGGAGGTGCTGCGCAGCGGGTGGCAGCCGCCGGCGCGGCGGTGAGCCACTCCCTCTCCCCGCGGGCGGGGAGAAGGCTGGGGTGAGGGGCCGTCGTGCGCCTCGATCCCACCCTCACCCCGGCCCTCTCCCGCCTTGCGGGAGCGGGGGTGATGCGTCGCTGTGCAGCCAGGCGTGCACCACGGGCTGCAGCTGCCCGGCCTGCGCCGCGGCCCACAGCAGCGGTGCCGCGGCGACGCGCGTGCCCGGTGCGGCGTCGCGCCATTGCCGCAGCCCCTCGAACACGAAGGCCGCCACCGCCCCGGCGCGCAGCGGTCGCTCCTGCTGCGGGATCATGTAGCGCAGCTGCGAGAGCATCCAGCGCGCCAGCCGCTGCGGCCAGCTGTTCGGGGTGAGGGCCACGGCGTCCTGCGTCGGCCGCACGAACAGCAGGCGCTCGAAGCCGAGCGCGGCGACCGCCTGCTCGTCGAGGTTGGCCAGGCCGTGTTGCAGCGCCTGCGGCAGCAGCGCCGGGGCGATGGGGCACACGACCACCAGCGTGTGCACGCCGCTGGCGCGCAGGCGCGCCGCCAGCGCGGGCAGGGCCTGGGGCTCGGGCAAGTGGTAGGCCTCGTCGCGGCCGTAGTGGTCGCGGCCGCGGTCGAACACCACCACGGCGATGTCGTGCGCTGGCAGCGCGGCGGTGTCGTCGTCTCCGCAAGGCACGGCGTGCAGCCGGCGCAGCCCGGCCTGCAGCGGCGCGCGCGTCAGCACGCCCACGCGGGCGTAGCGGCCGTGGGCGAGCGCCTCCCGCAGCATCTCGCGCCCGAGCGGGCCGCCGGCGCCGGCCACCAGCAGGCGGGGTGGCGGGGGCGCCGGCGCCTGCGCACGGGTGGCGGCCTGCAGCGCGGTGGTCGGATCGAGTGCGAAAGAGGGGTCCACAGTGGTTACGATGCTAAGCGCCGCTTGAACCCGGCGCAGCCGACGGCATCTGCGCAGCACCGGTGCCGAAGACTGCCGCGCGCCGCCCCGAGTTCGCACAGAAAGGACCACCCCATGCTCCGACGCCTTCTCGCTGCCCTGATGCTGCTCGCCACGCTGGCGCTCGGCGGCTGCGGCTACAACGACTTCCAGCGCCTCGACGAGGCGACCAAGAGCGCCTGGGCCGAGGTGCTGAACCAGTACCAGCGGCGCGCCGACCTGATCCCCAACGTGGTGGCCACCGTCAAGGGCGAGGCCAACTTCGAGCAGGAGACGCTCACGAAAGTGGTGGAGGCGCGTGCCAAGGCCACCAGCATCCAGGCCACGCCGGAGCTGATCAACAACCCCGAGGCCTTCCAGAAGTTCCAGGCCGCGCAGGGCGAGCTGAGCGGCGCGCTGTCGCGCCTGCTGGTGGTGACCGAGAACTACCCGAACCTGAAGGCCAACCAGGGCTTCCAGGACCTGCGCGTGCAGCTCGAGGGCACCGAGAACCGCATCACCGTGGCGCGCAACCGCTACATCAAGGCGGTGCAGGACTACAACGTGCTCGCGCGCAGCTTCCCCAGCAACCTGACCGCGATGGTGTTCGGCTACGCGGCCAAGCCCAACTTCACGGTGCAGAACGAGGCGCAGATCTCGGCGCCGCCGGCGGTGAGTTTCGAGAAGCCGGCCTCGAAGTAGGACCGTGATGCGACACGGCTGGCGGCGCGGGCTCGCAAGCCTGGCGCTGGCGCTGCTGGTGGGGCCCTGGAGCGCGAGCGGCGCCCAGGACCTGCGGCCGGTGCCGGTGCTCAGCGCCAGCGTGATCGACCAGACCGGCACGCTGACGCGCGCCCAGGTCAGCGCGCTGGAGGCCAAGCTCGCCGCCTTCGAGCGC
The DNA here is from genome assembly GCF_004136295.1 of Methylibium sp. Pch-M. Lineage (NCBI taxonomy): Bacteria > Pseudomonadati > Pseudomonadota > Betaproteobacteria > Burkholderiales > Sphaerotilaceae > Methylibium > Methylibium sp. Pch-M. The sequence continues at coordinate 2,066,029 of NZ_CP029606.1, forward strand.
GAGGCCGGCTCGCAGCTGGTGGTGCTGATCGTCGTCAGCACCCAGCCCGAGGACATCGCCGCCTACGCGCAGCGCGTCGGCGAGAGCTGGAAGATCGGCCGGCGCGAGGTGGGCGACGGGCTGATCGTGCTGGTGGCCAAGGACGACCGCAAGGTCCGCATCGAGGTGGCCAAGGCGCTGGAGGGCGCGGTGCCCGACCTGGCGGCCAAGCAGATCATCGACCGCGCGCTGACGCCGGCCTTCCGGGCCGGCGATTTCGCGGGCGGTCTGAACGCCGCGGTCGACCAGCTCGCGGCGCGCATCCGCGGCGAGGCGTTGCCTGCGCCGGGCTCGGGGCCGAAGGCGGCCGAGCCGGGCGCGCAGTGGCAGGACTTCGCGATGTTCTTCCTGCTCGCGGTGCCGATCGCCGGTGCCGTGCTGACCGGCGTGCTGGGCCGCAAGCTCGGCACGCTGGCCACCAGCGCCGGGGCCGGCGGCCTGGCCTGGGCGGTGTCGGCCAGCCTGCTGGTCGGCGGCGCGGCGGCGCTGGTGGCGCTGGTGCTGGTGGGCGTGCTGGGCCTGGGCGCGGCGCGGCGGCGCGGCCTGGACACCGGCGGCCACGGTGTGCCGCCCATCATCTGGGGCGGTGGCGGCAGCAGCGGCGGCGGTTGGGGCGGCGGTGGTGGGTTCTCGTCGGGTGGTGGCGGCGATTTCGGCGGCGGCGGCGCGTCGGGAGACTGGTGATGAGAGACCGGCTGATCCGCCTGCTGCGCCATTGCTGGCTCGACGAGGACGACGCGCGCCGCGCGCTCGGACCGGTGGCGCTGGAGCGCATCGAGCAGCGCGTGCGCGCCAGCGAGGCCGCGCACAGCGGCGAGATCCGCGTCTGCGTGGAGGCCGGGCTGCCGCTGGGCTACCTGTGGCGCAACGTCGACGCCCACGATCGCGCACTGTCGCTGTTCGGCAAGCTGCGCGTGTGGGACACCGAGCACAACAACGGCGTGCTGATCTACCTGCTGCTGGCTGACCACCGCATCGAGATCGTGGCCGACCGCGGCCTCACGCGGCACGTGGACGCGGCGGGCTGGCAGGCCATCGTCGATGGCATGGGCGCGGCGTTCCGCGAGCGGCGCTTCGAGGACGGGCTGCACGCCGCGATCGACGCCGTGGATGCCGTGTTGCGCGAGCACTTCCCGGCGGCGCCAGGGGGTGGCAATCCGAACGAATTGCCGGACACTCCGGTGCTGCGCTGACCGACCCGCAAGACTCCTGCCCGAAAGACCCCCAACGATGCGTTCGTACTTCGCCTGGATCGCGGCCGCCCTGCTGGCCGCACCGGCCCTCGCGGCCGACCACCCGTGGCTCAGCTCGCCGCTGCGCACCCAGCAACCCGAGACCTACTTCACCAACCTGCGCGACGGCGACAGCATCGAGACGCCCTTCGTGCTGAAGTTCGGCCTGTCGCGCTACGGGCTCGCGCCGATCGTCAAGCCGGTCGACGGCGCCGGGCACCACCACCTGCTGGTCAACCGCGACCTGCCGCTCGACTTCACCCAGCCGCTGCCCTTCAACGACCAGTACATCCACTTCGGCAAGGGCCAGATGGAGACGGTGCTGACCTTCGTGCCCGGCACCTACACGCTGCGGCTGCTGCTGGCGGATCACAAGCACATCCCCTACTTCGTCTACAGCAAGCCGATGAAGATCACGGTGACGAAGAAGAACGACGACGTCGACCCGAAGACGCTGATCCAGCCCGGCGTCGCGATCCTCGAGCCGCGCAGCGGCGAGCCGCTGCGCACGCCGTTCCGGGTGCGGCTGCACGCCTCGGGCCTGAACGTGGGCCACGTGGACATCCAGGACAAGGGCGTGGGCCACTTCCGGCTGGTCGCCGAGCGGGCCGGCGCGCCGACCGAGCGCATCGACCTCGTCAAGGGCCTGACCGAGGTCTGGCTCGCGCCGCCGCCGGGCACCTACAAGTTCAGGGTCGAGCTGCTGCAGAACGCCGACCAGCAGGTGATGGCCACGTCGGCGCCGGTCGAGATCGAAGTGCCGCGCTGAGGGCCGCGGGCGCTCCGGGGCTTCTTCTTCAGCCCGGCTCGCGCATCGAGCCGGCCACCAGGTCGAAGCGGAACAGACGGCACTCGATCGGGCCGTTCCACATCGGCACGCGCCGGCTCTCCTTCAAGCGCATCGCCTGCGGCAGCTTCATGTCGGGGCTGAGCACCCAGGCGGTCCAGCCCGGGTAGGCGCGCTTCCAGTGGGTGGCGAGGCGGGTGAAGAACTCGTGGGCCGAGGCGCCGTCCTCGAAACCCTCGCGCGCGGCGGTCGGCGGTGCACGCCGGCCGGCCCCGTCGCCGCGCGAGCCCTTGGGGTCGATGCGCTCGCCATAGGGCGGGTTGAGCATCAGCGTGCCGCGTTCGGCGGGGGCGGTGCGCTGCAGCGCGTCGACCGTCTTCAGTTCGATCGCGGCGGCGACGCCGGCGCGTGCCGCGTTGCGCGCCGCGAAGTCGGTCATGCGGAAGGCCACGTCGCCGGCGAAGATGGGCACCGCGCTGGCATGCACGGCCGCCCGCGCGGCCTCGCGCAGCTCGCGCCACAGACGCTGGCTGCCGGCATCGCGGAACGGCCCGAGGCGCTCGAAGGCGAAGCGCCGCAGCGAGCCGGGAGCGATGCCACAGGCGATCTGCGCCGCCTCGATCGCGATCGTGCCGGAGCCGCACACCGGGTCGAGCAGCGGGCCGTCGGCCTCGCGGCCCTGCCAGCCGGCGGCGGCCAGCATCGCGGCGGCCAGCGTCTCCTTCAGCGGCGCCTCGCCCTGGTCCTCGCGCCAGCCGCGCTTGAACAGCGCCTCGCCCGAGGTGTCGACGTACAGCGTGGCGTGCTCGGGCGCCAGGTGCAGCAGCAGCGGCAGGTCGGGGCGGCGGGTGTCGACGCTGGGTCGCGCGCCGAGGGCGTCGCGCATCGCGTCGCACACGCCGTCCTTGATGCGCAGCGCGGCGAAGTTCAGGCTCTTGAGCGGCGCGCGCTGGGCCGTCACGTCGACCTTCAGAGTCTGTTTGGGGGTGATCCAGTCGGGCCAGCGCGGGCTGCGGGCCAGCGCGTACAGGTCGTCCTCGCTGCGGTAGGGCGCATCGGCCACCTGCCACAGCACGCGCTGGGCGAGCCGGCTGCCGAGGTTGAGCGCCATCGCCTCGCGCGGGCCGCCGTGCACCAACACGCCGCCGCGCTGCGTCCGTGCCGCCGCGCCCGGCAGCAGCCGGGCCACCTCGTCGGCGAGCAGCGCCTCGACGCCGGCCGCGCAGGGGAGGAACAACGAGGACGGCGGGGCGTCGGGCGGGAGGACGGCGTTCATGCGTGCAGAGGGGTTCGAGGGTTGCGCCCGCGCGTCGGTCGACGCCGCGCGAGGCCCTGGGTGCCGGTGGGGCCCGGGACCTCGTCGTCACATCATCGTGCGCCGCAGGTTGGCCGGCGCGATCTTCAGCGCCTCGCGGTACTTCGCCACCGTGCGGCGCGCCACCTGGATGCCCTGCTCTTCCAGCATGCTGCTGAGCTGGCTGTCCGACAGCGGCTTCTTGGCGTCCTCCGCGCTGACCAGCTGCTTGATCAGCGCGCGCACCGCGGTGCTCGATGCGTTGCCGCCGGCCTCGGTGTTGAGCGAGGAGCCGAAGAAGTACTTCAGCTCGAAGGTGCCGTAGGGCGTGGACATGTACTTGGCGGTGGTCACGCGCGAGATGGTCGACTCGTGCAGGCCCAGTTCGTCGGCGATCTCGCGCAGCACCAGCGGCTTCATCGCGATCGCGCCATGGCTGAAGAAGGCCTTCTGCCGCTCGACGATGGCCTGCGACACGCGCTGGATGGTGTCGAAGCGCTGCAGGATGTTCTTCATGAACCAGCGCGCCTCCTGCAGCCGCGAGCTCAGGCCCGCGCCCGATTCGGTGCGCGCGCCGCGCTGCTGCTTGATGGCCTGTGCGTAGAGGTCGTTGATGCGGAGCTTGGGCATCACGTCGGGGTTGAGCACGACGCGCCAGCCGCGGCCGGCCTTCTGCACGATGACATCGGGCACGATGATGTTGGCCTCGGCCTTGGTGAAGGGCCGGCCGGGCTTGGGCTCGCAGCGCACGATCAGTGCCTGCGCGGCCTTCAGCAGCTCCTCGTCGGCGCCGGTGGCGGCCATCAGCTTCTTGCCGTCGCGCCGCGCCAGCAGCTCGAGGTGGTACTTGCAGATCAGGATCGCGATCATCTGCGCCTCGCAGCGCGGTCCGGCCCGCAGCTGCAGCGTCAGGCACTCCGACAGGTCGCGCGCCCCCACGCCCAGCGGCTCCAGGTTGTGCAGCCACTTCAGCGCACAGCGCAGGCGGTCGAGCAGCTCCTCGACCGCGATGTCGTCCTCGTCGCCGGCCAGGCGCTGGGCGATCTCTTCCAGCGGGTCGGCCAGGTAGCCGTCCTCGTCGAGCGATTCGATCAGCACCATCACCGCGCCGCGGTCCTCGTCGCTCAGGCGCATGCCGCGCAACTGGTCGCGCAGGTGGTCCTGCAGGCTCACCCCGGCGCTGCTGCGCTCCATGGGGTCGAACTCGTCGCTGTCGTTGTTGCCGGCCTTGCCGGGCGTCTCGCGGATGCCGTCGAAGTCCTCGCGCTCGGTACCGTTCTCCCAGTCCTCGCGCTCGGTGGTGCCGAACTCGGCCGCATCCACCGCGACCGGCTCGGGGTCGGCGGCCGCCTCGGACCCCGAGCCCTCCCAGGCCTCGTCGGCCTGGCGTTCGGAGACCGTGGCGCGCTCCACCGGCGCGTCGAACGGCGTCGGCGCATCCTCCTCCACTTCGAGGAAGGGGTTCTGTTCCAGCATCTGCTCGACTTCCTGGTGAAGCTCGAGCGTGGAAAGCTGCAGCAGCCGGATCGACTGCTGCAGCTGCGGCGTGAGCGCCAGATGCTGCGAAAAACGGACCTGCAGGGAAGGCTTCATCACATCCTGAAGTGCTCGCCGAGGTAGACCTTGCGGACGTCGGCGTTCTCGACGATCTGCTCGGGGGTGCCTTCGGCCAGCACGCGTCCTTCGCTGATGATGTAGGCGCGGTGGCAGATGCCCAGGGTCTCGCGCACGTTGTGGTCGGTGATCAGCACGCCGATGCCGCGGCTCTTGAGGAAGCCGATGATTCGCTGGATCTCGATCACCGCGATCGGATCGACGCCGGCGAACGGCTCGTCGAGCAGGATGAAGCGCGGCTGCGTGGCCAGCGCGCGGGCGATCTCGACGCGCCGCCGCTCGCCGCCCGACAGGGCCGGTGCCGGGCTGTCGCGCAGCTTGTCGATCGACAGGTCGTGCAGCAGGCCGTCGAGCAGCTCGTCGATGCGTGCCTTGGTGTAGGCCTTGCCGCGCTCGTCGAACTGCAGCTCCAGCACCGCGCGGATGTTCTCCTCGACGGTGAGCTTGCGGAAGATCGAGGCCTCCTGCGGCAGGTAGGACAGCCCGAGGCGCGAGCGCTGGTGGATCGGCAGGCGCTCGATCGGCGCGCCGTCGATGCGGATCTCGCCGGCGTCGGCGCGCACCAGGCCCACGATCATGTAGAAGCTGGTGGTCTTGCCGGCGCCGTTCGGGCCCAGCAGGCCCACCACCTCGCCGGCCGCGACGGCGAGGTGCACGTCCTTGACGACCTTGCGGGCGCCGTAGCTCTTCTGCAGTCCGCGAGCCTCCAGGCGGCTCGCCATCGCCGTGTTCATGGCCGCGTCCCCGCCCCGGAGTTGGGCGCCGAGGCCGGGTTCTCGCGCGGCGTCAGCACCCCGCGCACCCGGCCCGGCGCGGCCGCGGAGGCCGGGCCGCCGAGCACCTGGAACACCTCGGTCACGTTGTCGTAGGAAATGGTGTTGCCGGCCACCTCGTCGGCCAGCGTGCTGCCGCGGAAGCGCCGCAGCACGGCCTGGTTCACGAGCCGCACGGTGTCGCCGCGGCCGTCGTACTCGAGGCGCTCGGCCTCGCCCTCGATGTACTCGTCGTTGCTGCCGCGCTTCTGGCGGAAGTAGGCGCGCTTGTTCGGCCAGCCGGTCGCCACCGCGGACTGGTAGCCCTCGGGACTCTGGCGCACCTCCACGCGGTCGGCGCGGATGACGATGCTGCCCTTGGTGATCTCGACGTTGCCCGACAGGATGTTCAACTGCTTGACCTCGTCGACCCGGGCCGAGTCGGCGGTGAAGGCCAGCGGCTGGCTGCGGTCAGCCTTTTCGGCGGCGAAGGCCGGCAGCAGGGCCAGCCCCAGCACCGCCAGGACGGCCCGGCCAACAGGCTGCGCCAGCAAGGTGCACCGCGATGCAGGATAGGGGGTCGGAGCGGACATGGAGGGAATCGGCATGAATCTTGCTGCCGATTCTAGGGTGAGTTCGACCGCTTGCCACGGCCGGCCGCCGCTCCGACGGCCGCTGTCGCGTCGACGCCAAACGAGGGTCAGCCGCTCTTGCGGATCTGGGCGATCAGGTGGTCGGTGATCGCCAGCGCGCGGTCGTTGCTGCCGGCCAGAGAACCCGACGTGTAGTAGGACCCGTTGATGCCGATCGCCGGCGTGCCGTCGATCTTGTAGCCGGCCGACAGCGCGGCGGCCTGGCGGGCCTTGGTCTGCACCGAGAACGAGTTCATCACGTCGAGGAACTTGGCCTTGTCGACGCCATTCTTCGCCACGAACTCGCCGATCGCCTCGGGCGTGTTCAGCGGATTGCGTTCGACGTGCATCGCGGTGAAGACCTTGCGGTGCAGGGTGTCGACCAGCCCCAGGGCCTCGATCGCGAAGTACAGCTTCTGGTGCAGCACGAACGGCACCTCGCGGAAGGCGACCGGCAGGCGCCGGAAGGTGATGTCCGGCGGCAGCTTCTTGACCCAGGCCTCGAGCATCGGCTCGAAGGCGTGGCAGTGCGGGCAGCCGTACCAGAAGAACTCCACGACCTCGAGCTTCTTCGGGTCCTGCGTCGGCTGGCGCTGCGACAGCTTCACGTAGTCCTTGCCCTCGACCGGACCGCCCTGGGCGTGGCCGAAGGCCGGCAGCAGGCCGACGCAGGTGGTGGCCAGCGACAGGGTCGTGAAGTCACGACGGTTCATGAGCATCCTTTCAGCGTTCAGACAGACGCAGCGGTGGAGTCATCCCCACGCCGCGAAGTTCATTTCTGCACCCGCACCAGCGCCGACACCATGCCGGCGCCGTCCAGCGTTTCCTTCACCTTCTCGGCCTCGGCGCGCTGCACGAACGGGCCGACGCGCACACGGTACATCGTCCGGCCCGATTGCTCGCGCTCGGTGATCTTGGACTCGAAGCCCTGGATCGCCAGCTTGGCGCGCTGCGCCTCGGCTTCCTCCGTGCGCGCGTAGGCGCCGGCCTGCACGAAATAGACAAACGCCTCGGACGCGCCGGTGGTGGACAGGTCCGGGCCGGGCCGGGCCGGGCCGCCGCCGAGGATCGCGGCCGGATCACGGCCGTCGGGCGCCGGCCGTGCCGTGCCGGTGGCCGGACCCGAGGCCGCGGGAGCCACCGCGACACCGGCGCCGGAGGCGGCTGGCGCCGGCTTCTTGCCGTGCAGCGGCGTGTTGGGATCCCAGTTGCGGTTGCGTTCGGCCTCGGCCGCGTCCTGCTCCGCGGTGCGCTGCGGGACCTTGTTGATGAACGGGATCGGCACCTTGGTGACGTACAGCGCAACGCCCAGCGCCAGCGCCAGGCCGATCAGCAGGCCGGCGATCAGGCCGACGATGAAGCCACCGTGCTGCGACGAGCGACGAGAGAAGGGGAAGAAGGGCATGGCAGCTCCGGTCACATCCTGTCGGGGGCGCTGACGCCGAGCACCGCCAGGCCGTTGCGCAGCACCTGCGCGGTGGCGGCGAGCAACGCCAGCCGGGCGCGGCTCAGTGCCGGGTCGTCGGTGAGAAAGCGCTCGGCCGCGTAATAGCTGTGGAAGGCGCCCGCCAGATCGCGCAGGTAGAAGGCCACGTCGTGCGGCGCCAGGCTCTCGGCGGCGCCGCTCAGCATCACCGGGTAGGCGGCCAGCTTGAGCATCAGTGCGGCCTCGGTGGGGGCCACCAGCCGCGCGAGATCGGCCTGGGCCAGCGCGGCCGGGTCGCCGGCCTGCTGCTCGCGCCACTGAACGATGACCGAGCAGATGCGCGCGTGCGCGTACTGCACGTAGTAGACCGGGTTCTCGTCGTTCTTCTTCAGCGCCAGGTCGACGTCGAACACGAACTCGGTGTCGGCCTTGCGGCTGATCAGGAAGAAGCGCACCGCATCCTTGCCGGTCCAGTCGATCAGGTCCCGCAGCGTCACGTAGCTGCCGGCGCGCTTGGAGATCTTGACCTCCTCGCCGCCGCGCATCACGGTGACCATCTTGTGCAGCACGTAGTCGGGGTAGCCCGCCGGAATGCCCACGTCGGCGGCCTGCAGCCCGGCGCGCACCCGCGCGATGGTGCCGTGGTGGTCGCTGCCCTGGATGTTGATGACCTTGTGGTAGCCGCGCTCCCACTTGTTGACGTGGTAGGCCACGTCGGGCACGAAGTAGGTGTAGCTGCCGTCGGACTTCTTCATGACGCGATCCTTGTCGTCGCCATAGTCGGTGGTACGCAGCCACAGCGCGCCGCCGTCCTCGAAGGTCTTGCCGGCCGCGACCAGCTTGCCCACCGTGGCCTCGACGCGGCCGGTGGCGTAGAGGCTGGATTCGAGGAAGTAGTGGTCGAACCGGACGCCGAAGGCCTGCAGGTCGAGGTCCTGCTCGTGGCGCAGGTAGGCCACGGCGAACTGGCGGATGCCGTCCAGGTCAGCGGGGTCGCCGGAGGCGGTGAACTCGCGGTCGTCGGCCTTGACGGTCTTGCGGGCCAGGAAGTCGGCGGCGATGTCGGCGATGTAGTCGCCGTTGTAGGCGCTCTCCGGCCAGCCCGGGTCCCCCGGCTTCAGGCCCTGGAGGCGGGCCTGGGTCGACGCGGCGAGGGTGCCGATCTGCACGCCGGCGTCGTTGTAATAGAACTCGCGCGTGACCTGCCAGCCCTGGGTCTCGAACAGTTTGCAGATCGCATCGCCGAGCGCCGCCTGGCGGCCGTGGCCGACGTGCAGCGGGCCGGTGGGGTTGGCGGAGACGAACTCGACCAGCGCCCGCTCGCTCGTGGCCGGCTGGCGGCCGAACCCGGTGCCGCCGGCCAGCACCTCGGCGACGATCTGCTGCTTGGTGCTGTCCTTGAGCCGCAGGTTGATGAAGCCGGGGCCGGCGATCTCGAGCGCCGCGACCCAGCGCTGCACCGCTTCACGGCGCTGCAGCGCGTCGATCAGGGCCTGGGCCAGCTCGCGCGGATTGCGCTTGAGCGGCTTGGCGAGCCGCATCGCCGAGGTGATGGCGAGGTCGCCGTGGGCGGCCTGTTTCGGACTCTCGAAGGCGGCAATCGGGGGCTGCTCGGGCGCCAGTTCGGCGAGTGCATCGCCGAGGGCCGCCAGGAGCTCTTGCTGGGCACGGATCATCGCCGGATTCTAGGGGCGGGGTCGGCACGCGATCGATGGGCACTCCTTCACGGCGGGCGGGCCGGCGAGCGTGGCGTGCCCGTCCCTGACATCAGGGCGGTGGAAAGATGCGGCCACACTTGCCTCCGCCATGAGCCCATCCCCCGCTTCCGCCGACGTCCTGCCCGAACGCATCGGCAAATACCGTGTGCTGCGCAAACTCGGCGAGGGCGCGACCAGCGAGGTCTTCCTGTGCCGGGACGACTTCAACGAGCGCGACGTCGCCGTCAAGCGCGTGCGCGCCAGCGCGCTGGCCGACGTGAGCGACGGCGCGCTGCACGCGCGCTTCTTCGCGGCCGAGGCCGCGCTGGTCGGGCGGTTGCAGCACCCCAATGTCGTGCAGATCTTCGACGCGGTGCCCGACCCGACCGAGCCCTACGTGGTCATGGAGCATGTGGCGGGCACCACGCTGCGGCCGTTCTGCCGCGCCGACCAGCTGCTGCCGCTGGACCAGGTGGTGGAAATCGGCTTCAAGTGCGCGATGGCGCTGGGCTACGTGTCGCGCCAGGGCCTGATCCACCGCGACGTGAAGCCGGCCAACCTGCTGGCCAGCACCAACGCGAACGGCGACATCGTCGACGTGAAGGTCAGCGATTTCGGCAGCGTGCTCAACCTGCAGGCCGACACGACCCAGGTGTTCCGGGTCGGCTCGCTGGCCTACATGTCGCCCGAGCAGCTCGATGGCGGCACGCTCGACGCCCGTGCCGATGTCTACTCGCTCGGTGCGGTGCTCTACCACCTGATCGCCGGCCGCCCGCCGTTCGACGCGAGCGCGCAATCGGTGCTGATGGCGCAGATCTACAGCGCCCAGCCCGCCTCGCTGTGCGGCCTGCGCGGCGGGGTCGAGCCGGCGCTCGATGCGGTGATCCAGCGTGCGCTCGCCAAGCGCGCCGACGACCGCTACGCGGACTGGGACGAGTTCGCCCAGGCGCTGTCGGCGCTGGTGGCCAACCGCCAGGTGCCGCGCGGCCAGGTCCAGGGCGTGCTCGACTCGGAGCGCTTCACGCTGCTGCGCGCGCTCGAGTTCTTCAGCCAGTTCGGCGACGTCGAGCTGTGGGAGGTGGTGCACCGCTGCGCCTGGCAGCGCTATCCGCTGGGCCACCTGATCTACCGCCGTGGCGAGGAGGGCAACACCTTCCACATCATCGCGGAGGGGGCGGTCGACGTGTACCGCGACAGCCAGCGCGTGGCGCACCTCGGCGCGGGCACCTCGGTCGGCGAGATGGCCTACCTGGCGCCCAATCCCGAGCTGCGCCGCCACAGCACCGACGTGACGGTGGTCGCGCCGGCCACGATGATCTCCTTCACGCCGGACTCGATGGCGCGGCTCAGTCCCGGCTGCCGCCACCTGTTCGACGAGGCCTTCATCCGCGTGCTGGTGCGACGCCTGCACGTGGCCCACGAGGCGCTGGCGCATCCGCGGCGCATCGCCTGATCGGACGTCCAGGCTGACAGCCAGCCATCGCCGGGTCAACGCCGGTCGCGCGCCGCCTTTCAGGCGCTTGTGGTGCGCACGGGGGCCATGCTTCAATGGCCGCGGCGGTGCCCGCCGCATGCCCCGACCCCAAGCGAAGGAGATCCGATGAAGAAGCTGATCAACGCTGCGGCCCTGTGTGCGGCCGCCTTCGTGCTACCCGCCCATGCCGCCGACGCGGCGGCGTCCGCGCCGACCGCGCAGCAGACCAAGATGTCCACCTGCAACAAGGACGCGGGCGAGATGAAGGGCGACGAGCGCAAGGCCTTCATGAAGAAGTGCCTGTCCGCCAAGCCCGCCACCCAGCAGGACAAGATGAAGAGCTGCAACAAGGACGCCGGCGAGATGAAGGGCGACGAGCGCAAGGCCTTCATGAAGGAATGCCTCAGCAAGTAGCCGCCGTTGCGCGACGGCCACCGCCCCGGCTCAGTACACCTCGAGCCGGCGTGCGCCGTCCTGCAGCACGATCTGCCCGAACTCGCTGAGGCCTTCGCCGTGGCCGAACAGGCTCACGCCGATCAGCCACACGCGCGTCACGCGCGCCGGGACCCGGTCGCCGATCGCCCGGCGATAGAGCGCGTGCAGGTTGACCGATTCCTCGACCCAGCGGCCCAGATCGGCGCTGCCTGAGCGGGCGACCACGTGGGTCTCGCGGTCCTTCCAGGCCGGCAACGGGCAGGCGAAGATCTCGCCGACCGGCAGGCTGTGGCTCCACAGGAAGGTGAGGTCGCGGCCGTCGTCGAACTCCACCGCGATGCTCATGTAATCGTGTGTCGGCACCTGGTTCTCGGGCGCCCGGGCCGGCAGGCGCTCCGCCTTCCAGCGCCAGCGCAGCACGGTGTCGGGCGTCAGTTCGAAGGGGGCCTCCTTCTGCAGGATGCCGACATCGTCGCGGGTGTGCAGTCGGATTGCGCGGGGCGGGTGGCCAGGGCCGGTGGGGTGTTCGACCTCGGTGAAGATCTCGGCCGGGCCCAGTTCCCACAAGTAGTGCCAGTCGTCCGGTGGCGGTGTGGTGCCGCCACCCAGGCGCTGGACTTCGGCCGCCGCCAGGGGCCCCACCACCGTGGGCAGCGTGGCGAGCCGCTGCAGTTCGGACCCGATGTGCACGCCGGCGCGCCACTGCAGCAGCGCGACGCTGACGCCGCCGCCGGCATCCGGGTTGGCCGCGGCCGGCTCGCCTGCGTAGCGGCCGGTCTCGTCCAGCCAGCGCAGTCCCGGATAGAGCTTGAGCTGCAGCGTCCCCGCGCGGTCGGCGGTCACGGTGTCGGTCGCGCGCTCACCGCGGAAGATCGGGCCCTGGTCACCGATGCGGCCCCAGACGGCCATCGGGGCGTCGAGCGACAGCGCGTAGGCGCGTGACCACCACACCCGCCCGCTCTTCAGCAGCGTGACGCGGTCGCCGGGCAGCAGCGTGAGGCCGGTGTCCAGCCAGGGGCCGACATCGCCGCTCAGGTGCAGCACCTTGAGCCCCACGATCGCCTGCCCGGCCTGGGGCGCGACGGCCTGCCGCACCGCCGTCTCGAAGGCGCCGTGGTCGACCGCGGACGGTGGGGGCGGTGCGGCCGCGGCGATGCCGGCGGCCCACAGCACGAGGGCGAGGAGGGGACGTCGTGCCGCCGGGAGCGGGAATGTCATGAGGCAGTCTCCTGTAGGGATCGTGGCGGCGCCGCGCTGCGGCTGGCCGGCCCGGCGCGATGCCGGGCCACGTCACCTTAGGAGCCAGGGGGCCGGATGCCGCAGAGCAGATTGCCCGCGGCGGGCCGGGAAGATCGCCCCCGGTGCGATTCAGGGCATCGCGGGTGACCAATAGGTCGAATCGCCGTAGGTGTGCTTCAGGAAGTCGATCCACAGCCGCACGCGCAGCGGCAGGTGCTTGCGCTGCGGGAATACCGCGTAGATGCCGTTCGGCGGCGCCGCGAAGTCGTCGAGCAGCGTGACCAGCGCGCCGCTGGCCACCTCCTGCTCCACCTCCCAGGTGCTGCGCCAGGCGATGCCGTGGCCGGCGAGGCACCAGTCGTGCAGCACCTGGCCGTCGGAGCAGTCGTAGCGGCCGCTCGGCCGCAGGTGCGTCAGTTCGCCGTCGACGCTGAACGCCCAGCCGCGCGCCTGGCTGGCGTTCGAACTCAGCGTGAGGCACTGGTGGCGGCCCAGTTCGCCGGGATGCTGCGGCGTGCCGGCGCGCTGCAGGTAGGCCGGCGCGGCCACGCACAGGCGGCGGTTGTCGGCCAGCCGCAGGCTGACGAGGCTGGAGTCCGGCAGGTCGCCGACCCGCACCGCGCAGTCGTAGCCCTCGTTGACGATGTCCACCACCCGGTCACTGAGGTTCAGCGACACCGACACGTCGCGGTGCGCCTCGGCGAAGCGCGGCACCAGCGGCGCCACGTGGCGCCGGCCGAAGCCGGCCGGTGCGGTGAGGCGCAGGTGGCCGCTGGCCTTCACCCCGCCGGCGCTGACGCTGGCCTCGGCGTTGGCCAGGTCGGTCAACAGGCGCTGGGCGTCCTCCAGGAAGGCGCTGCCTTCGTGCGTCAGCGTGATGCGCCGGGTGGTGCGCACCAGCAGCTTCACCCCCAGGCGCTCTTCCAGTGCATCGATGCGGCGGCCGATCACGGCCGGTGCCACGCCCTCGGCGGCGGCGGCAGCGGTCAGGCTGCCCTTGGTGGCGACGGCGGCGAAGGATTCGATCTGCTTGAGGCGATCCATGGCGGGCAAGTGGGGCGGATTCGGGGCAGATTACTGATGCTCCAGTAAAAGATCAAGCGCGAATCGGTCGCTAAATGCGCACCCAGGTTCGTAATAAAGTGGCTTCTCGATGAAGTCACCCAAGCCGTCCCCATCCGTCCAAGCCGTGCTGTTCGACGCCTACGGCACGCTGTTCGACGTCTACAGCGTCGGTACGCTGGCCGAGCAGCTGTTTCCCGGCCAGGGCGAGGCGCTGGCGGTGCTGTGGCGCGACAAGCAGATCGAGTACACGCGCCTGGTGTCGATGAGCCAGCGCTACCGGCCGTTCTGGGAGCTCACGCGGGCGGGTCTGCGCTACGCCTGCGCGCGGCTGCAGCTCGACCTGACCCCGGAGCGCGAGACCCAGTTGCTCAACCAGTACCGCCACCTCGGTGCCTTCCCCGAGAACAAGGCGGTGCTGACGGCGCTGAAGGCGCGCGGCGTGACCACCGGCATCCTCAGCAACGGCGACCCCGAGATGCTGGGCATCGCGGTGCGCAGCGCCGGCTACGTGGACGACAAGGGCCAGGGCCTGCTCGACCACGTGCTCAGCGTCGAGAGCGTGCAGCGCTTCAAGACCGACCCGGCTGCCTACGCGCTGGGCCCGCAGGCGTTGGGCATTCCGGCCCGGCAGATCCTGTTCGTTTCCAGCAACGGCTGGGACGCGATCGGCGCGACTTGGTACGGTTACTGCACGCTGTGGGTGAACCGCTTCAAGCTGCCGCTCGAGGCCCTCGACACCGAGCCGACGCGCACCGGCAGCAGCCTGCGCGACGTGCTCGACTTCTTGCCCAAGACCTGAAACTCCCCGTCCCTAGGAGCTGACCATGACGACCCTCCAACTGCCCGCCGGCCTGCAGATCAACGCGGCGATCCTGCCGGGCTTCGAGACCATCCTCACGCCGGCGGCGCTCGAGCTCGTGGCCAAGCTGCACCGCGCCTTCGAGCCCCGCCGCCAGGAACTGCTGGCCGCGCGCGTGGCACGCGTGAAGCGGCTCGATGCCGGGGAGCGCCCCGATTTCCTGCCGGAGACGAAGGCCATCCGCGAAGGCGACTGGAAGATCGCGCCGATCCCGAAGGCGCTGGAGTGCCGTCGCGTCGAGATCACCGGGCCGGTCGAGGCCAAGATGGTCATCAACGCCTTCAATTCGGGCGCCGATTCGTACATGACCGACTTCGAGGACAGCAACTCGCCGGTCTGGGCGAACCAGATCCAGGGTCAGATCAACCTGTACAAGGCGATCCGCCGCACGCTGACGCTGGGCCAGGCGGGCAAGACCTACAAGCTCAACGACAAGATCGCGACGCTGCAGGTGCGCCCGCGCGGCTGGCACCTCGACGAGAAGCACGTGCTGGTCGACGGCCAGCGCGTCTCCGGCGGCATCTTCGACTTCGCGCTGTTCCTGTTCCACAACGCCAAGGAGCAGATCGAGCGCGGCGCCGGCCCGTTCTTCTACCTGCCGAAGATGGAGTCGCACCTCGAGGCGCGGCTGTGGAACGACATCTTCATCGCCGCGCAGAAGGAGATCGGCCTGCCGCAGGGCACGATCAAGGCGACGGTGCTGATCGAGACCATCCTCGCCGCGTTCGAGATGGACGAGATCCTGTACGAGCTGCGCGAGCACAGCGCCGGCCTGAACGCCGGCCGCTGGGACTACATCTTCTCGTGCATCAAGAAGTTCAAGAACGACCGCGACTTCTGCCTGGCCGACCGCGCCAAGGTCACGATGACCGCGCCCTTCATGCGCGCCTACGCGCTGCTGCTGCTCAAGACCTGCCACAAGCGCGGCGCGCCGGCGATCGGCGGCATGAGCGCGCTGATCCCGATCAAGAACGACCCCGAGAAGAACGCCATCGCGATGGCCGGCATCATCAAGGACAAGCGCCGCGATGCGAACGACGGCTACGACGGCGGCTGGGTCGCGCACCCGGGCCTGGTCGAGTCGGCGATGAAGGAGTTCGTCGACGTGCTGGGCGACCGCCCGAACCAGATCGAGCGCCAGAAGCCCTACACCCACATCACCGCCGAGCAGCTGCTGGAGTTCGCGCCGGAGGCCCCGATCACCGAGGCCGGCCTGCGCATGAACATCAACGTCGGCATCTACTACCTGGCGTCCTGGCTGGCCGGCAACGGCTGCGTGCCGATCTACAACCTGATGGAGGACGCCGCCACCGCCGAGATCTCGCGCTCGCAGGTGTGGCAGTGGATCCGCAGCCCCAAGGGCGTGCTCGCCGACGGCCGCAAGGTCACCGCCGACATGGTGCGCAAGATGGTGGCCGAGGAGCTCAAGGGCATCAAGGACGCCGGCTACGAGGGCCAGACGGTCGACCGCGCGGCCGAGATCTTCGAGCAGATGAGCACCCAGGATGCGTTCGCCGAGTTCCTGACGCTGCCGCTGTACGAAGAGATCTGACCGAGGCCGTGAAGGACGGGCTGCGGGGCAGCCCGTCCCCGCCGTGCACCGCGACGCGGCGTGCCGCGGTGCGCACGGTTCGTGCATGAGTGCGGGTTGACACCGAGTCGACCATGCCCGACGAACCCTGCACGCGCATCCTCATCGTCGGTGCCGGCTTTGCCGGCACCCAACTCGTGCGCTCGTTGCACCGCCGGCTGCCGCCCGGCGTGGAAACGACGCTGCTCTCCGACGAGAGCTACACCACCTTCAATCCGATGCTGCCGGAAGCGGTGGGGGCTTCGGTCTTCCCGGAGCAGGTGGTCGTGCCGGTGCGCGAGATGACGCGCCAGGGCGGCGCCTGCCGCTTCATCATGGGGTCGGTGACGCAGGTCGATCTGACCGCGGGACGCCTGGTCTGCCGCACGCTGGCCGGCGAGCGCGAACTCGCCTACGACCACCTGGTGCTCGCGGTCGGCAACCGAGCCCGGCTCGACCTGCTGCCCGGCATGGCCGAGCACGCGCTGCCGCTGAAGACCGTGGGCGACGCGATGCACATCCGCAACACGGTGCTGCGCCGGCTCGCCTGCATCGAGCTGGAGGACGACGCGTCGGCGCGCCGCGCGCTCGGGCACTTCATCGTCGTCGGCGGCGGCTTCTCGGGTGTCGAGGTGGCCGGCGAACTGGTCGACTGCCTCGCGAGCATCCGCCGCTACTATCCGCGCGTGGCGGCCGACGAACTGCGCGTCACGGTGCTGCAGGGCCTGGACCGGTTGCTGCCCGAACTGTCGCCCCGGCTCGGCGTCGCCGCGCTGAACTCGCTGCGCGAGCGCGGCGTGGACGTGCGGTTGATGGCCCGGGCGACCTGCATCACCGCCGAGGGCGTGCAACTGGGCGACGGGGAATTCATCGAGGGGCGCACCGTGATCGGCACCATCGGCACCGCAGCCAACCCGCTGCTCGCCCGGCTGGGCCTGCCCCTCAGTGGGGGTCGCGTGGTGGTGGCCGGTGACCTGTCGGTGCCGGGCTATCCCGGGCTGTGGGCGGTGGGCGACTGCGCCTGCGTGCCCAACGCGCTGGACGGCAGCACCGCACCGCCGACGGCGCAGTTCGCGGTGCGCGAGGCGCAGCACCTCGCGCGCAACCTCGGCGCGGTGGTGACCGGGGCACCGACCACGGCCTTCCGCTACCGCTCGCGCGGCATGATGGCATCGATCGGTCACCTGAAGGGCGTGGCCGAGGTCGCCGGCCTGCCACTCACCGGCTGGCCGGCCTGGCTGGTGTGGCGCGCCTACTACCTGTCGCAGATGCCGTCCTTCGGGCGGCGCCTGCGCATCTTCTTCGAGTGGTTCTGGGGCATGTTCTACCCACCCGACATCACCCACCTCCGCTTCACCCGCAGCGCCGAACTCGGCAGCGACGAGGAGCGGCGGCAACGCGAGGCCAGTGCCACTGCGGCCGCGATGGTGTGAAGCGGCATTGCGTGCGAGCGCCGCGCCGGGCCGCTGTGTTGCGCTCGTGTCCCCCGCGGTCCGCCCTGCGGGCGGACCGCTCCTCCTCTACCTCGCTCCACACAGCGGCCCGTCACGGCGCTTCAATACACGGTGGACTGCGAGGGTTTGAAGACCTTCGCATGCCACGGTTGTGCGTGCGACCGGGGCGTCGGGTGAATGGCGAAGAGAGGTAAAGGAGGAGCGGTCGGCCCGTGGGGCCGGCCGCGGGGGACACGAACGTAGCCGTTCACCCGGCGGCCTGGTCTGCAGCGCGCGGTACGAGCACGCAATGCGACGCAAGAGCCCGCCGCACATCGAATTTCGTCACGGTGCATCCCGGCGGCTGCATCCGCAGGACTCTCGGCTCCGTAATACCGGAACCATCGGCCGGTGCATCGCGCCGCGCCTGCCGCGTTCCCCTGAATCCCACCATGCCCACCCACGCCTCGCCCTGCTGGTACGCAGCCTCGGCATGTGCTGACAGAATCGACGCTCATGTCCAGCAGTCCCCCCCGCCGCACGGCCGATCCTTTCGACTACGAGTCGGCGCTCGAAGCCTGCGCCCGTGGCGAACGCTTCGCGCTGCGGGCGCTCTACGAGCGCGAGGCGCGCTGGCTGCTCGGCGTGGCATTGCGCATCGTGCGGGACCGCGACATCGCGCACGACGTGCTGCAGGACGCCTTCCTGCAGGTCTGGCAGCGGGCGTCGAGCTACCAGCGCGCGCTCGGGTCGGCGCGCGGCTGGATCTACACCGTGGTGCGTCATCGCGCGCTCGACGAGGTGCGCCGCGCGCGCCGCGAGACGCCGGTGGGCGACGAACTCGAGGCGCTGGCCGACCAGCATGCCGCATCGGACGCAGCGCATGAACTGCCGCACGCCGATGCAGCCTCGCTGTCGCGCTGCATGGAGACGCTGGACGAGCGCAAGCGCGACTGCATCGTCTACGCCTTCGTCGAGGGCTACACCCACGAGCAGATCGCGCAGCAGACCGCCACGCCGGTCGGCACCGTCAAATCGTGGATCCGTCGCGGTCTGCTGTCGCTGAAGGAGTGCCTGTCGTGAGCCTCGACGATCCGCACGAGCGCAGCGCCACCGCCGGCGAGTACGTGCTGGGCACGCTGGGCGCGTCCGAGCGTGCCGAGTTCGAGCGTGCGCTGGGCGGGGATGCTGCGCTCCAGGCCGAGGTCTACGCGTGGCAGGACCGCCTGCTCGGCCTGGCCGGGCGTGTTGCGCCGGCCGAGCCGGCGGCCGGCCTGTGGCCGGCCATCGAAACCCGCTTGCACGCCGGTCCGGCCACGTCGGCGGAGATTCCGACGCATCCTGCGGCCATGCCGGCTGCCAACGACCCGGCCTGGCGCCGCCTGCGGCGCTGGCAATGGACCAGCGGCCTGGCGATCGCCGCCTCGCTGGTGCTGGCCACGCTGCTGGTGCTGCGCGCGCCGGCGCCGGCCGACGCGCCGCGCTACCTGGCGGTGCTGCAGGCGCCGGGCAGCAACACCACCGGCTGGGTCGTCGAGGCCACCGCCGGCGGGCAGTTGCGGTTGGTGCCGGTCGGCACGACCGAGGCCGTGCCGCCGGGCAAGGCGCTGCAGTTCTGGACCAAGGCCGAAGGCGCCGCCGGGCCCACCTCGCTCGGGCTGGTGCGGGCCGGGCAGGTCACCGAGCTGCCGGTCGCGACGCTGCCGACGCTGGAGGCGAGGCAGTTGTTCGAGCTCACGCTGGAGCCCGAGACCGGCTCGCCGATCGGCCGGCCGACCGGGCCGATCCTGTTCGTCGGCCGCTCGGTGCGCCTGTAGCGGCAGGCGCCGCCCTGACGCCTGGAGACTTTCTCTTGAGCCCGCACGACCCGCCCTTCCGTCCTGTCCACGCCTGCGGGCTGCATCGTGCGCTGTTCGGCCCCGAGTCGGCGGCGGGCCAGGCCGAACCGGGCCGTGGCGCGGCGGCGTCGGGCATCGAACAGAGCGGCTTCGACCGCTCGGTGCGCGCGCAGGACGACCTGTTCCGCCATGTCAACGGCGGGTGGCTGAAGCACACCGCCATTCCCACCGACCGCGCCTCCACCGGCGCCTTCATGCAGATCCACGACCGCATCCAGGACCAGTTGCGGGCCCTGATCGACGAGGCGGCCGCCGAGGGCCGGGACGGCGCGGCGCGGCAGATCGGCGATCTGTACGCCAGCTTCATGGACGAGGCCGCGATCGAGGCGCGTGGCCTCGCGCCGCTGCAGGACGAGCTGGCGGCCGTCGCCGCGATAGCCGATCGCGCGCAGTTCGGTGCGTGGCTCGCCGACGCCGTCAGCGCCGGCCTGGGTGTGCCGCTGGCCCTGCACATCGGCCAGGACGATCGCGATTCGACGCGCTACGTGCCCTTCCTGTCGCAAGGCGGCCTGGGCCTGCCCGATCGCGACTACTACCTGCTGGAGGACAACGCGCGTTTCGGCGAGGTGCGCGCGCAGTACCGGGCGCACATGGCCGCGATGCTGGTGCTGGCCGGCGAGCCTGCGGCCGCGGCCGAGGCGGCGGCGCGGGCCGTGCTGGCGCTCGAGACCGAGCTGGCCCGGGCGCAGTGGTCGCGCGTCGAGAACCGTGACCCGGTGAAGACCTACAACCGCTGCGACTTCGCCGCGCTGCGCGCGCTGGCCCCGGCGATCGACTGGGACGGCTTCGCCGCGCGCACCGGCCTGGCCGGTCGCGCCGGATGGCTGGTGGTCGGCCAGCCGAGCTACCTGGGCGCGCTGTCGGCGCGGCTCGCCGACGCGCCGCTCGACGCCTGGAAGGCCTATGCGACGCTGCGCGTGCTGTATGCCTACGCGCCCTTCCTGGGTCGCGCGATCGTCGACGCCCGTTTCGCCTTCACCGGCACCGTGCTGCGCGGCACGCCGGAGAATCTGCCGCGCTGGAAACGCGGTGTCGCGCTGGTCGAGGGCTGCCTCGGCGAGGGCCTGGGCCAGCTCTACGTGGCCCGGCACTTCCCGCCGGCCCACAAGGCGCGCATGGAAGCTCTGGTCGCGCAACTGCTCGCGGCCTACCGGCGGAACCTCGACACGCTGGACTGGATGGGTCCGGCCACGCGCGCCCAGGCGCAGGCCAAGCTGGCCCGGCTCGTGACCAAGATCGGCCACCCGGTGCGCTGGCGCGACGACCGCGCGCTGGAGATCCGCCGCGACGACGTGGTCGGCAACGTGCGGCGCGTGCGTGCGTTCGAGCACGCGCGCCAGCTCGCCCGTCTGGGCCAGCCGATCGACCGCGACGAGTGGGGCATGACGCCGCAGACCGTGAACGCCTACTACAACCCGTCGATGAACGAGATCGTGTTCCCGGCGTCCATCCTGCAGCCGCCGTTCTTCGACGCGGACGCCGACGACGCGGTGAACTACGGCGCGATCGGTGCCGTCATCGGTCACGAGATCAGCCATGGTTTCGACGACATGGGCAGCCAATACGACGCCGACGGCAACCTGCGCGACTGGTGGACTGCCGAGGACCGCGCCCGCTTCGCCGCCAAGACCGGCGTGCTGGTGGCCCAGTACGGTGCCTATGAGCCGCTGCCCGGCTATCCGATCGACGGCGCGCTGTCGCTGGGCGAGAACATCGCCGACAACGCGGGCCTGGCGATCGCCTTCCAGGCCTACCAGCATTCGCTCGGTGGCCGGCCGGCCCCGGTGATCGACGGGTTGGAGGGAGCGCAGCGCTTCTTCTACGGCTTCGCGCAGGTGTGGCGCGGCAAGCAGCGCGAAGCGGCGCTGATCGAGCAGATCAAGTCCGGCCCGCATGCGCCCGGCGAGTTCCGCGCCAACGGCACGGTGCGCAACCATCCCGGCTTCTATGCCACCTTCGGCGTGCGGCCGGGCGATGCGCTCTACCTGCCCGAGGCGCAGCGCGTCTCGATCTGGTGAGGCGCGGGCTTTCTAGAATGCAGGCCGTGCCTCGGCCCTGCTCGCCTGACGACGCATGCACCCTGCTCCGCTGAACCGCCCGCTCGCCGACCTGCCCCCCGCATGCGAGGTGCTGGTGGTCGGTGCCGGCCCGGCCGGCAGCGCGGCGGCCCGTACGCTGGCACGCGCCGGCGTCGATGTGGTGCTGATCGACCAGCAGGCCTTTCCGCGCGACAAGGTCTGCGGCGACGGCCTGATTCCCGACGCGCACCGTGCGATGGCGAAGCTGGGCGTGCTCGACGAGGTGATGGCGCTCGCGCAGCCGGTGAAGCATCTGCGCTGCATCGCGCCGCGCGGCGGGCGCATCGACGTGCCGGGCACGCTGGCCGTGCTGCCGCGCCGCCAGCTCGACCTGGTGCTGTGCCGTGCCGCGGCGGAGGCCGGCGCACGCATGCATGCGCCGCTGCGCTTCATCGAACCGATCGAGGACGCCGGCCGGGTGGTCGGCGCTCGCCTGCAGGGCCACGACGAGGACCGTGTGCCGCGCGAGATCCGCGCCCGCTGGGTGCTGCTGGCCAGTGGCGCGGTGCCGCAGGCCAGCCTCGCCGCCGGCGTGTGCGACCGCCGCACGCCCAGCGGCGTGGCATTGCGCGGCTACGTCAAGAACGACGCCATGGTTGGCCGCATCACCGAGCTCGAGGTGGCGTGGCATCGCCGGCTCAAGCCCGGCTACGGCTGGATCTTTCCGTGCCGCGACGGTGTGTTCAACATCGGCGTCGGCGTCGCGCAGAGCCATCGACGCGACGCCCTCGGTCGCCACCGCATGCTGGACGTGAACCTGCGCGAGGTCTTCGCGGCCTTCACCGAGGTGCACGCGCCGGCACGCGAACTGATGGAAGGCGGCACGCTGCTCGGCGAGCTGAAGGGGGCGCCCCTGCGCTGCTCGCTCGAGGGCGCGCGCCGCTCACGTCCGGGCCTGCTGGTGACCGGCGAGGCGGCCGGCAGCACCTATGCCCTCACCGGCGAAGGCATCGGCAAGGCACTCGAGACCGGCGTCCTTGCGGCCGAAGCGGTGATCGAAGGCGGGCGACGGTCGCTCGGTGACGATGCCGTGCGCGCCCGCTACGAGGCCGACCTGGCGGCACTGAAGCCGCGCTTCGCGATCTACGAGAAGGCCAGCAGCGTCAACGAGCGCCCCTGGCTCGTCGACCTGCTGGTGTGGAGCGCCCGGCGCAGCCCGCGTCGCCTGCAGCGCATGAGCGGCGTGCTCGAGGAGACACACACGCCCGCCAACCTGGTGACGGCGCGCAGCTTCCTGAGGATGGTGTTCGAGCGCTGAGCCGATGCGGGCCCGGTGGTGTAAAGGCTTCGCATTCGCCCTGACGCCCGTCGCGGGGCTTGCTCGCACGGGCGCCCTGGGCCAAGATGGCTCGCACGGAGTCTTGGTTGTGGAGAAGGGGCCATGGCAAGGAGTGCTGCTGACGCCCGTTACGTGCTGTCGCCTGGCCTGGCGGATGCGCCCGTGCTCGACCGGCTGTGCTCGCAGTTCGTGCTGACGCTGGCGTTGCGACACCTCGGGCGGTTCAACCTGCGGCGCGACTGGAGCGCGCTGCTGTCGCTGACCGGCCGTCACCTGGTGTGGCCGCCCAGCGTGCTGCGGCGGCTGCGCGATTACCTGGGCCAGCGCGTCAAGGCGCACGAGGCCTGGCAGGGCCACGCGGCGCTGAGCGACCTGGCCTTCATCGCCCGCCACGGCGCGTGGCGCGGGCCCTACGAGGAAGGCACGCTGTTCTTCTACATCGACGAGTACGTGAAGGACGCGCCCAAGGACCTGCTGGCGGTGCTGGGCGCCACCGCCGAGTGGCTGCAGCGCAGCGTCAAGAAGGAATCGACGCTGGTGCAGAAGAACATCGATGCGCTGGCCGGCCTGCTGCAGCTCAACCCGGCCGAGCGCGCGCTGCTGCTGTACGGCACGCTGGCGCGCTACCAGCGCGACCTGCGCGGGTTGCTGGTCGAGTTCAAGGTGTCGAGCGCGCAGGAGGCCTACGCGGCGATCGCGCAGGTGGCCGAGGTCGACGAGCGTGAGCTGGCCGAGGCCTTGCGCACCGGCTCGCGGCTCGAGCGCATCGGCATGGTCGAGAACCTGATCTCCGAGCACAACATCACCGACCTGGCCGACCTGATGAAGGTCAGCGAGCAACTGCCGCCGGTGCTGATGCGCGAGTACCAGGGCCCGAGCGACCTGATGGCGGTGTTCACCAAGCCGGCCACGCCCACCGAGCTGACGCTGGGCGACTTCGAATTCGTCGCGGCCGACGCGCAGATGCTGGTGGCGCTGCTGAGGAACGCGGTCGCGCGCCACGAACCCGGCGTCAACGTGCTGCTCTACGGGCCGCCCGGCACCGGCAAGACCGAGCTCGCCAAGGTGGCGGCGCAGGCCGCCGCGCTGGAGCTGTACGAGGTGGAATCGGCCGACCGCGACGGCAACTCGCTGTCGGGCCGCGACCGCTACCGGTCGCTGCAGATGAGCCAGGTGTTCCTGAAGGGCAGCCCGAACGTCGCGCTGCTGTTCGACGAGGTGGAAGACGTGTTCCCGCCACTGTCGAACGACGCCGCGCAGCTGATGGCGCGACTGGAGCAGAGCGACAGCGGCACCTCGAGCTCGGTGGGCGGCAAGGCCTGGGTCAACCAGATTCTCGAGACCAACCCGGTGCCGGTGGTGTGGGTCACCAACCGCATCGAGCAGATCGACCCGGCGTTCCGTCGCCGCTTCCAGTACCACCTGGAGCTGAACTCGCCGCCGCCGGGCGCGCGCGAGGCGATCGTGCAGCGTGCGCTCGAGGGCGTGCAGGCCGCGCCGGAGTTCGTGGCCAAGCTCGCGGGCCGGGCCGGGCTGACGCCGGCGCAAATCCGCACCGCCGTGCGCTTTGCGCGGCTGGCCGGCGGCGACGCGGACGCGGCGAGCGAACCGGTGCCGGCGCAGGTGCTGATCGAGCGGCAGCTCGGCAATGCCGACAAGGCACTGGGCCTGCGCGGGCGCGACACGGCGGCGCGCCCGGCGGTCACACGTTACGACCTGGGGTTGCTCAACGTCGACTCGCGCTTCGAGCTGCCGCGCATCGTCGAGGCGCTCCAGCGCCGTGGCTGCGGCACGCTGTGCCTCTACGGCCCGCCGGGTACCGGCAAGACGGCGCTGGCCGAGCACATCGCCCATGCACTGCAGCGGCCGTTGGTCGCGAAGCGGGCCTCCGACCTGGTGAGCAAGTACGTCGGCGAGACCGAGCAGAACCTCGCGCGCATGTTCGACGAGGCGCAGCGCGAGGGCGCGGTGCTGCTGCTCGACGAGGCCGACAGCTACCTGCGCAGCCGCCAGCGCGCCGAGCGCAACTACGAGGTGACCGA
The DNA here is from genome assembly GCF_004136295.1 of Methylibium sp. Pch-M. NCBI lineage: Bacteria > Pseudomonadati > Pseudomonadota > Betaproteobacteria > Burkholderiales > Sphaerotilaceae > Methylibium > Methylibium sp. Pch-M. Next base: position 2,090,874 of record NZ_CP029606.1, read on the forward strand.
GGTCAACGAGATGCTGCAGGGCATGGAGCGCTTCGGCGGCGTGTTCGTGTGCACCACCAACCTGTTCGACGAGCTCGACGAGGCGGCGCTGCGGCGCTTCTCGTTCAAGATCCGCTTCAAGCCGCTGGAGGCACCGCAGCGCGAGCGCATGTTCGTCGCCGAGGCGCTGGGCGGCGACGCCGCCGCGCTGACCGCGGAGCAGCGCGCCCGGTTGGCCGCGCTGGACGTGCTGACGCCGGGGGACTTCGCGGCGGTGCAGCGGCAGGTCGAGCTGCTGGGCGACGTGTTCGAACCCGACGGCTTCCTGTCGCAGCTGGAGGCCGAGCACCGCGTGAAGCCGGGGGTGCGCGAGCGGCGCGGCATCGGCTTCATGCAGTAGGGGCATCGGTCGGCCTTCCTACAATCGGGGCATGAGTGCCCTGCCCTACACCCGTGCCGCCCAGTTGCCCGAGCTGCTGAAGCAGCGCATCCTGATCCTCGACGGCGCGATGGGCACGATGATCCAGCGCTACAAGCTCGGCGAGGCCGACTACCGCGGCGAGCGCTTCAAGGACCACGGCAAGGACCTGAAGGGCAACAACGAGCTGCTGCAGTTCACGCGGCCCGACGTCATCACCGAGATCCACGAGGGCTACCTCGCGGCCGGCGCCGACCTGATCGAGACCAACACCTTCGGCGCGACCACGATCGCCCAGGAGGACTACGGCCTGGCGCCGCTGGCACGCGAGATGAACGTGGCGGCGTCCCGGCTCGCGCGGGCCGCCTGCGACAAGTTCAGCACGCCGGACAAGCCGCGCTTCGTGGCGGGCGCCTTCGGCCCGACGCCGCGCACCGCGAGCATCAGTCCGGACGTCAACGACCCGGCGGCGCGCAACGTCAGCTTCGACGAGCTGCGGGCCGCGTACTACGAACAGGGCGAGGGGCTGCTCGAGGGTGGGGCCGACCTCTTCCTGGTCGAGACCATCTTCGACACGCTGAACGCCAAGGCGGCGATCTTCGCGATCGACGAGCTGTTCGAGAACACCGGCGAACGCCTGCCGGTCATCATCTCCGGCACCGTCACCGATGCGTCGGGCCGCATTCTCAGTGGCCAGACCGTCAGCGCCTTCTGGCATTCGATACGGCATGCGCATCCGGTGGCCGTGGGGCTGAACTGCGCGCTCGGCGCGACGCTGATGCGGCCCTACATCGAGGAGCTGTGCAAGGCCGCACCCGATACCTTCATTTCCTGCTACCCGAACGCCGGCCTGCCCAATCCGATGAGCGACACCGGCTTCGACGAGACCCCGGCGATCACCGGCGGGCTGGTCGAGGAGTTCGCGCGGGCCGGCTTCCTGAACATCGCCGGCGGTTGCTGCGGCACCACGCCGGACCACATCGCCGAGATCGCCCGGCGCGTCAGCGCCTACCGGCCGCGCGCACGGCAGGAGCGCTGGATCAGCGAGTTGAGCGAAGAGGCCGACGGCGATCTGCAGACGGCCTGACGGCGCGCAGCCGCCGGGCCGTCGCGCACATCGGCCGCATCACTTGCCGGCCGGGCGGTCGCTGACCAGCAGTTCCAGTCCGGCGCCTTCGGCCCGGCCCAGGCCCACGATGCGCGAGATCGGCACGCCGCGGCCCACGAGGTAGTCGCGCACGCTGGCGGCGCGGTCCCGGACGGTCCGGCCCGAGGCCTTGTCGTCGGCCGGGGCGCCGATCTGCAGTTCGGTGGTCGCCGCGTGCGGCTTGAAGCCGGTCGCGAACTGGTCGAGCACCGCGGCCAGCGCCGGCTTGACGGCGGTGCGCTGCGGGTCGAAGGCATGCTTCGTCGGGACCTCGACGCGCAGACGATGGTCGCTGGTGCTGTCGACCACGACCGGCGTGCCCTTGAGCGCGTCCTTGAGACGCAGGCGCTGGGCCTCCAATGCGGGCGACAGGCCGGAGCCGAACAGGCCACCGAAGCCCGAGCTGCCGGAGCCGGGTGTGCCGGGGCCCCCCGGGCGGCTGGCGCAGCCGGCCAGAGCGAGAGCCAGGCAAAGCAGCCCGGCCGTGCAGGAAGGAGCGAAGCGAGAGAGGCGTGTCATGCCGGGCATTGCACCCGGGCCCTGCGTGCCGCACAAGGGGGACGGCCGGACTGCGGAGGGGTATTGGGTGAGGCTTTGTAAACGCGGGCGCGCGTAAAATCGCCGGTGCTCGAGGAGCGTTGCGACGGTCGCCCAAGCTTTGGGAGGACCGCCAGGCTCGGGCCGGCGGCACCGCAAGGGCTGCCCTGCAACGGCGCTCACCCCTCCGCCGACCGGCGGGCTGCGGGTGGGCCGCAGCACCGGCGCGGCGCGTCTTTCGGTGAACTGCCATGTCGACAGCTGCTGCTCCTGATTTCTCGAACGTGCCGCCGATGCGCCTGTCCGGCCTGGAGCCGGTGGCCATCGGCGAGCGCTCGCTGTTCGTCAACATCGGCGAACGCACCAACGTCACCGGCTCCAAGGCCTTCGCGCGGATGATCCTCGGCGGGCAGTTCGAGGAGGCGCTGGCCGTGGCGCGCCAGCAGGTCGAGAACGGCGCGCAGGTGATCGACATCAACATGGACGAGGCCATGCTCGACAGCAAGGCCGCGATGGAGCGCTTCCTGAAGCTCATCGCCTCCGAGCCCGAGATCGCGCGCGTGCCGATCATGATCGACAGCTCGAAGTGGGAGGTGATCGAGGCCGGGCTGAAGTGCATCCAGGGCAAGGGCATCGTCAACTCGATCTCGATGAAGGAAGGCGAGGACGCCTTCCGCCACCAGGCGAAGCTGGTGCGCCGCTACGGCGCCGCCGCCGTGGTGATGGCCTTCGACGAGAAGGGCCAGGCGGATACCTTCGCACGCAAGATCGAGATCTGCGAGCGGGCCTACCGCATCCTCGTCGACGAGGTGGGGTTCGCACCCGAGGACATCATCTTCGACCCCAACATCTTTGCCATTGCGACCGGCATCGAGGAGCACGACAACTACGCGGTCGACTTCATCGAGGCCACGCGCTGGATCAAGCAGCACCTGCCGGGCGCCAAGGTGTCGGGCGGCGTGTCCAACGTGAGCTTCAGCTTCCGCGGCAACGAGCCGGTGCGCGAGGCCATCCACACGGTCTTCCTGTACCACGCGATCCAGGCCGGCATGGACATGGGCATCGTCAACGCCGGCATGGTGGGCGTGTACGACGACCTCGATGCCGAACTGCGCGAGCGCGTCGAGGACGTGGTGCTGAACCGCAAGCCGGCGTACAAGCCAGGCGAAGCGCCGCTGTCGCCGGGCGAGCGACTGATCGAGATCGCCGAGCGCGCCAAGGGCGCGGCCAAGGACGACAGCGCCCGCCTCGCTTGGCGCGCCGGCTCCGTGAACGAGCGGCTCTCGCATGCGCTGATCCACGGCATCACCGACTTCATCGTCGTCGACACCGAGGAGGCCTGGCAGGCGATCCGGGCCGACGGCGGGCGGCCGCTGCACGTGATCGAGGGGCCGCTGATGGCCGGCATGAACGTGGTCGGCGACCTGTTCGGCCAGGGCAAGATGTTCCTGCCGCAAGTGGTGAAGAGCGCGCGCGTGATGAAGCAGGCGGTGGCGCACCTGCTGCCCTACATCGAGGAGGAGAAGAAGGCGCTGATCGACGCCGGCGGCGAGGCCAAGGCCAAGGGCAAGGTGGTGATCGCGACGGTGAAGGGCGACGTGCACGACATCGGCAAGAACATCGTCACCGTGGTGCTCCAGTGCAACAACTTCGAGGTCGTCAACATGGGCGTGATGGTCGCGTGCCAGGACATCCTCGCGAAGGCCAAGGTCGAGGGCGCCGACATCATCGGCCTGTCGGGACTGATCACGCCCAGCCTCGAGGAAATGCAGCACGTGGCCGCCGAGATGCAGCGCGACGACTACTTCCGCGTGAAGAAGATCCCGCTGCTGATCGGCGGTGCCACCTGCAGCCGGGTGCACACCGCGGTCAAGATCGCCCCCAAGTACGAAGGCCCGGTGGTCTACGTGCCCGACGCCTCGCGCAGCGTGGGCGTGTGCAGCGAGCTGCTGAGCGACGAGCGGGCCGCGAAGTACATCGAGGAACTGAAGGTCGACTACGACAAGGTGCGCCTGCAGCACGCGAACAAGAAGGCCACGCCGATGGTCTCGCTGGCCGCGGCACGGGCCAACAAGACCCCGATCGACTGGCACGGCTACGCGCCGCCGCTGCCGAAGTTCGTCGGCCGCCGCGTGTTCCGAAACTACGACCTGGCCGAGCTCGCGCAGCAGATCGACTGGGGCCCGTTCTTCCAGACCTGGGACCTGGCAGGCGCCTTCCCGCAGATCCTGCGCGACGAGGTGGTCGGCGCCGAGGCGCAGCGCGTGATGAGCGACGGCAAGCGCATGCTGCAGCGGCTGATCGAGGGCCGCTGGCTGCAGGCGCACGGCGTGATCGGCCTCTACCCGGCCAACACGGTGAACGACGACGACATCGAGATCTACACCGACGAGACGCGCCGCGAGGTGCTGATGACCTGGCACGGCCTGCGCATGCAGACCGAGCGGCCGGTGGTCGACGGGGTGAAGCGGCCGAACCGCTGTCTGGCCGATTTCGTCGCTCCGAAGGCGAGCGGCCTGGCCGACCACGTGGGCCTGTTCGCGGTGACCGCCGGCCATGGCGTCGACAAGAAGGAGGCGGCCTTCCTGGCCGACCACGACGACTACTCCGCGATCATGCTGAAGGCGCTGGCCGACCGGCTGGCCGAGGCCTTTGCCGAGCGCATGCACCAGCGCGTGCGCACCGATTTCTGGGGCTATGCGGCCGACGAGGCGCTCAGCACCGAACAACTGATCGCCGAGCAGTACCGTGGCATCCGCCCCGCCCCCGGCTATCCGGCCTGTCCCGACCACACCGTGAAGCGCGACATGTTCCGCGTGCTGCAGTGCGAGGAGATCGGCATGACGCTGACCGAGAGCCTGGCGATGACGCCGGCCGCCAGCGTCAGCGGCTTCTACCTCGCGCACCCCGCTGCGGCCTACTTCAATGTCGGCAAGATCGGTGAGGACCAGCTGCGCGACTGGGCGGGCCGGACGCGGCAGGAGCTGGCGCAGGCAGAGCGCGCCCTCGCCCCGCTGATGTAAAGCGCCGTTTAACGGCGCCTTACATCTGATGCATTCGCCGCTGCAACGCGGCACGGTGGCTCGTGTCCAATCGGTCGCCCGAAGGAGGACGATCGATCATGGAAGCAGCATCCCAACAAGCATCTGACAAGACGGCCGGCGGCCTGCCGCGCTGGATGTGGCTGGCTGGCGGCGCGGTCGCGCTGACGATTGCCGGGGTCGCCAGTGCGCTGGCCCTGCAGCAGCGCGCGCAGCCGGCGCCTGCCGCGGCGGCCGTCGCACCTCCCGCCGAGGAGATCGTGTCGCCGGCGCCGAAGCCGACGCGCGGCGTGACCGCCGGCCAGCCGGCTGGCCATGCGTCACCGGCAGCGGCGGCCTGCGCGCAGTGCGGCGTGGTCGAGTCGGTGCAGGCGGTCAAGGTCAAGGGCGAGGCCAGCGGCGTCGGCGCGGTCGCGGGCGGCGTGCTTGGTGGCGTGGTCGGCAACCAGTTCGGCGGCGGCAACGGCCGGACCGCGATGACCGTGCTCGGTGCGGTGGGCGGTGGCGTGGCCGGTCACGAGATCGAGAAGAACGTGAAGGCAAAGACGGTCTACAGCGTGCGCGTGCGCATGGACGACGGAAGCTTGCGCACGCTGCAGCAGTCGCAGGCGCCGGCGGTCGGTGCGCGGGTCAAGGTCGACGGATCGACACTGCGCGCCGCCTGAGCGCGCGCGTCGAACAAAAGGGCACCGTTCGTTCAGCCTGTCGCCAGCACGCGGCGGTACTGGATCGCCTCGGCCACGTGGCCGACACCGATGCGCTCGGCGCCGGCCAGGTCGGCGATGGTGCGTGCCACCCGCAACAGGCGGTGCTGCCCGCGGGCCGACCAACCGAGTCGCAAGGACGTGGCCTGCATGAACTGCGCCGCACCGGGCTCGATCGCCACGTGCGTGTCGATGCCGTTGCTGTCGAGGCATGCGTTGCTGCAGCCCTGGCGCCGGTGCTGCCTTTCGCGCGCTCGTGCGGCACGTTCGGCGACAGCCTCGCTCGGGTCGCCGTCGGGAAGGGCCGACAGGGCCTCGGGGCCGACCGCCGGCACCTCCACCTGCAAGTCGATGCGGTCGAGCAGCGGGCCGCTGATGCGGCCCTGGTAACGAGCCACGACGTCGCTGGAGCAGCGGCAGGTTCTCAGCGTGGAGCCGGCGTGGCCGCAAGGGCAGGGGTTCATCGCCGCGATCAGCTGGAAGCGCGCGGGGAACTCGGCCTGGCGCGCCGCGCGCGAGATCGTGATGCGACCTGTTTCCAATGGCTCACGCAGTGCCTCCAGCGCGGCGCGAGGAAACTCCGGCCACTCGTCGAGGAACAGCACGCCGTGATGGGCCAGCGAAATCTCGCCCGGCCGCGGTGGTGATCCGCCGCCGACCAGCGCGGCCGCGGAAGCACTGTGGTGCGGGGCGCGCAGCACGCGCTCGCGCCAGCGACCGGCATCGAAGCGTCCCACCAGGCTCAGCACGGCTGCGGACTCCAGTGCCTGTTCGTCGCTCAACGGTGGCAGCAGGCCAGCGAAGCGCTGCGCCAGCATCGACTTGCCCGCGCCCGGTGGACCGACCAGCAGCACGCTGTGCTGGCCCGCCGCGGCGACCTCGAGCGCTCGCTTGGCGGCGGCTTGCCCCTTCACGTCGCGCAGCTCGCCCCACCGAGGTGCCGTCGGCGGACGCGGCCAGGGCATGGCCGCCGGCAGGGGCTGCGCTGCGCCGCCGGGCAGCAGGGCACTGACCACGTCGAGCAGGTGCTTGGCGGAGCGCACCTGCAGTCCTTCGATCAAGGCGGCCTCGCGCGCACTCGGGTCCGGCAGCACCAGCGGGCGCTCCCGGCCCTCATGTCGCGCGGCCAGCGCCATCGCCAGTGCACCCCGCACCGGCCGCAGGTCGCCAGCGAGCGACAACTCTCCGGCGAACTCCAGATCGGCCAGTCGCCCGGCATCGATCTGGCCGCTGGCGGCCAGGATGCCCAGCGCGATCGGCAGGTCGAAGCGGCCCGACTCCTTGGGCAGATCGGCCGGCGCCAGATTGACCGTGATGCGCTGGTTGTGGGGAAACGCCAGGCCGCTGTTCAGCAGTGCGGCACGGACCCGCTCACGCGCCTCCTTGACTTCGGTGTCGGCCAGACCGACGAGCGTGAAGCTCGGCAGGCCGTTCGCCAGATGCACCTCGACGGTGACTTCGGGGGCATCGAGCCCATCGAGAGCACGGCTGTGGACAACGGCGAGCGACATGTCCGATCGATCATGGCATTGCACCGCCACCACCACGAGCCCACCGAAGGGTGGGTGGCTCGCACTTTGGCACCGCGGGGGTGCCAAAAGTTGCAGACATCCCTGTTTTGGGGCGTTGCCGATACAAGCGTCCCTGGTTCGGCTCGCGACTCCCTGTTATGGCGCAGTGGCACAGAACCTGCTGAGTCGTCGTCCGTGCTCTGAACCGAGACCTTGTAACCGTCCCGTCCACCCAAGGAGAACGCCATGAAGATGGTGACTGCCATTGTCAAGCCCTTCAAGCTTGACGAAGTTCGTGAGGCCTTGAGCGCTATCGGCGTTCAGGGCATCACGGTGACCGAAGTCAAAGGCTTCGGCCGCCAAAAGGGCCACACCGAGCTGTATCGCGGTGCGGAGTACGTCGTCGACTTCCTGCCCAAGGTCAAGATCGAGGCAGCCGTCGATGACGCCATCGTCGACCGCGTGATCGAAGCCATCGAGGCCTCGGCCCGCACCGGCAAGATCGGTGACGGCAAGGTCTTCGTCACCAACCTCGAGCAGGTGATCCGCATCCGCACCGGCGAAACCGGCAAGGACGCGCTCTGAGCGCTTTCAACAGGAACGAGTCAAACATGAGAAAGCTCATTGCCTCCCTCGCCACGTCGTTGGCGCTCGGCGTTGCGGTCCTCGGGTTCGCCGACGTCGCGATGGCCCAGGAAGCTGCATCGGCGCCCGCCGCTGCCGCAGTCGTCGAAGCGGCCGCCGCCGCTGCCCCTGCCGCCGAAGCTTCGGCACCCGAAGCGGCTCCGGCTGCCGCCGCGCCCGTGCCCAACAAGGGCGACGTCGCGTGGATGCTGGTGTCCACGCTGCTGGTCATCATGATGTCGATCCCCGGCCTGGCGCTGTTCTACGGCGGCCTGGTGCGCAGCAAGAACATGCTGTCGGTGCTGATGCAGGTCTTCGTGGTGTTCTCGCTGATCAGCGTGCTGTGGTTCATCTACGGCTACAGCCTGGCGTTCACCGAAGGCAATGCCTACATCGGTGGCTTCGACCGGCTGTTCCTGAAGGGCGTGTTCGACCCCGTCACCGGCGCGTTCGCGATGGGCGCCACCTTCAGCAAGGGCGTGGTCATTCCCGAGATCGTGTTCGTCGCCTTCCAGGCCACGTTCGCGGCCATCACCTGCGGCCTGATCGTCGGCGCCTTCGCCGAGCGCATCAAGTTCAGCGCGGTGCTGCTGTTCGTCACGCTGTGGTTCACCTTCAGCTACACGCCGATTGCCCACATGGTGTGGTACTGGATGGGTCCGGACGCCTACACCGGCAAGGAAGTGGTTGATGCCATGAACGGCAAGGCCGGCCAGATCTGGCAGTGGGGTGCGCTGGACTTCGCTGGCGGCACTGTGGTGCACATCAACGCCGCCGTCGCGGGCCTGGTCGGTGCCTACATGGTCGGCAAGCGCATCGGCTACGGCAAGGAAGCCTTCACGCCGCACTCGCTGACGCTGACGATGGTCGGTGCCTCGCTGCTGTGGGTGGGCTGGTTCGGCTTCAACGCGGGCTCCGCGCTCGAAGCCGGCAACAGCGCCGCGCTGGCCTTCCTGAACACCTTCTCGGCCACGGCCTGCGCCGTGCTGGCCTGGTGCGTCGGTGAGTCGCTGTTCAAGGGCAAGGCCTCGATGCTGGGTGCTGCCTCGGGTGCGGTGGCCGGCCTGGTGGCCATCACGCCGGCAGCCGGCAACGTCGGCATCGTCGGCGCCATGGTGATCGGCCTCGTCGCCGGCTTCGCCTGCCTGTGGGGTGTCAGCGGCCTGAAGAAGCTGCTCGGCGCGGACGATTCGCTCGACGTGTTCGGCGTCCATGGCGTCGGCGGCATCGTCGGTGCGCTGCTGACCGGCGTGTTCAACTCGCCGGCCCTGGGCGGCCCGGGCTACGTGACCGACTGGGTCACCGCCAGCGTCATCTCGGCGGCCGACTACTCGATCGCCTCGCAGGTGTGGATCCAGGCCAAGGCCGTGCTGCTGACCATCGTCTGGTCGGGCGTGGTCTCGGTGGTGGCCTACAAGATCACCGACCTGGTGATCGGCCTGCGCGTCAGCGAGGATGCCGAGCGCGAGGGCCTCGACATCACCTCGCACGGCGAGACCGCGTACCACAAGTGATTTCTCCGTGAGTTGCCCCGTGCCGGCCCACGCCGGCCGGGGCTTGCAGCCAGGCCGCCCTCGGGCGGCCTTTTTTATGGCCGGACTTGCAAGCAGCGCGCGAACCGCCACCTGCCTAGAATCCCGTTTCCGGTTACGCCAAAGGCTTGCTCCATGGTCCCCCACCTCATTACCGCCCTGAACGGACCGATCAACGAGCTGGAGCAGCGCATCCTCGAGTCCATGCCGGCGATCGAGCGCTGGTTCCGTCTCGAGTGGATGGAGCACACGCCGCCGTTCTACAGCTCCGTGGACGTGCGCAACGCCGGCTTCAAGCTGGCGCCGGTCGACACCAACCTCTACCCTGGCGGTTTCAACAACCTCACGCCCGAGATGCTGCCGCTGGCGGTGCAGGCGGCGATGGCGGCGATCGAGAAGATCTGCCCCGAGGCGAAGAACCTGCTGCTGATCCCCGAGAAGCACACCCGCAACACCTTCTACCTGATGAACGTGCAGCGGCTGGTGCAGATCTTCGGCGCCGCCGGCCTGAACGTGCGCCTGGGCACGCTGGACGACAGCATCACCGAGCCGACGCGCCTGGCGCTGCCCGACGGCTCCGAACTGACGCTCGAGCCGCTGCTGCGCAGCAAGCGTCGCCTGGGGTTGAAGGATTTCGACCCGTGCACCATCCTGCTCAACAACGACCTGTCCGCGGGCATCCCGAAGGTGCTCGAAGGCCTGCACGAGCAATACCTGCTGCCGCCGCTGCACGCTGGCTGGGCGGTGCGGCGCAAGAGCCAGCATTTCCAGGCCTACGAGGAAGTGGCCAAGAAATTCGCCAAGCTGCTGGGCATGGACCCGTGGCTGATCAACCCGATGTTCGCCAAGTGCGGCAAGGTCAACTTCCAGGACGGCACCGGCCAGGAGTGCGTGCAGAGCCATGCCGACGCGCTGCTCGGCAAGATCCGCCGCAAGTACAAGGAATACGGCATTCAGGAGAAGCCGTTCGTCATCGTCAAGGCCGATGCCGGCACCTACGGCATGGGCATCATGACGGTGCGCGACGCCAAGGATCTGGACGAGCTCAACCGCAAGGCGCGCAACAAGATGAGCGTCATCAAGGACGGCCAGGAGGTCTCCGAGGTGATCATCCAGGAGGGCGTGCCGACCTACGAACGCATGAACGACGCCGTGGCCGAGCCGGTGGTCTACATGATCGACCGCTACGTGGTCGGCGGCTTCTACCGCGTGCACGCCGAGCGGGGCATCGACGAGAACCTCAATTCGCCGGGGGCGAGCTTCGTGCCGCTGGCCTTCGCCGAGAGCCACCATCTGCCGCGGCCGGGCGAGAAGCCCGGTGCCAGCGCCCCGAACCGCTTCTACATGTACGGCGTGATCGGACGGCTGGCGATGCTGGGCGCCAGCTACGAACTCGAAGCGACCGACCCCGACGCCGAGGTCTACGAGTAGCGCGCGCCGGCCTCGCACCGGGGGTGAGATCGCGTTGCTGCGGTGCAACAAGTCGACGCATCCAAGCCCCGGGGCGCAGCGCAGAATGGGGGCCCTCGCCGACCCCGCGCCCATTTCGTGCACTCCCGATCCTCCGACCCGCCGACCGGCTCCAAGCTGGCGGCCCTGACCCTCGGCGCCGTCGGCGTCGTTTACGGCGACATCGGGACCAGTCCGCTGTATGCGTTGAAGGAGGTCTTCGCGCACGGGCGCATCGACATCACACCGGACAACATCTACGGCATCCTGTCGCTGGTCGTGTGGACGCTGACGGTCATCGTCTCGCTCAAGTACGTGCTGCTGATCCTGCGCGCCGACAACAACGGCGAAGGCGGCCTGATCGCGATGCTGGCGCTGGCCTCCACGGCCGTGAAGGAACGGCCCGTGCTGCGCCGGAGATTGCTGATCCTCGGTGTGTTCGGCACGGCGATCTTCTTCGGCGATGGCGTGATCACGCCCGCCATCTCGGTGCTGTCGGCAGTGGAAGGTCTGGAGGTCGCCGCGCCCGGGTTGCACCGCTACGTGGTGCCGGTGACGCTGGTGGTCCTGACGCTGCTGTTCGCCGCGCAGCGCTTCGGCACCGGCGGCATCGGCAAGTTCTTCGGGCCGGTGACGGCCGTGTGGTTCATCGTGCTGGCGCTGCTCGGCGTGGCGCACATCGTCGAGAACCCGGCGGTGCTGGCCGCGCTGAGCCCGCACTACGCTCTCGCCTTCATGTGGCAGCACCCCGGCACGGCCTTCGTCTCGCTCGGCGCGGTGGTGCTGTGTGTGACCGGGGCCGAGGCGTTGTATGCGGACATGGGCCACTTCGGCAAGCGGCCGATCCGCCTCGCGTGGTTCAGCCTCGTGATGCCGGCGCTGATGATCAACTACTTCGGCCAGGGCGCGATGCTGCTGCAACGGCCGGAGACGGTGAAGAATCCGTTCTACGAGATGGCCCCCGAGTGGGCGCTCTACCCTCTGATCGTGCTGGCCACGCTGGCGACGGTGATCGCCTCGCAGGCGCTGATCACGGCCGCGTTCTCGGTCACCAAACAAGCGATCCAGCTCGGCTACTTCCCGCGCCTGCGGGTCACCCACACCTCGGTCAAGGAGACCGGGCAGATCTACGTGCCGTTCGTGAACTGGGGGCTTTACACCTGCATCGTGCTGGCGGTCGTGACCTTCGGCTCCAGCAGCAAGCTGGCCTCGGCCTACGGCATCGCGGTGACCACCGACATGCTGATCACCACGACGATGACCTTCTTCGTGATCCGCTACAGCTGGAAGTACCCATGGGCGCTGTGCGTCGCCGCGACCGGCTTCTTCTTTCTGGTCGATGCGATGTTCTTCGCGGCCAACGCGATCAAGATCCTCGACGGCGGCTGGTTCCCGCTGGCCATCGGGGCGGCGATGTTCACGCTGATGATGACCTGGAAACAGGGGCGCCGGCTGATGAGCGAGCGCCTGCGTGAGGAGGCGATCGACCTGAAGAGCTTCCTGGAGTCGGTGTTCATCAGCCCGCCGACGCGGGTTCAGGGCACGGCGGTGTTCCTGGCGGCCGAGCAGGGCAGCACGCCGAACGCGCTGCTGCACAACCTCAAGCACAACAAGGTGCTGCACGAGCAGAACCTGTTCGTCACCGTCAGGCACCATGAGGTGCCGTGGATCCCGTTCAGCAAGCGCTGCGAGATCGAGTCGCTGGGCCACTGCTGTTGGCAGGTGACGCTGAATTTCGGCTTCAAGAACGAGCCCGACGTGCCCGAGGCGTTGGCGCTGCTGCGGGGCCGTGGCGTGCAGCTCGACGACATGGAGACCAGCTATTTCCTGTCGCGCGACATCGTCATCCCGACCATCGGCAAGGGCATGGCCATCTGGCGCGAGAAGCTGTTCTGCAGCATGCACCGCAACGCGGCGGCGGCGGCTGACTTCCTGAACCTGCCGACCAACCGCGTCGTGGAGCTGGGCTCGAAGGTCGAGATCTGAGCGGGCTGCGTTACTGCAGGCGCGTCGGCGCGCCGACCAGCTGCACCACCACCAGCCGCACGTTCTTCTGCAGCGCCGAGATCGCCTGCCGGTCGCCCGACAGGTGCTTCAGCAGGCACTGCTGGAACAGGCCATCGAAGGTCGCGTAGATCACGCCGGCCGGCAGGCGCAGCGGCTCGCCGGCCAGTTCGGCGAAGCGCGACATCACGCGCCACATCATCTTCTCGAGGCTCTTGTCGATCTCCGCCACGTCGGTGCGGAAGCCCTCGTCGAACAGCGATTGCGCGCGCAGGTCGTACCACAGGCGGTGCAGCGGCGCTTCGCGGCGCACCGTCTCGCCGAGGACGGCCAGGAAGCCCGTCATCAGCTCGTCGAAGCTGGTGGCCTCCGCCGTCACCTGGTCGTAGCGCACGACGCAGCGTGCCTTGTACTGGCGCATGCTGCACAGGATCAGGTCGAGCTTGTCCTTGAAGTAGTAGTGCAGTACGCCGTGCGAGAACTCGGACTTCTGCGCGATCTCGCGCAGGCTGGTGCGCGCATAGCCCAGTTCGGCGAGGGCCTGCAGTGCAGCCGCGCCGAGTTCGGCTCGGCGCTCGGCGAACTTGTCGACTCGGGGGGCGGCGGCGCGGGTCATGGATCGGTACGGAGCGGTCGCGGATGCTGTTCAAGATAGCACAGCGCAGGCCCCGGTCAGTCTGCAGCACGGAGAATCTGGACAACTGTCCAAAAAATGCTTGACGCTTGTCAAGGCCACTCCTAGCATGCATCGAACGGTCGGCCTCCACGACCGACGAGGAGACAGCATGAGCAACAAGAAGCCCGTCGTCGTCTATGGCGCCTCCGGCTACACCGGCCGCCTGATCTGCGAGTACCTTCGCGAGTACGGCATCCCGTTCATCGCCGCGGGCCGCAGCGCGGACAAGCTGCAGGCGGCCATGCAGTCCAACGTGCCGGGCATCGAGACCGCCAGCTACGAGGTCGTCGAGGTGCCGCACACGGTCGCGGCGCTGACCGAGCTGTTCCGCGGCGCTTCGGTGGTGCTGAACACCGTCGGGCCGTTCGCGAAGTTCGGCCCGGAAGTGGTCGAGGCTTGCCTGGCCGCGCACTGCCACTACACCGACACCACCGGCGAGCAGGACTGGCTGATCACGCTCGACGAACAGCACGGCGCGAAGTTCGCCGCCGCCGGCCTGCTGCTGTCGCCCGGCCTGGCGCACATGTACACCACCGGCGAGATCGCTGCGCAGCTGTGTCTCGAGACGCCGGGGCTGGACACGCTCGACATCGCCGTCTTCTGGGGCGGCAGCCCGACGATCGCTTCGACGCAGACCATCCTGGTCAATGCCGCGACCTCCAAGGCCTACTACCTCGATCAGAACAAGTATGTCGAGTGGCAGCCCGACGCGGGTCTCTACAACGTGACCATCCCGGGCCAGCACGAGGCCGCGCTGGCGCTGCCCTGGGGCGGCACCTCGCATCCGGTGTGGTTCAAGCGCGATCCGCGTGTGGCCACCGTCAAGGTGCTGGGCGGCGTGTTCAACAAGCCGCTGATGCAGGGCGTGCCGCTGATCGTCGCGGCGGCGCTGAAGGCGACCGAGGGCATGAACCCCGAGGAGCGCTACGCCGCGCTGGCCCAGACGGCGGCCGGCGTGATGAACACCATGCCGCCGCGTGAGAACCCGCGGCTCAACAAGTCGGTCGACTCGGTCCACGCGTCCGGCCCGCTGGCGCGCGCGCACTGCGTGATCTTCGGCAACTGCAACTACAAGCAGACCGGCCTGCTGCAGGCGTTCGCGGCCGCGTCGCTGCTGCAGCAGGCGCCCCGGCGCGTCGGCTTCGCCTCCGGCTGCCAGGCCTTCGGACATCACGAACTGCTCGGCGCGCTGCGCAGCTTCGGCCTGGTGCAGGCGCCGATCCTGACCGTCCACCGCTAGGCCGCGCGATGCGACTGGTCGACTACCTCGACAAGGGCGCCCAGCTCGGCGTCGACGCGCCCTGCCTGACCATGGGCGACGCCGACCTGAGCTACGGCGACGTGCAGCGCATCAGTCACCGCGTCGCCCGCGGCCTGCAGCGCTCGGGCATCGCACCGGGCGACAAGGTCGCGGTGCTGTCGAGCAACCATGCGCTGGCCTTCGCCTGCGTGTTCGGCATCTCGCGCGCCGGCGCCGTGTGGTGCCCGATCAACCCGCGCAACGAGGCGAGCGAGAACCGCTACGTGCTCGACGCCTTCGACTGCGCCTGCGTGATCTTCCACAGCCATTACGGGCCGATGGTCGAGCAGATGCGCGCCGGCCTGCCCAAGCTGCGGCTGCTGGTCTGCCTCGACCAGCCGACGCCGTTCGCGGCCGGGTACGACGACTGGCTGGACGGTCTGGGCGACGCGCCGCTGCACGTCGAGCCACCCGACGACCTGGCGATGATCGCCGGCACCGGCGGCACCACCGGCAGCCCGAAGGGCGTGATGCTGACGGGCCGCAACCTCGAGACCATGTCGGCGCTGACGCTGATGGGCTATCCGTTCGACGGCCGTCCGTCCTACCTCGCGCTGGCGCCGCTGACCCACGCCGCCGGCGTGCTGTGCTTGCCGGTGATGGCGCTCGGCGGCCGCGTGGTCATCATGCCCAAGCCCGACCTCGGCGAGTTCCTCGCGCTGATCGAGCGCCACCGCGTCACCCACACCTTCCTGCCGCCGACGCTGATCTACATGCTGCTGCAGCACGAGCGGCTGGCCACGACGCGGCTCGATTCGCTGCAGTGCTTCTGGTACGGCGCGGCGCCGATCTCGGCGGCGCGGCTCGAGGAGGCGTTGACGAAGATCGGCCCGGTGATGGCGCAGCTGTTCGGCCAGACCGAGGCGCCGATGATGATCTCGATGATGTCGCCGCGCGAGCACTTCCAGGCCGACGGCTCGGTGGCGCGCGCGCGCCTGTCGTCGGCCGGCCGGCCCGGCCCGCTGGTGCAGGTGGCCACGATGGACGGCGAGGGCCGCCTGCTGCCCACCGGCGAGACCGGCGAGATCGTGGTGCGCGGCTCGCTGGTGATGGCCGGCTACTACAAGGATCCGAAGGCCAGCGCCGAGGCCGGCCGCTACGGATGGCATCACACCGGCGACATCGGCCGGCTCGATGCCGACGGTTTTCTCTACATCGTCGACCGCGCCAAGGACATGATCATCACCGGCGGCTTCAACGTCTACTCGGTCGAGGTCGAGCAGGCGTTGATGCAACACCCTGACGTGCAGGACAGCGCGGTGATCGGCCTGCCCGACGACAAGTGGGGTGAGCGCGTGGTGGCGGTGCTGCAGCTGCACGCCGGCCGCAGCGTGCAGCCCGAGGACATCCAGGCCTTCGTCAAGGCCCGCATCGGCAGCGTCAAGTCGCCCAAGCAGGTCGAGATCTGGCCCGACCTGCCGCGTTCCAAGGTCGGCAAGGTCTTGAAGAAGGACATCCGTGCCTCGTTGCTGAAGCCTGCAGAATCGAGCTGAGCCGCCGTCCCGCCACCGCATCCACCGGAGAGCCGCCATGGCCAACAGAGTCTGCATCGCCGGCGTGGGCATGATCGCCTTCGCCAAGCCCGGCGCCAGCGAGCCCTACCACCGGATGGCGGCGCAGGCCGGCCGCCAGGCGCTGGCCGACGCCGGCCTCGGCTACGACGCGCTGCAGCAGGCCTACGTGGGCTATGTCTACGGCGACTCCACGAGCGGCCAGAAGGCGGTCTACGAGCTGGGCATGACCGGCATCCCGGTGATCAACGTCAACAACAACTGTTCGACCGGCTCGACGGCGCTGTTCCTGGCTCGCCAGGCGGTGGAGAGCGGGGCCGCCGACTGCGTGCTGGCGCTCGGCTTCGAGCAGATGAAGCCCGGCGCGCTGGGCACGGTGTTCGACGACCGGCCCAGCCCCTTCGAGGACTTCGACCGCGAGGCCGAGGCGCTCGTCGGCATGCCCGAGCTGCCGCTCGCGCTGCGCTACTTCGGTGGCGCCGGCCTCGGCCACATGCAGAAGTACGGCACGCCACTGGAGGCCTTTGCCAAGATCCGCGCCAAGGCCAGCCGCCACGCTGCGCGCAACCCGCTGGCGCTGTTGCGCAAGGAGCTCAGCACCGAGGACGTGATGAGCGCGCCCATGCTCTGGCCCGGCGTGATGACGCGTCTGATGGCCTGCCCGCCCACCTGCGGCGCGGCGGCAGCGGTGCTCGTCTCCGAGGCCTACGCCAGGCAGCACGGCCTGCGCACCGACGTGACGATCCGCGCCCAGGCCATGACCACCGACCGGCCCGACACCTTCGACAGCCGCGACATGATGAAGGTGGTGGGGGCCGGCATGAGCCGCGCCGCCGCGCAGCACGTCTACGAGCAGGCCGGCATCGGCCCCGAGGACCTGGACGTGGTGGAACTGCACGACTGCTTCGCGCACAACGAGCTGATCACCTACGAGGCGCTCGGTCTGTGCCCCGAGGGTGGCGCGGCCGCCTTCATCGACGCGGGCGACAACACCTACGGCGGCCGGGTCGTCACGAATCCCTCCGGGGGTCTGCTCTCCAAGGGCCACCCGCTCGGTGCCACCGGCCTGGCGCAGTGCTACGAGCTGACCCACCAGCTGCGCGGTACGGCCGAGCAGCGCCAGGTCGACGGCGCGCGCGTCGCGCTGCAGCACAACCTGGGTCTGGGCGGCGCCTGCGTCGTGACCTTGTACGAGGCGAGCGCCTGAGTCCGCGGCCGGCGCGGCGCCAGCGCTGACGAGGCGGCGTCGCACCCGGCGCGGCCGCGCGCCGGGATACTCCGGTCATGCTGCGCCGCTTCGTCACCGACTTCTCGCTCTCCGCCGCCACCGCCGGCTTCGTGGCCACGCTGGTCGGCTTCACGAGCTCGGTCGCGATCGTGTTCCAGGCCGCGCAGGCCTTCGGCGCGACGCCGGCGGAAACCAGCTCGTGGATGTGGGCGCTGGGGCTCGGCATGGGCCTGACGACGCTGCTGCCGTCGCTGCGGTGGCGCCAGCCGGCGATCACGGCCTGGTCGACGCCGGGCGCGGCGCTGCTCGCGACGGCCGGCGCGGGCTACACGATGGCGGACGCGGTGGGGGCCTTCCTCGTCTGCGCCGCCCTCATCACGCTGGCCGGCGTCACCGGCTGGTTCGAGCGGGTCATGAGCCGCATCCCGGTCGCGCTGGCGTCGGCGCTGCTGGCCGGCGTGCTGGCGCGCTTCGGCATCGAGGCCTTCGCCGCGGCGCGCACCGCGCTGCCGCTGGTGCTGCTGATGCTGGCGTTCTACCTGATCGGCCGGCGTTGCTGGCCGCGCTACGCGATCGTGGGCGTGCTGGTGGTGGCGACCGGTTTCGTCGCTTTCCAGGGCCGGCTGCACACCGAGGCCGTTTCGTGGTCGCTCGCGCAGCCGGTCTTCACCGCGCCGCGCTTCAGCCTCGCGGCGACCGTGAGCCTGGCGTTGCCGCTGTTCATCGTCACCATGGCTTCGCAGAACCTGCCGGGCGTCGCCGCGATCCGCGCCGCCGGCTATGCGATGCCGGTGTCGCGGCTGATCGCGATCACCGGCGCGGCGACCTTGCTGCTGGCGCCGTTCGGCGCCTTCGCGATGAACCTGGCGGCCATCACCGCGGCCATCTGCATGGGCCGCGAGGCGCACGAGGAGCCGGCGCGACGTTACGTGGCCGCCGCCGTCTGCGGCCTGCTGTACTGCGTGATCGGCGTGTTCGGTGCGGCGGTCACCGGCGTGCTGACGGCCTTTCCGCACGAGCTGGTGGTCGCGATCGCCGGCTTCGCGCTGCTCGGCACGATCGCCAACGCGCTGGCGGTGGCCTTGCGCGACGAGGGGCACCGCGAGGCGGCGCTGATCACTTTCCTGGTCACGCTGTCGGGCGTCACGATCGCGGGCATCGGCGCGGCCTTCTGGGGCGTGGTCGCCGGCACGATCGCGCTCGTTGTGCAACAGTGGCGCAAGACCTGAGTCTTCCGAAGGACGCTTTCGATGCAACTGCTCTTCATCGCCGACCCGCTGGACCACTTCAAGACCTACAAGGACACCACGTTCTCGATGATGCGCGAGGCGGCGGCGCGCGGCCACACGCTGCTGGCCTGCGAGCCCCGGCACGTGATGTGGGCGCGCGGCGGCGTGGTGAGTGCGCGCATGCAGGCGTTCACGCTCACCGGCGATGCGAAGGACTGGTACCGCACGGACGGCGCGGCGCAGCAGCGTCCGCTGAAGGAGGTCGACGCGGTGCTGATGCGCAAGGACCCGCCGTTCGACAGCGAGTACTTCTACGCCACCCACCTGCTGGAGCAGGCCGAGCGCGAGGGCGCGCGCGTGTTCAACGCGCCGCGCGCGCTGCGCGACCACCCGGAGAAGCTGGCGATCCTGGAGTTCCCGGACCTGATCGGTCCGACGCTGGTCACGCGCGACGCCGCCGACATCCGTGCCTTCCACGCCGAGCACCGCGACATCATCCTGAAGCCGCTCGACGGCATGGGCGGCATGGGCATCTTCCGGGTTCGCGAGGACGGACTGAACCTCGGCAGCATCACCGAGACGCTGAACAAGTTCGGCGCGCAGACCGTGATGGTGCAGCGCTTCCTGCCCGAGATCGCGCAGGGCGACAAGCGCATCCTGCTGATCGGCGGCGAGCCGGTGCCGTTCAGCCTGGCGCGCATCCCGCAGGGCAGCGAGGTGCGCGGCAACCTGGCCGCCGGCGGCAAGGGGGTGGCGCTGCCGCTCAGCGCGCGCGATCGCGAGATCGCCGAGACGCTCGGCCCGGTGCTGGCCGCGCGCGGTCTGCTGCTAGTGGGGCTGGACGTGATCGGCGACTGCCTGACCGAGATCAACGTCACCAGCCCGACCGGCTTCCAGGAGATCACGCAGCAGACCGGCTTCGACGTGGCCCGGCGCTTCGTCGACGCGCTCGAGGCCGCGCTCGGCGCCTGATCGCCTGCGCGTACCATTCGCCCCGCGGCGCCCGACATTGCGGTCGGGCGCCGCCTTTCATTCATGGCCCTGCTGACCCTCTCCAATGCCCACCTGGCCTATGGCCACGTCGCCCTGCTCGACCACACCGGTTTCTCGCTCGAAGCCGGAGAGCGCGTCGGCCTGATCGGCCGCAACGGCACCGGCAAGTCCTCGCTGCTGAAGATCATCGCCGGGCTCGAGAGACCCGACGACGGCACGCTGCAGCTGCAGCAGGGCCTGCGGCTCGCGCTGGTGGCGCAGGAGCCGGTGCTGGACCCCGAGTCCAGCGTGTTCGACGCGGTGAGCGTCGGCCTTGCCGAGGTGAAGGCGCTGCGCGAGCGCTACGAGGCGCACGATGCGCACGACGACCTCGACGCGATCCAGACCCGCATCGAGGCGATGGACGGCTGGACCTGGGAGCAGCGCGTCACCGAGACGCTGGAGCGGCTGCAGCTCGCGCCCGACGCGCGGGTCGGCCCGCTGTCGGGCGGCACGAAGAAGCGCGTGGCGCTGGCGCAGGCACTGGTCGCCGCGCCCGACGTGCTGCTGCTCGACGAGCCGACCAACCATCTGGACCTCGACGCGATCCGCTGGCTGGAGGAACTGCTGAAGGCCTTCCGCGGCAGCGTGCTGCTGATCACCCACGACCGCGCCTTCCTCGATGCGGTGTCGACCCGCATCGTCGAGCTCGACCGCGGCGTGCTGCGCAGCTACCCCGGCAATTTCGCGGCCTACGAGGCCACCAAGCAGCGCGAGCTGGCCGACGAGGCGCTCTACAACGCGCGCCAGGAGAAGCTGCTCGCGCAGGAGGAGGTGTGGGTGCGCCAGGGCGTCGAGGCGCGGCGCACCCGCAGCGTCGCCCGCATCAAGCGGCTGGAGGTGCTGCGTGCGCAGCGCGCGGCGCGGCGCGACTCGGTGGGCCGCGTCTCGCTCGAGGTCGATGCCGGCTCGCGCAGCGGCAAGATCGTTGCGGAGCTCGAGGGCGTGAGCAAGGCCTATGGCGACAAGACCATCGTGCGCGACTTCAGCGCCACGCTGCTGCGCGGCGACAAGGTCGGCCTGATCGGCGCCAACGGTGCTGGCAAGACCACGCTGCTCAAGCTCATCCTCGGCACGCTGGCGCCCGACAGCGGCACGGTGCGCACCGGCAGCAACCTGCAGGTGGCCTACTTCGACCAGATGCGCGAGGTGCTGAACCTCGATGCGACGCTGGCCGACACCATCAGTCCCGGCAGCGAGTGGGTCGAGATCGCCGGCCAGCGCAAGCACGTGATGAGCTACCTGGGCGACTTCCTGTTCGCGCCGGCGCGCGCCAACTCGCCGGTGCGCAGCCTGAGCGGCGGCGAGCGCAACCGCCTGCTGCTGGCGCGGCTGTTCGCCAAGCCGGCCAACGTGCTGGTGCTCGACGAGCCGACCAACGACCTCGACATCGACACGCTGGAACTGCTGGAAGAGCTGCTGCAGACCTACCCCGGCACGGTGTTCCTCGTCAGCCACGACCGGCGCTTCCTCGACAACGTGGTCACCAGCACCATCGTCCATGAAGGCGAGGGGCGCTGGCGCGAGTACGAGGGCAGCGTCGAGGACTGGTTGCTGCAGGCCGAGCGCGCGCGTGCGCTGCAGGCGACCGCGGCCAGGCGCGCCGGTGCGGCGCCATCCGTCGTGGCGGCCCCCGCGCCGGTCGCCGCCGCGCCGGTGAAGCGCGCCAAGCTCAGCTTCAAGGAGCAGCGCGAACTCGACGCGCTGCCGGCGCGCATCGAAGCGCTCGAAGCGGAGCAGCGCACGCTGGGCGAACAGCTCGGCGGCACGGCCCTCTACGCCGAGGCGCCGCAGCGCGTGGCCGAGGTGCAGGCGCGCTATGCCCGTATCGAGGACGAGCTGATGGCGGCGCTGGAACGCTGGGAAGTGCTGGGCAGCCGCTGAGCCCTCAGGGGCGCCGCCTGCCGGCGGCTACCACTTGCCGAGATTGCTGAACCAGGAGTCGCCGCTGGCGCTCGGGTGGGTGCGGCTGACGATCAGCCCGGCCTGCAGGTACAGGCCGTTGAGCAGCCGCGAGGCGCGTTCGCGGTCGAAGCCCGGCCAGGCGGCCAGCGCGCGCAACGAGATCGGTTCCTGCCGCAGCCGGCCGACCGCGGCGGCCAGCGCGCCGCTCAGGACGGTCGGCGTGGCGAGATCCGGCGCGACCCGGTAGACGGCCGGCCCGGCCAGCTCGGGCAGCAGCTCGTGGCGCGGGCCGTGCAGCGCCATGTGCCACAGCAGCGGGCCCAGCGGATGGCACATCTCGGCCGGCGCGGCCATGTCGTCGCGGCCACGGTTCGGCGCGTGCAGCAGCGCCTGCTCGACCTGCAGCAACTGCACCGTGTCGAAGCGCGTCGCATACAGGGCCTCAAGCGGCAGGGGCGTGTGGAACAGGTGCTCGCGGGGGAACACCGTCAGCGGCAGCACATGGCCGTCGCGGTCGAGGTGCAGCGCCATGTCCTGGGCGTGGCGCAGGCAGGCAGCCAGCACCTCCAGCACCTCGGCGCCGTTGTCATGGCTCTCGAAACGCTGCAGGTCGGCCATCAGCGAGGGGCTCAGCGCGGCGTAGCGCGAGCCGCCTTCGCTGGAGGTGCTGCCGCCACCGCCGCCGCCCATGGCCCGCTGGAACGTGCTGACCCGCCAGAGTTCCGGTTCGCCGAAGGGGATGGTGGGCTCGTCCATGCGTGGCGGCAATTGTAAGTGTCTGTACGCCGAGCGGGCCGTCGCAAGGCTTGCAAGTGCCGTGCGCGCGCTCAGGCGCGCGCGCCGCGGCGCTGCAGTTCGGTGCGGCGGCGGTCCAGCGCGCGCCAGAACGCGGGGTCCTGAGAGGTCGCGACGTTGATGCGCATCAGCCCGCTCGGCCGCCGCGTGGCGTGGAACAGCGAGCCGGGCGCGATCAGCCAGCCGTCGTCGAGCAGGGCCAGGGCCAGCCGGTCGGTGTCGACACCGGTGTCGAGCCAGGCGAACAGGCCCTGCGGCGGAGCGGCCGGCGTGCAGCCGTGGCGTTGCGCCAGGTCGATGCTGCGCGCGCGTGCGGTGTCGAGCCGGACCACCACACGCTCGGCATGGCGGCGCAGCGCGCCTTGCTCCAGGCAGACCGCGACGGCCTGCTCGGTCAGCACCGGCGTCGTCAGCGACGTCAGCAGCTTCACATCGACCAGCCGCTGCACCAGGGCCGGCGGCGCGGCGATGTAGCCGACCCGCCAGCTTGGCGCGAGGATCTTCGAGAACCCCGAGATGTAGATGCTGCGCTGCAGGCCGTCGAGCGCGCCGACGCGTGGCGCGTGCGCCGGGGCCAGCCAGGCGTAGGTGTCGTCCTCGACGATGTGGAAGTCGTGCGCCTGCGCCAGCGTCAGCAGCTGGTGGGCGCCGGCCAGCGACAGCGTGGAGCCGGTCGGGTTGTGCAGGACCGAGACGGTGACGTAGAGCCGTGGCCGGTGCGCCTCGATCAGGCGCCGCATCACCGCCAGATCGGGGCCGTCGGCGCCGCGCGGTACCGGCAATACGCGCATGCCGAGCTGGGCCAGGCGGGCGAACTCCACGGCCCAGCCCGGCTCGTCGACCAGCACCGCGTCGCCCGGCGCGAGCAGGGTGCGCGAGACGATGTCGAGCGCCTGTGTCGCGCCCAGCGTCGTGACGATCTGCGCGGGCTCGGCGGCGATGCCGAGGTCGGCCAGGCGCAGCGACAGCGCCGCGCGCAGCCGGCCGTCGCCTGCCGGATCGCCGTAGTGCAGCGCGTGGCCCGCCAGCCCGTCGCCCTGGCTCACGCGACGCAGCGCGCCGCCGAGCAGGGCGAGATCCAGCCACTCGGGCGGCAGCGTGCCCAGGCCGGGCGAGGGCCGGGCGCCGGGGTGGTGGAACATGCTGCGGATCAGGGCGGTCGCGTCGACCGGCGCGACCGGACGGCTCTCCGCCGGGGCCGCGGCCCGCGTGCTGCGTGCCGGCGCGACAGCATTGCGCACGAAGAAGCCGCGCTGACGACGGGCCTCGATCAGTCCCTGGGCAAGCAGCTGATCGTAGGCGGCCACCACGGTGTGCGGGCTCACGCCATGCCGCTGCGCGCAGTCGCGCACCGACGGCAGGCGGGCGCCGGGCGCCAGCAGGCGGCTGCGGATGCGCTCGGCGTAGCGCTCGGCGAGTTGCTCGGTCAGCGTGGTGGTGGCGTCACGGGTCAGCATGGCGGCGTGTGTCGTCGGTAGCGCCAGTACAGATTGGCGGTTGACGCGAGATTCTGTACTGTTGGTGTATTGGTTCGGAGCGTACAGTGCTTTCGCATGCCGACACAAGCCCTGCCCGTGAATGCCGCTGGTTCCACCGCCCGCCACCGCGACGAAGTGCGCGGCCTGTGGCTCGGACTGCTGGGCGTGGTGATCTTCGCGATCACGACGCCGATGACGCGGCTTGCGGTCGGCGATGTCGGCGACCCGCAGCTTACGCCGCTGTTCGTCACCGCCGGGCGGGCTGCGGTGGCCGGGCTGCTGTCGGCGCTGTGGTTGTGGGCCGCGCGCGCACCGCGGCCGCAGCGGCATCAGCTGCGCGAGTTCGCGGTCACCGCCAGCGGCGTCGTGATCGGCTTCCCGCTGTTCCTGGCGCTGGCGTTGCGCGAGGTGGCGGCGATCCATGCTGCCGTCATCACGGGCGTGCTGCCGCTCGGCACCGCGGTGGTCGCGGTGCTGGCGCTGCGGCAGCGGCCCTCGCGCGGGTTCTGGGTCTGCGCGCTGGCCGGTTGCGGCCTGGTGCTCGGCTACGCCGCGCTGCAGGGCGGCGGGCGCCTGAGCCTGGCCGACGGCCTGCTGCTGATCGCGGTGGCGAGCGGCTCCGTCGGCTATGTCTACGGCGCGCGGCTGTCGACCGCGATGCGGCCCGAGCAGGTGATCTGCTGGGTGCTTGTCGGCGCGCTGCCGCTCACGCTGCCGCTGACGCTGTGGGCTGCCGCCAGCGTGGATTTCAGTGCAGTGCGCGGCGGCGCCTGGCTGGGCTTCGGTTATGTGGCGCTGTTCTCGATGTGGCTGGGCTTCTTCGCCTGGTACCGCGGCCTCGCGCTCGGCGGCACCGTGCGCGTGAGCCAGGTGCAGCTGCTGCAGCCCTTCGTGTCGATGCTGGCCGCGGTGCCGCTGCTGGGCGAGCGGCTCGACGCGCTGACCCTGGCCTTCGCGCTCGCGGTGATCGCCACGGTGTTCATCGGCAAGCGCATGCCGGTGCGGGGGGCGGCATGAGGACGCTCGGCGTGCTCGGCGGCATGAGCTGGGAATCCACGCTGATCTATTACCGCGATCTCAACCGCGGCGTCGCGCAGCGCCTCGGGGGCCTGCACAGTGCATCGCTGCGGCTGCACAGCCTCGACTTCGAGCCGATCGCGGCGATGCAGCGCGAGGGCCGCTGGGACGCTGCGGCCGAGCAGCTGGCGGTGGGCGCCTGCGGATTGCGCGATGCCGGGGCCGAGGGGCTGCTGATCGCCAGCAACACGATGCACCGCGTGGCGCCGACGGTGCAGCAGGCCTGCGGTCTGCCCCTGCTGCACATCGGCGACGCGATCGGTGCGGCGCTGCGGGCGGCGGGCCTGACGCGCATCGGGCTGCTGGGCACGCGCTTCACGATGGAGCAGGACTTCCTGCGCGACCACCTGCGGCAGCGCCACGGCATCGAGATGCAGGTGCCGGGCGAGGCCGACCGGGCCACGCTGCAGCAGCTGATCTTCGACGAGCTGTGCCGCGGCATCGTGCGCAACGCCTCGCGGCAAGCGACCCTGTCGATGGTCGACCGGCTGGCCGCCGACGGCGCGCAGGGCGTCGTGCTCGGTTGCACCGAGCTGGGCCTGCTGCTCGATCCCGCCGCGCTGCCGCTGCCCGGCTTCGACAGCACGCGGCTGCACGTGCAGCAGGCGCTGGACTGGATGCTCGACGACACCCCTGGAGGAGACCCCCGATGACCTGGACCCTGGCGCGGCGCACCGAGCGCATGAATCCTTCCGCGATCCGCGAGATCCTGAAACTGGCCGAACGGCCCGGCGTGCTGTCGCTGGCCGGCGGCCTGCCGTCGCCGGACGGCTTCCCGGTCGAGGCGCTGCGCGAGGCGACGGCCCGGGTGCTGCGCGACACCCCGCGGGAGGCGCTGCAGTACGCCGCGAGCGAAGGCTACGGGCCGCTGCGCGAGTGGGTCGCGGCCCGGCTGGGCAACGACGGCATCGTGGTCGAGCCCGGGCAGGTGCTGGTCACCACCGGCTCGCAGCAGGGGCTGGACCTGGTCGGCAAGCTGCTGATCGATGCCGGCAGCGCGGTCGCGGTGGAGACGCCCACCTACCTGGGCGCGCTGCAGGCCTTCGCGCCCTGCGAGCCGGCGTTCGCCGCGCTCGCTTCCGACGACGAGGGCCCGAAGCCCGAGGCCCTGGCCGGCGCCGCGGGCGCGCGCTTCGCCTACCTGTTGCCGAACTTCCAGAACCCGACCGGGCGGGTGATCTCCGAGGCCCGCCGCGAGGCCCTGGTGGCCGCGGCGCAGGCGGCTGCGCTGCCGCTGGTCGAGGACAACCCCTATGGCGAGCTGTGGTTCGACGCCCCGCCGCCGGCGCCGCTGGCCGCGCGCTGGCCGCAGGGCACGATCTACCTCGGCTCGTTCTCGAAGATCCTCGCGCCCGGCCTGCGGCTGGGCTATGTGGTGGCCCCGCCAGCGCTGTACCCGAAGCTGCTGCAGGTCAAGCAGGCGGCCGACCTGCACACGCCGGGCTTCAACCAGCGCATCGTCCACGAGGTCGTGCGCGACGGCCTGCTCGATCGCCACGTGCCGACCGTGCGCGCGCGCCACACCGCGCAGCGCGACGCGATGGCCGCGGCGCTGCGCGAGCACCTGCCTGCCGGCACCGAATGGCAACCGCCGCGCGGCGGCATGTTCTTCTGGCTGCGGCTGCCGCCCGGGCTGGACGCGACGGCACTGCTGCCGCGCGCTATCGCCGCCGGCGTGGCCTACGTGCCGGGTGCGCCCTTCCATGCCGGCCAAGCCGATGCGCGCACGCTGCGGCTGAGCTTCGTCACGCTGACGCCAACGCAGCTGCACACCGCGATCGCCACGCTCGGGCGCGTGGTGCACGAGGCACTGGCCGAGCAGGTCGGGTCGGCGCTCTCGCTGAGGAGGGCCGCATGAGCACGAACCCCGCACGCCGCTTCGCGCAGGTCGACGTGTTCACCGCCGAGCCGTTGCGCGGCAACGCCGTCGCGGTCGTATTCGACGCCGAGGGCCTGGACGACGCGCAGATGCAGGCCTTCGCGCGCTGGACCCAGCTCAGTGAGACCACCTTCCTGTTGCCGCCCACCGATCCGGCCGCCGACTACCGCCTGCGCATCTTCACCCCGGCCGAGGAACTGCCGTTCGCCGGCCATCCCACGCTCGGCAGTTGCCACGCCTGGCTCGAGGCCGGCGGCCGGCCGCGGACCGATGAGGTGGTGCAGGAATGCGGCGTCGGCCTCGTGCGCATCCGGCAGGATGGCGCGCGGCTGGCGTTCGCCGCGCCACCGCTGCGCCGCAGCGGTGCGGTCGACGACGCCACGCGGGCGCAGATCGCCCGCGCCCTGCGCGTCGACGCCAGCGAGCTGCTGGCGACGCAATGGGTCGACAACGGGCCGGGCTGGGTGGCCGCGCTGTTGCCCAGCGCCGCGGCCGTGCTGGCGCTCGAACCCGACTACGCGGCGATGCTGCCGCTCAACCTCGGCGTGATCGGAGCCCAGGCGCCGGGGCACGACACCGCCTTCGAGGTGCGCGCCTTCGTGCCCTCGCTCGGCGTGCCCGAGGACCCCGTCACCGGCAGCCTGAACGCCGGCCTGGCGCAGTGGCTGATCGGCGCCGGTCTGGCGCCGGCGCGCTACGTCGCGAGCCAAGGGAGCCGGCTCGAGCGCGCGGGGCGGGTGCACGTGGATCAGGTCGGTGCGGACCTCTGGGTCGGCGGCGACTCGGTGACCTGCATCGTCGGCAGCTTGCGGCTGTGAGCCGCACGACGCAGGCGGCGCGGTGTAAATTCGCCGGGCGATGACCAGTCCCGGCATTGAACTGCTCTCACCGGCCACGCCGGAGCTGCTGGAAGCCACCCGGCAGATCTTCCGCGAGTACGCCGAGGCGCTCGGCATCGACCTGTGCTTCCAGAATTTCGATGCCGAGCTGGCGGCGCTGCCGGGCGACTACGCCGAGCCCGCCGGCGTGCTGCTGCTGGCCTACTGCGACGGTGAACTGGCCGGCTGCGGCGCGTTGCGGCCGCTCCCCGAGTCCGACGAGGCGAACGCCTGCGAGATGAAGCGTCTCTACGTGCGTCGCGCCTTCCGCCGTTTCGGGCTGGGGCGGCTGCTCGCCCAGGCACTGATCGATCGCGCACGCAGCCGCGGGTATTCGGCGATGCTGCTCGACACGCTCGACGACATGGAGGCCGCGCGAGAACTGTACGCCTCGCTCGGCTTCGAGGAGGTACCACCCTACTACTACAACCCGATTCCCGGCGCACACTACCTGCGGGTCGGGCTCGAAGGGTCCGGCTCGCTGTACTGAGTCCCGGGTCGGTGGTTGGAGTGTCGAGGCGGCGCCGTCGTGCCGCCGGGGAGACCGCGATGAACGCCTTCAAGCAGCTGTTGCAGAACCCGGCCCGTGGTGTCGACGCGCACCCGCGCGCCAGCCATCAGCGCGTGCCGCTCGGCACCTGGGTCATGTCGGCCAGCCCGCTGGTGGCCGAGGCCATCGGCCATGCCGGCTTCGACTGGGCGGTGCTCGACATGGAGCACTCGCCGCTCGAGCTGCCGGGCGTGGTGCAGATGCTGCAGGCCCTGGCCACGACCAAGCTGGTGCCGATCGTGCGCCTGCCCGCGAACGACGCGGTGCTGTTCAAGCGCCTGCTCGATGCGGGCGCCAGCACCTTGATGGTGCCGTTCGTCCAGAGCGCCGCCGAGGCCCGGCGCGCCGTGGCGGCCACGCGCTATCCGCCGCTCGGCCTGCGGGGCGTGGCCGGCATGAGCCGCGCCACGCGCTACGGCACGCTGCGCCTCGACACGCAGGCGGCCGACGCGGGCGTGGCGCTGATCCTGCAGCTCGAGACGCCGCAGGCGCTCGACGCACTGGAGGAGATCGCCGCGGTCGAGGGCGTCGATGCGCTGTTCATCGGGCCGGCCGATCTTTCGGCGGCCATGGGGCATGGCGGCAATGCACGGCACCCGGCGGTGCAGAAGCTGGTAGCGCAGGCTGCGGAGCGCGCGCGTGCGGCGGGCATTCCGATCGGCACCTTGGCCGGCACGCCGGAAATGGCCACCCAGGTCCGCGCAGCCGGGTTCGATTTCGTCGGCCTGGGGTCCGACCTCGGATTGCTGGTGCATGCGGCGCAGGCCTCGCTGCACGCGCTGCGCACGCCGGATGCCGCGGCGGTGCACTCGCTCCACGTCGGGACGCACGCCTACTGACCCGAGGGAGGGCTGCGGCCGAAGCAGGCCGGGCGGCTGGCCCCTTAACACGGCAGCGGGCGTCCGTCGAGAGGCTATCGCGCACGCGAATCGGCGGATTCGGCGAGGGTTGAAAGCTCCGGGTTATCACGTACACTCCCGGGGTTTTGCCGAATCTGACCTGTCCGAATATGAGCGAGCGCGCTTCCACCGATGTGCGCAACGCCTGGCCCGGACCGGGGACAGCTGAGGACGAAGACGCGCCCTTCAAGACCCTGAGCCCCGAAGAAGCCCAGGCTCTGAGGGCCAAGCACCCTCCGGTTTCACCCTGGCGGGTGATCGCGGCCCAGGCCGCGGTCGGCTTGGTGGTGGCGGCCCTGATCGGGCTGGCCACGCAGCGCAGCGAGTTGGCCTGGTCGGCGCTTTACGGCGCCGCGGCCGTGGTGGTGCCGGGCGCGCTGTTGGCGCGCGGCATCACCCGCCTCGCGGGGGCAGGAGTGGGCGCCGCGGCGTTCAGCTTCATGCTCTGGGAGGCGGTGAAGGTGGGTTTGGCAGTGGCCATGCTGGCGGCTGCCACGAAGGTCGTGCCGGGTTTGAGCTGGCCAGCGCTGCTGGTCGCCATGCTCGTGTGCATGAAGGTCAACTGGTTGGCGCTGCTCTGGCAGGGCCGGGTGAAGAACGAAGCGGGACGAGACTGACTCATGGCGGCCGAAGGAAATCTTGCGGGACACGGACCCACTGCCGGTGAATACATCGGGCACCACCTGAAGCACCTGCAGAGCCACGAGCAGACCAGCATCGTGGACTTCTCGGTGTTCAACGTCGACTCGCTGTTCTGGTCGATCCTGCTCGGCGTCGTCGGCCTGTTCTTCATGTGGCGTGTCGCCAAGGGCGTGACCGCCGGCGTGCCGGGTCGCACTCAGGCCGCTGTCGAGCTGCTGCTCGAGATGGTGGACAACCAGGCCAAGTCCATCATCCACAACGCCACCTCGCGCAAGTTCGTCGGCCCGCTGGCGCTGACCGTGTTCATCTGGATCTTCCTGATGAACTCGATGGACTTTCTGCCCGTGGACCTGATCCCGCGCATCTGGGAAGCGATCTACGGCGCGGCCGGCCACGACCCGCACCACGCCTACATGCGCGTCGTGCCGACCGCCGACCTGTCGACCACGCTCGGCCTGTCATGCGGTGTGCTGCTGGTCTGCATCTACTACAACATCAAGATCAAGGGGCTCGGCGGCTGGGTGCACGAGCTCTTCGCAGCGCCGTTCGGCGACAAGTGGTTCCTGTATCCGTTCAATTTCGCGATGCAGATCATCGAGTTCCTCGCGAAGACGGTGTCGCATGGCATGCGGCTGTTCGGCAACATGTATGCCGGCGAACTGCTGTTCATGCTGATCGCGCTGATGGGGGGCGTCGGCTTCGCCTCCGGCACCGGCATCGCGATGTGGATCGGCCACATCCTGGCCGGCACCGCCTGGGCGATCTTCCACATCCTGATCGTCGCCCTGCAGGCCTTCATCTTCATGATGCTGACCCTGGTCTATGTCGGTCAGGCGCACGACGCCCACTGACCGCTCGCGCTCGATTCGTTCTTCTTTCTCTCACTACAACCACCCCTCTGAAGGAGTCACCATGGAACACGTTCTCGGTTTTGTTGCCCTCGCCGCCGGCCTGATCATCGGTCTGGGTGCCATCGGCGCCTGCATCGGCATCGGCATCATGGGCAGCAAGTACCTGGAATCTGCCGCCCGTCAGCCCGAGCTGATGAACGAACTGCAGACCAAGATGTTCCTGCTCGCCGGCCTGATCGACGCGGCCTTCCTGATCGGCGTCGGTATCGCGATGATGTTCGCGTTCGCCAACCCCTTCGTGCTGAAGTAATCCGGCCGTCCCTCCAACCGCACTAGAAAGGTGTTGCCGTGAGTCTGAACGCAACGCTCTTCGCGCAGCTGGTGGTGTTCTTCATCCTGGCGTGGTTCACGATGAAATTCGTGTGGCCGCCCATCACGAAGGCGCTGGACGAGCGCGCGAGCAAGATCGCCGACGGCCTGGCCGCGGCCGACCGTGCCAAGACCGAGCTGGCCTCGGCCAACAAGCGGGTCGAGGAACAGCTTGCCTCGGTACGTGACGAGAATGCGCGCCGCCTGGCCGATGCCGAGAAGCGCGCCCTCGCGATCGTCGAGGACGCCAAGAAGCGCGCCACCGAGGAAGGCAGCAAGATCGTCGCCGCCGCCAAGTCGGAAGCCGAGCAGCAGCTGGTACAGGCGCGCGAGACCCTGCGCGAGCAGGTCGCCGCGCTGGCCGTCAAGGGCGCCGAGCAGATCCTCAAGCGCGAAGTCAACGCCGGTGTCCACGCCGAGTTGCTGTCGCGTCTGAAGACGGAGCTCTGACGATGGCTGAACTCGCAACCATCGCGCGCCCCTACGCCGAGGCCCTGTTCCGCGCCGCGCCGAAGGGCGAGGCGGCCGGCTGGGCCGAGCAGGTGGCCGCGCTCGGCGCGGTCGCTGCCGACCCGGTGCTGCGGCAGTTCGCCGACAGCCCGAAGGTGGCGGCCCAGCAGGTCTTCGATCTCGTGGCCGGCGTCACCAAGCAGACGCTGGTGCCGGGCGTGCAGAACCTGCTGCGCGCCATGATCGAGAACGGGCGCCTGTCGGCGCTGCCCGAGGTCGCCGCGCAGTTCCACGCGCTGGTCAACGCGAGTTCGGGCGTTTCCGACGCCATCGTCTACAGCGCCTTTCCCATCGAGCCGGCCGCACTGGCCGACCTGGTGGCGACGCTGGAGAAGCGCTTCGGACGCAGGCTGTCCGCCACGGTGCAGCTCGAGCCAGAGCTGATCGGTGGTGTCCGGGTGGTGGTCGGCGACGAGGTGCTCGACACCTCGGTCAAGGCCCGTCTCGAGCACATGAAGGTCGCGCTGACCGCCTGAGCCGTATTTGAATCAATCCGCCCGGAGGCGCGAGTCGTCGGGTTCGGTCGTCGACGCCGCAGGGCGCCTGAAGAGACTGGGAGCTAGCCATGCAACTGAATCCCGCTGAAATTTCCGAACTGATCAAGAGCCGCATCGAGGGGCTCGGCGCCTCGTCGGACATCCGCAACCAGGGCACCGTGGTGTCGGTGACCGACGGCATCGTGCGCGTGCACGGCCTGTCGGAGGTGATGGCCGGCGAAATGCTGGAGTTCCCCGCCACCAAGGACGGACAGGCCACCTTCGGTCTCGCGCTGAACCTCGAGCGTGACTCGGTCGGCGCCGTGATCCTGGGCGAGTACGAGCACATCTCCGAAGGCGACACGGTCAAGTGCACCGGCCGCATCCTGGAAGTGCCGGTCGGCCCGGAGCTGATCGGCCGCGTGGTCAATGCGCTGGGTCAACCGATCGACGGCAAGGGCCCGATCAATGCCAAGATGACCGACGTGATCGAGAAGGTCGCGCCGGGCGTGATCGCACGGAAGTCGGTGGACCAGCCGGTGCAGACCGGCCTGAAGTCGATCGACTCCATGGTGCCGGTGGGCCGTGGCCAGCGCGAGCTGATCATCGGTGACCGCCAGACCGGCAAGACCGCGGTGGCGATCGACGCGATCATCAACCAGAAGGGTCAGAACATGACCTGCGTCTACGTCGCGATCGGGCAGAAGGCCTCGTCGATCAAGAACGTGGTGCGCTCGCTCGAAGCGGCTGGTGCGATGAGCTACACGATCGTCGTGGCGGCCTCGGCCTCGGAATCGGCGGCGATGCAGTACGTGTCGGCCTACTCGGGCTGCACGATGGGCGAGTACTTCCGCGACCGCGGCGAAGACGCGCTGATCATCTATGACGACCTGTCCAAGCAGGCGGTCGCCTACCGTCAGGTCTCGCTGCTGCTGCGCCGCCCGCCGGGCCGCGAAGCCTATCCCGGCGACGTGTTCTATCTCCACAGCCGTCTGCTCGAGCGCGCCGCGCGCGTGAACGCCGACTACGTCGAGAAGTTCACCAAGGGCGCCGTCAAGGGCAAGACCGGTTCGCTGACCGCGCTGCCGATCATCGAGACCCAGGCCGGTGACGTTTCGGCCTTCGTGCCGACCAACGTGATCTCGATCACCGACGGCCAGATCTTCCTCGAGACCAACCTGTTCAACGCCGGCATCCGTCCCGCGATCAACGCCGGTATCTCGGTGTCGCGCGTGGGGGGCGCCGCCCAGACCAAGCTGGTTAAGGGCCTGTCGGGCGGCATCCGGACCGACCTCGCGCAGTACCGTGAACTGGCGGCCTTCGCGCAGTTCGCCTCCGACCTGGACGATGCCACCCGCAAGCAGCTCGACCGCGGCGCGCGCGTGACCGAGCTGCTCAAGCAGCAGCAGTACCAGCCGCAGCCGATCAGTCTGATGGCCGCGACGCTGTACTCGGTGAACAAGGGTTTCCTCGACGACGTCGATGTCAAGAAGGTGCTCGCCTTCGAATCGGGCCTGCACCAGTTCCTGAAGACCAGCCACGCTGCGCTGCTGAAGAAGCTCGAGGACAGCAAGGCGCTGGACAAGGACAGCGAAGCCGAGCTTGCCGCCGCCATCGGTGCCTTCAAGAAGTCCTTCGCGTAAGCGCCTGACCCTCTCACGACAAGGAGCGCGCGATGGCAGCCGGCAAGGAAATACGCGGCAAGATCAAGAGCGTCGAGAACACCAAGAAGATCACCAAGGCCATGGAAATGGTCGCGGCTTCGAAGATGCGCAAGGCGCAGGAGCGCATGCGTGCGGCCCGGCCCTACGCGGACAAGATCCGCAACATCACGGCCAACCTCGCGCAGGCCAACCCCGAGTACACCCACCCCTTCATGGCGGTGAGCGCGACGGCCGCCAAGACCGCGGGCTTCGTCGTCGTCACCACCGACAAGGGGCTGTGCGGCGGCCTGAACACCAACGTGCTGCGTGCCGTCACCGGCAAGCTGCGCGAGCTGGAGTCGCAGGGCAGCAAGGCCGAGGCGGTGGCGATCGGCAACAAGGGCCTGGGCTTCCTGAACCGCATCGGCGCCAAGGTGGTGTCGCACGCCACCCAGCTGGGCGACGCACCGCACCTGGAGCGGCTGATCGGGCCGGTCAAGGTGCTGCTCGACGCCTACGCCGAGGGCAAGCTCAATGCCGTCTACCTCTGCTACACCCGCTTCATCAACACGATGAAGCAGGAGCCGGTGGTCGAGCAACTGCTGCCGCTGGCCTCCGACAAGCTGAAGGCCGACGCCGGCGAGCACGGCTGGGACTACCTCTACGAGCCCGACGCCAAGACCGTCATCGACGACCTGCTGCTGCGCTTCGTGGAGGCGCTGATCTACCAGGCGGTGGCCGAGAACATGGCGTCGGAACAGTCGGCGCGCATGGTCGCGATGAAGGCCGCGACCGACAACGCGGGCACGCTGATCGGCGAGCTCAAGCTGGTCTACAACAAGACCCGCCAGGCGGCGATCACCAAAGAGCTTTCAGAGATTGTGAGCGGCGCGGCCGCGGTGGGCTGATGACGGCCCGACGCACCCGCAGACGCAACGCAAAGACTATTGATTGAAGGAACTGAAAAATGGCGAACACTCAAGCAGCCGTCGGCAAGATCGTCCAGTGCATCGGCGCTGTCGTGGACGTGGAGTTCCCGCGGGACCAGATGCCGCGTGTCTATGACGCGCTGAAGATGGAAGGCTCGGCCCTGACGCTCGAGGTGCAGCAGCAGCTCGGCGACGGCGTGGTCCGTACCATCGCGCTGGGCTCGTCCGACGGCCTGCGCCGCGGCCTGATGGTCAGCAACACCGGCGCGGCGATCACCGTGCCGGTCGGCAAGGCCACGCTGGGCCGCATCATGGACGTGCTGGGCAGCCCGATCGACGAGCGCGGTCCGGTCAGCGCCGAGCTGAGCATGCCGATCCACCGCAAGGCGCCCGCCTACGACGAGCTGAGCCCGTCGCAGGAGCTGCTCGAGACGGGCATCAAGGTGATCGACCTGATCTGCCCGTTCGCCAAGGGCGGCAAGGTCGGCCTGTTCGGCGGCGCCGGCGTCGGCAAGACCGTGAACATGATGGAGCTGATCAACAACATCGCCAAGGCCCACTCGGGGCTGTCGGTGTTCGCCGGCGTCGGCGAGCGCACCCGCGAGGGCAACGACTTCTATCACGAGATGTCGGACTCGAAGGTCGTGGTCCAGGAGGACCTGACGCAGTCGAAGGTCGCGATGGTCTACGGCCAGATGAACGAGCCCCCGGGCAACCGTCTGCGCGTGGCGCTGACCGGCCTGACGATCGCCGAGTCCTTCCGCGACGAAGGCCGCGACGTGCTGTTCTTCGTCGACAACATCTACCGCTACACGCTGGCCGGGACCGAAGTGTCCGCGCTGCTGGGCCGGATGCCGTCGGCGGTGGGCTACCAGCCGACGCTGGCCGAGGAGATGGGCCGCCTGCAGGAACGCATCACGTCCACGAAGGTCGGCTCGATCACCTCGATCCAGGCTGTGTACGTGCCGGCGGATGACCTGACCGACCCCTCGCCCGCGACCACCTTCGCCCACCTGGACGCCACCGTGGTGCTGTCGCGCGACATCGCCTCGCTGGGCATCTACCCCGCGGTGGATCCGCTGGACTCGACCTCGCGCCAGATCGACCCGAACGTGGTCGGCGAAGAGCACTACAACACCACGCGTGCCGTGCAGCAGGTGCTGCAGCGCTACAAGGAACTGCGCGACATCATCGCCATTCTCGGCATGGACGAACTGGCGCCGGAAGACAAGCTGGCCGTGGCGCGCGCCCGCAAGATCCAGCGCTTCCTGTCGCAGCCCTTCCACGTGGCCGAAGTCTTCACCGGCTCGCCGGGCAAGTACGTGCCGCTGAAGGAAACCATCCGCGGCTTCAAGATGATCGTGGCCGGCGAGTGCGACTCGCTGCCGGAGCAGGCCTTCTACATGGTGGGCACCATCGACGAAGCCTTCGAAAAGGCGAAGAAGATCCAGTAAGCAGCGCATTCGGGCCGGGCGCGGCGTTGCCGTGCTCACCGGGCAGGAAGCCCGGTTCCGCGCGGCGCCTTGCTCCCGACCCGACTGCTTGCTTTCTGAACCTTCTTCAACACGCTAAGGAATACCGAGCATGGCAACGATTCATGTCGACGTGGTTTCCGCCGAGGCCTCGATCTTCTCGGGCGAAGCGAAGTTCGTCGCGCTGCCCGGCGAAATGGGCGAGCTCGGCATCTATCCGCGCCACACCCCGCTGATCACGCGCATCAAGCCGGGTGCGGTGCGGGTGGAGCGTGCCGACAACGGCGAGGAAGAGTTCGTGTTCGTGGCCGGCGGCATTCTCGAGGTGCAGCCGGACCGTGTCACGGTGCTGGCCGATACCGCGATCCGCGGTCACGACCTCGACGAGGCCAAGGCCGAGGAGGCCAAGAAGGCCGCCGAAGAGGCGATGAAGAACGCGAAGAGCGACATCGACTTCGCCAAGGCCCAGGGCGAGTTCGCAGCCATGGCCGCGCAGATCGCCGCGCTGCGCAAGTTCCGCAAGAAGTAAGGCGAGGAGGGCGGGGCGACGGGCTGTGTCGCCGCCGGCCCGCTCACGACACCAGGCCCGCCGTGTGCGGGCCTTGTCGCTTCTTCAGGGCCGGCTGAACCGCTCCAGCACGCTGCCCAGGTCGCCCAGCCCGGAACTGCCGATGTCCGACAGCTGGCCATTGGGCGTGAGCTTGTCCACCACCTGCGGCAGCAATTGCGACAGCTGACCAGCCGCCTCGCCCGGAGGCAGGCCCAGCTGCTGGGCGAACTGCGACAGCATGTCGCTGCCCAGCACATCCTGCAGTTGGCTGGCCGACACCGGCAGGTTCTGGCCGGTGCCGACCCAGGAGGCGATCAGGTCGCCCAGGCCGCCCTGCTGGAACTGCTGCACCAGGCCGTCGAGCCCGCCGCCGCCCTGCCCGCCGCGCGCCAGCATCGCGATCACCGCCTGCAGTGCGTCGCCTTGCCCGTTCGCCTGGGAGCCGCCCAGGGCTCCGATCACCGAGTCCAGCAAACCCATCACGTGCTCCCGCGGGGACCGTCCCCGCGCCGATTGTGAGGCCCGCAGGCGAGCGGCGGCGCAGAGCCCCTCGGCAGCGTACGGTGCCCGCGCGGGCGCGCCCCTCAGCCGAACAGCGCCGCCACGGCGGCCAGCACGGTGAGCGCCGCGGTTTCCGCACGCAGCACCCGCGGGCCGAGCGTGATCGGCTGCAGGCCGGCCGCGCGCGCCTGCGCATCCTCGGTGTCGCAGAGGCCGCCTTCGGGCCCGCTCAGGAACAGCAGGCCTTGCCCGGCCCGCAGGGCCGGCGGCAGGGCCTCGACGAACGGACGCGAGCCCTCGGCCAGGCTCAGCACGAAGCGCGCCTCGGTCGCATCGGGCCGCAACGCGCGTTGCCACTCGCCGAAGGCACGCACCGGCAGCAGACGCGGCAGCGTGGCGCGGCCGCACTGCTCGGCCGCGGCGCTCGCCACGCCCTGCCAGTGCGCCAGCTTCCTGTCGGCGCGCTCGCCGCTCAGGCGCAGCACCGAGCGCTCGCAGACGAGCGGCTGCAAGGTCGACACGCCCAGCTCGGTGGCCTTCTCGACCAGCCAGTCCATGCGTTCGTTGGCGGGCATGCCGACCGCCAGCGTGATCGGCAGCGGCAGCTCTCGGTCCACCGGTTGCGAGGCGCCAACGCGGACCCGGACCTCGCTGCGGCCCATCTGCAGCACCCGGGCCTCCCATTCGCTGCCGCGGCCGTCGAACAGTGTGAGGCCGTCGCCCGGCTGCAGCCGCAGCACCTGCACGTGGCGTGCGGCAGCGGCGGGCAAGGGCGCCTCCAGGCCATCGGCCAACGGCAGGTCGACGAGAAAGCGTGGCACCTTCGACCCTCGCTCAGAATGTGTAGCCGCTCTCTCGCTGCGTCCCGGCGAGCTGCTCCAGCAGATGCGCCAGCGGGCCCAGGCCGTTGTAGCGGCTGGCCACGCGGTGCGCGTAGCGCCACACCAGCGGCAGGGCCTTGAGGTAGCCGTCCTTGCCGTCGCGGTGCGAGAGTCGCGCGAAGATGCCCAGCACCTTCAGATGACGCTGCAGCCCCATCCATTCGAAGTCACGCCAGAAATTGCCGAAGTCGGCGTCCAGCGGCAGGCCTGCCTTGCGACCGCGTTCCCAATAGCGCACCGCCCAGTCGAGCTGGGTGGACTCGTCCCACTCGACGTAGGCGTCACGCAGCAGGGACGCGAGGTCGTAGCTGATCGGGCCCCACACGGCGTCCTGGAAATCCAGCAGGCCCGGTGGGCCGCCCGGCTCGCGCGGCAGCATCAGGTTGCGCGAGTGATAGTCGCGGTGCACCAGCACGGCGGGCTGCACGGTGCAGGCGTCGAGGATCAGCGCGAAACAGCGTTGCAGCTGCGCGAGCGCCTTGTCGTCGAGCCGCTGCCCGCAGTGGCGCTCGATGTACCAGGTGGGGAAGAGGTCGAGCTCGCGCTGCAGCAGCGCGCGGTCGTAGTTCGGGACCCGGGCCTGCGCATCGATGCGCTGCAACTGCACCAGTGCGTCGAGCGCGGCCAGGTAGAGCGCGTTGGACTGCACGGGGTCCGCGCGCTGGATCGCCTCGAGGTAGGTGGTGGCGCCCAGGTCGCTGAGCAGCATGAAGCCGTGCGGCTCGTCCCAGTTCAGCACCTCGGGCGCTGCGAGGCCGCCGCCGCGCAGCAGCGCGGCCACGCCGACGAACGGCCGGCAATCCTCGTGGGCCGGGGGCGCGTCCATCACGATGCGCGGGCCGTCGCGACCGTCGATGCGGAAGTAGCGCCGGAAGCTGGCGTCGGCACTGGCGGCGCGCAGACTGCCGACCACCAGGCCGTGGGCCGCCGCCTGCGCGTTCAGCCAGTCCATGAAGGCGTGCTGCCGGGCGGGGTCGGTCCAGCGGATCGGTTCGGGTGTGGTCACGGTGTGTCGGCGCGGCGGCCCCGCGGTCCTGCGGTACGGCAGCCTCCGGAACGAAGGCGCGTGGAATAATCAGATTCTACAAACCGCATGCAAGGTGGCGTCGCCGTGGCGCTGCTCGGGCGGCCGCGGCGCGCCGCGACCGGCGGCTCCTTTTCTCTTGTCTGCCACGATCTTGCCGACCGCCGACCGCGCCGCGACCGTCTTGCCTCCACGGCGCGCCTGGGCCCTGCGCCCGGTCGCGGCCGCGGTCCTGATGACGACCGCGGGAAGCGGCGTGCTGATCGAGGCGGCGCGCGCGCAGACGCCAGTCGCCGGGCCCGGCCTGCAGGTGAGTCCGGAAACGGGCGCGCGCTTCGGGCCGCTGATCAAGGCCGACGACGGCGGCGGGCCGCTGGTGATCGAGGCCGATCGCCTGTCGGGTCGGCCCGACCTGGAAACCCTGGCCGAAGGGGCCGTCGAGTTCCGCCGCGGCCCGCTGGTCCTGAAGGCCGACCGGGTCGAGTACCAGCAGCAGAGTGACCTGGCGCGCGCCACCGGCAACGTCGAGATCTCGCGCAACGGCAATGTCTACCGCGGCCCCGAGGTGCAGCTGAAGGTCGACCGTTTCGAAGGCTACTTCCAGTCGCCGAGCTACCACTTCGGCCGCACCAACGCCGGTGGGCAGGCCGACCGCTTCGACTTCCTCGACGAGAACCGGGGCATCGCCTACGGTGCCACCTACACCAGCTGTCCGGCGCCCGATCCGGCCTGGCTGCTGAGCACCGACCGCGTGCTGCTCGACACGGCAGCCGAGGAGGGTACGGCCGAGGGCGCGGTGCTGCGGTTCTATGGCGTGCCGATCCTGGCCGCACCGACGCTGAGCTTCCCGCTCACCGAGAAACGAAAGTCCGGCTGGTTGCCGCCGAGCATCAAGCTCGACAACAAGAGCGGCTTCGAGCTCGGCGTGCCCTACTACTGGGACATCGCCCCGAACCGCGACGCGACCCTGACGCCGTCGGTCATGACGCGGCGCGGCGCGGCGCTCGACACCGAGTTCCGCTATCTCGAGCCGGGCTACCTGGGCCGCGTTCAGGCCTATGCGCTGCCCGACGATCAGGTCGCCAATCGCTCGC
Source organism: Methylibium sp. Pch-M (assembly GCF_004136295.1). Taxonomy (NCBI): domain Bacteria; kingdom Pseudomonadati; phylum Pseudomonadota; class Betaproteobacteria; order Burkholderiales; family Sphaerotilaceae; genus Methylibium; species Methylibium sp. Pch-M. The sequence goes on from NZ_CP029606.1 coordinate 2,131,199, forward strand.
GCTGGGCCCTGAACCTCGGCCATGAGGCACGCTGGGAAGGCGCGACGGTCGGCGAGATCGACTACGGCCTGGCGCTGCAGCGCACCTCGGACGACAACTTCTGGAAGGATTTCGCCGGCACGCTGCCCAGCCTCACGCCGCGCCTGTTGCCGACCGATGCCTACGCGCGGCGCCGCTTCGATCACGGCTGGGGCGACACCGTGGCCTACACCCGGGTGCAGACCTGGCAGGTGCTGCAGGATATCGATCCGGCCAGCCGCATCGTCTCGCCCTACCAGCGCGAACCGCAGATCGGCCTGCGCCAGCGCGGCGCGTCCGGCGGGCTCGAATGGCAGTGGGAGACCGAGGCGAACCGCTTCTCGAACGACGACCCCAGCCTGCAGACCGGCTCGCGCCTGCACGCCCTGGGCTCGCTGGCACGCCCCTGGTCGCCGACCGGTGCGCCCGGCTGGACGCTGACACCCCGGGTGTCGTTCAACGCGGCCAGCTACGACCTCGACCAGTCCCTGGCCGATGGCCGTCGGCGCGCGTCGCGCGTCATCCCGACGGTGTCGCTCGACAGCGCATGGATCTTCGAACGCGACAGCACGGCCTTCGGGCGCGAACTGACGCAGACACTGGAGCCGCGGCTGTTCTATGTCAACACGCCCTACCGCGACCAGACCGGCCTGCCGAACTTCGACAGCGCGGCCAACGACTTCAACTTCACGTCGATCTACTCCGACAACGTGTTCTCCGGCGTCGATCGCGTGTCGGACGCGAACCAGGTGACCGCCGGCGTGACCACGCGCTTCCTCGACCGCACGACCGGCGCCGAGGCGCTGCGGCTGGGCATCGCGCAGCGCATGCTGCTGCGCACGCAGCGCATCACGGCCGACGGCACGCCGATCACGCAGCGCTGGTCCGACCTGCTGCTGCTCGGCTCCACCAACCTCGTGCGGAACTGGTACTTCGACAGCACGGTCCAGTACAACTCCGACACCAGCCGTGTCGCGCGGTCCATTTCGAGCGTGCGCTACTCGCCCGGGCCCTTGCGCACCCTCAGCACCAGCTACCGCTACACGCGCAATGCCAGCGAACAGGTCGAGCTGGGCTGGCAGTGGCCGCTCAACGCGCCGGCGCGCGAGCACGCCGCCGCCGTGCTGGCGCGCGATGCCCAGATGCTCGAGGACTTCGAGGGCCGCTCGCGGCTCGCGCCGCTGTCCGGCTGCCCGGGCGCCTGGTACACCGTGGGGCGCGTCAACTACAGCCGCCGCGACTCCCGCATCACCGATTCGATCGTCGGCTTCGAGTACGACTCGGGATGCTGGATCGGCCGCATCGTCGCCGAGCGCCTCTCCACGGGGCGCAGCCAGGCGACCACCCGGCTGCTGTTCCAGCTGGAGCTGATCGGCTTGTCGCGGCTGGGGTCCAACCCGTTGAAGGTGCTGAGGGAGAATGTGCCCGGTTACCGTTTGCTGCGCGACGACAGTCCGGTGGTCGCGCCGGCCCTCTCGACCCCCTGAGCTGCTGTCATCGATGTTGCCGAAGTCTTCTCCCCCTTGCGCCAGAGGGCTGCTGCTCGCGCTGCTCTGCAGCCTCTTCGTCGCGAACGCGGTCGCGCAGCCGTCGCCGGTCCGCTCGGCCGACTACATCGTCGCGATCGTCGACCGGGAACTGGTCACCAACGCCGAAGTCCAGCAGCGGCTGGCGGCGCTGCGGCGCGAGGCGGCTCAGGGTGGGCAGGCGCTGCCGCCTGACGACGAATTGCGCCGCCGCATGCTCGACACCCTGATCGACGAGCGCGCCCAGCTCAGTGCGGCGCGCGAAAGCGGCGTGCGCATCGACGAGGCCGAGCTCGACCGCACCGTCGGCAACGTCGCCGCGCAGAACCGCATCACGCTGGCGCAGCTGCGCGAGCGCCTGCAGCGCGACGGCATCGAGTTCTCGCGCTTTCGCAGCAACCTGCGCGACCAGTTGCTGCTCGAGCGGGTGCGGGAACGCGAGGTCCAGTCGCGCATCAAGATCAGCGACAGCGAGGTCGAGACCCTGCTGGCCAGCCGTGCCAGCGGCGTGGCGCCGCCGCAGTTCAATGTCGCGCAGCTGCTGATCGGCGTGCCCGAGGGCGCCGGCGAGGCCGAGCTGGCGCCGCGGCGTGCGCTCGCCGAGCAGGCTCTGCAGCGCGCCCGCGGCGGCGAGGACTTCGCGCGTCTCGTCAACGAGCTGTCGACCGGGTCGAAGGAACAGGGCGGGGCTCTGGGCCTGCGCACGCTCGATCGGCTGCCCGACCTGTTCGCCGACGCCGTGCGCGATCTGCGCAGCGGCGCCATCGTGCCGCAGGTGCTGCAGTCGGGCGCCGGCTTCCATGTGCTGAAGGTCGTGGAGCGGCGCGACGGCGGCATGATGGTGCCGCAGACGCGCGCTCGCCACATCCTGCTGCGGACCTCGGCACAACTGACGCAGTCGGCCGCCGTGGCCCGGCTGGCGGAGTTCAAGCAGCAGGTCGACAGCGGCAAGGCCAGCTTCGCCCAGCTCGCGCGCGAGAACTCCGAGGACGGCAGCGCGGCCCAGGGCGGCGAACTCGGCTGGGCCTCGCCGGGCCAGTTCGTGCCGGAGTTCGAGGAGGCCATGAAGGCCCTCGGCATCAACCAGGTGTCGGATCCGGTGGTCTCGCGGTTTGGCGTGCACCTGATCCAGGTCCTGGAGCGTCGCAGCGTCCCGGTCGACCGCAAGCAGCAGCGCGAGATCGCGCGCAATGTCCTGCGCGAGCAGAAGTTCGAGAGCGCCTACCAGGAGTGGGCGCGCGATGTGCGGGCCCGCGCCTACGTGGAGATGAGGGAGCCCCCGCAGTGAGCGTGAGGTCGGTGACGGTGGCCCCGCGGCAGGCGTGAAGCACATCGCCCGCAAGCGCTTCGGCCAACATTTCCTGTCCGATGCGGCAGTGGTCGATGCGATCGTCGGCCTGATCGACCCGCGACCTGGGCAGGCCCTGGTCGAGATCGGTCCGGGTCTCGGCGCGATGACCGATCCGCTGGTGGCGCGCTGCGAGCGCCTCACCGTCGTGGAACTCGACCGCGACCTGGCGGCGCGGCTGCGGCGGCGGGCCGAGCTGCAGGTGATCGAATCCGACGTGCTGCGGGTGGACTTTGCCGCGCTGGCCACGGCCTCGGCGGGCCGGCTGCGGATCGTCGGGAATTTGCCCTACAACATCTCGACCCCCATCCTCTTTCATCTGCTGCCGGCCGCGGCGCAGGTCGAGGACCAGCACTTCATGCTGCAGAAGGAGGTTGTCGAACGCATGGCCGCCGCCCCGTGCAGCAAGGACTATGGACGGCTCAGCGTGATGCTTCAGTGGCGCTACGACATCGAGTCGGTGCTCGACGTGCCGCCCGAGGCTTTCGAACCCCCGCCGCGCGTGAATTCGGCGGTGGTCCGCATGCTGCCGTTCCCAGCGCCGCCTGCGGTCGATGCCGCGCTGCTCGGCGAGCTGGTGGCGACGGCGTTCTCGCAGCGTCGCAAGCTGCTGCGGCACACGCTGGGAAAGTGGCTCGAGTCGCGCGGCTTCAGCGGGACCTTCGACACGCAGCGCCGCGCCGAGGAAGTGCCGGTGGCCGATTACCTGGCTCTGGCTCTGGCCCTGGCGCTGACGCCCGGCGAGCGCTGAAACGACAACGGACCCCTCAGGGCCCGTTGTCAGGGTCGGCCGCGTGCGAGATCGTCAGGCCGCGACCAGCCACCCCGCCGTGTCGAACGCGCTGCTCATGAAGGGCAGTTGCACGCTGATCACGCCGGCCGGCGTCTTGGCCGGCTTCGCGTCGTTCTGGGCTTCCATCGCCCGCTCTCCCTGCCCGATGTCCGGGGAGCGGGCTACTGAAAAGAATAGAAGCACCTGAAGGGTATCTTGCGTTCCCCCCAGAAGTCGGCGGCGTCGCGGAAGACGTCGAGCAGCTGCTCGCGGGCCTCGCGATCGAATTTGGCATTGTCGGGCAGCTGTTCCAGCACCACCACGAAACCCGGCTGGCTGCCCGACTTGTGTACCAGGTCGGTCATGCAGTCGAACAGCGCATCGAGGTTCTTGCCGAAATGCGTCGGGAACAGGAAGGCTTCGGCGATACCCTCCAGGACTTCCTGCTTGGACTGGGCCGATCCCAGATTGGCGTACAGGAAATGCTGGCCGAGGTCTTGCGCGGCAAGCTGCAGATCTTCCACGCGGAATGCGCGGATGGCCTGCACGATGTTGGGACGGACGGTGTGCAAAGGCATCATGGTCGAAATCCCCCTCGTTCCTTGTTGGTGGTAGGGCTCACTGCGCGATGAGGCGGAAGCTCGCGTAGTGATCGTCGGTGTAGTAACAGGCTTCGGGCGCGGTGGCTTGCTGGCCTCCGCACACGATCCTCCGGGCCCCCCGATCGCGGGACCCTGGCGTTTGCACCGTGTACTCACGGTAGTAGCCGCGCGGATGGCGCGGGAGCAAACGCTCCCGGTTGCCGAACACGATGCCGTCTTTCGAGTACGGGAAGGGACCGCCAGCGTGGATCAGCCGTTGGGCCGTCTGCGCCTCGACAGGTAGTGAGGACAAACTCACTACCGCTCTCGGCGCCGAGTCCTTCGCCTGGGTCACGAAACCGATGGATGTCGCTCCGACCGACGCTGCCGCGAGCAAGGCAACGGCAACCAGCCGCCAAGCAGATCCCCGGTGTGACCGACCGGTGAAGACCACGGGTTATCCCTGAAATTCGAAGCCCAGATGGTACTGAATTGGGGCCGATACCTCAAGGGCCTGCCTCAAATTTCAGCAGTGCCTAGGGGGAAATCAAGATTTGTTTGTGTGCGCAAACTTCTTGAAATGGTCTTGAATATCGGAAAACTTGACGACCTTCTCGACACTGACTTGCGGGGCGCCCGCCGCCGTGGGTCCGTGGAGGGCGGTGCGAGGGTCGACGGCGCTCAGCGGACGGCGTTGATGTCGGCGACCGTCAGCGCTGTCAGGTTCACGATCCGCCGCACCGTGGCGGACGGCGTCAGGATGTGCACCGGCTTGGCGGCGCCGAGCAGCACCGGGCCGATCGCAATGCCGCCACCGGCTGCGGTCTTGAGCAGGTTGTACGAGATGTTGGCGGCGTCGATGTTCGGCAGCACCAGCAGGTTCGCTTCTCCCTGCAGTGTGCTGTCGGGAATCTGGGCACTGCGTTGCGAGGGATCGAGCGCAGTGTCGCCGTGCATCTCGCCGTCGACCTCCAGCCAGGGCGCCTGCGCGCGCACCAGCGCGAGCGCCTCGCGCATCTTCAGCGCCGAAGGCTGGTTGCTGGAGCCGAAGTTGGAGTGGCTCAGCAGGGCCGCCTTGGGCACCAGGCCGAAGCGCTTCATCTCCTCGGCCGCCATCACCGTGATCTCGGCCAGCTGCGCCGCGGTGGGGTCGTAGTTGACGTGGGTGTCGACAAGCATCACCTGGCGGCCGGGCAGGATCAGCCCGTTCATGCAGGCATAGGTCTTGGCACCCGGTCGCAGGCCGATCAGCTCGTCGATGTGCTTGAGGTGCATCGCCGTCGTGCCCCAGGTGCCGCACAGCATGCCGTCGACCTCGCCCTTGTGCAGCAGCATGCCGCCGATCAGCGTCAGCCGCCGCCGCATCTCGATCTTCGCGAACTGCTGGGTCACGCCGCGCCGCGCCATGATGCGGTGGTAGGTCTGCCAGTAGTCGCGGTAGCGTTCGTCGTTCTCGGGGTTGACCACGTCATAGTCGCGGCCGGCCTGCAGCCGCAGCCCGAAGCGCTCGCAGCGCTGCTCGATGACCGGCGGGCGGCCCACCAGCGTCGGCCGCGCCAGATCCTCGTCGATGATCACCTGCACCGCGCGCAGCACGCGTTCTTCCTCGCCCTCGCAGAACACCACGCGCTTGACCTTGGCACGCTTGGCGACGTTGAAGATCGGCTTCATCGTCGTGCCGGAGGCGTAGACGAAGGCCTGCAGCTTCTCGCGGTAGGCGTCGATGTCCTTCACCGGCCGTGTGGCCACGCCCGAGGCGGCCGCCGCCAGCGCGACGGCCGGCGCGATCTTCATCATCAGGCGCGGGTCGAAGGGCTTGGGGATCAGGTACTCCGGCCCGAAGCTCAGCGTGGCGCCGGCGTAGGCGGCGGCCACCACCTCGCTCTGTTCGGCCTGGGCCAGGTCGGCGATCGCGTAGACCGCGGCGACTTCCATCTCGTCGGTGATGGTGGTCGCCCCCGAGTCCAGCGCGCCCCGGAAGATGTACGGGAAGCACAAGACGTTGTTGACCTGGTTCGGGTAGTCGGTGCGGCCAGTGGCCATGATGGCGTCGTCGCGCACCGCCTTCACGTCCTCCGGCGAGATCTCGGGGTTGGGGTTGGCCAGCGCGAAGATCACCGGCCGGGCCGCCATCTTCGCGACCATGTCCTTCTTCAGCACGCCGCCGGCCGACAGGCCCAGGAAGATGTCGGCACCAGCGATCGCCTCCATCAGCGAGCGCTGGCTGGTGGGCTGGGCGAACTCGGCCTTGTCGGGGTCCATCAGCTCGGTGCGTCCGCTGTAGACCACGCCGGCCAGGTCGGTGACCCAGATGTTCTCGCGCGGCAGCCCCAGCTTCACCAGCAGGTTCAGGCAGGCCAGCGCGGCCGCACCGGCGCCCGACGTGACCAGCTTGACCTTGGCGATGTCCTTGCCGACCACCTTCAGGCCGTTGATCAGCGCGGCACCGACCACGATCGCCGTGCCGTGCTGGTCGTCGTGGAAGACCGGGATCTTCATGCGTTCGCGCAGCTTGCGCTCCACGTAGAAGCAGTCCGGCGCCTTGATGTCCTCGAGATTGATGCCGCCGAAGGTGGGCTCCAGCGCGGCGATGCAGTCGACCAGCTTGTCGAGGTTGCGCTCGGCGATCTCGAGGTCGAACACGTCGATGCCGGCGAACTTCTTGAACAGCACGCCCTTGCCTTCCATCACCGGCTTGGCCGCCAGCGGGCCGATGTCGCCCAGGCCCAGCACCGCGGTGCCGTTGGTGACCACCGCCACAAGGTTGCCGCGCGAGGTGTAGCGGTAGGCGTTGGCCGGGTCGGCCACGATTTCTTCGCAGGCGGCGGCCACGCCGGGCGAATACGCCAGTGCGAGGTCGCGCTGATTGACCAGCTGCTTGGTGGCGGCGATCGCCACCTTGCCGGGCGTCGGGAACTCGTGGTATTCGAGCGCGGCCTGGCGCAGTTCCGCACTCTTTTCTTCGTTGGTCAGCATGGTCTGGCTTTCCGTGTTGGGAGGCGCACCGCACGAGGGGCAGCGGGCCGGGTCGACGATTGTAAGAAGACCCCCTGTTGCGGCCAGAGCGGCTTGCGCAGGGCAGTGTTGCAAATCCCGGAGGTAACGGCCATGCGCGAAACTGCTTACCTCTTTCGCTTGCGAGCTCTCGATACTGAGGCTATGGCCGATGCCGATGCCCCCGTCGTGCCCGCGCCGCTCGCTTCACGCTGGCGGCGCCTGCTGCCGTGGGCGCTGCTCGTGCTACTGCTGGGCGTGGCCCAGACACTGCTGCTGGCACTGACGGTGCAGCACGAGAACAACCGCGAGCAGGAACGCGTGGAGATGGCCGCCGCCTCGGCCGCGGCCAACGTGCGGCAACTGCTCCTGCGCGACGTGCAGAGCCTGCAGGCCCTGCTGTGGAACGACCCGCAACCTGCCCAATGGCGCTCCGACGCGGCCGACCTGCTGCGTGCGCGGCGCGAGATGCTGCGCATCGAATGGCGCAGTGGCGCCAACGTGATCGAGACGGCCGCCGATTCGCCCTATGGCGGGCCGCTGTTCGTCAGCCTGGCGCGCAGCGACCTCGATCTGGACACGCAGGCCGCGTGTGCGGACGCGCAGCGGCTGGCGGCGCCGGCCTGGTCGCGCAGCTACTTCGTGCCTCAGCCCGGCGGACTCGGGGTCGAGGTGATCGACGTCTGCCTGCCGATCGGTCCGAATGGCGAGCGCGGCGCGATGGTGGCCACGCTGGCGCTCGGCGGGGTGATCGACGAAGCCGTCGCGCCTGAACTGGCGCGCAGCCACGAGCTGTCGTTCGTCGAGGGTGACGGTACACGCCTGGCGCGCGGAGGGCTGACGCGCGGGGCCGGCGTCTATGTCACCGAGCGCCTGGTCAACCTGTCGAGCCTCACGCTGGCGTTGCGGCTCGACAGCGCGGCCGGCGCGCCGCGACTGATCCCCAACGTGGCGACCTCGCTGGTGCTCGGCCTCTCGCTTGCGCTGGCGGCGGTGGTGGCGCTGCTGGCGCGCGACGTGCGCCGCCGCGCGGCGGCGGAGCAGCGCCTCGGTGAGGAGCTGACGCTGCGCCGCGCGATGGAGGACTCGCTGGTGACCGGCCTGCGCGCGCGTGACCGGCAGGGCCGGGTCACCTACGTCAATCCGGCCTTCTGCAAGATGGTGGGCTTCAGCGCCGAGCAGCTGGTCGGGCAGACCACGCCGCCCTACTGGCCGCCCGAGATGCTCAGCGCCTACGAGGCGCGCCAGGTGCAGCGCATGGCGCAGGGCGTGCCGGCGCACGAGTCGCGCGACGGATTCGAGACCACCTTCATGCGCGCCGGCGGTGAGCGCTTCCCGGTGCTGATCTTCGAGGCGCCGCTGGTGGGCCCCGACGGGCTGCAGAGCGGCTGGATGAGTGCGGTGCTCGATCTCAGCGCGCAGCGCCGCGTCGAGGAGCGCGCGCGCCAGCAGCAGGAGCAGCTGCAGGCCACCGCCCGGCTTGCCAGCGTCGGCGAGATGGCCTCGCTGCTGAGCCACGAGCTCAATCAGCCGCTCGCGGCCATCGCCAGTTACGCGACCGGCTCGCTGAACCTGATCGACGATGCCGGCGAGCGACCCGATCCGCCGAGCGTGGCGATGATCCGCGAGGCCACGCAGCACATCGCCGAGCAGGCCGAGCGGGCCGGCCGCGTCATCCGCAGCGTGCACGACTTCGTGCGCCGCCGCGAGCAGAGCCGCGAGAGCCTGAGCTGCGACCAGCTCGTGGAGGCGGTGATGCCGCTGCTGCGCCTGCAGGCGCGCAAGTGCGGCGCGCGCATCGAGTTCGAGTTCGGCAGCCCGTCACCGCGCGTCGTGTGCGACCGCACGATGGTCGAACAGGTGCTGCTCAACCTGACCCGTAACGCGCTGCAGGCAATGGTGGGCGAGCCGGCGGAGCGCCGCGTGGTGCGGCTCGGCGCCCGCACCCACGGCGCCTGGGTGCGGCTGAGCGTGACGGATCACGGCCCCGGCATCGAGCCCGAGGTGGCGGCCCGGCTGTTCACGCCCTTCTTCACCACCAAGGCCGAAGGGATGGGGCTGGGCCTGAGTCTGTGCCGCACGGTCGTCGAGCAGCACGGCGGGGCCCTCGACTTCACGACGCTGCGCGACGGCGAAGGCCGCGTGCGCGGCACCTGTTTCGAGTTCACACTTCCGGCTGCCGGGCCTGCTGCCTCCCCGGCTGCGGCCCCTCCGGGCGTTCTCGATGGAGTCTCTGCATGAGCCATGGCGTGCTGCCGGCCACCGCGCCGCTGGGTCTGCCGGTCGTCCACCTCGTGGACGACGAGGCGGTGGTGCGCAATGCGATCGCCTGGCTGCTGCGCACGCGCCGGCTGCTGGCCGAGCCGCACGAATCGGCCGAGGCCTTCGAGGCCATGCTGGCGGCGCGCGGTGACGCGATCCTCAGCGCCCCCACCTGCGTGCTGCTCGACATGCGCATGCCCGGCGGCATGAGCGGGCTGCAGCTGTTCGAGCGGCTGATCGAGCAGCGCCTGCTGGCGGTGATGCCGGTCATCTTCCTCACCGGCCACGGCGACGTGGCCACCGCGGTCGCGGCGATCCAGCAGGGCGCGTTCGACTTCGTCGAGAAGCCGTTCTCCGACAACAGCCTGGTGGACCGCATCGAGCGGGCGCTGGCCGCCAGCCGCGCGACGCTCGAGGCGCGCCGCGCCGGCGCGCTGATGCGCCAGCGCCTGACCGAGCTCACCGAGCGCGAACGCGAGGTGATGATGCTGGTGATCGACGGCCGCCCGAACAAGCTGATCGCGCATGCGCTGGACATCAGCGTGCGCACGGTCGAAGTGCACCGCGCGCGCGTGTTCGAGAAGATGGGCGTGAAGTCGGCGGTCGAGCTGGCCAACGTGCTGCGCGAGCACGGCGCGCAGCGGCCGCCCTGAGCCGGGCGCGGCTGCCGGCGCCGAGGTCCGCAGCGACAATGCGGCCATGAGCCTCGGCGAGTTCGACCTGATCGCGCGCTATTTCGGCCGTCCGACCCGCCGCGCGGCGCTCGGGCCGGGCGACGATTGCGCGCTGCTCGCGCTGCGGCCCGGCATGCAGCTCGCGGTGTCCTGCGACATGCTGGTCGAGGGCCGGCACTTCCTGCCCACCGTGGACCCGCGCCGCCTGGGCCACAAGGCGCTGGCGGTCAATCTCAGCGATCTCGCGGCCTGCGGCGCGCAGCCGCTGGCCTGCACGCTGGCGCTGGCCTTGCCGCGGGTCGACGAGGCCTGGCTCGACGGCTTCTCGGCCGGGCTGTACGACCTGGCCGACGCGCACGGCTGCGAACTGATCGGCGGCGACACCACCGCCGGCCCGCTCAACCTCTGCATCACGGTGTTCGGCGAGGTTCCGGCGGGCTCCGCGCTGCTGCGCAGCAGCGCGGAGCCCGATGACGAGATCTGGGTCAGCCATGCGATCGGCGGGGGGGTCGGTGACGCGCGGCTCGCGCTGGAGGCCTTTCGCGGTCAGGTGTCGCTGCCTGGCGCGGTGTTCGAGCGGGTGCGGCGCGCGATGGAGCAGCCGCAGCCGCGCGTGGCGCTGGGTCTCGCGCTGCGTGGCGTGGCCAGTGCGGCGGTCGACGTGTCGGACGGCTTGCTCGGCGACCTGTCGCACCTGCTGCACCGCAGCGCCGTCGGCGCCAGCATCGACGTCGGCCGCGTGCCGCGCAGCGCCGACCTCGCGGCCCAGCCACTGGCGCTGCAGCGCCTGTGCACGCTGGCCGGCGGCGACGACTACGAGCTCGTCTTCACGGCGCCGCCGGCGGCCCATGCGCGGGTGCTCGAGGCCGCGCGCGGGGCCGACGTGGCGGTGAGCCGCATCGGCCGCATCGAGCACGAAGCCGGACTGCGCCTCCTCGACGCCGACGGGCAGGCCGTGGAGCGCGTCTGGGCCTCGTTCGATCACTTCTCCGCATGAACAGCGAGCGGCCGCAAGCGTCCTCGGCGACGACCCCGCGTCGCGCGACCGCGGCCTTCCTGTGGGCCCATCCGGCGCACGCCATCGCGCTGGGCTTCGGGGCCGGCCTCAGCCCGGTCGCGCCGGGCACCGTCGGCACGCTGTGGGCCTGGGTCAGCTTCGTGGTGCTCGATCGCTGGCTCGACGCCGGGCAATGGGCCGTGCTGCTGCTCGGCAGTGCGGCGCTGGGCTGGTGGGCCTGCACCGTCACCGCGCGCCATCTGCAGGTGGCCGATCCCGGCGCCATCGTCTGGGACGAGGTGCTGGCCTTCTGGGCCGTGCTGTGGCTGGTGATGCCGGCCGGCCTGCTCGGCCAGGCGCTGGCCTTCGCGCTGTTCCGCTACTTCGACGCCGCCAAGCCCGGCCCGGTGGCCTGGGCCGATGCGCGGTTCAAGCGGCGTCGTGACGGGCCGGGCATCGGCTGGGCGCAGGGCTTCGGCATCCTGTTCGACGATGGCGTGGCCGCGCTGTGCACGCTGCTGGTGATCGCGCTGTGGCGCTTCCTGGTCTGAGCGGCCGATGAGCACGCGCGGGCTCGATCTCGCCGACCTGGAGCCGCTGGTGCTGCAGCTGGCTGCCGCGCTGCGGGCGCGGCACTGGCGCGTGGCCACGGCCGAGAGCTGTACCGGCGGGCTGGTGGCCGCCGCCTGTACGGCCGTGGCCGGCTCCAGCGATTGGTTCGAAAGGGGCTTCGTCACCTACAGCAACGAGGCCAAGGTTCAGTCGCTCGGTGTGGCGGCCGCGCTGATCGAGCGACACGGTGCGGTGAGCCGCGAGGTCGCGCTGGCGATGGCCGAGGGAGTGCTTCGGCAGGCGCCGGCCGACCTGGCGCTGAGCGTGACCGGCATCGCCGGTCCCGGCGGTGCGGTGCCGGGCAAGCCGGTCGGCACGGTCTGGCTCGGTCTGACGGTGCGCGGCCAGGCGCCGCGGGCCGAGTTGCTGCAGCTGTCGGGCGATCGCACCGGCATCCGCGCGCAGACCGTGCAGCGAGCGCTGCAGCGCCTGCTGGAGGCCGCGCGTCCGTGAGCCTGCTGCTGGCCTGCGATGTCGGTGCCGACGAAGCCGAGACCTGGCGCGCGGCGCTGGCCGCCGCGCTGCCCGGCGAACACCTGCTGACATCGAGCGCGGGCGCTGCCGACGACATCGAGGTCGCGATCGTCGCGAACCCGCGGCCCGGCGCGCTGGCCGGGCTGCCGCGGCTGCGCCTGATCCAGTCGCTGTGGGCCGGCGTCGACCGCCTGCTGGCCGACCCGACGCTGCCGGCCGGTGTGCCGATCGTGCGCATGGTCGATCCGGCAATGAGCGCCGCGATGGCCGAGACGGCGCTGTGGGCGGTGCTGGCGCTGCACCGCGGTTTCTTCCGCTACGCCCGACTGCAGGGCGAAGGACGCTGGGCGCCGCACGGCCAGCGCCGCGCCGACGAACAGGTGGTAGCGGTGCTGGGACTCGGGCAGATGGGCCGCGGCACCGCGCTGCGGCTGGCGGCGCAGGGCTACCGGGTGCGGGGTTGGAGCACGAGGCCGACCGCCATCGAAGGCATCGAGACGCATGCCGGCGAGGCCGCGCTCGACTCGCTGCTGGCGCAGGCCGACATCGTGCTCAATCTGCTGCCGCTGACGCCCGCCACGCGAGGCCTGTTCGACGCCGCTCGCCTCGGGCGCATGAAGACCGGCGCCGGCCTCGTCAACCTGGCGCGCGGCGCGCACGTGGTCGAGGCGGACTTGCTGGCCGCACTGGATGCCGGGCGGCTGCGCCACGCGGTGCTCGACGTGTTCCAGACGGAGCCGCTGCCTGTCGGGCATGCGTTCTGGTCCCACCCCCGCGTTACCGTGCTGCCTCATGCGGCCGCGCAGACCGATCCACGCAGCGCGGCCGGCGTGGTGGCGGCCAACCTGCGGGCCTGGCGGGCCGGCCGCCCGTTGGCAAATCTGGTGGATCGCCAGCGCGGCTATTAGGGCTTGTCAGAGCGCCAGCCGGCTGAAGTCGGAGTCCAGCCGCACCGCCTGCACCTGCGGTGCGGTCCAGTCGCGGATCCAGTCGGCGAACAGGGCCTCGGGCATCGGCTTGGCAACGAAGTAGCCCTGCGCCTCGTCACAGCCCAGCGCCTGCAGCAGCTTCCAGGCCTTGGCGGTCTCGATGCCCTCGGCCACCACGTTCAGGCCGAGGTTGTGGGCCAGGTCGATGGTGGACCGCACGATCTTCGCGTCGTCGAGATCGCGCTCCATGTTGAAGACGAAGCTCTGGTCGATCTTCAGCTCGTCGACCGGCAGGCGCTTGAGGTAGGCGAGCGAGGAGTAGCCGGTCCCGAAGTCGTCGATCGACAGCCTGAAGCCCATCGCGTGCAGCCGCTCCAGCGTCTGCAGGGCGCGCTGCGGGTCGTCCATGATCGCGCTCTCGGTGATCTCGAGACACATCGAGCCTGGGTTCAGCGCCAGGGTGTCGATCAGGCGCTGCATCTTGGCCGGCAGGTCCTGATCGAGCAGGTCGCGGGTCGACAGGTTCACCGAGATCTTCAGGGCCGGCGCACCGGCGTTCATCTGGCGCAGCACCATTGCGCTGCGCTCGATCATCCAGCCGGTCAGCACGCGGATGAAGCCGGTCTGTTCGGCGAACGGTATGAACTTGCCCGGCGGCACCAGGCCGCGCTGCGGGTGCTGCCAGCGCACCAGCGCTTCGGCGCCGAGCACCGCGCCGGTGGCAAGCGAGATCTTGGGTTGCAGATAGAGGCGCAGCTGGTCGCGGTCGACCGCGGTGCGCAGCTCGCTCAGCAGCGACAGCGATTCGTCGCTGCTCATGTCGAGTGCCGCGTCGTAGACCTTCACGCCGAGCTGGTGCTGCTTGGCCGCGTACATCGCCAGCTCGGCGCGGCTGACCAGCGAGTCCGCCTCGACGCCGTGCGCGGGGCAGCAGGCGATGCCGATGCCGGCACCCAGGTCGACGGTGTGGTCGTCCAGCGAGATCGGGCGCTCGAAGGCGCGCTGGATGCGCTGCGCGATGCCGAGCGCGAGCGCGATGTCGGCGCTCGGCATCAGCATCGCGAACTCGTCGCCACCCAGGCGCGCCACCACGTCGTTGCTGCGCCGGGCCTCCTGCGTCAGGCGCTTGGCCACCTCTTGCAGCAGCCGGTCGCCGAAGCGGTGTCCCAGCACGTCGTTGACATGCTTGAAGCGGTCCAGGTCGAGCATCAGCACCGCGCACGGTTCGTTGCGGGCCTGTGCGTGCTGGATCGCGGCCCGCAGGTCGGCGCGGAACTGCTCGCGGTTCGGCAGCTGCGTGAGCCCGTCCTCGAAGGCCAGCCGGCGCACCTCGCCTTCCCGTTCGCGCACGGCCAGGCGCATGGTCTCGAAGGCCTGCGCCAGCTCGCCGATCTCGTCGTCCGTGCGCGCCGGCACGGCCTGCTCGTAGTCGCCCTGGCCGAGCCGACGTGCCGAGCCGGCCAGTGTCTTCAACGGGGTGGTGATGCGGCGCGCGGTGTAGACGCTGACGACGGCGAACACCGCGATCGCCACCAACGTGAAGGCCAGCAGGATCCACTGGAGGCGCCGGTAGGGCGCGGTGGCCTCGTCCAGCGAGCGCATCAGCACGGCCACCGTCTGCGGCTCGCCCTCGCGGCCCAGCGCCATGTCTCGGGCCAGCAGGTGGCCGCTGAGGCGGTTGCTGCCGTCGTCACTCAGCGTCAGGGTGGCGTGGCGCTCCTTCTGCGACATCTGGTGGGTGGCCTGCGTCGCGCGCGCCACAAGCCATTGCTCGACGAGCTGCGGCGACGCCGCCGGGTCCAGCGTGGACTGCAGCACGTCCCAGCGCGGCGGGCTCCCGCGCTGCGTGAGCAGCGCGACGTCGATCGACGACAGCTGCTGCATCTCCTGCAGCAGGCTCGCCTCGATGCGGAAGCCCATCGCGACCCAGCCGATCGTCAGCGGCGCCTTCACCGGCACGGCCACCAGCTGGTAGGGCTCGCCGTCCAGCAGGACCAGGCGCTGCGTGGCGTCGGGCGCCGTGGCCAGCTGCCGCAGCGTGGGCAGGAAGCGCTCGGCGCCGTCGTGCGTGGCGGCCTTCAGGTTGAAGCGGGCATCGGTGAACACCGCCAGGCTCGCGCCGATGCGGTCGCCCTGGTTGGCCAGCGCGGAGGCCAGCGTCTCGCCGTCGTTGCTTGCCACGGCGGCGCGGAAGCCGAAGTCCGATGCCAGCAGCCGCGCGGCATCGGTGAGCCGCCCGGCGTTCTGCGCCAGCAGGCGCTCGAACACCCGCTCGGCGGTGCGCAGCTCGGCGTTCACGGCGCTGCGGGCGTTGACGCTGATGCTGTTGCCGATCAGCAGCAGGCTGGCCAGCTGCACCACCAGCAGCAGGCCAAGGAACAGCGCGACGATGCGGAACTGCAGGCGCTTGGGCGTCAGGAAGGCCGGCAGCGGCATCTCAAGGAGCCTTCGCGTTCAGCTTCACCGCGGCGGTGGCGGGGGTGCTGCCGAGCTTCAGTGGCTGGACCGGCGCCGGCCCGTCCACACCCAGCAGTGCGTGCCAGGTCTGCAGCTGGTGGTCACCGGCGGGCAGCTCGAGCTGGGCGCGCCCGGCGCTGTCGGTACGGGCGAAGTAGGGCGTGTCGACCACCCGGACGTAGGCGGTCATCGCGTCATGGATGTTGCAGCCGAGCACCGCGGTGCCGGGCTTGTCGAACAGCACCGGCGCAGCCGGCGTGCCGGCGTAGAGCTTGAGTTCGAAGGTCTTGGTCGGCGAGAACGAATAGACGTGGTGGCGCACCGTGTCGAAGTTCGGAAAGCTGACGGCGGTGCCCGTCTGCACCGCCAGCACCGCAGGCGTGAAGCGCTTGTTCCTCTGGCCCAGCTCGGCGCTGGCCCCGGGGGATGCGGTGGGCGGGGTGCCCTTGACCTGCACCGCCACCACGGCGTCGGCCAGTGGCGTGCCCTCTTCGTCGGTCACCGTGATCACCAGCGGCACGGCATGGGCCGGCAGGCCGGCCAGCAGCAGGAGCAGGGGGGGCAGTCCGAACAAACGGCGGTGCAGAGGCTTCATGGACGGGCAGGAGGCGATGGCGGCCGATCCGGGCCGGCCGCCGCGCATGATGCGCGAGCGCAAGCAACGGGGTGTCAGCCAGGGATATCGGCCGCGCGCGGACGTCCTGTAGACGCGGCGACCCGACGCCTCAGGCCTGCAGCACGAGCCGCTGCGACGGGGCGCCGCGCGGCAGCTGGGCCGCCTGCATCGATCCCGCCAGCTGCAGCGCCAGCCGCTGCAGGCCGATCCAGGGGTCCTGCGGCCACTGAGGGTGCTTCAGACCCTTGACCAGGCCGTCACAGACGTGGGCGGCCTCGATCAGGTGTTCGATCGTGCCGTCGGCCAGCCGCGGCAGCGCGCGCTCGAAGAGGCGCTCCTTGAGGCCCCAGATGCGGTTCTCGCGCAGCGCCATCGGCAGCGGCTTGCCGGCCGCGACAGCGTCCTTGCAGCGACGCAGTGCACGGATGTCCTCGGCCAGCGTCCAGTGCACCAGCACGGCGGCTTCGCCCTCGGCGCGCAGGCCGTCGAGCATGCGCAGCACGCGCGAGACCTGGCCGGCCAGCACCGCCTCGCCGAGCTTGAAGACGCTGTAGCGCGCCACGTTCAGCACCGCCGCCTCGACCTGCTCGAAGCTCAGTTCGCCGGCCGGGTAGAGCAGGCCGAGCTTGGTGAGCTCCTGCTGGGCCGCCAGCAGGTTGCCCTCGACGCGGTCGGCAAAGAAGGCCAGCGTGCGCTGCCCCTCCTCGTCGGCGGCGACGCGCTGGTTCTGCGCCGCCAGGCGCTGCGCGATCCACTGCGGCAGCGCCTGGCGCTCCACCGGGTCGAGGCGCAGCGTCACGCCGGCCGATTCCAGCGCGCCGAACCAGGCACTGCCCGATTGCTGGCGGTCCAGCCGCGGCAGCGTGACCAGCGTCACCACGCCTTCGGGCAGATGTTCGCAATAGTGCTGGAGCGCCTGCGACCCGTCCTTGCCCGGCTTGCCCGACGGGATGCGGATCTCGACGATCTTGGCCTCGGCGAACAGGCTCATCGAACTGGCCGCGCCGAGCAGCGAACTCCAGTCGAAGTGCGCGCCGGCGACGTGATGGACCTCGCGCTCGGTGTGCCCGGCATCGCGCGCCGCGGCGCGGATGGCGTCGCTCGCCTCCAGCGCCAGCAGCGGCTCATCGCCGTGCAGCGTGTACAGCGGACGCAGGCCCCTCTTCAGATGCGCATCGAGCTGGTCGGGCTTGATCTGCATGCGGATGCGGAACCGATGGGGCGAGGCGGGTTCAGGGCGCCGGCACGGCGGCGAGCTGGCGCATCACCTGGTCGACGATGTCGCTCTGCATGCCGCGGTAGAGCATGGCCTCTTCCTGTTCCTTGGCGAGTGCGTTGGTCTCGTTGTAGCTCATGTCGCGGCTCAGCAGCAACTCGGTGTCGCGGATCAGCAGCCGCCCGCCCGGCGTGCGCAGGCGAAAGCGCAGCCGCGTGCGCAGCGTGAACTCGCGCACCTGGCCGGCGGCGGTCTGCGCGGCGACCGACTTGTCGCGCACGTCCTCCAGCGCCTCGAGCACCACCTGGGCCTGCGCCGGCGACTCGACCACGCGCGTCGTGCCGCTGGCCTCGATGCTGCGCCGCAATTGCTCGGTGAACGGCGAGCGCTGCGGGAAGCCGACCAGCTGCACCGTCGAGAAGCTCAGCTTCGGCGGGCGGCGCAGCTGGAAGCCGCAGCCGGACAAGGCAAGGGCCGACAGCGCGAGCGCGGCCTTCAGCGTGGTGCGACGGGGCATGGGCGGCATGCGGCTCACACCACCACGTTGACCAGCCGGCCTGGCACCACCACCACCTTCTTCGGCGTGCGGCCTTCGGCGAACTTCGCCAGCCCGGGGCTGGCCAGCGCGGCGGCCTCGATCGCGGCCCGGTCGGCCGACGCGGGCACCTTCAGCGCGCCGCGCAGCTTGCCGTTGACCTGCAGCACCAGCTCGATCTCGTCCTGCACCAGCGCCTGTTCGTCGACCACCGGCCAGGGTGCGTCGAGCAGGTCGCCGTGCGCCTCGGCGTAGCCGAGGTCCTGCCACAGCGCGTGCGCGATGTGCGGCGCGGCGGGGTAGAGCGCGCGCAGCAGGATGCCCAGGCCCTCGCGCAGCGCCGCGCGGTCGGCGGCGGTGTCGGTGAGCGCGGCGCTTTCCAGCGCATTGAGCAGCTTCATCGCGCCGGAGACGACGGTGTTGTACTGCAGGCGGTCGTAGTCGTGGCTCACCTGGCGCAGCAGCAGATGCACGTCGCGCCGCAGGTCGATGGCGGCGCGCGAGGCGCCGGCGAAGTCGGTGCCGGCGGCCTGCACGGCCTCGCGCTGCTTCGTCGCGAAGGCCCACAGCCGGCGCAGATAGCGGAAGCTGCCCTCGGCACCCGAGTCCGACCACGCGGCGCTCTGGTCCGGCGGGCCGGCGAAC
Organism: Methylibium sp. Pch-M; assembly: GCF_004136295.1. Classification (NCBI taxonomy): domain Bacteria; kingdom Pseudomonadati; phylum Pseudomonadota; class Betaproteobacteria; order Burkholderiales; family Sphaerotilaceae; genus Methylibium; species Methylibium sp. Pch-M. The sequence continues at coordinate 2,149,855 of NZ_CP029606.1, forward strand.
ATGGTGAACAGGCGCGCCGTGTCGGCGCCGAACTTGGCGATGATGTCGCGCGGCTCGACCACGTTGTTCTTCGACTTCGACATCTTCTCGATGCCGCCCAGTTGCACCGGCTGGCCGTCCTCGCGCGCGATGGCGCCGACGGGGTGGCCCTTGTCGTCGAACTGCACCTCCACTTCGCTCGGGTAGAACCAGCGCTTCTTGCCCGACGAGTCTTCGCGATAGTAGGACTCGTTGAGCAGCATGCCCTGGGTGAACAGCTTCGTGAACGGCTCGTCGAACTTGACCAGCCCGCAGTCGCGCATCGCCTTGGTCCAGAAGCGCGCGTACAGCAGGTGCAGCACCGCGTGCTCGATGCCGCCGATGTACTGGTCCATCGGCATCCAGTAGTCGTTGCGCGTGTCGACCATCGCCTCGTCGCTGTCGGGGCAGCAGTAGCGCATGTAGTACCACGACGAATCGACGAAGGTGTCCATCGTGTCCGTCTCGCGCTTGGCCGGGGCGCCGCACTTCGGGCAGGCCACGTTCAGAAAGGCGGCGCTCTTGTTCAGCGGGTTGCCCGAGCCGTCGGGGATCAGGTCCTCGGGCAGCAGCACCGGCAGGTCTTGCTCGGGCACCGGCACGTCACCGCAGTGTGCGCAGTGGATGATGGGGATCGGCGTGCCCCAGTAGCGCTGGCGGCTGATGCCCCAGTCGCGCAGGCGCCAGGTGGTCTTCCTGTCGCCCAGGCCCTGGGCGGCCAGCGCCGCGGCCACCGCGTCGACCGCTACCGGGTAGCGCAGCCCGCTCAGGTTGCCGGAGTTGATGGTCACGCCGCGCTGCTTGTCGGCATACCAGTCCTGCCAGTGGTCGTAGCTGAAGTGTTCGCCGTCGACGTGCACCACCTGCAGGATGTCGATGCCGTACTTCTTGGCGAACGCGAAATCACGCTCGTCGTGGGCCGGCACGCCCATCACGGCGCCGTCGCCGTAGCCCATCAGCACGTAGTTGCCGACCCACACCGGCACCGGCGCGCCGCTCAGCGGATGCTTCACGAACAGGCCGGTCGGCCGGCCTTCCTTGTCCTTGGTGGCCAGTTCGGCCTCGGTTGTGCCGCCGGCCTTGCAGGTCTCGATGAAGGCGGCGAGGTCCGGGTCCGAGGCAGCGGCATGCGTCGCCAGCGGGTGCTCGGGCGCCACCGCGCAGAAGGTCACGCCCATGATGGTGTCGGCGCGCGTCGTGAAGACGTGCATCAGGCCGTCGCCGATCAGCGCGCCGCTCGCGTCGCGGATCTCGTGCGGGAAGGCGAAGCGCACGCCGGCGCTCTTGCCGATCCAGTGCTCCTGCATCAGCCGCACGCGCTCGGGCCAGCCGTGCAGGAAGCCGGGGCTGGCCGGGTCGGCGACGTTGGCGAGCAGTTCGTCGGCGTACTGCGTGATCGCGAGGTAGTAGCCCGGGATCTCGCGGCGTTCGACCGGCGCACCGCTGCGCCAGCCCTTGCCGTCGATGACCTGCTCGTTGGCGAGCACGGTCTGGTCGACCGGGTCCCAGTTCACGACCTGGGTCTTCTTGTAGGCGATGCCCTTCTCGAGCAGCTTCAGGAAGAACCACTGGTTCCACTTGTAGTAGCCCGGATCGCAGGTGGCAACCTCGCGCGACCAGTCGAAGGCGAGCCCGAGCGGCTGCATCTGCGACTTCATGTCGGCGATGTTGTCGCGCGTCCACTGCGCCGGGGCCACCTTCTTGTCGATCGCCGCGTTCTCCGCCGGCAGCCCGAAGGCGTCCCAGCCCATCGGCATCAGGACGTTGTAGCCCTTCATGCGCAGGTAGCGCGCCATCATGTCGTTGATGGTGTAGTTGCGCACGTGGCCCATGTGCAGCTTGCCGCTGGGGTAGGGCAGCATCGAGCAGGCGTAGAACTTCGGACGGCCCGTGTCCTCGATGACGCGGTGCGCGTCGCGCGCGGTCCAGTGCGCGTGGGCGGCGGCTTCGATCGCGCCGGGTTCGTAAGCGGAGGCGGGGGCGGGATGCGGGGTGCTCATGCAGGGCACGGGCGCTGCGATGGCGCCGTCTCGGGAAAGTCGATGGATTCTAGGGCGCGACCCGTCGAGGACGACGGGCGTGCCGTGGCGCTCAGTTCGAGGAGGGCGGCACGGCCTCGGTGGGTTGCGCGACGAAGGCGATGCGGTTGAGGCCGGCGCTCTGCAGCCGGCCGATCAGCGCGGCCACGCGGCCGTAGGGCACGGACTGGTCGGCGCGCAGCTGGACCTCCAGACCGGGCTGGCGCCGGGCGGCTTCGCGGATGCGGGCGTCGAAGGCGGCGTCGGCCAGGGCCTCGTCGCCGAGATGGAGCGTGCCGTCCGGCGTGAGCGCGACGCTGACGAAGCTGGGCGTGTCGCTGGGTGTTGTGGCGTCGGCCCGGGGCAGGTCGAGGCGCAGGCTCGAGGTCATCAGCGGGGCGCTGATCATGAAGATCACCAGCAGCACCAGCATCACGTCGATCAGCGGCGTCATGTTGATGTCGCTCATCGGCTGCGGCAGCGCGGTGCGCTCCAGGCGACCAAAGGCCATGGCGGCTCAGCCTCGCTCGGTGCCCGGGCGGGGCGCCGAGGCGTCGTCGAGTAGCATCTCGCGCAGGTCGTGGGCAAAGCCCTCGAGCTCGGCCTCGCAGGCGCCGACCAGCTTGCCGAATACGTTGTAGGCCAGCACCGCGGGGATCGCGACCGCGAGGCCGGCGGCCGTCATGACCAGGGCCTCGCCGACCGGGCCGGAGATGCGGTCGATGCTCAGGTTGCCGGCGGCGGCGATGCCGAGCAGCGCGTGGTAGATGCCCCAGACGGTGCCGAACAGGCCGATGAAGGGCGCCGTCGCGCCGATCGACGCGAGCAGCACCTGGCCGAACTGCAACTGCATCAGCACACCGTGCAGGGCGTCGCGCAGGCGGCGCGTGAGCTGCGAGGCGCGCGCGCCGGCGGCCTCGAGCGTGCCGCCGCGGGCGGACTGCAGCCCGGCGTCGAGCAGGGGCACCAGCGCCGCCTCGCGATCGAAGGTCTGCAACTGCGTGCGGGCCGTCGCCAGATCGGGTGCGGCCCAGAACGCCGGGACGGCGCGCGCGAGGTCGGCACGCACCCTGCGCAGCAGCCAGGACTTCCAGAGGATCAGCACCCACGCGCTGACCGACATCAGCAACAGCAGCGCGGCGACGAGGCGGGTGATCGCGTCACCCTCGGACCAGAAGTGCACGAGACCGATGGTCACGTCGCCGCGAGGCCCAGAACGGCCTCCATGCCGTAGAGGCCACGCTGCTGGCCGGCGAGGAAACGCACCGCGCGCAGGCTGCCCTGGGCATAGGTGGCGCGACTGCTGGACTTGTGCGTGATCTCGATGCGCTCGCCGGTGCCGGCGAACAGCACGGTGTGATCACCGACGATGTCGCCGCCGCGCACGGTGGCGAAGCCGATCGTCGACGGATCGCGTTCGCCGGTGACGCCCTCGCGACCGTAGACCGCGCAGGACTTCAGATCGCGGCCCAGCGCGTCGGCCACCACTTCCCCCATCTTCAGCGCGGTGCCGCTGGGGGCGTCGACCTTGTGGCGGTGGTGCGCCTCGATGATCTCGATGTCGTAGCCCTGGCTTAGCGCCTTGGCGGCGGTGGCCAGCAGCTGCAGCACCACATTCACGCCCACGCTCATGTTGGGTGCCATCACGATGGCGATGTGCTGCGCGGCCTCGGAGATGCGAGCCTTGCCGGCCTCGTCGAACCCGGTGGTGCCGATCACCAGCTGCACGCCGAGCTCGCGGCAGGCCTGCAGGTGTGCCAGTGTGCCTTCGGGGCGCGTGAAGTCGATCAGGACCTGGGCGTTCGCAAGCCCGGTACGCAGGTCGTCGGTGATCATCACGCCGCTGCGCTGGCCGAGGAAACCGGCGGCATCCTGCCCGAGCTGGGGGCTGTCGGGACGGTCGAGCGCGCCCGCGAGCACGCAGTCGTCCGAGGCCAGCACGGCCTCGATCAGCATGTGACCCATGCGGCCCGACGCACCGGCGATCGCGATGCGGCGCCGTTCCGCCGCGGCCACCGCCTTCACGGCGTTGCCTCCAGCGGCGGATAGTCGCGGGCCGGGCCCTGCGGCGCGCTGTTCGGCTCCGGGATGCTGCCCTTGGCGGGCATCGGCAGCGCCTTGAGCTGTTCGTCGTTCAAGGCCAGGGTCGGCACCTTGGCGCCTTTCGTGCTCTTGGTGTCGATCGACGACACGAAATCGCGCTCGCTCGGCAGTTCGTCGGCCTCGAAGGATTTCATCGTGTCGCCGTCGAACAGCACGGTGACGCGGCGCTGCTGGTAGGCCGCGCCCGGGCGCCGGATCGTGAACACGTAGTCCCAGCGGTCGGCGTGGAAGATGTCGGCGAGCAGCGGCGACCCCAGGGTGTCACGGACCTGCGCCCTCGTCATGCCAGGCTTGACGGCAGCAGCCATCTCCTGCGTCACGACGTTGCCCTGAACAACCTCGACGCGATAAGGGGTGATCAGCCCGAACAGGCGGTCCGACGTGGAGCGCATGGAACTGCAGCCGCCGAGCACGACGGACGCCAGCAGCAGGCACAGGGCACGGAGGTGGGGCGAGGAAGGCATGGACATCGGTGCAGCAGGCGGGCCGCTGCGAGAGCGACGGGGTGCCCGCCGCACCAGGGCCGCAGGCTCGATATGATCCAAGAATTCTAGTGGAGCCCACCTGCCCCGAGGACCTGCCGATGACCACCCATGCCGAAGACCTCAAGAGCAGCGGACTCAAGGCCACCCTGCCGCGCCTCAAGATCCTCGAGGTGTTCCAGACCTCGGCGGTGCGCCACCTGACGGCCGAGGACGTCTACAAGCACCTGCTGGCCGACGGTTCCGACATCGGCTTGGCCACGGTCTATCGGGTGCTGATGCAGTTCGAGCAGGCCGGCATCCTGTCTCGCAACCACTTCGAGTCGGGCAAGTCGGTGTTCGAGCTCAACGAGGGCAAGCACCATGACCATCTGGTGTGCGTGGTGTGCGGGCGGGTCGAGGAGTTCTACGACGCCGAGATCGAGAAGCGCCAGCTGCAGATCGCCCGCGAGCGCGGCTACGAGTTGCAGGACCACTCCCTCGCGCTCTACGTGATCTGCGGGCGCGACGGCTGCAAGGGCAGCAACTCGCCGCGCTGACCGACGTTCAGATCGGTTCGTCGCCTTCCATCGCGATGCGATGGCGGGCAATGAACTCCTGGTAGGTGTCGATGCCGCGCAGCTTCAGGATGGTGTTGCGTACTGCGGCTTCGACCAGCACCGCGAGGTTGCGGCCGGCATCGACCGCGATCACTGCCTTCAGCACCGGCACGTCGAGGACGTCCTCGTAGAGCGGCTCGTAGGGCAGCCGTTCGAAGTCGCGCTCCATCGTCTCCTTGCGCACCAGGTGCACGATGAGCTTGAGGCGCATCTTGCGACGCACCGCGGTCTCACCGAAGATCGCCTTGATGTCGAGCAGGCCGATCCCGCGCACCTCGAGCAGGTTCAGCAGCAGGTCGGGGCAGCGGCCTTCCAGGGCCGTCTGCGACACCCGGTACAGGTCGACTGCGTCGTCCGCCACGAGGCCGTGGCCGCGCGAGATCAGCTCCAGGCCGAGTTCGCTCTTGCCCAGGCCGGACTCTCCGGTCAGCAGCACGCCCAGGCCGAGGATGTCCATGAACACGCCGTGCCGCGTGGTGCGGTCGGCGAAGTGCTGGCTCAGGTGGGCGCGCAGCACGTCGATCACATGGCCGGCGGATTCCTCGGTCACGAACAGGGGGATGTCGGCGCGTTCGCACATCGCGACCAGCCGGTCCGGCGGCGTCTGCTGGTCGGCCACGATCACCACCGGCGGTTCCAGCGTCACGATGCGCGAGATGCGACGTTCCTGGTCTTCCGGGGGAACGTCGACGAGGTAGCGCACCTCGCGTCGCCCGACGATCTGCACGCGATAGGGGTGGATGTAGTTCAGGTAGCCCACCAGGTCGGCGGCCGACTGGGCATCGCGCACCGCGACCTCGTCGAAGCGGCGCTCCGGGTGGGCGTGGCCGGCGAGCCATTCCCAGCGCAGCGCGGTGCGGTGAGCCTCGAACAGCGCCTCTGCGCTGATGACGGTGGGCTTCATTGACCGCCTCGGATCGCGCCAGCCGTTGCGCAGCAAGGCACGCGCGGACGTGGTGCTGCAGAACGAACGGATTGGGGCTTCATTGACTGCCTCGGATCGCGCCAGCCGTTGCGAAGCAAGGCACGCGCGGACGCGGTGTCGCAGAACGAGCGAGTTGGGGCTTCATTGCATCGCCCCGGCGCAGGCCGGCTGCGTCGCTCGAGCCGGGAGCGGCAGGTCGCTCACGCGACCGACTTCAGCGGTTCCCAGTTGGCGATCAGCTCGTGGAGCTTGGCGGCGTCGGGCTCGGTCTTGAGCTTGTCGCGCAGGGCCCGGTCCGACAGCAGTTCGGCAATCTCCGAGAGGATCTCGAGGTGGCGCTGCGTGGCCGCTTCAGGCACCAGCAGGAAGATCAGCAGCGACACCGGCTCGTCATCCGGCGCGTCGAAGCCGATCGGCTGCTGCATGCGGATCACCGCCGCGAGCGGGTTCTTCAGCCCCTTGATCCGGCCATGCGGAATGGCCACGCCATGACCCAGACCGGTCGACCCCAGGCGCTCGCGGGCGAACAGGTTGTCGGTGACCGTCGCCCGTGCGATCGCATGCCGGTTCTCGAACAGCAGGCCCGCCTGCTCGAACACGCGCTTCTTGCTGGTGGCGTCCACATCCACCAGCACGTTGCTGGCGGGCAGGATGGCGGAGAGACGGTTCATCTAGGGGCAGCGCCGGTTTCGACGGGAGGGCCTTGGCCAGCGCTTCGCAACAAACGAGTGACAAATTATAGGAAGGAGGCCGGCCCCGAGTCTCGGGCGAGCCCTCCAGTCCCCGCGATGAGGTGCCCGAGGTTGCGGTGCGGCAACGGCTTCCCGTCCGATCGGCAAGAACAAAGCGGCCCGCAGGCCGCTCCTTTATGGTCCGTGATCCTTGCGGTGGGCTTACTGCAGATCTGGTGCATCGAGGCGCTTGGCCGAGGCGTGGTGGTGGTCCTGCACCTTGTCCTTGTGACGGCAGACCTGGCGGTCGAGCTTGTCCATCAGCTCGTCGATGGCGGCGTACAGATCCTCGTGGGCCGATTCGACGAAGATGTCCTTGCCCTTGACGTGCACGTTGACCTCGGCCTTCTGCCGCTTCTCCTTCTCCTTCTGCTTCTCGACGCTCAGCAGGACATTGATGTCGACGACCTGATCGAAATGTCGAGTGACCCGGTCTAGCTTTGTGAGTACATACTCACGCAGAGAAGGCGTCACTTCGAGATGGTGTCCGCTGATCGTCAGGTTCATAAGTTCGCCTTTCACTGAGGGTTGAGAAGGAAACCAGCGACGCCGGGACACGACATGCCGTGTCCCGGCGGTCCGGTTCAGTGTGCGCCCGACGCTGCGGCGTGACAAGCCGATGACCGAGCCGGAAACGGGCCGCAGCGGGCTCGGCGCGCTGGCGCGAATGCCATAATCCATTGGTTTCGTTGTCGGAGCTTCCGTTGGACACCACCCCACCTCGGTGACCGTCCACTCCAACCGCTTCCGCGCCTCTTCGGGGGTGCGATACCGCAGGGAGTGAGACGGTCTCGATCTCACTTCCCAAGCCGACCCCGAGCCCAGCTTACGGGGTCGAATCCGCGGCGCGTCGGCCCGCGCGGTCGTTGGAGTTCGCATGCTGAACGTCTTCACGCTCGCCAATGGGCGGCTGTTCCAAGAAGAAATCGAGAGCGCGGCAGCGCTCGCCCATGTGCGGCCGGTGTGGGTCGACCTGGAAAGCCCGACGCCCGAGGAAAAGGGTTGGTTGGCCGGCCGCTTCGGCCTGCACATTCCCGAGAACATCGTCGACGACGACCTGGAGGAGTCCGCCCGCTTCTACGAGGAAGACAACGGCGAACTGCACATCCGCTCCGACTTCCTGATCCACGACGAGGCGACACGAAATGTCCGCGTGGCGTTCATCCTGCATGACAAGGTGCTTTTTTCGGTGCATGCCGAAGACCTGCCGGTGTTCCGCCTGCTGCGGTTGCGGGCGCGCCGCACGCCGGCGCTGATCGAAGATGCCAAGGACGTGCTGCTCAAGCTCTATGACGCCGACGCCGAGTACTCGGCCGATTCGCTCGAGGGCATCTACGACGAGCTGGAGAAGGTGTCGTCGCGCGTGCTGCAGTCGGAGGTGAACGACCAGACCGCCGCCGAGGTGCTGGCCGCCATCGCACGCCAGGAAGACTTGAACGGCCGCATCCGCCGCAACGTGATGGACACGCGACGCGCGGTCAGCTTCATGATGCGCAGCCGCCTGCTCAATGCCGAGCAGTTCGAGGAAGCGCGCCAGATCCTGCGCGACATCGACTCGCTGGATTCGCACACCGCCTTCCTGTTCGACAAGATCAACTTCCTGATGGACGCCATCGTCGGCTTCATCAACATCAACCAGAACAAGATCATCAAGCTGTTCTCGGTGGCCAGCGTCGCGCTGCTGCCGCCGACGCTGATCGCCAGCATCTACGGCATGAACTTCAAGGCGATGCCGGAACTCGACTGGAGCCTGGGCTATCCGTACGCGCTGGGCCTGATGGTCGCGTCGGTGATCGCGCCGTTCTGGTATTTCCGTCGCAAGGGTTGGCTGTGACGGCGGCGCGGGGTCTCCGCGCTGCCGGCGAGACGCGATGAGCTCCGATGCTCCCGTGGGCCGCGGGCTCTGGCGCATCGGGGCGGGAACGACGCTGGTGGTGCTGGCCTTCAGCGTCGTCAACCCGGTGCTCGCCGTGACGCTGCAGCGTCGGGGTGTGAATGCCGGCGCGATCGGCCTGTTCGCGATGCTGCCCTTCCTGACCGTGGCGACGATGATCCCGGTGATGCCCCGCGTGTTCGCGCGCCTCGGCGTGATCCGCGCCTACCGGGGCGGCCTGGTGCTGGGCGTGCTGTCGCTGGCGGGCTATGCGCTGACCGACAGCTATCTCGCCTGGTGTTGCTGGTCGGTACTCGGCGCGTTGGGCGCGGCGGCCGAATGGAACGGCACCGAGGCGCTGATCGCCTTCAACGCGCCGCCGGCCCGGCGCGGCCGCTTCACCGGGCTGTACCAGACCGCGCTGGGCGCTGCTCTCGCGGTCGGTCCCTTGCTGCCCGGTGCGCTGCAATGGCTGTTGCCCGCGGGGCAGCCACTGCACACGGTGTGGCTGCTGTGGGGCGCCGCCGCCATCTACGCACTGGCACTGGGGGTCACGGCCGGACCCGCCGTCGGCCGCCTGCGGGCCTCGCACACCGGCGGCAGCCACGACAGCCTGCGGGCCGCGCTGCGGGCGCGCCCGGCGCTGGTGTGGATCGCTTTCGCGGGTGGCGTGTTCGAGGCGGGCCTCGGTGGCATCACCGCGGCCTACGGGTCGCAGCTCGGCATGTCGCTCGGCGTGGCGACGTCGATCGCCGGCGCACTGGGCGTCGGCAGCTTCGTGCTGCAGTACCCGGCCGGCTGGCTGGCGGACCATGCGCCGGTGCGGCGGGTGTTCGGCGTCGCCGGTGCGTTGTTGCTGCTGTCGGTGCTGGCCTTCGGCCTGGCACCCCGCGTGGCCGTGTTGTTCTGGGTGGCGGCTTTCCTGTGGGGCGCGATCGGCGGCGCGCTCTACACCTTGACGATGGTCCGCGTGGCGCACGAGTTCACCGGGCGCTCCACCATCGCCGGCACCGCGGCGATGATCACCGGCTACACCGCCGGCGGCGCCGTCGGGCCGGCGGTCAGCGGCCTGATGCTCGAACGCTGCGGTGTGCCGGGGCAGTCGCTGTGGCTGGCCGCACTCGCCGTCAGCGTGATCGCCGTGGCGCTGCGCATGCGTGCCGGACCCGAGGGTTAATGATCCGGCAATCCCTCAGCGGCTGGCGCGGCGTTTGAGCCAGCGCATCAGCACGCCGATCGCGGGCAGCTTCTCGTACAGCTCCTCGGCGGCATCCCAGTAATCGCGATGCTGCGCGATCCGGCCGTCGGCGGCGAAGCGCAGGTGCGAGGCACCGCGCACCGTCTGCAGCTCGTAGCGGTAGCGCTTGAAGCGGAACAGGAAGTCCCAGGTCAGCAGGCACTGGTCGCCTTGCACGATGACGTCGCGCACCACGAAGCGCGGTTCGTCGAGTGCGTCGAACATGTGGGCGAAGACCGCCTGCACGGCGGCCAGCCCCTCGACCTCGTTGAAGGGGTCCTTGAACAGCGCGCCTTCGGTGTAGATCTCGCCCAGGCGCGGCAGGTCCTCTCGGGTGAGGTGCTCGAAGCGTGCGATCACGCGTGCGACGCGGGTGTCGTCGGTGGAGGCCGGCATCACAGACCCGTGGCGCGGCGCACCGCCTTGAAGTACAGGCCGTCACCCACATGGCTCAGCAGCTTCATCCACAGCGTGAAGCGCTTCGGGAAGTGCAGCTCGAAGACGCCCGAGGCCCAGCCCGCGAGAATGGCCTGCGCCGCCTGCTCGGGGGTCAGCAGCGCCGGCATCGCGAAGTCGTTCTGCGCCGTCAGCGGCGACTCGACGAAGCCGGGGTTGACGATCGACACGCCGATGCCCTTCGCGTGCAGGTCGAGGTAGAGCGCCTGCGCCAGGTTGATCAACGCCGCCTTCGTCGGCCCGTAGGCCAGCGAGTTCGGCAGACCGCGGTAGCCGGCCACGCTGCCGACCAGGCTCAAGTGCCCTCCCGAGCCGGCCGCGGCCTGCTCGAGCAGTCCGGGCAGCACCGCGTCGACCAGATGCAGCGCGCCGACATAGTTGACCTGCTGGTGCAGCAGCATCTCGTCGAGGTCGAAGGCCGTGGCGCGCTGCGGCTTGTAGTGGCCGGCGCAGTACATCGCGAGATCGATACGCCCCATCAGGCCCCGCACGCGGCGCGCCGCGACCTGCATCGCGGCATGGTCGGTCGCGTCGAGCACCACCGCATGGCTGCCGGGATGCTCCTGCACGAAGCGCTCGAGGTCCGCCGCCTTGCGGGCCGACACCACCACGGTCGCGCCCTGCGCGTGCAGCGCCGACGCGGTGGCGCGACCGATGCCGCTGGAGGCGCCGACCAGCCAGGCGAGCTGGCCGGACCACTCGGTGAGGGGGGGATTCAGGGACATCGAGGCTCAGCGCTTGTAGAAGGACAGCGTGACCTCGCCGAGGCGGACACCGAACTTGCTCATCACGGCCTTGTTCAGCATCACGCGCTCGTCCATCAGGTACATCCAGTCGTCGAACTGCACATCGATGACCTTGCCGTCCACCGGCAGGCGCAGCGTGTAGCGCCAGTTGAAGGCGTTGCCCGCGGCCTGGCCCTGTGCCTCGCCGCTCACGTCGTCCGCGGTGCCGGTGTAGCGGCCGCCGTCGAGCTTCTTCAGGCGCCAGACGCGGCGCTGCTTCGTGCCGTCGCTGTAGGTGAAGTCCTCGTCGAGCACGCCGTCGTGGCCCTGCCAGCTGCACTTCATCACCACATGGAAGCGCTTGACGACCTTGCCCGAGCGGTCGGTGAACACGCCATGGGCGTCGAGCGTGCCGTTGAAGTACCGGGCGAGGTCGAGCGTCGGCTGCTCGGCGGCGTAGTCGGCGACGGTCGGGCCGGCGCAGCCGGTCAGGCCGCCGGTGGCCGCGAGTGCCACGGTCGCGCCGACCACCACCAGCAGGGTGCGCTTGTTCATGCGAGATCTCCAGCGTCGGGGTGGCGCAGCCACAGCGCCCACAGCAGCAGCGCGGCGCCGAGCTTCAGCGCGCACGGCAGCAGGCAGTAGGCGAAGCTCAGCGCGGCGAGTGCCTGCGGGTCCCGCGCACCGGTCTCGTAGCCCGTGGCCTGCAGCAACGGCAAGGCCACGCCCGCGGCGAGCGCGAGGTTGAGCTTGGTCGCGAAGTTCCACCAGCCGAGGTAGGCGCCCTCGCCGTGGCCGGCGTGACCGGCACGCTGGATCACGCCGGTCAGCAGCGCGCCGGGCAGCGTGAGGTCGGCGCCGAGCGCCGCGCCGCTGGCGATGCACACCGCGAGGAAGCCGAGCGTGTCGCCAGCGCCCAGTGTCGCGGCCCAGCCGAAGGTGGCGATCGCCAGCCCCATGCCGGCGAGCCAGCTGCGCGCCAGGCCGAAGCGGGCGACGCTGCGCAGCCACAGCGGGATCGATAGCGCACCGGCCGCGAAGTACGCCGCCAGGAAGGCCGGCTCCCAGGCCGGAGCCTGCAACCGGTCGCGGATGAAGAACAGTACCAGCGTGGCTGGCACTGCGCTGGCGATGCCGTTGACGATGAAGATCGCCAGCAGGCGACGAAACGCCGCCACGCGAAAGGGCCGCACCGATGCGGCGCCACCGGCGGCGAGGGGTGGGCGGAGCACCGCCCGTGGTGCCTGCCGCAGCAGCACCAGCCCGGCCAGCAGCAGCACCGCGAACACCAGCGTGGTGGCCTGCAGGCCGGCCGCCGACGGCAGCACGCTGGCAATCAGCACCCCCACCACCGCGGCCCCTTCGCGCCACGCGACCACGCGGGCGCGGCCCGCCTCGTCGCCGCCGAGCCGTGCACCCCAGGCCTGATGCACCACCGAGACCACGCTGTAGCCCAGGTAGGTGAAGGCCAGACCGATCGCGCACCACGCGAGCAGGGCCGCCGTGCCTGCGACGGCGGGAAAGAACAGCGCGCGAAAGCCGATCGCGAGCACCAGCGCCGCGATCGTCGCGGCCCACCACGCTGACAGGGCCTTCCGCGCGAACAGCCGGTCCACCCAGCGGCCGATCAGGGGGTCGGCCAGCGCGTCCAGCAGGCGCGCGCCGAGCAGCACCGCGCCGAGCGCGGCCAGTGGCACGCCGAACTGCGCCGCGTAGTGATTCGGCAGCAGCACGTACAGCGGCAATGCGACGAAGGCCAACGGCAGGCCGAGGGCGCCGTAGCGCAGGCCGTCGCCGGACGAAGCCAGCCCGGCCGTCGCGCGCGGCAGGCCGAGCGCTGCCATCGCCCGCTCGCTCATGGCGAGCCCCCGAGCAGCGATCGCCGCAGCGCCGGCTGCGAGGTCTGCGGGCCGAGCCAGATGCCGAAGAAGCGCTGCGCGAACGTGGGGTCGCGCAGCTCGCCGGCCGGCTGGCCGTTGAAGTAGAAGCGCGCCATCTCGCCCGGCCGGTGCAGCCCGGTGATCCGGGAGCCGGCCTCCACGTTGGGGAAGGTCGTCGTCATGAAGGCCAGCCAGCCTTGTCGCTGCGCGTCGGGCAGCGGGCCGGCGCGCTGCATCTCGTCGATCGAACGCTCGGCGATCTTCTCGCCGTCGAGCGAGCGGGCGTACTCGAGCTCGAGCGCGAAGCGGTGCGCCGCATAGTCCTCCCGGCCGGGGGCGGTGACGGGATAGTCGGGGCCGACCCACAACCGGGCGTCGTAGATGTGCAGGCCGAAGTAGCGCAGACGGCCGCTGCCTTGCAGGCGCGCGCCTGGCAGCTCGGCCAGCGCCTCGGCCGGAGGCCGGGCCGCGGCTTGCGCCCGCAGCGCCGGCACGGCCACTGAACACGCGGCGGCGGCCAGGGTCTGGAGGCAGGCGCGACGTTCCATCAGACGCCCGCCGCGCCGGGCTTGCGCAGCGTGAACTGCACGATGTCGGTGTTGCCGGCCGCGAAGGCCGCCTCGCAGTAGGCGAGGTAGAACTCCCAGATGCGCACGAAGCGCGTGTCGAAGCCGAGTTGGCGCACACGGGCCTCCTCGCCCATGAAACGTTCGCGCCAGCGCCGCAGCGTCTCGGCGTAGTCGGGCCCGAAGCGGAAGGTCGTCTCCACCTCGAATCCCGCGCGGCGAGCCTCGGCCTCGAAGGCGCCGATGCTCGGCAGCAGCCCGCCGGGGAAGATGTACTGCTGGATGAAGTCGGTGCTCTTCATGTAGCGATCGAACAGGTCGTCACGGATCGTGATGCTCTGGATGCAGGCGCGCCCGCCGGGCTTGAGCTTGTCCGACAGCGTGCGGAAGTAGCCGTCCCAGTAGGCGCGGCCGACCGCCTCGAACATCTCGATCGAGACCACCGCGTCGAACGGACCGTCGGGGATGTCGCGGTAATCCTGGAAGCGCAGGTCGCCCCGGCTCGCGAGGCCGGCGCGCTGCAGCCGCTGCCGCGCGTAGTCGAGCTGCTCGGACGACAGCGTGACGCCGGTCACGTGGGCACCGAAGTCTCGCGCCGCGACCTCGGCCACGCCGCCCCAGCCGCAGCCGATCTCGAGCACGCGCGATCCCGCCGTCACGCCGGCCTCGGTCAGCGCACGCCGGATCTTGGCGTGCTGGCCCTCGGCCGTGGAGCGCCGCGGATCGCCGTCGAACCAGGCGCTCGAGTAGCTCATCGTCTCGTCGAGCCAGAGCGCATAGAAGGCGTTGCCGAGGTCGTAATGCGCGTGGATGTTCTTCTTGCTGCCGCGGCGCGAGTTGCGGTTGAGCAGATGCCGGGCGCGGTACAGCAGCGAGCCCCACCAGCTGCCGTAGACCAGGGTCTCGATCTCCTCGCGATTGGCGACGAACAGCCGCAGCAGCGCCGCCAGGTCGGGTGTGCTCCAGTCGCCGGCGATGTAGCTCTCCGCGAAGCCGATGTCGCCGCTGCGCAGCGCCGCGCCGCAGACGGCCCAGTTGCGCAGCCGGATCGCGGCGCGAACGTCGCCGCCCTCGCGCAGGCCGCCGAAGCGTGCGCTCGTGCCGTCGGGCATCTGCACGTCGAGCTGACCGTGCCGCAGTTGCGTCAGCAGCCGGAACACGGCGCGCGCGGCAGCGGGCGCCGACGGCGGCAGGGTGGCGGGCTCGAGACGCGGCACGGTGCCGCCATGGGTGGTGGTGTTCATCGGTCGTTCAGCGGCTGACGAAGGCGCGGGGCGGGACGGGTTTGCCGAAGAAGGGCACGCGCTTGAGCCACAGCCGCAGCGCCTGCCAGTGGATGCGCGCGATCACCCCGGCACTCATCAGCGGCATGCGCCAGAAGGCACGTCGCAGGCTCGCCGCGTTCAACGGCACGAGCGCGCCGCTGACGCTGGTCTGCAGCAGGGGGCCCTGGGTGTCGTCGTGCGCGACGCAGGCGACGATGTGCTCGGTCGCGTCCGGGTGGGACCGCAGCGCCGCGGGTCTCGGATGCGTGGTGCGCAGGAACCGGAAGCGGTAGCGGCCCTCGATGGCGCAGAACGGCGAGACGTGGAAGACCTTCGCGGCGCTCAGTTCCCGGCCCCAGGTCAGGCCGTCGCCGTGCAGCAGGTAGCAGTGGCGCTCTCCGAAGGTGTTGTTCACCTCTGCGACGATCGCGGCGAGCGAGCCGTCCTCGCGGTGCGCGTACCAGAAGCTCACCGGCTTGAACACGTAGCCGAGCACGCGCGGATAGGTCTGCAGCCAGACCTCGCCACGGGCATCGGCGACGCCTTCACCGGCCAGCAACTCGTCGAGCCAGGCCAGTGCGTCGGCCCGGCCGTCGCCATGGTCGGCATCGTGAAAGCCGATCAGGCCGAAGCGGTTGCGCGGCAGCGCCGCGCACGGCGCCGCGCGCAGGCTGCGCATCGGCAGCATCAGGAAGTAGGTGGGGTAGGCGAACGCGTGTCGCGTCGGGCGCAGCCGCGTATGGCGCACGCTGCCGAAGGCGATCAGCGGGCGTGCGGCGATGCCCACGGCCAGCGGGTCGCTCATGCGGCACGCGGCGCGGCCGCAGCCGCCAGCCACCCGCGCACGGCCCGTGCCGCGGCCAGGCCGGACGCCAGTCCGTCCTCGTGGAAGCCGTAGCCGGTCCAGGCGCCACAGTACCAGCGCTGCGCGCTGCCGCCCTGGATGTCCGGCAGGCGCCGCTGGGCTTCAATGGCCGCGAGGTCGAACACCGGGTGGGCGTAGTCGAAATCGCCGAGCACGCTGCCGCGCGCCGGTTCGCGGGTCGGGTTCAGCGACACGACGACGGGCTGCTGGAACGGCAACGGCTGCAGCCGGTTCATCAGGTAGTGCAGACACACTGCAGCCTGCTCGCGCGAGCCGGTCGTGGCGCGCTCGTAGTTCCAGGCGGCCCAGGCCCGGCGGCGCCTCGGCAGCACCGAGCTGTCGGTGTGCAGCACCGCGCGATTGGGCTGGTAGCGGATCGCGCCGAGCACGGCGCGCTCCTGCGGGGTCGGATCGGCCAGCAGCGCCAGCGCCTGGTCGCTGTGGCAGGCCAGCACGACCGCGTCGAACGGCAGGCTGCCGGCGTCGGTGGCGACCCGCACGCCGCCGGGCACGTGCATCACCCGACGCACCGGCGTGGACAGGCGCACGTCGGCCAGTCGCTCGGCGATCTTCCGGACGTAGTGCCGTGCGCCGCCGCGCACCGTGTGCCACTGCGGCCGGTCGGTCACCTGGATCAGGCCGTGGTTGTGGCAGAAGCGGATCATCGTCGCGATCGGAAAACGCAGCATCTGATCGGTCGGACAGGACCAGATGCAGCCGATCATCGGCAGGAAGTACCAGTCGCGGAACTCGGGGCTGAACGCGTGCTCGGCCAGGAAGTCACCGATCGGCTGCGTCAGCTGCGCATCCTCGTTGCGCTCCGCGATCGCGGTCGCGAGACGGTTGAAGCGCAGGATGTCCCTCAGCATGCGCCAGAACCGCGGGCGCGCGAGGTTGCGGCGCTGCGCGAACACCGTGTCCAGATTGCAGCCGCTCCACTCGAGCCCCGCGGCCCCAGCGTCGGGCGCCTGCACCGAGAACGACATGTCCGACGGCGCGGTCGCGACGCCGAGGGCATCGAACAGGCCCACCAGCTTGGGATAGGTGCGGTGGTTGAACACCAGGAAGCCGGTGTCCACGCCATGAGAGACCGGGCCGTTCGTGCCCGGGAGCGTGATGTCGACCGTGTGGGTGTGTCCGCCGAGATAGTCGCCCGCTTCGAACAGCGTCACCGCGAGCGGAGCCGGCGAGGGCTCCGTGGTCAGGGCGTGGGCCGCAGCCAGACCGGCAATTCCTGACCCGATGACGGCGACGCGGTGCATCGGCATCACCGCACAGACGAGGCGACGCCGATGCAGGCACCGGCGTCGCGGGTCAGGATCGGGTCGGCAAGGGCCTCGATCGGAAGAACAAATGCTGCGAAGCGCCCCTGAGCCAAGGAGGGAGGGAGGGAGGAGGAGAAGTGCTCAGGGATTTCAATCCACTGGGGAAGGCTTCGCGGCAGAAAAGAGCGCCCGGCAGCGGGACCGGGGGGCCGGGTCCGGAAAGGACGGCGGCGACCTGTGCTGCGACCGACACGGCCGCGGAATGTTCCGTAGGTGGGTGCAACGACTTGCAAGCAGCCCCATGGATGCCCGTCTTGGGCATTGGCGTTGCCGCGCTCGGGTTGCTGTTTTTTGAACTGCATGGTCTGTATATTACTGTTCAGTATTATTGTGAATCCACAAGTTTTTCAATCTCTTGGACAAACGCAGGGTCTTGAGGGTCGGTCTGGCTCGAGAAACTGAGCACGATCTGCCCATCGCGGCCGATCAGGTACTTGTGGAAATTCCATGCGGGCGTCTTGCCGGTACGCTGCGCGAGGTCTGCGTACAACGGGTTGCGAGCGCTGCCCTTCACGCTGGACTTCGCGAACATCGGAAACCTGACGCCGAAGGTGTTCTCGCAGAACGCGGCGATGTCCTGGTTGCTGCCGGGTTCCTGCGAGCCGAAGTCGTTGGACGGGAAGCCGAGCACGACCAGGCCTCTCGACTGGTACCGGGCGTGCAGCGCCTCGAGCCCCTTGTACTGGGAGGTGAAGCCGCAATAGCTGGCGGTGTTGACCACCACCACCACCTTGCCGGCGTACTGGCAGAGGTTCTGCGGCTTCTCGTCCTGCAGACGAGGGAAGCTGCGGTCCAGCATCGGCGGGCACGCGGCCTGTGCGCCGCTGCCCACGATGCACAGCAGCGCGGCGATCGCGAGAGGTCGCAACGCCGATCGATCGGGCCACGGACCGCGCCGCGGCGAGAGGGTGGCACGGGCTGATGTCGTGGCAAGGATGGGCATGAGGATCTCCTGTTTGTCCTGGTCAAACGCTGGAACTGATTTATATTACGGGCGCCCATGCCCCCGTCAAATGCTGGTCGACCCGCAATGAAACGTGTATCTCCGGTTTGTCGACGGCCGTGCGCGAGCTGGCGCCAGCGGCGATGAGCACGCGCAGCGAAACCCGTCCCATCGCCCTGTCCATCGCGGCGGTCGAGCGCGACACGGGGCTGACGAAGGACACCTTGCGCATCTGGGAGCGCCGCTACGGCTTCCCCGTGCCGGACCGGAACGCGCTGGCCGAGCGTTTCTATCCGCTGGATCAGGTGGAGAAGCTGCGCGTCATCAAGCGCCTGCTCGACGCGGGCCACCGGCCCGGGCAGATCGTCGCGCAGCCGGTCGACGCCCTGCTGCGGCTCAGCGACAGCAGCGCCGCGGTCGCGGCACCGCGCGGCGATCCCGGCCAACCCGATCTGCGCGCCTACGTCGATCTGGTGCGCGCTCATGACGTGGACGGGCTGCGCCGCCAATTGGCGCAGGCACAACTGCAGCTGGGGTTGGGGCGCTTCGTCATCGAGGTCATCTCGCCCTTGAATACGCTGATCGGCGACACCTGGATGCGCGGTCATCTCGAAGTCTTCGAGGAGCACCTGTACACCGAATCGATGCACGTGCTGCTGCGCCAGGCCATCAGCACGGTGCCGGTGCCCGAGGCGGCCAGCCGGCCCCGCGTGTTGCTGACCACCTTCCCGCACGAGCCGCACGGCCTGGGGCTGCTGATGGCCGAGCCGCTGTTCCTGCTGGAAGGTTGCCGCTGCCTGAGCCTGGGGGTGCAGACGCCGATCTGGGACATCGTGCTGGCCGCCAGGTCGCAGTGCGCCGACATCGTGGCGCTGAGCTTCAGCTCGATGCTCACACCGACGGCGGTCACGACCGGCCTCGCCGAGCTGCGGGAGAAGTTGCCGCCGTCGATCGAGATCTGGGCCGGCGGCAGTGCGCCGGTGCTGCAGCGCCGGCCGGTGGCGGGTGTGACGGCGCTGGCCGCGCTGGGGGCGATCACCGGGGAAACGCGGCGCTGGCGCGCGCAGCACGGCTGAGCGCGCCGCATCCTCCGCGCACGAGGGCGCCGCTCGGTCCACGGCATGGACATGACGCCGTCGTGTCACGCCTCCCACCTACAATCGACGCAGCTCAACAAGGGGCCGACATGCTTTACCCCGAACTCTTCAAGCAACTCGAATCCGTGCGCTGGAACATGGACAAGGACATTCCTTGGGACCAGTTCGATGCCAGCCGCCTCTCCGAAGAGCAGGCGCAGACCGTCAAGATGAACGCCATCACCGAGTGGGCGGCGCTGCCGGCCACCGAGATGTTCCTGCGCGACAACCGCGACGACAGCGACTTCTCGGCCTTCATGAGCGTGTGGTTCTTCGAGGAGCAGAAGCATTCGCTGGTGCTGATGGAATACCTGCGTCGCTTCCGGCCCGATCTGGTCCCCACCGAGGCCGAGCTGCACGAGGTGCGGTTCGAGTTCGATCCCGCCCCGGCGCTCGAGACGCTGATGCTGCACTTCTGCGGCGAGATCCGGCTGAACCACTGGTACCGCCGCGCGGCCGAATGGCACGACGAGCCGGTCATCAAGGCGATCTACGAAACGCTGGCGCGCGACGAGGCGCGTCACGGCGGGGCCTACCTGCGCTACATGAAGCGCGCACTGCAGAAGTTCGGCGACGAGGCCAAGGCCGCGTTCGCCAAGGTCGGCGTGCTGATGGCGAGTGCGCGCCGCACCGCGCAGGCCCTGCACCCGACCAACCTGCACGTCAACGAACGGCTGTTCCCGCGCGACACCATCCAGTCGCGCCTGCCCGATCCCGAGTGGCTGGAGGCCTGGCTCGACAAGCAGATCCAGTTCGACGCCGTGTGGGAGAACAAGGTGGTCGAACGCATCCTGCACAACCTGAGCCTGCTGATGGAGCGCAGCTTCGAGAGCGTCCAGGAGCTCAACCGCTTCCGCAAGGAAATGACGCAGAAGCTGGCCGCCACCGCGGCGGCTGCTTCGGCGGCCGGCGGCCCCCCGGGCGCCCAGCCGGCCTGATCGAGTCCGCCTCACCGCGGCCGCCCGGCACAGGGCACGCGACAATGGCGGCATGATGCCCCCTGCCTTCCACGGCAAGCTCTGTTCCCGCCGGGCCTTGAGTCAGCGCCTCGGCGAACTCGCGCGGCCGATCGTCTTCACCAACGGTGTGTTCGACATCCTGCACCGGGGCCACGTCGAGTACCTGGCGCAGGCGCGCTCGCTCGGTGGCAGCCTGGTGGTCGCACTGAACAGCGACGCGTCGGCGCGCGGCCTCGGCAAGGGGCCAGACCGACCGCTGAACCGCGAGGCCGACCGCGCCGCGGTGCTGGCGGCGCTCGAGAGTGTGAGCCTCGTGACGCTGTTCGACGAGCCGACGCCGGTCGAGTTGTTGAAGCAGGTGCGACCTGACCTCTATGTCAAGGGCGGTGACTACGACATGGAATCGCTGGCCGAGACGGCGCTGGTGCGCAGCTGGGGCGGCAGCGCGCTCGCCATCCCGTTCCTGCCCGGCTACTCCACCACCGCGTTGGTGCGCCGCATCCGCGACTGAACTCTGGCGTCAGCGCCGACGCAGCAGCAGCCAGGCGAGCAGTGCCCCGGCGATCGCGCCGGTGCTGTGCGCGAGCGGCGCGACCGCGATGTCCCAGCCCTCGGGATGCGCGAGCGGTCCGCGCCACGGCGTTTCGCTCAGCAGCTTGACGGCCAGCACGGCGACGATGGCGCCCCCCAGCCGCCGCGACGCCGCATCGGCGCGCCGCAGCAGCACGACTGCGACGACGGCGACCCCGGCGTGCAACACGCCCGACAGGCCCGCATAGCGCAGCAGGTCGGGCATCGCCAGCAGACCGAGCTGGGTCAATGGCCACGCCGTCGCCCAGGCGATGGCGGCGCGCATCGGGACGCGGGCCGCGACGCCGAGCGCGACCACCAGCAGCCCACCGGCCAGGTTGACGAGCAGGTGTTGCCGGCTCAGGTGCACCCAGACGGCGCTCCAGGCACGCCACGGTTCGGTGAGCCACAGCGCCGGCTGCCAGTTCAGCACCGGTTCGGCGGTGGGGCTCGGGTAGACCGCGAGCGCCGGCAACAGCAGCAGCAGCCCCACCAGCAGCCAGGCGATGCTGCCCGGCCGCACCGGGCTGCGCGGCCTCTCAGCCGAAGACGGCACGGGTGAGCGCACGCACCGCGGACCGTTCGGCGGCGAAGGCGTCGCCGTCAAACTGCGTCGGTGCCTCGTCGAGCCGCGCGCGGTGCTGGGCCCGGCGCAGCTCGCGGTAGGCATCGGCCGCGCCCTGGCCCACGCCCGGCGGCAGCAAGCCGACGGCTTCGGCGAGCCGCAGCAGCGCGATGTTGCCGATGTCGTCGCGCAGCGCCGGGTGCGCCGCGCCATGCGCCAGCACCAGCGTCTGCACTGCGAACTCGACGTCCATCATGCCGCCCTCGCTGTGCTTCACGTCGAACGGCGGCGGCTGGCCGTCACGGGCCGGCACCGGATGGGCCGCGCGCACCCGTTCGCGCATGGTGCGGACCTCCTCGCGCAGCGCCGCGGCATCGCGCGGGGCTGCCAGCACCGCGCGCCGCACCGCCTCGACACGCGGCGCGAGGCGGGGCTCGCCAGCGCACCAGCGCGCCCGCGTGATGGCCTGGTGCTCCCAGGTCCACGCGGTGTTGCTGCCGCGTCCGGCCTGGTAGCGCTCGAAGGACGCGATCGAGGTCACGAGCAGCCCCGAGTTGCCGTTGGGACGCAGCGCGGTGTCGATGTCGAACAGCTCGCCGGCCGCGGTGCGCAGCGTGAGCCAGGTGATCAGCTTGCGCACGAAGGCGGCGTAGACCTCGGCGGCCTTGTCGGGGTCGGCCTCGTCGGCATCGTCGAACAGGAACACCACGTCGAGGTCGGAGCCGTAGCCGAGCTCCTTGCCGCCGAGCTTGCCGTAGGCGACCACCGCGAAATGCGGGTCGTCGCGGTGGCGCTGCCGCAGGTGCTGCCAGGCCCAGCGGATGGCGCAGTCGAGGGTGGCGTCGGCCAGCGCGGACAGATCGTCGGCCACTTGCTCGACGCTGAGAGCTCCCTCCACGTCGCGCACCAGCGTGCGGAACACCTCGGCGTGGTGGGCGCGGCGCAGCGTGTCGAGCAGCGACTCCTCGTCGGCCTGGCCGCCGCGCGTCCAGGCACTGTGGCGCTCGTTCAGGTCGCGCAGGTAGGCGGCGCGCTCGAAGCGCCCCTGCAGCGCGCGGGCATCGGCCAATTCGTCGATCACACCCGGGTGGCGCATCAGGTAGCGCATCGGCCAGCGCGCCAGGCCCAGCAGTCGCAGCAGCCGGTTCAGCACCTCGGGCCGTTCGGCGAGCAGCGCCAGATAGCTCTCGCGGCGCAGCAGTGGCTCGAGCCAATCGATGAAGCGCAGCACCGCGTCCTCGCGGATGTCGACCTCGTCGATGGCCAGCGAGGCGCGGCCGATCAGCTTGGCGAGCCGCAGCTTCGTCTCGTCGCGCAGCACGGCGACCTTCGGCGTCGCGCAGAAGCTCCGCACGCGCGCCGCGATCGCCGCCGGCAGGCGCTCGAGGAAGGCTTCGCCGTCCAGCTGCGGCGGCGGGCCGCCGCAGCTCTTGCAGCCGCCGGCGCCCGGCGTGCGGCCGTCGTGCAGCAGCGCGTCGAATTCGGTGGCGACGAACTCGCGGTGTGTGCCCAGCGTGTCGAGCAGCTCGCAAGTGTCGGCCGTGCAGATCAGCCCCATCGAGCGGGCGATCCAGCCGAGATCGGCATCGTCGGTCGGCAGCAGATGCGTCTGCTGGTCGTCGAGGTACTGGATGCGGTGTTCCAGCCGGCGCAGGAAGCGGTAGGCCTCGGCGAGCTTGCCGGCCGTCTCGGGCTTCATCACGCCGACCGCAACCAGCCGCTCCAGCGCGGTCAGCGTCGAGCGCGTGCGCAACTCGGGGAACTGGCCGCCGCGCACCACCTGCAGCAGCTGCACGGTGAACTCGATCTCGCGGATGCCACCACGCGACAGCTTCACGTCGTTGGCGCGCTCGGGCCGTCCGGCGGCGCGCCGCGCCGCCTCATCGCGGATCTTGCGGTGCAGCTGGCGCAGGCCCTCGAACACGCCGTAGTCGAGGTAGCGACGGAACACGAACGGGATCACCACGTCGCGCAGCGGCAACGCCTCGCCGCTGGTCATGGCGCTGGCCGGCGCGACCACGCGGCTCTTCAGCCACGCGAAACGTTCCCACTCGCGGCCCTGCACGAGGAAGTACTCCTCCAGCATCGCCAGGCTCACCACCGGCGGGCCGGAGTTGCCGTTCGGCCGCAGCGCGAGGTCGACGCGGAACACGTTGCCGTCCTCGGTGGTCTCGCCGATCAGCGCATAGAGCGTGCGCGCCACCTGGCTGAAGTACTCGTGGTTGCTGATCGACGCGCCGGCGCGGCTGTTGCCATGACCGGCCGTCTGGCCGTCTTCGTCGTAGACATAGATCAGGTCGATGTCCGACGACACGTTGAGCTCGACCGCGCCGAGCTTGCCCATGCCCAGCACCCAGAACGCGGCCCGACGGCCGTCGGCCTTGCACGGGATGCCGTGGCGAGCGTCCTGGTCGGCGAAGGCCTGCGCCAGTGCGCGGTCCAGCGTCACCTCGGCCAGCGTGCTCATGGTGAGCGTGATGGCGTCGAGCGGGGCGTGCGCCTCGATGTCGAGCACGGCCAGCCGCTCGATCACCAGCTGGCGGGCCACGCGCAAGGCGGCCGGCAGGGCCCGGCCGCCGGACTGCAGGGTGTCGATCAAGGCGCCGATGGTTTCGCGTCCCGGCACGCCGGGTGGCAGCAAGGCCAGCTCGGCCGGGTAGCGGCGGCGGATGCGCTGGACGAAGCGCGAATGGGCCGCCCGCGCTGGTCCGGCCGGGCAGGCGTTCACCGGGCTGTCGCCATTGTTCGTGCTTGTTTCAGGCAGGGAACGCATCGTGGGGCCGAAGGGTCTGTGCTAGCGTGCTGCCCGTCGACGGAGCGCCAGACGTGGCATGCCGGCCGCGTGGCGGGCCGTGCAGTCAGTGCGGTGCGCAAGGCGTGCGTGCTGCGCGCCCCGCCGCCCGTTCTGCCATTCGATGCCGTCCATCCCGCCTCCCGCCCCTGCCACTGTGTCACCGCCGCCGTCGGTCGCCCGCCCGCCCCGGCGACGTTCCGGCTGGGCCAGGGCAGGGCGCTGGGGACTGGCTGGCGTGCTGCTCGTGTCGAGCATCGTGATCGCGGCGTGGCTGGTTCTGCAGTGGGCGATTCTGCCGCGTATCGAGCACTGGCGTCCCGACATGGAGATGCGTGTGAGCCACGCCCTGGGCGTGCCGGTGCGCATCGGCGCGATCGAAGTCACGGATGGCGGCTCGGTGTGGCGCTGGGCCCGTTCCATCGAGCTGCGCGACGTGGTGCTGTACGAGGCACCGCAGCAGGACATCGAGCCGCGCGAGGCGCTGCGCCTGCCGAGCGTGCGCGCCGTGTTGTCGCCGTCGTCCCTGCTGCCGGGCTGGGACGGGCGCTGGCGGCTGCGCTTCGACCAGCTGCGGGTCGAGGGCGCGCGGCTCGAGGTGCGACGCGATGCGCGCGGCCGCATCCTCGTGGCCGGGCTGGAGCCGTCGGGCCCCGGCGACGAGGGCGCGGCGACGGACTGGTTCTTCAGCCAGCAGGAGTTCGTGATCCAGGGCGCCACCCTGGTGTGGACCGACG
Source organism: Methylibium sp. Pch-M (assembly GCF_004136295.1). Taxonomy (NCBI): domain Bacteria; kingdom Pseudomonadati; phylum Pseudomonadota; class Betaproteobacteria; order Burkholderiales; family Sphaerotilaceae; genus Methylibium; species Methylibium sp. Pch-M. Next base: position 2,174,624 of record NZ_CP029606.1, read on the forward strand.
AACTGCGGGGCGCCCCCCCGCTGTCGCTCGACGCGGTGGACCTGGTGGTGCGCAACGGTGTGCGGCGCCACGAACTGCGGCTCGACGCCACGCCGCCGGCCGAGTGGGGCGAGCGTTTCTCGCTGCGCGGCCATTTCACGCAGCCCTTGCTGGCGCGGCCGGTCGAGGGGCAGGGCGGGCTGCTGGCGCGGCCGGGTGATTGGCGCCGCTGGGTCGGCACGCTCTATGCCGACCTGCCGTCGGCCGACATCGCGCCGCTGCGCCGCCAGATCGACCTGCCGTTCGACCTCAGCCGCGGCGCCGGCGCGCTGCGCGCCTGGGTCGAGGTGAAGAACGCCGAACCGGTGGCCGCCACCGTCGACCTGGCGCTGCGCGACGTCGCGCTCCGGCTCGCGGCCGATGCCGAGCCGCTGGCCTTCGAGCGCATCGACGGCCGCCTCAGCGGGCGCCCTCCGCTGGGTGACGCGGGCGGCGCGCGCAGCGGTGAACTGCAGGCGCGCCAGTTCGGTTTCGTCACCGCCGATGGCCTGCACTGGCCGGCGGCCGACGCCACGCTGCGCTGGCGACTCGACGAAGCCGGTGCACTGGCCGGCGGCGAGCTGCGCGCGCAGCGGCTCGACCTCGCGCTGCTGGCCCAGACCCTCGGCAGGTTGCCGGTCGGCTGGATCGGCGCCGACATGCACACGCGGGTGGCGAGCCTGGCGCCGACCGGCATCGCCAGCGAGGTCGAGGCGCGCTGGGACGGACCGCTGGTCGCGCCGCTGCGCTACCGGTTGCAGGCCAGCCTGCGAGGACTGGGGTTGGCCGCGGCCGCCGCGGCGGCACCCGCCGAGGGCGCTTCGGCGCCGGCCTGGCGGCCGGGGCGCCCGGGCCTGCAGGGGGCCGACATCGAGTTGACGGCCAGCGAGAGCGGCGGCGAGGCGACGCTCTCGCTGAGCGACGGTGCGCTGGAGTTCCCGGGCGTGTTCGAACAGCCGCGCATCGCGCTGAAGCGCCTGGGCAGCCGCCTGAACTGGCGCATCGATGCCGGCGCCGGCGGCGCGCCGCCGCGCGTCGAGCTGCGGGCCCGCGAGGTCCGGTTCGCCAACGACGATGCCCAGGGCGAATTCGAGGCCACCTGGCACACCGGAGGAGAGGCAGGGCGGCTGCCGGGCGTGCTCGAACTCAATGGGCGCCTGAGCGATGCGCTGGCCCCGCGCGTGGCGCGCTACCTGCCGCTGGGCCTGCCGGCGAGCGTGCGGCAGTACGTCGAGCGCGCGGTGCAGGCCGGCCGGGCGAGCGCGGTGAACTTCAAGGTGAGCGGCGATCTGCGGCAGTTCCCGTTCGGCGCGCCGGCCTCTACCGGCGCCCGGCCCGCGGAGCGGGCGGGCGAGTTCCGCATCGCGGCCCGGCTCGAAGGCGTGCGGCTGGCCTACATGCCGGGCGACCCGGGCTGGCCCGGCGAACCGGGAACGGCCGCCGCCGCGGGCCTGCATCCGCCGTGGCCGGCGCTGACCGACATCAAGGGCGAGCTGGTGTTCGACCGCCAGTCGATGGAACTGCGCGACCTGCGGGGCCGCCTGGGCACCGTGGGCAGCGGCAGCTTCGAGCTGTCGCGGGTTCACGGCGGCATCCGCAACCTGGCCGACAACGCCACGCTGGTGATCGAAGGCAACGGCAGCGGCCCGCTGGCCGACGCGCTGCGCTACGTCAATGCCACGCCGGTCGGCGGCTGGATCGGTGGCGCGCTGGCCAAGGCGAGCACCGGTCCCGTGCAGACGCCGATCGAGCTGCAACTGGCGCTCGACATCCCGCTGCTGCACAGCGAGCGCAGCAGCGTGCGCGGCTCGCTGCGGCTGAACGGCAACGACCTGCGGCTGCGGCCCGACCTGCCGCTGCTGGCCAATGCGAAGGCGCGTGTCGCCTTCGGCGACACCAGCTTCTCGCTGACCGGCGGCAGCGCCCGCGTGCTGGGTGGCGAGGCGAGCTTCGACGGGGCTCGGCAGGCCGACGGCAGCCTGCGCTTCAATGTGCAGGGCACAGCCAGCGCCGACGGCCTGCGGCGCACGAGCGAACTCGGGCCGCTGGCGGCGCAGGCGGGCGCCGTGCTCGGCGGCCAGACCGGCTACAAGCTCGCGCTGGGGATCGTGCAGGGCCAGGCCGAGTGGCAGCTGAGCAGCAACCTGCTCGGCCTGTCCGTCGACCTGCCGGCGCCGCTGCGCAAGAGCGCCGACCAGGCGCTGCCGCTGCGCGTGCAGGCCAGTCTGGTGCCGGAGTCGATCGCGGCCGGCGGCGGGCCGCCGCGCGACCAGCTGCGCGTCGAGCTGGGCCCCGAGGCCGCCCGCGTCGTGCAGGCAGCCTGGTGGCGCGAGCTGGGTCCGGAGGGTGTCCGGGTGCTGCGCGGCGGCATCGGCGTGCAGGATGCGATGCCGCAGCCGGGCGACGGCGTCGCGGCCCACCTCAACCTGCCCTACCTCGACCTCGATGCCTGGCAGAAGGTGGCCGAGACCTGGAGCGGCGGCAGCGGCGCCGCGCCGGCGGGCCCCGGCGGCACGGGCTACGCGCCGACCACGGTGGCGCTGCGGGCCAAGGAACTCGTCACCAGCGGGCGGCACCTGCACGAGGTCGTGGTCGGTCTGACGCGCGGTGTCGCGGTCGACGACGCCACCTGGCGCGCCAACCTCGATGCCACCGAGTTCAACGGCTATGCCGAGTACCGCCCGCCCGGCGGTGCCCGCGCCGCGACCGAGGGTGCCGGCCGCCTCCACGCGCGCCTGTCGCGGCTGTCCCTGCCCAAGAGCGAAGCCGACGCGGTCAGCTCGCTGCTCGAGCAGGCCTCGCCGGCCAGCGTGCCGGCGCTCGACATCGTGATCGACGACTTCGAACTGCGTGGCAAGCGCCTCGGCCGGGTCGAGATCGAGGCGCAGAACCGCGAGGCGGAGGCCGGCGAGACGGCGCGCGAATGGCGGTTGAGCAAGTTCCGCCTCGTCACGCCGGAGGCCCAGCTCAATGCCAGCGGCCGCTGGTCGGCCGCCGCGCCCGGCGCGGCGGCACGGCGACGAGCGACGATGGACTTCAAGCTCGACATCGCCGACGGCGGCGCGTTGCTCGCACGGCTCGGCCAGGGCGAGGTGGTGCGCGGCGCCAAGGGCCAGCTGGCCGGGCAGGTGAGCTGGCTCGGCTCGCCGCTGGCGATCGACTACGCCAGCCTGGGCGGCCAGGTCCGCGTGGCGGTCGAGGGCGGGCAGTTCCTGCAGGCCGATCCCGGCATGGCCAAGCTGCTGGGCGTGCTCAGCCTGCAGTCGCTGCCGCGTCGCCTGCTGCTCGATTTCCGCGACGTGTTCGAGCGCGGCTTCGTGTTCGACAACATCACCGGCGACGTCAGCATCGCGCAGGGCGTGGCGAGCACGCGCAACCTGCGCATGCGCGGCGTGCAGGCCGTGGTGCTGATGGAAGGCAGTGCCGACGTCGAGCACGAGACCCAGGACCTGCGCGTCTGGGTGGTGCCCGAGATCAATGCCGGAGCGGCCTCGCTCGCGGTGGCGGCCATCAACCCGGCGGTCGGCCTGGGCAGCTTCGTCGCGCAGTGGCTGTTGCGCCGGCCCATCATGAACGCGGGCACGCGCGAATTCCACGTCACCGGACCGTGGGCCGAGCCCAAGGTCGAGCGCATCGAGCGCAAACTCGGCGACGCGGTGCCGACCGACGAGGCGGCCTCGGCGCCGACGCCCAAGGAGTCGCCATGAAGATCGCAGCCGTGCAGATGGTGTCCACGCCGCGCGTCGCGGAGAACCTGGCGCGGGCGCGGGCGCTGATCGGCCGGGCGGCCGACGCAGGCGCCGAGCTGGTGGCCCTGCCGGAGTACTTCTGCCTGATGGGCCAGCGTGACACCGACAAGCTCGACGCCGCCGAGGTCGACGGCAGCGGCCCGATCCAGGACCTGCTGGCCGCCACCGCTCGCGAGTGCGGCGTGTGGCTGGCGGGCGGGACGCTGCCGCTGCGCATCGCCGGGCGCCGCGACCGGGCCCACAACACCACGCTGGTGTTCGACCCCGACGGCCGGCGTGTGGCGCGCTACGACAAGGTGCACCTGTTCCGCTTCGACGACGGCGAGCGACGCTACGACGAGGCCGCCACGCTGATGCCGGGGGTCACGCCCGTGGCCTTCGCGCTCACCGACCGCGCCGGGCGCACCTGGCGCGTGGGCCTCAGCATCTGCTACGACCTGCGCTTCCCCGAGCTGTACCGCGCGCTCTGCGTGCCGCCCTGCGACCTGCTGCTGGTGCCGGCCGCCTTCACCTACCCCACCGGCCAGGCGCACTGGGAGCTGCTGCTGCGCGCGCGGGCGGTCGAGAACCAGTGCATGGTGCTGGCGCCGGCGCAGGGCGGCCGCCACGAGAACGGCCGCCGCACCTGGGGCCACACGATGGCCGTCGGCCCCTGGGGCGACGTGCTGGCGGTACAGGCCGAGGACGAGGGCGTGGTGATGGTGAGCCTCGATGCCGCCCGCATGGCGCAGGTGCGCGCGCAACTGCCGGCGCTGCAGCACCGCGTGTTGTAGCGAAGCCGGCTGCCGCGCCGCGGCTCGCGCGGCGGCCGCTTCAGCGCCAGCCGAACATCATCTGTCGCGCCAGCCGTCGCTTGGCCGGGTGCAGTGCCTGCAGCGCCGCCAGCCCCAGCCCGCGCGCACTGGCCAGGCCCGGCAGCTGCCAGGTGAAGCTGCGCGCCAGGAAGTCGGTGGCGGCGATCAGCGCCCAGCGGTCCGGGGCACGTTGCCATTCCACCCGCTTCAGTGCGGCATCGAAGTCGCCCGCTGCAGCCGGTGCCGCCTGCAGCGCGGCGACCAGCGCATGCGCGTCGCGCAGCCCGAGGTTCAGGCCCTGGCCGGCCACCGGATGCAGCGTCTGGGCCGCGTTGCCGATGCGCACCGTGCGGCCCTCGACCAGCGTGCGCTCGGCATTGAGCCCGAGCGCGAAGCGCTTGAGCGGCGTGATCGCGGCGAGGCGGCCGACGCGCGGATGGAACACCTGGTTCAGCACCGCGAGGCGCTGCGCGTCGTCGAGGTCGTGCACCGGGTCGTCGGCCGCGTCGACGCACCACACCAGCGCCGCGCGCGCGGCGCCGTCGCGCGGCGGCAGCGGCAGCAGTGCCGCCGGACCCTGCGGCGTGAAGCGCTCGTAGGCGGTGCCGGCCGTCGCCGGGTCGGACGGGCCGGCCAGCGTGACCTGACCGACCCAGGCGGTCTGGCGGTAGTCGTGCGCCAGCGCCTTGCGCGCCTGCGTCGAGAACACGCCGCCTTCGGCCACCACGGCCAGGTCGTGCAGCTCGGCGATGCCGGCATCGACCTCCACGCCGCCCGCGGCCGGCTTGAGCGCGGCGACCGGCGTGCCGAAGCGCGCCGACAGCCGCCGCGGCTCCTTCGCCACCGCCTCGAACCAGGCCGCCTGCAGCGGCGCGACGATCGCGCCGTAGCTGGCCACGGCGCCGAGCTGGTCGACGCCGCACTCGCTCGCCGTCAGCAGCAGCTCGGGGGGCGGCAGGCGCAGCACCTCGGCCAGGCCGCCCAGCAGCAGCGCGGGCTGCTGCTGCGACACGTGCACCGCGGTGATCGCCGTGCTGGCCGGCGCGATGCTCGGCCAGACGCCCAGGCGCTCGAGCTCCTGCACGCTGCCGAGCGAGAGCGCCAGCGTGCGCGGATCGCGCGACACGTCCAGGTCGGCCGGCCGCGCGTCGAACACGTGCACCCGGGCGTCGGGCAGCGCGCGCGCCGCGTGCAGCGCCAGCGCCAGCCCCACCGGCCCGGCACCGACCACCGCGAGTGAAAGTTCTGCTGCCATGACCCGCCCTGCTGGCGGCCGCCCGGCACGCCCCCTGAAGAGGGGCGGCGCGACGCGGACCGCGGTCTATGATCCCGCCGCTATTGTGTTCGCTTCGCTCGCTGCAACCCGCTTCACTGGAGGTTCCCCATGGCACTGATGGATTTCATCAAGAAGCAGTTCATCGACATCCTCGAATGGACCGAGGGCGAGGACGGCACGCTGGCCTGGCGCTACCCGATGGCCGGCAACGAGATCCAGTACGGCGGCTCGCTGACGGTGCGCGAGTCCCAGATGGCGGTGTTCGTCAACGAGGGCAAGGTGGCCGACGTGTTTGGGCCCGGCCTGTACAAGCTCACCACGCAGACGCTGCCGGTCCTGACCTACCTGAAGAACTGGGACAAGCTGTTCCAGTCGCCGTTCAAGAGCGACGTGTACTTCTTCAGCACGCGCCAGCAGATCGATCAGCGCTGGGGCACGACGCAGCCGGTGACGATCCGCGACAAGGACTTCGGCGCGGTGCGCCTGCGCGCCTTCGGCAACTACGCCTACCGCGTGGCCGATCCCAAGCTCTTCCACACCGAGATCTCGGGCACGCGCGAGCGCTACACCGTGGCCGACCTCGACGGCCAGCTGCGCGCGCTGATGCTGCAGCACATCAGCGACGCGGTGGCGTCCAGCGGTGTGCCCTTCCTCGACCTGGCGGCCAACCAGGTCGAGTTCGCGCAGCAGCTCGCCACCGTCACCGCACCGGCCTTCGAGAAGATCGGCCTGAAGCTCGAGGGCGTGACGGTGCAGAACGTCTCGCTGCCCGAGGAACTGCAGAAGGTGCTCGACCAGAAGATCGGCATGGGCATGGTCGGCGGCGACATGGGCAAGTTCATGCAGTACCAGACGGCGCAGGCGATCCCGAAGTTCGCCGAAGGCGGCGGAGCCGGTGGCGGCAGCGGCATCGCGGGCGACGCGATGGGCCTGGGCGCGGGCGTCGCGCTCGGCCAGGTGCTCGCGCAGAACCTGCAGCAGGGCCTCCAGGGCGGCGGCGCGGCCGCGGCGCCGGCCGCGCCGGCCGCGATCGCGCCCGACTAGGTGATGGCGACGATCGAGAAGCTGGCCGACCTGAAGGCCAAGGGCATCCTCACCGACGAGGAGTTCGCGGCGAAGAAGGCCGAGCTGCTGAAGAAGCTGGTGTGAGGTGATGGCGGGCCCTGACTCGCACGGCTGAGCCTTGGCCACCGACCCCTCGCCCCAGCGCGCCTACCGCGCCGCCTGCCCCAACTGCGGCGCGGCGGTCGAGTTCCGCTCGGCCGCGTCGGCGCTGGCAGTCTGCAGCTACTGCCGCAGCACGCTGGTGCGCGACGGCGACGCGCTGCGCCGCATCGGCCAGAGCGCCGAGCTGTTCGACGACCACAGCCCGCTGCAGCTCGGCGCGGCCGGGCGCTGGCGCGGCGCGGCCTTCACGCTGGTGGGGCGCCTGCAGGTGCGCTACGCCGGCGGCAGCTGGAACGAGTGGCACGCGCTGTTCGACGCGGCCGATGCGGCCGAGACGCCGCGCTCGGGCTGGCTCAGCGAGGACAACGGCGGCTACGTCTTCAGCTTCGAGGCGACTCCGCCGGCGCCGCTGCCGCCGCCGGAGTCGCTGCGGGTCGGCGCGCCGCTGGTGCTGGGGCGCGACGCCTGGTCGGTGGCCGGCGTCACGACCGCGCGGCTCGGCGCCGCCGAGGGCGAGCTGGCCTTCGTGCCGGTGCTGGAGCGGGCCTACGTCGTCGCCGAGCTGCGCAACGCGCAGGGCGAGGTGGCGAGCATTGACTACGGCGCGGCGGCCGAGGCTCAGCCGCCGCGCTGGTACGTCGGCCGCGGCCTGCAGCTCGCCGAGCTGGCGCTGTCGGGCCTGCGCGAGGACGGCAGCACGCGCGCGCTGAAGGGACGCACGCTCGCCTGCCCGAGCTGCGGTGCATCGCTGGCGGTGCAGCTCGACAGCACGCAGTCGATCGTCTGCGCGCAGTGCCACGCGGTGGTCGACCTGGGCGCACCCGGCGCGCAGGGCGTGGGTGCCGACCTGAAGCACTATGCCCAGGACACCCCGGGCGTGGCCGGCGGCGAGCCGCTGATCGCGCTGGGCCGCAGCGGCACGCTGACCCTCGGCGCCGGTGGACCGCTGCCCTGGCAGGTGGTCGGCTATGTCGAGCGCTGCACGCTGCCCGAGGCCGGCGACGACGAGCAGAGCTTCTGGCGCGAGTACCTGCTCTACAACCGCCAGGCCGGCTTCGCCTTCCTGGTCGATGCCGAGGACGGCTGGAGCTGGGTGCGGCCGCTGACCGGCGCGCCGCAGGTCAGCGGCGCCACCGCGCGCTGGCAGGGCGACAGCTACCGCGAGCTCTACCGCTACAGCGGCCAGATCACCTACGTGCTGGGCGAGTTCTACTGGCGGCTGGCGCGCGGCGAGCGCACGCGCAACACCGATTACCGCGGCCCCGGTGGCAAGCAGCTCAATCGCGAGCAGACCGGCGAGGGCGGTGACGCCGAGGTCACCTGGTCGGCCGGCGCGGCGCTCGACGCCGACCTGCTGCTGAAGGCCTTCAAGCTCGACGACGGCCAGCGCGCCGCGCTGCAGCGCGACGCCAAGCCGGTGTCGACCAAAGGCTTCGGCGGCATGGCCGGGCTGTTTCTCTTCCTGCTGTTCGTCGTGGTCGTGTTCTCGATGGTGCGCTGCGGCCGCGACGACTGCAGCGAGCTGCGCCGCACCTACGGCGAGGCCAGCAACGAGTACCAGAGCTGCGCGCGCAACAGCGGCAGCGGCGGACGCAGTTCAGGCGGGTCCTACGGTGGCTTCAGCACCGGTGGGGGCGGGCACAAGTAGCCTGCCGTAGATTCATCAACAGGAGCGACGCATCATGATGGGTATGGAGTGGCTGAGGCCGGGGGTCTTCTTCGGCTCGATCCTGTTCGCGCTGATCGGCGTGCTGGTGTTCTGGATCTGTTTCGTGATCATCGACAAGCTCACGCCCTACGACCTGTGGGCCGAGATTGTCGAGAAGCAGAACAAGGCCCTGGCGCTGGTGGTGGCGGCGATGTGCCTGGCGATCGGGCTGATCGTCGCCGCGGCGATCCATGGCTGAGCACGCGCATCCGGCGCAGCCGGCCGGCGCGTGAGCGAGCCGGCGGCACTCGATGCCGCGGCCACCGGCCGCGCCGCGGCGGTGCGTCCGGCCGAGGTGGCGCTGCTCGCCTCGGTGTTCGTCGTCGCGGCCTGCGGGCTGGTCTACGAGCTCGCGGCCGGGGCGCTGGCCAGCTACCTGCTGGGCGACTCGGTGCTGCAGTTCAGCACCGTCATCGGCGCCTACCTGTTCGCGATGGGCATCGGCTCCTGGCTGTCGCGCCACATCGAGCGCCAGCTGGTCGCCAACTTCCTGCGCATCGAGCTGCTGGTCGGCCTGATCGGCGGGCTGATGCCGGCGGCGCTGTTCGTCGCGCACAGCCTGCTGCCGGTCAGCGCGGTCGCGCCCTTCCGTGCGCTGCTCTACGGGCTGGTGCTGACGGTCGGCATCCTGGTGGGCCTGGAGATACCGCTGGTGATGCGGCTGCTCAAGCGCCACTTCAGCGAGCGCTACGCGTTGAAGGACCTGGTGTCGCAGGTGCTGACCTTCGACTACCTCGGTGCGCTGGCCGTGTCGGTCGCGTTTCCGCTGCTGCTGGTGCCGCAACTCGGGCTGGTGCGCACCGGCGTCGTGTTCGGCCTGCTGAACGTCGCCGTCGCGGTGTGGGCGCTGTGGCTGTTCCGCGCCGAACTGCGGGCCTGGCGTGCGCACGCGCTGGCCTGCGCTGCGGTGCTCGCCGCGCTCGGTGCCGCGCTGCTCGGCGCCGACCGGCTCACGACCTGGGCCGAAGACCGCTTCTACGGCGACCGCATCGTCTTCAGCCAGAGTTCGCCGTACCAGCGCGTCGTCGTCACGTCGGGCTCGGCGGGGGTGCGGCTGTTCCTCAACGGCAACCTGCAGTTCCACTCGCGCGACGAGTACCGCTACCACGAGGCCCTGGTGCACCCGGCGATGGCGGCGCACGGCGCACCGAAGCGCGTGCTGGTGCTCGGCGGTGGCGACGGCATGGCCGTGCGCGAGGTGCTGAAGCACCCGGCGGTGGAGCACGTCACGCTGGTCGAGCTGGATCCGGCGATGACGCGGTTGTTCTCGACCGAGCCGCTGCTGACCGCGTTGAACGGCGATGCGCTGAAGTCGCCGAAGCTCACGATCGTCAACGACGACGCCTTCGGCTGGCTGGACCGCCACGACGCGCTGTTCGACGTGATCGTGGTCGACTTCCCTGACCCGAGCAACCATGCGATCGGCAAGCTCTACTCGACCAGCTTCTACGCGCTGATGGCCCGCCACCTGGCGGCCTCCGGCTACGCGGTGGTCCAGACCACCTCGCCGTTGATCGCGCGCAAGAGCTTCTGGACCGTGGTGAGCACCATCGAGGCCGTGGGCCTGCAGGCGACGCCCTATCACGCGCACGTGCCCAGCTTCGGCGAATGGGGCTTCGTGCTGGCCGGCCAGCGGCCCTATGCCGCGCCGCGTCAGGTGCCCGACGGCCTGCGTTTCCTGACCGTCGGCGGCCTGCCCGCGCTGTTCGATTTCCCGCCCGACATGGCCCGCGTACCCGCCGAGCCCAACCGCCTCAGCACCCAGGGGCTGGTGCACACCTTCGAAGAGGAATGGGGCCGCGTCCACCAGTGAGCGGCGCGCGCCGTGCGCTGCTCGCGGCGGGCGGGGCGCTGGCCGTTGGGCCGTGGCTGGCCGGTTGCGAGCGCGCGCCGGCTGAGGTGGCGGGTGGCTGGGTCGGCGCCGACGCGGCGCGCGGCCACGCGTTGCGCGACGGAAGGCTGCCGCGCGCCGATGCCAGCAGCGCGCGACGCTGCAGCGTCGCGATCGTCGGTGCCGGCGTGGCCGGGCTGGCGGCGGCACGGGCGCTGCGCCACGCCGGCATCGACGACTTCCGCGTGTTCGAGCTGGAAGACGCGGCCGGCGGCAATGCCCGCGCGCACACCATGGGCGGCATGCGCTGTCCGCTCGGCGCGCACTACCTGCCGCTGCCGGGCCCCGAGGCGCGCGAGGTCGCGGAACTGCTGCACGAACTGGGCGTCGCGCGCAGCGAGGCCGGCCGCACGGTCTACGAGGAGCGTCATCTCTGCCATGCGCCGCAGGAGCGCGTGTTCGTGCCGTCCGTCCAGGCCGACGCGACGGCGCCGGGTCGCTGGCACGAGGGCCTGTTGCCGCTGGAGGGCGCCGGCACCGGCACGCTGGCGCAACTGCGCCGCTTTGCCGCCGAGGTGGGGACGCTGCAGCGCGCGTTGAGCTTCGCGATGCCCACGCTGCGCAGCCGCTGGAGCGCGGGGCTGGCCGCCCTCGACGCACAGACCTTCGCGGCCTGGCTGAGTGCGCGGGGCTACGACGACGCGCGGCTGCTCGCCTATCTCGACTACAGCTGCCGCGACGACTACGGCGCCGGTCTCGGGCTGGTCTCGGCCTGGGCCGGGATCCACTACTTCGCGAGCCGCCACGGCTTCCATGCGCCCGGCGACGATGACGCCGAGCCGGCCGATGCGGTGCTGACCTGGCCCGAAGGCAATGCCTGGCTGAGCGAAAGGCTCGCACGCGGGCTCGACGATCGCCTGCAGACCGCCGCGCTGCTGACCCGCATCACGCCGGCACGCCACGAGGTGGCCCTCGAGGTCTGGAATGCGCGGGCCGCGCGGCCGGAGCGCTGGCAGGCGCGGCAGGTCGTCGTCTGCGTGCCGCTGTTCATTGCGGCGCGGCTGATCGATGCGCCGCCCGCGGCACTGGCCGATGTGGCGCCGCGGCTCGCCTATGCGCCCTGGCTGGTCAGCAACCTGCAGTTGCACGCGCCGCTGCTCGACCGCCCCGGGCCGCCGCCGGCCTGGGACAACGTGATCGCCGGCAGCCCGGCGCTGGGCTATGTCGACGCGATGCACCAGAGCCTGCGCCCGGTGCCCGGTCCGACGGTGCTGACGCACTACTGGGCGCTCGGCGGGCAGTCGCGCGCCGAGCTGAACGCGCAACGCGCCCGCCTGCTGGCGGCGCCGTGGGCCGCCTGGCGCGACGCGGTGCTGGCCGACCTGCTGCCGGCACACCCCGACCTGCCGCAGCGGCTGGCGCGCATCGACTCGATGCGCTACGGTCACGCGATGATCGTGCCGACCCCCGGGCTGCGCGGCGACGCGGCGCTGGCCGCGCTGGGCACGGCGCAGGGACGCTTGCACTTCGCCCATGCCGACCTGTCGGCCGGTTCGGTGTTCGAGGAGGCCTACACGCGCGGCACACTGGCAGGCCAGGCGGTCGCGCAGACCCTGGGCGGCGACCCGACTTCGAGGAGATCGACATGAAGCCCCATCGCATCGCGGTGATTCCCGGCGACGGCATCGGGCAGGAGGTGATGCCCGAAGGCCTGCGCGTGCTCGAGGTGGCGGCACGGCGCTTCGAACTGGCGCTGCAGTTCGATCATTTCGACTGGGCCTGCGCCGACTACTGGCAGCGCACCGGGCAGATGCTGCCCGACGACTGGTTCGCGACGCTGAGCGGCTACGACGCCATCTATTTCGGCGCCGTCGGCTGGCCGGCCGTGGTGCCCGACCACGTGTCCCTGTGGGGCTCGCTGCTCAAATTCCGCCGCGAGTTCGACCAGTACATCAATCTGCGCCCGGTGCGGTTGTTCGACGGCGTGCCGTGCCCGCTGGTCGACCGCGACGGCCGGCCGCGCAAGCCCGGCGACATCGACTTCTTCGTGGTGCGCGAGAACACCGAGGGCGAGTACACCAATCTCGGCGGGCGCATCTTCGAGGGCACCGAGCGTGAGATCGTGATCCAGGAGTCGGTGTTCTCGCGCCACGGCACCGACCGGGTGATGAAGTTCGCCTTCGAGCTGGCGCAGTCGCGGCCACGCAAGCACCTCACCGTGGCCACCAAGTCCAACGGCATCGCCATCAGCATGCCGTGGTGGGACGAGCGCGCCGACGCGATGGCGCAGGGCTACCCCGAGGTCACGGTCGACAAGCAGCACATCGACATCCTCAGCGCGCGCTTCGTGCTGCAGCCGACGCGCTTCGACGTCGTGGTCGCCAGCAACCTGTTCGGCGACATCCTCAGCGACCTGGGTCCGGCCTGCACCGGCACCATCGGCCTGGCGCCGTCCGCGAACCTGAACCCGCAGCGCCAGTTCCCCTCGCTGTTCGAGCCGGTGCACGGCTCGGCGCCCGACATCTTCGGCCGTGCGATCGCGAACCCGGTGGCGATGATCTGGTCGGGCGCGCTGATGCTCGACTTCCTCGGCGGCGCGATCGGTGCGGACACCGCACGCCATCTGCAGGCCCACGATGCCATCGTGGCGGCGATCGAGCGGGTGCTGGTGGCAGGGCCGCGCACGCCCGACCTGGGTGGCAACGCCTCGACGACGGTGATGGGGCGCGCGATCGCCGAGCAGGTGGCAGCCAGCGCGCCTTAGGGGCGTTGGCTCAGCGTGCGCCGGCGCGTGTCAGCCGGTCGAGTTCGGCGCAGGCTGCGGCCTTGCCCTCGTTGAACACCACCACCTCGTTCGACAGCAACCGGTTGCGGCTCTCGCGCGGTGCGCCGCTGTCGATCCGATACGCCCAGTTCCACGGGCCCTTCTGGCGCCCCGTGGTCCACACCTCGACGGCCTTGCCGCGGTGCTCGAACCGCTCCTGCATCGTTTCCCCCGTGTCGCGAGTGTCTACGCCGTCATGATGAGCCTCTGTACGTTTTGTTTCATCCTCGATCTGGGTGGCGCCGTGCCCCGGGCAGGCCCGGGAATCGGGGGGACGGCGGAGTGCTGAGAAGGTGTTGGTGCAGCTTGAATAATAAGAATGATTCTCATTACAATCAGCGCCATGGCACCGGTTTCCGAACCCGTGCCAACGCAGCCAGGGCCTCCCACCCGAGCCAGTCCGACGACTCAGCACGCCCGCGTTCGCGCGGTGGAGGCTCGCAATGAATCGCAACGATCCCGAAGGCGCCGTGCGCCGTCTGCCGGCCGAACCGTCGGACGACGACGTCGACCCCAGCGTGCTGCCGAGCGCCGAGGCCCTGCTGGCGGGCACGCTGGCCCTGATGACCGGCGTGGTGGAGCGGGCCGCGCTGGCCCAGCCGCTCGCGGCACACGGCCAGAGCCTGCTGATGGCGGCCAAGGTGCGCCGGCAGCTCGGCTGCCTGAGCCACCACCCTCAGCTGAGCGAAGGGTTCCGGCTCACGCTGCACCGTCTGCTCGGCCATTGGGATCGCCTGACGCCGACCGCCGAGGTCGCGGATGCCGTCGGCGTCGATCCGGCCGAAGCCGCCCAGCGGCTGTGGCACCGCGCACCCGGGCAACTGCAATAGCCCCCGGCGCGGCGCGCGGCACTCAGCCGCGCATCAGCGCCTCGATCTCGTCGGGCCGCACCGGCACGCCCCGGCTCAGCAGCTCGCAGCCGTCGGGCGTGACGAGTGCATCGTCCTCGATGCGGATGCCGAGGTGCCAATAGCACTCCGGCACGTCGGGGGCCGGCCGCACGTAGAGCCCGGGCTCGATCGTGACCACCATGCCCGGCTGCAGGCGGCGTGAAGGCTTCTTGATGATGAGGCCGCCGAGCCCGTCAGGCTGTTCGACCGGCACCTCGTCGAGCGCGAGGTACTCGCCGGCATCGTGCACGTCCAGCCCCAGCCAGTGGCCCGTGCCGTGCATGTAGAAGCGCCGGTAGGCGGCGCTGGCCACCACGTCGTCGACGTTGCCGTGCCGGTCGCGGTCGAGCAGGCCCAGGTCCAGCAGACCGGCGCTCAGCGCGCGCACCGCGGCCCAGTGGCTGTCGGTCTTGCGGGCGCCGGGCCGGGTGTGGGCGATCGCGGCCTCCTGGGCGGCCAGCACCAGCTCGTAGAGCGCGCGTTGCGGCGCCGTGTAGCGCCCGTCGACTGGAAAGCTGCGTGTGATGTCGCTCGCATAGCTGCCGTACTCGCAGCCGGCATCGATCAGGCACAGCTCGCCGGGCCGCAGCTCGGCATCGCCGGCCGCGTAGTGCAGCACGCAGGCATTGCGGCCCGCGGCGACGATGCTCGTGTAGGCCGGGCCGCTGGCGCCGCTGCGGCGGAACTCGTGCAGCAGTTCGGCCTCGAGCTGGTATTCGCGCAGGCCGGGCCGGCAGGCCTGCATCGCGCGCACATGCCCGGCCGCGCCGATCTCGCCGGCGCGCCGCATCAGCGCCACTTCGTGCGGGTCCTTGAACAGGCGCATTTCGTCGATCAAACGAGCCAGGTCGCGCTGCTGCGTCGGCGACTCGATGCCGGCGCGTGAACGCGCACGCACGCTGTCCAGCCAGCCGGCGACGCGCGACGCCAGCCCGTCGTGTCCGCCGAACGGGAACCACACCGCCGGGCAGTTGGCGAGCCGCTGCGGCAACACCGTGTCCAGCGCCTCGATCGGCAACGCCTCGTCGATGCCCAGCGCGGCGGGCGCCGATGCGGGGCCGAGCCGGTAGCCGTCCCAGATCTCGCGTTCCTCGTCCTTCGGTCGGCACAGCAGCAGGCTGCGACCGGCGGCGTCGAGGACGAGCAGCGCGCCCGGCTCGGAGAACCCGGTCAGGTAGTAGAACGCGCTGTCGTGGCGGTAGGGGTGCTCGCTGTCGGCGTTGCGCGTGCGCTCCGGTGCGGTCGGCAGCACGGCGACACCGCCGCCGGCTTCGCGCAGCGCGGCGCCCAGGCGTGCGCGACGTTCGGCATAGACGGAGGGGCTCATGGGGCGATGCGGTTCTGGGTACGCTTGCAGTGTAGTGAGCGCGGCGCGGTGTCCGCCGCGCGCGGCACCGATCCCCGATGACCAGGAGTCCCTCTCATGCAATACCGCCGTCTCGGCCGCTCCGGCCTGCAGGTCAGTGAACTGTCGCTCGGATCCTGGGTGACGTATCACAACCAGGTCGACGTGAGCGCCGCGAAGGACATGCTCGCGGCCGCCTTCGATGCCGGCGTCAACTTCTTCGACAACGCGGAGATCTACGCCAACGGCCGCAGCGAGTCCATCATGGGCGAGGCGCTGCGCCAGCTCGGGCTGCCGCGGCTCGACGTCGTCGTGTCGACCAAGTTCTTCTGGGGCCTCGACCGCGCGAAGCCAGGCGAGCGGCCACGCATCAACGGCCAGGACACGCTGAACCGCAAGTACCTGCACCAGGCGATCGATGGCGCACTGCAGCGGCTGCAGCTCGAGGTTGTCGACCTCGTGTTCTGTCACCGGCCCGACCCGCACACACCCATTGAGGAGACGGTGTGGGCCTTCCATGACCTCATCACCCGCGGCAAGCTGCTCTACTGGGGCACCAGCGAGTGGAGCGCGCAGGAGATTCGCGCCGCCTGGGAGATCGCGGACAAGCACCACCTGCACAAGCCGGTGATGGAGCAGCCGCAGTACCACCTGTTCCACCGCCGCCGCGTCGAGGAGGAGTACGCGCGGCTCTACGAGGACATCGGGCTGGGCCTGACCACCTGGAGCCCGCTGGCGAGCGGCCTGCTGACCGGCAAGTACCGACGCGGCATCCCCGAGGGCAGCCGCGGGGCGCTCGAGAACATGGCCTTCCTGCGCGACGGCCTCACGGATCCGGCGAAGAACGCCGCGGTCGGCCAGCTCGAGGAGATTGCCGCCGATCTGGGCGGCACGGTCGCGCAGCTCGCGATCGCCTGGGCGAACCGCAACCCGCGCGTCAGCACCGTGATCCTCGGGGCCAGTCGCATCGCGCAGCTGCAGGACAACCTGAAGGCCCTGGCGCTCGCGCCCCGGCTCACGCCGGAAGTGCTGGCGCGGATCGATGCCGTGACGAAGCCGTTGGCCAGCTGAGCCGGCTCAGCCCGGTCCGCCGCGATTCAGCGCCAGCGGATCGATGCGGTTCGACGGGTGCACCGGCACCGGCTCCAGCCTGGCGCGGCGCGCCGCCGAGCGCTTGTCGGCGGCAGCACGGCGGCGGTTGTCGGCCACCACGTCCATCTGCATGCGCACGAAATTGGCTAGGCGCTCGATCTCGGCCTCGCCGCCGAACAGCGCGCCGGTGCGCGGCAGCTTCACCGCCTTGCCGTCACGCATCACCAGCGCGAGATAGCAGGTGCTGGGGCGTGCCCAGACGGGAATTCGCGACGCCCGCGGCCGCCGCTCGACGACGTTGACCTCGCTCAGGTCCGACACCGCGACGCGGCGTGCCGAATGCCGCCAGCCGCGCCGCCACGAGACGAACTTGACGCTCGCCGCCACGCGCTCCCAGGTCCACAGGTCCCAGGCCACGGCGGCGAGCCACAGCAAGCCGGCGGGCCACAGCGGCCAGCCCTCGAGCTGCAGGCCTGCCGCAGCGGCCAGGCCGCTCGCCAGCAGCAAGCCGGCCGCGACCAGCACCTGGGGCTCGCCGGGGGTCCACAGGCTGCGGTGGTAGACGACCGAGTCGGTGTGGTCGCCGGACACCGGTTCATGCGCCAGCCACGCTGCGCGCAGGCCGCGCACGGCGCCGCGCTGCAGCAGCACGGCGACCGGCACGCTCAGCAACCAGAGCAGCGGTGAGCCCACCCCGTCCATCGTTCTCAACTCCCATCCTGCAAGGCCTGCCAGCGTTGCGGTGTGCCGACGTCGGTCCAGGGCCCCAGGTAGAGGCTGCCGCTGATCCGGTCGCGGGCGATCGCCGCATCGAAATGAGGTCGCAGCGGCGCTTTCTGTCCCGGCGGCACGCCCTCGACCAGTTTCGATTGGAACAAGCCCACTGTGGAGTACGTGTAACGAGTGATGACCGCTGCATCGTCGCCCGCCAGGATGCGGCCTTTGTCACTGAGGCCGAAGTCGCCGCGGGGGTGTTGCGGCGGGTTGGGCACGAGCCAGAGGTGGGCCAGATCGCCACCGGCCATGAAGTCGTTCACGTGCTGCGCATCGAACCGGAAGCCGGGGATGTAGGCGTCGCCCGCCATGACCCAAAAGGTGTCCGATTGCAACAGCGGCAGCGCGGTGGCGATGCCGCCGGCGGTTTCGAGCGCGCCGCCGTAGTCCCGGCCTTCCATCGAGTAGCGGATGCTCAGCCCGAAGCGAGAGCCGTCGCCCAGCGTGGCCGGGAACTGCTCCTCGAGCCAGGCGGTGTTGATCACGACGCGTTGCACGCCGTCGCGCGCCAGCGCCAGCAGCTGCCATTCGATCAGCGGCTTGCCATGCACCGGCAGCAGCGGCTTGGGCGTGTGGTCGGTCAGCGGACGCATGCGCTCGCCCCGGCCGGCGGCGAGGATCAGCGCGGGGGCGTTCATGCAGCCGCCCCGCGGCGCAGCGCATGGCGTTCGGCGCGCGCCGGCGCGAAGGCCTCGATCAGCCGCGCGATCACGGCCTCGGCGCGCGCCGAGTTGTCGGCATGGCGATGGCACACGTAGACATCCAGCGTCACCGCGTCCAGTTCCGGCCAGGTGTGCACAGCGAGGTGCGATTCCGCCAGCAGCAGCACGCCGGTGACGCCGCGCGGTTCGCCGTGCTCGGCGGGGAAGGGATGGAAGCATTCGCCGACCGGCTGCAGGCCGGCGTCGAGAACGGCCCCCAGGCACAGAGCGCGCAGCGCCGACACGTCGACCAGGGCCGGGCTGCCGCGGCGGCAGCCGCTCAAATCGGCGGTGAGGTGCAGACCCTGCATGGGTGGCGCGACGGGGCTCGTAAAATCGTCGATTCTGCCGCTTCCGTGGCGCCCTTTTCCCCTGCAAATCATGGCTGCCCTCGAATCCCGCACGCCCGCCACCCCCGACACCTCGCTGATGGCCAACGCGATCCGCGCGCTGGCGATGGACGCGGTGCAGCAGGCCAATTCCGGCCACCCTGGCGCGCCGATGGGCATGGCCGACATCGCGGTCGCGCTGTGGGGCCGGCACCTGCGCCACAACCCGGCCAACCCGGCCTGGGCCGACCGCGATCGCTTCGTGCTGAGCAACGGCCACGGATCGATGCTGATCTATGCGCTGCTGCACCTGACCGGGTATGCCCTGCCGCTCGAGGAGCTGCGCAACTTCCGCCAGCTGCACAGCAAGACGCCAGGCCACCCCGAGGTCGGCATCACGCCCGGCGTCGAGACCACCACCGGTCCGCTGGGGCAGGGCCTCAGCAACGCGGTCGGCATGGCGCTGGCCGAGAAGCTGCTGGCGGCGGAGTTCAACCGCGACGGCCATGCCATCGTCGACCATCACACCTATGTCTTCCTCGGCGACGGCTGCCTGATGGAGGGCATCAGCCACGAGGCCAGTGCGCTGGCGGGCGCCTGGAAGCTCGACAAGCTGATCGCGCTGTACGACGACAACGGGATCAGCATCGATGGCCAGGTGGCGCCGTGGTTCGTGGACGACACCGCGAAGCGCTTCGCGGCCTACGGCTGGAACGTCGTCGGGCCGGTCGACGGGCACGATGTCGGAGCGGTCGATGCGGCGATCGCGCAGGCCAAGCGCCACTCCGGCCAGCCCAGTCTCATCGTGTGCAAGACCGCGATCGGCAAGGGTTCGCCGAACCGCGCCAACACCGCCAAGGCCCACGGCGAGCCGCTCGGTGCCGAGGAGATCGCGCTCACGCGGGCCGCGCTCGGCTGGCCGCATGCGCCCTTCGAGATCCCGGCCGAGGCCTACAACGACTGGGACGCCAGGGACACCGGAGCCAACCTGCAGGCCGACTGGGAAGGCCGCTTCGAGGCGTACCGCGCCGACCATCCCTCCGCCGCGGCCGAGTTCGAACGCCGGATGGCGGGCGCGCTGCCGGAGAACTTTGCGCAGATCGCGGTGGACGCCGCCATCGCGGCGCACGCCAAGGCCGAGACGGTGGCCAGCCGCAAGGCCAGCCAGCTCGCGCTGGAGGCCTTCACCGCTGCATTGCCCGAACTGCTGGGCGGCAGCGCCGATCTCACTGGATCGAACCTCACCAACACCAAGAGCACGCCGGCGCTTCGCTTCGACGCGGTGGGGGCCTCGAACGGGGGCCGCCACATCAACTACGGCGTGCGCGAGTTCGGCATGGCGGCGGTGATGAACGGCATCGCGCTGCACGGCGGCTTCATCCCCTACGGCGGCACCTTCCTGACCTTCAGCGACTACTCACGCAACGCCATCCGCATGGCCGCGCTGATGAAGCAGCGCGTGGTGCATGTCTTCACGCACGACAGCATCGGCCTCGGCGAGGACGGCCCGACGCACCAGAGCGTGGAGCACGCCGCGAGCCTGCGGCTGATCCCGAACCTCGACGTCTGGCGCCCGGCCGACACCGCAGAGACCACGATCGCGTGGACCAAGGCGCTGCTGAACGTGGACCGCCCGACCGCGCTGCTGCTGTCGCGTCAGAACCTGCCCTACCTGCCGAAGGCCGGGCTCGACGAGGTGGCGCGCGGGGCCTACGTGCTGGCCGAGCCGGCCGAGGTGGGGCTGAAGAGGAAGGCCCAGGCGGTGCTCATCGCCACCGGGTCCGAGGTGCAGCTCGCGCTGCACGCGCAGCAGCAGCTCGCAGCCGCCGGCATCGCGGTGCGCGTGGTGTCGATGCCCAGCACCACCACGTTCGATCGCCAGGACGTGGCCTACAAGCGCCGGGTGCTCCCCGACGGGCTGCCGCGGGTGGCGGTGGAGGCCGGCGTCACCGATGGCTGGTGGAAGTACGGTTGCGCGGCCGTCGTCGGTCTCGACACCTACGGCGAATCGGCACCGGCCGGTGCGTTGTTCAAGCACTTCGGCTTCACGGCCGAGAACGTGGCCGCGACCGTGCACCGGGTGCTGAAGAAGTGAGGGGCCGGTCGTCGCTGTGCGGCTCCGTGACATCTGCCGCGGGGAGCGCGGCCGGATGCCGGGGCCGGCGCGGTGGCGCGGGGCGTTTTGTCGTCGAATGCTGGCCTGAATGAATCCGGATTGAACCGAAGCTGAGGAAGACCCACACCATGACCATCAAAGTTGCCATCAATGGCTATGGCCGCATCGGCCGCAACGTGCTCCGTGCCCACTACGAGGGTGGCAAGAAGCACGACATCCAGATCGTCGCGATCAACGACCTGGGCGACCCGAAGACCAACGCCCACCTGACGCAGTACGACACCGCGCACGGCAAGTTCCCGGGCACGGTCAGCGTCGATGGCGATTACATGGTGATCAACGGCGACAAGATTCGTGTGCTGGCCAACCGCAACCCGGCCGAGCTGCCCTGGGGCGAGCTGGGCGTGGACGTGGTGATGGAGTGCACCGGCTTCTTCACCACCAAGGAAAAGGCCTCGGCGCACCTGAAGGGCGGCGCCAAGAAGGTCATCATCTCGGCGCCGGGCGGCAAGGACGTCGACGCGACCATCGTCTACGGCGTCAACCACGGCGTGCTGAAGGCCTCCGACACGGTGATCAGCAATGCCAGCTGCACCACCAACTGCCTGGCACCGCTGGTCAAGCCGCTGCACGAGAAGATCGGCCTGGAGTCGGGCCTGATGACCACCATCCACGCCTACACCAACGACCAGGTGCTGACGGACGTGTACCACGAGGACCTGCGCCGCGCGCGCAGCGCCACGCAGTCGATGATCCCCACCAAGACCGGTGCCGCCGCCGCGGTGGGCCTGGTGCTGCCCGAACTGAACGGCAAGCTCGATGGCTTCGCGATCCGCGTGCCGACCATCAACGTGTCGGTGGTGGACCTGACCTTCACCGCCAAGCGCGCCACGACGCTCGAGGAAGTCAACGCCGTGCTGAAGGCCGCGGCCGAGGGCGAGCTCAAGGGCATCCTGGCCTACAACACCGCGCCGCTGGTCAGCGTGGACTTCAACCACGACCCCGCGTCCAGCACCTTCGACTCGACCCAGACCCGCGTCTCGCCGGACGGCAAGCTCGTCAAGGTGCTGAGCTGGTACGACAACGAGTGGGGTTTCAGCAATCGCATGCTGGACACGACGGTAGCGCTGATGGCTGCCAAGTAATTACGGCGCTTCGCAGGCCCCCTGTCACACAAAGGCCCTTTGGGGCCTTTTTCGTGGGCTGGCGTTGCACCGTCGGGTAAAGCTCTGTCAACGCAGGCCGATACCGGGCGTGAGATGTCAAGCCCGGTGCGATCGCGCCCCTACACTCCTTCCATCGCTTTTTTCGATATCCCCGATGCACTCCATGCAAGCCGCTGTCCGTGTTTTCGCGGCACTCGTCGCGCTGTTTGTCGCTCAGCCGATGGTCGTGGGCACCGCGGTAGCTGCCGCCGGTGCGGCAGACGACGTGCCGTCGGCTCGGGTGATCGTCAAGTACCGTGATGACGCAGTTCGCGGCGCCGGCAGCGGCCGGGTGGGCATCGCCCATGCCGAGCAGGGCGCGACGGTGCAGCGGCTCGCCGCACGGATGGACGCAGTCGCCCAGCGTCGCGGTCTTGCGTTGCGCGCGCACCGTGCCATCAGCGAGCGCTCCCAGGTCGTGCTGGCCAGGGGCATCGATTCGGAGACATTGGCGCGGCGACTCCGTGCCGATCCGGACGTGGAATTCGCGGTGGTCGATCGTCGGGTGAGGCCGCTGGCCGTTCCGAACGATCCGTTGCACACGCTCGGCGGCGCCGACGGCCCTGCCGTGGGGCAGTGGTACCTGCGCACTCCCGCCGCCCCGGCGCTCTCGGCGATCGACGCCACCCGTGCCTGGGACATCACGCAAGGCAGCGCCAGCGTGATCGTGGCGGTGCTGGACACGGGGGTGAGATTCGACCACCCCGACCTCGCAGGCAAACTGCTGGCCGGCTACGATTTCGTCAGTACCCTGCCGGAGTCGAACGATGGCAACGGGCGTGACAGCAACGCCAGCGATCCGGGTGACTGGATCACCCAGCAGGAAGACAACTCGGTGGGTGGGGACTTCTATCACTGCACCTCGCCGGACTCATTGGGCAACTACAGCGGTGCACCGAGTTCCTGGCACGGCACGCAGGTTGCCGGCATCGTCGGCGCGCTGACGAACAACGGCGTGGGCATGGCCGGGACCGGCTGGAATACCCGCATCCTGCCGGTCCGCGTGCTTGGCAAGTGCGGCGGTTATGTGTCGGATGTGGTGATCGGCATGCGCTGGGCGGCCGGTCTGACCGTGCCCAACGTCGCGGCCAATCCGAATCCGGCCCGGATCCTCAACCTCAGCCTCGGCACCGAGGGGGACTGCGGCGAGTACCAGGACGCCGTCGACGACGTGGTGGCCGCCGGGGCGTTGGTGGTGGCGGCGGCTGGCAATACCAACGGCCATGCGGTCGGTGCGCCCGGAAACTGCAGCGGCGTGATCGCTGTCGGTGGCCTGCGGCACTCCGGTACCAAGGTCGGTTTCTCCGACCTCGGGTCGGCGGTCTCGATCAGTGCGCCTGCCGGCAACTGCGTCAACGATTTCGGGCCCTGCCTCTACCCGCTGCTCACCACGACCAATTCCGGCTTGCAAGGGCCGGCCTCCTCGGCGTACACCGACGGCACGAACGACATCACCGTCGGCACCAGCTTCTCGGCGCCCTTGGTGTCGGGCGTGGCCGCGCTGATGCTCGCGGTGCAGCCCACGCTCACGCCGGACGAGATCCGGGGCCTGATCCAGGGCGGCTCGCGCCGCTTCCCAAGCACCAGCGCGCCCGCCTGCACGGCGCCGCGCTTCGATGGCAATGGCGATCCCATCGACCAGATCGAGTGCGACTGCACCACCACCACCTGCGGCGCGGGCATGCTCGATGCTCGCGCAGCCGTGCGTTCCGCGGCCGCGGGCCTGATCGCCGACATCGTCGTCAACACGGCGACGCCGAGAGCGGGGCAAGACGTTTCTCTGACGGCCGACGTGTTCCGGCTGATCAGCGGGCGCAACCTCAGCAGCCTCAGCTGGAGCTTGATCGACGGCGGCGGTATCGTCAGCGGCAGTGTCTCCGGGTGCTCGGCCAACTGTGTCGTCTCGCCGACCGGAGCGGGAAGCTTCACCGTCGCGGTCACGGTGACCGATGACAACAACCCCCCGACGCAATCCACCGTGTCGCGGCGCGTGACGGTGGTGGCGGCATCGTCGAACGGAGGGGGGGGCGGTGGCGGCGCCCTCGGCGGCCCGGCGTACCTGCTGGCACTGGCGCTGGCCGTGGGGGCTGCCTGGCGGCTGAGCGCAGGGCGCGACGCTTGACGGCGCGGGCCCGCCGCCCGCAGTTCAGAGCGTGTCGGCCGGACAGGGCAGGAATGCCTTGCCGCGCAACTTGTCGGCCGGCAGCGCGGCCAGCGCCGCCTGCTGCGCCTCGCTGGCCTGCGCCACGCGCAGCAGGCGCAGCGGCACGCTGGCATTGACCACGCGGGCGGTGCGAACGCCGCGGTCCAGCAGCGTCGTCAGTTCGCTCTCCGCACCGGCGCGGCTGTCATGGCGGCTGATCACCAACAGCGGCGCGCTACCGGGCGCGGCGCTGGCCAATTCGGGGGCGATGCTGCGGCGTTTCAGTTCTTCGCGCTTCTTCTGCATCTGCTCGGCCTCGGCGAATGGGCCCATCGCGACCCACCACGTCGTCGTGAGTTCGCGCTCGGACCAGCCGAGGTCCGGCAGCGCCGCCTTGACGGCGGCTTCGGCGACCGTCAGTTCCGCCGTGCTGTAGGGGCCCGCCTCGAGGCAGGCCGTCGGGGGCGCGCTGGGCGGGGCAGAAGCGGGGCTGGCCGCTGCGCTCGCCGCCACGGCGGCAGGGGCCGAGGCCGCTTCGGCCGGGATCAGACGGAGGCGGTCGGGATCGACCTGCATCGCCAAGCGTTCGGGCTCGCGCTCGCCTTCGGGGCGGGCGCCGATCGCGCCGTGCAGCGGTGCGAGCCAACCCTGCCGCCAGACCCAGAAGCCCGCGTTGGCCAGCAGCAGCACCAGCACCAGTGCCCTCAACATGGTCGCACGCTCACTTCGCCGCTGCGGATCAGGCACTCCTCGCCGCGTTCGGTCCGCACGCGCAGTGCCCCATGTGCATCGACACCGTCGGCCACGCCGCGCTCGGCGCCGGGGTCCGTGGTCTGCACCGGCCGGCCGGCCAGCGCGTCGCGCGCCGCGAAGCGCGCCGTGAAGGCCGCGAAGCCCTGTTGTTCGAAGACCCCCAGGGCGATGAACAGCGGCGGGGCCAGCCGCGCCAGCAACTCTGGCGCGCGCGCCAGCGGCTCGATCTCGCGCCAGCCCGCAGGCGCCTGGGTGAACTCGGGTCGCGCTTCGGGGCGCGCCAGGTTCAGGCCGACGCCGATCACGGCATGCCGGCCGCCGTCGGGCAGCGCGACGGTTTCGATCAGTACGCCGCCGAGCTTGCGTCCCGGCGTGTCGGGGGCCGTTTCGTCGGTGAGACACAGATCGTTCGGCCACTTGAGTCGAACGCGGGGATGCAGGGCCTCGGCCAGCGCCACGCCGACGGCGAGCGAAAGACCCGACCAGTCCGCGGGGGCCAGCGTCAGGCCGAGCGAGAAGGTCAGCGAACCCAGGCTGTCGGCCGTCGACGAGGAGGACGCGGTGTCGGAGAACCACGTGCGGCCGAGCCGCCCGCGGCCGGCCGTCTGTCGCTCGGCCACCAACAGGCAGGGCGCGCTGTCACCGCTGCGGGCGCGCTCCAGCAGGCGCGTGCTGGTGGAGTCGGTCTCGACCAGTGCCTCGACGCTGAGGCCGGGCCTCAAAGGCTCGAGCTGCGCCCACAGCGTCTCGAGCGGCCAGCGCAGCGGCGCGAGGCCTGTGCCTGGCGCGTCGACGGCACGGCGTAACGGAGGCACGGCAGCGTCGGGCACGATGTCAGCGCTTGGGCGCGAGCATGGTGCCGCGGCAGGCCTTGTGCCCGCAGCGGCATTCGTATTGCTTCTTCAGCTTGGGGGTGTAGCGCTCGTCGATCACCAGGCCGTAATCGTAGAACAGCTCCTCGCCGGCCTTGACGGCACGCAGCGTCTTGATGAACACGCGGCCGTCCGACTCGTCGGCCTCGCAGTTGGGGGCGCAGGCGTGGTTGATCCAGCGTGCCGCGTTGCCGCCGACCTTGGCGTCGATCACATGGTCTTCATCGATACTGAAGTAGAAGGTATGGTGCGGGTCGGTGGGGTCGTGCGGATGGCGGCGCAGCGCCTCGGGCCAGTCGATCACCTCGCCGGTGTACTCGATCAGCGTCTCGCCCTTGGCCAGCGGCCGCAACGCGAAGACGCCCTTGCCGTGCACGCCGGAGCGCCGTACCTGGATGCGCCGGCCATCGCGGCTCGCGGGGGCAGCCTCCTGTCGGGCTGTCCGGGGGGCGGGGACGGACTTGCGGCGCGTCGATTGCGTCATGTTCGAGTTTGGCTACATTGAATCATGGGTGCGCGCGCGTGAGCGCGTGCGCGCGAGAGCCCGGATTGTAGGGACGCCCCGCCGCGTTGGCGCGCGGGACGGCGCTGCGATCGGGCGACAACGACATCGAGAACATGAGCAAAGCACTGGTCATCGCCGAGAAACCTTCCGTCGCACAAGACATCGTGCGGGCCCTGACGCCCACGAGCGGCAAGTTCGAGAAGCACGACGATCACTTCGAGAACGAGCACTACGTCGTCACCTCGGCGGTCGGCCATCTGGTCGAGATCAAGGCGCCCGAGGAGTACGACGTGAAGCGCGGCAAGTGGAGCTTCGCCCACCTGCCGGTGATCCCGCCGCACTTCGATCTCGCACCGATCGACAAGGCCAAGAGCCGGCTCAACGCGGTGGTCAAGCAGGTCAAGCGCAAGGACGTCGGCGAGCTCATCAATGCCTGTGACGCGGGACGCGAGGGCGAGCTGATCTTCCGCCTGATCGTGCAGTACGCCGGCACCGAGAAGAAGCCGATCGACAAGCCGGTGCGCCGCCTGTGGCTGCAGAGCATGACGCCGCAGGCGATCCGCGATGGCTTCGAGCGCCTGCGCTCCGACGCCGATCTGCGCGGCCTGGCCGATGCCGCCCGCAGCCGCAGCGAGGCCGACTGGCTGGTCGGCATCAACGGCACGCGGGCGATGACGGCCTTCAACTCGCGCGACGGCGGCTTCTTCCTCACCACCGTCGGCCGGGTGCAGACACCCACGCTCAGCATCGTGGTCGAGCGCGAGGAGAAGATCCGCAAGCACGTGGCGCGCGACTACTGGGAGCTCAAGGCCACGTTCGCCGCCCAGGCCGGCGAGTATGAGGGCAAGTGGTTCGACCCGGCATGGAAGAAGAACGACGATGCCGAGCGCCGCGCCGACCGGCTCTGGAACGAGGCCGATGCGCAGGCCATCGCGCAGGCGGTGCGCGGCCGGCCGGCCGCCGTGACCGAGGAATCCAAGCCCAGCACGCAGAGCAGTCCGCAGCTCTATGACCTGACGCTGCTGCAGCGCGAAGCCAACTCGCGCTTCGGTTTCTCGGCCAAGACCACGCTGTCGATCGCGCAGGCGCTGTACGAGAAGCACAAGGTGCTGACCTACCCGCGGACCGACAGCAAGGCGCTGCCGGAAGACTACGTGGGCGTGGTGAAGCAGACGATGGAGATGCTCGCCACCGAGGACCTGCCTGGGCCGCTGAAGGCGCTGTCGGCGCACGCCCGCAAGGCGGTGAAGGAGGGCTACGTCAAGCCCAACAAGCGCATCTTCGACAACGCCAAGGTCTCGGACCACTTCGCGATCATTCCGACCTTGCAGGCGCCCAAGAGCCTGACCGAGGTGGAGGCCAAGCTCTACGATCTGGTGGTCAAGCGCTTCCTCGCGGTGTTCTACCCGCCGGCCGAGTTCCTGGTCACGACGCGCATCTCCACCGTCAAGGCGGGCAGCGCTGAACATCGGTTCCAGACCCACGGCAAGGTGATGGTCAAGCCGGGCTGGCTGGCCGTCTATGGCCGCGACGTGGAAGATGCGGACGCCACGCTGGTGCCGGTCGAGCCCGGCGAAGTGGTGCGCACCGAGAGTGTCGACGTCAACGCGCTCAAGACCAAGCCGCCGGCACGCTACACCGAGGCCACGCTGCTGTCGGCGATGGAAAGCGCGGGCAAGCTGATCGACGACGACGAACTGCGCGAGGCGATGCAGGAGAAGGGTCTGGGCACGCCGGCCACCCGCGCGCAGACCATCGAAGGCCTGATTCTCGAGAAGTACATGCACCGCGACGGTCGCGAGCTGATCCCCACCGCCAAGGCCTTCCAGCTGATGACGCTGCTGCGCGGCCTGCAGGTCGAGGAACTGACCCAGCCCGAGCTGACCGGCAACTGGGAGTTCCAGCTCGCCGAGATGGAGAAGGGCAAGCTCAGCCGCGACGCCTTCATGCGCGAGATCGCGGCGATGACGCAGAAGATCGTCGCCAAGGCCAAGGAGTACGACCGCGACACCATCCCCGGCGACTACGCAACGCTGAAGACGCCCTGCCCGAAATGCGGCGGCATCGTGAAGGAGAACTACCGCCGCTTCACCTGTGCCGGGAAATCAGGCGACGCCGAGGGCTGTGGCTTCAGCATCAGCAAGATCCCCGGCGGGCGAAGCTTCGAGCTCGACGAGGTGGAGTTCTTCATCGCGCACAAGAAGATCGGCCCGCTCGAGGGCTTCCGCTCCAAGGCCGGCTGGCCCTTCACGGCCGAACTCAAGCTGGCGTACGACGACGAGATCGCCAACTGGAAACTCGAGTTCGACTTCGGCGACGACGCCAAGAAGGGTGAAGGCGACGGCACGCCGGTCGACTTCTCGGCGCAGCAGAGCCTGGGCGCGTGCCCCAAGTGCAAGGGGCACGTCTACGAGCACGGCAGCAGCTATGTCTGCGAGCACGCGGTCGGCGCGCACGTCACCTGCGACTTCAAGAGCGGCAAGATCATCCTGCAGCAGCCGGTGGCGCGCGAGCAGATGACCCGCCTGTTGCAGGAAGGCAAGACCGAACTGCTGGAGAACTTCGTGTCCAACAAGACGCGGCGCAAGTTCAAGGCCCGCCTCGCCTGGGACGCCAAGGAAGGCAAGGTCGGCTTCGAGTTCGAGCCGCGGGCGGCCAAGGTGCCCGCCAAGAAGTCCGGCGTTCGCGCCGGCACCAAATCATGAAGTCGACAGCTTGCACGGTGCAGGTGCGTCAGGGGCGTGGAATGAAGGCGCTTTGCCTGGTCGCGACGTTGTTTGTGGCTGGGTGCGGCGGCGGCGGGGATGACCAACCACCGCGCACCACGATCTCATTTCGAGGCGCTACCGGCGATTACATCTCCCAGGGCGAGTCCGCGAAGTACAGCGATGTCGACAGCACGGTGTCGACCACCTACTCGGCGGGATACTTCCGCGCCTCCTTCGAAGCTCCTGATCTTTCGCACCGGTGGTCGATTGATCTGGCTTCCCCGAATGGCGAGCCCTTGGTGCCGGGAACGTATGTCGACGCTTGGCGGGCCGCTTTTCGCAACGGGCACAACGGTGTGGATTTCTATGGCGATGGCCGGGGCTGCAATGAGGTGTTCGGCTCATTCATCGTTCTGGAGATCGGCTATGACTCCACCGGTCGGTTGAACCGCTTCGCCGCCGACTTCGAGCAACGCTGCGAAACGGTGACCTCACCACAGCTGCGCGGATCCGTTCGCATCAACAGCACGATCTCGCCGACCTACCAATGAGTCGGCTTATGCCAACTCGCGTTCAACCCCATCAAGTCGCTGGGGCGCTTCGGCTCGGTGCACTCGATAGGATGCGGCGGTTCGAAGCGTCCTCCGGCCCGCACCGGGAGACGTGAATGCAACGAGTGCTCAGCGCAGCACCAGCACCGGCACCGAGGCGTGCGTCAGCACCTTCTGGGTCTCGCTGCCCAGCAACAGGCCCTTGAGGCCGCGGCGGCCGTGCGAGGCCATCACGATCAGGTCGCAGCCCGACTGCGCCGCCGTGTCGTTGATCGCCTCGTAGGGGTGATCGTGCGTGACCATTAGGCTGCGGCAGGGCACCCCGATTTCCTGTGCCGCGCGCTCCACCTCGGCCAGGAACTTGCTCGCCTGAGCCTTGCACTCGGCCACGAACTCTTCGCGGGTGTCCT
This sequence comes from Methylibium sp. Pch-M, assembly GCF_004136295.1. Classification (NCBI taxonomy): domain Bacteria; kingdom Pseudomonadati; phylum Pseudomonadota; class Betaproteobacteria; order Burkholderiales; family Sphaerotilaceae; genus Methylibium; species Methylibium sp. Pch-M. Next base: position 2,204,385 of record NZ_CP029606.1, read on the forward strand.
CGAGCATCGTGGTGCGGTAGGTCAGCGTATGGAAGGTCGGCACGACGTGGATCGCGGTGACGCGGGCCTGTTGTTCCTTGGCGAACTGCAGGGCCTTGCGGTTCACCACCTCGGAAGGGCTGGATCCGTCGGTCGGCAATAGCAGGTGCTTGAACATGGCAACCTCCTTGGCTGTGTCTTGAAAGATTAGTTCACGATGGAGCGATGCGCGACCGCTTCCGCATCTCCCGGATACTCGATCCATGTCTCCGTTGATCTTCCTCAAGCTCCTGGCGATCTTCGTGACGATCGGCATCGGCTGGGTGGCCGGCCGATGCAAGCCGTTCGCCGGCGGCGAGGCGGCGCGCATCCTCTCGAATGCGGCGTTCTACGTGTTCGCGCCGGCGCTGCTGTTCCGTGCCACGGCGCGCATCGACCTGGGCACGCTGCCTTGGCAAGCGCTGGGGGCCTTCTTCGTGCCGGTGGTGGGCTGGATGCTGTTGGTGTACCTGCAGCAGCGCCGGTGCCGTGCCGCCGCGGCGGCACAGCCCGCGGTGCGAGCCATCACTGCCTCGTTCGGCAACAACGCCCAGCTCGGCATTCCGATGGCCGCGGCGCTGTTCGGCGAGATCGGTCTGCAGCTGCACCTGTCGATCGTCAGCCTGCATGCGCTGATCCTGCTCACCGTGCTGACGCTGCTGGTCGAGCGCGACCTCGCCCACGCGATGGCGCGCGACGCCGGCGCGCCGGCGTCGCTGTCGCGCACGCTGCTGCTGACGGCGCGCAACACCGTCATCCACCCGATCGTGCTGCCGGTGCTGGCCGGCATGGCCTGGAACCTGACGGGCGCGCCCATCCCCGGCCCGATCGACGAAGTGCTGCAGATGCTGGGCACCGCGGTCGTGCCGCTGTGTCTGGTCGCGATCGGCCTGTCGCTCGGCCACTACGGCCTTCGCGGCGCGGCGGGCCCGGCGCTGCTGCTGGCGGCGGCCAAGCTGCTGGCGCAGCCGGCGCTGGTGCTCGCGGTCGGCTACGGCATGGGCTTGCGCGGGCTGGCGCTGGCGGTGATCGTCATGGCCGCGGCGATGCCGACCGGCTCGAACGCGCTGATGTTCGCGCAGCGCTACCGCAGCGGCGAGGCGGAGGCCACCGCGGCGATCGTGATCTCGACACTGGCCTTCGCCGCCACTGCGCCGTTGTGGCTGCTGCTGACGCAGTGGCTGAGCTGAGCCCGATCGACCGACAGGGCCGGCCCTGCTTTGCGACAATCCGGTCATGAACGCTCCCGACGCCACCCCCGTGATCGCGCTGATGGACCGCCTGGGCAGTGCGGCACGCACCGCGTCGACCGCGATGGCAGCCGCCTCGACGGCGGCGAAGAACGCGGCGCTGCTGGCGCTGGCCCGCGAGATCCGGGACGGGGCGGCGCGGCTGGCCGCAGAGAACGCGCGCGACCTCGCCGCCGCCACCAGCGCCGGCTTGGCCGCGCCGATGGTCGATCGCCTGCGCCTCACCGACAAGGTGATCGCGCTGATGGCCGAAGGCTGCGAGCAGGTCGCCGCGCTGCCCGACCCGATCGGCGAGATGACGAACCTGCGCCGGCGCCCGAGCGGCATCACCGTCGGCCAGATGCGGGTGCCGCTGGGTGTGTTCGGCATGGTCTACGAGAGCCGGCCGAACGTGACGATCGACGCTGCCTCGCTGGCCATCAAGAGCGGCAACGCCGCGATCCTGCGCGGCGGTTCCGAGGCGCTGCACTCCAACGCGGCGCTGATGGCGCTGGTGGCGCGCGCGCTGGCCGAGGCCGGACTGCCGGGCGATGCCGTGCAGCTGGTGCCCACCACCGATCGCGCCGCGGTGGGCCGGCTGATCGCGATGCCGCAGTACGTCGATGTGATCATTCCGCGCGGCGGCAAGGGGCTGATCGAGCGCATCGCCGCCGAGGCCACGGTGCCGGTCATCAAGCACCTGGACGGCAACTGCCACGTCTACGTCGACGCCGGCGCGGACCTCGACCTCGCGGTGCGCGTGACCGACAACGCCAAGACCCAGAAGTACAGCCCCTGCAATGCAGCGGAGTCGCTGCTGGTGCACCGTGATGTCGCGGCAGCCTTCCTGCCGCGCATCGGCGCGGTGTTCGCGGCCAAGGGCGTGGAGATGCGCTGCGGCCCGCGCGCCAAGGCGCTGCTGGCCGCGGTGCCGGGCGCGAAGCTGGTCGACGCGACCGACGCCGACTGGGCCGAGGAGTACCTGGCGCCGGTCATCAGCATCAAGCTGGTCGACTCGCTCGACGAGGCGATCGCCCGCATCAATCGCTACGGTTCGCACCACACCGACGCGATCCTGACCACGAACCACCCGAACGCGATGCGATTCCTGCGCGAGGTCGACTCGGCCAGCGTGATGGTGAACGCCAGCACGCGCTTCGCCGATGGTTTCGAGTTCGGCCTGGGCGCCGAGATCGGCATCAGCACCGACAAGTTCCACGCCCGCGGGCCGGTGGGTCTCGAGGGGCTCACCTCGATGAAGTGGGTGGTGTTCGGGCAGGGCGAGGTCCGCACCTGATCGGCGCATGAGCCTCGATCCGCGCGGCGCCCTCGTCCTGTTCTCCGGCGGCCAGGACTCGACCGCCTGCCTGGCCTGGGCGCTGGAGCACCACGCGCACGTGGAGACCATCGGCTTCGACTACGGCCAGCGCCACGTCGTCGAGCTCGAATGCCGCGTGCAGGTGCGCGAGGCGATCGCACGGTCGTTCCCGCTGTGGGCCGGCCGACTGGCCAATGACCACGTGCTCGACCTCGGTCTGCTCGGCCAGATCTCCGACACCGCGCTGACCTCGGCGCGCGCGATCGAGATGCAAGCCAACGGCCTGCCGAGCACCTTCGTGCCCGGGCGCAACCTGCTGTTCCTCGGCTTCGCGGCCACCGTGGCCTACCGGCGCAACCTCAGCGTGCTGGTCGGCGGCATGTGCGAGACCGACTACTCCGGCTACCCCGACTGCCGCGACAACACCCTCAAGGCGCTGCAGGTCGCGCTCAGCCTGGGCATGGCCACGCCGATGACGATAGAAACGCCGCTGATGTGGCTCGACAAGGCCCGGACCTGGGCGCTGACCGATCGCCTGGGCGGCCGCGCTTTGAATGAGCTGATCCTCGAGCACACCCACAGCTGCTACCTCGGCGACCGCAGCGTGCGCCACGCCTGGGGCTACGGCTGCAATGCCTGCCCGGCCTGCGAGTTGCGGCGCAAGGGCCACGAGGCCTGGTGCGCCGGCGCCTGACGACGCACGCCGCGGCGGCCGCGACGGCTGGCGTAGAGTCGGCAGCCATGCCGGTCCCCGCCCGTTCCCGATGAGCACGACGCGCACCGTCCTCGTGGCGCTGCTGGCCCTGCTGCTGTTCTGGGGCGTCGGGGCCTACAACCGGCTGGTGCGCCTGCGCAGCGCGGTCGGTGCGAGCTGGGTGCCGATCGACGCCCAGCTGCGACGCCGCCAGGCGCTTGCCTTCGAGCTCACCGAGTTGCTGGCCAGCGACGAGGCGCGGCCGGCGATGGGCGACGCGGTGGGCACCGCGATGCTGCAGACCGTGATGGCGGCGACCCGGCAGGCCCAGGCCGCGGCCGACCACGCGCAGGGGCGACCCACCAGCGCCGGCGCGATCCAGAGCCTCGGGCTCGCCGAACAGGTGCTCGAAGGGGCGCTGCGGCCGTTGCGCGTGCTGGTCGAGACGCGCGTCGATCGCTTCGACATGCAGGCGACGCTGGAGCGCGTGGTCACGCTGTTGAGCGACCTGCAGGAAACCGACGCCCAGATCGCCTTCACGCGGCGTGTCTTCAAGGACGCGGTTTCCGACTTCAATGCGGCGGTCCATGAGCTGCCCACGCGGCTGATCGCCAGCCTGTTCGGCTTCAGGCCAGCCGCAGCCCTGCAGGCCGCCACACCGGACCGCGGGCCGGATTCCCAGATCGCCTCGTCGTTCGGTGACCGTGCCTGAACGCCGCTGATCCGGCCGGGCCGGGCGCGACCGGCGGCCGCCTACACTGCGCGGCCGTGAGCGCTCCCGCACCGCCGTCCCTCCCGTTGGCCACCCTGCTGGCGCACACCGCCGACGCGGTGGCTGCGGTGTGTGCCGGGCGCTCGTTGACCGATGCGCTGGCGACCGTGCCGGCGGCGCCGCGCCCGGGTACGCAGGCGCTGGCGTTTCGCGTGCTGCGCGGCCTCGGCCTCGCTCGGGCGCTGCGCCGCCAACTCGTACCGAAGGCGCCGCCGGCCTGGGTCGATGCGCTGCTGCTCAGTGCGCTCGCCCTGTCGCACCAGGACTCGGAGAGCGCCGACACCCCGCCCTACGCGCCGCATACGCTGGTGAGCCAGGCGGTGGAGGCGGCCAAGCAGCGCGCGCGGGCACAGGCCGGCTTCGTCAACGCGGTGCTGCGGCGCCATCTGCGGGAGCAGGCAACGCAGGCTGCGGCAGCGGCGAAGGATCCTGTCGCCGTGTGGAACCATCCGCGCTGGTGGATCGAGACACTGCAGCGCGACTGGCCAGGGCAGTGGGCCGAGCTGTTGCGCGCCAACGACCGGCGTGCGCCGATGACGTTGCGCGTCAACCGACGGCAGCAGGACAGAGCCAGCTACCTGCTGCGCCTGGAGCAGGCGGGCATCGCCGCCCATGCCGTGACCCGGCCTGGCGCGACCGATGCCCAGGCCATCGAGCTCGCGATGCCCTGCGCGGTGTCCGCGCTACCGGGCTTTGCCGACGGGGCGGCGTCGGTGCAGGACCTCGCGGCCCAAGTGGCGGCCCCCCTGCTGCTGGGCGCCGGCCTGGCGCCTGGCGCCCGGGTGCTCGATGCCTGTGCGGCGCCCGGCGGCAAGACGGCTCACCTGCTCGAGCTGGCCGAGCTCGACCTGCTGGCCCTGGACGCCGACCCGCAGCGGCTGGTGAAGGTGAGCGAGACGTTGCAGCGCCTCGGCCTGCGGGCACGCACCCAGGCCGCCGACGCACGCGACATCGCCGCCTGGTGGGACGGCCGGCCCTACGATGCCATCCTGCTCGACGCGCCCTGCAGCGCCTCGGGCATCGTGCGACGCCACCCCGATGTGCGCTGGCTGCGCCGTGCCGCGGACCTCGATGCGCTGGCGTCGACCCAGGCTGCGCTGCTCGATGCGTTGTGGCCGCTGTTGCGGCCCGGCGGGCGGCTGCTCTACGCCACCTGCTCGGTCTTCAAGGCCGAAGGCGTGCATCAGATCGACGCTTTTTTGCAACGCGCACCCGATGCCATCGCGCAGCCTTCACCCGGCTACCTGCTGCCGGTGGTCGACAATCCCGAACAGGTGAGCGAGAGGCCGCTGCGGCCTTCGACGGACGGTTTCTATTACGCGCTGCTCGAAAAGCGTTCGTCCTGAGCCGCACCGCAACGACCCATCATCCCAAACGCCCACCTGCCGCTGTGTTCACCGCCTCGGTTCGACGCTGGTTTCCGCCTGCCGCAGGACGGTCGGCCGGGTGGCTGCCCGCGACCTGGCTGGCGCTGGTGATCTGGCTGGCGGTCGGCGCGTCGGCGGCACATGCCGATGGCATCGAACTCAGCGCGCTGGACCTCACGCGCGGCGACGAGGGCCTGTTGCTCGGCTACACCGCCAGTGTCGTGCTGCCCCATGCGGTCGAGGACGCGCTGCAGAAGGGCGTGCCGCTGCATTTCGTGGCCGAGGCCGAGGTGTTCCGTTCGCGCTGGTACTGGCGCGACAAGCGCGTGGCACGGGCCACCCGCACCTGGCGCCTCACCTGGCAGCCGCTCACGCGGCGCTACCGTGTCAATTTCGGCAGCCTGAGCCAGAACTACGACTCGCTGTCCGATGCGCTGTGGGTGGTGCAGCGTGCCACCCGCTGGAAGCTCGCCGAGGCCGGCGACCTGGACGATGGCGATGGCCAGTACATCGAGTTCAGCCTGCGGCTCGACACCTCGCAGCTGCCGCGCCCGCTGCAGATCAGCTTCGGCGGCCAGGCCGAATGGGCGCTCGAGGTCGAGCGACGGCTGGCCGTGCCTGCCGCGCGCTGACCCCGGAACGCGCACGGCAGCGGCCATGACCCCGGAACGCCTGCGCCGCCGCCTGGCGCTGCTGCTCACGCGGCACCCGGACCGCCGAATCTCGCGCGGCGTCTGGGTCGTCGCGTTGGCCGCGACCACGGCGGCGGCGCTGGTGCTCACCTTCCTGCTGGCCATCGCCACCAACAACCGGGAGTTCTACGAGCGGTACTACAACGGTCTCCTGTGGGCCAACGTCGTGATCGCGACCGTGCTGGTCGGTGTGATCGTGATCGGTGCGGTGCGGCTCGCTGCGCGGGTGCTGCGCGGACGCTTCGGCTCGCGGCTGCTGCTGCGGCTCGCGGCGATCTTCGGTGTGGTGGCGGTGGTGCCCGGGGCGCTGGTCTACACGGTGAGCTACCAGTTCGTGTCTCGCAGCATCGAGAGCTGGTTCGACGTGCGCGTCGAGGGTGCGCTGGAGGCGGGCCTGAACCTCGGGCGCGGCACGCTCGACACGCTCGTCAACGATCTCGCCGGCAAGACGCGCGTGGCTGCCGAGCGGCTCGGCGAGGCCCCCGAGCGCCAGCAGCCGCTGGCCCTGGAGCGCTTGCGGGAGCAACTCACGGCGCAGGACGTGGCGGTGCTCGGTGCGGCCGGCCAGGTGCTGTCGAGCGCCGGCGCCGCCGCGGTGCTGGCGCCCGAGCGGCCGGGTCTGGCCCTGCTGCGGCAGGCACGCACGGCGCGCGTGACCACGCAGATCGAGGGGCTCGACGACGACGGCGCTGCCACGCGCATCCCCGGCGTCTCGGCTGCCGACCAGCCGCCGAGCCAGCCGCGCGTGCGTGTCATCGCCCTGATCCCGGCCACCGGCTTCTCGCTCAGCCGCGAGGACCGCTATCTGGTGGTGAGCCAGCTGTTGCCAGCCACGCTGGCAGCCAACGCGCTCGCGGTGCAGAGCGCCTACCGCGAGTACCAGCAACGCTCGCTGGCGCGCGAGGGCCTGCGCAAGATGTACATCGGCACGCTGACGCTGACACTGATCCTTGCGGTGTTCGGCGCGATGCTGCTGGCGGTGACCTTCGGCAACCGGTTGGCGCGTCCGCTGCTGCTGCTGGCCGACGGCGTGCGCGAGGTGGCCCGCGGAGACCTGAGCCCGAAGCCGGTGTTCGCGTCGGGCGACGAACTCGGCGGCCTGACGCGCTCGTTCGCCGACATGACCCAGCAACTCGCCGACGCCCGCGGCCTGGTCGAGCAGAGCGTGGCCGAGCTCGAGACGGCGCGCGGCAAGCTGCAGGCCATCCTCGACAACATGAGCGCCGGGGTGATCGTGTTCGATCGCGACCGTCGCATCGACAGCGTGAACGCCGGGGCAACCCGCATCCTGCGCGTGCCCTTGTCGGCCCATCTCGGCCGTGGGCTCGCTGAAGTGCCCGGCCTCGAGGGCTTCGACGCGGCGCTGACCCGACGCTTCGACCAGATCGAGAGTGGCTCCGAACTCGGCGACCGAGACCACTGGCAGGATTCCTTCGAACTCACGACGGCCCCCGACCGCGATCCGCTGACCCTGCTGGTGCGCGGCGCGCCGCTGCCGGCCGGCGGCCAGGGCAGTGCCGCGCGGCTGGTGGTGTTCGACGACATCACCGAGCTCGTCTCGGCGCAGCGCGCCGAGGCCTGGGGCGAGGTGGCGCGCCGGCTCGCGCACGAGATCAAGAACCCGCTCACGCCGATCCAGCTGTCGGCCGAGCGCATCCAGCACCGGCTCGAAGCCAAGCTGGAGGTCCCGGACCAGCAGCTGCTGGCCAAGTCGGTGAGCACCATCGTCACCCAGGTGCAGGCGATGAAGCAGCTGGTCAACGAGTTCCGCGACTACGCCCGCCTGCCGGCCGCCCAGCTGGCGCCGCTGGACCTCAACGCGCTGGTGTCCGAGGTGCTGGGCCTGTACGCCGAGGTGCAGGAGTCGGGCCGCCTGCGCGTCGAGCTGGCCGAGGGACTGCCGCGGATCCAGGGCGACGCCACACAGTTGCGGCAGGTGGTGCACAACCTGGTGCAGAACGCGCTGGACGCGGTGGCGGAGCGGCCCGACGGCCAGGTCCGGCTGCGCACTGAGGGGGCGCTCAACGAGCGCGGCGAGTGGCGCGCCGTGCGGCTGGTCGTCGCCGACAACGGCCCCGGCTTCAGCGAACGCATGCTCAAGCGTGCCTTCGAGCCCTATGTGACGACCAAGACCAAGGGCACCGGTCTGGGCCTCGCCGTGGTCAAGAAGATCGCCGACGAGCACGGCGCGCGCGTGCGCCTGGCCAACCTGGCGGGTGACGCGGCGCCCGGAGACGGCGCCCCGTATGTCGGGGGGGCACAAGTTTCGCTATCATTTTCGAAATGGCTGCCCCCTCAGGGTTAGCCTCCAGGCCACGCCGGCACGGCATGTGCCACGCACCGGGACCCCATGGCGACCATCCTTGTTGTAGACGACGAACTCGGCATCCGCGCGCTGCTGTCGGACATCCTGAGCGACGAGGGCCACAGCGTCGAACTGGCCGAGAACGCCGCCGAGGCTCGGGCGTCGAGAGAGCGTGCGCGGCCCGATCTGGTGCTGCTCGACATCTGGATGCCGGACGTCGATGGCGTCACGCTGCTCAAGGAATGGGGCAGCTGCAACCTGCTCACGATGCCGGTGATCATGATGTCGGGCCACGGCACGATCGACACGGCCGTCGAGGCGATCAAGTTCGGCGCGATGGCCTTCCTCGAGAAGCCGATCACGCTGCAGAAGCTGCTGCGGGCCGTCGAGCAGGGCCTGGCCAAGCCGGCCTCGCGGCCGGTGGCCACCGTGACGCCGCTGCGTCCCGGCGAGCGCGGCGACGCGCTCGCCATCGATTCGCAGCACGGCGGGCTGTCCGGTGCCCAGCCGACCGCTCTCGGCCTGCAACCCGAACAGAGCTTCGAACTCGACCGGCCGCTGCGCGAAGCGCGCGACGCCTTCGAGAAGGCCTACTTCGAGTTCCACCTCGCACGCGAGAACGGCAGCATGACGCGCGTGGCCGAGAAGACCGGGCTGGAGCGCACCCACCTGTACCGCAAGCTCAAGCAGCTCGGCGTCGACCTCAGCCGGGGCAAGAAGGGCGCGGTCGCCTGAACCGCCGGCGGTGCTGCTACACTGCGGCCCCTTGGCTCGGTAGCTCAGTTGGTAGAGCAGCGGATTGAAAATCCGCGTGTCGGTGGTTCGATTCCGCCCCGAGCCACCAAATCCGAAACGGCCCCCTGTGCGGGGCCGTTTGCAATTCTGGGTGCCGGCGGGCCGGCACCTCGAAGCCACCGGTCGACGAGCCCGGCCTGCCCCGGATCTCACCCGCGATCGAACCTTCTGCGCGGCGCCTGCTCCAACCGGCCCGGGAGGGAGCGCGCACTACAATGCGCGTTGTCGCTGGTGCAACCAATTCAAGGACGAGACAGTGTTCATTTCCGAAGCTTTTGCCCAGGCCGCTCCGGCCGCCGCCGCCGGTGGGGAGTCGAGCCTGCTCACGATGCTGCCGCTCGTGCTGATGTTCGTGGTGCTGTATTTCGTGATGATCCGCCCGCAGATGAAGCGCCAGAAGGAGCACAAGGCGATGGTCGATGCGCTGGCCAAGGGCGACGAGGTCGTGACCGCCGGTGGCGTGCTCGGCAAGGTGGCGAAGATCGGTGACACCTACCTGCATGTCGAGGTCGCCAGTGGCGTGGAACTGCAGGTGCAGCGTTCCGCCGTGGTGCAGGTGCTGCCCAAGGGCACGCTGAAGTAAACGCAGGCGATCGCGCCGCGTGCGGCGCGAGGCCCGAAGGCCGCGGTCACCGCTGGGTGTCGCGGCCTTTCGTGCAAACAAGGGCGCCGTGTGGCACGGTGCCAGGACGGGGCCGCCCCCGAGGATGCTGCAATGAACCGCTACCCATGGTGGAAGTACGCGATCCTGGCGATCGCGCTACTGGTCGGGCTGGTCTATACCTTGCCCAACTTCTTCGGTGAGGCGCCTGCCGTGCAGGTGTCGAGTGGCAAGGCCACGCTGAAGGTCGACGCGACGGTGGTGCCGCGCGTCGAGCAGGCCTTGCAGGCGGCCGGCCTGCAGGCCGATTTCGTGCAGCTCGACGGTGCGTCGATCAAGGCACGCTTTCGCGACACCGATGCGCAGATCAAGGCCAAGGACGCCATCGCCAAGGCCTTGAACCCCGACCCGGCCGATCCGGGCTACATCGTCGCGCTGAACCTGCTGTCGCGTTCACCGACCTGGCTGAGCTCGCTGCATGCGCTGCCGATGTACCTGGGTCTTGACCTGCGCGGCGGGGTGCACTTTCTGATGCAGGTCGACATGAAGGCGGCGCTCACCAAGCGTGCCGATGTGCTGACCGGCGACGTCCGCAGCCTGCTGCGCGACAAGAGCATCCGCCACGCCGGTATCGCGCGTGAAGGCAACACGGTCACGATCGCCTTCCGCGACGCGGCGACGCGCACCGCCGCGCGGGCGGCGCTGACCGAGCCGCTGCCTGACCTGCAGTGGTCCGAGGCGGCCCGTGACAGCGAATTCACGCTGACCGGCAGCCTGAAGGCCGAGGCGGCGCGGCGCGTGCAGGATCAGGCCATCAAGCAGAACATCACCACACTGCACAACCGGATCAACGAACTCGGCGTGGCCGAACCCGTGATCCAGCAGCAGGGCGCGGACCGCGTGGTGGTGCAATTGCCGGGCGTACAGGACACGGCGAAGGCGAAGGACATCATCGGCCGGACCGCGACGCTCGAACTGCGCATGGTGGACGACAGCGCCGAGGCGGCTGCCGCCGCGACCGGCAGCGGGCCGGTGCCGTTCGGGGCCGAGCGCTATGTGGAGCGCGGCGGTGCCGCGTTGATCGTCAAGCGCCAGGTCATCCTCACCGGTGACAGCCTGACCGACGCGCAACCCGGTTTCGATGGCCAGACGCAGGAACCTGCCGTGCACCTGACCGTGGACGCCAAGGGCGCACGCATCATGCGCGACGTCTCGCGCGACAACGTCGGCAAGCGCATGGCGATCCTGCTGTTCGAGAAGGGCAAGGGCGAGGTCGTGACGGCGCCGGTGATTCGCGGTGAACTCGGCTCGCGCTTCCAGATCTCGGGCCGCATGACGACGCAGGAGGCGAGCGATACGGCGCTGCTGCTGCGCGCCGGTTCGCTGGCGGCGCCGATGGAGATCGTCGAGGAACGGACCATCGGCCCGAGCCTCGGCGCCGAGAACATCGACAAGGGTTTCAACAGCGTGATCTACGGCTTTGCCGCTATCGCCGCATTCATGTGCGCGTACTACCTGCTGTTCGGCGTGTTCTCGACCATCTCGCTGGCCGTGAACCTGCTGCTGCTGGTGGCGGTGCTGTCGATGCTGCAGGCCACGCTCACATTGCCCGGCATCGCGGCGATCGCGCTGACGCTGGGGATGGCGATCGACGCCAACGTGCTGATCAACGAACGGGTGCGCGAGGAACTGCGCGCCGGCGCGTCGCCGCAGGCCGCGATCCACACGGGCTACGAGCGCGCCTGGGCCACGATCCTGGACTCGAACATCACCACCCTGATCGCGGGCATCGCACTGTTGGCCTTCGGCTCGGGGCCGGTGCGCGGCTTCGCGGTCGTGCACTGCCTGGGCATCCTGACGTCGATGTTCTCGGCCGTGCTGTTCTCGCGTGGGCTGGTGAACCTCTGGTACGGGCGGCGCAAGAAGCTCAAGAGCGTGTCGATCGGTCAGGTGTGGCGTCCGGACAGCGCCGCGCCGCCGGCGGCCCAGGCTTGAGTAGAAGGAGACGGGTCCATGGAGTTCTTCCGCATCAAGCGCGACATCCCGTTCATGAAGCACGCGTTGATCTTCAACGTCGTGTCCTTCGTGACCTTTGCCGCCGCCGTGTTCTTCCTCGTGACGCGCGGCCTGCACCTGTCGATCGAGTTCACCGGCGGCACGGTGCTCGAGGTCGAGTACGCCAAGACAGCCGACGTGCCCAAGGTCCGCAGCGCCGTCGAGGCGCTCGGCTTCGGCGAGGTGCAGGTGCAGAACTTCGGCACCTCGCGCGACGTGCTGGTGCGCCTGCCGTTGCGGGGCGACGTCAAGCAGCAGGAGGTCGTGGGCCGCGTGTTCGGCGCGCTGTGTGCGGCCGAGGGTGGTCAGGTCACGCAGTCGCAATCGGTCACCGACAAGGGCGAGTCGGTCAGCGCGCAGGTCTGCGATGCCGGCGGCGCGCAGCCGGTGATGCTCAAGCGCAGCGAGTTCGTCGGGCCGCAGGTCGGCAAGGAACTGGCGACCGACGGCGCGATGGCGCTGGGCTTCGTCGTCATCGGCATCATGATCTACCTCGCGATCCGCTTCGAATGGAAGTTCGCGGTCGCAGCGATCGTCGCCAACCTGCATGACGTGATCATCATCCTGGGCTTCTTCGCCTTCTTCCAGTGGGAGTTCTCGCTGTCGGTGCTGGCGGCCGTGCTGGCGGTGCTGGGCTATTCGGTCAACGAGTCGGTGGTCATCTTCGACCGGATCCGCGAGGCCTTCCGCCGCTACCGCAAGATGAACACCCACCAGGTGATCGACCATGCGATCACCTCGACGATGAGCCGCACCATCATCACGCACGGATCGACGCAGATGATGGTGCTGTCGATGCTGGTGTTCGGCGGCGCGACGCTGCACTACTTCGCAGTCGCACTGACGATCGGCATCCTGTTCGGCATCTACTCTTCGGTGTTCGTCGCCGCGGCCATTGCGATGTGGCTGGGCGTCAAGCGGGAGGATCTGATGAAGGCGGGCAGCGTCAAGGGCGGCGATCCCGACGACCCGAATGCAGGGGCCGTGGTGTAGAGTTGAAACAGTCTGTCTAATCACCGTCAGCCCTTATCCTCCATGGCCACCCCAGCCGCCCCATCCGCCCTGGCCGCTCAAGCGCGGCGGGTGTACATGGAGTCGCTGCTGCTCGCGGTGCCGACCGCGGTGCAAGGGGTGCTCGACGGTGCCCACCGACTGGCGAACGAGAAGGCCGAACCGCAGCTGGCGCACAAGCGCATGAACGCGGCCATCGACCTGACCCGGCCGGCACCGCAGTGGCAGCAGGCGCTGATCGACAGCCTGGGTGCCATGCCGCGCATCAGCACGTCGGGCGGCAGGACGTCGCTCGGTGCGGCTGCGGCGTCCAGCATGGGCAGTGGGCGCGACACGCTGCAACTGGTCGACGACGACACCATCGAGGTGGAAATCCTCAGCTCTCGCCTGGCGCTGGCCATGATGGACAAGGCTTCGTGGGAGTTCACGGACCTGCGCGCCCGCATGTCCAGCCTGGAGCGACGCGAGGAACTCGACAGCGGTGACGCGCTGCGACCGCATGTGGTCGCACGTATCGTGATCGACAGCTGGCGGGCGGCCGGCCTGTCGCTGGAGCACTGGCGGACCGTGCAGAAGGTGATCCACGCGGCCTTCGGCGAGATGGTCGAGGAGTCCTATCACGAGACCAACCGCTGGCTGCTCGGCGAGGGCGTACGTCCCGAAATCGACCTGCGGCCCCTGATCCGCCGCTCGACCGGCGCGCACGTCGCGTCGATCCCGGTGACGACGGGCTTCGGCGACATGGCGGAGGCGCAGGGTGGCCGGCGCGCCAATGTCGTCATCGCCGGTACGACAACGTCGACCCGCGGGGCCGGTGTCGGCGAGGAGACCCGGTTGATGACGCGCATGAGCAATCTGGCGCGTACGGCCGGGCATGCGGAAGCGGTGCTGGGCAGGCTGAACAAGCTGGTGGGCCGGCAGGTGCCATCGTTCGCCGACACGGCGGAGATGCAGCCCTCAACCGGCTTCAAGCGGGCGATCGCGGAAGCGCAGAGCGGCATCCAGCGCCAACTGGCCACCACCGGACGCGACGAGCGCGCCGCGATCAGCACCCCGGCGCTGCTGCAGGAGTTGCAGCAGCGCAAGCAGGCGCTCAAGGAGGCCGCCAGCACCCCGGTCGAGCGCGCCACCATCGAGATCGTGGCGCTGCTGTTCCAGAGCATCCTGACCGAAGAGAAGATCCCGGCGGTGGTTCGCGTGTGGTTCGCGCGGCTGCAGATGCCCGTGTTGCGCGTGGCGGTCAGCGAGCCCGATTTCTTTGCCACCACCGACCATCCGGCACGCAAGCTGATCGACCGCATGGGCGCCTGTGTGATGGGCTTCGACATCAGTTCACGGGCCGCGGGTGATGCGCTCGACAAGGAAATCAAGCGCGTGGTGCAGGTCGTGGAGGCCTACCCCGACACCGGTCGTCGGGTGTTCCAGACCGTCCTGACCGAGTTCGAGCGCTTTCTCGAGCACTATTTCAAGACCGAGAACGAGGCGACGCGCAAGGGCGTGTCGCTCGCGCAACAGGTCGAGCAGCGCGAGACAATGGCGATCCAGTACACGATCGAGCTGCGCAAGATGCTCAACGAGGTGCCGGTGCAGGAGGGCGTGCGCAACTTCCTGTTCCATGTCTGGGCCGATGTGCTGGCCACGATGGCGCTGAAGACGGGAGCCGCCAGCGATGCCACCAAGGTCATGAAGCGCGCTGCAGCCGATCTCATCTGGTCGGCGGGTGCCAAGGTGTCGCGTGAAGAACGTGCCGACGTGATTCGCCGCCTCCCGCCGCTGCTGAAGACGCTGCGCGACGGCATGGCGGAGGCAGGCCTTGCCCCCGAGAAGCAGGACGAGCACATCCAGGCGCTGAACGACTCGCTGGCGGCGGCCTTCACCGCCAAGGCGGCAGCGATTCCCGCCGAGCGTCTCGAGGAGTTGATGGCGCGACTCGAGGACCTCGAGGAAATGCTGCCCGATGCCGACGAGATGCAGATCGACGAGTCCATCGTGATGGACCTGTCAGGGCATGAAAGCACCGAACTGCAGATCGTGACCGAGGGGGGGTCGATGCCGACGCCGGCCATGATCGCCTGGGCGCGCGAACTGCAGGTCGGCGGTTGGTACATGCTCGAGCACCGGGGTCGCATCGAGTCGGTGCAACTGGCCTGGCATGGCATGCGTAAGCAACTCAGCCTGTTTGTCTCGCAGCAGGGCCGCGGCACGCTGTTCCAGCAGCACCGGCTGGCGTCCTACCTGCAGGCCGGCCTGCTGGTCCCGGCGCAAGATGAGGCCCTCACGGTGCGCGCGACCCGCAGCGCGCTGGCCAAGCTCGACGCGGACCCTCAGCGCTTACTGAATTGAACGGTCGGGGGGCGCGGCAGCCGCGCCGGTTCGTCAGTGGATCAGGCGGTCCTCGTCATCGACGAACAATTCGTCGAGGATCAGCGCGTCGGGCTCTTCACCCAGGCTCCAGAACACCATCAGAACGATGATCTTCAGGTCTTCGACGGCCAGCGGGCCAGCGGGAATCGCCATCGCGCGATCGATCACCATCTCGCGCATCGGCGCGCGCAATACACCGGCCGATTCGAGAAAGCTGACGAAGCCGATCGAGGCCTCGCCCAGGTGTTCCTGCTCCGTCGGCGAATAAACGCGCAGCGCATGCGCACTCTGCTCGCCGCTGTGTGACTCGGCGGCCGTCGCCAAACCGTCCAGCCAGCTCAGCGCGTCCTCGATCTCCTCGTTCTCGAAGCCCACCGCAGAGAGCTTGCGAGACAGCTGCCGGTGGTCGGGGCACGCGTCGGGCTGCCAGTAGTTTTCGTAGAGATACACGAGCACGTCGAACATGCGACAAGATACCACAGGGGGTGCCAAGCGAAGGGGCGTCGCCGGCATTCACCGGTGCGGGATGCGAAGCGTTCGGCGTGCCTGCGTCTCAGGCCTGCACGAGGCGCTGGAACAGTTGGCCCGGCAAACGAGCCACATCGCCACTCAGTTCAAGTTCCAGTAAGCGAGCACTCAATTCCGCAGGAGGCCAACCGATCCGTGCGCTCAGTGCGTCGAGGGTGACGGGATCGTGGCCGAGGGCGGCCAGGACCGGGTCTTCCTTGGACGGGGTTGAAGCGGCCAGCGGTGCGCCCTCTGGCATGTCGAACCGCAGTTCCTCGAGGATGTCGACTGCGCTGTCGACCAGCTTGGCGCCTTGCTTGATCAGCGCGTGGCAGCCGCGTGACTGGGGCGCGTGGATGGAGCCAGGAATCGCGAAGATCTCCCGACCGGCTTCGAGCGCCAGCCGTGCCGTGATGAGCGAGCCCGACTCCAGCGCCGCCTCGACCACCAGCGTGCCGCGGGCCAAGCCGGCGATCAGGCGGTTGCGCAGCGGGAAATGCGCCGCAAGCGGTGGGGTTCCCAGCGCGTACTCGCTCACCATCAGGCCGTCGCGGGCAATCCGGTGGGCTAACTTCAGGTGCCGTTTCGGATAGACGCGGTCGAGCCCGGTGCCGACGACCGCGATAGTCGACCCAGGGCCTGCCAGTGCGCCGTCGTGGGCCGATCCGTCGATGCCGAGCGCCAGCCCGGACACAACGGTCAGGCCGGCGTGGCTCAGGGCGGTGGCGAAGGCACGAGCGTTCTCAGCCCCCTGAGGTGTCGGATTGCGGCTGCCGACCACGGCCACGCTCGGAACATTGAGCAGCGCGATGCGGCCGATGGCGTGGATCAGCAGCGGAGGGTCGGCGGTTTCGAGCAGGGCGCGAGGGTAGGCCGGGTCGCCGAGCGCGACCACGTGGCGCTGTTCCCCGGCGGCAAGCCACTGCCATGTCGCTTCGATCAGTGCGTCGAGCGAGGGGGGCGGTGACCGCAACGCCGAGGCCTTTTCCGCCGTCAGCAGCTCTTTCAGGGCGACGGGCGGGGCGTCAAAGATGGCGTGGGGTGAGCCGAAAGCCGCCAGCAGGCGACGTGCGGTTTCCCTCCCGATCGCCGGCGTCTCGAGCAAGCGCAGCCATGCCGCGAGATCGTCACGCTCGATCATGGCCGGCGGCGCAATGGCGCAGTGAGCGCCGAGACCCGGAGGGCGAACTCAGGGCTCGGTAAAGCGATCCCCGCGAGTGACCGGGTCGTTGACGTTCAGGATCAGCGCATAAGACATGCGGTCGAACACGCGGAATACGAACAGCAGCCCGTGGCGTTCGTCGGGTAGGCGGATCGTCTGGGCCGGGCCGGCCTGCGTGAGATCGCGCTCCAGGGTACCGGCGCGCCACAGCGCCAAGACGTGCCCACGCTCCACGCCGTCGCGCGCGCCCTTGTTCAGCGAGACGATCTGGTTCTGGCCCGCGTTCAGGGCTTCGCCGTAGACCGACACGATGCGACCGCTGATGGGTGCCGCCGGTGGCCGGGGCACGTAGGGCGTGTAATCCTTGGCCTGCGCCGGGGCCAGGCGGTTCGCCACGTTGGCCTCCAGCTTGGCGGACGTGATGCGGAACGTGGCCGGGACGACCTCGCCCCGGCTGTTGGTGCCGCCTTCCTTCTCGTATTCGGCCGTGGCGACGTAGGTACCTTCGTAGCCGAGGATGGCGTTCGTGTCGGGGTCGCGCAGTGCCTTGGGCTGCTGGAAAACGCGCCATTCGCGCACATTGGTCAGGTCGCCCCGCACGTAGGCGGCGTCGCCCTTGCCGAGCAGTACACGCCCCTCCTGGGCCGCGACGATGCGCGGCGCGCGATCGAGTTCGTCGCTGTCGAAGATCACCGCGTCGTTCAGGAAACCTTCGATGAACTTCAGCGGGACGGAGGCAATCGGCCCGTCCGAGGCCCCGGCATCGCGGACCCTCGGCGTCAGCTTCAGCGTGCCGTTCGGACCGCCCGCCACGCGCAGGCGGGCGCGGTCGCCATCCCTTTCGAGCAGCAGTTGCTGCCCGGGGTAGATCAGGTGAGGATTGCGGATCTGGTCGAGATTCATGCCCCACAGCTCGGGCCAGCGCCACTGCCGCTTCAGGAACACGCCGGAGATGTCCCACAACGTGTCGCCGCGCTTGACGGTGTAGGTGTCGGGGGCGTTGGGCGCCAGTTCGGAGAGCGGCACGCCGGCCTGTGCGACTTGCTGGGCGGTACTCCGCTGTTGGGCGGTGATGGGGAAATTGGGCTCCGCTGCAGCGGCGGTCATCGAGACGCCGGCCGTCAGGGCGGACAAGAGAGCAGTGGCAACCACACCGAGGGGTCGGCGTGCAGCGGGGGCAATTCGTGTCATCGAGCTCTCTCCGTGGACGGCCGGCTCCAAGCTCCCCGGCGCCCTGTGGTCTTTGTGAGGCTTGTACCCGACCCTGCCGGTTGGGCGAAAATCCTCACTTCGTTTCGAAGATTCTGCCCATAAACCCTTGATGCCGCAATGAAACCGCCCGGCGCGCGGGCTCAGCCATCGGTAGCCCTTCACGCCCGCTCGTTGCTTGTGGCCCACACAGTCCCGAAGCATTTCGTTACTCCGCCATGCCCTTGCTCGACATCCTGCGTTATCCCGATCCCCGCCTTCACACCGTGGCCAAACCGGTGACGGAAGTCGACGAGCGCATCCGCCAACTCGTCGACGACATGCTGGAGACGATGTACGAGGCCCAGGGCGTCGGACTGGCGGCGACCCAGGTCGACGTGCACGAGCGCGTGATCGTCATCGACGTTTCCGACGATCGCAACGAGCCCCGGGTGCTGATCAACCCCGAGTTGCTCCAGGTCAGCGACGAGATGGTCGTGGGGGACGAAGGCTGCCTGTCGGTGCCGCAGATCTACGACAAGGTGCCGCGCCATGCGAAGGTGACGGTGCGGGCGTTGGGGCGGGACGGGCAGGCCTACCAGTTCGATGCCGAGGAACTGCTGTCGGTGTGCGTCCAGCACGAGATGGATCACCTGATGGGCAAGGTCTTCGTCGAGTATCTGTCTCCGCTCAAGCGCAACCGCATCAAGAGCAAGATGCTCAAGAAGACGCGCGACGAGGCTCGGGACTGAGGCGGACTGCGTGCGCATCGCATTTGCGGGCACCCCGGAGTTCGCGCGTGTCGCGCTCAAGCAGTTGCTGGGCGCCGGGTTCGACGTTCCGCTGGTGCTGACGCAGCCCGACCGACCGGCGGGGCGCGGGCTCAAGCTGCAGGCCTCGGCCGTCAAGGCGCTGGCCGTGGAGCGCGGCCTTGCCGTGGCGCAGCCGCGCAGCCTGCGGCTGGACGGCAAGTACCCGGACGACGCACGCGCGGCGCGCGACGCGCTCGAGGCGGCGCAGCTCGATGCGATGGTGGTGGCCGCCTATGGCCTGATCCTGCCGGCCCGGGTGCTGAAGCTGCCGGTGCATGGTTGCCTGAACATCCATGCCTCCTTGCTGCCGCGCTGGCGCGGGGCAGCACCGATCCACCGGGCGATCGAGGCCGGCGATACGGAGACCGGCATCACCATCATGCAGATGGACGAAGGCCTGGATACCGGTGACATGCTGCTCTCCGAGCGCGAATCCATCCGATCCGACGACAGCACGGCGACGCTCCACGACCGCCTGGCGGCGCTCGGCGGTCGGCTGATCGTCGAAGCGCTCGAGGCCGCCGCCTGTGGGGGCCTGGTGCGGCTCCAGCAACCAGCCGAGGGCGTGACCTACGCCCACAAGATCGACAAGGCGGAGGCGGCGATCGACTGGTCGCGGCCTGCCGAGGAGATCGAGCGCCGCGTCCGCGCCTTCGATCCCTTCCCCGGCGCCAGTTTCCAGCACGCCGGCGAGGGGGTGAAGCTGTGGCGGGCCGCCGTCGCCGCCGGGCAAGGCGCGCCAGGCACGGTGCTGACCGCTGCCGAGGGCCTGCTGCGGGTCGCCTGCGGCGATGCGGCGCTGGACCTGCAGCAATTGCAACGCCCCGGTGGGCGACGCGTCGGCGCGCGGGACTTCCTGGCGGGCCGGCCGGCCCTGCGCACCGGTGCAGTGCTTTGACGGACCGATCGGGGATTGAACTCCCCGAGTCGTCCCGCATCTATGCGTGAGCGCCAATCTGGCGCAGGAGCTGAAAACATGTTCAATCTGATGAAGACCGCCGTGCTGATGGCCGCCATCACGGCGCTGTTCATGGCCATCGGCTCGGTGCTGGGCGGGCAGCAGGGCATGGCGATCGCGCTGGTGGTCGCGCTCGGCATGAACTTCTTCAGCTACTGGTTCAGCGACAAGATGGTGCTGAAGATGTACAACGCGCAGGAGGTCGATGCGTCCTCCGCGCCGCAGTTCTACGGCATGGTGCGAGAGCTCGCCGCGAAGGCGGAGTTGCCGATGCCCAAGGTCTACCTGATCAACGAGGATGCGCCGAACGCGTTCGCGACCGGCCGCAATCCCCAGAACGCTGCGGTGGCGGCCACCACCGGCATCCTGCGTGTGCTGTCCGAGCGTGAACTGCGCGGCGTCATGGCGCACGAGCTCGCGCACGTGAAGCACCGTGACATCCTGATCAGCACCATCAGCGCGACGATGGCCGGCGCCATCTCGATGCTGGCCAATTTCGCGATGTTCTTCGGCGGCCGTGGCAGCGACGGCCGGCCCGCCAACCCGATCGCCGGCATCCTGGTGATGCTGCTGGCGCCGCTGGCGGCCAGCCTGATCCAGATGGCGATCAGCCGCGCCCGCGAGTTCGAGGCCGACCGTGGCGGTGCCGAGATCTCCGGCGATCCGCAGGCCCTGGCCAGCGCGTTGCAGAAGATCCAGCGCTACGCCCAGGGGATCCCGCTGGAGGCGGCCGAGCGTCATCCGGAGACGGCGCAGATGATGATCATGAATCCGCTGTCCGGCGGTGGGCTGCGCGGCCTGTTCAGCACCCATCCGGCAACCGAGGAGCGCGTGGCCAAGCTGATGGCCATGGTTCCCCAGCGGGTCTGATACCGGCGCCGGCGTGAGGGGCCCCGCTTCCGCGGGGCCCTTTTTTGTCGGCGGGCTCAAGTGACGGGCGGCGTGACCGATAAGCCTGCGAAGCCTGTCCGCATCCATCATGTCGTCCCTTCGCATCCTTCCCCTGATCGCCCTGGCGCTGCTCGCCGGTTGCGACCTGCTCGGCACCGAAGCTGCCGAGAAGACGGCGGCACTGAAGGAGGCCGACGGCAAGGCGATCGGCAGCGCCTGCCGGCATGCCGGGCGGGCCATCGAGGATTGCTACGCGCTCAATGCCAAGGCGCAGCGCGCTGCCGTCTTCGCCGGTTGGCGCGAGATGGACGAGTACATGCGCGAGAACAAGCTCGACGCTGTGGCGCCGCAGATACAGCGGCCGGGCAGCAAGCCGGTCGAATCGGAGGTCGCGAAGACCGATGCAGCGGCGCCGATCCCGGCGGAACCCAAGGCAGACAAGCGCAAGTCGCATACGTCCTGAAGCGCCAGCGGCGCTTTGCGTCACGGAAGTGGTGGCCGCCGCAGGGCGGTGAGACCGCCCGACCGGTGGGACAATCGGGGGCATGTCGATGCCCTCCCTGCGCTCCATGCTGCGTCACCCGGCCTATCGCACCGGACTGGGCGAAATGGCCGGGGTTTCGCTGGGCATCGCCGCCTGGGGATTGGTGACGGGCGTTGCGATGGTCAAGGGCGGTCTGTCGGTACCGCTGGCCCTGTTGATGACCTTCACGGTGTTCGCCGGCAGCGCGCAGCTCGCCACCATCCCGCTGATCGCCCTGAGCGCGCCGGTCTGGGTGATCTGGGCCACGGCCTTCTGCGTCAACCTGCGTTTCGTGATCTTCAGCGCCCAGTGGCGCCCCTATTTCATGCGCTTTCCCTTGAAGCAGCGCCTGATGCTGGGCTATTTCTCGGGTGACCTCAACTATGTGCTGTTCATGCGGCGCTATGCGGTGCCGCCGACGGACGGCGATGTGCCGGAGGGTCAGATCGAGTACTTCTGGGGGTCTGTCAGTGCGAACTACCTCGCCTGGCAGATTCCCTCGGTGATCGGCATTCTGCTGGCGGACGTGGTGCCTACCCACTGGGGGCTCGGCTTTGCCGGCACGCTGGCCCTGCTCGGCCTGACCTATTCGCTGGTGTCGGACCGTGCCACGCTGCTGGCGGCCGTCGTGGCCGGGGCCGCAGCCGTCGCGGCCTTCGCGCTGCCGTTCAAGCTCTACATCGTCGTGGCGATCGCCGCGGCTGTGTGCATCGGGCTGATGATCGATGGCGGTGACGACGCCGGCCGTCGGCTTCGCGCCTGGCTGGATCGCACCGGCGCGCGCCGTCTCGACGCCCACGCGCGCGACAAGGAGTGCGTCGCTTGAGCACGGGTGAGTTCCTGCTGACGATCGCCGGACTGACGGTCATCACCGTGGTCACCCGCTCGTTCTTCTTCCTGTCCGACCGCGAGCTGGCGCTGCCCGACTGGGTCAAGCGCGGCCTGCGCTACGCGCCGCTCGCCGCGCTGGCCGCGGTCGTGGTGCCGGAGATCGCCATGAGCCAGGGACAACTGATCGCCGAGCCCTGGCATGACGCCAGGGTCTATGCGGCCGCGGCCGCGACGGCCTACTTCTTCTGGCGCCGCGGCATCCTGGGCACCATCATCACCGGCATGGCCGTGCTGCTGCCCCTGCGTCTGGTGCTGGGCTGGTAGTCCACGGCGGCCGGAACGCGCGCCACTCGCCATTCCCTTCGTTTTCCCACCATCCGAGGAGTCAGTCTTTGAAGGTTCTGCGGTTCTCAGATCTCATCCAGCAAGGTCGCGTCGCCGGCCAACGTGTCTTCATCCGGGCCGATCTGAACGTGCCGCAGGACGACGCCGGGCGCATCACCGAGGACACCCGCATCCGCGCCTCGATCCCCTGCATCGAGATGGCGCTGGCGGCCGGTGCGGCCGTGATGGTGACCTCGCACCTGGGCCGTCCGACCGAGGGCGAGTTCAAGGCCGAGGACTCTCTGGCGCCGGTCGCGCGCCGTCTGGCCGAGTTGCTGGGCCGCAAGGTGCCGCTGCTGCAGGACTGGACCGACGGCGTCGAGGTCGCGCCGGGTGAACTGGTGCTGCTCGAGAACTGCCGCGTCAACAAGGGCGAGAAGAAGAACGACGAGACGCTGGCCCGGAAGATGGCCGCGCTCTGCGACATCTTCGTGCACGACGCCTTCGGCACCGCGCACCGCGCCGAGGCCTCGACCTATGGCATCGCGCAGTTCGCCAAGGTGGCCTGTGCCGGCCCGTTGCTGGCGGCCGAGATCGACGCCATCACCAAGGCCCTGAAGAGCCCGAAGCGCCCGCTGGTGGCCATCGTGGCGGGCTCCAAGGTCAGTACCAAGCTGTCGATCCTGAAGTCGCTGGCGGCCAACGTGGACCAGTTGATCGTCGGCGGCGGCATCGCCAACACCTTCATGCTGGCGGTCGGCCTGTCCATCGGCAAGTCGCTGGCCGAGCCCGATCTGGTGGACGAGGCGCGCGCCATCATCGACATGATGAAGGCGCGCGGCGCCGCGGTGCCGATCCCGATCGATGTGGTGGTGGCCGACGAATTCTCTGCCATCGCGCGGGCCAACAAGGTGACCGCCACCGAGGTGCGGCCCGACGACCTGATCCTCGACATCGGCCCGCGCACCGCGGCCGAGCTGGCCGGCATCATTGCGCGCGCCGGCACGGTGGTCTGGAACGGGCCGATGGGCGTGTTCGAATACGACCAGTTTGCCGGCGGCACGCGCACGCTGGCCGCGGCCATCGCCCATTCGCCCGCCTTCAGCATCGCTGGCGGCGGCGACACGCTGGCGGCGATCGCCAAGTACGGCATCGAGAAGGACATCGGCTACATCTCCACCGGTGGCGGCGCGTTCCTCGAAGTGCTGGAGGGCAAGACCCTGCCGGCCTTCGAGATCCTCGAGCAACGGGCCGCCGGCTGAGCGGCATGACGACACGGGGCGCTGCGGCGCCCCTCGCTTCTTCGGAATCCTCTTCACATGACCATGCACCGCGCCACCAAGATCGTCGCCACCCTCGGCCCCGCCTCGTCCACGCCCGATGTGCTTGAGCGCATGATCACCGCCGGTGTCGACGTGGTCCGGCTGAACTTCTCGCACGGCAGCGCGCAGGACCACATCGCCCGTGCCGCCCTGGTGCGCGAGGTGGCGCAGCGTGCCGGCAAGGAGGTCGCGATCATGGCCGACCTGCAGGGGCCGAAGATCCGTGTCGGCAAGTTCGCGCAGGGCAAGGTGATGCTGGAGCCGGGCGCTGCCTTCGTGCTGGACGCCGCCCGCAGCGAGCCGGGCGACCTGCAGGCGGTGGGCCTGGACTACAAGTCGCTGCCGCGCGACGTGAAGCCGGGCGACACGCTGCTGCTCAACGACGGACTGATCGTGCTGACCGTCGACAAGGTGGTCGGCGAGGCGGTGCACACCGTCGTGAAGATCGGCGGCGAGCTGTCCAACAACAAGGGCATCAACAAGCAGGGCGGCGGCCTCACCGCGCCGGCCTTGACCGCCAAGGACATGGAGGACATCAAGACCGCGATGAGCTTCCAGTGCGAGTACCTCGCGGTCAGCTTCCCGAAGAACGCGACCGACATGGAGATGGCCAGGCAGCTGGCCAACGTGGCCGGCGAGCCTTGGCGTCACAAGCCGTCGCTGATCGCGAAGATCGAGCGCAGCGAGGCCATCCCCGTGCTCGAGCAGATCCTCAAGGCCAGCGATGGCATCATGGTGGCGCGCGGTGACCTCGCGGTCGAGGTCGGCAACGCCGCGGTGCCGGCGTTGCAGAAGAAGATGATCAAGCTCGCCCGGGAGCTCGACAAGGTAGTGATCACCGCAACCCAGATGATGGAGTCGATGATCGTCAACCCGGTGCCGACGCGCGCCGAGGTGAGCGATGTCGCGAATGCCGTGCTCGACGGTACCGATGCGGTGATGCTCAGCGCCGAGACGGCGGCCGGCAAATACCCGGTCGAGACCATCGAACAGATGGCCGCCATCGCCCTGGCGGCCGAACGGGCCGAGGACGTGGCGCTGGACGCCGACTTCACTAACAAGCGTTTCGGCCGCATCGACCAGAGCATCGCGATGGGCGCGCTGTTCACCGCGCACCACCTTGGCTGCAAGGCGATCGTCGCGCTGACGGAATCGGGCTCGACGGCGCTGTGGATGAGTCGCCACAAGATCCACGTGCCGATCTTCGCGCTGACTTCGCAGCAGACCAGCCAGCGCAAGATGACGCTGTATCGCAACGTGCGTCCGCTGCTGATGCCGTCGTACACCGACCGCGACGAGGCCCTCGCGAAGGCGGAGTCGCTGCTGGTGGACGGTGGCGTGCTCAAGCCGGGCGACACCTACGCCATCACGTGCGGCGAGCCGATGGGCTACCCGGGCGGTACCAACATGCTCAAGGTGTGCCGGGTCGCCTGAGCAAGGGGGTCAGGGACCGTCTCCGGCGCCGATCGGACGCCTAAAATCAGGGTTTCGCGGGCTCGCCGTCCGGCCTGCCGCTCCTTTCGCTGTCGACTTTCGGAGATCCCCATGCCCCTCGTTTCCATGCGCCAGCTGCTCGATCATGCCGCCGAGCAGGGCTATGGCATCCCGGCCTTCAACGTCAACAACCTCGAGCAGGTACAGGCCGTGATGAGTGCCGCCCACGAAGTCGGCGCACCGGTGATCCTGCAGGCCAGCGCCGGCGCGCGCAAGTACGCCGGCGAGAACTTCATCAAGCACCTGATCCAGGCGGCGATCGAGACCTGGCCACACATCCCGCTGGTGATGCACCAGGACCACGGCCAGAGCCCCGATGTCTGCCAGGGCGCCATCGACCTGGGCTTCAGCTCGGTGATGATGGACGGCTCGCTGCAGGCCGACGGCAAGACGATCGCCAGCTACGACTACAACGTCGACGTGACCCGCAAGGTGGTCGACATGGCGCACAAGCTCGGCGTGACGGTCGAGGGCGAACTCGGTTGCCTCGGCTCGCTCGAGACGATGAAGGGCGACAAGGAAGACGGTCACGGCACCGACGCCACGATGACCGTGGAGCAGCTGCTGACCGACCCCGAGGAGGCCGCCGACTTCGTCAAGCGCACCCAGCTCGACGCGCTGGCCATCGCCATCGGCACCAGCCACGGCGCCTACAAGTTCACGCGCAAGCCCACCGGCGACATCCTTGCGATCAAGCGCATCAAGGAGATCAATGCGCGGATCCCCAACACCCACCTGGTGATGCACGGCAGTTCCAGCGTGCCGCAGGATCTGCTGGCCGAGATCCGCAAGTACGGTGGCGACATGAAGGAAACCTACGGCGTGCCGGTGTCGGAGATCCAGGAAGCCATCAAGTTCGGCGTACGCAAGATCAACATCGACACCGACATCCGTCTTGCGATGACTGCGGCGATCCGCAAGTTCTTCGTCGAGAACCCCGGCAAGTTCGATCCGCGCGAGTACCTGAAGCCGGCAACGGCCGCGGCCAAGTCCATCTGCAAGCAGCGGTATGTCGAGTTCGGCTGTGAGGGGCAGGCACCCAAGATCAAGGGCGAGACGCTCTCCGTGGTGGCTGCCAAGTACGCCAAGGGAGAACTCGGCCAGGTCGTTCAGTAAGTCTTCGCAGTCTCCTCGTCACCGCGCCCCGCCTCCGATGTCCGCCACCACTCCGCTGCTCGAAAGCCGTCTGCAATCGCTGCCTCTGCTGGCGCGCGGCAAGGTGCGCGACAACTATGCGGTCGGCAGCGACCGCCTGCTGATGGTCGCGAGCGACCGGCTCAGCGCCTTCGACGTGGTGATGGGTGAGCCCATTCCGGGCAAGGGGGAACTGCTCACGCGCATGGCGCTGTTCTGGTTCGCCCGGCTCGGCCACATCGTGCCCAACCATCTGACCGGGGACGCTCCGGAAAGCGTGGTCAGCGCGGCCGAGCGAGCCCAGGTCACGGGCCGCTCGATGCTCGTCAAGCGCCTGAAGCCGCTGCCGGTGGAAGCCGTGGTGCGCGGCTACCTGGCGGGCTCGGGCTGGAAGGAATACCAGTACAACGGCCAGGTCTGTGGCGTGAAGCTGCCACCCGGCCTGAAGAACGCCAGCAAGCTGCCGTCACCCATCTTCACCCCGGCCACCAAGGCCGAGATGGGCGAGCACGACGAGAACATCCCGTTCGAGCGCATGGTCGAGATCATCGGTGCCCCGCTGGCCGAGCAGGTGCGGCGCGTGGCGATCGCGCTCTACGAGACGGCGGCAGCCTTCGCCCTTGGCAAGGGCATCATCATCGCCGACACGAAGTTCGAGTTCGGCCTAGACGAAGCCGGCACCCTGACGCTGATGGACGAGGTACTGACGCCCGATTCCTCGCGCTTCTGGCCGGTGGAAGGCTATGCCGAGGGCATCAACCCGCCGAGCTACGACAAGCAGTTCGTGCGTGACTGGCTTGAACAGGCGGTGGTCGACGGCCGACCGTGGAACAAGCGGGCGCCGGCCCCGGCGTTGCCGGCCGACGTGGTGGCGCGGACGGCAGCAAAGTACCGCGAAGCCCTCGAACGCCTCACGGCCTGAACGGCACTCAGCTCCGAGCCGGCCCTGCATGAACTCGCGCCTGATCGCCCAACTCGACGCTGCGATCGCGCGGACGGCGAATCCGGTCGAAGCCGATGTGCTGCGTGCCGAGCGGGTCGGATTGCTGGCGCGCGAAGGCCGCGTCGACGAGGCGCGCAGTGCCTTGACGCCGTTGCAACGGCGGCACCAGTCGCGGCCCGATGCGGCCACCGCGGCCGCCCTCTGCCTGGCCGATGCGATGGTCGACTACTTCAGCGACCTGAGCGGTCAGGCGCGCGTCAAGCTGCAGCAGGCGCGGGCACTGAGTCTGTCGGCCAACCGCATGCCGCTGCAGGCCGTGAGTCTGGCCTGGATGGCGCATCTCGATTACGTGCACTCCGACATCGACGGCATCGCCCGCAACGCCTCACAGGCGCTGCGACTCGCCGCGCCAGACCATCACTCGGCCCGATCGCGGGCCTGCCTGGTGATCGCGATGGCCTATCACTACGGTGGCCGCATCGACAGGGCGCAGGGCTGGTACGCGAAGGCGCGCCAGCACGCCAGCGCGGAAGGCGACGCGGCGACGATCAGCGCGCTGATGCACAACATGGCCGCCCTGCGCAGCGATCAGGCCCGCATGGCCGCCGTGTTCGCCGACGACGCGAAGCAGAGCGACGTGGCACTGCAAGCGCTGACGGCCGCCGAATCCTCCAGTCACTTCGACGATCGCATGGGGGGCACCGCGCTGGCCGTGTTGCGGCCGATCCTGCGCGCCCAGACGCTGGTGACGCAGTCGCGCTACGCCGAGGCACTGGTGCTGTTCGAGGCACATTTCGGCGATGCGCTGGCCACCGGCCTGGGCCGGCTGGAGTGCAGCCTGCGCGCCGATGTCGCCTGGTGCCGCGCCAAGCTGGCGCAGCCCGCGCACGCGCGCGAGCAGGCCAAGGCGGCGGTGGCCGCGCTTCGGCCGGAATGCGATCTGGACGACGTGGCACTGACGCACGGGCGGCTGGCGCAGGTCCACGAACTGCTGGGCGAGCCCGAGGCTGCTGAGCGGCACGGCCGCTTGGCCCAGGAGCACTGGCAGCGCCATGTCGCCGAGAAGGCACACATCGTCGCCGTGCTGGATGCCACCTTCGGCACGTCCGCAAGCCCCGGATGAGGGCAACGGACGCCCGGCGGCGGGGTCAGATAAAAATCAGAACAGCACCATGCTGAGCTTGCGGCGGTAGCCATCGACCACCGGGTCGCTGGCCACGGCGGCGGCCTTGCCGGCGATCTCCAGTGTCCCCTTGGCCTCGGCGGGCGAGGCCATCTTCGGCGGCGGCTTGCTCAGCAGTTCGAGGATGGCGACATAGAGCTTGCGCGCACGCTCGTCGGACCAGGCCTTGTCGCGCATCAGGATCTCGAGCAGTTCGTCCATCGCTTCGGTCGGACGCCGGGCAGCGAGCAGGGTCTGCGCCAGTTCGAAGCGCGCCGCGAAGTCGCGCCTGTCGGCGCCGATCGCCGCGGCCAGCGCCTCCGGCGGACGGGCCCGCTCGGCCGCCTCGCAGGCGTCGAGCCACATGCCCAGCGCGCTGGCGCGTGCGTCGACGATCGCCTTCGGCGCCAGCGGCTCGTACACGCGGCGCGCGTCGGCGGTGCGGCCGGCCTCCAGCAGGCGTTTCACGTAGTCGGCGCGGATCGCATCGTCGCCCGGCGCGATCGCCAGGGCATCGGACAGCTTGGCGAGCGCGGCATCGTTGTCGCCCTCGGCGGCCAGTTGCTCGGCCTCCAGGGCCTCTTCTTCCGCCGCCAGTGCGTCTTCGCTCGGCACATGCTTGTCGAGGAAGCTGCGGATCTGCGCCTCCGGCAGCGCACCCACGAAGCCGTCGACCGGCTGGCCGCCGACGAACATCACGCAGAACGGGATCGAGCGCACGCCGAAAGCCTGGCTCAACTGGCCTGCGATGTCGGGTTGGTCGTCGCTGTTGAGCTTGGCCAGCGCGAAGCGACCTGCGAAATCCGCCTCCAGCTTCTCCAGCACCGGGCCGAGCGACTTGCACGGTCCGCACCACGGCGCCCAGATGTCGAGCAGCACGGGGGTCTGCATCGACGCTTGGATCAACTCGGCTTCGAAGTTCTGGAGGGTGATGTCGATCATCTGAGTCAGTTGGGGTCGCCGGCCGCAAAGCCAAGCGCCGCCTACAATTTGGGGTTTTCCGGAACCGGAGCGGCTGTGAACGCAGCGATTCCCCTGATCGGCGTGGTGATGGGCTCCAGCAGCGACTGGGACGTCATGCACCATGCGGCCGATATTCTGACCGAGTTCGGCGTGCCCTTCGAAGCGCAGGTCGTCTCGGCGCACCGCATGCCCGACGAGATGTTCGCGTACGCCGAAGCCGCGCGCGGCCGGGGGCTGCGCGCCCTCATCGCCGGGGCCGGCGGGGCGGCCCACCTGCCCGGCATGCTGGCGGCCAAGACGCCGGTGCCGGTGCTCGGCGTGCCGGTGCCCAGCAAGCACCTGCAGGGGGTCGACTCGCTGCACTCCATCGTCCAGATGCCCAAGGGCGTGCCGGTGGCCACCTTCGCGATCGGCGTGGCCGGCGCGGCCAATGCAGCGCTGTTCGCGGTGGCCCTGCTGGCGCACGACGACCCCCGCCTGCGCGAACAGCTCGACGCCTGGCGCGCCCGCCAGACCGAGGCAGCGCGTGCGCAAAGCGCCGCCTTGTCGAAGCACTCACCCTCCTGACGTCTTGGCCGGCCCGCGACGGTCGGTCCCGCTGAAAGCTCCGCCGATGTCGAGCCACCACAAGACCCTCCTGCCCGCGGCCGTCGCCGCCGGTGCCCAGGCCAGCACGCTCGGCGTGATGGGCGGCGGCCAACTGGGCCGCATGTTCGTGCACGCCGCGCAGCGCCTGGGCTACTTCACCGCCGTGCTCGACCCGGACGTGGCCAGCCCGGCCGGCCTCGTGTCGCACGTGCATGTGCAGACCGACTACCTCGACGAGCAGGGCCTGGCGCAGATGCTGCAGCGCTGTGCGGCGATCACCACCGAGTTCGAGAACGTGCCGGCCGGCGCGCTCTACACGTTGGGCGCGCACCTGCCGGCGGCGCCGGGCGCCGAGGCGGTGGCGGTGTGCCAGGACCGCGCGCGGGAGAAGCGGCATTTCGAACAGTGCGGCGTGCCGTGTGCGCCGCACGCGCTGATCGAGACGCCCGAGCAGCTGGCCGGGGTCGATGCGGCGTTGTTGCCGGGCATCCTGAAGACCGCTCGCCTGGGCTATGACGGCAAGGGCCAGCGCCGCGTGGCGACCCGCGCCGAGCTCGCACTCGCGTGGGACGAGCTCCGGCGCGCGCCCTGCGTGCTCGAGAAGCTGCTGCCGCTGGCCTTCGAGATCAGCTTGATCCTGGCGCGCAATGCCGACGGCGAGCTCGTCTCCTTGCCGGTGCAGCAGAACCTGCACCGCGACGGCATCCTGGCGGTGACGCAAGTCCCGGCACCGAACGTCCCCGCGGCGCTGTCCGCAGCGGCGCGAGATGCGGCCGGCCGCATCGCCGAAGGCCTGGGCTACGTCGGTGTGCTGTGCGTCGAGTTCTTCGTGCTCCAGGACGGCACGCTGGTGGTCAACGAGATGGCGCCGCGGCCGCACAACTCCGGCCACTACAGCATCGATGCCTGCGACGTGTCGCAGTTCGAACTGCAGGTGCGCTGCATGACCGGGCTGCCGCTGGTCGTGCCGCGCCTGCATTCGCCGGCGGTCATGCTCAACCTGCTCGGCGACCTGTGGTTCGATGCCGATGGCCGCGAGCGCACGCCCGACTGGGCCGCCGTGCTGGCGTTGCCGGGCGCGCACCTGCACCTGTACGGCAAGAGCAGCGCCCAGCGCGGGCGCAAGATGGGCCACCTGACGCTGACTGCCGACACGCCCGAGGCGGCGCGCGCGACGGCGCTGCGCGCGGCGGAACGGCTCGGCCTGCCGGCGTTCTGAAGAACATGCCGCGGCTCGACGGTCATGCGCCCGAGGCGGTCGCCGAAGCCGCCCGGCTGCTCGCGGCCGGACAGCTCGTCGCCTTTCCCACCGAAACGGTCTACGGTCTCGGCGCGCGAGCCGACGACGATACGGCCGTCGCGAAGATCTTCGCCGCCAAGGGCCGTCCGACCGACCATCCGCTGATCGTGCACGTGGCCGATGCCGCCGGGGCGCAGGCCTTTGCGGCCGAACTGCCGCCGCTGGCGCAGCGGCTGATCGCCGCCTTCTGGCCCGGGCCGCTGACCGTGATCGTGTCGCGCCGCGCCGGCGTGGCCGCTGCCGCCTCGGGTGGGCAGCCCAGCATCGGCCTGCGCTGCCCCGCGCACCCGGTGGCCCAGGCGCTGCTGCGCTCCGCCGCGGCGCTCGGCGTGCCGGGCGTCGCCGGCCCCAGCGCCAACCGCTACGGCCGCGTCAGCCCCACGCGCGCGGCGCATGTCGAGGGCGAGTTCGATGCGGAGCTCGCGGTGCTCGACGGCGGCGACTGCGAGGTCGGCATCGAGTCGACCATCGTCGATTGCTCGCGCGGCCACCCGGTGCTGTTGCGGCCCGGCGTGCTGCCTCGCGATCGCATCGAGGCGGCGGCCGGCGAACGGCTGCTCGACGCGGCCGATGCGCTGGTCGGCCGCACGCCGCGCGCGCCCGGCACGCTGGCCTCGCACTACGCCCCGCGCGCCACGCTGCGCCTGATGCCGGCCGCCGCGCTGCGCACGGCGCTCGACGTGCTGCCGACCGATGCCCTGCCGAAGCGGGGTGGCAGCAGGCTGGCGGTATATTCGCGCAGCGTGTCACCGCCATTGCGCCTCACGGCGCGGCGGATGCCGGACGATCCGGCAGCGGCGGCGCACGAGTTGTTTTCCGTGCTGCGCGAACTCGACGACGAGGGCGTGCAGTTGATCTGGGTCGAAGAGCCGCCCGCCGGTCCCGCCTGGGAGGGCGTCCGGGACCGCCTGCAACGCGCGGCCGCGCCCTGAGCGCGCCGACCCTCACCCCCTGGCCTGTGGAGTTGGAGTGAGCATGACTGTTGGGAAAGCTTGCGTGCGCGGACTGTCGCGCGCGCTGCGGGTGTCGATGCTGGTCGGCCTGGGTGCCGTGCTGTCCGCGTGCGGCGGGGGTGATCGCGTCAGCAACTTCTCGCCGCAGCGTCTGATCGTGTTTGGCGATTCATCCAGCGTCATCGCCGGCGGCAACCTGACCGACGTCAACGGCGGCACGGTCACCGCGGCGGCCGGGGCGAAGTTCTCGGTGAACGCCCAGGCCGTGGACTCGACCGGGGCGCCCACCGGCGCGCTCGACTGCAACAGCTACCCGATCTGGGTGCAGGCCCTGGGCTTCCACTACGGCATCGGCTTTGCCGAATGCAATACCTTCACCGAGACGACGCCGCGCGGCAAGATCTACGCACAGGTCGGCGCGGCGGTGGCCGATCTGTCGGCGCAGGTGGCGCTGGCCCGTGCCGACGCGGGAGGCTTCCGGTCCACCGACCTGGCGACAGTGATGATCGGCCAGCAGGACATCCTCGACGCCTACGCGCAGTACCCGACCAAGACCGGCGCGGAAGTGATCGCGCTCGCCGAGGCCGCGGGCGAAACCCTGGGGCGCAACATCAATGCGCTGGCGCAGGAGGGGGCCCGGGTGCTGGTGACGACACTGCCGTTCCAGGGCAGCACTCCCTTCGGCGTGGCCCAGGACCTCATCAGCGGCGAGCGTTCCACGCTGCTGACCGACATGACCAAGCGCTTCAACGCCGGCATGCGCGCCACGCTGCTCAACGACGGCCGGTTGATCGGTCTCGTGCAGGCCGACGCGCAGATCAACCTGCTGGTCAGCAACCCCAGCAACTACGGCTACGTCAGCGTTTCCGCCGCGGCCTGCAGCACGCCGACGGCGATCTCCTGCACCGCACCCACGGCCGGCACGACCACCGTGCCGTCCGTGCCCGGCACGCTGGTGACCGGCGCCACGGTATCCAATTACCTGTGGGCCGACGATCGCCACCTGGGCGCCAACGGCCAGTCCATCATCGGCAGCCTCGCGATCGATCGGGCGGTGAACAACCCGTTCTGATCCGTCCCTCGCGAGGCCGGCGAGGCCCGGTCGCCTGCCACGGCCGGGTTTCTCCGCTGGGGCCCGACATCGCCTGCACTTACAGTCTGCCGTCAAATAGAACGGTCGTTCTATTTCTGGCGATCGGGCGCACGGCGTCCGCGGGGAGGCTGTGATGAGAAGCTTGCGAATCCGTGCGGGAGCCTTGCTGCTGCCGCTGCTGCTCGTGGCATGCGGCGGCGGCGACAACGATGCACCGAGCTATTCGAGCGTGGTCACGTTCGGCGACAGTCTCAGCGATGTCGGGACCTACCGCACCGCCGGCATCGCGGCACTCGGCGGCGGCAAGTTCACCGTCAACGATGGGGAGATCTGGGTGGAGCTGGTCGCCAAGGACCGCGGCCTGACGCCACCCTGCGCGGCGGAGATCGGTCTGGAGTCATCGGGCGCGGTCGCGAGCCTGGCCCAGGCCAGCAGCTTCCAGGACGCCTGCTTCGGTTATGCGCAGGGCGGCGCGCGGGTCACCAACCCGATCGGACCGAACAACAAGGCCTTGCTGCTGCTCGGCAGCCCGGACGGGCAGTACGGGCAGCTCACCGTGCCGGTGGCCACCCAGGTGGCGCGGCACCTCGCCAAGGTCGGCGGGCGCTTCAGCGGTGGCGAACTGGTCTTGGTGCTGGCCGGCGGCAACGACGTGTTCATGAACCTCGCGGCGGTCGGTGCGGCGCAGATCACGCCGACCGATGCCGTGGTCGCGATGGCCACGGCCGGCGGCGAATTGGCGGCTTACGTGCGGTCGCAACTGGTCGGCAACGGCGCGCGCCACGTGGTGGTCGTCAACCTGCCCGACGTGAGCCAGACGCCGTTCGCGTACTCGCTGGCCGCCCCGACCCAGGGATTGATTGCGCAGATGTCGATCGCCTTCAACGTGTCGCTCGCCAACGGCCTGAACGACGCGTCGGGCGTGCTGCTGGTCGACGCCTACTCACGGGGTCGCGAGCAGGTGGCCAACCCGGGCACCTTCGGCGTCACCAACGTCACGACGCCGGCCTGCGATCTGGCGGCGACGGCGCTCAACGGCTTCGTGCTCGGTTCGCTGGGCTGCAGCGAGACGACCCTGATCGCCGGCGACGTGTCGCACTACCAGTTCGCCGACGGCGTGCACCCCACGCCCTTCGGCCACCAGCTCCTCGCAAACTACGTACTCGATCGCATGAGCGCCGTCGGCTGGCGCTGAGCGGCGCTCAGCGCCCGTTGTCCTCGGCCGCCCACTGCACCAGCGCGTCGAGCACCGGCCGCGCCGCGCCGGCGCCGGGGTGGTTGACGATGGCGACGAAGGCGTAGCGCCGTCCCGACTGCCCGAGCACGTAGCCGGCCAGGCCCATCGCATCGCGCAGCGAACCGGTCTTCAGGTGGGCGCGGCCGAGTGCGGCGCCCCAGTCGCGGCCTGGCCGGCGCGTCGTGCCGTCGATCCCGGTCAGCGGCAGCGAACTCATCAGCTCCGGCATCACCGGGCTGGCCCACAGCGCCTGCAGCCAAGCGCCCAGGCAGCGGGCGCTGCTGCGGGACTGGCGCGACAGGCCCGAGCCGTTGTCGATCGAGAGTTCACCGTCCGGACAGCCGGCGCGCGCGCGCACCAGCGCGCGCACGCGTTCGCGTGCGGCCTCGGCGGTGCTGCCCGCGGCCAGCGGGGGCGCGGCGTCGGCCGGGAGCAGTCCGAGGCTCAGGAACAGCTGCTGCGCCATCACGTTGTTGCTGAACTTGTTGATGTCGCGCACCACCGCCGCCAGTGGGGGTGACGTGGCCTCGAACAGCGGCTGTGCCGCGACGGGCGCGGGGCCGTTGCGCACGCTGCCGGCCAGCTGGCCGCCAACCTCATGCCAGGCCTCGGCGATCAGCCGCACGTTGTAGCTTCCCGGCTCGGCATAGGCGACAGGCCAGGTCTTCTCGCCGCAGCTCACGGGGTAGAGGCCGGTCAACCGGATGCGTCCCGGGTCATCGAAGGCCGGCTTCAGGCTGCCACGCCAGTCGCCGCAGGGGCCGGACACCATGGGCACCGCGCTGTCGATCTGCACGCCGGCCAGGTTGACGTCGGTGCTGACGCGGGCCACGCCGCGCGACGGTTCGGGAACGAAGCGCAGCGTGACCGACTTGTGGTTCAGCAGCAGCGCATCGGGCCGCACGTTGTAGGGCCGGAAACGCTCACCGTCGAAGTCGGCCGGATCGCCGGCATCGGCACCGTTCAACACGAAGGCACTGCCGTCGAGCACGATGTCGCCGCGGACCTCGTGGATGCCGCGTTGTCGCACTTCGCGCAGCAGCAGCCACAGCCGTTCGATCACCAGCGTCGGGTCGCCGCGACCCTGGAGGATCAGGTCGCCCTGCAGCACGCCGTCCACCACCTGTCCGGTGGTCAGCACCGGCGTGGGCCAGGTCCAGGCCGGCCCCAGCAGTTCCAGCGCCGCGCCGGTCGTGTACAGCTTCATCAGCGAGGCCGGGTTGACCGGCTGTTGGGCGCGGTGCGTCAGGCGCGGCAGCCCGCGGGGCGGGCCCGGCGGCCCGAGCTCAATGATGTAGGCGACCAGCGCATCGGCGGGCAACTGCGCCCGCTTCAGCGCGGTCTGCACGGCGGCCGGCAGTTCGTCCGGGGGCAGGGCGTTCGGCGCTGCCATCGCCGTGCCGCCGACCAGGGCCGACATCCCCACGACGCAGCGCCACAGGAGATTCGGGCTTCGGATCATGCTGTGATGGTAGCGGGCGGCTGGCCGGCAACGTGGCCGGGCCCGAGGCCGCCGCTACACTGAGGCATGGTCTCCCGAGCCGGCCCGCAGCCTGGTCCGCGGACCACCGGAGTCGACAAGGTCGGCGCGGCCGTGCCGCGCGCTGGCCCGTCGGGTCCCTCTCCTTTCGATCGTTCCCGCGGAGCCCGCTCATGACGCCGCGCCTGCTGGTGCTCGATACCGCCACCGAAACGATGCACCTCGGCCTGTGCCGGGGCGAGCAGACCTGGGTGCGCGCGCTGCCCGGCGGCGCGCTCGCCTCGGCCAGCCTGCTGCCGGCCCTAATGGCGCTGCTGGCCGAGGCCGGACTGGGCCTGCGCGAACTCGACGCCATCGGCTGCGGACGCGGTCCGGGTGCCTTCACTGGCGTACGCGCGGCCTGTGCGGTGACACAGGGACTGGCCTTCGGCGCAGACCGGCCGGTGCTGATGCTCGATACCTTGATGGCGGTGGCCGAAGACGCCCACCGTCAGGGCGCCGCCGACGATCTGTGGGTGGCGGTCGACGCCCGCATGGGCGAGGCCTATGCCGCGCGCTACCGCCGCGCCGCAATGGGCTGGACCGTGCTCGAAGCCCCGGCCCTGCATGCGCCGGCCGCGCTGGCCGCACGCATTGCCGACGAGGCGCCGCAGGTGCCGGTCGCCGGCAGCTCGCTGGACGCGCACGCCGAGGCCTGGTCGGGCCTGCGCGGTGCCCGCTGGCCCGACAGCGCGCCGCGGGCGGCGGCCCTGCTGGTACTGGCCCGTGCGGCGTGGGCGCGCGGCGAACAGGTCGACGCCGCTGGCACATTGCCGCTCTACGTGCGCGACCGCGTGGCGCAGACCACGGCCGAGCGAACGGCGCAGCGCGACGCGCAGGCAGCGGGCAGCGGGGTGCCGTCGTGAACGCCGTGCTGCAGCCGCCGCCGCGCAGCCTGAGCATGCTGACGGAGAACGACTTCGACGAGGTGATGGTGATCGAGCAGGCGATCTACGACTTTCCCTGGACGCGCGGCAACTTCCTCGATTCGCTGCGGGCCGGCTACCCCGCCGAGGTGCTGCGCACGCCGCAGGACGGCGTGGTCGGCTACTTCGTCGCGATGTTCGGCGTCGACGAAGTGCACCTGCTCAACCTCAGCGTCGCGCCGGCCCTGCAGCGGCGCGGCCATGCCCGCTACATGCTCGATGCCCTGCGCTCGATCGCCCGGGCGCACCGCGCCTCGCAGCTCTGGCTCGAGGTGCGCATTTCCAACCTGAACGCACGAGGCCTGTACGAGCGTTACGGCTTCCGCAATGTCGGCCTGCGCCGTGGCTACTATCCGGCCCGCGGGCGGGCGCGCGAGGACGCGGTGGTGATGAGCCTGCAGATTCCAGAGGCCGTGCATGGTCTGGGATGAACGGCAGGCCGCGATGCTGGCAGAGATGGGGATCCGCGTCTGGCAATCGCCTGCGGCTGCGGCTTCGCCCGTGATCGATGCGAAGGCCGAGGTACCGGCCAGCCCGGTCGCGGTCGCCCCGCCCGCCTCGGCGGTCCCGCGGGCCGCCGCCCCCGCTCGCGGTGCCCGCCCCGGAGAAGTCGAGGCGATGGACTGGCCGACCCTGCGTGCCGCCGTCGCCGGCTGCACCGCCTGCGGGCTGTGCCGCGGGCGCACGAACACGGTGTTCGGCGTCGGTCATGCACAGGCGCACTGGATGGTCGTCGGCGAGGCGCCGGGGGAACAGGAGGACCGCCAGGGCGAGCCCTTCGTCGGCAAGGCCGGGCAGTTGCTCGACCACATGCTGCAGGCCCTGGGCCTGACGCGCCAGGCCGAAGGCGAGGGGCTGCAGCCGGCGCAGCAGGTCTACATCGCCAACGTGCTGAAGTGCCGGCCGCCGATGAACCGCAATCCGCAACCCGAGGAAGTGGCGCAGTGCGAGCCCTACCTGGCCCGCCAGGTGGCGCTGCTGCGGCCGCGGCTGATTCTCGCGATGGGCCGTTTCGCGGTGCAGTCGCTGCTGCAGACCGGCGAGCCCATCGGCCGCCTGCGGGGCCGGGTCCACCAGTACCACGGCGTGCCCGCCATCGTGACCTATCACCCCGCCTACCTGCTGCGCAACCCGGCCGACAAGGCGAAGGCCTGGGACGACCTCTGCCTTGCGCGCGAGGTGATGCGCAACGCGAGCCCCTGACGCCGGCGCCTGCCGCCGCAGGGTTCGGCCGAATCGACTGGCTGCTCCGGCGCGCCTACCCTCGGCCATGGGCGCCGCTGTGCCAAGGCTCACCGAGGACCCGTGCTCCTGGGACGATCTGCCGAGCGCGGTGCTGCTGCTCGCGCGCGACGGTCGGGCATCGCACGCCAACGCGGCCTTCTGCCGGCTCACTGGACTGAGCGCCGAGGCCGCACGGGGCGCGGGCTGGCAGCGGCTGCTGACCGACCCGGACCGTGCCACGCTGCTCGGTGCGCTGGCGCAGGGCGAGCACCTGTCGCTGCCGCTGCACCTGTGCAGTCCGGGGGGGCACGACGAGATGCGGCGCGAGGTCTGGGTCGATTGCGTCGCGCAATGGCGGCCGTCGCGAGGGCGCTGGGTCTGCGTCCTGCACGACGTCTCGGCAACGCGGCAGGCCGAGCGGGTGGCCAGCGTCCAGGCCGAGCAGCTTCGGTTGCTCGCCGACAGCGTGCCGGCGCTGATCGCCTGCTACGACGCGCGGGAACAGCGTTGCCTGTTCGCGAACCGGCCGTATGCGCTGACCTTCGGGCGGGACGAGCAGTCCATCCTGGGCCTGCCGATCACCGAGGTGATCGGCGAGGCAGCCCTGCAGCGGATCCGGCCACAGCTCGACACCGTGCTGATCGAGCAGCGTGCCGTGGCCTACGAGCGCCAGCTGGTGCGCGCCGATGGCCGCACGCAGTGGGTCGAGGTGCACCTGTTGCCGCAGCTCGCCACCGATGGTCGGTTGATCGCCTTCTTCGTGCTGATCTCGGACATCTCCCGCCACCGGCTCGCCGAGCAGGCGGTGCGCGAATCGGAGGAGCGGCTGGGCAAGTTCATGCAGGCCAGCGCCGAGGGCATCGTCTTCCACAAGGACGGGGTCATCACCGATGCCAACGCCCCGATCGGCATGCTGGTGGGCTACGGGCTCGACGAACTGCTGGGGCGCCGTACGCTCGACTTCGTCGCGCCCGACCAAGTGAGCAAGGTGGCCGCGGTGATGAGTTCGGGCCAGGAGACGACCTACGAGAGCGCGCTGATCGACAAGTCGGGCCGGCGCATCCCGGTGGAGTTCATCGTCCGCACCATGATGCGCGGCGACGAACGACTGCGCATGACCATCGTGCGCGACATCCGCGACCGCCACGCCGCGCAGGCGCACATCCATCACCTCGCGCACCACGACGCACTGACCGGCCTGCCGAACCGGCTGGCCTTCATGGCCGAGATCGACCAGCTGATGGCACGGGCCGCCGAGTCGCGCGAGGCGCTGGCGTTGCTGTTCATCGACCTCGACCACTTCAAGCGCGTCAACGATTCGCTCGGCCACCTGGCCGGCGACGAGCTGCTGAAGACCGTGGCCCAACGGATCGGCGCCGTGCTGCGCGCCAGCGACGTGGTGGCACGCTTCGGCGGTGACGAGTTCATGGTGCTGATCGGCGGCGGGCCGCGCCTGGAGGACGTGGCCGACGTCGCCCGCAAGCTGCTGGCGGCGATCGAGGTGCCGCTGGACGCCGAGGCGGGGCGCTCGATCTCGGTCACGCCGTCGATCGGCATCGCGATGTTCCCCGGCGACGGCGTCACGCCGGCCGAGCTGATCAAGCATGCCGACACCGCGATGTACCGCGCCAAGGCGCGCGGGCGGGCCACCTACCAGTTCTTCGATCCGACGCTCGCCAGCAATGCCTACGCGGCGCTGGTGCTGGAGGGCGAGCTCGCGCAGGCGCTGGAGCGCGGCGAGTTCGTGCTGCACTTCCAGCCGCAGGTGCGGGCCGGCGACGGCGTCCTGGTCGGCGCCGAGGCGCTGATCCGCTGGCAGCACCCCGAGCGCGGGCTGCTGTTGCCCGACCAGTTCATCCCGCTGGCCGAGCAGCAGCGCCTGATGCTGCCGATCGGCACCTGGGTGCTGCACGAGGCGGCGCGTGCGGCGCGCCGCTGGCATGACGACGGCCTTTGCGCTGTGCCGGTGGCCGTGAACCTGTCGGCCGTGCAGTTCCAGGCGCCCGACTTTGTCGCGACGGTCGCGCAGGCACTGGCGGGCGCCGGGCTGCCCGGCCGCCTGCTCGAGCTGGAGCTGACCGAGCGCATGCTGATGGACGAGCTGCCCGAGGTCAGTGGCCGCCTGGCCCAGCTCAAGGCGCTGGGCATCCGCCTGTCCGTCGACGACTTCGGCACCGGCTACTCCTCGCTCGGTCACCTCAAGTCGCTGCCGATCGACAAGATGAAGATCGACCG
The DNA here is from genome assembly GCF_004136295.1 of Methylibium sp. Pch-M. Lineage (NCBI taxonomy): Bacteria > Pseudomonadati > Pseudomonadota > Betaproteobacteria > Burkholderiales > Sphaerotilaceae > Methylibium > Methylibium sp. Pch-M. The sequence goes on from NZ_CP029606.1 coordinate 2,244,895, forward strand.
TTCCTTCGTCGTCGACCTGCCCGAGGCGCGTGGCTCGGTGGCCATCGCGCGGGCCATCATCCAGATGGCCAGCAGCCTCGGCATCACCGTCATCGCCGAAGGCGTCGAGACCGAGGCCCAGCGGGCCTTCCTCGCGCGCGAGCAGTGCGACGAGCTGCAGGGCGAGGCGATCAGCCCGTCGTTGTCGTTGCAGGCCTTCGAGACCTGGGCCGGGCGCGTGGCGAGCGGTTGACCGAGCCGCCGCGTGCCGCGGTCCTTGTCAGCGGCCGCGCTCGAGGTAGCGCTTGCGGCGGAAGTAGACGACCAGCGTGACCGCCAGCGCGGCCATCAGCACCGTCGTGACCCAGATGCCGGTGCTGCTGTGCACCAGCGGCAGGAAATCGAAGTTCATGCCGAAGAAACCGGTGATCAGGTTCAGCGGCATGAATACGGCCGTCAGCACGGTCAACGTGCGCATGATCTCGTTGGTGCGGTTGCTCTGCGCCGAGAAATGCATCTGCACCGCGCTCTCGGCCGAGCTCTCCAGCCGTCGAACGTGGCTCAGCACGCGTTCGATGTGCTCGAGAACGTCGCGCGAGCGAACGCGCAGCAGCTCACGCTCGCGCTGCGCGGCGGGCTCGGTCTCGTCGGGCCACTCGTCGAGCGCGTCGATCCATTCGGAGATGGCGCTGCGCTGGTCCTCGCAGATGTCCTCCAGCGCATGCAGCGCGTTGCGCGAATCGAGCAGCACCTGCCAGTCGTTGAAATGACTGCGTGGACGGAACAGCTCCTGCTGCAGGTAACCGAGCTGGCGCGTCAGCAGCCGGCGCAGCTCGAGGTAGCTGTCGACCATGTGGTTGACCATGCGCAGCATCAGGTCGGCCGGGCTGGCCGGCATGCGCGCGCCGGCCGCGCGGGCGTCGCTGCCCTGGCTGGCCAGCGACAGGCGGTTCGCGAAGAAGTCCCGCACCTGGCAGTCGGTCGGGTGCACGCTGATCAGCACGCGGTCGAAGATCGCGAAGCCGACCGGGCTGGTGTCGATCGCCTCCAGCGCGCGCTTGGCGGTGGCCAGCGTGCCCTGCTGCTCGTCGAGGAACAGGCTGCTACTGCCGCTGCCCGCCGCGAGGCGGCGGAACACCATCACGTCGTACCACGAGGTGTAGTCGAAGTGCGAGGGCAGCTGGTTGTTGAGCAGGTCGGCCACATGCAGATCGACCAGCTGGCCGCCGGTCCAGCGCTGCAGCGCGCCCTGCAACACCGGGACGCCGACCTCGAACTCCCGCCGCGCGCTGCCGATCCAGAGGTGGCCCGCGGGCGGCAGCGTGTCGGGCAGCTCGTTCAGCTCGGTGAACTGGTCCGTGCCGACGTGGAAGATCCGCATCGCGCCGTCACCGCGTGTTCAGGGCCCGCGCAGCGTCGAGCGCGAAGTAGCTCAGCACCCCGTCGGCGCCGGCCCGCTTGAAGGCCAGCAGCGACTCCATCATCACCGCCTCGCCATCGAGCCAGCCGTTGGCGGCGGCGGCCTTCAGCATCGCGTACTCGCCGCTCACCTGGTAGGCGAAGGTGGGCACGCGGAACTCGTCCTTCACGCGCCGCACGATGTCGAGGTAGGGCATGCCGGGCTTGACCATCACCATGTCGGCGCCTTCGGCGAGATCCATCGCCACCTCGCGCAGCGCCTCGTCGGTGTTGCCCGGATCCATCTGGTAGACCTTCTTGTTGCTCTTGCCCAGGTTGCCGGCCGAGCCGACGGCGTCGCGGAACGGGCCGTAGAAAGCGCTCGCATACTTGGCGCTGTACGCCATGATGCGGGTGTGGATCAGGCGCCGGGCTTCCAGCGCGTCGCGGATCGCGCCGATGCGGCCATCCATCATGTCGCTCGGCGCGACGATGTCGACGCCGGCCTCGGCTTGTACCAGGGCCTGCTGCGTCAGCACCGCCACCGTCTCGTCGTTGAGGATATAGCCCGTGGCGTCGAGCAGGCCGTCCTGGCCGTGCGTGGTGAAGGGGTCGAGCGCCACGTCGGTCAGCACGCCCAGCTCCGGGAAGCGGCGCTTGAGCTCACGCACGACGGTGGGCACCAGGCCTTCGGGGTTCATCGCTTCGCGACCGTCCTCGGTCTTCTTCGCCGCGTCGATCACCGGGAACAGCGCCATCACCGGAATGCGTTCGCGCACACAGGCCTCGGCCACCGGCAGCAGCCGGTCCAGACTCAGGCGCTGCACGCCGGGCATCGAGGCCACGTCGTGCACCTGGTTGCTGCCGTCGAGCACGAACACCGGCAGGATCAGGTCCGATGCGGTGAGGGCGTGCTCGCGCACCAGCGCGCGGGTGAAGTCGTCGCGGCGCAGGCGGCGCGCGCGCGTGGCGGGGAAACGTTGGGGGTAGGAGCTCACGGGCGTGACCGGGTGGTGGGGCACAAGGCCGAAGGAAGGGCGAGGCGTCGATCAAGAGCGGCCCGCGCGCAGAACGCATCTGACAGGAAAACGCTGGCCGGGCGCTGCTAAAATTCTCATTGAATGATACGTCGCAAGGCGTTCATTCCCTGCTTCACCTCCCTGAGCAGGAGCCTGACCGTGTGACAGCGCCAGGCTTTCAAGCCCCGGCTTTGCCGGGGCTTTTTTCTGCCCGGCATTCGCTCGCGATAATCGTCCGATGCTCTGGATCAAGGCCTTCCACATCGTCTTCGCCGCCAGCTGGTTCGCCGGCCTGTTCTACCTGCCTCGGCTGCTGGTGAACCTGGCCATGGTGCCGGCCGACAGCCACGCCGAGCGCGAGCGCCTGCTGCTGATGGCGCACAAGCTGCATCGCTTCAGCTCGCTGCTGATGATCCCCGCGCTCGGGCTCGGCCTGTGGCTGTGGCTGGGCTATGGCATCGGCCGCGGCCCGGGCAACGGCTGGCTGCACGCGAAGCTCCTGCTGGTGGTCGCGGCCATCGGCTACCACCACGTGTGCAAGCGGCTGCTGCGCGACTTCGAGCAGCATGCCAACCGCCGCAGCCACCGCTGGTTCCGCGTCTTCAACGAGGCTGCGGTGCTGGTGTTCGCTGCGATCGTCGTGCTGGTCGTGGTCAAGCCCTTCTGAGGGCGGCCGGGCGCATGGCCCCGCAGCGCAGCAGTTCGGCCTGGCCCCTGGCGGCGGCCTGCGCCTGCCTGATGATCTACGCCAGCCTGCACCCGTTCACCGGCTGGGAATGGCCGACCGCGACCGACATCCGCTGGTGGCTGCTGCCGGTGCCCAAGCCGCGCGGCGTGGGGCAGTTCGACCTGGTCAGCAACCTGCTCGCCTACGTGCCGCTCGGGGCGTTGCTGACAGGCGGAGTGCTGCGCGGCGGGAGCCGCGCCTGGCTGGCGTTCGCCATCGCGGTCGGGGTGTCCAGCGGTCTGAGCTATGTGCTCGAGACCCTGCAGCACCTGTTGCCGCGACGGGTGCCGTCGATCATCGACTGGAGCCTGAACACTGCCGGTGCGGCGCTCGGCGCGGTGCTGATGCTGGTGCTGCACGCGCTCGGGCTGTTCGGCCACTGGCAGCGCTGGCGTGAGCGCTGGCTGCTGCGAGACCGCGGCGCCGGCCTGACGCTGCTGCTGCTGTGGCCGTTCGGCCTGCTGTTCCCACCGCCGCTGCCCTTCGGACTCGGCCATGTGCTGGACCGTGCGCGCGACCTGCTCGCCGAAGGACTGGAGGACACGGCCTGGGACGGCTGGCTCGGCGCGACCACCACCGTCAGCGAACCGCTGGCGCCGGGCCTCGAGATGTTGGGCGTGGCAGCCGGCTTGCTGGCTCCCTGCCTGCTTGCCTACGCGCTGACGCGGCCCGGTCCGCGCCGCCTGGTGCTGCCGGCCGGGGCGCTGCTGCTGGGCATCGCGGCCACCACGCTGTCTACGGCGTTGAACTTCGGGCCCGAACACGCGCTGACCTGGTGGACGCCGCCGGTGCTGCCGGCGATCGGCGTGGTGGCCGTCGTCGCCGTGGGGCTGACGTGGCTGCCGGCGCGCGCATCGGCCGCCGTGGCGCTGCTGGTCATCAGTTTCGGCGTGGCGCTGGTCAACATCGCGCCCGGCGACGCCTACTACGCGGCCAGCCTGCAGTCGTGGGAGCAGGGGCGTTTCATCCGCTTCCACGGCCTGTCGCAATGGATCGGCTGGCTGTGGCCCTGGGCGACACTCGCTTACCTGCTCGGTCGTGTCGCAGCCCGGGACGAATAGCCTCAAACCTACAATTCCCCGATGAGTTATTACGAGCGTCACATCTTCTTCTGCCTCAACAAGCGCGATGGCGAGGCGGCCTGCGCCGACCACGACGCCGAGGCCGGCTTCGCGCGCTGCAAGTCGCAGGCGAAGGCGGCCGGGCTGATGGGCGCGGGCAAGGTCCGCGTCAACAAGGCCGGTTGCCTGGACCGCTGCGCCGGCGGGCCGGTGGCGGTGGTCTATCCGGAGGGCACCTGGTACACCTATGTCGATGCCCACGACATCGACGAGATCGTCGAATCCCACCTGAAGCACGGCCAGGTCGTCGAGCGCCTGCTGCTGCCGCCCGATGTGGGCCGCTGACGGCATGCCGGCAGCCGGTTGCCCGTTCTCGCGATGAACGTCCAGACGCAGCGCCTGACGCTGGCCGGTCCCGCCGGCGACATCGAGTGCGCGCTCGACGCGCCGGCCGCGCCCGCGCGGGCGGTGCTGGTGATCTGCCACCCGCATCCGCTGCATGGCGGCACGATGGACAACAAGGTGGTGCAGACAGTCGCGCGTGCCGGCCTGCAACTCGGCGCGCGCAGCGTGCGCTTCAACTTCCGGGGCGTCGGCGCGTCGGCCGGCAGCTGGGACGAAGGTCGTGGCGAGCTCGACGACGCGCTGGCGGTCATCGCGGCGCAACGTGACCCGGCCTTGCCGCTGTGGCTGGCCGGCTTCTCGTTCGGCGGCTTCGTGGCCGCCAGTGCCGCGGCGCACCTGAGCAGCGAGGTGCGGCCGCGGCGGCTGGCGTTGATCGCTCCGTCGACGCAGAAGCAGCAGGTGCCCGCCATTCCCGAGGAGCTTCAGGCCGATACGCTGGTGGTCCACGGCGAGGCCGATGACGTGGTGCCGCTGTCGGCCACCTTCGACTGGGCGCGCCCGCAGGGCCTGCCGGTCACGGTGATCCCCGGCGTCGGCCATTTCTTCCATGGGCAGCTCGCGCTGCTCAAGTCGCTGGTGGTGCGCGGCTGGTCCTCCTGACCGGCGCGCCGCCCGCTCCCGTTTCCCGTTGCAGAGACCCCGATGAAAAGACTGTTCGCTCTTCTGTTCGCCGTCGCCACCGCTCTCACCGGCGTGGCGGCCCAGGCCCAGGCCGTGCAGCCGCCCGAGATCGCGGCACGCTCCTACCTGCTGTTCGACGTCACCACCAACCAGGTGCTCGCGGCCAAGGACCCGGACAGCCCGATCGAGCCGGCCTCGCTGACCAAGCTGATGAGCGCCTACCTGGTGTTCCAGGCGCTGAAGGACAAGAAGCTGACGCTGACGCAGACGCTGCCGGTGTCGGAACGCGCCTGGCGCACCGGCATGACCGGTGCCTCGCGCAGCTTCCTGCCGCTCAACAGCCAGGTCACGGTCGATGACCTGCTCAAGGGCGAGATCGTGCAGAGCGGCAACGACGCCACCGTGGTGCTGGCCGAGGGCGTGGGCGGATCGCTGGAGCAGTTCGTCGCGATGATGAACCGCCAGGCGCAGGCCTTCGGCCTCAAGGCCACCACCTTCAAGAACCCCGAGGGCCTGCCGGCGGCGGGGCACACCAGCACCGCGCGCGACCTGGCGGTGATCGCGACCCGGCTGGTGCAGGACTTCCCCGACTACCTGCGCTACTCGGTGATGCGCGAGTTCACCTACAACAAGATCAAGCAGCCCAACCGCAACCTGCTGCTCTACCGCGACCCCACCGTCGACGGCCTGAAGACCGGCTTCACCGACGCCGCCGGCTACTGCATGATCACCACCGCCAAGCGCGACTTCCCGAACGGTCCGCGCCGGCTGATCAGCGTCGTGCTCGGCGCTGCGTCGATGGAGTCACGCGCCAACGAGAGCCAGAAGCTGCTGAACTGGGGCTATACCGCCTTCGACGCCGTCAAGCTGTTCGACGCCAACCAGGCCGTCGTCAGCCCGCCGATCTGGAAAGGCAGCTCCAACACCGCCAAGCTCGGCAGCGCTGCGGCCGTCTACGTGAGCGTGCCCAAGGGCGAGGGCGACAAGCTCAAGACCGACATCTCGCGCACCGATCCGCTGGTGGCCCCGCTCGCCAAGGGGCAGGTGGTCGGCAGCATCAAGGTCACCGCCAATGGCGCGCCGGTCGCCGAGCTGCCCTTGACCGTGCTGGAGAACGTCGACAGCGCCGGGCTGCTGGGCCGCGCGTGGGATTCGCTGCGGCTGTGGATCCAGTGACGCCGGTGTCGATGCATACCGGGTGAAACGCTGCTTGCCCGTTGCCTCCGACGGGCCTACGCTGCGGGCATGAATCCGCTGCCCAGCGTCATCCCCGCGGCGAGCGCCGACTCGCTGTGCTACCTGAATGGCGACTACACCCGGCTGGCGGACGCCCGCGTCAGCGTGCTCGACCGCGGCTTCATGTTCGGCGACGGCGTCTACGAGGTCCTGCCCGTCTACGACCGTCGGCTGTTCCGCTTCGACGAGCACATGGCGCGCCTCGAGCGCAGTCTCGCCAAGGTGCGCATCACCGCGCCGTTGACGCGCGAGGACTGGCTGACGCGCATGCGTCGGCTGATCGCGGCCCAACACGAGCACAGCGGGGCGACCGACCAGCTCGTGTACCTGCAGGTCACGCGCGGCGTGGCGCTGCGCGAGCACACGATGCCCAGCGACATCGAGCCCACGGTCTTCATCATGTGCAGCCCGGCCAAGCCACCGACGCCCGAGCAGCGCCATGCCGGCGTGGCCTGCATCAGCGCACGCGATTTCCGCTGGGAGCGCGGCGACATCAAGAGCATCTCGCTGCTCGGCAACGTGCTGGCACGGCAGATGTCGGCCGACAAGGGCGCCGTCGAGACCCTCCTGTTTCGCGACGGCTTCCTGACCGAGGCCGCGGCGTCCAATGTCTGGATGGTGAAGGAAGGCGCGCTGATCGGCCCGCCGAAGAGCGAACTGCTGCTCGAGGGCGTGCGGGTCGACCTGCTGGCCGAGCTGTGCGAGGAATGCGGCATCGGCTACAGCCTGCGGCCGGTCGGCGAGGGCGAGGTCTTCTCGGCCGACGAGCTGCTGCTCAGCTCGGCGATGAAGGAAGTGCTGGCGGTCACCCGGCTCGACGGCGAGTTGGTCGGGCACGGTACGCTGCGCGGCAAGCCCGGGCCGGTGTACGCACGGCTCTACGAGGCCTACCAGCGGGCCAAGCCGGTCCAGTCGATCTGAGCCGCGGCGGCCGCGCGGATTTCGCGGGTGCGGGACAATCCGGCCATTGCGGGCGCCGTAGCGGCGTGCCCGCCCGATGCAGCGGCAGCAGACCATGACGGCCATCCCTCCCGAGCAATCACTGATCGAGTACCCGAGTGCCTTTCCGATCAAGGTGATGGGGTCCAACGCCGAGGGCTTCCTCGAGGCGATGGTCGAGATCGCGCTGCAGTTCGATCCGGCGTTCGATGCACAGACCGTCGAGGCCCGGCCCAGCAAGGGCAACAACTACCTCGGCCTGACGCTCACCGTCACGGCCACCAGCCGCGAGCAGCTCGACGAGCTCTACCGCACGCTGAGCACGCACCCGATGGTCAAGGTGGTGCTCTGAGCGCCGCGGCGCTGGTCGAGGTCGCCGACCTCGTGCACGACTACGGGACGCAGCGCGCGCTGCACGGCCTGTGCTGCCGCATCGAGCGCGGCAGTGTGACCGCGCTGGTGGGACCCAACGGCGCCGGCAAGACCACGCTGATGCGCTGCATCGCCGGACTGGAGGCGCCGCTGTCGGGGCAGATCGCCGTCGCCGGCATCGACGTGGTCGCGCGACCCCGCGAGAGCCACCGCCAGCTCGGCTTCCTGGCCGACAGCTTCGGCGTCTCGACGGCGCTGAGCGTGCGCCAGACCCTGAGCTATGCCGCGCTCGCGCACGGCGCCACACCCGAGGCTGCCGAGGCTGCGGTGCCGCCGGTTGCCAGGCGCCTCGGGCTCACCGACCTGCTCGACCGCCTGTGCGGCGCGCTGTCGCGCGGCCAGCGTCAGCGTGTGGCGATCGGACAGGCGCTGATCCACCGGCCGCAGTTGCTGATCCTCGACGAGCCCGCCTCGGGCCTGGACCCGGAGGCGCGCGCCGGGCTGGCGGCGCTGTTCCGCAGCTTGCGCGACGAGGGCATGACCTTGCTCGTGTCGTCTCACATCCTCGCCGAGTTGGACGAGTACTCGACCCACATGCTGATGCTGCGCGACGGCCGGGTGGTCGAGCACCGGCCGCTGACCGTCGCAGCGCCGGTGGCCGGAGATCGCCCGTTGCGCCGGCTGCGCGCGGGTCTGCTGACGGCGGCCCGGGAGGCGCAGGCCTGGCTGGGCCGCGAGGCCGGCCTGCAGGCGACGCTCGTCGACGCCCATACGCTCGAACTCGCCTTCGGCGGCACCGATGCCGATCAGGCGGCGCTGCTGGCGCGCCTGATCGGCGCCGGCTTCGCGGTCAGCAGCTTCGCCGAGCAGCGCGAGAACCTGCAGCAGAGCTATCTGCGCAGCGTGGCGGGCGTGGGAGCGGACACATGATGCGCGCGCTGGCGGCCGGCAATCCAGAGTTCCAGCGCCAGCTCTGGCTGGAGTTCTCGCCCGCGCGCCTGCTCGGCATGCCGGCGGTGCTGGCGCTCGTGTTCGCCGCGGTCGGCCTGGCCGGTCCGTCGGCGCTGCCGATGGTGGCGCAGGCCGGCTTCGTGTTGCTCGTGGGTTTCTACGGGGCGCGACTGGCGAGTGCCGCGCTGCTCGACGAGGTCAGCGAGGCCACGTGGGACGCCCAGCGCCTGTCCTCGCTGACGCCCTGGCAGCTGACCTGGGGCAAGCTGTTCGGCGGGACGCTGTTCGCGTGGTACGGTGGTGTCATCTGCTTGGCGGTGTGGCTGGTGTCGAACGCCGTGCAGGGCCACGGTCTGTCGTGGTCGCTGCTGGTCGGCATGGTGGCGGCCGGTGTGGGTCTGCAGGCGGTGAGCCTGATCGTCGCGCTGGCGGCCTTGCGGCGCGGCGGAGTGGCGGCGCGGCGCGGCGGGGCCTGGTGGATCGTGCTGCTGGTGGTGTTTCCTTGGTTCGGTGCACTGCCGCGCCAGGTGTCGCCCGGTGAGGTGCTGTGGTGGGGCATGAGCTTCGAGGCCGCGGTGTTCTACGCGGCAACGGCCGTGGTGTTCGCGGCCTGGGCCGTGCTCGGCGCCCAGCGATTGATGGCCGGGGCGCTGCAACTGCCCTTGCGACCGCAGGCCTGGCTGGGGTTCCAGGCGTGGCTCGCGGTGTTCGCCGCCGGGTTCTGGCCGGAGGGAAATCCGGTGTGGCGCGTGGGCTTCGCGCTGACCGCCTGCGCCACCACCACCGCCTACCTCAGCCTCTTCATCGAGCCGCCGCGGCTCGACCTGTGGCAGCGCTTCGCCGCCCGCTGGCGCGTCGGCGGGGCGCTGGACGCCGCGACGCTGGAGCGGCTGCCGCTGATGCTGGCGTCGCTGGCCCTGGCGCTCGGTGGTGGCCTGGTGGCCAGCGTGCTGGCGCCCGAACTGCGGGCCGGGGACATCGGCCGCGCGCTCGCGCTCGCCGGATTGCCGCTGACCTGGGCGCTGCTGGCGCTGCGGGACCTGGCGCTCGCCTGCGCGATCCACTGGGGGCCGCGCGCGCGCCGGGCGGAGAGCACAACGCTGGTGGTGCTGGTGGTGCTGAACCTGGTGCTGCCCTGGCTGCTGCACGCGGCGGGGCTGTCCGCGCTGGCCGGACTGCTGCAGCCGCTGGGTGCCGAAGGCGGCGGCTGGCTGGGGGCCGGGATCGCCGCGCTGCAGGCGGCGGCAGCCGTGTTCGTCGCGCGCTCCCGCTGGCGGCCGGCGGGGGCCTGATGACGATGAACCGACGGCGGCTGGGCCGCGTGGACTATGCGACGACCTTCGACGCGATGCGCGCCTTCACCGAGATGCGCACGCCGGGCACGCCCGACGAGCTGTGGCTGTGCGAGCACCCGCCGGTGTTCACCCAGGGGCTGGCCGGCAAGGCCGAGCACGTGCTCGACGCGGGAGACATTCCGGTGGTCGCCAGCAACCGCGGCGGCCAGGTGACCTACCACGGCCCCGGCCAGGCGGTGGCCTACCCGCTGATCGATCTCCAGGCGCTGGGCATCTTCGTCAAGGAGTACGTGTTCCGGCTCGAGCAGGCGGTGATCAAGACGCTGGAGGGTTACGGCGTCACCGGCCACCGGGTCGCGGGCGCGCCGGGCATCTACGTGAACCTCGGCGACCCCTTCGGCCACGGTGCATTGCCGGGGCCGCCCGACCCGCGTGACCCCTGGCGCGGCATCGGCAAGATCGCCGCGCTGGGGATCAAGGTGTCGCGCCACTGCAGCTACCACGGCCTGGCGCTGAACGTGGCGATGGACCTGAGCCCCTATGAGCGCATCAATCCTTGCGGCTACGCCGGGCTGCGCACGGTCGATCTTTCTACAATCGGGGTCCACGTCGATCCGGAACGCGCCGCCGCCGACCTCGGCGACCGGCTCGAGAGCTATCTCAGCCCCTGACACCGCGCGCCCACATCCCATGAACACGCTGCCCTCCGCGCCGACCTCGGCCCCCGTCTCACCGTCGCCGGCTGCAGGTGAAGCGGCCTACGACCCGCTCGCCAAGCAGAAGGCGCAGGCCAAGACGGCGCGCATCCCGATCAAGGTGGTGGCGGCCGAGACGCTGAAGAAGCCCGACTGGATCCGCGTCAAGGCCGGCAGCCCCAGCACGCGCTTCTACGAGATCAAGCAGATCCTGCGCGAGCACAAGCTCCACACGGTGTGCGAGGAGGCCAGCTGCCCCAACATCGGCGAGTGCTTCGGCAAGGGCACCGCCACCTTCATGATCATGGGCGACAAGTGCACCCGGCGCTGCCCGTTCTGCGACGTCGGCCACGGCCGCCCCGACCCGCTCGACCCCGACGAACCGCAGAACCTGGCCAAGACCATCGCCGCGCTCAGGCTCAGCTACGTGGTCATCACCAGCGTCGACCGCGACGACCTGCGCGACGGCGGCGCGGCCCACTTCGTCGAGTGCATCCGCCAGGTGCGGGCCCTCTCCCCGGCCACCCGCATCGAGATCCTCACGCCCGACTTCCGCGGCCGCGCCGACCGCGCGCTGGAGATCCTGAAAGCGGCCCCGCCGGACGTGATGAACCACAACCTCGAGACCGCCCCGCGCCTGTACAAGGAAGCGCGCCCCGGCTCGGACTACCAGTTCAGCCTGGACCTGCTCAAGCGCTTCAAGGCCTTCGCCCCGGGCGTGCCGACCAAGAGCGGGATCATGGTCGGGCTGGGCGAGACGGACGAGGAGATCCTGCAGGTCATGCGCGACATGCGTGCGCACGACATCGACATGATCACCATCGGGCAGTACCTGGCGCCCAGCGGGCACCACCTGCCGGTGCGGCGCTACGTGACGCCCGAGACCTTCAAGCGCTTCGAGGCCGAGGCCTACGCGATGGGCTTCAGCCACGCCGCCGTGGGCGCCATGGTGCGCTCGAGCTACCACGCCGACCAGCAGGCCCACGCCGCGGGTGTGGGTGTCGTCGCAGGCTGAGACGCCGCGGCCGATGAACTGGCCGCCGTTGCGGGCCTGGCTGCCGGCGCGCCTCCCGGTCGGGCCCACCGAGCGAGCGAGGGCCGCGCTGGGCGCGGCGCTGGGGCTGCTGCTGACCGGCCTGCTGAGCCGCTGGGCCGCGGCGCAATGGCCCGGCGCCGACGTGCCCTGGTTGGTGGCGCCCCTCGGCGCCAGCGCCGTGCTGGTGTTCGCGGTACCGGCCAGTCCGCTTGCCCAGCCCTGGTCTGTGGTCGGTGGCAACACGTTCTCGGCGCTGATCGGCATCGCCTGCGCGCACCTGATCCCGGACCCGGCCTGGGCCGGAGCGATTGCGGTGGGGCTGGCGATCGCCGCGATGTTCGCGCTGCGCTGCCTGCATCCGCCGGGCGGGGCGATGGCCCTGCTGACGGCACTGGCCGGCGTCGGTTCGTTCGGCTTCGCGTGGTTCCCGGCCTGCGTCAATTCGGTGCTGCTGGTGCTGGCCGGGGCCGCGTACAACAGCGCGACGCGTCGTCCCTATCCGCATGCCCAGCTGGCAACACCGCCCGGGCCGGGCGGCGACGAGACCCACCGCTTCAGCGACGCCGATCTCGACGCGGTGCTGGAGCGCTACGGCCAGGTGATCGATGTGAGCCGCGACGACCTGGTCGCGCTGCTGCATGCCGCCGAGGGCGAAGCCTACCGCCGGCGTTTCGGTGCGACGCTGTGCGCCGACATCATGACGCGCGAGGTGGTGACGGTGTCGTTCGGCACCGAATTGCAGGATGCCTGGGCGCTGCTGCGCGAGCACCGCATCAAGGCGCTGCCGGTGGTCGACCGGGCGCAACGCGTGGTGGGCATCGTGACGCTGGCCGATTTTCTGCGCCACGCCGATCTAGACCTCCACGAGGGCTGGTCGGCGCGCCTGCGCAGCTTCATCCGCCGCACGCCGGCCACGCACAGCGACAAGCCGGAGGTGGTGGGTCAGATCATGACGCGCCAGGTGCGCGTCGCCAGCGAGGACCGCCCGGTGGCCGAGTTGGTGCCGCTGTTCGCGCAGGGCGGGCACCACCACATCCCGATCGTCGGGCCGGAGGCGCGGCTGGTCGGCATGCTGACGCAGTCCGACGTGGTGTCGGCCCTGTCGCGCGTGGGCTGAGGCGCCTCGGCGCCGACTCAGGCCTCGGCGAGCAGCTTGTCGAGCAGGCGGTGCAGTTCGGCGAAATCGGGCTCGCCGACGTAGCGCTTGACGATCTCGCCTCGCTTGTTGATGAGCACGCTGGTCGGCGTCAGCTGGACGTCACCGAAGCTGCGGGCGATGGCGCCGTCGTGATCGATCGCCACGCGGAAGGGCAGCTTGCGGGTCTCGGTGAAGTTGACCACGTAGGCCGGCGGGTCATAGCTCATCGCCACGGCCAGTGTCTCGTAGCCGCGGGCCTTGAACTTCTCGTGCGTGGCGGCAAGGTCCGGCATCTCCTTCACGCAGGTCACGCAACTCGTGGCCCAGAAGTTCACCAGCACCACCTTGCCGCGCCACTGCTCGCTGCGATGCTGCGAGCCGTCGAGCAGCGTGTAGGCCACGTCGGGGGCGGCCTGCTTGCCGGTCAGCGCCAGCGTGGCGGCGATGCCGATTGCCAGGAGGGCGGCCGCGGCCGCAACATAGCGCATCAATGTCATGGAGGTGTCCGATGGATCGTCGTGAGTTTACGGGGCAGCTTGCCGCCGGCCTGGCGCTGTGGGTCTGGGCAGCGCAGGCGCGCGCGCTTTCTCTCAGTGACGCCGATGCCAGTGCCGGCTTGAAGGCGGCGCTGGAACGCGGGGCCGAAGTGGCCGTGAGCCTGCTCGGCAAGACCGATGGATTCCTCGGCAATCCGAAAGTTCGCATCCCGCTGCCATCGGGCCTGGAAAGCGCCGCCAAGCTGATGAAGAGCCTGGGTCAGGGCAAGAAGGTCGACGAACTGGTGACCGCGATGAACCGCGCCGCCGAGGCCGCCGTGCCGGAGTCCAAGCAGTTGCTCAGCAATGCCGTCAAGCAGATGTCGGTCGACGACGCGAAGAAGATCCTCACGGGCGGCGACATCTCGGTGACGAGCTTCTTCGCCGAGAAGACGCGCACGCCGCTCGGCGAGAAGTTTCTGCCGATCGTCACGCGGCAGACCGAGAAGGTCGACCTGGCCAACAAGTACAACGCGGTGGCCGCCAAGGCGTCGGGCTTCGGCCTGGTGAAGAAGGAAGACGCCAACGTGCAGCAGTACGTGACGGGCAAGGCGCTCGACGGCCTGTACCTGATGATCGGCGAGGAGGAGAAGAAGATCCGGCAGGACCCGGTGGGCACCGGCAGCGCGATCCTGAAAAAGGTGTTCGGCGCGCTGTAGGCGCGCGTCCTCAGTACTGCTTCGAGAGTTCGAACACCAGCGCGGACGGCAGCGACTGGTGCAGGCCATCCCGGCCCACCCGGGCGTGGTTCATGCCGTTGAAGCCCGAGATCTCGAAGGCGTTGCCTTCCTCGGCGATCTCGATGAAGGAGAAACCGGGCAGCTCGGCGCGGATCTCGTCGGCCAGCTGGTCGAGGCGCTCGCCGCGCAGCACGGCCTCGAACACGATGGCGTGCGGCCAGCCTTCGCGGCAGAAGTCGACCGCCTCGTCGACCGATCCGACGAAGTCGATCACCAGCCCCATGTTGGCGATGGCCTCGCGCACCAGCAGCCGCATCTCACGGCGGGCCGACACCACCAGCACCTGGCTGCCCGCCAGCGGCTTGGAGTTCAGCGTCGATGCGTCGCCATGGTCGAGTTCGACGGTGCTCATGCCTTCGATGGCGTCACTGACGGTGCGCGGGAACTCCAGCGTCAGGGTCACGTGGGTCTCGTCGGTGTCGCAGTGCAGCGCCAGGCCCATCGACTGGGCGATCTGCTCCACCAGGTGCCAGTTCAGCGACTCGAGCGTGGCGCCGTCGGTCGGCTCGAGGGCGAAGCTGCAGGACACCCGGCCATGCGGCGGCCAGTCCTTCTGGTCGACGCGGAAGTCGATGCTCGTGCGGGCGCCGTCGGCCGCCCAGTCGAGCACGGCGTTGAGCAGGCTGAACAGCAGCGCCGGATCGACCAGCACCTCGATGGCTCGCGTGCTCTGTCGCACCTGGATGCCACGGGCGTTGACCTCGCGTGCGCGGTGGGTGAGCACGGCCTGCAGCGTCTGTGCAAGGTCGAGCCGTTCGTGGGATTGGCGCAGCCGCTTCGAGGCGAAGCGCGACAGCTGCTGGCCGACCATGCCGACGCGGCGCGCGCGTTCGATCTCGGCGCGCAGCACCCGCAGGCCTTCGCGGTCGATCTTGCCGGTGGTGGTGAGCTGGATCACGCGTTCGAGCGCCGCCGTCAGCGGCCCGGCCACGTCGCGCCCGATCTGCGCGACGATCTCGCGCCAGGCCTCCAGGGGCTCGGCTTCGGTGGTGGCGCGGGTGAGCGAGGGGCGAGCGGTCATGTTCGTTCTGTTGTGTGCGGCCATGCTCAGAAGCACGCGGCCGGGAAGCCCAACACTTCCTGCTGGCGATTGTCCGAGCGTTTCTTCACGCAGCCCAGCACTTTGTGACGTTCGTGCGCGCTGCCCCCCTGACTCAGGGGCGTGGCGGACCCAGCGCGCCGCGCTCGCGCGCCGCGGCGATGGCGGCTGCGTCCCAGCCCAGCCAGTCGACCAGCACGTCGTCGCCGTGCTGGTCGAGCAGGGGCGGTGGCCGGCGCGTCTGCGCCGGCGTGGCCGACAGCTTGAGTGGGCTGGCGACCAGTCGCAGTGTGTCGGTCAGCGGGTGGTCGACCGGCTCGACCATGCCGCGCGCCAACACCTGGGGGTCGGCGAACACCTGGTCGAGCGCGTTGATCGGCCCGCAGGGCAGCTTCGCCGCCTCCAGGGCGGCCAGCCAGTCGTCGCGCCGACGCTGTCGCATCAGCGCGGCGAGCACCGGCACCAGCGCGGCGCGATGGCGCACCCGGTCAGCGTTGGTCGCGAAGCGCGGATCGGCGGCCAGCTCGGGCCGCCCGGCGACCTCGCAGAAGCGGACGAACTGCGCATCGTTGCCGATCGCCAGGATCAGGTGGCCATCGGCGACCTCGAACACCTGATAGGGCACGATGTTCTGATGCGCGTTGCCGGCGCGTCCTGGCACCTGGCCGCTCACCAGGTAGTTGGCGCCCAGGTTGGCCAGCATCGCCACCTGCGTGTCGAGCAGGGCCATATCGATGTGCTGGCCCTCGCCGCGACGGAAGCCCTCGGCATCGCGGTGCCGCAGGGCCGCGAGGATGCCGACGCAGGCATACAGGCCGGTGAACAGGTCGGCGACTGCCACGCCCACCTTTTGCGGTCCTCCGCCGGGCAGGTCGTCGCGTTCTCCGGTCAGGCTCATCAGGCCGCCCAGCCCCTGCACTGCGTAGTCGTAGCCGGCACGCTCGCGATAGGGGCCGGTCTGGCCGTAGCCGGTGATCGAGCAGTAGACCAGCTGCGGGTTCAGAGCGTGCAGCGTCGCGAAGTCGAGACCGTAGCGCGCCATGTCGCCGACCTTGTAGTTCTCGACCAGCACGTCGGCCTGCAGTACCAGGGCACGCACTAGCGCCTGGCCCTCGGGGTGCGCGAGGTCGATCGCGATCGAGCGCTTGTTGCGGTTTGCGCCCAGGAAATAGGCCGATTCGCTGCTTTCGGCGCCGTGTCGGTCGTGCAGGAAGGGCGGGCCCCAACCGCGCGTGTCGTCGCCGCTACCGGGCCGCTCGACCTTCACCACGTCGGCGCCCAGGTCGCCGAGCAGCTGCGTGCACCAGGGCCCGGCCAGCACGCGCGACAGGTCCAGCACGCGCAGGCCGGCCAGTGAGAGAGGGGTGGGTGCGAGGGCCATGCCGCGATTCTGATGCGGTGGGCGCGGCATCCGGATAATGCGGCGATGTCGTTGCGACCTGTCGTGTGTGCGTGGGTGGCGGGCCTCTCCGTCCTGGCGGCGGCCTGCGCGCCTGCGCTCGACTGGCGCGAGGTGCGACAGGATGAGGCCGGCTTGATGATGTTGATGCCGTGCAAGCCGGAGCAGCGGACGCGTCAGCTGGTCCTGGCTGGGCGCCCGGTCCAGATGCGGGTGCTGGGCTGCACCGCAGACGGAACGACCTGGGGCCTGAGCACCGCCGACCTGGCTGACCCGGCGCTCGTCGGCCCAGCGCTGGCGGAACTGCGTGCGGCGCGACGGCTCAATCTCGACGGAACCGAGACGGCGGCGAAGGCGGCACAGCTCGGGGGCATGACGCCGCAGGCGCAGGCGGTTCGGTTCAGCATTGCCGGCAAGCTTCCGGACGGCACGTCGCTGACCGATCAGTCGCTGCTGTTCGCGCACGGCACGCGCGTGTTCCATGCCGCCGCCTTGGGCGGGAAGCCGTCGGCGCAGGAGCTCGAGACTTTCTTCGACGGTCTGAAACTTCAGAAGTGACAGGGTCCGAAAGGTCCGATCCGGGGCAGGGTGGCTGCGCACGATGTACAAACGCGGCTTGCCTCGCTCTGTCCGATGCTGTCGTGCCGGTCCGGGCCTGAACCCATAATCTCCCGACATGGCCGGACTGTTCATCATTGCGCACGCTCCACTGGCTTCGGCACTCAGGGCCGCAGCGGGGCATGCTTTCCCGGAGGCGCTGTCGGTGGTCGAGGCGCTCGACGTGACGCCGCAGCTGACGCCGGAGGAGATCGAGGCGCAGGCGCGCATCCTGCTCGAGCGCTCGCTGTCGGTGCCGGGGAGGCGCGAGGCGCTGATCCTGACCGACGTGTTCGGTGCGACGCCGTGCAACGTGGCCCAGCGGCTAGCCGATGGCGTGCGCGTCAAGATCGTCACCGGTGCCAACGTCCCCATGCTGTGGCGCACGATGAACTATGTGGACCAGCCGCTTGACATGCTCGTGGCGCGCGCGCTGGCCGGCGCGACGCAGGGTGTGCTGCAGGTGGCGCCGGCCCGACCGCAGAACCAGGCACAGAACGTGGGAGCCCGACCCGGCGATGATTTCAACGCGCATCAGCATCAGCAATAAGCTCGGCCTGCACGCGCGGGCCTCGGCCAAGCTCACCAAGCTGGCGGGCAGCTACCCCTGCGAAGTCTTCCTCAGCCGCGGACAGCGGCGCGTCAATGCCAAGAGCATCATGGGCGTCATGATGCTGGCGGCTGGCATCGGTACCGAGATCGAGGTCGAGACCTCCGGCGACCAGGAGCGCGAGGCGATGGACGCCCTGCTGCTGCTGATCAACGACAAGTTCGGCGAGGGTGAGTAGGCTTCAGCTGCCGAGGAAGTGTCGGCGGTACTTGAGCGGCAGGTCTTCGATGCGCATCAGCATCGGCAGGTCGGCGGTGTTGAAGTCGGGGTCCCACGCGGGCGCCCCCAGCACCTTGGCGCCGCAGCGCAGATAGCCCCTGATCAACGGCGGCGGTTCGACGGCGAGCCGCCGATCGAGTTCGTCCACGGGCAGCGGCAGTCGCGGGCGCACCTGCCATTCGATCGGCGCCAGGTGGGTATGGCGCAACTGCTCCCACAAGCTGGCCGCCACATGGCCGCCATCGCGCATGCTGACGCTGGCGCAGCCGATCATCGTGTCCAGCTCGTTGCGGACCATGAACTCGGCCAGCGCGCCCCACAGTGCGAGGATGGCGCCACCTGAACGGTGGTCGGCATGCACGCAGGAACGACCCAGCTCGACCATCTTGCTACGCAGTGGGCGCAGGCGCGTGAGGTCGAACTCCGTTTCGCTGTACAGCCCGCCGATGCGCTGCGCGGCCGCCGGCGTCAGGACGCGGTAGGTGCCGATCACCCGGCCCGGTTCACTGGGGGTGCCGACCTTGCGCACCAGCAGGTGCTCGCAGAAGGCGTCGTAGACGTCGATGTCCAGGCCCGCCGGCGTGCCGACGGGCGGCGACAGGCGGGCCCCCATCTCCTCGACGAAGATCTGGTACCTCAGGCGCTGGGCTTCGCGAACCTCGCTCTCATCGCGCGCCCAAACCACGTCCAGTCCACGCTGGCTGGCCGAGGGGAGGGTCTCGCTGTCGGGTCGTCGAAGTGACCTCCGGGGCGCACGCAGCTCCAGGCTCGGAATCTCCTGCAGCGGCAGTGTCGGCAGCGGCAAGTCCCTCATGTTTCGCTCCTTGTTCGGCAATGGCGACGAGCTTGAGTCAGCGGCGTGACGACGCGATGTAGCTCCGATGACGCGCCGATGACACGCGCACAGGGTCCGGGCCGATGTGCGCGGTGATAACCCCTGCCGGGGGCGGGACGGGCCGCTGCTACGATCGATTCATGAGCCTGCAGATGTTCGGAATTCCGGTCTCGCGCGGCGTGGCCATTGGCCGCGCCGTGCTGGTCGCGTCCAGTCGCGTGGACGTGGCCCACTACTTCATCGAGCCGGCTCAGGTCGAGCGCGAGATCGCGCGGCTGCTGCAGGCGCGCGACGCAGTGGCGGCGGAGCTCGGCGGCCTCCAGCGCGACCTGCCAGAGGACGCGCCTGCGGAACTGTCCGCGCTGCTCGACGTGCACCTGATGCTGCTGCACGACGAGGCGCTGACCGGCGCCACCTCGCAATGGGTGCACGAGCGGCACTACAACGCGGAATGGGCGCTGTCAGCCCAGCTGGAAGTGCTGGCGCGGCATTTCGACGAGATGGAAAACGATTACCTGCGTGAGCGCAAGGCCGACCTTGAACAGGTGGTCGAGCGCCTGTTGCGCGTGCTGATGCACGACAGCAGCGCCGTACCGCCGCCGATCGGCGTCAACCCGCGCGACTTCGCCGGCGAGGACCCGCTGGTGCTGGTGGCCAACGACATCGCGCCGGCCGACATGCTGCAATTCAAGCGCAGCGTCTTCACCGGGTTTGTCACCGACGTCGGTGGCAAGACGTCGCACACGGCCATCGTCGCCCGAAGCCTCGACATTCCGGCAGTGGTGGGGGCCCGTGAGGCCAGCCGCATCATCCGGCAGGACGACTGGGTGGTGATCGACGGTGACGCCGGAGTCGTGATCGTCGATCCGTCGTCGATCGTGCTGGAGGAATACCGCTTTCGCCAGCGGCAGAGCGAGCTGGAGCGTGTGCGCCTTACGCGCTTGCGGCATACACCCGCCGTCACGCTGGACGGCGAGCGGGTCGAGCTGCTTGCCAACATCGAGCTCCCTGGCGATGCGGCCGCGGCACTGGAGGCCGGGGCGGTCGGCGTCGGGCTGTTTCGTAGCGAATTCCTCTTCATGAATCGGACCGACGACCTGCCCGGCGAGGATGAGCAGTACCAGGCGTACTGCGCGGTGGTCGACGCGATGAAAGGTCTGCCGGTGACGATCCGGACGGTCGACATCGGCGCCGACAAGCCGCTCGACCGGATGTCGGCCCACGAACTGCGGCACGAGCATGCGCTCAACCCCGCTCTGGGTTTGCGCGCGATCCGCTGGAGTCTGTCGGAGCCCAGCATGTTCCGCCAGCAGCTGCGCGCCATCCTGCGCGCCAGTGCGCATGGCCAGGTACGGTTGCTGGTGCCGATGCTCGCGCACGAGTCCGAGATTCGCGGCACTTTCGATGCGCTGGCGCGCGCGAAGCAGCAGTTGACGGAATCAGGGCGCGCGTTCGGCGATGTCCAGGTGGGCGCGATGATCGAAGTGCCCGCCGCGGCGTTGATGGTCGATCGCTTTCTCGATGCCTTCGATTTCGTCTCGCTCGGTACCAATGATCTGATCCAGTACACGCTGGCCATCGACCGAGCTGATGAAGCCGTGGCCCACCTGTACGATCCCTGGCATCCCGCCGTGCTGGAGCTCGTTGCCAGAACCATTCGCGCCGCAAGAGCGCGCGGCAGGGCGGTCAGTGTGTGCGGAGAAATGGCCGGTGATCCGAGCTTCACTTCAGTCCTGCTGGCCATGGGCCTGCGCAGCTTTTCCATGCACCCGTCGCAGATCGCTGCGATCAAGCAGCAGATCCTGCGCACGGACACGCGGCGGCTGAGCGATCTGCTGGTGGGCGCCAGAAGCGACGCACCGACGTTCACGCCGCTGCGGAACGGCGGTGGCGTGGCGGCGATGCCGCCGGGGCCTTGAAGGCCGCATCAACAATTTTGTTGAGGCGCCTTGCGCGGCAGAAAAACTTCGTGCTACAGTAGCTGTCTTCGCTGATCACAGCGCCTCGCCGGAAACGGCGGGAAAGTGTGAAAAGCAAAAGAAAATAAGAAAAGCTGAGCGATTGACAAGGTTTTAAAATCAAGTCATAATCTCGCTTCTCTGCTGACGACAGGTCGGCAACACCGAAAGGTGACGCTCTTTAACAAATGACAGCCGATAAGCGTGGGCGTTTGAAGGCGAGTGCCAAGAGTCTTGTGAGCAATCTCAAGATTCGAGGTCTCAAGGACCTTAAACGCTCACTGAATTGAATTTTCATGCAAGTGAAGTTCACTTCAATTCTTTGAGTAATTTATCAAGATCGAACTGAAGAGTTTGATCCTGGCTCAGATTGAACGCTGGCGGCATGCCTTACACATGCAAGTCGAACGGCAGCACGGGAGCAATCCTGGTGGCGAGTGGCGAACGGGTGAGTAATACATCGGAACGTGCCCAGTTGTGGGGGATAGCCCGGCGAAAGCCGGATTAATACCGCATACGACCTACGGGTGAAAGCGGGGGATCGCAAGACCTCGCGCTATTGGAGCGGCCGATGTCGGATTAGCTAGTTGGTGGGGTAAAAGCCTACCAAGGCTACGATCCGTAGCTGGTCTGAGAGGACGACCAGCCACACTGGGACTGAGACACGGCCCAGACTCCTACGGGAGGCAGCAGTGGGGAATTTTGGACAATGGGCGCAAGCCTGATCCAGCCATGCCGCGTGCGGGAAGAAGGCCTTCGGGTTGTAAACCGCTTTTGTCAGGGAAGAAACGGTTTGAGCTAATATCTCGAACTAATGACGGTACCTGAAGAATAAGCACCGGCTAACTACGTGCCAGCAGCCGCGGTAATACGTAGGGTGCAAGCGTTAATCGGAATTACTGGGCGTAAAGCGTGCGCAGGCGGCTTTGCAAGACAGATGTGAAATCCCCGGGCTCAACCTGGGAACTGCATTTGTGACTGCAAGGCTGGAGTGCGGCAGAGGGGGATGGAATTCCGCGTGTAGCAGTGAAATGCGTAGATATGCGGAGGAACACCGATGGCGAAGGCAATCCCCTGGGCCTGCACTGACGCTCATGCACGAAAGCGTGGGGAGCAAACAGGATTAGATACCCTGGTAGTCCACGCCCTAAACGATGTCAACTGGTTGTTGGACGGCTTGCTGTTCAGTAACGAAGCTAACGCGTGAAGTTGACCGCCTGGGGAGTACGGCCGCAAGGTTGAAACTCAAAGGAATTGACGGGGACCCGCACAAGCGGTGGATGATGTGGTTTAATTCGATGCAACGCGAAAAACCTTACCTACCCTTGACATGTCTAGAAGTTACCAGAGATGGTTTCGTGCTCGAAAGAGAACTAGAACACAGGTGCTGCATGGCCGTCGTCAGCTCGTGTCGTGAGATGTTGGGTTAAGTCCCGCAACGAGCGCAACCCTTGTCATTAGTTGCTACGTAAGGGCACTCTAATGAGACTGCCGGTGACAAACCGGAGGAAGGTGGGGATGACGTCAGGTCATCATGGCCCTTATGGGTAGGGCTACACACGTCATACAATGGCCGGTACAGAGGGCTGCCAACCCGCGAGGGGGAGCCAATCCCAGAAAACCGGTCGTAGTCCGGATCGCAGTCTGCAACTCGACTGCGTGAAGTCGGAATCGCTAGTAATCGCGGATCAGCTTGCCGCGGTGAATACGTTCCCGGGTCTTGTACACACCGCCCGTCACACCATGGGAGCGGGTTCTGCCAGAAGTAGTTAGCCTAACCGCAAGGAGGGCGATTACCACGGCAGGGTTCGTGACTGGGGTGAAGTCGTAACAAGGTAGCCGTATCGGAAGGTGCGGCTGGATCACCTCCTTTCTGGAAATAGCACTCAATCTCTTGCGCCCACACTTATCGGCTGTCTTTGACGACAGAAATTGAAACGTGACCGGCTTGACGTAACCGCAAGGCCAACGCCTGGTTGACGTGATGAGCGGACCGCAGCGTTTCGTGAATGCATGGGTCTGTAGCTCAGTTGGTTAGAGCACCGTCTTGATAAGGCGGGGGTCGTTGGTTCGAATCCAACCAGACCCACCAATCCATTCCGTGGGGGTGTAGCTCAGCTGGGAGAGCACCTGCTTTGCAAGCAGGGGGTCATCGGTTCGATCCCGTTCACCTCCACCATCAAATTCGATCCCAAGCGTCAGTGGCCTACGGCTCCTGACGCATGCGATCGTCAGATCGTCTGTCGTTCTTTAACAATTCGTAGAGTCAAATCAGAGTTGCCGGTGGAAACCGCTTCATGGCGGACCGTGCCGCCGGCGACATTTTTGATTGCGTCAACAAACTTCAATTCGCAAGAATTTGAAGAAACGGCATAACGCAAATACTCAAATCAGTCCTTGACGATGCTTCTTCAGCGAGGCGTCAAAGTTATAGGGTCAAGTGACTAAGTGCATGTGGTGGATGCCTTGGCGATTACAGGCGATGAAGGACGTGATAGCCTGCGATAAGCTTCGGGGAGCTGGCAAATTAGCTTTGATCCGGAGATTTCCGAATGGGGAAACCCACCCGCAAGGGTATCGCATGATGAATACATAGTCATGCGAAGCGAACCGGGTGAACTGAAACATCTCAGTAGCTCGAGGAATAGACATCAACCGAGATTCCGAAAGTAGTGGCGAGCGAAATCGGACCAGCCTGCACGTTTTAGCAATCGAATTATCAGAACAGTCTGGAAAGGCTGGCCATAGCGGGTGATAGCCCCGTATGAAAAAATTCGGTTGTGGAACTGGGCGTGCGACAAGTAGGGCGGGACACGAGAAATCCTGTCTGAAGATGGGGGGACCATCCTCCAAGGCTAAATACTCGTAATCGACCGATAGTGAACTAGTACCGTGAGGGAAAGGCGAAAAGAACCCCGGGAGGGGAGTGAAATAGATCCTGAAACCGCATGCATACAAAAAGTAGGAGCCCGCAAGGGTGACTGCGTACCTTTTGTATAATGGGTCAGCGACTTACATTCAGTGGCAAGCTTAACCGAATAGGGAAGGCGTAGAGAAATCGAGTCCGAATAGGGCGTTCAGTCGCTGGGTGTAGACCCGAAACCAAGTGATCTATCCATGGCCAGGATGAAGGTGCGGTAACACGCACTGGAGGTCCGAACCGACTAGTGTTGCAAAACTAGCGGATGAGCTGTGGATAGGGGTGAAAGGCTAAACAAACTTGGAAATAGCTGGTTCTCTCCGAAAACTATTTAGGTAGTGCCTCAAGTATTACCATCGGGGGTAGAGCACTGTTATGGCTAGGGGGTCATGGCGACTTACCAAACCATTGCAAACTCCGAATACCGATGAGTACAGCTTGGGAGACAGTGCACCGGGTGCTAACGTCCGGACACAAGAGGGAAACAACCCAGACCGCCAGCTAAGGTCCCTAATATTGGCTAAGTGGGAAACGAAGTGGGAAGGCTAAAACAGTCAGGATGTTGGCTTAGAAGCAGCCATCATTTAAAGAAAGCGTAATAGCTCACTGATCGAGTCGTCCTGCGCGGAAGATGTAACGGGGCTAAGCCAGTAACCGAAGCTGCGGATGTGCGCGTAAGCGTACGTGGTAGGAGAGCGTTCCGTAAGCCTGTGAAGGTGGGTTGTGAAGCCTGCTGGAGGTATCGGAAGTGCGAATGCTGACATGAGTAGCGTTAAAGGGGGTGAAAAGCCCCCTCGCCGAAAGCGCAAGGTTTTCTACGCAACGTTCATCGACGTAGAGTGAGTCGGTCCCTAAGGCGAGGCAGAGATGCGTAGCTGATGGAAAACAGGTCAATATTCCTGTACCGATGTGTAGTGCGATGTGGGGACGGAGAAGGTTAGCTCAGCCGGGTGTTGGATGTCCCGGTTCAAGCGTGTAGTCGTGGTCTCTAGGCAAATCCGGAGATCTTAGATGAGGCGTGATAACGAGGCGGCTTGCCGCTGAAGTGAGTGATACCCTGCTTCCAGGAAAAGCCACTAAGCTCCAGCTACACACGACCGTACCGCAAACCGACACTGGTGCGCGAGATGAGTATTCTAAGGCGCTTGAGAGAACTCTGGAGAAGGAACTCGGCAAATTGACACCGTAACTTCGGAAGAAGGTGTGCCTTTAGTAGGTGATCCCGCACAGGGGGAGCCCAATGAGGCCGCAGAGAATCGGTGGCTGCGACTGTTTATTAAAAACACAGCACTCTGCAAAGACGAAAGTCGACGTATAGGGTGTGACGCCTGCCCGGTGCTGGAAGATTAAATGATGGGGTGCAAGCTCTTGATTGAAGTCCCAGTAAACGGCGGCCGTAACTATAACGGTCCTAAGGTAGCGAAATTCCTTGTCGGGTAAGTTCCGACCTGCACGAATGGCGTAACGATGGCCACACTGTCTCCTCCAGAGACTCAGCGAAGTTGAAATGTTTGTGATGATGCAATCTCCCCGCGGAAAGACGGAAAGACCCCATGAACCTTTACTGTAGCTTTGTATTGGACTTTGAACAGATCTGTGTAGGATAGGTGGGAGGCTTTGAAGCGGTGCCGCTAGGTGTCGTGGAGCCAACGTTGAAATACCACCCTGGTGTGTTTGAGGTTCTAACCTTGGCCCGTTATCCGGGTTGGGGACAGTGCATGGTGGGCAGTTTGACTGGGGCGGTCTCCTCCCAAAGCGTAACGGAGGAGTTCGAAGGTACGCTAGGCACGGTCGGAAATCGTGCTGATAGTGCATAGGCATAAGCGTGCTTGACTGCGAGACTGACAAGTCGAGCAGGTACGAAAGTAGGACTAAGTGATCCGGTGGTTCTGTATGGAAGGGCCATCGCTCAACGGATAAAAGGTACTCTGGGGATAACAGGCTGATACCGCCCAAGAGTTCATATCGACGGCGGTGTTTGGCACCTCGATGTCGGCTCATCTCATCCTGGGGCTGTAGCCGGTCCCAAGGGTATGGCTGTTCGCCATTTAAAGAGGTACGTGAGCTGGGTTTAAAACGTCGTGAGACAGTTTGGTCCCTATCTTCCGTGGGCGCTGCAGATTTGAGGAAGCCTGCTCCTAGTACGAGAGGACCGGAGTGGACGCACCTCTGGTGTATCGGTTGTCACGCCAGTGGCATTGCCGAGTAGCTAAGTGCGGAAGAGATAACCGCTGAAAGCATCTAAGCGGGAAACTCGTTTCAAGATGAGATCTGCCGGGGCCTTGAGCCCCCTGAAGAGTCGTTCGAGACCAGGACGTTGATAGGCCGGGTGTGGAAGCGCAGTAATGCGTTAAGCTAACCGGTACTAATTGCTCGTGAGGCTTGACCCTATAATTTTGACGACGATTTGAGTTGTCGACTGTTATGCCGTGATGGCGCAATCAAAATCTGATAAGACTCTACGCATTGGCTGTGTTGCTCTGTGAGCAGCACGGTGTCCGGTTAAGCCTGATGACCATAGCGAGGTGGTCCCACTCCTTCCCATCCCGAACAGGACAGTGAAACGCCTCAGCGCCGATGATAGTGCGGGTTCCCGTGTGAAAGTAGGACATTGTCAGGCTAATATTAAGCAGAACGCCCAACCATGATGGTTGGGCGTTTTTGCTTTTGGGCGTCGATATGAATCATCAAGATTCCTCTGCGCTGTTTTCGATGAGGTGTCGCACTGGCATGGCGTGTCCCGCACAATTGCAGCATGAGCATCCAGACTGACGATTTTTCTTCGTCTTCACCGGCCGCACGTCGCGTGGTCAGCGCGGCTCCGGCGTCGCCCAATGAGGAGGCGATCGAGCGGGCGCTCCGTCCGAAGGGTCTCGCCGACTACGTGGGTCAGGCCAAGGCCCGTGAGCAGTTGGAGATCTTCATCGGTGCCGCCCGCAAGCGGTCCGAGGCGCTCGACCATGTCCTTCTGTTCGGTCCTCCTGGCCTCGGGAAGACCACGCTCTCGCACATCATCGCGGCCGAACTCGGCGT
The DNA here is from genome assembly GCF_004136295.1 of Methylibium sp. Pch-M. Lineage (NCBI taxonomy): Bacteria > Pseudomonadati > Pseudomonadota > Betaproteobacteria > Burkholderiales > Sphaerotilaceae > Methylibium > Methylibium sp. Pch-M. The sequence goes on from NZ_CP029606.1 coordinate 2,271,653, forward strand.
CAACCTGCGTCAGACCTCGGGCCCGGTGCTCGAGAAGCCCAAGGACCTTGCGGCCATCCTGACCAATCTCGAGCGCAACGATGTCTTGTTCATCGACGAGATCCACCGCCTGTCCCCGGTGGTGGAGGAGATCCTCTACCCTGCGCTGGAGGACTATCAGATCGACATCATGATCGGCGAAGGGCCGGCCGCCCGTTCGATCAAGCTCGAGTTGCAGCCCTTCACGCTGATCGGCGCGACAACCCGAGCGGGAATGCTGACGAATCCATTGCGCGATCGCTTCGGCATCGTGGCGCGCCTGGAGTTCTATTCGGTCGAGGAGTTGGCCCGCATCGTCACCCGCTCCGCGGGGCTGCTGCAAGTGCCGACCGATACGGCGGGCGGGCTGGAGATCGCCAAGCGCTCACGAGGAACGCCGCGCATCGCCAATCGTCTGCTTCGGCGCGTGCGTGATTACGCACAGGTCAAGGGTGACGGCCGCATCGATGCCGCGATCGCCGACAAGGCGCTCGCCATGCTCGACGTCGATCCCCAGGGCTTCGATGTGATGGACCGCAAGCTGCTCGAGGCGGTGGTCCATCGCTTCGATGGTGGACCGGTCGGCCTCGACAATGTCGCGGCGGCGATCGGTGAGGAGCCCGGCACCATCGAAGACGTGATCGAGCCCTATCTGATCCAGCAAGGCTACCTTCAGCGCACGCCGCGCGGTCGCATCGCAACGGCGGCGGCGTACCGCCATCTTGGCGTGCTGCCGCCGACCTCTGGAAGCGAGTTGTTCGACGCATAACAGCAGGCTCTACCGACCGCACGGTATCCATCAGGGGCCGTCCTTCCCCAACGAGACCCTTGCGCCTCGCCCGCCGACGAAGTGGCCACTGTTCATGAAGAGGCGATCGACCGCTTAGACGTCGACGCGGAACGCCGTGCCAGCGCTCGCAAACACCGCTGGGTATCCGGAATCCATTCGCTACGATGAGGAAGGCGGCACCTCTTTCGTCCGCCCCGGGAACCTCCCGGACACCGTCACTTTCCAGAGCAAGGAGTCCGTCATGGCGATCGACGTGGACAAGCTCAATGCCTTCATGGGGCGCTTCGTGGTCGACATCGGCGCTGCCTTGCATGCCGGGACGGTGGTGCTCGGCGACCAGCTCGGTCTGTACAAGGCGCTGGCCGACGGGCCGATGAGTCCGGCCGACCTGGCGAGCCGAACCCAGACCGACGAGCGCTATGTGCGCGAATGGCTGAGCGCTCAGGCGGCGGCCGGCTATGTCGAATACGACGCCGAAACCCGGCAATTCCACATGACCGAAGAGCAGGTGTTCGCGCTGGCCACCGAGGGCAGCCCGGCCTTCGTGCCGGGGGCTTTCCAGGTGGCGCTCGGTGCACTGAAGGCCGTGCCCAAGCTGGCCGGCGTGTTCCGCACCGGACTGGGCTTCGGCTGGCACCAGCACGACCCCTTGCTGTTCCAGGGCACCGAGCGCTTCTTTCGGCCGGGCTATGCGGCCAACCTCGTATCGAACTGGATCCCCGCACTCGATGGGGTGGAGTCTTGCCTCAAGTCTGGCGCACTGGTGGCTGATGTGGGCTGCGGCCATGGCGCCTCCACGATCCTGATGGCACAAGCCTATCCGGAGAGCCGCTTTGTCGGCTTCGATTACCACGCGCCGTCGATCGACTGGGCGCGACAGGTGGCGGCCGAGGCGGGGGTCGCCGACCGCGTGAGCTTCGAGGTGGCCTCGGCCAAGGACTTCCCCGGTGGCGACTACGATCTCGTGGCCTTCTTCGATTGTCTGCACGACATGGGCGATCCGGTTGGCGCCTCGCGTCACGTCAGGGCGGCGCTGAAGCCCGGCGGCTGCTGGATGATCGTGGAGCCGTTCGCCCACGATGCGCTGCAGGACAACCTCAACCCGGTCGGCCGCATTTTCTATTCGGCCTCGACGATGATCTGCACGCCCGCCTCGCGTTCACAGGAGGTCGGGCTGGCGCTCGGCGCCCAGGCCGGCGAGCAACGCCTGCGCACGGTCGTCAACGACGGTGGCTTCCGTCAGTTCCGGCGCGCGACCGAGACGCCGTTCAACCTGGTGTTCGAGGCGCGGCCCTAGCTGCCAGAGTCACCGGCGTACCTCAGTCGAGCCGACCGCGCGCATCGATCGGCCACACCGCCTCGACAACCCCCCGGTCGAGACCACCGCGCACGGCGACGAGGTGCTCATGCAGGTTGACGGTCGGGTCGCAATGGCCCGGCACCAGCCACACCGTGTCGCCCAGCGCCGGAAGCGGTTCGCCGCCGCGTGGGTGCAGCAGGCCGTGCTCGTCGCCGCCGTTGCTGAAGGCCAGTTCGCGGCCTCGCACCGTCGGCAGGCCGGAATCGATCGCGTGCGACTTGTGGCCGGCATCGACCACCGCATGCGCCGCATGGCGGGCGATCACCTGGCTCCGGACGAACAGCGCATGCTCGAAGCGCGGGGCTTGCGGCAAGGGCGCGTTGCGTGCGTAGTCGGCATCCATGAAGACATAGCTGCCCGGCTGGATCTCGCCGTAGACACCGCTGGTGGCCTCGAGCAGGAAGCTGCCGCTGCCGGCGCCCGTGACCAGCGGGCAATCGATGCCGAGCGAGGTGACCGCCGCGCGGGCGGCGGTGGCCATCGCGACGGCGTGGCGGATCGCTGTTTCCCGCTCCGCCGCACTGCGCAGGTGTTGCGCGCCGCCGTGGTAGGCCTGCAAGCCGGCGAAGCGCAGCCCGTCGTGCGCGACGACCTGGCGCGCCAGCGCACCGGCCTCGGTGGCAGGCACGCCGCAGCGGCCCTGGCCGGCGTCGATCTCGACGAAGACGTCGATTTGCCGGCCGCTCGCGTGGATCGCCGCCGCCAGGCGCTCGATGCCGACCACGCTGTCGACCGCGATAGCCAGCTTGACGTCGGACGGCAGCGCCGCCAGCCGGGCCAGCTTGGTGGGCGCGATCACCTCGTTGCTGACGAACACGTCGCGCACCCCGCCGGCGGCTAGCGTCAGGGCCTCGCCCACCTTCTGCACGCACACGCCGACCGCGCCGCGGGCGACCTGCTGCAGGGCGATCGCCGAACACTTGTGGGTCTTGGCGTGGGGCCGCAGCCGCACGCCGTGCGAGCGGGCAAAGGCGCTCATGGCGGCGAGATTTCGCTCGAAGGCGTCGAGCTCTACCACCAGCGCGGGGCTGTCGATCGCGTCAACCGGATCACCGACCCGGGCGGGAGCAGGACGCATCGGGCGAGTCGACTCAGGCCGCGTGGCCGACCTTGTCGCCCTCGGCGGCAGGTTGGCTATCGCGGGCGCCGTCGCTGAACTCATCGTGCTGCAGGCCATCGAGGTGCGAGGTGTCGCTCCAGCCGACCAGCGTAAAGCCCTCGGGCGTGTAGAGCAGCCGGTTGACCGCGGTGTTGCCGAGCTGCCAGGTGCGCGGCGCGTCGAGGCCAACGCGCGCTGCGGCGCGATACAGGCAGTCCATCACGCCGCCGTGCGCCACCAGTGCGATCACCTGGCCCGGATGGCGGCTTGCCAGCCGCTCGGCGGTATCGACCACGCGCGCGTAGAAAGCACGCAAGGTCTCGCCGCCTTCCGGGCCGAAGTCGACATCGCGAGCCCGCCAACGCGCGCTCTCGGCGGGCCAGTGGGTCTCGATGTCCGCCCAGGTCTGGCCCTCGAACCGACCGAAGGCTCGTTCGCGCAGTCCGCGGTCGGTCAGCACCGTGAGCCCGGCAGCCGCGCCGATGGCGAGTGCGGTGTCATGGGCACGCGCCAGGTCGCTGGCATAGACCACGTCGAGGCCTTCGCCGCTGAGGGCCTGGGCCACGCGCCCGGCCTGCCAGCGGCCCTTGTCGTTCAGGCCGATGTCGAGCTGGCCCTGGATGCGCGTATCCACGTTCCACGCGGTCTCGCCGTGGCGCACCGCGACGACGCGGGTGAGTTGCGACTGCGGCATCAGGCGCCGCTCGCGTTCAGACGCGCGTTGAGGCTGTAGCTGCCGCCGAACGAGGCCTCGGCCAGCACGTGACCGCGCATCGCGGCCCGTGCCTGCGCACCGGTGAAGCTGCCTTCCACCGCGAGGCGCTCGACGTCGAGCGCAAACAGCGTGAAGACGTAGCGGTGCCGCAGCGCGTCGTTGAAGGGCGGGAACGGGCCGTCGTAGCCGTGGTAGTTCCCGCTCATGTCGGCGTTGCCGGCGAACCAGCCGGTGTAGTCGTTGAGTCCGTGGCGGGCGCCGTGCAGCGTGGCCGGGCCAGGCTTGCCGCGCACCGTGAAGCCGCGGCTGAACTCGCCCTCCGCCAGCGCGCTCAGCGACGGCGGCAGGTCGACCAGCACCCAGTGGAAGAAATCGACCCGCGGCAGGTCGGCCGGGACTTCCCGGTCGGGCTGGTTCACGTCGTCGCCGCGGCTCGGCACGTCGGGGTCGTGGCAGATCAGCGCCAGGCTCTTCGTGCCGGGCGGCACGCCGCTCCAGGCCAATTGCGGCGAGACGTTGTCCGAGAAGCTCACGATGCTCGCGGCGTCGGGCCGGCCGGCCGCGTACCGCTGCGGAATGCGGGCGCCGTCGGCCCAGCTGCTGCTCGTCAATTTCATCGGCGGTCCTGTCGTGCGTGGCCGTCGTGGGTCAGACGCCCCAGACGATCTCTTCGTCGGCGGCGTGCGCGCGTTTCATCATCTCCACCAGCGGCCAGGCCCGCTGGCGCAGGCTCACGCCCTCGCGTGATGGCAGCATCTTGCCGTCGGCGTGCGCGTCGGCCTCGGCCTGCTGGCGCGCCTGCTCCTCGGCAAGCACCGCGGACTCGAGTGCGGCAATCGCCCCGGGCATGTCGGCCGGCAGCACGATGCCTTTCGCGCCGGGCTCCTTGCCCATCGTGCGTAGCACGGCATCGCCGATCGGGCCGGTCATGATCACGTCGCCGGCCGCCTTGGACTTGAACTTGTACAGCATGGTTTCGACCTTTCAGGATCGATACAGGTGGTCGCGCTGGAATGGGTAGACCGATTGTGCCCCGCGCACCGGCGTCGCCCCGACCTTCCCGTCGGGCCGGCTGGCCAGCAACTGGTTCAGCGACATCCAGCCGCGCTCGAAGCCCATCGCGCTGCCCGCCAGGTAGAGCCGGTAGGCGTGCACCACGCGCTCGCTGGTCAGCGCACGCGCCGCGTCGAGCCGGGCCTCCAGGGCATCGCTCCAGGCCCACAGCGTGCGGGCGTAGTGGGGGCGCAGGTTCTCGACGTCGAGCGTCTCCAGCCCGGCCTCGGCCATCGCCGCCATCACGTGCGACACGTGCACCAGTTCGCCGCCCGGGAAGATGTAGCGCTCGACGAAATCGCCGATGCCCGCGCCGAGCTGCTCGTTGTGCAGCCCGCCGGCGGTGATGCCGTGGTTCATCAGCAAGCCGCCGGGCTTCAGCAGTCGCCGGAGCTTGCGGAAGTAGGGCAGCAACTGGGCCCGGCCGACGTGCTCGAACATGCCGATCGAAGCGATCTTGTCGTAGGGCCCGCCGTCCGTGCCGTGCTCGGGCACGTCGCGGTAGTCGCACAGCGCGATGCTCACGCGGTCGGCGAGGCCGCGCTCGGCGATCAGCCGCGTCACGTAGGCATGCTGCTGCGTCGACAGCGTGATGCCGTGCGCCCGCACGCCATGGTGCTCGGCCGCCCACAACAGCAAGGCGCCCCAGCCGGCGCCGACGTCGAGCAGCCGCTCGCCGGGCCGGAGCATCAGCTTGCGGCACAGCAGCTCCAGCTTGGCTTCCTGCGCCGCCGCGAGGGTGTTCACGCCGTCGGGCCAGTAGGCGCAGGAGTACACGCGCCGCGGGTCCAGCCACAGCGCGTAGAAGTCGTTCGAGACGTCGTAGTGGAACTCGATCTGCTCGCGGTCGCGCCGCGGCTGGTGCCGGGACAGCGAGCGGCTGCTGCGCCGCAGCCGTGACCACCAGCGGGCCGGACCGGCGGCATCGTCCAGCCGTGTCGGGTCGCCGGGCACCAGGGCCGCCGCCACCTCCGCAAGGTCGCGCATCGTGCCGTCGATCTGCAACTGGCCTTCGACGTAAGCCTCGGCCAGCCGGCCGACCTGACCGAGCGCCAGCAGCGGTAGCAGGCGTGCATCCAGCAGCCGCAGCACGACCGAAGCGTGCTCGGCCCCCACCGCAATGCCCCCCGGCAGCTCGAGGCGTGTCCGCACCGGCAGAGACTGCAGGCGCGCGGACACGGTGGCGATCCAGCGCGCCGGGGCCCCGGATCGCGGTGCGGTGGCGTTGCCATCGATCGACGGCGTGGTCATCGGCTTCAGCGTGCTCATTGGGGATGAACTCCTGACGCTATGCTCGACGCAAATTTACCCAGAATGCGGCAGTGCCGCATCACCCTTGCCAATGAAACTGATTCGTTACGGCATGCCGGGGCGCGAGAAGCCGGGCCTGGTGGATGTTGATGGCGTGCTGCGCGACCTGTCCGGCGTGACGCCGCACCTCGACCTGCCGAGTCTCGGCCTGGCGGGCCTGCAGCGCTTGCGCCGGGTCAAACCCGAGAGCCTGCCGCGCGTGCGTGGCACGCCACGCCTAGGTGTGCCGTTCACCGGCATCAGCAAGCTGGTCGCGATCGGCCTGAACTACAGCGACCATGCCGCCGAGTCCGGCATGCGGGTGCCGACCGAGCCGATCGTCTTCATGAAGGCGACCACCTGCATCACCGGCCCCAACGACCCGATCGAGCTACCGCCCGGCTCCCTGAAGACCGACTGGGAGGTCGAGCTGGGCGTCGTGATCGGAAAGACCGCCAAGCGCGTGTCCGAGGCCCAGGCGCTGGACCACGTGGCCGGCTACTGCGTGGTGAACGACGTGAGCGAGCGCCACTGGCAGGCCGAGCGCGGTGGCACCTGGGACAAGGGCAAGGGCTTCGACAGTTTCGGTCCGATCGGCCCCTGGCTCGTGACGCGCGACGAGGTCCCCGATCCGCAGGTGCTGTCGATGTGGCTGGACGTCAACGGCGCGTCGCGCCAGCGCGGCAACACCGCGACGATGGTGTTCAGCGTGGCGCGGATCATCAGCTATGTCAGCGAATGCATGACGCTGCTGCCCGGCGACGTGATCGCCACCGGCACGCCGCCCGGCGTGGGCCTGGGCATGAAGCCGGTGCCGCAGTTCCTGAAGGTGGGCGACGTGGTGAGCCTGGGCATCGAGGGCCTGGGCGCGCAGCGACAGGTGGTCGTTCCCGGGTGAGCGGGGCGATCCGGGCGACGCCGCGCCCGACATGAAAAAGGGCGCCCGTGGGCGCCCTCGTTCGAGATGCTGAAGCCGACTCAGGCCGCCAGCTTGAACACCTTCACCGCCTCCGTGAGCTTGTGCGACTGATCGCGCAGTGAATGCGATGCGGCGGCAGCCTGTTCCACCAGCGCGGCGTTCTGCTGGGTCGAGCTGTCCATCTGCTCGATCGAGCGGTTCACCTGTTCGATGCCGGCGCTCTGCTCGCGGCTGGCGACGCTGATCTCGCTCATGATGTGCGTCACCTGGCGCACGCTGGCAAGGATCTCGTCCATCGTCGAGCCGGCCTGGTCGACCAGCCGTGTGCCGGTTTCCACCTTGTCGACCGAGTCGCCGATCAGCGTCTTGATTTCCTTGGCGGCAGCGGCGCTGCGCTGCGCCAGGTTGCGCACCTCACCGGCCACCACGGCAAAGCCGCGCCCTTGCTCGCCGGCGCGGGCGGCTTCTACGGCCGCGTTGAGCGCCAGGATGTTGGTCTGGAAGGCGATGCCGTCGATCACGCCGATGATGTCGGCGATCTTGCGGGCGCTGCTGTTGATGTCGTTCATGGTCGAGACCACCTGCGTCATCACCTCGCCGCCGCGGCTGGCGACGTCGCTGGCGCTGACCACCAGCTGGTTGGCCTGCTGCGCGTTGTCGGCGTTCTGACGCACGGTCGACGTGAGCTGCTCCATCGAGCTGGCGGTCTGCTGCAGGCCGCTCGCCTGGTTCTCGGTACGGGTGCTCAGGTCGGTGTTGCCCGAGGCGATCTCGTTCGAGGCCACGGACACCTGCTCGGCCGATTCACGCACCTGGGCGATCGTGCTCAGCAGCTTCTTGCGCATCTGGTTGAGTTCGTGGTTCAACCAGGCGATCTCGTCGCGGCCACTGGACGAGATCTTGGTCGCCAGGTCGCCGGCGGCGATGCGCGACACCGACGCCACGACATCCTCGACCGGGCCGCGCACGCTCTGGCGGATCGCCCAGCCCAGCCAGGCGCCGAAGACCGCGGTTGACAGCACCAGGCCAGCGATCGTCCACAGCGTACGCTGTGCGTTCTTCTCCAGGTCGCCCAGCTTGGTCGATACGGCCGGATCGTTCACGGCGGCGAGCAGGGCATGGGCCTCGCCGGTGGCCGAGCGCACGTTCCAGACGCTGAGGGCGCCGAGCACCAGCGTCAGCACCACCATGATGGTGAAGCCTGCAGCGATGCGGGTGGTCAGTCGGTAGTTCAGCAAGTTCATCGTGAAGGTCTCCGCTACGTCGGGTTCGTTTCATCACGAATCCCGGTCCCGGGCCGGTGTGCACACGGCAAGCCGGCATCCTTGGGGTCTCCGGGGAATATCGACCCGGGCGATCCGGACTGAAGCGGGGATGAGCGGCGGATTTGCCAGGGTTTTCACGGGCCAGCCCCCGCGCGGGCTCCCAAGGAAACGCCGGGCCGCCCCAAGTTTCCTTGACCCCCGCGGGGGGACGGGCTGGGCGCAGACCAGCCCTGGGGGTGCTCAGAAGCTGCCGCGCAGCACCAGTGCCACACCGCCGCGGCGGGTGCGCAGCGAGAGCCGGTAACCGGAGTCGAGCTGCATCGCCACGCTGCCGCGGTCGAAGCCGAGGCGTGACTTGCGCGTCTTCCATTCCACACCGCCGCGGGTGGTGTAGTAGGCCGCAGCGGGGTTCGGGCCCAGACCGTGGGCCGCCGAGGTGTCGGCGTACAGCGTGGACTGGTCCGACAGCTGCAGCCGCCAGCCGACGGTGACGGCCGGCCCGCCGGTCTGCCCGGTCAGCCGCTCCGGCTCGCTGCCGATCGCGGGCGCGATCACGCTGTGCGTCACGGTGCCGACCCCCAGCCCCAGCGCCACCCGGCCGCTCGATGCCCACCAGCGGTAGTCGATGCTCGAGGTCTCGGCGCGACCCCCGAGCTCGGGTGCGCCCGCCGCCTGGCGGTCGAGCCCTGGCTCCTGCCGGACCTCGACACTGGTGGAATAGCGGATGCGGACGTGGCGGCGGCTGTCGTCCCACAGCGCCAGCGTCGGCGCGCCGTCCGGAGGCTCGGCGATCGGCGCCGGCGTCTCGGCGCGCCACGGGCTTTCCTCCGCCTGGGCTGCTGCGAGGAGCGGTGCCAGCAGCACTGCCACAGCGACTCGGCGGGTGCGTTCGAGACACTTCGCGTGCGCCGACCCGTCCATGGAATTCATCGTACGCCTCGGCCCCGGCATCGCGGAGGGCGGCAGGGCCACCGGGCACTGGCTTGAGGGGGTCGACATGGCACGCGCCTGAGGGGGTGGACGACGATGAATCCAATGTCTCACCCGGCGCGCGTGCGTTCCGTCGGACGCGGCTGACGCTGCGCGTAGGAAGATGGCGCGCGCCGATGGCGGGCCGCGCGCCGGCGCGGCGCCGTGCTCAGGCGATCACGCTGAGCCTGGCGGCCGTGACCTTGAAGCCGGGGATCTTCGCCACGTCGTCCAGGGCGTCACCGGTCAGCTTGTTCGCCGCCGCCTCCCAGAAGGCGAACGGCAGGAACACCTGGCCGGGTTGCACCTCGGTGCTGACGCGCACGCGCGCCTGCACCGCCCCGTGCCGCGTCGACATCAGCACCGCCTGGCCGTCGCGCACGCCGACCGTCAGCGCATCCGCCGGATGCAGGGACACCAGGGCCTCGGGCGCGATGGCGTCCAGCATGCTGGCGTGCCGTGTCATCGCGCCGGTGTGCCAATGCTCGAGCACGCGGCCGGTGGTCAGGACGAAGGGGTACTCGGCATCGATCTGCTCGGCGCCGGGGCGGAACACGGTCGGTACCACGGTCGCTCGGCCGTCGGCCGTCGGGAAGCGATCGATGAAGACCACCGCAGCGCCGGGGTCGTCCTCGCTCGCCGCGGGCGTCATCACCGCACCGGCCTTGACCAGGCGGCTCCAGGGAACGCCGGCCAGCGGCGGCATGCTGACGCGCATCTCCTCGTAGACGCGCGCCACCGCCGCCTGCGAGGCGCGCTTGCCGCCGCCGTCTTCGTCGCGCCAGTAGTTCCAGGTCAGGCCCAGGCGCCGGCCGACGCGTTCGATGATCCACAGATCCTGCATCGCGAGCTCGGGCGGATCGAGCGCGGGGCGGCCGATCTGGATCAGCCGGTCGGTGTTGGTGTAGCTGCCCCACTTCTCGGCATGGGCCGAGGCCGGCAGCACCACGTCGGCCAGCATCGCGGTCTCGGTGAGGAAGATGTCCTGCACGACCAGATGCTCCAGGCCTGCCAGTGCCCGGCGGGCATGGCCGAGGTCGGGGTCCGACATCGCCGGGTTCTCGCCCTCGACGTAGATGCCGCGGATGCGGCCTTCGCTGGCCGCATGCATGATCTCGACGACGGTCAGGCCGGGCGTCGCATCCAGTGGCTCGGGCGTGGCCCACAGGCGCTCGAAGGCCTCGCGCACCGTCGGATTGATGACGCGCTGGTAGTTGGGCAGCATCATCGGGATCAGTCCGGCGTCGCTGGCGCCTTGCACGTTGTTCTGGCCGCGCAGCGGATGCAGCCCGGTGCCGACGCGTCCGATCTGGCCGGTCAGCATCGCCAGGGCGATCAGCCCGCGCGCGTTGTCGGTGCCGTGCACGTGCTGGCTCACGCCCATGCCCCAGAGAATCATCGAACCCTTGCTGGTGGCATAGGCGCGGGCCACGTCGCGGATCGTCTGCGCGTCGATGCCGCAGATCTCGCTCATGCGCTCCGGCGTCGCCTCGGCCACCGAGGCCTTCAGTGCCTCGTAGCCGTTGACGCGCGCCGCGACGAAGGCCTCATCGACCAGTCCCTCGGCGACGATCACGTGCAGCAGTCCGTTGAGCAGCGCGACGTCGGTGTCGGGACGGAACTGCAGGTGCCAGGTGGCGCGACGCGTCAGCGCGGTGTGACGCGGATCGCAGATCACCAGCCGGGCGCCGCGGTCGACCGCGTTCTTGATCCAGCTCGCCGCGACCGGGTGGTTCACCGCCGGGTTCGCGCCGATCAGGAAGACCAGGTCGGCGTGGGCGACATCCTCCACCGGGTTGCTGACCGCCCCCGAGCCGATGCCTTCCAGCAGCGCCGCCACCGAGCTGGCATGACACAGCCGCGTGCAGTGATCGACGTTGTTGGTGCGGAAGCCCTGCCGCACCAGCTTCTGGAACAGGTAGGCCTCCTCGTTGCTGCCCTTGGCCGAGCCGAAGCCCGCGAGCGGGATGTCGTTGCCGCGCAGGCCGGCCGCCAGCGCCTCGTCACGTAGCCGGGCCAGGCCGCCGGCCGCGAGCTCCATCGCCTCGTCCCAGGTCGCCGTGCGGAAGATGTCGGTCGGCTTCAGCTGGCCCTGCTTGAGGCGCTCGATGTCGGCCGGGTCCTTGGCCACGCCCTCGCGCCGGATCAGCGGCGCGGTCAGGCGCCGCGGGTTGTGGATGTAGTCGAAGCCGTAGCGGCCCTTCACGCACAGCCGCCCGTGGTTGGCCGGGCCGTCGCGGCCGGTCACGTAATGGATGCGCTCCTCGCCCTGCGCGTTCGGGCCGACGTTCCAGGTGAGCTGGCAGCCCACGCCGCAGTAGGGGCAGACCGAATCGACCTGCTTCGTGACCTCCAGCAACCCGGCGCCGCGCGCCGGCATCAGCGCGCCGGTCGGGCAGGCCTGCACGCACTCGCCGCAGGCCACGCAGCTCGATTCTCCCAGCGTCGCGCCGGCATCGAAGCTGATCTGCGCGTGCGCGCCGCGCAGGGCCAGGCCGATCACGTCGTTGCCCTGCTCGTCGCGGCAGGCGCGCAGGCAGCGCGTGCACTGGATGCAGGCGTCGAGGTTGACCGCGATCGCCGGGTGCGAGAGGTCGGCCGCGGCGTAGTGCGGTGCGTCGCGCTGCGGCAGGCGGCCGCGCGGCGCCGCCAGCTGTTCGGCCCAGTGGCTGAGCTCCGAGGTCTTCGTGTAGGTGTCGGTGGTGGCGCCGGCGTCACTGACCAGCAACTCCACCACCATCCTGCGGGCCACCGTGGCGCGCGGGCTCTGCGTCTGCACCTTCATGCCCGCGCCGACGTTGCGGCAGCACGAGGCGGCCAGTGCCCGTTCGCCCTCCACCTCGACCACGCAGGCGCGGCAGTTGCCGGCCGGCGTCAGGCCCTCCTTGTGACACAGGTGCGGGAGGGTCGTGCCTTCGCGCTTCGCGACGGCCCAGATCGTCTCGTCGGCGCGGGCGGTGACGCTGCGGCCGTCGAGCAAGAACTCCACCGTCGCCGCCTGTGGCGCGAGCAGCTTCGAAGTCAGCGGTGCGTTCATGCCGTCAGCTCTTCCGGAAAATACTTGATCACACAGTCCACCGGGTTCGGCGCCGCCTGGCCCAGGCCGCAGATGGACGCATCGCGCATCACCTGCGACAGCTCGGCGAGCAGCGGCAGGTCCCAGCGGTCGCCGGCGATCAGTTCGTTGACCTTGGCGGTGCCCGAACGGCACGGCGTGCACTGCCCGCAGCTCTCGTGCTCGAAGAAGCGCATCAGGTTGCGCGCCACGTCCGTCACGCGGTCCTGGTCCGACAGCACCACCACCGCCGCCGAGCCGATGAAGCAGCCGTGCGGCTGCAGCGTGTCGAAGTCCAGCGGTACGTCGGCCAGGCGCTCGGGCAGGATGCCGCCGGAGGCGCCGCCCGGCAGGTAGGCGTGCAGCCGGTGGCCGTCCAGCATGCCGCCGCAGTATTCGTCGACCAGCTCGCGCAGCGTGATGCCGGCCGGCGCAAGGTGTACGCCCGGCTTCTTCACGCGGCCGCTCACCGAGAACGAGCGCAGCCCCTTGCGCTCGTGACGGCCGTGGCCGGCGAACCAGTCACCGCCCTTCTCGAGGATGTCGCGCACCCAGTACAGCGTCTCGAAGTTGTGCTCCAGCGTCGGGCGCCCGAACAGGCCGACCTGCGCCACGTAGGGCGGTCTCAGGCGCGGCATGCCTCGCTTGCCCTCGATCGACTCGATCATCGCGGACTCCTCGCCGCAGATGTAGGCGCCGGCGCCGCGGCGCAGCTCGATCGCCGGCATGTCGCGCATCGGCGGGTCGGCACGCAGCGCCGCCAGCTCGCGCTCGAGCAGGGTGCGGCAGCCGTGGTACTCGTCTCGCAGGTAGATGTAGACCGCGTCGACGCCGACCGCCCAGGCCGCAATCAGCAGGCCTTCGAGGAAGCGGTGCGGATCGCGTTCGAGGTAGTGGCGGTCCTTGAAGGTGCCGGGCTCGCCTTCGTCGATGTTCACCGCCATCAGGCGTGGCGCCGGCTGGCCGCGCACGATGCGCCACTTGCGCCCGGCCGGGAAGCCGGCGCCCCCTAGGCCGCGCAGACCCGAGGCTTCCATCGTCGACAGCACCGTCTCCAGCGGCCGCTCGCCGCTCAGGCATTGCCGCAGCGTGCGGTAGCCGCCGGCGTCGTGATAGGACGCGAGCGTGGTGTACGGCGCGGGTTCGTGCTTCGTGCGGCCGGCGGTCACCGCAGCCTGCACGGCCTCCGGTGTCGCGTTCGGCACAGGGCACTGGTGCACCACGGCCGCCGGGGCCTGCTCGCAGCGGCCGATGCACGGGGCGGCGATCACGCGCACCTCGGTCCCCAGCAAGGCGGGCAGGCGGGTCAGCAGATCCCGGGCGCCGGCCAGCTCGCAGGCGATGCCGTCGCAGACGCGGACGGTCAGCGGCGCGGGCTCCGGATAGCTGCCGTCGGCCTTTGCCTGGACCACTTCGAAGTGGTGATAAAAGCTTGCCACTTCATAAACTTCGGCCTGGGAAAGTCGCAGTAACTGAGCCAGAGCAGCCAGATGGTCGGTGCGCAACTGGCCGAAATGATCGTTCAGTGTGTGCAGGTGCTCGATCAGCAGGTCGCGCCGCAGCGGGGTCTGCGGCGTGTCCGCCAGCAGGGCCTGGACCGCGCTCAATGCCTGGGCGTCGACCGGGCGGTCGCCCGAGGCCCGACGCGGTTTGACGGCCGGGTCGCGCAAGACCTGGATCGGGATCACGGGCGCATTCATAGCTCGGGAATTCCTTGGGTATCGGCGCCGTTCGCTTATGTTTCAATGAGCATATGCCCGGGCGCTGTCTCGTCCCGGGACGATAGCGGGCCCCCCTCACCCTGATATGCACAAGGCCGCCTAATCATGCGGATCCAGATCACCCCTCACTGGGGCGTCGCCCAGGACGTCGACCACCTCGTCGACACCACCGCGCTGCTGACCCTGCTGGCTGCGATCCAGGAGACCGGCGCGATCGCGCAGGCGGCTCGCAGCGTCGGCCTGTCCTACCGCCACGCCTGGGGCCAGGTGAAGCGCGCCGAGGACCTGTTCGGCTACCCGCTGGTCAACGCCGGCCGCGGCCGCGGCTCCACGCTGACGCCGCTGGCCGAGAAGCTGATCTGGGCCGATCGCCGCATCGCCGCGCGGCTGTCGCCGCTGCTGTCGTCGCTGGCGTCGGAACTGGAGAACGAGCTCGGCCGTACGCTGCCGCAACGCACCGATGGTTCGGCAGCGCTGCGCCTGCACGCCAGCCACGGCTTTGCGGTGGCGGCGCTGGTGGAGAAACTCGAGGCCGCGTCGCTGTCGGTCGAGCTGCGCTACCGCAACAGCTTCGAGTCGGTGTCGGCGTTGGCGCGCGGCGAGTGCGACCTGGCCGGCTTCCACGTGCCGATCGGCGAGTTCGAGGCGCCTGCGGTCAAGCGCTACATGAAGTGGCTCAAGCCGCAGACCCACAGCCTGGTGCACCTGGCGGTGCGTACCCAGGGCCTGTTCGTCGCGCCGGGCAACCCCAAGCGCATCCGCACGCTGGCCGACCTGCAGCGTCCCGGCGTGCGCTTCGTCAACCGGCCCGAGGGTTCGGGCACACGCATGCTCACCGAGTTGCTGCTGAACCAGGCCGGCGTGGTGCCGGCCGAGATCAGCGGCTACGAGAGCACCGAGTTCACGCATGCGGCGGTGGCCGCCTACATCGCCAGCGGCATGGCCGACGTCGGCATCGGCGTGCAGACCGCGGCGCAGCGCTTCGGCCTGCCGTTCATCCCTCTGGTGCGCGAGCGCTACTTCTTCGCGCTGCCCACCGCGGCGCTGAACCGGCCGGCCATGCGCACCGTGCTGGACCTGATGCAGTCGCCGGTCTACCGTTCGTCGGTGTCCTCGCTGGTCGGCTACGAGGCCGGCGAGACCGGCCGGGTGCTGAGCGTGACCGAGGCGTTCGACCGTTAGCTAGGCGTCTTCGGTGCGCCGCTCGCGCAGGCGCCGGTAGATGAGGCCGCGCGACACGCCGAGCTGGCGCGCGGCGCGCGACACGTTGCCGCCGCATTCGAGCAGGGTGCTGTCGATCATGCGGCGGTGCGAGTCCACCAGCGTCAGCGCCTCGCCCTCGCTGCGCGTGTCGCCGCCGACCGGCGTGGTCGCGGTCGCGCCATCGGGCTCGGAAAAAGCGGGCGTCGCCACCGGGCTGGCGAAAGCCAATGCCGTGGCCCCGCGGTGGCCGTCCTTCTCGGGCGGCTGCGCCTCGAGCCACATGCCCAGCCCGCCCGGAACGCGGTGTGACTGCACGCGGGCCCCGTGGGCCAGCGAGAGCAGGCTCTCGAGGTCGATGCCGAAGGTCTGCTCGACGGTCGGCGACGGCCCGCCGGCGCGTGCGCCCGCCAGCAGCCGGGTCCCGGCGCCGTTGACCCAGCACACGCGGCCGCTGCCGTCGATCGCGGCCAGGCCTTCGAGGGGCGTGTGCAGCAGGCCCGGGCTCGACTGGAAGCGCAGCAGCAGGTGCTCGCGCGACTGCGCGCGCAGCAGGCGGTTCTCGATCGTCGTCGCATAGAGCCGCACCATCGCCGCCGCGTCGAAGCGGAACTGCTCCTCCTCGGACGACAGGTCGAGCACGCCCGCGATCTCGCCGCGCGTGTCGCGGATCGGGGCGGCGGCGCAGTACATCACGTTGAAGCCGCTGAAGAAGTGCTCGGCCCCGCTCACCACGCAGACCTCGCCGGTGCGCGCCGACACGCCGGGCGCGCCGGTGCCGACATTGGACTCGGCGAGGTCGTTGCCGACCCGCGCCATGATCGGCATCAGCCGGCCCTCGCCGATGGCGGTAGGCGTCGCATGCACGATCACCCCGTCGTTGCTGGTCAGCAGCGCCTTGCAGGCGGTGCCGGCCAGGGCCGCGTCGAGCTGCGACAGATCGTCCTTCGCCGCGTCGAGCAGCTGGCGGTTGCGCGCCAGGGCGCCTGCCACGCGCGACTTGGTGATCGGCGAGAAGGTCACATGCTCGTTCGGCCGGCGGCGCGCGCCGACGCAGCGCGTCCATGACTGGATCACCAGTTCGGGCACCAGTCCCGAGGGCCGCACACCCTCCTCGAAGAAGCGCTCGCGCGCCAGGGCGACCCGCTGCTCGGCGGTGGCGAAGAAGGGGCCGGCCGGCAGTCGGGTTTCGGGGCTGGGTCGCTGGCGAACAGCGGGCGCTCTGGCGGTCATGGACGGACTCCGTGGGGGTGCGTGAATCTGTACCAGGCTGGAACAAAAAACGCCTAGGGAAACTACTTGATTGGGTGCCCCCTGAGCCAAAACCTATCGTTCGCCCTGCATTCCGGGGCTGCAGCATGTTGCTCGGCCGCCGCAAGAGGAGACGAAGGATGAAGCGGGATTTCGCGAGGGCTGCGCCCGGCCTGGCCCTGGCCTGTCTGGCGCCGCTGGCGCTGGCGCAGACGATCGACGACCTCAGGCGCGACGCGGCCACGCCGGGCGACGTGACGACCTACGGCATGGGTTGGGGGCAGCAGCGCTACTCGGCGCTGGCCAAGATCAACAAGTCCACCGTCAAGCGCCTGGTGCCGGCCTGGAACCTGAGCCTCGACAACTCCGCGAACGCCTCGACGCAGCCGCTGCTGATCGGCGGCGTGATGTACGTGTCGACGCACAACGCCACGGTGGCGATCGACGCCGAGACCGGCCGCCAGAAGTGGAAGGTCGCCATCGACCTGCCGGCCGACGTGAACGGCTACCTGTGCTGCGGCATCCAGAGCCGCGGCATGGCGGCGCTCGACGGCGTGCTCTACCGCACCACCATCGACGCCCACGTGCTGGCCCTCGACATGGCCAGCGGCAAGACGCTGTGGAAGCAGAAGGCGGCCGACTACAAGCAGGGCTACAGCATGACCCACGCGCCGCTGGTCGCGGGCGGCGTGCTGATCACCGGCATCTCCGGTGGCGAGTACGGCACGCGCGGCTTCCTCGACGGCTGGGACCTCAAGACCGGCGAGAAGAAGTGGCGCACCTGGACCGTGCCCGCCCCCGGCGAGCCCGGCTCCGAGACCTGGAACGCCGACCGCCACGACAAGGGCGGCGCGCCCACCTGGCTGACCGGCACCTACGACCCCGAGCTCAACCTCGTCTACTGGGGCACCGGCAACGGCGGGCCGTGGAATCCGGCGTGGCGCGGCAAGGACTCGCTCTACATCTGCTCCATCCTCGCGCTCGACCCGGCCACCGGCAAGATCGTCTGGCACTACCAAACCTCCCCCGGCGATCCCTACGACTACGACGCCACCAACGAACTGGTGCTGGGCGAGCTGCCGGTGAACGGAGCTGCCCGCAAGGTGCTGATGCAGGCCAACCGCAACGGCTACTTCTACGTGCTCGACCGCAGCAACGGCAAGCTGCTGTCGGCCACGCAGTTCGCGCAGAAGGTCAACTGGGCGAGCGGCATCGACATGAAGACCGGCCGCCCCATCGACACCGAGATGACGAAGACGGTGCGGGCCAATGTCGAGAGCAAGGACTTCATCGAGGCCTGGCCCAGCGCCTTCGGTGCCAAGAACTGGATGCCGATGAGCTTCGACCCGCAGAAGAAGCGCGTCTACCTGAACACGCTCAACTTCGGCATGAAGGTCAAGTACGGCACGCCGGCCTACCGGCAGGGCGCCTGGTACCTGGGGCTCGAACTCGGCGGCTGGGTCGACCCGGACGGCGGCATGCGCGGCGCGCTGGTCGCCTGGGATCCCGCCACCGGCAGGAAGCTGTGGGAGAGCCCGACCGCGGCGCCGTACTGGAGCGGCGTGCTGTCCACTGCCGGCGGGCTGGTCTTCACCGGCGCGCAGACCGGCGAGTTCATGGCCTTCGACGCCGACACCGGCACGAAGCTGTGGCAGTTCCAGACCGGCTCGGGCATCTCAGGCCTGCCGATCACCTGGGAACACAAGGGCCAGCAGTACGTCACCGTGACCAGCGGCGCCGCCACCGTGTACGGCTTCCTCGGCGGCGATGCCAAGCTGGCGCAGGTGCCGGCCGGCTCGTCGGTGTGGACCTTCAGGCTGATCGACTGATGCCGGCCGCGATGACCCTCGCCCGTGGGGCCGTGTTCGCCGCGCTGCTGGGGGCCGCGTTGCTGTCGGGGCCGGCGGCCCTGGCGCAGGCGCCCGAAGGCGGCGCGAGCGCCGCGCTGGGGCGCTCGCTCTACACCAGCTACTGCGCGCGCTGCCATGGCGTGAACATGGTCAGCAACGGCGCCAGCTTCGACCTGCGCAGCTTTCCGAAGGACCAGCGCGAGCGTTTCGAACGCTCGGTCACGCAGGGGCTGCGTGCCATGCCGGCCTGGGGCACGACCTTCCAGCCGGACGAACTGGCGTCGCTGTGGCTGTTCGTCAGCGCCGGGGCCAGTCCGCCGTGATGGACACGACGCGGTGCCGCGGCCGGGCCGGGTAGACCCGCTTCGGTTTCACCCTCTGGTGTCGCTGCAGCTGCCACCCCTAGCATCGACGCGGTTCGCTGACCAGGAGTTCGCCATGACGTCCGCCGCTCCCTTCCTGCAAGCCCGTGACCTGCTGCTGCGCCTGCGCGACGACCAGGCTGCGGCGACGCGCGAATTCCGCTGGCCGGTGCTCGGCGACTTCAACTGGGCGCTGGACCACTTCGACGCGATGGCGCGCGACCCCGCACGCGCCGACGTGCCGGCGCTGTGGATCGTCGGCGAGGACGGCAGCGAGGTGAAGCGCTCGTTCCGCGAGCTGTCGCAGCGCTCGGCCCAGGTGGCCAACCACTTGCGAGCGCTGGGCGTGCGGCGCGGCGACCGCGTGCTGCTGATGCTCGGCAACGAGCTGGCGCTGTGGGAGACCATGTTGGCGGCGATGAAGCTCGGCGCGGTGCTGATCCCGGCCACCTCGCTGCTGACCACCGAGGACCTGCGCGACCGCATGGAGCGCGGCGACGTGCGGCACGTGGTGACGGCCAGCGCGCAGACCGACAAGTTCGCGCCGCTGCCGGGCGGCTACACCCGCATCAGCATCGGCGAGGCGCGGCCCGGCTGGCAGCGCTTCGAGGACGCGGCCGCCGCCCCCACCGCCTACACCCCCGACGGACCGACGCGCGCGAGCGACCCGCTGCTGCTGTACTTCACCTCGGGCACCACCTCCAAGCCCAAGCTGGTGCTGCACACCCACCAGAGCTACCCGGTCGGGCACCTGTCGACGATGTACTGGATCGGCCTGCGCCCCGGCGACGTGCACCTCAACATCTCCTCGCCCGGCTGGGCCAAGCACGCCTGGAGCTGCTTCTTCGCACCCTGGAACGCCGGCGCCTGCGTGTTCATCTACAACAGCGCACGCTTCAACGCGGCCGGCCTGCTGGCCGTGCTCGAGCGCTGCCGCGTCACCAGTCTGTGCGCGCCGCCCACTGTGTGGCGCATGATGGTGCAGGAAGACCTGGGCGCCTACCGTGGCCGGCTCGCGCTGCGCGAGCTGATCGGCGCGGGCGAACCGCTCAACCCCGAGATCATCGAACAGGTGCGCGCCGCCTGGGACCTGACGGTGCGCGACGGCTACGGCCAGACCGAGACCACCGCGCAGATCGGCAACGCCCCCGGCCAGCCGCTCAAGCCCGGCTCGATGGGCCGGCCGCTGCCGGGCTACCGCATCGCGCTGATCGACGCCGACGGCAGGGAGGCCGACGAGGGCGAGGTCTGCATCGTGCTGGCCGAGCGGCCGCTCGGCCTGATGGTGGGCTACCAGGACAGCGCCGAGAAGACCGCCGACGCGATGCGCGACGGCTACTACCACACCGGCGATGTGGCGGCGCGCGATGCCGAGGGCTACATCACCTTCGTCGGCCGTGCCGACGACGTGTTCAAGGCCTCCGACTACCGCATCAGCCCCTTCGAGCTCGAGAGCGCGCTGATCGAGCACGAGGCGGTGGCCGAGGTGGCGGTGGTGCCCAGCCCCGACCCGCTGCGCCTGGCCGTGCCCAAGGCCTACCTGATCCTCACCGCCGGCCACACGCCCGACCGCGCGCTGGCCGAGGCGATCCTCGGGTTCGCGCGCAAGCAGCTCGCGCCCTACAAGCGCGTGCGGCGCATCGAGTTCGTCACCGAACTGCCCAAGACCATCTCCGGGAAGATCCGCCGCGTGCAGCTGCGCGCGCAGGAGGTCGAGCGGCGCGCGGCCGGCGTGCGCGCAGCCGGCGAGTTCTTCGAGGAGGACTTCCCGCAACTGAAGGCCGAGGCCTGAGCAGGGGGCGCACATGGACAACGCGAGCTACGTGCACGGCGCCTCGTCGCAGGCGCTGATCGGCGAGACGATCGGCCGCTGGTTCGACGCCGCCTGCGAGCGCCACGCCGAGCGCGACGCGCTGGTCGTGCGCCACCAGCAGCTGCGGCTCAGCTACGCCGAGCTGCGCCAGCGCGTCGACGCGCTGGCCTGCGGCCTGATGCGCCTGGGCCTCAAGACCGGGGAGCGCATCGGCATCTGGTCGCCCAACAACGCCGAGTGGACGCTGACGCAGTTCGCCACCGCCAAGCTCGGGCTGGTGCTGGTGAACATCAACCCGGCCTACCGGCGCAGCGAGCTCGAATACGCCCTCACCAAGGTGGGCTGCCGAGCGTTGATCGCCGCCCCGTCGTTCAAGGGCAGCGACTACCTCGCGATGCTCGCCGACCTGGCGCCCGAGCTCGCGCACTGCGCGCCGGGTCGCCTGCGCGCGCAGCGCCTGCCGGACCTGGAGTTCGTGATCCGCCTGGGTGCGGAGGCGACGCCGGGCATGCTGAACTTCGACACGTTGCTGCGCACGCCGCGCGCCGACGACCGGGTCGACCTGGCCCGGCTCGGCGAGACGCTGCAGTTCGACGACGCGGTCAACATCCAGTTCACCTCGGGCACCACCGGCAACCCCAAGGGTGCGACCCTGTCGCACCACAACATCCTGAACAACGGCCACTTCGTCGGCGAGGCGATCCGCCTCGTGCCGGGCGACCGGCTGTGCATCCCGGTGCCGCTGTACCACTGCTTCGGCATGGTGATGGGCAACCTGGGGGCACTCACGCACGGCGCGACCATGGTCTACCCGTCCGAGGGCTTCGATGCCGCGGCCACGCTGGCGGCGGTGGCCGAGGAACGCTGCACCGTGCTGTACGGCGTGCCGACGATGTTCATCGCCCAGCTCGATCACCCCGACTTCGCGCGCCACGACCTGCGCAGCCTGCGCACCGGCATCATGGCCGGCAGCCCCTGCCCGATCGAGGTGATGCGCCGCGTGGTCGACAAGATGCACATGGCCGAGGTCACCATCGCCTACGGCATGACCGAAACATCGCCCGTCAGCTTCCAGAGCGCCACCGACGACCCGCTGGAGCGGCGCGTGTCCACCGTCGGGCGCATCCAGCCGCACTGCGAGGTGAAGCTCGTCGACGAGGCCGGCCGCATCGTGCCGCGCGGCGAACCCGGCGAGCTGTGCACGCGCGGCTACTCGGTCATGCTGGGCTACTGGGACGACGCGGCGAAGACCCGCGAGGCCATCGATGCGGCGGGCTGGATGCACACCGGCGACCTCGCCACGCTGGACGCCGAGGGCTACTGCAACATCGTCGGCCGCCTGAAGGACATGGTGATCCGCGGCGGCGAGAACCTCTACCCGCGCGAGATCGAGGAATTCCTCTACCGCCACCCCAAGGTGCAGGACGTGCAGGTGATCGGCGTGCCCGATCCGAAGTACGGCGAGGAGCTGTGTGCCTGCGTCATCGTGCGGGCCGGCGAGCAGCTCGGCGCCGACGAGCTGCGCGCGTTCTGCGACGGCCAGATCGCGCGCCACAAGGTGCCGCGCCACATCCACTTCGTCGACGCCTTCCCGATGACGGTGACCGGCAAGATCCAGAAGTTCAGGATGCGCGAGCAGATGAAGGAACTGCTGGGCCTGGTCGACGTGAAGACGGCCTGAGGCCGACGTCTCACACCGGCGTGGCGCTGGTCGCCTTCACGCGGTCCATCACGAAGCTCGTCTTGCAGTCCTCGACGCTCGGGTGCTTCAGCAGCGTGTCCATGATGAAGCGCGAGTAGTGCGCCATGTCCTGCACCACGACGCGCAGGTGGTAGTCGGTCTCGCCGGTCAGCGCCACGCACTCCACCACCTCGGGCCACACCTGCACCGAGGCCTTGAACAGGTCCATCGGGTTGCGCTTGTGCGTCTCGGTGTGCTTCTCGAGCCGCACGCTGATGAAGGCCGTGAGCCCCAGGCCCACGCGCGCCGGCGGCACCACCGCTGCATAGCCCGCGATCACGCCCGCTTCCTCCAGCCGCTTCACGCGCCGCAGTGCGGCCGAGGCCGACAGCTGTACCTCGGCGGCCAGCTGGTCGTAGGTGGCGCGGCCATTGGCCTGTAGCGCGCGCAGGATGCGTCGGTCGATCATATCGAGCTCGATAGAGGCTTCCATGAGATTGATTGTGCAGTAATCATGCGTGATGCGGGTCATTAGCGCGTGGTTTGCAGTAAACCTGCGCCGCATGCTCTATACAGTGGAGACAGTTCTTTCTCCACGCCAGCGAGGTCCGCGCATGCAATTCACCCCTTGGGACAACCCGATGGGCACCGACGGCTTCGAGTTCATCGAGTACGCCGCGCCGGACCCTGCCGCCATGGGCGCGCTGTTCGAGCGCATGGGCTTCCGCGCGATCGCCAAGCACCGCCACAAGCAGGTCACGCTGTACCGGCAGGGCGAGATCAACTTCATCGTCAACGCGGAGCCCGACTCGTTCGCGCAGCGCTTCGCGCGACTGCACGGCCCGAGCATCTGCGCCATCGCGTTCCGCGTGCGGGACGCCAAGGCTGCCAGCGAGCGGGCCGTCGCGCTCGGCGCGTGGGGCTATGCCGGCCATGCCGGCCCGGGTGAACTCAATATCCCCGCCATCAAGGGCGTGGGCGACTCGCTGATCTACCTGGTCGACCGCTGGCGCGGCAAGAACGGTGCGAAGGACGGGGACATCGGCAACATCGGCTTCTTCGACGTCGACTTCGAGCCGCTGCCCGGCGCCACGCTCACGCCGGAGGGGCACGGCCTCACCGTCGTCGACCACCTGACGCACAACGTGCACCGCGGCCGCATGGCCGAGTGGGCCGAGTTCTATGCGCGGCTGTTCAACTTCCGCGAGATCCGCTACTTCGACATCGAGGGCCAGGTCACCGGCGTGAAGAGCAAGGCCATGACCAGCCCCTGCGGCAAGATCCGCATCCCGATCAACGAAGAGGGCAACGAGACGGCCGGGCAGATCCAGGAGTACCTCGACCGCTACCACGGCGAAGGCATCCAGCACGTGGCGCTGGCCTCGCTCGACCTGCCGGCCACCGTCGATGCGCTGCGCGCCCAGGGCGTGAAGCTGCTCGGAACGCCCGACACCTACTACGAGCGGGTCGACCAGCGCATCCCCGGCCACGGTGAAGACCTCGCCGCGCTGCGCGCGCGCCGCATCCTGATCGACGGCAAGGCCGGCGAACTGCTGCTGCAGATCTTCAGCGAGAACCAGCTCGGACCGATCTTCTTCGAGTTCATCCAGCGCAAGGGCGACCAGGGCTTCGGCGAGGGTAACTTCAAGGCCCTGTTCGAGAGCATCGAGCTCGATCAGATGCGCCGCGGCGTGCTGGCCGGCGAGGCGGTGACGCAGGGCGTCTGAGCGGCCGACCGGACGAACACCCACCGGCCATGAAGCACGACTTCCATGACGGCGTGAACAAGGGCGTGGCGCCGGTCACCTACGGGCAGGGCGACCGGCCGCCGCGCGGCGACTACTCGCGCGCGCGGGCCGACTACAGCTGCGAGCAGGACATGGCCCGCTACACCGAGGCCGACCACGAGACCTACCGCCGTCTCTATGCCCGCCAGCTGCGGCAGCTGCCGGGTCTGGCCTGCCAGGCGTTCATCGACGCCGTCGAGCAGCTCGGCGCCCCCGATCGCATCCCGCGCTTCAGCGACATCTCCGCGCGGTTGTCGAAGGCCACCGGCTGGCAGATCGTCGGCGTGCCCGGCCTGATCCCCGAGGAGGCCTTCTTCGCGTTGCTCGCCCAACGGAAATTCCCGGTCACCGACTGGATCCGCACCCCCGAGGAGTTCGACTACGTCGTCGAACCCGATGTCTTCCACGACCTGTTCGGCCACGTGCCCCTGCTGTTCAACCCGGTGTTCGCCGACTACATGCAGGCCTATGGCGCGGGCGGGCTCAAGGCGAGCCGGCTCGACGCCTGCGAGTTGCTGGCGCGGCTGTACTGGTACACGGTGGAGTTCGGGCTGATCGACACGCCGCAGGGCCTGCGCGCCTATGGGGCCGGCATCCTGTCGAGCGCTGGCGAGCTGCGCCACGCGGTCCTGTCCCCCGAGCCGCAGCGCATCGCCTTCGATCTGCAGCGACTGATGCGCACGCTCTACAAGATCGACAGCTACCAGGCCGGCTACTTCGTGATCGACAGCTTCCGGCAGTTGTTCGACGCCACCGCGCCGGACTTCACGCCGGTCTACGCTGCGGTGCGCCAGCAGCCGCTGGTGGAGGCCGGCGTCGTGCTGGACGGCGAGCGCTGCTTCACGCCGGCCGGCTGAAGCCGTCACGCCTCCTGGCCTCCCCCAACGGGGGCCCCCGCGAGAGCGATGTGTGACAGGGTGAGCGCGTCGAGACTCGTCGGCAGTGAACGCCACTGCCCCGCTGCCCTCGATGTCGCCCCAGTTGTCCACCCGCTGCGCACTGGCCTTGCTGGGGGCGATGCTGTTCGCGAGCCTGATGGGCCTGCTCGCCTGGGGGCCGGTCGGCTATCCGGCGCAGACCGAACGCAACACCGATTCGCGCACCGTCCTCGGTCTGGCCCAGGGCTGGAACCTGCTGTCGCTGCTGCCCCTGTTCGCGGCCAGCGTGGTGGGCACCGTCGGCCTGCGCCGCCACCGTGCCGGCGGCCCACGTCGCCTGGCGTGGCACCTGTTCTTCGGCGCGGCCACGCTGACCACCGTGGTCGGCGCACTGGACCATCTTGCGCCGGGCGATGTCGGCTTCCTGCTGAGGCAGGTCGCGACCGCCAGTGTTTGCGTCCTGCTGTCCCTGATCTACCTTGCAGAACGGCTGGGGCCCCGCTGGGTCACTCCCCGGCTGCTGGCGGGGGCCGTCGCGAGCGGGCCGCTCGGCGGTCTGGCCTGCGCAGCCAGCGCGGCCTGGCTCGGCGGTCCTGACTTGCGCTGGCTGCTGTGGCTCCAGTTGCTGCCGGTGCTGCTGATGCCGCTCGGCGTGTGGGGTCTGCGCAGCGACGGCCTGCGCCCGAGCGACTGGGTTGTGGCGCTGCTGTGGTTCGCGGCGGCGAGGTTCGTCGACACCGCAGATGGCTGGGTGTGGCAAGCCAGCGGTGGGGCGGTCAGCGGCCACGCCGTGCACCACCTGCTGCTGGCGGGCTGTATCGGCTGGCTCGCCTGGCGGGTGCTGCGTCAGCGCTCCGACGTGCCGCCGGCCCCGCACGAGGAGCTGGCGGCAAGCCAGCGCGCTGCCTCGCTCACCACCTCCGGGTGAAACACCATCGCCACGTGGGCCGTGGCCGGCAGGTGGCGGTTGTCGGCGCCTGGCAGGGTGGCGGCGCAGGCCGGGAACACGATGTTGTCGGCGTGGCTGTAGAAGCAGGTGAAGCGGCCGGTGTGCAGCGCCGGCTCGCGGGCGGCCAGCCCGGTGATCCACTCGCTCGCCTGGCGCATGTGGCGGGAGTTCGTCGTGCGGCTCAGTCGTGCCAGCCAGGTGCCGCGGTGCGGTGAGCCGATCGTGATCACGTGCTGCACGCGGGTGGCGGCGCCGGGTGTCGCCGCGAGCCAGGCGCGCGCCACCAGGCCGCCCATGCTGTGGCACACCAGCAGCGGCGGCAGGCCGGTCGACTGCTCGAGCCGCGCCACCGCCGCCTCGAGCTGTGGCACGTAGACATCCAGGTCACTGAACACCGGTTCCAGGTCGACGGCCACGTACGGTCGCTGCTCGGCCGTGCAGCGCGCAAGCCACGGCCCCCACAGGCCGCGATTGCAGACGTAGCCGTGCACGAACACCACGCCGCGCACGCCGGGCCGGCCCGGCACGTCGGGGAAGCGCGCGGCGTGGAAGGGCTGGCGCCACACGAACACCTGCCACGCCACCACGCACTCGCCCAGCCAGGCTCGCAGCAACTGCAGCGGGCCGGCACGCGGGGTCTCGTCGCGGCCGTGCAGGCAGGCCAGCAGCACGAACTCGACCGCAAGGATGAAGACGTATCCGAAGGCGAGCACCAGGGCGCCGGCGACGGCCAGTACCGGCCGTCCCTCCGACGCCCACCCTACCAGCCAGCCCAGCGCGGCCAGCGTCACTGCCAGGATCACGAAGCGCTGCAAGCGCGCGAGCATGGGCCGGTGAGTCCTAGGCCAGCGAAACCGTGCGCCCCGCCAGGCGCTGCGCCAGCCCGCTGGCGAGCCGGTTGACGATGCCGTAGATCGACAGCTGCGGGTTCGCGCCCACGCTGGTGGGGAACAGCGAGCCGTCGTGCACCGACAGGTTCTCGAGCTGCCAGTGCTGGCCGTTCGGCTGCACCACGCCCCGCTTCGCTTCGCCGGCGAAGCCGCAGCCGCCCATGGCATGCGCGCTGAACACGCGCGTGAGCTGCGGCTTCATCGGCAGGGCGGCGATCTCGCGCTTCGCCTCGTCCCAGCTGCGGTAGCTGCGCGCCAGCTCGTGGGTCGGGATCACCTCGCGCGCACCGGCCGCGAACTGCAGCTCGGCCATGCTCAGCAGCGCGCGGCGTGCGCCGTCCATCACGAACTCGGTCAGCGGGTAGTCGAGCAGCGGCGTGCGGTCGTCGCGCAGCCGCACGCGCCCGCCGGGCGACTGCGGATGGAAGCCGTCGCGCAGCAGCGCGAGCAGCGCATGCGTGTGCGGGAACTGCCGGAGCTGCCGCGTCTGCTCGAGCCCGAAGCCGGCCATCGTCGTCGCGAACACCGTCGGGTGGATCGGTGGCGCCTCGAGCTTGTAGCCGATCGGGCCGTCGATCGGATCGACGCCGAGGAAGTGATCGCTGTAGATCGTCTGCGGCGCGCCGGCCCAGCCCTCGACCCGCTGGTCGAAGACCGCCGCCGACGCCACCACCGGATGCAGGAAACTGCGGTGCCCGAGGCGGTTGTGCGGGTCGGGCGCCTTCGATCGCAGCAGCAGCGCCGGCGAGTTGATCGCGCCGCCGGCCACCACGTAGTGCTTCGCGCTCACGCGCACCCTGCGGTCCGACGCCATGCTGCCGTCGGTGGCGACCGGCACGCAGTCGAGCCAGCGGACCTTCGAACCGTCATGTTCGAAGGCCTGCGCGCGCGTTTCCACCAGCAGCCGCGCGCCGCGCTCCAGCGCGGCGGGGATCGTGGTCACCAGCATCGACTGCTTCGCGTTCGTCGGGCAGCCGAGGCCGCAGGAGCCGAGGTTCCAGCAGCCCTTCACGTTGCGCTGGATCGTCGCGGCGCGGATGCCCAGCCGGTCGGCACCGCGCTTGAGCAGTTCGTTGTTCTCGTTCGGCGGCGCCAGCCAGGGGCCGATGCCGAGGCGCCGCTCGGCCTGCGCGAACCACGGCGCCAGCGCCTCGGGCGAGCAGTCCTTCAGGCCGAAATGCTGCTGCCAGTAGGCCAGCGTGTCGTCGGGCGTGCGGAAGGAACTGGTCCAGTTGACCGTGGTCGATCCGCCGACGCAGCGGCCCTGCAGGATGTTGATCGCCTTGTCGGCCGTCTTGCGCCCGGCGCTCTCCTGGTAGAGCTGCGGGTAGGCCTCGCGCTCGAGCTGGTGGAAGTCGCTGCTGGTCTTCAGCGGGCCTTCCTCGATCAGCAGCACGTCGAGGCCGGCCTGGGTCAGCAGCTCGGCCGTGATGCCGGCGCCCGCGCCGCTGCCGACGATCGCCACGTCGCAGCTGATCCGCTCCGGCAGCGGCTGCGCACCCGCGTGGCGTCCGCCGAACACCTTCCAGCCGCGCGCGAGCCCGTCCTTGAAGGGGTCGGTGATGGCCATGCCGCTCAGACCGCGCTCGGGCCGGGATAGCCCAGCAGCGACCAGTGCTCCGACTGCGCGAAGTAGGCCGCGTTGGTGAGGTCGCGCAGCGCGTGATAGGCCTGCTGGCGCAACTCGTGGTCGGTGGTGCGCATGCGGCGCAGCGCGGCCTCGAGTTCGTTCACGCTCGCGTCGGCCCAGTCGCTGCGCAGGCCGGTCAGCCACTGCCGCGTGGCCGACACCGACAGCACGCCGAGCAACTGCGCGATCTCGGCCTGGGTCGCCGCAGGAAAGCCGGCGATCGTCTCGTCCAGCCGCTGCAGATGGCGCTCCAGCGCTGCGTCGAGCGCCGCCGGCTCGGCGGGCAGGCTGCCTTCGAGCACGGCGCGCGCCACGGCGCGGAACACCGCGCGGCCCGACGGCGTGAGCCGGCCGCCGCGCACGCCGGGCCGCCACAGCCACGCCGCGCCGCCGGCCACGGTGAACAGCGCCGTGGCCCCGGCGCCGAGCTGCAGCAGGCGCCGACGCGACGGCCCTGCGCTCATGCGGCCAGCCCGCGCCGCGGGCGCCGGGGACAAGGGAAGGTGCTGACGGTCATCGACGCGGAGTGTTGCATCATTCGCGCGCCGGTCCATCGAGGCGGGCCTCTATTAGCGATCCCGGATTACCCCCGACCCGCATGACCGCGCCCCTGCGAGCCACCGCTGCCGACGCGCCGGCCATCCTGCGCAGCCTCGCCGCCGTCGAGCAGGAACGGGCGCGTCGCCAGGCCGTGCCCGGACTCGGCGAGAAGGTGCACGCGGTCAAGGCCTACCAGCAGGCGCGCTTCGAGCACACCCATGCCGAGCTGCTGGCGAGTCCGCGCTATGTCGCGGCCGCGCGCTTCTTCCTCGATGAGCTGTACGGGCCCAGCGATTTCAGCCGGCGCGACGCGCAGTTCGCCCGCATCGTGCCGGCGCTGGTGCGGCTGTTCCCGCAGGAGATCGTCGGCACCGTCGCCACGCTGGGCGAGCTGCATGCGCTGTCCGAGTCGCTCGACAGCACGATGGCCGAGGCACTGCCGTCGCCGGCCGTCGACGCACGGGCCTACGCCCGGGCCTGGCAGGCCACGGGCCGGCGCGCCGACCGCGCGCAGCAGATCGACCTGATGCTCGAGGTCGGCCGTTCGCTCGACCGCTACACGCGCAAGCCGATGCTCACCACCAGCCTGCGCATGATGCGCGGTCCGGCGCGTGCTGCCGGCCTCAGCGAGCTGCAGTCCTTCCTCGAGCGCGGCCTCGAGACCTTCAGGACGATGCGCGGTGCGAGCGAGTTCCTGGTCGGCATCGAGGCGCGCGAACGCGCGCTGCTCGCGCAGCTCTTCACGGCCGAACCGCAGGCCACTGCCGGCTCAGGGCAACTCCCGTAGCCGCGCCGCAGCGGTGCCCGAAGAATCGGGCGTCTTTCGGAGGAGCTCGCGCATGGACATGCCGGCCAAGAAGCCCTGGCTCGCCCACTATCCCCCCTCGGTGGCGGCCACGGTCGATGCCGGCTCCGACGCCTCGCTGTCAACGCTCCTCGACCAGGCTTTCCGGCAGCATGCCGCACGCTCCGCGGCCGTGCTGATGGGGCGCGAACTCAGTTTCCGCCAGATCGACGAGCTGGCCGAAGCCCTGGGCGCCTGGCTGCAGGCCCAGGGCGTCGTGAAGGGCACGCGCGTGGCGCTGATGATGCCCAACCTGCTGCAGTACCTGGTGGCGCTTGCGGCGGTGCTGCGCGTCGGTGCCGTGGTGGTCAACGTCAACCCGCTCTACACCGCGCGCGAACTGCAGTTCCAGCTCAAGGATTCCGGCGCCGAGGTGATCGTGGTCCTCGAGAACTTCGCGGCGACGCTCGAGGCGGTGATCGACCACACGGTCGTCAAGCACGTGGTGCTGGTCTCGATGGGCGACCTGCTGGGCTTCTGGAAGGGCCAGCTGGTCAACTTCGTGGTGCGCAACGTCAAGAAGATGGTGCCGGCCTTCACGCTGCCGCTCACCGGTGGGCGCAGCGTCACGCGCTTCAACATGGCCATCGCCGAGGGCACGCGCCTGAAGCTCGTGCGCCCGCCGGTGGGGCCGGACGACGTGGCCTTCCTGCAGTACACCGGCGGCACGACCGGCGTGTCCAAGGGCGCCACGCTGCTGCACCGCAACGTGGTGGCCAACGTGATGCAGACCGAGGCCTGGTTCCGCCCCATGCTCGACAAGGTCGGCGGCCAGCAGATCGTCTGCGTCTGTGCGCTGCCGCTGTACCACATCTATGCGCTGATGCTGTGCTTCGTGATGGGCGCGCGCCTGGGCATGAAGAACCTGCTGATCCCCAATCCGCGCGACATCCCCGGCCTCGTCAAGACGCTGACGAAGCACCGCGTCAACATGTTCCCGGCCGTCAACACGCTGTTCAACGCGCTGGCCAACAACGCCGAGTTCGCGCGGCTCGACTTCTCCGGCCTGGTGGCGTCCACCGGCGGCGGCATGGCCTGCCAGCAGGCCACCGCGGAGAAGTGGCTGCGCATCACCGGCTGCCCGATGGTGGAGGGCTACGGCCTGTCGGAGACCTCGCCGCTGGTCACCTGCAACCGGCTGGACCTGCGGCAGTTCAGCGGCAACGTGGGCCTGCCGATCCCGTCGACCGAGATCGCGATCCGCGACGACGACGGCCGCGACCTGCCGCTTGGCGAGGCCGGCGAAGTCTGCATCCGCGGGCCGCAGGTGATGGCCGGCTACTGGAACCGCCCCGACGAGACCGCCAAGGTCATGACACCGGACGGCTACTTCAAGTCGGGCGACATCGGCGTGCTCGACGAGCGCGGCTACCTCCGCATCGTCGACCGCAAGAAGGACATGATCATCGTCTCCGGCTTCAACGTGTACCCCACCGAGATCGAGCAGGTGGTCAACCTGCACCCCGGTGTGCTGGAGTGCGCGGCGGTCGGCGTGCCCGACGAGAAGACCGGCGAGGCGGTCCGGCTGTTCGTCGTGCGCAAGGACCCGTCGCTCACCGAGCAGCAGCTGGCCGACCACTGCCGGCAGAACTTCACCGCCTACAAGCGGCCGCGGCGCATCGAATTCCGCGACGACCTGCCCAAGAGCAACGTCGGCAAGATCCTGCGTCGCGAGCTGCGCGGCCCGGGCTGAACCGCGGCGGGAACCTCCGGGTCGGCGGACGGGTCTGTCAGGACTCGTCCCTTTCTCCCATGCCGCCGCATGAACCGCCGACTCTGGGAAATCGACGCGCTGCGCGGCCTGATGCTGGTGCTGATGACGCTCACGCACCTGCCCACGCGCTATGCCGACCCGCTGGGCCAGCCGTTCGGCTTCGTCTCGGCGGCCGAGGGCTTCGTGCTGCTGTCGGGCTACATGGCCGGCATGGTCTACACCGCGCGCGAGCGGCGCGACGGCGAGGCCGTGATGCGCGAGGCCTTCCTGCGGCGCGCGCTGAAGATCTACGCCTGCCAGGCCGCGCTGCTGCTGTTCCTGTTCACCGTCATCGCGCTGATCGGCGTGCTGGCACGGCAGGACGCCATCACCAACCTGATCTCCTTTTATTTCGAGCAGCCGGTCACGGCCTTCTTCAGCGGCCTGCTGCTGATCTACAGCCCACCGCTGCTCGACATCCTGCCGCTCTACGTGGTGTTCATGGTGCTCAGCCCGTTGCTGCTGCTGCACGGCCTGCAGCACGGCTGGCGGGGCATCCTCGCGCTCAGCGTGCTGCTGTGGCTGCTGGCGCAGTTCGACCTCGGACGCGCGGTCTACGACCTCAGCGTCGCGCTCACCGGCCTGCCGGTGCCGTTTCCCCAGACCGGCGCCTTCGAGATGTTCGGCTGGCAGTTCCTGTGGGTGATGGGGCTGTGGATGGGCTCGGTGCAGTCCGCCTCGCGCGCACCGGCACCGCTCGTCTTCCCGCCGTGGCTGGTGCGCACGGCGGTCGTGATCGGCGTCGTCGGCCTGGTGTGGCGGCACGCCGTCGGGCAGCTGCCGTTTCCCGGCCACGAGGCGCTGAACCTGATGTTCGACAAATGGCACCTCGGCCCGCTGCGCGTGATCAACCTGTTCGCCCTGCTGGTGCTGACCCTGCACTTCGGCCCGCGCCTCGCGGCCCGGCTGCCGCGGCTGCGGGTGCTGGAGACGCTGGGCGCCGCCTCGCTGCCGGTGTTCTGCGCCCACCTGGTGCTGGCGCTGCTGCTGCTGGCCGTGGCCGGCGATGCCGGCACGCCGCGCGCGGCGTGGATCGACGCGCTGATCCTGGTCGGCTGCTTCGCCGTCCTCTACGCGGTGGCGTGGATCAGCGGCGAACTCGATCGCCGCACCGCCGCGATGCGCCGGCAGCTGCGCTCGCAGGCCGCCGACGCGGCGCTCAGCGTGGCGGTGCGGGCGCGCGCAGGTGGTCGGCGATGACGGTGCGCCACAGCGCATAGCCCTGCGTGTTCAGGTGCAGCGCATCGGGCAGGAACAGCTCCGCGCGCGGCCGCCCTAGCTCATCGAGCATCTTCGAGTAGATGTCGATGTAGTCGAGGTTCGGTGTGTGGCGGCTGTAGTCGGCCACCAGCGCATTGGTCTCGACCACCTGCGGCATCAGCGCGCTGCGCAGCGGGCTGGGCTTGATCGACAGGAAGGCGATGCGCGTGTCGGGCAGCGCCCGGCGCACGCCCTCCACGAAGCTGCTGAAGCTCGCCAGCACCTGCTGCGGCGTGCGGCCCTCGGCGAGGTCGTTGTCGCCGGCGTAGACGATCACCAGCCGCGGCTTGTACGGCAGCACCAGCCGTTCCAGGTACGCCGCGCAGTCGAACATCCGCGAGCCGCCGAAGCCGCGCTTGACGATCGTCTCGCCGGCGAACTGCGCCTCCAGCCCCGACCACAGCCGGATCGACGAGCTGCCGACGAACAGCACCCCGCCGGGCGGGGGCGCCTGGGCCTCGTCGGCCAGCGCGAAGGCGTCCAGGCTGTCCTGCCAGCGCGCCTCGACGGGCGTTGCGGCGGCCGCGGGGCCGCCGCTGCCGTTCGCGCGCGCCTGCGCGGCAGGCCGCGTGGCCTGCGCCTGCGCGCCCAGCACCCCGAGACCGAGGCCGCACAGCGCGAGCAACCAGCGTGTCGATCGCTTCATCGTCTGTCTCTCCTTGCCCGCCGCGCGGACGCGGCGGGGCGAACTCCGGGAACGACCCCGTGAGGTCCGCTGCGGGCCTCGCGGTTCCGCGCCACGGCCCATTCTGCGCCGCGGCGATGCAAGGCCGCGCAAGACTTGCGACAGAACGTGGCTCGGGCAACTTGCCCTCGGCGGCACGCGCCGGCTTCTGCACACTCGCGGCGGCATCTGGACAACAAGGCCGAACCCCGGAGGAGACCATGATCGGAACCTGGAGCGCCCACGCCCCCACCTACCTGCTGTGGCTGTGCATCGTGACCACGCTGGTGTTCGCGCTGCCCATCACCTTCACGCCGCTGGCCTGGGCCCGGCTGATGCGCTGGCGCATCCCCGAGCACACCGACCTGGCGGTCTACTTCGGGCGCTGCCTCGGCTGCTTCATCCTGATCCTCGAGGCGATGATGCTGCGCGCTGCGCTCACCGGCGTCGCGCTGCAGCCCACCTTCGAATTCCTCACCGCGGTGTTCGCGCTGATGCTGGTAGCCCACGTGGTCGGCGCACTGCAGCGCATCCAGCCCTGGACCGAGACCGCCGAGATCGGCATGTACGCGGCCCTGCTGCTCGTGACGCTGGCGTTCTTCCCGCGCGCGGGCTGAGCGCGCGCGCCCGCGGCGCTCAGCCGATCCAGCCGCGCTGCCAGGCCATGCGCGCGAGCTCGAAGTCGCTGGCGGTGCCGAGCTTGGACTTGATCTGGTAGTGCACGTTGTGCACCGTCTTCACGCTCAGGCTCAGCGACTGCGCGATCTCCTGCGGCGTGCGGCCGCCCACCAGCAGCCGCATCACCTCGAACTCGCGCGGCGACAGGCCGTGGGCCGCGCTGTCCTGTGGGTCGAGCAGTGCGCTGGCCACCTCGCCCGAGACGTCCGGGCTCAGCACGCGGCGGCCCTGGTTCACCTCGCGCACCGCGGCCACCAGCTGCGAGGGCGCGCTGCTCTTGGTCACGTAGCCCAGCGCGCCGGCGCGCAGCGCCTGCGCCACCCAGACCGCGTCGCGGTGCATGCTGAAGGCGAGCATGCGGCAGGCCTCGTCGCGCTGGCGCAGCCGGGCGATCAGTTCCAGCCCGCCCATGCCCGGCAGGCCCAGGTCGATCACCACCACCGCCGGCCGCAGCGCGCGCCACTGGTTCAGCGCCTCGCCGCCGTCGCCCGCCTCGGCCACCACGACGATGTCGCTCTGCAGCTCCAGCAGGCGCTTGTAGCCCTCGCGCACGATCGCATGATCGTCGACCAGCATCACGCGGATCGTCATGCCTGCGTCTCCTCGAGCGGCGGCAAGGGCAGCGTCACCGCCAGCCGCATGCCGCCAGGCCGGCAGGGCGCCACGTCCAGCGTGCCGCCCAGCGCCGAGACCCGCTCGCTCATGCCCAGCAGGCCGTGGCCCGGCACCGGCACCGCCACGCCCACGTGGCTGCCGTTGTCGGTCACCTCGATGCTCACCTGCCGCTCGGTGCAGGCCAGCCGCACGCGCGCCTGTGCGGCGTCGCCGTGGCGCACCGCGTTCGTCAGCGCCTCCTGCACGATGCGGTAGACGTGCACCCGCATCGAGTCCGGGATACGTTCGGTGTCGCCGTCGATCTCCAGCGTGGCGTGCAGGTCGCCCTGCGCGGCCCGGCGCCGCGGCTGTGCCACCAGCGCCTGCAGGGCCTGCGCGAGACCGAAGCGGTCGAGCGCCGGAGGCCGCAGGTCCGACAGCACCCGCTGCAGGCCCTCGAGCAGGTGCTCGGTGGTGCGCGACATCGCGTCGGCGCTCGGCCGCAGCTGCGGCAGCGACTGGCCGGCCAGCGTGGACACCACCTCGGCCTCGGCCCACAGCGCGGCCAGGCTCTGGCCCATCTCGTCGTGCAGCTCGCGCGCGAGGCGCCGGCGCTCCTCTTCGCGCACCTGCAGCAGCCGCTCCGTCAGCAGGCGCTGGCGCGCCGTGGTGGCGGCCCAGCGCGCCGCCAGCCGGTTGAAGCTGCCGGCGATGCTGCGCAGCTCGCTCAGCGCGAACGGCGGCAGCCGCACGCTCAGGTCGCCGCCCTCCAGCCGCGCCAGCGCCGCCAGCACCTCGTTGGCCGGGCGCAGCGAGCGGTCCACCAGCAACGCCACCGCCGCCACCACCCCCACGAAGCCGAGCGCGAAGCCGCCCAGCACCAGCCAGCGCTGCCACAGCATCTGGCCGAGGCTGTCCCAGTTCGGTGTGACCACGATGGTCCCGGCGCGGATGCCGGCTTGCAACTGCAGCAGCCGCGTGGCCTGGGCGTTGCCGATGGCGCCGGCGCGCAGCCACGGCGCCAGCAGGCGCCCGGCGTCCGTCACCGGCTCCTCGGACAGGCAGGACTGCGCCAGCGGCCGGTCGCGCATCAGGTGCTGGACCTCGACGCAGAACGAGATGCGCCGCCCCAGCCGCTCCAGCGGCGTCAGCGGCACCTCGATGTCGATGCGGTCGAACGACGAGGTGCGCCGGGCCAGGTCGTCGTTCAGCAGCTGCGCCACCAGCGACGCGGTGGCCGGCAGCTCGGCGGTCGCCGCCTGGCGCAGCACGCGCACCTCCCAGGCGGCCAGCGACAGCAGCACCGCCACGGCGATCAACACGATGCGCCAGATCAGCGCGCGCCGCAGGTGCAGCACCGGCCGCGCGGCGGCGGCGGAGGCCGTGCCCGTCGAGGCGAGCGGCGGCGCGGGAAGGATGGAAGGGGGCAGGGACATGGGCGGCACGGTTGCGGCGCATCTTGCACCAAGGCCGTGGCTCAATTGGAGTGAGCAACTGCGACAGGCAGTTTGCCCGGTACTCTGGCGGGGGGTGCCCGCCGAGAGCCGGCCGCTAGAATCCGGGCTCCCACCCGTCATCGGGGAGTAGCCGCCCTGCATCCGCTGCAGGGGCTCGCGTCAACACACTTGGCCTGCCGGCCATGGTGCGAGCAGCTTCCACAGCCTGGCAAGACCTTTGACCGCACAGCCTCCGCGTGGCCGGAGAGGCCGTGTGGTCATTGCGTCATCCGGCCCAGGACCTCTCGTTCGCATGGAAGCCTTTCTCGTCTCGACCGGCATCGTCGCCCTCGGTGAAATGGGCGACAAGACGCAGCTCCTCGCGCTGCTGCTCGCGGCCCGCTTCCGCCGCCCGCTGCCCATCATCCTGGGCATCCTGGTCGCCACCCTCGTCAACCACGCCTGCGCCGCCGCGGTGGGCGACTGGATCGCCCGTGCGCTGGGCCCCGACGTGCTGCGCTGGGTGATCGGCGGCTCCTTCCTCGCCATGGCCGCCTGGATGCTGGTGCCCGACAGGCTCGACGACGAGGCAGAGGGCAGCGGCCGCCTGCGCCTGGGTGTGTTCGGCACCACCGTGGTCGCGTTCTTCCTCGCCGAGATGGGCGACAAGACGCAGATCGCCACCGTGGCGCTGGCGGCGCGCTACACCGAGCTGTGGGCCGTGGTGACCGGCACCACCTTCGGCATGATGCTGGCCAACGTGCCGGCGGTGCTGCTGGGCGACGGCGTGGCGAAGCGGGTGTCCATGAGGCTGGTGCACGGCATCGCCGCGCTGCTGTTCGCGGTGCTGGGCCTGCTGACGCTGTTCAACGTGGGCCATCTCCTCTGATCCACGGCGCCCTGCAGCGCCCCGTACACTCCCTCCCGGGTGTCGGACCGCGAGCGCGGTGCGGCAGGTTCACGCGAAGGTCGGGCCGCCTCGCGGTTGCTTCACGACCCTGCTGCCCATGACCGACCCCACGATCGACTGGATCGCCGCCGCCCTCTTCGGCGTGGCCCTCGTCCACACCTTCGCTGCCAAGCAGCTCGAGCGCCTCTCGCACCGCCATCCGCGCCACGCCGGCCTGTTCCACCTGCTGGGCGAGGTGGAGGTGGTGTTCGGCTTCTGGGCCATCGTGCTGGTGCTGGTCATGGCGCTCGTCGCCGGCCGCGGCGCGGCGCTCGACTACGCCGAGTCGCGCAACTACACCGAACCGCTGTTCGTCTTCGTCGTGATGGTGGTGGCGGCCTCGCGGCCGGTGCTGCAGACCGTGATGCGTGCCGTGGGCGCGATCGCGCGGTTCGCGCCGCTGCCCACGCCGCTGGTGTCGGCCTGGCTGGGCCTGGCCGCGGTGCCGCTGCTCGGTTCGCTGATCACCGAGCCTGCCGCGATGACCATCGCGGCGCTGCTGCTTGCGCCGCGGGTGTTCCGGCCCGGCGTGCCCGAGCGCATCAAGTACCTGGCGCTGGGCGTGCTGTTCGTCAACGTGTCGATCGGCGGCACGCTCACCTCCTATGCCGCGCCGCCGGTGCTGATGGTGGCCGCCGCCTGGCAATGGGACAGCGCCTTCATGCTGGCGAACTTCGGCTGGAAGGCGGCGCTCGCCGTGCTGGTGAACGCCTCGGTGGCCGCCTTCCTGCTGCGCCGGCACCTGGGGGACGGGCCCGACGCAGCGGGCACCGCCGGGGCGGAGCCGGTGCCGCTGGCGGTGGTGGGGGTGCACCTCGCGCTGCTGGCCGGCGTGGTGGTGCTGGCCCATCACCCGGTGGCCTTCCTGGCGCTGTTCCTGCTGTTCCTCGGGTTCACGCAGGCCTACGCGCGCCACCAGGACCCGCTGATCCTGAAGGAAGCGCTGCTGGTGGGCTTCTTCCTCGCGGGCCTGGTGGTGCTCGGCGGCCTTCAGCGCTGGTGGCTGCAGCCCATCGTCGCGGGGCTCGAGCCGCTGGCGCTGTTCTTCGGCGCACTGGCGCTCACCGCCGTGACCGACAACGCGGCGCTCACCTACCTGGGCTCGCTCATCTCCGGCATCTCCGACGCGTCGAAGTACATGCTGGTGGCCGGCGCGGTGGCGGGCGGCGGGCTGACCGTCATTGCCAACGCGCCCAACCCGGCCGGCGTGGCGCTGCTCAAGCGCGGCTTCGCCGACGAATCGGTCGGTGCCGGCGGCCTGCTGCTCGGCGCCCTGGGCCCGACCCTGGTGGCCGCCGCGGCCTTCCTGCTGCTCTGACCCGCCTCCTGCCCCCTCTCCCGCTCGCGGGAGAGGGCCGGGGTGAGGGCCTACCCCCGCACCCTCCTCAACGGCCCCCGCATCTGCTCCCCCAGGCGCTGCGCCAGCGCCGCGTCGGTGGCCGGCGAGGCGGCGAGGATGATCGTCACCGCCGGCAGCGCCGGAAAGCCCTGCTGCGGCGTGAGCACCACCGCATCGGGCGGCACGCAGCTCTCGGCCACCACCGACACCGCGAAGCCGGTGCGCACCGCCGCCTGCACCGCCGCCATGCTGCGGCTGGTGCAGACGATGCGGTGCTCGCGCCGCCGCTTGCGCAGCTGCGCCAGCGCCCACTTGCGGAAGATGCAGCCCTCCGGGAACAGCGCCAGCGGCAGGCAGTCGGCGTGCGCCACGTCGTGCTGGGCCGAGGCCGTCCAGACCACGCGCTCGGTGCGCAGCACCACGCCCTCCTGGGTGTCGGTCTCGGCCGACAGGATGGCCAGGTCGAGCTGGCCGTCGGCCAGCAGCGGGCGCAGCTCGGCGCTGGGTGCGCACTGCACCTCCACGTGGGCGCGCGGCGCCAGCCGCGCCAGCGCTGCCAGCAGCGGTGCCATCAGCACCGGGATGTAGTCGTCGGGCAGGCCCACGCGCAGCGTGCCGCCGAACTCGGGCGCGCGGAAGTGCGCCAGCGCCTCACTCTGCAGCGCCAGCATGCGCCGCGCGTAGCGCACGAGCTCGGTGCCGTCGTGCGTGAGCACCAGGCGCCGGCCCTGGCGCTCCAGCAGCGGCCGCTCCAGCGAGGCCGCCAGCTTGGCCAGGTGCACGCTCACCGCCGAGGGCGTCTTGTGCACCAGGTGGGCCGCACCCTTGCAACTGCCGGCGTCGGCAAACGCCACCAGCGTGCGGAGCTGATCGATGTCCAGCAGCATGGGCGTGGAGTTTACGAAACGTGAACTGTCGCGCCACGAAGTTTCGTTTTTCAGCGGCTTTCGATCCGCCTAGAGTGAAACGTTGACGTGCCCCGTTTCCCCCTTGCCTTCCAGGACGAACCCGACGATGTCGCTGCTGCAACTGCGCAAGCTGGTGGTCCAGCTCGAGGAGATCCACACCGAGATCGGCCGCCCGGTCGACCCGCCCGCCCGCAAGGTGGTGGTGGCCGCCGTGGTGAAGAACCCCTATGCCGGCCGCTACGTGGAGGACCTTTCGCCGCTGTACGAGCTGGGCGCCGAGCTCGGCGACCTGCTGGGCCGCCGCGGCGTGCAGGCGCTGGGCGTGGCGCCCGACGCGGTGCAGAGCTACGGCAAGGGCGCCATCGTGGGCCTGGACGGCGAGATCGAGCATGCCGCGGCCATCCTGCACCCGAAGTTCGGCGCGCCGGTGCGCCGCGCGGTGCACAAGGGCGAGGCCATCATCCCCGGCAGCAAGAAGATGGGCGGGCCGGGCTCGCTGATCGTGATGCCGGTGACCAACAAGAACGACATCTGGAACTTCGACGACATGGATGGCGCGGAGATCGCCATCGCCGACGCGCCGCATCCCGACGAGATGCTGGTGGCGCTGGTGCTGGCCATCGGCGGGCGACCGCTCCATCGTGTGAGGAAGCCCGCATGAGTGCGAAGGAGACCTCCATGTTCTTCAAGGCCATCATCCTCCTCAAGCGTCGCGAGGACATGAGCGCGCAGGACTTCGCCGCGTGGTGGCTGGGCCAGCACGCCGCCCTGGCGCGCCAGCTGCCCGGCCTGCGCGGCCTGCGCTTCAACCTGGTGACGGCCGACGGCGAGGGCGCCATCGACGGCGTGTCCGAGCTGTGGTTCGACAGCAAGGAAGCCTTCGACGCCGCCTACGACACCAAGCACGGCCGCGCCGTGGCCGCCGACTCCATGGCCCACGTGTCGCGCCGCGAGCGGCTGTTCGTCGACGAACACACGCTGGTGGACACCGGCGTCTGAACCCGCCACCCCAGCGACCCCTGCAACCCACGGAGCCAGCCACATGGGCGACAGCCTCAACGCCGCGCTGCTGCAGCGCGACCACCGCCACCTGGTGCATTCGCTGCACAACGAGGCCGCCCACCTGGCCGGCAACGTGTGGGTGAAGGGCGAGGGCACCACGCTGACCGACGCCGACGGCAAGCGCTACATCGACGCCATGTCGGGCCTGTGGAACGTGACCCTGGGCTACGGCCGCCGCGAGCTGGTGGACGCCGCCGCCGCGCAGATGGGCGAGCTGGCCTACGCCTCTGGCTACGCCGGCAGCACCAACCTGCGCGCCATGGAACTGGCCGAGAAGCTGGCGGCCGACCGCGTGTACCCCAACATGCACCGGTTCTTCTTCACCTCGGGCGGCGGCGAGTCGACCGACAGCACCATCAAGACCGCGCGCTACTACTGGAAGGCCCAGGGCAAGCCCGGCAAGTACAAGACCCTCAGCGTGCTGGGCGGCTACCACGGCGTGACGCTGGCCGCCATGTGCGCCACCGGCATGCCGGCCTACTGGCCGGCCTTCGAGCCGCGCATGCCGGGCTTCGTGCACATCCCCAACCACGACGTCTACCGCTATGCCGTGCCGCCCGGCGGTGACCCAGCCACCGCCGCGGCCGACGAGCTGGAGCGCGCCATCCTGGCCGAGGGGCCCGACACGGTGGCGCTGTTCATCGCCGAGCCGGTGATGGGCGGCGGCGCCTACGTGCCGCCGGCGGGCTACTTCCGCCGCATCCGCGAGATCTGCGACCGCTACGACGTGCTCTTTGCCACCGACGAGGTCATCACCGGCTTCGGCCGCACCGGCAAGCTGTTTGCGCTGGGCCACTGGGGCAGCGACGTGCAGCCCGACCTGGTGCAGTTTGCCAAGGGCATCACCAGCGGCTACGTGCCGATGGGCGGCGTGGGCCTGTCCGACAAGGTGGCGGCGGTGTTCGACCGCCCGGGCGCCGACACCTGGATGCACTGCTACACCTACAGCGGCCACCCGGTGGCCTGCGCGGTGGCGCTGGCCACGCTGGACGTCATCGAGCACGAAGGCCTGCTGGCGCGCGCGCAGGTGCTGGGCGAGCGGCTGCTGCGCGGCCTGCGCGGCGCACTGGGCGAGCACCCGAACGTGGGCGACATCCGCGGCCTGGGCCTCATCGCCGCGGTGGAACTGGTGGAAGACCGCTTCTCCAAGAAGCCGTTCGACCCCGCCCGCAAGACGGGCCCGCAGGTGCTGACCCAGATGCGCCAGCGCGGCGTGGTCACGCGCGGCCGCGGCGACACCGTCTACCTGGGCCCGGCGCTGGTGAGCGACGAGGCCACCATCGACCGGATCGTGGAGGCGGTGGCGGAGGGGGTGGGGGCGGTGTTGCCGGCTTCTTGAGCGTCTGCCTCCACGTCGCGCGCGGAGCGCGGGCGGGGTCGGGAAGGCCTCTTGTCACGGCGCCGGGTGCCTACCCGGCGCCGTGGTCATTTAGGCCGCCTAAACGCCATCGCGTATCGACCAGATAGCGGCCATCTACAGGGCGTCGTGCATGTCTTGGCACCGACGCAGGGGTTGCGTTAGATCAACAGCGCCAGTACGGTCGCGCATGTCTAAATCTAGTTAGGCACCTCAAAATCTTCGCCCAAGCATGAACGCTAGAACGCGCTACGTGTTTGTCAGCATGGTTGTGCTACTCGCTTATGGCGCGCTAATGCTTGTTGTGTCGTATAAGGTCGCTCAGGCTGAACAGTTAGCCTTCACCATCAAAGCATGTGTGTGGGTGCTGATGTTCGGGTTCGTTTGTTATGGCGCTTATTTGTTTCGCAAGCATCTCCCGAAGAACAGATGAACTGCAAGAAGTTGCGTCTACGTGTCATGCCGGCGCCTAACCATTCATTCCAGCGGACCGCCTTCGGCAGCCGCTGAATTTCAACGTTAGGCGTCAGCAATGCCCGCACTGTCTCGCGCGATCGCAACTCTTCGGTTCCAGTCGCCCGACATGGATCCCGATGAGATTACGAATGCACTTGGTGTTCCGCCGGATGCTCTGCAGCGAAGAGGCGAGCTAATTCCAACTAAAGGCCCCTCTGGATCCCGCATCGCTAAGTTCGGCATGTGGCGTCTGCATGCCGTCGAGGCCGTGCCAGGAGCACTCAATCGCCAAGTAGCTGAGTTGCTCGCCCGACTGAACCCGGACGTCACGGTGTGGGCCGCTCTCACCCGAAAGCATAAGGCAGATCTCTTTTGCGGTTGGTTTATGGCTGAGTCAAATGAAGGAGAAGACATCTCGCCACACACACTGTCAGAACTCGGAAGACGAGGGGTTGCTCTGTCCCTCGACATCTATGCACCAGAGCCAGACGCCTAACCCTTTAGTCAACCGGACATCCCCCGGCAAGCCGGGTCATGCCGGTTATCTCAAACGTTCGCCGTCATGAGCAGCCGTCAGCGGAACATCGCAATCACAGCCGCAGCCGTAGTCGCTGGAGTGCTCGCTACGCTGTTCCGCCCCGAGCGCTTGCTCGTTGCAGAGGCGCCACCGTACGCGCAGGTCCTCGTCGGTGCGCTTGCGGTCGCACTGTGGCTTTGCGTACTTGCACCGTTCTGGCTACCTGAGGTTGTTCCTCCATCGTGGCCTCGTTTGGCTCGCACGTTGCGCTGGCTGGGCGGCGGTCTTCTGCTTGCGTTGGCTGTTGCGGCTTTTGTCCTCGCCGTACATGAGCCCGCATCAAAGGCACTGTGGGTAGTCGTGCTGTCTGCCGCTGCCTTTGCCGCGAGGCATCTGCGCCTGGCTCTTGCCGGAGCACGGAGCACCGTATGACGACTAACCCATCATTACAGCGGACCGTCTTCGGCGGCCGCTGAACTCAGACGTTAGGCCGCATGAGCCCACCACAGGTTGTCCTCGGAGGTGTGTACAAGTCACCCGCGTCGCCGTACCCAATGCGGGTGGTGGCGTTCGACGACTGCGTTGTTATGTACGACGCGTGGTGGCCTCACAAGGGCGAGTGGGGAATGTCCAAGCTTCACGGAAGCTTTGCCTACTATAGGCTCGAGCGAGAGTACTTCTTAGCTCACTCCCGTTTCCT
Source organism: Methylibium sp. Pch-M (assembly GCF_004136295.1). NCBI lineage: Bacteria > Pseudomonadati > Pseudomonadota > Betaproteobacteria > Burkholderiales > Sphaerotilaceae > Methylibium > Methylibium sp. Pch-M. The sequence goes on from NZ_CP029606.1 coordinate 2,315,255, forward strand.
GCGGTGCGAACCGCTCTCAGAACAGGAACTTGCGGTTCATCGCCCGGATCTACCGTTCGCATTCGCCCAGCGGTCTACCCTATCTTGGTATGCGCCGTGGCGAGAGCAAGATGTGCTGGGCACTGAGTCGTCGCCAGCAAGTCAGCGCGTGCTTAGTGCACCCAGCATCTTCTTAGCGCCATTTGGCCCGCGCAACAGTTCCAAGCCAGCGGTGCTTGTGCACGCGGCAGATGGGCTCTGCTTCACCGAGCCGGAGTTGCTGCTGCTCGCTCGTGGGGTTCAGGAGCCATTCCTTGGCGAACTCCGGCTTACGTCCGGGGTCGGCGTGTATCGGTCAGGCATCAAGAAGCGCCTTCCGGTGTTCTACCTTTGGGGCGCAAAGAGTCGGCTTGAATCACCCGCCGAGAATGCGGCCTAACCCTTCGCTGGAGCGGGACCTCCACCGGCATGGCACTCGGCCCGCGAGGCGCTGCAAGTCTATGCTCCGCCTCGCGGGCCAAGCGCCATCCCGGAGTCGGCCCCTCAGCTCAAACGTTAGGCGTTTCATCATGAAGCACGACGACAGACCAAAGTCCGTACCAGCTGATCCAGAGCAGTGGTCAGCACAAAGCAAACAGTCCGTCGGCTACTACTTCATCAAGGAATACACAGACAAGCCGTACAAGTGCAGGCACTGCCAAGCAGAATGCGTCTTCACTGCGCAGGATCAGCAATACACCTATGAGGTCAGGAAGGCGAGCATTGATCAACAGCGTTCTCTTTGTGCAGCGTGCTGGTCCGAGACTCACAGACTTCGAAACATGCTTCTGGAGTGCGAAGAACGATGGGCGCAAGAAAAATCTTCACTGCAGAGCGACAAGGCGTTTCTTACTCATTGGTCAGAGCTGTTAGTGGCACTGGAGGCATTCACGCCTTACAAGTACGACACAGCCAAGAAAAACATGCTGGTGAAGCTGCTTGCAAACGCCTAACCCGTCAATCGAGGCAACAAACAACGGCGGTCAACGCTTAGGCGCTTTTGCCAACGCCGTGCCGCCGTTGTTTGCGCCTCATCTCCAACGTTAGGTTGCACATGGCATTTACAGAGCCATTCATTCCAAACGACAAGCCGCGTTCTTGGGTAGTCACAATCTGCGCCGGACTCACCGGCTTGGCAGTTGGCCTCATTGCCTTTGTGGCCGCATGGCTCGAACTGCCCGCGCTCATGTCGGTAGCCTTCGCTGCGTTTGTGCTGTCTTGGGCGGTTCTCGCTGTCTTTGGGTTGATATTCGTAGTCCGCCTCTCTAGCGGACGCTACGGCAACGTCGAGCCCCGGCCCTGGAAGGAGCAAGTGTGGTGAGCAACCTAACCCTTCCTTCCAGCGGACCGCCTAAGGCAGCCGCTGAACTCCAACGTTAGCCGTCATGAATGAGGATGAACGCTGGGCGCAACTGATCGCGCTTGATGACGAGTTGCTTAAGGGAGGAGTCATCCTTTCTGAGTGGTGCAGCTTCATCGTGCGTGAGGCCGATATGGCGTTTGCCAGTGGCGCGCACTTGGCTTCGATCCTCACGGCCGTTTCTGGGATCGAGACCTATCTCAGGTCTGAGCACTCAGAGACAGGGAAGGAAAGACTGGTTGAGTTGATCAATCGTGCTTCCATCGAGAGCGGCTTAAAGGATGATCTTCACGTACTCAGGAAGTACCGCAACAAGTGGGTGCACGTCGAAGATCCGTGGGATGACACCAAACTCTTGGAGCATCCAGAGGAAACCGAACAAGAGCTTGAGCGCATGGCATTCTTCGCTGCTCGTGCGCTTCGGAGGACCATCTATGAAAACCAGTGGGTATAGCGTTGCGGCTAACCCGTCGCTCAAGCGGACGCCTAACGGCGCCGCTTAGCTTCAACGTTAGGCGTCACGAACTCAGCAACACACTATGCACAAATACACCACGCCACTGCTCGTCTTTCTCCCACTCCTGGCTATGGCGACTTCGGCTACAGCACAAGGTCTTCCTCAGATCGCGGATGTCAAGGCTCTTACCGACAAGGTAATGACAAGTGTCGCCAAGGGCGACTTGGAGGGAGGACTGAAGATGTTCAAGTCGCAGACCATCATTCCTTCCGCGGAGTTCGAGGCCATGATGGGCCAAGCTGTAAACCAAATGCCGCTCATGACCGCTCGCTTCGGCAACACACTCGGGCAGGAGTTCATCAAAGAGGTACGAGTCGGCGAGTCGCTCGCAGAACTCATCTATATCCATCGCTTTGACAAGCATGCCATGCGCTGGCAGTTCTACCTCTATCGCGGAAAGAACGGATGGGTAATCAACACTTTCAGGTTCGACGACCGCTGGCCCGAACTGCTCGACCGCCAGTGACGCCTAACCCTTTACAGGGACTTCCAAAGTAGTCAACGGTTTTTGTTCCCAAGCCGTATTGGTTTTGTGTCCGGTGCGTGACGCGTGGTCGAAGTCGATGCCGAGACAGAGAACAGACTGCCACTCTACAGACGGCCTTGTTGCACCGAGCGCGTGATGCGCATCTTGATGCGGGCCCAGATGCGAACCGCTCGGCGGGGCTCCATTCCGATCACGTGGTCGCTGCCAATCGAGCGCCACCAAGGGTTAGTCGAGCTTGCCCACCGCCGGTCTGACCTGTTCAGCACATCTTCGACTTCACGTCTTGCAGGGAAGTTGGTTGCTCGATCGTCTTCAATGGCGGCGCCGCGTTCAGGCGCTCACGGGTTTGACGCTCAAGTGGTCGGCATCGAACGCCGCGCCGCGCGTCATCACGGCCCACAGGATGCGTGCGTTCTTGTTGGCCAGCGCCACCACCGCCTTCTGCCAGCCCGAGCGATCCCGCAATGCTGCCGCCCACGCCGAGATCCGGTCGGATCTTCGGTGCGCCGTCATCACGGCCGACTTCGCTCCCTGGATGAGCAGCGAGCGCAGGTAGGTGTCGCCGCGCTTGGTGATGCCGCCCAGCCTGCTGTTGCCGCCGCTGGAGTACTGCCGGGGTGTGAGCCCGATCCAGGCACCGAACTGAGCGCCGTTCTTGAACTGCCTGAAGTCGCCCACCGTGGCGACGACGGCCGAAGCCGTGACTGGCCCGATGCCCAGCAGCGTGGCCGCGGTCTTCACGGCCTCGTTAGCCTGAGCGTGAGCAGCGATGCGCTCGTCGCACCAGGCCAGGTGCTGGTCCAGCTCGCGCCATTGAGTCTGGGCGCGCTGCAGCGTCAGACGCGCCAGCGTGCCGAGCTCGTTGCTGGCGTCCTCCAGCACCTCGTTCAAGACGGCCTGCAGTTCGCGTGGCCCCTGCGCGAACGCCAGGCCGAACTCCAGCAGCAGGCCACGGATGCGGTTGATGCAGGCGGTGCGGTCGGCCTTGATGCCTTCGCGCAGTCGGTGCACACACAGCATGCTCTGCTGCTCGATGCTCTTGACGGGGATGAAGCGCATGCGTGGACGCGAGGCGGCCTCGCAGATCGCGGCGGCGTCGTTGGCGTCGTTCTTGCCGGTGTGGCCTTCCTGGCGGTACGGGCTGACGAGCTGGGCCGACAGGATGCGCGCGTCCAGACCGAGCGCAATGAGCTTGCGTGCCCAGTGGTGGGCACTCGAGCTGGCTTCCATCGCGACCATGCAGCCGGCCGGCAGGCGCGCGCACCATTCGATGAGCTGATCGCGTCGCAGGGTCCGACTGGTGAGTACCCGATCGGCGCCATCGACGGCGTGCACCTGGATCACTCGCTTGGCCAGATCGACGCCCACGCGCACGGCTTCACCGCGCCCAGTTCCTCGTGTAATCTGCTCCACGGACTTCCCCTTTCCACGCTTCAGATTGATGACTTCGAACACCACCAATCTTGGCGCTTCGTCGCCGTCGCAGGAATGTGGGAAGTCCCTTCGCATTCCGCTCGAGCTGACTCGGAGCTTGTATCGGTTTCGTTGACACTCCGACCTCATGAAGGAGTGATCGATGGGAACGCCCGGACCACAGAAGATCAATCGATACGGCGTGGCCTTTAAGCGCAAGACAGTACAGATGAGCAACCAGCCTGTCGTGTTGATCAAGGATGTTGCCGAGTCGCTGTGCACCACTGGCTTGCTATTCTCAGGTGCCTCAGGTGTGCGCCGCCAGCCGGTGGTGGCTGCTCAACTCGAACGTTGAGACTTCGCAAGGAGTTCGCCATGGTGTTCCGCTCGAAGGTTGATGCATGGCTGTTGGTTGTGCTCTTGGCTGGCGCGGCGGCCGTCGTTGTCGCTGCTCTGCACACGCTGAGAATGGGCGCCGGATGGTTCATCCCGTTGGTGCTGGTTCTCATGGGCGCCGGCTTGCCCGTCTGGTTGTTGGTTTCAACCCGGTACACCGTCGCCTCAGGCAACCTGGCTATTCGGTCAGGTCCATTCGTCTGGCGAATCGTTGCACGGGACATCATCGACATCACATCCACCAGATCCGCGCTCTCCAGCCCGGCGCTGTCCCTGGATCGCATTCGCATCGACTACAGGTCGGGCCAGCTGCCTCGGTCAGTGCTTGTCTCACCGAAGGACAAGGCCGGCTTTGTCAGCGCCCTCCGCGCAGCGCAAGCAGAGGCCTAACTGGTTGGGCTGCTGCCGGTGCGGTGGGTGCCCGCACGGCTTCACCGCACCGCGGTCCTCGTGTAGTCTGCGGTGGATAACGTCCAAGGACCGCCATGGCCGTGCAGCTCGACCATCTGTTGATCCCCTGCAAAGACAGGGAAGCGGCGGCAAAGCAGCTGGCCCGGATACTTGGCGTTACGTACGGCCCCGCCAGCATCGGCCCGTTCACCGCCGTGCACGTGAACGAAGGCCTGACGATCGACTTCGATCAATGGACGGAAGAGACGCCACAAGGTCACTATTGCTTCCGTGTCTCGGCATCGGAGTTCCAGGAGATCCTGGGCCGACTGGTCGCGCTGGGGGTTCCTTACCGCAGCCTCCCGCACGGAGCGAGCGATCAGAAAGTCAACCTCTCACTGGGCAGTCCCATCGTCTACTGGAGCGAACCCGACGGTCACGTCTGGGAATTGCTGGTCCAGAGCTACGCCAGAGCTTCCGGGCCGCGGTAAGGCCAAACGAAGAGTGCTGCCTACCCTTCGCTCGAGCCGACTCGGCACCGGCATGGCACTTGGTCCGCGGCTTTTGCAGACGTTCCTTGGGTCGCACAGGGCACAGCACTTTGCTCTCGCCCGTCAGCGCTGGGCATCACCGCAAGGCGCCCACTGGACGCGCTAAGCAGGAGCTGACAGAGTCCCCGTGTTCTGTGCCTTATCACCCCTGCCTATGCTCACCATTACAGACACAACCTCTGCCTGGTTGGTCATCCTGGCGTCCGGCCTTCTCGAAATCGCCTTCTCCATGAGCATGAAGCTCTCGGACAGCTTCACAAGGCTGGTTCCTTCGGTCGTCTCCATCACGGCGGCCATCCTCAGTGTCTGGCTCATGAGCCTCACGCTCAGGGTCCTCCCGGTGGGCACCGCCTACGCTGTCTGGGCTGGCATCGGCGCGGCTGGTACAGCAGCCGTCGGCATCTTCTTCTTCCAAGAGCCAGCCAATCTCGCGCGAATAGTCTGCATCGGGCTGGTCGTCGCGGGCATTGTCGGGTTGCAGCTCCAGGCTCAGGCCTAGAGTGCGGCCTGATCCTTCGCTGGCGCCGACTCGAACTGGGACGCAGATGGCTGCGGCGCGCAGGGTGCGCGCGCCGGACCTCACTCGTTCATTGCACGGCGTCGGGTAGTTGCCCGACGCCATGGTCGTTTGGGCGACCGCCCGCCCACCGGCCGCATCGGCGACCGGCCAGGCGTCTGCCGATGTGGCTCGGCAGGCAGCGCGCAACTCGCCGATCAGCCGCGGCCAAAGCTCGTGTCGAGTTCGCCGGCCTTGCGCGCACGCTCGTACTCCATCTGCACTTCGGCGCGGGTCTTCGTCGAGACCGGCGCCTTCACGGGGAGTGCGCGCTCGTATCCGACGCTGATCTCGCCGGCGGCGCGCGCTCGCAGGTACTCTGCCGTCACTTCGGCGCGCGTCAGCGTCGACGCCGTGTGCTTGGCGGCGGTCGCCGCGGGGAACCCTTCGTGGTCGAGTTCACCGGCGGCGCGAGCGCGCAGGTACTCGGCAACGACATCGGCACGCGAGAGGCCGGTGCCCGTGCCCGCGTGGTCCATCGTGGTCATCGCCTGGGCCGTGCCCATGAATGACAGCGCAACGAAGGCGAGAGTGGTCAGCTTGTTCATGACGAATGATCCTTGGTGAGTGCTTCCGTGTTGTGTGGCAGCGCCCACCGCGGCCACAGGGTTCTGTCGTGGTCGCGCCGCAATCATTACCACCATATTTCTTCGAGGCTGCGTAAGGTTTCGGTGGTCCGGGGCGACGAGCAGCTGCCAGCGCTGGATTCACCACCCGCCCCGCATTCGCCGGAGGCAGGGGCACTCGCGCGAGCCAGCTCGAATCACGAGCGCTTCATGGTCCTGCCTGCTGCTTCACCACGCTCCAGCGCAGCGCGTCGAGCCGTCGGGCCGCGCGCGGCGGCCTCATTCGTCAGGCCTCATTTCACTTCGATGGTGGCTCGCATCCCCGCTTCCGTGTGCGTCCGCGTCGACATCACGTCTTCGAAGCGCCCGGTCCTCACCGGAAGGAACCACCATTCCACGACGCTGCCAGGCTTCAGTTCGACCCGCCGAACGGGCCCGTACACCTCCGCCACCGCCTTCGCGTCTGCCCCGAGGACCACCACCTTGCGCGAGTACACGGCATCCGCCAGTCCCTGCGAGCCGAAGTAGTACTCGTTGGCGCTCGGGTTCTCCAGGCGCAGCACGTAAAGCTTTCCGGTCTCCAGCGTCAGCGAGTCCGGGCTGAAGCGATGCTCACCCTTCGCGGTCCCCAGCACCATCGTCACCCGGGTGGGTTCCTGTCGTGTCAGGTCGCCGGCGCCATGAGCGCTTGCGCATGCCAGGGCCAAAGTCAGCGCGAGACCCATCGTCTTCATCGTCGTCTCCTCGAGTGTCCACGTCGGTCGCCATGCCGCCGGTTCGGTGGGCACCGACCCCGGCTTCTCGAACCTGTTTCAACTCTACCGGCCCGAAGCATTTGAACGGGTGCTTTCTGCCGCGGGCGTGCCTCGGGCTGTAAGCCCCGGCCCCTCGCCGCGACTGAACCCCCATGAAGCGCACCCTGTTCCTGGTCTCCCATCTCCTCGCGCTCGCCCTCGGGTTCGCGCTGGGCATCTACGCGCTGCCCATCCTGGTGGCGCCCAGTGCGCTGTCGCCGAAGGACATCGAAGCGCTGATGGGGCCCGCGCAGTGGACGGCGCAGTTCCGTCGTGAGCTGAAGGACAGCGACGCGCTGCACTGGGGCGAGGGCATGGTGTTCGTCGGCCCCCGGAGCATCAGCCTGCTGGGCAAGCTGGCGCCGGGGCCGGACTACAAGCTCTACCTCTCGCCGGAGTTCGTGGAGACCGAAGCCGACTTCCTTCGTCTGAAGCCGCAGATGCTGCGGGTCGGCGACGTCAGGACCTTCGAGAACTTCCTGGTGCCCGTGCCGCAGGGCGTGGACCCGTCGCGGTTCAACACGGTCATCGTGTGGTGCGAGGCCTTCGGGCAGTTCATCACCGCGGCGAAGTACCGCTGACGGGTCGTCTCCCTGGCCGGCGTCGTGCCTGTCCTATTTGTCGGACACGCTGTCCGAGGGCGGGCGCGCGCCGGCGGCGCCGAGCCGGCCTGCAGGCCCTGATCGCGCCATCGATCGAGGGTGAACCCTCAGGAATCCGTGGGCCGGCCGTGGTCCGTGAATTGCGATCTGCCCCGGCAAATCGCGACCCCTCCGGAGACCCCATGGCTGCCTATTCGAACCCCAACGCTCCCGTCACGCGACTCGATGCCGTCGTCATCGGCGCCGGTGTGGCGGGCCTGTACCAGTTGCACAAGCTGCGCGAGCTCGGCCTGAACGTGCGCGCCTACGAGACCGGTTCCGGCGTCGGCGGCACCTGGTACTGGAACCGCTACCCCGGCGCCCGTTTCGACTCGCAGGCCGAGATCTACCAGTACTGGTTCTCGGAGGACCTGTACAAGGCCTGGAAGCCGACCGAGCGCTTCCCGGCGCAGCCGGAAACCGAGGGCTGGCTGAACTGGGTGGCCGACCGGCTGGACCTGCGCAAGGACATCCGCTTCAACGCCCGCATCGACTCCGCCCACTACGACGACGCCACCGGCCGCTGGAGCCTCGTCACGCAGCAAGGCGAGACCATCGACACGCAGTACCTGGTGTGCTGCATGGGCATGCTGTCGGCGCCGCTGACCAACCGCTTCCACGGGCAGGCGAGCTTCAAGGGGCAGATCCACCACACGGCGCTGTGGCCCAAGGAGGGTGTGGACCTGAAGGGCAAGCGCGTGGCAGTGGTGGGCGTGGGCGCCACCGGCATCCAGGTCATCCAGTCCATCGCGCCCGAGGTGGCCGAACTGAAGGTGTTCGTGCGCACGCCGCAGTACATGATCCCGATGCGCAACCCCAAGTACGGCGAGAAGGAGTGGGCCGACTTCGCCGCGCGCTTCCACGAGCTGAAGGCGCGCGTGCGCGGCACCTTCGCCGGCTTCGACTACGACTTCGACGCCGGCCCCTGGGCCGACAAGACGCCGGCCGAGCGCGAGGCCGTGCTGCAGGGCCTGTGGGAGGACGGCTCGCTGTCGATGTGGCTCGCGTCCTTCCCGGAGATGTTCTTCGACGAGTCGGTGAGCTTCGAGGTCTCGGAGTTCGTGCGCCGCAAGATGCGTGAGCGGCTGGGCAACGACCCGGCGCTGTGCGAGCTGCTGATCCCCACCGACTACGGCTTCGGCACCCACCGCGTACCGCTGGAGAGCGGCTACCTGGAGGTCTACCTGCGCGACAACGTGGAGGGCGTGAACTGCCGCGCCACGCCCATCGAGCGCATCGTGCCCGAGGGCATCCAGACGTCCGATGGCAAGGTGCACGAGGTCGACGTGATCATCCTCGCGGTGGGCTTCGACGCCGGCTCCGGCGCGCTGACGCGCATGGACATCCGCGGCCGCGGCGGCCGCTCGCTGAAGCAGGAGTGGAGCAAGGAGATCCGCACCGCCATGGGCATGCAGATCCACGGCTACCCCAACCTGTTCAGCACCGCCTCGCCACTGGCGCCCACCGCGGCGCTGTGCAACATGCCCACCTGCCTGCAGGCGCAGGTGGAGTGGGTCACCGACTGCATCGCCTACGCGCGCGCCACCGGCAAGAAGGTGGTCGAGCCCACCAAGGAGTTCGAGGAATCCTGGGTCCGCCACCACGACGAGGTGGCCAACCGCACGCTGCTGGTGAAGACCGATTCCTGGTACATGGGCTCCAACGTCGATGGCAAGCCGCGGCGGCTGCTGTCCTATGCCGGTGGCGTGGGCAACTACCACCGGCAGTGCGACGAGCAGGCGGCCATGGGCTACCCCGGCTTCGCCATGCGCTGAGCGCCAGGGAGACCCGCCATGAACAAGGACAGGCTGGGCAGCGCGCTCGACGCGCTGCTGGATCGCAGCGTGCTGCAACCGGGCGGCGTGCCCGGCGTGGTGGCCATGGCCACCGACCGCAAGGCCGACGTCTACCGCGGCGCAGCGGGCGTGCTGCAGCTGGGCCAGGACGCGCCGATGACGCCCGACAGCGTGTTCGCCATCTTCTCCACCACCAAGCCGCTGACCGCCACGCTGGTGATGCAGCTGGTGGAGGAGGGCGGGCTCGCGCTCGACGACGAGGCCGGCCGCTACGCGCCCGAGATCGACGAGCTGCAGGTGCTCGACGGCTTCGATGCGGCCGGGCAGCCGCGGCTGCGCGCGCCCAGGCGCCGGATCACGGTGCGCGACCTGATGCTGCACACCTCGGGCCTGTGCTACGAGTTCTTCAGCGCCGACGACCTGAAGTTCCGCGCCGCGCGCGGCATTCCCACCGTGGTGTCGTGCAGCTTCGAATCGATCCGCACCGTGCTGCTGCACGACCCCGGCGAGGCCTGGACCTACGGCGTGAACATCGACTGGCTGGGCCGCATCGTGGAGAAGCTGCGCGGCGACCGGCTGGGCCACGTGATGCGCGAGCGGCTGTTCGACCCGCTGGGCATGGAGGAGATCGGCTTCGGCCTGTCCGAGGCCCTGCAGCCGCGGCGCGCCGTGATCCATGCGCGTGCCGACGACGGCACGCTCACGCCGCTGCCCGACCTGAAGCTGCCCGACCCGCCGCCGATGGACATGGGCGGGCAGGGCCTGTACGCGACGGTGGGCGAGTACATGAAGTTCATCCGCATGCTGCTCAACGACGGCAGCGGGCCGTTCGGCCGCGTGCTGCGGCCGGAGACGGTGGACGCGCTGGCGCAGGACGGGCTGAAGGCCCTGGGCCTGTCGGCGGGCGGGTGGACCACGTCGATCCCCTCGCTGGCCAACACCGGCGAGTTCCTGCCCGGCACCGACAAGGGCTGGGCCTACAGCTTCATGACCAACCGGGAGCGCGCGCCCACCGGCCGCAGCGCCGGCTCGCTGATGTGGGCGGGCCTGGCCAACTGCTTCTTCTGGGCCGACCGGCGGGCCGGCATCGGCGGCTACTGGGCCACGCAGATCCTGCCGCTGATGGACCCCGCCTCCTACCCGGGCTTCGTGGAGTTCGAGACCACCGTCTACCAGCACCGCAGCGCATGACCGACTACGCCACCTTCTACCGCCGCTCGATCGAAGACCCGAAGGGGTTCTGGGCCGAGCAGGCCGAGCTGATCGACTGGCACCGCCCGTTCGACGAGGTGCTCGACGACAGCAAGCCGCCGTTCACCCGCTGGTTCGTCGGCGGCCAGACCAACCTCTGCCACAACGCCGTCGACCGCCACGCCGCCCGGCGCCCCGACGACAACGCCCTCATCTGGGTCTCCACCGAAGTCGGGCAGGAACGCACCTACAGCTTTGCCCAACTCCAGCGCGAAGTCGAACGCATGGCCGCCGGCCTCGTCGAACTCGGCGTCGGCCAGGGCGACCGCGTCCTCATCTACATGCCCATGATCCCCGAGGCCGCCTTCGCCATGCTCGCCTGCGTGCGCATCGGTGCCATCCACTCCGTGGTCTTCGGCGGCTTCGCCAGCGTCAGCCTCGCCAGCCGCATCGACGACGCCCAGCCCAAACTCATCGTCAGCGCCGACGCCGGCAGCCGCGCCGGCAAAGTCGTCCCCTACAAACCCCTCCTCGACGAAGCCATCCGCCTGGCCAGGAACAAGCCCCAGCACGTCCTCATGGTCGACCGCGGCCTCGCCCCCAGCCAACCCGTCGAAGGCCGCGACATCGACTACGCCGCCCTCCGAGCGCGCCACCTCGACAGCCGCGTCCCCTGCACCTGGGTCGACGCCACCCACCCCAGCTACACCCTCTACACCAGCGGCACCACCGGCACCCCCAAGGGCGTGCAGCGCGACACCGGCGGCTACGCCGTCGCGCTGGCCGCCAGCATGAAACACATCTACCTCGGCAACGCCGGCGAAACCTACTTCTCCACCAGCGACATCGGCTGGGTCGTCGGCCACAGCTACATCGTCTACGGCCCGCTGCTGGCCGGCATGGCCACCATCATGTACGAAGGCCTGCCCATCCGCCCCGACGCCGCCATCTGGTGGAGCCTGGTCGAGAAGTACAAAGTCACCGCCATGTTCAGCGCCCCCACCGCCGTGCGCGTGCTCAAGAAACAGGACCCCGCGGCCCTCAAGAAACACGACCTCAGCAGCCTGCGCGCCCTGTTCCTGGCCGGCGAACCGCTCGACGAACCCACCGCCCAGTGGATCGCCGACGCCCTGGGCGTGCCCATCGTCGACAACTACTGGCAGACCGAATCCGGCTGGCCCATCCTCAGCATCGCCAACGGCGTGCAGCGCCAGCCCAGCAAGTTCGGCAGCCCCGGCATCCCCACCTACGGCTACAAGGTCAAGCTCGTCGACGACACCAGCGGCGAAGAACTGCACGGGCCCCACCAGAAAGGCGTGCTCGTGGTCGAAGGCCCGCTGCCGCCCGGCTTCATGCAGACCGTCTGGCGCGACGACGACCGCTTCGTCAACACCTACTGGAAGAGCGTGCCCGGGCGCAGCGTCTACAGCAGCTTCGACTGGGGCATCCGCGACGAGGACGGCTACTACTACATCCTCGGGCGCACCGACGACGTCATCAACGTCGCCGGCCACCGGCTGGGCACGCGCGAGATCGAGGAAAGCGTCTCCAGCCACGCCAACGTGGCCGAGGTCGCGGTGGTGGGCGTGGCCGACCAGCTCAAGGGCCAGGTCGCCGTCGCCTTCGTGGTGCCCAAGGACGCGCGCGGGCTGGAGGAGCCGGCGGCAAGGACGAAGCTCGAGGGCGACATCATGAAGACGGTGGACCAGCAGCTCGGGGCGGTGGCGAGGCCGGCGCGGGTGCACTTCGTGACGCTGCTGCCCAAGACCCGTTCGGGCAAGCTGCTGCGCCGGGCGCTGCAGGCGGTGGCCGAGGGCCGCGACCCGGGCGACCTGACCACCATCGAGGACCCCTCGGCCCTGCAGGCCATCCGGGAGCTGCTCGGGCGGTAAGGCAAGGGGGGAGGGCGGTGGCCGCGTGGCGGCCACCGTTCAGTGGATGCCGTCGCGCGCGATCGGCCGCTCGTCGTGGCCCGCCTGGGTGAACTCGCTCTGGTCGATGGCGAGTTCCGCGAACTTGCGGTACAGGGTGGAGCGCGCAATGCCCAGCGCGCTGGCCACGTGGTTGACCTTGCGGTACTTGCGCAGCAGGCCCAGGATCAGCTGGCGCTCGTAGTCGCGCACGGCGGCCAGGCCTTCGCCGGCCGCGCCGGCCACCGCCGGCTCGGTGCTGCTGGTCTCGGGCGGGCGGGTCACTTCGGGCGGCAGGCATTCGAGGCCGATCGCGCCATCGGCGCACAGCACGGCGGCCTCGATCACGTTGCGCACCTCGCGCGCATTGCCCGGCCAGCGGTAGCGCTCGAGCGCGGCGCGGGTTTCCGGCGGGAGCTGCACCGTGGGCAGGCCGTGCTTCTGGCGCATCGCGTCGCCGAATTGGTCGATCAGCAGCGTCAGGTCGCAGGGCCGCTCGCGCAGGGGCTTGATGGACTTCTGGACGATCTTCAGTCGGAAATACAGGTCCTGGCGGAACCGCCCCTGCGCGACCAGCTGCTCCAGGTTGCGGTGCGTCGCGGCGATGATGCGGCAGTGCGCCTGCTGGGTCTCGCAGGAGCCCACGCGCTGGTAGCTGCCGTCCTCCAGCACGCGCAGCATCGCGGCCTGCATGGCCAGCGGCAGCTCGCCCACCTCGTCGAGGAACAGCGTGCCACCCTTGGCAGACTCGAAGTAGCCGGCCCGGCCGCGCGGGTCGGCGCCGGAGAACGCGCCCCGCACGTAGCCGAAGAAGGTGCTCTCCATCAGGTCTTCGCTGATCGCGCCGCAGTTCACCGCGATGTAGGGCTCGGCGCGGCGCGGGCTGCTGGCGTGCAGCTGGCGCGCCAGCAGCTCCTTGCCGGTGCCGGTCTCGCCGATGATCAGCACGTTCACGTCGGCCGCCGCCACGCGCTCCAGCTCGCCCAGCATGCGCCGGGTGTCGGGGTCGCGGGTGAGGAAGTGGCCGAAGCGCTTGACCGGCTCCACCGCGTCGCGCAACGAGGGCGGCGTGGTCGAGGGCAGGAACACGCGGTCGTAGCTGGCGGGCTTGGCCAGCAGGATGAGGGTGCCGATGCGCGCCTCGCCGCTGGGCGACATGACCTCGAAGGTTTCGCGTACGGCAGGGGTGCCCTCGAAGCCGCCCGAGGCCCAGTTCTCGGCGATGCGCCGGCAGCGGTCGCTGGGCGTGTGGATGGCCAGGCGCCCGGCATGGTCCAGCGCCAGCATGTCGTCGAAGGGGTAGCGGCGAGCCGCCTCGCTGAAGGCGGTGACCAGGCGGCTGCGCTCGAGCTCGCGGTGCATGGTCATGCGCGCCTGGATGGAGTTCGCGACCGAGACGGTGAGGGCGAGCGCCTGTTCGCGGAAATCCGACGCCATGGTCGTGTAGTCGATGACGCCGAGCACGGTGTGGCCGTCGGCGTCGAAGATGGGCGCGGCGCAGCACGACCACGACTGCCAGCCCTCGCAGAAGTGCTCAGAGGCGAACACGTGCACCGGCTGCCGCTTCGCGAGTGCCGTGCCGATGCCGTTGGTGCCTGCCGTGGCCTCGTCCCATTGCGAGCCCACGACGATGCCGGTGCGGCTGGCTGCGAACTCGCCGACGCGCGGATCGCCGCTGATGTGCAGCGCGCAGCCGGAGCGGTCGATCAGGATCATGATGCCCGGCACGTCGGCGAGGAAGCGGTCGACGTCCCTCACGATCGGCACCGCGGTTTCGAGCAGCAGCTGTTCCGCCTGCATGCGCAGGCGGAATTCGCTGTCGCTCAGGCGGCGGCCCATGGTCATGGCGACGTCGACGCCCAGCGCCTTGCAGCGCTGCCATTCGTGCAGCAGGAGCTGCTGGTAGGTGTCGCGGCGCTCCTCGGTGTCGATCAGCCCGGCGTTGAAGCGCTCCCACAGGCTCTTGACCCCGCGGGCGTCCTTGTCGAAGCCGAGGTAGGGGCTGGCGTTCGGCTTTGACAGACCTGCGCTCATCGCGTGAATCCCGTGCGGTGGTGAGTGAGGAAAGGTCTGCTGATTACACCGGTTGGCCGGCTTCTTCTCAAGCAGATCAAACCCTGTCCGGTGTCCCAGGAATCGGACAGCCGGCGCCGCGTGGCGCGCGGCGATCGGGCCTGTCCGGAGTCTCGGACACGCTGTCCGAATGTGGGGCGCGCCCGAACGCCCGGACGGCCCGCCGAGGCCCGCGACAGGGTCGCCGGTTCAGGGTGAACCCTGGCGCCGGGCCGGCAAACGCCATGGCCCGTGATTTGCGATTCCAGGGTCGGTGCCGCTGCGCGAAGCAGCGGTCGCAGCACGCGCTGGCCGCCCCGGGAGCGACGGCATGCGGTGACTCAACGAATGGATGAACGGACGCCCAGGTGCCTGATGGAAAAGATTGACCTGCGACGCAAGCTGGCGCGATTTGCACTGGGGAACCGGTGGGCGATCCTGGTGGTGATGGGGCTGATCACGGCGTTCTTCGCGGTGGGTCTGGTGCGCGTGGACGTGAAGACCATCTTCTCGGACCTGTTCCCGAAGAACCACCCCTTCGTGCAGGTCTACAAGGACCACCCCAACTTCGGCAACCCGCTGACCGTCACGCTGATGATCAAGCGGGTCGATGGCAAGGACGTGTTCCAGGCCGACACGCTCGAGAAGATCTGGCGCATCTCGCGCGACATCGACTTGACGCCCGGGGTCGACCACGACCAGATCCTCTCCATCGCCACCTCCAAGGCGCGCTACACCGTCATCACTCCTGACGGCATCTTCTCGCAGCCCATCATGGACGACGAGCTGCCCAAGACGGCCGAGCAGCTCGCCGAGATCCGCCGCCGCGTCGACGAATCCCCCGGAGCCAACACCTTCCTCGTGTCCTCCGACGGCACCGCCACCATCGTCAACGCCACCTTCATCGAGCAATCCGTCGACTACCACAAGGTCTTCGACGCCGTGCAGGCCATCGTCAAGAACGAGACCGACGCCGCGCACGAGATCCATGCCGCCGGCTTCCCCGTCATGACCGGGTGGATCTACGCCTTCGGCGACAACACCCTCGAGATCTTCGCGATCACCCTGATCCTGATGTTCGGCGTGCTCGCCTTCCACATGCGCAACGTCGCCGGCATCCTCGTGCCCGTGCTCGTCAGCACCGTCTCGGCCATCTGGGGCTTCGGCCTCGTCGGCTGGCTCGGCCTGCCCGTCGAGCCCCTGCTCATGGTCGTGCCGCTGCTGCTCATCGCCCGCTGCTTCAGCCACTGCGTGCAGGCCACCGAGCGCTACTTCGAACTCCTGCACGACGGCCACCCCAAGGAGAAGGCCGCCGAACTCTCCCTCGTCTCCCTCGTCTACCCCGGCACCCTGGGCATCTTCACCGACGTCGCCGGCCTCCTGCTCGTCGCCCTCGCGCCCATCCCGGCCATGGAGCGCTTCGCCCTCTTCACCGGCCTGTGGGCCCTGAACCTCGTCCCCTGCAGCGTCTTCCTCACCCCCATCCTGCTCAGCCTCATGCCGAGGCCGAACAACATCGAGCACCTGCTCGGCACCGACCAGCACAGCGGCCCCGTCCAACGCGGCATCCAGGGCACGCTCGGCGGCTTCGCTGCCCTCTCCACCGGGCGCAACGCCCGCTACACCGGCATCGTCTTCATCGTCCTGGGCATCGTCGCCGTCTTCCTCATGCTGCGCGTGCAGGTCGGCAACCCCGTCGAAGGCACCAACCTGCTGCGCTACGACTCCAAGTTCAACCTCGCCGTGCGCGAGATCAACCAGCACTTCCCCGGCTCCATGACCATGGAAGTCGTGTTCGAAGGCAAGGGCAACGCCCGCATCGTGCGCCAGAGCGACACCCTCACCACGATGCGCGACCTCCAGCACTGCCTGGAGAGCAGCCCCAACCCGCCCACGGCCACCCTGTCCTTCGCCGACCTCGCGCCCGAAGCCAACCGCGTCTTCAGCGGCGGCAACCCCAAGTGGTCGCCGCTCGACAACGACGACGCCTCCGCCTCGGCCGCCGTCACCGGCCTGATGGCCGGCACCAACGCCAAGGCCTTCCTGCACGTCACCGACTTCGAACAGAAGAACGGCACCGTCTCGCTCTGGTACTCCAACAACAAGCAGGAGACGGTGGACACCGCGCTGGCCCAGGCCCGAGCCTGCGTCGAGAAGGTCGGCCCCGAGCACCCCACCTTCACCATCCGGCTGGCCTCCGGGGCCATTGCGCTGCAGCAATCCATCAACGACACCGTGGTGCGCTACGAAAGCCGCATCCTGCTGGCGCTCAACCTCGTCATCCTGATCGGCTGCTCGCTCGCCTACCGCTCCATCGTCGCGGGCCTGCTGCTGCTCATCCCGGTGAACCTGGCCAACGCCATGCTCACCGCGTCGATGTCGCTCGCCGGCGTCGGCCTGGACGTCAACTCGCTGCCCATCCTGGCCATCGGCATCGGGGTCGGCATCGACTACGGCATCTACCTCATGACGCGCATCTGCGAGGAATACCAGGTGGCCAACAAGGACCTGGGCGTGGCGATCCGGGTGGCGCTCAAGACCTGCGGCAAGGCCATCTTCTTCACCGCCTCGCTGATGACGATCGGGCTGGCGCCGTGGTACTTCCTGTCGGAGCTCAAGTTCCTCTCCGACACCGGGCTGCTGCTGGTGATCCTGATGCTCATCAACATGGTGCTGGCGCTGGTGCTGCTGCCGCTGCTGGTGTACCTGATCAAGCCCAAGTTCCTCGACAGCGACATGTCGGCCCTGTCCGAATCCCTGGAGAAGAAGCCTCAGACGGCGGTGCCTGCCTGAGCCCTGTGAGAGTGCGCCGCCCCCCGCTGGGTGGGGACTGCGAATTGTCGACAACGAAGTAGGAGACAACCATGCATATCAGAAAGTACGACCACGACTACAGCCGACGCTTCTTCATGGAGCAGGCCGCCAAGGGCATTGCGACGGCCGGGGTGCTGGGGCCGCTGTGGCCGATGATCGCGAACTCCGCGGACATCACCAAGGCCTACCCGGACGAGCTGATGTCGATCGACGCCTGGTCCAAGGGCAAGATCAAGACCGGTGACTTCATCACCGCCGAGAACGTCGACATCGTCAAGGAACTGCTCGATCCGGTCGCGTACCAGGAAGTCAAGACCATGGGGCGGCGCATCCGCATCGTGCCGACCACCAAGGACGTGACCCGGATGTTCCCGCACGAATACCTGGAGGCGACGCTGCGCAACCAGGGCAAGGCGAAGTTCGACGCCGGCGGCAACATCGTGTCGCCCGACGGCAAGCCCTGGATCGGCGGCAACCCCTTCCCCGATGCCAAGACCGGCGTGGAGGTGGCGGCCAACCTCACGCTGTGCTGGGGTCGCCACGACAACTCCATCTACGCCATCCGCGACTGGGAGATCGCGCCCGACGGTTCGCAGAGCTACCAGTACGACTTCGCCTGGGTGGAGGAGAACTCGGTCGCGCGCGCCCAGGCCAAGAGCTTCCCCGGGGGCGAGGACAAGCTGCGCTACCAGGCCGTGTTCTTCACCTCGCCGGTCGACGTGAAGGGCACCAGCTACCTGAGCACCTGGTACTACGACCAGCGCAAGTTCCCCGACCTCTCCGGCTACCTGCCCGCCTTCAAGCGCGTGCGCAAGTTCCCGACCAACCAGCGCTTCGAGCCGCTGGTGGCCGGCGTGAACTTCTATCTGTCCGACGCCTGGGCGTCCGGCGATCCGATGCTGACCTGGGGCAACTACAAGATCGTCGGCCGCGGGCCGATGCTCGGGGCGCAGTCGCAGACCTGGTACGGCGACCACCCGAACTGGGAACGTCCGGTGCACGGCGGGCCGAAGGGCATCACCTTCTTCGACACGAACATGGAGCTGTGCCCCGACGTGGTGGTGTTCGAGGCCGAACCCGTGGGCTACCCGCGTGCACCGGTCAGCAAGAAGCGGGTGTGGGTCGATACGCGGAACATGATGTTCGTGGCCTACGTGACCTACGACCGCCGCGGCGATCTCTTCAAGTCCTTCGAGCCGCAGTTCAGCCTGTACGAGAAGGGCGACAAGAAGCTGATGGACGGCAGCCACACCGCGTGGTCGTGGACCGCGGTGACCTGCCACAACATCCAGGACGGCCGCATGACGCGCTTCCTGCAGACCAAGAGCATCGCCGGAGGCGTTTCGCAGGGCTACAACGTCGAGGGCACGTTCGACAAGTACCTGACCGAGCAGGCGCTGCAACGCCTGGGGACCTGAGCATGCCCGGCGGTCGACGACACGGGCGGCGCGCCGCCCGCGGTGGGTGGCTGGCCCGGCTCGCGGCGATGGCCGTGCTGCTGTCGAGCGGATCGGTGTCGATGGCGGCGCCGCCCAGCGGCAGTGCCAAGCTGCTCCGCCACGGCACGGCGCACGATGCCTTGTACGACGTGGTGTTCGAAGGGGAGCGGGGCATCGCGGTGGGGGCGTTCGGCAACGTGCTGGCCACGGCCGACGGCGGGGCGAGCTGGCAAGTCCAGCCCTTCCCGATGAAGCACCTGGCGCTGATGGCCGTGGCGATGCGCGAAGGCAAATGCATCGCCGTCGGCCAGACCGGCCTGGTGTATGCGGCGGCCGACTGCAAGACCTGGAAGGCTGCGCCCTCCATGACCAAGTCGCGCCTGCTCGCCGTCGACGTCACCCGCCAAGGCCTGGCCTACGCCGTGGGCGCCTTCGGCACCATCCTCAAGTCCACCGACTGGGGCCAGTCCTGGGCCGTGCAGACCGTCGACTGGAGCGGCATCACCGACGACGGAGCCGAACCCCACCTCTACGACATCCACGTCGCCGAAGACGGCAGCGTCACCGCGGTGGGCGAATTCGAACTCGTCCTGCGCAGCAGCGACGGCCAGCAATGGAAAGCCCTGCACAAGGGCGAACGCTCCCTGTTCGGCCTGTCCGTCGTCGAAGGCGGCAAGAAGATGTACGCCAGCGGCCAGAGCGGCGCGCTGCTCAGCAGCGCCGACGGCGGCGCCACCTGGGTCTCGCACAAGACCGGCACCGGCGCCATCCTGACCGGCGTGCACGCCACGGCCCAGGGCGAAGTGCTCGCCAGCGGCATCAACGCCGTGGTCCTCAGCCGCGACGGCGGGGCCACCTGGAGCCCGCTGAACTCCAAGCTCGTGCGCAACGCCTGGTACCAGGCGCTCGCCGCGAGCGAAGGCAGCGGCGGCAAGCGGCGCCTGGTGGCGGTGGGGGCCGGTGGAACGATCCTGGAACTCGATCTTTGACCTACAACGAGGAGACAACAGCGTGAAGAAGATTCGTACAGAAATCTCTCAGCGGCACGCCATCGCAGCAGCTGCGTTGGTCGCGCTGTGCGGGTCGGCCCAGGCGGCCGAGTGGGCAGTGTCGGGCTTCATCCGACAGGAGTTGGCGGTCAAGACCACCGACGACCAGAACCTCACGACCCAGAACGGCAACTCCACCAACGGGGTGGTCTATTCGAACAACAGTCTGGTGACGCAGGGCGGGGTCCCCACGCTGTCGCGCCCGGCGGCCTACAAGAAGGACGCCGACATCAACTGGTTCGCCACCCGCGTGGACCTCAACCTCGACGGCAAGCTCACCGACTCGCTGAAGGCCACCATCAAGCTGCGCGGCATCGTCGACGAGACCCGCGCCGTCGAAGACGCCTACGGCACCCGCACCGTCGGCGGCGCCAGCACCGGCGTGGGCGACATCAACTCCGGCAGCAGCTTCCGCCAGGCCTTCGGCGGCACCGCCGGCGGCCCGCTGGCCTACGCCACCGACCGCGCGCTGATCGACCTGCCCGCCTTCTACCTCGACTACAACAACGGCCCGCTGTGGATCCGCGCCGGCAACCAGCAGATCGCCTGGGGCGAGGCGCTGTTCTTCCGCGTGGCCGACCAGCCCAACGGCCTGGACCTGCGCGGCCACCTGTTCGGCGTCGCCGCCGAAGAGTACTCCGACACCCGCCGCTCCGCGCTCGGCCTGCGCGCCAACTACCGCGTCAACGAGAAGATGGACGTCGACGGCTTCGTGCAGCGCTTCGCGCCCACGCTGCTGCCCAACGGCGAGACCGGCTACAACCTCATCCAGGATCAGTTCACCGTCGACCAGCGGCCCGGCTACGAGGACGTCAAGAACAAGTGGAACGTCGGCTTCCGCTTGAAGGGCGAGGCCGGCGGCTTCGGCTACCAGGCCTTTGCCATCAACCGCACCAACCCCGACGGCGTCTTCAAGTGGACGGCGGCCAAGGGCGCCGGCACGCTGCCAGGCACCGCCTTCGCGGCGCAGCCCACCGGCGTCTACAGCGCCGAGGAGTGGTTCCGCGGCGCGGCCAACTCGCGCCTCAACGGCATCGAAGGCGTGGCCACCTCGATGAACTTCATCACCGCTGCGGGCGACCCCTACGGCCTGGTCGGCCTGGCCACCGTCTGCGGTGCCGAACGTGCGGTCTACGGCGACTTCAAGATCGGCAACAAGGCGGCTGCGTCGTGCATCCTGGACACCTTCTTCACGCCGGCCGTGGCCGGTTCGCTGCGCGGCTGGCTCAGCCGCGAGTACAAGCGCGAGACGGTGTTCGGTGGCGGCATCAACCGCGTGTTCGAGGGCGAGCCCGACTCGCTGCTCGACCAGCTGATCGGGCGCTTCGAGTTCTCCTACACGCCCAACAAGCACTTCACCAACCCGACGCTGGGCGACTACATCGAGAAGGACGAATACCAGTTCGCCTTCATCATGGAGAAGTACCACAAGTTCACCAGCGCCTTCCCGGCGACCTACTTCGTGGCGCAGTGGCTGCACAAGTCCAGGAGCGACCTGTTCGGGCGCTACCTCGACGGCGTGGGCAACACCCCGGGCGAGTCGCCCAAGGGCCAGTCGGGCGGCTTCAACGCGGTGGCGCTGGCGCTGCAGCAGCCGTCGCCGACGCTGGAGTACCGCTTCGACTTCGCGATCCTGACCGACCTCAAGGGCGGCTGGTACATGCAGCCGGGCGTGAAGTGGAAGCCCACCAAGTCGATCCAGGCCGACCTCTACCTCAACGCCGTGTACTCCCAGAACAAGGGCGAGTACCGCGACTTCGTCGACGGCCTGCAGCACAACAACGAAATCTTCGCCCGCGTGGCTTATCAGTTCTGAGTGGTCGTCATGGTGTATCGATCCTGACCCTGTCGCGCTCGCGGCAGGGCTCGATACCCATTTGCACCGGCTGCCTGTCCGGCAGCCGGTGTCTTTTTGCATTTGCAGAACGCTGCCGAGGCTGCTGCACCGTTGTGGGCGGACCGCCGGCCCGAGGTCGTGCGTGCGCGAGCCAGCCTGGCGCAGGCACTCCCCAGCTTGGACGCCGCGTTTCACGGCGGGCCCCCACCATCCCCCCTCCGGCGGGGTGGATGGTGCCGGGCGCCGGAACTACGCTCATTCGCATGAGCTACGCCGCCTTCCTGTCGTTCAACAACCGCGCCGCGCTGGCGCGATCCACCCGCGCCGGGTGCTATACCTGCCTGGGCAGCTTCACGCCGGCCGACGTGCGCCACTGGATCCACGACGACACCACGGCGCTGTGCCCGATCTGCGGTGCCGACACGGTGCTGCCCGGCGTGAGCGATGCGGCGACGCTGCATTCGGCACGTGCTTCGCAGTTTGACGAAGCCGAGACGGTGCCCGCCGCTCTGTCGATCACGCCCGAGTGGCTGTAGTCGGCGCTGCCGGCTGTTGCGCGTGCGGCGCACCTGGCGCTGCGTACACTGGCGCCGCTCGCACCGGGGAGAGGAGTCACCCATGAACACTTGCAGGCGCCATGGCGCCCACACGCCGGCTCGAACCGGCGGAGACGGCGGCGACGTCGGGTCGCTCGATGCCCACCCGCGGCGGCCCCTCGAGGGCCGCGCTGGCGGTGGGGGCCGGCGGGGGCTCATTCCGGTCCTGGCAGGCTCGCTGCTGCTGTGGCTGCCGGCCGCTTCGGCCGGCGAACGCGCCTACCGCTGCGAGGTGGTCGAGCACCTGATCCAGCAGGGCCCGAACGGCGCCATCGCCCGGCCAGCCAATCCCTACCTGATCGGCGTGGTGTTCACCGTGGATCGCACGGCCGGGCGACCGGCCGCGGGACCTGCCGTGGGGCCCGGTTCGACGCCGGCCTTCGGACGCGTCGACGGCCGCGTGCAGGTGCTGGCCGCGGGCAACACCGAGAGCTCCTTCGTCGCCACCTCGGTGGCGCCCGCCACCGGCGGTGGCGTGCACTTCTCGGCCATCCGGATCGAGGAGTACGCGTTCGAGGCAAAGAAGCCCTTCGTGCTGATGGAGGGTTCGATGGTGATCTCCGGGACCTGCGAATGATTTCGGCGACGACGACGATGATGAAAGGGATCCGTGCGACCTGGGCCGCAGCCGCGCTGTTACCGCTGCTGCTGTCCGGCTGCGCCAGCCACTACTACCAGCCGCCGCCGGGCCCCACCGCGCAGCTGCGTTTCAAGACCTGGGGCACCTATGCGCACATCGACCCCGAACGCTCGTGCAAGACCCGCTGGCGGCTCGACGTGCCGGTGGCCAAGGACAAGGAGCGCGTGGTGAGCATCCAGGCCGGCGCGCCGCTGCGCATCGAGGAGGGCATGACGATGGACACGGTGTTCTCCGGTGGCCATTGCACGGTCGCGGCCAGCTTCCTGCCCGAGGCCGGTGCGGTCTACGAGTCGGAGTTCATCACCGATGGCCGACGCTGCCGCCTGCGCCTCTGGCGGCTCGATCCCGATGGCGCCCGCATGCCCGAGCCCAGCGCGAAGCCCGACACGCCGATACATTGCGAGTTCTCGCTCTGACTTCGTTCGCGCAGGAGGCGCCGCCCGCACCATGCAACTCATCGGCATGCTCGATTCGCCCTATGTCCGCCGCGTCGCGGTGTCGCTGCAGCTGCTGGGGCTGCCGTTCGAGCACCGCTCGATCTCGGTGTTCCGGGGCTTCGACACGTTCCGCCAGATCAGCCCGGTGGTCAAGGCGCCGTCGCTGGTGTGCGATGACGGCAGCGTGCTGCTCGACTCGAACCTGATCCTCGAACATGCCGAGACGCTGGCGGCGGCCCTGCCGGCGGCGCGGCGCCGCAGCCTGATGCCGGCCGATCCGGCCGCGCGGCTGCGCACGCTGAGCCTGCTGGGCCTGGCGCTCGCTGCCTGCGAGAAGAGCGTGCAGATCGTCTACGAGAACCTGCGCCCGGCCGACAAGGTGCATGCGCCGTGGTTCGACCGCGTCAGCGGCCAGCTGCGCGTGGCCTATGGCGAACTGGAGGCTGCGCTGGCGCAGCGGCCGCTGGCGGTGGACAGCGACCACATCGACCAGGCCGGCGTCTCCATCGCGGTGGCCTGGCGCTTCACGCAGGCGCTGATCCCCGAGGTGGTGGACGCGGCGGCACATCCGCGGCTCGCCGCGCATGCGGCGCAGGCCGAGGCGCTGCCGGTCTTCCGTGCCGCGCCCCACGGTGAGGGCAGCTACCCGGCCGCGACCGTGTAGCGCCGGCCGGCGCACCGCCGTCTCCTGTCGCGTGTGACGGCGGCGCGCTACTAGATGTCGGAACCGCGCGCGAACTCGTCGTAGGCGGCCACCGCATGGGCCGCATACATCAGCGACGGTCCGCCGCCCATGTAGACGGCGACGCCCAGCGCTTCGTCCAGCTCCTGCCGCGACGCGCCGAGCTTCGTCAACGCCTGCATGTGAAACCCGATGCACGGGTCGCAGCGCGCGGCCACGCTCAGTGCCACAGCGATCAGCTCCTTGGTCTTCTTGTCCAGCGCGCCATCGGCCATCGCTGCGCGGCCCAGCTCGCCGAAACCCTTCATCACGTCGGGGACGCCCGTGCGCAGGGTGGCAAGCCGAGCGGAAATATCCAGGGTCAGCTCTCGGTACCGGGCGGGAGGGCGGTTGTCGGTGCGGTCGGCCATGGCGGTGCGTGCCTGTCGCTCACTTGCCGCTGCGCGTGGCGCAGGTGTTCAGCCCGAACGGCAGGTAGGCGGGGCAGAAGCGGAACAAACCGGTGGCGATCGGCACCACGCCGAGCCAGCCCCAGGGGCCTATGACACCTGCCACGGTGGCGGCGATCAGTGCGGCGCCGACGACGATGCGCACGCTGCGGTCGAGGGTTCCCACGTTGGGGTTCATGGCGTTTCTCCTGGAGTGAAGCCGACCTCATCATCTCGCCGTGCGGCGGGTGCAGCGCTGACATGGATCAAGACCGGGGTTCGAACAGGAAAGGGGATTGACTTCGTTCGACCGCCACCGCTAGCGTGCCGCTGTCGATTTCGAGCGACGCTTCGGGGATGCACGCATGACGATGACCATCGCACCGCCCTCTCTCGACGCCCTGGCTCGGCAGATCCAGGCCGCACAGGACGCGACCCGGCAGATCGAGCCCTTCACGTCGCAGCTCGACGGCTTCGACGTGCCGGCCGCGTACGCGGTGGCGCAGCTCGTGCACGAGGCACGGCTGCGGGAAGGCGCGCGCGCGATCGGTCGCAAGATCGGCTTCACCAACCCGGACATGTGGTCGCTGTACGGCGTGCGCGATCCGGTATGGGCCCACGTCTACGACCGTACCGTGGTGCGTGTGTCGGGTGGACGGCACGTGTGCCGGCTGGCGCCGTTCACCGAGCCGAAGATCGAGCCCGAGATCGTGCTGCACTTCCATCGCGCGCCGCCGGCGGGCGCCGACCCGGCCGCACTGCTGGACTGCATCGACTGGGTGGCGCATGCGTTCGAGATCGTGCAGTCGCATTTCCCGGGCTGGAAATTCCGCGCTGCCGATACGGTGGCCGACGCCGCGCTGCACGGTGCACTGCTGGTCGGCGAGCCGCAGCCGGTGGCGCGCCTGCAACCCGGCCTGCGCTCGGCGTTGGCGGCCTTTTCTTTGGAGCTGGTGTGCGACGGCGCGGTGCGCGAGGTGGGCGTGGGCGCCAACGTGCTGGGCAACCCGCTGGCCGCGCTGGCGCACCTGGCCGGCGTGCTGTCGCGTCAGCCGCAGGCGCTGCCGCTGCAGGCCGGCGAACTGGTGACCACCGGCACGCTCACCACCGCGCAGCCGGTGCGTGCGGGGCAGACCTGGCACACCGTGCTGCGTGGCATCGACCTGCCGGGGCTGGCGGTCGAGTTCGTCGACTGACGCGCGCGCGGCGCGGCGCCGCGGGGTTCTCGGCGGCTCCTCAGCCCAGCGGCGGATTGGCCGGCATGCGGGCCCGGCTCGGATCCTGCGCCACCCAGGGCTGGGCGTGGTCGCACCAGATCTCCATCTGCGGCTGCAGCGCCGAGGTGTCGTCCAGCGTGCCGGCCTTCAGGAAAGTGAGGGCGGGTGCGGCCGCCACCTCGGAGACGATGGCCGAGCCGCAGTTCGGGCAGAACTTGCGATCCACCGGCAGGCCGCTCTCGCCGGTGTCGCGGTAGGTGGACACCGGGCCACCCTCGATCACCAGGCTCTCGCGCGGCAGGCCGAGCACGATGGAGAACGAGGTGCCCGACTGCTTCTGGCAGTGCTTGCAGTGGCACACGGCGGTGAACACCGGTTGCGCCGAGCCGTGATAGCGAACCTTGCCGCACAGGCAGCCGCCGACGATTTCCATGGGAGAGTCTCCTTCAGATCCGGGCATCGGACGCGCCCGCTGGGGCGACGCTAGCACCGTGGGTGGCGGCGCGCCAGCGGGCGGTTGCGGGTGTTCCGGCGCATGACAGTCGGATCGGTGCAAGACGGGCGGTGCGGTCGCGCCGTGGTGGCCTGGAAATCGGCTACAAAGCGGTGGGAGCCAGTGGGGGCTGGAGCGAGGGCGGTCGATGATTCGAACAGTTGGCGGTGGCGCCATGGCGCTGGCGCATCGCGCGCCGGGCGTGCCGCGGTGGCTTGTGCCGTGTCTGGCTTTCGTCCTGATGGGCGGAGCGCTCGCCAGCGCATCGGCGCAATCGACCCTGCCGGTGCCCGCCACCTTCGCCGGCGTCCTGCCCTGTGCCGACTGCGCCGGCGTGGCGCAGACGCTCACGCTGCGTGCGGACGGCCTGTACCGCCTGCGCCGCACCTACCTGGGCAAGCCGGAGGGGCCGTACTCCGAACTCGGCCACTGGAAGCTGAATGCCGCCGGCACGCTGCTGATGCTGCGCGGCGAGACGGACACGCTGCTGTTCGCGGTGACACCCGCGGGCGCCGAGGACGAGGGCGGGCTGCGCCTGCTCGACCGCCGCGGCCAGCCCATCGAGTCGGACGCCAATCTTGCCCTGCGCCGCACGGCGGCGCTCGATCCGGTGGCGTTCACCGACTGCGACGGCGGCGTGCGCGAGCGCGTCGCCGACGACGGGCCGGGCAGCGCCGACGCACCACTTGGCGTGGCCTGCGGGGCGCCGCAGGTTCCGGCCCACGATGCCCCGACGCCCCAGCCCCAGCACTGACAACTCAACGGGAGGACCACTCCATGGACATCGACGCATTGCAGACCTTCCTCGGCACCACCGTGACCGCGGTGATCCTCAAGATCCTGGCCGCGCTCGCGTTCTGGCTCGTCGGCCGCTGGCTGATCGGCCGGGTGATCGCGCTGGTGCAGGCGGCCATGAGTCGCAACCACGTCGACCCCACGCTGACCAAGTACCTGGGCTCGATCATCGCCGTCGCGCTGAACATCGCGCTGGTGCTCGGCATCCTGGGCTACTTCGGGATCGAGACCACCTCCTTTGCGGCGATGCTGGCCGGCGCCGGCGTGGCGATCGGTGCGGCGTGGAGCGGGCTGCTCGGCAACTTCGCGGCCGGCGCCTTCATGTTGATCCTGCGGCCCTTCAAGGTGGGCGACTTCGTCAGCGTGGGCGGCGTGGTGGGCACGGTGCGCGAGCTTGGCCTGTTCGGGACCACGATCGTCACGCCCGACAACGTGATGACGATCGTGGGCAACGGCAAGATCTTCGGCGACACGATCCAGAACTTCTCCGTGCTGCCGGTGCGGCGCGTCGAGCGGGTGGCGCAGCTGGCCCACGGCGTGGATCCGCTCGATGCGATCGCGCGCCTGAAGGCCGCGGTGGCGCAGATCCCGAACATCTCCAAGGACATGCCGCCCGAGGTGAACCTGCTCGACTTCAAGCTCGAAGGACCGCAGATCGCGGTGCGCCCCTACGCCCACACCGATCACTACTGGCAGGTCTACTTCGACACCAACGAGGCGATCGTGCGGGTGTGCCAGGAAGCCGGCTGGCCGGTACCGTCGGCGCTGCACCAGGTCATCAAGCCGGCGTGAGCCGCTGCGCAATGTCGACCCCGGCACTTCCCGCTTCACGCTGAGCCGTCCGCGTGGCCGCGCTGCTCGAAGTCCTGGCGTCGATCCCGGCCGCGGTGTGGTCGGGCCTGCTCGGGGCGCTGCTGGCCTTGAGCGGCGTGCTGCTGTCCAACCGCAGCAACACCCAGCGGCTGAAGGTGCAACTGGCACACGACGCCGCCGAGAAAGCGAAGGAACGCACCGCCACGCTGCGCCGAGAGACCTGCCTGCGCACCGTGGAGGCGCTGGCCAACGTGAGCGCCTTTCTCGGCGGCCTGCCCCAGGCGGATCTGGCCAAGGCGAACGCCACCGAAGCCCTGCAGGGCTTTCTCGCCGCGGCGGCCCGCCTGCAACTGGTGGGCGAGCCGAAGACCGCGTTGCTGGTCAGCGAGCTGGCCGCGGCCTACGGCGAGCTGCTGCTGCGCCTGATGGTCGATCTGCAGCCGATGCAACTGCTGCGCGCCGAGATCGCGGTGTGCGATGCGTTCCACGACAAGGCGCAAGCCGAGATCAACCGACTGCTGGGCGAGATGTCGAAGCTCGACGAGGCGGCGCAGCCCAACCCCGCGGTGTTCCAGGCTCTGGGCCGCACGCTCGACTTCCATCGCGATCGTGCCGCCGAGCTGAACGCCGAGCGCATCCGGCACGGCCTGCGCTTCGCCGAGCTCCAGGCCGTGTTCATCCGCCATCTGTTCGCCGAGATGAAGCACATCGGCGCGCAGCAGATACCGGTGCTGGTGGAGATCCGCCGCGACCTGGGCCTGGGGGGCGACCTGACGGCATACCGATCGCAACTCGAGGCCCAGCACCAGCGCGTCGCCGAGCAGCTGGACCGCACGCTGGCCGCACTGCAGGCCGGCGCGACGGCGGCGCTGGGCGACGCGGCCGCCTGAGAGGGCCGACGCCCGCGCGGTTCAGTCGACGAAGAAGTCCAGCACGAAGTCCTTCGTGCCGGGCGTGACGCTGTACTTCTCGAGGTCGGTGATGCCGTGCTGTGCGAGCAGCGTGTCGTCGATGAAGAAGTTGCCGGTCACCGTCTTCGCGTCGCGGGTCAGCACCAGCCAGGCGGCGTCGGCCAGGATCTCCGGCGTGCGGCAGCGGGCGATGTCGATGCCGGGGATCATCTGCAGCGCCGCGGTGGCGATGGCGGTGCGCGGCCACAGGCTGTTGACGGCGATGCCCTGGCTCCTGAACTCCGCCGCGTGCCCCAGCGTGCATTCGCTCATGCCGTACTTCGCCATCGTGTAGGCCACGTGGTTCTTGAACCAGTGCGGCTTCATCGACAGCGGCGGGCTCATGTTCAGCACGTGCGGGTTGCGGCCGGCCGCGGCGCTCTTCAGCAGTTCCGGCAGGCAGGCCTGGGTGCACAGGTAGGTGCCGCGCACGTTGACGCCGAACATCAGGTCGAAGCGCTTCATCGGCGTCATCGGCGTCGGCGTGAGGCTGATTGCGCTGGCGTTGTTGACCAGGATGTCGATGCCGCCGAAGCGTTCGACCGTCTGCGCCACCGCGGCCAGCACGCTGGCCTCGTCGCGGATGTCGCCGGCGATTGCCAGCGCCTGGCCGCCCGCGGCCTCGATTTCCGCCGCGGCGCTGTAGATGGTGCCCGGCAGCTTGGGGTTGGCCTCGGTGGTCTTGGCCACGATCGCGATGCGCGCGCCGTCGGCCGCGGCGCGCTTCGCGATCGCCAGGCCGATGCCGCGGCTGGCGCCGGTGATGAACAGGGTCTTGTCGCGCAGGGTCGTCGTCATGGCAGCGTCCTCGAAGCAGGGCAGGCAGGGGGCGGGAGTGCGTGGGCTCAGACCTTGCTGAAGTCCGGCTTGCGCTTGTCCATGAAGGCTGCGAACGCCTCGCGTGCCGCCGGGCCGCGCAGCAGCGGACCGAACACCTCGCCTTCGGCAGCCATCGCCGTGGCCACCGCGTCGGCCGATGCGGCCTTCATCAGGCGCTTGGTCGCGACCAGCGCGCTCTGCGGCTTGTCGGCCAGCCGGCGCGCCTGCGCCTGCGCGAAGCGGTTCACCTCGCCGGGCGGCAGGATGCGGTTCACCAGGCCCCACTCCGCCGCCTGCTCGGCGCCGAAGGGTTCGCCCAGCAGCAGGGCCTCGGCAGCGCGCACCTGGCCGAGTCGCGCCGGCAGCAGCAGGCTCGACGCCGCCTCGGGGCACAGCCCCAGGTTCACGAACGGCAGGCTGAACTTCGCGTTGTCGCCGGCGTAGACCAGGTCGCAATGCAGCAGCAGCGTGGTGCCGATGCCGACCGCCGCGCCGCACACCGCGGCCACCAGCGGCTTCGGGAAGCTGCGCAGGCCGTGCAGGAAGCGCCACACCTGCGCATCGGCGCTGGCCGGCGGGTCGTTCAGGAAGTCGGCCAGGTCGTTGCCGGCGCTGAAGATCAGCTCGTGGCCCTGGATCACCACGACGCGCACCGCGGCATCGTCGCGGGCCGCGGACAGCGCGTCGGCGAGCGCGGCATACATCGCCGCGGTGATCGAGTTCTTCTTGTCGAGGCGGTTGAAGGTCAGCGTCAGCACGCCGGCTTCGGCGTGGCTCAGGAGGTCGTCGTGGCTCATGTCGGGTCTCCGAGGGGTTGTGCGGGGGAGAGGGGTGTCGATCCGGCGCGGCGCCTCAGGCGAGCCGGGTCTCCTCGAACTGCTGCCAGTGGGCGGCCAGGTGCATCTGGTGGGCGCGGGCGTAGGCCGGCTTGTCGAGCACACCGTAGGCGAAGTGCGGCGCCAGCGCGCCATCGTGCGCCTCGAACGCATCCATCGCGCGCAAGAGGCGGAGCGCGGCGGCGTCGGGCGGCAACGCCGCATCGAGCGGCGCAGCACCGGGGAGCGGCTCGTCGAGCGGGTGCGTCATCCGGCCGCGCGCTTCGAACACCGCATGCGCCGCGGCACCCACGGTGTGCGTGAACCAGGCCGGCTTCAGGCGGGGATAGCCGGCCAGCGAGCCCTCGACGCTCTGCGCGAGGTGCTGCAAGGCCTGGCTCAGCGACCAGCGGCCGTTGCTGCGCCAGCGTGAACCCGGCTGCGCCAGCGCGAAGACCGCGTTGCGCGCCTCGGCCCAGCTTGCGAAGCGCTCGATGCGGCCGGGCGCGCAGCCGGCCAAACCGCCGGTCGCGAGGGTTGCCATGCCGGCAGCCAGGACGCGCCGGCGTGGCAGGAGGATCGGGGTCAGGGGAATGGCGTTCACCGCGCGTCAGACGCGTTCAAGGATGCCCGCCGCTCCCTGGCCCATGCCGACGCACATCGTCACCATGCCGTACTTCAGGTTGTGGCGTTGCAGCGCGTGCACGACGGTGGCCGAGCGGATGGCGCCGGTGGCGCCCAGCGGGTGGCCGAGCGCGATGGCGCCGCCCATCGGGTTGACCTTGGCCGGGTCGAGCCCGACGCTGCCGATGACCGCCAGTGCCTGGGCCGCGAAGGCCTCGTTCAGCTCGATCCAGCCCAGGTCGTCGAGCTTCAGCCCGGCGTGCTTCAACGCCAGCGGGATCGCCTCGATCGGGCCGATGCCCATGATCTCGGGCGGCACGCCGCGGATCGCATAGCTGACGAAGCGGGCCAGCGGCTTCAGGTCGAACTGCCGCACCGCCTTCTCGCTGGCGAGGATCAGCGCGCCGGCGCCGTCGCTGGTCTGCGAGCTGTTGCCCGCGGTCACCGACCCCTTGGCGGCGAACACCGGGCGCAGCCGGGCCAGGCCTTCCAGCGAGGTGTCGGGGCGCGGGCCTTCGTCGAGGGTGACCGTGCGGGTCTTGCTGCCGACCTCGCCGGTGGCCAGATTCGGAAAGCGGTCGATCACGTCGATGGGCGTCATCTCGTTGGTGAACTCGCCGGCCGCCTGGGCCGCGAGCGCCCGCTGGTGCGACTGCAGCGCGAAGGCATCCTGCGCCTCGCGGCTCACCTTCCACTGCGCCGCGACCTTCTCGGCGGTGAGGCCCATGCCGTAGGCGATGCCCACGTTCTCGTCCTTCTCGAACACGGCGGGGTTGAACGAGGGCTTGTTGCCACCCATCGGCACCAGGCTCATCGACTCGGCGCCGCCGGCGATCATCACGTCGGCCTCGCCGATGCGGATGCGGTCGGCCGCCATCTGCAGCGCGGTCAGGCCCGAGGCGCAGAAGCGGTTGACCGTGACGCCGCCCACCGACTGCGGCAGGCCGGCCAGCAGCATCGCGGCGCGTGCCATGTTCATGCCCTGCTCGCCCTCGGGGAAGGAGCAGCCGACGATGGCGTCCTCGATGGCCCCCGGGTCGAGCGAAGGCACCTGCCGCAGCGCACTCTGCACCGCCGCGACCAGCAGATCGTCGGGCCGCGTGTTGCGGAAGTAGCCCCGCCCGGACTTGCCGATCGGGGTGCGGGTGGCGGCGACGATGTAGGCGTCCTGAACCTGTCTATTGCTCATCTCTGTGCTCCATCTGGCCTATCGAGTAGCCGCCGCGGATCCGGCTTGGCCGGTCCGCCAGCGGCGCCCCCTGGAGGGGGAGCGGCGAAGCCGCAACGGGGGTGGTCAATTCCGGACCGGCTTGCCGGTCTGCAGCATGCCCATGATCCGTTCCTGGGACTTGGGGTGCTCCAGCAGCGAGCAGAAGTGCCTGCGCTCCAGGCTCATCAGGTAGTCCTCGTCGACCAGCGATCCGGCGTCGACCTCGCCGCCGCACACCACGTCGGCGATCAGCGCGCTGATGTGGAAGTCGTGGGCGCTGATGAAGCCGCCGTCGCGCATGTTGGCGAGCTGGCCCTTGATGGTGGCGATGCCGCTGCGGCCGGCCACCGGGAACAGCCGCTTCACCGGCGCGCGGTAGCCCGACGCGAACAGCGCCTTGGCCTGCTGGGTCGCCACGTAGAGCAGCTCGTCCTTGTGCGGCACGATGACGTCGCCGTCGACCAGGTAGCCGAGCTTGCGGCTCTCGATCGCGCTGGTGCCCACCTTGGCCATCGCGGCGCTGGTGAAGCCGTCGGTCACGAACTTCAGGAGGTCGGCGTTGGCATTGCCGGCGTTCGCCATCTCGGCCGCGCGCCGCGCGATGTAGGTCAGCCCGCCGGCGCCGGGGATCAGGCCCACGCCCACTTCCACCAGGCCGATGTAGCTCTCCATCGCCGCCACGCGCCGCGCGCTGTGGAGGGCCAGCTCGCAGCCGCCGCCCAGCGCCAGGCCGCGCACCGCGGCGACCACCGGCACGCCCGCGTAGCGGATGCGCAGCATCGCGTCCTGCAGCTTCTTTTCCTCCGGCGCGATGCCCTTGGCGCCGCTCTTCATGAACACCGGCATCAGCGCCTCGAGGTTGGCGCCGGCCGAGAACACGTCGTCGGGCGACCAGATCACCAGGCCCTGGAACGTCTCCTCGGCGATCTCGACCGCCTTCAGCAGTCCTTCGGTCACCGTCGGGCTGATCAGGTGCAGCTTGGCGGTGATCGATGCAATGAGCACCTCGCCGTCGAGCGTCCAGACGCGGATCTCGTCGTTGCGGAACAGTTCGGTGCCGCTCTTCAGTGCATCGACCGCACCGCTGCCCAGCACGCTCTCGGGGAAGGGCTGGCGCTGGTAGACCGGCAGCTCGCTGCGCGGCACGAAGGTCCGGCGCGACGGCGACCACGAGCCCTCGGGCGTGTGCACGCCGCCGCGCTCGGCGACCGGGCCGTCGAACACCCAGGCCGGCAGCGGCGCCTTCGAGAGAGCCTTGCCGGCGTCGATGTCGTCCTTGACCCAGCCGGCCACCTGCTGCCAGCCGGCGGCCTGCCACAGCTCGAACGGGCCCTGCTGCATGCCGAAGCCCCAGCGCATCGCGAAGTCGACGTCGCGCGCGTTGTCGGCGATGTCCTCCAGATGCACCGCCGCGTAGTGGAAGGCGTCGCGCAGGATCGCCCACAGAAACTGCGCCTGCGGGTTGCTGCTTTCGCGCAGCAGCTTCAGGCGCTCGGCCGGCGGCTTCTTCAGCATGCGGGCGACGATCTCGTCGGCCTTGCCTCCGCCGGGCACGTAATCCTGCTTGGCGGGGTCGAGCCGCAGGATGTCCTTGCCGACCTTCTTGTAGAAGCCGGCGCCGACCTTCTGGCCCAGCGCGCCCTTGGCGATCAGTGCCGACAGCACCGGCGGCGTCGCGTAGCTCGGGTAGAACGGATCGTCGGCCAGGTTGTCCTGCAGCGTCTTGATGACGTGCGCCATGGTGTCCAGGCCCACCACGTCGGCGGTGCGGAAGGTGCCGCTGCTGGCGCGGCCGAGCTTCTTGCCGGTGAGGTCGTCCACCACGTCGACGCTGAGGCCGAAGGTCTCGGCCTCCTTGATCGTCGCCAGCATGCCGGCGATGCCCACGCGGTTGGCGATGAAGTTCGGTGTGTCCTTGGCACGCACCACGCTCTTGCCGAGGAACGTGGTGACGAAGCTCTCCAGCTCGTCGAGCACGCGATCGTCGGTGGTCGGCGTGTCGATCAGTTCCACCAGCGCCATGTAGCGCGGCGGGTTGAAGAAGTGGATGCCGCAGAAGCGCGGCTTGATGGATTCGGGCAGCGCCGCCGACAGCTGCGTGATCGACAGGCCCGACGTGTTGGACGCCAGGATCGTGTGCGGCGCCACGTGGGGCGCGATCTTCGTGTACAGGTCGAGCTTCCAGTCCATGCGCTCGGCGATCGCCTCGATCACCAGGTCGCACTCGCCGAGCAGCGCCAGGTGCTCCTCGTAGTTGGCGGCGCCGATCAGCGCGGCGTCCTCGGGCACGCCGAGCGGCGCCGGCTTGAGCTTCTTCAGGTTCTCGATGGCCTTCAGGACGATGCCGTTCTTCGGCCCTTCCTTGGCCGGCAGGTCGAACAGCACGACCGGCACCTTCACGTTGACGAGGTGGGCCGCGATCTGCGCGCCCATCACGCCGGCGCCGAGCACGGCGACCTTGCGGACTTGGAATCGACTCATTTCGGTGTTCTCCAGGGATTCATTCGGGGCGTGCGCCAGCGTCACTCGACGCGCGTCCAGGTCTGCGTGCGGCCGAGCAGCGGTGCGCCGATGTAGCCGCGCACCTCGAGCTTCTGTCCGCCGTCGACCGGCTTCACGCGCAGTTTGTAGGTCTTGCCGTTGTTCGGGTCGAGGATCTCGCCGCCGTCCCACAGCGCCGCGTCGCCGGCGTTCTGCTTGATGTTGCGGAGGATCGTCATGCCCAGCACCGGCTGGTCCTTGCGCTCGTCGCTGCACTTGTCGCACCTGGCGTCCTGGCGGGCCGGGTCGAGCAGCTTCTCGACCTTGCCGGTGTACACGCCGCCGGCCTCGGAGATGCGCACCAGCGACTTCTCCTTGCCGGTGTCGTCGTCGACGGTCTTCCATAGGCCGGCCGGCGTGGCCTGGGCCTGGACGGCCAGGGCGGCAAGCGACAGCAGACAGGCGGTGATCACGTGTTTCATCATCGTCTCCTCGTGTTTCAGAACAGCGCCTCGTCCATCGCGAGCAGCGGCTGGACGCCGCTGCGGGCGGTGCGGATCAGGCTCGCGGTCTCGGGCAGCAGCTTGGCGAAATAGAAGCGCGCGGTGGCGAGCTTGGCGGTGTAGAACGGGTCACCGGTGCCCTGCTTCTCCAGCGCGACCTTGGCCGAGCGCGCGAAGAAGTAGGCGAACACCAGGTGGCCGACGACGCGCAGGTAGTCGACTGCGGCGCCACCCACCTCGTCGGCGTTGCCGAAGGCCTTCATGCCGAGTTCGCTGGTCAGCTTGGTGACCTTGTCGCCCAGGTCGGCGAGGGGGTTCACGAACTCCTGCATCGCCTCGACCACGCCTTCCTCCTCGACGAAGTCGACGATCAGCTGGCCGAACTTCTTCAGCTTCGCGCCGTTGTCGGCCAGCACCTTGCGGCCCAGCAGGTCGAGCGACTGGATGGTGTTGGTGCCCTCGTAGATCATGTTGATGCGGGCATCGCGCACGTACTGTTCCATGCCCCATTCCCGGATGTAGCCGTGACCACCGTAGACCTGCAGGCAATGCGAGGTGGCGAGCCAGGCGTTGTCGGTCAGGAAGGCCTTGACGATGGGCGTCAGCAGTGCCACCTGGTCGGCCGCGTCCCGGCGAACCGCCTCGTCGGGGTGCGAAAGCTCGCGGTCGATCAGCAGCGCGCAGTAGAGCGACAGCGCGCGGCCGCCCTCGGCATAGGCGCGTGCCGTCAGCAGCATCTTGCGCACGTCGGGGTGCACGATGATCGGGTCGGCCGGCTTGTCGGGCGCCTTGGGGCCCGACAGGCTGCGCATCTGGATGCGGTCCTTCGCGTAGGCCACCGCGTTCTGGTAGGCCACCTCGGTGAGGCCCAGCGACTGCATGCCCACGCCGAGACGGGCCGCGTTCATCATCACGAACATCGCGGCCAGGCCCTTGTGCGGCTCGCCGACCAGCGTGCCCACGGCGCCGTCCAGGCTGATCTGCGCGGTCGCGTTGCCGTGGATGCCCATCTTGTGCTCGAGGCCGGTGCACCAGATCGGGTTGCGCGCGCCGAGCGAGCCGTCGGGTTGCACCAGGAATTTCGGCACCACGAACAGCGAGATGCCCTTGCTGCCCTGCGGCGCGTCGGGCAGGCGGGCGAGCACCAGGTGGACGATGTTCTCGGCCAGGTCGTGCTCGCCGGAACTGATGAAGATCTTGCTGCCGGTGATCTTGTAGCTGCCGTCGGCCTGCGGCTCGGCCTTGCTGCGCAGCAGGCCGAGGTCGGTGCCGCAGTGCGGCTCGGTCAGGCACATCGTGCCGGTCCAGTGGCCGCTGGTCAGCTTGGGCAGGTAGGTGCGCTTCTGCTCGTCGGTGCCGTGCGTGTGCAGCGCCTCGTAGGCGCCGTGCGTCAGGCCGGGGTACATGGTCCAGGCCTGGTTGGCACTGTTGAGCATCTCGTACAGGCACTGATTCAGCACGATCGGCAGGCCCTGGCCGCCGTAGGCCGGGTCGCAGCTCAGCGCCGGCCAGCCGCCCTCGACGTATTGCGCGTAGGCCTCCTTGAAGCCCTTCGGGGCGGTGACCTCGTGCGTGGTCTTGTCGAGCGTGCAGCCCTGCTCGTCGCCGCTGGCGTTGAGCGGGAAGGTCACCTCGGCGGCGAACTTGCCGCCTTCCTCGAGCACGGCGTTGAGCGTGTCGGCGTCGATCTCGGCGTGCGGCGGCATGGCCTTCAGTGCATCGGTCACGCCCAGCAGTTCGTGCATCACGAACTGCATGTCGCGGATCGGGGGGGTGTAGGTGGCCATCGGTTGCTCCGGAGAGGGATAGAACGAAGAGGAGGGACGAGACCCGAAGGCCCTCAGCGGGCCGGCATCGGCGGCGCGGTCGCGGTCAGGTGGTCGGCGAGGATGCGTTCGAAGCCGCGACCGGCACGCTCGACGGCGCCCGGGTTGCGCATGAAGCGCGCATCGTGGTGCAGCGCGAGGATCAGCCCGTGGATCTCGAACAGCAGTTGCGCGGGGTCGGTGTCGGGTCGCAGGTGGCCCGCGTCGATCGCGAGGCGGATCGCGCGCTGCAGGGCCTGGTGCCAGGTGCGCACCATGGCCACCAGGGCGTCGCGCACCGGGCCGGGCCGGTCGTCGAACTCGACCGCGCCGCTGATGTAGATGCAGCCGGAGTCGACCTCGACCGACACCCGCTTGACCCAGCGCTGGAACAGGCTGCGCAGCCGTGGCAGGCCGCGCGGCTCGTCCATCGAGGGCACGAAGATCTCCTCCTCGAAACGCGTGTGGTACTCGCGGATCACCGAGATCTGCAGTTCCTCGCGCGAGCCGAAATGGGCGAACACGCCCGATTTGCTCATGTGCGTGACTTCGGCCAGCGCGCCGATGGACAAGCCCTCCAGGCCGATCTGCGAAGACAGGCCGAGCGCCGCCTCGAGGATCGTCGCGCGGGTCTGCTGGCCCTTGTGCTGGCCGCGCGGCTGGGCGCGGACGGTGCGGCTCGCGGGGGTGTCGGGGTCGAGCGTCGGGTCGGCCAAGCGGGTCTCCGATGAAAATCGAACGATCGTTCTATTTTGCAGAAAACCCTGCCCTCGGTGTGAGGGGATGAGGCCCTTCTGTAGGGCCGTGTGCCTAACGCACCCTGGGGTTTTCCTGGGGGCGAAGCCAGACGCCGAGCGTTCAGTCCTCGTCGAACGGCGTCAGCCAGGACGGCGCTTCGGTGTCCTTGGCGCGCTGCTCGAGCGGCGCGCGCAGGGCGCCGGCTTCTTCGATGAAGCGCCGGGGATCGACCGTGGGCGCCAGTCGCAGGGCCGGCGGGCCCAGCGTGCTCAGGTAGAGCGGCGCGAACCAGCGGTCGCTGCGCTGGTGGTTCAGCGCCAGCTTCAGGCCGGCGCCGACGACGAACATCGTGGCGAAGCCCACCGCCAGCATCTGGCGGCGCGTCGGCAGGATCAGGCTCAGGTGGCCCCACACCAGGCCGCAGCCAAGGGCCAGCGTGATCAGTTCGCCGCATCGAGCCAGACCTTCCCAGGACAGTGCGAAGGCCGCCAGCGGCAGCAATGCATCGAGCAGCAGTGACACCAGCAGCACACCCAGCGCGAGCTGCAGGTGCGCCAGGTAATCGAAGTGGCGCGTGAAGAGCTTGGAGCCCAGCGCCCACAGGAAGCACCACACGCCCAGCATCACCGGCGTGCCGACCAGCACCGGCAGGTAGCTGCTGAACGGGTCGCCGGGATCGGTCTGCAGCCAGTGCTCGGCCAGCACCCAGGCCAGCAGCAGCACCAGCCCGATCGCGAGGCGGCGCGCATGGACCGGCGGCGCAGCGGCCCACGGCAGCTCGGGCGCCAGGGTCTCACCGGCCAGGCGCAGGCGCAGGCGCGTGCGGCCGATCTGCCATTCGCTGCCACCGACGAGCGTGCCGGTCTCGCCGGCCCGCAGCGTGCGGCCGCCCAGGCGCACGCCGTTCACGCTGTCGCCGACCTGCAGTCGGGGCACGCCGTCCGGGGCGTCCAGCAGCGCGTGGCGCGGCGCGGCATGCGGATCGTCGAGCACCACGTCGCAGTCCAGCGCGCGGCCGATCGAGACCGGCCACCGCAGCACCGGCACGCGGTGCGCCACGGCGCCGTCGCGGTCGAGCAGCTCGATCAGGCCGAGACGGCTCATGGCGCCGCCTTCACGCCGTAGCCCTGCAGGTAGTGCGAGGCCAGTTTCATCGCGTTGTCGAAACTGACGCCGCGGGCGTCGAGGCGGCCCTGCGCGCCGACGCGGGCCTGGTCGAGCGTGGCGACCAGCACGCTGAGGTCGTACAGGCCGGCGAGGCGCTTGTAGGCCGACAGGCACAGCACCGCGCGCAGCGGCAGGCCGTCGCGGTCGACGAAGCGCTCGCTGCACTGCGGCGCGGTGAATTCCTTCGGGTTGCGGCGCCCGAAGCTCTCGTTGCGGAAGCTCGCGCTGTAGCGCTCGGTGAAGCGCAGCCAGCCGAGCTTGCGGCCGTCGTAGGCCTCGTGGCGCGCGCCCAGCGAGCCGGTGAGCAGGCTGCCGCTGACGAAGATCTGCGTGTCCATCTCGCAGTCGGAGCGCTCGAACTCCAGGCCCTTGGTGTCCGCCGGCGTGCTGCGGCCCCAGCAGCGCATGAAGTCTTCCTGTGGCACGGGGATCAGGTAGTGCGGGTGGCCGGCGCTGCGCCAGGGCTGCTGGACGAAGCGTTGCACCACGGCCTCCTGGTGCGCGAGCAGCTGCGCGGTGAGCTGCGGATAGACCGGCGCGGTGATCGGCGCCGCGCCGCGGGCCCGCTCCACCAGGGCCTGCGCGAACGGCGCCGGCACCAGGAAGCTCACCTGCTGGCCGTCGCGCCGCGTGGCGACGTTGACGCCGACCACGCGGCCGGCCTCGTCGAGCGCGGGCCCGCCGCTCATGCCGGAGTTGAGCGCGCCGCCGAAGAAGATGCTGGGGTAGAAGCTGCGCTCGACCAGTCCGTTGTAGTTGCCTTCCAGCACCGCGAAGCCCACGTCGAGCGGGTTGCCGAGCGAGTAGATGCGTTCGCCCTGGGCCAGTGCGTCGTTCGCGGCGCGGAAGGCGAGCGGCTCGCCCGCTGCGTCGACCACGCTGACGCCGCTCTTGCGAGACGGGCCGTTCGGCGGCAGCGCCTTCACGAGCGCCAGGTCGTGGATCGCGTCGAAGCCCAGCAGCTGCAGCGCGCCCTCGCGGCCGTCGACGCGGGTGTAGGTGAGCCGGTAGCGATCGGGCTGCAGCGCCACCTGGCTGACGACGTGGTAGTTGGTGACGATCAGGCCGTCGTCGCTGACGAAGAAACCCGAGCCGACCGAGGCCTGGCTGTCCTGCCCCTTCAGCAGCGTGCGCACCTGCAGCAGCTGGCCGCGCGCGCGCTCGTAGAGCCGCTGCGCGGACGGCGACACGGGCAGCGGCGCGGTGGCGACCGATGGCGCGCCGATCCCGGGCAGCGGGGCGGAGGAGGGAGCGGAGGCGGGGGCGGCGGTCTGCGCACCGATGGCGCCGCTCGCCAGCGCGAACAGCAGCCCGAGTGCACGCTGCCGCCAGGCTCGGGGTCGCGTCATGGCGCCGATTCTGGCAGGTGGCCGCGGCTTACCATGGCCCGGGTTCAGGGCGCGTGAGCGCAAGGAGGACGATCGATGCGGATTGCCGTGGTGGGCCTGGGGGCGGTCGGCGGTTTCCTTGCCGCGCGGCTGGTGCGCGGCGGCCATCGGGTCAGTGCGCTGGCGCGTGGTGCCGCGCTGGCGGCGGTGCGTGAACACGGCCTGCGGCTGGACGAGGGCGGGCGGGTCACCGCGCACCCGATCGACAGTGCCGACGATGCGGCGGCGCTCGGCCCGCAGGACCTGGTGATCGTGGCGGTCAAGTCGCCGGCGCTGGCGGCCGTGGCCGAAGGTCTGGCGCCACTGCTGGGCCCCGACACGCCGGTGCTCACCGCGATGAACGGCGTGCCCTGGTGGTTCCTGCAGACGCTGCCGGCCGGCCGCATCGATCCGCGGCTGGCGAGCGTCGATCCCGAGGGCCGCATCGCTGCCGCGCTGCCGCTGGCGCGCGTGCTCGGCGGCGTGGTGCACCTCACCTGCAGCCAGCCCGAACCGGGTCTCGTGCGCCACGGTTTCGGCGAGCGGCTGATCGTCGGCGAGCCGGCCGGCGGCGCCAGCGCGCGCGTCGCCGCGGTGGTGCAGGCCCTGCGCGACGGCGGCCTGGAGGTCGAGGCCACGCCGGACATCCGCCAGGCGATCTGGTTCAAGCTGTGGGGCAACATGACGACCAATCCGGTGTCGGCACTGACCGGCGCGACGGCGGACCGGATCTTCGACGATCCGCTGGTCAATGCCTTCTGCCTGCGCGCGATGGCCGAGGCGTCGGCCATCGGCGCGCGCATCGACTGCCCGATCGCGCAAAGCGGCGAGGAACGCCAGGCGGTGGGCCGCAAGCTCGGGGCCTTCAAGACCTCGATGCTGCAGGATGTGGAGGCCGGCCGCCCGATCGAGCTCGACGCGCTGGTCACCGCCGTCCACGAGATCGGCGCGAAGCTCGGCCTGCCCACGCCTAACATCGACGCGCTGCTCGGGCTCACCCGGCTGATGGCCGGCACGCGCGGTCTGCTGCCGGCTGCGACCGGCCGATGACCCGCGCATGACACGCCGGCGCGCGCGGCGCGCGGTGTCGCGCCGACCCCGCAGATCGACCCCCGGCCCGCTGCCGCTAGCGTTGCTCCGCTTGAGGCGGCGGGCCGCCGTGCTCTATGCTCCGTGTCAAGGAGTTTGTGCATGGACGTGCTGCAGCTCGACGTGTCGGGCCGACCTCAGGCTTGGATCACCGCCCGCGAGGCGGCGGTTCTCTACGCCAGCGATGGCGTCGCGTGGACGCTGGGCGACGCCTGCGTGGTGCTG
Source organism: Methylibium sp. Pch-M (assembly GCF_004136295.1). NCBI lineage: Bacteria > Pseudomonadati > Pseudomonadota > Betaproteobacteria > Burkholderiales > Sphaerotilaceae > Methylibium > Methylibium sp. Pch-M. The sequence goes on from NZ_CP029606.1 coordinate 2,356,926, forward strand.
CGTGGCGGCATCCAGCGCCGCACCGGCCTGCAGTCGCGCATCGAGGTGCACTCCATCATCGCCGTGCGCGGCAGCGTGCCCAGCCGCGCCTGGCGGCAGACGCCGGCGCTGTCGAACCCCAAGCTGTTCGTGCGCGACCGCTACATCTGCGCCTACTGCGGAGGCCAGTTCCATGCCGACGACCTGACCCGCGAGCACATCCAGCCCACCTCGCGCGGCGGGCTCGACAGCTGGATGAACTGCATCACCGCCTGCCGCAGCTGCAACGGCCACAAGGCCAACCGCACGCCGGAAGAGGCGCGCATGAGCCTGCTCTACCTCCCCTACGTGCCGAGCCTGCACGAGGACATGATCCTGCGCGGCCGCCGCATCCTGGTCGACCAGATGGAGTTCCTGCTGGCCAGCGTGCCGCGCTCCAGCCGCCTGCATGGTTGAAGTCGCGGTGAAATAATTCCGCCCAGGCGCCGCGCGCGGCTGAACCGCGGGCGCGCGCCCCGACTCCAACCGCTCCGTGGCGTCAACGCCCCCGAGGGCGGCCTCGTTGTGCCGTGATCGCCCAGTGCGTGAAGGAAGCTCACATGAAGAACCTGTTGATCGCCGGCGTCGTGCTGGCCCTGGCCGCCTGCTCCACCACCAGTCCCGATGTGGTCCAGCGCGGCGACGCGCAGCGGCTGTCGACCGTGCAGGACGCGGTCGTCGTCAACGTGCGCGAGGTCACGGTCGACGGCAGCCAGTCGGGCATCGGCGGTGTGGCCGGCGGCGTGGCGGGTGGCGTGGCCGGCAGTTCGGTCGGCGGCCGCCGTGAAGCCGTGGTGGTGGGCGTTCTGGGCGCGGTGGCGGGCGCGGTGGTCGGCAATGCCACCGAGCGGCTCGCGACGCGCGAGCAGGCGCTGGAGATCATGGTGCAGCTGCGCAATGGCGAGCGGCGTGCCATCGTCCAGGCGCAGGGCAAGGAAAGCTTCCAGCCCGGCGACCAGGTGGTGCTGATCTCGACCGGCGGCACCACGCGCGTCGCGCGCGCGCAGTCGGTGCAGCCGCCGCCGGCACCGCAACCGCGCAGCTGATCGGGCCGCGGCGGTTCAGATCTCCGGCGCCGGCGGCGCGCCGGGCTGGTGGGCGCACTCGCCGAAGATCCTGACCTTGCAGCCGACGCAGATCGCCGGGTCGAGGCGCGGCACGATCCGTGCGATTGCGCTGTGCTTGTCGGAAAACACATGGTCCCGACCGAGCGTGTCGAGGAAGCCCGAGCGTTCCCACAGCTCCAGCACCGGCGGGCGCGGGCGGTGGAAATAGAGGTCGCCGCCGTCGGCCCGGCGGGCGCGCAGCTCCTCGTCCCAGACCTGGGCCCCGGCCGGGTCGATGAAGTTCATGCTCTTGCTCATGACCAGCAGGTGGCGCGGCGCGGCGGGCGCCGCGCGCAGGTGGTGCAGGGTGTCCGACACGTGCTGGGCGGCGCCGAAGTAGACCGCCCCCTCCATGCGCAGCAGCTTGAGCTGCGGGCACTCCGGCAGCGCCTCGGTCTGGCCGTCGAGCACGACGAAGGGGCGGTCCGGCGCCACGGAATCGAACCCCATCGTGCGCATGGCCGGCCGCGCCGTGCGTTGCAGGTAGCTGCTCAGCGACAGGATGCTGCCGAGCAGGATCGCGATCTCGAGCCTGAGGCTCACGGTGGCCACCGCGGTGGCCGCAGCGATCGCGAAGTCGCTGCGTTCGAGCCGCATCAGGCGCCGCCAGCCGGGCAGGTCGAGCAGGTTCCAGGCGACCGGCAGCAGCACCGCGGCGATCGCCGCGTTCGGGATCAGCGCCAGCAGCGGGGCACTCACCAGCACCAGCAACAGCAGCAGCCCGGCCGAGAACACCGAAGCCAGTGGCGTGCGCGCACCGGCCTCGAGGTTGGGGATCGAACGGTTCAGCGATCCGCAGGAGACATAGGCGGAGGTCAGGCCTCCCACCACGTTGGACAGGCCCTGGCCGAGGAACTCGCGGTTGGCGTCGATGCGCTGGCCCGAGCGGGCGGCCACGGCCTTGGCGATCGAGATCGACTGGGCGAGCGCCACCAGCGTCAGGGCGAAGGCGATGCTGACCAGGTCGCGCAGCCGCGAGATGTCGATGTCGGGCCAGTGCCAGCGGGGCCAGGGCAGCGGCACCTCACCGATCTGCTCGACGTGCCAGAACGTGCCGTCCTCATGGCCGGCGTTCAGCAGCACCGCGACCAGCGTGCCGGCCGCCAGCCCCAGCAGCAGCGCGGGCCAGCGCCGCTGCCAGTGCCGCACGGCGAGCGTGACCGCGAGGGCCACCACGCCGACGACCAGCGAACCGAGGTGCACCACCTCGAGCGGCCGCTGCCAGAGGGCCTCGAGCATCGGCCTCAACCCGGTGCCAGAACTCATGCCCAGCAGGTCGGGCAGGGCATGCAGCGCGATCAGCACCGAGGCGCCGGCGGTGAAGCCGAGCAAGGCCGCCGGCGAGATGAAGTTGGCGATGCTGCCCAGGCGCAGCGCGCCGATCAGGGTCTGCATCACGCCGACCAGCAGCGTGACGGTCAGCGCGAGCTCGATGTAGTCGGGGCTGCGCACCCAGGCCAGCGGCGTGAGCATGGCCGCCAGCGCCAGCGAGTTCGCGTTCGTCGGCCCCGACATCACGTGAAGGCTGGAGCCGAACAGCGCCGCGACGATGCACGGCAGGATGGCGGTGGCCAGGCCGTACTGCGGCGGCAGGCCGGCGAGCGAGGCGAAGGCGATGCCCTGCGGCAGTACCAGCACGGCGCCCAGCAGGCCGGCCAGCAGGTCGGCGCGCAGCGTCTCGCGCGACACGAGCCTGACCCACGGACCGAAGCAGCGTTGTAGCCAGGGCGGGCCGGCAGCCGGCGCAGCGGGTGAGGACATGCCGAATGATAGAAGCCGTTCCGGCCCCGCCGAGGGGCCGTGTCGCGGAGCAGAACGCGATGCGATATCGCGCGGCCCACCGTGTGGCCCAACTCGCTGCGTTGCACAATGTCCCGCACCGGGCGACGAATTCGACCTGGCATCCCGCCGGCCGACGTTCCGCCTTTCGCCATGGAGAGCTGAGCAGCATGACGCAGATTCCCACGCTCGAGACCGCGACCACGTCGAGGATCCACATGATCGGCGGCGAGAAGGGCGGTGTCGGCAAATCGCTCGTGTCGCGTCTGCTGGCGCAGTACCTCATCGACCACGAGGTCCCGTTCACCGGCTTCGATACCGACCGTTCGCACGGCTCGCTGATGCGCTTCTATGCAGGCTACGCCTCGCCGGTGCTGGCCGATCGCTACGAGGCGCTGGATGCGATCGTCGAGGCGGCCATCGAGGCTCCGGGCCGCCGTGTGCTGGTCGACCTGGCAGCACAGACCCATGATCCTCTGGTGAAGTGGATGGACGAGTCGGGCGTGCTGGACCTGGCCGACATGTCGGGCGTGGCCATCCACTACTGGCACGTGATGGACTCCGGCAAGGACTCGGTCGACCTGCTCAAGCGCCTGCTCGACCGCTTCGGCCGGCGCCTGCGCTACGTGCTGGTGCGCAACCAACTCCGCGGGGACGATTTCAGCCAGCTCGAGAAGTCGGGCGAGCAGGACCGCGCGCTGGCGCTGGGTGCCCGCGTGATCACGCTCAAGCGCCTGCACGACTCGGTGGTGCAGAAGATCGACGCCAGCAACAGCAGCTTCTGGGCCGCGCGCAACTCGCCGGGCGGCGAAGGCCCGAGCCTCGGATTGATGGAACGCCAGCGCCTCAAGCTCTGGCTGAACCACGCCTTCGGCGAGATCGAGACGGCGGGAGTCTGACCGCTGCGGCCCGCCGCAAGTCGGGCCTTCGTCACGCCCCGGACGCGGCGCTATTGAAACGCCGTGAGCGGCCCCTATAATCTGTCGCTAGCACTCGCGCAGACTGAGTGCTAACAAATCGGAGGTGGCGTCATCGTCTCCGACTGCGCAATTGTGAGCTTGCGCTAACTGCGCGAAATAAGTCCGTAGATATTCGATACCCATCAAGGAGATGCGATGAAACTTCGTCCTTTGCACGATCGCGTGATCGTCAAGCGCCTCGAACAGGAAACCAAGACCGCTTCGGGCATCGTGATCCCCGACAACGCCGCCGAGAAGCCCGACCAGGGTGAAGTGCTGGCCGTGGGTCCGGGCAAGCGCAACGACAAGGGCGATTTCATCGCCCTGAACTGCAAGGTCGGCGACCGCGTCCTGTTCGGCAAGTACAGCGGCCAGACCGTCAAGGTCGATGGCGACGAACTGCTGGTGATGCGCGAGGAAGACCTGTTCGCCGTCGTGGAGAAGTAAGCCGAACGGCACCTCCCCTGCACCTGGACAGATCAACGTACTGAATTCGGAGAATACACATGGCAGCTAAAGACGTCGTTTTCGGCGGTGAAGCCCGCGCGCGCATGGTCGAAGGCGTGAACATCCTGGCCAACGCGGTCAAGGTGACCCTGGGCCCGAAGGGCCGCAACGTGGTGCTCGAGCGTTCGTTCGGTGCCCCGACCGTGACCAAGGACGGTGTGTCCGTGGCCAAGGAAATCGAGCTGAAGGACAAGCTCCAGAACATGGGCGCCCAGATGGTCAAGGAAGTCGCTTCCAAGACCTCGGACAACGCCGGCGACGGCACCACCACCGCCACCGTGCTGGCCCAGGCCATCGTGCGCGAAGGCATGAAGTACGTGGCCGCGGGCATGAACCCGATGGACCTGAAGCGCGGCATCGACAAGGCCGTCGTGAGCCTGGTCGAGCAGCTGAAGAAGCAGTCCAAGCCGACCACCACCAGCAAGGAAATCGCCCAGGTCGGCACGATCTCGGCGAATTCGGACGACGACGTCGGCCAGATCATCGCCTCGGCGATGGACAAGGTCGGCAAGGAAGGCGTCATCACCGTCGAGGACGGCAAGTCGCTGAACAACGAGCTCGACGTGGTCGAAGGCATGCAGTTCGACCGCGGCTACCTGTCGCCCTACTTCATCAACAACCCCGAGAAGCAGAGCGCGGTGCTCGACAACCCGTTCGTGCTGCTCTACGACAAGAAGATCAGCAACATCCGTGACCTGCTGCCGACGCTGGAGCAGGTCGCCAAGTCGGGCCGCCCGCTGCTGATCATCGCGGAAGAGGTCGAAGGCGAAGCGCTCGCGACGCTGGTGGTCAACACCATCCGCGGCATCCTGAAGGTCGTGGCCGTCAAGGCACCGGGCTTCGGTGACCGCCGCAAGGCCATGCTGGAAGACATCGCCATCCTGACCGGCGGCAAGGTGATCGCCGAGGAAGTGGGCCTGACGCTGGAGAAGGTCACGCTGGCCGATCTGGGCCAGGCCAAGCGCGTCGAGGTGGGCAAGGAAAACACCACCATCATCGACGGCGCCGGCGCAGCGGGCGACATCGAAGCCCGCGTCAAGCAGGTGCGCGTGCAGATCGAGGAAGCCACCAGCGACTACGACCGCGAGAAGCTCCAGGAGCGCGTGGCCAAGCTGGCTGGCGGCGTGGCCGTCATCAAGGTCGGTGCTGCCACCGAAGTCGAGATGAAGGAAAAGAAGGCCCGTGTCGAAGACGCCCTGCACGCCACGCGTGCCGCGGTGGAAGAAGGCATCGTGGCTGGTGGTGGCGTGGCGCTGCTGCGCGCCAAGCAGGCCGCCGGTGCGATCAAGGGCGACAACGCCGACCAGGACGCCGGCATCAAGCTGATCCTGCGTGCGATCGAGGAGCCGCTGCGCATCATCGTCACCAACGCCGGTGACGAAGCCAGCGTGGTGGTGAACGCCGTGCTCGCCGGTAAGGGCAACTACGGCTACAACGCCGCCAACGGCACCTACGGCGACATGATCGAGATGGGCATCCTGGACCCGACCAAGGTGACCCGTACCGCGCTGCAGAACGCCGCCTCGGTGGCCGCGCTCATGCTGACGACGGAAGCCATGGTCGCCGAGTCGCCCAAGGATGACGCGCCGGCCGGCGGCATGCCGGGTGGCATGGGCGGCATGGGTGGCATGGGCATGGACATGTGATGTCCGGCCGGCCCCCCACGGGAGGCCGGCCGCCTGGGCTCTGCCCAGAACCGCGTCAGCAAGGGCCGCAGGAATGCGGCCCTTTTTCATGCGCGTTCGGCGAACGCTCCCGGGATAATTGGGAGCATGGATGTCTCGCCGCTGCTGCAGCGCTACCTCGACAGCTGCCTCGCGGAGGTGCCGCGCTGGATGAGCCGGGTCGCGAACGAGGCCCTGCAGGCGCTGCACGCGCCGACCACCCGCAGCGCGCTGCGCGAACTGCCGGCGCGCCCGCGCGATGACGCCGAGCTGGCCCTGCGCCACAACCATCCGCTGTGGGCGCGTCGCGTCGGTGAGTTGCTGGGTTCGCGCTGGCGCAGCGAGATCGAGGCCGGCGTGCCCGACGCGGGCGCGACGCTGTCGCCGCGGCCGGTCTGGTCGGCCGAAGCGCTGACGCTGGTCGACGAAGCCGAGGCCGAAGAGAACATCGAGCTGCTGCGCGCGGTGCAGCTGGTCGACCATGCCGCCGAGCACGAGCTGCACGAGCTGCAGTCGCGCACCGCGACGCTGCGCGGCCAGGACACGGTGCGCACAACCTCCAACCTGCTGCGGCCCGAGCTGCTGGTGCGCGCGGTGTGGGACGCCAGCGAGGTGCTGGGCCTCGGCGCACCGGCCCGCAAGGCGCTGATGCGTGCCAGCGGCGAGCCGCTGGCACAGGCGCTGAAGCAGGTCGCGATCGACGCCGGCCGGCGCCTGGCCGACTGGGGGGTCGGCCAGGCGGCCTGGAAGGCCAGTTCCACGCCGGCGGCACGGCGGGTCGCGCCGCCGAATTCCGGCTACGACCTCACGCGTCCCGGCGCACTCGACAGCCTGCGCAGCCGCCTCAGCACGCGCTACGCGAACATCGACGGTGCCACGCGCGCCGGTCCGATGGACGAGGCCGATTCGCTGCAGCAGCTCGACCGCAATCTGGTGCATGTGCTGTCGCGCCGACCGCTGGGGATCCAGGGCGCCGACCGCCTGATGGCGCGGCTGCCCTTCCTCGAGGCGGCCGGCCGCCACGACGACGACCGCGAGATCATGCTGCTGGTGGCCCACCTGAGCGGCGCCGTGCTCGACGACGCGCTGCTGCCACTGCCGGTGCGTTCCACGCTGGCCAGCTTGCAGGCGCCGCTGCTGCGCGTGGCGCTGCGAGAGCCCCGGGTGCTGGAGGATCACTCGCACCCGATCTGGCAGATGATGATCCGGCTCGCGTCGCACACGGCCGGCTTCCAGGATGACGATGATCCCCGGCTGTGCACGTTGCTGCGCGACGTCGAGGTGCTGTTCACGCGCCTGCAGGCGGCGACGCCGGCGATCGCGGTGCACGCGCAGGCGCTGACCGCGCTCGATTCGCTGCTGGTCGGCGAGCTCGACGCCGAGCGGCGCGAGGCCGCTGCGCCGATCGCCAAGCTGCAGGCCGCCGCGCGGCGCGTCACGATGGTCGAGGCGCTGCGCCGCCAGGTGCGGCTCGAACTGCAGGACGCGACCTCGCCGTGGCGCATCGAGGGCAGTACGCCGGCCAGCCCGGCCGCGGCGGTGGTGCTGGACGAGACGCTGCAGCACTTCCTCACCGGGCCGTGGCCCGAGGTGCTGGCGCATGCCCTGATCAACGACGGCGAGCAGGCCGACACGACGCGCGGCCTGCTGACCGTGGTGCCGGATCTGCTCGCCAGCCTTGCGCCGCTGCGCAGCGAGGACGACCGCCGCCGCCTGGTGGCTGCGGTGCCGGGGCTGGTGCAGCGGCTGCAGCAGGGCATGGCGCGCATCGCCACACCGCCCTCGCAACGTGACGCCGTGCTGGCCACTCTGATGGCGTGCCACACCGACCTGTTGCGGCCGACCGGGAGTGCGGGGGCTTCCCTCACACCCGAGGAAATCGTGCGCCGGATGCGCGAGGAAGAACTGCCGGACGAGCCAGCGCCGCGCACGCCGGCCGGCGACTCGATGTTCGACATCGCGACGCTCGACACCGTGCCGGCGGCGCTGATACCCGAGGCGCCCATGGGGGGCGCGCGCAGCTGGCTGCAGCACCTGGCGGTCGGTACCTGGTGCCGGCTGGTCGCCCGCGGCGACTGGACCGTGGCGCGCGTGTTGTGGGTCGACGAGTCGCGTGAGCACTGGCTGTTCAGCGACGCCGAACTCGGACTCACGCACGGCCTCACGCGGCGTGCGCTGGAGCGCTTGGCCGACGGTGGCCTGGCCGGGCCGCTGGAGCAGCGCAACCTCATCGAGCGCGCCGTCGACGCCCTGATGGCGCCGCCGCGCGGCCGCGACACCACGTTGGGCTGAGGCGCGGCGTCATCGCGGCGCCGTCGCGGGGATCGTGCGAGAGCCCCGCACAATCCCGGCATGTACCGCATCTGCGTCCTGTCGTCGCTCCGGGGAGTCCTGCTCGCCGTGATCGCCGCGGCGGCGACGGTGGCCGAAGCGGGCGAGACGGGCGCCGCGGCACCCCCGTCGCCGCTGCCGGCGGCTGCGGCCGCCGCCTCGGCGCCGGCCGCGGCCCGTGCCGCTGCGCCTGTGGCGGAGCCGCGCTCCCTGCAGCCTGCGGGGCGCCCGCGCATCGGTCTCGTGCTGTCGGGGGGTGGCGCACGCGGCCTTGCGCACGTCGGCGTGCTGAAGGTGCTGGAGCGCGAGCGCATCCCGATCGATCTGATCGCAGGCACCTCGATGGGCGCGATCATCGGCGGCCTGTATGCGAGCGGCATGAGCGCCGAGTCGCTGGAGCGCGAGCTGCTCAAGGTCGACTGGGACCAGCTGTTCGCGACCCGCGTTGCGCGCCGCGAGCTGTCGCAGCGGCGCAAGGAGACGGACTTCGAGATCGCCTCGGCGCTCGAGATCGGCCTGCGCGACGGCGAGCTACGCGTGCCGATCGGCACGCTGTCGAGCCGCGGGCTGGAGTCGTTGCTGCGCCGGTACACGCTGCCGGTCCGTGCGGTGCGCGATTTCGACCGCCTGCCCACGCCCTTTCGTGCCGTTGCCACCGACATGGAGAACGGCCGGCCGCTGGTGCTGAAGGAGGGCGATCTGGCGCTTGCGATGCGATCGAGCATGAGCGTGCCCGGCGTGTTCGCGCCGACCGAAATCGAGGGGCGCATCCTCGGCGACGGCGGGCTGGTGAACAACCTGCCGGTGGACGTGGCGCGCGCGATGGGCGCCGACGTCGTGATCGCCGTCAACATCGGCACGCCGCTGGGTGCGCGCGACACGCTGGGCTCGCTGATCGGCGTGACCACGCAGATGATCAACATCCTGACCGAGCAGAACGTGCAGCGCAGCCTGGCGACGCTGGGCCCGCGCGATCTGCTGATCGCGCCGCAGCTCGGCCTGCTGACGTCGGCCGATTTCGCGAAGGCCGCGGAACTCATCGAGCTGGGCGAGCTGCAGACGGCCCAGATGGTGCTGCAGCTCGAGGCCTACGGCGTCGATCCGGCCAGCTACCAGGGCTGGGCGCAGGCGCGGGCGCGGCCCGGCCTGCCGCAGCCCGTGCTGGAGTTCGTGAAGTTCGACGGCAGCGAGGTCACGCGGCCGGAGCGCTTCGCCGAGCAGCTGGAGACCCGTCCCGGCCAACCCTTCGCTGCCGATGCCGCCGAGCGGGACGCGCGCCGCCTTGCGGCCAGCGGCGACTACACCCGCGTCGACTACCAGCTGCTGCGCACCGGCAGCGGCGACGACGGCGTGGTGTTCAACCTCGAGGAGAAGTCCTGGGGGCCGAACTACTTCCGCTTCGGGCTCGGCCTGTCCACCGACTTCAGCGGGCGCAGCAGCTTCAACGTCAAGATCGCCCACGTCTGGCGCTGGCTCGACGCGGTGGGCAGCGAGTGGCGCAACGTGGTCGAGATCGGCTCGCGGCCGGGCTGGTCCACCGAGTGGTACCGCCCGCTGGGCTGGAACACCTCGCTGGGCCACGATTGGTTCCTCGCCCCGACGGCCAGCGCCGACCGCCGCGAGGTCGTCACCTACGCCGGCGCCGAAGGGCCCGAGAGCGGTCGCTTCCGCCGCAGCAGCCTGCGCCTCGGCGTCGACCTCGGCCAGCCCTGGGGCGAGTTCGGCGAGCTGCGGCTCGGACCCTATCTGCAGCGCTGGGATGACAAGACGCTGATCGTCAGTCGCGACTTCGCCGCGCCCGGCGGCGGCACCGAGCGGCGCGAGATCGGCCTGCGCCTGCGGGCCATCGTCGACCAGCTCGACTACGCCTTCTTCGCGCAGGAGGGCTACCGGCTGGTCGGCGAGCTGGCCGGAGGGCGGGTGCGCAGCGGCAGCGATGCCGGCGAAGCCGAGCGCGACTTCAGCCGCGTCGAGGCCAACGTGAATGTCGCCACCACCTGGGCCGCCAAGCACACGCTGAACTTCTACGGCAGCACGCTGTTCGCCGGCCGCTCGGCGCCGCTGGGGCGCGGCCTGTATGCGCTCGGCGGCTTCCAGAACCTGTCGGGCTACGAACCGGGCCAGGTCGAGGGCAACTACCTGCTGTTCGGTCGCGCCAGCTACTACTACCGGCTGACCCCGCCGGCACTGACCCGCGGCTTCTTCGCCGGCTTCTCGCTGGAGGCCGGCAATGCCTGGGCCGAACGCCGCCAGATGAGCCTCGGCGACCTGCGTACCGGCACGAGCGTGTTCCTCGGCGCGGATACCGGGCTGGGCCCGCTCTATGTCGGCGTGGCCTACGCGCCGCGCGGCGACACCGCGGTCTATCTGCTGCTCGGCCGCCCCTGAGCGGCCGCGGCTCGTTCAGCCTGCCTGGGGCGGTTCCGGCGCCGGGTCGCCGTGCGCCCAGGTGTGCAGCACCTGGGCGGCATCACCGACGCCGCGCCGGCTCAGCGCCGAGAACAGCGCGAGGCTCAGGTCGGCGTCGTCGGTCGCCAGCTGGCCCAGCACGCCCTGTGCGGCAGCGAGCGCGGCATCGGCCTCGCGGCGGTTGAGCTTGTCGGCCTTGGTCAGCAGCACCAGCAGCTTGATCTCGCCGGTGCCGACACGCGGCGCCACGAAGGCCAGCAGCTGCTGGTCGAGTTCGGTGAAGCCCAGCCGCGAATCGACCATCAACACCACGCCCGACAGGCTGCGCCGCGTTTCCAGGTACTCCGCCATCACCTGCTGCCAGCGCAGCTTCGCGCCGCGCGCGACGGCCGCGTAGCCGTAGCCCGGCAGGTCGGCGAACAGCGCGTCGGGCGCGTCCTTCGGGCCGAGCGAGAACAGGTTGATGTGCTGGGTGCGGCCGGGCGTCTTCGACGCGAAGGCCAGGCGCTTCTGCTGCGTCAGCAGGTTGATCGCGGTGGACTTGCCGGCGTTCGAGCGGCCCACGAAGGCAATCTCCGGCAGCTCGTTGACCGGCAGGTGTTCCATCCGCGCGGCGGTGGTGAGAAAGCGGGCGGTGTGGGTCCAGGCCAGCGCCACTTTGGCGGGGTCCGGGACCGCCGGAGTGGGCGAGTTCATGCGGCATTGTAAAATCGCTGGTTAGCCGACGGGTCGGACCCGTTCGCCACCCACTCCTCCATCGCTCGCCCATGAAGTCTCTCCTGTCGTTCCTGTTGGCCGCCGCCCTCGTGACCCCGGTTCTGGCGGAGGAGGCCAAGGCGCCTGCCAAGCCCGACCTCAAGAAGGGCGAGGCGATCTCCACCGCGGTGTGTGCCGCCTGCCACACCGCCGACGGCTCGCGCGGCAGCCCGGCCAACCCGATCCTGGCGGGTCAGCACCCGGAGTACCTCGCCAAGCAGCTGGCCGAGTTCAAGTCGGGCAAGCGCAACAACGCCATCATGAAGGGCTTCGCCTCGACCCTCAGCGAGGATGACATGCGCAACGTGGCGGCCTTCTACGCGAGCAAGCAGGCCAAGCCGGGCTTTGCCAAGAGCAAGGACACCGTCACGCTGGGCCAGCAGATCTACCGCGGCGGCATCGCCGACAAGCAGGTGCCGGCCTGCGCCGGCTGCCACAGCCCCACCGGGGCGGGCATTCCGGCCCAGTACCCGCGCGTCGGCGGCCAGCATGCCGACTACACCGAGGCGCAATTGGTGGCCTTCCGCGGCGGCGCACGCAACAACAACGCCCAGATGAGCGTCATCGCGGCCAAGCTCAGCGACAAGGAGCTCAAGGCGGTGGCCGACTACATCGCCGGGCTGCGCTGACCCGGACGCGTCAGCGCGCTTTCCCGAAGGCCGGCTCGACGCCGGCCTTCGTGTTTGTGCGGCGCGCCGTTTGAACTTTCGGGCCGTTGCCGCCTCTGCCTGTTCGCCCCTCGCCGAATCGTCCTTTTCCCATGACCGTCAGTACCACCGGCCTCGAACTGCCGACCCGCTCGCGCACGTTGCGTGCAGCGGTCGAGGTGCTGTCGTCGATGAGGTTCTCGATCACGCTGCTGACCGTGATCTGCATCGCCTCGGTCATCGGTACCGTGCTGCGGCAGCACGAGTCGATGAACAACTACGTGAACCAGTTCGGGCCGTTCTGGGCCCAGGTGTTCGACGCACTCGACCTCTATGCGGTCTACAGCGCCTGGTGGTTCCTGCTGATCCTGGCCTTCCTGGTCGCGTCGACCAGCCTGTGCATCGCGCGCAACGCGCCGAAGATCCTGGTCGACCTGAAGGCCTACAAAGAGCAGATCCGCGCGAGCAGCCTCAGGTCCTTCCACCATCGCGCCGAAGGCACGCTCGACGAAGCGCGCGCCGACGTGCTGGCCCGCGTCTCAGCGCTGCTGGCCGCTGGCGGCTGGAAGGCGAAGCTGCAGGAACGCGAGGGCGGCGTGATGGTGGCGGCCCGAAAGGGTGCCGCCAACAAGCTCGGCTACCTGGCCGCGCACTCGGCGATCGTGCTGATCTGCATCGGCGGCCTGTTCGATGGCGACCTGGTGGTGCGTGCGCAGATGGCGCTGTTCGACAAATCCGCCTGGCCCGGGGCCGGCCTGCTGCGCAACGTGCCGGCCGAGCACGTGCTCTCCGAGGGCAACCCGACCTACCGCGGCAACATCCTGGTCGGCGAAGGCCAGCGTGGCGGCACCGCGGTGATCCAGCTGAAGGACGGCGTGGTGCTGCAGCCGCTGCCGTTCGACATCGAGCTGAAGAAGTTCCTGGTCGACTTCTACCCGACCGGCATGCCCAAGCGATTCGCCAGCGACATCGTGCTGCACGACCGCGACACCGGCGCCACCCGCACCGCGACCGTGAAGGTCAACGAGCCGGTGCAGCACCGCGGCGTGATGATCTACTTGTCGAGCTTCGAGGACGGCGGCTCCAAGCTCAAGCTCCGGGGCTGGCCGCTGGGTGGCGGGACGCCGTTCCAGATGGACGGCGAGGTCGGCACCGAGACCAAGATCCAGAGCGAGCGCGACGGCCAGACGCTCGGCCTCGAATTCACCGGGCTGCGCGTCATCAATGTCGAGAACCTCGCGGCGGTCGATGCGAACGGCGGCACCGACGTGCGCAAGGTCGATCTCGTCAACCGGCTCGAGAGCCACCTCGGTTCCGGCGCGAAGACGCGCACCGAGAAGACGCTGCAGAACGTCGGGCCGTCGATCAGCTACAAGCTGCGCGACGCGGCCGGCCAGGCCCGCGAGTACAACAACTACTCGCTGCCGCTTACGCTCGATGGCCAGCGCGTCTTCCTCGCCGGGGTGCGCGAGACGCCCAACGAGCCATTCCGCTACCTGCGCATTCCGGCCGACGACGCCGACGGCCTGGCCGGCTGGATGCGGCTGCGCGGTGGCCTCAACGAGCGGGCGCTGCGCGAGGCCGCGGTGCAGCGCTACGTGACCCGTGCCACGCCGGCCGACAAGCCCGAACTGGCCGAGCAACTGACGGTATCGGCGCGGCGTGCGCTGGACCTCTACGCTGGCATCGAGCCGGTGCGCGCGGGCGAACCGGCCGTCGGCGGGCTGCAGGCGCTGTCGGGCTTCCTGGAGGCCAGCGTGCCGGAAGCCGACCGCGAGCGCACCTCGGACGTGCTGCTGCGCATCCTCAACGGCACGCTGTTCGAGTTGCTGAACCTGACGCGCGAGCGCGCCGGCCTCAAGCCCCTCGCGCCCGACGAGGCCACCCAGGCCTTCATGACACAGGCCGTGCTGTCGCTCTCGGATGCCTTCTTCTACCCGGCGCCGGTGTTGCTGGCGCTGGACGACTACACCCAGGTGCAGGCCAGCGTGTTCCAGGTGACGCGCACGCCGGGCAAGACGCTGGTCTACCTCGGCTGCCTGTTGCTGATCATCGGCGTGTTCGCGATGCTCTATGTGCGCGAGCGCCGCCTGTGGGTGTGGCTCGAGGACGCACCGGACGGCGGCGGCACGCGCCTGACCGCCGCGCTGTCGTCGACCCGGCAGACGCTCGATACCGACCGCGAGTTCGAGCAGATTCGCGACAGCCTCCTAGCGAAGGAAAGCGCATGAACACCACCACGCCCCCCGCCATGCTGACGATCGGTCGCAGCGGCTACTTCGCCCGGCGCAGCGCCTTCGACTGGATCTTCGCGCTGCTGGTCGTGGCCGGCGCCGGCTATGCCTTCCAGCGCTATGGCGGCCACATGGACGGCTACGAACTCGGCATCCTCGCCGGCGCGACGCCACTGGTCATCGGCCTGGGCTGGTTCTGGGGCCCGCTGCGTGGTTTGGCGATTGCCGTCGCGCTCGCCAGCTTCCTCGCGATCGGCCTCTACAGCCGCACCACCGACGGCTTCGGTGCCGACCTCGAGGCCGGGCAGCAGCTGTTCCTGCTGAAGTACCTGTTCGCGAGCCAGACTGCGATCCTGTGGATGTGCACGCTGTTCTTCATGAGCACGCTGTTCTACTGGATCGGCTTCTTCAAGCAGCGCGACAGCCAGGCCACGGCCGAGAAGATCGGCTCGCTGCTGGCCTGGGGCGCGGTGTTCATGGCGCTCACCGGCACCCTGGTGCGCTGGTACGAGAGCCACCAGATCGGCGCCGACATCGGCCACATCCCGGTCAGCAACCTCTACGAGGTGTTCGTGCTGTTCGCCTGGATGACGGCGCTGTTCTACCTGTACTTCGAGGCCAACTACCTGCAGCGCGCCGCCAGCACGGCCAGCGGCCGGGCCGCCAATGCCGGCAGCGGCGAGGGCAGCGTGCGCTCGCTCGGGGCTTTCGTGATGCTGGTGGTCAGCGCGGCGGTCGGCTTCCTGCTCTGGTACACGGTGGCGCGCGAGGCGCAGGAGATCCAGCCGCTGGTGCCGGCGCTGCAGAGCTGGTGGATGAAGGTGCACGTGCCGGCCAACTTCGTCGGCTACGGCACCTTCGCGCTGGCCGCGATGGTCGCCTGGGCCTACCTGCTGAAAACGGCCGCGACGCGCGCGCTGGTGACCGCCTTCATCGCCTTGCCGGTGGGCCTGCTGGCGGTGCTGGGGGCCTTCGCGGCGTTCGCGCCGCTGCAGGCCGAAACGGTGGCTTCGCTCGGCTCGGCGATGCGCCTGATCGGCGGCGTCGGCGCCTTCTTCGCGCTGACGCTGGCGCTGCGGCGGCCGATCGTCGCCAAGCTGCCGGCGCTGGAACTGCTCGACGACGTGATGTACCGCGCCATCGCGGTCGGCTTCGCCTTCTTCACGATCGCGACCGTGCTCGGCGCGCTGTGGGCCGCCGAGGCCTGGGGCGGCTACTGGAGCTGGGACCCGAAGGAGACCTGGGCACTGATCGTCTGGCTCAACTACGCGGCCTGGCTGCACATGCGGCTGATGAAGGGGCTGCGCGGCACGGTGGCCGCCTGGTGGGCGCTGGTCGGCCTGGTGGTCACCACCTTTGCCTTCCTCGGCGTGAACATGTTCCTGTCGGGCCTGCACTCCTACGGGCAGTTGTAAGCGGCAGGACGCTGCGCCGATTAAAGTCGGCAGCGCCATGCCCTATGCCCTGCGCCACGCCGACGGCCGCGTCCTGAGCCTGCACCGCCATCCGGAAGCGGGCGCGGAGTTCCTGCCGCCTGACCACCCGGAGGTGCAGGCCTTCGTCGGCGCCGGCAGCACGCCGCAGAGCGAGTTCGCGAAGCTCGATGCCGACGTCGTGCGCGTGCTCGAGGACCTGATCGACGTGCTGATCGCCCGCCAGGTCCTGCGCATCACCGACCTGCCGGTGCAGGCGCAGGAGAAGCTGTACGCACGCAAGAGCTTCCGCGATCGCAAGCCGGCCCAGGCGCTGCGCCTGTACGGCGACGAGGACGACGACGGCATCCTGTCCACCGACTTCTCGGCGCTCTGACGAATCGCCTGGGACGCGAGCTCGGGCTGTAAGGTCGCTCGTCGCGCCGCGACTGTTGTGCAAGGATGTGCGGCCCGTGACGGAACTCCCGCCCGGCGCCGGCCTTCGAACCTTCGCGTTCCTCACCAGGCGATCGACCATGCTGCTTCCTCGACAAGCCCGTTCGGGCTACCTCCATCCCGTGGCCAGCGAGATCACGCCGCGTGCGGCCTACGAGCAGCGGCGAGAGTTCCTGCGTCTGCTGGCCGCCGGCGGCGCCGGCGCCGCGCTGGCCGGCTGGGCGCAGCGCGACGCGCTGGCGCAGCAGGCCCCCCGGGCCGGCAAGCTCGCGGCCCTGCCCGGCGCACGCAGCGGCGTCACCGGCGCCTCGACGGTCGAGAAGCCGACCGCCTACGCGGACGCTACCAGCTACAACAACTTCTACGAGTTCGGCACCGGCAAGGAAGACCCGGCGCGCAACGCCGGCAAGCTGCAGACGCGGCCCTGGACGGTGGCGATCGAGGGCGAGGTGAAGAAGCCGCAGACCCTTGGCATCGAGGATCTGCTCAAGCTCGCCCCGATGGAGGAGCGCATCTACCGCCTGCGCTGCGTCGAGGGCTGGTCGATGGTGATCCCGTGGGTCGGCTACTCGCTGGCCGAACTGATCAAGCGCGTCGAGCCGACCGGCAACGCGAAGTTCGTCGAGTTCGTGACCCTGGCCGACCCGAAGCAGATGCCCTTCGTCGGCTCGCGCGTGCTCGAGTGGCCCTACGTCGAAGGCCTGCGCCTCGACGAAGCCCTGCACCCGCTGACCCTGCTGGCCTTCGGCATGTACGGCGAGGTGCTGCCCAACCAGAACGGCGCGCCGGTGCGGCTGGTCGTGCCGTGGAAGTACGGCTTCAAGAGTGCCAAGTCCCTCGTCAAGATCCGCTTCGTCGAGCAGCAGCCGAAGACCGCCTGGTTCAAGGCGGCCTCGCACGAGTACGGCTTCTACTCGAACGTGAACCCCAAGGTCGACCACCCGCGCTGGAGCCAGGCCACCGAGCGCCGCATCGGCGAGGACGGCATCTTCCAGAAGAAGCGCCCGACGCAGATGTTCAACGGCTACGAGGCGCAGGTCGGTCAGCTGTACGCGGGCCTCGATCTCGCCAAGAACTTCTGACGATGAGCGCCACGCTGCCGGCGCCCCGGGGCGCGCGCCGTGCCGCATCGGTGCTGCTGCGGCCGGCCGCCAAGCCGCTGCTGTTCGTGGCGAGCCTGCTGCCGTTCGCCTGGCTGCTCTACGGCGCCCTGGCCAACACGCTGGGCGCCAACCCGGCCGAGGCGCTGATCCGCGCCACCGGCGACTGGACGCTGCGCTTCCTCTGTCTCACGCTGGCCGTCACGCCGCTGCGGCAATGGACCGGCCAGCCGGCACTGCTGCGCTTTCGGCGCATGCTGGGTCTGTTCGCCTTCTTCTACGGCGTGCTGCACTTCCTCTGCTACGCTTGGCTGGACATGGGTTTGGTCCTCGCCGACATCGCTCGCGACATCCCGAAGCGGCCGTTCGCGCTGGTCGGCTTCGCCGCCCTGCTGCTGATGGCGCCGCTGGCGGCCACCTCGTTCAACCGCGCGATCCGGGCGCTGGGCGCGAAGCGCTGGCAGGCGCTGCACCGGCTTGTCTACGCCGTGGCGCTGCTTGCGATCCTGCACTTCTTCTGGATGCGCTCGGCCAAGCACAACTATGCCGAGGTCGCGGTCTATGCGGCCATCCTCGCGGTGCTGCTGGGTTGGCGCCTGGTCGCGCGCCTGCGGCGCCGGCCGGTCACCGCAGGCTGACGGCGGCGGCTCAGTCGCGCGGGATCTCGCGCGGGCTGCCGTCCATGTTGATCGCCACGTAGGTCAGGTTGGCCTCGGTCACCTTGACCACCACCGGGTCCGCCGGGTTGCGTTCGGCATAGACCACCACGTGCACCGTGACGGACGTGCGGCCGATGCGCTCGACGCGGGCGTAGAAGCTGAGCAGGTCGCCGACTGATACCGGCTGCTTGAAAACGAACTGGTTGACCGCCACTGTGACAATGCGGCCACGGGCCACGCGGGCCGGCAGCACCGCGCCCGCCAGGTCGACCTGGGCCATGATCCAGCCACCGAAGATGTCGCCGTTGGGGTTGGCGTCGGCCGGCATCGGCATGACCCGCAGCACGAGCACGAGGTCGGGATCGACCTGGGTGAGGTGGGCGCCCAGCAGGTTGGGGTGGGGCTGCGGCTGGTCGTTCATCGGCGGCTCGGCGGGTGAGGGCGGGTCATTGTGGAGATTGTGATTGATGCGTCGCGCTGAAACCCTGAGTCCGCCGCCGGCCGCTGCCGGCCCGGCAGCCTCTGCTGCGGGCCCGGTCGCTGCGGCGCGCTCCGACTGGGCCACGCTCGCCCGGTTGCTGCCCTACCTGTGGGTCTACAAGTTCCGCGTGATCGCGGCGCTGGCCTGCCTGATCACGGCCAAGCTCGCCAACGTCGGCGTGCCGCTGCTGCTGAAGCAGCTGGTGGACGCGCTGTCCATCCCGCTGGGCGATCCACGTGCCGCGCTGGTGGTGCCGGCGGGGCTGCTGCTGGCCTACGGCGCGCTGCGGCTGTCGACCTCGCTGTTCACCGAGCTGCGCGAGCTGGTGTTCGCCAAGGCGACCGAGGGCGCGTCGCGCAGCATCTCGCTGCAGGTGTTCCAGCACCTGCACGCGCTGAGCCTGCGCTTCCACCTCGAGCGCCAGACCGGCGGCATGACGCGCGACATCGAGCGCGGCACGCGCGGCGTGCAGTCGCTGATCTCGTATTCGCTCTACAGCATCCTGCCCACGCTGGTCGAGGTCAGTCTCGTGCTCGGGCTGCTGGCGGTCAAGTTCGACGCGATGTTCGCGTGGATCACGCTGGCCGCGCTGGTGGTCTACATCGGGTTCACCGTGCTCGTGACCGAGTGGCGCACGAAGTTCCGCAAGACGATGAACGAGCTGGACTCGAGCTCGCATTCCAAGGCGATCGACTCGCTGCTGAACTACGAGACCGTCAAGTATTTCAACAACGAGGACTTCGAGGCGAAGCGCTACGACGAGAGCCTGGATCGGCTGCGCCGGGCGAAGCTCAAGTCGCAGTCGACGCTGTCGCTGCTCAACACCGGCCAGCAGCTGCTGATCGCCATCGCGCTGATCGCGATGCTGTGGCGCGCCACGGAGGGCGTGGTGTCCGGACGCATGACGCTGGGCGACCTGGTGATGATCAACGCCTTCATGATCCAGCTCTACATCCCGCTCAATTTCCTGGGCGTGATCTACCGCGAGATCAAGCAGGCGCTGACCGATCTCGACAAGATGTTCGACCTGCTGGAGCGCGAGCGCGAGGTGCGCGACGCACCCGACGCTCAGGACCTGCACGCCGAGGCGCCGCCGGTCGTTCGCTTCGAGAACGTCGGATTCGCCTACGAAGCGGGGCGGCCCATCCTGCACGGCCTGAGCTTCGAGATCCCGGCCGGCCACACGATCGCGGTGGTGGGGCCGTCGGGTGCGGGCAAGAGCACGCTGGCGCGGCTGCTGTACCGCTTCTACGACGTGGGCGAGGGCCGCATCACGATCGCCGGCCACGACATCCGCCAGCTCACCCAGGCCAGCCTGCGCCGCGCCATCGGCATCGTGCCGCAGGACACGGTGCTGTTCAACGACACCGTGGCCTACAACATCGCCTACGGTCGCCCCGGGGCGAGCCAGGCCGAGATCGAGGCGGCGGCCCAGGCGGCGCGCATCCACGGCTTCATCGCTTCGACCCCGAAGGGCTACGGCACGGTGGTCGGCGAGCGTGGCCTGAAGCTGAGCGGCGGCGAGAAGCAGCGCGTGGCGATCGCGCGCACGCTGCTGAAGAATCCGCCGATCGTGATCTTCGACGAGGCCACCTCGGCGCTCGACTCGGCCAACGAGCGGGCGATCCAGGCCGAGCTGCAGACCGCGGCGCGCAACAAGACCGCACTGGTCATCGCGCACCGGCTGTCGACCGTGGTCGACGCCGATCAGATCCTGGTGATGGAGGCGGGCCGCATCGTCGAGCGCGGCACGCATGCCGAACTGCTGGCCCGCGAAGGGCGCTACGCGCAGATGTGGGCGCTGCAGCAGCAAGGCGGCGCCGAGGCGGCGGCCGACGTCGCCGCGTCCTGAGCCGCGAGGGGCCGTTCAGCCGGCGCTGGAGCCACCCGCGGGCGGGGTGCCGTCGACCGGCGGCGTGTCGTCCGCCGCGTCGCCGGCCTCGGGCTCGCCGCCTTCACCGGCACCCGAGCCGGTGGACTTGCGCTTGAGCTTCTCTTCCTTCTTGCGCTTCTTCGCCAGCTCGCGCTGGCGCTTCTCGTAGGAGTAGTTCGGGGTGGCCAATCAGCCCTCCTGGGTGTCAGTGCCTGCATGGTAACCGGGCAGCCCGGCCTGCAGCAGCCGCGCCAGCAGCGCGCCCGGCGTCTCGCCGCCGGCCTCGGCGGCGGCATGGAGCGCCGCCACCAGCGGGGCCGGCAGCTTGGTCGCGAACGGCACCAGTCCGGCCGCCTGGTCTAGACGGCGCTGTGCGCGCCGGTCCGGCGCCGGGGCCGCCGCCGCGCCGAAGCGTTGCGGTGTGCCAGACTGCGCGAGCCGCCCCAGGGTCTTCTTGGCCTTGTCCTTCTCCAGATCGAATTTCTTGCTCGGCATCGCGACACTCTCCATGGCTCTCAAATCAACGGTCTTCAAGGCCGAACTCCAGGTCGCCGACATGGACCGTGCCCACTACGGCACCCATGCGCTGACGCTGGCCCAGCACCCGTCGGAGAACGACGAGCGGATGATGGTGCGGCTGCTCGCCTACGCCTTGCACGCCGCAGGCGAGGATCAGGCGCCATTGTCCTTCGCCAACGCGATGACCGAGATGGACGAGCCCGACCTGTGGCGGCGCAGCCTGGTCGGCGACATCGAACTGTGGGTCGATGTCGGCCAGCCGGAAGAGAAGTGGGTGCGCAAGGCCAGCCACCGTTCGCGCGAGGTGGTGCTGTACATCTACGGCCGCAACGGCAGCCTGTGGTGGGGTCAGAACCGCGGGCCGCTGGAGAAGCTGGCGAACCTGCGCGTTCGCCAGGTCCCGGCCGAGGCGAGCACGGCACTCGCGCTGCTGGCCCGCCGCAGCATGAAGCTGCAGTGCACGGTGCAGGACGGGACGGTCTGGCTCGGTGATGGCGACGCGACCGTGGAGGTGGAGCTGGTGGAGCTGAAGGAAGCCGTGCTCCGTTGAACCGGCGCCGCGAAGCGCCGGGCGCTGGCTACACTGCGGCGCGTGGAGACCAAGTGGCTGGAAGACTTCGTGAGCCTGGCCGAGACGCGCAGCTTCTCGCGCTCGGCCCAATTGCGTCACGTGACCCAGCCGGCGTTCTCGCGCCGGATCCAGGCGCTGGAGGCCTGGGCCGGCACGGATCTGGTCGACCGCTCGTCCTACCCGACCCGCCTCACGCCGGCCGGCGAGAGCTTCCATGCCCAGGCCCTGGAGATCCTGGTGGCGCTGCAGGCCACCCGCAACCTGCTGCGCGGCCACCGGGCCGCGGGGCCGGACATGATCGAGTTCGCGGTGCCCCATACGCTGGCATTCGCCTTCTTTCCGCACTGGATCATGGAGCTCAACCGCGACCTGAAGCGCGAATCCGGTGCGCTGAAGAGCCGCCTGATCGCGCTCAACGTGCACGATGCGGTGCTGCGCCTGACCGAGGGCAGCTGCGACCTGCTGATCGCCTACCACCACCCGGCGCAGCCGCTGCAGCTCAACACCGATCGCTACGAGATGCTGACGCTCGGCGAGGAGTCGCTGCGCGCCTACGCCAAGGCCGGGCCGGACGGCGAGCCGCTGTTCCGCCTGCCCGGACGTGAGCGCGAGCGGGTGCCCTTCCTGGGCTATGCCAGCGGCGCCTACCTCGGGCAGCTGGTGGACTTGATCATCAAGCAGACGCCGCTGCCGGTGCTGCTCGACCCGATCTACGAGACCGACATGGCCGAGGGCCTGAAGGCGATGGCGCTCGAGGGGCATGGCCTGGCCTTCCTGCCGGCCAGTTCGGTGCGCAAGGAGCTGAAGACGCGCAAGCTGGTGCCGGCCGCGCCGTCGGGCAGCTTCGAGCTCAGCATGGAGGTGCGCATCTACCGCGAGCGCCCCGAGGTCGCGAAGCACGTCAAGCCGGGCGTCCGGGCGCTGTGGGCGCACCTGCTGCAGGCCGGCGCCGGGCCGCTGGCGGCCGGTGCGGTGCCGCGGGCGGTGGCCTGAGCCGTGCCCAGTGTGGCACGAACCCTGCTCGCATCCCGGGGCGGTGCACCTGTGGCGACCCCGTATGGCCTGCGCGCCGAGCCTCCTGTAGATTTTTGCTCTTCCGTTACCGATCCCCACAAGGAGTCTTCATGAAGAAATCGCTCTTGATCCTCGTGACCGCGCTGGCCGCCACCGGCCTCGCCCAGGCCGAGGACACCCTGAAGAAGGTCAAGGACTCCGGCGCCATCACCCTCGGGGTGCGCGAGTCCTCCGGTGTCCTGTCGTACACGCTGGGCGGTGCCAAGTACGTCGGCTACCACGTGGCGATCTGCGAGAAGGCGGTCGAGGACATCGAGAAGGCGGTCGGCCGCAAGCTCAAGGTCAACTACCAGCCGGTGACGTCGCAGAACCGCATCCCGCTGGTGCAGAACGGCACCGTCGACCTCGAGTGCGGCTCGACCACCAACAACGCCACCCGCCAGAAGGACGTGGCCTTCGCCAACACCACCTTCGTCGAGGAAGTGCGGATGGCGGTCAAGACCAGCTCGGGCATCAAGTCGATCGCCGACCTGCAGGGCAAGACGGTGGCCACGACCACCGGCACGACCTCGGTGCAGACGCTGCGCAAGAACAAGCGGGCCGAGAACATGGAGTTCAAGGAAGTGTTCGGCAAGGACCACTCCGACAGCTTCCTGCTGGTCGACAGTGGCCGCGCCGACGTGTTCGTGATGGACGGCAGCCTGCTGGCCGGGCTGATCGCGCGCAGCAAGAACCCGGCGGACTTCAAGATCGTCGGCGAAGTGCTGTCGGTCGAGCCGATCGCCATCATGATGCGCAAGGACGACGAGGCGCTGCTGAAGCTGGTCAACGCCACGATCGCCGGCATGGTGAAGTCGGGCGAGATCAACGCGCTCTACGACAAGTGGTTCATGCAGCCGACGCCGCCCACCGGCGCGAAGGTCGGCCTGCCGATGAGCGACACCCTCAAGGACACGCTGAAGAACCCCAACAACAAGCCGATGGAAGACTACGCGAAGAAGTGATCCAGGCAGACCGGGCCGGGGCGGCAGCATCGCCCCGGCTTGAGTCGGGCGCGCGATAAGGGTACAACCCAACCGCGCCGTTCCGTCGGGCGCAGCAAGCGCGCTCGCGCACCCCAGGAAAGGGAGGCCCCTCGTGGCCACATGGGACTGGCAGGTGTTCTGCAAGAACACCCTCGATGGCGAGGTCATCCCCCGCTGCTTCGGCAGCGGCGGCGACATCACCTACCTCGACTGGATGATCTCGGCCTGGGGCTGGACGCTGTCGGTGGCCCTGCTGGCGCTGGTGGTCGCGCTGGTGGTCGGCTCGCTGGTCGGCATCCTGCGCACGCTGCCCGACAAGCGGCTGGTGTTCCTGGGCAATGCGTGGACCGAGATCTTCCGCAACGTCCCGTTGCTGGTCCAGGTGTTCCTCTGGTACCACGTGATCCCGTCGCTCTTCACCAGCCTGCGCGGCGTGCCCAGCTTCGTGCTGGTGGTGTTCGCGCTGGGCTTCTTCACCTCGGCGCGCATCGCCGAGCAGGTCAAGGCGGGCATCCAGAGCCTGCCGCGCGGCCAGAGCTACGCCGGTCTCGCGATGGGTCTCACGCTGGGCCAGACCTACCGCCACGTGCTGCTGCCGATGGCGTTCCGCATCGTCATCCCGCCGCTCACCAGCGAGTCGATGAACATCATCAAGAACTCGTCGGTCGCGTTCGCGGTGAGCATTGCCGAGCTCACCATGTTCGCGATGCAGGCGCAGGAGGAAACCTCGCGCGGCGTCGAGGTCTACCTAGCGGTGACGGCGCTGTACTTCATCTCGGCCTTCGCCATCAACCGCATCATGCTGGTCGTCGAGGACCGCCTGCGCGTCCCCGGCATGACGGCGGGAGGCAAATGATGTTGAACCTCGACTTCTCCTTCCTGAACTGGGATGTCGTCTCCGGCTTCGTCCTCAAGGGCCTGGTGTTCTCGGTGCAGCTCACGCTGATCGCGATGGTCGGCGGCATCGTGCTGGGCACCCTGCTGGCGCTGATGCGGCTGTCGGGCAAGAGGTGGCTGGTGGTCCCGGCGGCGTTCTACGTCAACACGCTGCGTTCCATCCCGCTGGTGATGGTGATCCTGTGGTTCTTCCTGCTGATCCCGCTGCTGATCGGGCGGCCGATGGGCGCCGAGCTGTCGGCCATCATCACCTTCACGGTGTTCGAGGCGGCCTACTACTCCGAGATCATGCGCGCCGGCATCCAGAGCGTGCCCAAGGGCCAGGTCTATGCCGGCTACGCGGTCGGCATGACCTACTCGCAGAGCATGCAGCTGATCGTGCTGCCGCAGGCCTTCCGCAACATGCTGCCGGTCCTGATGACGCAGACCATCATCCTGTTCCAGGACACCTCGCTGGTCTACGCGATCGGTGCCTACGACCTGCTCAAGGGCTTCGAGGTCGCCGGCAAGAACTTCAACCGCCCGGTCGAGACCTACCTGGTCGCCGCCGTCGTCTACTTCGTGATCTGCTTCAGCCTGAGCATGCTCGTGCGCCGGCTGCAGAAGAAGATCGCCATCATCCGCTGATCAGGAGAGCGCCGTGATCGACATCAAGAACATCAGCAAGTGGTACGGCAGCTTCCAGGTGCTGACCGACTGCACCACCAACGTCAAGAAGGGCGAGGTGGTGGTGGTGTGCGGGCCCTCGGGCTCGGGCAAGAGCACGCTGATCAAGACCGTGAACGCGCTCGAACCGTTCCAGAAGGGCGACATCGTGGTCGACGGCATCAGCATCGCCGATCCCAAGACCGACCTGCCCAAGCTGCGCTCGCGCGTCGGCATGGTGTTCCAGCACTTCGAGCTGTTCCCGCACCTGAGCGTCACCGAGAACCTGACCCTCGCGCAGATCAAGGTGCTCAAGCGCAACCCCGACGAGGCCAAGAAGCGCGGCCTGAAGATGCTCGAGCGTGTGGGCCTGATCGCTCACAAGGACAAGTTCCCCGGCCAGCTTTCGGGCGGCCAGCAGCAGCGCGTGGCCATCGCCCGCGCGCTGAGCATGGACCCGATCGTGATGCTGTTCGACGAGCCGACCTCGGCGCTCGACCCCGAGATGGTGGGCGAGGTGCTCGACGTGATGGTGCAACTGGCCAACGAGGGCATGACCATGATGTGCGTGACCCACGAGATGGGCTTCGCGCGCAAGGTCAGCCACCGCGTGATCTTCATGGACCAGGGCAAGATCTGCGAGGACTGCAGGAAGGAAGACTTCTTCGGCGACCCCTCGGCCCGCTCCCCGCGCGCGCGCGACTTCCTGTCGAAGATCCTGCAGCACTGAGGCCGGCCGGGCGCGCCGACCGGCGCCCGCGCGCCTGCCCCGCCGCGGCTCAGGGCTCGATCGCGATCCCGACCACCGGCTGGCCGCCAGCGATGCGGCCGAGGCTCGTGGCGGTGCCCGTGGCGAGATCGATCCGCACCCAGCGCGACACCCGGCCGTCGTGGTCGGTGAGCGCGGCATAGGCGGTGTTGTTCACGTCGCCGATGTCGAAGCTGGCGCGCTCGAAGGCGCCGGCGTTCAGCGGGCCCACCGTCCGCAGCCGGCCGGTGTTCGGCGACACCACGGGCTGCACGCCCTCGCGGCTGCCCTGCGTGACCAGCAGGCCCTGGCGGGCGTCGATCGCGAAGTTGGTGGTGAGCTTCTCGTCGTGCTGGTTGTAGGTGTAGGCGGCCGCCACCACGGCCGGCGTGCGGCCGGCGTTCACGTCGGCGGCGTCGTAGGCCAGCGGCCCGTCGGGCTGCACGCCGTCGGCCTTGGGGTCGCCGTCGACGACCGCTCCGGTGTCCGGGTGCAGCCGCAGGTTCTGGCCAGCGTCGCTGACGACGCGCAGGCGGTCCACGGTCGGGTTGAAGTCGACGCCGAACTCGCTGCCGTTCAGCGCCACCGCCAGCGGCGCGCTGCCGACCGGCGTGGCCGCGGCGGTGGCGGTGTCGATGCGGTACAGCCGGCCGCTGCTGCCCAGTGCGAACAGCTGTCCGCGGGCGACGCGGTGATCGATGCCGAGCACCCGCTCACCGGGCTGCAGGCCGGAGAGGGCGCGCCGGTCGAGCAGATTCTGCGGCTGGCCGGCGTTGAAGCGCAGCAACTGCTGCGTGGTGTCGACCGCGACGATGGTCTCCTTGGCCGGCGGGCCGAGCGGCTCGTCGGCGGACGGCGCCATGACGGCACAGCCGGCCGCCGCGAGCGTGGCCAGCACGCCGGCGGCGAGGAAGGTTCGGGTCATCCAGGGTCTCCGGTGAGGGTTCGGGGGCAGGGGCCTGACGGCCCGGTCGCGGATGCTGCCCGGCCTGGGGCGGCCGTGATCGCCGGAACAGCGCGGCGCTGCCCAGCCAGTTCGGGCGGTGCGGCGGGGGCGGT
Organism: Methylibium sp. Pch-M; assembly: GCF_004136295.1. NCBI lineage: Bacteria > Pseudomonadati > Pseudomonadota > Betaproteobacteria > Burkholderiales > Sphaerotilaceae > Methylibium > Methylibium sp. Pch-M. Next base: position 2,383,795 of record NZ_CP029606.1, read on the forward strand.
CGCGCGCGCAGGTGACAATCCGCCGCATGAGTTCCCCGGACACCCTGACCCTGAGCCGGCCCGACGACTGGCACCTGCACGTGCGCGACGGTGCCGCGCTGGCGGCCGTCGTGCCGCACACCGCGCGCCAGTTCGGCCGCGCGATCATCATGCCCAACCTCAAGCCGCCGGTCACCACCGCGGCCCAGGCGCTGGCCTACCGCGAGCGCATCCGCGCGGCCGTGCCCGCGGGCCTGGCGTTCGAGCCGCTGATGACGCTCTACCTCACCGACAACATGCCGCCCGAGGAGATCGTCCGCGCGAAGGCGGCCGGCGTCGTGGCCGTCAAGCTCTATCCGGCGGGCGCCACCACCAACAGCGATGCCGGCGTGAGCGACCTGCGCAAGACCCGGGCCACGCTCGAGGCGATGCAGCGCGAGGGCCTGCCGCTGCTGGTGCACGGCGAGGTCACCGACGCCGAGATCGACCTGTTCGACCGCGAGGCGGTGTTCATCGACCGCCAGCTGATCCCGCTGCGGCGCGACTTCCCGGGGCTGAAGATCGTGTTCGAGCACATCACCACGCGCGAGGCGGCGCAGTACGTGGCCGAGGCCGGGCCGCACACCGCGGCCACCATCACCGCCCACCACCTGCTCTACAACCGCAACGCGATCTTCACCGGCGGCATCCGCCCGCACTACTACTGCCTGCCGGTGCTCAAGCGGGAGGTGCATCGCCAGGCGCTGGTGGCCGCCGCCACCTCGGGCAGCGACCGCTACTTCCTCGGCACCGACAGCGCACCGCACCCGGCCCACCTGAAGGAGCACGCCAGCGGCTGCGCCGGCTGCTACACCGCGCTCAGCGCACTGGAGCTGTACGCCGAGGCCTTCGACGCGGCCGGCGCGCTGCACCGGCTGGAAGGCTTCGCCAGCGTCCATGGCCCGGCCTTCTACGGCCTGCCGCGCAATGCCGGCACGGTGACGCTGCGCCGGCAGGCCTGGACGCCGCCCGAGACGCTGCCGTTCGGCGAGGCGACGCTCAAGCCGCTGCGTGGCGGCGAGTCGCTGGCCTGGCGGCAGGTCGAGTGAAGCACGCTGCTCTCGCGGCCCAGGAGGCGCCATGACGACCCCGACGATCCGCACCGCGTTGCTGGTCGATGCCGACAACGTGAAGGTCGAGCTGGTGGCCGAGGCCATCGGCCGGCTGCAGGCCGCCGGCCGTGTGCTGCAGCACCGCCGCGCCTACGGCAGCGTGCAGAAGGCGACCGAGTTCGCGGCGTTGTCTCAGGATCACGCGATCCGTTTCCTGCCCAGCACCTTCGCCGGCCCCAACGCGACCGATCTCGCGCTGGCCATCGATGCCGTCGAGCTGGTGTTGCGCCAGCCGGTGGACGAGGTGGTGCTGGTGTCCTCGGACCGCGACTTCGCGCCGTTGATCGTGCGCCTGCGCGAGCTGGGCTGCCGCGTCGTCGGCTTCGGCCAGCACGGCAAGACGGCGCAGGACGTCGAGCGCGACTACCTGCGCGTCTACGACGAGTTCCATGTCCTCGGCGCGGCCCGGCCGGCGTCGCGGGGCAGTGCCTCGAAGGCGGTCGCGAAGCCGCGGGCGGCCAAGGCGGCGAAAACCGCCCGCCCCGCGAAGCCCGCCGTCCCGGCGCCGGTCGAGGCGCCGCCCGTGCCGGCATTCCCGGCGGAAGTGGAGGCCGTGCTGGCCGCCTGCCCCGACCTGCGCCAGGGCCGCGCCATGCGGCTCAATGCCGCCGGCAAGGCGCTGCACGACAGCGGCGTGCTGAAGAAGAACGGCCGGCCGTCGGCGCTGTTCAAGCGGCTCGAGCCGCACTTCGAGATGCTGCCGGCCGACAAGCCGGAGCAGGTCCGGCTGCGGTCCTGATCACTCCGCCGGCAGGAAGCCCTCGATCGACAGGTAGCGCTCGCCGGTGTCGTAGTTGAATCCCAGCACACGGCTGCCGGCCGGCAACTCGGGCAGCTTCTGGGCGATCGCCGCCAGCGTGGCCCCGGACGAGATGCCCACCAGCAGGCCTTCGTCACGCGCCGAACGCCGCGCCATCTCGCGGGCCGCTTCCGCCTCGACCTGGATCACACCGTCGAGCAGGGCTGTGTGCAGGTTGGTCGGCACGAAGCCGGCGCCGATGCCCTGGATCGGGTGCGGCGACGGCTTGCCGCCCGAGATGACCGGCGACGCGCTCGGCTCCACCGCGTACACCTTGAGCTGCGGCCACTGCGCCTTCAGCACCTGCGCGCAGCCGGTGATGTGGCCGCCGGTGCCCACGCCGGTGATCAGCGCGTCCAGGCCCTGCGGGAAGTCGGCCAGGATCTCCTGCGCCGTGGTGCGCAGGTGCACGTCGATGTTGGCCGGGTTGTCGAACTGTTGCGGCATCCACGAACCGGGCGTCGCGGCGATCAGCTCCTGGGCCTTGGCGATCGCGCCCTTCATGCCCTGCTCGCGCGGCGTCAGCACGAAGCTCGCGCCGTAGGCCAGCATCAGGCGGCGGCGCTCCACGCTCATGCTGTCGGGCATCACCAGCACCAGCCGGTAGCCCTTGACCGCGGCCACCATCGCCAGCCCGACGCCAGTGTTGCCCGAGGTCGGCTCGATGATCGTGCCACCCATGCGCAAGCGACCGTCGCGCTCGGCCGCCTCGACCATCGACAGCGCGATGCGGTCCTTGATCGAACCGCCGGGGTTGCTGCGCTCGGACTTGATCCACACCTCGTGCCCGGGACCGAACAGCCGCTGCATGCGGATGTGCGGGGTGCGGCCGATGGTGTCGAGGACGGTGTTGGCTTTCATGGGGTCTCCTCAGCGGGGGGGCGGACGGTGTTCGTGGGAGCAACGATAATCCATCGGTGAAGTGGGCCAGACCGCCGCTGGCACACCCGCCGAAAGGCCGTGCTGGAGGAAGGTCCGGACTGCACAGGGCAGCGCAGCAGCCAACGGCTGTCCACCGCAAGGTGAGGATCAGAGCAACAGAGACGAGTTCGGGCGGCGCAGCCGCCCGAGGTGAAACGGGCAATCTCTGCGCGCAGCAACACCAAATAGGCCAGCGTCGATGTGGCTCCGCGGAGCTGGCGGGTAGGTGGCACCGAGCCGTTCCCGCGAGGGGCGGCCCAGAGGAATGGCGGTCACGGCCGCGACGCCGCAAGGCGCCGCGGCCGCACAGAATCCGGCCTATCGGCCCGCTTCACACTTATTCGTTCGACGCGCCGCGCCTCGGTACGGCGCGGCCACACTGGACCCGATGAACCCCGACGCCCAAACGCTCTGGCGCGCGCCCCTGTGGGCCCTTTCCGTGCTGCTCGCCTGCCTGGCCATGCTCGGGCCGTTCGCGATCGATACCTACCTGCCGGCCTTCACCGGCATCGCGGCCTCGGTCGACGCGACGCCGTTGCAGATGCAGCAGACCCTGTCGATCTACCTGATCGGCTTCGCGGTGATGAGCCTGTTCCACGGCGCGCTGTCCGACAGCTTCGGGCGCCGGCCGGTGGTGCTGTGGGGCGTGGCGGTGTTCGCGGTCGCCTCGGCCGGCTGCGCGCTGTCGCAGACCATCGGTCAGCTGGTGTTCTTCCGGCTGCTGCAGGGCCTGTCGACCGGCGCCGGCATCGTGGTCTCGCGCGCGGTGATCCGCGACATGTTCCCGCCGGCCGACGCGCAGCGCGTGATGTCGCAGGTCACGATCTTCTTCGGCGCCGCGCCGGCCATCGCGCCCATCATCGGCGGGCTGCTGTTCGTGCACGCCGGCTGGCACGCGATCTTCTGGTTCCTCACGGCCGTGGGCGTCGCGCTGTGGATCGCCAACTGGAAGCTGCTGCCGGAGACGCTGCACCTCGGCGCGCGGCAGCCCTTCGAGGTGCGCCACCTGCTGCGCGGCTACTGGCAGATGGGCAGCAGCGGGCGCTTCGTGCTGCTCGCGCTGGCCAGCGGCATCCCGTTCAACGGCATGTTCCTCTACGTGCTGTCGGCGCCGGTGTTCGTCGGCGAGCACCTCGGCCTGGCGCCGCAGCAGTTCTTCTGGTTCTTCCTGTTCACCATCGGCGGCATCATGGGCGGCGCCTGGTGGAGCGGCCGGCTGGCCGGCAGGCTGCCGCCGCAGCGCCAGATCCGCCGCGGCTTCCGCGTCATGGTCGCGGTGTCGGTCGTCAACGTGATCGCCAATGCGCTGATGCCGGCCCAGGCCTGGTGGGCGCTGCCCTTGATCGGCGTGTTCTCGTTCGGCTGGGCGCTGATGGTGCCGGTGGTCACGCTGATGGTCCTCGACCTGGTACCCGAGCGGCGCGGCATGGCCTCGTCGATGCAGTCCTGCCTCGCGGCCAGCGCGAACGCGCTGGTGGCCGGGCTGCTGGCACCGCTGGTGATGCACTCGACGCTGCTGCTGGCGCTGGCGTCGATGGGGCTGATGAGCATCGGGCTCGCGTCCTGGCTGTGGGTCAGGTCGCGGCTGCCCACCGTGGCTTGACCCGCCCCGGTACGGCGGGGCACGGCTTGCTCGCCGCAGGCATCATGCAGACCCGACTGTCTCGGCTCTCCTGTCATGCGCTACGAACACCTGCTCCAAGTCACCGACCCGGCCGACCCGCGGGTGCCGCCGATGAGCCGTGCCGAACTGTGGCGCGGCCTGCTGGTGCGCGTCGAGTCGCCGCAGCAGTTCCCGCTCGGCCCCGACCGCTGCGAGGCCCGCGCCGGGGCCCACGCGCGCGAGCGCCGGCGCAGTGTCCATTTCGGCGCGTTGCGCTTCGAGGACACGGTGCAGCTCGAGCCCGAGCAGCGCATCGTCTTCACGCCCGAGCCGCACGAAGGCGCCGCGCCGGTCCGGCTGACCGTGACGATCGAGGAGCCGGCGCCCGGCGCGCTGTTCCTGCGCTTCGTCTACGAGACCGACGACGCGGGGTCCGCCGACGAGAAGGCGCTGCAGGGCTACCGGCAGCAGGCCTGGCTGGAGCTCGACCGCGACATGCTGCGCACGCTGCGCGAGTGGCAGGCTCAGGGTCGGCTGGGCTGAGACCCCCCAAGCTGGGCCCCGAGTTCATCTTTCACTTCCAGAGGACTCCGCAAGTCCTTCTTTTAGAACGACATTTTCTTTTTTCTGCATCAGAAATCACGCCTAAGTGCTTGATTTCATTGAGATTTCCTTACATCTCCGGTTGACCCGCCCGAGGGGGTCCGCTAAAGTGGAGAAAAGTGCACTTTAGTGGGATTTCGTGGCAGAAATAGTCTTTCAGGGGGCTTCGGCGCTCGCGCTCGACGCAAAGGGGCGGCTGGCCGTCCCGGCGCGCCACCGCGATGTGCTGGGCGCGCTGGCCCAGGGCCGGCTCACGCTCACGAAGCACCCGGTCGGCTGCCTGCTGGTGTTTCCACGTCCGGCGTGGGAGGGCTTTCGCGACAAGGTCGCAGCCCTGCCACTGCGCGCCGAGGGCTGGAAGCGCATCTTCCTCGGCAACGCGATGGACGTCGAGATCGACGCCAGCTCGCGCGTGCTGGTCTCGCCCGAGCTGCGCCAGGCGGCGGGTCTGGTCAAGGACGTGATGCTGCTCGGCATGGGCAGTCATTTTGAACTCTGGGACGTGCAGCGCTACCAGGCCCACGAGGCCGAGGTGATGCAGCAGGGGCTGCCCGAGAGTCTGGGCGACTTCTCGTTCTGACGGCGATGAACCAGGGAGTCGGGCCTTGGCAGCACACCACCGTCCTGCTGCACGAGGCGGTCGATGCGCTCGTGCATTCGCCGGACGGCTACTACGTCGACGGCACCTACGGTCGCGGCGGGCACTCGCGGCTGATCCTGTCGAAGCTGTCCGTGGCAGGCCGCCTGCTGGCGATCGACCGCGACCCCGACGCGGTGGCGCACGCCACCTCGGGCGCGGCGCGGGTCTCGGACCCGCGCTTCCACATCGAGCATGCGCCCTACAGCGACCTGCCAGCGCTGCTGGCGGCGCGCGGCGTGTCACGCATTGACGGCCTGCTGCTGGACATCGGTGTGAGCTCGCCGCAGATCGACAACCCGGAGCGCGGCTTCAGCTTCCGCGCCAGCGGTCCGCTGGACATGCGCATGGACCCGACGCGCGGAGAGAGTGCGGCCGACTACCTGGCGCGGGCCGACGAACGCGAGATCGCGGCGGTGATTCGCGACTACGGCGAGGAGCGCTTCGCGACCGCGATCGCCCGTGCGCTGGTGGCGCGCCGCCTGGCCGGCCGCCCGGTACGCACCACCGAGGAACTCGCGGACCTGGTGGCGCAGGCGGTCAAGACCCGCGAGCCCGGGCAGAACCCGGCCACCCGCACCTTCCAGGCGCTGCGCATCTTCGTGAACGCCGAGCTGACGCAGCTTGAACAAGGCCTGGCGGCGGCGCTCCAATGCCTGAAGCCGGGTGGCCGGCTGGTCGTGATCAGCTTCCATTCGCTCGAGGACCGCATCGTCAAGACCTTCATCGCGAGCCACAGCAAGGCGGTGGTCGACCGCCGGGCGCCGTTCGCGCCGCCGGCGCCGATGCGGCTGCGCGCGCTGGCGCGCCTGAAGCCCGGCGCCGACGAGGTGGCCGCCAATCCGCGCGCGCGTTCGGCCATCCTGCGCGTGGCCGAACGGACCGACGTGGGGATCGCCGCATGACGCGCCTCAACATCGTGGTGCTGATCGCGCTGGTGTGCAGCTCGCTCTACCTCGTCAAGGTGTCCTACGAGTCGCGCCGCCTGTTCGCCGAACTCGATCGCGCGCAGGCCCAGGCGCTCAAGCTCGAGAGCGAGCATGACCGGCTGCTGGTCGATGCGCGTGCGCAGTCCACGCCGCTGCGCGTCGAGAAGGTCGCGCGCGAGCGCCTCGGCATGCGCAGCGCCACGCCGGCGGTCACCGAATACGTGGTGGTGCCGGTGGCTGCCGCGCCGGCGCCCGATGCCGCGGAGCTGCGCCGATGAGCGGCTGGCGCCAATGGCTGGGGCGATTCGGCCAGGGCGGTGCGCGCCGCCCCGGTGCGCGCGCCGCCAGCGGCGCCGTGAGCGTGCGCAGCGTGCGCTACGCGAGCAGCCCGCTGCTGGCGTCGAAGACGCCGCCGTGGCGCTCCAAGTTCCTGGTCGGCCTGGTCGGGGCCGGCTTCCTGCTGCTGCTCGGCCGCGCGGTCTACGTGCAGGTGATCGGCACCGAGTTCTACCAGCAGCAGGGCGCGAACCGCTACGCGCACAAGCTCGAGCTGCCGGCCAACCGCGGCCGCATCACCGACCGCAGCGGCGAGCTACTCGCCTCCAGCGTGGAGGCCCCCACGCTGTGGGCCATCCCGCGCGACGTCACCGCCACCTCCGCCGAGAAGCGCCAGCTCGCGCGGCTGCTCGGCATGCCGGTCGGCGATCTGGAGAAGCGCCTGGCGGACAACCCGAACTTCGTCTACCTGCGCCGCCAGGTCGACGACTCGGTGGCGCTGCAGGTGCGTGCGCTCAACCTCAAGGGCGTGCACCAGCTCACCGAGTACAAGCGGCGCTACCCGGCCGGCGAGGCGGCGGCGCACGTGGTGGGCTTCACCAACGTGGAGGACCGCGGGCAGGAGGGCATCGAACTCGCCTTCCAGTCCGACCTGGCCGGCCGCGACGGCAGCCGCCGTGTCATCAAGGACCGCCGCGGCCGCGTGGTCGAGGACATCGGCGAGCGCGTGCCGCCGGTCGACGGCCGCGACATCGAGCTGGCGATCGACACCAAGGTGCAGTTCTTCGCCTACCAGCGCATCCGCGACGCGGTGGCCGAGCACAAGGCCAAGGCCGGCAGCGTGGTGGTGCTCGACGTGCAGAGCGGCGAGGTGCTGGCGCTGGCCAACTATCCGAGCTACACGCCGGGCGACCGCCGCAACCTCAGCGGCGCGCAGCTGCGCAACCGGGCGCTGACCGACACCTTCGAGCCCGGCTCGACCATGAAGCCCTTCATCATCGGCGAGGCACTGCAGGCCGGACGCGTGTCGCCCTCGACGGTGATCGACACCGCGCCCGGCCGCATGAGCGTCACCGGCAGCACCATCAGCGACGCCCACCCGCACGGCGCGCTCACCGTCGAGCAGGTGATCCAGAAGTCGAGCAACGTCGGCACCGTGAAGATCTCCCAGCTGCTCTCCGAGCGGGAGATGTGGGAGACCTTCAGCGCCATCGGTCTGGGTCAGAAGCCACAGATCGACTTCCCCGGCGCCGTCACCGGCCGGCTGCGTCCGTACAAGACCTGGCGGCCGATCGAGAAGGCGACCATGAGCTACGGCTACGGCCTGTCGGCCAGCCTGTTCCAGCTCGCGCGGGCCTACACCGTGTTCGCGCGCGACGGGGAGCTCATTCCGGTCAGCATCACCCGCTCGCAGCAGCCTGGCGCCGGCGTGCGCGTGTTCTCGCCCGAGGTCGCGCGCGACGTGCGCCACATGCTGCAGATGGCGGCGGGCCCCGGCGGCACCGGCCCCAAGGCGCAGACCATCGGCTACTCGGTCGGCGGCAAGTCCGGCACCGCGCACAAGCAGGAAGGCAAGGGCTACGCGGACAAGAAGTACCGCGCCTGGTTCGTCGGCCTGGCGCCGATCGACAAGCCGCGCATCGTGGTCGCCGTGATGGTCGACGAGCCGAACGCCGGCAAGTACTTCGGCGGCGAGGTCGCCGCACCGGTGTTCAGCGAGGTGGTGCAGAAGACGCTGCAGGCGATGGGCGTCTCGCCCGACCTCGACGTCAAGCCGCAGATCGTGGCGCGCCACGAGGACGCCGTGGAGGAGAGCTTCTGATGCTCACCGCGCTGCGCTCGCCCGCCGCCGCGGCCCGCTGGCTCCAGGAATGGACCACCGGCACGCTGCGCACCGACAGTCGCCTGGTGCAGCGCGGCGATGCCTTCATCGCCTGGCCCGGCCATGCCACCGACGGCCGCCGCTTCGTGAAGGCCGCGCTGGCGGCCGGTGCGGCGACCTGCCTGGTCGAGGCCGAGGGGGTCGACGCGCACGGCTTCGACGACGCGCGCATCGGCGCGCTGCCCGGGCTCAAGGCCGCCACCGGCGCCATCGCCGATGCCTACTTCGGCCAGCCGTCGCAGCAGCTGCGGGTGGTGGCCACCACCGGCACCAACGGCAAGACCTCTACCGCCTGGTGGACCGCGCAGGCGCTGAGCCTGCTGGGCCGGCGCTGCGGCGTGGTCGGCACGCTCGGCATCGGCGAGCCGCCGCTGCCCGGCCGCGACACCCACATCGACTTCACCGGCCTCACCACGCCCGACCCGGTCACGCTGCACGGCGGGCTGCGCCGGATGGCCGACGCCGGCTTCGCGGCCTGCGCGATCGAGGCCTCGTCGATCGGCATCGTCGAGCACCGGCTCGCGGCGTTGCGCATCGAGGTGGCGCTGTTCACCAACTTCACCCGCGACCACCTCGACTACCACGGCAGCATGGACGCCTACTGGGCCGCCAAGCGCGTGCTGTTCGGCTGGCCCGGGCTGAAGGCCGCCGCCGTCAACCTCGATGACGTCCAGGGCGCCGAGCTGGCCCGCAGCCTGGCCGGCCACGTGCCCGAGCTCTGGACCTATTCCCTCGAGCGCGACGATGTGCGGCTGCGTGCGCGCGACCTCGGCTATGTCGACGGCGGGCTCGCGTTCACGCTCTACGAGGGCGGCACCGCCCTGCCGGTGCGCAGCCGCCTGATCGGCGACTACAACGCCGCCAACCTGCTGGCCGTGATCGGCGGCCTGCGCGCGCTGGGCGTGCCGCTGGCCGATGCGGTGTGCGTCGTGCCGCAGCTCACGCCGGTGCCGGGCCGCATGCAGAAGGTCGGCGGCGAGGGCAGCGCCGTGGCGCAGCCGGAGGTGGTGGTCGACTACGCGCACACCCCCGACGCGCTGGAGAAGGCGCTCGGCGCGCTGCGCCCGCTGGCCGCGGCGCGCGGCGGCCGGCTGATGTGCGTGTTCGGCTGCGGGGGCAACCGCGACGCCAGCAAGCGACCGCTGATGGCCGCGGTCGCCGAACGACTGGCCGACCGCGTGATCGCGACCAGTGACAACCCGCGCGACGAGGTGCCGGCGGCGATCCTGGCCGACGTCGTGGCGGGCTTCGCGGCGCCGGCGGCCGTCGAGGTGATCGAGGACCGCCGCGCGGCGATCGCCCGCGCGATCGGCCGTGCCGAGGCCCGCGACGTGCTGCTGATCGCCGGCAAGGGCCACGAGGACTACCAGGAGATCGCCGGCATCAAGCAGCCGTTCTCCGACGTCGCCGAGGCGCGGCAGGCGCTGGCGGCGCGTGGGGCGGCGGCATGAGGACGAAGAACGTGCTCACGACGCGGCGGGTCGAGCGCCGGGCCGCTCCCAAGCCGGCCCGCATCCCAGGGCCCACGAAGGGGCCCCTCGCGGCCCCTGGGGATCGGCCGACGTACCCGGCGGACGAGGGGTCGTCATGCGCGTGATGATGGATCTGGCGCTCGCGCACACCCTGCTGCCGGGCTCGACGCTGGTCGGCGACCCGGCCACGCCGCTGCTGCGCGTGCACAGCGACACCCGCACGCTGCGCGCCGGCGACCTGTTCGTTGCGCTCAAGGGCGAACGCTTCGACGCGCACGACTTCCTGCCGCAGGCGCGCGCCGCCGGCGCGGTGGCGGCGATCGCCGAGCACGGTCTCGCCGAGGCTGGCCTGGCCGGGCTGCAGGTGGCCGACAGCCGTGCCGCGCTCGGCACGCTGGGCGCGAACTGGCGTGCGCGCATGAGCCTGCCGCTGATCGCCGTGACCGGCAGCAACGGCAAGACCACCGTCACGCAGATGATCGCGAGCATCCTACGCGCCTGGGTCGGCGACGCAGCGTTCGCGACCGAGGGCAACTTCAACAACGACATCGGCGTGCCGCTCACGCTGCTGCGGCTGCGCCAGGACGGCGACACCTGGCACCGCGCCGCGGTGGTGGAGCTGGGCATGAACCACGCCGGCGAGATCGCCGAGCTCGCGCGCATGGCCGCGCCGACGGTGGCGCTGGTCAACAACGCGCAGCGCGAGCACCAGGAGTTCATGGCTGGCGTGGAGGCGGTGGCGCGCGAGAACGGCAGCGTGATCGAGGCGCTGGGCGCCAGCGGCACGGCGGTCTTCCCGTCCGACGACGCGCATGCCGCGCTGTGGCAGGCGCTGGCCGGCACGCGGCCGACGCTGACGTTCTCGCTCGAGGGCCCGTCCGATCTGGTGGCCGAGGCGGTGTGGAGCGGCGACCACTGGGCGACGGTCCTGCACACGCCGGCCGGCGCCACCGCGATCCGCCTGCGTGTGGCCGGCTGGCACAACGTGAAGAACGCGCTCGCCGCGACCGCCTGCGCCCTGGCGGCGGGCTGCCCGCTGGAGGCGGTGGCGCGCGGCCTCGAGGCCTTCGAGCCGGTGAAGGGCCGCTCGCAGGTCAAGGCCCTGCAGCGCGGTGGCCGCACGGTGACGCTGGTGGACGACAGCTACAACGCCAACCCCGACTCGGTGCGCGCGGCGATCGACGTGCTGGCCACGCTGCCTGGCCCGCGCTGGCTGGTGCTGGGCGACATGGGCGAGGTCGGCGACCAGGGCCCGGCCTTCCACGCCGAGGTCGGCCGCTATGCGGCCGCGTGCGGCATCGACGCGCTGTGGACCGCCGGCGGCGCCAGCGCCGCCGCCGCCGCTGCCTTCGGCCCGGCCGCACGGGCCCACGCGAGCGTGGCCGAGTTGATCGCGGCGCTGGGTCCGGGCACTCACGCGGCCCCGGACGCGGCGTCCATCGTCGTCAAGGGCTCGCGCTTCATGAAGATGGAGCAGGTGATCGCCGCGCTGCAGGCCGCCGGCGCCGCGTCGCCCACCCCGCACTGAACCGAAGGCACCGAACTTCATGCTGATCTCCCTGTCGCAATGGCTGCAACTGCTCTACCCCGAGCAGCTCGGCTTCCTGCGCGTGTTCCAGTACCTCACCTTCCGCGCCGTGATGGCGGCGATGACGGCCCTGCTGATCGGCCTGGCGCTCGGCCCGATCGTGATCCGGCGGCTCACCGAGCTGAAGATCGGCCAGCCGATCCGCGAGTACGGCGTCGCCGAGCACATGGTGAAGCAGGGCACGCCGACGATGGGCGGCGCGCTGATCCTGCTGGCCATCGCGATCAGCACGCTGCTGTGGTTCGACTGGAGCAACCGCTTCGTCTGGATCGTGATGATCGTGACCTTCGGCTTCGGCGCGATCGGCTGGGTCGACGACTGGCGCAAGGTGGTCGACAAGAACCCCGAGGGCATGCGCTCGCGCGAGAAGTACTTCTGGCAGTCGCTGATCGGCTTGGTGGCCGCGCTCTACCTGGCGTTCAGCGTGTCCGAGACCTCCAACCTGCGCGTGCTGGAGCTGTTCATCCGCTGGGTGCAGAGCGGCTTCTCGAACGACCTGCCGCCCAAGGCCGACCTGATCGTGCCCTTCTTCAAGAGCATCAGCTACCCGCTGGGCGTGTTCGGCTTCATCTTCCTGACCTACGTGGTGATCGTGGGCAGCAGCAACGCGGTCAACCTGACCGACGGCCTCGATGGCCTGGCGATCATGCCGGTGGTGATGGTGGGCTCGGCGCTCGGCATCTTCGCCTACGCGACCGGCAGCTCGGTGTACGCCAACTACCTGCTGCTGCCGCACATTCCCGGCGCCGGCGAGCTGATGATCTTCTGCGCCGCGATGGCCGGCGCGGGGCTGGCCTTCCTGTGGTTCAACGCCTACCCGGCGCAGGTGTTCATGGGCGACGTGGGCGCGCTCGCACTGGGCGGCGCGCTCGGCACCATCGCGGTCATCGTGCGCCAGGAGGTGGTGCTGGCGATCATGGGCGGCATCTTCGTGCTGGAGGCGCTGTCCGTGATGGCGCAGGTCACCTGGTTCAAGTACACGAAGCGGCGCTACGGTGCCGGACGGCGCATCCTGCTGATGGCGCCGCTGCACCACCACTTCGAGAAATCGGGCTGGAAGGAGACGCAGGTCGTCGTGCGCTTCTGGATCATCACCATGCTGCTGTGCCTGGTCGGGCTGTCCAGCCTGAAGCTGCGCTGAACCGACGCCGATGAAACCTCTGGAACACCAGACCGTGCTCGTGCTGGGCCTCGGCGACTCGGGCCTCGCGATGGCGCAGTGGTGCGCGCGCCAGGGCGCCGCGGTGCGCGTGGCCGACAGCCGCGAGGCGCCGCCGCAGGCCGCGGCGCTGGCCCAGGCGCTGCCGGGTGCGACGCTGCACCACGGCTTCGACGCCGACCTGCTGGACGGCGTGCAGCGCGTGCTGAAGAGCCCGGGCCTGTCGCCGCTGGACCCGGCGCTGGCGCCGCTGCTGGCGCGCGCGGCCGAGCTCGGCGTGCCGGTCGAGGGCGAGCTCGACCTGTTCGCGCAGGCGCTGGCCGGGCTGAAGGCCGAGCGCGGCTACGCACCCAAGGTGATCGCCATCACCGGCACCAACGGCAAGACCACCACCACGGTGATGTGCGGCCTGCTGGTCGAGCGCAGCGGTCTGCGGGTGGCGGTGGCCGGCAACGTGGGCCCGACGATGCTGGGCACGCTGGCGGCGGCGCTGGAGCAGGAAGGGGAGCCGGAATGCCCCTCACCCCAACCCTCTCCCGCCCTGGCGGGAGAGGGAGACGAACCTCCTCCTCCCTCTCCCGCGCCGGTGGGAGAGGGCCGGGGTGAGGGCTCGTCCCCGGACGCCCCCCCCGACGACGATGCCCCGCTGCAGCTCGCCCCGCCGCCGCCCGCGGCGCCGGTGTTCGAGCACCTGCCCGAGGCCTGGGTGCTGGAGCTGTCGAGCTTCCAGCTCGACGGCGTGCGCGGTTTCGTGCCGGATGCCGCGGTGGTGCTGAACATCACGCAGGACCACCTCGACTGGCACGGCTCGATGCCGGCCTATGCCGCGGCGAAGGCGCGCATCTACGGCCCGGCCGATGCCTGGGGCTGCACGATGGTGGTCAACCGCGACGACGTGCAGGTCGAGGCCCTGGTCCCGGCGCCGCTGCCGCAGAAAGGCCGCTTCGCGAAGCCGCTGGCGCGCAAGGTGGTCCGCTTCGGGCTCGATGCGCCGCAGCGCCCCGGCGACTACGGGCTGGTGGTCGAGAACGGCATGGCCTGGCTGGTGCGCGCGCTGGAGGCCGACGAGACGATCAAGCGCCGCAAGGGCGACACCGAGGACGAGGAGATCCACCTGCAGCGCCTGATGCCGGCCGATGCGCTGCGCATCCGCGGCCGCCACAACGCCGCCAATGCCCTGGCCGCGCTGGCGCTGGCCACGGCCGTCGGCCGGCCGCTGGCGCCGATGCTGCACGGCCTGCGCGAGTACGGCGGCGAGCCGCACCGCGTGGAGTTCATCGCGACGGTCGGCGGTGTCGAGGCCTACGACGACAGCAAGGGCACCAACGTCGGCGCCACGGTGGCCGCGCTCGAGGGCCTGGGCGCCGACAAGGCGCCGGCCAAGCTGGTGGTGATCCTCGGCGGCGACGGCAAGGGGCAGGACTTCGCGCCGCTGGTCGCGCCCGTGGCGCGCCATGCACGCGCGGTCGCGCTGATCGGCCGCGATGCGCCGACGATCGAGGCGGTGCTCGGCACCGGCAGCGTGCCGCTGGCGCGGCACGACACGCTGCAGGCCGCCACCCGATGGTGCTTCGAGCAGGCGCGCGCCGGCGACGCCGTGCTGCTGAGCCCGGCCTGCGCCAGCCTGGACATGTTCCGCAACTACGCGCAGCGCGCCGAGGTGTTCTGCGACACCGTGCGCGAGCTGGCGTGCGAGCACGGGGAGACGGCATGAGCCGCGCCGCGTCGGCCGCCGCCGTCGGTGCCCGCTCGGGGCTGGCCGCGCTCAAGGAGCGCCTGGCGCGCTGGCTGGGCCGTGGCCCGGGCAGCGAGGCGCTGCCGATCCGCGACTGGGTCAGCGTGTCGAACGGCCAGCCGGCGCGCCTGCTGGGCTTCGACCAGATGATGGTGTGCGTGGTGATCGCGCTGCTCGCGCTCGGCCTGGTGATGGTCTATTCGACCTCGATCGCGCTGCCGGACGACCCGCGCACCGCGCGCGTCGCGCCGACCCACCACTACCTGATGGTGCGCCATGCCTTCGGCCTGCTGATCGCGCTGGGCGCGTCGCTCGCGGTGGTGCAGGTGCCGCTGCGGCTGTGGGAGCGCTGGGCGCCCTGGCTGTTCGTGGCCGCGCTGGTGCTGCTGGTGCTGGTGCTCATTCCGCACATCGGGCGCGCCAGCAAGGGCGCGCGGCGCTGGATCCCGCTGGGCTTCATGAGCTTCCAGCCCAGCGAACTGGCCAAGCTGGGCATCGCCATGTACGCCGCCAGCTACATGGTGCGCAAGATGGAGATCAAGGAGCACTTCACGCGTGCCGTGGCGCCGATGGCGGCCGCGCTGGCGGTGATCGGCGTGCTGCTGCTGGCCGAGCCCGACATGGGCGCCTTCATCGTCATCGCGGCCATCGCGATGGGCATCCTGTTCCTCGGCGGCGTGAACGGCCGCATGTTCCTGCTCAGCATCGCGGTGCTGCTGGGCGCCTTCGTGTCGATGATCATCGCGAGCCCCTGGCGGGCCGAGCGCATCCTGGCCTTCCTCAGCCCCTGGGACCCGCTGTACGCGCAGGGCAAGGGCTACCAGCTCACGCATTCGCTGATCGCGCTGGGCCGCGGCGAGATCTTCGGCCAGGGCCTGGGCTCCAGCGTCGAGAAGCTGCACTACCTGCCGGAGGCGCACACCGACTTCCTGCTGGCGGTGATCGGCGAGGAGCTGGGCTTCGTCGGCGTGGCCCTGGTGATCGCCGCCTTCTTCTGGCTCACGCGCCGCATCTTCCACATCGGCCGCCAGGCGATCGCGCTCGACCGCGTGTTCTCCGGGCTGCTGGCGCAGGGCATCGGCATCTGGATGGGCGGCCAGGCCTTCATCAACATGGGCGTGAACCTCGGCGTGCTGCCGACCAAGGGTCTGACGCTGCCGCTGATGAGCTATGGCGGATCGGCGATCCTGATGAACTGCGTGGCGTTGGCGATCGTGTTGCGGGTCGATATCGAGAATCGACAGCTCATGCGGGGAGGGCGCGCGTGATGATGGCCGCACGCTTGCAGCCGTTCATGGCCGGTCGCGTTGGCATGGCACGGCGTCGTGCGTGGCAGCGCGCCGGGTCTCGCCCCGGCAGGGCGAGTCACTTTCATTTGCTGGCCCAAATGAAAGTAACCAAAGCAAAGGGCCAAAAACACATTTGGCCCGAGCACCTGCATACAGGGCGCGGTCGTTGCAAGTCGGTGGTCTTCAAAGACCGAGCCGTTTTTGCAGACAAGACGGACGGATCGTGTTGGGCTTTTTTCTTTGGTGACTTTCTTTTGAGCCAGCAAAAGAAAGTTACCCGCCCGCCGGGCGGGACCGGCGCGCTGCCTCGCCGGGCTCAGGCCTGCCGGCAAGGCGCCGCGGATCGCGCGATCGCAACGACGCAGCAGGCGAGCGCAGGAGTCACGCCATGACCCAGCGCCACCTCGTCGTCATGGCCGCCGGCACCGGCGGCCACATCATTCCCGGCCTGGCCGTGGCGCAGGAGATGCAGCACCGCGGCTGGACCGTCAGCTGGCTGGGCACCACGCAGGGCATGGAGAACCGCCTCGTGCCGCCGGCCGCCGAGTCGGGCATCGAGATGGACACCATCGCCTTCAGCGGGCTGCGTGGCAAGGGCCTGCTGCACACGCTGACCGGCGGCCTGCGGCTGCTGGGCGCGTTCGCGGCCTGCGTGAAGATCCTGCGCCGCCGCGCCACCACCGCGGTGCTGGGCATGGGCGGCTATGTGTGCTTCCCCGGCGGGCTGATGGCCTCGCTGCTGGGCAAACCGCTGATCCTGGTCAATGCCGATGCGGCGCTGCTGATGAGCAACCGCGCGCTGAAGCCGGTGGCCGACCGCATCGCCTTCGGCTTCGACGGCGCCGCGGCAGCCACCACGAGGCAGGCGGTCGTCACCGGCAATCCGGTGCGTGCCGAGATCGAGACACTGCCCGAGCCGCCGGTGCGCTATGCCGGGCGCGAAGGACCGCTGCGCGTGCTGGTGGTCGGTGGCAGCCTGGGGGCGCGCGTGCTCAACGAGACCCTGCCGCAGGCGCTGGCCCTGCTGGCGCCCGCGGAACGGCCGCGCGTGCTGCACCAGACCGGCCAGCTCAACCGCGACGGCGTGAAGGCGGCCTATGCGGCCGCGGGCATCGACGACGGGGTCGAGGTGCTGGCCTTCATCGACGACATGGCCGCGCGGCTGGCGCACTGCGACGTGGTGATCTGCCGGGCCGGCGCGGTGACGGTCAGCGAGCTGTGCGCGGCCGGCGTGGCCAGCGTGCTGGTGCCGCTGATCGTGAGCACCACCTCGCACCAGCGCGACAACGCGCTCTACATGGCGCAGCACGGTGCGGCGATCCACCTGCCGCAGAGCGAGCTGACGCCGCAGGCGCTGGCCGAGCGGCTGCGCACGCTGGACCGGCCGCAACTGCTGGGCATGGCCGAGAAGGCGCGCGCGCTGTCGCGCCCGCGCGCCGCGGCGCGCGTGGCCGACGAGATCGAGCGTCTCGTGCGGAAGGAGGTGCCGTGATGAACCTGCGGACGTTTGCGCACGCGGGCCGAGCGCCGGGCCGCCCCAAGCCGGCCCGTATCCCCTCGGGGGATCGGCCGACGTGCTCGTCGGACGAGGGGTTGTCATGAAACACGCGGTCAAGCACATCCATTTTGTGGGCATCGGCGGCGCCGGCATGAGCGGCATCGCCGAGATCCTGCACAACCTCGGCTACCGGGTGTCGGGCTCGGACCAGAGCGACGGCGCGACGACGCGGCGGCTGGCTTCGCTGGGCATCCGCGTGGCGATCGGCCACGACGCCGCGCACATCGCCGGCGCCGAGGCGGTGGTCACGTCGACCGCGGTGAAGGGCGACAACCCCGAGGTGATCGCCGCGCGCGCGAAGCGCGTGCCGGTGGTGCCGCGCGCGGTGATGCTGGCTGAGCTGATGCGCCTGAAGCAGGGCATCGCGATCGCCGGTACGCACGGCAAGACCACCACCACCTCGCTGGTCGCCAGCGTGCTGGCCGAGGCCGGGTTGGACCCGACCTTCGTGATCGGCGGGCGGCTCAACAGCGCCGGCGCCAACTCGCGGCTGGGCGCGGGCGACTACATCGTGGTCGAGGCGGACGAGTCGGACGCCTCGTTCCTGAACCTGCTGCCGGTGCTGAGCGTCGTGACCAACATCGACGCCGACCACATGGACACCTACGGCCACGACCTCGGCCGACTGAAGCACGCCTTCCTCGAATTCCTCCACCGCATGCCGTTCTACGGCGCGGCCATCATCTGCGGCGACGACCCCGGCGTGCGCTCCATCATCCCGATGATCTCGCGGCCGGTGGTGAGCTACGGCTTCGGCGAGGATGCGCAGATCCGCGCGGTCGACGTGCTGGCGCTGCCGGGGGGCCAGATGCGCTTCACCGCGCAGCGCCGCAACGGCGTGGTGATGCCCGACCTGCCGATCACGCTCAATCTGCCGGGCCGGCACAACGTGCTCAACGCGCTGGCGGTCATCGCGGTGGCGGCCGAACTGGAGCTGCCCGATGCGCCGGTGCAGAAGGCACTGGCCGCCTTCGACGGCGTGGGCCGGCGCTTCCAGCGCTACGGCGAGCTGCCGGCGCCGGCCGGTGGGCGCTTCACGCTGATCGACGACTACGGCCACCACCCGGTGGAGATGGCCGCGGTGATCGCCGCGGCGCGCGGCGCCTTCCCGGGGCGCCGCCTGGTGATCGCCTTCCAGCCGCACCGCTACACCCGCACGCGCGACTGTTTCGAGGACTTCGTCAAGGTGATGGGTGGCGCCGACGCGGTGCTGCTGGGCGAGGTCTACGCCGCCGGCGAAGCGCCGATCGTGGCCGCCGACGGGCGCGCGCTGACCCGTGCGCTGCGGGTCGGCGGCAAGCTCGAACCGGTGTTCGTGGACGAGATCGCGGCGATGCCGCAGGCCATCGCCGACAACGTGCAGGACGGCGATGTGGTGATCACCATGGGGGCGGGCTCGATCGGCGCCGTGCCCGGCCAGGTGGTCGAGTTGCTGGGAGCCCACGCATGAGTGCCACCCCCGATCCCAAGTCCTTCGGCAAGGTCGCCGTGCTGATGGGTGGCACCTCGGCCGAACGCGACATCTCGCTGATGTCCGGCGGTGGCGTCCTGAAGGCGCTGCAGGACGCCGGCGTCGATGCCCATGCCTTCGATCCGAAGGATCACGACCTGGTCGAGCTGCGGCGCCAGGGCTTCCAGCGCTGCTTCATCGCGCTGCACGGCCGGCACGGCGAGGACGGCACGGTGCAGGGCGCGCTGGAGCTGCTGCGCATCCCCTACACCGGCTCGGGCGTGATGGCGAGCGCGATCGCGATGGACAAGATCATGACCAAGCGCGTGTGGCTGGCCGAAGGGCTGCCGACGCCGCGCTACGTGCGGCTCGCGCCCGACCAGCAGACGCCCGAGCGGGTGGTCGCGGTGCCCGACGAACTGGGCCTGCCGCTGATCGTGAAGCCGCCGCGCGAGGGCTCGTCGATCGGCGTCACCAAGGTGCTCGGCTACTCGCAGATGCAGGACGCCGTGAAGCTGTCGGCGAGCCACGACCCCGACGTGCTGTGCGAGGAGTTCATCGACGGCGCCGAGGTCACCTGCCCGGTGCTGGGCGAAGGCGACACGGCGCGCGCGCTGCCGGTGATCCGCATCGTGCCGCCCGAGGCCGGCTACGACTACCAGAACAAGTACTTCACCGACGAGGTGAAGTACCTCTGTCCGAGCGGCCTGCCCGCGGACGAGGAGGCCGAGATCCAGCGCATCGTGCTGGCCGCCTACCGCGCGCTGGGCTGCCGCGGCTGGGGCCGGGCCGACCTGATGATCCGTGCCAGCGACCGCAGGCCCTTCCTGCTGGAGATGAACACCTCGCCGGGCATGACCGGGCATTCGCTGGTGCCGATGTCGGCCAAGGCCGCGGGCCTCGGCTACGAGCAGCTGTGCCTGCACATCCTGCAAGGAGCGGCGCTCGACGCCTGAGCCCCTCATGGCCCGCCGACCCCGCCTCCCCGCGAAGCCGCAGCCGCTGCCGGCCGATGTGCGCCTGATGCGCGCCGGCGCCAGCGTGCTGTTCGCGTTCGCGCTGCTGGCCTTCATCGGGCTGCTGCTGACCTGGGCGCTGCGGGCGCCGCTGTTCACGCTGCGCGGCGTTCGCGTGGAGGGCGAGGTGGCACGCAACAGCGTGACCACGATCCGCGCCAATGCGATGCCCAAGCTGAGCGGCAACTTCTTCAGCCTCGATCTCGCGCAGGCCCAGGAGGCCTTCCAGTCCGTGCCCTGGGTGCGGCGGGCTGCGGTGCAGCGGGTGTGGCCGAACCGGCTGGCGGTGCGCCTCGAGGAGCACCACGTCGCCGCCTGGTGGCACCAGGAGGACGGCGACGACAAGCTGGTCAACGTGCAGGGCGAGGTGTTCGAGGCGAACCCGGGCGACGTCGAGGACGAGAACCTGCCGGTGCTGCAGGGGCCGGAGGGCAGTTCGGCGTCGATGCTCGCGATGTACCGGCGGCTGGTGCCGGCGTTCGAGGCCATCGGCGCGCGCATCGAGACGCTGGCGATGAGCGCGCGCGGTTCCTGGCGCGCCGAGCTGGACAGCGGCGCGCAGGTCGAGCTCGGCCGTGGCGGCGAGGACGAGGTGATGGCGCGGGTGCAGGCCTTCGTGGGCACCGTGCCGCAGCTGACGGCGCGCTACGAGCGCCCGCTGGCGTACGCCGACCTGCGCCACGCCGACGGCTACGCGCTGCGGCTCAAGGGCATCGGCACGGCGGCGCCGACGGCGGCGGCAGGCAGGAAATAGAAGGAAAAGGCGGGAAGCACATGGCCAAGGAATACAAGGATCTCGTCGTCGGGCTCGACATCGGCACCGCCAAGGTGATGGCGGTGGTGGCCGAGGTGCTGCCCGAGGGTGAGCTGCGCGTCGCCGGCATCGGCACCGCGCCGGCCCATGGGCTCAAGCGTGGCGTGGTGGTGAACATCGACGCGACGGTGCAGTCCATCCAGCAGGCCTTGAAGGAGGCCGAGATGATGGCCGACTGCAAGATCACGCGCGTCTACACCGGCATCACCGGCAGCCACATCCGCGGCCAGAACTCCACCGGCATGGTGATTGTGCGCGACAAGGAGGTCACGCCGGTCGACGTGGCCCGCGTCATCGAGACCGCCAAGGCGATCAACATCCCGAACGACCAGCGCATGCTGCTGGTCGAGGCGCAGGAGTTCGTGATCGACGGCCACGAGGTCAAGGAGCCGATCGGCATGAGCGGCGGCCGCCTCGAGGTCAAGGTGCACATCGTGACCGGCGCGCAGAGCGCGGCCGAGAACATCATCAAGTGCGTGCGCCGCTGCGGGCTGGAAGTGGACATGCTGGTGCTCAACCCCAGCGCCTCCAGCCACGCGGTGCTGACCGACGACGAGAAGGACCTCGGCGTCGCGCTGGTCGACATCGGCGCCGGCACCACCGACGTGAGCATCTTCACCGACGGCTCGGTGCGCCACACCGCGGTGATCCCGATCGCCGGCGACCTGATCACCAGCGACATCGCGATGGCGCTGCGCACGCCGACCAAGGACGCCGAGGAGATCAAGGTCGAGCATGGCGTGGCCAAGCAGCTGCTGGCCGACCCGAACGAGCAGGTCGAGGTGCCGGGGCTCGGCGATCGTGGCCCGCGCATGCTCAGCCGCCAGGCGCTGGCCGGCGTGATCGAACCGCGCGTCGAGGAGATCTTCTCGCTGGTGCACCAGGTCATCCGCGAGAGCGGCTACGAGGAGCTGCTGTCCAGCGGCATCGTGCTCACCGGTGGCACCGCGGTGATGCCCGGCATGGTCGAGCTGGGCGAGGACATCTTTCTGAAGCCGGTGAGGAAGGGGCTGCCCACCTACGCCGGCGCACTGTCAGACATGGTGGCGAGCCCGCGCTCGGCCACCGTGATGGGCTTGCTCGAAGAGGCGAGGCTCGCGCGCACGCGCGGCATGAAGGCAGCGCAGCAGGCGGGGTCGGTCCAGACCCTGTTCGGCCGCGTCAAGGATTGGTTCATCGGGAATTTTTAGGGCGTCATCCAGCCCACGTTTTCAACCGGCAACTGCATCAGACGAAGGAGGTCCACCATGGCCATCGAGATGATTGAGGAATTCGAGCTCGGCACGAAGATCAAGGTGATCGGCGTGGGCGGCGGCGGCGGCAATGCTGTCGAGCACATGATCAACGAAGGCGTGCAGGGCGTGGAGTTCATCTGCGCGAACACCGACGCGCAGGCGCTGCACCGCTCCAAGGCCGACCAGCTCATCCAGCTCGGCAGCACCGGCCTGGGTGCGGGCTCCAAGCCGGCCGCCGGCAAGGCCGCGGCCGACGAGGCCGAGGGCCGCATCCGCGACGCGATCGCGGGCGCCAACATGATCTTCCTGACCGCCGGCATGGGCGGCGGCACCGGCACCGGCGCCGCGCCGGTGATCGCGCGCGTGGCCAAGGAGATGGGCATCCTGACGGTGGGCGTGGTGACCAAGCCCTTCGACTTCGAGGGTGGCCGGCGCATGAAGCAGGCCGAGGCCGGCCTGCAGGAGCTGGAAGCGAACGTCGACTCGCTGATCGTGGTGCTGAACGAGAAGCTGCTCGAGGTGCTGGGCGACGACGTGTCGCAGGACCAGGCCTTCAAGCAGGCCAACGACGTGCTGAAGAACGCCGTGGGCGGCATCGCCGACATCATCCACATCGACGCGTCGATCAACGTCGACTTCGAGGACGTGAAGACGGTGATGAGCGAGCCCGGCAAGGCGATGATGGGCACCGCCATCGCGACCGGCCCCGACCGCGCCAACAAGGCGGCCGACGCGGCTGTGGCCTGCCCGTTGCTCGAGGGCATCGACCTGTCGGGTGCGCGCGGCGTGCTGGTGCTGATCGCGGCAAGCCGTGCCAGCCTGAAGCTGAGCGAGAGCAAGAACGCGATGAACACCATCCGCCGCTACGCCGCGGAAGACGCCCACGTGATCTTCGGCGCTGCCTACGACGAGAGCCTGGGCGACCAGCTGCGCGTGACCGTGATCGCCACCGGACTCGCGCCGGCTCGCCGCGTGCAGGCGCCGATGACGGTGGTGCACAACGCCACGCTGCAGCGGACCGGCACCGACAACATCCCGGTGCTGAACCAGCCGCTGCACACGCAGGGCGGGCTGTCCGCCGCACCGACCCAGCACGACTATGCCGGCATGCAGGTGCCGAGCGTGTGGCGCAGCGGGCGGACCCAGGCCGCGGCGAAGGTGGATGCGCTGGCGAGCAACGGCATGGACGAGATCGAGATCCCGGCGTTCCTGCGCAAGCAAGCCGATTGATGACGACCACCCCCGTTGCGGCTGCGCCGCTCCCCCTCGAGGGGGCGATGCTGGCGGGCCGGCGGAGCCGGCCCGCGGCGTCCGCTCGGTGGGGTGGTGCGTGCGCAAGCGGCGAGTGGATCTCGCTAACAAGGTGATAGCGCGGCCCTGCAAGCCGGTCGGGGCCGCGCTTTTTACAATGACAGCATGCTGCAGCAACGCACCCTGAAGTCGATCACGCGCGCCGTCGGGGTGGGCGTGCACAGCGGGCAGCGGGTCGAGCTCACGCTGCGGCCGGCGGCACCCGACACGGGCATCGTGTTCCGTCGGGTGGACCTGCCGAGCCCGGTGGACATCCCGGCGCGCTTCGACGCGGTGTGCGACACGCGCATGGCCTCCAGCATCTCGCCCGGCGGCGACCCGGGCGGCCCGAAGGTGCAGACGATCGAGCACTTCATGTCGGCCTGCGCCGGACTGGGCATCGACAACCTACTGGCGGACATCACGGCCGACGAGATGCCGATCCTCGACGGTTCGGCCTCCAGCTTCGTGTTCCTGCTGCAGAACGCGGGCATTGAGCTGCAGAAGGCGCCCAAGCGCTTCATCCGCGTGCTGAAGACCGTGGAAGTTCGCGACGGCGAGGGGCCCGGTGCCAAGTGGGCCCGCCTCGAGCCCTATCATGGCTACAAGCTCGCGTTCGAGATCGTGTTCGATCACCCGGCGGTGAGCCAGACCGGCCAGCGCGTGGAGTTCGAGTTCGGCGAGGGCCAGTACCAGCGCGACATCGCGCGCGCGCGCACCTTCGGTTTCGCCAAGGACGTGGACGCGATGCGCGCACGCGGCCTGACGCTGGGCGGCAGCATGGACAACGCGATCGTGGTCGACGACCACCGTGTGCTCAATGCCGACGGGCTGCGCTACGACGACGAGTTCGTGAAGCACAAGCTGCTCGACGCCATCGGCGACCTGCACATCGCCGGCCATGCGCTGCTGGCGAGCTACACCTCGTTCAAGGGCGGGCACGCGCTGAACAACACGCTGCTGCGTGCGCTGTTCGCCGACCCGACGGCCTACGAGATGACCACGTTCGCGCGCGAGGCCGACGCCCCGCGCGGCTTCGCCGAACTGCCTCCGGCCTGGTAGCGCAGGGCGCCGGACGGTCCGGCCCGCTTAGACTGCCGCCCATGCTGGTGTTTCGATGGATCCTGTTGCTGCTGCTGGTGGCCGGTGTGCTGTGCTTCGCGATGTATGCGGGCACCGGCCAGACGCGCTGGCGTGACATCGGGCTGCGCATCGTCAAGTGGACGGTGGTGGCAGCGCTGGGCTTCTTTGCGGTCCTGATCCTCGAGCGCCTGGCGCGCATGGTGTGAACGGAGATACGAGCGATGACTGTCTTCTGGTGGATCGTCGGGGTGCTGCTGATGGGGACCGGGGGCACGGCCGCGGTCACGTTCGCGCTGTACGTCAGCAGCGGCGAGGACCGCTACATGGATGTGGCGCGCGCCGCCTGGCGCTGGACCATCGTGTTCGCGCTCGGGGCTTTCAACATCACGATCTTCAAGCACATCATCCTGACCTTGATCAGCATCTGGCGGTCCTGACCTAGCGGCCGCCGGTCGGGATGGCCTGCAATTTGCCTTTGCATCGCCTCAGGAGGCAAAGATGTTCCCATCAGATGCGAAGTTGCAGCGCCGACACCTGGTGCTGGCGACCGCTGCGGCCTGCGTGCTGCCAGCCCGTGCAGCCACCGACGAGTACGGTGGTGACCCTTATCGCTCGGCGCAGTGGCCCGAGATGGTCAAGGAGTTCCTGGGTGCGAAGTCGCGGGTCGAGTTCGACCCGCGCGTGCAGGTCAAGGGGCCGACGATGGCGGAAAACCCGATGGTCGTGCCCATCACGGTCTCGGCGCCGGACCTGGCCGACATCCAGCAGATCGTCGTCCTGGTGGACCGCAATCCGATCCGCAAGGTGCTGGAGTTCGAACCGCTGGACGGAACCCGGGCCGCCATTTCCTTCCGTTTCAAGCTGGAGCAGGCCAGCGCCGTGCGCGCCGCGGCGCGCACCCGCGATGGCGTCTGGCATGTCGGCGGCACCTGGGTCGAATCGTCGGGCGGCGGCTGTACGGTGGCCGGCGTGACCCGGCAGGACGGCAGCTGGTCGCAGACGCTCGGCCAGGTGAGCGGACGCTTCTTCGGCGATGCCGTCGAGGCGCCGGGCGCGCGGCTGCGTGTACGCGTGATGCATCCGATGGACACCGGCCTGGTGGGTGGGATTCCGGCGTTCTACCTGCGCCGCATGGCCGTCACCGACGGTGGTGGCGTGGAGTTGTTGCGCCTGTCGACCTACGAACCGATCAGCGAGAACCCGGTGTTCTCGTTCGACTTCAAGGGCCGACCGCCAGGGCCGTTCCGTGTGACCGGGGTCGACAACAACGGCAACCGCATCGACGGGCAAATCGTATGAATCACCCCCGTTGCGAGAGGGGCCGCCCCCGGCCGGCGGAGCCGAACCCGCGGCGTCTGCTGGCCTGGGGCAGGGCTTTGCTCGGCGTTTTGCTTTGCGGTGCAGCAATGGGGGCGGTGGCGCAGGCGGATCCGACCACGCTGGACTACCGCCTCAGCGCGCGGGCGCTGGCGCCGGACGTCTATGTGGTGGAGGGCGCCAATGCCGACTTTTCGCGCGCCAACGGCTGCAACATCATCAATACAGGCTTCATCGTCGTCGATGATGGTGTCATCGTCATCAACACCGGGCCATCGAAACGCTACGGCGAACAGCTGCGGGCGCTGGTCGGGCGCACCACCGGCAAGCCGGTGAAGCAGGTGCTGCACCTGAATCTCCACCCCGACTACTTCCTCGGCAACCAGGCCTTCGCCGACGTGCCGCGCCTGGCGACCGCCGCCACGATCGAGGGCATGCGGGCCGAAGCCAAGTCCTACGAGGACAACCTCTACCGCCTCTGCGGCGACTGGATGAAGGCCACCGAGGCGCTGCTGCCCGATCGCACGGTGGCGCCCGGGCCGCTGCTCGCGGGGAACCCGCGCTTCGAGCTGCGGGAGCTGAAGGGGCACACCGCCTCCGATCTGGTGCTGGTCGACCGGATCTCGGGGGTGGTGTTCGCCGGCGGCCTGGTGTTCGTCGACCGGGTGCCGACCACGCCCCACGCTAGGCTGCCGGACTGGCTGGCCAGCCTGGATGCGCTGGCGGCGCAGCCGTTCAAGACCCTGGTGCCCAGCCACGGGCCGGTGGTCGGCGATGCCCGCGGGATCGAGCAGACCCGGCGCTACCTGCGCTGGCTGGACGGCAGCTTCGGCGCGGCGGCCCAGAGAGGCTCGGAGATGACCGAGGTGCTGGCGCAGCCGGTGCCGGCCGAGTTCCGCAACTGGGCGGCGTTCGCGACCGAGTACCCGCGCAACGTGGTACACCTTTACCCTGCCTACGAACTCAAATCGCTCCAGGCGCGCTGAAGCAGGCGGTGCTCCACGCGGAGACAGCCCGGACACCGGATTGCGGTGAAACCCGCAGTCAAACCCGGAAATTCTCCCGAACGGTCCGTGGCACGGGCCTTGCCCTCAGGGAGTCAGAACGCGCTTTAGCGGCCATGTCGTGTCGCACGCGTCTCACCCCCCGAGGAGACAAAACTATGCGTCTGCACCTGCTTTCTTTGTTGGTGGCTGCCGCCTGCGCCAGTGTTGGCGCCCAGGCCGCCGGCGTCACCGACGCGATGATCGACAACGATGCCAAGACCCCGAACGACGTTCTGAGCTGGGGCATCGGCTCGCAGGGACAGCGCTATTCCCCGCTCAAGCAGGTCAACACCTCGACCGTGCAGAAGCTGGTGCCGGCCTGGGCCTTCTCGTTCGGCGGTGAAAAGCAGCGCGGCCAGCAGTCGCAGCCGCTGATCCACGACGGCAAGATGTTCGTCACCGCGTCGTACTCGCGCATCTACGCGCTGGACGTGAAGACCGGCACCAAGCTCTGGAAGTACGAGCACCGCCTGCCCGAAGGCATCATGCCCTGCTGCGACGTGATCAACCGCGGCGCCGCGCTGTACGACAACCTCGTCATCTTCGGCACGCTCGACGCCCAGCTCGTCGCGCTCGACCAGAAGACCGGCGACGTGGTCTGGAAGGAGAAGATCGACGACTATGCGGCCGGCTACAGCTACACCGCCGCCCCGCTGATCGCCGGCGGCCTGCTGCTGACCGGCGTGTCCGGCGGCGAATTCGGCATCGTCGGACGCGTCGAGGCGCGCGATCCCAAGACCGGCAAGATGGTCTGGGTCCGCCCGACCGTCGAAGGTCACATGGGCTACAAGTTCGACAAGGACGGCAACAAGACCGAGATCGGCATCTCGGGCACGACCGGCAAGACCTGGCCGGGCGACATGTGGAAGTCGGGCGGCGCGGCCACCTGGCTGGGCGGCACCTACGACGCCAAGACCGGTCTGGCCTACTTCGGCACCGGCAACCCCGGCCCGTGGAACAGCCACCTGCGTCCCGGCGACAACCTGTTCTCGTGCGCGACGGTCGCGATCGACGTCAAGACCGGCCAGATCAAGTGGCACTACCAGACCACGCCGCACGATGGCTGGGATTTCGATGGTGTGAACGAGTTCGTCACCTTCGACATGGACGGCAAGCGCGTCGGTGGCAAGGCCGACCGCAACGGCTTCTTCTACGTGATCGACGCCGCCAACGGCAAGCTCGAGAACGCTTTCCCCTTCGTCAAGAAGATCACCTGGGCCACCGGTATCGATCTGAAGACCGGCCGTCCGAACTACGTGCCGGAGAACCGTCCGGGCGACCCGACCGCGGGCGCCGACGGCAAGAAGGGCAACTCGGTGTTCGCGGCGCCGTCCTTCCTGGGCGGCAAGAACCA
This sequence comes from Methylibium sp. Pch-M, assembly GCF_004136295.1. Classification (NCBI taxonomy): domain Bacteria; kingdom Pseudomonadati; phylum Pseudomonadota; class Betaproteobacteria; order Burkholderiales; family Sphaerotilaceae; genus Methylibium; species Methylibium sp. Pch-M. Next base: position 2,411,981 of record NZ_CP029606.1, read on the forward strand.
GATGCCGATGGCTTACTCGCCGGACACGAAGCTGTTCTACGTGCCGTCGAACGAGTGGGGCATGGAGATCTGGAACGAGCCCGTGACCTACAAGAAGGGCGCGGCCTACCTGGGTGCCGGCTTCACGATCAAGACGATCAACGACGAGTACATCGGCGCGATGCGTGCGATCGACCCGAAGACCGGCAAGACCGTCTGGGAAGTCAAGAACAACGCGCCGCTGTGGGGTGGTGTGCTGACGACCGCCGGCAACCTGGTGTTCTGGGGCACGCCGGAAGGCTTCCTGAAAGCGGCCGACGCGAAGACCGGCAAGGTGGTCTGGGAGTTCCAGACCGGTTCGGGCGTCGTGGCGCCGCCGGTCACGTGGCAGCAGGACGGCGAACAGTACGTCTCGGTCGTTTCCGGCTGGGGCGGCGCCGTGCCGCTGTGGGGCGGCGACGTGGCCAAGAAGGTCAACTTCCTGGAGCAGGGCGGCACCGTGTGGGTGTTCAAGCTGCCGAAGTGAACTGAGCGAGTACCACGCCCGGGATGACCGGGCGCGTTGCACGGCACGGACACGCGAGCGTCCGTGCCGTTTTTCGTGGCCGACCGGTACCGTTCTCACGGCCTTCGGGATTCCAGGAAGGTCCTCAGCGACCACACGGCTTCCTGCGTCAGCACGCCGTCCCAGGGCGGCATGTGCGTCACGCCGACGCGGATCTTGCCGCGCAGCACCGATTCCTTGAAGTAGTGATCGTTGTCGCGCAGGCAGTGGCGGCGGGCGGCCAGGTCCTTGACCTTGGCGAAGCAGTAGCCGTCGAGGCGCCGCAGGTCGGTGCCGACGTGATGGGTGGCATTGCCGTCATCGCCATGGCAGCGGGCGCAGGCCTGATTGAACAGCGCGCGCCCGATCTCGGCGACCTGCGCGTCGCCGCGATAGGGGTTGTCCTCGCGCCATGGCGCGCCGAGCGCCGGCAAGGCCGAGAGATCGATGGTCACCGGCGTCGTGATCGGTTCAGTCGAAACTTGCTGCGCCGCGACGCCGGTCGCACCGACCAGGGCGGCGGTCAGCGCCGTCGTGCGAAGGGCCGCCGCGACGCCGCGGGGAATGCTCGTGATGGGTGAGTGCATGGTCTACCAGTCCGTGGGGCAACCGGTGCATTGATCGAAGGTCGAGTCCGGGAAGATGGCGAAGCGCAGCACGTTGCCCTTCATCGTCGCGCCGGTGAAGTTCACGGTGCTGAACTTGCCTTCTTGCAGGTTGGCGTCGACGATCTTCGCGCGCACGAACCACGAGAAGGCGGCGCGGACCATTTCGAGGTTGGCGCCGGTGAGGTCGGCATCGCTGAAGTCGCAGCGCATCACGCGCGCGAACTCCAGGTCGGCGCCAGCCAGGTTCGCGCCGCGGAAAGTGGCGGTGGGCGCATTGATCTTGCCGAGCTTCGCCCCGGCCAGATTCGCGCCGTCGAGATTGGCGCCGGCCAGGTTGGCGACGCGCAGGTCGGCGCCGGCCAGATTGGCGCCGCGCAGGTCGGCACCGGCCAGGTTGCGGGCCGACAGGTCCGCGCCGCGCAGGTCGACGCCGGGGCAGCGCGTGTGCGGCCAGATGCCGCAGCCGTTGATGTAGTCGGGCACGGCGGCGTTGCCGTCGTCTTCCGTCGCCTGGGCGGGTCGAACGCCGGCAAGGGTTGCCGTCAGCGTCACCAGCACGACGACCGCGTGCAGCGATCGCAGGGATGAGGAGGTCATGTTGTCGTCGGCCGAAGGGGAGTGAGGACGAAGGGGCGGGCCGGCAGGGTCGCCGGTCCGCCCCTCACGAGCGGGGGCTGCTTACTTGGGCAGCTTGAAGACCCACATCGAGCCGCCCTGAGTGACCTTCTTGGTCATCTCGGCCATGTCACCGCCCCACAGGGGCACGGCGCCGCCGTAGCCCGACTGGATGCCGACGTACTGCTCGCCGTCCTGTTCCCAGGTCACCGGGACCGAGACCACGCCCGAGCCGGTCTGGAACTTCCACAGTTCCTTGCCGGTCTTGCTGTCGAAGGCCTTCACGTAGCCGTCGGAGGTGCCCGTGAACAGCAGGCCGCCGGCCGTCGTCATCGTGCCGGCCCACAGCGGCAGCTTCTCCTTGTGTTCCCATGCGATCTTGCCGGTGACCGGGTCGATCGCCCGCAGCGTGCCGACGTGGTCCTCGTACAGCCGCTTGATGCGGAAGCCCTGGCCGAGGTAGGCGGAGCCGGCCTTGTAGGTCAGGTGCTCGGTCCAGTAGTCCATCGCCCAGTGGTTCGCCGGGATGTAGAACAGGCCGGTGTCCGGGCTGTAGCTCATCGGCATCCAGTTGGTGCCGCCCAGGAACGGCGGCGACACGAAGATCGACTCGCCCTTGTCGGTGCCGGGCTTGGGGGCCGGCGGACGGTTGTTGTTCTCGATCGGCTTGCCGGTCTTCAGGTCGAAACCCTTGGCCCAGGTGATGCCGTCGACGAACGGCCACGCACCGAGCAGCGCGGTCGGCTTGTTCGGATAGCCGGCGCCGGTCGCGAGCTTCTCGCGGTCGGTCACGAAGAAGAAGCCGTTGCGGTCGGCATGCGCGCCGGCCTTCACCAGCTTGCCGGACTTCGGATCCTTGTACTCGAACAGCACGATCGAGTTGTTGCCCGAGAAGTCCCAGGCATCGTTCGGCGTGTGCTGGAAGAAGCCCTTGAGTTCGCCGGTCGACGCATCGACGTAGGCCTGACCCGAGGTGAACAGGCTGTCCCAGTTGCGCGGGTCGTCGCCTTCCTTGGTGCGCTTCCAGGTGTTCCACGGCGCCGGGTTGCCGGTGCCGATCACGATGGTGTTGTTCTCGGCATCGAACGACGCGGTCTGCCACGGCGCGCCGCCGCCCTGGTGCCACGCCTCGACCAGCTTGCCGTCCTTGTCACGCGGCCACGAGGGGGCCTTCGCATCGCCGGTCACCGTGCTGTCCTTGCCGTTCAGGCGGCCCATGTGGCCCTCGACCATCGGGCGGGCCCAGACCTCGGCGCCGGTGTCGGGATCGCGTGCGAACAGCCAGCCGACGACGCCGAACTCGTCGCCCGACGAGCCGTGGATCAGCAGCACCCGACCGGACTTCTTGTCCTTCACGATGAAGGGCGCGCCGGTCATCGTGTAGCCGACCTTGTGGTCACCGAACTTCTCGTTCCACACCACCTTGCCGGTGGCCCGGTCCAGCGCCACGACGCGCGCGTCGAGCGTACCGAAGTAGACCTTGTCGCCGTAGATGGCGGGGCCGCGGTTGACGACGTCGCAGCACGGACGGATGTCGTCGGGCAGGCGGTGTTCGTAGGTCCACAGCTGCCGGCCGGTCTTCGCGTCGAGCGCCGTGAAGCGCGAGTAGGAACTGGTCGCGTAGATCACGCCGTCGTGCACCAGCACCTGGCCTTCCTGGCCGCGTTGCTTCTCGCCGCCGAAGGAGTGGCTCCATGCCGGGACGAGCTTCTGCACGTTGGCGGTCGATATCTGCTTCAGCGGGCTGTAGCGCTGGGCCTTCAGGCCCAGACCGTAGCTTAGGACGTCGGTGCTCGTGCGGTCGTCGTTCGAGATGTCTTCCCAGGTGACGTTCTTGACGGCGTGCGCGCCCTGGGACAGTCCCAGGACGGCCAGCGCCGCTGCGACGGACAGGGCGTGACGGACGGGATGCTTGCTCATCGGTATCTCCTCATGTTGTGGTGTACGAGCGAGCCGGAGTCTAGGAAGCGGGGTCCACGGTGTATCGGGAGATCGCCCGTGCGAGATCGGGAGATCCTCCCGCTCGCCGCGATCGGGTCAGGAATGACGATTGCTGCCTGCCCGGTGTGCATGCGATCGACGTAGCAAAGGAGACACCCATGGACTTGAGCAAGCGCCTCGTGGTCTGGCTCGCCTTGCTCGCGGCGCTGTGGCTGGGGGTCACGCTCGTCTACACCGCCGTGGCGCTGCGCTCGGGCATCCAGGACGAAATGCAGGGCGCCAACGCGGTGGTGGAACTGCTGTCGACTGCTGCGGAGGCGAACCTCGGCGACGCGCACAGCCAACTTCAGCTGCAGGCCCTGCTCGCGGAAGGGCATGCACGGCACCTGCGGGTGCGCTGGGCCGATGAGCCGAGTCAGGACAACCTGGAGCAGGTGTCACTGCTCCACGACTACGCCCGCCGGCTGGCGCCCGCGGGAAAGCCCGTGCCCCAGCACCGCATCGCGATCGGTCCTCGAACGCTGATCGTCGAACCGGCGCCCGACAGCGAGATCGACGAGGTGCTGGGCGATGTGCTGCCGTTGCTGCTGCTGTTGCTCGTGGCCGGCGGGGCGATGCTGTTCGGCGTGTGGTGGATCGTGCGCCAAGCGCTGGCGCCGGCCAGCGTGCTGTGTGCCGGGCTGGCCCGGCTGCAATCTGGCCAGACGGAGCCGGGCTTCCCGGCCTTGAGGCTGCGCGAGTACGCGGCCATCGCGCGGGGCATCGACGAGCTCGCCGCCGGACTGGCCACGGCGCGGTGCGAACAGAGCCGGCTCACCCAGCGACTGATCGACGTGCAGGAGCGCGAGCGGCGCAAGCTGGCGCGCGACCTGCACGACGAGTTCGGCCAGCATCTGACCGCCATGTCGGCCACGGCGTCGCTGCTTCAGCGCCATGCCGCACGGCTTGATCCGGTGGAGCAGGCGCGCTGTGCGGACCAGATGGTCGCTTCGCTGGGATGCATCCGACTGCAGCTGCGCACGCTCCTGAGCCGGCTGCGGCCGCACGGGCTCGAGGCCGAAGGACTGGCGCACGAACTGGCGGGCTTGATCGATCGGGCCCGGGCCCATCACGCAACGGTGACGATCCGGGCCGACATCGCCGTGCCGCTGCCGGCACTGCCCGAGGATGCCGCGCTCGCGCTCTACCGCAGCCTGCAGGAAGCGTTGACGAACGCCTACCGACACAGCGGCGCCGGCGAAGTGCAGGTCCGTATCGATGTGCCGGCGGCGCAGCGTGTGCGGATGCGCGTGATCGACGATGGCTGCGGCCGCGCCAGTGCGCTGCCGCGGGGGGGGCTCGGCCTGCTCGGCATGCGCGAGCGCCTGGCCATGGTGGGTGGCGGATTGCGGCTGGTCGACAACGCCGGTCCTGGCCTGTGCGTCGAAGTCTGGGTGCCGGTGCCGGCTGTCGCCGTCACCGGGTCACTCGAGGGAGAAATGCTTGATACACGTCTTGCTGCTTGACGATCACGCGGTGGTGCGGGCGGGGTACCGGCAGCTCATCGATGCCGAGCCCGACATGTGCGTGGTCGCAGCCTGCGCCACCTCGGCCCAGGCCTGCGAGCAACTGCGCCTGCAGCAGATCGACGTCGCCGTCGTCGATCTCAGCCTGAAGGACGACAGCGGCCTGCAGGCCATCCAGCGATTGCGCGCCCGGCTGGCCTCGCTGCGGGTCCTGGTGTTCACGATGCACGCTCAGCAGAGCTATGCACTGCAGGCCTTGCGCGCCGGTGCGCTGGGCTACCTGACCAAGGATTCCGACCCGCAGGCGATGCTGGATGCGGTGCGTCAGGTCGCTCAGGGCCGCCGCGTGTTTTCCAGCGAACTGGTCGAGGCGATGCTCGATCCCTTGGAAGTGGAGCGCGGCGGGCCGCTGCGGCAGCTCACGCCGCGCGAGTTCGATGTGCTGCGGCTGGCCGCCCAGGGCCTGGCGACGCGTGCGATCGCCGAGGCTATGCACCTCGGCGACAAGACGGTGCTGAACTACATGTCGCTGATCCGGCAGAAGCTGGGCGCGGCGAACGACCTGCAGTTGCTGCGGCTGGCGGCGCAGAACGGCCTGGTCGAGCTCTGACCGGGGCGTGGTGCCGGGGCTGACGCAGGTCCGTCCGGACCTGGCCTTCGCCGGCACCGCACCCGGTGGCGCTCAGCGGCCCGCGCCTGGCGGCCAGTAGAGCTTGCGGTAGATCGTGTTGCGGCTGATGCCCAAGCGCCGGGCGGCGACCGAGATGTTGCCGCCGGCCTCGGCCAGCGCGCGGCGGACGGTGTCGTGCTCGAGCTGGTGCAGCGTGCTGCGTCCGCTCGGCGCCTCGCCGACCTGGACGCTGCCAAGGCCGTCGGGTGCTGCCGCGTCCGAGGGGTGCGGGCTGACGTGCTGGGCCATGCTCACCGGCGGCCGAGAGGCAGCGACCGAGGCGGGCTCCTCGTCCAGTGTGCGGCGCGCATCCTGCAGAAAGTCTTCGGACAGGTGGTCGACGGTGATCACGGCATCGTCGCCAGCCATCGCCACCGCGGTGCGCAGCACGGTGGCCAACTGACGGATGTTGCCCGGCCAGCGGCAAGCCTGCATCAGCCGCAGCACCTCGGCGTCGAGGCGCAGCAGACGACCACGGCACTCGCGCTTCAGCAGCTTCTCGGTCAGCGCCAGAAGATCGGTGCGCTCGCGCAGCGCCGGCAGCTGCACCACCAGGCCGTTCAAGCGGTAGTACAGGTCCTCGCGGAACTGCTTGCGGTCGATCAGTTCTCGCAGCGGTTGATGGGTCGCGCTGATGACCGATACATCGACCGGCAGCGCCCGCGTGCCACCGAGCGGCGTGACCTCACGTTCCTGCAGCACCCGCAGCAGCCGCGCCTGCAGGCCCAGCGGCATGTCGCCGATCTCGTCGAGGAACAGCGTGCCGCCGTGCGCCTGCAGGACCTTGCCGACGGCGCCCTTGCGGCGCGCACCGGTGAACGCGCCTTCCTCGTAGCCGAACAGCTCCGACTCGATCAGGGTCTCGGGAATCGATGCGCAGTTGACGGCAATGAAAGGGCCGCTCGCGCGGCGCGAGCCCTGGTGGATCGCGCGGGCCAGCATTTCCTTGCCGGTGCCGGTCTCGCCCTGGATCAGCACCGGGATGTCGCGGTCGAGCACTCGCTTGACGCGCGTGACCACGTCGTCCATGCGCGCATCCCCGGTCTGCAGCTGTCGCAGGCTCGGCGACGGCGGCACGGCATTCGGATGGGCCGTCGGTTCGCGGGCGGTGTCGGGCAGCGCGTCGCGGGCGGCCGGCTCGCGGGCCGCCTCGTGGGCGAGCGCCTCCGGCTGATCGTCACGGACGCGGCCCAGTTGGTGCCAGCCGGTGCCGTTGAAGCGGGCGTTCGCATGGATCTGGCGGCCGTCGGGCAGGCTCAGCTCCAATGGCGTCGACAGGGTCGAGCCGAAATGGTCGACCAGCGCTCCGAGCGACACGCCGAACAGGCCGGTGACCGTGTTCATCCGCAAAGCCGCGCCCGACAGGCGCAGCATGTCCAGTGCAGCGCGATTGGCGGCCAGCAGCTTGCCGTCCTGCCCGACGGAGACGATGCCTTCCATCAGCGTGCCGAGATAGTCGCGACGCAGGTGGAAATGCAGGCGCAGGGTCTGGTGGCTGTCCTCGATCAGCCAGTGGTTCTGGATCATGCGCGCAGACATCTTCACCAGGCCCATCGTGTGGACGTGGAAGGAATGGTGGTCGCCGCTGACGTCGAGCACGCCGACCAGGTTGCCGCGCGGATCGAAGATCGGCGAGGACGAGCAGGTCAGGAACTGGTTGGCGTGGACGAAGTGCTCGTCGGCATGCACGATGGTCGGCGTCTCGGTGACCAGCGCGGTCCCGATGGCGTTGGTGCCCTTGCTCGATTCGCTCCAGTTGACGCCCGGCGCCAGCGCGACCTTGGAGGCACGCGTCAGGAAGTCGTCGTGACCGATCGAATGCAGCACCGTGCCTTGCACGTCGGTCAGCAGCACCATGCTCTGCGTCGCGAGAATCTGCTCCAGCAGCATCTCCATCACCGGCACCGCATGGAGCGACAGACAGCGGTTGCGCTCCCGGGCCACCGCCAGATCCGAGCGCATCAGCGGGGTGTGGTCCGGCGGACGGATCGGGCTCAGCCGCAGCGAGGCACAGCGTTCATGCGACTGGGCGATGGTGTCGACGTGACCCGGGTCCGGCGGCAGCCAGACGCTGGTCGCGGAATGGCCGAACCCGGACGGGCGCCGGCTGTCACGCTGGGCAGCGCGCGTGGCGGTGGTGGATGCGGTCATCGTGTCTCCTTGGGGGCGTCAGCCCTCTCGGGCGGCCGGTAGCCGCCTCTGCTGTGTGTCCATTGCCAGGCGTTTGAACGCCTTGTTGTCGCTGCCTGAATCGTCCCCCTGTCACCGTGCCAGCCTCGCCCTGCGGCACATCGATGGGGAGCGTCAGTATGCTCCAGTGTGGAGCAAAATGACGGTGTGAACCCGTCACGAGCAGGGGTTCGGGGCAGAACTGTGGCGATGGCACATCACTTGCACCCTCGAACTGTCCCTCTGATTTGGAGCATCTTTCTATGAACTTTCGTACCCAGTGCCTGCGCCCTCTCGTCGCGCTGAGCCTGATCGCCGGCGCCGCGGGCGCCTACGCCCATGGGGACGTCACGCCGCAGGCCGTCGATACCCAGTCGCTCCCTGCGCTCGGTGATGCCTGGCGCGCCGAGAACCCGTACCGCAAGAACGACGAGGCCATCAAGATCGGCACCTCGGCCTATAACCAAAACTGTGCCCGCTGCCATGGCCTGGAGGCCATCTCCGGCGGGATCGCTCCCGATCTGCGCAAGCTCGACGGCGAATGCGCCACGCTGAAGGACGACAAGAAGAAGGCCGCCTGCGTGAAGGAAATGGACGAGTACTACGCGACCACGGTGCGCCACGGCCGCACCCGCAACGGCGCCGTCTACATGCCGCCGTTCGAGGGCGTGATGCAGCAGGAAGCGGTCTGGGCCATCAAGAGCTACCTCGAAACCCGCCGCGAGAAGCCGCTGTGATCTCCCGCCGCCGGTTGCTGGGTGCCGCCGCGGCGCTGGCGCCGATGTCCGCGCCGCTCCGTGCCGAGGGCAGCGCGCTGGAGCGCGTGCGGCGCAGCGGGCGGCTGGTGGTGGCGGTCTACCAGGACATGCCGCCGTTCAACCTGAACGGTCAGGGCGTCGACGTCGATCTGGCCGCGGTGCTGGCCGACAGCGTGGGGGTGCCGCTCAGCCTGCTGCCGATCCCGGCCGGCGAGAGCGTCGGCGACGACCTGCGCAACGCCGTCTGGCGCGGCCACTACCTCGGCTGGGGCCCGGCCGACGTGATGCTGCACGTGCCGATGGACCGCCCGCTGATCGAGGCCAATCCGCAGGTCGAGGTGTTCGGTGCCTACTACCGCGAGACGGTCATGCTGGCCTGGGACAGCGAGCGCGGTCCGACGCCCGAGACCATCGAGGCCCTGCGCGGGCAGAAGATCGCGGTGGCGGGCGTGTCCCTGCCGGGCTACCTGCTGGCCAGCGCCGACTCCGGCGCCCTCCGCGACACGCTCAGCACCCAGCACGCCGATGGCGTGGCAGCGGCAAAGACCCTGCTCTCCGGCGAGGTGGTGGCCGCCGCCGGCCTGGCGTCCGAACTGGAGGCGACGCTCGCCGGCCAGCCGCGCTACAAGATCGTGCCGCTGCCGCCGATCCCGCGGGCGCCGCGCAACGGCTGGGTGGTCGGCTGCGCCGTTAAGCGCGGCGCGACCGACCTGGCGCAGGTGATGCAGCGCCGCCTGATCGACCTCAACAACGGCACGGGCCTGCGCGATCTGTTCCGGCGCCACAACGTCGTCTGGCGCGGCTGATCGCCGCTGACCGGCCTCGGCGCCGGTCAGTAGCTGCGGCCCTTGCGGTATTGCGCATGGGCGCGCCGCGCCAGCGGGCTGACGGCGGCGATCGCCGCCTGCGACGCGCCCGCGTGTGCATGGCAGACCGCGAGGCCGAGCGCATCGGCCGCGTCCCGGCTCGGCTCACCGGGCAGCGACAGCAGCCGCGCCACCATGGCCTGCACCTGCTCCTTGCGGGCGTGGCCGTGGCCGACGATCGCCTTCTTCATCTGCAACGCGGTGTACTCGGCCACGGCCAGATCGCCCGACACCAGCGCCGCCAGTGCCGCGCCACGGGCCTGACCGAGCAACAGCGTCGACTGCGGATTGACGTTGACGAACACGATCTCGACCGCGGCGCAGTCCGGCTGGTAGCGCGCCGCGACCTCGCGTACACCCTCGAAGATGATCTTCAGCCGCCCCGGCAGGTCGCCGTTCGGCAGCGCGTCGGTGCGCACCGTGCCGCTGGCGATGTAGTGCAGCCGCGACCCCTCGCACTCGACCACGCCAAAACCCGTCGTGCGCAGGCCCGGGTCGATGCCGAGGATCCTCATGCGGCGCTCCCGCGGTCGCGGCCGAAGTCATGACCTGCCGTGCGCAGGCCCGGGTCGATGCCGAGAATCAGGCGTGCCATCAGAAGCTCAGGTTGAAGTACCAGCGCACGGAATGGAAGAACACCGGCGCCGCGAAGCACAGCGGCGCCACGCGGTCGAGCAGGCCCACCGCACCGGTGACCGAGGCGCGGTTGCCCCAGTAGTGCACGCCGGCGTCGCGCTTGAGCGCCTTCATCACGAACTCGCCCATCGTGCCGCAGGCACTGGCGATCAGTGCCATCACCATCGCCTGCCCCGGCTTGAAAGGTGTGATCCAGTACAGCAGACCGCCGACGATCGCCGCCACCAGCGCGCCGATCAGCCAGGCCCGGTAGCTGAAGCTGCGGCTGATGTGGCGCGCCACGGGGCGGCGGCGCAGGCGCCGGCTCGCGGCCTCCTGAGCGATGTGGGCCACCGCGACCACCAGCACCAGGAAGAACACCAGGAAGGCCCCGCGATCCTCGCGGTTCGGAAACTGCAGCAGCAACAGCGCCGGCGTGTGGCTCATGCCGTAGACGCAGACCATGATGCCCCACTGGATCTTCGCGTTGCGCTCGAGGAAGCGCTCCGGGTCGCCGGCCAGCGCGCTCACCACCGGGATCGCCAGGAAGATGTAGACCGGGATGAAGACCGAGAACAGGTCGAAATTGCGGTTGGCCACCAGCAGGTACTGCAGCGGCAGCACGATGAAGAAGGCCAGGATCAGGCTGCGGTGATCGCTGCGCCGCGTGTGCATCAGCGTGATGTACTCGCGCAGCGCCAGGAAGCTGAGCACGCCGAACAGCAGCGTCGCCCCCGCCGCGCCCGACACCCAGGCGAGCCAGAACACCGAGGCGCCGATCCACAGGGCGCGCAGCTCGCGCTTGAAGCGCTCGTGCCGGTCGCGGCTCTCTTCGCCGTGCTCGCGCAGCGAGCGCAGCAGGGCCGCGGCGCTGATCAGCAGCAGCGCGCCGAACACCAGCAGGAACAGCAGGCCCACCTGCTGCGAGGCACTGAGCTGCCGCAACCCGCTCATGCCGCGACGTCCTTCAGCACGACCACGGCCGCGCGTGCGCGGTCGAGGAAGTCGCGCTTGCTCTCACCGGGTGTCAGCGGCGCCAGCGGCGCGCCGAAGGTCACCGAGCACAGGATGGGCACCGGCACCACCTCGCCCTTGGGCATCACGCGCTGCACGTTGTCGATCCATGCGGGGATCAACTGCACCATGGGGAACTGCTCGGCCAGGTGGTACAGGCCGCTCTTGAAGGCCTGCGGGTCGCCGCGGTTGCTGCGCGTGCCTTCGGGGAAGATCACCAGCGAGTCACCGCTTCGCAAGGCCTCGACGAGGGGCTCGAGCGGGTCCTGGTCGTCCGTGCGCTGGCGTGCCACGTAGACCGCGTTGAACACCTCGCGCGTGATCCAGTGGCGCAGCGGGCTGGCGGTCCAGTAGTCCTTCGCGGCGATCGGCCTCGTACGGGCGCGCAGGTCGCGCGGCAACGCGGCCCAGATCAGCACCCAGTCGAGGTGGCTCTGGTGGTTGGCGAAGTAGATGCGCTGCTCTGCCTTCGGCGGGCAGCCGTACCAGTGCCCCTGCGCGCCGGTGATGAGCCGGGCCAGGAAGGACAGCAGCAGGCCTACCGAGTCGGCGGCGGCGGACATGGTCCCCTGCTATTCGGAGCACGCGCCACGGGGCACCGCCGCCGGCCGTGCTCAGTGCCTGAAGTGACGCACACCTGTCAGCACCATCGCGATGCCGCGTTCGTCGGCGGCGGCGATCACCTCGTCGTCGCGCAGGCTGCCGCCGGGCTGGATGACGCTGCGGGCTCCGGCATCGGCCAGCACGTCGAGGCCGTCGCGGAACGGGAAGAAGGCGTCGCTCGCGACCGCCGAGCCGGCCAGGCTGAGGTCGGCGTGGCTGGCCTTGATGCTGGCGATGCGGGCACTGTCGAGTCGGCTCATCTGGCCGGCGCCGACGCCGAGCGTCATGCCGTCGCCGCAGAACACGATGGCATTGCTCTTGACGAACTTGGCCACCTTCCACGCGAACAGCAGGTCGGTCAGCTGTCCGTCGGTCGGCGCCAGCTTCGTGACGACCTTCAGGTCCTGCAGGCCGAGCACGTGGTTGTCGGCGCTCTGGATCAGCAGACCCGAGCCGACGCGCTTGATGTCGTGCGAATTGAGGCCGCGCGACCAGGCGTCGGGGGCGTCGCGCTGCACGCCGTCGAGCGAGATCTGCAGCACGCGCGTGTTGGCCTTGGCGGCGAACACGGCGCGCGCCTCGGCGGTGTAGCCGGGGGCGATCAGCACCTCGACGAACTGCTTCGCGATCGCCTGCGCCGCCGCACCGTCGACCGGCACGTTGAAGGCGATGATGCCGCCGAACGCGGAGGTCGGGTCGGTGCGGAAGGCCTTGCCATAGGCCTCGGCCGCGTTGGCGCCGAGGGCCACGCCGCAGGGGTTGGCGTGCTTGACGATCACGCAGGCCGGTCCGTCGACGGAAGCGTCGAAGCCTTTCACGCACTCCCACGCCGCATCGGCGTCGGCGATGTTGTTGTACGACAGTTCCTTGCCCTGCAGCTGCACGGCGCTCACCAGTGAGCCAGGCGCCGGGTGCAGGTCGCGGTAGAACGCGGCGCTCTGGTGCGGGTTCTCGCCGTAGCGCAGGTCCTGCAGCTTGACGAAGCGGCCGTTGCTTTGCGCCGGGAACTCGGCGCGCGTGCCGTCGGGGCGCAGCGCCGACAGGTGGTCGCTGATGGCCGCGTCGTAATTGCTGATGCGGTTGAAGGCCGCGACCGCCAGCGCGAAGCGCGTGCTCTCGCTCACGTGGCCGTCCTGCTGCAGTTCGGCCAGCACGCCGGCGTACTGCGAGGCGTCGGTCAGCACCGCCACATCCTTCCAGTTCTTGGCCGCCGAGCGCACCATCGCCGGCCCGCCGATGTCGATGTTCTCGATCGCGTCCTCCAGCGTGCAGCCGGGTTTGGCGACGGTGGCCTCGAAGGGGTAGAGGTTGACCACCAGCAGGTCGATGGTCTCGATGCCGTGCGTGGCCAGCGAGGCCATGTGCGCCGGCAGGTCGCGGCGCGCCAGCAGGCCGCCGTGGATGGTCGGGTGCAGCGTCTTCACGCGGCCGTCGAGCATCTCGGGGAAGCCGGTGTGGTCGGCCACCTCGGTGACCGGGAGGCCGCTGTCGGCCAGCAGCCTGGCCGTGCCACCGGTCGAGAGCAGCTTCACGCCCAGCGCATGCAGGGACCGGGCGAGTTCGACGATGCCGGTCTTGTCGGAAACGGAGAGGAGGGCGGTGGCCATGGCGGTCGTGGAAGCGGGGAAGGGGCGGAAAGCGGAGCGCGGCGCGCTCAGGGCTTGATGAGCTTGTGCTCGAGCAACTTGCGCCGCAGGGTGTTGCGGTTGATGCCCAGCCACTCGGCGGCGCGCGACTGGTTGCCTTCGGCGTGCTGCATCACCACGTCGAGCAGAGGCTTCTCGACCACCTGCAGCACCATGTCGTAGATGTTGCGCGGATCGGCACCGCGCAGGTCCTTGAAGTAGGCATCGAGGCCCTCGCGGATGCACGCGTCGATGTGCTTCTTGGTCATGCAGCCTCTTGTTCGAAGGACGGATCGAGCGCCGCTGCTGCTTGCGGCAGCAGCTCGTGCTCGACCCCGAGGGCATCGAAGAAATCGCCGACGGCGGCGACTTGCGCCTCGCAGCGCTCCAGTGTGTTCATGCGGGCGCGGAACAGGGCACCACCCGGCAACGCGTGCACCGCCCAGCCGATGTGCTTGCGCGCGGTGCGCACGCCGGCGTATTCGCCGTACAGGCCGTAGTGGTCGTGCAGGTGCTCGATCAACCAGGCCTTGGCCTGCGCGGTGCGCGGCGGCGGCAGGCGCTCGCCGGTGGCGAGGAAGTGCGCGATCTCGCGGAAGATCCACGGCCGCCCCTGCGCGGCGCGGCCGACCATCACCGCGTCGGCGCCGGTCGCGGCGAGCACGTCGCGCGCCTTCTCGGGCGAGTCGATGTCGCCGTTGGCGACCACCGGCACCCGCACCGCGGCCTTCACCGCGCGCACGGTGTCGTGCTCGGCCGAGCCGGCGTAGCCCTGCTCGCGCGTGCGGCCGTGCACCGTCAGCATCGCGATGCCGAGCGATTCGGCGCCGCGCGCCAGTGCCACCGCGTTGCGGTTCTGCGCGCTCCAGCCGGTGCGCATCTTCAGCGTCACCGGCACGCCGTGCGGCGCGCAGGCGGTGACCACCGCCTCGACGATGCGCAGCGCGAGCGACTCGTCGCGCATCAGCGCCGAGCCGGCCCACACGTTGCAGACCTTCTTGGCCGGGCAGCCCATGTTGATGTCGATGACCTGGGCGCCGCGGTCGATGTTGTAGGCGGCGGCCTCGGCCATCATCAGCGGCTCGGTGCCGGCGATCTGCACGGCGATCGGCGCGACCTCGCCGTCGTGGTTGGCGCGCCGCGAGGTCTTCAGGCTGTGCCAGAGATCCTTGCGCGAGGTGACCATCTCGCTCACCGCATAGCCGGCGCCGAGCCGCTTGCACAGCTGGCGGAACGGCCGGTCGGTGACGCCCGCCATCGGTGCCACGAACAGCCGGTTCGGGAGCTCGATCGAGCCGATGCGCAGGGGGGACACGGGAGGCGGTGTGCTTAAAAAGAGGGCAGAGTATAGCGGCGCGATCCGGGCGGGTCGGGCACCGATCGATGGCGCCGCTTGCTGCGCTGCATCGACAATCCACGCCGATGGAGAGCTGGCTCGAATCGATGCTCGCCGTGCTCGCGCTGCCGAAGTTCGGCCTGAGCACGGTGTTCGTCGTCGCCTTCATTTCGGCCACGCTGCTGCCCTTCGGTTCGGAGCCGGCGGTGTTCGGCCTGGTCAAGCTCGACCCGCAGCTGTTCTGGCCGGCCGTGCTGGTGGCCACCGCCGGCAACACGCTGGGCGGCGCGGTCACGTGGTGGATGGGCTACGGCGCCGAACGCGCCTACGAGCGCGTGAAGCACAGGCCGGCCGACGCGCGCGTGCTGAAGTGGCTCGAGCGCTTCGGCCCTCCCGCCTGCCTGCTGAGCTGGCTGCCGGTGGTCGGCGACCCGCTGTGTGCGGTGGCCGGCTGGCTGCGGCTGCCGTTCTGGCCCTGCCTGCTCTACATGGCGATCGGCAAGTTCGCGCGCTACCTGACGATGACGGCGCTGCTGCTGTGGGTGCTGCCGGGGCAGTTCCACCCCTGACTCCACCCCTGACGAGTGGCGCGTTCCGGCGCCCGCATCAGGCCGCGAGGGCGGCGTCCAGCGTGTCCAGGGTCGTCTCGAGCCGGCGCAGTGCCTGGTTGGCGCGGCCGACCGGCGCCGGACGCGTGTCGAGCAGCGTGCGCCGCGGGTCGTCGAGCGCGGCACTCCAGCCGAGGCCGTGGCGCGCCAGTCGCGGGCCGAGCGCGGCGCGGCGTGCGCGCAGCTGCGCGCGCGTGGCCTGGTAGGCGTGCTCGGCCATGCGGCGACGCTGCGAGTAGCTGAACGGGTTGGTGAAGAACACCTTGGCATCGCGCGCGTCGGGCTCGAACAGCAGGATGTCGGTGTCGGGGTGAAGCTGGTCGTACTGGCGCAGGCCGAGCTCCATGCGCGAGCGGATCAGCGTACGGAAGGTCTGGCTCAGCACCTGCGGCAGGCCGCCGTCGACCAGCCGCGCCAGCGGCGCCCTGGCGCCGTCCGCCGGCCTGTGTGCGTCGGCAGGGCTGTCGTACGGCACCAGGGGATTCAGGCAGATCAGCAGGTCGAGGCCCTCGTCGAGCAGGACCGAGGCATGCAGCGTCTTGCGCAGCACGCCATCGACGTAGCAGCGGCCGTCGATCTCGACCGGCGGGAACAGGCCGGGCAGCGCGGCGCTGGCCTGCACGGCAAGCGAGATCGGCACGTGGTCGTGGCCCGGCAGGCCGAAGGGCCGGGCTTCGCCGCTGTCGAGGTCGACCGCCACCAGCACCAGCCGGCGCGCCAGCGTGCGGAAGTCGTTGCTGCGGCCGGGCGCGCCGAACGCGCGGCTCAGGTGCTGGTGGACCGTGCGGTTGGAGAACAGGCCGGTCGGCATGGCGCGGCCGAGCTGGTCGAGCACCTGGCTGCGGGTGGCGAAGCCCAGCGCATAGTCCAGTGCCGCGCCGCCGGCCAGACCCGGTGCCCGCGCGAGGCGCTTCGCGAACTCGCCCCAGGCCGGCCGCATCAGCAACGCAGGGTCGAACACGTCGTCCGGCGGCCCCTCGTTCTCGATGAAGGAGCTGCACAGCTCACGCGGCCCGATGCCGTTGGCCAGTCCGGCTGCCACGAAGCCGCCGGCCGACACGCCGACGTAGCCCTGGCACTGCGTGAAGCGCAGGCCGGTGATCGATTCCTCGAGCGCGCACAGTGCGCCGATTTCGTAGATCGCGCCCAGCGGCCCGCCGCCGGCCAGCGCGAGACCGATGCGCGGCATCATCGGAACTGGCAGCCACCGGGCTCGATGGCGCGGTTGGCGGCGTGGACGTAGGCGCTGCCGTTCCAGTGATAGACCGCCATGCAGCCGCCGGGGTTGGCGACCCCCAGGTCGGCGTAGCCGAGGTGTTCACCGCCGGTCGGCCGCACCTCCACGCCGGGCAGGAAGCCGAGCAGGTCGACCCAGGCGCCGCCGGCGTCCTGCATGAACAGCGCGACGTTGCCGCCCCGCGCCGGGCCGAAGCAGGGCGAGGACGCCAGGAACAGCAGCACTTCGTCGCGGCCGTCGCGGTTGATGTCCAGCCGCTCGGTCTGCGGCTTCAGTGCCGTGGCGCAGGCCTCGCGGTAGTGGTCGCCGCCGCGGTGCTGCAGGCCGGCGGCCGCGAAGACCGCCGCCTCGTCGCTGCCGGGCGAGGGGGCGGTCGCGCCGGTGGCCGGCCCGACCGGTGCGCCGCCGAGCAGGGCCGCGAGACCGAGGGCGAGCGGAGATCGCATCGGCACAGAAAGGCGCGCGGCCCGGTGCGGCGCGCTCAGGCCGCGCGCTTGCGCGGAGCGGCGCGCTTGGCGGCAGCCTTGCGGGGCGCTGCGGCCTTCGCGGCCGTCTTGGCGGGTGCCGCCTTGCGGGCCGCAGGGGCCTTGGACAGGCGGGCCACGTTGGCGCTGAGGGTGTCGATGCGATGGATCAGCGCATCGATGTCCTTGCTCGACGGCACGCCGAGCTTGCCCAGCGCCTTCGCGACGCGCTCCTCGAAGATCGATTCGAGCTTGTCCCACTGCTGGCCGGCGCGCGCCTGCACGTCGTCGGACAGCTTCGTCATGCGGTTGCTCACCTCACCCAGCTTCTCTTCCGCGGCCGCCTGGGTCCTGCGCTGGATCGAGACACCTTCCTTCACCAGCGACTCGAACACCTTGCCGCCTTCGCCCTGGGCCTTGGCGAACGCGCCGAGCCCGGCCTGCCAGATCTGCTGGGCCGAGTCCTTGACCGAGCTCGCGAGCTGGCTGTCGAACAGTTGTGCCATCGAAGGTGTGCCCGCGGCGGCACTCTGCTTGTCCGCGAGTTTCTGCAGCTTCTTGACCATGCTTGTGTTCCTTGTGGATCCGGCGCGGCGCTTCACAGCGAAGCCCTCGCCAGCGGCACTATAGAAGCGCGGGCTAGAAGTCGCAGCCTAAAGGCGAGCGAGTCGTCCGGGTGCATCAGGCGCCTCGGGAAAGTCCCGAGCGCGGCACGCGCTGCGTGGCGATCGTGCACTGCCCGCGGTGGACAAGAATGAGCAGGCACCCGCGGCAGCAACAGCAAGGAGAATGGCATGCAGTATTTCGTCACCGGGGCCACCGGCTTCATCGGCAAGCGGCTGGTCAGGAAACTGCTCGACCGGCGCGGCTCGACCGTGCACTTCCTGCTGCGGCCCGAGAGCGAGGGCAAGCTGCCCGAACTGCTGGCCTACTGGGGCCTCAGCGGCGCCGCCAAGGCCCGCGCGGTGCCGGTCTACGGCGACCTGACGGCGAAGAAGCTGGGTGTGGCCGCGGATGTCATCAAGGCGCTGAAGGGCCGCATCGATACGGTCTATCACCTCGCCGCGGTCTACGACCTCGGGGCCGACGAGGCCGCGCAGGTGCAGGTCAACATCGAGGGCACGCGCAGCGCGGTGGAGTTCGCGCAGGCGATCCAGGCCGGGCATTTCCACCACGTCTCGTCGATCGCGGCCGCCGGCCTGTACGAGGGCGTGTTCCGCGAGGACATGTTCGACGAGGCCGAGGGCCTGGACCACCCGTACTTCATGACCAAGCACGAGTCCGAGAAGATCGTGCGCAAGGAGTGCCGGCTGCCGTGGACCGTGTTCCGGCCGGCCATGGTGGTCGGTGATTCGGGCACCGGCGAGATGGACAAGATCGACGGCCCCTACTACTTCTTCAAGCTGATCCAGCGCATGCGCCAGTTGCTGCCGCCCTGGATGCCGGCGGTGGGGTTGGAGGGCGGGCGCGTGAACATCGTGCCGGTGGACTTCGTCGTCGCGGCGCTCGACCACATCAGCCATGCGAAGCTGGAGCTCGACCGCCAGTGCTTCCACTTGGTGGACCCGGTCGGCTACCGCGTCGGCGACGTGCTCGACATCTTCAGCAAGGCCGCCCATGCACCGAAGATGAACCTGTTCGTCAACGCGGCGCTGCTGGGCTTCATCCCGAAGAGCGTGAAGAAGGGCCTGATGGCGCTGGCGCCGGTGCGCCGGGTGCGCAACGCCGTGATGAAGGACCTGGGGCTGCCCGAGGACATGCTGACCTTCGTCAACTACCCGACCCGCTTCGACTGCCGCGATGCGCAGGCGGCGCTGAAGGGCAGCGGCATCGAATGCCCGAACCTGAAGGACTACGCCTGGCGCCTGTGGGACTACTGGGAGCGCCATCTCGATCCCGACCTGTTCATCGACCGCAGCCTGCGCGGCACGGTCGGCGGCAAGGTGGTGCTGGTCACCGGCGGCAGCTCGGGCATCGGCCTGGCCGCAGCCTGCAAGTTCGCCGAGGCCGGCGCGGTGACGGTGATCTGCGCGCGCGACGCCGACAAGCTCGACGAGGCGGTGAAGGAGATCAAGGCCTTCGCCGGCAAGGACGCCAAGGTGTTCAGCTACTCGGTCGACATCGCCGACGAGGCCGGCTGCAGGGCCTTCCTCGAGGCACTGCAGGCCGAGCATGGTGGCGTCGACTTCCTCATCAACAACGCCGGCCGCTCGATCCGCCGCGCGATCGAGAACAGCTACGAGCGCTTCCACGACTTCGAGCGCACGATGCAGCTCAACTACTTCGGCTGCCTGCGCGTGACGATGGGGGTGCTGCCGGGCATGGTGGCCAAGAAGAAAGGCCACATCGTGAACATCAGCTCGATCGGCGTGCTGACCAACGCGCCGCGCTTCTCGGCCTATGTGGCGAGCAAGGCGGCGCTGGACGCGTGGACCCGCTGCGCGTCCAGCGAGTACGCCGACACCGGCATCAGCTTCACGACCATCAACATGCCGCTGGTGCGCACGCCGATGATCGCGCCGACCAAGATCTACAACAACGTGCCCACGCTTGCGCCCGAGGAGGCAGCCGACATGATCGCCCAGGCCTGCGTCTACAAGCCGGTGCGCATCGCCACGCGCCTGGGCACCGCCGGCCAGGTGCTGCACGCGCTGGCACCGCGCGTCGCGCAGATCGTCATGAACACCAGCTTCCGCATGTTCCCCGACAGCGAAGCGGCCAAGGGCGAGAAGGGCGCGAAGCCGCAGCTGTCGGCCGAGGCGGTGGCGCTGCAGCAGATGATGCGCGGCATCCACTTCTGACGCGCGGCGCGCCGGCCGGCGCGCGGTTCAGTGCGCGTGACGGCCCGGTCCGTGGCCGTGGCGGTGTTCGCCGGTGGGAGAGGCACCCCGGCAGCGATTGATCTCGATCGACACATGCGCCAGTCCGGCCAGTCCGTCGAGCCGGTCGCGGTAGTGGTCGGCGGCGAGCGGCACGTCGGCCACCAGCGTGGCCTGGCAGGCGAACTGCGCATCGCCGACGCGCCACAGGTGCAGGTCGGCCACGCGCGCGTCGCCGTCGGACTCGAGCCGCTCGCGCACCTGCTGCGCGAGCGGATGGTCCATCTCGCGGTCGAGCAGGATGGTCGACGTCTGGCGCAGCAGGCCGAACGACCAGACCGCGATCAGCACCGCGCCCAGCAAGCCGACGAGCGGGTCGACCCACACCCAGCCGGCGTACTTGCCGGCCAGCAGCGCGCCGATCGCCAGCACCGAGGTGGCGGCATCGGCCAGCACGTGCAGGTAGGCGGCGCGCAGGTTCAGGTCCTTGCCGTCGGTGCTGGCGGCATGGGCATGGTCGTGTGTGGTGTGTTCGACGGCGTGCGCGTGATGGTCGGGGTGGCCGTGATCGTGGCCGGCATGCCCCGGGCCGTGCGCGTGGGCGTGGCCGCCGTGCAGCAGCTTCGCGCACACCGCGTTGACGGCCAGCCCGATTGCGGCGACGACCAGCGACTCGTCGTAGGACACCGGCTCCGGCGCCCACAGCCGCAGGCCCGACTCGACCGCGATGCCGATCGCCACGACGCCCAGCAGCACCGCACTGGTGTAGGCGCCCAGCACCTCCACCTTCCAGGGCCCGAGCGAGAAGCGCGCGTCGCCGGCCCAACGCCGCGCCAGCGCGTAGCTCAGCGCCGCCACGCCGATCGCGGCGGCATGCGTGCCCATGTGCCAGCCGTCGGCCAGCAGCGCCATCGAGTGCCACCACCAGCCGGCCGCGATCTCGGCGACCATCATCACGAGCGTGATGCCGATCACCCAGTGGGTGCGCCGCTCGGCGGCCCCACGGTCGGCGGCGAAGTCGTGGCGGTGCTGCCAGGGGCTGAGGTCGTGCGCGTGCATGGGCCCTAGCTTAGCCGGCCGACAGCAGCGGTTGCACGAAGGCGAACCACGCCCCCACGGCAAACAGCGCGACCGACGCGGTGTACACGCGGCGCGAGGTGCGACGGGTGCGCAGGCAGGAGTCGCGCAGCGTCGCGTCGATGGGGCAGGGCGCGTGGCGCTGCCGCCATTGCAGCGCGCCGGCAACGCCCAGCATCAGCGCGGCGAAGCCGAACACCAGCGCCTTGTGCTCGCTCAGCCACACCAGTTGCGGTACCGCGGCGACCAGCGACGACAGCGCCGCACCGGCGCCCAACGCCACCAGCAGGGCCGGCAGCGCGCAGCACACCAGCGTGCCGCTGCTCGCCAGCAGCGCGGCGAAGGCGCCCCAGGCGCCCGCACGCAGGCCCGTGCGCCCGTCGGGCCCGGCCTGTGGTGCAGCGGGGGGCGTCACTTCTTCTTCGCCTTGGCTGCGGCGGCGCGCAGCTCTTCGACCGACTGCTCGACCGACTCGACCTTGACCACGTCGTAGCCGGCGTCCTTGATCTCGGCGCGCACCTTGTCGACGTCGATCGTCTGCCCTTCCCAGGCCTCGACCGCAACGATCTTCTCGCCGAGATCGACGTAGACCGCGCGCGTCTGCGGCAGGGCGGTCAGCTTCTTCTCGATGCCCTGCGCGCAGAAGGCGCAGACCATGCCGTTGACGGTGATCTTGGTGGTGGGAGTGGCCTGCGCAGAGGCCATGAACACGAAGCCCGCGGCGGCCAGGGTCAGCAAGATTCTCATGACGAGTGTCCTTCGATTCAGAAGATGACCATGAAGTTGAAGCGGGCCTGCTTTTCGGTGTTCAGGCCCGCCTCGACGAAATAGCCCTTGTCGATCAGCCGGAGCATCGGCGTGATCTCGACGCGCTCCGACAGGCCGCGCATGTGCCGTGCCTCGACGATGAGCCAGGGCTGGGTCTCCTCGTACGCGGCCTCGTAGAACGAGAAGCCGGCGCGCACGGCGGCGTAGTCGTGGCGGAGGCCTTCCGCGCGATACAGGCGCCCGAAGGCGGCGACATAGACGCGCGTGGTCTCGTAGTCGAGCTGGATGCCGGGCGCCAGCAGCGTGCGCGTGCCCGCGTAGTCGTTGCCGCGGATGCCGCCCGCGCCGACCACGAGCCAGGCGTTGGCCTGGGCATGCGGCAGGTTCCACCGGGCCATCAGGCGCGTGTAGGTGAGCTCGGCGACATCGCGCGTCTTGCGCTCATCGTCCGAGCGCATGAACAGGCCGCCGATGCCGATCGCGTCGCGCGGCGTGTAGGCGTGGTTGACCCAGGCCTCGCGCCAGTTCGGTCCGAAGTCGCCCATCGCCATCTGGCTGCCGTCGAAGCCCATCGGACCGGCACGGGCGCCGCTGCCGAGCGCGAGCAGCGCGGCGGCGGCGAGGCAGTTCCGGGCCGTCATCGATCTCATCTCGCGCTCTCGATCGCGGTGACCGTGTAGACCCCGTCGATCCGGTCGACGCTGAAGCGCACCTTGTCGCCCGCCTTCACCTTGGCCAGCAGCGCCGGGTCCTGGACCTGGAACACCATGCTCATCGGCGGCATGTCGAGGTGCTTGATCTCGCCGTGCTTGAGCGTGATCCTGTTCTGCGCGGCATCGACCTTGCGCACCTCGCCGTCGATCAGGGGCTGGGCGCTCGCCAGCGTCGTGGCGGCGGCGAGCAGCAGGGCGGACATGCGGTTCTTCTTCATCGGGCGGCTCCGTGTCGCGGGTTTCGTTCAGGGATAGGCCTGGTAGACGGTCGAGCGGCCGTCGCGCTGGATCAGCAGTACTTCATAGGGGTCGCGGCGGCCGCCGTACTCGGGACCGTCCATGCCGGGCGAGCCGATCGGCATTGCCGGCACGGCCAGCCCGATGGCCAGCGGCCGCTCCTTCAGCAGCCGCCACACCTCGCGCGCCGGCACATGGCCCTCGATCGCATAGCCGCCCACGCTCGCGGTATGGCAGGAGCCGTAGCGCAGCGGCATGCCGAGCCGGGCCCTCGCATCGGTGTTGCCGTCGTCGTGGGCCCGCACCATGAAGCCATGGGCCTCGAGATGCCGGATCCAGTCCTTGCAGCAGCCGCAGGTCGGGCTCTTCCAGACGTCGACGAGCGGCTTGCCGGGGGCGGAGGCCGCGGGCAGTGCGGGGCTTGCGAAGAGCGCGGCGAGCGCCTTCAACGCCCGGCGGCGATCGGCCTGGTGGGGGGACTTCATGCTCATCACTCCTTGGTTCTGCGTGCGTCGGTCACGACGATCTTGCCGACCATGCCGGCCTGGTAGTGCCCGGCGATCAGGCAGGCGAAGTCGAACTCGCCGCGGCGGTTAAAGGTCCAGACGATCTCGCCCGTCCGCCCCGGACCGACGTGCGCCATGTAGGGCTCGTCGTGCTCCATGCCCGGGAACTTCACCATCAGCGCGGCGTGCGCGTCGTTCTCGGCCCGGGTGCCGATCACGAACTCATGCATCACCCTCCCGTCGTTGCGGACGACGAAACGGACCGTCTCACCCAGCCGCACGTCGAGCCGCTCCGGGCTGAAGCGCATGCCGTCCAGCATCCTCACTTCGACGGTCCGCCGCGCGGCCTTGGCGTCACCGGCGATGCCCCAGTCCTTCTGTTCCTTCTTGGCGACGGCGGGCTGCTTCGCAGGCTCGGCATCGCCATGGGCCCGGGCGAGGCCGGAGATGGCAATCAGCGCCGCCAACAGCAGGATCTCGATGTTCGGCATGGAGTACCTCGTCATGGGTGGTGATCGGACCTGATGGCGAACTCAATGGCCAGCGTGGCCGCCTCCGCCGCGCACCGGCTTGCGCACTTGGACCTCGATGTCGGTCGCCGGCATGTTCTTCGCGGGCATCGCCCTGGTGCTCTCGGCCTTGAAGCGTGCCGGCTCGGCCAGTGCGCCGGTCCACTCGTAGGCCATCGTCCCGGCCGGGTGCCTGAACCAGCCCGGATCCTTGTAGTCGCCCGGCTGCTGGTCCTTCCGAACCTTGAGCACCGTGAACATGCCGCCCATCTCGACCGAGCCGAACGGGCCGGCACCGCTCATCATCGGCGCGGTGTTGTCGGGCAGCGGCATCTGCATCTCGGCCATGTCGGCCATGCCGCGCTCGCCCATCACCATGTAGTCGGGCACGAGCTGCGTGATCTTCGAGACCACCTCGCGGTGGTCGACGCCGATCATCGTCGGCACGCCGTGACCCATGGCATTCATCGTGTGGTGGCTCTTGTGGCAGTGGAAGGCCCAGTCGCCCTCTTCGTCGGCCAGGAACTCGATCTGTCGCATCTGGCCCACCGCCACGTCGGTGGTCACCTCGGGCCAGCGCGTGCGCTTCGGCGTTGGCCCGCCGTCGGTGCCGGTGACCACAAACTCGTGGCCGTGCAGGTGGATCGGGTGGTTGGTCATCGTCAGGTTGCCGGTGCGGATGCGCACCTTGTCGTTCTTCCGGACGTTGAGCGTGCCGATGCCCGGGAACACACGGCTGTTCCAGCTCCACAGGTTGAAGTCGAGCATCGTCATGACCTTCGGCGTGTAGGCGCCGGGATCGATGTCGTAGGCGTTGAGTAGGAACACGAAATCGCGGTCGACCTCGTCGATCAGCGGGTGCTTCTGCTTCGGGTGCGTGATCCAGAAGCCCATCATGCCCATCGCCATCTGCACCATCTCGTCGGCATGCGGGTGGTACATGAAGGTGCCGGGGCGGCGCGCGACGAATTCGTAGACGAAGGTCTTGCCGGGTTGTATGGCGGGCTGCGTGAGCCCGCCGACGCCGTCCATCCCGTTGGGCAGGCGCTGGCCGTGCCAGTGGACGGTGGTGTGCTCGGGCAGCTTGTTGGTGACGAAGACGCGTACGCGGTCGCCTTCCACCACCTCGATCGTCGGCCCCGGGCTCTGGCCGTTGTAGCCCCACAGATGCGCCTTGAAGCCGGGGGCCATCTCCCGCACCACCGGCTCGGCGACGAGGTGGAACTCCTTGACGCCGTTGTTCATGCGCCAGGGCAGCGTCCAGCCATTCAGGGTGACGACCGGGTTGTAGGGCCGGCCGCTGTCGGGCACCAGCGGAGGCATCGTGTCGGGCGAGTGCTGCATCACCGGTTCGGGCAGCGCGGCCATCGCGACCTTGCTGACGGCGGCGGCGCTGACGGCCGCAGTGACCGCGCCGGCACGGCCGAGGAAGTTGCGTCGGGAAACCATCGGAGGTCCTTCCTGGAGTTCAGTGGTCGGCGCCGACATCGCCGGCAGCCGGGCTGGTGCCGAGCGCCAAGCCCGCGCCCGACAGTCCGGGTTTTCCGATCAGCGCCATCTCGAGATCGGCCTGGGCGAGCCAGAAGTCGCGCAGCGACTCGATGTAGGCGTTGACGCCGGCGATCTGCGAGCGCGCATCCGCGAGCAGCTCGAACACGCCGATCAGCATGCCGTTGTAGCGCAGCACGTTCTCCTCGGCGATGTGCTGGCGCAGCGGCACGAGTTCGTCGCGGTGGTGGCGTGCGATGTCCCAGGCCGAGCGATAGGCCCCATAGGCCTCGCGCACTTCCGAGCGAGCGTTGACCGCCGTCTCTGCGGCGCGGCTCAGTGCCTGCATGTAGACCGCTTCGGCGCGCGCGACGCGCGCTCCGCCCCAGTCGAACAGCGGCAGCTCCAGTCCCAGCTCCCAACCCGTCTGCGTCGGCTCCTCGTTCGAACTGTTGTGGGCCCAGCCCAGCTCCAGCACGTTGACGAAGCGCGTCGTCTTCGTGAGGCCGAGGGTCTTCGCGGTCTGCTCCGCCGCCAGCCTGGCCCCCTGGACGTCCAGACGCTGGGCCAGCGCGGCGCGCTCGATGTCGGGCTGATGCGTCGGTGCCTCGGGCAGGTCGGGCAGCCGCTCGGGCAGCTGGAAGCGCGTCTGCGGGCCCCACAGGCCCATCAACCGCGTCAGTCTCTCGCGCGACGCCAGCGCGGCGTGCTCGGCCCGGGCCAGGCCCAGCGTCGCGTCGGCGTAGAAGCCCTGCTCGCGCAGGCGCTGCAGCTTGTTGAAGTTGCCGACTTCGGCCATGCGCCGGGCCAGTTCGGCGCCGGCCTCGGCCGCCTGCTGAACCTGGCGCCGGTAGCGCACCGTCTCTTCTGCGGCCACCGCGACGATGTAGGCCTTGCGGGCCTCGGCCGCCAGCGACAGCAGCTGCACCGCGACGAAGCCGCGGGTCTGCGCGAAGCGCCGCTCCTCGACCTGGCGCACGAGCGGCATCGTCAGCAGCCGTACGAGATTGAGATGGTAGCCGCGCTCGAGCTCGATCTCGTCGCCGCGTTTCAGTCGGCCGAGGCTGAAGCCCGGGTTCGGCAGGCGACTGGCCTGCACCAGCTCGGCCTCGCCGATGCCCAGCTCGAAGAACCGGGCCTGGAGTCCCTTGTTGTTGAGCAGCGCGACCTGCACGGCGTCGTCGACCGTCAGCGGCCGCGCGAGCAGTTCGGCCACACGGGCATCGATGCGGTCCTGGTCCTCGGCAGTCCGGGCCCAGAGGGCGTCCTTGCCGAGACGTTCGCGGGCCACCTGCTCGACGGCGCCGAAGCCGCCATCCGGGCTGAACGAGGCGCAGCCGGCCAGCGCGAGGCTCGCCAGCAAGAGCGGCAGGCGGCGGGCCGCCGCTGCGCGAGCGTGTCGTGGTGTCGTCATCGAGCGCTCCTCAGTGCCGGTGATGAGAAGCGCCGGGGCCCGCCGACGCAGGCCCCGGCGTTTCATGCGCTGCAGGAGAGGCTGGAGCTGCAGGTGCGGGCCGTGGAGCCTGCTGCGCTTCGCGTGCGTAGGCGCGCCAGCCCCCGATGCGTCCGACGGCGTCGTTCGCGTCCTTCCATGGACGCAGCGTGATGTCGTCCTGGCGGCGGTAGTCGGCGAAGGCCGACGAATAGACGGCGGCCGGGACGGCCACGCTCGGGTTCAGCGGGTCGGGGCGTGGCTCGGCCACAGCGGCCAGCGAGCCAGACAGCAGGGCGACCGGCAGCCAGCAGTGCGATCGAAGCAGAAGCATGGAGCGTCCTCGGAGGAACACGTTCGAGTGCCCGGCGGGTGGGCCCGACCGGGATCGAGGTGGCGGCGCTCGCGAGCGCGTGCCGAGGCACGCACCCGCTGGGCCGCGTCAGGCGAGGACGTTTCGGGGAGGGCGGTCGAGCCCGCCGATCGCGGGCTGGCCGGTGTCGCGCGCAACCGCGGGGGTGGGCGCCTCGGCCGGCAGGACGACGGTGGCCGACTCGCAGTGGGGTGCGATGCCGATCGCGGCGTGGCACCAGTCGCAGGACTGGCAGCTCGACGGGGCGCCGCCGTCCGCGTCGCCCTGATGGCAGGGCGGCAGTACCGCCTCGGACGCCGCGGCTTCGTCTGCGGAGAGGGTGACCGACGGCGCCTCGGTGACCTGAGGCAGACCCATGGACGCCACCGCCCAGCTGCGCAGGGGCAGCAGGGCCAGCATCAGGCAGAGGATCCAGGTGGCGCGGCGCATGAGAACAAAAGTATGCGCCAGACTGAGCCGGGGCTGACGCGAAAGTTCCGCAGCGCACGGGCCGGCGCAGGCGCCGGACTAGGGCGAACCCTAGAATGCCCTGCGACAGACCCTGAGTTCGGAGATCCCGTCATGGCCCAACCTGTTCCCGCCCCCTCGCCCGACCTGCTGAACATCGCGCCACGCGACAAGGCGGAGATCCTGGCGCAGGCGTTGCCCTACATCCGCAAGTTCCACGGCAAGACGCTGGTCATCAAGTACGGCGGCAACGCGATGACCGATCCGGCGCTGCAGCAGGACTTCGCAGAGGACATCGTGCTGCTCAAGCTGGTGGGCATGAACCCGGTGGTCGTGCACGGCGGCGGGCCGCAGATCGACGAGGCGCTGTCGCGCCTGGGCAAGAAGGGCACCTTCATCCAGGGCATGCGCGTGACCGACGAGGAGACGATGGAGGTCGTCGAGTGGGTGCTCGGCGGTGAGGTGCAGCAGGACATCGTCGGCCTCATCAACGCGGTGGGCGGCAAGGCGGTCGGGCTGACCGGGCGCGACGGCGGCATGATCCGGGCGCGCAAGCTGAAGATGGTCGACAAGGACGACCCGAGCATCGAGCACGACGTCGGTCAGGTGGGCGAGATCACCGCCATCGACCCGGCGGTGGTCAAGGCGCTGCAGGACGACCAGTTCATCCCGGTCGTGAGCCCCATCGGCTTCGGCGAGCACAACGAGAGCTACAACATCAACGCCGACATGGTGGCGAGCAAGCTGGCTACCGTGCTGCAGGCCGAGAAGCTGATGCTGCTGACCAACACGCCGGGCGTGCTCGACAAGGCGGGCAAGCTGCTCACCAACCTGTCGGCACGCGAGATCGACGAGCTGTTCGCCGACGGCACCATCAGCGGCGGCATGCTGCCGAAGATCGCCGGCGCGCTGGACGCCGCGAAGAGCGGCGTCAACGCCGTGCACATCATCGACGGCCGGGTGCCGCACGCGATGCTGCTCGAGATCCTGAGCGACCAGGCCTACGGCACGATGATCCGGTCGCACTGAGCGGTGGCTGCCGCCGGCAGGCCGGTCGTCTGGCTGTTCGACCTCGACAACACGCTGCACGACGCCTCGCACGCGGCGTTCGGCCTGCTCGACGAGGCGATGAACGACTACATCGGGCAGGCCCTGCAGGTCGATGCGGCGCAGGCCGATTTCCTGCGGCTCGACTACTGGCGCCGCTACGGCGCCACATTGCTGGGGCTGGAGCGGCATCACGGCATTCGCGCCGCGCATTTCCTCGAGCACACCCACCGCCTGCCGGGCCTCGAGCAGCGGCTGCGCGGGAACCCGCGTGACCGCGCTGCATTGCGAGCGCTGCCGGGGCGCAAGTTCGTGCTGACCAATGCGCCGGCGCGCTACGCCAAGCGCGTGCTGACAGCGCTCGACCTCGCGGATTGCTTCGAGGGCATCGTCAGCATCGAAGGCATGCGCCTGTTCGGGCAGCTGCGGCCCAAGCCCGATGCCCGCATGTTTCGGGTGGTGCTGGCGCGGCTGAAGTTGCGGCCGGCGCAGTGCGTGCTGGTCGAGGACACGCTGGCCCACCAGCGTGCGGCGCGCGCCGTCGGCCTGCGCACCGTCTGGATGCAGCGATATGTGTGGCGCAATGCTCATGGACCCGAAGTAGGTGCGCGCTTGCGTCGAAAGCCCGCTTATGTGTATGCAAGAATTCGCTCGCTTTCGACGCTAGCCACCCACTTTCTCCCCGCCCGCGCGCATGTCCGACACGCCGATCCCTGAGCCGCTGGATGCCGCCGACGACACGCCTGCCGAGGGGGTCGCCGCCGCGGCACCCGTGCGCAAGCGGCCCAAGCCGGGCGAGCGCCGCATCCAGATCCTCCAGACGCTGGCGTCCATGCTCGAACAGCCCGGTGCCGAACGCATCACGACGGCGGCGCTGGCGGCCAAGCTCGACGTCAGCGAAGCGGCCCTGTACCGGCACTTCGCCAGCAAGGCACAGATGTTCGAGGGCCTGATCGATTTCATCGAGAGCAGCGTGTTCACGCTGGTCAACCAGATCGTCGAGCGCGACACCGATCCGCGCGATCAGGTGCACAAGATGACCACCGTGCTGCTGCAGTTCGGCGAGAAGAACCCCGGGATGTCACGCGTGATGGCGGGCGACGCCCTGGTGTTCGAGAACGAGCGCCTGACGGCGCGCATGAACCAGTTCTTCGATCGCTTCGAGTCGCAGTTGCGGCAGAGCCTGCGGGCGCTGGCCGAGGCCGGCGGTTCGCAGACGCCGACCGTCGATGCCCAGGCGCAGGCGTCGGTCCTCGTCAGCTTCGTGCTGGGCCGCCTGCAGCGCTATGCGCGCTCGGGCTTCAAGCGCCTGCCGAGCGAACACCTCGACGCGGCCCTGCGGCAACTCGCCACCTGATCCGGCCCCGCCGGCGAGGGGCTTCGGCGCCCGCCCCTACACTCGGCGGCCATGAATCCCGAGTTTCTTTCCTTGATGCAGCAGGCCGAGCGCGTGCTCTCGCGGCTCGATGCCCTGCTGCCGGGGCCGGGCGCCCGGCCGGTGACGGCGCCGGACTGGTCGGCGTCGATTGCCTTCCGCTACCGCCGGCGTGGGGCTTCGCTGTTGGGTGGGGGCTGGCTGGAGCCGGTGCGGCACGTAGCGCCGATCCGGCTGGCCGACCTGAAGGAGGTCGAGCCCCAGAAGGAGCGCCTGGTGCGCAACAGCGAGCAGTTCGTCAGCGGCCGGCCGGCCAACAACGTGCTGCTGACCGGCGCGCGCGGGACCGGCAAGTCCTCGCTGGTGAAGGCCTGCCTGAACGAGCTTGCGTCGCGCGGACTGCGCTTGATCGAGATCGACAAGGCCGATCTGGTGGATCTGCCCGACATCGTCGACTTGGTGGCCGAACGCGACGAACGCTTCCTGGTGTTCTGCGACGATCTCAGCTTCGACGAGGGCGAGCCGGGCTACAAGGCGCTGAAGTCCATCCTCGACGGCTCGGTGGCGCAGTCGAGCGACAACGTGCTGATCGTGGCGACGTCCAACCGCCGCCACCTGCTGCCCGAGTACATGAAGGAGAACCTCAGCTACCAGCACACCGAGGACGGCGAGGTGCATCCCGGCGAGGTGGTGGAGGAGAAGATCTCGCTGTCCGAACGCTTCGGGTTGTGGATCAGCTTCTATCCGTTCAGCCAGGACGAGTACCTGGAGATCGTCGCGCAGTGGCTGAGCGCCTTCGGCGCCGACGCGGCCCACATCGCCGCGGCGCGGCCCGAGGCGCTGGTTTGGGCGCTGGAGCGGGGTTCGCGCTCGGGCCGGGTGGCCTGGCAGTTCGCGCGTGACTACGCGGGGCGCGGCCGCCAGCGCGACGGGGTGGCGGGTTGAGCGAGCGCACGCCGGTCGATGTGGCGGTCGGGGTGCTGTTCGACACGCACGGTCGTTTCCTGATGACCTCGCGGCCGGACGGCAAGGTGTACGCCGGCTATTGGGAGTTTCCGGGCGGCAAGCTGGAGGCCGGTGAAACGGTCGAGCAGGCGCTGCGCCGCGAGCTGCAGGAAGAGCTGGGCATTCGCATTGCCGACGCGCAAGCCTGGAAGACGGAGCTGATCGACTATCCGCATGCCCGTGTGCGGCTGCACTTCTGCAAGGTGCATGCGTGGAGCGGCGAACTGGAGATGCGCGAACGCCAGTCGGCGCGATGGCAGGTGCTGCCGGTCGAGGTGCGCCCGGTCCTGCCCGGCACGGTGCCGGTGCTGAACTGGCTGGCCGAGGAGCAGTCGTTCTCGGGCAGCACCCACACCGCCTAGGGCGGCCCGGCGTCCGGGCGCCTCAGTGCTCGGCGTCGTCGCCTTCCACCGGCGGCAAGGCCTCTACGCGATAGCGTTCGTTGGCCCAGGCGCCCAGATCACCGTTCTTGCAGCGCTCGCTGCAGAAGGGGCGGTAGGGATTGGTCGATGCATAGACGCTGAACTGCCCGCAGCCCGGGCAGCGCACGGTGCGTGGCGGGACGTCGCTGCCGGTCATCGACGCAGGAGGGCGCTCGTCAGCACAGCGTGAGCTCGAAGCTCACGTCGTCGCCGCTGGGCCGCAACCGGCCTTCGCCGTCTTGCCGCATGAGACGGATCGACGCCATCAGGCGGTGGCCGCTGATCTCGGGCACCAGACCGGCCGACTCTTCCAGACGCACCCGCATCAGGCTGAAGCTGCGCCCCGCCGGCAAGCTCTGCTGGTACTGGCCGGCGGCGGCGAACACCATGTGCGGGCTGCCCGACTCGCGCAGCAGGGCCATCAGCACCTTCAGGGCGTCGGCGAGCGGCAGCAGCGTCGCCATCCAGCGCTGCAGGTCGGCCTTGCGATGGGCCACGCTCTCGTGCTGCCACGCGTAGTAGCCCGGCAGATCGAACTCGCAGGTGCCTCCGGGGATGCTGATACGGCTGCGGATGCCCATCAACCACTCGTTCGTGGTCAGCGCATGGCCGGCCTTGCCCGGCAGATGGTTCAGCGACGCGAAGGCTTCATCGATGCGCAGGATGACCTGGTCGAGCGCGGCCTCGGAGATCGACGGATTGCCGCGGTACTGGGCAAGCTGCGTCTTGTGGCGCTCCAGGTCCTTGAGCAGGTCGCTCTTCAGGTCGGCGCGGGATGCGACATCCATGATCTCGAAGATCGTCGCGATGGCGAAGTGATGATCGATCGCCGGCTCGCGGTCCGCCAGCACCGTGAGCCGCTCGAACAGGTGTTCGAGGCGCAGCATCGTGCGGATGCTCTCGTTCAAAGGGTACTCGTAGAGGATCAAGGCGGGCCACCTGCGCGCTGCAACGCGTCCGATTGTTCCACAGGGTTCGCGCCGAGCGGATGCCCGGCCTCAGCGGGCTTCGACGATCCAGTGCTTCCAGAGTGCATCGATGGCCGTCCGCAGCGCATCGAGCGAGCTCCCCCGGTTGTCGATCACGGCGTCGGCCGCGGCTCGGCGGAGGGGCCGCGGGGCCTGCTGCGCCATCACGCGCCGCACTTCGTCGGGAGTCCAGCCGGAGCGTCGCGCTACGCGCGCGACCTGGACTTCCTCGGGGCAATCGACTACCAGCACGCGATCGACGCGATCGCGCCAGCGATCCGACTCGACCAGCAGGGGTACGTCGAATACGACGCAGGCTGCGTCGACGCCAGCGCGTGCGAACTGCTCCGTCTCGTCGCGGATCAGGGGGTGCAGGATGGCCTCGAGCTGCAGACGCACGGCGGGGTCGGCGAAGGCCTGGACCCTCATCCAGGCCCGGTCGAGACCTCCGTCAGCGCGGTTGATGCAGTCCGGCCCGAATTGCGCGCGCAGGGCCGGAAGCGCGGCGCCACCCGGCGCGGAAAGCCTGCGTGCGATGGCATCGGTATCCACCAGTAAAGCGCCGCGCCCTTCGAGCAGCGCGGCTACCGTACTCTTGCCACTGCCGATGCCGCCGGTGAGACCGATGCGCAAGCTGATGCGTTCGCTGCCCATCGAGCCTCAGGCCCAGCCGAGCCAGCCCATCACACGCTCGGAGCCTGCGTACAGGACGACCAGTCCGGCACCGGCCAGGAAGGGGCCGAAGGGCACGTAGCGCCCTTCGTGCAGAGCGCCGCTCAGCTTCATGGCGATGCCGACGGCGGCACCGATCAAGGAGGCCCCGAGCACGATGGGCAGCAGCATCTGCCATCCGAGCCAGGCGCCGAGGGCGGCCAGCAGCTTGAAGTCGCCCGCGCCCATGCCTTCCTTGCCTGTGGTGAGTTTGAACAGCCAGTACACCGACCACAGCGACAGGTAGCCGAACACCGCGCCCCAGACGGCCGTCGAGAGCGGCAGCGTCCAGCCGAGCGCGGCAGCCACCAGCCCGGCCCAGAGCAGCGGTAACGTGAGGCTGTCGGGCAGGAGCGTCGTGTCCCAGTCGATGCCGGACAGTGCCAGCAGGACGGCGACGAAGGCGCACCACGCCAGCACCGTCGGTTGCGCGCCGAAACGCCAAGCCAGCAAGGCGAACAACAGCCCGGTCGCGATCTCGAAGAGAGGATAGCGCGGCGAGATCGGTGTCTTGCAGGCTGAGCAGCGCCCGCGCAACAGCAGCCAGCTCAGCACCGGGACATTCTCGAACCAGCGGATGCGATGACCGCATTGTGGGCAGCGCGAGGCGGGTTTCGCCAGCGTGAGCGCGGGTGATTCTGGGGCCGCGACCCCGAGCAGCTCGGCGCTTTCGAGTCGCCAGGCCCGCTCCATCATCTGTGGCAGGCGATGGATGACGACATTGAGAAAGCTGCCGATGCACAGCCCGAGCAGCCCCAGCGCCCAGGGCGACAGCAGCGCGCCCTGCAGGTCGGACGACATGCCTCCGGGCGTGCTCAGACCACCTGGCCGAGCTTGAAGATCGGCAGGTACATCGAGACCACGATACCGCCGATGATGGTGCCCAGCACGACGATGATGATCGGCTCGAGCAGGCTCGACAGGCCTTTGACGGCCTCGTCGACCTCGGCCTCGTAGAACTCGGCCGCCTTGGACAGCATGTGATCGAGGGCGCCCGATTCCTCGCCGATGGCGGCCATCTGCAGCACCATCACGGGGAAGATGCCGGTCGCCTGCATCGAGGTGGTCAGTGCCGTGCCGGTGGAGACGTCCTTCTGGATCTGCTCGGTCGCTTCGGCGAACACGGCGTTGCCCGAGGCGCCGCCGACCGAGTCGAGCGCCTCGACCAGCGGCACGCCGGCCGCGAACATCGTGGCGAGCGTGCGCGTCCAGCGTGCGACGGCCGACTTGAAGATCAGATCACCGAACACCGGCAGCTTCAACAGCAGCCGGTCCATGGTCTTCTGCATCTTCTCGGATCGCTTCCACGACTCGAAGAAGAAATAGGTGCCGCCGATGATGACGCCGAAGATCAGCCACCAGTAGCTGACGAAGATCTCGGACATGGCCATCACGAACAGCGTCGGGGCCGGGAGGTCGGCTCCGAAGGACGTGAAGACTTCCTTGAAGGCGGGGATCACGAAGATCATGATGACCGCGACGACCACGAAGGCCACCACCAGCACGGCCACCGGGTAGATCAGCGCCGACTTGATCTTGCGCTTGATCTCGAGGGTCTTCTCCTGGTAGGTCGCCAGCCGCTCGAGCAGCGTTTCCAGGATACCCGCGGCTTCACCGGCCTCGACGAGGTTGCAATAGAGCGCGTCGAAGTACAGCGGGTGCTTGCGGAAGGCCGACGACAGGCTGGTGCCGGTCTCGATGTCGGAGCGGATGTCGGTCAGCAGCTTGGTCACACGCGGGTTGGTGCTGCCCCGCGCGACGATGTCGAAGGACTGCAGCAAGGGAACGCCGGCGCGCATCATCGTCGCGATCTGGCGCGTGAAGATCGCAATGTCCTTCGGCTTGATGGACTTGCCGCCGCTCATGCGGCGCTTCTTCACCTTGTTGACGAGGATGCCCTGGCGGCGCAGGGACGCGCTGACGACCGACTCGCCGCCGGCCCGCATTTCGCCGCGCACGACCTTGCCGTTCTTGTCCTTGCCTTCCCACTCGAAGACGAATTCCTTGATGTCTCGCGCCGAAGCCGTTGCTGCTGTGGCCATGGTGTCTCCGACTCTCCCTGCCGCCTGATGGGCTTACTCGTTGGTGACCGAGATGACTTCTTCCAGGGTGGTCACGCCCGCTCGCACCTTGACCAGACCGGATTGACGCAGATCACGCACGCCCTCTTGCTGTGCCTGTTTGGCGATGTCGACCGCATTGCCCTGCGTCAGGATGATGCGCTGGATCTCTTCGCTGATCGGCATGACCTGGTAGATGCCGACGCGCCCGCGGTAGCCGTTGCTGCAACTGGAGCAGCCGACGGCACGATACGGTTTCCAGCTGCCATCGAGTTCAGCTTCCTTGAAGCCTGCACGAAGCAGCGCCTCGCGAGGGTAATCGGCCGGCGCCTTGCAGTTCTCGCAGAGCTTGCGCGCCAGCCGCTGCGCCGTGATCAGGATCACGCTGGAGGCGATGTTGAACGGCGCGACGCCCATGTTCATCAGCCGCGTCAGGGTCGTCGGCGCGTCATTGGTGTGCAGTGTGCTCATCACCATGTGCCCGGTCTGCGCGGCCTTGATGGCGATGTCTGCCGTGTCGAGGTCGCGAATTTCGCCGACCATGATGACGTCCGGATCCTGCCGCAGGAAGGCCTTCAGGGCGACCGAGAAATTCAGCCCCGCCTTGTCGTTGACATTGACCTGGTTGACGCCCGGGAGGTTGATTTCGGCTGGGTCCTCGACGGTGGAGATGTTGACGCCGGGCTGATTCAGGATGTTAAGGCAGGTGTACAGAGACACCGTCTTGCCGGAGCCCGTGGGGCCGGTGACCAGCACCATGCCGTACGGCCGCTTGATCGCGTCGAGCAGGCGATCCTTCTCGACCTTCTCGTAGCCGAGGGCCTCGATACCGAGCTTGGCGCTCGACGGGTCGAGGATACGGATCACGATCTTCTCGCCGAACAGGGTGGGCAGGGTGCTGACCCGGAAATCGATCGCCTTGCTGCCGAACTTCAGCTTCATGCGGCCGTCCTGCGGCACACGCTTCTCGGCAATGTCGAGCCGGGAAATCACCTTGATGCGGGAGGCGAGCTTGTCCTTGATGGCAATCGGCGGCTGCGTGATCTCGCGCAGTTCGCC
Source organism: Methylibium sp. Pch-M (assembly GCF_004136295.1). Taxonomy (NCBI): domain Bacteria; kingdom Pseudomonadati; phylum Pseudomonadota; class Betaproteobacteria; order Burkholderiales; family Sphaerotilaceae; genus Methylibium; species Methylibium sp. Pch-M. Next base: position 2,448,154 of record NZ_CP029606.1, read on the forward strand.
ATCGACGCGGAAGCGGACGCGGTAGTTGTATTCGAACGGCTCGAAGTGCAGATCGGAGGCGCGTGCGTTGATCGCATCGATCAGCATCTTCTGCAGGAAACGAACGACCGGCGCGTCCTCGACGTCGGTGGTGACGTCGGCGGCCTCGGATGCGCTGGTATCTTCCTCGGTGACGTCGAATTCGAAATCACCGGCGACCAGCGACTCGAGGGATTCGCTGGCCGTCGTTGTGGCGGCATCGACGAGCCGGGAGAGCTTGTCGTGCTCGACGATCACCCACTCGGGCGTCAGCTGCGTGGCGAACTTGATGCGTTCAGCGGCTTCCTGGTCGGTAGGGTCGGCCCCGGCGATGAAGAGGCGGTTGCCACGCTTGCCCAGCACCAATACTTGATACTGAGTGGCCAGCTTGGCATCGATGACGTTGCGCGGCAGGCGCTGCGGATCGACCGCAGCCAAGTCGAGCAAGGGCATCGCCAGCACGCTGGACAGCGTGTGGGCAAGATCCGAAGGGTTGACGGCACCGGCGCTCAGGACCGCCGAGATGAAGCTGCGCTTCTGCTCCTTGGCGCTGCGGACCAGATCTTCGGCGGTCTTGACGTTGAGCTTGCCCGCGTGCACGAGCACGCGCGCGACGCCGGACAGCGAACTCTGCGGGGCATCGGCAAGGGTATCCACAGGGCAATCGGCGAAGTCAGGGCTGCAACCAGTTCATGATCGCCGATTCATGCGGCCCTGTAAACGACCGAGGTCCGCGGATGTGAGCATCCACCACGCGTTGCCGTGCAGACGCCACGACAAACTCCGCAAATCGCGCCGAAACGGTGGTCGGGGTGAGAGGATTCGAACCTCCGGCCTCTACGTCCCGAACGTAGCGCTCTACCAGGCTAAGCTACACCCCGATTGGGTCAGATCGATGCTGACTGCTCAAGCCAACGGTTCACGAGGAACGCTCCGTCGACTGAGCACATAAGTGTAGCAGAGCTTCGCGGTACTGCGAGTCTGGCAAGACCGACAAGGCTTCACAGGCCCGGGCGACCTCGGCGCGCGCCACTTCCCTGGTGGCTTCCAAGGCGCCGGTGGATCGGACGATCTCGATGATCTCCGGGAGGCGCTGCACCTCGCCTTGCTCGATGGCCGCGCGTACTACGTCCCTTTGCGCCGGCGTCCCTCGCGTCATGGCCACCAGCAAGGGCAGCGTCGGCTTGCCTTCCCGCAGGTCGTCGCCGATGTTCTTTCCCAGTGCCGACGTGGCGCCTTCATAGTCCAGGAGGTCGTCGACCAATTGGAATGCGGTGCCCAACGCTCTCCCGTAATCGGCGCACGCGGTTTCGACGCCGGGGGAGGCGTCGGCCAGCATGGCGCCGAGCCGAGCGCTGGCCTCGAACAGCTTGGCCGTCTTGAACCGGATCACCCGGAGATAGTCGTCGATGGACAGGTCGGGATCGTGCATGTTCATCAACTGCAGGACTTCGCCCTCGGCGATCACGTTCGTGGCGTCGGCCAGCACTTCCAGAACCCTCATGCGGTTCACCGAGACCATCATCTGAAAGGCGCGCGAATAAAGGAAGTCGCCAACCAGCACGCTCGCTGCGTTGCCGAAACGCGCATTGGCCGTGTCACGTCCACGCCGCAGCGCGGACTCGTCGACGACATCGTCGTGCAGCAAGGTCGCGGTGTGGATGAATTCGACCGTCGCCGCCAGTTCGAAGCGCTCCGGACCCCGGAAGCCGAGTGCCTGCGCGAACAACAGCACCAGCATTGGTCGCAACCGCTTGCCGCCGGCGCTGATGATGTAGTGCGAGATCTGATTGATCAGCGCGACATCCGAAGCCAGCCGGCGCCGGATCAACGCATCGACCTCGCCCATGTCGGCGGCGACCAGGTCTGCGAAGGAAAGGGTCGACCCAGAGACGTTCGAGACGGCAGTCACGCTGAAGGAGGAGGAAGGGCTCGAGGAATTTCGAGCGTATCGATTATAGGGAGGGGGATCGCGCGCGACCTGCGGCCTAGGGCGCCCAGCGTGCCCGGTGCATGCCGATCTCACGAGCGATGCTACAATCTCAGGCTCTGCGCATTTCGCAGGGACCGTCCGGGGGCCGGCAGGCACCGAGGCGGGTCATTCGAGTGAAAGGGCTGATATGTACGCGCTCATAAAACTGGTGGCAAGCAGTACAAGGTTGCTGCCGGCGAAAAAATCAAAGTAGAACAGATTGCTGCGGACGTTGGCCAAGAGATCGTGATCGACCAGGTGCTCGCCGTCGGAAGCGGCGCGGACCTCAAAGTTGGCACTCCCTTGGTTGCCGGCGCGACTGTCAAAGCCACGATCGTGGCGCACGGCAGGCACGACAAGGTGCGCATTTTCAAGATGCGTCGCCGCAAGCATTATCAGAAGCGGCAGGGTCACCGCCAGAACTTCACCGAGCTGGAAATCAGCACGGTGAACGGCTGACACGGCAACCGAGAAGGAGCTAGGAAATGGCACAGAAAAAAGGCGGCGGTTCCACCCGGAACGGTCGCGATTCGCAGCCGAAGATGCTCGGCGTCAAGGCTTTCGGCGGCCAGGCCGTGCAGGCCGGCTCGATCATCGTTCGTCAGCGCGGCACGCAATTCCACGCGGGCAGCAACGTGGGCATCGGCAAGGACCACACCTTGTTCGCGCTCGTCGACGGCAAGGTGAGCTTTGCCGTCAAGGGCGAGCGCAATCGCCGCACGGTGGCGATCGATCCCGTTTGACTGCGCGCTTAGCGCCGCGACGAAGCCCCGGCCCGCCGGGGCTTTTTCGTTGCAGAGCTCCAGATAACATCTCACCGGCTCGTTCGAGCAACAGGCATTCCCCATGAAATTCGTTGACGAGGCTTACATCGACGTGATAGCCGGCAACGGCGGCAACGGCTGCGTGAGCTTTCGGCGCGAGAAGTTCATCCCGTTCGGTGGTCCGAACGGTGGCGATGGCGGGCGTGGCGGTAGCGTCTACGCGGTGGCCGACCGGAACCTCAACACCCTGATCGATTTCCGTTTCGCGCGGCGACACGAAGCCCGCCATGGTGAGCACGGCCGCGGTTCCGATCAGTTCGGCGCCGCCGCCGAGGACATCGTGATGCGCATGCCGGTAGGCACCATCATCAGCGACGCCGAGACCGGCGCGCCGGTTGCCGAATTGCTCGAGCCGGGCGAGCGGATCCTGATCGCCAAGGGGGGCGACGGCGGCTTTGGCAACCTGCACTACAAGACCAGCACCAACCGTGCGCCCCGGCAGAAGACGCCGGGCTGGCCGGGAGAGCAGAAGAAGCTCAAGCTCGAACTGCGCGTGCTGGCCGACGTCGGGCTGCTGGGCATGCCCAACGCCGGCAAATCCACGCTGATCAGTGCGATCTCGAACGCCCGGCCGAAGATCGCCGACTATCCCTTCACGACGCTGCACCCCAATCTCGGCGTCGTGCGCGTCGGACCGGAGCAGAGCTTCGTCGTCGCCGACGTGCCCGGGCTGATCGAGGGTGCGGCCGAGGGCGCCGGGCTGGGACACCGCTTCCTGCGCCACCTGCAGCGCACCCGGCTACTGCTGCACATGATCGATATGGCGCCGTTCGACGACACCGATCCGGTCGCGCAGGCCAAGGCCATCGTCGCCGAGTTGAAGAAGTACGACCCGGCGCTCTACGACAAGCCGCGCTGGCTGGTGCTCAACAAGCTCGACGTCGTGCCGGCCGAGGATCGTGCCGCGCGCGTGAAGGATTTCGTCAAGCGCTTCAAGTGGAAGGGCCCCGTGTTCGAGATCTCGGCGCTGACGCGCGAGGGCTGCGAGACGCTGGTGCAGGCGATCTACCAGCATGTGGCCAGCTATCAGACCCACTATGTCGATCCCGACGTGCGCTTTGCCGAGCCCGAGGCCGACGAGCGCGACGACGAACCCCGCTTTGCACCGCAGGCGGATGACCCGCGCTTCCGCTGAGGCGTGCGTTGACCTGACTCAGAGACAAGAGGCCGCATGCCCGAAGTGCTGCATGGTGCCAAGCGCATCGTCGTCAAGGTTGGCTCCAGCCTGGTGACCAACGAGGGTCGGGGCGTCGATGCCGCCGCGATCGGCAACTGGTGCCGCCAGCTGGCGTCGCTGGCCGGGCAAGGCCGCGAGGTGCTGATGGTGTCCAGCGGCGCGATCGCCGAAGGCATGAAGCGGCTGGGGTGGAGTGCGCGGCCGAAGGAGATCCACGAACTGCAGGCCGCCGCCGCCGTCGGACAGATGGGGTTGGCGCAGATGTACGAGAGCAAGCTGTCGGAGCACGGCATCGGCAGTGCGCAGGTGCTGTTGACGCATGCCGACCTCGCGGACCGCGAGCGCTACCTGAACGCACGCTCGACCCTGCTCACGCTGCTGTCGCTGAAGGTGATCCCGGTCATCAACGAGAACGACACGGTCGTCAACGACGAGATCAAGTTCGGCGACAACGACACGCTGGGAGCCCTGGTCGCCAACCTCGTCGATGCCGACGCGCTGGTGATCCTGACCGATCAACCGGGGCTGTATTCCGCCGATCCTCGCAAGGACCCGCAGGCGCGGTTCATCGACGAGGCAGTGGCCGGGACACCGGAGCTCGAGCAGATGGCAGGAGGGGCGGGGTCCAGTCTGGGCCGTGGCGGCATGATCACCAAGGTGCTGGCCGCCAAGCGTGCCGCCAGCAGCGGGGCCTCGACCGTCATCGCCTGGGGCCGCGAGCCCGACGTGCTGCTGAGGCTCGCCGCTGGTGAGGCGATCGGCACGCTGCTCGTCGCGCGCACCGCCAAGCTCGCGGCGCGCAAGCAGTGGATGGCCGACCATCTGCAGTTGCGCGGTGCTGTGGTCATCGACGACGGCGCCGTCGGCAAGTTGCGCGACGAGGGCAAGAGCCTGTTGCCGATCGGCATGCTCGAGGTGCAGGGCGAGTTCGTGCGAGGCGACGTGATCGCGGTGCGGAGCCAGGCCGGTGCCGAAATCGCGCGGGGCCTGGCCAACTACGCGAGCAGCGAGGCGCGGCTGATCGCGCGCAAGCCGTCGTCGCAGATCGAGAGCCTGCTGGGCTACAGCAACGAGCCCGAGATGATCCACCGCACGAATCTCGTGCTGGCCTGACGAGATTTCTTGCGTCTGCGCTCGGGCTGTCCTCGAAACCCCCGCATCCGGTGTTCCCGGCGCGGCGCGGGATGCCCCGCGTGACGACGGAGCGCGAACCCCGCGCCGCGCGCATCGATGCGCCTGCGGCCCTGGCGCTGGTCTGCTGCTGCGCGCTTTGGGGATTGAACCAAGTCGCCATCAAGGCAGCGCTGCCCGAGGTCGGGTCGCTGATCCAGCTGTCCGTTCGCAGCGTGGTCGCCCTGGTGCTGGTCCTCGCCTGGATGCGCTGGCGCCGAATTCCCTGGCACTGGCGTGACGGCACACTGTGGCCTGGCCTGCTCGCCGGCCTGCTGTTCGCCATCGAATTCGGGTGCATCTTCGTCGGCTTGCAGTACACGACGGCCGCCCGGTCGGTCGTGTTCATCAACACCTCGCCGTTCGTCGTTGCCTTGGTGCTCGCGTGGCTGGTGCCGGCCGAGCGGCTGCGGCCCCTGCAGGCGCTCGGCTTGGCCGTTGCCTTCGGTGGGGTGGCTTTCGCGTTTGCCGAGCCTGCGCCTCGGACGGACGGTTGGCCGTGGTTGGGCGATGCGCTGATCCTCGTTGCGGCAGCGTTGTGGGGGCTGACCACCGTGATCATCCGCTTCAGTTCGCTGCGCCATGCTGCGCCCGAGAAGACGCTGGCCTACCAGCTGCTTGTTTCGGCGCTGCTGTCGCCGGCGGCTGCCTGGGTGAGCGGCGCGCCCTGGCCGGCCGCTTGGAGCGCTCTGGCCATCGGTTCGCTGTTCTATCAGGCGGTGATCGTCACCTTCGCCAGTTACCTGCTGTGGTTCGGGTTGCTCACGCGTTATCCGGCGACCAAGGTGCAGGCCTTCGTGTTCCTCACGCCGGTGTTCGGCGCGGCCTTCGCCGCCGGCCTGCTGGAGGAGCCGCTGGGTGTCGAGTTGCTGGTGGCGCTCGTGGCTGTGGCTGTGGGGCTGAGCCTGCTCAACCGCCGGCACCGCTGACGCCGACGCAGAGCCTCAGCGCGGACCTTCGGGCGTCGGCTCACCGTCGGCGGCTTCCATCGGCGCCTCGCCGTTGGAGCGCTCTTCGTCCTCACGCCGGTGCGCCCGCATGCCCGAGCGCAGGTAGCGGTTGTGGTGGTTGGCGCGTGGCAGGAAGCGCGCCAGCTCGGTCAGCGCCATCTGGTAGACGTCGCGCTTGAAGTCGATCACCACCTCGAGCGGTACCCAGTACTCGTTCCAGCGCCAAGCGTCGAATTCCGGATGGTCGCAGGCGCGCAGGTTCATGTCGTTGTCGCGGCCGGTGAGCTGCAGCAGGAACCAGATCTGCTTCTGGCCGCGGTAGTGGCCGCGGGCCTCGCGGCGGATGTAGTGGTCGGGCACCTCATAGCGCAGCCAATCGCGCGTGCGCGCCAGGATGCGCACATGCTCGGGCTGCAAGCCCACTTCTTCGTGCAGCTCACGGTACATCGCCTGCTCGGGCGTCTCACCGTACTTGATGCCGCCTTGCGGAAACTGCCAGGAGTGGGTGCGTATGCGTTTGCCCCAGAACACCTGGTTCCGCTGGTTGAGCAGAACGATGCCGACGTTGGGCCTGAAGCCTTCACGGTCGAGCATAATGAAACCTCGAATTCAGTCTTGAATTCATTATTGCACCGGGCTTCCGCGATGCAAGCCCGCTCCGCCTCAGGTTGCGGGGTCGGTCCGGCGGCATCGCTCCCGCAGTTCATCACGCAGCCTCCCTCTCGCATGCCCCGGCCGACGCCATGAAAGCCTCCCAGTTCTTCGTCTCCACCCTGAAAGAAGCACCAGCCGACGCCGAGATCACGAGCCACAAGCTGATGATGCGCGCCGGCATGATCAAGCGGCTCGGAGCCGGCATCTACAGCTACATGCCGATGGGGCTGCGCGTGATCCGCAAGGTCGAGGCGATCATCCGCGAGGAAATGAACCGGGCGGGCGCTGTCGAACTGCTGATGCCCGTGGTGCAACCGGCCGAGCTGTGGCAGGAGACCGGGCGCTTCGAGAAGATGGGGCCCGAGCTGATGCGCGTGAAGGACCGCCACGACCGCGACTTCATCATCCAGCCGACCAGCGAGGAGGTCGTCACCGACATCGCGCGGCAGGAGCTGCGCAGCTACCGTCAGCTGCCGAAGAATTTCTATCACATCCAGACCAAGTTCCGCGACGAACGCCGGCCGCGCTTCGGCGTGATGCGGGGGCGCGAGTTCACCATGAAGGATGCCTACTCCTTCGACCGCGACGAAGCCGCCGCCGGCAGGAGCTATGACGCGATGTACGCCGCCTATGGCCGCATCTTCGACCGCTTCGGCCTCAGCTACCGCGCGGTGGCGGCCGACACCGGCGCGATCGGTGGTGACCGTTCGCACGAGTTCCAGGTCATCGCCGAGACCGGCGAAGACGCGATCGTCTACTGCCCGACCAGCGATTACGCGGCCAACATCGAGCTGGCCGAGTGTCTGCCGCTCGCCGCGCAACGGCCGGTGCCGGTTCAGCCGCTGGCCAAGACACCCACACCCGGCAAGGCGACCTGCGCCGACGTGGCCGCCTTGCTGGATCTGCCGCTGACGCAGACCGTGAAGTCACTGGTGCTGGCCACCGACGATCGCAATGACGGCGGTGACATCGTGAAGACCACCGTCTGGCTGCTGCTGGTGCGGGGCGATCATGAGCTTAACGAAGTCAAGGCCGGCAAGCTGCCGGGCCTGAACGCGGGCTTCCGGTTCGCGACCGTCGGCGAGATCGACGCGCACTTCGGCTGCAAGCCGGGCTACCTGGGACCGATCGGCCTGAAGCAGCCGGTGCGCGTGATCGCCGACCGGACGGTGGCGCACATGGGCGACTTCGTCTGCGGCGCCAACGACGCCGACTTCCACTACACCGGTGTCAACTGGGGCCGCGATCTGCCCGAGCCCGATCTCGTGGCCGACATCCGTAATGCCGTCGTGGGCGACCCCTCACCGGACGGCAAGGGCGTGCTGGCGATCCAGCGCGGCATCGAGGTTGGCCACGTGTTCTATCTCGGTACCAAGTACAGCGCCGCGATGAACGCCACCTACCTCGACGAGACCGGCAAGCCGCGCCTGATGGAGATGGGCTGCTACGGCATCGGCGTCACGCGCATCCTCGGCGCGGCGATCGAGCAGCGTCACGACGCGCGCGGCATCGTCTGGCCGGCTGCGATCGCCCCGTTCGAGGTGGTCGTCTGCCCGATCGGCTACGACCGCTCTGCCGAGGTCCGGCAGGCCGCCGACGCGCTGCACGATGAGTTGCAGGCGCTCGGCCTGGACGTGATGCTCGACGACCGCGGTGAGCGCCCGGGCGCCATGTTCGCCGACTGGGAACTGATCGGCATCCCGCAGCGCGTGGTGATCTCGGACCGCGGACTGAAGGACGGGCAGGTCGAGTTACTGGGCCGGCAGGAGGCCGAGGCCGGCAAGCTGGCGCTGGCCGAGGTGGTCGCGCAGTTGCGTGCGCGCTTGCGCGACTGATGCAGGGCAACCGCCGGCTCGTCCTGTTCGCTGGCCTGGGCCTCGCCGCAGGCCTGCCGCCCGCGCCGGCCCGTGCCGGATCGCAGATCGAGGAGCCGCTGGCCGATGCGGTGCGCACCGCGCTGTCCGCGGCGGTTTCTCGCGGCGCACCGCCGCGTCCGAGCTTCGCCAGCACCGAAGAGCGGCTCGCCTACCTGCGTTGGCTCGGTGCGATGAGCCAGCGCCTGCAGAAGCGCAAGGCCGAGCACCTGACGCGCGTCGAGTTCCTCGAAACCCTCTGGTACGAAAGCCGCCGTGCCGGCCTCGACCCGGGGCTGGTGCTGGGGTTGGTTGAAGTGGAGAGCGGCTTTCGCAAGTATGCGGTGTCGGTGGCCGGCGCGCGCGGCTACATGCAGGTGATGCCGTTCTGGATGCGGACCATCGGCGACGGCGACGTCGGCCGTCTGTTCCATCTGCAGACCAACCTGCGCTTCGGCTGCGTGATCCTGCGGCACTACCTGGACCGCGAGCGCGGTGATCTGTATCTTGCGCTGGGCCGCTACAACGGCAGTCGCGGCCGACCCGAGTATCCGAACGCCGTGTTCGCCGCGCGCAAGCGCTGGGAATACAAACCCGGCTGAGCGGCGCCGAACCTCAGAGACCCGACCATGCCCTGGGCGCCGCGGCGTCGAGCCCCAGCAGGCCGAGCGCCCGCTCCACCGTGTCGTCGACCAACTCGTCGATGCTCACCGGCCGGTGATAGAAGGCAGGCAACGGTGGGAACACGATACCGCCCATCTCGGTCACCGCGGTCATGTTGCGCAGGTGTGCCAGGTTGAACGGTGTTTCGCGCACCAGCAGCAGCAGCCGGCGTCGCTCCTTCAGCGTCACGTCGGCAGCGCGCGTCAGCAGGTTGTCGCCGAAGCCATGCGCAATGGCGGCCAGCGACTTCATCGAACACGGCGCGATGACCATGGCCGCGGTCGCGAAGCTGCCGCTGGCGATGCAGGCGCCGATGTCGCCGGGCGCGTGGGCGTGATCGGCCAGCGCTTCCAGCGCCTGCCGGTCCAGGCCGAGTTCGTGATGCACGTTCAGCACGCCGGCCGGCGTCACGACGAGGTGCGTTTCGGCGCCCAGAGCGCGAGCGCGTGCCAACAAGCGCGTGCCGTAGACCGCGCCGGTCGCTCCGGTGATGCCGACCACGAGGCGTCGGGTCATGTGCTGTGCCTTCAGGTGAAGGGTCGTCCTGCGAGGCAGGACGACGGCGGCCAGGACGGTGGCCGTGCGGAGCGGAGCCTCAGGCCTGGGTGCTCAGCAGCGGTTGCAACTCACCGGACTGGTACATCTCGGCCATGATGTCCGAGCCGCCGACGAACTCGCCATTCACATACAGCTGCGGGATGGTGGGCCAGTTGGCGTATTCCTTGATGCCCTGGCGGATGCCGTCGTCGTCGAGCACGTTCACCGTGGCCAGATCGGTGACGCCGCAGGCCTTCAGGATCTGAACGGCGCGGCCCGAAAAGCCGCACATCGGGAACTGCGCGCTGCCCTTCATGAACAGCACCACGCGGTGCGACTTGACCAACTGGTCGATGCGCTGCTGGACGTCGGAGGAGGTGGTCTGGGTCATGGTGGCTCGCGGCAAGAATTCGGGAACAGCCGCGGTTATACGGCAAAGCGGGCCGCTGCCGGCCGCTGCAGCGGCAAATCCCCACCCGGGGTCAGAACGAGTAAGAGACGCCGAGTTGCAGCAACGGACTCAGTTGCAGGTCGCGCAGGCTGTCGCTCAGGCCCTGCTGGCCGAAGCGCACGGCCGAGCGCGGTTGCAGCACCACCAGGCCGACGTCGGCGCTGAAGCCCCAGCCGCCGCCGGTAGCCCGCAAGGACTGCAGCCCGGTGTAGCCCACGCCCACATAGGGCACCGAACTGTTGCCGTCCTCCGCGCCCGGCGTCGGGTTGGCGAGGCTGAAGTTGCGGCGCACCGCGCTGAAGCTGCCGCTCAATGCCGACAGGCCTGCCGGCAGCGAGGACCACGCCGCGCTGCGCGGTCCGTAGATCAGCCCGCCGGTGGCCCGCAGCCCGCCGCTGTAGCCCGCGCCGGCGACGCCCTGCTGAAGAAAATAGTAGTCGCCGAACAGGCTCAGACTCTGTTGCGGACGTTCCCCGCCATAGGCGGTGATGGTGTCCAGCCCCGGGTCGTAGCGCCCGCCGGCCAAGGCCGCGGGGCTGCCGCTGATGAGTCCGAGCCGGCCTTGCCAACGTGGCCAGACACTGTCGCTGCCGCGCAGGCCGAGGCCGCCGGCGTGGGAAGCGGACGTGATGGGTTCGCCGCTCCAGGCGGGCGTGACGCCCGCCGCCATCGCGAAGACCAGGGGCAGTGTCGGGCGGAACAAGGTGCGGCACACAGGCATGGCGAGCTCCTCGGGCAGACCGGGAAAGCGCCGAGCATTGCATCCGGGCCTTCCGAAAATCGATCCTACGCCGCTGCGGCGGTTTGTGGGATCGAGGTCGTCGGATCGCAACAGGCGCGCGCGCGGCGGTGCGATCTTTCGCACGGTCCGCGCACCGGGGTCGAGGTTCTCCCAGGCTCAGTCGCGGCAGCGGCCGCCAGAGCAGCGTGGCTGGTCACCCAGGTCATGACGGGTGGCGATGTGCTCGAAGCCCGCCATGCCGAGCAAAGCCTGGACCGCCTCGGCTTGGTCATAGCCGTGCTCGATCAGCAGCCAGCCACCCGTTGTCAGGAAGTTCGCAGCGCTCGCGATGATGTGACGGATCGCGACCAAACCGTCAGGTCCGGAGGTGAGCGCACACTGCGGCTCGTGTGTCAGGGCATCGAGGTGGCAGTCGCCATCGGCGATGTAGGGCGGATTGCTGACGATCAGCGCGAATCGGCGGTCTTCGAGGGCCGAGAACCAGTCGCTGAGCCGCCATTCGACCGCCAAGCCAAGCCTGCCGGCGTTCCGCTCGGCGACCGCGAGGGCGTCCGCGCTGGCGTCCACTGCGGTCACACGGGCCGTGGGGCGTCGCGCGGCCAGCGCCAGCGCGATCGCGCCGCTTCCCGTGCCGAGGTCGGCCACGGCAGCCTCGACATTGCAGGGCAGCAGCTCGAGCGCCCATTCCACCAGGGTCTCGGTGTCGGCGCGGGGGATCAGGACCTCGGGCGTCACCTCCAGCCTCAGGCCGAAGAACTCCTTCTCGCCCAGCACATAGGCCAAGGGTTCGCCGGCAGCGCGGCGCGTCAGCAAGGCGTCGTAGTGACGGGCGGCGTCGGGATCGAGAGCCTCGTCCGCGTGCGCCAGCAGCCAGCTGCGGGGGCGTGCGAGAACCGCGCTGAGCAGGCACTGCGCGTCGAGCCGGTCGATGCCGCGCTCGCGGGCCGACAGCAGCGCGGCGGCGACGCTGTCGGGGGGCGGCACCGGGCGGCGCATCCTCAGCCGATCTCCAGCTCGGCCAGCAACTCGGCCTCGCGCGCCGCCACCAGCGCCTTCACGACCGGTTCGAGCTCGCCGTCCATGATCGCGCCGAGCTGGTAGAGCGTCAGGTTGATGCGGTGGTCGGTGAGCCGCCCTTGCGGGAAGTTGTAGGTGCGGATGCGGTCGCTGCGGTCGCCGCTGCCGATCAGGCTCTTGCGCGTGGCTGCTTCCCTCGCTTGCCGCTCCAGTCGGTCCTTGTCGCGCAGCCGGGCGGCGAGCACCGCCATGGCCTTGGCCTTGTTGCGGTGTTGAGAGCGGTCGTCCTGGCATTCGGCCACCAGTCCGGTCGGAAGGTGGGTGATGCGCACGGCCGAGTCCGTCTTGTTGACATGCTGCCCGCCGGCTCCGCTGGCGCGGTAGGTGTCGATGCGCAGGTCGGCCGGATTCAGCGTCACCTCCTGCGCTTCGTCGGGCTCGGCCAGCACGGCGACGGTGCAGGCGCTGGTGTGGATGCGGCCCTGCGTCTCGGTGGCCGGCACGCGCTGTACGCGGTGGCCACCGGATTCGTATTTCAGGTGACCGAACACCCCGTCGCCCTCGATGCGCGCGACGACCTCCTTGTAGCCGCCCAGCTCGCTGTCGCTTGCCGACAGCAGCTCGACGCGCCAGCCCTGCCGCTCGGCGTAGCGGGTGTACATGCGCAGCAGGTCGCCGGCGAACAGGGCCGATTCGTCGCCACCGGTGCCGGCACGGATCTCCAGGAACACCGAGCGCGTGTCGTCCGGGTCGCGCGGCAGCAGCAGGCGCTGCAGCTCGGCGGCCAGGCGATCGAGCTCGGCCTGCGCGCTCGCGGCTTCCTCCGCGGCCATGTCGGCCAGCTCCGGGTCCGAGGCCATTTCCGCGGCGGCCGCCAGGTCGCGCTCACGCTGGGCGTGGCGCCGCTGGCGCTCGACGATGCCCGACACCTCGACGTGCTCGCGGCTCAGCGCCCGGAAGCCGCCCGCGTCCCGCATCACCGCGGGATCGGCGAGCAGCGAATCGAGCTCGGCGAGACGGCGGGCGTAACGGTCGAGTTGCTGGCGCAGGGCGGGTTTCATCGATGGGCAAGGAAACGCCAGGCCGGTAGCCGCTGCGGCTCCCGGTAGCCGGCAACGGCCGGCGGGCTACACCCCGTCGAGATGATCGTCTTCGCGGGGCCCGCCGGGCCGCACCGCGTCGGGCGGGATCGCCCCGCGCAGGAACAGGCGCGACACCGTGGTAGCGAGCTGGGCACGCTGGGTCGGGTCCGAGGCATGCAGCTCGGCCAGCGTGCCGTGCAGCATCTTCTGGGTGAGCCCGCGCGACAGCGCGTCGAGCACGGCGTCGACGCTTTCGCCGCGCGCCAGCAGCTTGCGCGCGCGCACCAGCTCGTTCTCGCGCCAGCTGTCGGCCTGCGCGTTCAAAGCCTGGATCAGCGGCACCGTGCCCCGCTGACCCAGCCAGTGCACGAAGCTCTGCACGCCGGTCTCGATGATGGCCTCGGCCTGCGCCACGGCGGCCAGGCGCTTCTCGCCACCGCTCTGGACGATGGCCGACAGGTCGTCGACGGTGTACAGGTAGACGTCGTCGAGCCGTGCCACCTCGGGCTCGATGTCGCGCGGCACCGCCAGATCGACCATGAAGATCGGACGGTGGCGCCGCACCTTCAGCGCCCGCTCGACGGCGCCCAGGCCGATCAGCGGCAGCGAACTGGCGGTGCAGGAGACCACGGCGTCGAACTCGTGCAGCCGCTGCGGCAGATCCGACAGCCGGATCGATTCGGCACCGAAGCGCGAGGCCAGCCGCTCGCCGCGTTCCAGTGTGCGATTGGCCACCGCCATGCGGGCCGGAGCCCGCGCGGAGAAATGCGTGGCGGCCAACTCGATCATCTCCCCGGCGCCGACGAACAGCACGCGGATCTCGCGCAGATCCTCGAACAACTGCGCGGCCAGGCGCACGGCCGCCGCCGCCATGCTGATGGAGTGGGTGCCGATCTCGGTCGCCGTGCGCACTTCCTTCGCAACGGCGAAGCTGCGTTGGAACAGCTGGTGCAGCGTGCTGCCCAGCGTGCCGGCGGCGTCGGCCTCGCGAACGGCCTGCTTCATCTGGCCCAGGATCTGAGGTTCGCCCAGCACCATCGAGTCCAGCCCGCTGGCCACGCGGAAGGCGTGGCGGGCAGCCTCGCCCCCCTCCAGCATGTAGGCGTGGTGGCTCAGCGTGTCGGCGCCGACACCGCCCACCCCGGCCAGCCACTCGAGCGCCGGACGCACCAGTTGCGGCTCGGCGGCGCAATACAGCTCGGTGCGGTTGCAGGTCGAGAGGATGGCGGCTTCGGGTGTGCCGGGGCGTTGCCCTGTGGTCAGGCGCTCGCGAAAGCCTTGCAGCGTGGGGGCCAGTTGTTCGAGCGTGAACGCGAAACGACCGCGCAAATCCACAGGCGCGGTCGTGTGGTTCAGGCCCAGGGCAAACACTGACATGGCCTGATTATAAAATTGATGTCGACTCCAACGGCCGTACTTACCAGCAGTCCAGGCGCCCTTCGGCGCCGCCTGCAACGGCCCGCGGCCCCGGCTCCGATGCCGCCCGCACACCCCATGACCGCGCTCGACGCCCTGACCCACCTGCTCAACTTCGTGCTGCCCGCCGTGCTCCTCGGGGGCTTGGCCGCGGGCCTGGCAAAGCTGGTGTGGTTCCGCGCCCTGAAGGCCGTGCCGTGGCGCAGCCTGGCCGGCTGGGCCAGCGCGGCTGCCACGGCGGCCCTGGTCGGCGGATTGCTGCTGACCGGTCGCGACGGCGCGATGCTGACTTACGGCGCCATGGTGCTGGCCTGCGCCGCGGCGCTGGGTTGGGCCGGCTGGGGCCGGCATTGAGGCTCAACCGATGACTTACTCGGTCAAGGAAGTCTTCTACACCCTGCAGGGTGAAGGCAGCCACGCCGGCCGCCCGGCGGTGTTCTGCCGCTTCGCCGGCTGCAACCTGTGGAGCGGGCGCGAGGCGGACCGGGCCGATGCTGTCTGCCGCTTCTGCGATACCGAGTTCGTCGGTACCGACGGCACCGGCGGCGGCAAGTTCACCATCGCCGAATCGCTCGCATCGCATGTGGCGGCGCATTGGCCCGCGGGCGTTGCGGGTCCCCGCTTCGTCGTGCTGACCGGTGGTGAACCCCTGCTGCAGGTCGATGCCGCGTTGATCGACGCGTTGCATGCACAGCGCTTCGAGATCGCGGTCGAGACCAACGGCAGCGTGCAGGCGCCGCCCGGCATCGACTGGCTCTGCGTCAGCCCGAAGGCCGGCGCACCACTGCTGCAGCGCTCGGGCCAGGAGCTGAAGGTGGTGGTGCCACAGGACGGCATCGATCTCGGTGAACTCGACGCACTCGATTTCGCGCAGCGCCGCGTGCAGCCGATGGACGGCCCCGATCTGGCCGCCAACACCGACTGGGCCGTGCGCTGGTGCCTGGCGCATCCACGCTGGCAGCTCAGCCTGCAAACCCACAAACTTCTCGGCATCCGCTGAACGGATGACCTCATGTTCGAACTCAGCCAGTCCTTCTATTTCGAGTCGGCGCACACGCTGCGCCGCCAGGTCGAGCGCAACGAGGCCGACGGCAGCCGGCGTGTCCACGGCCACACCTACACGGCCGAGGTCACCGTGCGTGGCGACGCCGATCCGGCCACCGGCATGGTGGTCGACCTGGCGCTGCTGCGCGCCGCCATCGCCACGGTGCGCGAGCAACTCGACCACCACTTTCTCGACGAGGTGCCCGGGCTGGGGCTGCCGACGCTGGAGAACCTGTGCCGCTTCATCCACGAGCGGCTGCTGACCACGGTGCCGGCGATCGCCAGCGTCAGCGTCGGGCGGCAGAGCAGTGGGGACCGCTGTACCTTCCGGCCGGTGCTCGCGGATCGCCGGCGATGACTCGCGGAACCGACACCCTGGCCGAGCGCAGCCGGCGCGCGGTCTGGCACCCCTGCACGCAGATGAAGCGCCACGAGCGCGAGCCGCTGCTGGCAATCGCGCGCGCGCAGGGACCGTGGCTGTTCGACCCCAACGGGCGTCGCTACCTCGACGCTGTCAGCTCCTGGTGGGTCAACCTGTTCGGCCACGGCCACCCTCAGCTGCGGGACGCGCTGGCCGAGCAGCTGGCGACGCTCGACCACGTGATGCTCGCCGGCCTGACGCACGAGCCGGTGGTCGAGCTCTCGGAGCGCCTCGCCGCGCTGACCGGCCTGGGCCATGCCTTCTATGCCAGCGACGGCGCCTCGGCGACCGAGATCGCGCTGAAGATGAGCGCGCACAGCTGGCGCAACCGCGGCCGGCCGCAGAAGTGCGAGTTCGTCGGGCTGGCCGGCGGCTATCACGGCGAGACCGTGGGCGCGCTGTCGGTCACCGACATCGCGCTGTTCCGCGAGGCCTATGCGCCGCTGGTGCGCCTGAGTGCCGCACTGCCGTCGCCGGACACGCGCCATGCCGCGCCGGGCGAGGACGCCGCGGCCCACGCCCGGCGCTGCGCGGCGGCGCTCGAGGCCTATCTGGATCAGTACCACGAGCGCACCGCGGCGTTGATCGTCGAACCGCTGGTGCAGTGCGCCGCCGGCTTCGGCATGCACGACCCCGAGTACCTGCGGCTGGCGCGCGCGCTGTGCGACCGCTACCAGGTGCACCTGATCTGCGACGAGATCGCGGTCGGCTTCGGCCGCACCGGCACGCTGTTCGCGCACCAGCAGGCCGGTATCCGGCCCGATTTCATCTGCCTGTCCAAGGGCCTGACCGGCGGCACGCTGCCGCTGTCGGCGGTGCTGACGACCGACGCGGTCTACGAGGCCTTCTACGATGACCTGGCGTCGCGCGGCTTCCTGCATTCGCACTCCTACACCGGCAATCCGCTGGCCTGCCGCGCGGCGTTGACCGTGCTCGATCTGTTCGAGCAGCCGTTCGATGGCGAGCCGATCATGGCCCGCAACCGCCGAACCGCCTCGCGACTGACCGCGCTGTGCGAGCCGCTGAACGCCCACCCGCGCGTGCGCGCGGTGCGCCAGCTCGGCATGCTGTGGGCCTGGGACATCGACGACGGCGGCGTGGTGGGTTTCTCCAGCGCCTACCACCTCGCGGCGCGTGAGCAGGGCCTGCTGCTGCGGCCGATCGGCAACACGCTGTACTTCATGCCGCCCTACGTGCTGGACGACGGTGCGCTGGAGCAACTGGCCGGCGGTGCGCTGCGCGCGCTCGAGGTCGCGCTGGCATGACGGCGACGCCGACGGCCGCCGCGCGTGGCTGGTTCGTGACCGGCACCGACACCGGGGTCGGCAAGACCCGCGCGAGCGTCGCGCTGCTGCGGGCGCTGCGCGCGCGACATGCGCGCTGCGTCGGCATGAAGCCGGTCGCGGCAGGCACCGAGCCGGCACCGGACGGCGGCGAGCGAGAGAACGAGGATGTGCTGGCGCTGCGTGCCGCGGGCACGGTTCGCGTGGCCGCTGCGCTCGACAACCCGGTGCGCCTCCACGACGCGATGTCGCCGCACCTCGCCGCGCGGCGCGCCGGCCGAACGATCGAGATCGAACCGCTGGTCGCGGCCTACCGCGCGCTCGCCGCACAAGCCGATGCGGTGGTGGTCGAAGGCGCGGGGGGCTTTCTCGTGCCCTTGTCCGACACGCAGACCGGTGCCGACCTCGCCGTGGCGCTCGGCCTGCCGGTGATCCTCGTCGTCGGCCTGCGCCTGGGCTGCCTGAACCACGCGCTGCTGACGCGCGACGCGATCCGGCAGCGCGGCCTGCCGCTGGCCGGCTGGATCGTCAGCCGGCTCGACCCAACCATGCCGGAGCAGGGCGCCAACGTCGACTACCTGCGCCGGCAGCTCGATGCACCCCTGTTAGCCGACTGGCCCTGGCAGCCCGAAGCCGATCCGGGCACGCTGGAGTTGCAACTTCCCCCTGAGCCTGCTCTCGATGCCGCCTGACCTCCACGACGTTTTCGGGTCGGCGGTCGCCGCACTCGACGCGCAGCAACTGCGCCGCCACCGCCGCGTGGTCTCGGCGCTCGACGGCGCGATGGTGCAGGCCGACGGGCAGCCGCGACTCGCCTTCGCCGGCAACGACTACCTCGGGCTGTCGCAGCACCCGGCGCTGATCGAGGCCGCCCGGCAGGGCGCGGCTCGCTACGGCGTCGGTGCGACCGCCTCGCCGCTGATCTGCGGGCACAGTCCGGCGCACGAGGCGTTGGAGCAGGAGCTGGCGCGTTTCGTCGGCCTGCCGCGCGCGCTGTACTTCTACGCGGGCTACGCGGCCAATGCCGGTGCGATCCCGGCGCTGGTGGAGCGCGGCGATGCGCTGATCTCCGATGCCCTGAACCACGCCTGCCTGATCGACGGCGCCCGCCTGTCGCGTGCCGACCTCACGGTCTATCCACACAACGACCTGGCGGCGCTGGAGCGGGCGCTCGTCGCGGCGCGCGGCGCGCGGCGGCGGCTCGTCGTGGCCGACGCGGTGTTCAGCATGGACGGCGATCTGGCGCCGCTGCCCGAGATGCTCGCCCTGTGCGAGCGCCATGACGCCTGGCTCTACGTGGATGACGCGCACGGCTTCGGCGTGCTCGGCGAGGGCGGGCGCGGCAGCCTGTCGCACTGGAGCGTGCCGACCGACGCGATGTCCTCGCGCCTGATCTACATGGCCACGCTGGGCAAGGCCGCCGGTGTCGCTGGGGCCTTCATCGCCGGCGCGCCCGCGGTGATCGAGTGGCTGGTGCAGAAGGCACGCACCTTTTTCTTTGCCACCGGTGCGCCGCCGATGATCGCCGAGGCGCTGCGCGCCAGCCTGCAGGTCATCGAGTCGGAAGGCTGGCGGCGCGAAAGGCTGCTGCAGCTGCGCACGCGCCTGGCGTGCGGACTGGCGGCGCTGCCCTGGCCGGCGCCTGCCTCGCAAAGCGCCATCCAGCCGCTGCTGCTGGGCGACAACGGCACGGCGCTGCAGGTGATGGCCGCGCTCGATGCCCAGGGCATCTGGGTGCCGGCGATCCGCCCGCCCACGGTGCCGGACGGCACCGCGCGCCTGCGCATCTCGCTGTCGGCCGCTCACACGCCGGACGACGTGGATCGGCTGTGCGCCGCGCTGCTCGCGGCCAGCGCCCGGCCCCCTGTCTGAGCTGCCCGTTTCGCGGGGGTGGGCCGTGCCGCTGCGCACGGTGCTTCGCACAATCAAGGCATCGCATCGCAGCACCGTGATGCAGAGAAGCCGGAGCGTGCGCCATGGTCCTGCCCGAGCGCCCACAGACTGCCGCCGAGGAGCTGGCCAACGCGGTCAGCCATGGCCTCGGACTGCTGCTGGCGCTGGCGTCCTTGCCGGTGGTCGTGGAGTTCGCGGCGCGGCACGGCAGCCTGGTGAAGCTGGTCGGTGTCAGCGTGTTCTCGGCGACGATGATCCTGGTGTACTTCGCGTCCGCGCTGTATCACGCGCTGCCGCCGGGGCGGGCCAAGCGCTGGTGCAACACGCTGGACCACGTGGCGATCTATCTCTTCATCGCGGGCAGCTACACACCGGTCGCGCTGGGCCGGCTGCCCGACGGGCCGGGCTGGACGCTGCTGGGCCTGGTGTGGGCGCTCGCCGTCATCGGTGCCCTGCTCAAGATCACCCGGCGGCTGGCGAATCCATTGCTGTCGACCGCGCTCTACGTGGCGATGGGCTGGCTCGCGGTGTTGGCTGCCGGCCCGGTCTTGCGCGACATGCCGCCGGGCGTGCTGGCTTGGCTGCTGGCGGGCGGCCTGGCCTACCTGGTGGGCGTCGTGTTCTTCGTGCTCGACTCGCGTCTGCGCTTCGGGCACTTCGTCTGGCACCTGTTCGTGCTGGCCGGCAGCACCTGCCATGTCTTGGCGGTGCTGGGGCCGGCCGTCTGAGCGGCCGCGCAGCAGCCGTCAGGCCGGCTGCGGGCTGCGTTCCCGCAACAGCACCTCGCCGCGCAGCGAGTGCGGGTAGGCCTCGGTGATCGTCACGTCGATCAGCTGGCCGGTCAGGCGGGCCGGGCCGGCGAAATTGACGATGCGGTTGCACTCGGTGCGGCCCATCAATTCGTGGCCGGCGTTGAGCTCAGGCCGGCGCGACGGCCCCTCGACCAGGATGCGTTGCACGGTGCCGACGCGGCTCTGGCCGATGCGCCGGCCGTTGGCCTCGATCGCTTCCTGCACCTGCTGCAAACGGGCCAGCTTGAGTTCGCGCGGCGCGTCGTCGTGCAGCGCCGCGGCCGGCGTGCCGGGGCGGGCGCTGTAGATGAAGCTGAAGCTGTGGTCGAAGCCCACGTCCTCGATCAGCTTCATCGTGCGTGCGTGGTCGTCATCGGTCTCGCCGGGGAAGCCGACGATGAAGTCGGTCGACAGGCTGATGTCGGGTCGGATCGCGCGCAGCTTGCGGATCGAAGACTTGTACTCCAGCGACGTGTAGCCGCGCTTCATCGCGCTCAGGATGCGGTCGCTGCCGTGCTGCACCGGCAGGTGCAGGTGGTTCACGAGTTGCGGCACGCGGGCGTATACATCGATCAGCCGCTGCGAGAACTCGTTCGGATGGCTGGTGGTGTAGCGGATGCGGGCGATGCCGGGGATCTCGGCCACGTACTCCAGCAGCAGCGCGAAGTCGGCGATCTCGGCCGTGTCGCCCATGCGGCCGCGGTAGCCGTTGACGTTCTGGCCCAGCAGCGTCACTTCCTTCACGCCCTGGTCGGCCAGGCCGGCCACTTCGGTGAGCACGTCGTCGAACGGCCGCGACACTTCCTCGCCGCGCGTGTAGGGCACGACGCAGTAGCTGCAGTACTTGGAGCAGCCTTCCATGATCGAGACGAAGGCGGTCGCGCCGTCGACGCGCGCCGGCGGCAGATGGTCGAACTTCTCGATCTCGGGGAAGCTGATGTCGACCTGCGGGCGCTGCTGCGCATCACGACGCGCCAGCATCTCCGGCAGGCGGTGCAGCGTCTGCGGACCGAACACCACGTCGACGTAGGGCGCACGTTCGATCAGTGCCGCGCCTTCCTGGCTGGCAACGCAGCCGCCCACGCCGATCTTCACGCCCCTGGCCTTCAGGTGCTTCACGCGCCCGAGGTCGCTGAACACCTTCTCCTGTGCCTTCTCGCGCACGGAGCAGGTGTTGAAGAGAATCAGGTCGGCCTGTTCCACGTCGGTCGTCGGCTCATAGCCCTCGGCCGCGCGCAGCACGTCGGCCATCTTGTCCGAGTCGTACTCGTTCATCTGGCAACCGAAGGTCTTGATGAAGACCTTCTTGCCGGTGCCGGCGGCGCTCATGGCTTGGTCCAGGCCTGCGCGGCCGGGTCGAAGGACCAGCGCGCGGCTTCGTCGGCGGTCTTCGGCCACAGGCCCGCCTTCTCTTCGGCGCGAAGCACCCACACGTCCTTGAGCAGGCCCAGTGTGTCGACGGTGTAGTGGGCGATGAAGCGCTGGCCGATCAGTGCTCCGGACACCTGGACGAGATTGTTGGTGTCGCGTAGCCGGGCGCCGGGTGCGAGCCGAGCCGCCTTGCCGTTGAGCAGCACGTCGGGGGGATTCACCATCGTGATCTCGCCGCGCAGCGCGTTGTACGGGAAGTTGCGCTGCACCTGGGCAGACGCGGCGAACGGGGCACTCAGGGCGAGCGCGAGCAGGGCACAGCGGTACATGGTGTGGATCCAGTGGCTGCAGAGGGAGGGAAGCTTGAAATTGTAGTGACCCGCAGAGCCTGTCGGACTTGTTCGAAAACGTACCGGCGGGGGCCTCCGCGGGTGCCAGATCCGTCACGAACGCTGGCCGGTGCCGGGAGGTTTGAACGGCCCCGGCCGCATGCCGCTCGATGGCGCGGAAGTTGCCTTGCCCCTTCGGTTCTCAAGTGCCGGAGCGCGGAATGTCATCGAACCCTGGTCGGATCCTGGCGTCGTGGATGCGCTTGCTGGCCTTGGTGGTGATGGGGGCGTCGCTGTCCGGCTGTGGCGCGCTGGCCATCACCGCACTCGGCGTCGGCGCCTCGGCCGGTGTCTCGCACACGGCGAGCGGAACGAGCCACCGCACCTTCACGGCCAGCGCCGCCCAGGTCAAGGCGGCGTCGCTGGCGGCCCTGAACAAGATGGGTGTCAACATCGACGGCATCGAGAAGACCGAGAACGGTGAGCTCATCAAGGGCAACTCTGCGGACCGCAGCATCGAGATCGAGCTCGAGGCGATGAGCAAGTCCACCACGCAGATGCGAGCGTCGGCGAAGCGCAACCTGTTCGTCCACGATGCCGCCACGGCGAAGGAGATCGTCGAGCAGACCGAGCGCGCCATGGCGGCGGCCGACAAGCGTGCCAAGGCCGCGACCACCAGCTATCTGGTCAGGGCTTCGGGCTCGCTGTGACCCGGAGCGTTGGCGCGGGGCCTTGACGGCGAATGCTCAGGAGGCCACGGCCTCGCGCAGCCGGATCGCCTGGTGACCGATGTCGAGCGCATGCCGCAGCGCCGCAGCTGGCGCCTCGAAGCGGTGTCCCCCGGAGACCCGGTCGCTGCTGAACACCACCTCGGGCGGTTGGTCCGCACCGCGCACGCGATGCACCTCGACCGCGGCCGTGTAGCCCCCGCGGACAGCATCCAGGGCGCCAGCGTAGATTCGGAAATCGCCGACTTCGCGTTCTTGCAGATTCATCCAGAGCTCCTTCTCGGCGGCTGTCGCCAATGTGGTGTCGAAGCATCGGTGATTCGCCGGCAGCGAACCATTCCCCACGGACGTCCGCGCTGAAGAGGGGCGGTCGAGCTGTTCAGCCGCGGACATGGTTGGCAAGCAGGTAGATGGTGACCGTGCCGGCGAACAGCACCACGGACAGTGCGCGCCACGCATTGAACGATCTGCGCTTGTGGTGACGCGATGGTGGGGCACGGCGTTGTCGATGTGCCTCGTCATCGTCGCCATGCAGCAACGAATAGGACGTCGAGGTCTTGAATTCGCTCGGCCGGTCGTCGGTCCGCTCGCGGTCCCAGTTGAAGGCTTGAGTGTCGTGGCGCATGCGCGCAGTGTCTGCCTGCACCCAGCCGTGCTGTATCCCGCGCTCGCGGGCCCCGCAGATGCGGGTGGATCGGCCACGCCGCAAACGAGAAGCCCCGCACGGGGCGGGGCTCAGGTGTCTTGGTGGCGCTTCAGGGATTCGAACCCCGGACCTGCGGATTATGATTCCGTCGCTCTAACCGACTGAGCTAAAGCGCCAAAGCCGCGCATTATAGCGAGCCTTCTCCTGGCTTGCGAATGCCGCACAGTTCTCGGGGGCAGCACCCTGCCTGTGCCAGCATCGGGCCGCGATGCGAAGCGCGCATCGAACGAGGTGTTCCATGGGCTGGTGGCGATCAGACCTCGCGGACGGGATCCGCAAGCTCGGATTCCGCAAGTGGTACGAGCGCGAGTTGATCTCCAGCCATGCGCATCTGGTGCTCACGTTCATGTGCATGGTCGGGCTGCTGGGCGGCTTCGAGGTTTATGACCGCCGCGCGCCGCTGAGCGACCAGCTGGTGACCGGCATCGCGGTGCTGTTGTCGGCAGGGATCGGCTTGTGGGCGTTACGCCGCTACCTGTTCCTGTTGCTGCATGCAGAAACCACCGCCAACCAGGCGGTGTGCCCGCAGTGCGATGCCTATGCCCGCTTCGATGTGGCTGCCGGGCCGCAGGCCGAGGCCGATGCGGTCGCCGTCCGATGTCGTGGCTGCGGGCAGGAGTGGACGATCACGCGCTGAGGAGCGCCCGTCAGATCAGTTGGCCCACGGCCATGGCCAGGAAGCTCAGCAGCAGCGTGGTCGCGATCGGCAGAGACCACTCGCGGCCGCCGAGGCGGAAGTTCAGATCGCCGGGCAGGCGGCCGAGGCCGAACTTCTGGAGCCAGGGCCGCAGGCCGTTGAAGACGACCAGCGTGATGACGACGACGAGCAGCCAGCGCAGCATGGTGGGGTTCGGGTCTCAGAGCATGTGGCTGCGATCGCCCTGGGCGAAGCCGATCGCGTCGAAAGGCTCGCCGGCCGCGAAGCCGATCACCTTGAAGAGCTCGCCCATCTCGTGCTCGGTCAGCAGCTTCTGCGCCGCGGCGATGGCGCGCAGATCGGCACTCTGCAGGTCGTCGAGCAGGCCGCAGTTCATCAGGAAGCGCGCCTGGGTGGTGTAGCCCAGCACGGCGAGCCCGGCGTCCTGGCCGGCCAGCGCGATGCCGGTGAAATCGACGTGGGCGGTGATGTCCTTGTCGCCCACGTCGCTCAGCGGGTCGCCGTCGGCCTGGTGCGCGTGGTGGCACATCAGCGTGCCGCCGATGCGCTGCGGATGATGGAACTCGGCCTCGGGGAAACCGTAGTCGATGAAAAACGCCGCACCGCGCCGGAGCGTGGCGGCCAGCGTGCGGATGAAGGCCTCGCCCTGGCGCTGCAGTTCGACGGTGGTGCCAGGCGCGCGGTCGGCGGCCAGCGGCGGGCGCAGTGAGGTCGGGCGGTCGGCATACATGAAGCGGCCATCGGAGAACACCACGCCGCGCTCGAGCCACTGGCGGCCATCGAAGTGCAGCAGGGCCACCGGCATCGCGTCGAGCACTTCGTTGCCGACCAGCACGCCATCGATCCGCTCCGGCAGGCGATCCAGCCACACCGCCTTCGCCGCGTGCGGCGGAGCCACCCGCTCGGCGATGGCCGCCCGCTGGCGATCGCGCAGCGCCCCGGACAGGTCGACGATGACGTAGCGGTCGATCCGGTCGCCCAGCGCCTCCAGCAACTGCGTGGCCAGCGCTCCCGAACCGGCGCCGAACTCCCACACTTCGCGCGTGCCGGTGGCGTCCAGCGCCTGACCCAGCTGGCGCGCCAAGGCGTGGCCGAACAAGGGACTCAGCTCGGGTGCGGTGACGAAATCGCTGCCGGAGCCTGGCATCAGGCCGAACTGGCGATCGCCGCGCACGTAGTAGCCCAGACCGGGTGCGTACAGCGCAAGCTCCATGTAGCGCTCGAAGCCGAGCCAGCCGCCGGCGCGCTCGATCTCCGTTGCGATCCGCGCTTTCAAGGCCTCTTGCAGGCTCGGCAGGGGGGGGCTGGCTACACTGACGGGACTCGATTCCACCCCTCCATTGTCCCGCACGACATGAGCGTCGATTCCCGTCCCGTGGTGCTCGTCACCGGTGCCGCTCGGCGCGTCGGCCGGGCCATCGCGCTCGAGCTGGCTGCGCACGGCTTCGATGTGGCAGTGCACAGCCATCAGGCCAGCGACGAGTCGATCGACACGCTGCAGGCGGCGCGCGCGGCGGGCGCGCGCGCCGAGGCGTTCGTGGCCGACCTGGCCGACGAGACGGCCTGCCGGGCGCTGCTGCCTGCCGTGGCCGAGCGCATGGGGCGGATCGACGCGGTGGTGAACAACGCCTCGCGCTTCGAGTACGACGGCGCAGGGGACTGCAGCTATGCGTCGATGGCCGAGCACTGGCAGGTCAACACCGCCGCCCCGGTGCTGCTGGCGGCTGCGCTGTACCAGCGGCTCAGCGGTAGCGCCGGGCGTGGCTGTGTCGTCAACCTGCTCGACCAGAAGCTGTGGAACCCGAACCCGGACCACTTTTCGTACACGCTGTCGAAGGCTGCGCTGGAGGCGGCGACGACGCTGCAGGCGCAGGCCTTCGCGCCCACGCTGCGCGTGGTCGGTGTCGCGCCCGGCGTCACGCTGCCGTCGGGCCCGATGGACAGCGCGGAGTTCGTGCGCGCGCACGCGATGACGCCGCTGAGGCGCTCATCGACGCCCGAGGACGTGGCGCGTGCGGTGCGTTTCCTGATCGAGTCGCCGGCCATCACAGGCACCACGCTGCTGGTCGACGGTGGGCAGCACCTGTCCGCGCAGCCGCGCGACGTGCTGTTCCTTGCGCGCGAGGGGGCCTGAGGTGCCGCACTGGACCCTGCATCCCCGGCTGGCTGCGTGCCGGCGCGTGTTCCTGAAGTCGTACGCGCTGCCGGTGCGCATCGGCGTGCACGACTTCGAGCGCCTGGGTCCGCAGCGGCTGCTGATCGACGTTGATCTGTACGTGCCGCTGGCGGCCAGCACGCCGCGCGAGGACCGGCTCGACGAAGTGGTCGACTACGACTTCATCCGCCACGCCATCGCCGAGCGCGTGGCGCAGGGCCACATCGGGCTGCAGGAAACGCTGTGCGACGAGATCGCCGCGCGCATGCTGGCCCATCCCCAGGTGCGCGCGGTGCGCGTGTCGACCGAGAAACCCGACGTCTACGCCGACTGCGCCGCGGTCGGCGTCGAGGTGTTCCACATCAAGGAGAGCGACGCATGAGTGCCGTCGTCATCGAGCCCGGCGTCACGCAACGTCAGGCCGGCAAGCCCGCCTTCGAGGCCAACAAGCTCAGCAAGCGCCTGCACCGGCTGGTCGGCCAGGCCATCGGCGACTTCAACATGATCGAGCCCGGCGACAAGCTCATGGTCTGTGTGTCGGGCGGCAAGGACAGCTACGCGCTGCTCGACATCCTGCTGAACCTGCAGCAGCGCGCCCCGATCGATTTCTCGCTCGTCGCGGTCAACCTCGACCAGAAGCAGCCCGGCTTTCCCGAGCACGTGCTGCCCGAATACCTGGCGAGCCGTGGCGTGCCCTTCCACATCGAGAACCAGGACACCTACTCCATCGTCAAGCGCGTGGTGCCGGAGGGCAAGACGATGTGCAGCCTGTGCTCGCGGTTGAGACGCGGCATCCTGTACCGCGTGGCCGGTGAGCTGGGGGCGACCAAGATCGCGCTCGGCCACCACCGTGACGACATGCTGCAGACGCTGTTCCTCAACATGTTCTTCGGCGCCAAGCTCAAGGGCATGCCACCCAAGCTGGTCAGCGACGACGGCCGGCACGTCGTGATCCGCCCGCTGGCCTACGTGCCCGAGCACGACCTGGAAGCCTGGGCCGCGCACCGCCAGTTCCCCATCATCCCCTGCACGCTGTGCGGCAGCCAGGAGAACCTGCAGCGCAAGCAGATCGCGCAGATGCTGCGCGACTGGGAGCGTCGGCACCCCGGCCGGCTCGACAACATGGCCAGCGCGCTGGCCAACGTGGTCCCTTCTCATCTGCAGGACCGGAACCTCTACCCCTTCACCACGCTCCAAGCCACCGGAAGAGCCGACGATCTGGGTGACAAGGCCTTCGATGACGACGAGACCTGTGCGCCGCCCGGCACGGCGTCGGCCATCGAGGCCGCGCTGCCGATCCGTTGGCATGGGCAGGGCTGAGTCAGGGCAAGGAGTCCGCATGCATCGAACCCGATCCGCCATGGCATCGCTGGCGGCATGCGCTGCGGCGCTGCTCGTCGCAGGTTGCGCCAGCCTCAACAGCGTGGCCGTCGACGTGTCCAGCCAAGGGAACTGGCCGGCCGATCGCAAGCCGGGCAGCTACGCGGTCGAACGCCTGCCGTCGCAGCAGGCCAACGCGGCCGAGCAGGACCGCATCGAGGCCGCCGCCCTGCCGGCCCTCGAGGCGGCCGGCTTCACCCGCGTTCCGCTCGAGCAGGCCGACGTGCTGATCCAGGTCGGGGCCCGGGTGTTCGAGGTGGCGCGCCGCGATCCCTACATGAGCCATTGGGCCTGGCGCAACGACTGGTGGTTCTACGGCGCGCGCCGACCGTTCTTCCATGGGCCGGGCTTTGGCTATGCACCGGGGTTCGGTTATGACTATTACGACGTCCCGGATTACCAGCGCGAGGTCGGCATCCTGATCCGTGATCGGCGCAGCCAGCAGATCGTCTACGAGACGCGAGCCGCCTATTCGAGTCGCTGGACCTCGGAGGCGCTGCTTCCGGCGATGTTCGAGGCGGCAATGAAGGACTTTCCGCTGCCGGCGCTGACGCCGCGGACGGTGACGGTGGCGTTGCCTCCGTCGCCGCGCTGATCGATCAGGCGGGCGTCGCGAGACGCCGCAAATCGGCCGCCCAGCCTCTGAGCTTGCGCTGGGCCTCCTGGCGTTGCTCGGGCGTCGTGCGATTGTGGATCTGCGCGAGCAGTTCGCAGTTCGCCGCGTCGAGGCGTCGCTGGTAGCTCTGGTAGGCCTCGTCCGGCGAGCGCTTGACCTCCTGCCAGTGAGTCCGCAGTGCGTCGGTGGTCGAGGTGACCGACAGTGCGCCGGACTGCGCCTGCCGCAAGATCCTCAACAGGTCGCGCTGCCGGCGCTGGCGCTCGTCCAGCCAGCGTTCCGGCTCGAACGGTGATTTGCTCAAGGATTGCGCGATGCGCTCGCGCTGCAAGCGGTCGAGCCGGCCATACAGCTGCTCTGCCCGATCGACCACGCGCTCGACCGCCGCCGCGCGCCGCTCGGCCGGGTCGGCCTGCAGGAAGTCGTCTCGGAATTCGGCGTTGTTCTTCGCCTGCTTGCGTTCCAGGCGATTCAATTGCTCCGGGCTGAAGCTCGCGGCAATTGCTGCGGTGTCGGGCAGTGCGTGGTCGACGGCGCGATCGATGCGCAGGCGCACCTCGTCGAACCAGCGGCAGGCCTGGGTGGGTGTGGCGTCCTGGCCGGCTTCGGCCGCCGCGCGGTCGAGCAGCGCCACATAGTCCGGCAGCTCGGTCCTGCGATGCCAGGCAAACCACCGGGTGATCGCGTCGCGCGTGCGCAGCGTCTGATCGCCGTTGAAATCGACGTAGCCGTCAAGCCACCAGTACGCCAATTCCCCGGCCTGCGTGTAAGCCAACCGCAGCGCGCTGCAGCCGCCCAGTGCCAACAGCACACAGGCCGCGATAATTCTCCAACCTCTCAACCACCTGACCATCAGCATGCTGGACATCGTGATCATGGCCGCCGGCAAGGGCACCCGCATGAAGTCGAGTCGGCCCAAGGTGTTGCACACCCTGGCCGGGCGAGCCTTATTGCAGCACGTGCTGGCCACGGCCGCCGGTCTGGGGGCGCAAAGACTCATCACGATCACGGGTCATGGCGCCGAGCAGGTGGAGGCGGCCATGCGCTCGGCCTTTCCCGCGGCGCCGCTCGCTTTCGTGCGGCAGGAGCCGCAGCTCGGCACCGGGCACGCCGTGCAACAGGCGGTGCCGCTGCTCGACGATGCCGGCACCACACTGATCCTCAATGGCGACACGCCGCTGATCGACGCGTCGACGGCGCGTGCGCTGGTCGATGCCTGCGGCGGCACGCGGCTCGCCTTGCTGACCATCGATCTGGCCGACCCCACCGGCTACGGCCGCATCCTCCGTGACGGCGAAGGGCAGGGCGAGAAGTTGCTTGGCATCGTCGAGCACAAGGACGCCAGCGCGGCGCAGCGGGCCATCCGCGAGGTCTACACCGGCATGATGGCTGCGCCCACCGCGCTGCTGAAGCGCTGGCTCGCGCGCCTGTCCAACGACAACGCCCAGCGCGAGTACTACCTGACCGACGTGGTCGCGATGGCCGTTGCCGATGGCGTGGCGGTGGTCGCTGCGCAGCCCGCCAGCGAAACCGAGGTGCTGGGCGTCAACAGCCCGCTGCAGTTGGCAGATCTGGAGCGCCGTCTGCAGCGCAAGCAGGCCGAGGCGCTGCTCGAGGCCGGCGTGCGGCTGGCCGATCCGGCGCGCTTCGACCTGCGCGGCACGCTCGGCTGCGGCAGCGATGTCGAGATCGACGTCAACTGCGTCTTCGAAGGTCGGGTCGAACTCGGCGACGGCGTGCACATCGGGGCCCACTGCGTGATCCGCGACGCGCGCATCGCCGCGGGCGCGGTGATCCATCCGTTCACGCACATCGACGGTGCCGAGGTCGGTGCGGGCGCGCTGGTCGGGCCGTTCGCGCGCCTGCGGCCGGGTGCCGAACTGGGCGCCGAAGTGCACATCGGCAACTTCGTCGAAGTCAAGAATTCCACGCTCGCGCGCGGCGCCAAGGCCAACCACCTGGCCTATCTGGGGGATGCGACGGTCGGCGAACGCGTGAACTACGGCGCCGGCAGCATCACCGCCAACTACGACGGTGCGAACAAGCACCGCACCGTGATCGGCGACGACGTGCACGTGGGCAGCAACTGCGTGCTCGTCGCGCCGGTCACGCTGGGCGCCGGCGCCACGATCGGCGGTGGCAGCACGATCAGCAAGGACGTGCCGGCCGGGCAACTGGGTGTGGCGAGGGCGCGGCAGACCGTGATCGCAGGCTGGCAACGGCCGACGAAAAAACGCTAGCAGTTGTTACGCCGGTAACGGCGGGCCGGCCGGGTGGGCGGCCTTGCGTGGGCCCGGGGCGCGCGCCCGCGGCACAGTTGCAACAGCGGGGCGGAGGACATCGTTCCGGTTGCAGACGCGCCAACTCTGCACGACATGCCGTGACACCGCGCCGGTAGCATCGGAAACCGATGCGACGCCCCAAGATTCCCCACTACTACGGCCGCCTGAAGGTGGCGCCCGACGCGCCGCCCGAAGTGATCCGTGCCGCCTACAAGGCGCTGGTGCAGAAGTACCACCCCGATCGCCATCACGGCAGCGTCCGCCATGAACTGGTACTGACGGCCTTGAACAAGGCGCAGGACGTGCTGCTCGACCCCGACCGGCGTGCCGCCCACGACCAGTGGATCCGGCGCGAGGAAATCCGCCTGGGCTACCGCGATCCCGAGGACCAACCGGCCCCTGGGTTGCGGGTCCGATTGCAGTTGCTGGCGTCCGGAGTGCGGGAGGGCGGCTTGTCGTTCGGGGAGGCCTGGCTTACCTACCTGACCGGCGCCCAGCGCTTGGCGGTCGGTGCCGTCGGCGTGGTGGCCCTGGGACTCGGACTGGGCGGCCTGGTGGTGCTGCTGTTGCCGCACGACGACGTGCTGAGCGGATTGACGTCGCCGGCCGCGCTGCACAAGTCGCTTTCCGCGGCGGAAGGCGCGGCGTCCGCGCCGAACTGACGGGCGCTTGCTGCGGCGGCGCTCACCGGCCCACGCAGCTCACCGCGCGGGCAGCGGCAGTTCGCTGCCGAACTTCGCGCGCTTGATGCTGAAGAAGGCCCGCACGTTGCGCACGTTGGCGTCGGCCGTCAGCAGCCGTGCGGTGAAGGCCTGGTAGGCCTCCATGTCGCGCACACCCACCACCAGCATGAAGTCAGGCCCCGGAGAGACCCGCCAGCACTGCTGAACGCTGGCGTCGGCCACGGCGCGCGCCTCGAACGCGTCCAGGCCCTCGCTGGTCTGCACGTCGAGCGTGACCTCGAGCAGCGCATGCAGTTGCGGCAGGCCGGCGTCGGCGAGGCGCTGCGGCGACAGCTGGGCGGTCACGCGCTCGATCAATCCCAGCGCATGGAAGCGTCGGACGCGGCGGTGCGTGGTGGCCGTGGCCACGTGGACCTCGGCCGCCAGCGCCTGATTCGAGAGCGACGCGTCGCGCTGCAGTTGCGCGAGCAGCCGGAGGTCGAGGGGATCCAGTGTGATCTTGTTCACGAAATAAATAGTCTATTATGTATTGGAATTTGCATTAAGTTTTCATTGTAGAAAGTTTTGAGATTTTTATGTCGTTTGATGATTAATTTAGAAAGCATATTTGTTGCTACCGTCCCTAGGATGCGCCATCCACAGCTCAGCAAGGCCATCTCATGTGCGGCATCGTCGGCGCGGTAGGCGCGCGCAACATCGTCCCCATCCTCGTCGAAGGCCTGAAGCGGCTCGAGTACCGGGGCTACGACTCCTGCGGGGTCGCGGTGCATCAGGACGGCGCGCTGCGCCGCAGCCGCAGTACGTCGCGCGTTGCGGAACTCGACGTGCAGGTGGCCGCCGATGCGGTGCAGGGAACGACCGGCATCGCCCACACGCGCTGGGCCACGCACGGTGCGCCAGCGGTGCACAACGCCCATCCGCATTTCTCCAGCGGCCCGGGCGCCGATACCGCGCGTCCGGCGCGCATCGCGCTCGTGCACAACGGCATCATCGAGAACCATGACGACCTGCGCGCCGAACTGCAGGCGCGCGGCTACGTCTTCGCGAGCCAGACCGACACCGAGGTCATCGCCCACCTGATCGATTCGCTGTACGACGGCGACCTGTTCGACGCCGTGCAGCAGGCCACGCAGCGGCTCAAGGGCGCCTACGCCATCGCCGTGTTCTGCCGCGACGAACCGCACCGCGTGGTGGGTGCGCGAGAAGGTTCGCCGCTGATCCTGGGCGTGGGGCAGGGCGAGAGCTTCCTCGCATCGGATGCGATGGCGCTGGCCGGCGTGACCGACCAGATCGTCTATCTGGAAGAGGGTGACGTGGTCGACCTCCAACTGGGCAGGCACTGGATCGTGGCGCGCAACGCGGCGACCGGCCGCCACGAGCGCGTGCAGCGCGAAGTGCGCACCGTGCATGCCCACACCGGCGCGGCCGAACTCGGCCCCTACCGCCACTACATGCAGAAGGAGATCTTCGAGCAGCCGCGCGCGATTGCCGACACGCTCGAAGGCGTGCAGGGCATCGTGCCGGAGCTGTTCGGCGACGGCGCACACCGTGTCTTCAAGGAGATCGACTCGGTGCTGATCCTGGCCTGCGGCACCAGCTACTACGCCGGTTGCACCGCCAAGTACTGGCTGGAGTCGATCGCCCAGGTGCCCACGCAGGTGGAAGTGGCCAGCGAGTACCGCTACCGCGACAGCGTGCCGAACCCGAAGACGCTCGTCGTCACCATCACGCAGAGCGGCGAGACCGCGGACACGCTGGCCGCGCTGAAGCACGCGCGCTCGCTGGGTATGAAGCACACGCTCACCGTGTGCAACGTCGCCACGAGCGCGATGGTGCGCGAGTGCTCGCTGGCCTACATCACGCGGGCGGGCGTCGAGATCGGCGTGGCCTCCACCAAGGCCTTCACCACGCAGCTGGCAGGCCTGTTCCTGCTCACGCTGATGCTGGCCAAGACCCGTGGGCGGCTGAGCGAGGACGCCGAGGCCGGGCACTTGAAGGCGCTGCGCCACCTGCCGGTGGCGCTGCAGGCCGTGCTGGCGCTCGAGCCCCAGGTCATGGCCTGGGCCGAGGAGTTCGCCCGCAAGGAGAACGCACTCTTCCTGGGCCGCGGGCTGCACTACCCGGTGGCGCTGGAAGGCGCGCTCAAGCTCAAGGAGATCAGCTACATCCACGCCGAGGCCTACCCGGCCGGCGAACTGAAACACGGCCCGCTGGCACTGGTGACCAGCGCGATGCCGGTCGTCACCGTGGCGCCGCACGACGCGTTGCTCGAGAAGCTCAAGAGCAACCTGCAGGAAGTGCGCGCGCGCGGCGGCGAGCTGTTCGTGTTTGCCGACGCCGACACGCGGATCGAAAGCAGCGAAGGCGTGCACGTGATCCGCATGCCCGAGCACTACGGCGCCTTGTCGCCGCTGCTGCACGTGGTGCCGCTGCAGCTGCTGGCCTATCACACGGCCTGCGCGCGCGGCACCGACGTCGACAAGCCGCGCAACCTCGCGAAGAGCGTGACGGTGGAGTGATAGAACGAGGCGCCGTCGCTGGCGTGACTCCTCATTGCGTTCTCCGGTGCGGCGGCCGAAGATCGACCGACGAGCGGATCTGCCGGCGGAGGGCGTGCGATGGGAAGCAAGGAATCGATGGCTACGCTGAGTGGCCTGCTGGCGGCAACGGCACTGGCCCTTCTGCCGGCGCTTCGCGTCACCGCGGCTGAAAGCGGTTCGGGAGCTGCGCGCGACGGTGGTGCGCTCGTCATGGCCAGCTGCGTCGAGGGCAGTCCGCCGCTGGTCTTCGCCAGGGCCGACCCGCGCGCGCTGCTGGACCCCGAAGATCGCGAACGATTCCAGGGCGCCGCCTTGTCTCTCTACCGTGTGCTCGACCGCAGCGCGTTCGCGCCGGTGCAGATCATGCTGTGGGACAAGGGGCCGGGGGAGTGGGTCTACGTGAGCGTGCTGCCGGTCGACGGCGATGCGCAGCGGTCGTGTTTCACGGCCACCTTCACCGCCGAACCCTTCGAGTTCACGCCCGCGCTGATCCGCAAGTACTTTCCGGACGCCAGCCGCACTTGATGCGGTGCCGGACCCGGTTGGGCCGCGCCGTGCGCGGTTACTCGGCCGAGGAGACAATGCGCGGTCGTCGGGTTGCTCATCGCAGCGCGACGAGCTTGAGACGGGAGGCGGCTCATTCGGGTTGACCTCAGCGTGTTGCGGCGATGTTTTGGTACACAGTGGGCGGCATGCCGATCCTGGCAAAGCCCATCGCGCTACGGCGATGGCAGGCCTTCGTGCGGCGCTCCATGGCCCGCATGAAGGCCGCAAACCCCTGCAACAGAGACAGTTTCTCAGTGGAGTGATCGATGCCTGGCTTGCTGCCGAACGTGGACCCGGAGGGTTTGCTCGAGTACTCGGTGGTCTACACCGACCGTGCCCTCAACCACATGTCCCAGAGTTTCCAGGGGGTCATGCGCGACATCTCGGCCACGCTCAAGCGCGTCTACAACGCGAAGTCGGCCGTCATCGTGCCCGGCAGCGGCACCTTCGGCATGGAGGCGGTGGCGCGACAGTTCGCCGCCGACCGCAAGGTTCTGGTCATCCGCAACGGCTGGTTCAGCTACCGGTGGACGCAGATTCTCGACATGGGCCGCATCGCTTCCGACGCCACGGTGCTGAAGGCGCGCCGCACCGGGCCGGGCGCGCAGGCCCCCTTCGCGCCGGTGCCGATCGACGAAGTGGTGGCCACGATCCGTGCGGAACGTCCCGCGGTCGTGTTCGCGCCGCACGTCGAGACCTCGGCCGGGATGATCCTGCCCGATGCCTACCTGCGCGCCGTGGCCGACGCGGTGCACGAGGTCGGCGGGCTGTTCGTGCTGGACTGCATTGCGTCGGGCACCTTGTGGGTCGACATGCAGGCGACCGGTGTCGACGTGCTGGTCAGCGCGCCCCAGAAGGGTTGGAGCGGGTCGCCCTGCTGTGCACTGATCGCGATGAGCGATCTGGCGCGCGAGCGCATCGACGGGACGCAGAGCACCAGCTTCGCCTGCGACCTGCGCAAGTGGCTGCAGATCATGGAGGCCTACGAGGCCGGTGGCTACGCTTATCACGCCACGATGCCGACCGACTCGCTGGCCCGCCTGCGCGATGTGATGCGCGAGACCGAGGCCTATGGCTTCGAGAAGGTGCGCGCGGAACAGCAGCAGCTGGGCGAGCGGGTGCGTGCGCTGCTGGTGCGCAAGGGCCTGCGCAGCGTGGCGGCCGAGGGATTCCAGGCGCCCTGCGTGGTGGTCAGCTACACCGAGGACCCGGCCATCCAGTCGGGGCAGAAGTTCCTCGGGCTGGGCCTGCAGGTGGCCGCCGGCGTGCCCTTGCAGTGCGACGAGGGGGCCGACTTCCGGACCTTCCGCATCGGCCTGTTCGGGCTCGACAAGCTGCATCACATCGAGCGCACGGTCCGTCACCTCGACGAGGCACTGACCCGCATCCTCTAGCCGATGGATCGGCGCTGCACCGTGCCGGAGCGGCCGGCATGAAGAGCCGGTCGACCGGCGGCTTGGTCTACTCGACCGAACTCGGCCGGACCTGCCCGACCTGCCGTCAGGCGATCGCCCAGTGCGCCTGCCGCAGCGCCGGCACCGTGCCGGCCACCGACGGCATCGTGCGCGTCTCGCGCGAAACCAAGGGTCGTAACGGCAAAGGCGTCACGGTCGTCAAGGGCCTGGGGCTGGAACCGGCCGCGCTGGCTCAACTGGGCAAGCAGCTGAAGGCCGCCTGCGGTTCGGGCGGCACGACGAAGGACGGGGTGATCGAGGTACAGGGCGATCACTGCGAACGCGTGATCGAGTGGCTCCAAGCCCGCGGGCACACCGTCAAGCGCGCCGGCGGTTGACCGGCCACCTCCCCGGACGGCCGCTCACCGGCCTCACATCGACATGTTCATGATGTCGGTGTAGGCCTGCACCAGCTTGTTGCGCACCTGCAGCGTTGCCTGGAAGCCGATCTGGGCCTTCTGCATCGCGACCATCGTCTCTTCCAGAGAGACCGACGAGTTGCCCAGCTGGACCTGCTTCTGCAGCTCGGTGGCCTGGTTCTGCGCGGTACTCACCGACTTCAGCGCGGCGCTGAAGCTGGTCTGGAAGCTCGCCGGCTCCACGCCCTGCGACTGCGTCGCCAGGCGCACGCGCTCGGCCACCTGCGGCATCCCGGCACGGGCTGCGGCTTGGGCAAAGTCGAAGGGCTTGAGCTTCACGTCCATGGGGAAGGATCGTAGCCAGGGGGCCGCGGCGCAATGGAGGGAACTGGCGGGATTTGGCCGGCCTGTTCGCCGCTTTTCCGGCTCAAGGGTAACGAAACAATGCCGAGGCGCCGATGGGAATGGTCCCATCGCGCTTTTCGACTCACGATCCGACACGGACACGCCGCGACGCCCGACCCCTGCCGATGGACACCGCACTTGCCCCCGTGAATTCCCTGCCGCTCACGCCGGCCAACGCCGACGGCTTCGGCTCGCGCCTCGCCGCGCTGCCCGCCGGCCGCAAGTTCACGCTCGGCGTCGGCCTGGCCGCGCTGGTGGGCATCGCCTTCGCGATGTCGATGTGGTCCTCGCAGGGCAACTACAAGGTGCTGTACGCCGGCCTGTCCGACAAGGACGGCGGCGCGATCCTGGCCCAGCTGTCGACGATGAACGTGCCCTACAAGCACGCCGACGGCGGTGCCGCGATCCTGGTGCCGGCCGACAAGGTGCACGACGTGCGCCTGAAGCTGGCCTCGGCCGGCCTGCCCAAGGGCTCGATCGTCGGCTTCGAGCTGATGGACAACGCCAAGTTCGGCCAGACGCAGTTCCAGGAGCGCCTGACCTTCCAGCGCGGCCTCGAGGGCGAGCTGACCCGCTCGATCGGCGCGCTGGCCGCGGTGCAGAGCGCCCGCGTGCACCTGGCGCTGCCCAACCAGAACGGCTTCTTCCGCGAACAGCAGAAGCCCAGCGCCTCGGTGCTGCTGACGCTGCATCCCGGCCGCACGCTCGACCGCACGCAGATCGCCGGCATCGTTCACCTCGTGTCCTCCAGCGTCCCCGAGATGGACCCGAAGGCGGTGACCGTGCTCGACGCGACCGGCGCGCTGATCTCCGGCGCCGGCGACGCCGGTTCGGCCGGCGGCCTGGATGCCCAGCAACTGCAGTACGTGGGCCAGATCGAGGGCAACTACACCAAACGCGTGTTCGACATCCTCGAGCCGGTGCTGGGCCGCGACAACCTGCGCGCCCAGGTCACCGCCGAAGTCGACTTCTCGCAGACCGAATCCACCTCCGAGGCCTATGCGCCGAACCAGGGCCTGGGTGCCGACGGCAAGCCGGCCGCGGCCACGCTGCGCAGCCACCAGGTCAGCGAGGCCAGCGGCGGCGGCAGTGCCACGCCGGCCGGCGTGCCCGGCGCCGCCAGCAACCAGCCGCCGGTGCCGGCCACCGCGCCCGTCAACGGCAGTGCGCAGCCGCTGCAGACCGCGCAGTCGGGCGGCAGCAGCGGCGGCAACAGCCGGCGCGAGGCCACCACCAACTACGAGGTCGACAAGACCGTGCGCGTCACGCGCAACGCCACTGGCACCATCAAGCGCCTGAACGCGGCGGTGGTGCTGAACCACCGTTCGGTCACCGACGCCAAGGGCAAGACCAGCACCACGCCGATCTCGGCCGAGGAGATGGAGAAGCTCACCGCGCTGGTCAAGGAGACCATCGGCTTCAACGCCGAGCGCGGCGACTCGGTGAAGCTGATCAACGCCCCCTTCAAGGTCGAGAAGCCGCCGGTCGAGGAAGCGCTGCCGCTGTGGAAGCAGCCCGACACCCAGGACCTGCTGCGCACGCTGGCCGTGCCCGCCGCGCTGACGCTGCTGGCGCTGATTATCGTGTTCGGCGCGGTACGGCCGGCGCTGAAGGCGGCCCAGCCGGTCAAGCCGCAGCGCCAGCTCGACGCCGTGGTCGACGACGTGCAGGCGCTGCCGTCACCGCCGACGGCCCAGGCCTCGGCGCTGCCCGCGCTCGAGGCGCCGGTGGTGGACACGCGACTGAACCAGGCCCGTGCGCTCGCCAAGGAAAACCCGGCGGCCATGGCCAACATCGTGCGCGGCTGGTCCGCCAAGGAGGCCGCATGAGCCGGCGCGAGCCCCCTCGGGGGGCAGGAGCGCCTGGCGCGACGTGGGGGAGGTCATAAACATGGATGCGCAAGGACTGGAAGACGCGGCCATCCTGCTGATGTCGATCGGCGAGGAAGAGGCCGCCGAGGTCTTCAAGCACCTCGCCCCGAAGGAAGTGCAGCGCCTCGGCGAGACCATCGCCAAGATGAAGAGCGTGCCGCGCGAGCGCTTCGAGCAGGTGCTCGAGCGCTTCACCGGCGACGCGGCCGACACCAGCATGCTGGTGAGCGACACCGACGAGTACGTGAAGGCCGTGCTGCGCAAGGCGCTCGGCGACGACAAGGCCAATCTGCTGATCGACCGCATCCTGCAGGGCGGCGATGTCTCCGGCATCGAGAGCCTGAAGTGGATGGACCCGAATTCGGTGGCCGAGCTGCTGCGCAACGAGCACCCGCAGATCGTCGCGGCGATCCTCGTGCACCTGGAGTTCGACCAGGCGGCCGAGGTGCTGAAGGAATTCACCGAGCGCCAGCGCAACGAGGTGATGGTGCGCGTGGCCACGCTCGACGGCATCCAGCCCAGCGCGCTGAAGGACCTGAACGAGGTGATGGGCAAGGTGCTCGCCGGCGGCGAGCGCATGAAGAAGTCGATGATGGGCGGCGTCAAGCCGGCGGCCGAGATCATCAACATGATGGGTTCGGCCATCGAGACCTCGGTGCTCGACTACATCCGCGAGGCCGACAGCGACCTCGCGCAGAAGATCATGGACAACATGTTCACGTTCGACGATCTGCAGAAGATCGACGACCGCGGCATCCAGGCGCTGCTGAAGGAAGTGCAGACCGAATCGCTGGTGGTGGCGCTCAAGGGCGCGCCGCCCGAGCTGCGCGACCGCATCCTCGCGAACATGTCCACGCGCGCGGCCGAGACGTTGCGCGAGGATCTCGAATCGCGCGGTCCGGTGCGCGTCTCCGAGGTCGAGGCCGAGCAGAAGGAAATGCTGAAGATCGTGCGTCGCCTGGCCGACGAGGGCCAGATCGTGCTGGGTGGCGGTGGCGATGACCAGTTCCTTTGAACGCAAGCTCGGCGCCAGCCCGGCACCTCGCGATCCCCGCAGCCGCAGCCGTGCAACCGACGGCCCGGCGGCCGACGGCTCGCCGAACGCCTATGCGCGCTTCATCCCGCGCGAGGAAGTGCACAGCTTCGCCGCCTGGCGTCCCAGCAGCTTCGGCAGCGCACCGCAGAACCCGGCGGCCCCGGCGCCCGCCGCGCCGCTGGCGCCCGAACTGGTGGCCGCGCAGTTGCAGGCCGCGCGCCAGAGCGGCTACCAGGACGGCTACCGCGACGGGCTGACCGCGCTCGAAGGTTTCAAGCAGAGCTACGCCCAGCAGGTGACCGGCCAGGTCACCGCCGTGGCGCAGGCCTTCCGCGGCCAGCTCCAGCAACTCGAACAGGGCCTGGCCGCGCAGCTCGCGGACGTGGCTGTCGCGCTGGCGCGCCAGGTGCTGCGCAGCGAACTGGCGACGCGCCCCGAGCTGGTGGCGGCGGTGGCCCAGGAGGCGCTGGTCGCCACGCTGGCCTCGGCGAAGCAGGTGGCGGTGCACGTGCATCCGGAGGACCTCGCATTGTTGAGTCTGCATGCCGGTGAGGCTCTGGCCGCGCGCGGCGCGCGCCTGGTGCCCGATGCGGCCCTGGCACGCGGCGGCTGCGTGGTCGACAGCGAGGTCGGCATCATCGATGCCAGCATCGAGGCGCGCTGGCGCCGCGCGATGGACGGCATGGGGCAGCGCGCGGCCTACGAGGTGGCGCCATCGGCCGACGACGCGGCCGCTCCGGTGACCGACGAGAACGGGGCGAGCGCATGAACGCGCCGACCGAAGGCTGGCTGCCCGCCGCCTCTCCGGCCGCCGAGCGCCCAGCGGTGCCGCTCGCCGCGCTGCCGGCGTCCTGGCAACGCTACATGGACGATCTGAAGGCGCACGCCCTCGGCCCGGTGCCGCTGGAGGCGCAGGGCACGCTGGTGCGCGTGGCCGGACTGGTGCTCGAGGCCGCGGGCATCCGCGTGCCGGTCGGCTCGGTCTGCGAGGTGCGCATGGACGGCCAGCCGCCGGTGCTGGCCGAGGTGGTCGGCTTCGCCGCCGACCGTGCCTACCTGATGCCCACCGGCGAGCTGCACGGCCTGGCCAGCGGCGCGCGGGTGGTTCCGCGCTCGACGCCGAGCGTGGCGCCGGTGCTCGGCGAGGCGCATCACCCGTGGCGTCGCAGCGAAGACCGCACGCGCCACCTGCCGATCGGCGACGGCCTGCTGGGCCGCGTGATCGACCCGCTGGGCATGCCGCTCGACCGGCTTGGCCCGATCGGCGCCGTGCGCAACGAACCGCTGGTGCGCCGACCCATCAATGCGATGGAGCGCGACCCGGTGCGCGAGCCGCTGGACACCGGCGTGCGTGCGATCAACGCCATGCTCACGGTCGGCCGCGGTCAGCGCATCGGGCTGTTCGCCGGCTCCGGCGTCGGCAAGTCGGTGCTGCTGGGCATGATGGCCAAGTACACCGCGGCCGACGTCATCGTCGTCGGCCTGATCGGCGAGCGCGGCCGCGAGGTCAAGGAATTCATCGAGGACATCCTCGGCGAGGAGGGCCTGAAGCGCTCCATCGTCGTGGCGGCCCCGGCCGACTCGCCGCCGCTGACGCGCATGCAGGGGGCCGCCTACGCCACCGCGATCGCCGAGCACTTCCGCGACCGCGGCCAGCACGTGCTGCTGCTGATGGACAGCCTGACCCGCTATGCGATGGCGCAGCGCGAGATCGCGCTGGCGATCGGCGAGCCGCCGGCCACCAAGGGCTACCCGCCGAGCTGCTTCGCGAAGCTGCCGCAACTGGTCGAACGCAGCGGCAACGGCCTCAACGGCTGCGGCTCGATCACCGCGTTCTACACGGTGCTCAGCGAAGGCGACGATCAGCAGGACCCGATCGCCGATGCGGCGCGTGCCATCCTCGACGGCCACATCGTGCTGTCGCGCGACCTGGCCGAGAGCGGCCACTACCCGGCGATCGACATCGAACGCTCGGCCTCGCGCGTGATGCACAACGTGGCGCGGCCCGAACACCTGCAGGCGGCGCGCCGCCTGCGCCAGCTGTGGTCGCGCTACCAGAAGGCGCGCGACCTCATCGCGCTGGGCGCCTATGCGCCCGGCCACGACGCCGAACTCGACCTCGCGGTCAAGCAGCACGACGCGATGCGCGCCTTGTTGCAGCAGGACATGCACGACGCCTCCCGCCTGACCGACAGCGTGCGCCAGCTGCGCCAGCTGACCGGCCTCTGAGCCCGAGCGACCGATCGATCGTTTTCCCCGGAAGAACCCCATGAGCGCCCTCCAGCCCCTGAACACCCTGCTCGAACAGACCACGGTCGCACGCGACGCAGCGCTGGGCGTCCATCGCAACGCCCTGAACGCCGTGGCGGCGGCCCAGGCCCAGGCCACCCAGCTGGCCGAGTACCGCCAGGAGTACGCGCAACGCTTCGGCACGCAGTTCCAGCGGGCCGGCGCGATCGAGCTGCTGCAGTGCTACCAGGGCTTCATGGTCCGGCTGGACGAGGCGGTGTCGCAGCAGCAGCGCCTGCTTGCGCAGGCCATCGAGCGTGGCGAGACGGCCAAGGCCGCGCTGCTGAGCGCCGAACTGCGTGTGGCTTCGGTGCGCAAGCTGATCGAGCGGCGCATCGCCGAGGCCGTTCGCACCCAGGACCGCAGCGATCAGAAGGCGACCGACGAGCTGGCCTCGCGTGCCGCCTGGCTGCGACTGGCGGGCACCGCACCCGGCGCCGCGCTGGGCGCCGTCTGAGCCGGTACCTGCCCGCCATGAGCATGAACCTGTCCGTCCAGCAACGCGCTGCCGCCAACGCCCCGACCGCCTTCGCGGCCGAACCGGCGGCCGACCGCGGCAACTCCCCGGCCTCTTCGCCGTTCGCCGGCCTGCTCGGGGAGCAGCAGCGCTTCGTGGCGGGCCATGGACAGAACGGCCACAACGCCTTCGCCGCGCCACCGGCCCCCGCGAAGGCGAACCCGCCCGAGTCGCGCGCCGAGGCCGCACGCCGGCCGGAGCCGCAGCGTCGTTCGACCGGCGACGAGGCGAAGCCGATCGAGAAGGACAACGCCACGTCGAAGCGGGCGGCGGCCAAGGATGGCGTCGCGCCGCCGGCGGCCAAGCAGCCCGGCAAGCCCGTCGACGGCGCACGGCGCACCGCCGACGAGGCGTCCGACGAGGAGTTGCCGGCGGACGAAGCCGACACGGCCCTGGTCGAGCTGGCCGGCGAGCCGGTCGACGAGGCCTCCGCCAGCGACGCGGCCGATGCGGCGGCGGCCCAGCCGGCGCCCGCTGCTCCCGATCCGAAAGTGATGCTCGACTGGCTGGCCCGCTGGGGCACGGTCGCGCCGCCACGTGCCGCAGGCCATGCGACCACGCCCCCGGCCGATGCCGATCCGGCCGCCGAGTCCGTGGTCCCGAGCGCGGTGGCCAGTGCGAGCGCGGCGGGCGACTCGCGCCCGCCGGGCCCCGGCGTGGCTGAGGCCGACGGCGGCCCCCTGCGTGCCGGCGGCGACGGCCGGCATGCCGCGGCAGTCGATCCGGCCGCGGGCGCCACCGAACCCTCCGCCACGCAGGCACTGCATGCCGCCCATGCCGACGCGCAGGCCGAAGCGAAGGCCGGCGCCAGGGCCGTGGCGGCCGAGGCGCTGCTGCAGCCGGCCCCGGCCGGGGCCGCGCTCGCCGCCGGCTCGCGCGAACTCGCGATGGCCGCGTTGACGGCGGCCGAACCGGTGCGCGGCGCGCCGGCATCGGAGCGGGCACGCGTCGGCGAACAGCTGTCGCCGGCGTCGCCGCTCGGCGGCCTGGCGATGCCGACCGCCCCCGCTGCGACCCTTCTGACCGGTGCCCCGCTGTCCCTGAGCGTCGCGACCCCGGTGCAATCGCCCGATTTCTCCCAGGCGCTGGCCAGTCAGCTCACGACGCTGGCGCGGGG
Source organism: Methylibium sp. Pch-M (assembly GCF_004136295.1). Taxonomy (NCBI): domain Bacteria; kingdom Pseudomonadati; phylum Pseudomonadota; class Betaproteobacteria; order Burkholderiales; family Sphaerotilaceae; genus Methylibium; species Methylibium sp. Pch-M. Next base: position 2,491,154 of record NZ_CP029606.1, read on the forward strand.
TGGTGTTCACGAAGCCGAGCTGCAGCTCAACCCGGCTGACATGGGGCCGATCGCGGTGCAGATCGTGATCGACGGCGCCCAGGCGCAGATCGATTTCACGGCCTCCCACGCCGGCACGCGCCAGGCGCTGGAGACCAGTCTGCCGGCGCTCGCGGCGGCGCTGAACGGCGCGGGCCTGACGCTCAGCGGCGGCGGTGTGTTCGAGCAGCGCTCCGGAGGCCGCGAGGGCGCGGCCGATGGCGAGCGCCGTGCCAGCGGGCGGAGCGAGCCGATCGCGCTCGGCGGCATCGAGGGCCCGGCGGGGGCACGCGCACCCGTGGCCCGCGGCCTGCTCGACCTCTACGCCTAGCACGCGGCGCACGCCGCGGCGGTGGCGGGGGGCGGCGGTAAGCGCCGGTTTCGCCCCCCTTATCGCGGCTTCGCCGCGAGGGCCGGCTCGAATAATCCTTTCCATTCCCTGCGTGCGGCGGCGTCTGCTCCGTGCGCGTTCATGGCAAGGAGTTCCCGATGTCTGCAGCCGCGGCCGATGCCGTCGAAGTGCCGAAGAAGGCCAAGAAGGGCCTGCCGAAGAAGCTCGTCATGATCCTGGCGATCGTGGCGCTGCTCGTGGCGGCCGGTGGTGGCGCCGCGGTCTACCTGCTGAAGAAGAAGGCCGCCGAGGCCGCTGCCGCCGCCGAGGAAGGCGACGATGCGGAAGAAGTGGCGCACGATGCTGGCAAGAAGGACCACAAGGCGCCGCCGAACTTCCTGCCGCTCGAGCCCTTCGTCGTGAACCTGGCCGACCGCGACCAGGAGCGCTTCGCGCAGATCGGCGTCACGCTGCAGGTCGACGACCCCAAGGTCGCCGAGGAACTCAAGCTCTACATGCCGGCCATCCGCAACGGCGTGCTGATGATCCTGTCGCACAAGACCTCGGGCGAGCTGCTCGAGCGTGCCGGCAAGGAAAAGCTCGCGGCCGAGATCATGCGCGAGTCGGTGCGGCCCCTGGGCATCGAGATCGAGATCGACGACGCGCCGGCGCATGACGCGGCGGCCGACACCGACGCCGAAGAAAAGCCGGTCAAGAAGAAGCGCAAGAAGGCCCCGGCCGTGCACAACCCGGTCGAGCACGTGCATTTCTCCAGCTTCATCATCCAATGATTGACGCCCCCCCCCGTTGCGGCTGCGCCGCTCCCCCCCAGGGGGGCGCCGCTGGCGGACCGGCAGAGCCGGATCCGCGGCGACTGCTCGGTCGTCGGCGTGATGTGTCGACCGCGGCTTGCGGCCGGGCGGAGTCCTCGGTATGAATCAGCAGATCCTGTCGCAGGACGAGGTGGATGCGCTGTTGCAAGGCATCACCGGCGAGAGCCAGAAGCTCGAGACCGAGGAGGTCGAGCAGGGGGGCGTGCGCGACTACAACCTGGCGAGCCAGGAGCGCATCGTGCGTGGGCGCATGCCCACGATGGAGATCATCAACGAGCGCTTCTCCCGCAACATCCGCATCGGCCTGTTCAATTTCATCCGGCGCACGCCGGAGGTGGCGGTCGGCACGATCAAGGTACAGAAGTACAGCGCCTTCCTGCGCGAGATCGTGGTGCCGACCAACTTCAACATCATGGCGGTGCGGCCGTTGCGCGGCAGCGGGCTGATCGTCTGCGACCCGACGCTGGTGTTCGCGGTGATCGACGCGCTGTTCGGCGGCGCCGGCAAGTTCCACACCCGCATCGAGGGGCGTGATTTTTCGCCCACCGAGCTGCGCGTGATCTCGCGCCTGGTCGAGGTGATCTCGGCCGAGTACAAGAAGGCCTGGGCTGGCGTCTACCCGGTTGAGCTGGAGTACCAGCGCTCGGAGATGCAGCCGCAGTTCGCGACCATCGCCGCGCCGAGCGAGATCGTCGTGACCACCTCGTTCACCGTCGAGATCGGCGACACCAGCGGCACCATCCATTTCTGCATTCCGTACGCCACGCTGGAGCCGATCCGCGACACGCTGTACTCCACCGTGCAGGGGGACGCCAACGAGCCCGACCGCCGCTGGGTCAAGCTGCTGACGCAGCAGATCCAGGCCGCCGAGGTCGACCTGGTGGCCGAGCTGGCGCAGGCGCCGGCCACGGTCGAGCAGTTGCTCGCGCTGAAGCCGGGCGACTTCATCGAGCTCGACCTGGACCAGGTGGTCCACGCCAAGGTGGACGGCGTGCCGGTGTTCGACTGCCACTACGGCACGAGCAATGGCAAGTACGCCATCAAGATCGATCAACTGCTGACGAACCAGGGCCCGTCCTGGCTGGGAGAACACCATGGCTGATGCCGCACCGAACGACGAACAGGACGCGATGGCCGCCGAGTGGGCCGCCGCGCTCGAGCAACAGTCGCCCGGCAGCGAGGTCGTCACGACGGCCGAGCAGGTGGCGCCGGCGTCGTTCGCCAACTTCGCGCCCACCCCGGGTGGCGGCGCGGGCAACGACATCAACATGATCCTCGACATCCCGGTGCAGCTCACCGTGGAGCTGGGTCGCACCCGCATCCCGATCAAGCACATCCTGCAGCTGGCGCAGGGCTCGGTGGTGGAGCTCGACGCGCTGGCCGGCGAGCCGATGGACGTGCTGGTCAACGGTTACCTGATCGCCCAGGGCGAGGTGGTGGTGGTGAACGACAAGTTCGGCATCCGCCTGACCGACATCGTGACGCCCAGCGAGCGCATGCGCCGGCTGAGCCGCGGCGGCTGATCCGGAAGCCTGGAAGCAAGAGAAATCCATGTCCGGTTCCCTGGGCTTCGGCCTGTTGTGGTTCATCGTCATCCTGGCCGCGATCCCGCTGGCGCTGTGGCTGCTCAAGCGCACGCCCTACGGCGCAGCGATGAGCAACGCGAACGCGCTGACGCGCACCGTCGGCAGCATGGCGCTCGGTCCGCACCAGCGCATCGTGACCGTCGAGGTCGGCCAGGGCGAGGAGCGCCGCTGGCTGGTGCTGGGCGTGACGCCGCAGTCCATCACGGCGCTGCACACCTTGTCGCCACAGGCCGACGTGACGGTGAATGCCTCCCCCGAGGCGCCGTTCGCGGCGCTGCTGAAGAAGGTCCGTGATGCGAGGAAATGACCGCCCCCGTTGTGGCTGCGCCACGGCGGCCGCTTTCTTGTCGCGCCACAAGCGCGCCGCGCTGATCTCCGCCGTCTCGGTGTTGTCGGCGTTTCCTGCAGTGGCTTTAGCGCAGGCGGCGGGCGGCAACGCGAACCTGCCGCTGATCGTCGGCCAGGGCGCGGGCGGCACCAGCTACTCGGTGCCGATCCAGACCCTGCTGTTCTTCACGGCGCTGAGCTTCCTGCCGGCCGTGCTGCTGATGATGACCGGCTTCACCCGCATCGTCATCGTGCTGAGCCTGCTGCGACAGGCGCTGGGCACGCAGTCGGTGCCGCCCAACCAGGTGCTGATCGGCCTGTCGCTGTTCCTGACGCTGTTCGTCATGGGGCCGACCATCGACAAGGTCTACAGCGAGGCCTACAAGCCCTTCGCGGCCAACCAGATCGCCTTCGACGAGGCGCTGGCCCGTGGCGAGGCGCCGATGCGGTCCTTCATGCTGAAGCAGACGCGCCAGAGCGACCTGATGCTGTTCGCCCGGCTCGCCAAGCTCGACCCGGCGGTGAAGGGCGAGGACGCGCCGTTCCGCGTGCTGGTGCCGGCCTTCGTGACCAGCGAGCTCAAGAGCGCCTTCCAGATCGGCTTCCTGATCTTCATTCCCTTCCTGATCATCGACATGATCGTCGCCAGCGTGCTGATGAGCCTGGGCATGATGATGCTCAGCCCGGTGCTGGTGGCCTTGCCCTTCAAGCTGATGCTGTTCGTGCTGGCCGATGGCTGGAACCTGCTGCTCGGCTCGCTCGCCGCCTCCTTCGCCACCTGACCGATCGCCATGGATGCCCAACAAGTCTTCACCTTCGGCCAGCAGGGCCTGGTCCTGCTGTTGATGGTCAGCGCGCCGATGCTGCTGACCATCCTGGTGGTCGGCCTGCTGATCAGCGTGTTCCAGGCCGCCACCCAGATCAACGAATCGACGCTGAGCTTCGTGCCCAAGCTGATCGCCGCGGTCGCGGTTCTCGCGATCGCCGGGCCCTGGATGCTCACCACGATCGTCGAGTACCTGCAGCGCACGCTGCAGGCGATCCCGACCGTCGTCGGCTAGCCGCTTCAGCGGCCGGCGGATGCCGCCCCCGACGAACCGACCATGTTCACCTTCGACGAGGCCCAGCTCACCGCCTGGCTGAGCCCGATGGTCTGGCCCTTCCTGCGGGTGCTGGCGCTGTTCGTCAGTGCCCCGGTGCTGAGCATGCGCAGCGTGCCGGTGCGGGTGAAGGTGGCGCTGGCCTTCTTCATCACCGTCGCGGCCCAGGCCTCGCTGCCGCCGATGCCGGTGATCGCGCTCGACAGCGCACAGGCCTTCGAGGCGGTGATCCAGCAGCTGGTGATCGGACTGGCCCTCGGCTTCTCGGCGCGCATCGTCATGGCCGGCATCGAGTTCGCCGGCGAGATGATCGGCCTGCAGATGGGCCTGAACTTCGCGGCCTTCTTCGATCCCATCAGCGCCTCGCAATCCACCGCGGTCAGCCGCTTCTTCGGCACCAGCGCAGCCTGGCTGTTCGTCGTGATGAACGGTCACCTGCTGCTGACCGCGGCCGTGATCCAGAGCTTCCATGCCTTCCCGGTGGCCACGCCCGAGGCCGCACCGCTCGCCTTCCTGTCGGCCCTGCAACCCCAGCTCTGGGGCGCGGAGGTGTTCCGCCTCGGGCTGTGGATCGCGCTGCCGATCATCACGATGCTGCTGTTCATGAACCTCGTGCTGGGCCTGATCTCGCGCGTGGCCTCGCAGATCAACATCTTCGCGATCGGCTTCCCGATCACGCTCGGCGTCGGCCTGGTCGGCATCACGCTGACCCTGCCCTTCATGGAACAGCCGTTCACGATGGCGCTGGAGCGGATGTTGGCGCAGTTCCAGTAGCGGCCGGACGGCCTGGATCGGCAGGAGCGCACGGACTTCACCCGTTTTGTGCGAATCTGGTACGGCGATTGCATGGAATCTAGGGTCAACCCTGATGTTGACGTGCGGAGGTTCTGATGCGCGCGATCCTGTTGTCCCTGCTTGCTTCGTTTGCGGCACCAGCATGGTGCGAAGACGACATCCTGGCCGTGCTGCAGCGTTCGCAGCAGATGCAGCTCGACGCGCTGACCGAGGCCCAGGTCGACGACGCCGACCCTGCCGTGCAGGTGGTTCGCCACAGCTTCCAGCGGGTCCTGGACGCGGCAGACGCGCCCGGTGACGTCCGCTTGCTGGTCGTGCGGGGGCCGTTGCTCGCGGTGTGCCTGATGGGGCGCGTGGTCGCCGCGAACGTGTCGCTCGCCGACATGAGCGAGAGCGAGCGCAGCTTCGTGCTGGCCCACGAGCTCGGCCACGTGATGCATCGCCACTGGGCTCAGCTCGGACAACTCTACAAGCGACACATCCCCGGGGAGGTGGTGCAGGCGCACACCGACGCCATCGCCGGCGTGCTGGGCCGTGAGGCCTCGCAGCTGTCGCACGAGCACGAATACGAGGCCGACGCCTTCGCGATGCGGCTGATCCGGCATCTGGGCGAGCCCGAGGACACGCCGCTGGTCCTGTTCCAGCACCTGCCGATGATCAAGGCCACCGCCACCCACCCGGGCACCCAGCAGCGCGTGGTGCACCTGCGTACCCTGCAGTAGGGCCGGACGGTCAGCGGCCCGGTTCGATGCCCGGGTATTGCGGCAGCGCGTCGTCGATCGTCCACCACGCCGCCTTCGACGCCACGTGGATGTGCGCGGCGGGCCGCTGGTCGAAGGGATCGTCGAGGCTGCCCACGCGCAGCCGCAGCACCGCGGGCCGGTCGTCGCGGCGGCTGTGGATCGGCGAGCCGCAATCGCCGCAGAAGCTGCGCCACTTGCCCGGCGAGGACTGAAAGCCGCGCAGCCGATCGACCCCGCGCACCAGCCGGAAAGCTTCCACGGCCACCGGGGCCACCGTGGCGAAAGCCGAGCCCTGCGCCTTGCGGCACTGGCCGCAATGGCAGAGCACGATCGGCCCGGGCGCCCGGTCGAGTTCGTAGCGCACCGCGCCGCACAGGCAACCGCCGCTCAGGCGCACGCTGGCTTCGGCCTGCATCGGCGTTCAGGCGCCGGACGGCGCGCAGCCCGCGGGCTTGAACACCCGTTCGGTCGAGGCCGGGTGGCGCGCCAGCGCCGCGGCCGGCCGGCGAGGGCGGGCCAGCAACTCGCCACCGCAGTTGGGGCAGCGGCCCTGCAGCCGGGTGTCGGCGCAATCGGCGCAGAACGTGCATTCGAAGCTGCAGATCCGCGCGTCGGCCGCTTCGGGCGGCAGATCGGCATTGCAGCATTCGCAGTTGGGGCGCAGGCTCAGCATCGCGGCTCTCCCGGGGCGTTGCACAAGATGAATGGAGACGGGGGTCAGGCTCGGTCGCGGCCGAGCCTCATACCAGGCCGTTTCGGATGGCGTAGACCGTGAGCTCGGAGTTGTTGGTCAGGGCCAGCTTCTCCAGCACGCGGGCGCGGTAGACGCTGACGGTCTTCGGGCTCAGCGTCAGTTCGGCGGCGATGTCCGACAGCCGCTTGCCCGACGCGATCAGCACCAGCGTCTGCAGCTCGCGGTCCGACAGCTTCTCGTGGGCGATCTCGGTGGCCGGCTGGCTCAGGCTCTCGGCCAGCATCTGCGCGATCTCGGGCGTGATGTACTTGCGGCCCTTGGCCACCATCCGCACCGCCTCGACGATGAGCTGGGTGTCGCTGCCCTTGTTGACGTAGCCGTAGGCGCCGGCGCGCAGCGCGCGGATCGCATACTGGTCCTCGGGGTACATCGACACCACCAGCACGCGCAGCGCCGAGCCTTCCTCCTTCAGCACGTGCAGCACGTCGAGGCCGCTGCGACCCGGCAGGTTGATGTCGAGCACCAGCACGTCGCAGTCGGTGTCGCGCAGCAGGCTGCGCAGCTCGCCGTAGTCGCCCGCCTCGCCCACGACCTCGATGTCGGGCGCATCCGACAGCGTGTCGCGGATGCCGCGCCGGATCAGTGCGTGGTCGTCGCAGAGGATGACGCGGACGGTCATGACGGCGCTGCGAGGGAGGATGACTGCATGCTTCCACTCTACCGCGGTCACGGCCCGTCGGGCCAGCCCATCGCAGGGGCCGCCTTCACCGCAGCATGTCCCAGGAGGTCGGGTCGTCCGGGTCGTCCTGCAGGCCGTCGAACTCGCCGGGCCCGGTATCCCCGCCGGCCTCGAGCGGCACCGACAGGATGATGGTGGTGCCGCCCGGTCCGCTGGAGAGGTCGACCCAGCCGCCGACCTGTGCCGCGCGTTCACGCAGTCCGCGGATGCCGAAGGAGCGGGCCTTGGCGAGGTCCTCCTGGATCAGGCCGCGGCCGTTGTCGCTGACCTCGAGCGACAGCACGCGGCCGGCGACCGTGAGATCGACTTCCACGCGGGTGGCGTAGGCGTGCTTGCTGATGTTGGTCAGGGCCTCCTGCGCAGTGCGGTAGGCGGCCAGAGGGACGCCCGCCGGCAGCGGCGGCAACTCGTCGCGGCTGGTGCGGAACACCGTCACCACGCCATTGCGCTTCTCGAAGCGCTGGGTCATCCACTGCAGCGCCGCGATCAGGCCTTGTTCCAGGATGGCCGGGCGCAGGTTGTGCATGATGCGCTGGCTCGACTCGATCGCCAACGTCACGGTCTCCAGTGCGCCCTGCGCGCGCTGCGCCACCGCCGGGTCGCGGGCGTGCCGCTCGATCCACGCCAGGTCGAACTTCAGCGCGGTCAGCGAGCCGCCCACGTCGTCGTGGATCTCGCGGGCGATCGCCGTGCGTTCGGCCTCGATGTTCGCTTGCAGGTGCTGGGCCAGTTCGCGCAGGCGCTGCTCGCTCTGGCCCAGGGCCAGGTCGGCTTCCTGCTTGGCACGCAGCGCCTCGGTGCCTTCGATCGCGTGCAGCAGGGCCGGCACCAGCCGCGCCAGGTTTTCCTTCAGCAGGTAGTCGTTGGCGCCGGTCAGCATGGCCTGCACCGCCACCTGCTCGCCGATCTCGCCCGAGACCAGGATGAAGGGCAGCAGCAGCCGGCTGTCGCGCAGGATCTCCAGGGCGCGCAGGCCCGAGAAGCCCGGCAGGTTGTAGTCGCTGACCACCACGTCCCAGGGTTCGGCCAGCGCAGCCCGGTACCCGGCCTCGGATTCGACGCGCAGCGCGTCGGGATCGATGCCGCCACGCCGCAGGTGGGCCAGCATCAATTCGTGATCGAGTTCCGAATCCTCCAGGTGCAGCACCCGCAGCCGCAGCGGCACGGTGGACAGAGCGGGGGGCAAAGGGGACAGGTCGGGTGCCGGCATGGGTGGAAGGGTCGAACTGGCGGTCGTTTGGCCCCGTGATCTTGACACCGCGGAACGGAGGGCTGGCGAAGAATTGTGCCAAGCCGCACCCGACCGGAGGCAGCGCGCCCCGGGCGCGTGAGGACGGGCGCACGCCCGCAGCGTTCGCGCTGCGCCCACTTGCGAAGACAACGATGCCACAAGCCCAGATCTCCGCCGAACCGGCGTTGCCGCTGCTGCTGGCTGCGGACCTGCAGGACCATCTGATGATGGCCAGCAACGATCTCGACCGCCTGCAGCGCCTGCTCGCCGACACCTGCGATGCGCTGATGCAGCGCTTCCACGGCGCCGTCGGCCAGCTGGACGGTGGCGACGCGATCGACGCCGGCACCGTGCGCGACGTGCGCCGCCTGCTCGGCGAAGCCGTCACGGCCCTGCAGTTCCAGGACATGGCCTCGCAACTGATCGCCCACACCCACCAGCGCCTGCGCAACTGCGCCGACCAGCTGGCGCGCGACGCTTTCGGCGCCGACGGCGACGGCGAGGCGGTGATCGCCCCCCCGCCGCTGCGTCCGAATCCCGTGACGCAGGACGAAATGGACGCCGGCACCGTCGAGCTGTTCTAGCGCGGTGTCGCCGCACTCAAGTAGTTCCTCCAGCAACCGATAAGTCACCGAGAAATCCGGAGAGCGCAATGCATTCAATCCTGGCCGTGGACGATTCCGCATCGATGCGGCAGATGGTGTCCTTCACCCTCAAGAGCGCTGGTTACGACGTCACCGAGGCCGTCGACGGCCAGGACGCGTACGACAAGGCCGCGCAGCGCCAGTTCGACCTGGTGCTCACCGACCAGAACATGCCCCAGCTCGACGGCATCGGCCTGACCAAGAAGCTGCGCGAGCACCCGAGCTTCAAGGCCACGCCCATCCTGATCCTGACCACCGAGTCCAGCGACCAGATGAAGCAGGCCGGCCGGGCCGCCGGTGCGACCGGATGGATGGTCAAGCCCTTCGATCCGGCCAAGCTGCTCGAGGTGATCAAGAAGGTCATTCGCTGAGCCCCGTCAAGACGAGACACGAGGAATCGACATGGGCGACACGAACACGGCCAGTGCCAACCAGGGCGCCGGCATCGACCTGAGCCAGTTCTACCAGGTCTTCTTCGAGGAAGCCGGCGAGAACCTCGATCGCATGGAGCAGCAGCTGCTCGCGATCGACGTGGCCGCGGCCGACGACGAGGAACTCAACGCGATCTTCCGCTGCGCCCACTCCATCAAGGGCGGCGCGGCGACCTTCGGCTTCGCCGACGTGGCCGAGCTGACGCACCAGATGGAGACGCTGCTCGACAAACTGCGCCGCCACGAGCTGCAGCCGACCGCGGCGATGGTCGACGTGCTGCTGCAGTCGGGCGATGCGCTGCGCTCGCAGCTGGCGCGCCACCAGGGTGCGGGCGGCGACGTGCTCGACACCTCGGAGCTGCTGACCAGCATCCGCGCCTTCGTGGGGGGCCAGGCCCCGGCGCCGGCTGCCAAGGCCGCGCCGGTCGCGGCCGCCGCGCCGGCCGCCGTCGTGCCGGCGCCGGCACCGGCGCCGGCCTCCGCCGAGGCGGCGGACGACGTGCCGGTCACGATGAACGGCGACCGCATCCTCGAGCTGACGCTCGGGCCGCTGCAGAAGCCCGAACTGGCCGACAGCATCGTCGAACTCTTCAAGGAGATCGAGGGCCTCGGCACCATCGATCCGATCGACGGCGGCATGCCGCAGGACGGCTTGCGGCGCTTCCGCGTCACCACGCCCAGCAGCGACGCCGACCTGCTCGACCTGTTCGGCTTCCACGTGGCGCGCGAGGAGGTGCAGCTGCGCCCCTGGAGCGGCGAGCGCGTCGCGCCGGGTTACGGCTTCTATCCCAACGCACCCGGATCGCCGATGACCGAGGAAGACCCGGGCTTCGGCTTCTTCGACAACGCGCCCGGTGCGCCTGGCGCCTCCGCCCAGCCGCCCACCGAGGCCGCAGCACCGGCGGTGGCTGCAGGCGCTCCGAAGGCGGCCGGCAAGGCCGAGGGCAAGGCCCCGGCCGCCACGCTGGAGGCATCGTCGATCCGCGTGTCGGTCGAGAAGGTCGACCAGCTGATCAACCTGATGGGCGAACTCGTCATCACCCAGGCCATGCTGGCGCAGAACAGCACCCACCTCGATCCGGTGCTCTACCAGAGCATGGTCTCGGGCCTGACGGCGCTGGACCGCAACACCCGCGACCTGCAGGAAGCGGTGATGTCGATCCGCATGATCCCGATGCAGACGGTGTTCAGCCGCTTCCCGCGCATGCTGCGCGACCTGGCCAGCAAGCTCGGCAAGCAGGTCGAGCTGGTGACGCAGGGCGAAGCGACTGAGCTGGACAAGAGCCTGGTCGAGAAGATCACCGACCCCCTGACCCACCTGGTGCGCAACTCCTGCGACCACGGCATCGAGATGCCGGAGGAACGTCGCGCCAAGGGCAAGCCCGAGGTCGGCACGATCACGCTGGCGGCGTCCCACCAGGGCGGCAGCATCGTCATCGAGGTGCGCGACGACGGCAAGGGCCTGTCGCGCGAGAAGCTGCTGAAGAAGGCGCGCGAGCGCGGCCTGCACGCCCCCGACTCGCTGAGCGACGGCGAGGTCTGGGCGCTGATCTTCGAGCCCGGCTTCTCCACCGCCGAGGTGGTGACCGATGTGTCCGGCCGCGGTGTCGGCATGGACGTGGTCAAGAAGAACATCGCTTCGCTCGGCGGTACCGTCGAGATCGACTCGGCCGAAGGCTACGGCATGCGCGTCGCGGTGCGCCTGCCGCTCACGCTGGCCATCATGGACGGCATGAGCGTGGGTGTCGGCGACGAGGTCTACATCCTGCCACTGTCCAGCGTGGTCGAGAGCTTCCAGGTCGGCGAGAACGTCATCAAGACCGTCGGCGGCAGCGGCCGCGTGGTCGAGGTGCGCGAGGAATACATGCCGGTGCTCGAGCTCGAGCAGCTGTTCCATGTGCCGCGCTCGAACGACGAGCACGCCAGCGAGATCATGGTCGTGATCGAGGCCGAGGGCGGCCGCATCGCGCTGCTGGTGGACGAGCTGATCGGTCAGCAGCAGGTCGTGGTGAAGAACCTCGAGGCCAACTACCGCAAGGTCGACGACATCTCCGGCGCCACCATCATGGGTGACGGCCGCGTCGCCCTCATCCTCGACGTGGGCTCGCTGGTGCGGCGCTCGCGTCATTGAGGGGCCGTCCCCGCCCGACCCGATTCCCGCTCTCCCGGAAAGACTCCAAGATGAAACTCGACCAACTGAAGATCGGCGCCCGACTCGGGGCAGGCTTCGGCACCGTGCTGTTGTTGCTGGTGCTGATCGTCATGCTCTCATTCTCGCGACTCGTGATGACCGAACGGGGCTTCGACAGCGCGCTCGACGTGGAGCATCGCGTGGCGCGGGCCGACGAATGGAAGAACCTGACCACGCTCAACGTCAGCCGCACCATCGCGATCGTGAAGTCGGGTGGCCTGCCGCAGATGAGCGCGTTCCTCACGCCGCAGATGAAGGACACCAGCGAGCAGATCACGCGCGTGCAGAAGGAACTGGAGGCCGAGCTGAGCCATGAGCGCAGCAAGGCACTGTTCGCCGACATTTCCGGCAAGCGCAAGGCCTACATCGACCAGCGCGAAGCGGCGCTGGCGCTGCTGAAGGCCGGCGACGTCGCGGCGGTCGAGCTGCTCCTGGAGAAGAGCCTGCTGCCGGCCTCCAAGGTCTACCTGGCGGCCATCGAGGACTTCAGCAACTTCGAGCGCGAGCTGGCCGTGCAGAGCGCCGCTGCGGTGAAGGCCGACGTGCAGCGCAGCAAGCTGATGCTGCTGGTGCTGGCCGGTGTGTCCATCGTCCTCGGCAGCCTGAGCGCCTGGGTCCTGACCCGGTCGGTGACGGCGCCGCTGCGCCGCGCCGCGGCCAGCACGCAGGCGATCGCCGCCGGCGACCTGTCGCAGCCCATCGAGGCCACGGGCCGCGACGAGGTGGCCGACCTGCAGCGCAGCCTGGGCAAGATGCAGACCTCGCTGCGCGACATGGTGAGTGCGGTGCGCCTGAGCACCGACAGCATCACCACCGCCAGCAGCGAGATCGCGACCGGCAACCAGGACCTCAGCGCCCGCACCGAACAGACCGCGAGCAACCTGCAGGAAACCGCGAGCTCGATGGAACAGCTCACCGGCACGGTCAAGCAGACCGCCGAGTCCGCCCGCACCGCCAACCAGCTCGCGTCGTCGGCCCAGGCCACGGCGGCCAAGGGCGGCCAGGTGGTGTCGCAGGTCGTGTCGACGATGGACGACATCAACGCGAGCAGCAAGAAGATCGCCGACATCATCGGCGTGATCGACGGCATCGCCTTCCAGACCAACATCCTGGCGCTCAACGCGGCGGTGGAAGCCGCCCGTGCCGGCGAGCAGGGCCGCGGCTTCGCGGTGGTGGCCGGCGAGGTGCGCAACCTGGCGCAGCGAAGCGCCCAGGCCGCCAAGGAGATCAAGGACCTGATCGGCGCGAGCGTCGAGCGGGTCGAGTCGGGCAGCAAGCTGGTGGCCGATGCCGGCCGCACGATGAGCGAGATCGTGGGTTCGGTGCAGCGTGTGTCCGACATCATCGGCGAGATCACGGCCGCCGCCGCCGAGCAGTCGGACGGCATCGGCCAGGTCAACACCGCGGTGACCAACCTCGACCAGATGACGCAGCAGAACGCCGCGCTGGTGGAGGAGAGCGCCGCCGCCGCCGAGAGCCTGAAGGACCAGGCGATCCGTCTGGCCGCTTCGGTCTCGGTGTTCCGCGTCGATGCGCATGCCGCGGTGTCGCGGCCGGCTGCCGCCACGCCGAGCCTGCCCGCGCCCAGCGCGCCGCGCGCACCGGTGCAGGCCGCGCCGGCACCCCAGCGCGCCGCCAAGGCGCCGCCGGTGCTGCGCGATGCCGTGGCCGCCGCCAGGCCGGCCCCGGTCGTGGCGGCTGCCGCGGCGACCGCCACGCCGGGCGACGACTGGGAAACCTTCTGATCCGGGTCCGGACGCGCACGCAGGCCTTCAGTCCGCGCCGCAACTGCCGTAAACCACTCTGACATCCCGCGCAGCGCCGCGTCCGCGGCGCTCCGACACCGCACCGAGAGGATCCACCATGGACATGATCGACGCCACCCAAGTGGCCCGCCACGAAGCCCAGCGCCAGGGCAACCGCGCCGGCGCTGGCGCCCAGCCGGGCCGTGAGTACCTCAGCTTCCGCCTCGGCACCGAGGAGTACGGCATCGACATCCTGAAGGTGCAGGAGATCCGCAGCTACGAGCCGCCGACCCGCATCGCCAACGCCCCGAGCTTCCTCAAGGGCGTGATCAACCTGCGCGGCGTGATCGTGCCGGTGGTCGATCTGCGTGTGAAGTTCGGCTGCGATGCTCAGATCACGCCCATCACGGCGGTGATCGTGCTGGCTGTCAAGGGCCGCGTCATCGGCGCCGTGGTCGACTCGGTGAGCGACGTGCTGGACCTGCCGCACGACGCCATCAAGCCGGCACCGTCGATGGGCGCGGTCGTCGACACCAGCCACCTGATCGGCATCGCCACCGTGGCCGAACGCATGCTGATCCTGATGGACATCGAATCGCTGATGACGAGCGCCGAGCTCGGCGTGATCGACGCGGTGGGCTGAGTCCGGCCACGCGCGGCGGCTCCGCCGCGCTCCCCGCCGACGGCGCCCCGAGGGGCGCCGTTGCTCATGGGGCCGACCGGAGGCGCAGCGCGGACCCGCGTGAAACGCGCGACACTCGCCGCAACGCGACTCCCGGACGCCCGGCATGCCCCTGCAACTCCTGACCCCTCACAGCAAGGACCTCGGCGGCGGCTTCACGGTGCGCCGCCTGCTGCCGTCGGCCGCCCGGCAGGCCGTCGGCCCCTTCGTGTTCTTCGACCACTTCGGCCCCATCACCGCCGGCCCCGCCGACGACCACGACGTGCGGCCGCATCCGCACATCGGCCTGGCGACGGTGACCTACCTGTTCGAGGGCGCGATGCAGCATCGCGACTCGACCGGCGTCTCGCAGCGCATCGAGCCCGGGGCGATCAACTGGATGACTGCCGGCCAGGGCATCGTGCACTCGGAGCGCACGCCCGAGGACCTGCGCGGCGTCGCGCGGCGCAGCCACGGCCTGCAGCTGTGGGCCGCGCTGCCGGCCGAGCACGAGGAAACCGCGCCGCGCTTCGAGCACACGCCGGCCGCGCGGCTGCCGCAGCGGCAGGACGGCGGCGCGACGCTGCGGCTGCTGATCGGCCGCGCGCATGGCCTGGCCTCGCCGGTCGGCACGCTGTCGCCGACGCTCTTTGTCGATTACGCGCTGGCGCCGGGTGCGGCGCTGGCGCTGCCGACGCCCGCCGAGGCCACGGAGCGCGCGCTCTACGGCATCGACGCGCCCTACGAGCTGGTGATCGACGGCAACGTCGCGCGCATCGAGCCGTTCACGTTGGCGGTGCTGCCGGCCGACGCATCCACGGTGACGCTGCGCTCGGCCGACGGCGCTGCCGCGCGGGTGGCGCTGATCGGCGGCGCGCCGCTCGGGCCGCGGCACATCTGGTGGAACTTCGTGTCCTCGCGCAAGGAGCGCATCGCCCAGGCCGCCGACGACTGGGAAGCCGACCGCATGGGCCGCGTGCCGGGCGAGACCGAGCGCATCCCGCTGCCGGCGCGACGGCCGGCCTGAGCCGCGCTCTCAAGGAAACGCCGGGCCGCCTCAGGTTTCCTTGCCCCCCGCGGGGGGGCGGGCTGGGCGCAGACCAGCCCTGGGGGGTGGTCAGAACCGGATGTTCGCGCCGCCGACCTGCCCGACGCGCAGCACGCACTCCAGGCCTTCGACGATCACCGCGTTCATGCCGAAGCTGATCGCGCCGCCCACGCGCTCGTCGGCGCGGTAGCCGGCCAGCGTGTCGCCGGGCTCGGTGCCCGGCACGCCGGTGGCCGGGTCGACGTTCGGGATCGGGCAGCGCGGGCAGGGCTTCACCAGCTTCAGGCGCACCGGGCCCTCGGGCGTGTCGAAGGCGATCTCGTCGAGGTGGTCCTCGCCGTGCGCGTCCAGGCCCGTCAGCACCAGGTTGGGCCGGAAGCGCTGCATCGTCACCGGCGGCAGGTCCTTCGCCGCCAGCCGCTCGTTCAGGCCGGCGAGCGAGGCCTCGGAGATCACCAGGATCGGATAGCCGTCGCTGAAGGCGTTCTCGGCCTCGATCGTGCCGGTCCAGGCGCGGTTCGACAGGCGCTTCTGCTCGGGGTCGAAGCGCACCAGCCGCAGCGGCTGGCGCAGGAAGTCGCTGAACCACTGCGCGGCCAGGTCGCCCATGTCGTAGGCGGCGACCTCGTCGTCCCACACGCGCACGCGGGTTGCGGCCTCCGCGGTGTCGAGCGCCAGATGCAGTGCCAGCATGCCGGGTGCGCGCAGCACCAGCTCGCTGTGGCGCAGCTCGGTGGCCACCAGCGCCATGCGCGGCAGCTCGCGCTGGCTGAGGAACTCGCCGTCGGCGTCGACCACCATCCAGGCGCGGTCGAACTCGAAGCCGGTCTCGATCAGCAGCACTTCCGGCAGGCTCACGCCTGCGCAGGACTTGACCGGGTGCACGTGCAGGCCGGCAATCGTCACGTCGATATCGCTCATCGCTTCAGCGCCCGAACAGCTTCTTCAGCTCGTCCTTGGCCTTCTCCTTTGCCTTGTCCTTGGCCTGTTCCTTCACAGAGGGCGCCGAGGCGCCGCTGGCCGCGGCCGCCGGCGCGGCGCTGCCGCCCAGCAGGCCGCCCAACGCCCCCTTGGCGCGGTCGCCCAGCGCGCCGCGCGCCGCCCCGCTCAACAGGTCGGCGCTCACCGCCGACCATTGCACCTTGTAGTCGACCGCCTCGAAAGGCCCGACCAACTGCACGGGCACAGTCACGCCCTTCAGCAACGCGAGATCGGCGCCGCCCTGGCCCTCGGCGGTGCCGGTGACGGTCGCCTTGGCGAGGTAGTCGACGCGGCCGCGGCCGATATCCACCAGCCCTTCGCCGCCCACGCGCAGGAACGGGCTCTTGCCCGACAGATCCTTGCTGCGCGCCACGCCGTCGGCGATGTCGAAGCTGGCGGAGATCTCCGAGAAGTCGGTCTTTTCCTCGGCGCTCGAGGCCTGTACGGCGTCCTTGTTCAGCGTGACCGCCGAGCGCCACTGCCGCAGCGTCTTCGCGAGGTTGATGCCGCGCACCGCGCCGTCGCGCAGCTGGAACGCGGCCTTGCCGTCGAGCGCCTGCTTGAGGCGCTGCACGCTGGCGCCCTGCGTCGTGACGTCGGCCGTCACGCGGCCCTTGCCCTCGAGCTTCCTGAACTGCGCCACGTCGGTCAGCAACGCGGCGATGTCGACGTCGGTCGCGTCGAGCTTCAGGCCGATGCGCTGCGCCGCCGGGTCAGCGGCCGCCTGCGCGGTGGCCTGGGCCGAGAAGCGCCCGCCCCAGGCGCGCCCGCTCAGGTCGCTGACGCGCAGCACGCCGCCGGCCAGCGTGGCCTCCAGCGCCGCATCGGCAACGCGGTAGGGCGGGTAGACCAGCGTGCCGGCGCGGAAACTGAAGCGGCCGTCGAGTGCCTTCAATCCGCCCAGATCGACCGGCGAGTCCGCCCCGGGCTTGGCGCCGGCCGGCGGGGGCTTCGGGCCGGTCGATGGTGCGACGAAGCGGGTCAGGTCCAGCGCAGCGAAGCGGGCCTGGGCATCGACGTAGGGCACCGGCTTCGACAGGTCGGCGCGGCCGCCGGCGGTGAACTTCTGGTCGTTGATCGCGCCGTCGAAGCGCCAGCTCGCGTCCTGGGCGCCGGCCTGGGCCTGGCCCTGCAGCGCCAGGTTCACCGGCGGCAGTGCCGGGTCGGTGAAGGCGAGCTTCAACTGCAGCGCATCGAGCGCGGCGGCCAGCGGCTGCGGCGCCAGCGTGAGGTCGCCGCGCACCTCGCCGTTCACGCTGCGGCCGGCGCCGCTCCCCTGGACGGCAAGCCGCAGCCCCGGCACGTGGATGCGTTCGAAGCGGCCGCTCGGCGCCTGCGATTCGAAGTCCATCTGCAGCTTGCCGACCGCCGGGCCGCCCTGCAGCGAGGCGCTGCCCTTCAATGCGCTGCCCTTCAGCGTATCGCCCGTGACCTCGAGTTTCGGCCAGGCGAGCTGGGCGGCCACGCTGTCCTCGCCGCGCCGGCCGGTCAGCTTGACGTCGAGCGCGTCGAGCCGCAGTGCGCGTTTCGGCGGGTCCAGGCGCAGCGCGTCGAGCGCAACCGTGCTGTCCTTCAGCGCCACCCCCAGGCGTTCGCCCGACAGCGTGAGCCGAAGCTTGTCGGCCTGCAGTGCACCGCTCGGGCCGTCGTAGGCCAGCGTGCCGGCGAGGCGGGCATCGAGCTGCTTCACGTCGAAGCCGTCGCCGCGCAGCGACAGCGCCAGGTCCCGCAACGCCACGCTGGCGGGCGCGCCGGCCGGCAGGCTCAGCTTCAGCTGGCCGGTGAGCTCGACGTCGGCGTTCAGCTTCGGTTGTGCCAGCGCGGCCTGGCCGACGAAGCGGATCGGTGACTCGGCGCCGTCGGCCAGGCGGCCGGTACGGAGCTCCTTGACGACGAAGCGGCCGTCGAGACCCAGTGGCACGTCCTTCACCGTCGCCTGCAGGTCCTTGAATTCGATCGCGCTGATGTCGAATGCCAGCGCCTGGGAGGAGGCGTTGGCGGCGGGGGCGTCCTTCGCGTCGGTGGCGGGGCTCAGCAGATCGTCGATGTTGCGGCGGCCATCGGCGTCGCGGCGGTAGTTCACGCGCACGCCGCGCGCCGACACGCGATCGACCGCCAGCCGCTGCTTCAGCAGCGGCATCACCTGCACCGCGAGCGTGGCTTCCTGCAGCGCAGCGAACTCGTCGGGGCGCCGGTGCTCGCTGAGCTTCACGTCGCGCAGCGTCACCTCGAGGCGGGGAAAGACCGACAGCCCGATCGGTCCGTCGATCGCCAGCGTGCGGGCCTTGTGCTCGCGCATCCAGTCGATCAGCAAGCCCTTGTAGCGATTGGGGTCGAAGCTTGCGACGAGGTAGGCCGCGGCGGCCATGGCCAGGCCCAGCAGCACGGCCAGGGCGATCAGCGAACGACGGAGCCAGACGGGCATGGCATGGGCCAGGGCAGAAGGCCCCGTGCAGTGGCGGTCGGGGCATTGTGCCGCCGGCCCTGTTGCAACGAGGGGCTCCCTACAATGTGAATCGCAATGAAGCATTTCGACGTGAGCGTGCGGGGCCGCGGCGCGGTGGGGCAGGCGCTGGCCTTGTCGCTCGCTCGCCTCGGGCTGCGCGTGGCACTGTCCGGTGCCCCGGCGCCCGAGAGCCCCGATGTGCGCACCTACGCGCTCGGCGCCCGATCGGTGGCCTTGCTGCAGCAGTTGCGGGTCTGGGAGGCGCTGCGTGCGGCCACGCCGTCGGCCGCGACCCGCGTGCTCGACATGCAGGTGGCCGGCGACGCCGGCGGCACGCTGGCCTTCAGCGCGTGGCAGCAGTGCGTCGGCGAGCTGGCATGGATCGTCGATGCCGCCGCGCTGGAGCGCGAACTGGCGACCGCACTGCGCTTCTCGCCGCACGTCGCGCTGCTCGACGAGGCCCCGCCGGCGGCGCTGGTCGCGCTGTGCGAGGGCAAGGATTCGCGTGAGCGCGAGGCGCTCGGCATCGAGGTCGAACGCCACGACTATGGCCAGCGCGCGATCGCCGCGCGGCTGGCCAGCGACCGGCCGCACCAGGGCATCGCCCGGCAATGGTTCCGCGCACCCGACGTGCTGGCGCTGCTGCCCTTCGACCTGCCGGGCGAGGCGGGCGGCTACGGCCTGGTCTGGTCGCTGCCGGACGCGCGCGCGGCCGAACTGCTGGCGCTGGACGACGGCGCCTTCGAGCACGCACTGAACGAGGCCAGCCATGGCCAGGCCGGCCGGCTGGCGCTGCGCGGCGCCCGCGCGGCCTGGCCGCTGCGACTGGCGCGTGCGACGCGATGGCACGGGCCCGGCTGGGTGCTGCTGGGCGACGCCGCCCACGTGGTGCACCCGCTGGCCGGCCAGGGACTGAACCTGGGGCTGGCCGATGTCGACACGCTGTGCGCGGTGATCGCCGAGTGCCAGCAGCGCGAGGCCTGGCGCTCGCTGGGCGACGAACGGCTGCTGGCGCGCTACGCCCGCCGCCGCGCCGCTCCCACCTGGGCGATGGGCCGCGTGACCGACGGCCTGCTGCAACTTTTTGCCCACGAGAGTACCCCGGTGAAGGAACTCCGCAACCGCGGCCTGACTCTCGTGAATCACCTGCCGGTGCTCAAGCGCTGGCTCACCGACCGCGCGTTGCGGGGCTGACGCCCCTCCCTCCCGCGCGCACCGAGGATCACCATGAAGTTCAAGACAGCCGCGCTGGCGGCGGCAACGGTCGCAGCCATCGCCACCACCCTTGCGTTGACGGCCGTGGCCCAGGTGCCGCAGGAGGCGGCGATCCGCAAGGCGCTCGGCGAGCGCCTGAACAGCAGCGCGAAGATCGACGAGGTCAACAAGGCCCCGATCGCCGGCCTGTTCGAGGTGCGCATCGGCAACGACGTCTTCTACACCGACGCCGAGGGCGCCTACCTGATCCGCGGCGAGATCCTCGACCTGAAGACCAAGCGCAACCTGACCGAGGAGCGTGTCGCCAAGCTCACCGCGATCGACTTCGCCTCGCTGCCGCTGAAGGACGCGGTGGTCTGGAAGACCGGCACCGGCGCACGCAAGATTGCCGTCTTCGCCGACCCGAACTGCGGCTACTGCAAGCGCTTCGAGAAGGAGCTCTCGAACGTCAAGGACCTGACGGTCTACACCTTCTTGCTGCCCATCCTGGGCGGCGATTCGCCGGACAAGGCGAACGCGATCTGGTGCGCCAAGGACGCCTCGGTGGCGTGGCGCGCCTGGATGGTCGACGGCGTGCAGCCGCCCAAGCTGCTGGGTGCCTGTGCGTCGCCGGTGGAGCGCAACGTCGAGCTGAGCCGCAAGCACCGGGTCAACGGCACGCCGGCCATCGTGTTCGAGGACGGCACCCGCGTGCCGGGCATGCTGACGGCGCCGCAACTCGAGAAGCAGCTCGCCAGCGTCGGCAAGTCCTGAGCCGGGCGAGCGGAGTGCCGCAGCACGCGTGCGCGGCTGCGGCGACAATCCGCCCGCGCTCCGAACTTCCTCGATGGCCCCCGTGGGATCCGCCTCTTCCGCCGACGTCAACCTGCCTCCGCACCCGTTGGCGCTGCGCCTCGGCTATGCCGGCCTGATTCCCTTCGTGCTCGGCGCGCTGCTGACCTGGCTGGTGCGGCCCGATGCGCACCCCTACGTGACCGATGCGCTGGCCAAGTACGCGGCGCTGATCGTGTCCTTCCTCGGGGGCGTGCACTGGGGCCTGGGCCTGCGGCAGCGGGTGCCGTCGCCGAGCCGGTTCGCCTGGGCCGTGCTGCCGATGCTGCTGGCCTGGATCGCCGTGGTGATGCCGCCGTACGCCGGGCTCGCGCTGCTCGGTGCGCTGCTGGTGGTCTGCTACCTCGTCGATCGCCGCATCTACCCGGCGCACGGCCTGGGAGCCTGGCTGGTGCTGCGCTTCCGGCTCAGCGCGGTCGCCAGCCTCAGCTGCTTCATCGCCGCGGCCGGCAGCTGATGCCCGCCGCCTCCCATTGCCTTCCGGAACCGAGTTCTCGATGATCCGTTACCGCCTCGAGGTGGCCGACGCCCTGGCCCACCAGTTCCGCGTCACCCTCACCATTGCGCAGCCGGCCGAAGAGCAGGCGCTGAGCCTGCCGGTGTGGATTCCCGGCAGCTACCTGGTGCGGGAGTTCGCCCGCCACCTGTCCCAGCTCGAGGCGCGCCAGGGCGATCGCAGCGTGCCCTTGATCCAGAGCGACAAGGCCGGCTGGGTGGCGCACTGCCACGGCCGTGGCGCGCTGGTGGTGAGCTACGTGGTCTACGCTTTCGACACCTCGGTGCGCGCGGCCTACCTCGATGCCCGGCGCGGCTTCTTCAACGGCACCGGCGTGTTCCTGCGCGTGCACGGCCGCGAGCACGAGCCGCACCGGCTGCGGATCGCCGGGCTGCCCAGGGGCTGGCAGGTCGCGACAGCGCTGCCGCTCGCCGGCGCCGACCACGAGGCGGCCGACTACGACGAACTGGTCGACCACCCGGTGGAGCTGGGCCGCTTCTGGCGCGGCAGCTTCAAGGCGGCGGGCGTGCCGCACGAGTTCGTCGTGGCCGGCGCGCTGCCCAGCTTCGACGGCGAGCGCCTGCTGGCCGACACCCGGCGCATCTGCGAGGCGCAGATCGCCTTCTGGCACGGCGGCAAGAAGCCGCCGTTCAAGCGCTACGTCTTCCTGCTCAATGCGGTGGACGACGGCTACGGCGGCCTCGAGCACCGCGCCAGCACCGCGCTGATCGCCAACCGCCGCGACCTGCCGCGCAGCGGCATGAAGTCGGCGGGCGACGGCTACGTGACGTTGCTGGGCCTGATCAGCCACGAGTACTTCCACACCTGGAACGTCAAGCGGATGCGGCCGCGCGACTTCGAGCGCTACGACTACACGCGCGAGAACTACACCGAGCTGCTGTGGTTCTTCGAGGGCTTCACGTCCTACTACGACGACCTGGTGCTGCGGCGTACCGGCCTGATCGACGAGGCACGCTACCTCAAGCTGCTGGCCAAGACCGTCAACAACGTGCGCGGCACGCCGGGGCGCACGGTGCAGAGCGTGGCCGAGGCCAGCTTCGACGCCTGGGTCAAGTACTACCGGCCCGACGAGAACACCGTCAACGCCACGGTCAGCTACTACACCAAGGGCTCGCTGGTCGCGCTGGCGCTCGACCTGACGCTGCGCAGCGAGGGCGCCGGCACGCTCGACGACGTGATGCGCGGCCTGTGGGCGCGCAGCGGCGGTGGGCCGATCGCCGAGACCGACATCGCCGCGGTGCTGGCCGAGGTCGGTGGCCGCTCTCTGGCGAGCGAATTGACCGCCTGGGTGCACGGCACCGGCGAACTGCCGCTGCAGCCGCTGCTGGCGAAGTTCGGCGTGGCCTGGAGCGAAGAGCTGCCCGTGCTGGCGCAGCGGCTCGGCGCGCGGCTCAGCGACAGCGGCGGCCTGCTGAAACTGCAGTCGGTCCTGCGCGGCGGCGCGGCCGAGCGCGCCGGGCTGGCGGCCGGCGACGAGCTGGTGGCACTCGACGGCTGGCGCCTCAAGCGCATCGACGACCTGAGTGCCCTGCAGGCCTGCGAGCGCCCGATGCCGCTGCTGGCGGCACGCGACCAGCGTCTGCTGGCTCTGACGCTGCCGGCGGCGCAGGCCGGCGGCGCGGTGACGCTGGTCGCGGCAGCGCAGGCCGACGCCGGAGACCGTGCGCGCCGCCACGCCTGGCTCGGCGGCACCTGACCGTCCGGCCGTGAGCACCAGCTCGCAGCGCGCGCGCCGGCCGGTGCGGCGCGGCGTCTTTGCACTGCTGGCCGGCCTCAGCCTGCTGCTGCACCTGTGGCTGGCCGATCGCATCGGCGGGCTGCTCGGCGAGGGCGCGGCCGCTGCGGACAGCCCGCCCCGGATGCAGGCCGCCTTCGTCCGCGAGCTGCAGCCGGCAGCACCTCCGGCCGTTGCCCCGGCCCCGGCCGCACCGGCGCGACGTGCGGCCCCGGCCGCGCCGGAGGCGACACCGGTACCGGCGTCGGCGCCACAACCCGGGCCGGTCGATCCCGTCGACCCGATCGCCGACAGCGCGCCCGCGCCCGCGTCGGACGCCGCTGTGGCCGAGTCGATGCCGGCGCCGGCACAGGCCGATGACGCGGCGGCAGCGGCCGTGTCCGAAACGGCCGCGAGTGCGCCCACCGGTCCGCTGCCGGGCCCACCCTCCTTCGCCTGGCCGGCGTCGACCCGCCTGAGCTACACGCTCACCGGCTACGTGCGCGGCGAGGTGCTCGGCACCGCGCAGGTCGAGTGGCTGCGCGACGGCGACCGCTACCAGGTGCACCTGGACGTGGTCGTCGGGCCGGGCTTCGCCCCCCTGATGCAGCGGCGCATGACGAGCGACGGCGAGATCACCCCGCAGGGACTGGTGCCGCGCCGCTACGACGAGCGGACCCAGGTGGCGTTCGGCCGCACGCGAACGGCCAGCCTGCACTTCGACGCCGACGGCGTGACGCTCGCCAACGGCCAGCGCCATCCCGGTCTGCCGGCGCTGCAGGACACCGCAAGCCAGTTCGTGCAGCTGACCTACCTGTTCACCACCGGCGCCGAGCGCCTGCAGCCCGGCGGACGCATCGAGATGCCCCTGGCGCTGCCGCGGCGCGTGGACCGCTGGGTGTACGACGTGATCGGCGAGGAGGTCCTGGCCACCCCGTTCGGTCCGGTGCCGGCCTGGCATCTGCGGCCGCAGCGGGAAGGCGACGCCAGTTCGCTCAGCATCGAGGCCTGGTTCGCGCCCAGCCTGCAGTACCTGCCGGTGCGCATCGTGATCCGTCGCGGGACCGATGAATTCATCGACCTGATGATCGAGCGCCTGCCCCTGCAGGCCGCCGACGAGCCCTTGGGCGGATCGGCGCTGCGCTGACCGTTCAGCTGCCGGTGCGGGCGAGGCCGACGTGCTGCTCGAACTCGGCCGCCTTCGCCTCGCCGAGCTGCTGGCGGACGACGGTGACGGCCAGCGCGAGCGCGGCCTGCATCGCCTCGGGCGTCTTGGCCTTCTCGACACGGATGTTCGTCGAATCGGCGTAGGGGCCGAGGTGCGCGCTCATCCAGCGCACGGCCCGTTGCCGCGTCTCCTGGAGTGTCAGCACCACGGCATTGACCAGCGGCGTCGCCGGGGCGGCTTCGGCCGGTAACACCACATGCACCGCCGTGACGGCGATCACCTCGATATGACCCTGCTCAAGCAGCGCCTGCAGCGTGTCGTCGGCGGGTGGGGCGATCAGCTTCCTGAGTTCTTCGTCCGAGCGCTTGCCGTCGACGAGGATCAGTGCCTGACGCAGGCGCGGCACCAGCCGCAGTGCGCGGGTGGCAATCTCGTTGCGACCTTGTTCCGTCTTGCGGTAGATGGTGCTCATGCGTTCCGACGAAGAAAACTTCGCAAGTTTGTAAGACTAGCGCAAGCTGATGTCCCCGGCTGCGTCACCCGGTCGGCTGCGCAGCAGCAGGTGCGAAGGACAGCACGCCGCTGCCCGTTACAGTGTCACCTACTGCGAAAGGACGCCCTGACATGGACTACCAGCATCTGCTGACCGAAGTGCGCGGCAGCGCCGCGCTGAAGACCGGGTGGATCACTCTGAACCGGCCCAAGGCGCTGAATGCGCTCAACGATGCGCTGATGGACGAACTGGGCGACGCGCTGCGGGTCTACGATGCCGACGCCTCGATCGGCTGCGTGGTGATCACCGGCAGCGATAAGGCCTTCGCCGCCGGCGCCGACATCGGCGGCATGGCGTCGCAGACCTACATGGACGCCTACAAGGGCGACTTCATCACCCGCAACTGGGAGGCGGTGCGCAGCGTGCGCAAGCCGGTGATCGCGGCAGTGGCCGGCTACGCGCTGGGCGGTGGCTGCGAGCTGGCCATGATGTGCGACCTGATCATCGCCGCGGACACGGCGCGCTTCGGTCAGCCGGAGATCAAGCTCGGCATCATCCCCGGCGCTGGCGGCACGCAGCGGCTGCCGCGGGCGGTCGGCAAGGCCAAGGCGATGGACCTGGTGCTGACGGCACGCATGATGGATGCGGCCGAGGCCGAGCGCGCCGGCCTGGTGTCACGCGTGGTGCCGGCCGATCGCCTGCTGGCCGAGGCCCAGGAGGCGGCGGACGCGATCGGCGCGATGGGGTTGCCGGCCATCCTGGTGGCGAAGGAGTGCGTGAACCGCGCCTACGAGTCGCCGCTGTCGGACGGCGTGTGGTTCGAGCGGCGCATGTTCCAGTCGCTGTTCGGCACCGAGGACCAGAAGGAAGGCATGGACGCCTTCGCGAACAAGCGCAAGCCGGTGTTCCGTCACCGCTGAGCGGCAGCGCGCTCGTCCTCCAGGATCTGCGCGAACTCCTCGTCGGTGAACAGCCTCGACCGGGTGTGGAAGGCCTTGCCTTCCGGCCCCTCGAGCGAGAAGGTGCCGCCGCCGTGGCCGTCGATCACGTCGATGATCAGCTGGGTGTGCCGCCAGTACTCGTACTGCGACTTGCTGATGTAGAACGGGCAGCCGCCGATGTCGCCGAGGTACACGTCACCGGCACCGATGGTGAGTTCGCCCGGCAGGTAGCAGTTGGCGGCGCTGTTGTCGCAGCATCCGCCCGACTGGTGGAACATGAGTTCGCCATGTTTCCGCTTGAGCAGCTCGATGAGCTCGACCGTCGCAGGTGTGGCAATGACTTTGTCGACCATGTGGATCACCCATGGAAAAAGGGGGTGGATGCCCACCCCCTTGGTTTGCAGGCGCAGCGCCGGCGTCGCGATCTCGCGATCAGAAGAAGCCGAGCTTGTTCTCGCTGTAGCTGACCAGCAGGTTCTTGGTCTGCTGGTAGTGGTCGAGCATGACCTTGTGGTTCTCGCGGCCGATGCCCGACTCCTTGTAGCCGCCGAAGGCGGCGTGCGCGGGGTAGGCGTGGTAGCAGTTGGTCCACACGCGACCGGCCTTGATGGCGCGGCCCATGCGGTAGGCCACGTTGCCGTTGCGGCTCCACACGCCGGCGCCCAGACCGTAAAGCGTGTCGTTGGCGATGGCGAGGGCTTCCGCCTCGTCCTTGAAGGTGGTCACGGCCAGCACCGGGCCGAAGATCTCCTCCTGGAAGATGCGCATCTTGTTGTGGCCCTTGAAGATGGTGGGCTGCACGTAGTAGCCGCCGTCGAGGTCGCCGCTCATCTGGGCCTGCTGGCCGCCGATCAGCACCTGCGCGCCTTCCTGCTTGCCCAGGTCGAGGTAGGACAGGATCTTGGTCAGTTGTTCCTTCGAGGCCTGCGCGCCGATCATCGTGTCGGTGTCGAGCGGGCTGCCCTGCTTGATCGCGGCCACGCGCTTGAGGGCGCGCTCCATGAACTTGTCGTAGATCGACTCGTGGATCAGCGCGCGCGACGGGCAGGTGCAGACCTCGCCCTGGTTGAACGCGAACAGCACCAGGCCCTCGATCGCCTTGTCGAGGAAGGCATCGTCCTTGTCCATCACGTCGGCGAAGAACACGTTCGGCGACTTGCCGCCCAGCTCCAGCGTGGCCGGGATCAGGCTGTTGGCGGCGGCCTGCGCGATCACGCGGCCGGTGGAGGTGGAGCCGGTGAAGGCGATCTTGGCGATGCGCTTGCTGGTGGCCAGCGGCATGCCGGCTTCACGACCGAAGCCGTTGACGATGTTCAGCACGCCCGGCGGCAGCAGGTCGGCGATCAGCTCGGCCAGCACCAGGATGCTGACCGGGGTCGACTCGGCCGGCTTGAGCACCACGCAGTTGCCCGCGCCCAGGGCCGGCGCCAGCTTCCAGGCGGCCATCAGGATCGGGAAGTTCCAGGGAATGATCTGGCCGACGACGCCGAGCGGCTCGTGGAAGTGGTAGGCCACCGTGGTTTCGTCGATCTCGCTGACGCCGCCTTCCTGCGCGCGCACGCAGCCGGCGAAGTAGCGGAAGTGGTCGGCGCTCAGCGGGATGTCGGCGTTGAGCGTTTCACGCATCGGCTTGCCGTTGTCCACCGATTCCGCATAGGCCAGCAGTTCCACGTTGGCGTCGATGCGGTCGGCGATCTTCAGCAGCACGTTGGCCCGCTCGGTGGCCGAGGTGCGGCCCCACTTGTCGGCGGCGGCGTGGGCGGCGTCGAGCGCCAGCTCGATGTCCTCCGCGCCCGAACGGGCGGCGCGGGTGTAGGTCTTGCCGGTGATCGGCGTGATCACGTCGAAGTACTGTCCCTTCACGGGGGCCACGAACTTGCCGCCGATGAAGTTGTCGTACTGGGCCTTGAAGGCGACCTTGGAATCGGAGGAGCCGGGAGGGGCGTAGCGCATGGGGTGTCTCCAAAGTAAGTGGGATGAGCGGGTAATCCGTCGTTCGCGACTGCAGGGGCCGCGTGCCGGATGCCTTGGGGTCCGACAGGGCAGGGTTCGTGCCACGCGGCACACGGGGCCGCGCAACGACCGATCCATTGCAGTAATCGCGAACAAGGATTGCTACCGGCTGCGCCATCCAGGGTCGTGGCGGCGTCACTTGCTACCTGGTGGAGCAACAGCGGAGCAGGCGCGCAGGAATTCAACCTATGCGATCAACTACATAGGATGGACGGCGAAGATCCGCATCGATGCGGGCATCGGCGCCCTGCATCGATGCGACGCCGTGGCGTGCGCGGTTCGGCTCAGCCCTCGCGCCGCAGCGCGGGGAACAGGATCACGTCGCGGATGTTCGGCGAGTCGGTCAACAGCATCATCAGTCGGTCGATGCCGATGCCGCAGCCGCCGGTGGGCGGCAGGCCGTGCTCGAGCGCGCGGATGTAGTCGGCGTCGAAGTACATCGCCTCCTCGTCACCGGCGTCCTTGTTCGAGGCCTGGGCCGCGAAGCGCGCGGCCTGGTCCTCGGGGTCGTTGAGCTCCGAGAAGCCGTTGCCGAACTCGCGGCCGGTGATGAAGAGCTCGAAGCGCTCGGTGATCGTCGGGTCGGC
Source organism: Methylibium sp. Pch-M (assembly GCF_004136295.1). Classification (NCBI taxonomy): domain Bacteria; kingdom Pseudomonadati; phylum Pseudomonadota; class Betaproteobacteria; order Burkholderiales; family Sphaerotilaceae; genus Methylibium; species Methylibium sp. Pch-M. The sequence continues at coordinate 2,519,177 of NZ_CP029606.1, forward strand.
ATCGGAGGCGCGGGCCAGCGGCGACACCTCCACCGGGTAGTCGACGATGAAGGTCGGCTGCCACAGCTTTTCCTCGACGGCCGCCTCGAACAGGCCGAACTGCAGTTCGGCGAGCGACCAGTGCGCCGGAGCCTTCTCGCCATGCGCTTCGAGCTTCGCGCGCAGCACCGTGGAGTCGACGGCCTCCGCCGCACTCAATCCTGCATGGGCGACCAGCGAGTCGCGCACCGAGAGCCGCGCGAACGGCGATTCCAGGTCGACGGCCTGCCCACCGTAGGCGAGCTGCGCCGTGCCCACCGCCTTGCGCGCGGCGTGGCGCAGGATCTGCTCGGTGAAGTCCATCAGGTCGTGGTGGGTCCAGTAGGCCGCGTAGAACTCCATCATCGTGAACTCGGGGTTGTGCCGGACCGACACGCCCTCGTTGCGGAAGTTGCGGTTGATCTCGAACACCCGCTCGAAGCCGCCCACCACCAGCCGCTTCAGGTAGAGCTCGGGCGCGATGCGCAGGAACATCTGCTGGTCGAGCGCGTTGTGGTGCGTCACGAAGGGCTTGGCGTTCGCGCCGCCGGGGATGGGGTGCAGCATCGGCGTCTCGACCTCGAGGAAGCCGTGCTCGACCATGAACTGCCGGATCGAGCTCACGGCCTTGCTGCGCGCGCGGAAGCGCTCGCGCGAGGCCTCGTCCATGATCAGGTCGACCTCGCGCTGGCGGTACTTGAGCTCCTGGTCGGCCATGCCGTGGAACTTGTCGGGCAGCGGCCGCAGGCTCTTGGTCAGCAGGCGGATCGTGCCGACCTTGAGGCTCAGCTCGCCGGTGCGGGTCTTGAACAGCGTGCCCTCGGCGCCAAGGATGTCGCCCAGGTCCCAGTGCTTGAAGGCGGCCAGTGCCTCCGGGCCGACGGCGTCGGACGTGATGTAGAGCTGGATGCGGCCCGAGCCGTCCTGCAGCGTCGCGAAGCAGGCCTTGCCCATCACGCGCTTGAGCATCATGCGGCCGGCGATGCGGGCCGGGATGGCCAGCGCCTCCAGCTCCTCGGCGCTCTTGCCCTCGTGCAGGCGGTGCAGGTCGACGGCGTGGTCGCCCGGCTTGAAGTCATTGGGGAAGGCGGCTCTCCCCGTGGCCTGGGCCTGCGCACGCAGTGCAGCAAGCTTCTCGCGGCGTTCGGCGATCAGCTGGTTGTCGTCGGTGCCGGGCGTGGCGGCGTTCGGGGGCGTGGTGGTCATGGGGTGGTCCTGGGAGCGGCGGCACGCGGGCAAGGCGCGCGCGGCGGGCAAGCGGCGGATTTTAGAGACTGGCTCCGTGCCACCGGCCGGGGCCACCGGTCGAGGCGCGGCCGGGCCGCGCCGTCCCCGACAATCGGACGCCGCCCCTTCCGTCGCCGACCGCCTCGATGCCGCCCCGCTCGCTCGCCCGTGGCGCCGCCCTGAATCTGGCGGCGCGCTTCGCCGCGGTGTTGCTCGGCCTGGCCATCCTGGTCACGGTGGCCCGGCTCGGTCCGGCGGTGCAGGGGGCGTTCGCGCTGTTCGTGGCGGTGGAGGCCGCGCTGCTGACGTTGTTTTCCGGGCTGGGTCTGCTGCTGGCGCGCGAGGTGTCGCACCGCGAGGTGCCGCCGGCACCGCTGCTCGCCGCGCTGTTGCGCGCGGCGCTGGGGCTGGGGCTGGCGGCTGCCGCGGGCCTGCTGGCCGTGTCGGCCGGTTCGGAGGCGGCGCCCTACCGCCACCTGTGGCTGCTCGCGCTGGCTGCCCCCTTCCTGCTGCTGGTGCCGACCGCCAGCGGCCTGTGGCTGGGCCAGGGGCGCATGGGCCCGCTCAACGTGCCGCAGGTGGCGGCGCCGGCCCTCGTGCTGGCACTGTTGCTCGCCGCAGGGGCCGCGTGGCCGTCGGCGGGCGCGGCGCCGACCGTGCTCGCGGTGCTGGCGGCCTGGGTGCTCGGCAAGGCGCTGGTCGGCATCGGCACCGGCTGGGCTGCGAGGCGCGATGCCGGCCCGGCCGCGCCGCAGCGCGGCGTGCTGCGCGATCGTTGGCGCTTCGTGGCGACGATCGGCGCGACCAACCTGGTCAGCCTGCTGAACTACCGCGCCACGCTGTTCCTGCTGGAGCGCCACGGCGGGCTCGCCGAGACGGGCGTCTACTCGGTGGCGGTGCAGGTGGCCGAACTGCTGTGGCTGCTGTCGTCGGCGGTCACCGTGTCGGCCTACCACCGCATCGGCGCGCCCGACGCGCAACAGGCTGCCTGGACCACGCTGCGCGCCGTGCAGGTGAACCTGCTCGCGACGCTGCTGGCAGCGCCGCTGTTGTACGCGGGTGCCGCGTTCGCACTGCCGGCCGTGCTGGGCCCGGCCTATGCCGGCGCGGTGCTGCCGCTGGCGCTGCTGCTGCCGGGCGTCGCCGGCTACGCCGCGGCATCCAGCCTGTCGGCCTACTACACCAACCACCGCGGCCGGCCGCAGTGGTCGGCCGGCATCGCCGGCCTGTCGCTCGTGCTCACGCTGGGCATCGCAGCCTGGAGCATCCCCCGCCACGGTGCCGCGGGCGCGGCGCTCGCGACCTCGCTGGCCTACGGCGTGGCGATCGCGGTCGCGCTGGCGCTGTTTCTTCGCGATACGAAGTTGCCCTGGACGGCCTTGTTCAGCGGCTGGCGCGCGCCACAATCCGGGCCGGCATGAACGGCTTGAAGCGACCCCTGATCGGACTCTGGCAGCGCCTCGTCGCGCCCCGCATGGTCTATGGCGTGCGCAGCGCCGACGGCGGGTGGCGGGACCACAGCCGCATCGGCAGCCACACCCACGTGGAGGCCCGCGAGCGGCTCGTGCTGGGCGACCACGTGTTCATCGGCCAGTTCAACTTCATCGACGCCTCGGGCGGCCTGCGCATCGACGAAGGCTGCCAGATCACGAACTTCGTCTCGGTGCTGACGCATTCCAGCCACCTGGCGCTGCGCCTGGAGCGCGAGCGCTACTGGGGCCACGCGGCGCCGGCCGGCTTGCAGCGCGCGCCGGTGGCGCTGGGCGCCTGGAGCTTCATCGGACCGCATAGCGTGATCGCACCCGGCAGCACGCTCGGCCGTGGCGTGCTGGTCAAGGCCGGCAGCTACGTGAGCGGCGACGTGCCGGCCTTCGCCATCGTCGAGGGCCAGCCGGCGCGGGTGGTGGGCGACACGCGTGAGCTCGACCGGGCGTGGATCGAGCAGCACGAGGCGAGCTACGGCGAGCCGGCGCGCCTGGCCTACGAGGCCTGGGCGCGCGGGGAGGACGCGTGAGACTTTCAGTGTCGATCGTCGCGCCGGGCCGCCCCAAGCAAGGCCCGACCCTCGTGGAGGGGCGCTCGCCGTACCCGGCGAGCGGGGTGCTGTCATGAACCGGATTTTGTTCTTCGCCGACGCGAGCAACCTGCACACGCAGCGCTGGGTGCGCGAGATCGCCGACCGCGGCTACGACTGCGTGGTGCTCACGCGCCGTCCGGCCGAGGTGCCGGGCGCCAGCGACGTGATCGCGGTGCGCCCCGGCAGCGACGGCGCCGGCTGGTTCCTCGCGCTGCCCGAGGTGCAGCGCCTGGCGCGCCGGCTCTCGCCGCAGTGGTTGCACGGCCACTACGTCACGTCCTACGGCCTGTGGGCGGCGGCCTGCTCGCTGGGCGCACAGGTGCCTCGGGTGCTGACGGCCTGGGGCTCCGACATCCTGGTCACGCCGCGCGCCCCGGGGCTGCGCGGCGGTGCGATGGCGGCGCTGGTGGGCTGGTCGCTCCGGCGCGCGCGGCTCATCACCGCCGACTCGCAGGACATGCTGACCGAGATCCGCCGCTACGGCGTGACGGGGCGCTGCGAAGAGGTGCTGTGGGGCGCCGACACCGACCGCTTCCGTCCCGGCAAGCCGGCCGCCGACTTCGAGATCGCCAGCCTGCGCAACTGGGAGGCCAACTACAACATCGACACCGTGCTGCGCGCCTTCGCGCGGCTGCGCGCGGTGCGTCCGCAGGCCAACGCCACGCTGCACCTGCTCGGCGGCGGGCCCGACGAGGCGGCCCTGAAGGCGCTGGCCGCCGAGCTGGCGCTGCCGGCGGAATCGGTCCGCTTCCTGGGGCGGGTGGGCGAGGCGACCCTGATCACGACGCTGCAGCGTTCGCGCGTGTCGCTGAGCGTGCCGAGCAGTGACGCCACCTCGGTCTCGCTGCTGGAGTCGATGGCCTGCGGCCTGCCGGTGGTGGCGAGCGACCTGCCCGCCAACCGGCAGTGGATCCGCGGCGACGCCGATCTGCTGGTGCCGGCGCGCGACGCGAGCGCGCTCGCCGCGGTCCTGCTGCGGCTCCACGACGAGCCGGAGTTCGCGCGAGGCGAGGGCCTGCACAACCGCGCGCTGGCGGTGGAGCGCGCCTCGCGCCGGGTGCAGATGGACCGCATGGCGACGCTCTACGAATCGCTGCGCCCGCGGGTGGCGGTACCCGTCGCGTGAGCCGGATGAACCGAGAGGCCTTGCCATGACCCAACGCCGCATCAGCGTGATCGCCCCCTGCCGCAACGAGCAGGCGCATGTGGTGGCCTTCTGCGACGCGGTGGCCGCGCAGGCGCTGCCGGAGGGTGTGGCGCTCGAGGTGCTGGTGGCCGACGGCATGAGCGACGACGGCACGCGCGAGCTGCTGGCACAGCGCTGCGCGGCCGACCCGCGCTTCGCGATGATCGACAACCCGCGGCGCATCGTCTCGAGCGGGTTGAACCGCTGCATCGAGCGCGCACGCGGCGAGGTCATCGTCCGCATGGACCTCCACACCCGGTACGAAAGCGACTACATCGTCGAGTGCCTGGCCGCGCTGGAGCGCACCCGCGCGGCCAATGTCGGCGGGCCGTGGCGTGCCGAAGGCGAGGGCGCCACCCAGGAGGCCATCGCCGCGGCCTTCCAGTCGCGCTGGGTCACGGGCGGCGCGCGTTCGCGCGCGCTCGACCACGAAGGCCCGGCCGACACCGTCTACCTCGGTTGCTGGCCGCGTGCCACCTTCGACCGCTACGGCCTGTTCGACGAGGACCTGGTGCGCAACCAGGACGACGAGCACAACCTGCGTCTCACGCGCCGCGGCGCGGTGGTCTGGCAGAGCGCGCGCATCGTGTCGGTCTACCGCCCGCGCGAGACGCTGGCCCAGCTGTTCCGCCAGCAGCTGCAGTACGGCTACTGGAAGCCCTTCGTGATGCGCAAGCACGGGCAGGCGGCGGCATTGCGCCAGCTGGCACCGGGCGCCTTCGTCGCGGCGCTGGCGCTGTCGCTGCTGCTCGGCCTGGTGTGGCCGGCCGCCGGCCGCGGTGCCGTGCTGCTGGGCAACCTGTACGGCGTGTACGTGCTGGCCGCGTCGCTGGCCATCGCGCGCGACGAGGGCTACGAGCTCCTGCTGCGCCTGCCGCTGGTGATCGTGACGTACCACGCGGGCTACGGACTGGGCACCTTGTGCGGCTGGTTCGACGTGCTGCGCGGCCGCTCGCCGTCGCCTGCCTTCGGCACGCTGACCCGATGAGCCGGCCGGCCGCGCAAGACGACGAGGCTCGCGCGGTCGCCGAGCGCTATGCCCGCCGCGACGCGCAGGCCGATGCGCGGCGCTACGGCCTGTTCGACGCGGCCGCGCTGCAGGCCCAGCAGGAGCGGCTGCGCGTGATGGTGGCGCTGTGGCGTGCGCACGGCTGGGACGACCTGGCCGGGCGCGACCTGATCGAGGTCGGCTGCGGGGCCGGCGGCAACCTGCTCGACCTGCTGCGGCTGGGCGCCGAGCCGGACCGGCTGGCGGGCATCGAGCTGCAGGCCGAACGGGCCGCCGCGGCCCGCCGTCTGCTGCCCCCGGCGGTGCAGGTGATCGAGGGCGACGCCACGCGCGCCGACCTGGCCCCGGCGAGCCAGGACGCGGTGCTGGCGTTCACCGTGTTCTCCTCGCTGCTGGACGACACGGCCCAGCAACGTCTGGCTGCGACAATCTGGGCCTGGGTGCGGCCCGGCGGCGGTGTGCTGTTCTACGACTTCGCGGTCGACAACCCGCGCAACGCCGACGTGCGGGGCGTGTCCGTGGCGCGTGTCCGGGCGCTGTTTCCGCAGGCGCGCTGCACGGTGCGGCGGCTCACGCTGGCGCCGCCGCTGGCGCGCGCTGCGGCGCGGCTGCATGCCGGGCTGCCGGCCTGGACGAACGCCTTGCTGCCCGTGCTGCGCACCCACCGCATGGCCTGGCTGGTCAAGGATCGATGAACTGGAGAGGGTGTCTGCGATGAAGATCACTGTGGTGGGAACCGGCTATGTCGGACTGGTCACCGGCGCGTGCCTGGCCGAGATGGGCAACCACGTGCTGTGCCTGGACCTCGATGCGCGCAAGATCGAGACGCTCAATGCCGGCGGCATCCCGATCCACGAGCCGGGGCTGGAGGAGGTGGTGCAGCGCAACGCGGCCGCGAAGCGGCTGGAGTTCACCACCGACGTCGACCGCGCGGTGGCGCACGGCACGCTGCAGTTCATCGCGGTCGGCACGCCGCCCGACGAGGACGGCTCGGCCGACCTGCAGTACGTGGTGGCGGCGGCGCGCGCGATCGGCGAGCGCATGACCGACTACAAGGTCGTGATCGACAAGAGCACGGTGCCGGTCGGCACCGCCGACAAGGTGCGCGCCGCGATCGATGCGGCGCTGGCGGCGCGCGGCGTGACGCTCGAGTTCGCCGTCGTCAGCAACCCCGAGTTCCTGAAGGAGGGCGCCGCGGTGGCCGACTTCATGCGGCCCGACCGGGTGGTGATCGGCGCCGACGACGAGCGCGCCATCCTGCTGATGCGTTCGCTCTACGCGCCCTATGTGCGCAACCGCGACCGCGTGCTCGTGATGGACCTGAAGAGCGCCGAGTTCACCAAGTACGCCGCGAATTCCATGCTCGCCACCCGCATCAGCTTCATGAACGAGCTGTCGAGGCTGGCCGAGGCGGTGGGGGCCGACATCGAGCTGGTGCGCCAGGGCATCGGCAGCGACCCGCGCATCGGCACCCAGTTCCTCTACGCCGGCTGCGGCTATGGCGGCTCCTGCTTCCCGAAGGACGTGAAGGCGCTGATCCGCTCGGCGAGCGAGGCCGGACAGTCGCTCGAGCTGCTGAGCGCGGTGGAATCGGTCAACGAGCGCCAGAAGCAGGTGCTGGGCGACAAGATCCTGGCCCGTTTCGGCACCGGGCTGAGCGGCAAGCGCATCGCGCTCTGGGGCCTGGCCTTCAAGCCCGGCACCGACGACATGCGCGAGGCGCCCAGCCGTGTGCTGATCGAGCGGCTCACCGCGGCGGGGGCGGAGGTCACCGCCTACGACCCGGTGGCGATGGCCGAGGCGCGCCGCGCGATGCCGGGGCAGGCCGGGCTGCGCTATGCAGATTCGGCGGTGGCCGCGCTGGAAGGGGCTGACGCGCTGGTGATCGTGACCGAGTGGAAGGAGTTCCGCAGCCCCGATTTCGACGCGATCCGGAGCACGCTGCGAACGCCGCTGGTGTTCGACGGGCGCAACCTGTTCGAGCCGGCGCTGATGAAGCAGCTCGGCATCGAGTACCACGCGATCGGCCGCCCGAGCGCATGACCGCGCCGCCCTTCCTGCCCTTCGCGCTGCCCGAGATCGGCGAGGAGGAGATCGCCGAGGTCGTCGACACGCTGCGCTCGGGCTGGGTCACCACCGGGCCGAAGGCGCGGCGCTTCGAGCAGGACTTCGCGGCCTTCCTCGGCGATCCGACGCTGCAGGCCATCGCCGTCAACTCCGCCACCGCCGGCCTGCACCTCGCGCTCGAGGCGCTGGGCATCGGCCCGGGCGACGAGGTCATCACCACCACCCACACCTTCACCGCCACGGCCGAGGTGGTGCGCTACCTCGGCGCCGACGTGGTGCTGGTCGACATCGACCCGGCCACGCTGAACATCGACCCGGCCCGGGTCGAGGTCGCGATCACGCCGCGCACCCGCGCCATCATCCCCGTCCACTACGCCGGCCTCGCGGCGAACATGGACGCGATCCTCACCCTGGCGCGCCGGCACGGCCTGAAGGTGGTGGAGGACGCGGCGCACGCGCTGCCCACCACCTGCGGCGGTGCGCTGGTCGGTACGCTGGCGAGCGACGCCACGGTGTTCAGCTTCTACGCCAACAAGACCATCACCACCGGCGAAGGCGGCATGGTCGTCACGCGCGATCCCGAGCTCGCGAAGCGCGTGAGGGTGATGCGCCTGCACGGCATCAGCCGCGATGCCTTCGACCGCTTCACCGCCAAGACGCCGAGCTGGCACTACGAGATCGTCGCGCCGGGCTACAAGTACAACCTGACCGACATCGCCGCGGCACTGGGCCTCCACCAGCTCCAGCGCGCACGCGGCTTCCAGCAGCGCCGGGCGGCGATCGCGCAGCGCTACCGGGCCGCCTTCGCCGACCTGCCGGTGCAGCTGCCGCCCGAGCCCGCGGCCGGCGAGCTGCACGCCTGGCACCTCTACGTGCTGCGGCTGACCGACGCGGCGCCGCTGGCGCGCGACGCCTTCATCGAGCGGCTGTTCGAGCTGGGCATCGGCGTCAGCGTGCACTACATCCCGCTGCACCTGCACCCCTACTGGCGCGAGCGCTACGGCCTGGATGCGGCGCAGTTTCCCCACAGCCAGCACGCCTACGAACGCATGCTGAGCCTGCCGCTGTACACGAAGATGAGCGAGGCGGACATCGAGCGCGTGATCGCGGCCGTGCGGCAACTGCTGCTGCGTGGCTGAGCGCGGCGCCGGCATGGCCAAGCGGGGGGTCGACCTGGTGTTCGCGGTGGGCGGCCTGCTGCTGCTGTCGCCGCTGCTGCTGCTGACCGCGCTGGCGATCCGGCTCGACTCGCCCGGGCCGGTGTTCTTTCGCCAGGAGCGCGTGGGACGCCACGGCCGGCCGTTCCGCATCCACAAGTTCCGCACCATGGTGGCCGACGCACCGCTGCGCGGCCCGGCGCTCACGGTGGGCGACGACGCCCGCATCACGCGCGTGGGCCGCTGGTTGCGCGAGCGCCGGCTCGACGAGCTGCCGCAGCTGATCGACGTGCTGCGCGGCGACATGAGCGTCGTCGGCCCGCGCCCCGAGCTGCCGCGCTACGTGGCGCAATATCCGGCGGCACTGCGCGAGCGTGTGCTGGCCGTGCGGCCCGGCATCACCGATCCGGCCTCGCTGGCCCACCTGGACGAGAGTGCGCTGCTGGCGCAGGCGGTCGACCCCGAGCGCGAGTACGTCGAGGTGGTGTTGCCGCGCAAGCTGCAACTGGCCGCCGATTACGCGGATCGCGCCTCGACCGCGACCGACCTGGGCGTGCTGTGGCGCTCGGTGAAGCTGCTGCTGGGAAGCGGAAAACGATAATCGCAGCCGTTCCGTCTTCCCGCCCCTCATGACCCCGACGCCTACCGTGTGGCACTGGCTCGACGCCCGGCTGGGCCGCGTGCGCCCGCACCGCGAGCGGCTGGCGCTGCTGATCGACGCCGCGGTCATCGCCGTCTGCTGGCAGTTCACCTACCTGTTCCGGCTCGGCTTCGAGCGCTGGTTCAGCGCGCGGCCCGGCTACGACGTCTGGGTGCTGCTGGGCATCGTGGGCCTCTACGTGGCGGTGTTCCTGGCGCTGCGCGTGCCGCGCGGCATGTGGCGCTTCTCGGGCTTCGGCGAGATCAAGCGCCTGACCATCGCCTGCACGCTGGCCGGCGGGCTGTCCGCCGCGGCGGTGATGGGGGCCGAGCTGCGCGCCATCCCGCGCGCGGTGCTGGCGCTGCACCCCATCGTCGCGCTGATGGGCCTGGCCAGCGTGCGCATCGCCTACCGCATGCTCTACGAGCACCTGCGCGCCCGCATCTCCGGCAGCGCCCGCGAAACGCGCCGGGCGCTGGTGCTCGGCGCGGGCGATGCGGCGCGCCTGCTGCTGGCCGGCCTGCAGCACCAGGGCTGGGTGGTGGCGGGGCTGCTGGACGACCACCCGGCCAAGCAGCGCGCCCGCATCGGCGGCGTGCCGGTGATCGGCCCGCTGGCGAGCGTGGTTGAGCACGTGCGGCTGCTCGACATCAGCCACGTCATCATCGCCATGCCCTCGCTGCGCGGCCCGGCGCGACGCCGCGTGATCGATCTGGCCGCCGAGACCGGCCTGCCGGTGCTCACCGTGCCCTCGGCCGAGGAACTTCTGGAAGGCGCTGCCGTCAGCCGGGTGCGCGACATCGAGCCCGAAGACCTGCTGGGCCGTGAACCGGTGGTGCTGGACGAAGCCGGCATCTCCGAGTGCCTGAAGGGCAAGTGCGTGATGATCACCGGCGCCGGCGGCAGCATCGGCAGCGAGCTGTGCCGGCAGGTGGCGCGCTACGGCCCGTCGAGGCTGGTGCTGTACGAGCTGAGCGAGTTCAACCTCTACACCATCGAGCAGGCGTTGGGCGACAGCTTCCCCGCGCTGCCGCTGGTGCGCCTGATCGGCGACGTGAAGAACGCCGCGCACCTTCGGCAGGTGATGGCGCGCTGGAAGCCGCAGATCGTGTTCCACGCGGCGGCCTACAAGCACGTGCCGCTGATGGAGGAACACAACGCCTGGGCCGCGCTGCAGAACAACACGCTGGGCACCTGGCAGGCGGCCAGCGAGGCGGCGCGGGCCGGGGCGGAGCGCTTCGTGCTCATCAGCACCGACAAGGCGGTGAACCCCACCAACGTGATGGGCGCGACCAAGCGCGCGGCCGAGATGGTGGTGTCGCACCTGGCTTCGCAGGGCCATGCGACGCGCTTCATGGCCGTGCGCTTCGGCAACGTGCTCGGCTCCAGCGGCAGCGTGATCCCCAAGTTCAAGGAGCAGATCGCCAAGGGCGGCCCGGTGACGGTGACCCATGCCGAGATCACGCGCTACTTCATGACCATCCCGGAGGCCGCGCGGCTGGTGGTGCAGGCGGCCGCGATCGGCGAGACCGGGCAGGTGTACGTGCTGGACATGGGCGAGCCGGTGCGCATCGTCGACCTGGCGCGCGACCTGATCCGCCTGGCGGGCCACACGGTCGACGAGATCGGCATCGTGTACAGCGGCCTGCGGGCCGGCGAGAAGCTCTACGAGGAACTGCTGGCCGATGCCGACCACACGCTGCCCACGCCGATCGAGCGGCTGCTGATCGCGCGCATCGAGGCGGACCTGTCGCGCGTGGCGGCGCTGGTCGACTGGGCCCTCGATCCCGACAGCGCGGTGACGGCCGACGTGCAGCGGCAGTTGATGCGGAGCGTGCCGGAGTACCGGCCCGCTGACGACACCGTGGCCGCGGCTTCAGGTGTCGGGCCGCAGTGCACCGGGCGTCCGGCATGAACGTCGCCTACCTCGACCCACCGTACAGCCGCTACTTCCATGCGCTCGCGGCGCGGCTCGCGCACGCGTCGGGCGGCAGCGTGGTGGCCCTGTTGTCCTGCCCGGCCTACCGCCTGTATGCGGGCGGCGACCGCACCGAGGTCTGGACGCCGGGCGAGCCGGCGCAGGCGCACGACGTGCCACCGGCCTTCGAGCGGGCGGGCTGGGCGCAGACCGACTCGCCGGAATTCCGGCGCGCCTTCTCGCACGCCGTGGAGTGGTTCAAGCAGCGCTTCACCGCTGAACGCACCGACGTCTGCCTGGTGTTCTCCGATGCCCGGCCGTTCTCGCAGGCGGCGCACCTGGCGGCGCAGCAGCTGGGCGTCGTCTGCGTGTTCTTCGAGCGCGGCGCCTTCCGCTACCGCACCGCGAGCCTGAGCACGCAGGGGCTCAATGCGCGCTTCTGCCTGCGGCAGGCGCAGCAATCGCCCCTGCTCGAGGCGCTCCCGCCTTTCGATCTGCCGCCGCGCCGCGCGATCGAGCCCTGGTTGAAGCTGCGTTTCGTGGGCTTCATGGCGCTCAACGGCCTGCTCGGCTCGCTGCAGCCGCAGCGCCGGCCGATGCAGCACAAGAGCTACCATTTCTTCAACTACCTGCGCATCGCCCTCAAGCAGTTTGGTGCCGAGCATCCCGAACTGCCGCTCGCGCAGGCCCCGGAACCGCCGGCGACCGACGGGCCGGTGGTGGTGCTGCCGCTGCAGCTGCCGACGGATTCGCAGTTCGTCATGTACTCGCCGTTCCGGCACAACCAGGAACTGATCGATTTCGTGGCCCGTCAGATGCGGAACGCGCTGCCCGGGACCCCGCTGCTGGTGAAGAAGCACCCGATGGACGTACGCAGCTACCGGCTGCCGGCCGGCGCGCGCTGGATCGACGGCAGCCTGGCGCGCTTCAACGAGCGTCCCGCGGTGTTCGTCTGCCTCAATTCGAACGTGGGCTTCGAGGCGGCGATCCACGGCAAGCCGGTGCTGTGCTTCGCCGACAGCTTCTACACCGGCCACCCGAGCGTGACGCGGGTGAGCCGCGAGGACTTCGCACCGCAGCTCGCGGCCGCGGCGGCGCGGCCCGATGACCTGGCGGCGGGCAGGGCACTGCGCGCGGCCGTGCTGCGGCATTGCCAGGCGCCGGGCGACGTGTGGGCCTACAGCGCCGAAGACTTGGCACTGACGCGGGACATCGTGGCGACGCACTACGATGCGGCCCGGTTGTCGTCCGGGGCTGCGCCGCCTGCCTGACGCGGTCCGGCCGCCCCTCAGTTGTCGAGGCCTGCCAGGGTCGCGGCCACTTCCGCGGGCAGCGGCGTGAACAGCGCGTCGCCCCGCAGGAGGTGAGCGAGATGGCGCTCGGTCCAGGCCTCCTGGTAGGCGATCCGCGGGCCCGACCAGCCCTGCCGGTCGAAGCCGGCCTCGCCCGAGGTCGTCAAGGAGCCCGCACGCTGGCCGAACAGCGACAGCGGGTGCGCGACGAGGCGGTGGTGCCGTTCGCCCAGCAGCAGCCTGAGCCGCGCGACGTATTCGCTGTCGGCGCCGAAGCGCAGGTCGTCGAAGTAGCCGACCCGGTGCAGCACGACCTCGCGCCGCATGAGCAGCGAGATCGGCGTCCAGCGCGTCAGGGGCCAGGTGCGGGCCTCGCCGAACTGTCCGTCGTCGGCCAGCCGGACGCAGCGGCTGGTCGTCGCGTGGAGCTGCTCGTCGGCCAGCAGCGGGGCCAGGGCGAGTTCGAGGCGTTGCGGGTGCGCGTAGTCGTCGGCGTCGTGAAAGGCGACGAAGCGGCCGCGCGCGGCGGCCAGGCCGAGGTTGCGCGCGAAGTAGGCGCCGCGGTTGTGCGGCAGCCGGAGCAGGCGCACGACGCCCGGGTGCACCTGCGCCAGGGCCGCGACGATCGCGGCGGTGTCGTCGCGGCTGGCGTCGTCGATCACCAGCACTTCGTCGGGCCTGAGCGTCTGCTGCAACATCGACTCGACGGAGGCCCGGATGTGCAGTGCGTTGTCGAAGGTGGGGATCACCACCGACAGCCGGGCCTCGCCGGCGGCCGTCGACGCCGGCGCAGCGTTCGGCCCGCACGGCGCGAGCTGGGTCACGCCCAGTGGCGCGTCGGACCGGCGCAGCCGCAGCGCGGCGAGGCCGTGGCGCGCCAGATAGCGGTTGAGGAAGGCCAGGCCTTGCGGTCCGTCGCCGGCCTGGTTGGCCGCCAGCAGCAGGTAGTCGGCATGCAGCCGCCACGGCCATGCACGCAGCCAGGTGGCGGCGGTGTCCGGATCGCCGGCCCGCAGCGCGACGGCCGGCGCGCAGGCCGGGCGCCGCGGCATCGCCCGCACCACCGCGAGCGCGGCCTGCGGCGCGCGCGAGGCCAGGATCGACAGACAGCGGTTCTGCACGCCCTGCGACGCGCGAGCGAGCGCCGCGGCAGTGGCCGGATCGGCGGCGCAGCGGTCGAGCGCGTCGAAGTCGCCCTCCAGCCAGGCGAGCTGGATCGCCGCGGGCAAGGCCAGCGGAGCACGCGTACGCTCCATCAGCTGCCGCGCACGATGGACCAGGCCGAGGTCGATGCACAGCGCGAGCGGACGCTCGGGCGGCGCATGGGCGTCACGCAGCAGGATCGCCAGCTGCTGCAGCGGCGAGGGCTGACGGGCGGCGCGGCGTTCGAGCAGGCGGTGCTCGAGCCGCTGCAGTCCCTGCAGCGGCAGCCTCACGTCGCGGCGCTCCGGCGGCGGATGCCGATCCAGTCGATCAGCCGCTCGGCCTCGCAGCGCCGACCGGTGTCGGGGTCGAGGTAGCGCGGGTAGTCGATCAGAGCCGCATGCACCAGGCCGGCCAGCGCCACCGGCTGCGGCGTGGCGCGCCGGGTCGGAGCCGGCAGGTCGTCCCCGGTCAACCCCCAGCCGGCGTAGAAGGGCATGCCGAAGCTGCGCACCGGCCGACCCCACAGCAGGGCCTCGAAACCCATCTGCGACGTCACCGTGTAGACGGCCTGCGCCGACTCCAGCAGCGACGGCGGGTGCGCATCGGTAGCCAGCACATGCACCCGCGATGCAGCGGCACCCAGGTCGTCGAAGTGTCCGCGCTTGCGGCCGGCCACGACGTCGGGGTGCACCTTCAGCAGCACCGGGAGCCGGGGATGCTCGTCGAGTGCTGCCTCCAGCATGCGTCGGAAGCTGCGCTCGTCGGCCAGGCCGCAATGGATCGAAGCGTCGCCGCGTGTCTGGTCGACCACCAGCACGCAGGGCTCGCCGGCCAGCGGCGCGGCGGCCTCCGGGGCGTGGTTGTACTTGGACACCCGGGCCGCCCGCCACTGGCGCGCCAGCGCCTCGCCGCGGGCCTGCTGCGCGGCGTCATGGCCGGCGCGTACCAGGGCCTCCAGGCCCGACGGCGCGGTGGCATCGTAGTAGATGCCGACCGGATCGAGCACGATCGACAGCGGCGGATCGCGGTGTCCCAGGCCGACCGAGCGCAGGAAGCCGTCCTCGGCGTACCAGACCGGCAGGTCGGTGGCCCAGGGCCAGCGCAGCGCACGCGCCGTCCCGCGCTTGCGGCCCCAGGCCAGCAGGGCATCGACCCGGCGGCCGAGCAGCGGCGGATGGACCACGCGGGCCTCCAGCAGCGCCTCCAGCGTGGTCATGCGGCGGCGGTACCAGCACAGGCCGTAGCGGCGATCCGCGGACAGTGGATTCACGAAAGCACAGGCAAACCGGATCGACCTAAAGTCGGCGTCTGGTCGCTGTCGTCAGGATCGATCCACCAGTCTTGGCGTATGGTCGGCAGCAGCCGGCGGTCAGCGGCCATCGTCACGCGGGCAATTCGAGCGGGGCAATCCACCATGAATACTCTTTCAGAGATCTTGTGCGCGACCGGACATCCATCCCTCGGCCGGCGTCGAGCTTGGTCCGGCATTTTGGCGCTTAGTCGGGCGTTTGCGACGGCCTGGACCCTGATGCTGCTGCTGGTGCTTCCGTTCGCGGCCCAGGCGCAGGGCATGGCGGTCTACATGGCGGCGGACGGCGCGGATGCCAACTCGGGTGCGAGCCCGGGGACTGCGGTGGCGTCTCTGGGGCGGGCCCTGCAGGTGGCGATTCGTCAGGCCGGGCCGGGTAGCACGGAAATCCTGGTGGCGCCGGGTACGTACCGAGGCCAGCGCAATGTCCTGCGACTGAAGACCGAGCCACCGCCGATCGCCATCCGGGCCGCGGACTCCACGCAGCGTCCGATCTTCGATGGAGAGACGAACCAGGGCACATGGCTGCGCGTTCTGGCGCAGACCCCCATGCGGCTGCCGCTCACGATCGAGGGCCTCGACGTGCGTCGGTATAGCACGGCGTTGTCGATCGAGGCGCCGTTCGAGGCAGGTGCCGGCCAGCAGCTCGCATCTGCCGTGAAGGTCTTGTCGAACCGCTTCGAGGATATTGGCAGCCTGCAAGCACCTCCGTCGACCGCGGCACTGCGGTTCGTGGGGATCAGCGATTCGGTCGTCAAGGGAAACAGCTTTCTGCGGGTCCGCAATGTCGGGGACTGCAGCCTTCTTCATCCGATCTACATGGCGCACGGGAGCAATCGGAACCGGATCGAGGGCAACAGCTTCGACGACAACTGCGGCGTCGCCATCAAGCTTCGTGATGCGTCGAACGAGAACCAGATCGTCGACAACGAGTTTCGCCGGCAAACGCTGCCGGCCGTCTTTCAGGACTGGTATTGCGATGCGACGAAGCGCAAGGACTGTGAACGAAAGGACGAGTGCCCGTCCTGGAGCAACCGGTTTGCAGGGAATCGACTGGACGGCAAACCGGTGACGCCGGTCGCGCTGGACATCAGGCACGGCGAACGTCCTTCCAACCAGTGCGAACTTCCTGCGGTGAGGGAGCGTGTCCTCATGCAGTCTCCGTCCACATCGACTCGCGCAATGCCTCGCGGGAGCCAGCCGCGATGAGCCGACACCCGTACGCCGATCTTCCCGACAAGCATTTCTGGCGGCGTACGGTCAAGGCGTGGCGTTCCGAAGATCCGATCTCCCTCGACACTCCGAAGTTCGAAATCACACAGTCGACTCGAATCGCGACGCTGGGGAGTTGCTTCGCTCAGCACATCGGCCGCGTCTTACGTGAGCGGCACTACAGCTTCATCGATTACGAACCTGCGCCGTCATTGCTCCCCGTCGACCAGCAGGCTGCCTACGGTTACGGACTGTTCTCGGTCCGGTCGGGCAACGTCTATACGTCCAGGCAACTGCTGCAGTTGCTCCAGCGGGCGTTCGGCGAACACCACGCCGAGATGGTCTGGGAGACTGAAGGCCGGTTCTATGACGCCTACCGCCCCACGATCGAACCCGGGGGGTTTGCCAGCTTGGATGAACTGATCGCCTTGCGGCGTTCGCATGAGCGCGCGCTCAAGAGGATGTTCCGCGAATCCGAGGTTCTGGTGTTCACGATGGGGCTGACCGAACTGTGGCTCGATCAACGGGACGGAACGGCCTATCCGCTGTGTCCGGGGACGATCGCGGGACATTTCGATGCTTCGATCCACGGCTTCCGGAACCAAGGATTCTCGGAGGTCCTGGAAGACATGGAGTCGTTCATCGCCGGCGCTCGCCGGCGTAATCCGGATCTCCGCTTCTTGCTGACGGTGTCGCCTGTTCCTCTGGCCGCGACGGCCTCGCGCGATCATGTCGTCGTCGCGACGTCCTATTCCAAGAGCGTGCTTCGGGCCGTGGCAGGCGAACTGTGTCGAAGACATGACCATGTCGACTACTTTCCGAGCTATGAACTCGTGACGTCGGCCGGGGCTTCCGAGATCAGCTTCGATGCGGACATGCGAAACGTCACGGCCCAGGGGGTGCAACGCGTCATGTCGAGTTTCGTGGCGACCTATCGGGCGCCGCAAGGAGAAGACGCGTGTCCGACATCGGTATCCGTCGACGCAGGCGTCGAAGCATGCGAGCAACGCGTCGAAGAAGAGAACCGCATCGAACTGGCAACGCTTTGTGATGAAACCAAGCTGGATGCGGGGCCCGCTTCTTGAAGCAGGTGCTGATCCTCGGGGATTCCCATGTGGTTGCGCTCGGTCATGCGCTCGAGCAGAACTCTGGGTCGCAAAGCCTTCCGACACTCGGTCGGGCCAGCGTCCGCAAGCTGTTCTCCTTCCCGACAACGCTGCAAGCCTTTCATCGACGCCGCGACAATGAGGTGGTGCTGACCGACACGGATGCGGCGCGTGAGCTCGCTGCAGTGATCGGAGCCCAATCCATCTCGGGCGACGACCGACGGATCTTCGTGTTCTCGATCCCGTACACGACGACGATATTGCTGCGCAGTCCCGTTTGGCGTCGATTCAGTCCCTGGGCTGTTTGCGAGCGGCCACGACAACCCCTGTCGGTGGCCGTGGTCGAGCAGATCGTCCTGCATCATTTCCGATACTCGATGCAGTTCCTGACCGACCTGTCGGAAACAGGCGTTCGTTGTTTCGCGCTGCATGCACCGCCACCGCGGCGCGACGATCCGAAGTTCGGGAGATCGATCGAGGCGCGCGTTGGCGCGGTCTTGCATGCCACGGCGGTGCAAGTCGTTCAACGCGCGCTCCAGGCGCGCGGGGTCGAATCGATCGGTCCGATGGAGGGGCTTGCAGCGAGCATTCTGTCCAACGGTGGATTCCTGTCACCGGAGTTCCATGCGGCCGACGCGAACGATTTTCACCACGCGAACGCGCGGTTCGGACAGGAGATGCTGTCGGCAATCGACGCGAGAGTCCGCCGGCTCGATGACTGACGCGGAGACGGGTCGCCGGGTCTTCAGATGCCGGTCTTGACCAGTGCGGCGTCGACGCGATTGACGATGCATTCGCTCTGATCGGTCGGCCGATGAGCCTCCAGGAAATGAGGCCACGCCCAGACGTGATCGAAGGTCAGGTGCTCCCAGTAGTAGCGGCAATCCGTCGAGGCTGTGTTCCAGAGATGTTGGCGGTATACCTCCAGCGGCAAGCGGTTCACGGTGCAATAGGCATCTTCACGCTTCGTGAATCGGGCAACGACGTCGTCCGGGAAAAGGTGGTGGAGGTGCGGCACACCGCTGAATCGCGTCAGATGCGGCCCGAAGGGCGCGTTCCAGGGCGGACCGAACTGCGTGAAGAACACGCCGCCGTGGCGCAGCACGCGGGCAATCTCCTGAATCACGACGCCGGGTTGCGGCAGGTGTTCAAGAACGTTGAAGCTCACGACGAGATCAACCGATCCAGTGGGCAAGGGAATGCCTTCCGCCGAAGCGCAGATGAATCGCTCCGAGCGTTCTGCATCCTGCCGAGATCGGGTTGCTGGAAATCGCCGATCATCGATGTCGAGGCCGACATAGCAATAGCTTTCACGTTGCTGAAGACCGCGCAAGTTGTCGCCACGGCCACAGCCGATATCGAGCACCGTGTGAAATGATCCTCCGCTCACCTGTCCGGCGACCTGAAACGCCTTGTTCATCCGGCGCTGTGACCGATGCGCAAGAGAGGCGTCGTCGTACTTCATGCCGCCACGAGCCGGTAACAGTGCGTTCAGATGCTCGAGGCTTTCCAGATCCCGACGGGATGACAGCGCCGCTGCGATATCGTCAGTCGAAACGGTACCGATTGGATGACTCCGATGCAGCTGATCGAGAATCCGGGAAGCGCTTTGCGTTCTCGGATCGAACTTGGTGGGGAGCGGCTTCAATCGTCGTTTCCGATGAACTCAGTTTCTGTCTTGTATCAAGCGGCGGGCAATCCATGACCCGGTGTTTCAGTCAACATGGCCCAGGCCCAACCGCGACGCCGTGGGCGATGCAGCATGCTGACCTCTGCATCCGGGAAAACGGATTGGAGCCTGGGTGCGTCGAAGCGCTGCAGGTGATATGAAGGCAGCGGCAACGGCTCTTCGAACGGAACGCTCATCACCAGCTTGTTCTTCGTGACGCGTCGAAGTTCCTCGATGCCGCGCATCATCACCTCGGTGGGCACGTGCTCGAGGACCTCCATGCAGAAGACCATGTCGAAGTGGCGGTCGGGGAACTGCAGCTTGTCGACGCTCATGATGCGGAAGTCGAGCGCAGGCGTGAGCTGTAGAAACTTGCTGTACCGGCGAATGTCGATGCCGACGACGCTGGTGAAACGCTCCAGCAGCGTCAGGTAGTTGAGCATCGGGCCAGGTCCCACGCCAACCTCGAGGATTGATTGGGTTCCCGGTGGAATCAGCGACGCAGCGTACTGCAGCCGTCGCCAGTCGGCGTCGAGATACAAGCCCTTCTTGTCGTCACCGTACTTCTCTTGGTAATGACGTTCGTACTGCTCACGGACGGCAAGCATCAGGGGGTCGGCCAAAGGGCCGAGGTCGATGTCGATCGGGCTCATAGGTGGCTGCGCTTTGATGTCAGATGTAGGCGAGATCGAGGTTCAGGCCGTCCTGAAGGATGCGGGCCTTGCGAAGGAATTCATCGTCATCGATGCGCCAGGTGTGCTGCGCCGAATCTGCGTATCGCATGTGAACGAAATTGAAGGGATCCGTGGAGAGTATGGGTACGGCGCGTTCCTGCAGCGCCTTCAGGAATGCGGTGTCGGTACCCTGGCGCACACGCTCGAATCTCTGTTCGCCGGTTCGGCGACGGTCCCAGACCAGGGTGCCGCCGTGCACCAGCTTCGTGTAGCGGTAGTGCTTCGACGGAAACCGCAGGGCCATCTGGTTGGTTCGTTCGACAAAGCAGAAATAGGACCCCTTGCCAACGAGGCCGGCCTCGCTGTAGCTGAATGCAAGTGCGGCGTCGGCCAGGTAGTCGGGGCCGTAGTGATCGTCATCGTCGATCTTGGCCAGCAACGGCGTCGTCGAGTGTTCGATCGCGAGATTGAGACCGTCAGCCAGAACGGAATCCTGCCCGGGCATATGCAGCACGGTTGCCTCCAGCCTTCGATCGAAGGCCGCCTTGATCTTTCCCAGATCGAAACCGTCTCCGTGTGCGACAAAGATGAGTCGCACGCTTGGATGCGTCTGCGCATTCATCATGGACGCAACCTGAGCCAGGAACCCGGGGCGCTTGGAGACGCAGATGGCCGTGATGGTCTCCGGCGGAGAGGTCGAATCACTTCGCAAACCGAGTGCCTTCGCGACCTCGGCGGCGCGATGTCGATAGGTGTGCTGACCATGCACGAGCCTGACGCCTCGTGCACTGCGCCTCAACGACGTGAGTTCATCCGAGAGCAGTGCTTCCAGCGTGCGAGACACCTGGTCGGTCGTTGTCACGACATCGACCACTTTCGCGAAGGGGCCCTCCAAAGCGGGCGAGGGCGAGGAGATCAGCGGGGTGCCGCTGGCCGCCAATTCGAACACGCGCCGAGCCACCATCGACGGAGACTCCTCGACGGAGTTGACGTTGATCATGGCGCCGTAGCGTCGGTAGACCTGATCTGCGATGACGTCGTACGGCACTGCGCCCCTTATGGCAGTACCAAAGCGCTCAGGGAACCGCTGTGCCGGATCGGCGGCATCCGCATACCGATCGAAAATGTCGAGGATGCCTCGCGCCATCGGCGCTGTCAGCAGGATGTCAAGCCACTTGGCGCGGGCAGGATATTTGATGCCGTTCCAGCTACCGGCAAAGGCCACTCGCGCATTGCGACTCGCCTCCAGGATGGGGTGATGCATCGTGGATTGCGCTGCAAACGGCAAGACGTGAACGCGATCGTGCCCCAACTGAGTTCGGTAACGCTGTACACAGTCTGCATCGGTCGTGAAGACATGGTCGAACTGCCTGGCAACGTCGATGAAGACATCGAAATTCGCAGGATCCTCCTTGTTCCAGAAGGCGGTCGGAATACCGCGCGACCGGCAAAGGGCGAGCACGCCGCGCAGGTCGTCGCCCTGTGTGCCGGCGAACTTCGTCATGCAGTAGTTCCACGTCCCTCCATTTCCGCGCCAGGCCGACTCGGCGAAGAACAGGTCCCAAGCCCCTGAAGTCACTTGATCAGACCATCCGCTGCGTCGGAGTGGGACGAGATCGAACTCCGGCGCGAAGCAATGCTCTGAAAATGGGTCGAGCAGGGACAAGACCCTCAGCCGCCCCGGCGACAAGGGCTCCGCTGTCGTTGTGCTGCGGCGCTTCTCGGCGATGGGCGCGACTGGTGATGAAATCTGCGGCAACTGGGTGCTGCGATTGACCTGCTCAAAGACAACGCGAAAGACGTGCCGGGCGCTGTGGCGAATAACCGCGACGCGAATCGTTCGGCAACCATCAGGCAAGGCGATCTGCAAGTCGTGCAATGTGTCGATATCGACACCCAGCGGTCTTTGGTATCGGCCATCCACCGCTGGCGTTCGATCGAAGTGGGTGTCGCTCAGCGCCAAGGCCTTTCCCGACGTGTCGGTACACTCGAAAAGAAGCATGGCGCCATCGCCTGCACCACCGTCCGGCGCCTGCAATCTCAACCGAAGGCCAAGCGACGCCACTTCCGGTGTCGTGTCGATTGCAAGCCATTGCGGTGCTGCCTTCGCCAGCACCGACTGAGGTCGCCATGCTTGACGGGCGCCGAGATGTTGCCAGACTCCTGCTGCGGCCGCATCGGCGGTTCGCCGCAACTGACGGTCGTGCCGGTGCTTCAGCCCTTCGCGTATCAGCAGCCACGGCAAGACGATCAATTTGGCAGGTTGGCGCCTGCAAGCCACGAGCACGCTGCCCAGTCTGTAGGCAAGCTGCTGTTGAATCTGCTGGCGTTGCAGATCCGACTGACGCGACAATTGATCTGCGCGAACGGCTTGCTTGATCACGGCGTGACCGAGATCGGTCAACTGATGCTGCTTCCGTTTGAGTGATGCGATGGTGGCAGCCGACGCAGACTTCTCGACGGAAGCAGCCTGCTCGGCTCTTGCTGTACGCAACTTCTGCGCGTCGAATTTTCTCGAAAGTTCGGAGGCGAGTCGCCGTGCCTCGTCGAGTTCGAGGTTGGTGGCCGAGGCGCGTTGCTGCTGTACGGCGAGTTGATCGGAAAGCTCCGCAGAGGTCGTCTGTTGGATCTCGATCTGTCGCGTCAACTCGGCAACTCGCTGCTCGCCGGCCAGAAGCGCCGCTGTCAACTCGGCAGTTCGCCGCTCGCCCGCCAGAAGCGCGGCCTTCGCTTGTGTGGCCTCGGCACGTACACGAAACAACTCCTGAGTGACGCGGTAGGGGTTGCCATCACCGAATCGGCGACTGAAGTACGCTGCATTCACACGCCGCAGGAAGGGCGAATCCTCCAGCCATTCGTGCTGTTGCTCGTACACACGGAACAGCCGGTAGCCGTGCGCTGTCAGTGCCGCATCGATATCGTGGAAATAGGTGTGCTGCCGGCTCTCCGGATTCATGCCCGCCTCGATGTAGATCACATCGGCGGCCTGCTCACTGAGCAACCGCTGCGCACCGCGAAGCACCTCGAGCTCGAAGCCTTCGACATCGATCTTCAGCAGGGAAATGCGACGCTCGGTCACGATCTCCAGCATCTCGTCGAGCGTCACGATCGGTCGTTCCACCGACGCTGAATCGAACGGCATCGACGCGCCAGATTCACTCTTCGACTCGTACGCAACGCGCGTCATGCTGCGTGCCTTCGTCAGCCTGACAACGCCCCTCTCTGCTCCCAGAGCGACGCCATGGAGCTCTAGACGTCGACCCTTGAACATCCCCTTGGCGCGACGCTCCAGAGTGGCGAACGAGTCCGGGTTCGGTTCGAACAAATGGGCCTCGCCGACCTTGAGCGAGGATTCGATCAACTTTTCAAGTACCTCGCCTTCGAATGCACCCACGTCGACGTACGTCATGCTGCGTCCATAAAAGAACGGCTCGAGATCGCTGAAGAAGGCGGCGACAGAGTCTTGCGTCATGAGTGAAGCGCTCGGAATTTCGGATGTGCTGGTTGCGTCACGGAGAAGGCCATCGCTCAGATTGAAGTAAGGCCACGGGTGTCCACGACGCGCTTGTTCGCGAGCTGAGCGCGGCCGATCGCTCCAAACTGTCTGTGATCGACGAGCAGGACGACGACATCGCAGTGTGTGAGGGCCGCCTCTGCGGTCACCAGCTTGACATCGAGCCGCTGCAGTCCATCGGGGGGCACCTCGATGTGCGGCTCGACCGCGACCACCATCCCGGGATGGCGTTCCGCGAGCGCCTGCGTGATTTCCAGTGCAGGACTCTCGCGCAGATCGTCGATGTTGGCCTTGAACGCGAGGCCGAAGCACGCGATCTGGACAGTGGCCACATCGATGCCCTTCTCCGCGGCGATCGAATGGGCTGCCTCGCTGACCTGATCGATCACCCAGTGGGGCTTGTCATCGTTGACATGACGTGCAGTGCGGATCAGGCGCGCTTCAGCGGGACTGCTGTGAACGATGAACCAGGGATCTACCGCGATGCAGTGGCCGCCAACGCCGGGTCCGGGCTGCAAGACATTGACGCGCGGATGGCGATTCGCCAGCTTGATCAGTTCCCAGACGTTGATGCCGAGCTTGTTGCAAATGATCGAAAGTTCATTGGCGAAGGCAATATTGACGTCTCGAAAAGAATTTTCCGTCAGCTTGCACATCTCGGCGGTGCGCGCGTTCGTCACCAGCAACTCACCCTTGACGAAAGTACGGTAGAGCGCCACGGCCCGCTCGGAGCAGCGCGGTGTAAGTCCGCCGACGATGCGATCGTTCTCGACCAGTTCGCGCACCACGTGGCCGGGCAGTACGCGCTCTGGGCAGTACGCAACATTGATGTCGACGTCGCCGGCGCCGTCGACCGGGAACCGAAGGTCGGGGCGCGCGGCTGCGAGCCACTGGACCATCTGTTCGGTCGTTCCGACCGGCGAGGTTGACTCCAGCACCACGAGGTTGCCCCTGCGCAGCACCGGCGCGATCGATTCGGCGGCTGACTTGACGTAGCTGACGTCAGGCTCGTGATCTCCCTTGAAAGGGGTCGGTACGGCAATCAGGAAGGCATCGGCCGCTTCCGGGCGTGTCGTCGCGCGCAACCACCCTTGCGTGACTGCGCTGTGGACGATCATGTCCAGTTCCGGCTCGACGATGTGGATACGGCCCTGATTGATCGTGTCGACGGCGTGGGCGTTGATGTCGACGCCAATCACCTTGGTGCGGCGCGCGGCAAACATCGCGGCTGTCGGCAGCCCGATGTAGCCCAGTCCGATCATCGAGACGGTTGTGAAGGTTTCGGGTGCGCTCATGGTGTTCAGCGGAAAGACGTCTCAGATGGGCTGCGAAGCGAGCAGCTGTGCAATGCGCTCGCAGGCACGGCCGTCGCCGTAGGGGTTGTGAGCGAAGCTCATGCGCTCGTACTCCGTGCGATCGTCCAGAAGCAGCGAGACACCGTCGACGATGGATCGGGTGCACGTGCCGACCAGGCGCACGGTGCCCGCTTCCACGGCTTCGGGACGTTCGGTGGTGTCGCGCATCACGAGGACCGGCTTGCCGAGGGACGGTGCTTCTTCCTGGATGCCGCCGGAGTCGGTGAGGATCACGGTGGCACGGTTCATCAGGTAGACGAAGGGCAGGTAGTCCAGCGGCTCGATGAGATGCACGTTGCCAATGCCACTGAGCAGGCGCTGTACCGGTTCACGCACATTGGGATTCAGGTGCACGGGATAGACCAGTTGCAGGTCTTCGTACCTTCGGGCCAGCGAGGCCAGGGCCTCGCAAATGCGTTCGAAGCCGTCACCGAAGTTCTCGCGGCGATGGCCGGTGACGAGGAGCACGCGGCTGCCTTCAGGCAGATAGGAGAACTGTCTTTCGAAGCCGGTGCCCAGCGATGGCGTGGCTTCCAGCTTGTGCTGCACGGCCAGCAGGGCGTCGATCACGGTGTTGCCGGTCACCACGATCCGGTCCGGCGCGACGTTCTCTCGCAGCAGGTTGTCGCGCGCCGCGGGGGTCGGAGCGAAGTGGAGGCGAGCCAAGCTGGCTGTGAGCTTGCGATTGGCTTCTTCCGGCCAAGGCGAGTAGAGGTTGCCGGTGCGCAACCCGGCCTCGACGTGACCGACGGGAATTCGCTGGTAGAACGCTGCCAGCGAGGCGGCGAAGGTGGTCGTGGTGTCACCATGGACCAGCACGATGTCGGGTCGCTCCGCTTCGTAGACCCGCCGCGTTGCCTGGAGCACTTCGCTCGTGATCGAGAAAAGATCCTGTCCGGGCCGCATGACGTTCAAGTCGTGGTGAGGCTCGATCTCGAACAATTCCAGCACCTGGTCGAGCATCTGCCGGTGCTGCGCGGTCACGCAAACGCGGCTGTCGATGCCGGGCGTGGCTTCGAGTTGCTTCACCAGCGGCGCCATCTTGATGGCTTCGGGACGGGTCCCGAAGACGGTCAGTATTCGCTTCATTCTTCTTGAGGATGCGGCGTTCGGCACCCGTCCGTCATGGAGCGGGTGCGGCTCGGATCGCGGATGACGGTGGGCTACAGATCGAGCAACACCTTCGCCGCGATCGCAATCTGGTAGATGATCTGCGTGATGCCGCGCGTCAACTCGACGCTCTTGGTCTCGATCTTCGGCAGCACCATGATCTCGTCGCCCGGCTGCAGTGCTGCGCGCTTGCCCTCGGCAATGCTGCCGTCCTGCCGCATGACGATGAGCTTGGCCTCATCGGCACCCTGGGTGTAGCCACCGGCGCGGTTGATGTAGTCGGTGGCACTGGCCCGGCTGTCGTAGACGAGCGCGTTCGGAAACAGCACCTCGCCACTCACCAGCACGAGGTTGCTGCGCTCGGGCACGCGAATGATGTCGCCATCCTCGAGCAGTGTGTCGCCGGCTGCAGTGCCCTGCGCCAGGATCACTTGCCCGCGAGGCTCGATCTTGCGCGCCCGTTCGATGAACTCGAGGATCTGCTGGCCCTCGCGGCCGCGGAGCGCGGCTTCCTCGCTGGTGGCCGAGCGTGCGGTGAGCGCATAGGTTTCCAGGCTGCGCAGAGAGGACTCCATCAATTCCTTCTGCCGTGCTGCCACCGAACGCCGGAACAGCTGCAGCGCTTCGACGCGAGCCTGCGGCGCCGGCTTCAGGCGAGCGAGCGCGTCCTTCAGGTGGGCGCCATACGGTAGCACCAGCGTCCGTTCTCCGAGGTGCGCGCCGTCGATGCGCACGAGGATCGTGCCGGGGTACTTGTCCGACGTGACCGTGACTTCATCGCCGTCCTGGATGGTGACCCGCGAGGCTTCGGCCAGTGCGTGGTATTCGCTGCGCCGCTCGGCGCCCACTTTGCGGACGATGCTCAAGTGCGTGGCCGCTGGCCGCGGGCGGGCCACGGCCAGCAGTTCGCTGCCGCTCACCTGGGCCTGGCCGAACTCGAAGATATAGGGGTTGAGCACTTCCCCGCCCACCTGCACGGTGTGCTTCCGCGGCGCGGCGACGATGGTGTCGCCGTCCTGCAGCTGGAGCGGCGCAATCTGCCCGTCGAGCAGGAAGCGGTAGAGGTTGACCTTGGCGCGCGGCTGGCCGCCGCGCAGCACGTCCACCTCGAGGTAGCTGCCGCGGTCGGGGTCGATGCCGCCCGCGCGGTCCAGGTAGGCGAGCACCGAGTCCGACGACAAGCCGCTGTAGAGACCCGGGGCCCGCACGAAGCCGGTGACGTAGATCTTGACGGGCTGGGCGGCTTCGAGGGTCGCGTACAGGCCGACGTTGGAGCGGAAGGTGCGCTTGACCTGGGTCTCGACCTGCTTGTTCAGGTCGACATTGCGCACGCCGAGCACGCTGATCGGGCCGACGTTGGGAACGAACACATTGCCTTGGGCGTCGACGGTTTGGGTGGCTTCGTAATTGAAGGCGCCCCACATCCGGATGTGGACGCGGTCACCTGCCGCGATCTGGTAGTCGGGGTTGAAGCCGGTGAAGGCCTGGCCCCCGAAGCGGCCGGTGAAGATCTGCGAGCCGAAGACGATGGGTTTCAGGGCCGTGTAGGGATCCGGCGGCAACGGTCCCCCCGGCGGAAGCGGGGCGTTGGCCGGTGCCGACGAAGCGGCAGATGCAGCGGGAGGCGCAGGCCTGGCGAAATCGGGGATCTCGGTAAGCCCTCGCGGGCCCAGGTTCAGCGGGTCGTTGAAGGTTTGCTGGGCGTTTGCCGGCCCCGGCAGGCCCGCGGCCAGCAGCGCCAGCGTCAGCACGCCTGCTGCCCGTGCGAGAGCGGCCCTCCCCAACTGGAAGGCCCGACCGCTGTAATTCATGAATTGATCCTTGTGCATGAGCGGTCTCAGTCAAGATGTTCGCGTATCGTGGCGATCACGAGCCGGACAATGCCGTAGAGCAGCAGGCTCACGACCAGCAGCGTCACCAGGTTGTAGATGCGTCGCGGGTAGATGGCCGTTTCGGGCAAGGAGGGCGGTTCGATGACGACCAGGCTCTTGATCTTGCGGGCGGCATCGATCCGCGAGTTCTCCACCGATGCCAGCGCCACCTTGTAGGAGTCTTCCGCAAAGCCGGCCTGCAGGATCAGCCCCTGGAAGTCGGCGGCCAGCCGGTTCAGGCGTTCTCCGTTCCGCCCGGAGGTGGCGCGAAGCCGCTCCACTTCGAGCTGCGCGCGCGCGGCGTCGAGCTGGCTGCGCAGCGCCTTGACCTGGTAGCTGTTGTTGTTGAGGTAGGTGAGCGCATTGCGCAGCTCGGTTTCCTGGCGCGCGAGTCCCGCCTGCAACTCTGCCGTGAGCGTACCGCTGGCCTGTGCCTGCGCCACCGGATCCAGCAGCTTGTGCTTGGTCTGGAAGGCGAGCACATCAGTCTTGGCCTTCTGCAGCCGCGTGGCGGCGCGCTCGAGTTCTGTCTCCGAGAAACCCATCTGCTCGCGCGCCATGCGCTGCGAGAAGGCATTCACGAAGCGCTCACTGTCTTCGAGGATGGCGGCGTTCAGCTTCTGCGCGAACTCCGGTTCGAAGCCCTGCACGCGCACCGTGAGCAGTGAGGTCAGGTCGTCGAAATGGACCTCGATGCGGCTGCGGTAGTAGTCGAGAAACTCCTCTTGGCTGTGGTTTCCGTAAAGCCGGAACAGCAGATCGGCCTTCTCTGCCTCGTAGTGGGCCCGCAAGCCCAACTGCGCATCGAGCCGCTTCAGCAGATCGAGCGAGTGGATGTACTGCTGCAGGTAGAGCGTTTCTTCACGGGACGGCGGGTTGACGCCGGCCAGCATCAGCGCTACACCGGGAATGGGTGACTGCTCCTGGTTCGCCTGACGGACCGTGATGATGGATTCGCTGACGTAGCGGTCGGCAGCGAACAGGCCGTAGTACAGCGCCGCCAGGACCAGAGGCAGCACGATCAACAGCAGCTTCAGACGTCGCGGATTGAGCGACAACAATTGGTTCATGCGGAGGCTTCAGTCTGGGTCGAGGAAGAGGCTTCTGAGGGCGGGGCCGCAGGAATGGCGCTTGACAACAGCGCAGCTGCGCGTGCTGCCCGAGCGGCGCGCCTGGCCCTGGCTGCACGACGGACGGCGGCATTGTCGATCGGACCCTGATAGGCCAGGATGCCGGCTTCCACGTCTTCGTAGAGCGTGGCGCTGCCGTCCTTGATCAACACGACCACGTCGCACCATTCGCGGATGTCTCCCATGTTGTGCGACACGAGAATCAGTTTCGATCGTTCCAGCCGGCTGCGGAATGCCACCTGGCACTTCGCACGGAACTGTGCATCGCCGACGGCCATCACTTCGTCGATCAGGTAGTAGTCGAAATCGAAAGCCATACTCAGCCCGAAAGCCAGGCGTGAGCGCATGCCGGAGGAGTACGACTTGACCGGCAGGTCGAAATACTCGCCGATCTCGGCAAAGGCTTCCACCTCGGTGATCTTCGACTGCATGGACTTGCCGACGGCGCCGTACACGCGGCAGACGAAGCGCACGTTGTCTCTGCCGCTCAAGGTTCCTTGCATGCCCCCGGAAAGTCCCACGGGCCAGGAAATGTTCACATCGCTGATCACTTTGCCGTGGTCGGGTGCGTCGATGCCGCCGAGCAGGCGCATCAGCGTCGACTTGCCAGCGCCATTGGGGCCGATCAGCCCGATGCTGGCATCGTCTGGAAAGCGGAAGCTCAGGTCACGGAAGACATAGCGGCGTCCGTGCGGAGTCGGGTAGGACTTGGTGACGTGGCGCAGCTCGATCATCGGGATCGCTCAACGAGCCAGAAGCTGCCGACGGCGCACACGGTACAGCGCCAGACTCAATGCCAGTGTCACGAGGGCCAGTGCGGCCGGATAGGAAAGGTTCACCTGCTCGATGACCCGGTAGTTCTCGACGAAGTCACCACGATGAATCTCGATCAGGTGCAACAGCGGATTCCACAGCAGCCATGGCAGGAATTCGGCCGGCAGCGAGTGCAACGGGAAGATCACGCCCGACACGAAGTACAAGGGCATGAATATCAGGCGAACAAAAACCCGCAATTGCGGCAAGTCATCCGTCAGCACCGCCAGCAACAATCCCAGACCGAAGCCGAATGCAATCAGCACTGCACTTGCAACAGCGAGGTGCAGCGGGCGGTCCGGAAACCACTGAAAGTCGGTCCAACCCAGCGCTACGAGGAACACCACGAAAAGCACGCTGTAGATCAGGACCTCCATGCCAGCGCGCGCCACCAGGACGTCGATGGCCTTCACCTGGCGATATCCGAACAGTCCGCGGCTCCCGTCGAGGGCGCTCATCAACCGGAGCGTCAGGTTACGGAACATCAGATAGGGAATCAGGCCGGTCACCAGAAACAGCGGAAACGGAATACCTGGCACGACGCGGTGCCGCAGGTAGCCAAACAGCAACATCAGGATGATCACGTGGGCCAGTGGCTCGAAGAGCGTCCAGAGGCCGCCCAGCCAGCGCCCGCCGAAACGCGCTTTCAGGTCGCGCTGGAGCAGCGCGAACAGCACGGCGCGCTGGATCTGCCAGGGCGTGCGTTTGCCCGGCGCTGCGGATGCCGTCAGCCCGGTGTTCAAGGGCGAGACTCCTCGGCATTCAGTTCATGGCGCAAGGCGGCGATCGTCTTCTGCAACTGCTCGAACTCGGCTTCCTTGCGCGACAGAAAGCGCCGGGTCAGGCGAAGCTTCTCTCGCAGCCCGGCCGGCGTCAGCAGATACGCATACGCCAGCTTGCGGTCGCTGCGCCTGAAGTTGCTCGCCTTGACCAGGCCGCGGTCCAGCAAGGCGCGCAGCAGGTAGTGCGTTTTCCCCAGGCTCAGCCCCAATGCCGCGGACAGTTCACGCTGCGAGAGCGCGGGTTGCCGTTCCAGGACGCGCAGGACTTGCAGGTGTGCCGCATCCGCATCCGGTGCGTTGACGGCAATGACGTGTGACATGCTAGGCCTGTTCACGGGGTGAACGCCGAGTGTAGCCGTGCACCAAAACTGGTCGGCCCACACTGTCGACGAGGTGCCGTCGTCATTCCCGGTAGTCGTAGGCTCGGAAGCCTGCCCGCCGGACCAGATTGTCGCGTTGGGCTGAGGCGTAGTCGGCCTCGACCATCTCCCTCACCAGCTCCGGCAGCGTCGTGGTCGGTTGCCAGCCCAGCTTGGCCTTGGCCTTGCTGGGATCGCCCAGCAGCGTCTCGACCTCGGTAGGCCGGAAGTAGCGCGGATCGACCCGCACGATCACGTCGCCCACCTTGCATTGCGCGCGCGCGTCGTCCACCGCCGTGACGGTGCCGATCTCCTGTTCGCCCTGACCGGTGAAGGCCAGCCGGATACCGAGTTCGGCCGCGGCCAGCTCCACGAACTGCCGCACGCTGTACTGCACGCCAGTGGCGATGACGAAGTCCTCGGGCCCAGGCTGCTGCAGCATCAGCCATTGCATCTCGACGTAGTCGCGGGCGTGTCCCCAGTCGCGCAGCGAACTCAGGTTGCCCAGGTACAGGCAGTCCTGCAGTCCCAGCGCGATGCGCGCCACCGCTCGCGTGATCTTGCGGGTGACGAAGGTCTCGCCGCGCAGCGGGCTCTCGTGGTTGAACAGGATGCCGTTGCAGGCGTACAGGCCGTAGGCCTCGCGGTAGTTCACCGTGATCCAGTACGCGTACATCTTCGCCACGGCATAGGGGCTTCGCGGATAGAACGGCGTGGTTTCCTTCTGCGGCGTCTCCTGGACCAGCCCGTAGAGCTCGCTGGTGCTGGCCTGGTAGAAGCGGGTCTTCTTCTCGAGGCCGAGGATGCGGATCGCTTCCAGCAGTCGCAGGGTGCCGATGCCGTCGGCGTTGGCGGTGTACTCCGGCGTCTCGAAGCTCACCGCCACGTGGCTCATGGCCGCCAGGTTGTAGATCTCGTCGGGCTGCACCTGCTGGATGATGCGGATCAGATTGGTGCTGTCCGTCAGGTCGCCGTAGTGCAGCGTGAAACGCTGGTGGTCCACGTGCGGATCCTGGTACAGGTGGTCGATGCGGTCGGTGTTGAACAGGCTGGCGCGTCGCTTGATGCCGTGCACGTCGTAGCCTTTGTCGAGCAGCAGCTCGGACAGGTAGGCGCCGTCCTGTCCGGTCACGCCGGTGATCAAAGCAGTCTTCTTGGGGTCGGCCATGTCGTTCTTCCCGGGGTTCATCATCAAGGCCGCGCGAACGGTGCCGCCGCGTAGGCGAGCCGGAGCCCCGCCTCGAGCGGAACCTTCGCGCGCCATCCAAGCGCGGTGAGGCGCGAGACATCCAGCAGCTTGCGCGGCGTGCCGTCGGGCTTGCTGCTGTCGAAGACGATGCGGCCCTCGAAGCCCACCACGCGCATCACGGTCTCGGCGAGTTCGCGGATGGTGAGGTCCGTGCCGCAGCCCACATTGACGATCGGGCCGTCGTAGCCCAGTTCCATCAGGTGGACGCAGGCGTCGGCCAGGTCATCCACGTACAGGAACTCGCGCCGCGGCGTCCCGCTGCCCCAGACCACCAGTTCGCCGTCGCCGCGCAGCCGGGCCTCGTGCGCCTTGCGCAGCAGGGCCGGCAGCACGTGGCTGGTCGCCAGGTCGTAGTTGTCGTTGGGGCCGTACAGGTTGGTCGGCATCGCGCTGACGTACTGGCGACCGTACTGGCGGTTGTAGCTCTCGCACAGCTTGATGCCGGCGATCTTGGCGATCGCATACGGTTCGTTGGTCGCTTCCAGCGGGCCGGTCAGCAGGGAGTCCTCTCGAATCGGCTGCGGACAGTCGCGCGGGTAGATGCAGCTCGAGCCGAGGAACAGCAGCCGCTGCACGCCGGCCAGGTGGGCACCATGGATGAGGTTGGCCTCGATCAGGAGGTTCTCGTACAGGAAGTCGGCGCGGTACCGGTCGTTGGCGGCGATGCCGCCAACCTTGGCCGCGGCCACCACACAGTACTCGGGCCGATGTTCCGCCAGGAATGCGTGGACGGCGCGCTGGTCCAGCAGGTCCAGCTGTTCGCGCGAGGCCGTGAGAACGCCGGTGTAGCCCGCCGCCTGCAGCCGGCGCACGATCGCCGATCCCACCATGCCGCGGTGGCCGGCAACGAAGATGCGGGTGTTCTTGTTCATGGACCTGCGGTCGTGGAGGGGTGGTGTCAGTCGAAGACCGGCGCCTCTGTGATTCCAGGAGCCTGGGCGTCACGGGCCGAAAGTGTAGGGGGACTGTCCATTGGCGGCCATTCGATGCCGATCTCGGGATCGTCCCAGCGCACCGCGACCTCGGCCCCGGGGGCGTAGTAGCTCGTCGTCCGGTACGAGACCTCGGCCGTTTCGCTGAGCGCGAGGAAGCCGTGCGCGAATCCCGGCGGAACCCACAGCAGCTGCGGCCTCTCGGCGGTCAGCTCGACGCCGACCCAGCGCCGGAAGTTCGGACTGCTGCGGCGCACATCGACGACGACGTCGAACACCCGGCCGGCGATCACCCGCACCAGCTTGCCCTGTGCACAGGGTGGCAGTTGGTAGTGCAGCCCGCGCAACACGCCGCGCTGCGAGCGGGAGTGGACGTCCAGCACGAAGTTCACGGCCTGTCCCAGCGCCGCTTCGACAGCCTGCTGGTTGAAGACTTCCATGACGAACCCCCGCACGTCCTGGAACACCTCGGGCTCGAGCACCAGGATGTCGGGCAGGGTCGTGGGGGTTGCTTTCATCAGTAAACCGTTTCCCGCAGCACGCGCAGCAGATACTGGCCGTAGCCGTTCTTCAGCATCGGAAACGCCAGTGCCTCGAGTTGTCCGGCGTCGATCCAGCCGGCACGGAAGGCCACTTCCTCAGGACAGGCCACCTTCAGGCCCTGGCGCTTCTCGAGCGTGGCGATGAACTGGCCGGCATCGAGCAGGCTGTCAGGGGTGCCGGTGTCGAGCCAGGCATACCCGCGTCCCAGGATCTCCACCTCGAGCCGGCCCGCACGCAGGTAGTGCGTGTTGACGTCGGTGATCTCCAGCTCGCCGCGTGCGCTCGGCTGCAGGCCGGCGACGATGTCGCAGACCTGCTCGTCGTAGAAGTACAGGCCGGTCACGGCATAGCCGCTCTTCGGCGCTTGCGGCTTCTCCTCGATGCTGATGGCGCGGCGTTGCGCGTCGAACTCGACCACGCCGTAGCGCTCCGGATCCTGCACATGGCAGGCGAATACGGTGGCTCCGGCCGATCGCGCGGCAGCGCGGGTCAGCAAGGGCTGGAGGTCGTGTCCATGGAAGATGTTGTCGCCGAGCACCAGCGCGCTCGGCGCGCCCGCAATGAAGTCGCGTCCGAGCGTGAAGGCCTGCGCCAATCCGTCCGGGCTTGGCTGCACGCCGTAGCGGAGGCTCAGGCCCCAGCGTGCACCGTCGCCGAGCAGCGCCTCGAAGCGGGAGCGGTCCTGCGCTGTGCTGATGACGAGGATGTCGCGGATGCCGGCCAGCATCAGCGTGGTCAGGGGGTAGTACACCATCGGCTTGTCGTACACCGGCAGGAGCTGCTTGCTGGTGGCCAGCGTCGCCGGGTGCAGCCGGGTGCCGGTTCCGCCGGCGAGGAGGATGCCTTTTCGATGCATGAACATTTCGCGGTCGGCCAGCGGCCGTCAGCGCCCCAGCAGTTCGATCAGCAGGCGGTCGACGCCGTCCCGCCAGGGCGGAAGATGCAGGCCGAAACAGGCTTGCAGCCTGCCGGTGTCGAGGCGCGAATTGAGCGGCCGTCGAGCCGGCGCCGGACAGGCGCTGTCGGGGACCGCGCGGAGAGCCTCTGCTGTCAGTTTCAGCGGGTGCCCGTGCAGGCGCGCCCGCTCGATGAGGAAGCGGGCGTAGCCATGCCGGCTGGTCTCGCCGCTGGCGGCCACGTGGTAGGTGCCGGCGAGCGAGGCTTGCTGTCGAAGCGCCCGCAGCGCGTGCGCGGTGACGTCGGCCAGCAGGTCGGCGCCGGTGGGGGCGCCGATCTGGTCGTCGACGACCTCGAGCCACTCGCGTTCGGCGCCCAGGCGCAGCACGGTCTTCGCGAAGTTGCTGCCGCGTGCTGCATGAATCCAGCTGGTGCGCAGGATCAGGTGGCGGCAGCCGCTGGCGCGGATGGCCTGCTCCCCCTCGAGCTTGGTGGCGCCGTAGACGTTGAGCGGCGCGGGCAAGGCGTTCTCGTCACGCGGCGCACTGCCCGAGCCGTCGAACACGTGGTCGGTGCTGAAGTGCACCAGGGTTGCATTCAGCATCGTTGCCTCGCGGGCCAGCACCGCGGGCGCGATGGCGTTGACGGCTCGCGCGAGCGCCGGCTCTCGCTCGGCCCGGTCGACGGCGGTGTAGGCCGCTGCATTCACGATGATGTCCGGGCGCACGTGGCGCACCGTCGCCACCAAGGCCTCGGGGCAGCCGAGATCGGCCGCGAGTGGCGCGCTGTCGCGCGCCAGCGCGAGCAGTTCGCCGAGGGGGGCGAGCGCGCGCTGGAGCTCCCAGCCCACCTGGCCGTTCTTGCCGAGCAGCAGGATCCTCATGCGGGGCCTGGGGTTCGCGTGGCGTAGTTCTGTGCCACCCAGTCGCGGTAGCTGCCGCTTTGCACCTCGCGCACCCAGCCGGCATGAGCGAGGTACCACTGGACCGTCTTGCGGAGCCCCGTCTCGAAGGTTTCGGTCGGCCGCCAGCCCAGCTCCCGTTCGATCTTGCGGGTGTCGATCGCGTAGCGCCGGTCATGACCGGGACGGTCGGCGACCAGGCGGATCAGGCGTTCGTACGGGCCGGCGGGATCGGGCTGCAGTTCGTCGAGCAGCGCGCACACGCGCCGCACGGTGTCGATGTTGGCGAACTCGCTCCCTCCGCCGATGTTGTAGGTCTCGCCGACACGGCCTCGTTCGAGCACGGTACGGAGCGCCCGGCAGTGGTCGCCGACGTGCAGCCAATCGCGGATCTGCAGGCCATCGCCGTAGACCGGCAGTGTCTGGCCGGCGAGCGCATTGACGATCGTCAGCGGGATCAGTTTCTCGGGGAAATGGTAGGGCCCGTAGTTGTTCGAACAGTTCGACGTCACCACCGGCAGATCGTAGGTGCGATGCCAGGCTCGGGCGAGGTGGTCGCTGGCGGCCTTGCTGGCCGCGTAGGGGCTGCTCGGATCGTAGGCGTGTGTTTCGGTGAAGGCCGGTGCCCCGGGCTCGAGCGAGCCGAACACCTCGTCGGTGCTGACGTGGAGGAAGCGGAACGATTCCCGCCTGCCGGCGGCCAATCCGGACCAGTACGCGCGCGCGGCTTCGAGCAGCACGAACGAGCCTTCGACATTGGTGTGCAAGAAGGCCCCGGGCCCGTGGATAGACCGATCGACATGGCTTTCTGCGGCCAGATGAACGATCGCCCGGGGCCGGTGGTCGG
Source organism: Methylibium sp. Pch-M (assembly GCF_004136295.1). Taxonomy (NCBI): domain Bacteria; kingdom Pseudomonadati; phylum Pseudomonadota; class Betaproteobacteria; order Burkholderiales; family Sphaerotilaceae; genus Methylibium; species Methylibium sp. Pch-M. The sequence goes on from NZ_CP029606.1 coordinate 2,555,187, forward strand.
CCAGCAGCCGGTCGAGCAACGGCCGATCGTGGATGTCGCCGCGCACGAAGACATGCCGGGCATTCCCTTGCAACGAGGCGAGATTGCGCAGGTTGCCGGAGTAGGAGAGGACGTCGAGGTTGACGACCGGCTCGTCGGTCGATGCGATCCAGTCGAGAACGAAGTTGCTGCCGATGAAACCGGCACCGCCGGTCACGAGGATCATTTGCGGTCCGTGCCGACTCCGTCCGCTCTGCCGTAGGTGTCGGAGAAGCGCACGATGTCGTCCTCACCGAGATAGCTGCCGGACTGCACCTCGATGATCTCGAGGGGGATCGAGCCCGGATTCGCCAGCCGGTGCACTTCCCCGAGCGGAATGTAGGTGCTTTGGTTCTCGGTCAGCAGTCTCTTGCTCTCGCCACAGGTCACTTCCGCCGTCCCCGAGACGACGATCCAGTGTTCGGCGCGGTGGTGGTGCATCTGCAGGCTCAGCGTGGCGCCGGGCTTGACCAGGATGCGCTTCACCTGAAACCGGGCGCCTGCGTCCACGCTGTCGTACCAGCCCCAGGGCCGGTGGACGCGCCGATGCAGCGTGCCCTCGTTGCGGCCCTCGCGCTGGAGGCTGGCGACGATCTGCTTGACCTGCTGGCTGCGCGAGCGATCGGTCACGAGCACCGCGTCCGGCGTTTCCACGATGATCACGTCGTCGAGGCCGATGGCGCCGACCAGCCGGCTGGTCGCGTGGACCAGCGTGTTGCGGCTGTCCTCGATCAGCGCGTCGCCGTGCGAGGCATTGCCCTGGGCATCGCGCTCGCTGACCTGCCACACCGCGTCCCAGGCCCCGAGGTCGCTCCAGCCGGCGTCCAGCGGCACCATCTTCACACTGAAGCCGCTGGCCGCGTCGGCCGGGCAGGGCTCCATCACCGCGTAGTCGATCGATTCACCGGGGATGGCCGCGAAGGCGGCCTTGTCGGGTCGCACGAAGCTCGCGTCGGTGCTGCGGCCGGCCCACGCGGCTTCGGTGGCTTGTGCAATGTCGGGCCGGAAATGCGCCAGCGCGGCCAGCCACACCGACGCGCGCAGCACGAACATGCCGCTGTTCCAGGCGTAGCCGCCGTCGTCGAGGTAGCGCTCGGCGGTGGCCCGATCGGGCTTCTCGACGAAGGCCTTGACGCGCCGCACCGCGTCGGCGCCTTCGCTGTGGATGTAGCCGAAGCCGGTCTCGGGGCGGTCGGGCACGATGCCGAGCGTGACGAGGCTGCCGTCGGCCGCGGCGGCCACTGCCTGCCGCAGGGCGCGTGTGAAGGCCGGGCCGTCGGTCACGGTCTGGTCCGCCGGCGTGACGACGAGAATGCTGTCGTCGCCGTGGGCGGCGCGGCTGGCGAGCGCGGCCAGGGTGAGGGCGGGCGCCGTGTTGCGACCGATGGGCTCGAGCAGCAAGGTTGACTGGCTCGTGCCGATCTCGCGCAACTGCTCCAGCAGCATGAACCGGTGTTCCTCGTTGCCGACCACCAGCGGCGCGGCGATGGTCGTGTGCGCGTCGGCCAGGGCGGCCAACCTCAGGCAGGCCTGCTGGAACAGGGTCGACGTACCGGACAGGGCCAGGAACTGCTTAGGGTAGAGCGCGCGGCTGAGTGGCCAGAGCCGCGTGCCGGAGCCGCCGGCGAGGACGACAGGCGTGATGTGATGCATGGTGGCAAAAGTGAGGGGCAAGCGCAGTCCCACTATAGCGGCGCGCCTCGAGGGTTCCGGATGTGCGCGCTCGGTAAACTGCCCCGATGCTTCTGTTTCTCTGCGCGTTCGCCGCGTCGGCCATCCTGACCTTGCTGGTGGTCCGCTCGAACCGCACTCATGCCCGGTTCTCCGCCGATCCGGACCAGGGCGGCCCGCAGAAATTCCATGCACGCTCCGTGCCGCGGGTGGGTGGGATCGGCATCGTCGGCGGGCTGCTGTTCACGGCCACGCTGCTGTGGTGGATGCGCGGCGGCGAGCCTGCGCACTATGCCGTCTGGTTGCTGCTGTGCGGCCTGCCGGCCTTTGCCGCAGGCCTGGCCGAAGACGTGACCAAGCGTGTCTCGGCCACCTGGCGCCTGCTGGCGACGGCGGCCGCTGCGCTGCTGGGGGTGTTGTTGCTCGGAGGGACCATCACGCGCACCGACCTGTGGGGGCTGGACTGGATCGCATCGTTCGCGCTCGGTGCGGCCTTTCTCGCGATCTTCACCGTGACGGGCATCGCCAATGCCATCAATATCATCGACGGCTTCAACGGGCTGGCATCGATGTGCGTGATGATGATGCTGCTGGCCATCACCTATGTGGCCAACCAGGTGGGCGACAGCACCATCGCGCTGCTGGCGCTGGCCGGCGCCGGGGCCGTGCTGGGGTTCTTCGTCTGGAACTACCCGGCCGGACTGATCTTCCTGGGCGACGGCGGTGCCTATTTCCTGGGCTTCTACCTGTCCGAGCTCAGCATCCTGCTGCTGCACCGCAACCCCGAGGTGTCGCCGCTGTTCCCGCTGCTGATGGCCATCTACCCGGTGTTCGAGACCCTGTTCTCGATGTACCGGCGCCGGGTGGTCCGCGGGCGCGGCGTGGGCATTCCCGACGGCGTCCACCTGCACAGCCTGATTTACCGGCGCCTGCTGCGCTGGGCCGTCGGCAGCCGCGACGCGGCCGCGCTGACGCGGCGCAATTCCATGACCGCGCCCTACCTGTGGCTGCTGTGCATGCTGGCGGTGGCGCCCAGCGTGCTGTTCTGGGACAACTCTCGGGTCCTGGGCATCTTCATCCTGTTGTTCGGACTGTCGTACACCCTGCTGTACGGGATGATCGTGCGCTTCAAGGCCCCCCGCTGGCTGGTTCTGAGACGCTGAAACCCGGCTGGCCGATAATGGCGGCCAATGCAAGACGATCTCACGATGGCGTCACCGGCCCTGCCGGCCGAGGCGCCGCCCGCCCGTTTCGACACCCTCGCGCTCGATCCGAAGCTGCTCCGCGCGGTGGCCGAATCCGGTTACCTGCTGATGACGCCGATCCAGGCCAAGGCGATTCCGCTCGTGCTGGCCGGCCGCGACGTCATGGGCGCCGCGCAGACCGGCACCGGCAAGACGGCGGCCTTCTCGCTGCCCCTGCTGCAGAAGATGCTCAAGCACGAGAGCAGCAGCACGTCGCCGGCCCGCCACCCGGTGCGGGCCCTGGTGCTGGCCCCGACGCGTGAGCTGGCGGACCAGGTTGCCAACAACGTCAAGACCTACTCCAAGCACACCCAGCTGCGCGCCACGGTCGTGTTCGGCGGCATCGACATGAAGCCGCAGACGGCCGAATTGAAGCGCGGCGTCGAGGTACTGATCGCGACGCCGGGGCGGCTGCTCGACCACATCGAGGCCAAGAACTGCTCGCTCAGCCAGGTGGAGTACGTGGTGCTCGATGAGGCCGACCGCATGCTCGACATCGGCTTCCTGCCCGATCTGCAGCGCATCCTGAGCTACCTGCCCAAGAGCCGGCAGACGCTGCTGTTCTCGGCCACTTTCTCGCCCGAGATCAAGAAGCTGGCCAACAGCTACCTGCAGGACCCGATCCTGGTCGAGACGGCGCGGCCCAATGCCACGGCGTCGACGGTCGAGCAGCGCTTCTACCGTGTCGAGGACGACGACAAGCGCAACGCCGTGAAGCAACTGCTGCGCACGCGGGCCATCACGCAGAGCATCGTCTTCGTCAATTCCAAGCTGGGCGCGGCGCGCCTGGCGCGCGCCTTCGAGCGCGACGGCCTGCGCACCCAGGCCCTGCACGGCGACAAGTCCCAGGACGAGCGCCTGAAGGCCCTGGCCGCGTTCAAGGCCGGCGAGGTGGACTTGCTGGTGGCCACCGATGTGGCCGCACGCGGCCTCGACATCGCCGACCTGCCGGCGGTGTTCAATTTCGACGTGCCCTTCAACGCCGAGGATTACGTGCACCGCATCGGCCGCACCGGCCGCGCCGGGGCCTCGGGCCTGGCGATCACGCTGGTGTCGCGCGACGATGCCCGGCTGGTGTCCGACATCGAGAAGCTGATCAAGAAGAAGCTCGACATCGAGGCGCTCGAACTCGAGGACGACCGTCCTCGCCGTGCGCCGCGGCGTGACGACGGCGAGCGCGACGGCATGCGCCGCGAGGACGACGGGCGCCGGATCAGCGCTGCCGCTGCTGGCGATCGGCCTGCGCCGGCGCGGCGCCCCACCCCGCCGGCAGCGCCCTCCGATCCGTTCTTCAGCCAGCCCTACGAGGCCCAGGCCGGCATCGAGCCCGTGTGGGAGAAGTCGGCCGCCCAGGCGTCGACGCCCAGCAGCGGGCTGTCGCGCTACATCAAGGCCAAGAAGCGCGTGGCGTCCTTGCTGGGTGGCAAATAAGGCGGCGATCAGCCGGCCAGCAAGGCGAACACCGCCGGCACGTCGGCCGGCAGTTCCATCGGGCGCTGGCGCCACTGCGCCACCCGTGCACTGCGGGTCCAGCCGCCCGGCAGGGTCAGGCCGCAACTGACGCTCAACCAGGTGTCCGGCGCAAGCGCACTGAGCAGCGCCCGGAGCAGGGCGCCATTGCGGTAGGGGGTCTCGATCATCAGCTGCGTCTGGCCGAGACGGCGTGACAGCGCCTCCAACTCCTTCAGCCGCTGGGCCTGCGCGCCGGCTTCCTGCGGCACGTAGCCGACGAAGGCGAAGCTCTGGCCGTTCAGGCCGCTGGCGGCCAGCGCCAGCAGCAGCGAGGTCGGGCCAGGCAAGGGCTGCACGCTCACGTCGGCCGCATGCGCGGCCGCTACCAGAGCGGCGCCAGGGTCGGCAACGGCGGGCAGGCCGGCTTCGCTGATCAGCCCGATGTCGTGGCCATCGAGCGCGGGGGCCAGCAGTGCCCGCAGATCGGCCGGCTCGGCCGCGTGGCGGCCTTTCGGCGGTCGCGGCAGTTCACGGATCTCCAGGGTCTGCAGCGGCTGCGCCAGCGGCGTGATGCCGTCCACGCGCTTCAGGAAGGCGCGGGTCGACTTGGCGTTCTCGCACACCCAGTACTGCAACCGGGCTGCGGCGTCGATCACGCCCTGCGGCAGCACCTCGTGGAGATCGGGCGGGGGCAGGCTGCCGGTCAGTGTGCCGAAGTCCAGTGTGTTCGGCACCAGGATCAGCCGGCCCTTCATCCCTGGCTCCGCGACAGCACGTCGAGCCCGGCCTCGCGCAGCAGCTTGGCGGTGGCGATCAGCGGCAGGCCGATCAGGGCGGTCGGGTCGTCGGATTCGATCGCGTCGAGCAACGCGATCCCCAGGCCTTCGGACTTGGCGCTGCCAGCGCAGTCGTAGGGCTGTTCCGCGCGCAGGTAGGCCTCGATCTCCGCGTCGCCCAGCGTCCTGAAACGCACTGCTACCGGCACGCGCAGCAGTCGCTCGAAGCCGGTGGCCGGTCGCACCACCGCCAGCGCCGTCTGGAAGACCACGGTGCGGCCACTCATCGAACGCAGTTGCTCGACTGCGCGCTGGTGCCCGCCGGGCTTGCCGATCGGCGTGCCGTCCAGGTCAGCCACCTGATCGGAGCCGATCACGACCGCGTCGGGATGGCGCGCCGCCACCTCGCGCGCCTTGGCGAGCGCCAGGCGCTCGGCCAGCGCGGCAGGGGCTTCGCCGGCGAGGGGCGTCTCGTCGACGCGCGGACTGTCCACCTCGAAGGGCACGCGCAGGCGCATCAACAGCTCGCGCCGGTAGCGTGAGGTGGAGCCGAGGATCAGGCGAGGCGGCGGCGTGGGGATCATGGGCGCCATTGTCGGTGCGGCGCATAAACTCCGGGCGCGATGAAACCGAGCGAACAGAATCCCTTGCGCCTGAACGTCGCCGGCCTGGCGGCGGACGCGGCCAGCTTGTCGGGTACGTGGTCGCTGACGACGCTGGAGCGTCTGGCGGCCAGCGCTCATGCCGAGGCGCCGCCGGCCGCCGGCGACGAGGTCGTCTGGGCCGCCCGGGGCGAGCAGCGTCGGCGCACGGGTGGCAGCCCGGAGGTCTGGATGCACTTGCAGGCCCGCACGTCAGTCCGACTGCAGTGCCAGCGTTGTCTGGCGCCGGTCGAGGTCGCGCTGGACTGCGATCGGTGGTTCCAGTTCGTGGCGACCGAGGATGCCGCCGCCGTCCTCGACGCCGACAGCGAGGACGATGTGCTCGAACTGACCCGGGCGCTGGACCTGCGCGAACTCGTCGAGGACGAGTTCCTGCTGTCATTGCCGGTGGTGCCGCGGCACGATCGTTGTCCCGAGCCGCTGGTCGTTCCCGGCGACGTCCTGGCCGCTGAATCCATGGAGGAGCCCGTGAAGGAGAACCCGTTCGCCGTGCTCCAGGCACTCAAGACGCCCAAGGCCGGCCACTGACCCCGGCCGGTGTTCCGGGTATACTCACGGGCTGTTTTATATTTCTGCCGGGTTTGCCCGGCATGAAAGCTGCCGGCGCATGGCGCTCCGGCATGGACCATCCGCCAAGGCGCTCCGGTCGATCCGGGGGTGCCACGGCAGCGCCCGGCGTCTGGTCGCCGGGCACGCAAGACCCAGGAGCCCCTCATGGCCGTTCAACAGAACAAGAAGTCCCCGTCGAAGCGCGGCATGCACCGCTCGCACAACGCCCTGAACACCCCGGGCCTGGCGATCGAGCCGACCACCGGTGAAACCCATCTGCGCCACCACATCAGCGCGACCGGTTTCTACCGCGGCCGCAAGGTGCTGAAGACCAAGGCGGATGCCTGAATCGGTGCGGCCCGGCGCCTCGTGCAGCCGGGCAGCGTCATCCTGCTTCGCAACGCGCCCGGCATGCCTGACTGAAGGCGGCCGGGCGTTGTCGTTGGTTCGGCGGCAACGTGCAAGCCTGCCTCGCGCGTCACTTGCCACCGCTCCGCGCAAGGCTTAGCGTGTCGCCTGTGACCCGGCCAAGTCCCGCTTCCGCTCCGTCGACACCATGAACGACCCGCTCGCTTTCGCTGCCGAGGCCCGGTCTGCCACGGTGCGCTTGGCCGTCGACTGCATGGGCGGCGACCATGGTCCGTCGGTCACGCTGCCGGCCTGTCGGGCCTTCCTGGCGGCCCACCCCGGTGCCGAGCTGTTGCTCGTCGGGCGCCCCGAGGCGCTGGCGCCGGCGGCCGGCTGGGAGCGCTGCACGCTGGTGCCGGCGAGCGAGGTGGTCGCGATGGACGACCCCGTCGAGGTGGCCCTCCGGCGCAAGCGCGACTCGTCGCTGCGCGTCGCGATCAGCCAGGTCAAGCCGGTCGACGGCGTGGCGGCCGCGCAGGCCTGCGTCTCGGCGGGCAACACCGGGGCCTTGATGGCGGTGGCGCGCTACGTCCTCAAGACGCTCGACGGCATCGACCGCCCGGCGATCGCCACGGTGATGCCGAACCAGCTCGACGGCCACACCACCGTGCTGGATCTCGGCGCCAACGTCGACTGCACCGCCGAACACCTGCTGCAGTTCGCGGTGATGGGCAGCGCGCTGGTGGCCGCCGTCGAGGGCAAGGCGAACCCGAGCGTCGGCCTGCTGAACATCGGTGAAGAGACGATCAAGGGCAGCGAGACCATCAAGCGCGCCGGCGAACTGCTGCGTGCTGCGGCCGCCGGCGGCCAGCTCAACTTCGTCGGCAACGTCGAGGGCAACGACATCTTCACCGGTCGCACCGACATCGTCGTGTGTGACGGCTTCGTCGGCAATGTGGCGCTGAAGACGGCCGAAGGCCTGGCCTCGATGCTGTCGAGCTTCATTCGCCAGGAATTCACCCGCAGCTGGTACAGCAAGCTGGCGGCGCTGGTGGCGTTGCCGGTGCTCAGGCACTTCAAGAACCGGGTCGACCACCGCCGCTACAACGGCGCGGCGCTGCTCGGCCTGCGCGGCCTGGTGTTCAAGAGCCACGGTTCGGCCGATGCCTTTGCTTTCGAGCAGGCGCTCAACCGGGCTTATGATGCCGCGCGAAACCGACTGCTCGATCGGGTCCACGACCGCATCAGCGCGACGCTGCAGGCCCTGCCGGCCGATGCGGGCGCGCCGGCCGGTCCGGTGCCCGAAGCCGCATGACCCCCTCTGCCTCTTCCCTTCCTCGCTACGCGCGCATCACCGGCACCGGCAGCTACCTGCCGCCGCGTCGCCTGACCAACGCCCAGCTCGCCGCCGAGCTGGCCCAGAGCGGCGTCGAGACGTCCGATGAATGGATCGTCGAGCGTACCGGTATCCGCGCTCGCCATTTCGCGGCTGCCGACGTGGCCTGCAGCGACCTGGCCGTCGAGGCGGCGCGTCATGCGCTCGAGGCCGCAGGTCGGCAGGCCGGCGAGATCGACCTGATCATCGTGGCGACGTCGACGCCGGACATGATCTTCCCGTCGACGGCCTGCATCGTGCAGCACAAGCTTGGTGTCGCCGGCTGTCCGGCCTTCGACCTGCAGGCGGTGTGCTCCGGCTTCGTCTACGCCCTGTCGGTGGCCGACGCCATGATCCGCACCGGCGCGGCCAGCAAGGCGCTCGTGATCGGTGCCGAGGTGTTCTCCCGCATCCTCGACTTCAAGGACCGCACCACCTGTGTGCTGTTCGGCGACGGTGCCGGTGCCGTGGTGCTGGAAGCCAGCGATACGCCGGGCATCCTCGCCACCGAATTGCATGCCGATGGCAGCCATGTGGGCATCCTGTGCGTGCCGGGCACGGTCGCCGGCGGCCACGTCACCGGCGATCCGCTGCTCAAGATGGACGGACAGGCGGTGTTCAAGCTCGCCGTGCGGGTGCTGGACGAAGCGGCGCGCGCGGTGCTGGCCAAGGCCGGCCGCCAGGAGAGCGACGTCGACTGGCTGATTCCGCACCAGGCCAACATCCGCATCATGCAGGGTACGGCCAAGAAGCTGAAGCTGCCGCTGGAGAAGCTGGTCGTGACGGTCGACGAACATGGCAACACATCAGCCGCCTCGGTGCCGCTGGCGCTCGACCACGCGGTGCGCAGTGGCCGGGTCAAGCCGGGCGACACGGTGATGCTCGAGGGCGTGGGCGGCGGCTTCACCTGGGGCGCGGTGCTGCTCGACCTGTGATCGGCGCCGGGTTCGCCCGGCCAGAAGCAATAAGAAGACTGGGAAGTTCTCGATGTCCGCATTCGCATTTGTCTTTCCCGGCCAGGGTTCGCAGACTGTCGGCATGCTCGACGCCTGGGGTGATCACCCGGTCGTGGGCGAGACCATGGCCGAAGCCTCGCAGGCGCTCGGCGAGGATATGGTCGCGCTGATCCGGTCGGGTCCGAAGGAGGCACTGGACCTCACCTCGAACACCCAGCCGGTGATGCTCGCAGCCAGCATCGCCTGCTACCGCACCTGGCTGGCCGAGACCGGCCGGTCGCCGTCGATAGTGGCTGGGCACTCGCTGGGCGAGTACAGCGCCCTGGTGGCGGCCGGCGTGCTGAGCCTGGCCGACGCGGTGCCGCTGGTTCGGCTGCGGGCCCAGGCGATGCAGGACGCGGTGCCGGTCGGCGCCGGCGCCATGGCGGCCATCCTCGGGCTGGACGCCGAGGCGGTGCGCGCGGGCTGTGCCGACGCCGAGGCGGCGACCGGCGAGTCGGTGCAGGCGGCCAACTACAACGACCCGAAGCAGACCGTGATCTCCGGTAGCAAGCTCGCCGTCGACAAGGCCTGCGAACTGCTGAAGGCGGCCGGCGCCAAGCGGGCGCTCCCGCTGGCGGTGTCGGCCCCGTTCCATTCGAGCCTGATGAAGCCGGCGGCCGAGCGGCTGCGCCAGCGCCTTGTCGATGTGGTGCTGGCCGCGCCGGCCATTCCGGTGCTGAACAACATCGACGTCGCCGTCGAGTCCGAGCCGGCGGCGATCCGCGACGCGCTCTACCGCCAGGCCTTCGGTCCGGTCCGCTGGGTCGAGACGGTGCAGGCGCTCAAGGCCCGCGGGGTGTCGACCGTCGTGGAGTGCGGCCCGGGCAAGGTGCTGGCCGGGCTGGTGAAGCGGGTCGATGCCGAGCTGGCCGTGCTGAACATCTTCGATCCGGCCAGCCTGGCCGAGACGCAAGGAGCCCTGGCATGAGCGCGGACGCTTCGGTGACGATGCAGGTGGCCCTGGTGACGGGCGCGAGCCGCGGCATCGGCCGCGCGATCGCGACCACGCTGGCCGAGCGCGGCTTCAAGGTCGTCGGCACGGCGACCAGCGAGTCCGGCGCGGCGTCGATCGGCGAGGCGCTGGCCCCGTACGGCGGGCGCGGGCTGGTGCTGAACGTGAACGACGGCGCGGCGCTCGAGGCGGCGGTCGACGCCATCGTCAAGCAGGACGGTGGCCTGCACGTGCTGGTCAACAACGCCGGCATCACGCGCGACACGCTGTCGATGCGCATGAAGGACGACGACTGGGATGCCGTGCTCGACACCAACCTCAAGGCCGTGTTCCGCGCCAGCCGCGCGGTGATCCGGCCGATGATGAAGCAGCGCTACGGCCGCATCGTCAACATCACCTCGGTGGTGGGGGCGAGCGGCAATCCGGGTCAGGCCAACTACGCTGCGGCGAAGGCCGGCGTCGCCGGCATGACGCGCTCGCTGGCCCGTGAGCTGGGCAGCCGGGGCATCACGGTCAACTGCGTGGCGCCGGGTTTCATCGCGACCGACATGACCGACGGACTGCCCGAGGCTCAGAAGGCCGCGCTGCTGGGGCAGATCCCGCTGGGGCGCCTGGGCGCGCCGGAGGAGATCGCCGATGCGGTGGCCTTCCTGGCGTCGAAACAGGCCGGTTACATCACGGGGACCGAACTGCACGTCAACGGCGGCATGTTCATGAATTGAGCGTCGAACAGAGCGCGGTGCGACCCGTCGCCCCGGGGTCGCGCCGCTGCGCCGGAGCTGTCACGCCGGAGCAACTAGAATCACGGGCTGTTTTTGCAAACTCTCCTTGGAGGAGTCATGAGCGACATCGAAGCACGCGTCAAGAAGATCATCGCCGAGCAACTCGGCGTGGCCGAAGGCGAGGTCACCAATGAAAAAGCCTTCGTCGCCGATCTGGGCGCGGATTCGCTGGACACCGTGGAACTGGTGATGGCACTCGAGGACGAGTTCAGCATCGAGATCCCCGATGAAGAGGCGGAGAAGATCACGACCGTGCAGCTCGCGATCGACTACGCCAAGAGCCACGCCAAGGCCTGACGGCCGCGGTTTCCGTTTCCTTCGTTTCTCTACAGCGCATGAGCCGTCGTCGCGTCGTGGTGACCGGGCTCGGTCTCGTCACCCCTCTGGGCAACACGGTGGACGAGTCCTGGTCGCGGCTCGTGGCTGGCCAGTCCGGCATCGCCACTGTCACCAAGTTCGATGCCACCAAGCTGGCCTGCCACATCGCTGGCGAGGTAAAGGGTTTCCAGATCGAGGATTACATCCCCGCCAAGGAAGCCCGGCACATGGACACCTTCATCCACTACGGCCTCGCAGCGTCGCTGCAGGCCGTGAAGGATGCCGGGCTGCCCACGGGCGATGCGCTGAACGAGGAGCAGGCCGAGCGCATCGGTTGCCTCGTCGGCTCGGGCATCGGTGGCCTGCCGCTGATCGAGGAGACGCACGCGGAGTACGCGGCGCGCGGGGCGCGTCGGATCTCGCCATTCTTCGTGCCGGCCTCGATCATCAACATGATCTCGGGGCACTTGTCGATCCAGTGCGGCTTCACGGGGCCGAACCTCGCGATCGTCACCGCCTGCACCACCGGTCTGCACTGCATCGGCCAATCGGCCCGCATGATCGAGGCCGGCGACGCCGACGTGATGATCGCCGGCGGTGCCGAGTCGACCGTCTCGCCGCTCGGCATCGGCGGCTTCGCTGCGGCACGCGCGCTGTCGACCCGCAACGACGATCCGGCCACCGCCTCGCGCCCCTGGGACCGCGACCGTGACGGCTTCGTGCTTGGCGAAGGGGCCGGCGTGATGGTGCTCGAGGAGTACGAGCACGCCAAGGCCCGCGGCGCACGGATCTATGCGGAGCTGGCCGGCTTCGGCATGGGCGCGGACGCCTTCCACATGACGGCGCCCAACGTGGATGGCCCGAAGCGTGCGATGAAGGCCGCGTTGCGCAACGCAGGGATCGAGCCGGGTCAGGTGCAGTACCTGAACGCACACGGCACCTCGACGCCGCTGGGCGATCTGAACGAGAGCAACGCGATCAAGCTGGCCTTCGGCGATCACGCGAAGAAGCTGGTGGTCAATTCCACCAAGTCGATGACCGGTCACCTGCTCGGCGGCGCAGGCGGCATCGAATCGGTGTTCACGGTGCTCGCGATCCGCGACCAGGTGTCGCCACCCACGATCAACATCTTCAACCAGGATCCCGAGTGCGACCTGGACTACTGCGCGAACACTGCGCGCGAGATGAAGATCGAGCATGCCGTGAAGAACAACTTCGGTTTCGGCGGCACCAACGGCACGCTGGTGTTCAAGCGCGTCTGACGCGCGTGCCGGCCCTGATCATTCCTCCGGACGATGCGTGCGGCCCCCGCCGTGGCGGTGACGGCCGGCCCGGACCCGGCGCGAGGGCTGCTGCGGCTCCTGTCGGCGCTGGCCGTGGGCGTGACGGCGCTGTGGGCCCTGCAGCGCGGCGACGGCCTCGCGGCGGCCGTCACGGGCCTGGTCGTGGCCGGCGTGGCGTGGCTGCTGTGGCGAGATCGGCAGGCCTCCGCGCAGCGTCTGAAGTGGGACGGCGTCGACTGGTGGCTGGCCGGGCCTGCGGATGCGGCGGAACCACGCGCCGGCAAGGTGGCGGTGGCGCTCGACCTGGATCGCTGGTTGCTGCTGCGCTTTCGGGCGGACGGCCGCGAAGTTCCGGCGTCCGGACCCCGTACGCGCTGGCTGGCCATGCGGCGCCACGAGCATCCGGCCGAATGGCATGCGCTGCGCTGTGCACTCTATTCGCCCGCGGCATCGTCCGGCGCCTCGGAAGGTCCATGAGCCGTGGCTGAGCCGACCAGCCCCGACAACGACGCTCTGCTGGTCGACCGCGTCAAGCAGGGCGACGTGCGCGCCTTCGAGATGCTGGTCGTCAAGTACCAGCGGCGGATCGAGCGCCTGATCGGGCGCATGGTGCGCGACGTCGACCTGGTTCAGGATATCGCCCAGGAGACCTTCATCCGCGCCTACCGTGCGATCCCGCAGTTCCGTGGCGAGAGCCAGTTCTACACCTGGCTGTACCGGATCGCAGTCAACACGGCCAAGAAGACCCTCGGCGATCTGAAGCGCGACCTGCTCGTGACCGAATCGGCACGGGCCGGCCGGGACGAGGACGGCGATGAAACTTCCCGGGTCGAGAACGAACTAACCGATGGCGAGACGCCTGACGCCTTGCTGGCATCGAAACAGATCGCCAACGCAGTGAACTCCGCGATCGAGGATCTGTCCGAAGATCTGAGGCAGGCGATCACGCTGCGCGAGATCGAGGGCCTGAGCTACGAAGAGATCGCCGACGTGATGAATTGCCCGATCGGGACAGTGCGGTCGCGCATTTTCCGGGCGCGCGAGGCGATCGCGGAGCGTTTGCGCCCGATGCTGGAGCAGCGCTCCGGCGAGCGCTGGTGAGTAGTGTGGGCAAGCCCAGGGGCCAACGGAGTGTTCAGATGAGCAATGTCGAGAACCTGCAGGGGGCCGAGGCCCTTTCGGCCCTGGTCGACGGCGAAGCCGACGCCGGCACGGCGGCCTCGCTCAGCGCGCGCTGGCGTGACGAGGCGGCTCTGCGCGAACGCTGGCACAGCTACCAGCTGATCGGTGATGTGCTGCGCTCCGAGGAACTCGGTGGCCGGGGCCGTGACGCCGAGTTCCTGCAGCGTCTGCGCACGCAGCTCGACCGGGAGCCGGTCGTGCTGGCCCCGCAAGCCCGTCCGGCGGGCCGGGACGCCTTGCCCCGGCAGCGCAACGCCGGCGTGGGTTTGCGCCGCTGGGCCACACCGGCGGCGGTGGCGGCGGGTTTCCTGGCCGTGATCGGCTCGCTGGCCGTGACCCGCCTGCCCGGGCCGCAGGCCGAGGCGCCGCAACTGGCGCAGGCACCGGCGCCGGTGGTGCCGGCCGAGGTGCCCCAGCGGGTCGCCCTGTCCGCGCCCGCCGATCAGGTCGAGCCTGCCAGCGGCGTGCTGATCCGCGATGCCCGCCTCGATCAGTATCTGGCGGCGCACAAGCAGTTCGGTGGCAGCTCCGCCTTGAGCGTGCCGTCGGGCTTCCTGCGCAGCGCGACCTACGACGGCGCCACGGCGGCCGCGCGCTGAACATGCTGCAGAACATCGTTGCGCGGGGATTGCGCGCCATGCCGGCCGTCGTGCTGATGGCCGCGTTGTTGCCCACCGCGACCCGAGCCCAGGCCAGCGGCGATCCGCTGGTCGAGGCGCGCGATGCACGCTACTGGCTGGCGCGCATCCATGAGGCGGCCGGGAAGCGCAACTTCCAGGGGACGTTCGTCGTGACGGCGGCCGGCTCGGTGGCGAGTTCGCGCATCGTGCACTTCTGCGACGGTCGCAACCAGTTCGAGCGCATCGAGTCGCTCGATGGTCAGCACCGTCAGGTCTACCGCCATAACGATCTCGTGCACAGCCTGTGGCCGCACAGCCGCGTGGCGGTGGTGGAGACGCGGCAGGCCATGGGGCAATTCCCCCTGTTGCTGTCGGCCGGCGCCGACCGCATCGTGCCGTTCTACGACGTCAAATCGCTCGGCGACGGGCGTGTGGCGGGGCACGAAGCCAATGTGCTGCTGCTTCAACCCAAGGACAGCTACCGCTTCGGCTACCGCCTGTGGGCCGAGCGCAGCTCCGGCCTCTTGCTGCGATCCGAGGTGTTCGACGAGCGCGATGTCGTGCTGGAGACCTCGGCCTTTTCCGAGGTGTCCATCGGCGTGAAGCCCCGGCCGGAGTCGGTGCTGCAAGCGATGAAGCGACTGGACGGCTATCGCGTCGAGCGACCGACGCTGCAGCAGGTGGACATCGGGCGAGAGGGGTGGTTGCTGAATGCCTTGCCACCGGGTTTCCGGCACGTCAGCAGCGTCAAGCGCCTGATGACCGTTGCTGGAGGGGAGCAGCCACGGCCTGCTGCTGCCCAGGAAGAGTTTCCCTTGGCGCCGCCTTCGGTGCTGCAGGTCATCTACTCCGATGGCCTCACCTACGTGTCGGTGTTCATCGAGCCCTACATGCCGCGCCTGCACCGTCGGGAGATGCTGATGTCGCTGGGGGCGACCCAGACTCTGGTGAAGCGCCGGGGTGAATGGTGGATCACCGTGATCGGTGATGTCCCCGTCGTGACCCTGCGCGCGTTCGCGGCGGCCTTGGAACCCCGCTGACGGATTCGCGATCTCACCGCGCCGGGCCGCGGGGTCCCGCGGCCATGGCTCCCTGATCGACTGTTGGTACGAGGTGATGATGCAAGAAGCAAGAACTGAAATGCCGCGCTCGCCGTGGCGCGCGCGGTCCTGGGTCTGGGTGGCGGCGGCGAGCATCGCCGGCGCCTTGACGCTGGGGGGGCTGCTGATGTCTCCGCATGCCAGCCATGCGCAGCCGGCCGTGGCAGCGGCACGTGGCCTGCCCGACTTCACCGACCTCGTCGAGCAGGTCGGTCCGGCGGTGGTGAACATCCGGACCACCGAGCGCACCCGCGGCGGCCAGCGCGGCGGTGGGGGCGCCGGCCCGGAGATGGACGAGGAAATGCAGGAGTTCTTCCGCCGCTTCTTCGGCGTGCCGCCGGGGCAACTGCCTGGGCAGCGCCAGGATCCGCGGCGGCAGGCGCCCGACGAAGAGCAACAGCGTGGCGTGGGCTCCGGCTTCATTTTCACGACCGACGGCTACGTGATGACCAACGCGCACGTGGTCGACGGTGCCGACGAGGTGTACGTCACGCTGACGGACAAGCGCGAGTTCAAGGCCAAGCTGATCGGTGCCGACAAGCGCACCGATGTGGCCGTGGTCAAGATCGAGGCCGCAGGCCTGCCGTCGGTGAAGATCGGCGACGTCAGCAAGCTCAAGGTCGGCGAATGGGTCATGGCGATCGGTTCGCCCTTCGGCCTGGAGAACACGGTCACGGCCGGCATCGTCAGCGCCAAGGCGCGCGACACCGGCGAGTTCGTTCCCTTCATCCAGACCGACGTGGCCATCAATCCCGGCAACTCCGGCGGGCCATTGATCAACCTGCGCGGCGAGGTGGTCGGCATCAACTCGCAGATTCTCAGCCGCTCGGGCGGCTTCATGGGCATCTCCTTTGCCATTCCGATGGACGAAGCCACGCGCGTGGCGGACCAGCTGCGTGCCGGTGGCCGCGTGGTGCGGGGGCGCATCGGCGTGCAGATCGGCGAGGTGACGAAGGACGTGGCCGAATCGCTCGGCCTCGGCAAGGCCGCGGGGGCTCTGGTGCGTTCGGTCGAGGCCGGCGGGCCGGCCGACAAGGCCGGCGTCGAGGCGGGCGACATCATCACGCGCTTCGATGGCAAGCCGGTCGAGAAATCCAGCGACCTGCCGCGCCTGGTGGGGGGAACCAAGCCGGGGACCAAGGCAAGCCTGCAGGTGTTCCGCCGCGGCAGCGCGCGCGATCTTGGCGTGACGGTGGCAGAACTCGAGCCCGAACCGGGACGCCGGGCGGCCGCACCGGAGAGCAAGCAGGCGCCGACGCCGAGCGTGGTGTCCGGCCTGGGCTTGACGCTGGCCAACCTGAGCGAGGAGCAGAAGCGAGAACTCAAGCTGCGTGGCGGCGTGCGAGTGGAAGCGACCGAAGGTGCGGCGGCGCGCGCGGGCTTGCGTGAAGGCGATGTGATCCTGTCGGTCGGCAATGTCGAGATCGTCGACGTGAAGCAGTTCGAGGCCGTGATCGCCAAGATCGACAAGAGCAAGCCGATCAACGTGCTGTTCAGGCGAGGGGAGTGGGCGCAGTACGCGCTGATCCGCACGACGACCCGCTGACGCAGCGCGGGGAAGGGCGGCGCGATGGCCGATCTGGGTCGTCAAGCCGTCGCCCCAGTCGTCAGTCTGGTTTTCCGTCAGCTGAAAAGGATTCGGCGATTTGCGGAGCCTTGAAATCTTCCAAAAAGTGGGTGTGCGCACACACCCGCTTTTTTGATGTTCGGATTGGGCTTGAAATTCACTAGAATTTCGCCAAATTTCGCCTCTTTATGCGTGGCACAGAACAATAGTTGGCATGCCAAAGATCGTCCACAGGACGCCCACAGGGGTTTGTGGATAATCTGTGCATGAATTCCATTGTTGGCACGCTGCAACGACGCAAAACCGAGCATCGGCGCGGTTTCCGGCCCGGTTGATGTGGCTACAATGAAAGCCCAACGAAGCAGTTGCCAAACGTTTTTTGTTGGAAGGCGCGTCACCGGTTTGACGTGCCTTTTTTTTATGTGCGGCACGGACCGCCCAGCCCTCACCCCGCTTCGCGACACGAGCACCCGGCGCAACGGCAGCGCTCTTGTAGCTCACGCTTGAAGCGCAGCGCAGTACGACGACAGGTCAGATGGACCACATCCGCAATTTCTCGATCATTGCCCACATCGATCACGGCAAGAGCACCCTGGCCGACCGGATCATCCAGCGCTGCGGCGGCCTGAGCGATCGCGAGATGGAAGCCCAGGTGCTGGACTCGATGGACATCGAGCGCGAGCGCGGCATCACGATCAAGGCGCAGACGGCGGCCCTGAACTACAAGGCGCGCGATGGCCGGGTCTACCAGCTCAACCTGATCGACACGCCGGGGCACGTGGACTTCAGTTACGAGGTCAGTCGCTCGCTGTCGGCCTGCGAAGGGGCCTTGCTGGTGGTCGACGCATCGCAGGGCGTCGAGGCGCAGACGGTGGCGAACTGCTACACCGCGCTCGACCTGGGTGTCGAGGTGGTGCCGGTGCTCAACAAGATGGACCTGCCGCAGGCCGACCCGGAGAACGCCAAGGCCGAGATCGAGGACGTGATCGGCATCGACGCCGAGCACGCGATCCCCTGCTCCGCGAAGACGGGCGAGGGCATCGACGAGATCCTCGAGGCGGTGATCACCCGCATGCCGGCTCCCCGCGGCCAGCCCGACGGGCCGCCGCGCGCGATGATCATCGACTCCTGGTTCGACAACTATGTCGGCGTCGTGATGCTGGTGCGCATGGTCGACGGCGTGCTCCGCAAGGGAGACCGCATCCGGATGATGGCCACCGACACCGTGTATCCGCTGGAACAGTTGGGAGTTTTCGCGCCGAAGTCCGAATCTCGCGAGCAATTGAAGGCGGGCGAGGTCGGCTTCCTGATCGCCGGCATCAAGGAGCTGCAGGCCGCCAAGGTGGGTGACACCATCACGCTCGAGAAGAAGCTGCCCAACAACGCCGGGCCGGCCAGCGAGCCGCTGCCCGGTTTCAAGGAGATCCAGCCGCAGGTCTTCGCCGGGCTCTACCCGACCGAGGCCAGCGAGTACGACCAGCTGCGCGACGCGCTGGAGAAGCTCAAGCTCAACGACTCCTCGCTGCGCTACGAACCCGAGGTGAGCCAGGCACTCGGCTTCGGCTTCCGCTGCGGTTTCCTCGGCCTGCTGCACATGGAGATCGTGCAGGAGCGCCTGGAGCGCGAGTTCGACCAGGATCTGATCACCACGGCGCCCAGCGTCGTCTACCAGGTGCAGCTCGGCGGCCTGGCGGGCGAGGTGATCGAGGTCGAGAACCCATCGAAGATGCCCGAGATCGGCAAGATCGCCGAGATCCGCGAGCCCATCGTCACCGTCCACCTCTACATGCCGCAGGACTACGTCGGCCCGGTGATGACGCTGGCCAACCAGAAACGCGGCGTGCAGCTCAACATGGCCTACCACGGCCGCCAGGTCATGCTGACCTACGAGATGCCGCTCGCCGAGATCGTGCTGGACTTCTTCGACAAGCTGAAGTCGGTGTCGCGCGGCTACGCCTCGATGGACTACGAGTTCAAGGAATACCGCGCGGCCGACGTCGTGAAGGTCGACATCCTGATCAACGGCGACCGGGTCGATGCGCTGTCGATCATCGTGCACCGCAGCCAGAGCCAGTATCGGGGTCGCGCGGTGGTGGCCAAGATGCGCGAGATCATCTCGCGGCAGATGTACGACGTGGCCATCCAGGCGGCCATCGGGGCCAACATCATCGCGCGGGAGAACATCAAGGCCTTGCGCAAGAACGTGCTGGCAAAATGCTACGGTGGCGATATCAGCCGCAAGCGCAAGCTGCTCGAAAAACAGAAGGCTGGCAAGAAACGCATGAAGCAGATCGGCTCCGTCGAGGTGCCGCAGGAAGCGTTCCTGGCCATCCTCCAAGTGGACGACTGAACACTTCATGAGTGCATTGACCGGGCTGCTCTATGGCGCCCTCGTGGTTTACCTGGGCGGCTGGTATCTCGGCTCCTGGAGCGGCAACTTCTCGCTGCTGCTCTTCATCCTGACCCTGGCGACCTTCGGCTACTGGCTGGCCGAGCGCCTGCACTTCCTGCCGCGACGCGTGGCGGCAGCCTCGGCACTGGAGGCGCAGGATGCGCAGCGGCGCAGCGAGCTGCAGCGCCAGGGCATCCAGCAGGTCGATGGCAACGTGGCCGTGACGCGGGAGCGCGTGCTGGCCCAGCCGTGGTGGCTGGACTGGACCGCGGGCCTGTTCCCGGTGATCCTGGCGGTCTTTCTGCTGCGCTCCTTCCTGTTCGAGCCGTTCAAGATTCCGTCAGGCTCCATGATCCCCACGCTGGCGATCGGCGATCTCATCCTCGTGAACAAGTTCCACTATGGGGTGAGGCTGCCGGTGATCAACAAGAAGATCCTCGCCAACAATGAGCCCCAGCGTGGCGACGTGATGGTGTTTCGCTATCCGGTCGAGCCGGGTGTCGACTACATCAAGCGCGTGGTCGGTCTGCCGGGTGACGAAGTGGCCTACCTGAACAAGAAGCTCTCGATCAATGGTCAGCCGGTGGAAACCCGGCCGCTGCCGGATTTCTACGACGAGGACTCGCTGCGCTATGCCCAGCAGGCGAGTGAAAAGCTCGGCGCCGTCGAGCACCGCATCCTGACCGACAAGGACCGTCCCGGCTTCGTGATCCCGATGCCTCAGTTCCAGAACTTCCGCGACAACTGCCGCTACAACGCCGAAGGCGTGGTGTGCACCGTGCCCCCGGGCCACTACTTCATGATGGGCGACAACCGGGACAATTCGCAGGATTCGCGCTACTGGGGCTTCGTGCCCAACGAGAACATCGTCGGCAAGGCCTTCTTTGTCTGGATGAATTTCGGTAACCTCAGGCGAATCGGCTCCTTCCATTGAGCCGGCGCTTCACCAGGAGAACAACGATGGCCTTCGCAGCGTCGGCAACATCGGGTGCGGTCCACGCGCGCCCTGCCCAGAGAGGCGTCACCCTGATCGGCCTGCTGTTCTGGGCCATCATCATCGCCTGCGTCGCGTTGGTCGGCCTGAAGGTGCTGCCGACCGTCAACGAGTACTTCACCATCCAGCGCGCGGTCAACAAGGTCGCCAAGGAGGGGGGCAGCACCGTGCCGGAGATCCGGGCCGCCTTCGACCGCCAGAAGGACATCGAATATTCGATCTCGTCCATCAGCGGCAAGGACCTCGAGATCACGAAGGAGAACGAGAAGGTCGTGGTGAAGTTCGCCTACGACAAGGAGCTCGAGCTGATCCAGCCGGTCTTCCTGCTGATCAAGTACCGGGGGCACTCGCAGTGAGGCCGTGCCGCGCCGCCGCCGCCAGGCGCGCGGTGCGGTCGGCGACGCCGTGAGCGACATCCCTGCCGCATTCGACTCGCTGCAGGTCCGTCTCGGGCACCGCTTCGCGCAGGTCGACCTGCTGGGCCGGGCACTGACCCACAAGAGCTTCGGCGCCCACAACAACGAACGGCTCGAGTTCCTCGGCGACGCGGTGCTGTCGGCCGCCATCTCGGGCCTGCTGTTCCAGCATTTCGGCCAGTCCGGCGAGGGCGACCTGACCCGGGTGCGTGCCCACCTGGTGCGCGAGGAGATGCTGCACCGCCTGGCGCTGGATCTCGGCCTGCCGGCCCTGCTGCGCCTGAGCGAAGGCGAGGCGCGCAGCGGCGGCGCCCGGCGTCCGTCGATCCTGGCCGACGCGGTGGAGGCCTTGATTGCCGCGGTCTACCTCGACGGCGGCTTCGCGTCGGCGCAGGCCCTGGTCGAGCGCCTCTTCACGCCGCTGGTCGCCAGCACCGCGGCCGAAGCCTGGACGCGCGACCCCAAGACCGAACTGCAGGAATGGCTGCAGGCCCGCCGCCAGCCGGTGCCCGGATATCGCATCGAATCGACCCGTGGACGCCAGCATGAGCAGATGTTCACCGTGGTCTGCAGCATCCCGTCGCGTTCGCTCGAAGTTCGCGGGGAGGGGCGATCCCGGCGTGCCGCCGAGCAGGAGGCCGCCCGTGCGGCGCTAGCTACACTGAAGCCAGACGAAGCCGAGCGCCCATGAACGACAGCACCACCGCCGCCCCTGCTGCGGGCGCAGACATGCCCGAGCAGCGCTGCGGCCTGGTGGCGATCGTCGGTCGGCCCAATGTCGGCAAGTCGACCCTGCTCAACGCCCTGGTCGGGCAGAAGGTCAGCATCACCTCGCGCAAGGCGCAGACCACGCGCCACCGCATCACCGGCATCCGCAGCACCGACGCCGCGCAGTTCGTGTTCGTCGACACCCCCGGCTTCCAGACCCGCCACACCGTCAAGGGCGCCGGCGCGCTGAACCGCAACCTGAACAAGACCGTCCAGTCGGTGATGGGCGACGTGGACGTGGTCCTGTTCGTCGTCGAGGCCGGCCGCTTCGGGCTCGACGATGCCAAGGTGCTGTCGCTGGTACCGCCGGGCAAGCCGACGCTGCTGGTCGCGAACAAGCTCGACCTGGTGCGCCGCCGCGCCGAACTCGCGCCCTGGCTCAAGAGCATGCAGGAGCGCCATCCCTTCGCCGAGTTCGTGCCGCTGGCGGCCACCAGCCCCGACGACGTGCGGCGCCTGCTCCAGATCGTCCAGCCCTACCTGCCCGAGCAGCCGTGGTTCTACGACGAGGAGGCCCTGACCGATCGCAGCGAGCGCTTCCTCGCCAGCGAGATCATCCGCGAGAAGCTGTTCCGGCTGACCGGGGACGAGCTTCCGTACACGTCGACCGTGGTGATCGACGAGTTCAAGGAAGAGGGCGCGCTGCGCCGTATCGCCGCCACCATCATCGTCGAGCGCGAGGCCCACAAGGGCATGGTCATCGGCGACAAGGGGGAGCGCCTGAAGCGCATCGGCACCGATGCACGCGTCGAGCTCGAGCGCCTGATGGACGGCAAGGTCTTCCTCGAGATCTGGGTCAAGGTGCGTTCCGGCTGGGCCGACGACGAGGCCCGCCTCAAGAGCTACGGCTACGAGTGAGAGCCGCCGCGTCGCGCGTCGCCGGCGCCACCCCGCAGGCTGCCCGTGGAGGCCGTGCCGCGGCCCCGGTGCTGCAGCCGGCCTACCTGCTGCACCGTTACGACTGGAGCGAATCCAGCCTGATCCTCGACCTGTTCACCCGCGAGCACGGCCGCGTGGCGGTCGCGGCCAAGGGAGCGAAGCGGCCCTACTCCCAGCTGCGCGCGGTGCTGCTGCCGTTCCAGCGGTTGCAGGTGGCCTATGGTGTGCGTCGCCATCGGGAGGGCGAGGGCGACGGCGGCGAGGTGCAACCGCTGAAGACCGCCGAATGGGCCGGCGGCCCGGCGATGCTCGGTGGGGCGGCGCTGCTGACCGGCTTCTACCTCAATGAACTGTTGATGAAGCTGCTCGCCCGGCAGGACCCGCACCCGACCCTGTTCGATGTCTATGCGCACACGTTGCCGGCGCTGGGGGCGAGCGACGATGCGCGGGTCGAGGCGGCGCTGCGAGGCTTCGAGCTGGTGCTGCTGCGCGAGATCGGCCTGTTGCCCGAACTCGGCCGCGTCACGCTGACTCAGCAGCCGCTGGGCGGCGGCGTTCGGCATGCGCTGAAGGCCGAGTCCGGCCTGGTGGCCGCAGGCGCGGGTGAGGTGGGCCTGGCGGCGGACGACTGGCTGGCCCTGCAGGCCGCGCTCGATGCCGACGATCTGGCGGCGCTGCAGCGCGCCTGCCTGCCGGTGCTGGCCGACCTCAAGCCGATGCTGCGCAACCTGCTTCACTATCATCTGGCCACGCCGGTGCTGCGCACGCGGCAGTTGATGATGGACCTGCAGAACCTCGACCGCTGACGAGCTGACGTTTCGATGAATCCGCTGATCACCTCCGGGCACTCTTTCCACGGCGCGACGACCGCGCTGTCGGTCAACCTGAACAAGGTTGCGCTGCTGCGCAACACACGGGCGCTGACGATCCCGAGCGTCACGCGCGCCGCCCGCATCGCGATCGACGCGGGGGCGCACGGCATCACCGTGCACCCGCGGCCCGACCAGCGCCACATCCGCACCCACGACGTGCACGACCTGGCCGAGATGCTGGAGCAGGAGCATCCGCACATCGAATACAACCTCGAGGGCAATCCCTTCCACAACCTGATGGACCTGGTGCGCGCGGTGCGTCCGCACCAGGCGACCTTCGTGCCCGACAGCGTCGAGCAGTCCACCTCCGACCACGGCTGGAACCTGCCAGAGGACAACGAGGCGCTGAGACCGCTGATCGACGAATGCCATGCGCTCGGCGTGCGCGTCAGCCTGTTCATGGACCCGCTGCCCGAGGCGATGGTCCAGGCCCGTGCCATCGGGGCCGACCGCGTCGAGCTTTACACCGAGGCCTATGCGCGCTCGCACGGTGAAGGCGCCGGCACGCCGCAGCATGCCGCGCTGCTGGCCTGCTACACCGCCAGCGCCGAGGCCGCGCTGGGCGTCGGCCTGGGGCTCAACGCAGGCCACGACCTGAACCGCGACAACCTGACCGCCTTCCTCCGCGCCGTGCCCGGCGTCCAGGAGGTGTCGATCGGACACGCGCTGATCGCCGACGCGCTGGAGCTGGGGCTGGCCGAGACCGTGCGCGACTACCTGCGCTGCATCCACCGCGCCCACGCGTAGCCTCGGCATGATCTTCGGGATCGGCACCGACATCTGCGACATCCGTCGCCTGCGCGCGACCTACGCACGTCGCGGCGAGCGCTTTGCGGAGAAGGTGCTGGGCCCGCAGGAGATCGAGGTGTTCCGCTACCGCCTGGCCAAGGTGGAGGCGCGGGGCCTCAGCTACCTGGCCACGCGCTTCTCGGCCAAGGAGGCCTTCTCGAAGGCGATCGGCACCGGCATGCACACGCCGATGAGCTGGCGTGCCTGCCAGATCCTCAACGCACGCAGCGGCAAGCCGGAGATCCGCCTGCATGGACCGCTGGCCGCCTGGTTCGAGGCGCAGGGCCTGCGCGCCCACGTCAGCGTCACCGACGAAACCGACTACGCGGCGAGCTTCGTCGTGGTCGAGACCCAGGAAGCCTAGATGAACCACGCCCCCATCGTCCTCGACATCGCGGGGACCGCACTCGACGCCAACGACCGGCGCCGCCTGCGTCACCCGCTGGTCGGCGGGCTGATCCTGTTCGCCCGCAACTGGCAGCACCGCGCCCAGCTGACCTCGCTCACCGCGGAGATCAAGGCGCTGCGCCCCGACGTGCTGGTTTGCGTCGACCATGAAGGCGGGCGCGTGCAGCGCTTCCGCAGCGACGGCTTCACCCACCTGCCGCCGATGCGCGCGCTGGGCGAGCTGTGGGTGAACGACGGCAAGGCCGGCCCGGGCAGCGGTGCGATGCGCGCCACCGATGCCGCCACCGCCTGCGGCTACGTGCTGGCCGCCGAGCTGCGCGCCTGCGGCGTCGACTTCAGCTTCACGCCGGTGCTCGACCTCGACCACGGCCCGAGCGGCGTGATCGGCGACCGTGCCTTCCACCGCGATCCGCGCGTGGCCACGCTGCTGGCCAAGAGCCTGATGCACGGCCTGCTGCTGGCCGGCATGGCGAGCTGCGGCAAGCATTTCCCGGGGCACGGCTACGTGGCCGCCGATTCGCATACCGAGGTGCCGGTCGATCGCCGCACGCTGCGCCAGATCCTCGGTGACGATGCCCGACCCTACGAGTGGCTCTCCACGTCGCTCCCCAGCGTGATGCCGGCGCACGTGATCTACCCGAAGGTCGATGCGCGGCCCGCCGGCTTCTCGCCGCGCTGGCTGCAGGACATTCTGCGCGGTCGGCTCGGTTTCACCGGCGCAATCTTCAGCGACGATCTCAGCATGCAGGGCGCGACCGTCGCCGGCACGCCCACCGAGGCTGGCATCGCCGCGCTGAATGCCGGCTGCGACCTGGTGCTGCTGTGCAACCAGTCTCTCGACGGCGGCGCACCGCTCGACGCACTGATCGACGGGCTGGAGACGGCGCTCGAGCGCGGTCGCTGGCAGGCCAGCACCGACAGCGAGGCGCGTCGCCTCGACCTGCTGCCACAGACGGCGCCGCTGCCCTGGGACGAGCTGATGCACCACGCGCCCTACCAACGCGCGCTCGACCAACTGCCCTGAGGGGTCGCCGTGCCGCCGGCACCGCGGCCCATGAAAAAACGCCCCCGGGCCGCGAAGACCCGAAGGCGTTGTCCTCGGCCCTGGCGTGGGCTCAGCGGCCTTCGAACGGCAGCTTGATCTGCGACAGGTCCTTGCGCGTCTCCACCAGCACCAGCGGGCCGTCGTCGATCGCCACCACCGGCTTCGGCTCGCGCGGCACATGCACCGGCTTCGGTGCATCGGCCATCGCCTGCTGTACCGCGCGCACCTTGTCCGCGTCGGAGTTCACCCACTGCAGGCCGGCGCCGGTGGCCACCGCGGCGAGGTCGTCGATCGGCAGCGCGTAGGGCGGCAAGGCGGCAGCAGCCTCAGGCGGCGCAGCATCGGCGACCGGTTCGATCGCGACCGGCGCGGGTGCAGGCGCGCGCGCCACCACCTGTGCAGCGACCGGCGCCGAGGCGGGCGGCGTGGCCACAGGGGCCTTGGACACCACGTCGGCCAGCGCCTGCAACGCGACGTCCGCGGGCTGCGGCGGCGTGGGCGCCGCGACGGTCGGCTCTGCCGCAGCCGCGGGCTCGGCCGTCGGAGTGGCTTCCCACCAGGGCTTGACGGTGTCGGCCGTGCTGGCCGACGCCGCAGCGTCGTCGCCACCGGCCACATCGCTCGGCGTCGCTGCGGCGACCGGAGCCCCGTTGTCGCCCTCGCCGCGCTCGCGGCGACCGCGGCCGCCCCGGCGCCGACGACGCGGCTCGCCGCCTTCGCCGGCGGTCTCGTCATCCGGTGCAGCCTCGCCCTCGGCACGCGGCGGCAGGCCGTCTTCGTCGGTGCTCGGTGCAGCGTCGACGGCGGCGCCGTCGACCGCGCCTTCGGGTGCATCGCTGCGGGCCTCGTCGCGCTCACCGCGACCGCGGCCACCGCGGCGGCGGCGGCGGCGTGCGCCTTCACCGCCCTCGGCGCCTTCCGTGGCCTCGGCTGCAGCCCCGGCAGCGGCGGCCACGCCCTCGGCGGCCAGAGGCAGCGTCAGGTCCTCGGCCGCCGATGAGGAGGCCGATTCCGGACGCGGGCCGCGGCGCGGTTCATTGCGCGGCGGGCGGTCGGCGCTCAGGCCGGCCGTCTCGGCGGCGGCACCTTCCGGGCGCTCGCCGCGGCGGCCTCGGCCGTCGCGTTGTTCTCCGCCACCACCGCCGCGGCGGTTGCGGTCCTCGCCCCGTTCACCGCGCTCGCCCCGCTCACCACGGGCTTCGGTGCGCTCGCCTCCCGGGCGGCCGTCGCCCCGTTCGCCGCGCTGGCCATCGCGTCCGCCGCGGCGACCACGGCCCCCGTCGCGATGGCCATCGCGTCCGCCTTCGCGGGCCGGCTTCGCCGGCTGTGCGGCAGGCGGGCTGACCGCGGGTGTGGCGGCCGGCGACGCGTCGCCGCCGAAGAGCCTCTTCAACCAGCCGAAGAATCCGCCGCCGCCGCCGTCGCGGCTGGCAGGCACCGGTGCCGCCACGACCGGTGGCGCGGCGGCGACCGGTGCCTTGGCCACCGGTTCCGGTTTCGGCGCGGCCACCGGGGCGGGCAGATCGGGCAGCACGCCCTTGATCACCGGTTCCTGCTTGGCCTTGGCCTTCTCGCGCCGGGTGATGCCGACCTCGTCGTCCGGCTCCTCGATCATCGTGTAGCTGGCCTGCAGGTTCTCCAGGCGGGGATCGTCGTGGCGCAGGCGCTCGAGCTTGTAGTTCGGCGTCTCGAGGTGCTTGTTCGGCACCAGCAACACGGTGGTGCGCTGGCGCAGCTCGATCTTGGTGATCTCGGTGCGCTTCTCGTTGAGCAGGAAGGAGGTGACCTCCACCGGCACCTGCACGTGCACGGCGGCGGTGTTCTCCTTCATCGACTCTTCCTGGATGATGCGCAGGATCTGCAGCGCGGAAGATTCGGTGTCGCGGATGTGGCCGGTGCCGTTGCAGCGCGGGCAGGTGATGTGGCTGCCTTCGCTGAGCGCCGGGCGCAGGCGCTGGCGGCTCAGCTCGAGCAGGCCGAACTTGCTGATCGAGCTGAACTGCACGCGGGCGCGGTCGGTGCGCAGCGCGTCGCGCAGGCGGGTCTCGACCTCGCGGCGGTTCTTGCTCTCCTCCATGTCGATGAAGTCGACGACGATCAGGCCGCCCAGGTCGCGCAGCCGCATCTGCCGCGCGATCTCGTCGGCCGCCTCGAGATTGGTGCGCGTCGCGGTCTCCTCGATGTCGGAGCCGCGCGTCGAACGCGCCGAGTTCACGTCGACCGAGACCAGCGCCTCGGTGTGGTCGATCACGATCGCGCCGCCCGAGGGCAGGTTCACCGTGCGCGAGAACGCGGTCTCGATCTGGTGCTCGATCTGGAAGCGGCTGAACAGCGGCGCATCGTCCTTGTAGCGCTTGACCCGCGAGGCCGATTCCGGCATCACGTGGTTCATGAACTGCTGGGCCTGCTCGTAGATGTCGTCGGTGTCGATCAGGATCTCGCCGATGTCGGCGTGGAAGTAGTCCCGGATCGCACGGATCACCAGCGAGGACTCCTGGTAGATCAGGAACGCCCCCTTGCCCGCCTTGGCCGCGCCGTCGATGGCGCTCCACAGCTTGAGCATGTAGTTCAGGTCCCACTGCAGCTCGGGGGCGCTGCGGCCGATGCCGGCGGTGCGGGCGATCAGGCTCATGCCCTTGGGGTATTCGAGCTGGTCGAGGTTCTCCTTGAGTTCCTCGCGGTCCTCGCCCTCGATGCGGCGCGACACGCCGCCGCCGCGCGGGTTGTTGGGCATCAGCACCAGGTAGCGACCGGCCAGGCTGACAAAGGTGGTCAGCGCCGCGCCCTTGTTGCCGCGCTCCTCCTTCTCGACCTGCACCAGCAGTTCGGTGCCGTTGGAGATCACGTCCTGGATCTTCGCGTCGCGGACGGTCACGCCTTCCTTGAAGAACTGCTTGGAGATCTCCTTGAACGGCAGGAAGCCGTGGCGGTCCTCGCCGTAGTCGACGAAGCAGGCCTCCAGCGACGGCTCGACGCGGGTGACGACGGCCTTGTAGATGTTGCCCTTGCGCTGTTCGCGCCCCTCGATCTCGGTCTCGAAGTCGAGCAGTTTCTGCCCGTCGACGATCGCCAGGCGCCGTTCTTCCGATTGCGTGGCATTGATCAGCATGCGTTTCATGTGCACTCCTCCGTGCGGGAGGCCAGGGGCCCGCCCGCACACGAATCCGACCAGGCCCGTCGCCGGGCACGGCCTGTCGATGCACGAAACAGCGTGGAGGAACCGGAAGGAATCGCCCTGGACTCGACCGCTCGCCACGCCCGTCAGGGCGCTGCGGCGCTCAAGCGTTGGCGCGTGCGTCCGCGTGGGTCTGGATGGGCCTGCCACGGACCGGGCCGTGGCGTGGCGCGCTCCTTCCGCACACGCGTGGGCCGACGCGCAGCGATGGGGCTGCGGGCGATCGGAGCGCGAAGGGGAGGGGGCGGGCCGAAGACATCCGGGACATCACGGGGCGCGGGGGGCAGCTCGCCGGTGCCTGGGGCACCTCCGGTCTGCCACCGGAAAACCTTGTTGGTTGGTTCGTACTACGCTGGCTCTGCCGCCGCCTCGCGCCGCCTGCCGCTCACCTTGGGAGCCGGCCCGGCCGCTCGACGCGGCGTTGCATCACCGAATACCTGCCGCCGATCCGGCTGCAGGGCCCACGCCACGGCGAAGTGACCGCTAAACTCAAGCAAATCAATCACTTACGGCGCACACGTGGTGCAACGCATTATAGGAGGCAAAGCGGCCCCGGCGCGCAAGGCCTCGCGAGCCCCGGTGGCCACCCCGCACCCGGTCGCCAGCCCGGCCGCACGACCACCGCCGGCCCCCGCGGTGCGACACCTGACGGTCGGCGAAGACGGCGCCGGCCAGCGGCTCGACAACTACCTCGTCAAGACGCTCAAGGGCGTGCCGAAGACGCACGTCTACCGCATCATCCGCAGCGGCGAGGTGCGGGTGAACCGGGGCCGCGCCGCCGCCGACACGCGGCTCGCGGCCGGCGATGAACTGCGCCTGCCGCCGGTGCGGATGGCCACCCCGGCCGAGCGTGAGGCTGCGCCGCCGCGCGAGTTCCCGGTCGTTCACGAGGACGAGCACCTGCTGGTGATCGACAAGCCGGCCGGCGTGGCCGTGCACGGCGGCAGCGGCGTGAGCTTCGGCGTCATCGAGCAGCTGCGCCGGGCCCGGCCGCAGGCGAAGTTCCTGGAACTGGTGCACCGGCTCGACCGCGAGACCTCGGGCCTGCTGCTGCTCGCCAAGAAGCGCAGCGCACTCACGCGGTTGCAGGACCAGTTCCGCGCGCGCGAGACCGGCAAGACCTACGCCGCGCTGGTGCCCGGGGCCTGGCCGGCCCGGCACAAGGTGATCGACGCGCCGCTGCACAAGTACCTCGACGGTGCCGGCGAGCGCCGGGTGCGCGTCACCGGCGCGGACGACGAGGACGGCCAGCGCTCGATCACGCTGGTGCAGGTGGCCGCCACCTATGCCGGCTACACCCTGCTCGACGTGACCATCAAGACCGGCCGCACCCACCAGATCCGCGTGCACCTCGCGCACGCCGGCCACGCCATCGTCGGTGACGACAAGTACGGCGACTTCGCGCTGAACAAGGCCTTCGCCCGCGGCGAGGCCGTGCCGGGGGTGAAGTTCGACCGCATGTTCCTGCACGCGCGGCGGCTGCGCTTCGAGCACCCCGCGAGCGGCGAGACGATCGAGCTCGAGGCCGCCCTGCCGGCAGAATGCCGGCTCCTGCTGACTGCCCTGCCGCGCGCCGCGGCCCCACCGCCCCCTCCATGAGCGCATTTCGCCCCCGCCAGTTCGACCTCGTCGTGTTCGACTGGGACGGCACGCTGTACGACTCCACCGCGCTGATCGTCAAGTGCATCCAGGCCGCCGCCGCCGACCTCGGCACCGAGGTGCCGGGCGACACCCAGGCCGCCTACGTGATCGGCATGGGCCTGCAGGAGGCGCTGCAGCATGCCGTGCCCGGCCTGCCGCGCGAGCGCTACCCCGAGCTCGGCCAACGCTATCGCCACCACTACTTCGCGCGCCAGCACGAGCTCAGCCTGTTCGCCGGCGCGCTGGACATGCTGCACGCGCTGAAGGCGCGCCAGCACTGGCTGGGCGTGGCCACCGGCAAGTCGCGCCGCGGGCTCGACGAGGCGCTGCACACGGTGCAGCTCCAGGGTCTGTTCGATGCCACCCGCACCGCCGACGAGACCGCGTCCAAGCCGCATCCGCGCATGCTGCAGGAGCTTATGGCCGAGCTGGGCGTCGCGCCGGCCCGCACGCTGATGATCGGCGACACCACGCACGACCTCCAGCTCGCCGCCAACGCCGGCACGGCGAGCGTGGCCGTCAGCTTCGGGGCGCACGAGCCGGAGGCCTTCGAGACCTACGCGCCGCGCTTCGTGGCCCATTCGACGGCCGAGCTCGACCACTGGCTGCGCGCCCATGCCTGAGCCCGCCGACCCCGGTACCGGCGTGCCGCTGTGCGCCTCGTCCGACCTGGCCGAGGGCGGCCGGGCCGTGCTGTTCGACGTGCTCGAGCACGGCCAGCCGCTGCGCGCCTTCGTGCTGCGCGTCGACGGCCAGGTGGTGGCCTACCTGAACCGCTGCGCCCATGTGCCGGTCGAGATGGATTGGCAGGAAGGCGAGTTCCTGGACGGTGACCGCCGCTACATCGTCTGTTCGATCCACGGCGCCACCTACGAGCCGTCCGACGGCTACTGCATCGCCGGGCCCTGTGGCGGTGCGCGCCTCAAGGCCGTTCGCGTGGCGGAGCGCGACGGCCAGGTGAGTTGGTATCCTTCCGCGGACATCCGGCCCGCCTTCGGCGCCGCTTCCACACCGAGCAGTCCATGAGCAGTTTCGACGATCCCGCCGAGCCCACGCTGGGCCCCGCCACGCCGGCCCGCCCCGCGGCCGCCGCCGGCGGCCCCGCGCCCACCAGCGTCGACGGGCGCGTGATCGAGGAGTTCGCGCGCGACTTCCTGAAGGAGCGCCGCAGCGAGCGGCGCTGGCGCGCGTTGCGACGGCTCGCCTGGCTGGTGATCTTCGCGCTCATCGCCTGGGCCCTGATCACCCAGCAGCGCAATGCCGCCGTGCCGAGCGGGCCGCACACCGCGCTGATCGAGATCCGCGGCGAGATCGCCGCGGAGGCGCTGGCGAGTGCCGAGGGCATCAATGCCGCGCTGCGCACCGCCTTCGAGGACGCCGGCGCCCAGGCCGTGGTGCTGCGCATCAACTCGCCCGGTGGCAGCCCGGTGCAGGCCGGCCTGGTGACCGACGAGATCCGGCGCCTGAAGGGGCTGCACGCCGACAAGAAGCTCTATGCGGTGTGCGAGGAACTGTGTGCCTCGGCGGCCTACTACATCGCCGCGGTGGCCGACGAGATCTTCGTCGACAAGGCGTCCATCGTCGGCTCGATCGGCGTGCTGATGGACGGCTTCGGCTTCACCGGCACGATGGAGAAGCTCGGCGTCGAGCGCCGCCTCATCACCGCCGGCGACAACAAGGGCCTGCTCGACCCCTTCTCGCCGCTCAGCGAGGCCCACAAGGCCTATGCGCAGGCGATGGTCAACCAGATCCACCAGCAGTTCATCAAGGTGGTGAAGGACGGCCGCGGCGCCCGCCTGAAGGAAGCGCCCGAGACCTTCTCCGGCCTGTTCTGGAGCGGCGAGTCGGCGGTGCAGCAGGGCCTGGCCGACCGGCTCGGCAGCCTGGACTACGTGGCGCGCGAGGTGGTCAAGGCCGAAGAGGTGATCGACTACACGCCCAAGGAAAACGTGGCCGAGCGCCTGGCCAAGCGCTTCGGCGCTGCGGTTGGCGCCGGCGCGGCCAGGGCGCTCGCGGGTTCGTCGCTGCGCTGACGGCCGGAATTGCCGGCCTGTTCGGCGCTTCGACCGTCCGGCAAGTCTTCCAGAATCCTCCGAGGGTGGCGCTTGCCGCCCGTCCCCCCGCGCGTGCGCGGACGCAGCATCGACGGAGACCGGGCGGTGGCCCCGAGCAGGATGACGAACGACCCGATGGCCAGCGGCGGTTCTCCACCGACCCCGCGCGCGCAGCCCGAGCGTCCCGAGCGGCCGCTGGCGGCCTCGCTCGCGCTGCTTGCCGTCCTGCACTTCGTGTTCGCCTACGGCGCGATCCACCTGTCCCGTCAGCCGGGCAGCGTCGCCACGCTCTGGTATGCCAATGCGGTGGTCGCGGTCGTGCTGCTGTCGCGCCGGCGCGCCGAATGGCCGCTGCACCTGCTGGCGATGGCCGTGGCCAATGTCGCTGCCAACCTGTCTGCCGGGCACGCGCCCGGTCTGAGCCTGTCCTTCCTGCTGCCCAATCTGCTGGAGGCGGTGCTCGCGGCTGCGCTGCTGCGTCTGGCCGGACCGCCCGCACGCTGTGTCCAGCAGGTCGGAGCGTTGCTGTGGGCGCTGGTGCTGGGGGCCGTCGTGCCCAGCCTCGTCGGCGCCACGCTGGGAGCAGCGGTGCTGTCGTTGCAGTTCGACGCGCCCGTGGGCTCGCTGTGGTCGGCCTGGTTCGTCGGCACGGTCATCGGTGGCGTGTCGGTGCTGCCGCTGGGCCTGCTGCTGCTGGCGCGTGGCGGTCGGGCGGTGTGGGCGGCGCTGGCCCGGCCCGCGGTGGCCGCGGTGGTGCTGGTCGCGGTCGCGACCGCGGCCTCGGCCTCGGTGTTCTCGCATTTCCGCTACGTCTACGTGTCCGTCGCGCTGATGCTGGTGGCGGCCGTCGGGGGCTTCGCCGGCGCGGCCACCGGCGGCCTGCTGGCCTCGCTGTCGGTCGGCATCGTCATCGCGCTCGGCCTGTTCCAGCCCGGACCGGGCGAAGGCTGGCTGGAGACGGTGGCCTTCTACCTGCCGGTGGTGTTGACGCTGGTGCCGCCGCTGCTGCTGGCCGCCGCGATGGAGCGCAATCGCCAGCACGTGCACGAGATCGAGGACCGCGAGGCCCAGTTCCGCACGCTGTACGAGCGCACGCCGGTGATGATGCACTCGGTCGACGTCGAGCGCCGGCTGGTCGCGGTCAACGACGCCTGGCTGGCCCGCTTCGGCTACGAGCGCTCCGAGGTCCTCGGGCGCCGCTCCACCGAGTTCCTGACCGCCGAGTCTCGCGAGCGCGCGGAGCGGTCGATCATTCCGCGCTTCATGCGCGAGGGCGAACTGCGCGACATGGACTACCAGATGGTGACCAAGTCCGGCGAGGTGCTCGACGTGCAGCTCTCCGCCATCTGGGAGACCGACGCGCACGGGCAGCCGTTGCGCACGCTCGCCGTTCTGAAGGACGTGACCGAGCAGAAGCGTCTGGCGCTCGAGCTGGCGGCCGAGAAGGAGCGCATCGAGGTCACGCTGCACTCGATCGGCGACGGCGTGATCAGCACCGACGAAGCGGGGCGCATCACCTACCTCAATCCGGTGGCCGAGCAGATGGTCGGTTGCCTGCTCGCGCAGGCCCGGGGCCTGCCGTTCGCGCAGGTCGTCCAGCTGTTCGACCAGGAGAGCGGCACGCCGCTGCCGAGCCCGGTCGAGCAGTGCCTGCAGGACCGCGAGGTCTATGGCGTGCGGGAAAGCGCGGCGCTGCGGCACCGCTCCGGCCGCGACTACGGCGTGCAGATCTCGGCCGCACCGATCGCGGGGCGTGATGGACGGGTGCTCGGCGCGGTGATGGTGTTCCAGGACGTGACCGAGGCCCGCGGCCTGGCGCAGAAGATGTCCTACCTGGCCCATCACGACGGCCTCACCGGCCTGCCCAACCGTGTGCTGTTCCAGGACCGCGTGCACCAGGCCTGCCAGTCCGGACGCCGGCACGGCCGGCGCTTCGCGGTGATCTTCATGGACCTGGACCACTTCAAGCATGTCAACGATTCGCTGGGCCATGCGGTCGGCGACGAACTGCTGAAGGCGGTGGCGCAGCGGCTCACCGGCGCGCTGCGCGCCAGCGACACCATCTGCCGTCTCGGTGGCGACGAGTTCGTGGTGCTGCTGTCCGACCTCGACGACGTCGAGGTCGACGGCGTGGCCGAGGTCGCCAAGAAGGTCCTGCGGCAGGTGGCCCAGCCGTGCGTGCTGGGCGGCACCGAGGTCAACGTCGGCGCAAGCCTCGGCATCGCGCTGTTCCCGGGCGATGGCGAAGACCCCGACACACTGATGAAGCGTGCGGATGCGGCCATGTACCGGTCCAAGCGCGAAGGCCGCAACCGCTATCACTTCTTCTCGAAGGCGGTCGACGATGCCGCCTCGGCGCGGCTGCAGCTCGAGGCCGACATGCGCCGCGCGCTCGCGGCGGGCCAGTTCATCGTGCACTACCAGCCGGTGGTCCATGGCCGGACGCGCGATGCGGTCGCCGTCGAGGCCCTGTTGCGCTGGGACCGTGCGGGCCAGGGCCTGCAGAGCCCGGCCGTCTTCATCCCGGTGGCCGAGGAGAGCGGCCTGATCGTGCCGATGGGCCACTGGGTCCTGCGCCAGGCCTGCGAGCAGCTGCGGGCGTGGTCGGGCACCGCGCTCGGCGGCATCTCGGTCGCGGTCAACGTCTCGCCGGTGCAACTGGCCCAGGCCGACTTCGTCGACACCGTGGCCGACGTGCTGCAGGCCACCGGCGTCGACGGCAGGCGCCTCGAGTTCGAGATCACCGAGTCCACGCTGATGCAGGACCCCGAGGCCACGCTGGAGATGCTGCGCCGCCTCAAGGGCCTGGGGGTGCGGATCGCGATCGACGACTTCGGCACCGGCTATTCCAGCCTCGGCCACCTCAAGCGCTTTCCGGTCGACACGCTGAAGATCGACCGCACCTTCGTGCGCGACCTCGAGGCCGATGCCGACGACCGCGAACTGGTCCGCGCGATCCTCGCCATGGCGCGCAGCCTGCGGCTGCATGTGGTGGCCGAGGGCGTCGAGACCGAGGCCCAGGCCGCCATCCTGGCCGCGATGGAGTGCCCGGCCTTCCAGGGCTACCTGTTCGCCCGGCCCGCCGACGCCGCCGCGACGGCCGCGTGGCTGCAGGACCGCGCCGCGACCCTGGCGTCGTGACGCCGGGCGCGCGCCGGGCTCAGGGCTGCGGCGGGATGCGCAGCACCTGGCCCGGGTAGATCTTGTCCGGGTGCGTCAGCATCGGCTTGTTGGCCTCGAAGATCACCGGGTACTTGTTCGGCGTGCCGTAGTACTGCTTCGAGATCTTCGACAGGTTGTCACCCTTCACCACGGTGTAGTACTGCGCCTCGGGCGTGGGCGTCGCCACCGTGAGCTGGTCGTTCACCGCCACCACGTTCTCGACGTTGCCGCAGCACAGCAGCACCTTCTCCTTGGTGGCCTGGTCGGGCGCCTCGCCCGAGACCGTGACCGTCGCGCTGGCCCCGTCGAAGCCGACAGCCAGGCCGTCGACCTTCAGGCCCTGCGCCTGGATGTAGCTCACGATGGCGTCGCCGGCAGCCTTGTTCAGCCGCTCCAGGTTCTCAGGACTGGGGGCCTGCTTTGCGGCCTCCTGCGCTGCCTTGGCCTCGCCCTTGCCGAACAGCTTTTCTCCGGCTTCCTTGATGAAACTCATCAGGCCCATGGCGTTGTCCTTTCGTGGTGGATAGAGAAGAGGGAGTGCCGACTCTAAACCCGCGGCGGCTCGGCGCCGATGACAGACCGCCCACCCTCGCGGGGCAGGGGCTCAGGCCACGTGCAGCAGCCCGCGACGCTCGATGAAGCTCACCACCTCGGCCAGGCCGGCGCGGGTCTTCAGGTTGGTCATCACATAGGGCCGCGAACTCGCATGGGCCGGCCGCATGCGCTGCGTGTCGGCCTCCATGACGGCCAGGTCGGCGCCGACGTGCGGCGCGAGATCGGTCTTGTTGATGACGAACAGGTCGCTCTTCGTGATGCCGGGGCCGCCCTTGCGCGGGATCTTCTCGCCGGCGGCGACGTCGATCACGTAGATCGTCAGGTCGCTCAGCTCGGGGCTGAAGGTGGCCGCGAGGTTGTCGCCGCCGGACTCGATGAACACGATGTCGGCGTCCGGGAACTTCGCCAGCATGCGGTCCACCGCCTCGAGATTGATCGACGCATCCTCGCGGATCGCCGTGTGCGGGCAGCCGCCGGTCTCGACACCCATGATGCGTTCGGGCTCCAGCGCGCCCGACACCGTGAGCAGGCGCTGGTCTTCCTTGGTGTAGATGTCGTTGGTCACCACCACCAGGTCCCAGCGCTCGCGCATGCTCTTGCAGAGCATCTCCACCAGCGTGGTCTTGCCGGAGCCGACGGGGCCGCCGACGCCCACGCGCAGCGGGGGCAGCTTCTTGCTGCGGTGGGGGATCGAATGCAATGCGCTCATGGCGCTGATGATGCACGAAGCGCGCCACCGGCCACGCCGTGGCCCCGCTCGCTCAGGAGCGGAACAGCCGCGAGTACTGCGTCTCGTGGCGGGCCGACAGCACCGCGAGCATCGGCGTGAAGGCCATGCGTTCGCCGTCGCGCAGGAGGAGCGCTGTGTCCACGGTCTCGGGGATGGCCTCGACCAGCGCGCCGAGCATGCGCTGGCCGGCGCTCTGACCCAATGGCACCGCCTTGATCGCCGCCTGCACCATGTTCTCGGCCCAGCCGAAGGCGTAGGCCAGCGCCGCCTCGCGCAGGCTCGCGGGCGTGCCGGCCGCGGCCAGCGCGAACGCCACCGGATAGCTGGGCGCGGGCGGCAGCGCCAGCAGGCGCGCCAGGGCTGCCGCGTCGGTGCCGGGTCGCTGCTGCAGCCAGGCGCCGAGCGAGCGGCCCATCTGCTCGGTCTGCAGCCGCAGCTCGGCGCTCTCGCGGGTGGACAACAGCCAGTCGTTGAGTTCGCGCACGCGCTCGGCGTCGCCGCGCCGCCAGGCTGCCACGGCCTGGGCCACCACCGCCAGCTCGCCGCGCCCGAGGCCCAGCAGCAGCTGATCGAGCAGCCAGGCCTGTGCCGTGGCCTCGTCGTTCACCAGGCCGGCCTCGACCGCCGGCTCCAGGCCCTCGGAATAGCTGAAGCCGCCCACCGGCAAGGCCGGCGAGGCCAGCCACATCAGGGCCAGCAACGTGGCGGCGCCGGTCGGCGCGGCCGGACGGCGCACGCGCGGCATCGCTCAGTGGTGATGGCCGGAGCCGTGATCGTGGTCGTGCCCGCAGCCGGGGCCGTGCACATGGGGCGCCGGAGCGGCCGCGCTGACGGCCACGCCGATCGGCCGGCCGCGCGGCGCTGGCGCCGCGGCAGGACCGTGTCCATGTTCATGTCCATGATCGTGGCCGTGAGCAGACGCCGGACTGCTGCCGTGCTCGCCGTAGGCGCCGCTCTCGGGCTCGAACGGCGCCTGCGCCTCGCTGACGATCAGGTGCATGGCGCGCAGCATGTCGGCCAGCACATGGTCGGGCTCGAGCTGCAGGCGGTCGGGCTGCAGCTCCAGTGGCACGTGGCGGTTGCCCAGGTGATAGGCGGCGCGCAGCAGGTCGAAGGCCGAGCCGTGCTCGCTGCAATGCCGCACCACCAGCACCGGCTGCGGCGCCGCGATCACGCGGACCAGCGAGCCGTCCTCGGCCACCAGCACGTCGCCGCCGCGCACCACGCTGCCGCGCGGCAGGAACACGCCGAGCGCACGGCCCTGCGAGTCGGTGGCGTCGAAGCGGCTCTTCTGGCGCACGTCCCAGTCGAGTTCCACCGTGGCGGCGCGCTTCAGCAATGCGGGCGCGAGACCGGCACCGCGCGCGAGCAGTTTGTTGAGGGTCAGCATGGCGCGAGTATGCGCCTCGGCGGGTCGCGCCGTAGGCCGCGGACTACAGCCCGACCCGCCGCCGGCCGATGGCCGCGGCCGGCCCGGCGCGTCACGCTCGGACTTCGCGTTCCGCCCGCCGGACCGCGCCCCGCCGAGACCCCATGCCGACCCGTTTCCCGCCCCTGTTGCGCCGCCTGGCGATCGCGTTGCTCACGCTGGCGGTCGGGCTCGCGGTGGCGTGGGTCCTGCCCTGGAAGCTCAACCCGCTGCGCGGCTGGATCGGCGAGCGGGTGCAGGCGGCCACCGGACGCACGCTGGTGATCGACGGCGACCTGTGGTGGCGCTTCGGTCGCCACGGGCGGCTCACGGCCGAGGGCGTGCGGATCGGCAACCCGGCCTGGGCCGGGCGCGCCGATTTCCTGCAGGCGCGCCGCGTCGAGCTCGAGGTGGCGCTGTGGCCGCTGCTGCGCGGGCGCATCGTGCTGCCCCAGGTGCGCGCCGAGCAGCCCGACCTGTGGCTGGAGCGCGCGCCGGACGGCCGCCGCAGCTGGCGGCTGGAGCGCGCGCAGAACGACGGGAAGCGCACCCTGTACCTCGGCAGCGTGGCGCTGGACCGCGGCGTCGTCACCTATGCCGAAACCGCGCGGCGCGCCGAGCTGCGCTTCGCGGTGCAGACCCGGGTCGACGACGGGCGCCCGCGCCTGCAGGCGGAGGCCAGCGGGCGCTGGAACGACCTGCCGGTGCAGGCGCACGCTGAGGGCGACGAGGTGCTGCAGCTGCGCAACGACGACCGGCCCTATGCCTTCGAGCTCGACGGCCGCATCGGCAGCACCTCGATCGCCGCGAGCGGCAGCGTGCTGCGGCCGCGCGAGCCCGAGCGTGCCGACCTGCGCCTGAAGCTCGCCGGCGGCTCGCTCGGCGAGTGGCACCGCATCGCCGGCGTCGGGCTGCCCGACACGCCGCCCTACAAGACCGAAGGGCGGCTGCGCTTCGACGGCGTGCGCTGGACCTATGAAGACTTCAGCGCCGTCGTCGGCCGCAGCGACCTCGGCGGCCGCGTGGCCTACGAGCGCCGCGCGCCGCGGCCGCTGCTGAGCGGCGAGCTGGTGTCGAGCTCGCTCGACCTGGCTGACTTCGGCCCGGTGATCGGCCAGGCGCGCCGCAGCGGCGCCGGGCGAACGGGCGCGGCGGCCCCCGCAGCGGCCGACGGCGCGCGCCGCGTGCTGCCGCAGCAGCGCCTGGACGCCGACAAGTGGGGCACGCTCGATGCCGACGTGCACTTCGTCGGCCAGGAGGTGCGCAACCTCGGCCGCTTCCCGATCGGCAGGCTGGACTTCCGCGTGAAGATGGACGATCGCCGCCTCACGCTTTCGCCGCTGCTGCTGCAGCTCGGCGGCGGCCGGCTCGAAGGCGAGCTGCACCTCGACGGCCGCGCGCAACCGATGGCCGCCCGGCTCGACCTGAAGCTGCGCCGCCTGCAGCTCGACACGCTGCTGCCGCAGCTGCGCAGCACGAAGAGTGCGCTGGGCGCGATCAACGGTCGCCTCGCGCTCGCCGGCCAGGGCCCGTCGTTCGCCCGGATGCTGGGCAGCGCCGACGGCGAGGCCCAGCTCGCGATGGGGCGCGGGCAGGTCAGCAACCTGCTGCTCGAACTGCTGGACCTCGACGCCTACGAATCGCTGAAATTCCTGGTGCGCGGCGACCGCGCCGTCGAGGTGCGCTGCGCGCTGGTCGACGTCGGCTTCCAGCGCGGGCAGATGAGCACGCGCGCCGCGGTGTTCGACACCGTCGACACAGTGATCGAGGCGCGCGGCCGCGCCGACTTCGCCAACGAGCAGCTCGACCTGCGCGTGACGCCGACGGCCAAGGACCTGAGCCCCTTGAGCGCACGCGTGCCGTTCGACGTGAAGGGGCCGTTCGCGCAGCCGCAGGTCTCGCCCGACAAGGCGCGGCTGCTGGCGCGCGGCGGCGGCGCCCTCCTGCTCGGCCTGGTGAACCCGCTGGCCGCGCTCCTGCCGCTGATCGAGACCGGCCCCGGCGAGGACCGCGACTGCAGCGCGCTCACGGCGCGCGCGCAGCCGCCTCAGAACAGGAAGTAGCGCTGCGTCATCGGCAGCGCGGTGGCCGGCTCGCAGCTCAGCAGCTGGCCGTCGGCGCGCACCTGGTAGGTCTGGGCGTCGACCTCCATCTTCGGCAGATAGGCGTTGTGCACCATGTCGCCCTTGCGCACCGTGCGGCACTGCCGGGCCGCCGACAGCGGCTTGCGCAGGCCGTACACGCTGCCCACCTCCGAGGCCAGCGCCGCCTGGCTCACGAAGCTGAGCGAACCGCGCGCGAGCGCACCGCCGAAGGCACCGAACATCGGCCGGTAGTGCACCGGCTGCGGCGTCGGGATGCTGGCGTTGGCGTCGCCCATCAGCGCCGACGCGATGAAGCCGCCCTTCATCACCAGCGAGGGCTTCACGCCGAAGAAGGCGGGGCGCCAGAACACCAGGTCGGCCCACTTGCCGACCTCGATGCTGCCGACCTCGTGGCTGATGCCGTGCGCGATGGCCGGGTTGATCGTGTACTTGGCCACGTAGCGCTTGGCGCGCGCGTTGTCGTGGCGCTCCGGGTCGCCCGGCAGCTTGCCGCGCTGCAGCTTCATCTTGTGCGCGGTCTGCCAGCAGCGCAGCACCACCTCGCCGACGCGGCCCATGGCCTGCGAGTCGGAGCTGAACATGCTGATCGCGCCCAGGTCGTGCAGGATGTCCTCGGCCGCGATGGTCTCGCGGCGGATGCGGCTCTCGGCGAAGGCCAGGTCCTCGGCGATCGCCGCGTCGAGGTGGTGGCAGACCATCAGCATGTCGACGTGCTCGTCGAGCGTGTTGATGGTGTAGGGCATGGTCGGGTTGGTGGAGGAGGGCAGGAAGTTCGCCTCGCCCACCACGCGCAGGATGTCCGGCGCGTGGCCGCCGCCGGCGCCCTCGGTGTGGAAGGCGCACAGCGTGCGGCCCTTCGTCGCCGCGACGGTGTCCTCGACGAAGCCCGACTCGTTCAGCGTGTCGCTGTGGATCGCGACCTGCACGTCGCCCTCGTCGGCCACCGACAGGCAGCAGTCGATCGCCGACGGCGTGGTGCCCCAGTCCTCGTGCAGCTTCAGGCCGATCACGCCGGCCTCGACCTGCTGGCGCAGCGCCTCCGGGCGGCTCGCGTTGCCCTTGCCGAAGAAGCCCAGATTCATCGGGAAGGCGTCGGCCGCCCGCAGCATGTTGGCGATGTTCTCCGGCCCCGGCGTGCAGGTGGTCGCGAAGGTGCCGGTGGCCGGCCCGGTGCCGCCGCCGAGCATGGTGGTCACGCCGCTGGAGAGCGCCTCCTCGAT
Source organism: Methylibium sp. Pch-M (assembly GCF_004136295.1). Taxonomy (NCBI): domain Bacteria; kingdom Pseudomonadati; phylum Pseudomonadota; class Betaproteobacteria; order Burkholderiales; family Sphaerotilaceae; genus Methylibium; species Methylibium sp. Pch-M. Next base: position 2,596,697 of record NZ_CP029606.1, read on the forward strand.
CTGCTGCGGGCAGATGAAGTGGATGTGGCAGTCGATGCCGCCGGCCGTCACGATCATTCCCTCGCCGGCGATCACCTCGGTGCCCGGGCCGATGACGATGTCCACGCCCGGCTGCACGTCGGGGTTGCCGGCCTTGCCGATCGCGGCGATGCGCTGGCCGCGGAGGCCGATGTCGGCCTTGACGATGCCCCAGTGGTCGAGGATCAGCGCATTGGTCACCACGCAGTCCACCGCGTCGTACGGCCCGGGGCCGTTGGGCCGCTGGCTCTGGCCCATGCCGTCGCGGATGACCTTGCCGCCGCCGAACTTCACTTCCTCGCCATAGCCGCCGGCGCGCAGCGTGTAGTCGGCCTCGACCTCGATGACGAGTTCGGTGTCGGCGAGCCGCACGCGGTCGCCCACCGTCGGTCCGTACATCTCCGCATAGGCGCGGCGTCCGATCGTGGCCATGTCAGAGGCTCCCCTGCACGAGACCGCGGAAGCCGTAGACCTGGCGGTCGCCGGCGTAGTCGACCAGCTCGACGGTGCGCTGCTGGCCGGGCTCGAAGCGCACCGCGGTGCCCGAGGCGATGTTGAGCCGCATGCCCTGGGCGGCGGCGCGGTCGAAGCGCAGCGCGCCGTTGGTCTCGGCGAAGTGGTAGTGCGAGCCGACCTGGATCGGCCGGTCGCCGCCGTTCTCGATCACCAGCGTCAACGTGCGCCGCGCGGGGTTCAGCGCGTGGTCGGGGCCGTCGGCCGGCAGGAGTTCTCCGGGGATCATGACGGCCACCTCATGCAATGGGTTGGTGCACGGTCACCAATTTGGTGCCGTCGGGGAAGGTCGCCTCGACCTGGATGTCGGGGATCATTTCGGGCACGCCGTCCATCACGTCGGCGCGGGTCAGCACCTGCTGGCCGGCGCTCATCAGCTGGGCCACGCTCTGCCCGTCGCGGGCGCCTTCCAGGATCGCGGCGCTGATCAGGGCCACCGCCTCCGGGTGGTTGAGCTTCAGGCCCCGGGCCCGGCGCCGTTCGGCCAGCAGCGCGGCGGTGAAGATCAGCAGCTTGTCTTTCTCGCGGGGCGTCAGGTCCATGGCGGGGCGCTGTGAGCAGGATGGATGCCATGCTAGTGCACCGGCGCCCGGGCCGGCTGGTGCGGTTCTTGATCGGTGAGGTACAACCCTGCTGCCCATGCCGCCCCACCCCGCCGCCCTGCCGCCTGCTGCCGACACGCCGCCCGCCGCCCCGGTGCAGCGCGTGATCAAGCTGCGCCGCGACTACAACAGCTGGGTCGCGCGCGAGACCATGGAGGACTACGCGCTGCGCTTCACGCCGCGCGCGTTCCGCAAGTGGTCGGCCTGGCGGGTGGCCAACACCGCCATCGGCGGCGCCGCGTCCTTCCTGGTGCTGGAGGCGGTGGGTGCCACGCTGCTGGTCCAGCACGGCTTCGTCAACGCGGCGCTCGCGATCCTGGTGACCGGGCTGGTGATCTTCCTGGCCGGGCTGCCGGTCAGCGTCTACGCGGCGCGCCACGGCGTCGACATGGACTTGCTGACGCGCGGCGCCGGCTTCGGCTACATCGGCTCCACGCTCACCTCGCTGATCTACGCCAGCTTCACCTTCATCTTCTTCGCGCTCGAGGCGGCGGTGATGGCCTATGCGCTGGAGCTCGCCTTCGACATCCCGCCGGCCTGGGGCTACCTGATCTGCGCGGTGGTCGTCATCCCGCTGGTGACCCACGGCGTCACCGCCATCAGCCGGCTGCAGGTCTGGACCCAGCCGCTGTGGCTGGCGATGCTGGTCGCGCCCTACGTCTACGTGTTCATGGAGAACCCGGGCGTCGTCGACGGCCTGTTCGCGTACGGCGGCGAGAAGGGGGTGGCCGGCTTCTCGTGGCTGCACTTCGGGGCGGCTACCACGGTGGGCATCGCACTGATCACGCAGATGGGCGAGCAGGCCGACTACCTGCGCTTCATGCCGGAGAAGCGCGCCGGCCAGCGCGGCCGCTGGTGGCTGGGCGTGCTGGTCGGCGGGCCGGGCTGGGTGCTGCCGGGCGTGCTGAAGATGCTGGGCGGCACGCTGCTGGCGTGGCTGGCCATCAGCCACATGGTGCCGCTGGACCGCGCGGTCGATCCCAACCAGATGTACCTCGCGGCCTACGAGCACGTGTTCCCGCACTACGGCCTGGCGGTCGCGGCGACCGCGCTGTTCGTGGTGATCTCGCAGCTCAAGATCAACGTCACCAACGCCTACGCCGGCTCGCTGGCCTGGAGCAACTTCTTCGCGCGCCTCACCCACAGCCACCCGGGCCGCGTGGTGTGGATGGTGTTCAACACCGCGATCGCGCTGATGCTGATGGAGCTCAATGTCTTCCAGGCCATCGGCAGCGTGCTCGGCCTGTACAGCAATGTCGCGATCGCGTGGATGATGGCGGTGGTGGCCGACCTGGTGGTCAACAAGCCGCTGGGCCTGAGCCCGCCCGGCATCGAGTTCCGCCGCGCCCACCTCTACGACGTCAACCCGGTCGGCGTCGGCGCGATGGGCATCGCCTCGCTGCTGTCGATCACCGCGCACATCGGCCTGTTCGGCCCGATGGCGCAGGCCTGGTCGGCGGCCATCGCGATGGTCACCGCCTTCACCGCTGCGCCGTTGATCGCCTGGGCCACGAAGGGCCGCTACTACATCGCCCGCCAGCCCGAGCCGCTGGCGGCCGGCGACGACGGCCGCTACCCGCGCCTCAGCCGCTGCTGCATCTGCGAGCGCGAGTACGAGCGCGACGACATCGCCTCCTGCCCGGCCTACGGCGGGCCGATCTGCTCGCTGTGCTGCACGCTCGACGCGCGCTGCGGCGACCTGTGCAAGCCGCCCGAGGCCAAGCTCGCCGCGCAGTGGTCGGCCGCGCTGCGACGCCTGCTGCCGCGCGCGGTGTGGCCCTACATCGACACCGGCCTGGGCCACTACCTGCTGCTGATGCTCACCGTGGTGCCGCTGCTCGGCGGGCTGTTCGCGCTGCTCTACCACCAGGAGCTGCGCACGCTGGCCGCCAGCGGCGCGCCGCTCGCGCCGGCGGTGGCCGGTGCGCTGCAGCTGGGCTTCGTGAAGGCCTTCGCCGCGCTGCTGCTGATCGCCGGGACCGTGGCCTGGTGGCTGGTGCTCACGCACAAGAGCCGCGAGGTCGCGCAGGAGGAGTCCAACCGCCAGACCGCCGCGCTGCGCACCGAGATCGAGTCGCACCGCCGCACCGACGCGCAGCTGCAGGAGGCCAAGCTGCAGGCCGAGCGCGCCATGCACCAGGCCGAGCAGGCCAACCGCGCCAAGAGCCGCTACATCACCGCCATCAGCCACGAGCTGCGCACGCCGCTCAACAGCATCCTCGGCTATGCGCAGCTGCTGGAGGAGGACGAGGCGATGCCGCCGCACCGCGCGCAGGCGGTGCGCGTGATCCGCCGCGGCGGCGACCACCTCGCCAGCCTGATCGAGGACACGCTGGACCTGGCGCGCATCGAGAGCGGCAAGCTCGCGCTCGAGGTGCGGCCGCTGCGGCTGTGCGAGGCGGTGCAGGAGCTCGCGCGCATGTTCGAGCTGCAGGCGCGCGCCAAGGGCCTGGTGTTCCGCCACGAGATCGAGGGCCCGGACGTGGTGCGCGCCGACGAGAAGCGGCTGCGCCAGATCCTCATCAACCTGCTCGGCAATGCGGTGAAGTTCACCGCGCAGGGCGAGGTGGTGTTTCGCATGCGCTATGCGCGCGAGATCGCGCACTTCGAGATCGAGGACTCGGGCCCCGGCATGACGCCCGACGAGCTGGCGCGCGTGTTCGAACCCTTCGAACGCGGCGGCGCGCTGGCCGGCGGCGGGCACGGCACCGGCACCGGCATCGGCCTCACCATCGCGAAGATGCTGACCGACCTGATGGGCGGCGAGATGACGGTGCGCAGCACGCCCGGCCGCGGCACCGCTTTCGCGATCCGGCTGTTCCTGCCGCAGGCCAGCGAGGCGACGGTGGCGCCCGCGGTGCGCGTGGCGCGCCGCATCGGCTATGCCGGCGCGCGCCGCAGCGTGCTGGTGGTCGACAACGAGGAGGCCGACCGCGGCCTGCTCGCCACGGTGCTGGAGCCGCTGGGTTTCACGGTGCGCCAGGCGGCCTCCGGCGAGGCGGCCCTGCGCCTGCTGCGCACCGGCCCGCCGCCCGACGCCATCCTGATGGATCTGGCCATGCCGGGGCTGGACGGCTGGGCCACGATCCGCCAGCTGCGCGAGGAAGGCCTGTGCGAGGCGCCGGTGGCCATCGTCTCGGCCAATGCCTTCGACCGCGGGCTCGACAACGACGTCGGCGTCACGCCGGCCGACTTCTTCGTGAAGCCGGTGCGCGTGGCCGACCTGCTGCAGTGGCTGGGCCAGCGTCTGGCGCTCGAATGGATCGATGCGCCACCGCGCCATGCCGCGGCGTCCGGCCCGCCGGCGCCCGCCACGCCGGCCGGTCCGCTGCCGGTCGCCGCGCTGGCGCGCCGTGCCGCGCTCGACGAACTGGCGCGGCTGGGCTACCTGCGCGGCCTGCTCGGCGAGCTGAGCGCGATCGAGGCCGAGGACCCGGCCGCCGCGGCCTGGACGGGCCCGGTGCGCGAGCTGGCCCAGCAGTTCCGCTTCGACGCCATCCGTGCGCTGCTGAATCCCCGAGACGAGGAACCCGAAGATGCTGCCGCGGCCGCCTGACTCTCCCGCCGACCCCAACGTGCTGCGCGGGCCGGAGCGCATGCGCCTGGGCGAGAACAGCGACGTGGTGCTGATCGTCGACGACGTGCCGGACAACGTCTCGGTGCTGCACGATGCGCTCGACGAGTCCGGCTACACCGTGCTGGTCGCCACCAGCGGCGAGGCCGCGCTGGAGCGCGCTGCCCACGCGCGGCCCGACGTGGTGCTGCTCGACGCGCTGATGCCCGGCATGGACGGCTTCGAGGTGGCGCGCCGGCTCAAGCGCGACGCCGCCACCGCGCACATCCCCATCGTCTTCATGACCGGCCTGGCCGAGACCGAACACGTGGAGGCGGCGTTCGAGGCCGGCGGCGTGGACTACGTGACCAAGCCGATCCGCCCGCGCGAGGTCATCGCGCGCATCGCCGCCCATGTGCGCGGCGCGCGCCAGGCGCGCCAGGCGCGCAGCGCGCTCGACGCCTTCGGCCACGCCGTCATCACCGTGCGCGCCGGCGACGGCCGCGTGCTGTGGCAGACGCCGCTGGCGCGCGAGCTGCTGCAGGCGCTGGACGCCACGCGCGAGGCCGGCACCCGCGGCCCGGTGCTCAGCGAGACCCTGCTCGACTGGATGCAGGCGCAGGCGGTGCTGGCGGCCACCGAGCAGGCCGGCTACCCCATCGTGCTGGCGCGCGACGGCCGCCGCGTGAGCTTCGCGCTGCACGAGGCGACCGGCGAGGACGAGTGGCTGCTGGTGCTGACCGAGTCGAACGACCGCGCCAGCATCGAGGGCCTGGCGGTCGCGTTCCGGCTCACCGGCCGCGAGGCCGAGGTGCTGCACTGGGTGGCCCAGGGCAAGACCAATCGCGACATCGGCGACATCCTCGGCACCAGCCCGCGCACCGTGCACAAGCACCTGGAGCACGTGTTCGCCAAGCTCGGCGTCGAGACGCGCACCGCCGCCGCGGCGATGGCGCTCGGCAAGCTCAAGCGCGGCGCTGCCTGAGGTGCCGCGGCCGGGCCTCAGGCGAGATCGTCGTCGGAGAGCGACCTGAACAGGCGGCCCGCCTGCGCCGCCAGCGTGAGCAGTCCGCACACCAGCACCACGGCGCTGCGCTGCGAGGGCCGCATCCCCGAGTCCCACCAGTAGCTGAAGCCGCCCGCCAGCGTGAACAGGCTGCCGAGCACGAGGAAGCCCATGAACAGCAGCCAGCTCACCCACGGCGCCGGGCGCCAGAACAGCAGGTGGCCCCAGGCGGCCAGCGCCACCAGCACGGCGAAGGTCTTCATCGCGACGCGACCTCGTCAGCGGGACGGCCGTTCATGGCAGGCGGCCCCAGCGCAGCGCATGCGCCCATTCGGGCCGCTCGCGCCGTTCCGCCAGCACCGCCATCGCCTCGTGGTCGTAGGGCACGGCCAGCAGCTCGCCCGACCAGCGGCCGTCGGCGCCGCGCTCGGCGATCGCGTAGCGCGCATCCGGCGCGCCGTTCTCGACGGCGTGCGGCCAGGGCTGCGCATCGCCGTAGGCCGGCAGGCCCACGCTGCCGGGGTTGAGCAGCAGCTGGCCGCGCCGGCTGCGCAGCAGGCGCGGCGTGTGGGTGTGCCCGCAGCACACCAGCGCCGCACGCACCTTGCCCAGGCGCGCCGCCACCTCGTCGGCCGTCGCGGCACGCAGTCCCTGCGGCGTCACGGTCTCGAAGAAGTAGACGTCGTCGTGCGCCGGCGTGCCGTGGCACAGGAAGGCGTCGTCGTCGGCCAGCGCGTGCCGGTGCGTCAGCGTGCGCAGCCAGTCGAGTTCGGCCGTGCCCAGCATCGCATGCGCATAGGCGTCCGAGGGCTCGCGTGGCAGCGCGCCGCCGCCGAGCACGTAGCGCTCGTGGTTGCCGGCCAACTGCAGCCAGTCCTGCGCCATCAGGAAGCGCGCCGTCTCGCGCGGCAGCAGCGGCCCGGACAGGCTGTCGCCGAGGTTGACCGTGCGGTCCACGCTGCGGCGCCCGATGTCGGCCACCACCGCCTCGAGCGCGGCGAGGTTGCCGTGGATGTCGGAGACGAAGGCGATGCGCAGCGCTGGGGTCGTCATGCGCTTGTCGTTCCGGTGCCTGGCGCGGTCTGGCCGCGGCAGACGACGGCGAGCTTGTGGCCGTCGGGGTCGCGCACGTAGGCCGCGTAGAAGTCGGCGTTGTACTGCGGCCGCAGGCCCGGGGCGCCCTCCGAGCGGCCACCGTGCGCCAGTGCCGCGGCGTGGAAGGCGTCCACCTCGGCCCAGCTGCGAGCCTGCAACGCCACCATCGTGCCGTTGCCCACCGTGGCGGGCTGGCCGTCGTAGGGCTCGCACAGCCACAGCGCGATCTCCTTCGCGCCGTGATCCTGGTAGGTGCCCCAGCCGATCCAGCCGTCCCAGTCGGGCTCGTCGCGGGTGTCGCAGCGCTGCAGACCCAGCGTGGTCATCGTCGCGTCGTAGAAGCGCGCAGCGCGGGGCAGATCAGCGCTGCCGAGGCAGACGTAGGTGAACACCGTGAGGCCCTCCTTTCGGTGCCGCGACGCCCCGCGCGGACTCAGCTGCCGAGGTCGGCCACCGAGTCCACCACCGCCGCGTACAGGTCGCGCGTGGACGCCAGCGCGCCGTCGTGCACCTCGCGCGCCGTCAGCACCTTGCCGTTCGGCCCCTGCAGCGCGCGCGTCGCGGTGGCGCTGGCCACCACCGTCGGCGCGTAGCCGAGGTTGAAGCCGCCGTGCGCGGTGGAGTTGATGCACATGTGCGTCATGAAGCCGGCCAGCACGATCTGCTGGAGGCCCAGCGCCTTGAGTCGCTCGTCGAGGTCGGTCTGCACGAAGGCGTTGGGGTAATGCTTGGTGATGACCGGCTCGCCGGCGATCGGTGCCACCTCGGCCGAGATGGCGCCGATCTCGGCCCGCACGTCGTAGGGCGAGCCGGCGCCGGCGTCGTGCTGGATATGGAAGATCGGCATCCTGCGCGCGCGGGCGATCTCCAGCAGCTTGCGCGCCTCGAGCAGCGCCTCTTCCACGCCGGTCAGCTGCATCACGCCCTGCCGGTAGGTGTTCTGGCAGTCGATCATGATCAGCGCGGCCTCGCCCAGCGCGGCCGGGCGGTGGCCGAGGCCGGCGAGATCTCTCAGGGTGGTGGACGCGGTGGTCATGCAGGTCTCCTGGTGATGCCTGGCGGGGCTGCCGGCGCGCGGCCATTACACCAAAGTCGCGATGGCCTGAGGCGCGGCGGGCGCTCGACGGGCGGGTGGGCTCAGCCTGTGTCGTCGTGCAGCGCGGCGCCATGTTCCGCGAGCAGCGCGCGCAGCACCGAGCGGTGGCAGCGCGCCTCGTGCTCGCAGTAGCAGCCGACCGAGAAATCGCTGTGCCGCGACAGCGCGGCGAGCAGCTCGATCGCCTGCCGCGCCTCGGGCGCCGCCATCTCGCTGCGGTAGCGGCGGGCGAACGCGGCCCACTGGGCAGCCGTCGTGGCGGCCTGCCCGAGCTTCACCGTGTCGGCACTGGGCGCCAGCGTCGGGAACCACACGTCGTACCAGTTGCCCGATGCGAACTCGCTGCGCGGCACGCCGCGCGGCGGGCGCCGCACGGTGCCGATGCGCAGGCCCTCGCCCGCGCCGCGCGGGCTGCCCAGTTTCACCACACGGACCGCCATGCCGCGCTCCTCAGGGCCTCAGCGCGGCACCCAGCCGCCGCACACCGGGAACACCTGGCCCACGAAGCAGTCGGCCGGCTCGCTGCACAGGTACGCGGCGAACTCGGCGTCCTCGCGCGCGCCGACCAGGCGGCCCAGCGGCACCTCGCGCTTCAGGCGCTCCTGGAAGCGCGGGTCGGCCTGCACCTCGGGCGGGAAGTAGGTCGGGTTGTCGACGAAGTTCTGCGCGATCGCGTTCACCCGCACGCCGTGCTGCGCCACCTCGATACCGACCGCCTGCACGTAGGCCAGCTGCGCGCCGCGCGCGGCGCTGTAGGTCGAGCTGTTCTTCATGCCGCGCAGCGCCGCGGCGCTGCCCATCAGCACCACCCGGCCCGCGCGCCGCGCGATCATCTGCGGCAGCACCGCGCGCAGCAGCCGCGGCAGCGGGTCGACCAGCGCGCCGAACACCGCCGCCCACTCGGCATCGGACGACGCCACCGCGCTGGTGCGCGGCGCCGGGATCGCCAGGTTGAGCACCAGCAGGTCCACCACGCCGGCCGCGGCCACCACCCGCGCCGGCGCGTCGGCGTCGGCCAGCGGCGAGGTGTCGGCGATCACGTCTGCGCCATACCCGGCGAACACCTCGCACAGCGCGGGCCCCATGAAGGCATCGGCCTGGGTGATCAGTGCGCGCCGTCCGCTCAGGGTCAGAGGGCTTCCTGTCATGCGTCGGTCCTTTCGGTCACGGTGTCGGTCAGCGGCGCGGTTGGTGCATCACGCGCTGCGTCTCGGCCCACAGCGCCTGGCACTGGTGCTCGAGCGGGCTCGAGGCCGCCGGCGCCACGCCCTGCGCCTCGGCGGTCTTCACGCGCCGCAGTTCGCCCTGGTAGGCGGCGCTGCGGCGTGCTGCGGCGAGCTGGCGGCGGCGCGCGTCGTCGAGCTGCAGCCGGCGCAGGCTGAGGTAGGCGTCGTCGCGGTGGCCGCGCATCGCGGGCAGGCGGGCCTCGCACTTGGCATAGCCGAGATCGAAGCGCGCCATCGCCTGCGGGTCGAGCGCCATCGACTGCGCCGCGGCGGGCAGCGGCGCCGCGGCCGCCAGCACGGTGCAGGCGGTGGCCAGGGCCCGGGCGCCAGGGAAGGGAAGCAGGAGGAGTCGCACGCGGGGGTCCTTTGCGGAGCGGGGAGGGTGGGCGGGCATCGGCGGTGGTTGCGTGCGGCCCGGCTCAGGCACCGGCGCGCGCCAGCACCCGCACCACCACCTCGCGGCGGAGCCGGAAGCCCAGGCGCTCGTAGACGCGGCTGGCGGCGCGGTTGTCGTGCATCACGTGCAGGAAGGGCTGCTCGCCGCGCGCGAGCTGCTGCCGCAGCAGCCGTGCCATCAGGCGGTGGGCGAGGCCGTGGCCGCGGTCGTCGGGATGCGTGCACACGCCGCTGATCTCGCGGAAGCCGCCGGCGCCCATGCGCTCGCCGGCCATGGCGCGCAGCCGCTCGCCGTCGAGGCAGCCGTAGTACACGCCGAGCTCCACGGTGCGCGGGCCGAACGGCCCCGGCTGCGTCAGCCCCACCAGCGCCAGCATGCGCGGCACGTGCGCGGCACCCAGCCGCGCGGTGCCTGGCGGCAGCGCCGGCTCGGGCGGCTCGTCGGCGTCGGCCGGCGGCGGCGCCGGGCCGTCCCACACCATCTGGTGCAGGGTGGACTCGGCCTCGATGCGCCAACCGGCCGGCGCCGGCCCGGACCAGCCGGCGCAGTACACGGGCTCACCGCTGGCGCAGTGCGGCGCCAGCGCGGTGAAGTCGGGGCGCTGCAGGTCGGCGAACCCAACGATCGGCGAGAAGCCCGGCGCATAGCGCCGCGCCGTGTCGCCGCCGACCGACCAGTGCGACTGCGGCCCGGACAGCGTGTGCCAGGTGATGTTGTCCAGCAGGCCGGCGTTCATGGCGCGGTGCGGCTCAGCGCGACTCCGACACCGCGAGGTTCGCGCCCAGCCCGGCGAAGCAGCCGGCGAAGCCGCGGCGCAGCCAGTCCTGCACCCGCGGTGACTCGAGCACCACGCCGCGGAAGGCGTCGGCCAGCAGCCCGTAGACGACGAACACCGCGAAGGTCATCGCCATGAACACGCCGCTGAGCACCAGCATCTGCGCCAGCGGCGAAGCGGCGTCCACTGCCACGAACTGCGGCAGGAAGGCCAGGAAGAAGATCGTGAGCTTGGGGTTCAGCGTGTTCAGCAGGGCGGCCCGCGTGACCAGGCTGCGCATCGGCAGCGGTGCAGCGGCGTCCCGGTCAACGGCGAACGCCCCGCGGTCGCGCCAGGTGGCCCAGGCCAGGTAGAACAGGTAGGCGACCCCGGCGAACTTGAGCGCCTGGAAGGCGAGCGCGCTGGTGTGCATCACCGCCGACAGCCCCAGCATCGAGGCCAGCAGGTGCGGCACGATGCCCGCGGTGCAGCCCAGCGACGCGTAGACGCTGGCGCGCCGGCCCTGCGCGAGCCCGGTGGACACGGTGAACACGACCCCGGTGCCGGGGATCAGCACGACGATGAGCGAGGTGACGAGGAATTGCAGCGTGATCAAGCGTCGGTCTCCTGGGCGGGGTCTTGTTCGTCGTCAGCCGGGGCAATGCTTGTCGCCGGGCGCGCGGCGGTAGAGCGTGAATTCGGCCTGCGTGTCGAGGTCGCGGTAGCGGTGGGTGAGCGCATCGATCGCAACGATGTCGGTGCAGTAGCGCTGGCCCGGGCGCAGCCAGAAGTTCTCGCTCGCGGCGGTGACGGTGTAGCACATGCGGGCGCCGCTGATGTCGACCCGGCCGGCGCCGTGGAAGGGGCGCGGGTCGTCCTCGGTGCGACCGCAGGCCTCGAAGCGGCCATCGGCATGGAACTCGTCCCACGCCCAGCAACTGCGCCCGCCGTCCTCGGAGTTGCACCACAGGCCCAGCAGGGCGCGGTGCAGCGGGGCGTCCTGTGCCGCCGACGGCAGCGGGCACAGCGGCAGGAACATCGACAACAGCAGCAGTTGCCACCGCACCATCGCCCGCCCCCGCGTCGGCACGCGGAACCCTGGCGCGGAGCGCTGCCACAGCGCAGCGGACGGTCGGATCGGCTTCATCGGAGGGTGGCGTTGTAGAACATGGCCGCTGTCCGGGGCAAGTGCCGGCCGCCGGCTGGCCCTCAGCGGGCCGGCCTGCCGCCACCGCGCAGACGCGCGGCCAGCAGCGGTGCGAACAGCGTGAAGACCAGCACGGCCGGCCAGAGGTTGCCGTCGCGGAAGCGGTACGCGGCGAACAGCTCGGGCCAGGACCTGCCCTGCACCACGCGGCCGAAGCCGAACTCGAAGACCAGCGTGAGCAGCAGCCAGAGCAGGCCCATGCCGAGCCACTGCGTGCGGTCCAGCGGGCCCAGGCGCGGGATGCAGGCGAGCGCCACCGCCAGGATGCACGCACACAGCAGCAGCCCGCTCAGCACCAGCGCGGCCGGCAGGCCGAGGCGGGGCACGAGCATCAGTTCGCGCAGCCCGCCGTTCAAGAAGGCCAGCGCCAGGATCGCCAGCCAGGCGAGCAGGGCGCCGCGCAGCGGCAGGCGGCGCGCGGGCATCCGGCCGCCCCGTCCTCAGGCGAACAGCCAGCGCCGCAGCAGCCGGGTGTAGCGCGGCATCACCACCCAGACCATCAGGCTGACCACGATGCCGGTCACCGCCAGCATCGTCAGCGGCGGGTGGCCCGCCAGGCCCAGTGCGTTCAGTACCGGCGCGACGAGCAGCGGCACCCCCAGCACCAGCGGGTAGATCGCCGACCACGTGACCAGCGCCTGCTTCCAGCGCACCGGCAACTGGGCCTTCGCGCCGGCCGGCGTGAACCAGAAGTCCAGCCCGCTGCGGATGAAGAAGTCGTCGCCGCTCTCCAGCAGCGGGGACACCGCCTCGATCAGGCGCCTGCGGTCGGCCGAGGCCATCCAGGCCTTCAGGTGTTCGCAGGTGTCGAAACGGATGATCACCGTGAACGTTTCGGTGAGTCCGGGGATGGGGCGGATGACGTGCCAGTCCAGGTGACCCGGCGCGGCCCGGCTCAGCGGGGCGATCTCGGCCATCCAGCGCTCGTAGTCGGCCTGGCGGTCGTGGCGCACGCGATGGCTGATGACGGCGGTGGCGCCGGTGTCGTCGCGGGCGCCGGTGTCGGCATCGGGACAGGCAGGCGGGGTGTCGCGGCTCATGGCAGGTGGGCGTGGCATCGGTGGAAGGGTGGGCGGCCGGCGCTCAGGCCTTGGGCGCCAGCAGGAACGCGAGCCCCAGCGCGGCCATGCTCGCACCCAGCGCCCAGCGTGTGGTGGGCGACTCGCGCGCCAAGCGGCCGCGGGCGAGGCCCATGCACACCAGCCCCGCGATCAGCGGCGACAGGCCCAGCAGCCACAGCGACACGCCGCTGAAAAGAAACTGCCGCGGCGGCTCCCGCGTGGGCAGCGCGACCCCGCCGCCGAACAGCACGACGAGGCCCAGCGCGGCCAGCGCGGCGCCGAACAGGTAGGTGATCAGCAGGGTGGGGCGCAGCATGGTGCGGATGATGCCGTCACCGAAGGCAGAACGGTACCGGAGACACCGTGGACCCGTCGCCCGCCCTCAGCGCCCGCGCCGGACCTGGAAGGCGCCGAGTCCCATCAGGGCGACCGCCGGCCAGAAGCTGAAGAAGAACAACAGCCCGGGCCCGATGGGGTTGGGGTTCGGGTCGGGCCACAGGCCCACTGCCGCGAGCAGCACGATGGCGAGCAGCGGGCTCCAGCCCAGCACGGCCAGCCAGAAGCCGATGCGGAACCAGCGGTTGGCGAGGTAGGCGCGCATCGATCGTTCACGTCGGCATGACTTGCATCATGACGCGCAGTATCGGGCGGCGCGCCCTCCGTGCCTACAATCCCCCGATGACCATCGGCCGCCGGCTTCGAGCCCTCACGCTGTGGATCGCGTGCTGCGCGATCCTGCTGGGCGGACTCGCGCCGACGCTGTCGCATGCGTTCGCCGCCGACGTTCCCGAGGGCTGGGTCGAGGTCTGCAGCGTCACCGGCTCGAAGCTGGTTCGTGTCGATACCGGCGACGCGCTGAGTCCGGATGCCGCGGACCCGTCGGACCCGGACGGGTCGCGCGCTCATGCGCTCGAGCATTGCCCCTACTGCTCCACGCACACGGCCGTGCCGGGACTGCCGCCCGCCGCCCTGGCCGACCTGATCCTCGACGCGCGGGAGCACCGCGTTCCCGCGCTGTTCCTGGCGGCGCCGCGGACCCTGTTCGCCTGGGCCATCGCCCAGTCCCGCGCTCCCCCACTGAAGACCTGAACGTCGAACACCGGCAACACGGCGCGTGAGCGTCGTGTGCCGGCCTCGCCTTCGTTCACCTGCCCGTGGTCGGCCCGACCGCACGCGGCGCGCAATAACGCACTTCAACAATCCAACCGATCGAAAGGATCTGCCATGCATGTCAAACCCTCCATCGCCGCCGCGCTGTTGTGCGGTGCCCTGGCCACCGCCGCGTCGGCCCAGGTCGCCATCCAGGACGCCTGGGTTCGCGCGACGGTGCCGCAGCAGAAGGCCACGGGTGCCTTCATGCAGCTCACCGCGGCGCAGGACAGCCGGTTGGTGTCGGTCCACTCGACCGTCGCGGCGCTGGTCGAACTGCACGAGATGACCATCCAGGACGGCGTGATGAAGATGCGCGAGATCCCGGGTCTGGCCCTGCCGGCAGGCAAGGCCGTCGACCTGAAGCCCGGCAGCTATCACGTCATGCTGATGAACCTCAAGCAGCAGATGAAGGCCGGTGACAGCGTGCCGCTCACGCTGGTGTTCGAGGACAAGACCGGCAAGCGCGACACCGTGGAGGTCAAGGCGGAAGTGAGGGCGCTCGGGACCCAGCCCGCGAAGCAGGACGGGCACGGCGACCACAAGCATTGAGCCTGGGGCCGCGGAGCGCTGCGTCAGTCGGGGATCTGCGGCTCCACCAGATGGGCCAGCTGGGCGAGCGACTCCTGCCAGCCCAGGTAGCACATCTCGAGCGGAATGACCTCGGGGATGCCCGCCTGCGTGATGCTCACGTCGGTGCCGCAGAGCACCGGCTTCAGCGACACGGTCACCTCCATGACACCGGGCAGGTTGGGGTCGTCGAACGTGTCGGTGTAGCGGATCCGCTCGTTCGGCACCAGCTCCAGGTACTCACCGCCGAACGCGTGGCTGTTGCCCGACGTGAAGTTGCTGAACGACATGCGGAAGCTGCCGCCGGCGCGCGCCTCCAGGTGGTGGACCTTGCATGTGAAGCCGTACGGAGGCAGCCACTTGCTCAGGGCATCGCCGTCGAGGAAGGCGCGGTAGACCTTCTCGGGCGGGGTGCGGAAAACGCGGTGAAGGCGGACGGTGTGGTCGGACATGAGGTGGCCTCGCTGTTCATCGGTGCCCGGCTCGAACGCCGGGCGGAGCGTCTCTCAGAAAGACCGGAAGATCCATGACCGGCGGGCGGGATTCTGCCCGGTAGAGCATCTCCGCGACGTAGCCGCGGTGGTAGGTCTTGTGATTGACGATGTGGAGGAGCATCTCGCCCCGCGTCATCGACCCGGCGCCGCCGTCGACGAACGCGAACGAGACCACCTCCTCGTGCGCTTCGTCCGAGAGCCCGTCGGCGTACCCGACGTACCAGTCGTCCACGGCCGCTTGCGCCGCCTGCAGCGCATCGAGCGGGAGCAGCACCTCGGGCGTGCGGGAACCAAAGCCGTGCGGCGTGTGCTGGAGGTGGGCCTTCCAGATCAGGTCGATGTGGTGCGCGTGGTTGAGCGTGCCGAGCATGCGCTCCAGCGACGAGGCTGCGCCCGGCGTGTTGCCGGCGGCGGCGAAGCCGCCCAAGGCCCTGAAGAGGCGGGCATTCGCCCAGGCGCTGTAACGCGTGAGCATCCGGACATGGGGGGTGAGCGGCATGGCGGGGGGCCCGACGCGCGGGTTCAGCGGCTGCCCGCGCCGGGCCCGTAGCCCTTGACCGCTGCCCAGCCGAGCACCGCGAAAAGCACGAGAACAAGCCCTTGGGTGGCTGCAAATGCGGGGGCGGCAGGCGTGGGCGCGAGGATGGCCAGTGCCGGCGTCTTCTGCAGCAGCTGGGCCAGGAGAACGAAGACGTTCAGGTAGAGCGCCACGACGCTGAGCACCACGAAGGTTCGGCGCCACCCCCCCTCGAGATGCTTCCAGTACACCGCGGCCAAGGCGCCCAGCAGGACGACCAGCGACAACGCCCCCACGATGTGAGACGGCAGCAGGGCGACGAAGGGAAAGCCGAACCCGGTGAGGCTCGTCAACAAGGTCGTCGCCAGGAACAGGCCCACCCAGCGGGCGAAGCGGACACCGGCGATCAAGCCCCCCACGACGACCAGGCCGGAGAAGATGCCGGCCAGGCTGAGCAGCACGTGGACGAGCAGGTAGGTCTTGGGATCGACGGGCATGTGAATCTCCTCGATGAAGAAAACTTGCGACGATGTCTGCGCGACTCAGCGGAGTGCGGAGGCCACCACGAGGGCCATCCAGGGCGCCACAAGCAATACGGGGGCCCAGAGCCATTGGATGCCCAGGCTCGCCATCGGCGCGCCGGCCGCGGACGGGGCGGGATCAGCGGCTTTCTTTGCAAAGGCAAGGTAGACCAGCAGAACCAGGAACACCGGCCCCAGCATCAATGACGCCAGGATCGCCAGGGAGGTCGTCAAGGCCGGGTATCCCAGATCCCTTCCTCGCTTGACGGCCGAGACGGCGGCGCAGAGCAAGGACACCGCTGCCGCGACGAGGATCACCACCAGCGAACGCCCGGTGTTGCCCGTGCCATGAGTGGACAGGTTCAGCCCCTGGATGAGCAGCGCCACCGCATTCAGGACGGGAAGCAGACCGAAGGCGACGAAGTGGCCGCGATGGTGCCGATGCATGGGGATGGTGGCGCCTCAGGTTCGATCCAGACGGTCCGCGAAGGCGGGGCGTCGGGCAGAAAACGGAGGAAATGTACTACCCCTTACGTGGGCTCGGGCCAGGTGCCGCGTCGGGGCTCGTTCGCCCGAGCGAACGGCTATAACGTCGGTCGTCTGCCTCGGCAATGCTTCGAACCTCGTCGTACTTCAACCGAGAAGATTCGACATGTCATCAGCGGCTCGACTCGCGGGGAAGTCCCTGTGAAGGCTCAGACGACATCTGGCGCGAAACTCCAAACGACTGCATGGGGTTGAACCGATGCGCAAACTGGGCCGCCATCGGCCATCGTGCCAACAACGCGTGCCTCGATGACGCCCTCAGGGGTAGAGAGTGCCGCTTCGACGATTTGTCGGGGAATGGAAGCCAGCTTCAACTTTGCGCGACGCGTCCAGCCTGAGTTTGCCTGGCCCGCAAGGGTGCCGGAGTTGATGTAGATGAAGCGGTCTGATGACGGGCCCTGCGCAAACTCACCCAAGAAGTTGACGGATTCGTCCAGCAGCGGCGAACCCAGGCGAAGCGAGAGCTCGAACTGGATGTCCGCATGTTGCTCAGGCAACGGTTCAAGCAATTCCGACCGACCGCGTTGCACGGCGAACTGAACGCCAGACGGCGGATCCACAACGAGGATACGCATTCGGATGGACTGCACAGGTTTGGCTTTGCGCACGATGAGGATCAGGTGTCTAGCGTTTGAGCTGAGCTGAGCTGAGCTGAGCGGCCGCCGCCAGCGAGGCGCTTGGGCCGCGAGGAAGCATGCTAAGCCAGAGCGACTCGCGGCCTTAGTGCCTTGCCGTGGTGGTCCGCTCGAGCGGGTTAGGCAGCCGGCGGAAGGTATGAGACTTCATACTGATGCTGAATAAAAGTTTCACCGTTGAGCTTTGCTCCAACGGAATAGGCATAGCTAACGCGCTCACCCCGAGGGCCCAGCTCATCAAGGTATAAGGTTGGCGTTCTTGCAAAAAAGGCTTCGACTTTTGGCGGCCGAGCAAGTTGACCCAATGTAAGAAGCGCCGAAGAGATTGCTTCTGCAATCTCTTTCACATCCTTCCAACCTAGCTTTGGGCCGCTGGTATTCCCCGCTGGATGAGCAACTCGATTTCTTACTTCTCTGGCGCCATTCAGGCGCGCTTGATCAAGCGTCGGGACCAGTTCGCCAACAACCGCAATGCGGTTTGCCAAGCTAGGCTTTAGCTTCTTGGGCCATTGAACCGAGTTGATGTCGATGTGCTCTTGGAGCGCTTCGTCTAGCGCTGCGACGAGTGCGATTGCATGAATGCCGGCTAGCGACTTTTCGAGCATGGCTCCCTTGATGGGGCTTGCTGTTGGGTCTGGGATCTCGTGAATTACCTCTGCGATGCTGGCTGCAGAAAGTGCGTGTAGAAAAAGGATTGCAGCGCTCATGGAGAACTAAGCCGCCCAACGAATGAAAGGGACTTCCCCGTCCCGAACTAGCCGCGATGCGGCGACCGGCAACGAAATGCCACGATGGGAAGTGCGAAGTCTCATCAATTCACTCGGAAGGGGAGGCCCATGGCCATTGTCCACATCGGTATCGATCTCGCCAAGAACGTGTTCGCAGTTCATGGAGTGGATGAACACGGCAGGCCGGCGCTGGTGCGGCCCAGCGTGCCACCCGCCAAGCTGCATGAGCTGATCGCCTCCCTGCCGCCGTGCACGGTGGCGATGGAGGCCGGCTCGGGCGGCCACCACTGCGCCTGACTGTTCGCAGCCCACGGTCACACCGTGCGGCTCGTCGCGCCGAAGTTCCTCGTTCTGTGCTGAGCCCGCTCGACGCGCTCTGAACCGGCAGCTCCGGTCCGCCGCCGCGGCCGGTGTCTCTACGCCACCTTGCGTATTCCGCCGCCCCGGGGTTCTGCCTAACCTGCAGCGGTCCGTGAACCCAACCGATCCCCCGAGGAGGAAACACCCCATGTCCCACACCACCCGCCGCGCCTTCGCGGCCTCGCTCTCCGCCGTGGCGCTGGCCGCTGCCGGCGCCTTCGTGCCCAGCGCCTTCGCGGCCGACACCATCAAGGTCGGCGTGCTGCACTCGCTGTCGGGCACCATGGCCATCTCGGAAACCGTGCTCAAGGACACGGTGCTCATGACCATCGACGAGATCAACGCCAAGGGCGGCGTCATGGGCAAGAAGCTCGAGCCGGTGGTGGTGGACCCGGCCTCCAACTGGCCGCTGTTCGCCGAGAAGGCCAAGCAGCTGATCAGCCAGGACAAGGTGGCCGTGGTGTTCGGCTGCTGGACGTCGGTGAGCCGCAAGTCGGTGCTGCCGGTGTTCGAGGAAACCAACTCGCTGCTGTTCTACCCGGTGCAGTACGAGGGGGAGGAACTGTCCAAGAACGTGTTCTACACCGGTGCCGCGCCCAACCAGCAGGCCATCCCCGCGGTGGAATACCTGATGAGCAAGGACGGCGGCTCGGCCAAGCGCTTCGTGCTGCTGGGCACCGACTACGTGTACCCGCGCACCACCAACAAGATCCTGCGCGCCTTCCTCAAGAGCAAGGGCGTCGCCGAGGCCGACATCATGGAGGAGTACACCCCCTTCGGCCACTCCGACTACCAGACCATCATCGCCAAGATCAAGAAGTTCTCGTCGGAAGGCAAGAAGACCGCGGTGGTGTCCACCATCAACGGCGACTCCAACGTGCCCTTCTACAAGGAACTGGGCAACCAGGGCCTGAAGGCGACCGACGTGCCGGTGGTGGCATTCTCGGTGGGTGAGGAAGAACTCCGCGGCGTCGACACCAAGCCGCTGGTGGGCCACCTGGCGGCGTGGAACTACTTCATGTCGATCAAGAACCCGACCAACGCCGCCTTCATCAAGCAGTGGAGCGACTACGCCAAGGCCAAGGGCATCCCGGGCCACAAGGACAAGCCGCTGACCAACGACCCGATGGAAGCCACCTACATCGGCATCCACATGTGGGCGCAGGCGGTCGAGAAGGCCAAGTCCACCGACACCGACAAGGTCATCGCCGCGATGGCGGGCCAGACCTTCAAGGCGCCGGGCGGCTTCACCAGCACCATGGACAAGGAGAACCACCACCTGCACAAGCCGGTGTTCATCGGCGAGGTCAAGGCCGACGGCCAGTTCAACGTGGTCTGGAAGACGCCGGGCCCGGTGGTCGCCGATCCGTGGAGCGACTACATCGCCGAGAACAAGGGCAAGAAGAACGTGCCGGAGAAGAAGTAAGCAACGGATAGCCGGCCTCGATGTTGGCGCGCGCCGGCCGGGCCGGCGGCGATCGGACTGTCCACCCGGTCGCCGCCGGTCCCGCCGGCGCGCAGCCTTCTTTTTCTTCTCATGGCTTCCCACTCTCCACGGTGACGACGAATTGAATGCCTTGCGTGCTTTCCTGCTGAGCCTGTGCGCCGCCGGGCTGCTGGGGCTGGCGGCGGCGCCCGCGCGTGCCATGACGCCCGCGCAGGCGCTCGCCATCTCGGCCGGCGACACCGACGCCCGCGTCGCCGCCCTGCAGCAGGCCATCGCCGCGCTCGACCCGCGCGTGCCGGTGCTGGTGCAGGCGCTGCTCGACGGCGAGGTGAGGGTCGACGACCAGCGTGCCTACATCGTCGCGGCCGACGGCTCGGCCGTCGACGCCGCCACCGGCCAACCGGCCACCCCGCCCGAGACCGCGGAAGACGCGGTCAACAACAACCGCATGCGCGGCGAACTGCAGGCGGCGCTGGCCGCGCTGCAGCTGATCACCGGCGACCTGCCGCAGCGCCGCGCCGCCATCGGCTCGCTGCGCGAGGCGATGGACGAGGCCAAGCTGCCGCTCATCGAGCAGGCGCTGGCCAAGGAGGCCGATCCGGCGCTCAAGGCCGAGCTGGAGACGCTGCGCGCCAAGGGCCTGATCGCCGCGGCCGACCCGGCCAAGCGCCTGCAGGCCGCGCAGGCGCTGGCGTCCAGCACCACGCCGGCCACCCGCAGCCTGCTGCTCGAGCGCCTGAAGCCGGCGGCCGAGGGCGGCGAGGCCGACCCCGCGGTGCGCGCGGCGCTGCAGGCCTCGCTCGACGGCGTCAATTCCATGCTGGCCTGGGGCGAGCGTGCCGGCGTCGTGTTCACCGGCATCAGCCTGGGCTCGATCCTGCTGCTGGCGGCGCTGGGCCTGGCCATCACCTACGGGCTGATGGGCGTCATCAACATGGCGCACGGCGAGCTCATCATGATCGGCGCCTACGCCACCTACCTGACGCAGAACGCCTTCCGCGCGTGGCTGCCGGACTACTTCGACTGGTACGTGCTGGCGGCCATCCCGCTGTCCTTCCTGGCGGCGGCGGCGGTCGGCGCGGTGCTGGAGCGCGGCGTCATCCGCTTCCTCTACGGCCGTCCGCTGGAGACGCTACTGGCCACCTGGGGCATCAGCCTGGTGCTGATGCAGGGCGTGCGCTCGCTGTTCGGCGCGCAGAACGTGCCGGTGGAGAACCCGGCCTGGCTGTCGGGCGGCGTGCAGATCATGAGCAACCTGGTGCTGCCGTGGAACCGCATCGCCATCGTGGTGTTCGCGGCCATCGTGCTGGGCGGCATCGCCTTCCTGATCGCGAAGACGCGGCTGGGGCTGTTCGTGCGCAGCGTGACGCAGAACCGCCCCATGGCCTCGTGCATGGGCGTCAACACCGCGCGCGTCGACACGCTGGCGTTCGCGCTGGGGGCCGGCGTGGCCGGACTGGCGGGCTGTGCGGTCAGCCAGGTCGGCAACGTGGGGCCCGACCTGGGGCAGGGCTATATCGTCGACTCGTTCATGGTGGTGGTGCTGGGCGGCGTGGGCCAGCTCGCCGGCACCGTGTACGCGGCGCTGGGGCTGGGCGTGATCAACAAGTTCCTCGAGGGCTGGGCCGGCGCGGTGCTGGCGAAGATCATCGTGCTGGTGTTCATCGTGGTGTTCATCCAGAAGCGGCCGCAGGGGCTGTTCGCTTTGAAGGGTCGGGAAGCATGAGCGCGGTCATGACGTCGCTGACCGTGGCGCCGCCGCGCAGCCGCCTGCTGCAGGGCAAGGCCTGGACGGCGCTGCTGGCTGCGGTGATCACCGTGACCGTGCTGGTGCCGGTGCTGAACCTGGTGGTGCCGGCCGGCAGCGCCTTCCACCTGAGCGACTACGCGGTGGCGCTGATCGGCAAGATCATGTGCTACGCGATCTGCGCGCTGGCCATGGACCTGATCTGGGGCTACACCGGCATCCTGTCGCTGGGCCACGGCCTGTTCTTCGCGCTCGGCGGCTACGCGATGGGCATGTACCTCATGCGCCAGATCGGCCGCGACGGCAACTACCAGTCGGACCTGCCCGACTTCATGGTCTTCCTCGACTGGAAGGCGCTGCCGTGGCACTGGACCTTCAGCGACTCCTTCGTGGCCACGCTGTTCCTGATCGTCGCGGTGCCGGGCCTGCTGGCCTTCGTGTTCGGCTTCTTCGCGTTCCGCTCGCGCATCAAGGGCGTGTACTTCTCCATCATCACGCAGGCACTCACCTTCGCCGCGATGCTGCTGTTCTTCCGCAACGAGACCGGCTTCGGCGGCAACAACGGCTTCACCGACTTCAAGCGCATCCTCTCCATCCCGATCGCGCAGCCGTCCACGCGCATGGTGCTGTTCGTGCTGACCGGGCTCACGCTGATCGGCTTCTTCCTGCTGGCGCGCTGGCTCATCCACACCAAGTTCGGCCGCGTGCTGCAGGCCATCCGCGACGCCGAGAACCGCGTCATGTTCTGCGGCTACGAGCCGCTGAACTACAAGCTCGCGATCTGGACGCTGTCGGCGGTGATGTGCGGCATCGCCGGTGCGCTGTACGTGCCGCAGGTGGGCATCATCAACCCCGGTGAAATGTCGCCGGCGGCCAGCATCGAGATCGCGATCTGGGCTGCGGTGGGCGGCCGCGCCACGCTGATCGGCCCGATCGTCGGCGCCTTCTTCGTCAACTTCGCGAAGAGCTGGTTCACGCAGGTCTTCCCCGAGTTCTGGCTGTACTTCCTGGGCGCGCTGTTCATCGCCGTCACGCTGTTCCTGCCGGACGGCATCGTCGGCGGCGTGAAGCGGCTGCTGGGCCGCGGCGGCAAGGAGAAGCGCGCATGACGCCCGATCTGATGGAGGCCGGCGCCCGCACCCGCGAGCGCATGGCCGCGAAGCCCGAGTCCGGCAAGTCGGGCGGTCGGGCGGCGAGCTACAGCCGCGTGGTCGAGCCGGGCGCGCTGGACACCGCGCACGGCGGCATCCTGTACCTGGAGGACATCACCGTCAGCTTCGACGGCTTCCGCGCGCTGAACAAGCTGTCGCTGAACATCGCCGCCGGCGAGCTGCGCTGCATCATCGGCCCCAACGGCGCCGGCAAGACGACCATGATGGACGTGATCACCGGCAAGACGCGGCCCGACGCCGGCAGCGCCTTCTTCGGCTCCACCATCGACCTGCTGCGCCTGCGCGAGAGCCAGGTGGCGAGCATCGGCATCGGCCGCAAGTTCCAGAAGCCCAGCGTGTTCGAGCAGCTCACGGTGTTCGAGAACCTCGAGCTCGCGCTGAAGGCCGACCGCCGGCCGCGCGCGGCGGTGTTCGCCCGGCTGTCGGGCGCGCAGCTCGACCGCATCGGCGAGATCCTCACGCTGATCCACCTGAAGGGCGAGGCGCAGCGCCTGGCCGGGCTGCTGTCGCACGGCCAGAAGCAGTGGCTGGAGATCGGCATGCTGCTGATGCAGGACCCCAAGCTGCTGCTGCTCGACGAGCCGGTGGCCGGCATGACCGACGAGGAGACCGAGCGCACCGCGCAGCTCTTCGTGTCGCTGCAGGGCGCGCACTCGCTGGTGGTGGTGGAGCACGACATGAAGTTCATCGACGAGCTCACCCGCGACGACCCGGCCAAGAAGGTGACGGTGCTGCACGAGGGCAGTGTGCTGGCGGAGGGGTCGCTCGCGCAGGTGCAGGCGAACGACAAGGTGGTCGAAGTCTATTTGGGGCGCTGACATGCTGAAGGTCGAAGGCGTCAACCAGTACTACGGCGGCTCGCACATCCTGCGCGGGCTGGATTTCGAGGCGAAGGCCGGCGAGGTGACGGTGGTGCTGGGCCGCAACGGCGTGGGCAAGACCACGCTGCTGAAGAGCCTGGTCGGGCTGGTGGGCATCAAGTCGGGCAGCATCCGGCTCGACGGCACCGAGGTGCAGCGCCTCACGCCCTATGAGCGGGTGCGCCGCGGTATCGGCTACGTGCCGCAGGGCCGCGAGATCTTCGGCCGCCTGACGGTGGAGGACAACCTGCGCATGGGCCTGGCCAGCAAGCCCGGCAGCACGCCGATCCCGGCCGAGCTCTACGAGCTGTTCCCGGTGCTCAAGCAGATGCTCGGGCGCCGTGGCGGCGATCTCTCGGGCGGCCAGCAGCAGCAGCTGGCGATCGCCCGCGCGCTGGCGGCCGGCCCCAAGCTGCTGATCCTGGACGAACCCACCGAGGGCATCCAGCCCAGCGTCATCAAGGACATCGGCCGCGTGATCCGCAAGCTGGCCGACCGCGGCGACATGGCGATCATCCTGGTGGAGCAGTACTACGACTTCGCCGCCGAGCTGGCCGACCAGTACCTGGTGATGGAGCGCGGCGAGATCGTGCTGCGCGGCCGCGGCGCCGACATGGAAGCCGACGGCGTGCGCCAGCGCATGTCGATCTGAGCGCGCTGCCCCGCGCCGCCGGGGCGTGCATACTGCGCGCGCCCGGCGCGAGGGTTCTCAAGCGTGCGGCGGGCGGACCGATAGCCGATCAAGCCCCATCCACACGCCATGACAGACCTGCTCGGATCCGTCGTCAGCCTCACCGGCTACCGCGACCGCGACCTGCTCGACGCAGCCGCGGTCACGATGCTGGCCGACTGGCTGCGACCGCTGAGCCTGAGCCTGTACCGCTGCGTGGGCGAGGCCGGCGACACGCGGCTGCTGCTGCAGGCGTGCGCCCGCGACGGCCCGCCGGCGGTGGCGGGCGACCCGCCGTGGACCCCGCTGGAGGCCTTGCCGTCGCTGGACGACTGGCCGCCGCACCGCGACGCGCTGGCCGGCGGCGATCCGCTGCTGGCGCTGCCCACCAGCCGACCCGGCCCGCGGGGCCGGCCGGTGCTGCTGAACGTGTTCCCGCTGTGGGTCGGGACCGAACGCTTCGGTCTGGTCGAGGTGCTCGCAGAGAAGCCGCTCGACGCCGAACAGCTGCGCTTCGTCGACGCCGTGCTGAAGATTTACCGCAACCAGGTGGGCCTGCTCGACTACAGCGAGCGCGACACGCTGACCGGTCTGCTGAACCGCAAGACCTTCGATGAACAGTTCGGCAAGTGCCTGCTCGAGTGCGACGGCCCGGCGCCGCTGTTGCCGTCGCCGTCGGCCGACGACGCGCAGCAGCCCGAACGGCGCGCCCGCGCGTCGCTGCGCTACTGGATCGGCGTGGTCGACGTCGACCACTTCAAGCGCGTGAACGACAACTTCGGTCACCTGATCGGCGACGAGGTGCTGCTGCTGATGGCGCGCATCCTGCGGGGCGCCTTCCGGCACGGCGACCGGCTCTACCGCTTCGGCGGCGAGGAGTTCGTCGTGATGCTGCACGCCGATTCGCGCGTGCACGCGGCGCTCGCCTTCGAGCGCTTCCGCGCGCGCATGGAGACCTGCCGCTTCCCGCAGGTCGGCAGCGTCACGGTCAGCATCGGCATGACCGAACTGCGCGCCGACGACACCCCCAGCGCAGCCTTCTCGCGCGCCGACCTGGCCGTCTACCACGCCAAGCAGAACGGCCGCAACCAGCTGCAGTGCCACGACCAGCTGGTCGAGGGTGGCACGCTCGTCGAGGCGGGCGGCAAGGTCGGCGAGATCGAGCTGTTCTGACGCCGGCACGGCAGCGCTTCGCTGCCGTAAGCGAAAACCTGCGGGCCAGCAACCCCCCTGAACGACAGACGGGACAGTCACGCCCGACCCCCCTGGCGCCGACAGAATGCGCCGACTCGAAAACCGGGGGAGGACGACAAATGAGACATCGGATTGCAGCGCTGGCGCTGGCGGTGGGGCTGGCCGGTTGTGGGGGCGGGGGCGGTGGTGATGACCCGCAGGACGCTCCGGCCACGGATGCAACGCCGCTGGAAGGGGGCTACGAGCTGGCCAGCAGCACCGGCGCTCGCGGTGAGGCGCTGATCCTGCAGGACCGCACGTTCTGGGGCCTCAGCGGCTTCGAGTCGGGCGGCACGCTCTACGTCGACACGCTGACGCAGGGAACCGTGAACCGCGCCGGCGCGACGGTGAGCGCGAGCGATCTGCGCCAGTACGACTTCTTGAACGGCGTGGTCAGGACGACCGGCTTCTCGGGCTCGATGAAGGTGTCGGGCGTCGTG
The DNA here is from genome assembly GCF_004136295.1 of Methylibium sp. Pch-M. NCBI lineage: Bacteria > Pseudomonadati > Pseudomonadota > Betaproteobacteria > Burkholderiales > Sphaerotilaceae > Methylibium > Methylibium sp. Pch-M. The sequence continues at coordinate 2,622,314 of NZ_CP029606.1, forward strand.
TCCGGCACGGTCAGCCCGAGCGGGGCGGCGGCCACCAACCTGACGCTGACGCCGGTGGCGGCTTCCGATTTCGACTACCACGCCGCCGCGAGCCTGGGCACGATCGTCGGCACATGGAACGGCGACTCCCTCGACGGCAGCAGCGGCAGCGTGACGGTGGGCGCCGGCGGCGCGGTCACCGCCTCGCTGAGCGGCTGCAGCATCACCGGGAACGCGGCGCCGCATCCCAGCGGCAAGAACCTCTACGCCGTGTCGGTCACCTTCGGTCCGTCACCCTGCATCCTCGCCAACGCGACGGCCAGCGGGATCGCGATCATCGGCACCGCGCAGCAGCTGGTGGTGGCCCTGACATCCGCCGACCGCTCGGCCGGCACGGTGTTCCTCGGCGTGCGTTGACGAACCTCGTGCGCGCGGGCGTTCCCGCGTCGCCTCCGCCTCAGCACGCCCCCTTCACCACCGCATAGCGCGCCAGCGTGCGCTCGCGCGCCAGCTCGTGGCGCACGATGGGCTCGGGGTAGTCGCGGCCGAGCACCAGGCCGGCGGCGGCCAAGTCGAGCGGCTTGGCGTCCCACGGGGCATGGAGCGCGGCGTCGGGCAGGGCGGCGAGCTGCGGCAGGTAGCGGCGGATGAACTTGCCCTGGGCGTCGAACTTCTGGCTCTGGCTCACCGGGTTGAAGATGCGGAAGTAGGGCTGGGCGTCGCAACCGCTGGAGCTGGCCCATTGCCAGCCGCCGTTGTTGGCGGCGAGGTCGTAGTCGTTCAGCTTCTCGGCGAAGTAGCGCTCGCCGCGGCGCCAGTCCAGCCCGAGGTCCTTGCACAGGAAGCTCGCCACCACCATGCGCAGCCGGTTGTGCATGTAGCCGGTCTGGTTGATCTGGAGCATGGCCGCGTCGACCAGCGGGTAGCCGGTGCGGCCCTCGCACCAGGCGGCGAACAGCGCGTCGGCGTGCTTGCCGTGCTCCCACTTGATCTTGTCGTATTCGGGCTTGAAGCTGCGCTCGACGACCTGTGGGTGGTGGTGCAGCACCTGGTGGTAGAAGTCGCGCCAGATCAGCTCCGACAGCCAGACCTCGGCGCCGCGCGAGCCGGCGCGCGCGCGGTCCCAGGCCAGCCGTGCCAGCTCGCGGATCGACACGGTGCCGAAGCGCAGGTGCACGCTGAGGTAGCTGGGGCCCTTGACGGCGGGGAAGTCGCGCGTCTGGTCGTAGCGATCGATGCGCTCGTCGCCGAAGTCCTCCAGCAGCGCGCGGCCGCCGGCGGTACCGGGCGCGAGCTTCAGCGCCGCCAGGTTGCTGGGTTCGAAGCCGATGGCGGCCAGCGAGGGCACGCCCGCGGCCTCATCCGCCGGGCGCGGCGCCAGCGCGCCGGCGTGGCGGCCCACCGGGTAGGCCTGCAGGTAGAAGGGCTCCAGCTTCTTCAGCCAGGCGTTCTTGTAGGGCGTGAACACGCCGTAGGGCGTGCCGGCGCCTGTGAGAACTTCGTCGGTGTCGAACACCACCTGGTCCTTGGCCGGGTGGAAGGCGATCCCGGTCTGGGCGAGCGCGCCGCGCACCTGGGCGTCGCGTGCCACGGCGGCGGGCTCGTAGTCGGTGTTCGCGTAGACCGCCTGCACGTGCAGTGCGGCGGCCAGTCGCGGGATCTCGTCGCGCGCGCGGCCATGGCGCACGATCAGCCCGACGCCCTCGGTGCCGTGGCTGCGGCCCAGGGTGTGCAGCTGCGCGTCCAGGTCGACCAGGCTGTCGCGGATGAACTCGACGCGGCGGTCGGTGCGCGGCAGCGGGTCCAGGATCTCGGTGTCGAACACGAATGCCACCCAGACCCGCCGTGCGGCGCGCAGCGCGTGGTAGAGCGCGGCATGGTCGTGGGCGCGCAGGTCCCGGCGGCACCACACCAGCGCGGCGTCGAGTGTTTTTCCGGAGGCCTTGTCCATGCGCCGGAGTGTGCCCGGTCACTACAATCGCCGCATGGGCTCGGACTCCGCCACCAACCTGACGAATCAGTTCCTGATCGCCATGCCCGGCATGGCCGACGACAACTTCGCCGGCTCGGTGGTCTACCTGTGCGAGCACACCGAGCGCGGCGCGCTCGGCCTGGTGATCAACAAGCCCAGCGACATCAAGCTGGGCCGCCTGTTCGAGAAGGTCGACCTGCCGCTCGACCGCGAGGAGCTGGCGGAGCAGCCGGTCTACCTCGGCGGGCCGGTGCAGACCGAGCGCGGCTTCGTGCTGCACGAGCGCGGCGAGGACGACGCGGCCGACATCGACGCCGACGGCGCCACCTACACCTCCTCGCTGCGCATCCCCGGCGGCATGGCCATGACCACCAGCAAGGACGTGCTCGAGGCCCTGGCCAGCGGTGCCGGCCCGAAGCGCGTGCTGGTCACGCTGGGCTATGCCGGCTGGAGCGCCGGCCAGCTGGAGGACGAGATCGCCCGCAACGGCTGGATCACCGTCGACGCGAAGCCAGAGGTGATCTTCGAGACGCCGACCGAGCAGCGCTACGACAAGGCGCTGTCGCTGCTGGGCATCGACCCGCGCATGCTGAGCAGCGAAGCGGGCCATGCCTGAGCCGGCCGGCGCCCCGCAGCCCCTGCAGACCCTGCTCGCTTTCGATTTCGGCCTCAAGCGCACCGGGGTGGCCACCGGCAACACGCTGACGCGCAGCGCGCAGCCGCTGCGCACCGTGGCGGCCGAGGGCGACGCGCGCTTCGACGCCATCGCGAAGCTGATCGCCGAATGGCAGCCGGCCGCGCTGGTGGTCGGCGTGCCGTTCCACCCCGACGGCGCGCCGCACGACAATACCCGGCGCGCGCAGCGTTTCGCCCGCCAGCTGCATGGCCGCTTCCGGCTGCCGGTGCACGAGGTCGACGAGCGCTGGTCCACCACCGAGGCCCTGGCCGACGGGGCGCGCGACGCCGATGCCGCCGCCGCGGCGATCCTGCTCGAACAGTATTTCCGGGAGCACGCATGACGACCCTGCACCTCGACGCGGAAGCGCTCTACGCCGATCTGCTGGCGCGGGTGCGGCCGCTGCTCAAGCCCGACACGGTGCTGGTCGGCATCTGGTCCGGCGGCGCGTGGCTGGCCGAGCGGCTGCAGCGCGATCTGGGGCTGGCCGGCCGCCACGGCGTGATCTCGAGCGCGCTGCACCGCGACGACTTCGGCTCGCGCGGCATGAGCGCCACCACCGACGCCACGGCGCTGCCGTTCGAGATCGAGGGGCGCCACATCCTGCTGATCGACGACGTGCTCTACACCGGCCGCACGGTGCGCGCGGTGATCAACGAACTGTTCGACTTCGGCCGTCCGGCCAGCGTCGGCCTGGCGGTGCTGGTCGACCGCGGCGGACGCGAACTGCCGATCGAGCCCGCCGTGTCGGCCGCCCGCGTGGTGGTGCCGCGGAACCAGCGGTTGGCGCTGGTGCGCGACGAGGCCGGCGGCTTCACCCTCCAACTCGAAAGCGCCTGATGCTGAACAAGCGCAACCCGCAGCTCAACGCCCACGGCGAGCTGATCCACCTGCTGTCGATCGAAGGCCTGCCGAAGGCGGTGCTGACGCAGATCCTCGACACCGCGGGCACCTTCCTGAGCGTCAACGACCGCGAGGTGAAGAAGGTGCCGCTGCTGCGCGGCAAGAGCGTGTTCAACCTGTTCTTCGAGAACAGCACCCGCACGCGCACCACCTTCGAGATCGCCGCCAAGCGGCTGTCGGCCGACGTCATCAACCTCGACATCGCGCGCAGCTCCACCGCCAAGGGCGAGAGCCTGCTCGACACCATCGCCAACCTGTCGGCGATGCATGCCGACATGTTCGTGGTGCGCCACGCCGAGAGCGGCGCGCCCTACCTGATCGCGCAGCACGTGGCGCCGCACGTGCACGTGGTCAACGCCGGCGACGGCCGCCACGCGCACCCCACGCAGGGGCTGCTCGACATGTACACCATCCGCCACTACAAGAAGGACTTCAGCAACCTCGTGGTGGCGATCGTCGGCGACATCGTGCACTCGCGCGTGGCGCGCTCCGACATCCATGCGCTCACCACGCTGGGCGCGGCGGAGGTGAGGGCGGTCGGCCCGCGCACCCTGGTGCCGGCCGACCTGAAGCACATGGGCGTGCGCGTCTGCCACGACATGAGCGAAGGCATCCGCGACGCCGACGTGGTGATCATGCTGCGCCTGCAGAACGAGCGCATGAGCGGCGCACTGCTGCCCAGCGCCGGCGAGTACTTCAAGAGCTTCGGCCTCACCGAGGAGAAGCTCGCGCTCGCGAAGCCCGACGCCATCGTGATGCACCCGGGCCCGATCAACCGCGGCGTCGAGATCGACTCGGCGGTGGTCGACGGCCGCCAGAGCGTGATCCTGCCGCAGGTGACCTTCGGCATCGCGGTGCGCATGGCGGTCATGAGCACGATCGCGGGGAACAACGCATGAAGATCCTGATCAGCAACGGCCGCGTGGTCGACCCGGCCTCGGGCCGCGACGAGCGGGCCGACATCGCCATCGCCAACGGCCGCATCCTCACCATCGGCAAGGTGCCGGCCGATTTCGCCGCGGAACGCACGATCGACGCCGCCGGCCTGGTGGTGGCGCCCGGCCTGGTGGACCTGGCCGCGCGCCTGCGCGAACCCGGCCACGAGCACGAGGGCATGCTCGAGAGCGAGCTGGCGGCGGCCGCCGCCGGTGGCGTGACCAGCCTGGTCTGCCTGCCCGACACCGACCCCACGCTCGACGAGCCCGGCCTGGTGGAGATGCTCAAGTTCCGCGCCCGCAAGCTCAGCCGCTGCCGCCTGTTCCCGCTCGGCGCCCTGACGCGCGGCCTCGCCGGCGAGGTGCTGACCGAGATGGCCGAGCTCACCGAGGCCGGCTGCGTGGGCTTCTCGCAGGCCGATGCGGTGCTGCGCGACACCCAGGTGCTGTCGCGCGCGCTGCAGTACGCGGCCACCTTCGGCTACACGGTGTGGCTGCGCCCGAACGACCCGTGGCTGGGCTCGGGCGTGGCGGCCAGCGGCGCGGTCGCCACGCGGCTGGGGCTGTCGGGCGTGCCGGTGGCCGCCGAGACGATCGCGCTGCACACGCTGTTCGAGCTGGTGCGCTCCAGCGGTGCGCGCGTGCACCTGTGCCGGCTGTCCAGCGCGGCCGGCGTGACGCTGCTGCGCGCGGCCAAGGCCGAGGGGCTGCCGGTCACGGCCGACGTCAGCATCAACTCGCTGCACCTGACCGACCTCGACATCGGCTACTTCAACCCCGCGATGCGCCTGGTGCCGCCGCTGCGCCAGCAGCGCGACCGCGATGCGCTGCGCGCCGGTCTGGCCGACGGCACGATCGACGCGCTGGTGTCCGACCACACGCCGGTCGACGAGGACGCCAAGACCCTGCCGTTCGCGGAGGCCGAACCCGGTGCCACCGGCCTGGAGCTGCTGCTGAGCCTGGCGCTCAAGTGGGGCGAGGAGGGCGGCGCCGGCCTGCGCCGTGCGCTCGCCACCGTGAGCTGCGAGCCGGTGCGGGTGCTGGGCGATGCGCTCGGCTCGCTCGCCTCCAGCGCGGGCCGCCTCGTCGAGGGCGGGGTGGCCGATGTCTGCGTGTTCGACCCCGAGGCGCGCTGGACGGTCGCGCCGGCGGCGCTGCGCAGCCAGGGCAAGCACACGCCGTTCGCCTTCGACACCAGCGGCTTCGCGCTGCCGGGGCGCGTGCGCGCCACGCTGGTGGCGGGCCACGTGGCGCACGAAGCCGCGCGCGACGCGGCATGAACGCTCGCCGCTTCACCGCCGCGCCCTGATGCTGCGCCGACTGCGTGCCGCGTGGCGGCTGCTGCGCGTGCTGCTGCACGTGCTGCACGGCCTGGCCATCGTGCTGACGATGTTCCGTGCGCTGGGGCGCGCCGAGCGGCGCGAGCGCGTGCGTTGGTGGGCCGGCAAGATGCTGCGTGTGGCCGGGGTCGGTGCCCGGCGCAGCGGCGAACCCTGGCCCGGCGGGGCGTTGCTGGTCGCGAACCACATCTCCTGGCTGGACATCGTGGCCATCCACGCCTTCTGCCCGCAGGCGCGCTTCGTGTCCAAGGCGGACGTCAGGCACTGGCCGCTGCTGAGCCGGCTGACCGAGGCGGCCGACAGCCTCTACCTCGAGCGCGAGCGCAAGCGCGACGCGCTGCGCGTGGTGCACCAGATGGCCGAGGCGCTGACGGCCGGCGATACCGTGGCGGTGTTCCCCGAAGGCACCACCGGCGAGGGCCACGCGCTGCTGCCCTTCCACGCCAACCTGCTGCAGGCCTCCATCGCCACCGGCACGCCGGTGCAGCCGGTGGCGCTGCGCTACCGCGACCGGCACGACGAGGTCAGCAGGGCGGTGGCCTACGTCGGCGACACCACGCTGGTGCAGAGCCTGTGGTGGGTGGCCTGCGCCGAGGGCTTGCAGGTGCACGTGCAGTTCCTCGCGCCGCAGGCCAGCGCGCAGGCCGATCGCCGCGCGCTCGCCGAGCGCCTGCGCGCCACGATCGACGAAGCCCTGCAAACGCCACCGACCACGTGACGTGCGCAGTGCGGCTATGTCCGCATTGCTGCGCCTTCGATCACCCCCTACTGTTCCCGCACGCTCCGCCGTCACCGGCACAGAGAGCGGTCGAACGTCGAGGGGACGCCATGCAGCTGCTCAAACTGGTCGCGCACCACATCAAGGTCGGTGTGCCCTTGCCGTTCGGCGTGCGCAACGAGGAGGGCCAGCTGCTGCTGGCCTGCGGCCAGGTCGTGGCCAGCGAGGCCCAGCTCGAGGCGCTGCTCGATCGCGGCGCCTATGCCGACGTCGAGGAGATCAAGGCCTGGCAGCGGGTACTGCAGGAGACGGCCCAGGGCAAGAAGCCGGAGCGGCAGCTCACGCTGTTCGACCACTGGGCGCAGATGAACCGCCGGCTCGACCAACTGCTGCGCAGCCTGGGCCGCGGCGACGACTTCCCGGCGCTCGTCGATGCCTTCGCCGGCGAGTTCATCGCGCTGGTCGATCGCGATCCCGATGTGGCGATCTACGGCTCGATCCGCCAGGACCCGCGGCGCCTGTCGGAGTACGGCGTGGCGCATGCGTTGCACACCGCGCTGGCGGGCCAGTTGATGGCGCGTCGTGCCGGCTGGGCCGAGGAGCGCGTGGCAACGCTGGTGCGCGCCGCACTGACCATGAACGTCACCACACTCGACCTGCAGGGCGCGCTCGCGGTCCACGGTGAGCGCCCGACGGCTTCGCAGCTCGCACAGATTCGCGCGCACCCGCAGCAGGCCGTGGACCGCCTGCGCGCCGCCGGGGTACACGACGAAGCCTGGCTGCAGACCGTGCTCGAGCACCACGAACAGCCCGGCGGCGGCGGCTACCCGCAGGGGCTGGGCGAGGTCTGCGAAGCGGCCGTCGCGCTGAGGCTGGCCGACGTGTTCCTGGCCAAGATCAGCCTGCGCAGCGGCCGTGCACCGCTGTCGATGCAGGAGGCCGCGAAGCAACTGTTCCAGCAAAGCGGTGGCAGCCCGCTGGCGGCGGCGCTGATCAAGGAATACGGCATCTACCCGCCGGGCGACTTCGTGCGGCTCGCCTCCGGCGAACTGGCGGTCGTCACGCGCCGCGGGCCCAGCGCCCATGCGCCGATGGTGGCGGCCATCACCGACCGCGCCGGCCTGCCCACGGTGCGCACCACGCCGCGCGACACCGCCCAGCCGGGCTGCCAGATCACCGGCCGGGCGACCGACCTGCAGCTCGTGCTGCGCGTGGTGCCGGAGCGGCTCTACGGCCTGGTGGGCTGAGGGCGCGGTCTCAGCCGTCCGCCTGCAGCGCGGACACCGAGGCCGCCTGCGCGGCGGCGTCGGCCCCGCCCAGGTAGTACTTCGAGGTCGGCTTCAGGTTGGCGTCGAGGTCGTAGACCAGCGGGATGCCGTTCGGGATGTTCACGCCCACGATGTCGGCGTCGGAGATGTTGTTCAGGTGCTTCACCAGCGCGCGGATGCTGTTGCCGTGCGCCACGATCACCAGCCGCTGGCCGGCGGCGATGGCCGGGGCCAGCGTGCCGTACCAGAGCGGCAGCACGCGCGCCACGGTGTCCTTCAGGCATTCGGTCAGCGGCACCTGGTTGGCCGCGAGCTTCGCGTAGCGCGCGTCGCCGCGCTCGCTGCGCGGGTCGTTCGCCTCCAGCGGCGGCGGCGGCACGTCGTAGCTGCGACGCCAGAGCAGCACCTGCTCGTCGCCGAACTGCTTGGCCATGTCGGCCTTGTTCAGGCCCTGCAGGCCGCCGTAGTGGCGCTCGTTGAGGCGCCAGTCCTTGATGACCGGCAGCCAGGTGCGGTCCATGCCGTCGAGGCAGTGCCAGGCGGTCCAGATCGCGCGCTTGAGCACCGAGGTGTAGACGGTGTCGAAATCGATGCCGGCCTGCTTCAGCAACCGGCCGGCCTGCTGGGCCTGGGCCACGCCGGTGGGGGTGAGCTCCACGTCGGTCCATCCGGTGAAGCGGTTCTCGAGGTTCCAGGTCGATTCGCCGTGGCGGATCAGCACGAGTTGGGTCATGAGGCGGGTCGCGGCAGCAATGGGAATAGCCGCAGATTCTAGAATCGCTGTCTTTCCGCCTCCCTGACCGCGCCGGCCGCGCGCGCCCCCACCGTGAAGTTTCTCCTCGACAACTGGTATCTGGTCCTCGCTGCGCTCGCCTCGGGCGGTCTTCTGGTCTGGCCGCTGATCGCTCGCGGCGGCGGCCCGAACCGCGTGTCCACCGCCGAGGCGGTGATGCTGATCAACCGCGAGAAGGCGGTGCTGATCGACGTGAGCGAGCCCGCCGAGTACGCCGCCGGCCATGCCAGCAACGCCCGGAACATCCCGCTCGCCGGGCTGGAGAGCGGCGCCAAGGGCCTGCCCACCAACAAGAGCCTGCCGGTGCTGGTGATCTGCCCGACCGGCGCGCGGGCCAACCGCGCCGTCGCCACCTTGCGCAAGCTCGGCTACGAGAAGGCCAGCACCGTGATCGGCGGCCTGGCGGCCTGGCGTGAGGCGCAACTGCCGGTGGAGAAGTCGGCGGCTTGAGCGGGCCGGGGTCTATCGCCGAGATAGCGCCAAATGCCGCGCATTGCCGCGCAAATCAAACCCGCAGCCCGGCAAGGACGTGTCGATTCCGTGACACTGGCGGCTCGTTCCACCGATTGCCCGCCATGTCGTCCTCCACCGTCAAGATGTTCACCACCCAGGTCTGCCCGTTCTGCATCCGGGCCAAGGCACTGCTGAAGCAGCGCGGCGTGGAGCAGATCGAGGAAATCCGCATCGACCTCGATCCTGCGCAGCGCGACGCCATGATGCAGGCGACCGGCCGGCGCACCGTGCCGCAGATCTTCATCGGCGACACCCATGTGGGCGGCTGCGACGAACTCATCGCACTCGACCAGCGCGGCGGCCTGATGCCGCTGCTGCAGCAGTCCCCGGCCTGACTGACGGCAGGCCGGCAAGCCGGCCGCTGCCACCCCGCTGCGACATAATCCGGCGGTTCCATGCCCCAGGGCCCGCCGACGTCGACGACGGCGGGCCGTTTGTTTGTTCAAGGCCCTCCAGCCCGCGATGCCTCCCACGGCCCCGCGGTTCGAGCCGGCCCAGCCCCTGACGGATGCCCACCATGGCCGAGCAAGACTCCAACCCCGTGTTCCAGATCCAGCGCGTCTACCTCAAGGACGTGTCGCTGGAGCAGCCCAATTCGCCGCAGATCCTGCTCGAGCAGTCGCAGCCGCAGGTCGACATCAGCCTGGCCGTCAATGCCGAGACCGTGGCCGACGGCATCTACGAGGTGTCGGTGACCGCCACGGTCACCACCAAGGTCGCCGACAAGACGCTGTTCCTGTGCGAAGCCAAGCAGGCCGGCATCTTCGAGATCCGCAACCTGCCCGACGGCCAGACGCAGCCGGTGCTGGGCATCGCCTGCCCCGGCATCGTCTACCCCTACCTGCGCGCGACGGTGGCCGACATCATCACCCGTGCCGGCTTCCCGCCGGTGCACCTGGCCGAGGTGAACTTCCAGGCCATGTACGAAGCTCAGCAGCAGGCCGCCGCGCAGCAGCAGGGTGCGGTGAGCAACGGCAACGGCGGCTCGCCGATCATCACCAACGCCTGATCCGCGCCGCCCGCCCGGCCCGACGCGCATGCGCATCACGGTCCTCGGCGCCGGTGCCTGGGGCACGGCCCTCTCCGTCGGCATCGCGCCGCGGCACGACACCCTGCTGTGGGCGCGCGATGCCGCCCAGGCCGCGCACATCGAGGCCAGCCGCGACAACCGGCGCTACCTGCCCGGCGTGGCGCTGCCCGCCGCGCTGCGTCTCACGGCCGACCTGGACGCGGCGATCGCGCACGCCCAGGCGGATGGCGGCCTGATCGTCATCGCCACCCCCATGTCGGGCCTGCGCGAGATGCTGGCCCGCTGCGCTGCCAGTGGCGCCGGTCTGTGGTGGCTGTGCAAGGGCTTCGAGGCCGGCACCGGCGCGCTGGGCCACGAGGTGGCGCGCGAGGTGGCGCCGGCGGCCCGCGTGGGCGTGCTGTCGGGACCGAGCTTCGCGCTCGAGGTGGCCCGCGGCCAGCCCACCGCGCTGGTGGCCGCCAGCACCGACGAGGCGCTGCGCAACCAGGCCGTCGAGGCCTTCCACAGCGAATCGCTGCGCGTCTACACCTCCGCCGACCCCGTGGGCGTGGAGGTCGGTGGCGCGGTCAAGAACGTCATCGCCATCGCCACCGGCATTGCCGATGGCATGGGCCTGGGCCTCAACGCGCGTGCGGCGCTCGTCACCCGCGGCCTGGCCGAGATCACGCGCCTGGGCACGGCGCTGGGCGCGCGCGTGGACACCTTCATGGGCCTCAGCGGCCTGGGTGACCTGGTGCTCACCGCCACCGGCGACCTGTCACGCAACCGCCAGGTCGGCCTGCAACTGGCCCAGGGGCGCTCGCTGCCCGAAGTGCTGGCCGCGCTGGGCCACGTGGCCGAGGGCGTGTACAGCGCCGCCACCGTGCTGGCACGTGCCCAGGCGCTGGGCGTCGACATGCCCATCACCGCCGCCGTGGTGGCGGTGCTCGACGGACGGCTGACGCCGGCGCAGGCGTTGGAGCGGTTGATGCGGCGGCAGGCAAGGGCCGAAGGCCACGCGCCGGACTGAGCGCGTCCCGCTCTCGCATCGCGTCGACGTGACAGGCTGTACGCAGCCTCCCGTCCGGACGTCGCTCCTGGTTACGCCTCTGCCCTGTTGTTGCAGGGAAATGCACGCACCGCCGCTCAAACTCCTGCGACCCCCAACGCAGGAGACGCCTTGTTCACCCGATACCTCGCCGTCTGGCTGCTGGTCCTGACCGGTCTGACGGGCCTGGCGCCCGCCGCAGCGGCGCAGCCTGCACAGGCGGCCGCCGTGTCCGGTCCGACCGCCTACCCGTCCGAAGCCTCGCAGTGGCCGGGCAAGGGCGTCGTGCGCGTCTTCGGCTGGATGGTCGACAACCGCCGCGAGTTCTGGCGGCAGCGCGAGCACGAGCGGGGCCGGGTGGTGTTCGCCGGCGATTCGCTGGTCGCCGGCTGGCGCACGCTGAAGCAGGACTTCCCCTCCGAGCCGGTGGCCAACCGGGGCATCGGCGGCGACGTCAGCCGCGGCCTGCTGTTCCGTTTCCAGGAGGACGTGCTCGATCTTCAACCGACGGCCGTGGTGATCCAGATCGGCACCAACGACCTCAGCGCCCAGCAGGCCCCGGCCGACACCGTGTTCAACCTCGTCGCGATGATCGAGATGGCGCGCCGGCACGACCGCGGGTTGCCGATCGTCGTCTGCACCGTGCCGCCACGCGCCCACCCGCAGGCGCCGATCGATCCGGCGAAGTGGAGGGAGCTCAACGCCGGCATCCGGGCGCTCGCGGATCGGCAGGCGGGCGTCAGCGTGGTCGAACTGGCCGAGCCGTTGTCGGCGCCCGACGGATCGATCGACCCGCGCTACTTCGCGACCGACAGGCTGCACCTGTCGGCGCAGGGCTACGAGCGCTGGAAATCGGCACTCGAGCCCGTCCTGGCGCCGCTGCGCACGAGCCGCCGCTGACGCGCCCCGCCTCCGACGCCCGGTCATGAACGCGCGAGCGCCGTCCTCCCCGCTCGCCGCACCGCCCATCGGTGCGGCCGCCACGGCCTATCTCGACGCGCTCAGGGCGATTGCCGCCAACCTGGTGATCGGCTCGCACATCGTGCTGATCCACTTCGACGGGACGATCCGCTACCCGGGCGGCAGCCTCGCGGTGGCGGTCTTCTTCCTGCTGTCGGGTTTCCTGATCACGCAATCGATGCTGAACTGGGCCGCACGGCCCGGTCCCCGCCTGCCCGGCTTCCTGGCCGATCGGGTCGCCCGCATCATGACGCCCTTCGTGCCCGCCTTGCTGCTCATCGTGCTGGCCAACGGGTGGCTGATCTCCTCGCACTGGGGCGCGCCCGAGGTCAACACCGGCCTGCGGCCCTTCCTCGGCAACCTGCTGCAGCTGCAGGACCACAGCCTCTTCCAGTTCCTCGAGATGCTGCGCCTCGACATGCCCTGGCGCATCCGGCCCTACAACACCGCCGAGCCGTTCTGGACCGTGTCGGTCGAGATGTGGATCTACGTCGCGATGGGCCTCTTCGTCTTCTGTGTGCTGTGCCAGGAGCGGCTGCGCCGCCGCTATCTCTGGCCGCTGGCCGCGCTGAGCTTTCCGGTGTTGGTGTGGAACGCCGCTGCCGGCGGCGGCAAGTCGCTGACGCTGATCTGGCTCGTCGGCGCGGCGGCCGGATGGGCGTTCGCGCGGCTGCCGGCCTACCGCCGCAGCGGCTGGCTGGCCTTCTGGCTGGTGGCCCTGGGTTCGGTGGCGCTGGTGGGCCGCGCAGCCAAGATCGGCTTCGACCCCTACGACCTGCAGACGGCGGCCCTGATCGCGCTGGTGATGTTCGGCGTGCTGTGCCATCTCCTGAACGCTCGCTCCGTTCCCGCTCCCGTCGAACGGGCCTGCCGCTTCTTCGCGTCCTACAGCTACAGCCTCTATCTCATCCACAACACCGTGCTGGTCGTCGTCTGGGAGACGACCCGCGGCGCGCCCCGCTGGCTGGCCATCGTGGGCGGCGTGCTGCTCTCGCACCTGGTGGCCTACGGGCTCTATCTCGCGTTCGAGCGCCACTACCGCCCTGTGGCGCGTTGGCTGAGGCCGCGTTTCGAGCAGGCACTGCTGCCGCGTTCGCGCCCGGCCCGGCGGCCGACGGCTCACGGGACGGTCGGTCTCGAGGCCGCCTCGCGCTTCTGAACCGGAGAAACCTACAGTCACGCTCGTCACGTTTGTTGCGGCGCAGCAAGTGCGTAAACTGCACCGATGAATATTCACGTTCCCGCAGCGCGCGCACCCGGTGGACGGGTCGATGCGCAGCGGGCCGTCTCGAGCGAGGCCGGAGCGTCCGGCGGGGCTGCGCGCGCCGCTCGCCCGCTGCTACCGGTGGCGGCCGGGCTGCTGCTGCTCTACCTGCCCAGCATCACGGACCTCGCGCAGGGCCTGTGGCAGACCGACACCCACTCGCACGGCCCCATCGTGCTGGCGGTCGTCGTCTGGCTCTTCTACCGGCAGATCCGGCCGGCACTCGCCGACGGATCGGCAGGCGCCGGCGCGCGGCGGCCGGTGCCTGGCTGGCTGCTGCTCGCCGTGGGGCTGCTGGTCTACGTGCTCGGGCGTTCGCAGTCCTTCCCGGTCCTGGAAGTGGCCTCGCTGCTGCCGGTGCTGCTGGGCTGCTCGCTGCTGCTGCTGGGAGCGCCCACCACGCGAAGGCTGTGGTTCGCTTTCCTGTTCCTGTGCTTTCTCGTCCCGATGCCGGGCTCGATGGTCGATGCGATCACGCAGCCCCTGAAGATCGGCGTTTCTTACGTCGTCGAACATCTGTTGCATGCCGCCGGCTACCCGATCGCCCGTGCCGGCGTGGTGCTGACCGTCGGCCAGTACAAGCTGCAGGTGGCCGATGCCTGTTCGGGCTTGAACTCGCTGTTCATGCTGGAGGCCTTCGGGCTGCTCTACCTCAACGTGGTCCGCCACGCATCGGCCCTGCGCAATGCGGTGCTCGCGGTGCTGATCGTGCCGATCTCGTTCGCTTCCAACGTGCTGCGCGTGGTGGTGCTGGTGCTGATCACCCACCACGTCGGCGACGCCGCGGGGCAGGGCTTCGTTCATGGTTTCTCGGGCATGGTGTTGTTCGCCGCGGCGCTGTGCATGACGGTGCTGGCCGACACGGCCCTGCGCCGGCTCCCCGCGTTGCGCGGCGTCCGGCAGGAGGCGCTGCAATGAGCGCGGCCCTGACAGCGCCCACGGTATCGGCGCGCGCCCGCGCGGGCCTGTCCTGGCGTTCGAGCCTCGCCGTGTTCCTGCTGATGCTGGCGGCTGCCGTGGCGGCCTGGCAGCTCACGCCTCGCGGGCTGCCGGGCGCGGGTCCGCTGCCGCAGCTCGAACTGGCGGTGCCCCCGGTCATCGGCGAGTGGCGGCTCGTGCCCTCGCTGCGAGAGCAGGTCGATCTGGCGGTCGACCGCGACGGCGAACGGCTCATCAGCCAACCCTATGACCAGACCCTGCTGCGCACCTACCAGAACGTGCGCGGGGAACAGATCCTGCTCGCGGTGGCCTACACCCGGCAGCAGAGCCAGGAGGTCAAGGTGCACCGGCCGGAGGTCTGCTACACGGCGGTCGGCTTCGAGGTGCTGTCGCTCGACCCGGCCCGCCTGGGGGTGGCGGCCGCAGGCATGTCGCCCGTCGACGGCATGCGCATGGTGGCGCGCAGCATGCACCACACCGAGGCCGTCAGCTACTGGATCCGCATGGGCGGCATCTACAGCCAGAACGCGTTCGACACCCGCCTGCACCTGCTGGCCGAGGGGCTGCAGGGCCGCCTGCGAGACGGCGCGCTGGTGCGCGCCTCACGCATCGTCGCCGACCCGCGCGAAGCAGCGGCGGCCTATCCGCAGATCGAGCGCTTCCTGTCCGAGTTCACTGCTGCGTTGACGCCCGAGGTGCGCGCGCTCCTGCTCCTCTGAACCCCACCATGCCTGTCGAACCTTCTGCCTCACCGGCCGCCGCAACCCGCGTCCTGCTCGTGATCCCCACGCTCAACGAGGAGGCCCACATCGACGGCCTGCTCGCAGGGCTGCTGGCGGATCCGCCGGCCTCTGCGAGCTGGCGGATCGTGGTCGTCGACGGCGGCAGCACCGACGGTACCGTCGAGAAGGTCCAGGCCGTGGCAGCGCAGCAACCCGCGGTGCAATGGGTGCACAACCCGGCGCGCATCCAGAGTGCGGCGCTCAACCTGGCGGCCCGGCAGTTCGGCCGGGAGGCCGACGTGCTGATCCGCTGCGACGCCCACGCCGTCTACCCCGCCGGCTTCTGCCAGCGCCTGCTCGATACGCTGGCCGGCTCCGGCGCCGATGCGGTGGTGGTGCCCATGGATTCCATCGGCCACGGCTGCCTCGAGCGCGCCGTGGCCTGGGTGTCCAATTCGCCGGTCGGCACCGGCGGCTCGGCGCATCGCGGCGGCCACCGCAGCGGCTTTGTCGACCATGGCCACCATGCCGCGTTCCGCATGGACATGTTCCGCCGCGCCGGCGGCTACGACGAAAGCTTCACGCACAACGAGGACGCCGAGCTCGACTGCCGGCAGCGTGCCCTCGGTGCCCGCATCTACCTGGACGCCGACATCCGCCTCGGCTACCACCCGCGCAGCAGCCTGCCGGCGCTGGCGCGCCAGTACTTCCGCTACGGCGCCGGACGCTCGCGCACCGCGCGCCGCCATCCGGGCTCGCTGCGCCTGCGGCAGCTCGCCGTGCCCGCGCACCTGCTGCTGTCGGTGCTGGCCGTCGCGATCAGTCCCTGGTTCGCCGGGCTGCTGGCGTGGCCGGCGTTCTACGTCGGCGTGCTGCTGCTCACGTCGCTGCTGATGGCGGTGCGGCACCGCTCGGCCTGCGGCCTGCTGGCCGGGGTAGCCGCCGCCACCATGCACACGGCCTGGGCGCTGGGCTTCCTGTCGGGTCTGGTGGGCCGGCGCGAGCAGGCCTGGCAGCCGGTGCTGGCCGCCCCCCTGTGGCCCGCTGAAACGAGAGCCCCCGCCTGATGAACCCGTCTACCTTGAACGTTCTGCTGGTCGACCCCTCGCTGTTCACCGCACCCTACGACGCGGCGCTCACCGAAGGCCTGCTTGCGGCCGGTGTTCAGCCCACGTGGGCCGTGCGGCCCACGCGCAAGGGCGACCGCCCCGAACTCCCCGAGGCCCACGTCGACGCCTTCTTCTACAAGGTCATCGACGAGGCCCCGGGCCTGCCGCGCGCGCTGCGCGCGCTGGCCAAGGGCCTGTCGCACGCGGTCGGCCTGCTGCAGCTGTGCCGGCGCGTGGTGGTGCGCCGCCCGGCGGTCGTGCACTTCCAGTGGGTGGTGGTGCCGCCGCTCGACACGCTGGCCATCCTGTTCATCCGCATGCGCTGCCCGGTCGTGCTGACCGTGCACGACACGGTGCCCTTCAACGGCGAGCGCATGTCGCTGCTGCAGAACCTGGCGTTCGACCTGCCCATCAAGCTGGCCGACCGCGTGATCGTGCACACCCTGGCCGGCCGCGAGCGCCTGGTGAAGCGCGGCGTGTCCGCCAGCAAGCTGGCCGTGATCCCGCACGGCCCGCTGCGCCTGCAGGCCACGCCGTCGCCGGCCGGCCCGCGGCGCGACGACCCGCGCTGGAGCTTCGTGCTGTTCGGCGAGATCAAGCCCTACAAGGGGCTCGACGTGCTGATCGAGGCGGTGGCCCGCCTGCCCGCCGACGTGCGCCGCCAGTCGCGCTTCATCGTGGCCGGGCGGCCGCGCATGGACCTCGCGCCGCTGCAGGCCCGCATCGAGGCACTGAAGCTCGGCGACTGTTTCGACCTGCGCCTGCAGCGCCTCTCCGAACAGGAGATGGCCGACCTGTTCGCCCAGGCCCACGCCTTCGTGTTCCCCTACCGCCAGATCGACGCCAGCGGCGTGTACTACCTCGTCAAGTCGCTCGGCAAGTGGATGATCGCCAGCCGCGTCGGCATCTTTGCCGAAGACCTGCAGCACGGCACGCAGGGCGCGCTGGTGCCGCCCGAAGACATCGGCGCACTGTCCACGGCGCTGGCCGACGCGGTGATCCACCGCGCCATGCCGCGACCCCTGCCGCCCGGCAGCACCTGGGCCGGCATCGGCGTCACGACGCGGGTGCTGTACCAGCAGGCCATCGACGCACGCTCCGCACGTGCCCGGCCTCCCAAGGTCCAACCGCAGCCGCCGGCGCAATGAACAACCGCCGCCTCCTCACCGCCCGCCTGGCCGTGATGGCCGCTGCGGCCACCTGCGGGCCCGGCCTGCTGACGGCGTGCGCGCAACAGCCGCAGGGCGGAAGCGTGGCCGCCAGCGTGCCCCGCCAGCCGGTCGCGCCGGTGCGCGAGTCGGGCTACAAGCTGGTGAAGAACTGGGATTTCAAGACGCTGATCCGTGACGACGCCGCGCTGCGCAAGGAGTTCTTCACCCGCTACATCTTCGCCAACGGCACGCTCGATCACGTGAACGACGAGTGGAGCCGCTACCGCGACAACCACAACCACGTCTTCACCGACACCGGCCTGTCGCTGGTGGCCCGGGCGCCCGGCGAACTGAAGCCGGGCAAGGTGGAGAGCGGCATGCTGCGCTCGCGCTGGAGCGGCCAGTACGGCGTGTACGAGATCCGCATGAAGGCGCCGCCGGGCCGGGGCACCTGGCCCGCGTTCTGGCTCAACCCGCAAGACCAGACCTGGCCGCCCGAGATCGACGTGGTGGAGATCGTGAACAACGGCGAAGGCGGCACCCGGCGCAGCTTCCACTTCCTGCACGGCGTGGGCACCAAGAACGCCAGGCAGCGCGTCAGCAAGCTCGACGCGCAGAAGACCTACGTGCCGGGCACCGACTTCGCCGAGCAGTTCCACGTGTTCTCGGTCGAGTGGACGCCCGACAGCGTGCGCCACTACGTGGACGGCGTGCTGGTGACCGACCGCGATTACCTCTGGGTGCACAACAACGGCCAGGACGCCGGTGCCGCCCATGTGCTGGTCAACCTGGCCATCGGCGGCAACTGGCCCGGCCCGCCGAACGCCGCGTCGCTGCCGGCCAGCCTCGAGATCGACTACATCCGCGTCTGGCAGCGCTGACGCCACGCCGCCTTCCTGCCCACGCCATGCACAGCAGCCTTGCCGCCACCGCGCCGATCGACCTGGATCCGCTCGACGCCGACCGCACGCGGCACCAGGGCATGCTGCTGCGGGGCTCCATCGTCTTCCTGCTGCTCTCCACCACCGTGTTGCAGCGCTTCGGGCTGAACTTCGGCAGCTACTCGGCCAACGTCACCTTGCTGGCGATGTTCGGCGTGCTCGGCGTGGCCCTGGCATCCAGCCGGCTGAGCTTTGCGGTCGAGCGCGTGTTCCTCTATGTGCTGTGCATCGCCATCGCTGCGGCCAGCATGCTGACCAACCTGAACTTCTCGCTGATCGACCGCTCGTCGTTCTCTTCGCTGCTGCTGCTGGTGGTGATGTTCCTGCCCTTCGTGTTCGTTCTCAAGCCCGACCCCACCGGGCGCAACGACGCCGACTGGGTGATGCGCTGCTTCTCCAACATCGCGCTGTTCTGCGCCTTCGCGGGCATCGCGCAGTTCTTCGCCCAGTTCGTGATGAAGCCCCCGTGGCTGTTCGACTTCACCGAATCCATTCCCTTCATCCTGCGAGGGCCGAGCGGATTCAACACCGTCATCCCAGTCGGTTCGCTGTTCAAGTCCAACGGCTTCTTCTTCCGCGAGCCGTCGGGCTTCTCTTTCACGATGGCGTTCGCGCTGCTGGTCGAAGTGGCGCTCTACAAGCGCCTCCCGCGCATCGGTGCGTTCGCACTGGCGCTGCTGCTCACCTATTCGGGCACCGGCATCCTGGCGCTGTTCATCGGGCTGCTGTTCCCGCTGGGCCTGCGCACGGCGCTGAGGCTGGGCGCGGTGGCGCTGGTCGGCGGCCTGGTGGTGGTGGCACTGGGCGACGTGTTGAACCTGTCGTTCACGCTCGGTCGCGTCGGCGAGTTCGGCTCCGAGCGCAGCAGCGCCTACATCCGCTACATCGCGCCCTTCCGTGTGATCGCCGACACGATGATGAGCGATGCCTGGAGCTTCTGGCTGGGCCACGGGCCCGGCACCATCTACCGGCTCGGCCCCTCGTCCTCCTATGACTTCCACGACCCCACGTGGGCCAAGCTGCTGTTCGAATACGGCTTCCTGGGCTTTGTCGCCTTCGTGGCGCTGTTCGCCACGGCCTTGTACCGGCCGCGCGTGCCGCAGCAACTGCGCGCCGTGCTGTTCTTCTCGTGGCTGTTGATGGGCGGGCACTTGCTGACACCCGAGAACAACTACTTCACCTTGACGCTGGTCGGCCTGATGCCGTTGGCCGGTGTGGCACTGGGTCGGGGCGTCGTGACCGGAGCGTCCTCAGGTGCCGATGCAGAACTGTCGTCGCCGCCGGACCCGACGATGGTCGCCAAGCCCAGCGGAACCGAAACGAGATGACATCCCCCGTGCCCAAGATCAGCGTGGTGATCCCATGCTTCAACTACGCCCGCTACGTGGGGCAGGCCATCGAGAGCGCGCTGGCGCAGGCGCATCCCGAGTCGGAGGTGGTGGTCGTCAACGACGGCTCCACCGACGGCTCGCTGGCGGTGATCGAGCGCTATGCGCCGCGCGTGGTGGTGGTCGACCAGGTGAACCAGGGGTCGATCGCGGCCTACAACCGCGGCTTCTCGGAATCGAGCGGCGACGTGGTGATCTTCCTCGACGCCGACGACCTGCTGGAGCCCGGCGCGCTGGCCGCCGTGGCGGCGGCCTGGACGCCGGCCTGCGCCAAGCTGCAGTACGACCTGAAGATCATCGACGCCGACGGCCGCGACACCGGCCGCCGCTTCTGCAACTTCGCCAGCGGCTACGGCACGGCCGAGGCCCGCAGCGCCTTCCTGCGCACCGGCACCTACCGCTGGCCCGTGACGACCGGCAACGCCTACTCGCGCTGGTTTCTCGAACCGATGTTCCCGTTGCGCATCGAGCACGGCCCCGATGGCCACCTGAACACCGTGGCGCCGGTGTACGGCGACGTGACGGTGCTGCCGCAGGTGCTGGGCGCCTACCGGGTGCATGGCGCCAACATGTGGTCCAGCGACGGCTCCGACCATTCGCGCTTGCCCTTCCGTATCCACACCCGCCAGCGCGAAGTGGCCTTCATGCAACTGCACGCGCAGCAGCGCGGCGTGTTCCTGCCGGCCGGCGACGTGCTGGACCGGGAACTGCCCTTCCTCAACTACCGGCTCATGGCGCTGAAGCTCGGCCTGGCCTATACGGGGCAGGAGCGCGACTCGCCCGGGGCGCTGGTGCGGCGGGCCTGGTCGCTCATCGTGTCGGAGCCCATGTCGCTCAAGCACCGTGTGGGCCACCTCGGATGGTTCGGCGTGCTGGCGCTCGCGCCGCGGCAGGCCGTGCCGGCGCTCCTGCACTTGCGCTTCAACCGCAGCCAGCTGCTTCAGTCGCTGCGGCGCTCCGTGGGGCTGGCGCCCGCACGCTCCTGACGCAACGGCTGTCCGGGGCCGGCCTGGAGGGCGGGCACCGACGCACGCTTGGGCACGAGCGACAACGGCCGCTCCACCAGCAGGAAGAGCATTGCCGTGGGCCCCAGCGTCAGCACGAACAGGACGGGCAGCGCGGACCAGAACAGCCACGCCCCCTGAGCTGCCGGCGGCCAGACCCAAGCGAGCAGCAGGAAGCCGGCATGGAGCACCAGGCCATGCAGCAGGTAGTAGGAATAGCTCATGTTGCCCAGCCAGCGCAGAGGCGTCCACGAGAAGCTGCGCGGCAAGCGGGCCGACGGCCACTGGAAGCAGGCCAGGCAGAGCAGCGGCCACGCGACGAACAGGATACAGACCTGCAGCGTCTGCAGGACCCGGCTACCCTCTACAGGCAACAGCATGCTGCCCAGGCCGACCAGCAGCGCCAGCAGCCCCATGCGCCCGGTCACAGGAGGCACGGGCCGCGGAGGCACCATGGCTTCGTACAGCAGCATGCCCGCCACGAACATCATGAGCCGGACGGGCCCGCCCGCGAGTGCACCGTGCAGGGCCAGCGCCCCGGCCAGCGCCAGGAGGAACACCAGGCGCCAGCGACGGCTGCGGGACCGCAGGCCGAGCGCGCCGATGACGGTCGGCACGGCCAGGTAGAAGAACATCTCGTAGCTCAGGGACCAGGCCACGGTGATCATGGCCTCGATGGGGAACAGCCCAGGCAGCAGCAGCAGGTTCTGCAGCAGGTACAGTGCGGCCGCGGTGGCCGGCTCGGGAATGCGGCTCTGCGCCGGGAACGCGAACGACAGCATCACGTAGGCGATGAACACGGCCAGGAAGCTGGGATAGATGCGGACGACCCGGCGCCGCATGAAGCGGAGAAACGGCTGCGGATGCTGCATCAGCGAACCGTAGATCAGGTAACCGCTGAGCACGAAGAACAGGTCGACGCCGGCGTGGCCGAAGGCGCGCAGTCCGAAGGCCAGCTGCAGCGTTGCGGAACTTCCTGCGACCCACGGCGCCACCATGCTCGCGTAGTGCGTGAGGAAGACCAGGAACACCGCGAAGCCGCGCAGTCCTTCCATCGGCCGGACGTTGTCTGCCCGGCCGCCGCGCGACAGTTCGAACCGTTGCGCGAGCCAGGCCATGCAATCACTAATGCCCGCCGGGGGCCGCGCCGAGGTAGGCCGCACCTGCGTCTTCAGGACGGCCGAACGCGGGATTCTCTCGGGCCGTTAAATCGAACGCGACGCGCGAAACACGCTCACCGATGCGCCATGCGAGCCGGGCTGTTCGGTCACGCAGATGGGTCGACATGTCGACTTGCTGGGCATGCTCGATCGTCGAAGGCCCGTGCCGCTCGATCACCGGAAACGGAAACACGGCATAGCTGGGGAGTCCGTAGGCCCAGTACCTCGACATCGCCCAGTCCACCGGCATGGTCATCTGCGGACACGTCAACACCAGAGCCGCTGCGCCTCGGCGGGTGAGCACGTAGGCCTGGGTCCCGAAGGCGTGACCGAACAGCCGGAGAAGGTGACTGTGGTCAGACAGCAGCTTGTACTTGGCCATGCGGCTGCGGAGCGGGTGTGTCGCAAACAGCTTGAGAACATGGATGCCGTGTCCGGCCAGATCGTGTCGACAGAGTTGCTCGACAGCGGGCCAGTCGACAAACACGTCATCCTCCAGCACCACGAGTTGATCGGCCCCGGAGTCCAGGAATTGGCGCCAGACGGCGAAGTGGCTCGCGTAGCAGCCGATCTCGCCGGGTTTCAACGGCCTGCCGAACCGGCGCAGCGCGAGACGGTCGTCATATGCAGCCGGCGATTCGGGCGATCGCCTTGCATCGAAGAAGCTCCACGCCATGGCGGTGTCCGCGGCGGCGGCGAATGCGGCCCGCCGAGCAGTGGCTGTGGTCATGCTGATGACCCGAACCAGGGTGGTGGTGCTCATCGCGTCCCCGGTGTTTCCGTGCGGCTGAACCGATCCTTCATCGCGCCGGCTCCATGGCGAGGCTCGCCGCGGGATCGGCATCTCCCTGCCAGTCCTGCAGCGCGGCGGACAGGCTGGTCGCTCGACGGGCGCGCGGAAAGTCCCGCGTCCACAGATCCATGAAGCCGGAGACCTTGCCGTAGCTGTTGTCGAGAACGGTGTGGGGAATGTTCAGCAGCACGGAGAGGATGTGCGCGTGCAGTCGGTCGGTGATCACGAACTCCGCAGACGCCAGTTGCCGCAGCCCGCGATTCAGGCGGGCGCGAGCCAGTGCTGCGTAATACCGCTCCTTCAGCGCCATCTTGCTGAACGACAACGAAGCGAGCAAAGCGGCCATGGCCGCCGTCTTGGCCCTTCGTCGGGTGTTGTCGGGCTCGGTGAGCCAGTCCGCGCGGACTGCCGCCGGCGGGACGAGTCCTCCGTCCTGCACCATGCCGGCATTGACCTCATGGTCGGTGCGCATCAGCAGCAGCAGCGGATGCGTTGCTTCGACCGGCCGGGTCAGTGGCCCGAGGTAGAAGGCCATGTCGGGACATTTGTGGACTTCGCAGCGAAAGTGCGTCCGAGCGAGCTGATAGCTCTTCTCGTCGCGCACCAGCAGCACGAAGTTTCCGTGCTGTTCGATCGCTCGCGCGGTTCGCTCGATCAGCGAACTGTCGGCATAGTGGATCGATTGCGGGAGCTGTATGACCTTGCGGTTGGGGTAGCGACGGAGAAGCGCTTCTCGAAAGAGCTGATGGCCGGTCCATGTGTCACCGAAGTTGCCCCCGCCAGTGAGAAATATCGGACTCGATGCGTCGGTTCGATCGACGGACGGCCAGTCAGGATTGCTCCAATCGAACACCACGAGCGGTCGTCGACGGACGTTCTGCTTGAAGAATTCAAGCTGACCGAGGTAGATCGCGCTATCTCCAACGTTTTCGTAGTTGGGGAAGTCGAGCAGGACAAACGAGGACAGATTCGAGGTGTGCGGTAGCAGCACCTCGTCTATTCGGCGTTTGATCGATGCAATCAGTGTCGTGTGATCGGTCATCAGGAGGCGTTCAAAATCAGCGGTTCCGGTGGAGTACCAGCGCCTTCAGCGGCTCGAGGTAACGGCAAGTGATGGCACGGGCGAAGGTCGCGATGCCGAGAACATAAAGCGCGGTGCCCAGCAGAGTGCATACCAAGATGAGGGGGACTCCATGCCCCAGTTCAGCGGCCAGGTAGGGCTTGGCGATCCAGACCGCCATTGCCATCGCCAGCGAAAGCAGCAGAGGCGCAGAGAGGGAACTCAGAGAACTCGCCACGCTGGTGCCCACGCCGCGGCACAGCGCCAGCTGCTGGACCGGTGCCGTGAGGTAAGCGCGGAACACGTATGCCAGAGCGACGGCCACCAGACCGTAGGGCACGGCAATCCATGTCAGCAAGATCGTGCAGGCGAGCTGCAGTGCCGAAACCGCGAGCACGGTCCACGACCGGTTGATCGCCGCCAGGGCAGGGCCCGAGATGTAGTTCAGCACGAAAGGCACGGCCATGAACACCAGAACCTCGGCGATCGCACCGGTGCCCGCCCATTGACGGCCGAATACGTGGGCAATCAATTCTTCGGCGATCGCCCCGAAGCCGAAAAGCAGAGGGAGGCCGACCAGGGCCGCGCCTCCGATCAGGCGCTGGTAGGCGCTTGCGAATGCGTCTGGCTGGTGCTGGAGCTTGGAGAGCGTGATCAGCGAGACGCTTCCGATCGGCGCCAGGACAATCTGACCGATGAGTTCGATGGTGCGCCAGGCAACACGGTACTGCCCGACGGCTGCAGCACCGTGAACCCGAGAGATGAAGAGGTCCTGCACACGGACCATCAAGACCCAGAGCAGCTGGGTGGCCATCATGCCGGCGCTGAACGAGATCACCTGGCGCAGGCGGGCGAAGCTGAAGCGCCATTGGGGCGTCCAACGCAAGTAGTACCAAGCCAGCAGCGCGCCGAGCACATTGGTCAGCGCGGCCTGGACCAGCAGGCTCTGGACGCCGAAGCCGAGATAGGCCGCGCTCACCGCAGCCACGCCTGCCACTGTGCTGACGATCAGCGTCTGCTTGGCCATGCTTCGGTGGCCGAACTCTCGGGCGATTCGCGCAGTATGGATTCCTCCGAGCGCGGCCACTGGCATCAGCAGGCACAGCCAGCGGAGAAGTTCGCCGACACCGGGCATCTGGGTCCAGCGCTCGTACAGGGGCGCCAGCAGGAAGACGGTGGCGGCGATCAGGACGCTGAATGCGAGGTTGGCCCAGAATGCCGTGTCGGCGAGTTCCTCATCCAGGGTGTGCTCGCGCATCACCGCATCTGGCAAGCCACCGTTCGCGATGATCCGGCCGACCTCGAAGAACAGGCTGGCGAGGGCGAACACTCCGAAGTCCTCGGGTCGCAACAGCCGCGCGAGAACCACGAAGATCAAGAAGGTGGCTAGTGAACTCCACGCCACACGCAGCACGGACCAGAAGATCGAGGACAGGGTTCTCGACTTCAGTTCGTCTCGAACAGCCGTCGCGTTTGCATCCGAGGTGGTCACCGAACGACTCCGAGGTGGCGCAACGACTGCATCAGCATCCGGGGCCGCGTGCCGGGCGCAAAGCGCCACAGCACCAGCCGGCGCGCCAGCGGTGCCGGTGACAGCAACACGAGCACGGTCCACAGCGCGATCGCTGCGCGTGCCTGCAGGCGCATGCCCTGAGGCCGACCCCAGCCGCGCAGCAGGTCGCCCAGCAGGCTGAACCGGTTGTCGCGCGGCAGCGGGTGCGAGGCCGGCTCCAACCGGTACGAGGCCACGCGGTAGGGCAGCAGCGTGAGGCTGTAGCGCACCGCATCGTCCGGCACCAGGATGCCCACGCGCGCCGCCGTGCGCTGGGCGTAGGCGAAGAGTTGCGTGGCGCGCGTCACTTCGCGGCCGAAGCGCTGCGTGTCGAGTTCGCTGAAGGCGCCGTCGTTCTGGCCGTGGATGCGGTAGCTCACCAGCGGCTTGGGCACGGTGATCACGTCGCCCAGGTAGGGTGCGGCGGCGATGCAGCAGGAGTCGGCGGCGCGGCCGCCGGCGTGGTCGAGCGGGAAGATCTTGTCCAGGAACTCGCGGCTGTACACGTTGCCCGAACCCGGCGGCGTGGGGTAGGCGCTGGTGGTCATGACCCAGTGGCGCGCTTCCTCCGGCGTGGGCACCAGGTGGTATTGCGGCAGCACGCTGCCCAGCGGGCGCAGCGCGGCATCCACGCTGCGCATCTGGAACTGCACCTTGCTGAGGCCCGGCCGCCACACGGCCGCCACTTCACGCACCACGCTCGGGTCCAGCACGTCGTCGGAGTCGAGGAAGATCACCACGTTGCCGCGGCATGCCGCGAAGCCGGTGTTGCACGCGCCCACCTGGCCCTGGTTGTCCTGGTACAGGGCGGTGATGCGCTGTCCATAACGCTCGATCACCGCGCGCGAGCCATCGGTGGAGCCGTCGTCGACGACGATCACCTCCACGTGCGGCCAGTCGAGCGCGAGCGCGCTGTCGATGGCGTCGCCGATGAAGCGCGCGTAGTTGTAGTTGGGGATGACCACCGACAGCCGGATCTCGCTGCCGCTGCCGGCCGGCGCCGCCACGCCGCCGTCGGCGCCTGGGGATCGAAGCGCTTGCAACACGGCCGCTCCGCAGCCTATTGCTCGTTGACGATCACGCCCGCCAGCTGGGCGGGGCCCTTGGCAAGGGCGTTGATCAGCGTCTGCATGCTCTTCATGCGGCTGCGGCCCTTGCGGCCGATCACCAGCGCGGCACCGCACTTCGCGGCCACCACGCGCGCGTCCGCGCCATGCACAGACGCCGGCGTGTCGACCACCACGTGGTCGAACTTGGACAACAGCTCGTGCATCAGCAACCCGAACGCCGGGCGCTGCACCAGCTCCAGCGGGTTGGGCGGCACCGCACCGACCGGCAGCACGAACAGCGTGGGCAGATCGGGCACCTGGTGGATCACGTTCTGCCGCGAGCGCCCCGAGAGAATGCTGCTGAGGCCGTTGCTGTTGTCGATGCCGAACAGCTTGTGCTGGCGCGGCGTGCGCATGTCGGCGTCCACCAGCAGCGCGCGCCCGCCGAGCTGGCTGAAGGCCACGGCCATGTTGGCGGCGACGAAGGTCTTGCCGTCGCCCACGTCGGGGCTCACCACGGCCAGTGCGCGCCGCGCTTCGCTGAGGCTCAGCACGCCCATCATGAGCTGGCTGCGCAGTTCGCGGAAGGCTTCGGCCTGCTCGCTGAACGGGTTGGCGGCCACCACCAGTTCCGGGTCGCAGTCCGACTTGCCGTCGGGCGCGTAGGGGTAGTGGAACTGCTGCGACAGCGCCCACAGCACATCGTCGTTGGTGGCCAGCCTGAGCGCCACCGCGGCCTCGCCGAAGCGCAGGCCGTGCTTGCGCTGGTAGGCGAGGATCTTGTCGATCTGCGCGTCGTTCAGGCGTTTGGCGTCGCGGATGATCTCGCCGATGGAGCGGTCGTGCAGGTCGCTCACGTCCTCGGTGCCCTCGGCGGCGGACAACGTGGGGTTGTCGGCATCCGCCGGCCCGGCCGAGGCGCCGAGCGGCTGGTGAGCGATGAGAGGTTCGCGTCTCATGAGCGGGCAGGGCCGGCGAGGCCACGGACGACACGCGCCTTGGTGAGTTTGAGTCGCGAGCCGCCCCCCGCACCGCGGCTGGCGCGTGGCAGAGTGACCAGCAACGGCTGGCGGAGCCCGGTGACCACGTCGTCGACGGTGCGCATGCGTCGGTCCAGCAGTTCGCGTGCCAGCATCAGACCGATGCCAAGCAGCGAGCCCATGACGAGTGCCACCGCCACGTTGAGCAGCAGCCGCGGCGACGACGGGAACGCCGGTGCCGTGGCCTGCTTCAGTACCGACACGTTGGTCTGGGTGTTCTGGCTTTCCATGCTGGTCTGGTTCACCCGGGTGAGGACGGCGTCGTAGGCGCGCTGGGCGTTCTCCACGTCGCGCAGCAGCACGGCCGCTTCGTCACGCTGGCCCTTGAGCTGCAGCAGCTTGGCGCGTTGCTGCTGGATCTCGGCGTTGAGCTGGGCCAGCCGCACCTGGTTCACGTTGTTGTTGGCGTTCAGGCTGCCGGCCACGCGGCTGGTCTGGGCCTGCACGCGTTTGCGGAGCTCATCGATGTTGGCGCGCAGTTCCACCACCTGCGGGTGGTTGTCGCCCAGGCGTTCGTTCAGCTCGTTCAGCTTCGCCTGCTGGCGCGACAGGTCGGCGGTGAGCGCACCCACCACGGGGTTGGCCAGCACCTCCTGCATGCGGTCGTTGTTGCCGGTCGCCTCGTCCTGCCGGCCGCGCGATTCGACGGCCAGGCCCTGCAGCACGACCATCTGCGTCGTCAGCTCGCTGAGCCGCGTGTTCTCCACATCGAGCCGCTCGTCGGTGGCCACGATGCCCTTGGCCTGCTGGTAGGCCGACAGCTTGGCCTGCGCCTGTTCCAGCGCCTCGCGGGTCTGTTTGGAACGCTCATCGAAGAAGGCGTTGTACTGCTTGGCCGGCTCCACCTTCAGGTCGAGCGTGGTGTCGATGTAGGCCTGCATGAAGGCGTTGGCCACGGCCGCAGAGAACTTGGGGTCCGGCGATGAATAGGCGAGGGTGATGACGTTGGACTCGCGCGCCGGCAGGATGTCGAGCTTCTTCTGGATCAACGCCGCCAGCCAGGCCTCGAAGTCACCCTGCCCACCGGTGGCCGCCCGCCACTGCTCGCGCAGCTCCACGCTCTCGTTGAGCTTCAGGCCCGGGCTGCGCAGGGCCCGCAATGCCACCCGCTCGCTGCGCACCACGTCGAGCTGCGTGGCCATGAAGCCCAGCGGCACGATGCCGCCGGCCGCCGCGGTGTTGCCGCCCAGGTCGGGCAGCTTCACGTCGATCAGCACCGAAGCGGTCGACGTGTACTGCTTCGGCAGCATCAGGCTGACCACGATGGCACAGGCCACGATCACGGCGAGCACGAGGACGCCCGACACCCAGCGGGCGCGGACGATGGTGAAGAACTGGCTGAAGGTCATGGGTGTGAGCGTCAGGGCTGGGCGTGGTCTGGTTCGAGGCCCGCGGTTCAGCGCAGGCCCTGGATCCCCTTGTTGCGCGCCTCGGCGTCGAGCGCGGCACGCGCGGCGGCCGTGGCCGAAGCCGCCGCAGGCGTTGCGGGCGAGGGAGCGGTCGCCGCTGCGCCGGCCGGCGCCACCTGGGCGAACTGGCCCAGGTACTGGACCTCCGCGGTGCTGCGCAGCGCCTTCAGCTCGGCGTCCACCTTCTGCTGCTTGCGTTCGTTCATCAGGAACTGCTCGATGCTGGCGCGCGCCTCGTCCAGGCTGCGGGGCGCCGGCGCGGCGGCCGTGAGCACCAGCACGCGCAGCCCCTGCGGCTGCACGAGGAAGCCCACCTCGCCTTCCTTCATGCCGGCCAGCCGGTCGAGCAGCGGCAGGGGCCAGTCCTCGGCGGGCCGGGTGGCCGAGTTCAGCGTGTAGGGCAGGCGCGTGTCCGCCAGCTCCGCCAGCAGGGCCGGTGTCGACTTCGCGGCGGCCAGCCGCGCCTGCAGCGCCGGCACGGCGTCCGCCGGGGCCGCGATGCCGATGTCCTGCACCGAGTAGAGGCGTCGGGTCTTGAACAGGGCGGGGCGCTCGTCGTAGAAGCGGTCGATGTCCTGCGCCGTGGGCCTGGCCGCGCTGTCGGCCAGTCGATCGATGTAGGCCCGCGCCAGCACTTCGCGGCGCGCGAAATCCACGGCCTGCACCACTTGCGGGTCGCGATCGATCTTGGCGTCGCCGGCCTTCTGCACGGCCAGCTCCAGCTGGATCAGGCGCTCCAGCGCGGTGCGGCTGGCGGCCTCGACCTGCTCGGGCCGCAGGTCGGCCTGCCGCTGGAGCACCAGATTCACCTGGTGGATCGAGACCTCGCCGCTGCCCACTCGGGCCGCGACCTGCGAGCTGCGGGCCTCCTGGCGCTCACCGCACGCAGCGAGCCCCACGAGGCCGCAGATCGCGAGCAGCACGAGGCGTGCGCGCGGACGGCGGCGGCCGGAGGCGGAGGGGCTGAAAAGAAGCTTCATCGGGTGAGAGAGGCGGGATAACCCTGACCATAGCAAGACTGGTGCGCGATCACGACGAAAGCGACGACAACAGCGGTGTGCGCCTGTATCCGTTCGACGCCGCAAAAGACAAAGGCGCCCCGGAGGGCGCCTCGTGCGGGCACGTCACCGGAGCCCGGAACAACACTCAGCGGTCGGCCTGGGCCGACTTGCGCTGGCGACGGGCCGCCACGGCCAGCCCGCCCGCGCCCATCAGGGCCAGCAACAGGGCCGCTGGTTCCGGCACGGCGGTGGCCGCCGACTGGAGGCTGTAGCTGCCCTTCGGGAAGAAACCGCCGAGCACGCCGTAGTAGTAGTTGCCGCTGGAGAGGTTGGCGAAGCTCTGCGTGGCCGTGGTGCCGGTCGACCCACCGAACAGCAGGCCGCCGAGATAGCGGTTGTCGTCGGCGTCGAACAGGCCCAGGCCGAGGATGCCGCTGCTCTTGGTGATCTCGAGCGTGGTCTGCAGAGTCGACGGGGCCGACAGCTGGAAATTGAACACGTCGGCCACGGTGAACTGCTTGCCCGAGTTGTAGGTGAACGAGCCTTCGGTGTAGTTGCCCACGAAGGCGTTGGCATGCAGGGCCACAGCGGCCAGCGCGGCAACGAGATAGGACTTCAGATTCATGCTGTCTCCTGAGGGCTCTGCGCTTCGAGGTGCGCGCGATGGAATGAGTTTGAGGGAGCGCGCTCGATGCAGTGTTGCTCAATTGCTGCAGTGTGTCAAAACATGTAGTTTTTCAGGGTACTCCGATCGCGTTGCCGTCGAAGCTCTGCGAAGGTTCTGCATGAGCCCGATGCAGGGTGCCATGCACGCGCCTCGCTACCCGGAGAGTCCACCGCTTCCCATCCCGCAGATCGAAGCAGGCTCGAAACTCTCTATGAGAACGAGCAGGTTCGATGCGTGGTCTTCGCGCCGCCACATGCTCTTACAACAACGGGCTCTGAAGCGCTCCGAAACGGCGAAGGACCCCCAAAGCCGTAATCGCAAGTAACTCCCACGTCATTTTTGGCTTGGATCTTGCACTGCAGCAATACTGCCGCAAAATCGGTCGATGGGAGATATCGAATGACTGCTGCGTCCTACGTGTTCCACGCTCTGCGGGTGAAGGGCCGTACCGGCCCGCGCCACTCTGCGCTCGACGCGGTGAACACGGTGTTCAATCAGGTGCTCGCATTCATCATCCTGGTGCTCCTGAGTCCGGTGATGCTGCTGGTCTCCTGGCTCATCTGGCGCCGCGATGGGGCTCCGATCTTCTTCGGCCACTATCGCGTGGGCCGCGATGGCCGGCTGTTCCGCTGCCTCAAGTTCCGCAGCATGTATGTCAATGCCGAGCAGATGCTCGCCGACGTGCTGCGCGACGATGCCGAGGCCCGCGCCGAATGGGCGCGCGACCACAAGCTCACGAAGGACCCGCGTGTCACGCCGGTCGGTGACTTCCTGCGACGCACCAGCCTCGACGAACTGCCGCAACTCTTCAATGTGCTGCGCGGCGAGATGAGCCTCGTGGGCCCGCGGCCCATCACGGTGTCCGAGCTCACCCGCTACGGCCGCGTGCGCTGGCACTACCTCAGCGTGCGGCCCGGCATGACCGGCCTGTGGCAGGTGAGCGGGCGCAACGAGACCTCGTATGCGGAGCGGGTTGCGATGGACCGCTACTACGTCGGACGACGTTCGCTGTGGCTGAACGCGTGGATCCTTTTCCAGACGATCGCCGTCGTGGCCACGCGGCGGGGTGCGCGCTGAAGCGCGCGGCGCGGGCCGCCGGGGAGCCCGCGCGACGTCGTGCTGCCGCTCGATCTGAAGAGACCCCGATGCAAGGCGTTCGAACCCCGCCTGCCGCGACCACGGGTCGCGTGGTGCACCTGGTGGGCCCGCTGACCGACGAGATCTTCAGCTTCCTCGGTCCCGCGACCGAGACGCTCGCCGACTGCGGTCTGGAGCAGACCGTGCTGGTCGCCGACGACCTGCGCTACCGCTACCAGCTCCCGCGCTTCCATGCGCGCATCGACCTCGTGCTCGTGCCGGCGCACGGCGGCGTGAGCCAGCGCGCCCAGGCCGCCATGCAGGCGCTGCGCGACATCCTCGTCGCCGCGGAGGACGTGAAGGCGGTGCACCTGCACGGCTTCCTGCCCTCGCTGATCGGCTCCTACGTGGCGCGCTCGATCGGTCTCGACGTGCCCATGTACTACTCGCCGCACGGCTCGAAGTCGCTGGACTCGCTGCGACGGGTGGGCGACCTGATGCTGTGGTCGCTCCGGCCGGTGATCGGCTCGCTGCGCGACCTGCGCGCCATCACCAGCCTGGCCCAGGAGGCGCGGGTATTGCACACGCAGACCGAGACACAGTCGATCGACGTGGCCGAGAGCCCGGTGGCCGACGCCTTCTTCGAGGTCGAGCGCCACGAGGTGCCACACCCGCTGATCGTCACCGGCAGCCGGGTCCACGACCCGCGTGCGGCCGAACTGTTCGCGCAGCTGGCGGTGCTGTTGAGCGACAAGGCGCTGCGCCTGAGCTTCAACTGGATCGGCCGCACCGACCAGAACTCGCTGGTGCGGCTCAGCGCGGCCGACGTCAGCGTGCACGACGTCCGGCAGGACGCCGACCTGGCTTCGCGGCTGGCGGCCGGCTGGATCTACCTGGCGCCCGGGCGGACGCGTGGCTTCCCGGTGTTCCTGGCCGAGGCGATGGCGGTCGGGCTGCCCTGTGTGGCCATCGACACGCCCGACCACCGCGACATCATCCGTCACGGCGAAACCGGCTTCCTGTGCCGCAACGAGGAAGAGATCCTGCACAGCATCGCTCAACTGATCGACCTGCCGGCGCTGCGTGCCGAGATCGGCGAGGCCGCACGCGCCTCGGCGAAGCGCCGCTTCAGCGAGGCGCGCTTCCGCGATTCGCTGATGTCGGCCTACGACCTGCCTGCCACCGGGCCCGGCGGACTGGCACCGATGGACCTGGGCGCCATCGGCCTCACGTCCGCCACACCCGCGGCTCCGCCCCCGCGCAGTCCCACGCCAGCCGGCGCCATCGACCTCTCACCGCTCTGAGCCGCTGCATCAGCGGCTCCACCCGCGCGCCCAGCATGCGCAGCACCACCACGTGGTCGTGCGGGGCGGTCACGCCCAGCGGCTCGGCGCCCGGTTGTGCGGTCGAGTCGGTCGCGCGCGCGGCGTCGATCAGCGCCTCACGCCGCGCGCTGGCGAGCGCCGTGCCGCTGGCGAACCACAGCGTCGCCAGCACCGTGTGCCCGGCCCAGCCCAGCGGGCTGGCGAGCAGGCGCCGCGTGACGGGCGCATGGCGCGGGTCGTCGAAGTCGAGCACGCCGCGCTCCAGCCAGGGCAGCGGGTGGGCGGTGCCGCGCACCTCGATGCTCTGCTCGAAGCAGCCGCTCGCGTAGCGCTCGCCCGCCGCCGGCAGGCCCAGCGCCAGCAGGTCCCAGCCCAGCATCTCGGCGCCGGGTGCCAGCTCGAAGCGCAGCGCGTTGCGTGCGCGTGCGCCGTCGTGCACCAGCGTCTCGAGCGGCAGCCATTCCAGCCGCGCGCCGTCGGCCACCCGGGCGCTCAGCGTCTGCAGCGCGGTATCGCCGCCGCTGCGGTAGAAGCGCGTGGCGCCCGGCGTGGTGAGCAGCGCGTGCGCGCCGGTGTCGACCTGCGCCGTCAGCGCCAGCTCGTCGCCGCCCACGATGCCGCCCGGTGGATGCACCAGCACGTGGTGGCAGATGCCCGGGCCTTCGGGGTACAGGCTCTGCAGCACCCGCAGCGGCCCGCTGTGCACGCCGCGGCCGATGGTGCGGGGAAGCGCCGCCGCGGGGGCGTCGGGATCGGGGCGGTAGTGCAGGTCGAGGCTGCCGAGCCAGGCCATGGGATGCGTGCGGAGCGGGGGAGGGACGCGGAGGGCGCGAGCGATTGGCCGCAACTCTAGCTGCTCGCTCGGGCCACGCGGCGCCGGCCTCGGCCGGGTCGATGGTCCGCACCTCGCAACATGCGTACGGCGCATGCGAAGCGCCCCAGATGTCGCTTGAGGCGGACGTCGGCGATGGGTTCAATGGGTCTCGCAGCAGCGCCCGCGGCGAACCGACCCCGGCGATCGGTTCCGGGCTCTGCTCGTTCGATGAACGAACCTCCGGAGCCTCCATGAACACGCTGACCCCTCTGCTCGAGCCCCTGCGCACCGCCCCCGGCCCATCGCCCCGCCGAGGCCGGCACGTCCTGGCGCGACTCAACTACCTCCAGCCCACGGCGGAGCGTCCGTGCAGCTACGCCTGCGAGCCGCCGCCGGGAACCCCGTGGGAGAACTGCGAGTACGAGCTGCGGCAGATGGAGATCCGGGACGCGCGCCTGGCCGACCAGCCGCCGTGCATCGAGCGCGAGGGCTACGCGTTGTGGGACGCGCCCACGTCCGTCACGGACTTCCTCGACACCGAAGCGGTCCGGGCCCGCTACTACCCCGAGGCCGCCGAACTGGCGCTGGCCGCCACCGGCGCGACGCGGGCCTACGTCTTCGACCACCTGGTGCGCCGGCGCGAACCCGATCGCGCGGCCCTCACGTTCGGCCGGCAACGCGCCAACGACGTGGCCGCGGCCAACGGCCGCATCCACAACGACTACACGGAAGCCTCCGGCCGCAAGCGACTGGCGCTCGTGCTGGACGATCCCGAGGCGGCGGCCCGCGTCAGGCGGTTCGCCATCGTCAACGTGTGGCGGTCGATCAGGGGCCCGGTGCTGGACACGCCGCTCGCGGTGTGCGACGCGCGCACGCTGACGGTCTCGGACCTCGTGGTCAGCGATGTGCGCTACCCGCGACGCACCGGCGAGATCTACGTCGCGCTGCACTCGCCGCTGCATCGATGGTCCTACTTCTCGCAGATGGACCGCCATGAGGCGCTGGTGTTCAAGCAGTACGACTCCCAGGTCAGCGGCGTGGCCCGGTTCACGCCGCACACCGCCTTCGACCTGCCCGACATCCCCGCCGGCGCGCCGCTGCGCGAGAGCATCGAGCTGCGCTGCCTCGTGGTCTACGGAGACGCGCAATGAGCGCCGCGCCGATCGAGTTCTGGTTCGAGTTCGCCAGCAACTACAGCTACCTCAGCGTGATGCGCATCGAGGCCTGCGCCGCCCGGCGCGGCGTGCAAGTCCGCTGGAAGCCCTTCCTGCTGGGGCCGATCTTCCGGAGCTTCGGCTGGCAGACATCGCCCTTCGTGCTGCAGAAGGCCAAGGGCGATTACGTGTGGCAGGACATGGTGCGCCAGTGCCGCAAGCACGGGCTGGCCTGGACCCGGCCCTCGGGCTTTCCCCGCTCGTCGCTGCTGCCCTCGCGCGTGGCGCTCGTGGGGGCCGAGCAGGATTGGATCGGTGCCTACTGCCGGCGCGTGATGTCGATCAACTTCGGCGAGGACCGCGAGATCGATACGAACAAGGTGGTGACGGAGGTGCTCACGGCGCTCGGCCTGCCGGCACGGCAGATCATCGACGAGGCGCAGTCCGAGGCCAACAAGCTGCGGCTGAGGCAGCAGACGGAGACGGCGGCGCGGCGAGGGATCTTCGGGGCGCCGATGTTCTTCGTGGGCGACGACATGTTCTGGGGCAACGATCGCCTGGACGATGCCCTGGACCACTGTGTCCAGGCGCCGGCGTAGGGACGCCTCAGGAACGCCGGGCGCGCGGCTTCGGCGCCTTCTGCGCCTTTTGCGGGGGCGCGAGGCCGGGCTCGGCCGACATTCGCGCCTCGCTTTCTATCCACTCCGCCACGCGACGGATGTCGGCGCGGGGATGATCGTTGGCGAGGATGAGCCAGTAGGCGTGCTCCATGTCCGCGCGGTGGTTCGGTGGGGCCAGCCGCACCAGCCGGCCGGCGTCGAGCAGCGGCTGGATCAGCTCGATGCGGCCCAGCGCCACGCCCTGCGCGTCCAGCGCGGCCTGGATCACCTGGTCGTACTGGTTGAAGTGCAGCATGCCCTGGTGCCGCACGTCGGACCAGCCTGCGGCACCGAGCCAGTCGCCCCATCGCAGCCAGGGGTGCGTCGGGTCGTCGAACTCCAGCAGCGAGACCTTCGCGAGCGCCTGGGCCGACCGCAGGGACTTGAGGCCCAGCGAAGGGTGGGCCACCGGCGCGACGGACTCGCCGAACAGGCGGGTCGCCCCTGCCGGCGCCAAGGCCGGCGTGGTGTAGCGGATGGCCAGGTCGATGCCGTCGCTGCGCAGGTCGGCCACGCGGTTGTTCGCGGACACGCGCAGGTCCACGCCCGGATGCAGCTTCTGGAACCGACTCAGCCGCGGCAGCAGCCACAGGCCCGTCACGCCGATGCTCGCGCTCAGCATCACCGGCCGCAGCACGCCGGTGGTGTGGATCTCACCCATCACGTCCTGCATCTGCTGGACCGCGCCGTCGGCGCTGCGGAACAGCCGTTCGCCTTCGGCCGTGAACGCGATGGCGCGGTAGCCACGGACCAGCAGCTTCACACCGAGCTGCTCTTCCAGCGCACCGATCTGCCGGCTGACGGCGGATTGCGTGAGGCACAGGTCCTGCGACGCGAGCGTGATGCTCATGCGGCGTCCCACCGCGACGAAACCCCGGATCAGGTCGAGCGATGGCAGTCGTACGAGAGGGAGTGACATTCCTGGAGCGTATGCGATGCGACGGAATGATCGATTGAAGCACAGGCGGCGCGGTCCTGTAATCCGAACCTCGAACCGGCATGCGTGCCGGCCCCAGCCGCAACCGGAGGCCTGAGGTGACCACTGCTCCGTCCCGTCGATCGACATCCACCGTCGCCGCCCGCCGCGCGGCGCCACCGCCACGCGGGTGGCAGCAGGCCTGGCTGCCGGTGCTAGCGGGCGGCATCGTCATGGGGCTCGCACTGGGCGTGCGTCATGTGCAGGGGCTCTTCCAGCTGCCCGTCACGATGGACCGGGACTGGTCTCGCGAGACCTTCGGCCTGGCGATGGCGGTCCAGAACCTGATCTGGGGCCTCGCGCAGCCGTTCACCGGCATGGTCGCCGACCGGTTCGGGTCCGCCCGCGTCGTCGTCGGGGGGCTCGTGGCCTATGCCGCGGGGCTGTTCCTCATGGTGCATGCGGACACGCCCGCCGGCTTTGTGTGGGCCGCGGGCGTCTGCATCGGGATCGGCCTGTCGGGCACCA
The DNA here is from genome assembly GCF_004136295.1 of Methylibium sp. Pch-M. Lineage (NCBI taxonomy): Bacteria > Pseudomonadati > Pseudomonadota > Betaproteobacteria > Burkholderiales > Sphaerotilaceae > Methylibium > Methylibium sp. Pch-M. The sequence goes on from NZ_CP029606.1 coordinate 2,659,150, forward strand.
CCTTCGGTGCCGTGTACGGGGCGCTCAGCAGGCAGGTGACGCCCGAGCGCAGGAGCTGGGCGCTCGGGCTGTCGGGCGCGATCGGCGGGTTCGCGCAGTTCGCCATGGTGCCGGCGGCGCACCAGATCCTCAGTGCCTGGGGCTGGCGCGGGACGCTGCCCGCGCTGGCGGTCGTCATGCTGCTGGCCCTCCCGTGCGCGCTGCTGCTGCGCAGCCGTCCCGGCGCGGCGACCGCGGCGGAGCCCGACCTGCCGCTCTCCGCCGCGTTGCGCGAGGCCTTCCGCCACCCCGGCTTCTGGATGCTCAACCTGGGCTTCCTCGCCTGCGGCTTCCAGTTGGCGTTCGTCGCCACGCACCTGCCGGCCTACCTGCTGGACCAGGGCCTGGGCCCCGCGCACGCGGTGACGGCGCTCGCCCTCATCGCGCTGACCAATGTGCTCGGCACCTACGCCTGCGGCCTGCTGGGCGCGGGCTACCGCAGGAAGCAACTGCTGGCCGGCATCTACCTGCTGCGCACCGCGGCGATGGCGCTGTTCGTGCTGCTGCCCCTCACGCCCAGCAGCCTGTACGTGTTCTCCGCGGTGATGGGTTTCGTCTGGCTCGGAACGGCGCCGCTGACCAACGGGCTCGTGTCGCAGGTGTTCGGCGTGCGCTACATCACCACGCTGTTCGGGTTCGTCTTCTTCGGCCATCAGCTGGGGTCCTTCTTCGGCGTGTGGATGGGCAGCCATCTGTTCGAGGCCACGCGGTCCTACGCGCCGATCTGGCTCGTGGCGATGGCCCTGGGCGTCGCCGCGGCCGCGCTGCACTGGCCCATCGACGATCGGCCGCTCCGCCGGCCCGCGATGGCAAGGGCCTCCGCATGAGGCCGCCCCTGCCCTCCCGGCACGCCAGGGCGCTGGCGTTCCGGACGCTGCATGCCCGCGCCGACGGCTTCATCGTGCCGAACCCGTGGGACGTGGGCAGCGCGCGGCTGCTCGCGCAGCTGGGTTTCGAGGCGCTGGCGACCACCAGCGCCGGCTACGCCTTCTCTCGCGGTGTGCCCGACAACTGCGTCCCGCGCGAAGCGCTCATGGCGCACCTGGCCGAGATCGCTGCGGCGACAGGCCTCCCGGTCACCGCCGACCTCGAGAACGGCTTCGGCGACGCACCCGAAGCCGTGGCCCGGACGCTCCGGCTCGCGGCCGAAGCCGGCGTCGTGGGCGGCTCCATCGAGGATGCACGCAGCGGCCCCGGTGACCGGCTCTACGCGCGCGAGTTCGCCGCCGAGCGCATCCGCGCCGCGGTGGAAGCGGCGCGGTCGCTGCCGTTCCCGTTCGTGCTGACGGCGCGGGCCGAGAACTACCGCGTCGGCCAGCCGGATCTGGCAGACACCATCGCGCGGTTGCAGGCCTACCAGGAGGCCGGCGCCGATGTGCTGTTCGCGCCGGGCCTGATCCGCCCGCAGGACATCGCGACCGTCGTGCGCTCCGTCGACCGGCCGGTCAACGTGATGCTCGGCGATCCGAGCCTGGGGCTGGGGGCGCCGGAGCTGGCGCAGCTCGGGGTGCGGCGCATCAGCGTCGGCGCCTCGCTGGCACGCGCCGCGTTCGGCGAGTTCCTTCGCGCGGCGAGCGAGCTGCGAGCGCACGGCAGCGCGTCCTACGCACGGGCCGCAGTGAGCGGGGCCGAGCTCGGCCGATGCTTCGCGCCCTACGCCGGAGAGTCGACATGAAATCGTCACGCGGCATCCGGCGCCGCCCCGGCGACCCATCCCCACACATCGCCCTTCAGGAGACCCGATGGACCACGTGCTGATCATCCACTCCGTGCGCGACTACGCGGCCTGGAAGCAGGTCTTCGATGAGGCCGCCGCGCTGCGCCGGCGCGCCGGTGAACTGAGCTACCAGCTCCTGCGCGACGAGCACGATGCCAACCGGGTCGTCCACTTCTCGCGATGGACATCGCTCGCGGAGGCCCGCGCCTTCTTCGAATCGCCGGGGCTGGAGGAGATCCGGCGACGCGCCGGCGTCGAGGCCCCCGAGTTCAACTACCTGCAGGGGCTGGAGCAGGGCACGCTCTGAACGCCCGCGAAAGGAGAACCCACGATGACCCAGCGCAGCCTGGACGACGACGATGCGCTCGAGGACTTCGCGCACCGCGAGATCACGCTCGACGGCATGGCCAAGGTGGTGCACGTGGCCGGCACGGGGCCGGCCGTGATCGTGCTGAGCGAGATGCCGGGCATCAGCCCCCACGTCGCGCGCTTCGGCCGCTGGGTGCGCGATGCGGGCCTGACCGTCTACATGCCGTCGCTGTTCGGCCGCGACGGCGCGGTCGCCGATGCCGACGAAGGGGCCGCCGTGTTCCGCCGGGCGTGCGTGAGTGCGGAGTTCCGGGCCTTCGCCGGCCGGGACGGAGGCAACCGGTCGAGCCCGGTCACCCACTGGCTCCGGTCGCTGGCACGGCTGGCGCACCAGGAGTGCGGCGGGCCCGGGGTCGGCGCCATCGGCATGTGCTGGACCGGCAACTTCGCGCTGTCGATGATGCTGGAGCCCGCGATGCTGGCGCCGGTGCTGTCGCAGCCGTCGCTGCCGCTGGACGATCCGGGCGGCATCGAGATGTCGCCCGACGAGATCGCGGCCGTCCGCCGACGGCTCGACAGCGAAGACCTCTCGGTCCTCGCCTTCCGCTTCGAGGGCGACCGCTTCTGCAGGGCCGAGCGCTTCGCGGCCTATGCCGAGGCGCTGGGCGAACGGTTCGTGGCGCGGGTGCTCCCGGACACGGCCGCGAACACCGAGGTTCCCTCGTTCTTCGCGCAGCATGTGCCCACCCCTCACAGCGTGGTCACCGCGCACCTGATCGACGAAGCCGGGCAGCCCACGCTGGCGGCGCGCGACGAGATCCTGGCGTTCCTGGTCCGCCGCCTCGTCGAGCCCCGGACCTCGGCGCCGAACCCTTGCCATCCAGCGCAGGAGGACCCGATGAACGAGGACAAGAGGCCGGTGGCGATCCACGCGCTCCAGGCCGCTGTGCGGACGAAGCCGTCCAACTATCCCGAGCCCTTCGCGTCCCGCATGGCAGGGCGCGTCATCCGTCCGCTCGGCGACGTCTTCGGCCTGTCGAACTTCGGCGTCAACCTGACGCTGCTGGCGCCCGGCGCGGTGTCGGCGCTGCGGCATGCGCACCGCCGACAGGACGAGTTCGTCTACATCGTGGCGGGCTCGCCGACGCTGGTCACCGACGCGGGCGAGACGCCGCTGCAGCCCGGCATGTGCGCCGGATTCCGCGCGGGCAGCGGCGATGCGCACCGGCTGGTCAATCGCACCGACCACGATTGCCTGGTCCTGGTGGTGGGCGACAGGACCGCCGGCGACAGCGCGATCTACCCGGACGACGATCTCGTGGCGCAGCTGGGCGAGGGCGGCCGGTGGCATTTCCTGCACAAGAACGGCGATCCGTATTGACGGACCCGAGCCGCATCATGAAGCCGAGCGCTCGCCACGTCCTGATCGCGTGGCACGAATGCCTGGGGCGCACCGTGGGTGCGGCGCTGCGCCGCTGGCGTCGACCGGGCGCCGTGTCCCGACCCGGTGCCCTGGAGGTGGACGTCGCGTTCGCCGAGCCCTATCGCATCACCTCGCCGACGGACGTGTGGGTCGCCTGCCTGAGCGGAACGGCGTGGCTGACGCGGGAAGGGTGCCTGGCCGACACGATCCTTTCGCCGGGCGACGTCCGGCGCGTGCCGGCCAGCGGGAAGCCATTGGTCGTCGGCATGCCACGCTGCCGGCTGCGGATCGCGCTGCAGCGCGAACACGTGGCGGAGCGACACGGCCCGCCGACCGCCTGAGCCGCGCCGGCGCCGGCGCGTCCGGTGCCGGTCAGGCGAGCCGCGCGAAGCCCGAGTCGCGCGGCGGCTCGTCGGCCGGGCGCGTCCTGGCGCGGCCGGAGAGCGAGAAGAACACCGTGGTGCCCACGTCGGGCTGCGAGCTCAGGCGGATGTGCCCGCCATGGCGGCGCACGATGCGCTGGCAGGTGGCCAGTCCGACGCCGGTGCCGGTGAACTCCGACGCTTCGTGCAGGCGCTGGAAGGGCTTGAAGAGCTTGTCCGCCTGCCGCGTGTCGAAGCCGGCGCCGTTGTCGCGCACGAAGAACTCCGTGCCGTCCGGCGACTCGACACGGCCCACCTCGATCTCGGCGCACGCGCGCTTGCCCGAGTACTTCCAGGCGTTGCCGATCAGGTTCATGAGCAGCGAGCGGGCCAGTCCGGGGTCGGCCTGCGCGTGCAGCCCGTCCTCGATCCTCACCTCGGCCTGGCGGCCGGGCTCGGACTGCCGCAGCTCGGCCACCACGTCGCGGGCGATGTCGCTCAGGTCCACGGACACCGGCTGCAGCTGGTGCGTCGCCACCTGCGACAGCGCCAGCAGGTCGTTGATCAGGTGGTTCATGCCGCGCGCCGAGCTTTCCACCAGACCGCTCATCCGGTCCCCCTCGGCGCCCAGCGCCGGGCCGTAGCGTGCCCGCAGCAGGCCGATGAAGCCGATGATGGCGTTCAGCGGCGTCTTCAGGTCGTGGGCGGCCGTGCGGGCGAAGGCGTCGAGCTCGTCGTTGGCGAACTGCAGCGCGGCGGTGCGGGCCTGCACGCGTTCCTCCAGCTGCTCGTTGGCGTCGCGCAGGGCCTGCGCGGCCGCCCGGACGTCGGTGATGTCCTCGATGATCCCGCCCACCAGCCGCGAGCCGTCGCTCGCGTCGACGATGCGGCGCTTGCGGTCGGCCACCCAGCGCACGCTGCCGTCCGGACGGCAGATGCGGTACTCGCACTGCGCGCTGCCGAACGCCACCAGGTTGAGCAGCGATTCCTCGGCGATCGGCCGGTCCTCCGGGTGCACCAGCGACAGCCACAGCGTGCGGTCCTGCATCAGCGAGCGCGCGGAGTGGCCGCAGATCGTCAGGAACGCCGGGCTCGCGTAGAGCATCTCGCGCACGTCGTCCTTGCCGATCCACAGCGCTTCCTGCAGGCTGTCGTGCAGCTGGCGGAACTGCAGTTCCTGACGCTTGAGCGCATCGCGCGTGCGGACCTCGTCGGTCACGTCGTCGGCGATCACCAGCACGCTGTCGCGGTGCCGGATGCGCATGCGGTGCAGGCTCACGTGCACATGGCACAGCTCGCCGTTCTTCTTGCGGTGGCGCACGATGCCGGCGTCGTGGTGCGGCGTCAGCGTCTCGCTCAGCAGGCTCATCATCTTCGGCACGTCCTCGGGTGGACGCATGTCGGTGGCCAGCATGCCCAGGAACTCGGCCTCGGTATAGCCGTAGTGCGCGACCGCGGCGTGGTTCACCGCGATGAAGCGCAGCGTCTCCTCGTCGAAGGCCCACATCGGCTTCGGGTGGTGCTGGAACAGGTCCTGCACCCGCACCTCGCCGATGTGCAGCCGCTGCTGGGCCTTCAGCAGCGCCAGGTTGCCGGCGCGCACCAGCGTGACGACCAGCAGGCCGCTCAGCAGCACGTAGGCGATGCCCTTGTAGCGCTGGGCGAACGTCAGCCAGTCGATGTCGTTCGAGACCTGGAGCACCAGCGCATCGGACAGCAGGATCCAGGCGATGCCGGCGACGATGTAGATCGCGCCGATGCCCAGCGCGACCTGCGTTGCCCGACGTCGAAAGACCGAATCCATGCGGCGCTCAGCCCCCGGGAACAGGACGAAGCGCCGACTGTAACGCCGGGCGGGTGCCCGCGATCAGCGATGTCGCGGCGCGTCGTGCGGGGTGGTGCGAACCGTCAGAACGATTCCCAGTCGTCGGTGCCGCTGCGGGCCGCTGCCGCCTCGGCGGGCGCGGCCGACGGCGCCTTGGCCTGGAAGGCCGGGCGCACCACGTTGGTCGCGCGGTTGGGGCCGCGCCGCTCGATCATCGGCGCCGCGGCGGCCTTGGGCGGCTTGGCCGGGGCCGGGGCCGGCAGCGCGAGCGGCGCGCGGCTCGACGAGCCCTGCGCCGCGCTCGACGCGGCGGCGTCGTGCGCCAGCTTGAACACCGCCACGGCCTGCACCAGCTGCTGGGCCTGGGCCTTCAGGCTCTCGGCGGCGGCGGCGCTTTCTTCCACCAGCGCGGCGTTCTGCTGCGTGGCCTGGTCCATCTGCGTGACGGCCTCGCCCACCTGCGCCACGCCGGCGCTCTGTTCCCGGCTGGCCGAGCTGATCTCGCCCATGATGTCGGTCACGCGGCGGATCGACGAGACCACCTCGCTCATCGTCACGCCGGCCTGGTCGACCAGCGCGCTGCCTTGTTCCACGCGCTGCACGCTGGCGTTGATCAGGCCCTTGATCTCCTTGGCGGCATCGGCGCTGCGCTGCGCCAGGCTGCGCACCTCGCTGGCCACCACCGCGAAACCGCGGCCCTGCTCGCCGGCGCGCGCCGCTTCCACCGCGGCGTTCAGCGCCAGGATGTTGGTCTGGAACGCGATGCTGTCGATCACGCCGATGATGTCGGCGATCTTCTTCGAGCTGTCGTTGATGCCCTTCATCGTGTCGACCACCTGGCCGACCACGTCGCCGCCCTTGACCGCCACGGTCGACGCGCCCAGCGCGAGCTGGTTGCCCTGCTGGGCGTTGTCGGCGTTCTGCTTCACGGTGCTCGACAGCTCCTCCATCGAGGCCGCGGTCTCTTCCAGCGCGCTGGCCTGTTCCTCGGTGCGGCTGGAGAGGTCGTTGTTGCCCTGGGCGATCTGCGCCGAGGCGGTGGCCACGCCTTCGGCGTTGCGGCGCACCTCGCTCACGATCGCCGCGAGGCGGGTCTTCATGTCGTGCAGCGCGGCCAGCAGCAGGCCGGTCTCGTTCTTGCCGTTGGCGGCGAACTCCATCGCCAGGTCGCCACCGGCGACGGCGCGCGCGATCGCCGCCGCCTCGGCCAGCGGCCGGGTCGTGCTGCGGATGATCCACAGCGCCATCAGGCCGGCGACCACGAAGGCGGCGGCCAGCAGCGCCGCCACGCTGGAGATCGTGCTGGAGACGGCCGCGCTCACCTCGTCGGCCGAGGCCGTCATCAGGTTCTCCTGGAGCTGGATCAGCTCGTCGAGGCGGGCCATGTAGGCGACCTGCTTGGGCGTCACCTCGCGCACCAGCACGAGCTTGGCCTCGTCCATCTGGCCGGCGCGCAGCAGCTCCAGCACCTTGTCGCGCGGGCCGCGGTAGTCGGCGCGCGCGGCCATCAGCTTGTCGAGCGCCGCCTTGCCCTGCGCGCTGGTGATGCTGCGCTGGAGCGTGTCGAGGTTCGCGTTGGTGCGCTTGCTGCTGTTGGCGATCACGTCGAACTGGGCCTGCACGTCGGCCGGCTCGCTCACCACGAACAGGTTGCGGATCGCCAGCGAGACCTCGTTGTTCACCGTGCGGATGTCACCGGCGGTCTGGATCTTCGGGTAGCGGTCGTCCATCACGTCGGCGAACTTGCCCTGGATGGCGGTCACCTTGAGGATGGCCAGCGCGCCCAGCAGGCTCATCAGCACGGCCATCGCCGCAAAGCCCAGCATCAGCCGGGTCGAGATCTTCATGTCGCTCAGTTTCATGTCGTGTGATCGATGATGTCGATGGCAGGGGGTGCCGGATAGGCGCTCGTGGACCGGACAGGCGCAACCCGCCTGTGTTCCACGACCCTGCGATGGTGCCGGCGACTCGGCACCTCGGCTCCGTCGATAAGGCCGGCGAAACCCGGCCTGTTCGCGCCGTCCGTGCCGCTCAGGCGGTGCCGGCGGGCGCCGGTGCCGGCTTCGGCAGCGCCAGCTTCAGCAGCAGGCTCAGCAGGCCGGCGATGCCCAGCAGGGCCGCGCAGCCCAGCCCCCACACCGTCCACACGATCCACGGCGCGGCGCTGCCCACCCAGGCCAGCGCGGCCTGCGTCAGGCCGATGCCCAGGCGCAGCAGGTCCTGCCAGCCCGGCAGCCACGTGGCGAGCCAGTCGCCCCAGGGCAGGTGCGCAACCGCCGTGTTCACGTCGTTCAGCCAGGCCGGGTCGAGGGTCAGCAGCGTGTGCAGCCCCCACGCGCACAGCGACCACAGGGCGATGCCGAAGGCGGTGACGAGCCAGAGGGCGAGCTGCATGGTGCGACGGCGGGGAAGTGGCGGGGAGCTGCTTCGAGCGGCCGGACGGGCCGGGGTTCCGGCGCCGTGCGTGCGCTTCAGGCGACGCGGCCCGCGGCGGCCAGCTCGCCCGCCAGCCGGCCCACCGTCTGCAGGGCGGCCTCGAAGCGCGGGTCGTCCGGGTGGCCGTGGTTCAGGCGCACGTGGTGTCGGAATCGCCGGTCGGTCGAGAACAGCTGGCCCGGCGCGAGGCTGATGCGCTGCGCCAGCGCCAGCCGGTGCAGCGCCAGCGCGTCCACGCTCGCCGGCAGCTCGATCCACAGGAAGTAGCCGCCCTCGGGTCGCGCCACGCGCGTGCCGGCCGGGAAATGGCGGGCGATGGTGCGCAGGGCCAGCGTCTGCTGGCGCGCCAGCGCGGGGCGCAGCCGGCGCAGATGGCGGTCGTAGCCGCCGCGGTCGAGGTACTCCGACAGCGCCAGCTGCGACGGCACCGCCGCCGACAGCGTGGTCATCAGCTTGCGCCGCTCGATCGCCTGCGCGTGGCGGCCGGCCGCCACCCAGCCCACGCGGTAGCCCGGCGCCAGGCTCTTGGAGAACGAGGCGCAGTGCAGCACGCCGCCCGCACGGTCCCAGGCCTTGGCCGGCGGCGGGCGGCGCGTGCCGTGGTGCAGCTCGCCGTACACGTCGTCCTCGATCAGCGGCACGCCGTGCGCGGCGAGCAGCTCCACCAGCGCCTGCTTGTTCGCGTCGGGCATCAGGCTGCCCAGCGGGTTCTGGAAATTGGGCATCAGCCAGCAGGCCTTCACCGTGTGGCGCTCCAGCGCCTGCGCCAGCGCCGCGAGGTCGATGCCGGTGCGCGGGTGGGTCGCCACCTCCAGCGCCTTCAGGTGCTGCTGCTCCAGCGCCTGCAGCGCGGCATAGAAGGTGGGCGACTCCACGATCACCGTGTCGCCCGGTCGCGTGAGCGCCTGCAGGCTGAGGTTCAGCGCCTCCAGCGCGCCGTTGGTGATGACGATCTCCTCGGCGCTCACCTCCAGGCCATCGAGCCGGTAGCGCAGCGCGATCTGCTCGCGCAGCCGGGCGCTGCCCGGCGTCAGATCTTCCACCGTGCGCCAGGGGTCCAGGCGCTTCAGCCCGGCCGCCAGCCCGCGCGCCAGCTGCGCCATCGGGAACAGCTGCGGGCTCGGGAAGGCCGAGCCCAGCGGCACCACGTCGCGGTCCCGCACCGAGCCCAGCACCTCGAACACCAGCTCGCTGACCTCCACGCCGCTGGAGCGCCGGCGCGGCCGCGACAGCCGCGGCTCGGCCGGCGCCGGCAGCGCGCGCGCCGCCACGTAGTAGCCCGAGCGGGGCCGTGCCTCGGCCAGCCCGCGCGACTCCAGCAGGTAGTAGGCCTGGAACACCGTGGCCGGGCTGATGCCGCGGTGCGCGCTGGCCTGGCGCACCGAGGGCAGGCGGTCGCCGGGCTGCAGCGCGCGGTCGGCGATCAGCCGCGCGATCTCGTCGGCATAGCGTTCGTAGCGTTTCATCGGGCGCGGAGGGCTGTGGCCCGACTGTACTGATCAGAAAGCAAGGAATTTCAAGGAAGCCGGCAAACTGATCTGGTTTTTTTTCGTCGATCTGAGCCTTCAAAACCCGCGGCGCCTGGCGCACAGTGCCGTCATGTCTGCCGGAGTCCGACCATGAATTCGCTGCGCTATGTCCAGATCGTGCTGTGGAGCTTTTTCGGGGTGCGCAAGCGCGCCGACCACGCCATCGACCTGCAGCGCGCCCGGCCGGTGCCGCTGCTGCTGGTGGCGGTGGGCCTGGCCGCGCTGTTCGTCGTGGGCCTGGTGTCGCTGGCCGGGCTGGCGGTGCGCTCGCTGAGCTGAAGGGGGCTGACCGTGAACGGCCGCTGGCGCCATGCGCTCGCCGCGCTGCTGGTGGGCCTGGGCCTTGCATCGGCCGCCGCGGCACAGGGCACGCCGGCGCCGCACTGGCCGCCGGAAGACACACTCGCGCAAAGGGTCCTGGCCTGCACCACCTGCCACGGCAAGGAAGGCCAGGCCACCAATTTCGGCTACTTCCCGCGCATCGCCGGCAAGCCCGCCGGCTACCTGCACCACCAGCTGCTCGCGTTCCGCGACGGGCGGCGCCACTACCCGCTGATGAGCGCACTGGTCGAGACCCTGTCCGACGACTACCTGCGCGAGATGGCCGAGTACTTCGCCGCGCTCGACCTGCCCTACCCGCCGCCGCAGACGCGCGACGCGCCGGCCGCGCTGCTGGAGCGCGGCCGCGTGCTGGTGCGCGAGGGCGATGCGGCGCGCCAGCTGCCGGCCTGCACGCAATGCCACGGCGAGGCGATGCTCGGCGTGCAGCCGGCCATCCCCGGCCTGCTGGGCCTGCCGCGCGACTACCTGAACAGCCAGCTCGGCCAGTGGCGCTCGGGCCAGCGCCACGCGCTCGCACCCGACTGCATGGCCGACATCGCCCGCCAGCTGGCGCCGGAGGACATCGCGGCGCTGTCGGCCTGGCTGTCGTCGCAACCGGTGCCGGCCGGCGGCAAGCCCGCCGCCGCGCTGCCGGCGAAGCTGCCGCGGCCCTGCGGCGGCGTGACGCCATGAGGGCCGCGGCATGACGAAGCATCCGCGCGGTCCCAGGCGGGCGCTGTGGGCGGCGCTCAGCCTCGTGCTGATCGTCGCCGCGCTGTGGGCGGCGGTGTGGGCGCTCAACGTGCGCGGCGAGTCGCCGCCGGCCGATGACGCGGCGCCGTTCGTGGCGACGCCGCAGCAGGTGGAGCGCGGCGCCTACCTGGCGCGCGCCGGCAACTGCGCCGGCTGCCACACCGCGCGCGGCGGGGCCGCCTACGCCGGCGGCCTGGCGATCGAAACGCCGTTCGGCACCGTGTTCTCGTCCAACCTCACACCGGACCCCGCCACCGGCCTGGGCCGCTGGAGCGCCGCGCACTTCTGGCGCGCCATGCACCACGGCCGCTCGATGGACGGCCGCCTGCTCTACCCGGCCTTTCCGTACACCGACTACACCCTCGTCACCCGCGAGGACAGCGATGCGCTGTTCGCCTACCTGCGCAGCCTGCCGCCGGTGGCGCAGGCGCGGCCGGCGCACGCGCTGCGTTTCCCGTACGACACCCAGGCCGCGCTGGCGGTGTGGCGTGCGCTGTACTTCGAGCCGGCGCGCTTCGAGCCCGAGGCCGACCGCCCGGCTGAATGGAACCGCGGCGCCTACCTGGTGCGTGGCCTGGGCCACTGCAGCGCCTGCCACACCCAGCGCAATGCGCTGGGTGCCAGCGATCTGGGGCTGCCGCTCGGCGGCGGGCTGATCCCGGTGCAGAACTGGTACGCGCCCTCGCTGCGGTCGGCCGACGAAGCCGGCGTGGCCGAGTGGTCGACGCAGGACGTGGTGGACCTGCTGAAGACCGGCCGCTCGGCCCGCGGCTCGGCGATGGGGCCGATGGCCGAAGTGGTGGCCCGCAGCACCCAGCACCTGGACGACGCCGACCTGAACGCGATGGCGGTCTACCTGCAGTCGCTGCCGCAGCACGGCGCGCGCCGTCCGCGTACGGCGCACGCCGATGCGGCCGCGGCAGCCTCACCCGGCTCGCGCGGTGCAAAGCTCTACGAGCAGCACTGCGCGCAATGCCACGGCCCGGCCGGCGAGGGCGCCGCGGGCCTGTACCCGCCGCTGGCCGGCAACCGCGCGGTGAGCATGGACTCGGCCGCCAACCTGATCCGCATCGTGCAGGGTGGCGGCTACCTGCCGGCCACTGCCGGCAACCCGCGCCCCTTCGGCATGCCGCCGTTCGCCCACGTGCTGGACGAGGCCGACACCGCTGCGGTCCTGAGCTACGTGCGCGGCGCCTGGGGCAACGGCGCGGCGCCGGTCACGCCGCTGGAAGTGCTGAGGCTGAGGCCGGGGGCGCTGCGGTGAGGTGAGGGCGGCGGGGTCAAGCCGCCAGCGCCTCCGCCAGCGGCTGCGCGCCCGCCCCGAAGGCATAGGCATCCATCGACAGGCAGCCGTAGGTCACCGCGTCGTGCAGCCGCAGCGCGGGTGCCGCCAGCCCGCCGGCCCCGGCCGCGATGTAGAACGGCAGCCAGTGCTCGTCGGTCGGGTGCATCAGCGCCGCGTGCGGCGCCTGCGTGCGGTAGGCCAGCAGCGCGTCGCGGTCGCGCGCGGCGCTGCGGCCGGCCACCCAGTCGCGGAAGGCGCGGCTCTCGGCCATTTCTTCGCCGTCCTCGGCGCCGAGCGCGTCGACCCGGCGCCGGCCGAACACCAGCTGCAGGTTGTGCGTGAGGCTGCCGCTGCCCAGCACCAGCACGCCCTCGGCCAGCAGCGGCGCCAGCGCCTCGCCCAGCGCCCACTGCGCCGCAGGCGGCTGATGCGGCGCCAGCGCCACCGGCAGCACCGGCACGTCGGCGTCGGGCCACGCGAAGCGCAGCACCGCCCAGATGCCGTGGTCCAGCCCGGCCTCGTCGCTGGGGTGCGCGGCGATGCCGGCCGCGGCCAGCAGCGCACTCACGCGCGTGGCCAGCGCCGGCGCGCCGGGCGGGCCGTACTGCAGTTCGTACAGCGCGGGCGGAAAGCCGCCGAAGTCGTGCACCGCGTGGTGCTGGGCGCTGCCCAGCACCAGCGGCAGGCGCGCGGCGGTGTGCGGCGACACCACGACGATGGCCTTGGGCCGGCCGAAACGCGTGTCGATGGTCTGGCCCAGGCGCCGGAAGAACGGCCCGGTGCGGCCCGGCTCCAGCGCCAGCATCGGCGAGCCGTGCGAGACGAACAGGGCGGGCAGGGGGATGGCAGGTGCGGTGGTGCTCATGCCTGCCATTGCATCACCGCCGCGGCGGGGCGGGGTTCAGCGGGTTTGCATGCAGCGTTCGGTGGGGGTGAGGGGGCCGGGCCGGAGCGGCCAGGCTGGCCGAGACCTGCGGCAAACTCTTTCTAGACGGTGTCGATTTCCGATCGTCAACTTCGTCGTGAGTGCATCACCCACCCTGAGGACGCCCCGTGAAATACCTCGGCCTTGCCTACTTCACCCCCGAAAAGTTTGCCGCGATGGCGCCGGACGACGTCAAGGACTTGGTGCGCCAATGCCCGGCATTGGACGAGAAGATGCGCGCCACGGGGAAGGTGCTGGTCTCCGCGTCGCTGGGCGATCTGGACAGGTGGCGGACGCTTCGCCCGCGCAGCGGCAAGACGCAGATCAGTGACGGGCCTTATGCCGAATCGAAGGAAGTGGTCGGCGGCCTGTTCATCATCGACGCGGACAGCCAAGACGAGGCGCTGCGCATCGCCGCCATGCACCCGGCCGCCACGCTGGGCGAAGAAGGCGGATGGGCCGTGGAGCTGATCCCCATGGACTTCTACTTGGCGTCGAGGTCAACGTGACCGGCAATGCGCCGACGCGCTGGCAAATGGCCTTCTCGGTCGAGTTGCGTCACGCCTACTTGGGTGACGTTGCAGCCTCCGCGCCTCTCGCGTGGCAACTGGTGGAGCCGTCTCCCGCACGGTTTTCAGCGCTGGGTCTGATGTACCGCGTCGACAACAGAGGGCTGTCCGTCTTCCGGTCCGATGGCTCGGGCGGCGACGCCGCTGCCGACCTGGTGTTTCAACTCACGGCGGAGGACCCGGCGTTCTTCGCGTACACCGACATCGACGTCGCGGACTTGGACTCCACGCTGTGGTTCGACAGCACTCTGGCCCCTGCCGCCGACGGCGACGGCGACACCGCTCGCAGGCTGCACATGCGCGCGACCGTCTCCGCGGCCGATCGGGCCGCACGGGAGGCGTTGCCCCTGCTGCGCTCGATCACGCAGCACGCCCCGCCTGTACTCGTCGGCTTCGTCCGCATCCGGTGGTCGTCGGCCGACCCGCCGCGGAGGGCCTGGTTCATCGCCTTCGACGCCCGCGCGGTGGTCTGGAGGTATTTGGTGCATGGCGCTTCTGGTCGCACGCTCTTCATCCGCGACGCAGATGGCCAGGTCGATTTCGAGCCGGCCACGCCCACGCCATGGCCGGGCAATACAGACACCGTGGCCCTGAATTCCACGGCTGCCATTCCGTTCAGGCAACGTTCGCCGCACCGCTTCCAACTCATGGAGACGGCTCCTCACGGTGAGCGTGTCCTGATCAAGCCACTGCCCGTCGCATCGCCGAGCGCCTTGGCCAAGGAGACGGTGAATGGCCGTGACCTCACGGTGGCCGAGATCCATGTCGACCTCCGAGGGAAGGTTTGAGAGCGGCGTGATCGCAGCCGCGTAGCTTGCGGTTGATGCCCAGGTCGATGAAAAGAGCGAGTTCTCGCAGCCGGCTCTCCATCAGCAGGCGGACTCGCAGTGCCCAGATGTCCTTGGGCTTGAAGGGCGCCTTCTGCCCGACGAACTTGCCCTTGTTTCACGGCTCGCGTGTAGTGGCAATGCCTGCGGGAGCCGGGATGGTCTCCCATCGACTTGAGGGTCGCACAGGATGCGCTTGCGCAACTTCAGGTCGCTGCTTCTTGCTGGCGACCGGCGGGGGCAGGCACCCACTTGTCCAGAACGCCAGCTTGTTGGGGTTAACGTTCGTTGGCCGTCTGACCAACTGCTGACTGTGATGACAGGCGTCTTTCCGGCACGTCATGGACAGCGTCTGGTCCGGAGTCCTGCATTGCCCTTAGTTAAAGCCCCTACGTGGAACGGCGCAGATATCTGGGTGTGAAGGACTTTACACAGCCCCAAACGCAGAGCTGTCAACCATGCTGTAAAGTGTCAACCTGATTGTCAAGTACGTTGCTGAGGACACTATGGGTAAGAAGTTGACCAATGCGCCGGTCTACTACACGGTCGCCCAAGTCCAGTTCAACCCGGTGCTGGATTTGGATGGGTACATCCCCGCCATCCAAGCCAAGATGCGCGAGGCGCACTTTCCAGATTACAAGAAGCAAGTCGTCCAGCAGCTTGTGTTGCCCTTCGGCAGCACAGGACAAGGGCAGATAGCCGCACCCACCGTAACGCCACAGTCGCGCTATCTATTTGGCGATATTGATGGGCGCTCCCTGTTCTTGCTAGAAACGAATGCCCTGTCGTTCCAGACCACCAGCTACGACACTTTCGAAACCTTCTCCAGAGTCCTTTTGAAGGGGCTGAGCATCGTGCAAGACGCACTGCACCTCGACTTCGTAGACCGTATCGGGCTGCGGTATTTGGATGCTATTCAGCCCTCGATGGACGGCGAAACATTGCGGCATTTTCTCGTGCCGGAAGTGCTGGGCCTCGCGCTACGAGGGGAAGGTCAACTTCAGCAATCGATCAGCGAGACCATCGTCTCGACTGCGGCGGGGCAACTCGTTTCGCGTGTCCTCATCCGCCATGGACACGTCGGTCTTCCCATGGAACTGGTGGGGCTGGCCCCCGCCATCGACCCTCGCTTTACTCAGCGCGAGGGCCTACATGCGATCGTCGATACGGATGCATCCATCGGTCATCGAGAGGTGTTCGAACCGTCCAAGGTGGGAGCACGCCTCACGGCGCTCCATGATGAAATCGTCAAGTCGTTTAATTCGACGGTCACCGACCATGCTCGGGCCTCTTGGGCCTAAGGTGGGAGCATCTTGAGCACAGCAATGACCTATGGCGGCTGGGTTACCGACCGGCCGGACGCCACCGGTGTCACTTCCACCCTCGTTCGTTGTGTGGGATGGATGACTGCTGCCGCAGTTACCGCGCTAACCAGCATCGGTACGGGTGGCGAACTTTCGCTGGAGCACCTACACCGAAGCGCGCGGCAATCGCAGCATCTGGGGCCCGTAGTTGAGGTCTCGGAGGTTGAGCAGGTTCGCACTCCTAGCGAAAACCTGTCGCGCATCCGCGAGGTGCTGAACCCTGCCGTTTCCGACCTCGCGACGACATTCGGCGTGTCGCGACAGTCCGTCTACAACTGGCTGAATGGAGACCCCGTTGCAGTGGAGAACGCCGCGAAGCTCCAAGATCTCGCCCAAGCTGCTGACGTGCTGGCGCATGAAGGCGTGGGGATCAATGCGACCCTGCTGAAGCGTAAGTTCGCCAGTGGCCGGACGCTGATGCAAGTCGCGCAGGCAGGTGAGTCCGCAAGAGACGCTGCCGTGCTGCTAGTCCATCTTCACAAACGCGAAGCGGTGCAACGCGAACGCATGAATGCCAGATTCGCAAATCGA
The DNA here is from genome assembly GCF_004136295.1 of Methylibium sp. Pch-M. NCBI lineage: Bacteria > Pseudomonadati > Pseudomonadota > Betaproteobacteria > Burkholderiales > Sphaerotilaceae > Methylibium > Methylibium sp. Pch-M. The sequence continues at coordinate 2,675,365 of NZ_CP029606.1, forward strand.
GCGAAGACGCCCGCGAGTGCTGACTTCGACCTCCCTGCGTCTAACGACGATGCTTGAAGGTGAGACGTGGCGGGCTGGAGTCGTGACACCTTATGGCGCCAAGGGCATCTACTTGGCAAAGACGCGATTGAAGCCCTTGGTCTTCGTAACGCGACAGCACCTGGCGAGACGCTCGTCATCGTCGCCAGCCACGACTGCGACCTTGCGCAAGCCCCCGAATGGGAGCCGGTCGTCGAGGTCGTTGTTGGCCGGCTGGTGACGGACATGGATGGCAACTGCACACACGCCAAAAGCGCCCGCAAGCTCCATGTCGAATTTGCAGGCGCTGCTGTTTTCTATGCCGAGTTCGAGGCGACTGCGAAGCTGTGCATCGAGAAACACGCACTGAACGACTTCGTCCCGCGCCCTGAGGCACACCTGTCTCCAGAGAATCAAACCATCTTTCAGATCTGGTTGGCCAGCCGCTATCGCCGCTCAGCTTTCCCTGATGAATTCGAGCGCCGCCTGATCAAGGAGCTCAAACTGCACGAGAAGATTGCCAAGGCAGTGAAACCCCATGGTGATCTGATTGCAGGTGTCTTCTTCGATGTGGACGACGGTGCAGAAATAACTCGCGACGGCCCCGGCGACACCTATACCCTTGACATCACGATCCTGCACTCGGCTGTCCCTAACTTCGAAACGGCAGAGAAGGCGGCGGACACCGCAGCCAAGGCAATCGAGAAGGCGTTCAAGGACAAGCTATTCGACCCCACCAAGACGTGGCGGTACATCGAACTGCGATCCTGTGATCCGGTGTCGGAGTCGGTCCTGACATACCAGCACTTCAAGCAGTTGAAGCGGTGGAGGCTGGAGCACATTAGCCTAGCCGCGGAGCCGCAGCAGCCTGTGCTGGCCGAATAGGCGCTACGAATCCGGTCTGTGAATGTCCCAGCGCTGGCTGATCCGCTCCACCGAGACGTTGAGTGACGGTTCTGAGGTCGCTTGAAGGGCTGTGCGAAGTTTCGATTCGGGTCGGTACACCGCAAGTTAGAGTGGAAGAGAAGCGGTCGCCAGCGTGGGGTGGACTGTCCCACGCGAGCCCTATGACCGCAGTACCACGGGCAGCCGTCATTCGAGTCACCGCCGCTTCGCATGGCCCTACGACGGCTTGGTGCCAGCCAGCGCGAGTACGCACGCCAGCGTGCCAGCGTCAGCACCTGCTGCAATTTGGCCAGTCAACGCCGCAATGACCGCAGCACCGGCCATGCCTGCGCTCAAGCCTCCACCAAGCCCGGCACCACCTTCCGCCCCAGTGCCCGGCAGAGCTTGGCCCAAGCCCCATCGTCCAGCAGCGCGCGCGCCGAATCCAGCACCGGCTCGCGGGCCGCGGGCGGCAGGCCGGCGATCAGCTGCGCGCGCTCGGTGGGGTTGAGCGCCGGGATCAGCCAGCGCAGCCACAGGCTCATCTCTTGCGGGCCGATGCCGGCCAGGATGCGGTGCTCGATCGCCTGCAGCTCGGCATCGCTGTAGCCGGCCCACAGCGCCTGGTTGTGGCGGGTCTCCTCCACGTCCATGTGCTCGAAGTTCTCTGCGATGAAGGCGGCCAGCTGGCGGTACAGCCGGTGTGCCGCCGCGGCCTCGGGCGCGGCACGCAGCGCGGCGGCGTGCGCGCGCAGCGTGGCAATGCTGTCCAGGTGCTCGCGGTGTTCGCCGGCGATGCGCTGGCTGGCGCCGGCCTGCTGCGCCTCGAGGGCCGGGTGGATGCAGTCGTTCTCGTGCTGCAGGTGGCTGCTCGCGGCGTCCAGCAGCGTGTCGAGCTGGCCCAGGCCGGCCGCCAGGTCCTGCGGGTCGTTCAGGTCCAGCCGGCCCAGGCGCTGCAGCGTGTCGGTCATGAACAGGCGCAGCGCCTTGTGGATGGGGGCGTAGATGTCGAAGCGGGGCGGGGAGGTGCGCATGATGTTGGTCCGTCAGAAGGAAGGAGCCGTCAGTGTTGCGAGCCGCCGCTGCGCCGGCATCGCTCCGGAGAGCCATCGCGCCATCGCCGTGCGCGCATGGCTCTTCGCGCCGCGGCGGCGTGCCGGCTTCCTAGAATCGGGCAGCCTGCCGCGCTGTCGCGGTGGCCGCTGCCGCCGCCGTCGCTGCTGTCCATGGACAACACCCGCAACGCCTCCGCCGCCCCTGCCTCCAGCAAGCACCGCATCCCGCGGGCGCGGCGCGATGCCGTGCCGCGCCCGGCGCTGCTGGCGCAGGTGCTGGAGCAGGCGGCCGACGCCCGGCTGGTGCTGGTGCAGGCGCCGGCCGGCTTCGGCAAGACCACGCTATTGGTGCAGCTGGCCGCCGCGCTGGCCGTTGCCGCGCCGGGCATCCAGGTGGTGTGGGTCTCGCTCGACGCCGAGGACAACGACGCCAACCGCCTGTTCGCCGCGCTGTTCGGGGCCCTCGCGCCGCTGGAGCTGCCGTGGGCCGTGCCGCCCGCCACGGTGCTGGCCCAGCTGCAGGACGCCAGCCCCGCCGCGCGCACCGCGCTGGGCCTGCTGACCGACGCCCTCGGCGGCCGGCCCGACGCGCGAATCGCGCTGGTGCTGGACGACCTGCACCACGTCACCGACGCGGCGGCGCTGCAGCTGCTGGACACGCTGATCGCCCGCGCGCCGCCGGAGCTCTGCCTCTTCATCGGCAGCCGCACCGCGCCGCCGCTGTCGCTGGCGCGCTGGCGCGCCGGCGGCGAGCTGGTGGAGCTGGGCCTGGAAGACCTGCGCTTCGACCTCGGCGCCGCGCAGGCGCTGTGCCGGCTGCGCGGGCTGCAGGCGCCGTCCGAAGAAGCGCTGCAGGCCGCGCTGGCGCGCACCCACGGCTGGGTGGCCGGCCTGCACCTGCTGCTGGGCAGTGCGCGCCCCGGCACCGGCAGCCTGCCCGCGCTCGCCGGCCCGGCGGCCGACCGCCACCTGTTCGACTATTTCGCGCAGGAGGTGCTGGCCGGGCTGCCGCCGCCGCTGCAGCAGTTCGTGCTGTACGGCAGCGTGCTGCCCGAGCTCAGCCCCGCGCTGTGCCAGGCCGTCACCGGCCGCAGCGACGCCCGCGTGGTGCTCGACGACCTGTTCGGTCGCCAGCTCTTCCTCAGCGCGCTCGACGACTCCGTGCCGGTGCTGCGTTTCCACGACCTGTTCCGCGATTTCCTGCGCGGCGAGCTGGAGCGGCGCGAGCCGGGGCGGGCCGCCGCGCTGCACGCGCTGGCCGCCGCCGCCGAGCCGCGCGCCGAGCGCGCCGTGCCGCACTGGCTGGCCGCCGGGCGTTGGGCCGAGGCCCTGGCCGCGCTGCGCCAGGTGGCCGACGGCCTGCTGGCCGTAGGCGGCACGCACCGCGTGGAGCGCTGGCTGGACCAGTTGCCGCCGGCGTGGCGCGACGCGCAGGCCGACGCGGCGCTGCTGCGCGGCCTGTGCGCGTGGTCGCGCTGGGACTGGGGCCTGGCGCGCGACGAGTTCCAGCGCAGCCACGACGCCTATGCGCAGCAGGGCCGGCCGCGCGACCGCCACGTGGCGCTGGGCATGCTGGGCGCCTGCCACAACGCGCTGGGTGAGCTGGAGCGCGCCGGGGCCGTGCTCGCCGACGCGGCCGATGCCCAGCTGCCGCCGGCGCTGCAGGTGGCCTTCGATTCGCTGCAGGCCTGGCACGGCGTGGCGCGCGGCGACGGCCCGGCCGTGCTGGCCGGCCTGGCTGCGATGGCGGACAACGCGGCACGGGCCCCCGAGGCGCGCTACCCGAACATCGTCGACATGAGCTACGGGCACTTCACCGGCCTGCCCGGCACGCGGCCGCTGATGGAGCGGCTGGGCCGGCTGTGCCGTGCGGACCAGCCGGGCGGCGAGGTCCAGGTGCCGGCACTCCACGCCTGGCTGGCGTTCTGGCACGGCGAGCCCGGCGCGGCGCGCGAGGCCCTGCACGAGCTGCTGCAGCGGCAGCGCCAGCTGCCCGGCGACACCATGCTCGGCGTCGGCGCGCTGCACCTGCACAGCCTGCACCTCGCCGCGCAGGGCCACGCGGCCGAGGCGCTGGCGGTCGTCGCCCAGGTGCCCGGCCTCATGACGCCGGGTTTCAGCCGGGGCTGGCGGCGCACCTATGCGCATGTGCAGGCCCGCCTCCACTGGCGTGCCGAGGACGCCGACGGCCTGGCCGCGCTGCTGCCCGATCTGGCGCGGCCGCGCTCGGCGCGCGAATGGCCGGTGCTGGACACCGGCGCTGCGCTGCTGCAGGGCCAGCATGCGCTGCTGTGCGGCGAGCTGGCCGCGGCGCGTGCGCACCTGGAGCGCGCCGCGCGGCTGCAGGCCGGCGCACGGCTGCCGGCCTTCATGGGCGACGCACGCTTCGCGCTGGCGCTGTGCCGCGCCGCCCAGGGCGAGCCCGAGGCCGCCGCCGCGGCGCTGGACGAGCTGCTGTGCGAGGCGGTGCAGGACGACGGCCTGGGCAGCCTGCTGCTGGAGCCGCCGGCCCGGCTGCAGGCGCTGTGGCAGGCGCTGGCGCCGCGCCTGCGCTGCCCGGCTGCGGCACAGGCCCGGCTGCGCGGCCGCCTCGCGGCCTGGCTGCAGGGCGGTGTGCCCACCGCGGGCAGCGCTGCCGGCAGCGTGCCACCGGACGAGCCGCTGTCGGCCCGCGAGCGCGAGGTGATGGCGCTGCTGGCCGAGGGCCAGAGCAACAAGCTCATCGCCCGCGGGCTGGGCCTCAGCCTGCACACCGTGAAGCGGCATGTGGCGAACATCCTCACCAAGCTGGCGCTCGACAGCCGCACCCAGGCGGCCGCCTACTGGCACCGGCGCTGAGCCGGCGCGCGGGGGCGGAACCGGTCCGCGGGAAAACGTTCGATGGCATCGAACGTGTGCATCGAAAGCGTGGCACGGCTTCCCGGCCCCGGTCGACGACGATGCATGCATGGCGACGGCGGCCGATCTTCCTGATCTCGCTGCTTCGTTCGCCACCCAGCTCAGGAGACCTCTCATGAATCGCTTCGACAACCAGACCGTGCTCGTCACCGGCGGCAGCAGCGGCATCGGCCTGGCGGCCGCCAAGGCCTATGCCGCGGAGGGCGCCCGCGTCGTGATCACCGGCCGCGACGAGCAGGCGCTGGCGCGTGCCCGGGACGACATCGGCCATGGCGCCATCGCGCTGCGCAACGACGCCGGCAGCGTGGCGGAAGCCCGGCGCCTGGCGGAGGCACTGCAGGCGCAGGGCCTCGAACTGGACGCCGTGTTCATCAACGCCGGCGTGGCGCGCTTCGCGCCGTTCGCCGAGGTGTCGGAGTCGCTGTGGGACGACACCTTCGCCGCCAACGTCAAGGGGCCGTACTTCCAGATCCAGGCACTGGCGCCGCTGCTGCGCCCGGGCGCCGCGATCGTGATCAACGGCTCCATCAACGCCCACATCGGCATGCCCAACTCGTCGGTGTACGCCGCGAGCAAGGCGGCGCTGATCTCGCTCGCCAAGACGCTGTCGGCCGAGCTGCTGCCGCGCGGCGCGCGCGTCAACGTGGTCAGCCCCGGCCCGATCTCGACGCCGCTGTACGGCAAGCTGGGCCTGGACGCGGCGACGCTGCAGGCCACCGCTGCCGCCATCCAGGCGCAGGTGCCGGCGGGCCGCTTCGGCACGCCCGAGGAGCTGGCCTCGACGGTGCTGCACCTGTCGGCCCGGGAGTCGGCGTTCATCGTGGGCGCGGAACTCATCGTCGACGGAGGCATGAGCACCCTGTAACCTCGGTCCATGCTGTCCCAGGACGAACTCGCGATGCTGCAGGCCATCCGCGCCAGCGGCAGCCTGTCGAAGGCGGCGGCGCGGCTGGGCAAGGCGCCGTCGACCCTGTCGCATGCGGCGCGGCAGCTGGAGGCCCGCTACGACGCGCTGCTGTTCGACCGGCGGCGCTACCGGCTGGAGCTCACGCCGGCGGGCCGGCTGCTGGCCGAGGAGGCCGAGCGCCTGCTGGGCGACATGGGGCGCCTGAACACCCGCGTGCGCCAGATCGCCAGCGGCTGGGAAGACCGGCTCGGCATCGTGACGGACGAGCTGCTCGAGTTCCAGACGCTGCTGCCCGTCATCGCCGACTTCGACCGCCTGAAATCGGGCGTGGGGCTGCGCATCACCCACGAGGTGCTCGGCGGCACCTGGGGCGCGCTGCGCGAGGGCCGGGCCGACCTGGTGATCGGCGCGACCAACGAGCCGCCGGCGATTCCGCGGCTGCGCTGGTTCGAGCTCGGCGTGATGGACTGGGTCTTCGCGGTGGGTTCGCGCCACCCGCTGGCCGGCGCGGCCGAGCCGCTGCCGCGCGAGGCGATCCAGCAGCACCGCGCCGCGGTGGTGGCCGACACCTCGCGCGACGCCGGCACACGGACCTACGGCGTGCACGGCGGGCAGGCGCAGCTGGCGGTGCCGAGCATGGCGGCCAAGATCGCCGCGCAGCGCGCCGGGCTGGCCGTGGGCTGGCTGCCGCGGCAGCGGGTCGCGGCACTGCTCGCGAGCGGCGAGCTGGTAGAGAAGAAGACGGCCGACCCGCGCGAGCCCAACACGCTCTACGTCGCCTGGCGCGGCGAGCACGGCGGCAAGGCGCTGGCCTGGTGGGTCGAGCGCCTGCGCGAGCCGCGGCTCATGAAGCGCCTGGTGAACGGCCTGGAGGTCCGGTAGCCGGACGCTCAGGCCTCCGGCAGCGCCGCCAGCACCGCCGCGCTCGGCGCATGCCAGCCGACGATCGCGCCCTGCGCCGCGATCATCTCCAGCACCGCGGCCTTGTAGGCCGGGAAGTAGCTCTCGGTGCCGTCTTCCACCAGCAGGGCGTCGTAGCCGCGGTCGTTGGCCTCGCGCATCGAGGTCTGCACGCAGACCTCGGTGGTCACACCGGTGAACACCAGGTGGCTCACGCCCAGCGCCTGCAGCCGCTCGTGCAGGCCGGTGGCCCAGAACATGCCCTTGCCGGGCTTGTCGATCACGATCTCGCCGGGCTGCGGCGCCAGCGCCGCGATGATCTCGGTGCCGGGCTCGCCGCTGATCAGCAGCCGGCCCATCGGACCCGGGTCGCCGATGCGCAGCGTGGGTGCGCCACGCAGGCGCTTGGCCGGCGGGCAGTCGCTGAGGTCGGGCTTGTGCGCCTCGCGGGTGTGCACCACCGGCCAGCCGCGCGCGCGCCACGCCGCCAGCAGCGCGGCGATCGGCGCGATGGCCGGCACCAGCAGCGAGACGTCGTTGCCCAGCGAGGCGCCGAAGCCGCCGGGCTCGATGAAGTCGCGCTGCATGTCGATCACGACCAGCGCGGTGGCGCCGGGTGCGAGGCGGTAGTCGAACGGGGTGGCGGGGATGCTGATGCTCATGCGGCCTCCGGCAGCGGCGCGGCGTGCCCGTGGTCGGCGCCGCCGCCCATGTGCGCGCCGATGGTGTGGCGGTCCACGTCGGCGGCCGGCGTCTCGAACACGATGCGGCCCTCGCTCATCACCGCGATGCGGTCGGCCAGCTCGATCAGCTCGTCGAGGTCCTCGCTGATCAGCAGCACCGCGCCGCCGCGCTCGCGCACCTGCAGCAGCCGCGCGTGGATCTCGGCCACCGCGGCGAAATCGAGGCCGAACACCGGGTTGGCGGCGATCAGCACGTTCACCTCGCCGGCCAGCTCGCGCGCCAGCACGGCGCGCTGCACGTTGCCGCCCGAGAGCGAGCCGATCGGCGCGTTCTCGCCGCGCGTCTTGATGCCGTACTCGGTGATCCAGGCGCGCGCGCGTTCCTTCCAGGCGCCGAAGCGCAGCCAGCCACCACGCCGCAGCGGCGGCTGGTCGAAGTCGCGCAACGCCATGTTCTGCGCCACGCTCAGCTCGGCCACGCTGGCGCTGCGCAGCGGTTCCTCGGGCAGCGCGCGCAGCTTCAGCAGGCGGTTCTCGTGGCGCTTCGCGCCGTAGGGCACGCCGCCCACCCGCACCATGCCGGCCAGCCGCGGGCGCTGGCCGACCAGCGCCTCGACCAGCTCGCGCTGGCCGTTGCCGGACACGCCGGCAATGCCGAGGATCTCGCCGGCCTTCACCGCCAGGCTCAGGCCCTGCACCGCGAGCGTGCCGCGGTCGCCCAGCGCATCGAGCCCCTGGACCTGCAGCGCCACCGGCGCGTCGGCCGGCACCGGCGTGCGCGCCACCGGCTCGCCGTGGGCCGGCGCGCGGGCGCTGCCGCCGGCGGTCTCGCCGATCATGGCCTGCGCCAGCTCGGCCGGCGTGGTGTCGGGCACGCCCACGCCGTGCACCTTGCGGCCGCGGCGCAGCACCGTCACGCCGTCGGCATAGGCCATCACCTCGCGGAACTTGTGCGTGATCATCAGCACCGTGCACTCGCCGCGCCGCGCCACCGCGCGCACGAAGGCGAGCACTTCGTCGGCCTCCTGCGGCGTGAGCACCGAGGTGGGTTCGTCCAGGATCAGCAGCCGCGGCTTCAGGTAGAGCTGCTTCAGCAGCTCGAGCTTCTGCTTCTCGCCGGCGGCCAGCTGGGCCGGCGTGGCGTCGAGGTCCAGCGTGAACGGCGTGGTGGTCAGGAACTCGGCCAGCGCCTTGCGCTCCCTGGCCCAGTCGATCAGCGCCGGCGTGCGGCCGCCGGCCAGCAGCAGGTTCTCGGCCACCGTCATGCCGGGCGCCAGCGTGAAGTGCTGGTAGACCATGCCGATGCCGAGCGCGCGCGCGACGATCGGCGAGGCGATGTCCTGCTCGCGGCCGTCGATCAGCACCGCGCCGTGCTCCGGCGGGTGGTAGCCGGCCACGCACTTGACCAGCGTGGACTTGCCCGCACCGTTCTCGCCCAACAGCGCATGCACCGAGCCGGCCGGCACCTGCATCGACACGCCGTCCAGCGCGGTGAAGCCGCCGAAGCGCTTGGTGAGCTCGAAGGTGTCGAGCGCGAGTGCGCCCTCGGTCGGCGGTCGGGGATCGAGCGGGGCGGTCATGCCAGTGCCTCCAGCACCGCGGTGGACGAGGCCACCGCGCCGAACACGCCGCCCTGCATCTTCACCATGTGCAGCGCCGCGAGGTGGTTGCCGTGGTCGGTGGCCGCGGTGCAGTCCGACAGCAGCAGGCATTCGTAGCCGCGGTCGTTGGCGTCGCGCATCGTCGTGTGCACGCACACGTCGGTGGTGATGCCGGCCAGCAGCAGGTTGCGGATGCCGCGCACGCGCAGCAGCATGTCGAGGTCGGTGGCGTAGAACGAGCCCTTGCCCGGCTTGTCGATCACTGGCTCGCCGGGCAGTGGTGCCAGCTCGGGGATGATCTCCCAGCCCGGCTCGCCGCGCACCAGGATGCGGCCGCAGGGGCCGACGTCGCCGATGCCGACGCCGCCGGTGCCGGCACGGCGCGAGCGCCAGCGCTTGTTGGCCGGCAGGTCGGCGAGGTCGGGGCGGTGGCCCTCGCGGGTGTGGATGATGTGGAAGCCCAGCGTGCGCAGGCGGGCCATCAGCCGCTTGATCGGCTCGATGGGCGCGCGCGTCAGCGCCAGGTCGTAGCCCATCTTGTCGACGTAGCCGCCGACGCCGCAGAAGTCGGTCTGCATATCGATGACGATCAGCGCGGTGTTGTCGGGGCGCAGGTCGCCGTCGTAAGGCCAGGGGTAGGGCTCGGCATGGACGAAGGATTCGTTGGGCATCGCGGTCTCCTTCTCTCAGCGCGCGGATGACAGCTCGCCCGGGCTGCCCTGCGCCACGCTGCCGGGCCGGCAGCTCAGCACCAGGATCACCAGCGTGAGCACATAGGGCACGGCACTGAACAGGTAGTAGCCCTGGCTGATGCCGATGGACTGCAGCGCCGGGCCGATGGCGCCCGCGCCGCCGAACAGCAGCGCCGCGCCCACGCAGCGCAGCGGACTCCAGCGCGCGAAGATCACCAGCGCCACCGCGATCAGGCCCTGGCCCGAGGAGATGCCCTCGTTCCAGCTGCCGGGGTAGAACAGCGTCAGCGAGGCCCCGCCCAGCCCGGCGATCGCGCCGCCCGCCGCGGTGGCGGCGATGCGGATCGCGCCGACCGAGTAGCCCAGCGCGCGCGTCGCGTTGGCCGAGTCGCCGGCCAGCCGCACCAGCAGGCCCCAGCGGGTGCGTGCGAAGCCCAGCCACAGCAAGACCGCGAGCACGATGCCCAGCGGCAGCAGCGGGTTGATCTGCAGCGCGGCCTGCACCACGCTCGACTCGCTCCAGCCGCCCAGCGCGATGGGCGTGAGCTGCGGTGCCTGCGGCTGGATCAGCGGCTTGCCGAGGTAGAAGGCCAGGCCGGTGCCGAGCAGCATCAGCGCGATGCCGGTGGCCACGTCGTTCACGCGCGGCAGCGTGCACAGCAGGCCGTGCAGCAGCGCCAGCAGCGCGCCGGCGCCGGCCGCGACCAGCACGCCGACCCACACCGAGCCGCTGAGGTAGGCGCCGCCGAAGGCCGCCATCGCCGACAGCACCAGCACGCCCTCGAGGCCGAGGTTGATGCGGCCGGCCTTCTCGGTGAGGCACTCGCCGAGGCTCACGAACAGGAAGGGCACGCCGACGCGCAGGGCGCCGCCGAGGATGGCCGCCGAGAAGGCGATCAGGGTGTCGGTGCCGTCCATCGTCAGGTTCCTCCGCCCTCGACCTTCAACTGCACCGGCGCCGCCGGTCCGGCCGGCGGCCTGAGCTTCACCGCGGCGGCGCGCCAGTCGATGCCGCGCAGCGCCTCGCTGGCGAGGATCAGCACGAAGGCGATGCCCTGCAGCACCTGGACCGAGGCGTCGGGCAGGTCGAGCCGGCGCTGCAGCAGGCTGCCGGCCGCGCCGAAGCCGCCGAACAGGATGGCCACCGGGATCACGGCGATCGGGTTGTGCCGCGCGATGAAGCTCACCAGGATGCCGGCGTATCCGTAGCCGGCGATGATCGATGCGTTGGCGTTGGTGTGCACCGCGGCCACCTCGATCGCACCGGCCAGCCCGGCGCAGGCGCCGCCGATCGCGCAGGCGATCAGGATCAGCCCGCTGGCCGGCAGGCCCACCAGCTGCGCAGTGCGCGGGTTGCCGCCCACCACCCGCACCGCGAAGCCGCGCGCGGTGAGCGCCAGCCACAGGCCCAGCGCCACGCAGGCCAGCAGGCCCAGCACCAGGCCCCAGTGCACGTCGGAGCCGAACATGCCGCCGATGCGGATGCCTTCCTCCAGCGCACGCGTGGACGGCTTGTTCAGCGTGGCCGGGTCGCGCAGCGGACCCTCGACGATCTGCTTGAACAGCGCGATCGCGATGTAGGCGAGCAGCAGGCTGCTGATGGTCTCGTTGACGCCGCGGTACTGCCGCAGCGCACCGGCCAGCGCGATCCACGCCGCGCCGGCCGCCATGCCGGCCGCGCAGACCAGCACGGTGCCGATCACGTTGCCCGGCAGCGGCACCGCGTAGGGCAGCGCCGCCGCGGCCAGGCCGCCGAGCACCAGCGCGCCCTCGCCGCCGATGATCACCAGCCCGGCGCGCGCCGGCAGCGCGACGCACAGCGCGGTCAGCATCAGCGGCGCGGCGCGCTGCAGCGTGTTCTGCCACGAGAACCAGTCGCCGAAGGCGCCCTTGAACAGCAGCAGCCAGACCTCGGTGGGGTCGGTGCCGCCGAACCACACGAACACGCCGAACAGCAGCAGTGCGGCGGCCAGCGCGCCGATCGGCAGCAGGATGTCGGCGAGGGCGGTACTGCGCATGGCGGTCGGCTCCGGTGGCGTTCTTCAGGGGTGCGCGCAAGCGCGGCAGGCGGTGGGCGCCGGGGCGGTGAGGGGGTGCGGTCGGCGCGCTGCGCCGACTGCGCTGCGGTGCGCGGGCCGCAGGCGCGTCGCGCAACTCGCTCTGTTCGCTGCGCGAACGGCGCTCGGACAAGCGCGACGGATCGGATCACGAAGCGCGCTGCGCGCGCCGCCTGCGGCCCTGTGCTCCTCGCCGCACCCCGACATCGCCCCGGCGCCCACCGCCTGCCGCGCCGAAACCGCAGAGGTGCACGACAGCAATGCATCCGTAGCGTGATGGCCGGAGTGCGGGTGGCCGGGCTGGGGTGCGCGTGAGAGGCGCCGAGGCGCGCAGGGAGCGTGGCCGGCGCGCACGGCGCGCCTCGTGGACTGACTGGCCGCGGTTGTTCGAGTGCCGTGAGCGCAGCGAACAGAGCGAGTTCCGCGGCCCGGCCACGACGCCGAGCACCGCAGGGCGGTCGGCGCGAAGCGCCGACCGCCGACCTCGCGCTCCCCGGCCCGGCCGCCCGCGCTCCGGCTGCTTGCCACGAGCTGGAACCTGAGCCGGTCAGCACTCATGATCCGCGCCCACCTCAGATCGAGCCGACCACGCCCTCGACCAGGTAGTTCATCTTCTCGAGCTCCAGGTCGGTCTGCTTCAGCACCTTGCCGGCCGGGATGACCACCGCGCCCTTGTTGTCCTTCAGGCCGCCGGCGAAGATGTCGAACGAACCAGCGATCATCTTGGCCTTGATGCCGTCGGCGGCCTTCTTCGCGGCCTCCGGCACCATCGGACCGTAGGCCGACATCTTCACGTAGCCTTCCTTCAGGCCGCCGCGCAGGAAGTTCGGGTGCGGCTTGCCGGCCTGGGCCGCCTCGATGATGGTCTTGTAGGCGGTGAGCCAGTTCCACTCGGCGCCGGTCAGGTAGGCGTTGGGCGCGAGCTTGGCCTGGCTGGCGTGGTAGCCGCAGACCATCTTGCCGCGCTTGGCGGCGGTCTCGACGATCACCTTCGGGCCGTCCACGTGCATCGTGAACACGTCGGCGCCCTGGTCGGCGAGGCTGTTGGTGGCTTCGGCCTCCTTGACGGCCATCGACCACTCGCCGGTGAAGATGACCGTGCAGGTGATCTTCGGGTCGACCGAGCGCGCCCCCATCGTGAAGGCGTTGATGTTGCGCAGCACCTGCGGGATCGGCTTGGCCGCCACGAAGCCGAGCTTCTTGCTCTTGCTCATGTGGCCGGCGATCACGCCGTTGAGGTACTGGCACTCGTCGATGTAGCCGAAGAAGCTGCCGGTGTTCTTGGGGTGCTTGCCCTCGGTCCACATGCCGCCGCAGTGCGAGAAGCGCACGTCGGGGTACTTGGCGGCGAGCGCCAGCATGTGCGGATCGAAGTAGCCGAACGAGGTGGGGAACAGCAGCTTGGCGCCGTCCTGCACGATCATGCCGGTCATGGTCTTCTGCACCGCGGTGGTCTCGGGGACGTTCTCCTCCTCGACGACCTTGATGCCGGGCAGCTTCTTGACCTCGGCCGCGGCGGCGGCTTGCGCCTGGTTGTAGCCGAAGTCGTCCTTCGGGCCGACGTAGATCACGCCGATGGTCATCTTGGTCTGGGCCTGCGCGGCGCGCAGTGCCCACGGCGAGGCGGTGGCCAGGCCGGCGGCCGACAGTTGCGCCAGGGCGCGGCGGCGGGAGGCCCGGAAATCGTGTTGCGTCATGGTTCCTTCTTCCTCGATGTGGATGGCACGGCAGCAGCGGGGCGGGGCATCCGCAACCGGCGTGGCCGGTCTTGGTGCACGTATTGGTATACAAGATGGAATACGCAAGTGCCGTGCCTGCGGCCGGCTGCCGCAGCGGTGCTGCGGACGGGGCGGAAAAGCAGCGCACCGCCCGGCCCCGGGGCCCGGTGGCACCGGCAGCGGCAAGGGGGTGCCGGGGCGGGGGCCGTCAGCGCGCGAGCTGCGCGCGGGCCTGCTGGAGCATCGCCAGCGTGATCTTGCGGACCTCGGACTTGCTCTGCTCGACGTGGCTGCGCAGCAGCAACTGGGCCTGGTCGAGCTTGCGCTGCATCACTGCGCGCAGGATCTTGGCGTGCTCGGTGTAGGTGGCGTCGATGCGGTCGCCGCGCGTGAAATCGAGCCGGCGGATGATGCGGATGCGCTCGGTCACGTCCCAGTGCACGCGGGCGATCTCGGTGTTGCCGGCGGCGCGCACCAGCGTGGCGTGGAACTGCTCGTCGAGTGCACCGACTTCGCGCCCGTCGGTCAGGCGCTCGGCGGCCGGCAGCAGCCAGGTCTTCTTCAGCGCGTCGAGCTCGGGCGAAGAGTCGTCGGCACGGGCGCACAGCTTGGCCACGCTGGCGAGTTCGAGCAGCACGCGCAGGTCATAGAGCTGCTCGAGCTTGTCGAAATCGATCGGCCGCACGTACCAGCCCGACTTCGACTCCACTTCGAGGAAGCCCTCGTTGCGCAGCCGGAACAGCGCCTCGCGCACCGGCGTGCGGCTGACGCCGAGGCGGGTGCCGATCTCGGCCTCGGAGAAGCGGTCGCCGGGCACCAGCAGGAAGTCGTGGATCTCGGCCTTGAGCCGGGCGTAGGCCTGCTCGGCGAGGTTGCTGCGCACCGCGGTGGCGGGCAGCGTGGTGGCTGGGGCCGCGGCGGTGGCGCGCGCGCGGGAGGCGGCGGTTGCGGGACGGCGGGCGGGACGCGTGCTCATCGCGCGAGTCTAGACGGCGCTCGGAACTCAGCCATCGATCAGGCTCACGTGCGCGGCCACCACGCGCCAGCCGCCGTCGGCGAAGCGCACCCAGGTCTGGCTCTGGCGGCCGATGCGGGCGTCGCCGTCGCGGTGGAACTCGGTCATCGCGGTGGCGAAGTCCTGCCCGTAGGTGGTGATCACGGTAAGCGCCAGGCGGCGCGCCAGGCCCTGCGACGGCCGGGCGCGCCGGAAGGCGCGGATCGCGTCGATGCCGACCAGGTTCTCGGCGGTGCCGTAGCGCACCGTGTGGGCGCTCGGCCAGAACAGCGCGTCGAGCACCTCGATGCGGTTGTGGACCAGCGCGTCCTCGTAGCGGGCGAACACGGCCTGCATCTCGGCCAGCACCTCGGGGCGGTTGATGTCGTGGTCTTCGGTCATCGCCGATCTTCCTTCGGATTCAGTCGAGCGCGGCGACCGGCGAGCGCACCACGCCGGCGGCCTCGAGCGCGGCGCCGACACGCAGCGCGTGGTCCTCGCGCCAGGGCGCGGCGATCACCTGCACGCCGATCGGCAGGCCCGGCTGCGCCTCGCTGCAGCCCCACACCGGCACCGCGCACACCGGCAGGCCGATGCAGGAGATCGGCTGCGTCAGCAGGCCCAGGCTGGGCCGGGCCGGGAGCCGCTGGCCGTTCAGCTCCAGCCACTCGGTGCCGAGCCGCGGCGCGACGCAGGGCGTGGCCGGTGCCAGCAGCACGTCGACCTGGCCGAACAGCTCGGCCGCGCGCTGCGCGAACCAGCGCCGCACGCGCTGCGCCTGCAGCACCCAGGCGGCCGGCAGCAGCGCGCCGGCGAGGAAGCGGTCGCGCGACAGCGGCTCGAAGTCCTGCGCGCGCGTGCGCAGGTCGCCCAGGTGCAGCGTGGCGCCCTCGGCGTTGCTGATCAGGAAGGCGGCGGCGCGGGCGCGTGCCACCTCCGGCAGCTCGACGCGGCGCGTGACGCCGAGCGCCGCCGCGACACGCTCGACCGCGGCGCGCGCCTCGGGCAGCGCGTGCTCGTGGAAGTAGCCGCCGAGCACCGCGATGCGCAGGCCGTCCGCGCCCTGCGCCAGCGTGGCGTGCGTCGGCTCGATGGGGCGCTGCACGCAGCCGGGGTCGGCGGCGTCCCAGCCCTGCAGCAGGTCGTAGCTGAGCGCCAGGTCGGGCACCGAGCGCGCGAACGGCCCGAGGTGGTCGAGGCTGGCGACGAAGGGGTAGGAGCCGTGGCGCGGCAGCCGGCCGTAGGTGGGCTTGAGGCCGAACACGCCGCACAGCGAACTGGGCACGCGGATCGAGCCGTTGGTGTCGGAGCCCAGCGTCAGCGGCACCTGGCCGGCGGCGATGGCGGCGCCCGAGCCGCCCGACGAACCGCCCGCGCTGCGCGCCAGGTCGTGCGGGTTGTGGGTGGCGCCGGCGTGGCTGTTCTCGGTGGTGAAGCCGTAGGCGTACTCGTCCATGTTCAGCGCGCCCACCAGCACCGCGCCGGCGGATTCGAGCCGCTCCACCAGCGGCCCGTCGCGCAGCGCCGGCGCGCGCTCGCGCTCGATCTTCGAGCCGGCCAGCGTGGCCAGGCCCTGCACGTCGAACAGGTTCTTCACCGCGAAGGGCACGCCCAGCAGCGGCAGTGCCGCGGTGTCGCCGGCCGCGTGGCGCGCGTCGAGCGTGGCGGCACGCTCCAGCGCGCGCTGCGCAGTGAGGTCGGTGAAGGCATTGACGCGTGCGTCGGTGGCGGTGATGCGCGCGAGGCTGGCCTGCACCACCGCGCTGGCGCTCACCTCGCCGCGCTGCACCGCGGCGGCGATGCCGGTGGCGGTGCCGGCGAGCAGGGTGTCGGCGCTCACGGCGCGGCGTCCTGCGGCGACAGCGGCACGAACTGCGGTGCCGGCTCGTCCTCCACGGCGAGCGGCAGGCCGTTCACCAGCGCGGCCATCTGCGACGCGAGCGCGAAGTAGCGCAGCACGCCGGGGCGGTGCTCGGGCGCGAGCGGCAGGGCCAGTGCCGCGGCGGCGGCATCGACGTAGGCCTCGATCGTGTCGGGGGGCGGCATGTCGTTCTCCTGGAAGTCCGGGCAGATGAGGACGGGCGCGGCGGGCCTAGGCCGCGGCACCGCGCAGCGACGCCGCATAGGCGCGCCAGCCGCCGAAGGCGCTGACATCGGGCGCGCCGGCCAGCGCATGCGACTCGCACAGGAAGCCGTGCACCCAGCGGCCGTCGGCCAGCTCGATCGAGCCCAGGCCCAGCGGCGGCGGGATCAGCGCGAGGAAGGAGCCGACGGCGTGCAGCGGCAGCGCCCACACCTCGACCGCGATCGCGTGGCCTGCGTCGCCGGCGGCGACCCGCACCAGGCCGGGCTTCGGCGGCGTGGTGCCGGGCAGCGCGTGCAGGCGGTAGCGTGGCGCGGTGGTGGTGGCCTCGAGCAGGCTCGCGCCGCGCTCGGTGAGCTGGCCGTTCAGCGGCAGCCCCGACAGGTGGGCGCCCACCACGGCCAGCGACAGCGTGGGCTCGGCGGCCGGCATGGGGCCCGCCGGTGCCGCGGGCAGGTCTTCGAGGTGGCGGCGCGAGACGCCGAGCGGCAGGTCCATGGCACGCTGCCATTGCGCGCCGAAGCGGGCCAGCGCGGCGTCGGCGTTCGCCGGGGCGATGAAGGTGACGCCGAACGGCAGCCCGGCGGCCGGGCCTTCGGACACCGGCGTGGCGGTGAAGCCGGCCGGCACCGCCAGCGCGCACCAGCCCAGCAGGTTGACGAAGTTGGTGTAGGTGCCCAGGCCGGCGTTCGCGCCCAGCGGGTCGGCATCGACCTCGTCGAAGCGCGGGTGGCCCGGCGCGGTGGGCACCATCAGCACGTCGACCTGCTGCCACAGCGCGGCGGCGCCGCGCTGCGCCGCGCGCAGCCGGTACTGGCCGCGGAAGGCATCGGTGGCGCTGAAGGCGGTGGCCGATTCGACGATCTGGCGCACGCTCGGGTCCAGCGCCTGTGGGTCGTGCGCGAGCAGGGCCTCGACCACGGCATGGCGTTCGGCCACCCAGGGGCCGGCGTACAGCAGGTCGGCCACCCGGTGCAGCGGCGCGAAGTCGATCGGCACCGCGCTGTGGCCGAGCCGGCGCAGCTCGCCGAGCGCCTGCTCGAAGGCCGCGGCATAGCCGGCGTCGCCGCTGAAGACCGGATCGCGCGGCACGCCGACGCGCAGCGGGCCGTGCCAGCCGGCGGGCCCCGGCGCGAAGGCGCTGTACGCGTCGTCGGCGTCCGGCCCCTCGATCAGCGCGAGCACGGTGGCCGCGGCCGGCACGCTGTGCGCGAACACCGACACGCAGTCCAGCGAGCGGCAGGCCGGCAGCACGCCGGTGGTGGACACGCGGCCCGGTGTGGGCTTGAGGCCGACGATGTTGTTGAAGCCGGCCGGCACGCGGCCCGAGCCGGCGGTGTCGGTGCCCAGCGCGAGCGGCACGTCGCCGCGTGCGACCACCACCGCCGAGCCGGAGCTGGAGCCGCCGCTCACGCGGTCGGCGGCGAACACGCTCGCCGGCCGGCCGTAGGGCGAGCGGGTGCCGACCAGGCCGGTGGCGAACTGGTCGAGGTTGGTCTTGCCCAGCCACACCGCGCCGGCCTCGACGAGCCGCTGCACCGCGTGCGCCGAGCGCTCGGCAGCGTGCGAGAACGCCGGGCAGGCGGCGGTGGTGGGCAACCCGGCGATGTCGATGTTGTCCTTGACCGCGAACGGCACGCCGTACAGCGGCAGGGTGCGGGCGCGCGCGGCCTCGTCGGCGCAGCCGGCGGCGCGCGCCGCCAGCGCGGCCAGTTGGTCGTCGAGCTGGGCTTCGCTGGCGAGCAGGATCCACGCCGGGTCGGCCCCTGCGCCCGCCAGCTGGCGCCGCCGCTCGTGGAGCAGCGGGCCGGGCATCGCGCCATCGCGGTAGGCCTGCTGCCACTCTTCGAGCGTGAACGGGTTCGGTGCGTGCATGGTGTGTGCTGGTGCACTGTCTTGTGTACCAGTTGGGATGCAGCAGGAACCATGCCGGCCACGGGCCACCGGCGTGCCGGGTCGCTCAGCGGGTGGCCCAGAAGCCGCGGTGCGGGGCCAGCAGCTCGGCCTCGAGTTCGGGCACCGGGCCGAACACCCGCACCGGCTTCTGGCCGCGCGCGAACAGCTCGCGACAGGGCAGCGCCAGCGTCGGGTTCTCGGCGTGGTTGCCGGTCAGCGCGAGCAGCGCTTCCTCGCTGGCACCGTAGACGACGCGGCCGATGTTCGCCCAGTAGGCGGTGCCGGCGCACATCGCGCAGGGCTCGAAGGTGGTGACCAGCGTGCAGTCCCACAGGAACGCGGGCGCGTGCTGAGCAGCCGCGGCGCGCACCAGCGTGGCCTCGGCGTGCTGCACGGTGTCGATGTTGCCCTGCTCGGCCAGCACGGTCTGGTGATCGGGGGCGAGCAGCAGCGCGCCGAAGGGATGCCGGCCGAGCGCCAGCGCGCTCAGCGCGACCTGGTTGGCGCGGTGCAGCGCAGCGGCGATCTGCGCGGCGCTGGGGTCGGGGTGGTTGAACGCATGCATCTCAGCCCAGCAGCTCGTACAGCGTGCGGGCGACGACCTTCGTCGCGCGCCGCAGGTCGTCGAGCACGATGTGCTCGTCGGCACGCTTGGCGTTGCTCTCCAGCACGGTGCGCGGCCCGGCGCCGTAGATGACGGCCGGCACGCCGTGCTCGCAGTACAGGCGCACGTCGGTGTAGAGCGGCGTGCCGGTGGTGCGGACCGGTTCGCCGAACACCGCCGAGGCGTGCTTCTCCAGCGCGGCCACCAGCGGCGCGTTGCCGGGCAGCGGCGTCAGCGCGCGGCACATCAGCAGGCGGCGGATGTCGACGCTGATGCCAGGGGTCTGCGCGGCCGCGTCGGCGATCACGCGGCGGATGTCGGCTTCGACCTGCTCGGGGTGTTCCTCGGGGATCATGCGGCGGTCGAGCTTGAACACCACCTTGCCGGGCACGACGTTGGTGTTGGTGCCGCCCTCGATGCGGCCGACGTTGAGGTAGGGATGGGTGATGCCCGTCACCTTCGACGAGATGCCCTGGTAGAGGGTGTTCTGTGCATACAGCGCGTTCAGGATGGTCACCGCGCCCTGCAGCGCGTCGACGCCGGTGTGCGGGATCGCGGCGTGGGCCATCCTGCCGTGCACCGTGACCTCCATCTGCAGGCAGCCGTTGTGCGCGGTGACGATCTGGTAGCTGAAGCCGGCCGCCATCATCAGGTCGGGCTTCGTCAGGCCCTGGGCCAGCAGCCGGCCGGGGCCGAGCTCGCCGCCGAACTCCTCGTCGTAGGTGAAGTGCAGCTCCACACCCCCCTTCAGCGGCGCGCCCAGCGACTCGAGCGCCCGCACCGCGAAGCTGTAGGTGGTGAAGTCGCACTTGCTGACCGCGGCGGCGCGGCCGTAGAGCTTGCCGTCGGCGACCTCGCCGCCGTAGGGGTCGTGGGTCCAGCCCTCGCCGGGCGGCACCACGTCGCCGTGCGCGTTGAGCGCGATCGTCGGGCCGCCGGCACCGTAGCGGCGCCGCACGATCAGGTTGGTCAGCGATTGCAGGCCGTAGGCGCGCACCTCGTCGGCCGGCACCGGGTATTTCTCGGCCTCGAAGCCGAAGGCCGCCATCAGCTCGGCGGTGCGCTCGGCGTGCGGCGCGTTGTCGCCGGGCGGCGAGTCGGTGGGCACCTTCACCAGCTCCTGCAGCAGCGTCACCTGCTCGTCGAAGTGGGCGTCGATCCAGGCGTCGAGTCGGTCGTGGGGGGTGCTCATGGCGTGTCGTGGCTCAGGGCATCGAGCAGGTGCGTGAAGGCCTCGACCGCGAGCTGCATGTCGTCGGCCGTGGTGGATTCGAGCGGGTTGTGGCTGATGCCGGCGTTCTCGCCGCGCACGAACAGCATGGCCTGCGGCATCACCTCGTGCAGCTTCATCGCGTCGTGGCCGGCGCCGCTGGGCAGCACGTGCAGCGGCAGGCCGGTGGCGGCGACGGCGCGCGCCCAGCGGGCGCGCCAGGCGGGGTCGCAGGGCGCGGCGGCGGCGCGCATCGTCTCGTCCAGGCGCACCGTGAGGCCGCGCCGCGCGCAGATCGCCTGCAGTTCGGCCAGCACGTCGTGCGCGCAGGCGTCGCGCACCGCGTCGGTGGTGGCGCGGATGTCGAGGCTGAAGCGGCAGAGGCCGGGCACGACGTTGATCGAGCCGCCCGGCACCTCGAGCACGCCGACGGTGCCGACCAGCTCGGGCACCGCGGCCGCGCGCCGCTCGACGTAGAGCAGCAGCTCGGCCACCGCGGCGGCGGCGTCGCGGCGCCGGTCCATCGGCGTGGTGCCGGCGTGGCTGGCGACGCCGCTCATCTCGCCGAGGTAGCGCACGCTGCCGTTGATGGAGCTCACGACGCCCAGCGGCAGGTCGAGCTCGGCGAGCACCGGGCCCTGCTCGATGTGGACCTCGACGAAGCCGAGGTAGCGCGCCGGGTCGCGCCGCTCGGCCGCGATGGCCTCGAGCGTGGCCGGCAGGCCGGCGGCCTGCATCGCCTCGCGCATCGTCACGCCGTCGGCGTCGCGCTGGTCGAGCCACCCCGGCTCGAAGGCGCCGGTCAGCGCGCCCGAGCCGAGGAAGGTGGCCTTGTAGCGCTGGCCTTCCTCCTCGGCGAAGCCGATCACCTCGAGGCCGAACGGCAGCCGGCGCCCGGCGCGGTGCAGCTCGCGCACCGCGACCAGCGGCACGAAGATGCCGAGCCGGCCGTCGTACTTGCCGCCGTTGCGCACCGTGTCGTAGTGGCTGCCGGTGAGCAGCCGGCGCGCCGACGGATCGCTGCCGTGGTAGACGCCGACCACGTTGCCGACCGCGTCGAGGCGCACCTCGTCGAAGCCGCAGTCGCGCATCCAGCGCTGCAGCTGCGTCTGGCAGGCCTGGTGCGCGGCGGTGAGGTAGGTGACGGTGAGCTGGCCCTGCTCGGCGTAGCCGGGGTCGCTGTGCGCCGCCAGGAGTTCGGCGCAGTCCCAGGCCTGGTTGCCCAGCACCGGCACGACGCCGAACTTGTCGTTGAGCCGGATCTCGGCGATGCGGTCGATGTGGCGCAGGCACTCGGCCAGCTCGACCTCGGGGTGGCCCTGCAGGCGGCGCTGCAGGGT
The DNA here is from genome assembly GCF_004136295.1 of Methylibium sp. Pch-M. NCBI lineage: Bacteria > Pseudomonadati > Pseudomonadota > Betaproteobacteria > Burkholderiales > Sphaerotilaceae > Methylibium > Methylibium sp. Pch-M. The sequence continues at coordinate 2,696,906 of NZ_CP029606.1, forward strand.
CGCGAGGATCTCGCGCCGGTGCAGGCCCTCGCCGCGCGGGCCGCGCACCGCCAGCACGAACGGCCAGCCGAAGCGCGCGCCGTAGTCGGCGTTGAGCCGCTGCACGAGCGCGAACTCCTCCGGGGTGCAGTGGTTCAGGCCGGCGCGCGCCTGCTCGCCGGTCGATTCGGCGGTCAGCGTGCCGGCCACCGCGGCCTTGCCCGCGAGTTCGGGGTGGGCGCGCACCAGCGCGAGCTGGGCCTCGCGCCCGGCCTCGCGCACCACGCGCACCATCGCATGCTTGAACTGCGCCAGACTGGTGAAAGGCCGCTGGCGCAGTGCCGCCTCGGCGATCCACGGCGAGTGCTCGTAGAGGCCGTCGAGCGCGGCCAGCGCCGCCTGGGCCGGCGCGTCGTTGAGCCAGGCGAGCGTCAGCGGGGTGGGGGCGGCGGTCGTCACGCGGCGGCCTTCGCGCAGGGGTGGGTGGCCTGCCAGTGCCGGGCGATGTCGATGCGCCGGCACACCCAGACGCGGTCGTGCGCCTCGATGTGGTCGAGGAAGCGCTGCAGCGCGCCGATGCGCCCGGGCTTGCCGAGCAGGCGGCAGTGCATGCCGATCGACATCATCCTGGGGGCGTCCTCGCCCTCGGCGTAGAGCGCGTCGAAGCTGTCGCGCAGGTAGGTGAAGAAGTGCTCGCCGGTGTTGAAGCCCTGCGCCTGCACGAAGCGCATGTCGTTGGTGTCGAGCGAGTAGGGCACCACGAGGTGGGGCACGCGCGTGCCGTCGGTCTTCTCGACCTCGGTCCAGAACGGCAGCTCGTCGCCGTAGTAGTCGCTGTCGTAGGCGTAGCCGCCCTGGTCGACCACCAGGCGGCGCGTGTTCGGGCTGTCGCGCCCGGTGTACCAGCCGAGCGGCCACTCGCCGCCGGTCAGCTCGCGCAGCAGCTGCGTGCCGATGCCGATGTGGCGCCGCTCGGTCGCCTCGGGCAGGTTCTGGTAGTGGATCCAGCGCAGGCCGTGGTTGGCGATCTCGTAGCCGCTCTCCATGAAGGCGGCCAGCAGCTCGGGGTAGCGCTGCAGCGCCATGCCGACGCCGAACACCGTGAGCGGCAGGCGGCGCTTCTCGAACTCGCGCAGGATGCGCCACACGCCGACGCGCGAGCCGTACTCGTACATCGACTCCATCGTCATGTGGCGGTTCTCGTAGGCCTGGGCGGTGATCAGCTCCGACAGGAAGGTCTCGGAGGTGGGATCGCCGTGCAGCGGGCTGTTCTCGCCGCCTTCCTCGTAATTGAGCACGAACTGCACCGCGATCCGCGCGCCGCCCGGCCAGCGGGCGTGCGGGACGTCGCGGCCGTAGCCGCGCAGGTCGCGGGGATAGGGGGCAGGGGTCGGGTCCATGGTGGGCAGGCCTTGCAAGAAGCGAGCGCGGTGCGGCGGCTCAGCCGGCCGGCCGCAGTGCGGCGTCGAGGTCGTGGACGCGCGGGTTGAGACGCAGGTTGCGCTCGACGTTGCGCAGGTGGGCGTCGAGCAGCTTCACGGCGGCGCGGGCGTCGCGCCGTTCCAGCGCATCGACCAGGGCCACGTGCTCGGCCTGCGAGTGCTCGGCCGAATGCGAGGACTGGTACATCAGCGAGATCAGCGAGGAGCGCGACAGCAGGTCGGTCAGCAGCTGCGCCAGCACCTCGTTGCCGACCATGCGGGCGAGGATCATGTGGAAGTCGGCCAGCAGCCGGGTGCGGCCGGGCACGTCGGTGCGCAGCACGGCCTCGCGTTCGGCTCGCAGGTGGGCGCGCAGCTCGGCGATCTGCGCGTCGGTGATCACGGCGCACAGCTTGCGCACCATCGCGGTCTCCAGCATCTGCCGCACCTCGAAAACCTGGCGCGCCTCCTGCACACCGGGCCGGGCGACGAAGGCGCCGCGGGCCGGCTCGAGCGTGACCAGGCGGTCGCGGCTGAGCTGGTTGAGGGCCTGGCGCACCAGGGTGCGCGAGACCTTGAAGAGGTCGGCGATCTTCTGCTCGGCCAGCTTGGTGCCCGGCATCAGCCGGCGCTCGACGATGGCGGTGGTGATCGCATCGACGATGCGCTGCGTGGCACTGGTGTCGGCCTCCGGTGTGGCGCGCGCCGCCGCGCCGGCACTGCGGCGCCGCGACGGTGCGGGCTTCAGGGCCTGGAGCGGTGCGGCGGCGGTGCGAGGCATCTTTTCGGTGCGGTATCGGCGGCGTCGAGGCCCGCCAGGTCCATGGCACGGTGCTTGCGACGACCGGCAAAGTGTATACACTTTTGTGCACAGCCCGCGCCGGGCGGCGCTGCGTGATGCGGCCCGCGGACACGGACCGCACACCCCCTCCCGCGACCACCACCGGAGCGCCGCCGCCACGACCATGGGACGACTCACCACCCACGTGCTCGACACGATGAACGGCTGCCCCGCCGCCGGCATGGCGGTGACGCTGTGGCGCCTGGCGCCGCAGGGCGACCAGCGCCTGGCCGCGCTGCGGCTCAACGACGACGGTCGGGCCGACCTGCCGCTGCTGGAGGGCGAGGCGCTGCAGCCGGGCCGCTACCGCCTGGTCTTCGCGGTGGCCGACTACTTCCGCGCGCGCGGCGTCGTGCTGCCGGAGCCGCCCTTCCTCGACGAGGTGCCGCTGGACTTCGGCCTAGCCGACCCGGCGCTGCACTACCACGTGCCCCTGCTGGCCAGCCCCTGGGCCTATTCCACCTACCGCGGCAGCTGAGCCGACGCCGATGGACGCCTACCTGCTCGACTGGGCCAACCTGTTGCTGCGCTGGCTGCACGTGGTGACCGCGGTGGCCTGGATCGGTGCCTCGCTGCACTTCGTGCTGCTCGACGACAGCCTCTACAAGCCCGAGGACCCGGAGCTGAAGAAGAAGGGCGTCGACGGCGAGGCCTGGGCGGTGCATGGCGGCGGTTTCTACCACTCCAACAAGTACCTGGTGGCGCCGCCCGACCTGCCCGAGAAGCTGCACTGGTCGTACTGGGAGAGCTACGCGACCTGGCTGTCGGGCTTCGCGCTGCTGTGCGTGCTGTACTTCGTGAACGCCTCGTCCTTCCTGGTCGACAAGGCGGTGTTCGACTGGTCGCCCGGCGCCGCGGTGGCCGGCGCGCTGGCCTACCTGGTGCTGGGCTGGGTGGTCTACGACGGCATCTGCCGCGTGGCCGGCCGCAAGCCCGACGGTTCGGTGGGCGGTGACCTGAAGGTGGGCATCGGCGTCTTCCTCTACACCTGCGTGGCGGCCTGGATCGCCTGCCACCTGTTCGCCGGGCGCGCCGCCTTCCTGCTGACCGGCGCGATGCTGGCCACGGTGATGAGCGCCAACGTGCTGATGGTCATCATCCCCGGCCAGCGCAAGGTGGTGGCGGCGCTGCGCGCGAAACAGCCGGTCGACCCGAACCTCGGCAAGCGCGGCAAGCAGCGCAGCGTGCACAACACCTACTTCACGATGCCGGTGCTGATCGCGATGCTGTCCAACCACTACGGCATGGTCACGCAGCACCGCCTCAACTGGCTGGTGCTGGTGCTGCTGATGCTGGCCGGTGCGCTGATCCGGCTGTTCTTCGTGCTGCGCCACAAGGCGCCGCCGCGCTGGGAGATCGCCGCCGCGGCCGTGGCCATCCTGGCCGGGGTGGCGTGGCTGGTCGCGCCGAAGCACGAGTCCGTGGCGTCGGCGCAGGCGGCGGTGCCGGTGAGCTTCGCGCAGGTGCAGGCGGTGGTGGGCGAGCGCTGCGCGATGTGCCACAACGCCCAGGTCGTCAGCAAGAACGTGCAGCTGCACACGCCCGAGCTGATCGCGGGCCATGCGCAACAGATCTACCAGCAGGCGGTGGTGCTGAAGACCATGCCGATGAACAACGCCACCCAGATGACCGACGCCGAGCGTGCGCTGCTGGGTCGGTGGTACGAGGCCGGCGCGCCGCCCCGTTAGCGGGCAAGGCCTGGGTACGGGCCTTGCAGGGACCCGAGGGCATTCGAGGAGAACGCCATGGCTTCGGGCACACCCCCCACCGTCCACCCGGTCGACGAGAAGCTGCCCGCCGGACGGCTGGCGACGCTGGGCCTGCAGCATGTGCTGGTGATGTATGCCGGCGCCGTGGCCGTGCCGCTGATCGTCGGCCGCGCGCTCAAGCTCAGCCCCGAGCAGGTGGCGATGCTGATCTCGGCCGACCTGTTCTGCTGCGGCATCGCCACGCTGATCCAGTCGCTGGGCGCGACGCGCTGGTTCGGCGTGAAGCTGCCGGTCATGATGGGCGTGACCTTCGCCGCGGTCGGCCCGATGGTGGCGATGGCCGGACCCGGCGGCACCGAAGCGGCGCGCGCCATCTTCGGCGCCATCATCGGTGCGGGCCTGCTGGCCATCTTCATCGCGCCGGTGATGGGGCGCCTGCTGCGCTACTTTCCGCCGGTGGTGACCGGCACCATCATCGCGGTGATCGGCATCAGCCTGATGCGCGTGGGCATCGGCTGGGCGATGGGCGGGCCGGCCCACCTGGCGCAGTTCACCGACGTGCCGCGACTGGTGGTGATGGTCGACCAGGCCAAGGCCGAGGCGCTGGCCGGCAATGCGGCGGTGGCCGCACTGTCAGCCGGCTCCGCGCCTGCGGCCGGCGTGGCGACCCAGGCCGCCGCCGCGGCCACGGCGGCGGCCAACGCCGGCACGCTGGCGGCCCCCGCCCCGGCGCCGGTCGTCACCAAGCTGCCGGGGCCGGTGCCGCAGAAGGACAACCCGGCCTACGGCGCGCTCGACAACATGGCGATCGCGGCCTTCGTGCTGGGGGTGATCCTGCTGATCTCCAAGTACGGCCGCGGCTTCGTCGCCAACATCTCGGTGCTGCTGGGCATCGTGGCGGGCTGCGTGGTGGCCGCGGCACTGGGCAAGATGGGCTTCGACAAGGTGGCCAAGGCGCACTGGTTCGACGTGGTCACGCCGTTCGCCTTCGGCCCGCCGCTGTTCGACCCGGTGCTGATCGCGACGATGACGCTGGTGATGGTGGTCGTGATGATCGAGTCGACCGGCATGTTCCTCGCGCTGTCCGACCTCACCGGCAAACCGATCGACCAGCGCGAGCTGACGGCCGGGCTGCGCACCGACGGGCTGGGCACGCTGATCGGCGGCGTGTTCAACACCTTCCCGTACACCAGCTTCTCGCAGAACGTGGGCCTGGTGGGCGTGACCGGGGTGCGCAGCCGCTACGTGTGCGTGGCGGCGGGGCTGATCATGATCGTGCTGGGCCTGCTGCCGAAGATGGCGGCGCTGGTCGAGTCGGTGCCCACCTTCGTGCTGGGCGGCGCCGGGCTGGTGATGTTCGGCATGGTGGCCGCCACCGGCATCCGCATCCTCGCCGCAGTCGACTACAAGACCCACCGCCACAACCTCTACATCGTGGCCATCTCCATCGGCTTCGGCATGCTGCCGCTGGTGGCGCCGCGCTGGACGCAGCAGATGCACCATGCCCTTCACCCGCTGCTGGAGTCCGGCATCCTGCTGGCGGCGCTGAGTGCGGTGTTGCTGAACCTGTACTTCAATGGCGCGAAGGGCGGGGCGGCGGATGCGGTCGAGGCGGCGAAGTTGGCTGAGGCGCATTGATTTTTCTCGATGGTGGTGTGAGGTGCGGCAGGCGGCGTGTGCCGGGGGCTCGGGCGGGGGCGGTCGGCGCTGCGCGCCGACGCCACTGCGGTGCTCGCGTCGGGGTGGCGTCGCGGAACTCGCTGCGCTCACTCCGTTCGCTGCGCTCGGACAACCGCGACGAGTCAGCCTACGCAGCGCGCTGCGCGCGCCCACCCCGACGCTGCGCGCCTCGTCGCCCCCGACCTCGCCCCCGACACACACCGCCTGCCGCACCCGCCGCGCTCGTGGTGTTCCAGCAGCCCCAGCCCCAGCCGTCTCTCTGCCGACGAGGGGCTGGACCGCGCCGGGCGCGCATGGGGTGGCGCCGAGGCGCGCAGGGGGCATGGCCGCGCGCGCAGCGCGCATCGTGGACAAGCTCGTCGCGGTTGTCCGAGCGCAGTGAGCAGCGCGAACGCAGCGAGTTCCGCGACGCGGCCATGCGCCCGAGCACCGCAGGGCAGCCGTCGCGCAGCGGCGGCCGCCGACCGTGCGCACCCGGCACGGTCCGGCCCCTCGTCGGCCGCCCCTCCCGATGCATGAACCTCCCGCAACACCTCAACGCGCCGCCACCATGCCCACCCTGCTGATCCACAACGCCCGTCTCGTCGTCACGATGGACGACCAGCGCCGCGAGATCCCCGACGGCAGCGTCTTCATCCGCGACCACGTGATCGAGGCCGTGGGGCCGGCCGCCGAGCTCCCGGGCAGCGCCGACGCGGTGATCGACGCACGCGAGCACCTTGTCGTGCCCGGACTGGTCAACACCCACCACCACATGACCCAGTCGCTGACCCGCGTGATCGCGCAGGACTGCGAGCTGTTCGACTGGCTGGGCACGCTCTACCCGATCTGGGCCGGGCTCACGCCCGAGATGGTGCAGGTGTCGACGCAGACCGCGATGGCCGAGCTGCTGCTGGCCGGCTGCACCACCAGCAGCGACCACCTCTATCTCTATCCGAACGGCGTGACGCTCGACGACAGTATCGAGGCGGCCACGGAGATCGGCATGCGCTTCCATGCCGCGCGCGGCTCGATGAGCGTGGGCCAGAGCCAGGGCGGCCTGCCGCCCGACCGCGTGGTCGAGTCCGAGCCCGCCATCCTGAAGGAGACGCAGCGCCTGATCGAGCGCTGGCACGACCCGGCGCGCTTCGCGATGCGGCGCATCGTCGTCGCGCCGTGTTCGCCGTTTTCGGTGAGCCGAACGCTGATGCGCGAGTCGGCCGCGCTGGCGCGCAGCTTCGGTGTCTCGCTGCACACGCACCTCGCGGAGAACGACAAGGACATCGACTACTCCCGCCAGAAGTTCGGCATGACGCCGGCCGAATACGCCGAGGACCTGGGCTGGGTCGGCCGCGACGTGTGGCACGCGCACTGCGTCAAGCTCGACGCGCCGGGCATCGGGCTGTTCGCGCGCACCGGCACCGGCGTGGCGCACTGCCCCTGCTCGAACATGCGGCTGGCCTCGGGCATCGCACCGGTGCGCGCGATGCGCGACGCCGGCGTGCCGGTGGGCCTGGGCGTCGACGGCTCGGCCTCGAACGACGGCGGCCACCTGCTGGCCGAGGCGCGTATGGCGATGCTGCTGCAGCGCGTGGCGCACGGCCCCGAGCGCGGGCCGTCGGCGATGGGCGCGCGCGAGGCGCTCGAGCTGGCCACGCGCGGCGGCGCTGCGGTGCTGAACCGCGACGACATCGGCGTGCTCGCGCCCGGCATGGCGGCCGACCTGGCGATCTTCGCGCTCGACGACGTGGGCCTGGCCGGCGCGCTGCACGATCCGCTGGCCGCGTTGTTGTTCTGCCAGCCGCCGCGGGCCCGCCACACCCTCGTGCACGGCCGCGTGGTGGTGCGCGACGGCGAGCTGACCACGCTGGAACTGCCGGCCCTGGTGCGCCGGCACAACCGGCTGGCGCGGCAGCTCGTCGACGGCGCCGGACGTGCCTGAGCGGCCCGGCCGCCGCCCGCCGCCCAGCGCGGCGTTTCCCCGCATTGGCGTACTGTCGAACATTGATATGCTAGTGACATATCAAATGCTCGAAGGAGACCGCCATGTCCGACGCCGCCGCTGTTGCCGCCGCCCCGCCCGAGCGCAAGAAGCGCACCATCACCGAGATCCGCGACTCGAAGAAGAGCGGCGAGAAGATGGTCTACACCTCGGTGCCGGACTACACCTCGGCCAAGTGGGCCGAGCTCGCCGGTGTCGACGTGGCGGTGGTGGGCGACAGCCTGGCGATGGTCGCGCACGGTCACAGCAGCACCGTGCCGGCGACGATGGACATGATGGTGATGCACGCGCAGGCAGTGCGCCGCGGCGCGCCACGCACCTTCACGCTGGGCTGCATGCCCTACCAGAGCTACAACACGGTGGACCGCGCGCTGCTCAACGCGACCCGCTTCATGCAGGACGGCGGCTGCGACGCGGTCAAGCCGCAGGGCGGCAAGTCGCAGGCGCACATCCTGAAGGCGCTGGTCGACGCGGGCATCCCGACCGCCTCGCACATCGGGCTCACACCGCACACCATCGCGATGTTCGGCGGCTTCAAGATCCAGGGCCGCACGGCCGAGGCGGCGATGAAGATCCTGGAGGACGCATTCGCGATCCAGGACGCCGGCTGCTTCATGCTGGAGTTCGAGGCGGTGCCGGCGAAGATCGCGACGCTGATCTCGAAGCAGCTCGAGATCCCCACCATCGGCATCGGTGCCGGCGCCGGCTGCGACGGCCAGATCCTGCTGTCCTACGACCTGCTGGGCGTGTTCACCGACTTCAAGCCCAAGTTCACCAAGCGCTATGCCAACCTGACCGAGGTGGCGGTGCAGGGCCTCAAGGCCTACGTCGACGAGGTGAAGACCGGTCGCTTCCCCGACGACGACCACAGCTACGGCGTCGACGACCGGGAGTACGAGCAGTTCATGAACCTGGTGGAAAAGCGGCGCCACGTGTGACGCTAGGGCCTGTTCACGCTATCGGAGGGCTTGCGTGACCCAAGAAGCGGGCGCCATCGAGGCGCAAAGCACAGCCGTAGCGTGGGCTACGGCGAGCATTTGCAACGCGGAGGGCGCCCGCTTCCTGGGATCACCCTGCGGGCCGGGGCCAGGCAGGCCAGCGGGCGTCGTTACGGCCTCGTGGTGTGCCGGGGGCACACGGCCTTGGCCGCGCCTCGCCCGCTGGCCTGCCTGGCCCCGGCGCATGCCCTCTGATAGCGTGAACAGGCCCTAGAGCGGCCGGGGTTGCGCTCGCGCTGACGCCATCCTCGAGCGCCTTCTTCTTCGCGCCGTCGAAGTCGGTGCTTCAGCGCACCAGCGCCTTGATGCGAGCCCATAGCGCCGCCTTCGACACGGTGGTCATCGCCATCGATTTCATGCACGCGTCCAGCCGGTGGGGGCGTGCTCGCAGGTCCTCCACGGCGCGCGCCAAATCGGCTGCCACGCTGTCGCCGTAGGCACCTCGGGCCTTGGCCATGGCCAGTTTCATCAGCGCCTTGGGCGGCGCCATCATCGCCAGGTCGATCAGATCCCGGCTCATCACGGCATCGTCGCGCCAGCGGTCGGAGTTGGACAGCAGCTTGCTCGTCACCATGTCCAGCGGCGTCAGCGTCGCCACGCCGCACTGCCGATCGTCCGCACCGGGAGCTTCCAGCTCGATCCGGCCCTCGAGCACGATCTCGAACTTGATGTCGGCGCCGTCGACTTGCAGCATGGTGCGGAGGCCGTATTGGTCTGCGCGCACCTCGCGGGCCTGGTTCAGTGTGTGGCCGGGCCGCGAGAGGGCGCGCATGCCTTCCGGGCCGGTCAGCCGTTGACGCAGTTGGCGATAGCCCTCGACCCTGGAGACCAGGAAGTCGATGTCGACCGACTCACGGTATTCGCCGTACCGCAGCGCCATGGCGGTTCCGCCACCGAAGAGGCAGTCGTTCGCCACCAGAGCGTCGGCGTCCAGGGCTGCCAGGACGGTCGCGATGCGGCGGTGATGTGGCCGTTCAAACAAGCAGGCGCCCCCCGCCGAGTTGGTCCACCAGGACTTGGAGCAGTGCACGCTCGGCCGGCTCCATACGGGCTCGGTCGATGTGACGCCAGTTGCGCTCGTACAGGTTCAAGGCATCCACCGGGCTGAGTTCTTCGACGTCGTGCAGTTGCCAGGCCAGGCGCTTGAGCTGGGGAAAATCGCCCAGCCGCACACGCTCCGGCAGGCTGGCCCTGTCGGCAGTGGCCGGGCGGGCCTGCGGATCGCGAAGCTCCAGTTGCAATCCGATCGCGTCGATGGCGCTGAGGTAGGCACCCATGGTCACGGAAGGCTCGCCCCGTTCGATGCGGTGCCAGGTCACCCGGGACATGCCCGCGGCTTCCGCGGCCACTGTGGCGCTGACTTTCTGGCGTCCACGGTGGGCGCGAATGCTCTCGCCCAGGGCTTGTAGCCGGGTGGCGAGGAATTCGCCGACAGGAGGTGCTTTGGCTGGCATTATGAATCTCATTCTATGCATTTTTCTATATTTGTGCAGAATGAGAATCTATTTCAGGGCGCTCAGTCTCGCTGCCTCGTTAGAGCGCGAGGCGACAGGGTCACGCTTGTGGCGCCACCGCCGTCAACAGCTGGGGCGGGACATCGCAGGCCGGACCTGCGCAATTCCATCGACCGATCGCGAGGTGCGACGAGGTGATCCCCGAGCACGCGCCGTGGATCAACCCTGTTGCGGATTCGTCTCCACCGAGCCCACCGGCCAGAAGCGCGATCAGACCTCGACCGACACCGTCGCCTTGGTGAACTCTTCCAGGTTGTCGAGCAGCGCGTCGAGAGCGTGGGCCGCGGCAGCCTCGTCCCGCGCTGCGATCGCGCGCGCCAGCCGGCCGTGCAGCGCGGCCATGGCCGGCAGGTCGGCCGCCTGGCGGTAGTGCAGGAACCAGAAGCGCCGCGACAGGCCGTGCATCAGGCCCATCGCGCCGGCCGCGAACTCGTTGCGCGCGGCCTTCAGGCTCAGATCGTTGAAGGCCTTGTCCGCGCGCATGAAAGCGGTGGCATCGCCGCTGATCGCGGCCGCCTCGAAGGCCTTGGCGAGCTCGGTGAACTCGGTGAGTTCGTCGTCGCCGGCGCGGCGCGCGGCGCAGCGCACGATCAGCCGCTCCACCTCACGGCGCGTCTCCAGCAGGCGCAACTGCTTGCGCACGTCGATCTCGGACACCAGGTTGCCGCGCTGCGGCAGGATCGACACCAGGTGTTCGCGAGCGAGCCGCTGCAGGGCCTCGCGCACCGGCGTACGGCCGATGCCGAGACGCTGCGACAGCTCGGCCTCCGACATCGCGGTGCCGGGGCGCAGCTCCAGCGTGACGATCAGTTCCTCGATCTTCCGGTAGGCCTGACCGGTCAGCGTCTCGGGTCGGGCCGACGGCACGGCGGCCAGTGGATCGGAGGCGTGCCGCGCGGCGGGCCTGGCGGCCGGGCGGCGCGGCGGGGCGCGGCGGGGGGTGGGCTTCGTCGGGGCGGGGCGTGCTGGCATGTTGCTGCTCTTCTATGGATCGGCCGCTGTGACCGCGCCCCCGCGGTCGACAGTCGATCTCCGGGGGCACGGCACCCGCATCGATCGGGTCGACGGCACAGTGGCCGCAGGCGGTGCGATCGACGCGCCGCCGCAGTGTAGGGCCAGCCGTCGGCCCGGCCTTACAGGGCCATCGCGCGCCGCTCGTCGTTCTCGAGGATCGGCCCGTCGAGCGTGACGCGAGTGTTCTGCACGTCGGCGGTGCGGAAGCGCGCGATGATGGGCCGCAGCTCCTCCTTCACGTGCTCGTTGCTGTAGCCGTTGAACAGGTGGCCGAACAGGCCGCGCCGCAGGTCGCTGGTGCCCATCAGGTAGTCGGCGATCGGGTACGACAGGTTCATGTTGTACTTCATCATGATCCCCTGGTTGTGGTGCGCGGTGTGGTGGCGCCGGATCGTGTTGATGAAGGGCATGTTGCGCACGAACCAGTTGTCGTGCACGTGGCAGCAGTAGTGGAAGATCTCGTAGTTGAGGTACATCGCCACCATCGTGATGAAGACGATGTAGCCCGCGTTGGCGTTCCACACCAGGCTGGTCAGGAAGCCCAGCGTCGTGCCGCCGATGCCCAGCACCGTGAGCACGCGCCACGGGAAGAACACGATGCGGAACTCGCGCACGGTGTCGATGGTGGGCTCGTTGTCGGTGAAGTACTGGTGGTGCTCGCGGGTGTGGCGCTCGTAGATCGCGCGCAGCGCGAACACGTCGATGCGCCGGTGCATCACGTAGGTGTGCATGGCCCACTCGACGAAATTGCCGAACAGGAACACCGGCGCGACCATCAGCCATTCCCAGGTGGGGTTCTGCAGCTGCGTGGCGCAGTACCAGATGCCGCCGATGCCGGCGGCGAACATCACCGCGACGTGCAGCAGGCCGTTGTAGAGCGGGCTGATGTTGGACTTGTACTGTTCGCGGAACTTGCGTTGACGTTCGGTCATCATGGTGGGTCTCCGATTGTCGGTATGGTACTAACATATTAGTTGCCGACAAAGAGTTCGTCAAGCCCGCCGGCCTCGGGGTTTCACCGGGGCCGCAGGTCGCGGCCGAGCTTGCGATCGGTGGGGCGGTGCGGAGCGCGGCCGGGGCGCCGCCGCCTCAGGCGTCGAGCCGGGCCCTCAGCCAGTCGGCCACGCCGCGCCAGGAGCGGAAATCGGCGACCGAGCGGACATCGATGTCGGGCTGCGCCTCGGCCAGCAGCTTGGCCAGCGAGCGGCCGGGGCCGAGCTCCAGCACCACCCTCACGCCGCTCTCGGACAGCTCGCGCATGCCGTCGGCCCAGCGCACCGGCTCGGCGATCGCGCGGGCCAGCGCGGCCAGGCCGCCCGGCGCGTCGTGGCAGCGCCGTCCGTCGATGCCACGCAGCACCGGCGCGGACGGTGCCCGCGCCGGCGTGTCGGCCACGACGGCCGCGAAACTGCGGGCCGCAGCCGCCAGCAGCGGCGTGTGCGACGGCACCTGCACCTCGAGCCGGCGCAGCCAGGCGCCGCGCGGAGCGAGGGCGGCCTCGGCCGTGTCGAGCGCAGCGGTCGGCCCGGCCAGTACCGCATGGTCATCGCCGTTGACGATGGCCACGTGCAGGCCGGCGGCGCCCGCCTGTTCGGTGATCGCCCGCAGCGGCAGGCCGCGCACTGCGAGCATGCCGCTGCCCGGCGGGCTGGCGGCGTCCATCAGCGCGGCGCGGGTGGCGGCGATGCGCGCCGAGCCTGCGACATCCCAGGCGCCGGCGCAACTCCAGGCCGACACCTCGCCCACGCTGTAGCCGGCGAATGCCGCCGGCGCCGCCGGCAGCTCGGGCGCCAGGATCTCCCAGCTGGCGCGGGCCAGTGCCACCAGCGCCGGTTGCGCCCAGGCGTTCGCGTGCAGGCCGGTGCCGGCCTGTGCCTCGGCCACCAGGTCGCGGCCGAGCGCCGCGCCGAAGTCCTGCAGCACCGCAAGGCCGCGCGGGTGCGCGGCCACCAGGTCGAACATGTCCGGCGACTGTGTGCCCTGGCCGGGGCAGACGATGGCGTAGTCGCGCACCCGGAGGGCCTTCTTCAGCGCGCCGTTTCGACGGCGGCGACGAACAGGCAGGCCGCCAGCAGGTCGGCGCTGCCGCCCGGGCTCAGCCAGCGCTCCACCAGCTGCCGGTGCACGCGCACCGCGTGCAACTGCCAGCCGCTGCGGTGCACGCCGCCGGCGTCGAGGAACTGGCGTGCGGCGCTCTGCGCGAACGCCAGGCCGGCCGCCCCGCCGCGGTGCAGCAGGTTGGTGTCGGCCAGTTCGGCCATCAACGTGAAGAAGGCCTGCACGCGCGCCGCGTTGGCGGCGCCGTTGCGCGCAAGCGCGTCGCGGTAGGCCGGCAGCGCGAGGCGGTAGACCGAGGGGAAGCCGGCGGCCGCCTCGGCCTGCGCGCCGCCGGCGCTGTGCGTGGCGGTGACGCGGCTGCCATGGCTGCTGCCGTCGCGGCGGTGCGCGGCGATGTCGGTGCCCCACAGCTGCCGCACGCGCTCGCCGAGCGGCGCGTGTTCCCGCGGCGTGCGCGCCCCGGCCGCCGCCGCCAGCAGGCCGAGGTTGAAGATCGCGCCGCGGTGGGTGTTGACGCCGCCGGTCGCGCGCAGCATGCGTGCCTCGGCGGCGCGCCCCAGCCGGTTCAGCGTGGCGAAGCTCGCGCCTTGGGCGCCGGCCGCGGCGGCCTGCTCGAAGTAGCGGCGCAGCGCCAGGCTGCTGCGCACGAAGCTCGCGGCGTCCATGTCGCGGTGGCTGCCGCTGTCGCACAGGCTCACGAGGCCCGGCTTGGGGTAGGTGACCAGCTCGCCCAGCAGCGCCCGCACCGCGGCGTTGCGCACGGCGCGCGACGCGTGGCCGCACGCCGGCTCGGCATGCAGGAGCGAGGGAGGCGTCGGCAGGCTCAGCATGGTGTCGACACGGTACCCCAGGCGGCCCACACCGCGGCCCGTTCGCGCAGCGCCGGACCGTGGTCGGACTTCAGCAGCAGCTGCGCCGGCGCGGCGGCCAGTTCGCGCCAGGCCACGCTCGCGCCGTCGGGCAGCTGGAGTTCGCCGTCGAGCCGGGCCGCGCTGCCGGCCTGCACCTCGGCCAGCGCCTCGAGCCAGGCGCGCGCGACCGCCGCGCTGGGCGGACAGGCCAGCAGGTCGAGATCGGAGTGCTCGTTCAGGTAGACCAGCCCGCTGGCCTGCTGCCAGAACGCCGAGCCGAACACGTGCACCGGCAGGCCGAGCGCGAAGGCGCGCGATTCGAGCTGCGCCGCTGGCTCGCGCAGGCGCGCCGGCAGGTGGGCCAGCGCGTCGCCCAGCGCCGGTGGCGCCGAGACCAGCCTCACGGCCGCCGGCGCCACGCTGAACGACAGGCGGCGCTTGCGCGGCTGCGGCGGCAGCGCCAGCCCGAGCGGCAGGCGGCCGGTGCCGTCGCCGGGCTGCGCCGCGCGGCCGATGAAGGGCCGGCCGGCCTGCGCCCAGTCGACCACCGCCTGGGCGTCGGTGGGGTCACCCAGGCCGTCCAGGTCGGCCGGGCCGAGATCCGGCACGAGCCACACGCGGCGGTGGCGCCACGGCCTGGCGTTCTGCGGGGCGAACTCCATCGCGCGCCCGCCTCAGGCGGCCTGCAAGACCGCCTGCACCACGTCGTGGGCCAGCGTGCGACCGCCACGCTCGCGGCCGAGCGCGGCGCGCGGGTCCGGGACGACCGGCATGCGCAGCGCCTGCACCAGGCCTTCGGCGAGCGCGTCCTGCGGCCACACCGCCTCGACGGCGCCGAGCCGCGCGTAGTTGTCGACGCCGGGCCCGAAGATCGCCGAGCTGCGGCAGAGTTCCTGCAGCTCCTCGATCGGGATCTGCGTGATGCGCGCCATGGCCGGCAGCGCCATCACGCGGATCTGCGCGTCGGCCAGCGCATAGGTGCGGTCGGCGATCATGCCGAGCGCGAGGAAGCCGCCGCTGACCGCCTCGCCGTACACCAGGCTCAGCAGCCGGTGGCCGCGGCGGCGCGCGACCTCGAAGCACTTGGCCAGGTGCGCCAGGTAGCCGCCGTTGCCGAGCAGCTCGTCGCGTCGCGACAGCTGCTGGCCCTGGGTGTCGACCAGCATCAGGATCGGCCGGCCGGGGTGCTCGCGCACCACCTGCAGCACCCGGGCGGCCAGCGCATGCGCGAGGTCGACGCCGATCGCCGCGTGCTCGCGGGTGCCCACCACCGCCAAGGGCCCGTCGGCCGTGCGCCCGCTGCCCCACAGCAGCAGGCCTTCGGCGCGCACGTCGTGGCCGCCGGGAAACAGGCTGTCGCACAGGGCCAGTGCGGGGCTGCGGGCATCAGACATCGCTGCGCTCCTTCACGCGGTCGGCGAGGGCGGTGAAGGCCTCGGTGTCGAGCAGCGGCAGCTGCCGCGGCTCGGCCACGCCCAGGCCCGACCAGATGTCGAGCGCGTCGGGCGCCGCACCGAAGCGCTCGAGCCGGCGGCCGAGCGCCGCGTGCTCGCGCTCCACCGCCTCCAGTGTCAGCGGCACCGGCCGGTCGAAGCAGGCCGCGACGGCCCGCCGCAGGTTGTCCATCGTGTCGCGCGCGAAGCCGTCGGCCTCGCCGATCAGGTAGCGGTGCTTGCCGCCCATCGTGCGCCACACCAGCGCGCGGTCCTTGGCGTCGAACTCCTCCACGCCCTTCTGCGACTCGATCACTTCCGGCCCGGAGACCGAGAGCCGGCCTTCCTCGGTCATCACGATGTGGTCGCAGCAGCGCGCCACGATGCCCAGCCCGCCGTAGCAGCCGTTGGCCCCGCCCGAGACCACGATCACCGGCACGCCAGCGGCGCGCGCGGAGAACACCGCGCGCTGGATCTCCGAGATCGCGATCAGCCCCGCATTGGCCTCGTGCAGCCGCACGCCGCCGGTGTCGAGCAGCAGCACCACGGCCGCCGGCCGGTCGCGCGCGGCGCGTTCCAGCAGGCCGGTGAGCTTGGCGCCGTGCACCTCGCCGACCGAGCCGCCCATGAAGCCGGGCTCCTCGGCGGCGAACAGCACCGGCCGGCCGGCCAGCGCGGCGCGGCCGATCATCACGCCGTCGTCCAGCGCGCGCGGCTGGCCGAGCTGCTCGAGGTGCGGGCTGACGATGCGCTGCGACGGCGGCAGCCATTCGTGCACCGAGCCGGCGTCGAACAGGCCGCGCACGCGCTGGCGCGCGGTGGCCTCGTAGAAGCTGCGCTCGGTGGCGGGCAGCCCGGTGCGATCGCTCGTCATCCGCGCAACTCCTCCATCGCCTGCGCCAGGCGCAGCGCCACCACCGAGGGGGTCGCGCCGGCATCGTTCACGGTGACCAGCAGGTTGCCGACGCGGTGCCGCGCGGCGAAGTTCGCCGCCACCGCCTGCCAGGTGTCGGTGTAGCCCTCGATCGAGGTGTCGATGACGAAGCGCAGGCGGCCGTCGAGCGCCTTCGGCTCGAGCAGCGCCTCCATGTTGCCGGAGCTCACCACGCCGGCCAGCGCGGGGGCCTGCCCGGGCGGCAGCGGTTCGAAGGGGCCGAACTCGTATTCAAGGTGTTCCATCGCGCACGACGCTCGTTCACCAGTTGCGGAAACGGTTGGGCGGGTCGTAGAGCCCGCCGGACCAGCGCACCAGGTCCTTGATCGACTTCGCGGCCAGCAGGTCACGCGTGGCCAGGCGCGGGTCGATGTCCAGGTCCTCGGGCCGCTGGATGATGCCCTGGCGGCGCAGCGCCTCGACCGCGAGCGGGTCGCGCGCCAGCCCCACCGGCGTGTAGCCGGCCACGCCGCGGATCGCCTGCTCGCGTTCGGCCAGCGTGTTGCAGCGGTGCAGGTGGGCGATGCCTTCCTCGGTGACGATGTGGGTCACGTCGTCGCCGTAGACCATCACCGGCGGCAGGTCGAGGTCGAAATCCTCCTGCAGCTGCCAGGCGTCGAGCCGCTCGACGAAGGTCGGCTGCATCTTCTCGCGGAAGGTCTCGACCAGCTGCACCACGAGCTTGCGGCCGCGCGGCATGGCCGACATGCGAGAGGCGGCGCTCTCCTCGCCGGCCTTGAGCCAGCCGGGGCTGGCGTGGCGCCGGCCGCGCGACTCCGAGCCGAAGTTGGGCGCGCCGCCGAAGCCGGCGATGCGGTTGAGCGTGGCGGTGGAGGAGTTGCCCTCCAGGTCGATCTGCAGCGTGGAGCCGATGAACAGGTCGACGTAGTGGCCGGCCAGCTGGCAGAACACGCGGTTCGAGCGCATCGTGCCGTCGGGGCCGTTGAAGAACACGTCGGAGCGCTCCTCGATGTAGCGCTCCATCCCGAGCTCGGAGCCGGCGCAGTGGATGCCCTTGACGAAGCCGGCCTCGATCGCCGGGATCAGCGTCGGGCAGGGGTTGACCGTCATGAAGCTGCAGATCCTGTCCTTCAGCCCCAGCGACGCGGCGTAGGTCGGCAGGATCAGCTCGATCGCCGCGGTGTCGAAGCCGATGCCGTGGTTCAGGCGGTTCACCTGGTAGGGCGCGTACAGGCCCTTGATCACCATCATGGCCATCAGCACCTGGATCTCGCTGATCTGCGCCGGGTCGCGCGTGAAGATCGGCTCGATGTAGTGCGGCTTCGGCGAGGGCACCACGAAGCTCACCCAGCCGGCCGGCACATCGACGCGCGGCACGCGCTCGACGATCTCGTTGACCTGGGCGATCACGATGCCGTTCTTGAACGCCGTGCCTTCCACCACCGCCGGCGTGTCCTCGGTGTTGGGGCCGGTGTAGAGGTTGCCTTCGGCGTCGGCGCTCTGCGCGGCCACGAAGGCCACCTGCGGCGTCAGGTCGACGAAGTAGCGGCTGTAGAGCTCGAGGTAGGTGTGGATCGCACCGACCTCGATGCGGCCCTCCTTGATGAGCCGCGCCATGCGCACGCCCTGCTCGCCGGAGTAGCAGAAGTCCAGCTTCGCGGCGATGCCGCGCTCGAACACGTCGAGGTGCTGCGGCAGCGCAAGGTTGGACTGCACGATGTGCAGCCCGTTCACGCGCGCCGGGTCCACCTTGGCGAGGCAGGCCGACAGGAAGTCGGCGTGCTTCTGGTTGTTGCCCTCGACGCACAGGCGGTCGCCCGGCGTCAGCACCGCTTCCAGCAGGTCGATCGCCCGCTCGGCCGGGACGAGCTTGTCCAGCCCCTGCACCCGGGCCGCCGCCAGGCGCTGCCGCTTCTGCTCGGCGCCGCGGTTCCAGCTCTTCGTCATTCAGCGTCGTCCTTCGCGCGATCCATCCCTCTCCACGGCGCCAGCGTAGCCGGCTTCAGCTGTCGACGGTGATGTGCGCATCCTTGATCACGCGGCCCCACTTCTCCATTTCCGACTTCACCAGCGCGGCCACCTCCTGCGGTGTGCGCGGACCGATGTCGTCGTTGCCCAGCTTCTCCAGCTCGCGGATCAGCTCGGGATCGACCAGCGAGGCCTGCAGTTCCTTCTGCAACCGCGCGGAGATGGGTGCCGGCAGGTTGGCCGGGCCGACGATCGAGAACCACAGCACCGCCTCGTAGCCGGCGAGGCCCTGCTCGGCCACCGTGGGCACGTCGGGCAGCGCCTTCGAGCGCTTCGACGAGGTGACGCCCAGCGCCTTGACCTTGCCGGCCGAGATCATCTGCAGCGACGGGCCGATGGTGGCGAACATCACCGGGATCTGGCCGCCGACCAGGTCGGTCAGCGCCGGGCCGGCGCCGCGGTAGGGCACGTGCGCCATCTTCACGCCCGCCTGCGACTTGAACAGCTCGCCGGCCAGGTGGTGCACCGAACCCACGCCCGAACTGGCGTAGTTGTATTTCTCGGGATCGGCCTTCGCCAGCGCGATCAGTTCCTTGATGTTGCTGGCCGGCACGCTGGGGTGCACCAGCACCGCGAGGCCGGTCGCGCACACATAGGACAGCGGCGTGAAGTCCTTCGTCGGGTCGTAGGCCAGCTTGCGCAGGTGCGGCACCACCGCCATCGGACCGGTGTCGGTCAGGCCGATCGTGTAGCCGTCGGCCACCGACTTGGCCACGAATTCGGCCCCCATCGACGCGCCGGCGCCCGGCTTGTACTCGAACACCATCGGCTGGCCGAGCCGCTGCTCGAGTTGCCGGCCCACCAGGCGGGCGGTGGCGTCGGTCGAGCCGCCGGTGCTGTAGCCGATGACCAGCTTGATGGGTTTGGACGGCCAGCTCTGGGCCCACGCCGCCATCGGCATCGCCAGGCCGGCCGCGCTGCTGCCCAGGCAGGCCAGCATTTCACGTCGATTGAACTTCATCCGGGTCTCCTCTGAAGGGTTCGAGCGGCAGGACCGGGCGGTCCGGCAGGGCATTCCGCCTCTTGCACACCAATAATATGTTAGTGATGTAGTAGTTGCATGAGGGAAAGCCCGCGAGCGGCGGCGGGCCCGCCGGGGCGGCGCGCCGCGATGCAGGCACCGAGCTTGCATGAACCGCCGGGCGCTTCGCCCCTCCACCGTTCGCTGCCCGGGAGCCTGCCATGCCCAAGTTCTTGCGTTCCCTGTTCGGCCAGGTGGTGCTGGCCCTCGCGCTGGGCGTGCTGCTGGGCCTGCTGTGGCCCGAGACGGCGGTGAAGCTCAAGCCGCTGGGCGATGCCTTCATCAAGCTCATCAAGATGATCATTCCGGTGCTGGTGTTCTGCGTTGTGGTGCATGGCATCGCCGGCGCGGGCGACCTGAAGCGCGTGGGACGGGTCGGCGTGAAGGCGCTGGTGTATTTCGAGGTCGTCACCGCGGTCGCGCTGGCGCTCGGGCTCGCGCTAGGCTACCTGTTCCAGCCGGGGGTCGGCATGAACGTGGACCCCACCACGCTGGACGCCAAGGCCATGAGCGCCTATGCCGACAACGCCAGCAAGCTCACCGGCGGCGGCACCGTCGAGTTCCTGATGAAGCTGATCCCGACCACCGTGGTCGCCGCCTTCGCGACCGGCGACGTGCTGCAGGTGCTGCTGTTCGCGGTGCTGTTCGGCTGCGCGCTGGCGCTGGTGGGCGAGAAAGGCCGTGCCGTGGCCGGGCTGATCGACGAGCTGTCGCTGGTGCTGTTCAAGATCATGGGGCTGATCATCAAGCTGGCGCCGCTGGGGGTGCTGGGCGCGATCGCCTTCACGGTCGGCAAGTACGGTGTCGGCTCGCTGAAGCAACTGGGCCTGCTGGTCCTGCTGTTCTATGGGGCGGTGGTGCTGTTCGTCGCGGTGGTGCTGGGCGGCATCATGCGAGCCTCGGGCTTCAGCCTGTGGAAACTGCTGCGCTACCTGCGCGAGGAACTCGCGGTGGTGTTCGCCACCACGTCGTCCGACAGCGTGCTTCCGCAGATCATGGCCAAGCTGCGCCACATGGGCATCCGCGATTCGACCGTGGGTCTGGTGATCCCGACCGGCTACTCCTTCAACCTGGACGCGTTCTCGATCTACATCACGCTTGCCGCGGTGTTCATCGCCCAGGCGACCAACACGCCGATCACGATGACCGACCTGCTGACCATCCTGGCGATCTCGCTGGTGACCAGCAAGGGCGCGCATGGCGTGCCCGGTTCGGCCATCGTGGTGCTGGCCGCCACGCTGCAGGCCATCCCGGCGATTCCCGCGATCGGGCTGGTGCTGGTGCTTTCCGTCGACTGGTTCATGGGCATCGCGCGGGCGCTCGGCAACCTGATCGGCAACTGCGTGGCGACCGTGGCGGTGGCCGCCTGGGAGGGCGACATCGATCGAGAGCGGGCGCACAAGGTGCTGGACGGTGAGGTGGTGCCGGCGCAGGAAGGCGGGCCATCGCCGGCGGCAGGAGCGGCGGTGGCGGCGTCCTGAACTCGTACTGCGTGTGGCCTGCCAGGATCGTGCGCTGCTGACCAGGCCGTCGGGCGAACGGCTCCGCTCATGTCCCCCGAGCCCAGCCCGACGGGCTGGCTCTCCTCCTCTACTTCGCTTCGCCATTCACCCGACGTCCTGGTCGCACGCACCACCGTGGCGTGCGAAGGTCTTCAACCTCCCGCAGTCCACGGTGTATCGAAGCGCCGTGACGGGCCGCTGTGTGGAGTGAAGTAGAGGAGGAGAGTCCGGCCGGAGGGCGGGCTCGGGGGACATGAACGCAACAGAGCGGACCGGCGCGGCGCCCGCTTCGCCGCTTGCTGGTCAGCCACCGCTGGAAACCGTTGTCTGCAGCAACTGCGCCACCGCTGCGATCGCCAGCACCGCGGGCTCCTTGCCGGTGATCCCGGGGAGGCCGATCGGGCAGGTCAGGCGGGCGATCGCGGCGTCGGACACGCCGCGCTCCTGGAAGCGATGCACGAAGCGTGCGCGCTTGGTGCGGGAGCCGATCAGCCCGCAGTAGGCGAAGTCACCGCGCCGCAATACGGCTTCGGTGATGCGCAGGTCGAGGTCGTGCTCGTGGGTCAGCACCAGGTAGCAGGCGCCGGGCGGCGCCTGCGTCACCTCGGCCTCGACCGCGTCGACGCACAGCGCCTGCACGTGCGGCGGCAGCGGCGCCTGCGCCGCGAAGGCGTCGAACTCGGCTTCGCGCTCGTCGATCCACTGCACGCGGCAATCGATGCCGGCCAGCAGCGCCACGATCGCGCGGCCCACGTGCCCGGCGCCGTAGAGCTGCAGATGGAAGCGCGGCACGGTCTCGGGCCAAGCCGCCAGCGACGCCGCGTCGAGGGGCGCATAGCGCAGCGTGACCTCGCCACCGCAGCACTGGCCGAGCGAGGGGCCGAGCGCCAGCGTCTGTTCCTGCGCCGCCTCGTCGCCGCGGGTGGTGCAGCGCGCCAGCCGCTCGCGCGCCTGCGCGATGGCCTGCCATTCGAGGTGGCCGCCGCCGATCGTGCCGCGCACTGAGTCGGCCGCCACCAGCATGCGCGTGCCGGCCTCGCGGGGCACCGAGCCGCGCGTGGCCGCGACTTCGACGACGATCGCCGGGCGGGATTCACCGAGCCAGCGGAGGGCGTGGGCGCGCAGGGTCATGGGGGCTTCAGCGTGCCGCGCGCACCGCGTCGATCGCGTCGAGCACCGCCTCGGGCGTGGCGGGCGCGCGCAGCGGCGGGTCGACGCGGTGGCCGCCGACCGCCGAGACCGCGTCGCGGATCGCCAGGAACACCGAGAACGGCAGCAGCAGCGGCGGCTCGCCGACCGCCTTGCTGCGGTGGATGCTGTCCTCGACGTTGTCGTTGTTCTTGAACAGCGCGGTGCGGAACACCGGCGGGCAGTCGTTCGCGGTCGGGATCTTGTAGGTGCTGGGCGCGTGCGTCAGCAGCAGGCCGGTGGTCGGGTGCCAGACCAGCTCCTCCGAGGTCAGCCAGCCCATGCCCTGGATGAACGCGCCCTCGACCTGGCCGATGTCGACCGCCGGGTTCAGCGAGCGGCCCACGTCGTGCAGCAGGTCGGCGCGCAGCAGGCGGTGCTCGCCGCTCAGCGTGTCGACGACCACCTCGGCCACTGCGGCGCCATAGGCGAAGTAGTAGAACGGCCGGCCCTGCAGCGTCTCGCGGTTCCAGTGCAGGCCCGGCGTGGCGTAGAAGCCGTCGCTCCACAGCTGCACGCGCGCGGCGTAGGCCTGCGCCACCAGCGCGTCGAAGTCGAGGATCGCGCCATTGACGTGCACGCGGTCGTCGGCGAAGCGCACGGCCTGGGCCGTGCCGCCATGCGTCGCGGCGGCCAGCGCGGCGAGCCGCTCGCGCAGCTGGCGCGCCGCGTCCTGCGCGGCCTTGCCGTTCAGGTCGCTGCCGGTCGACGCCGCGGTGGCCGAGGTGTTGGCGACCTTGTGCGTGTCGGTGGCGCTCACGCGCACGCGCTCGAAGGCGATGCCGAGCTCGTGCGCCACCACCTGCGCCACCTTGGTGTTCAGACCCTGGCCCATCTCGGTGCCGCCGTGGTTCACCAGCACCGAGCCGTCGGTGTAGAGGTGCACCAGTGCGCCAGCCTGGTTGAAATGCGCCACGTTGAACGAAATGCCGAACTTCACCGGCGTCAGCGCCAGGCCCTTCTTCAGCACCGGGCTGGCGGCGTTGTAGGCGGCGACGGCCGCGCGCCGTGCCGCGTAGTCGCTGCTCGCGGACAGCGTGTCGACCAGCGGCGCGATCACGTTGTCGTCGACGCGCTGGCCGTAGGGCGTGACGTTGTTCGAGGCCGTGCCGTAGAAGTTGGCGCGCCGAACCGCCAGTGGGTCCAGGCCGAGCCGGCGCGCCACCGAGTCGAGGATCACCTCGATCGCGATCGCGCCCTGCGGCCCGCCGAAGCCGCGGAAGGCGGTGTTGCTCTGGGTGTTGGTGCGCGCGCTGTGGCCGTGCATTGCCACCTCGGGCAGCCAGTAGGCGTTGTCGAAGTGGCACAGCGCGCGCGTCATCACCGGACCCGACAGGTCGGCGCTCCAGCCGGCGTTCGACACCATCGTCACCTCGGCCGCCAGCACGCGGCCCGCGTCGTCGCAGCCGACCTCCCAGGCGTACTCGAAGCCGTGGCGGCGGCCGGTGACGAGGAAGTCGTCATCGCGGTCCACGCGCAGCTTCACCGGTCGCTGCAGCCGGGCCGCGGCCACCGAGGCGACGCAGGCGAACACCGCCGACTGCGACTCCTTGCCACCGAAGCCGCCGCCCATGCGCCGGCACTCGACCTGCACCTGGTTGGATCGCCAGCCCAGCGCATGCGCCACCAGGTGCTGCATCTCGCTCGGGTGCTGGGTCGAGCAGTGCAGCTTGAGCCCGGCGTTCTCGGTCGGGCAGGCGTAGGAGATCTGGCCTTCCAGGTAGAACTGCTCCTGGCCGCCGACGCTCAGCGTGCCCTGCAGCCAGTGCGGCGCGGCGGCGAGCGCGGCGCGCAGCGCGCCGGGCGCCGATTCGCGCACCAGGTGCATGTCGGGCAGCACGTACTGCCGCTTCGCATGCGCCTCCAGCGCATTCAGCACCGGCGGCAGCGGGTCGATCGAGAGCACGGTCTTGGCCTGGGCGGCGGCGCGGCGTGCCCGCTCGCGGTCGGTCGCGATCACCGCGAACACCGGCTGGCCGAGGTAGTGCACGTGGCCGGCGGCGAGGATGGGCTCGTCGTGCACGATGGGGCCGCAATCGTTGGGGCCGGGGATGTCGGCCGCGGTCAGCACCGCCACGACGCCGGGCAGGGCCTTCAGCGCTTCCACATCGATCGCCTTCAGCACGCCGTGCGCCACCGGCGACAGGCCCAGCGCCGCGTGCAGCGTGCCTGCCAGCTCGGGCAGGTCGTCGATGTAGGGCGCCGCACCGGCCACGTGCAGGTGCGCCGACTCATGGGGCCGTGCGCGGCCGGCCTCGGGGGCGTTCTGCACCGAGGGGGGCTGGGTGTCGCTGTCGACGAGGAAGGCGTCGGCCTGCTTGTTCACCGGAGTCTCCAGTTCCTGTTCATGCCAGGGTCTTCGGGGCGGTGCTGCGACGAGGCTGCGGGCGGGGCCGGCTCCGCTTAGCGGGGGTACCCGATGCGCTGCGCCAACCCCACCCGCAGCCTCGCCGCGGAGACGTTGGAGCGATCACGGAGCCGAACAGCCGGTTCGGCGGGGTCGTGGGCGGGTGAGTGGCAGCGCGCATCGGGTACTCCCGCTAAGCGATGACGCTCGCCCGCCCATGGCCCCGCACGCGCATGGCGGGCACGACAGGATCAGGCCCGGCGAAAGGGCGCATCACCGAAGAGCCCCGGGGGTTTCGACGCCAAGGCCCCTGGTCCGCGCTGCGGCGAGGCTGCGGGTGGGGCCGGCTCCGCTTAGCGGGGGTACCCGATGCGCTGCGCCGACCCCACCCGCAGCCTCGCCGCGGAGACGTTGGAGCGATATGGCGGGCACGACAGGATCAGGCCCGGCGAAAGGGCGCATCACCGAAGAGCCCCGGGGGTTTCGACGCCAAGGCCCCTGGTCCGCGCTGCGGCGAGGCTGCGGGTGGGGCCGGCTCCGCTTAGCGGGGGTACCCGATGCGCTGCGCCGACCCCACCCGCAGCCTCGCCGCGGAGACGTTGGAGCGATCACGGAGCCGAACAGCCGGTTCGGCGGGGTCGTGGGCGGGTGAGTGGCAGCGCGCATCGGGTACTCCCGCTAAGCGATGACGCTCGCCCGCCCATGGCCCCGCACGCGCCCGACAGGAACGACAGGATCAGGCATCGAAAAGGGGCTCATGGATGCCGTATGGGCTGACTCAAGCGGCAGCCCACACGTTGGTCTGTGCGATCGGCAGCGGCGCGACCGGCCGCGTCTCCAGCCACAGCCGCATCAGCAGGTTCTGCGACGCACGCAGGCGGTAGGCAGCCGACGCCCGCAGGTCGGTCATCGGTGCGTAGTCGGTGGCCAGCGCGGTCATCGCCGCCCGCACGGTGATCTCGGTCCAGGGCTGCCCGACGACGGCCGCCTCCGTGGCCGCGGCCCGCTTGACGACGGCCGCCATGCCGCCGAACGCGAAGCGCGCCTGCGCCACCGTCTCGCCGTCGAGCGTGATCGCAAGGCCGGCGCACACCGCCGAGATGTCGCAGTCGAAGCGCTTGCTGAGCTTGTAGGCCCGCACCTGCATTGCGGCGGCCGGGCGCGGCAGCTCGATCGCCTCGATGAACTCGCCCGGCGCCAGCCGGTTCTTCATGTAGTCCACGTAGAACTCGGCCAGCGGCAGGCGGCGCTGCTGCGCGCCGCGGCGCAACACCAGCACGGCATCGAGCGCCAGCAGCACCGGCGCGCTGTCGCCGATCGGCGAGCCGTTGGCGACGTTGCCGCCCATGGTGCCGGCATGGCGCACCGGCAGCGACGCGAAGCGGCGCCACACCTCGGCGAGCGCCGGGGCGACGCCGACCAGCGCGCGCCAAGCGTCCTCGAGCGGCGCGCCGGCGCCGATGCGCAGCGTGTCGCCCTGCCACTCGATGCGCTTGAGCGCGTCGACGTCGCCGAGGTAGACGATCTCGCCGAGCGCACGGAACTGCTTGTTGACCCACAGCCCGATGTCGGTGCTGCCGGCCAGCAGCCGTGCCTGCGGCCGCGCCTCGATCAGCGCGGCCAGCGCCGGCAGCGTGCGCGGCGCGTGGAAGCCGACGGCGGGCTCGTGCGTGTCGAGGCCGGCCTGCTGCTCCTGCAGCTGCCGCAGCGCCGCGACGAGGGGCGCGGTGTCCAGCCGCCTCGGTGGCAGCGTGAACATGCGCTCGCCGGCGTCGAGGATGGGGCGGTAGCCGGTGCAGCGGCACAGGTTGCCCGACAGCTCGTCGGCCAGCTCGGCGCGCGTCGGCTGCGTACCGGCCTGGCAGTGTCGTTCGTAGCAGGCCGCGAGCGACATCGCGAAGCCCGGCGTGCAGAAGCCGCACTGCGAGCCGTGGCAGTCGACCAGGGCCTGCTGCACCGGGTGCAGCGTGCCCACGCCGGGGTCCGCGACGGCCACGCCCTGGGCGATCGCCTGCAGATCCTCCACCGTCAGCAGCGCCTTGCCGTGCAGCGTGGGCAGGAACTGGATGCAGCTGTTCACCGTGCGCAGGCTGAGGCCGCCGACCACGGTGGCGCGCGCCGAGGGCGTGCCCACCGCCTCGGCATGCTCGGCCAGTTCGGCGACGACCACGGTGCAGGCGCCGCAGTCGCCCTCGTTGCAGCCCTCCTTGGTGCCGGTGCAGCGGGCGTCCTCGCGCAACCAGTTCAGCACGCTGCGCGTCGGCGACGCGCCCTCGACCGCGACGACGCGGCCGCGGTGGAAGAAGCGAACGGCTGGCAGGCTCATTGCGTGGTGTCGAGGGAGCGGTGGGCGGGGCGCGGTCGGACGGATCTTGCAGTTCGGGCCGAAGGTACTCCACGCTGACCCCATGCGAATACGATGCCAGCGATAACCGGTATGCCGATGACGATATGAGCCAGCCCACGCTTTTCGACAAGATCGAGCTCCATCTCGTCCGCGTCCTCCATACCGTGATCACCGAACGCAGCGTCTCGCGCGCCGCCCTCAGGCTGCGCAGCACCCAGCCGGCCGTCAGCGCCCAGCTGAAGCGCCTGCGTGCGCTGGTCGGCGACCCGTTGTTGGTGCGTTCCGGCACCGGGATGGCGCCGACCGCGGTGGCGCTGCAGCTGCTGGAGCCGGCGGCCGATCTGCTGCGCAGCGCCGAGCGGCTGTTCGGCTCGCGCGCCGAGGCGCTGGCCTTCGACCCGGCGCACAGCGAGACGACCTTCCGCGTGGCGGCGAGCGACTACCTCGACCCGCAGTTCCTGCCCGCGCTCGTGACGCGGCTGCGCGCCGAGGCACCGGGCATCCGCGTGGAGGTGCTGCCGCTGTCGGCCGAGTTCGACTACCGCAAGGGCCTGGCGCGCGGCGAGGTCGACCTGGTGATCGGCAACTGGCTGCGGCCACCGGCCGAGCTGCACCTGGGCCGCCTGCTGTCCGACGAGATCGTCTGCCTGGTCGCCGAGGACCACCCGGCCGTGAAGAGCCCGCGCAGCTGGACCGCCGAGCGCTACCTGGCCAGCGAGCACATCGCGCCGACGCCGCTGCATCCTGGCGCGCGCGGTGTGATCGACGAGCACCTCGACGCGCTGGGTCTGGCGCGCGACATCGTGGTGCGCAGCCCCTACTTCGGCCTGGGGCCGCAGATGGTGGCGCACTCGCGGCTGGTGCTCACCACCGGCCGGCTGTTCTGCAGCCGCTACGTCGGTCAGCTGCCGGGCCTGCGCATCGTGCGCTGCCCGGTGCCGTTCCCGGCGCTGGTCTACTACCAGCTCTGGCACGAGCTGAGCCACCAGTCGGCCGCCGGCCGCTGGCTGCGCGGCGTGATGCGCGACGTGGCGCGCGGCCTGCCGAAGCCGGGTGCCGCGGTCCCGCGCGCCGGCGCTCACTGATGACCACGCAAGGGAGCACCGCATGAGCCAACGGCTGGCCCTGTTCGGCGACCTGCTCGACATCGAGGCCGACCCTGGCTTCGCCGCCCCCGGCGACGCCGCCGGCGTGCGCTACCGGCCCGACCACTGGCTGCTGGTGGAGGATGGCCGCATCGTCGGCGCCGAGCCGGCCCGCGCCGGCAGCGGCCCCGACGCCAGCTGGCAGCGCGTGGACCACGCCGGGCGGCTGATCACGCCGGGCTTCATCGACACCCATGTGCACTGCCCGCAGCTCGACGTGATCGCGAGCTACGGCACCGCGCTGCTCGAGTGGCTGAACACCTACACCTTCCCTGCCGAGCTGCGCTATGCCGATCCGCTGGTGGCGGCCAGCGGCGCCGAGCGCTTCGTCGATGCGCTGCTGGCGCACGGCACCACTGCGGCGGTGGTGTTCCCGACCGTCCACAAGGGCGCGACCGAGGCGCTGTTCACCTCGGCCCGCTCGCGCGGCATGCGGCTGGTGGCCGGCAAGGTGCTGATGGACCGCCATGCGCCCGACGGCCTGCGCGACGACGTGCTGCAGGCCGAGCGCGATTGCGCCGATCTGATCGCGCGCTGGCACGGCAACGGCCGCCTGTCGTATGCCGTGACGGTGCGCTTCGCGGCCACCAGCACGCCCGAACAGCTGGCGATGACCGGTCGGCTGTGCCGCGAACACCCGGGCGTCTACCTGCAGACCCACGTGGCCGAGAACACCGACGAGGTGCGCTGGATCGCCGAGCTGTTCCCCGAGGCGCGCAGCTACCTCGACGTCTACCACCGCCACGGCCTGCTGCACGAGCGCGCGGTGCTCGCGCACGGCATCTGGCTCGACGACACCGACCGCGCGCTGCTGCGCGACACCGGCGCGCAGATCGCCTTCTGCCCGTCGAGCAACCTGTTCCTCGGCAGCGGGCTGTTCGACTGGCAGGCCGCGGTCGACACCGGCTACCGCGTGTCGATGGCCAGCGACGTGGGCGGCGGCACCAGCCTGTCGATGCTGCGCACGCTGGCCGACGCCTACAAGGTGCAGGCGCTGCGCGGCGTGAAGCTGAGCGCCTGGAAGGCGCTGCATGCGGCCACGCGCGGCGCCGCCGAGGCGCTGGGCCTGGCGCACGAGATCGGGCAGCTCGGCGCCGGCGCGCTGGCCGACCTGGCGGTGTGGGACTGGGCCGTGGGCCCGGTGGCGACGCACCGCGACGCGGTGGCGCGCCGCGGCCGTGCCGGCGTGTCGCCGCTGGCCGCGCTGCACGAGCGCGTGTTCGCCTGGATGACGCTGGGCGACGAGCGCAACCTCGTCGCCACCTACGTGGCCGGCAGCTGCCGCCACGAACGCGGCTGAACGCGGGCGCGGCGCCTGCGTCGCCGTTGGGCGGTTCGTTCCGGCGTGGGATTCAACATGGTGCACAAACTGGTATACAAAAAGGACGATGCCTCTTTTGGTGGCATCGGGGCCGGCGGAGCGGCCTTTCCTTCTGGTACGGAAGTTGCGCAAGGACGGAGCGAGTCCGGAAGTCGCGCCGCGTTGGGCGGAGAGCGACCGAGGCTGCTCCGCTCACCGACGCCCCACCACTCCTCCGAAGGATCATGATGAACCCGACCTGCAAGACCGCCCTGGCGCTCGCGCTCGCCGCCACGAGCCTCACGAGCCTCGCCGCCGACTGGAGCGATACCGCGATCAGCGTGCGCTACGGCACCCAGTTCGCCGAGCCCTACAACAACAACCCGGACGGTTCGCGCAACGACATCACCAAGACGATCGTCGGCCTCACGCACGTGAGCGGCTACAAGTACGGCGTGAACTTCTTCAACGCCGACCTGCTGCTCTCGGACCGCAACGACCCGGGCGACGGCACGCCCGGCGCCTCCGGCGCGCAGGAGGTCTACATCGTCTACCGCCACCTGCTCGACATCGGCAAGGTGATGGGCAAGGACCTCAAGGTCGGCCCGGTGCGCGGCTTCGGCTTCACCGCCGGCTTCGACTGGAACACCAAGAACGACGGCTATGCCTCGAAGAAGCGCATGTTCGTGTTCGGCCCCACGGTGATGTTCGACGTGCCGGGCTTCGCCAATCTCTCGCTGCTGGCCTTCAAGGAAAGCAACTCGCCCAAGGGCATCGCCGACCGCTACACCTACGACACCCACCCGGCGCTGGCGGCGGAGTGGGGCATCCCGATCGGGAGCCTGCCGCTGGCCTTCGAGGGCTACGCGCTCTACATCGGCGACAAGGGCACCAACGAGTTCGGCGGCCCGACCAAGCCCGAGACCCACGTCGACATGAAGCTGATGCTCGACGTCGGCCTGCTGGCGGGCGCTCCCAAGGGCACCTTCAAGGTCGGCATCGCCTACGAGTACTGGAAGAACAAGTTCGGCAACCCGACCGAGACCCCGGGGGCCGGCGAGGGCGCGACCGCGCGCACGCCGATGATCCGCGCCGAGTACCACTTCTGAGCGTCGCCGCATCCGCTCCCTCGTCCATGCTCCGCCTCGAACTCCTCGGCATCACCAAGCAGTACCCGTCGGTCCGCGCGAACGACGGCGTGAACCTGCGTGTGGCGCCCGGGCAGATCCACGCGGTGCTGGGCGAGAACGGGGCGGGCAAGTCCACGCTGATGAAGATCATCTACGGCGCGGTGCGGCCCGACGCCGGCGAGATGATCTGGGACGGCCGCCAGGTGCAGATCGCGAGCCCGGCGCAGGCGCGCCAGCTCGGCATCAGCATGGTCTACCAGCACTTCAGCCTGTTCGACACGCTGACCGCCGCCGAGAACGTGTGGCTCGGCCTCGACAAGAGCCTGTCGCTGGCCGAGGTGACGGCGCGCATCGTGCAGGTCTCCAAGGTCTACGGTCTCGAGGTCGACCCGTCGCGGCCGGTGCACTCGCTGTCGGTCGGCGAGCGCCAGCGCGTCGAGATCGTGCGTGCGTTGCTCACCGATCCCAAGCTGCTGATCCTCGACGAGCCGACCTCCGTGCTGACGCCGCAGGCCGTCGAGACCCTGTTCGTCACGCTGCGCCAGCTCGCCGAGCGCGGCTGCTCCATCCTCTACATCAGCCACAAGCTCGACGAGATCCGCGCGCTGTGCCACCACTGCACGGTGCTGCGCGGCGGCAAGGTCACCGGCGAGGTCGACCCGCGCACCGTCGGCAATGCCGAGCTGTCGCGGCTGATGATCGGCGCCGAGCCGCCGAAGCTGCAGCACATCCAGGCGCGCCTCGGCGACGTGGCGCTGCAGGTGAGCGGCCTGACGCTCGCGAAGCAGTCGCCGTTCGGCACCGATCTGAAGGACATCGGCTTCGAGGTGAGGGCCGGCGAGATCGTCGGCGTGGCCGGCGTCTCGGGCAACGGCCAGCAGGAGCTGATGGCCGCGCTGTCGGGCGAGGACGCACGCGCGCCGGCCGGCGCGCTGAGCCTGTTCGGCCACGACATCGGCCGGCAGCCGCCGCGCGCGCGCCGCGCGCTGGGCCTGCACTTCGTCCCCGAGGAGCGGCTGGGGCGCGGCGCGGTGCCGACGCTGTCGCTGGCCGCGAACACGCTGCTGACGCGCACCGAGGCGGTGGGCCGCGGCGGCTGGCTGCGCATGGCCCAGGTGCAGCGCCTGGCCGCGGCGCTGATCGCGGCCTTCAACGTCAAGGCCGGCGGGCCGAAGGCGGCCGCGAAGAGCCTGTCGGGCGGCAACCTGCAGAAGTTCATCGTCGGCCGCGAGATCGACGCGCGGCCGAAGCTGCTGATCGTCTCGCAGCCGACCTGGGGCGTGGACGTCGGCGCGGCCGCGCAGATCCGCGGCGCGCTGCTGAAGCTGCGCGACGAGGGCTGCGCGGTGCTGGTGGTCAGCGAGGAGCTCGACGAGCTGTTCGAGATCAGCGACCGCCTGCTCGTCATCGCCCAGGGCCGCGTGAGCCCGAGCGTGCCGACGATGCGCACGACGGTCGAGATGATCGGCGAGTGGATGAGCGGCCTGTGGCCGAAGGCCGCTGCCGGCGAGGCGCTGCGCCATGCTTAAGCTCGAGGCCCGGGCCCAGCCCTCGCAGGCGATGGCGCTCGCCTCGCCGCTGATCGCACTGGCGCTCACGGTGCTGCTGGCCGCACTGCTGTTCGTCGCGCTCGGCAAGGACCCGCTGAAGGGCCTGGGCATCTTCTTCGTCGAGCCGTTGAACGGCCTGCGCTCGGTGTCGGAGGTGCTGCTGAAGGCCACGCCGCTGATCCTGTGCGCGCTGGGGCTTGCGGTCTGCTACCGCTCGAACGTCTGGAACATCGGCGCCGAAGGGCAGTTCCTGCTCGGCGCGATCGCCGGCGGCGGCGTCGCGCTCTGGCTCACCCATCTGGGCGTCAGTGGCGTGCGGGGCCTGTACTCGCCGCTGGTGCTGCTGGCCGGCGTGCTGGGCGGCATGGCCTGGGCCGCTCTCACCGCGCTGCTGCGCGACCGCTTCAACGCCAGCGAGATCCTGGTCAGCCTGATGCTGGTCTACGTGGCCCAGCAGCTGCTGAACTACCTGGTGTTCGTGCCCTGGAAGGACCCGGGCGGCTTCAACTTCCCGCAGACCAGGACCTTCGACGCCTCGACCTGGCTGCCGACCCTGTTGCCTGGATCGCGGCTGCACTGGGGTTTCATGCTGGCGCTGGTGATGGTGGTGCTGTTCTGGGTCTTCCTGTTCCGCTCCTGGCGCGGCTACCAGCTGCAGGTCGGCGGCCTGGCGCCGGCCGCGGCGCGCTACGCCGGTTTCTCGGCGCGCGCCTCGCTGTGGACCGCGCTGCTGATGTCGGGCGGCATGGCCGGCCTGGCCGGCGCCATGGAGGCGGCCGGGCCGCTGCGCCAGCTCACGCCGCATGTTTCTACCGGCTACGGCTTCACCGCGATCATCGTCTGCTTCGTCGGCCGCCTGCACCCGCTGGGCATCGTGTGCTCGGGCGTGCTGCTGTCGATGCTGCTGATCGGCGGCGAACTCGGCCAGTCGCGCCTGGGCTTGCCCAATGCGCTGACCGGCGTGTTCCAGGGCCTGCTGCTGTTCCTGCTGCTGGCCTGCGACACGCTGATCCACTACCGGGTCCGGCGGCGCAGGCCCGCTCCTGCAGCGACGGCGAGGGCGGCGTCGTGAACGAAGCCGCGCTGCTGATCGCCGCCACGCTGGCCTCGGGCACGCCGCTGGCCATCGCCGGGCTGGGCCTGCTGCTCAACGAGAAGGCCGGCGTGCTGAACCTCGGCGCCGAGGGGATGATGCTGGTCGCCGCGATCGCCGGCTTCGCCGCGGCGCTCTACACCGGCAGCGATGCGCTGGCCTTCGCGGCCGGCGCGCTGGCCGGCATGGCGATGGCGGCGCTGTTCGCGCTGCTGGTGATCGGCCTCAACACCAACCAGTACGCCACCGGTCTGGCGCTGAGCCTGTTCGGGGCCGGCTTCTCGGCCTTCGTCGGCGTCGACCTGGTCGGCAAGAAGCTGGCCGACCGCGCGCCGTTCGAGGTGCCGCTGCTGGCCGACATTCCCTTCCTCGGTCCGGCGCTGTTCCGCCAGCATCCGATGGTCTACCTGGCGATCGCCGCGGTGCTCGGGCTGAGCTGGTTCCTGTACCGCAGCCGCGCCGGACTGGTGCTGCGCGCGGTCGGCGAATCGCCCGAGTCCGCCCATGCGCTCGGCTACCCGGTGCGCATGATCCGCTTCGCGGCGGTGGTGGCGGGGGGCGCGCTGTGCGGCGTGGCCGGGGCCTTCCTGTCGGTGGTGTACGCGCCGCTGTGGGTCGAGGGGCTGGTGGCCGGGCGCGGCTGGATCGCGCTGGCGCTCACCACCTTCGCCACCTGGCGACCGGCACGTGTCTTGCTCGGTGCCTACCTGTTCGGCGGCGTGACGATGCTGCAGTTCGCTCTGCAGGGCGCGGGCGTCGAGGTGTCGAGCCAGCTGCTGTCGATGCTGCCCTACCTCGCCACGATCGTCGTGCTCGCCCTCATCTCGCGCAACCCGCTGTGGATCCGCATCAACATGCCGGCCTCGCTCGGCAAGCCCTTCCATCCCGGCTCGTGAGCGCCCGCGGCGCGCCGGTCCGACCTTTCATCGCACAGGAGAAGCTTCCATGAACGTTCCGAGCACGCGCCGCGCGCTGCTGACCCGCCTGGCGGCGCTGTCTTCGCTCGCGGCCGCCGCGGCCCTGGTGGGCTGCGGCAAGAAGGAGGAGCCGGCGCCGGCGCCCGCGCCGGCCGCGGCTGCCGCCCCGGCACCGGCCGCCGAGCCGCTGAAGGCGGCCTGGGTCTACGTGGGGCCGGTCGGCGACGCCGGCTGGACCTATGCGCACGACCAGGGCCGCAAGGCGGTGGAAGCCGAGTACGGCGACAAGGTCAAGACCAGCTTCGTCGAGAAGGTGCCCGAGGGCGCCGACGCCGAGCGCGTGATCCGCGACCTGGCCGCCCAGGGCAACAAGATCATCTTCGCCACCTCGTTCGGCTACATGGAGCCGATGCTGAAGGTCGCGGCCGAGTTCCCGGACGTGAAGTTCGAGCACGCCACCGGCTACAAGACCGCGCCGAACATGCGCATCTACGACGCCAAGTTCTACGAGGACGCCTATGCGGCCGGCGTCATCGCCGGCACGATGAGCAAGAGCGGCGTCCTCGGCTTCGTCGGGTCCTTCCCCATCCCCGAGGTGCTGCGCAACATCAACGCCTACACCCTGGGCGCGCAGAGCGTGAACCCGAAGATCAAGACCAAGGTGGTGTGGGTCAGCAGCTGGTTCGACCCGCCGAAGGAGGGTGAGGCGGCGCAGTCGCTGATCAACGGCGGCGCCGACGTGCTGCTGCAGAACACCGACTCCTCCGCGGTGCTGCAGACCGCCGAGAAGAACGGCAAGTACGCCTTCGGCTGGGACAGCGACATGAGCGCCTTCGCGCCCAAGGCCCACCTGGCGAGCTGCATCGTCGACTGGGGCGGCTACTACAAGAAGGCGGTCAAGGACGTGATCGACGGCAGCTGGAAGACCGAGCGCACCGTGTGGGGCGTCAAGGAAGGCCAGAACGACCTGGTCAAGGTGGCCGACGTGGTGCCCGAGGCCACGAAGAAGAAGATCGACGAGATCAAGGCCGGCATGAAGGCCGGCAGCTTCGAGGTCTTCACCGGGCCGCTGCTTTCCAACGACGGCAAGGAACTGCTGGCCCAGGGCGTGGCGGCCGACCAGGCCTGGAAGGACAAGATCGACTTCTACGTGAAGGGCGTCGAGGGCAAGATACCGTCGGCGAAGTAGTCTTCGGCTGACGGCCACGCCGCCGCCTGCGCCGCGCCGCAGGCGGCGGCCCGTCTTTTCGAGCGAGGAAGCGCGATGAACGACGAGCATCGCGGTTGGTATCCGGTGGCGGCCGCCGCCGATCTGGGCACCGGCCCGCGGCCGGCAGCGCTGTTCGGCGAGGACCTGGTGCTGTGGCGTGATGAAGCCGGGGCGCCCCATGCCTTCGTCGATCGTTGCCCGCACCGCGGCACGCGGCTCTCGCTCGGGGCGGTGCGCGTCGTCGATGGCCGGGCGCAGCTCGAGTGCCCGTACCACGGCTGGCGCTTCGACGGTGCCGGGCGCTGCCTGCACATCCCGGCGCAACCGGCCTTCACGCCGGCCGCCGGCCAGGCGGCGCAGGGCCATCCGCTGCGCGAGGCGCACGGCCTGCTGTGGGTGTCGTTCGACGGCGCGACCAGCGCGCTGCCGGACCCGGGCCCGGTGCCCGGGCGGGCGGTGGTCTGCGGTCCCTACGATGTGGCGACCTCGGCGCCGCGCGTGGTCGAGAACTTCCTCGACACCTCGCACTTCGCCTTCGTGCACGAGGGCTGGCTCGGCGACCGCGGCCACACCGAGGTGCCGGCCTACGAGGTGCTGCTGCGCGCCGACGGCGCGCCCGGCGTGCCGCACTACCGTGCGTGGCAGCCGCAGGCCAGTGCGCAATCGGCGGGCGGGGCCTGGATCGATTACCGCTACCAGGTGCTGTCGCCGTGCAGCGCCGTGCTGGTCAAGCAGGCCGGCGGCGATACGCCGGCCCCGCAGGAGGCCTATGCGCTGTGGGTGGCGCCGCTGGAGCCCGAGCGCAGCCGCGTCTGGTTCACGCTGTACACCAGCGACCCGGTGACGCCGGATGCGACACTGCGCGCGTTCCAGCACACCATCTTTACCCAGGACCAGCCGGTGCTCGAGTCGCAACGGCCACGCCGGCTGCCGCTGTCGGGCGGCGAGGCGCACTGTGCGGCCGACCGGCTGAGCGCGGCCTACCGCCGCTACCTGCAGGCGCAGGGCATCACCTACGGAGTCTGCTGATGACGTCGAGCGCTCCCGCTGTGCCCTTCGACCCGGCCCGCATCGGCCGCGAGGCGCTGCCGGGCCTGCTGCGCAGCATGCCCAAGGCCGAGCTGCACATCCACATCGAGGGCTCGCTCGAGCCGGAGCTGATCTTCGCGCTGGCCGGCCGCAACGGCGTGACCTTGCCCCATGCCAGCGTCGATGCCCTGCGCGCGGCCTATGCGTTCACCGACCTGCAGAGCTTCCTCGACATCTACTACGCCGGTGCCAGCGTGCTGCTGGAGGAGGCCGACTTCTTCGACATGGCCATGGCCTACTTCCGCCGTGCCGCCGCGGACCGCGTGGTCCATGCCGAGCTGTTCTTCGACCCGCAGACCCACACCGAGCGCGGGGTGCCGATCCAGACGGTGATCCAGGGCCTGGCTCGCGCCCGCGCGACCGCGCAGCAGGAACTGGGGGTGAGCAGCGAGTTGATCCTGTGCTTCCTGCGCCACCTCAGCGAGGACGCGGCCTTCCAGACGCTGGAGCAGGCCCTGCCGCACCGCGAGCACTTCGTCGGCGTGGGCCTCGACAGCAGCGAGCGCGGGCACCCGCCGGAGAAGTTCGCGCGGGTGTTCGCGCGCTGCCGCGAGCTCGGCCTGCGCCTCGTGGCGCATGCGGGCGAGGAAGGGCCGCCAGCCTACGTATGGAGTGCGCTCGACGTGTTGAAGGTCGAGCGCATCGACCACGGCGTGCGCAGCCTCGAGGACCCGGCGCTGGTGGCGCGCCTGGCCGCCGAGCGCATGCCGCTGACGGTGTGCCCGCTGTCGAACGTGAAGCTGCGCGTGTTCGACACGCTGGCGCGGCATCCGCTCGCGGCGATGCTCGACGCCGGCCTGTGCGCCACTGTCAACTCCGACGATCCGGCCTATTTCGGCGGCTACCTGAACCAGAACTTCACCGACACGTTCGAGGCGCTGCTGGCGCTGGGCGCCACGCAGGCCTACCGGCTGGCGCGCAACAGCTTCGAGGCCAGCTTCGCGAGCGCCGAGCAGAAGCAGCGGTGGTGCGATGCGCTCGATGCGCATTTCGCGGCGGTGTGAGGAAAGTTGGCTGTCGAGTGTTGGCGCGGGCGCCGCGCCGGGCCGCTGTGTTGCGTTCGTGTCCCCCGGCGTCGGCCTGATCGGCCGCCGCCTCCTCCTCTACCTCACTCCACACAGCGGCCCGTCACGGCGCTTCGATACACCCTGGTCAGCGTCGCTCGATCCAAGCCAGCTACTCCCAACAAGCCCTCCGCAAAGCCCCGCGCGGCACTTGCAAGGGTGGCTGCGCTACCGTGCAACTCTGGCCGACATGCTCCCGCTGCACCTGTCTCACCGATGAACGCACCCGCTCCGACCCCGCCGACGCTGTGGACCCTGGCACGCAGGCAACTCGTGCGCGACTTCCGGGCCGGCGAACTGCGGCTGCTCATCGTCGCGGTGATGCTGGCGGTCGCCGCGCTCACCGCGGTCGGCTTCTTCGCCGACCGGCTGAACCAGGGCCTGGCGCGCGATGCGCGTTCGCTGCTCGGCGGCGACGCCATCGTCGCGAGCGACCAGCCGGCGCCGTCGGGTCTGACCGATC
Source organism: Methylibium sp. Pch-M (assembly GCF_004136295.1). NCBI lineage: Bacteria > Pseudomonadati > Pseudomonadota > Betaproteobacteria > Burkholderiales > Sphaerotilaceae > Methylibium > Methylibium sp. Pch-M. The sequence continues at coordinate 2,734,674 of NZ_CP029606.1, forward strand.
GGGCCCGTGCCGACGGGCTGGTGGTGGCCCACACCGTGAGCTTTCCCAGCATGGGCCGCGCGCCGGACGCGCAGGGCGGGGCTTCGCGCCTGGTGGCCGTCAAGGCGGCCAGCGACGGCTACCCGTTGCGCGGCCAGCTGAAGATCGCCGATGCGCCCGGCGCGCCCGAGCGCCGCGCCACGGGCGTGCCGGCCCCTGGCAGCGTGTGGGTCGACGCGGCCATCCTCGACTCGCTGAACCTGAAGCCCGGCGATCCGCTGCTGCTCGGCGACGCCAGCCTCACGATCGCGGCGGTCATCACGCTCGAGCCCGACCGCGGCGCCGGCTTCATGAGCTTCGCGCCGCGCGCGCTGCTCAACATCGCCGACCTGCCGGCCACCGGCCTGGTGCAGCCGGCCAGCCGCGTGACCTACCGGCTGGCGCTGGCCGGGCAGGGGCCGGGCGGCGACGCGGCGGTGCGCGGCTACGTGGCGTGGGCCGAGGCCGAGGCGAAGGCGCAGGGCTGGCGGGGCTTGCGCATCGAGTCGCTCGACAGCGGCCGCCCGGAGATGCGCCAGACGCTGGACCGCGCCGCCAAGTTCCTGAACCTCGTCGCGCTGCTGGCCGCGCTGCTGGCCGCGGTGGCGGTGGGCATCGCCGCGCGTGACTTCGCCGGTCGTCACCTCGACGACTGCGCCATGCTGCGCGTGCTGGGCCAGCCGCAGCGCCGCATCGCCGGGGCCTATACCGTGGAGTTCGCGGTGGTGGGGTTGATCGCCAGCGCGCTGGGCGTGCTGCTGGGCCTGGCGGTGCACTTCGTGTTCGTCGCGCTGCTGGCCGGGCTGGTGGAGTCGGCGCTGCCGGCGCCCAGCGTGTGGCCGGCGCTGTTCGGCCTGGGCGTGGGACTCACGCTGCTGCTCGGCTTCGGGCTGCCGCCGGTGCTGCAGCTCGCGCAGGTGCCGCCGCTGCGGGTGATCCGGCGCGACCTGGGCGAACTGCGGCCGGCGTCGGTCGGCGTGCTGCTGGCCGGCTTTGCGGGCTTCTCGGCGCTGCTGCTGGCGGTGGCCTCGGACCTGAAGCTCGGCCTCATCACGGTGGGCGGCTTCGCGCTCGCGATCGCGGTGTTCGCGCTGCTGTCGTGGCTGGCGGTGCAGGCGCTGCGGCGCGCGGTGCCGTCGTCGGCCGCCGGTGCGCCGCGCTGGCTGGTGCTGGCGACGCGCCAGGTCGCGGCGCGGCCCGGCTTCGCGGTGCTGCAGGTCAGCGCGCTCAGTGTCGGTCTGCTGGCGCTGGTGCTGCTGGTGCTGCTGCGCACCGACCTGATCAGCAGCTGGCGCCAGGCCACGCCGCCCGATGCGCCGAACCGCTTCGTCATCAACGTGCAGCCGGAGCAGGGCGAGGCCTTCCAGCAGCAGCTGCGCGACGCCGGCGTGAAGACCTACGATTGGTACCCGATGATCCGCGGCCGGCTGGTCGCGGTGAACGGCAAGCCGGTGAAGCCCGAGGACTACTCCGAGGACCGCGCGCAGCGCCTCGTGGAGCGCGAGTTCAACCTCAGCCACGATGCCCGGCTGCCGGGCCACAACCAGGTCGTCGCGGGGCGCTGGACGGCCGACGAGGCCGGCGCGATCAGCGTCGAGGAAGGTCTGGCGGCGACGCTGGGCGTGAAGCTCGGCGACACGCTGCGCTTCGACATCGCCGGCGTGCAGCAGGACGGCCGCATCACCAGCCTGCGCAAGGTCGACTGGGGCTCGATGCGGGTGAATTTCTTCGTGCTGTTCCCGACCGCCACCCTGCCCGAGGAGCTGCCGGCCACCTACATCGCGGCGTTCCGCGCACCGCTGGCCCAGCCGGGCGCGCCGGGCTTCGACAACGCGCTCTCGCGGGCCTTCCCGAACATCACGAACGTCGACGTGTCGGCGTCGATCGCCCAGGTGCAGCGCGTGCTCGACCAGGTGATCCGCGCGGTCGAGTTCCTGTTCGGCTTCACGCTGGCGACCGGCCTGGTGGTGCTGTTCGCCGCGGTCACCGCGACGCGCGAACAGCGTGCCCGCGAGTTCGCGGTGATGCGGGCGCTCGGCGCCGGCGGCGCGCTGCTGGCGCGCGTGCAGCGCGCCGAACTGCTGGGGGTGGGCGCGCTGGCCGGCGTGCTGGCCTCGGTGGCCGCGCTGGCGGTCGGCTGGGCGCTGGCGCGCTATGCCTTCGAGTTCACCTGGAGCGCACCGCTGTGGGTGCCGCTGGCCGGCGGCGCGGCCGGTGCGCTGCTGGCGCTGGCGGCGGGCTGGTGGGGCCTGCGCGAGGTGCTGAAGCGGCCGGTCGTCGAGACGCTGCGCCGCGCGGCGCAGTAGCGGGCCGGCACGGCCGGCGGCGCGCGCCCGTCAGTCCTCCAGCTCGGCCTTCGCCATCTCCACGTCCAGCCGCTCCATCGCGTCGGCTGGCGTGCAGGCGGCGGCCTGGACATAGAGCTGCTCGGCCTCCTTCATGCGCTTGTCACCCTCGAGCATGACCAGCCCGTTGGCGTACTCCACCATCGCGATCGCGCTGCCGGGGTTGAGCTTCAGCGCGGTCTGGAACATCTTCAGCCCGGTCGCGGCATCGGCGCCCTGGGTCTTGCCGAGCAGCTTGCCGACCTTGTCGATCACCTCGGCATGGAAGGCGCCGAGCGCGATGTGCGCATCGGCGTGCTTCGGTGCCAGCTTGATGGTGGTCTCCAGCGCATTCTTCACCTTGCTGCCCAGTCCCTGGGCGAGCGCCTTCGCGACGCTGATGCCCTGGCCGTAGCGGCCCACCGCATAGGCCATCAGGTAGTGCGCGTTCGCGTTCTTCGGTTCGGCGGCGGCCTGGGCCTCGGCGCGCTGGGCGAGCTCGAGGAACAGGTCGAGCTTCACCTTCTCGCTCTTCTCCAGGTAGTTGGCGTAGATCGCCTGGGCCTTGTTGGCCGCGGTGAGACCGGCGCCGCCAGCCTTCAGCCCGGCGTCGACCGCCTTCCTGAACTCTCCGGCATGGAACAGCGCCCAGGCCTCCTGCACGGCAGCGTCCTTGGGCCAGGGTTCGGCGTCGCCGGCATGCAGCCGGGCCCAGTGCTTCTTCAGCGCCGCGGCGTCGTGCACGTAGGCGGCGTTGTCATAGGGGAAGGCGGTCCACTTGGCCATGGTGCGGGTCTCCTGCGTCGTTCTCGGTTCTCGGTCGTCGGTCCGGTGTCGCTCAGTCGCGCTGGTAGCTGCCGGCCAGCATCAGCAGGTGCTCGCGCTGGCCGGGGTCGAGGTAGGGCATCAACAGGCTGAGCACGTGACGGGCGCCGCGCAGCAGCGCCGCGCCGGCGCTCTCGGGCTCCAGCGCCTTGCGCGGGTCGCGCACGTACTCGTAGCTGAGCCAGTAGGTCAGCACCACCACCATCGAGGTGGCCACCGGCTCGGCCTCGCGCGCGTCGATGCGCATCGCCTGTGCGCGGCTGAGGCCGTCGAGCACCGCCTTGACCGCCAGCTGCTTGTTCTTCAGCACGAACTGGAAATGGGTCTCCAGGCGACGGTTCTTGCTGAGCAGGTCGTTCAGGTCGCGGTACAGGAAGCGGTATTGCCAGATCAGCTCGAACAGCATGTGGAAGAACAGCCAGGCATCCTCGACGTTGCGCACGTTGTCGGCCGCCCGCAGCAGATCGGTGAGGGCGGCCTCGTAGCGGTCGAACAGGCTGTTGATCAGCTCGTCCTTGGCCGGGTAGTGGTAATAGAGGTTGCCGGGGCTGATGCTGAGCTCGGCCGAGATCAGCGTGGTGCTGACATTGGGTTCGCCGAAGCGGTTGAACAGTTCCAGCGTCACCTCCAGGATGCGCTCGGCCGTGCGGCGCGGTGCTTTCTTCGGGACCCGTGGGCTCATGGCGCGGTCGACTCGCCGTGGGGCGAGCAGGCTGGTTTGCGGTCAATCTAGCATCAAGATCACGCGCCACCAAGGCGGCCAGCACCGATGGCGGGGCCTGCCTACAATCCCCGGCTGTCCCCCGAGACCTTCATGCCGGCCGTTCGTTTCGACTCCGTTTCCAAGACCTACCTTGCCCCGCGCGGCAGCCGGCGAGCCGACCTGCATGCCCTGCAGGACGTGAGTTTCGACATCGAGCCGGGCGACTTCTTCGGCCTGCTCGGCCCCAACGGCGCCGGCAAGACCACGCTGATCAGCATCCTGGCCGGCCTGAGCCGCGCGACCCGCGGGCGCGTCACGGTGCAGGGCCACGATGTGGTGGACGACTACGCGGCCGCGCGCCGCGCACTGGGCATCGTGCCGCAGGAGCTGGTGTTCGACCCGTTCTTCTCGGTGCGCGAGACGCTGCGCATCCAGAGCGGCTATTTCGGTGTGCGCGCCGACCGCCAGGCCAACGACGCCTGGATCGACGAGCTGCTGCACCACCTGGGGCTGGCTGACAAGGCCGACGCCAACATGCGCCAGCTGTCGGGCGGCATGAAGCGCCGCGTGCTGGTGGCGCAGGCGCTGGTGCACCGGCCGCCGGTGATCGTGCTCGACGAGCCGACCGCCGGGGTCGACGTGGAGCTGCGCCAGACGCTGTGGCAGTTCATCGCGCGGCTCAACCGCGAGGGCCACACCGTGCTGCTGACCACGCACTACCTGGAAGAGGCCGAGGCGCTGTGCGGGCGCATCGCGATGCTCAAGCAGGGCCGCGTGGTGGCGCTGGACCGCACCGCCAACCTGCTGGCCGGCACCGCGAGCACCATGCTGCGCTTCAAGACCGACCAGGCGCTGCCGCCGGCGGTGGCGGCCCAGGCGCGCGTGACCGGCCGCATCGTGCAGCTCACCGCGCACGACGCCGCCGAGGTCGAGACGCTGCTCGCGCTGCTGCGCAGCGCCGAGGTGCGGGTGGAGGAACTGGAGATCGGCCGCGCCGACCTGGAGGACGTGTTCCTCGAGATCATGCAGGGCCCGCCGCGCACGCTGCCGCAGGTGAAGGTGGCGGTATGAGCTTCGCACTGCTGGCGGGCGCGCGCACGCTGCTGTACAAGGAAATGCTGAGGTTCTGGAAGGTCAGTTTCCAGACCGTGGCGGCGCCGGTGCTGACCGCCGTGCTCTACCTGCTGATCTTCGGCCACGCGCTCGAGGCGCACGTGAAGGTCTACGGCAGCGTCGGCTACACCAGCTTCCTGATCCCGGGGCTGGTGATGATGAGCGTGCTGCAGAACGCCTTCGCCAACAGCAGCTCGTCGCTGATCCAGAGCAAGGTGACCGGCAACCTCGTTTTCCTGCTGGTGACGCCGCTGTCGCACTGGGCCTGGTTCGCGGCTTATGTGGGCGCCTCGGTGGTGCGCGGCCTGGTGGTGGGCGCCGGGGTGCTGGCCGTCACCGTGTGGTTCGCGCCGCCCGGCCTGGCCGCGCCGGCCTGGGCGCTGGTGTTCGCGGTGCTGGGGTCCGCGATGATGGGCGCGCTGGGCCTGGTGGCCGGCCTGTGGGCCGAGAAGTTCGACCAGATCGCGGCGTTCCAGAACTTCATCGTGATGCCGATGACCTTTCTGTCGGGCGTGTTCTATTCGATCGACTCGCTGCCGCCGTTCTGGCAGGCGGTGAGCCATCTCAACCCTTTCTTCTACATGATCGACGGCTTCCGGGCCGGCTTCTTCGGTGTCAGCGACGTGAGCCCGTGGATCAGCCTGGCGGTGGTCGCCACCAGCCTGGCGGCCGTCTCGGCGGTGTCGCTGCGGCTGCTGAAGACCGGCTACAAGCTGCGTTCCTGAACGCCCGATACACTGGCGCCATGGCCGACCCCACCGCAGACGACGTGCAGCGCTACATCGCGCAAGGGCTCGCCTGCGAGCATCTGCAGGTCGAGGGCGACGGCCGCCACTTCTTCGCCACCATCGTGTCGGCCGAGTTCGATGGCCTGAGCCGCGTCCGCCGCCACCAGCGGGTCTACGCGGCGCTCGGCGATAGAATGCGCGAACAAATCCACGCGCTGTCGATGAAGACGCTGACGCCGGCCGAATTCGCGGTGCAGGGCTCCCCGGCCCGCACCGCCGCTGCCCACCACCACTGATCCACAAGCCGCCCCTGTGGCGCGGCTTGTGCGCTCCCTCGTGGCGAGGGCGGTCCGTGCAAGCGCGTGATGCGGGCGGTGATGAACACCGCACCATGGACAAACTCATCATTCGCGGCGGCCGCCGTCTCCACGGCGAGGTCACGATCTCGGGCGCCAAGAACGCGGCGCTGCCGGAGCTGTGCGCTGCGCTGCTGACAGCGGAGCCGGTGCGCTATTCGAACGTGCCGCGCCTGCAGGACGTCTCGACCACGCTGAAGCTGCTGCGCAACATGGGTGCCGTGGCCGAGCGCAGCGAGAACCGCCCCGACGAGGTCACCATCGACGCCGGTCCGGTCAGCAGCCCCGAGGCGCCCTATGACCTGGTGAAGACCATGCGGGCATCGATCCTGGTGCTCGGGCCGCTGCTGGCGCGCTTCGGCGAGGCCACGGTGTCGCTGCCGGGCGGCTGCGCGATCGGCTCGCGGCCGGTGGACCAGCACATCAAGGGCCTGCAGGCGATGGGCGCGCAGATCAGCGTCGAGCACGGCTACATCATCGCGAAGGCGCCCAGGGCCTCGGGCGGGCTGCGCGGCGCGCGCATCACGACGGACATGGTGACCGTCACCGGCACCGAGAACCTGCTGATGGCCGCGACGCTGGCCGACGGCGAGACCGTGCTCGAGAACGCCGCGCAGGAACCCGAGATCCCCGACCTGGCCGAGATGCTGATCTCGATGGGCGCGAAGATCGAGGGCCACGGCAGCAGCAAGATCCGCATCCAGGGTGTCGCGCAACTGCACGCCCCGCGCGGCGGGCACCGCGTGGTGCCCGACCGCATCGAGGCCGGTACCTTCCTGTGCGCGGTGGCCGCGGCCGGCGGCGAGGTGCTGCTGAAGCACGCGCGCGCCGACCACCTGGACGCGGTGATCGACAAGCTGCGCGAGGCCGGCGTCCGCATCGAGGCCGGCAGCGACTGGATCCGCATCGCCTCCGACGGCAAGCTGAAGGCGGTGGGCTTCCGCACCAGCGAGTACCCGGCCTTCCCGACCGACATGCAGGCGCAGTTCATGGCGCTCGACTGCATCGCCGAGGGCACCGCGCGCGTCACCGAGACCATCTTCGAGAACCGCTTCATGCACGTCGATGAACTGGTGCGCCTGGGCGCGAAGATCGAGGTCGACGGCCACACGGCCATCGTCACCGGCGTGCCGCAGCTGTCGGGCGCCACGGTGATGGCCACCGACCTGCGCGCCTCGGCCAGCCTGGTGATCGCCGGGCTGGTGGCCAGCGGCGAGACCCTGGTCGACCGCATCTACCACCTGGACCGCGGCTACGACCAGATGGAAACGAAGCTGCGCGGCCTGGGTGCCGACATCGAGCGGGTGAAATCATGACGATCACGCTGGCGCTGTCCAAGGGTCGCATCTTCGAAGAGACGCTGCCGCTGCTGCTGGCCGCGGGCATCGAAGTCACCGAGGATCCGGAAACCTCGCGCAAGCTCATCCTGCCGACCAACCGGCCCGACGTGCGCGTGGTGCTGGTGCGCGCCACCGACGTGCCCACCTATGTGCAGCACGGCGGTGCCGACCTCGGCGTGGTCGGGCTCGACGTGCTGCTGGAGCATGGCGGCCAGGGCCTCTACCAGCCGCTGGACCTGCGCATCGCCAAGTGCCGCATGAGCGTGGCGGTGCGGGCCGACTTCGACTACGCCGCGGCGGTCAAGCAGGGCTCGCGCATCCGCGTCGCGACCAAGTACGTGAGCGTCGCGCGCGACCACTTCGCCGACAAGGGCGTGCACGTCGACCTGATCAAGCTCTACGGCTCGATGGAGCTGGCGCCGCTGACCGGGCTGGCCGATGCCATCGTCGACCTGGTGTCGACCGGCAGCACGCTCAAGGCCAACCACCTGCTCGAGGTCGAGCGGATCATGGACATCTCGTCGCGCCTGGTGGTGAACCAGGCCGCGCTGAAGCTCAAGCGCGAGGCGATCCGTCCGCTGATCGACGCCTTCGCAGCAGCCATCCCCCGGGAGTGAACATGAGCACCCCAGCCCGCGTGAACCTGCGCCGCCTGGCCACCACGCAGCCCGATTTCGAGGCGGCATTCCGGGCCGTGCAGCACTGGTCGGCGGAGACCGACGATGCGATCGAGAGCCGCGTCGCCGCGATCCTGGCCGACGTGCGGCAGCGCGGCGACGCCGCGGTCCTCGAGTACACCGCGCGCTTCGACGCGCTGCCGGTCGGCTCGATGGGCGAGCTCGAGCTGACGCAGGCCGATTTCGCCGCGGCCTTCGCGGCCATCACGCCAGCGCAGCGCGACGCGCTGCAGCAGGCCGCACGCCGCATCCGCAGCTACCACGAACGCCAGCTCGAGGCCTGCGGCCGCAGCTGGAGCTACCGCGACGAGGACGGCACGCTGCTGGGCCAGAAGGTCACGCCGCTGGACCGCGTGGGCATCTACGTGCCGGGTGGCAAGGCGGCCTATCCGTCCAGCCTGCTGATGAATGCGGTGCCGGCCCATGTGGCCGGCGTGCCCGAGATCGTGATGGTGGTGCCCACGCCAAAGGGCGAGCGCAACACCCTGGTGCTGGCCGCTGCGCACGTGGCCGGCGTGACGCGCGCCTTCACGATCGGCGGCGCGCAGGCGGTGGCTGCGCTGGCCTACGGCACGGCCACGGTGCCGCAGGTCGACAAGATCACCGGCCCCGGCAACGCCTATGTGGCGAGCGCGAAGAAGCGCGTGTTCGGCACGGTGGGCATCGACATGATCGCCGGGCCCAGCGAAATTTTGGTGCTGGCCGACGGCAGCACGCCGGCCGACTGGGTGGCGATGGACCTGTTCAGCCAGGCCGAACACGACGAGCTGGCGCAGAGCATCCTGCTGTGCCCCGACACGGCCTACCTCGATGCGGTGCAGGCGGCGATCGACCGGCTGCTGCCCGGCATGCCGCGTGCCGCGATCATCCGCGCCTCGCTGGAAGGGCGCGGCGCGTTGATCCACACCCGCTCGATGGAGGAGGCCTGCGAGATCAGCAACCGCATCGCGCCCGAGCACCTGGAAGTGAGCTCGAACGAGCCGCACCGCTGGGAGCCGCTGCTGCGCCACGCCGGCGCGATCTTCCTCGGTGCCTACACCAGCGAATCGCTGGGCGACTACTGTGCCGGGCCGAACCACGTGCTGCCGACCTCGGGCACCGCGCGCTTCAGTTCGCCGCTGGGCGTCTACGACTTCCAGAAGCGCAGCAGCCTGATCGAGGTCAGCGAGCAGGGCGCGCAGACGCTGGGCGTGATCGCCGCCGAGCTGGCCTACGGCGAGGGCCTGCAGGCGCATGCGCAGGCGGCCGAGATGCGGCTGGCGAAGAAGCCGGGAGCGGCACGATGAGCAGCGGCAACAGCAACAACGGCGGACCCCCGCTCGCGCCCCGCCTCGCGCGCTTCATCCGCCAGGACGTGCAGAACATGCACGCCTACGCGATCCAGCCGTCGGACGGCTTCGTGAAGCTCGACGCGATGGAGAACCCGCACCGCCTGCCCGCCGCGTTGCAGGCCGAGCTGGGCCGCCGGCTCGGCGCGCTGGCGATCAACCGCTATCCCGGCACGCGCACCGACGAGCTGCGCGCGGCGCTGGCCCGCCACGCCGGCCTGCCGGCCGGCTGCGGCCTGATGCTGGGCAACGGCTCCGACGAACTGATCTCGCTGCTCAGCATGGCCTGCGATGTGCCGGGCGCGACCGTGCTGGCACCGCTGCCGGGCTTCGTGATGTACGAGATGTCGGCCCGGCTGCAGGGGCTGCGCTTCGTCGGCGTGCCGCTGACCGCCGACTTCGAGCTCGACGCCGCGGCGATGCTGGCCGCGGTGCGCGCGCACCGGCCGGCCCTCACCTACCTGGCCTATCCGAACAACCCGACCGCCAACCTGTGGGACGACGCGGTGATCGAGCGCGTCGTCGACGCGGTGCGCGAGCACGGCGGCCTGGTGGTGATCGACGAGGCCTACCAGCCGTTCGCGAGCCGCAGCTACATCGACCGGCTGGCGCGCCACGACCACGTGTTGCTGATGCGCACGCTCAGCAAGTTCGGCCTGGCCGGTGTGCGGTTGGGCTACCTGATGGGTCCGGCCGCGCTGGTGGCCGAGATCGACAAGGTGCGCCCGCCCTACAACGTGAGCGTGCTGAACTGCGAGGCGGCGCTGTTCGCGCTGGAGCACGAGGACGAGTTCGCGCGCCAGGCCGCCGTGCTGCGCGCCGAGCGCGCGCGGCTGCTGGACGCGCTGCGCGCGATGCCGGGCGCCACGCCGTTCCCGAGCGAGGCCAACATGGTGCTGGTCCGGGTGCCCGACGCGAAGGCCGCGTTCGAGGGCCTGAAGGCGCGCGGCGTGCTGGTGAAGAACGTGTCCGGCCTGCACCCGCTGCTGGCAAACTGCCTGCGCCTCACCGTCGGCCTGCCCGAAGAGAACGACCAGATGATCGCGGCCTTGAAAGGCATCCTGTCATGACCGAACCGAACCGAGTTGCCGAAGTCCGGCGCGACACCGCCGAAACCAGGATCCGCGTGCGCGTCGACCTCGACGGCACGGGCGTGGCCAGGCTCGCCACCGGCATCGGCTTCTTCGACCACATGCTCGACCAGCTGGCGCGCCACGGGCTGGTCGACCTGGAGATCGAGGCCGACGGCGACCTGCACATCGACGGCCACCACACCGTCGAGGACGTCGGCATCACGCTCGGCCAGGCCTTCGCCAAGGCGGTCGGCGACAAGAAGGGGCTGCGCCGGTACGGCCATGCCTATGTGCCGCTCGACGAGGCGCTGAGCCGCGTGGTGGTCGACTTCTCCGGCCGGCCCGGGCTGCACATGCGTGTGCCGTTCAAGGCCGGCATGATCGGCGCGCTCGACACCCAGCTGGTCTACGAGTTCTTCCAGGGCTTCGTGAACCATGCCGGCGTCACGCTGCACATCGACAACCTGCACGGCGACAACGCTCACCACCAGTGCGAGACGGTCTTCAAGGCCTTTGCGCGGGCGCTGCGCATGGCGCTGGAGCGCGACCCTCGCATGGCCGGGGTCATTCCGTCGACGAAAGGCAGCCTCTGACATGAGCCGTCGCGTGGCGGTCGTCGACTACGGCATGGGCAACCTGCGCTCGGTGTCGCAGGCGGTGCTGCACGCGGCCGCGGGGACCGGCTTCGAGGTGGTGGTGACGGCCGAGCCCGACGTGGTGCGCGCCGCCGAACGCGTGGTGCTGCCCGGCCAGGGCGCGATGCGCGACTGCATGCGCGAGCTGCGTGAGGCGCACGGGGGCGCCCTGCGGGCTGCCGTGCTCGAGGCCGCCGCCGACAAGCCGCTGATGGGCGTGTGCGTCGGCATGCAGATGCTGCTCGATCACAGCGAAGAACAGGACACGCCGGGCCTGGGGCTGATCCCGGGCCGGGTGCGGCGCTTCCAGCTCGAAGGCCGACTCCAGCCCGACGGCAGCCGCTACAAGGTGCCGCAGATGGGCTGGAACCAGGTGCTGCAGGCGCGTCCGCACCCGGTGTGGGCCGGCGTGCCCGATGCCAGCTGGTTCTATTTCGTGCACAGCTTCTATGCGCAGCCGGCCGATCCGGCGCACAGCGTTGGTGAAACCGACTATGGCGCGCGCTTTACCAGTGCGGTGGCACGCGATAATATTTTTGCCACCCAGTTCCACCCCGAGAAGAGCGCTGCACACGGCTTGGCCCTGTACCGCAACTTCCTCGGCTGGTGCCCCTGACCCCCATCCCCCTGACAGCCATGTTGCTGATCCCTGCCATCGACCTGAAAGACGGCCGCTGCGTGCGCCTGAAGCAAGGCGACATGAATGTGTCCACCACCTTCGGTGAGGACCCCGCCGCGATGGCCCGGCGCTGGCTCGACGCCGGGGCGCGCCGCCTGCACCTGGTCGACCTGAACGGCGCCTTCGCCGGCAAGCCGGTCAACGAGCCGGCGATCAAGGCGATCCTGAAGGAGGTGGGCGACGAGATCCCGGTGCAGCTGGGCGGCGGCATCCGTGACCTCGACACCATCGAGCGCTACCTCGACGACGGCCTGTCCTACGTGATCATCGGCACCGCCGCGGTCAAGAACCCCGGCTTCCTGCGCGATGCCTGCACGGCCTTCGGCGGCCACATCATCGTCGGGCTCGATGCCAAGGACGGCAAGGTCGCGACCGACGGCTGGAGCAAGCTGACCGGCCACGAGGTGGTGGACCTGGCGAAGAAGTTCGAGGACTACGGCGTCGAGGGCGTGATCTACACCGACATCGGCCGCGACGGCATGCTGAGCGGCATCAACATCGACGCCACCGTGAAGCTGGCGCAGGCACTCACCATCCCGGTGATCGCCTCGGGCGGCCTCAGCGACATCGCCGACATCGAGCGGCTCTGTGCGGTCGAGGGCGAGGGCATCGAGGGCGTGATCTGCGGCCGGGCGATCTACACCGGCGACCTCGACTTCGCCGCGGCGCAGGCGCGGGCCGACGCGCTGAACGGCGACGCCTGAGCGGCGCCCCCGCATGCTCGCCAAGCGCATCATCCCCTGCCTCGACGTCACCGGCGGCCGCGTCGTCAAGGGCGTCAACTTCGTCGAGCTGCGCGATGCCGGCGACCCGGTGGAGATCGCGGCGCGCTACAACGAGCAGGGCGCCGACGAACTGACCTTCCTCGACATCACCGCCACCAGCGACGGGCGCGACCTCATCCTCCCCATCATCGAGGCGGTGGCCTCGCAGGTCTTCATTCCGCTCACCGTCGGTGGCGGCGTGCGCAGCGTCGAGGACGTGCGTCGCCTGCTCAACGCCGGGGCCGACAAGGTGAGTTTCAACTCGGCGGCGGTCGCGAACCCGCAGCTGATCCGCGACGCCTCCGACAAGTACGGCGCCCAGTGCATCGTGGTCGCCATCGATGCCAAGGCCCGGGTGGGCGGCGCGGGCTGGGAGGTCTACACGCACGGCGGGCGCAAGAACACCGGCCTCGACGCGGTGGCCTGGGCGCAGCAGATGGCCGAGCACGGCGCCGGCGAGATCCTGCTGACCAGCATGGACCGCGACGGCACGCAGATCGGCTTCAACCTGCCGCTGACGCGCGCCGTGAGCGACGCGGTGCCGGTGCCGGTGATCGCCTCCGGCGGCGTCGGCGCGCTGGAGCACCTGGCCGAGGGCATCCAGCTCGGTGGCGCCGACGCGGTGCTGGCGGCCAGCATCTTCCACTACGGCACGTTCACCGTCGGCCAGGCCAAGGCCTTGATGGCCGAGCGCGGCATCCCCGTCAGGACTTGACTCCCACCCCCGTTGCGGCTGCGCCGCTCCCCCTCGAGGGGGCGACGCTGGCGGGCCGGCGGAGCCGGACCCGCGGCGTCCACTCGGCAGATCGTTGTTTGCCGATGGCGCCGTTCGGGAGGGGATTGCCCTGACTCGCTAAACTGCTGGCATGACTTGGCTGGACGATATTCGCTGGGACCGCGACGGCCTGCTGCCGGTGATCGCGCAGGAAGCCGCCACCGGCGACGTGCTGATGTTCGCGTGGATGAACCGCGAGGCGCTGGCGCGCACCGCCGAGCTGGGCGAGGCGGTCTACTGGAGCCGCTCGCGCGGCCGGCTGTGGCACAAGGGCGAGGAGTCGGGCCACATCCAGAAGGTGCGCGACATGCGGCTGGACTGCGACAACGACGTGCTGCTGCTGAAGGTCGAGCAGCTCGGCCACGCGCCCTCGATCGCCTGCCATACCGGCCGCCACAGCTGCTTCTTCCAGCGCTACGAGGCCGGCGCCTGGCACGCGGTCGAGCCGGTGCTGAAGGACCCGGAGCACATCTACAGATGAGCGGTGACGACACCCTGGCCCGCCTGGCGGCCGTGATCGAGTCGCGCCGCGGCGGCGACCCCGACGCGAGCTACGTCGCGCGCCTGTTCCACAAGGGCACCGACGCGATCCTGAAGAAGGTCGGCGAGGAGGCGACCGAGTTCGTGATGGCCGCCAAGGACGGCGACCGCCCGAAGATCGTCGCCGAGGCGGCCGACCTGTGGTTCCACGCCATGGTGGCGCTGGCGCATTTCGGCCTCACGCCGGCCCAGGTGCTGGCCGAACTCGAGCGCCGCGAGGGCCAGTCGGGTCTCGAGGAGTTCGCGTTGCGCAAGGTCAGGGGCCGCGAGGCCGAGTCCACGAAGGAGAGCGGCCCATGAGCACGGTGATCGACAGCGACGAGCGCGAGCGCTCCCTCAAGACGGTCGGCACCGTCAGCTACCTGTTGCACCTGATCGTCGCGGTCGGTGCGGTGCTGCCCGGCGTGCAGGCCAGCGTGGCGCTGCTGATCGTGGCCTTCATCATCGACATGGTGAAGAAGGACGAGGCCGCGGGCACCTGGCAGGCCTCGCACTTCAGCTGGCGCATCCGGTCCGTGCTGTGGGCCGGGGGCCTGTACATCGTCACCTCCTGGCTGTGGCTGCTGTTCTTCATCCCGGGTTGGATCGCCTGGGGGCTGATCTCCATCTGGTTCCTCTACCGCATCGTGCGCGGCTGGCTGAACCTCAACGGCAACCAGCCGATGCCGTCCTGACAACTTTCTGCCCCGTCCCCCATGAGCGACCACGATCCGAACTGCATCTTCTGCAAGATCATTGCGGGGCAGATCCCGTCCCGCAAGGCCTACGAGGACGAGCATCTGCTGTCCTTCCACGACATCAACCCCTGGGCGCCGGTGCATGTGCTGGTGATCCCCAAGCGCCACATCGCGACCCTGGCCGACATCGGCCCCGGCGACCAGGAACTGATGGGCCGCATGCTGGCGCTGGCCCCGCGGCTGATGCGCGAACTGGGCGTCACCAATGGCTTTCGCACCCTGATCAACACCGGCAAGGACGGCATGCAGGAGGTCTACCACCTGCACATGCACGTGATCGGCGGCCCCCGCCCCTGGGCCAAGGGGTGAACCTCGGCCCGCTTTGCGGGTCTGTCATGCGGGGCTGGCCTAAAATCTGCGGCTGCCCTTACCGGGTCTTCAGGAGAACGACATGGGTTCCTTCAGCATTTGGCACTGGTTGATCGTGCTGTTGATCGTCGTGCTGGTGTTCGGCACGAAGAAGCTCAAGAACATCGGCAGCGACCTCGGCGGCGCCGTGAAGGGCTTCAAGGACGGCGTGCGCGACGGCTCGGCCGCGCCGGCCGATCCGGCGCAGCAGGTCACGGCGAGCAAGAGCGCCGACGCGAACACCGTCGACGTCGAGGCGAAGCAGAAGTCCTGAGCGGGCGGAGCGGCGCGCGCATGATCGACTTCGGCTTCGACAAGATCGCACTGATCGGCGCGGTGGCGCTGATCGTGATCGGTCCCGAACGCCTGCCGAAGGTCGCGCGCACCGTCGGCCACCTGATGGGCAAGGCCCAGCGCTACGTGGCCGACGTCAAGGCCGAGGTCAATCGCTCCATCGAGCTCGAAGAGCTCAAGAAGATGAAGACCGACTTCGAGGATGCCGCGCGCAACGTCGAGCAATCGGTGTCCAGCGAAGTGAACAGGACGAGCAGCGAGATGAACCAGGCCTGGGAGTCGTTGTCGTCATCCGACGGCAACGGAGGCGGCAGCGGCAGCGGCAGCGCGGCGGCCGACAGCTATCACGCTGGGGAGCCGCTGAGCGAGCCGCCGCCGGCCTACACGCACCCGCGCAAGAACTGGCGGCTCAAGCGCGGCGCCGTGCCGCAGTGGTACAGGCAGCGGCACGGCGTGCGGGCCAAGGCCCAGTCGGGTGCCGCCCGTGTGGCGCGCTTCAGGCCGCCGCGCCCGCTGTAGCCCGTGGGCGCCCCTGACTCCCGCGACGAGCTCGAAGGCAGCGAGCAGCCCTTCGTCGCGCACCTGATCGAACTGCGCGACCGGCTGATCCGCGCGGTGCTGGCGATCATCGTCTGCTTCGGCGCTCTGGCGCTCTGGCCCGGCCCGTCGGCGCTCTACGACCTGCTGGCGGCGCCGCTGGTGGCGCACCTGCCGGCCGGCACGACGCTGATCGCGACCAACGTGATCTCGCCGTTCCTGGTGCCGCTGAAGATCACGCTGATGGCGGCCTTCATGCTCGCGCTGCCGGTGGTGCTGTACCAGGTGTGGGCCTTCGTCGCGCCCGGTCTCTACACGCACGAGAAGAAGCTGGTGATGCCGCTGGTGGTGTCGAGCACGCTGCTGTTCCTGCTGGGCGTGGCGTTCTGCTACTTCTTCGTGTTCGGGCAGGTGTTCAAGTTCATCCAGAGCTTCGCGCCGAAGAGCATCACCGCGGCGCCGGACATCGAGGCCTACCTCGGCTTCGTGCTGAGCATGTTCATCGCCTTCGGCGCGGCCTTCGAGGTGCCGGTGGTGGTGGTGGTGCTGGCGCGCATGGGCATCGTGTCGATCGAGAAGCTGAAGTCCTTCCGCGCCTACTTCATCGTCGTCGCGTTCATCATCGCGGCGATCGTCACGCCGCCCGACGTGATCTCGCAGCTCGCGCTCGCTATCCCGATGTGCATCCTGTACGAGATCGGCATCTGGGCCGCCAAGGTGTTCATCAAGCACACCCAGGCGCCCGATGCGGCGGCCGAGGACGGCGCCGTCTAGGGTTCGCGCTGCTGCCGCGGTGCCTTCGGCCGCTGCGCCACCACGACGTCGAGCGCCACTTCGCTGTCGCCCCGCTGCACCACGAGCCGGGCCTTCGAGCGTGGCTTGAGCGAGGCCACGACGTTGAGCAGCTGCGAGGTGTTGCCGACCGGCGAGTCGGCCACCTTCACCACCACGTCGCCGGGCCGCAGGCCGCCGTCGCTGGCCGGGCCGCCCTGCAGCACGCCGGTGATCAGCACGCCCTGCGACACTTTGAGGTTGAAGGTCTCGGCGATCTCGGGCGTGAGGTCGCGTGGCTCCACGCCGATCCAGCCGCGCGTCACCTGGCCGTCCCGGATCAGGCCTTCCATCACCTGGCGGGCCGTGGACACCGGGATCGCGAAACCGATGCCGAGGCTGCCGCCCGAGCGCGAGTAGATCGCGGTGTTGATCCCCATCAGGTTGCCGGCGGCGTCGATCAGCGCCCCGCCGGAATTGCCGGGGTTGATGGCCGCGTCGGTCTGGATGAAGTTCTCGAAGGTGTTGATGCCGAGCTGGTTGCGGCCGAGCGCCGACACGATGCCGGAGGTGACCGTTTGGCCGACGCCGAAGGGGTTGCCGATCGCCAGCACCACGTCGCCGACCTGCAGCGCGTCGGAGTCGCCGAAGCTCACCGACGGCAGCTTGTCGAGCTTGATGCGCAGCACCGCGAGGTCGGCCTCGGGGTCGGTGCCGATCACCTCGGCCTTGGTGCGCCGCCCGTCGGACAGCACGACCTCGATGTCGTCCATGCGCTCGACCACGTGGTTGTTGGTCAGCACATAGCCTTCGGGCGAGACGATGACGCCCGAGCCCACGCCGCTCTGCGCCTGCGAGTCGGGGTCGCCGAAGAAATAGCGGAACCAGGGGTCGGCGGCGCGCGGATCGCGCGCGGTCGGTGTCTTGCTCGTGATGACGCTCACCACCGCCGGTGCTGCGCGCTTGGCCGCGGCAGCATAGCTGCTGCCGCCGGCTGCGGCAGGGGCCAGCGTGACCTGAGGGGCCGGGTTGGACGACGACCCCACCGCAGTCGACAGGGGCCGGTTCTGCACCCATTCGGGCTTGAGCGTGGCCACGACGAACCACATCGCCAGGGCGACCGTCACGGCTTGGGAGAAAATCAACCAGGTCTTGCGCATGGGAGAGAAGAATTGACGAGCCGTGAAGAGCTGGAAAACTACCTGTCCACGCTGCTCGAACTCGAGCGGTTCAAGGATTATGGGCCGAACGGTTTGCAGGTCGAGGGCAAGCCGGAGATCCGCAAGCTCGTCTCCGGCGTCACGGCCAGCCTGGCCTTCATCGAGGCGGCGGCTGCGGCCGGGGCCGATGCGGTGCTGGTGCACCACGGGCTGTTCTGGCGCGGTCAGGACGGCCGGCTCAACGGTTGGCTGAAGAAGCGGGTGGCTGCGTTGCTGGGCCGTGACATCAGCCTGTTCGCCTACCACCTGCCGCTCGACGCCCACCCGGAGCACGGCAACAACGCCCAGCTCGGGGCCAAGCTCAAGTTCGTCAGCGAAGGCCGCTTCGGCGAGCAGCAGCTCGGCTTCGTCGGCCGGCCGCCCCAGCCACTGACCGGCGCGGCGCTGTCGGCGCTGGTCCAGTTCCGGCTCGGGCGCGCGCCGACCGTGGTCGAGGGCGATGGCCGGCCGATCCGCCGCGTGGCCTGGTGCACCGGCGGTGCCCAGGGTCATTTCGAGGCGGCGATCGCGGCCGGCGCCGATGCCTACCTGACCGGCGAGATCTCCGAGCCGCAGGCCCACATCGCGCGCGAGACCGGCGTGGCGTTCTATGCCTGCGGCCACCACGCGACCGAGCGCTTCGGTGCGCCGGCGCTCGCCGCCCACGTGGCGCAGCTGTTCGACCTCGAGCACGAGTTCATCGACATCGACAACCCGGCGTGAGCCCGCCCCGCATGCCACTGCCGCTGGCGATCACGATGGGCGATGCCTGCGGCATCGGCCCGGAGATCATCGCGTCGGCCTTCCTGCGTGGCGCGCTGCCGGGCGGCTTCGCGGTCGGCGATGTCGAGGTGCTGCGGCGCGCCGCGGCCCTGGTCTCGGCGTCGGACCACGCCCTGCTGCCGGTGGCCCGGATCGAGCGTCCGGCCGACGTGGCCGGCGTGCCGCCGCGCTGCCTGCCGGTGCTGGTGCCGCCGGGGCTGCCGGCCGGCCTGGCGGCGCTGCCCTACGGCCGCATCGACGCCGCGGCAGGCGCGGCCGCCGCGGTCTGCATCCGGCACGCGGTGGCGCTGGCGCAGGCCGGCGAGGTGGCCGCGATCGTCACCGCGCCGATCCACAAGGAGGCGCTGGCCGCCGCCGGCGAGCCCTATCCGGGGCACACCGAGTTGCTGCAGGCCGAGGCCGGCGCCGGGCCGGTGCGCATGATGCTCGCGAACGACGAGCTCAAGACCGTGCTGGTCAGCATCCACGTCTCGCTGCGCCGGGCGATCGACGCGGTGAGCACGGCGGCGGTTCTCGAGACGCTGCGCATCGCGCACGCCGCCGCGCGGCGCTGGGGCCAGGCGGCGCCGCGCATCGCCGTGGCCGGACTCAACCCGCACGCGGGCGAGGGCGGCCTGTTCGGCGACGAGGAACTGCGCGTCATCGCCCCGGCCATCGCGGCGGCGTGCCGCGAGGGCATCGACGCGCGCGGGCCGTTCGCGCCCGACACCGTGTTCATGCGCGCGCGCCACACGGCCGACCATCCCGGCGAGTTCGACATCGTGGTGGCGATGTACCACGACCAAGGGCTGATCCCGGTGAAGTACCTCGGGGTCGAGCGCGGCGTCAACGTGACGCTGGGCCTGCCCTTCGTGCGCACCAGCCCCGATCACGGCACGGCGTTCGATCGGGCCGGCAGTGGCCGCGCCGATCCGTCCAGCCTGATCGCCGCCGGCCAGATGGCGCGCCGCCTCGCGGCAGGCTGACAGCCGGGCGGCTCAGAGGCGGCTGCTGGTTGCCGTGCTGCGCGGGGCCGCGCCGCCCAGCTGTGCCAGCTGCTTGCGGGCGCGCGCCGTCGCGCGCTCGATCAGCTCGGCCTGTTCGAAGGCGCGGAAGCGCTCGGTGTCGCACATGCGGGTGAGCATGCGCGAGGTCATCGAGATCGTCTTCTGGTGGGCCTTGCCGTGGGTGAACACGAAGAAGGCCCGGCCCGGGCTGATCCAGTTCAGGCGCACGCGCTGCCAGCGGCCTTCCACGTGCATGCGGTAGGCGATGCCGGTCTGCAGGTGGTGGATCAGCTGCGGGCCGTGCGTCGGCTCGGCGGGCTCGGGCGCCAGGGCCTCCAGCACCACATCGACCTCGCCGGCCTCCGCCTCGGCGGACGGACCGCCCTCGCCGAGGTCGATGTCGACCTGGCCGTCCCAGTCGACCGCGCTCTCGTCGACCAGGCCGATCTTCTCGGCCTCCTCGGCCGAGAAGGTCAGCGGCGCGGCATGCTCCTGCGGCGGCGGCAGCTCGGCATGGGCGCTCGGCACCAGCTCCTCGGCGGTGGGGATCGAGACCTTTTCCACCTGGTCGAGGTAGTGCTTGAGCTGGCGCTGCTCGAAGTCGGTGGGCGGCGCCGACTTCAGCGAGGCGGCGTGCTCGGGCAGCAGCTTGCCGAAGAAGTCCTTCTTGGCGGGCTCCGGCCAGCGGATCAGCTCCAGGCCCTCGTTGAGGTCCTTCATCAGCTGCGGCAGCGCCATCAGGAAGTGCTTGCGCAGCTGCGGCTCGCCCTTGGGCTGCACGCTGAGCGCCAGCTCGCGCGCTGCGCGGTTGGCGCGCTGCGCCAGCTCGGGCGAACCGAACGGGCCGGCCGCCTGCACCTGCACCTGGCTCCACACCTGGGCCAGGAAGTCGCGCACGAAGCCGGGCAGGGCCACCGGCTCCAGGTGCGACTTGAGCTCGCGCATGTAGCGCTGCTGGATGCGCAGCTGCGTTTCCTTGTTGTCGAGCAGCGTGGCGGCCGTCGCATGCGTGCCGACATCGCGTGCGCTCTGCTCCTGCACCAGCGCCTCGATCGCCTGCAGCTTGGACTCGTACAGGTCCATCTGGTCGAAGTCGCCCTCGACGATCTCCTGCACCAGCGCGCGCACGCGCTCGATGAAGTCCTTGCCGGGGCCCTGGTCGAGGTCCTCGTAGGCCGCCGCCAGCGAGGCGATGCGGTTCACGAAACGCCGCACCGGGTGGCGCCGCGAGCTGAAGAAGCCCACGTCCTTCAGCGCCGCGCGCAGCACCGGCAGCTGCAGCCGTGCGATCTGGCGCGCCATCTGCGGCGGCACCTTGCTGTCCGACAGCACCTGGTCGAACAGGGCGCCGACCACGTCGATCACCATGTGGTCGAGCGTGCCGGACGAGGCCCGCATCAGCTCGTCGCGGTGCTGGCGGATCACGTTCACCGCCATCAGGCCGGCCAGTGGCGTGATGCCGGAGGGGCCCGAAACGCCGGACAAGGGGCCGGGGCGCGAACTGCCGGCGGGGAGGGCTCCCCCCCGTGGGTCGGCGCTGAGGCCGGCCGTCTCGCCGGCCGTGGCGTTCACGACCACCAGGCGGCGCAGGATGTCGAGCATCTGCGCATCGTTGTTGTAGGCCGTGCCCGACGAACGCTCGGACGAGGCGCCCGGACCGGTGCCGCGGCCGCCAGCCCCCGAGCCCGATCCGCCGCCGTAGCCGCTGCCCGGCACGCCCGAGCCGCCGGGGCCTCCGTAGCCGCTCCCGGTGCCGCCGTGACCGCGGCTGCCGGGGCTGCTCCCCGACCGGCTGCTGCCGAATCCGGACGGCGCGCCCGGTCCGGACGGCAGGCCCAGCGCGCCGGCCCCCGAGGCCGCCTGCAGCGCCTGGGGCAGCGCGATGCCGAACAGCGTCTGCAGCATCTGCTCGGCCTGGACCAGGTCGCGCGCCGAGGCCTGGAAGGCCGAGCCGTGGAAGCCCGAGGTCTGGTAGCCGGAGTTCTCGCGCAGCACCTCGCGCGGCAGGTCGTTGCCGGGGCCCTGCACCGTCTTCACGGCCAGGCCGATCGGGTTGACGCCGCGCGCCTGCAGGTCGGCGATGATGCCGGCGTAGCAGGCCCGCATCGCCGTGGCCAGCGAGCGGCCGAACTCGGTGGCGAGCAGCCGGTGCGAGGCCGGATCGTCGTTCACCGCGTGGATCGCGCGGCGCAGCGCACGGCCGATGATCTCGGGGCGCAGCGGGTTGCGATCGGGATCGGGTTCGCCGTGGCGCAGCAGGGCGGCCATGTAGCCGTCGAGCTCGCGCATCTCCCATTCGCACTCGTGCACGATCTGCATGCTCAGGCGCTCGGCCGAGACGCGCTCGTCCACCTCGTCGTCGCCGACCAGGCTCAGCGACTCCCACGAGGTGGTGGCCAGCGAGCGGGTCGAGCTGCGCGGCTCGGCGGCCTCGAGCACGCGGTCACGCAGGCCGGCGCTGAAGACCAGGGTGAAGTCGGGCAGCTTGCGGCGCAGGTCGAACTGCGTGCTCGCCATCAACTGGCGGGTCGTGATGCTCGCGAACGAGGCCGACTGCGACGCGAGCGTCTCCACCAGTCGTTCGGCGGCGGCCGTGACGGTGGCCTGGATGCGCAGGCATGCCGCATTCAATGCGGCCTGGACGTTGGGGGCGGCGTTCACGGGGTCGGCAAGGAGGCGGGCGGGCCGGTGCCCCGGCAGCGCGCCCGCAGGCGGGTCACTTCTTCAGGGCATCGCGGATCTCGCGCAACAGCACGATGTCCTCGGCGGGGGGCGCAGGCGGGGCGGCCGGTTCGTCCTTCTTCAGTCGGTTGATCTGCTTGATCATCAGGAAAATGATGAAGGCGAGGATCGCGAAGTTCAGCGCCACCGTGATGAAGTTGCCATAGGCGAAGACCGCGCCGGCCTTCTTGGCCTCCGCGAGCGGCAGTCCGGCGGCCTGCCCCGCCAGTCCGACGTAGTAATTCGAGAAGTCGAGGCCGCCGAACAGCTTGCTGACGATCGGCATGATCAGGTCGCCGACGATCGAGTCGACGATCTTGCCGAAGGCACCTCCGATGATCACGCCGACCGCCAGGTCGATCACGTTGCCCTTGACGGCAAACTCCTTGAACTCGCTGAAGAACGACATGCACAGCCTCCTGAAGGTAGTAATGATGGTCGTCCGGGGTGTCCGGCGCCTGTCGTGAGCGAGTATTCCCGAGGTTTGCGGCAAGTCAAGCCGAGCTGGCGCACGGCTTGCTGGAATCTTCGGTGCCGATCCGGCCTCGGAACGGTGCGGTCTGTCGATTAGAATCGATGGTTGTTCAAGAATCAAAGCGCTAGCCCAAGGAATTCCATGAGTGAGCAGCAAGTCGATCACAGCAAGCGGACCTGGCTGATCGCCTCGTCCTGCGCCGGCGCCGTCGGCGGCATCGCGACCGCGGTGCCCTTCGTCTCCACCTTCCAGCCGTCGGAGCGCGCCCGCGCCGCCGGAGCGGCGGTGGAGGCCGACATCAGCGCCCTCAAGCCGGGCGAGAAGATGACGGTCGAGTGGCGCGGCAAGCCGGTCTGGATCCTGCGCCGCACGCCGGAGCAGCTGGAGTCGCTGAAGAAGACCGACGCGCTGGTGGCCGACCCGAAGTCCGAGCGCAAGCCGGCCGAGGTCACGCCGATGGAGACCACCCGCAACGAGTGGCGCTCGATCAAGCCGGAGATCCTGGTCGTCGTCGGCATCTGCTCGCATCTGGGCTGTTCACCGTCGGATCGCCTGGTGGCCGGTCCGCAACCCTCGCTGCCGGACGACTGGCAGGGCGGTTTCCTCTGCCCCTGCCACGGCTCGACCTTCGACATGGCCGGGCGGGTGTTCAAGAACAAGCCGGCGCCGGACAACCTCGAGGTGCCCCCCTACACCTTCCTGACCGACAGCAAGCTGCTGATCGGCGAGGCCAAGGCCTGAGCAGCACGAGGACACCATGGCCGAATTCAAGACCGCCCCTGCCGACGCGCCCGTGGCGCAGAAGCTGATGACCTGGGTCGACAACCGCTTCCCGGCGACCAAGCTCTACAAAGAGCATCTTTCCGAGTACTACGCGCCGAAGAACTTCAACTTCTGGTACTTCTTCGGTTCGCTGGCGATGCTGGTGCTGGTGATCCAGATCGTCACCGGCATCTTCCTGGTGATGAACTACAAGCCCGACGCCGGCCTGGCCTTCGCGTCGGTCGAGTACATCATGCGCGACGTGCCCTGGGGCTGGCTGGTGCGCTACATGCACTCCACCGGTGCCTCGGCCTTCTTCGTCGTGGTCTACCTGCACATGTTCCGCGGCCTCATGTACGGCAGCTACCGCAAGCCGCGCGAGCTGGTGTGGATCTTCGGCTGCGCGATCTTCCTGTGCCTGATGGCCGAGGCCTTCATGGGCTACCTGCTGCCCTGGGGCCAGATGTCGTACTGGGGCGCCCAGGTGATCGTCAACCTGTTCGCCGCCGTGCCCTTCGTCGGCCCGGACCTGGCGCTGCTGATCCGCGGCGACTACGTGGTGAGCGACGCCACGCTGAACCGCTTCTTTAGCTTCCACGTCATCGCGGTGCCGCTGGTGCTGCTGGGCCTGGTGGCCGCGCACATCATCGCGCTGCACGAGGTCGGCTCGAACAACCCCGACGGTGTGGAGATCAAGCAGAAGAAGTGGCCGAACGGCACGCCGATGGACGGCATCCCCTTCCATCCGTACTACACGGTGCACGACATCCTGGGCGTCAGCGTGTTCCTGATGATCTTCAGCGCGATCATCTTCTTCGCGCCCGAGTTCGGCGGCTACTTCCTCGAGTACAACAACTTCATCCCGGCCGACCCCCTGAAGACCCCGGCGCACATCGCCCCGGTGTGGTACTTCACGCCCTACTACTCGATGCTGCGCGCGACCACCGACTTCATGGTCAATGTGCTCGCGGTGCTGATCGCCGCCGGCGCGGTGCTGGCGGTGCTCAAGGGCAAGTTCGGCGGCGGCGCGAAGATCGCCGTGCTGGTCGGCGCGCTTGTCGCGATCGCGTTGCTGAAGACCTTCGACGCCAAGTTCTGGGGCGTGGTCGTGATGGGCGGTGCGGTCGTGATCCTGTTCTTCCTGCCCTGGCTGGACCACAGCCCGGTCAAGTCGATCCGCTACCGCCCGGACTGGCACAAGTACGTCTACGGCCTGTTCGTGCTGTTCTTCTTCGTCCTCGGCTACCTGGGCATCCAGGCGCCTACCGACATCGGCACGCTGGTGTCGCAGATCGGCACGCTGTTCTACTTCGGCTTCTTCCTGCTGATGCCGTGGTGGAGCCAGCTCGGCACGTTCAAGCCGGTGCCCGATCGCGTGACCTTCGCCGCCCACTGAGCCTGCAGGAGCCCGAGAACATGAAGAAGCTGATCGCCCTGCTGCTGGCCGCATGTGCCTTCGCCGGCACGGCCCGCGCGTCCGAAGGCGGCATCGCCTGGGACAAGTTTCCCCAGAACAAGATGACCGACGTGGCGTCGCTGCAGCATGGCGCCAAGCTGTTCGTCAACTACTGCCTCAACTGCCACTCGGCCGCCTACATGCGCTACAACCGGCTGCAGGAGATCGGCCTGAGCGAAGCGCAGATCAAGGGCAACCTGCTGTTCGCGACCGACAAGGTCGGCGAGACGATGAAGGTCGCGCTCGATCCCAAGCACGCCAAGGAATGGTTCGGCGGCGTGCCGCCCGACCTGACGGTGATCGCGCGTTCGCGCGCCGGCGCGGGCGGATCGGGTGCCGACTACCTGTACACCTACCTGCGCAGCTACTACCGCGACGACACCAAGGCGACCGGCTGGAACAACATGGCCTTCCCGAGCGTCGGCATGCCGCACGTGCTGTGGGAACTGCAGGGGCAGCGGACCGCGAAGTTCGTCGAGGAAGCCGATCCGCACGACGCCAGCAAGAAGCTGCACCGCTTCGCCGGCTACGAGCAGCTCACCCCCGGTACGCTGAGCCCGCTGGCCTACGACGACGCCGTCGGCGACCTGGTGGCCTACCTGCAGTGGATGGGTGAGCCGGCGCAGAACCAGCGCAAGCGACTCGGCGTGTGGGTGCTGCTGTTCCTCGGCGTGTTCACCATCATCGCCTGGCGGCTGAATGCGGCCTACTGGAAAGATGTGAAGTAAGTGACCCGCAGGCCGGGGCGCAGCAGGCGCCCGTCGGTCTGTGACGGCGTGAGCGGAGCGGGATGCATGCATCCGCTCCGCTTGCGTTTTTTCTGATGGCCCCCGAAGAACCTAGGAGCCCGCCGCCATGATGGTGCTTTACTCCGGAACGACCGACCCCTACTCGCACCGCTGCCGTTTCGTGCTGTTCGAGAAGGGCATGGATTTCGAGATCCGCGACGTCGACCTGTTCGCGAAACCCGAAGACATCGCGCTGATGAACCCGTACAACGAGGTGCCCATCCTCGTCGAACGCGACCTCATCCTGTACGAGTCGCACATCATCAACGAGTACATCGACGAGCGCTTCCCGCACCCGCAGCTGATGCCGGGCGACCCGGTGGCCCGCGCGCGCGTGCGGCTGTTCCTGTTCAACTTCGAGAAGGAGCTGTTCGCGCACGTGAACCTGCTCGAAGGCCGCAGCGGCGTGAAGGCCACCGACAAGCAGCTCGAGAAGGCGCGCAGCCAGATCCGCGACCGCCTCACGCAGCTCGCGCCGATCTTCCTGAAGAACAAGTACATGCTCGGCGACGACTTCTCGATGCTCGACGTCGCGATCGCGCCGCTGCTGTGGCGCCTGGACTACTACGCGATCGACCTGTCGAAGAACGCGCTGCCGCTGCTGAAGTACGCCGAGCGCATCTTCTCGCGCCCCGCCTACATCGAGGCGCTGACGCCGTCCGAGAAGGTGATGCGCAAGTAGGTCGCGCGGCAGGCAGGAGCGCCACGATGACGATCCCCGTCACGCCGGACACGCAGGGCGCCTCGACGCGCCCCTACCTGATCCGTGCGCTGCACGACTGGTGCACCGACAACGGCTTCACGCCCTATCTCGCGGTGTACGTGGACGGCTCGGTGCAGGTGCCGGCCGAGTACGTCAAGAACAACGAGATCGTGCTGAACGCCAGCTTCGAGGCCACCAGCAGCCTGCAGCTCGGCAACGACGTCATCAGCTTCAAGGCGCGCTTCGGCGGCACCGCCCGCGAGATCGTCGTGCCGATCGATCACGTGATCGCCATCTATGCGCGCGAGAACGGGCAGGGCATGGCTTTTCCCGCGCCGCCGGTCGGCGCGGAGCCGCTGCCCGCCGAGGGCAGCAGCAGTGCCGCAGAGGCCGGGGCTGCGCCCCGCGGCCTCCGGCTGGCCGAGACGCCGTCCGCAGATCCGTCGCCCGGGGATGAGGGCGCCCGCGCGGCCGACGAAGACGAGCCCACGCCGCCCGAGCCGCCCGGTAGCGGTCGCCCCTCGCTCAAGCGCGTCAAGTAAAAGTCGCGCCGCCCGCAGGCGGCGGCGCAGTGCGCGCCGCCCGGCACCCCTCCTACAATCTTCACGGCACGCCGGCTTAGCTCAGTTGGTAGAGCACCCGCCTTGTAAGCGGAAGGTCTTCGGTTCGATTCCGAAAGCCGGCACCATTTGAATCGATGTTCGCGTACAAGCGGCAAATTGTGTTTGTGCGATCTCGGGTTGAGCACTAGTCCTCAGCGGGCTAGGGAAGTATCGAGTCACGATGCGAACGAATGGCTCAAAGGCGACATTTTTCTGGCATCCACTCATCTTCGCGATGATGTGTATGTCCGTTGTCGTGGTCATTTTTTTTGTCGTGTACTTTGAGCGCACGAAGAATTTTCCAGACTCGGCGTGGGTTCAGGCAGGGGCGGCAGCAATCAGTCTATTCATTGTGATTGGTCTTGCGTTTTGGCAGGACCATCAACTTCGAGTGCGTGATTTCGACGAACGGAAAAGGATCGTGGATGCTGCGTTCGCACCAACGATTGCCTTGGCGGAAGTTTTGATCTACGAAGTTACTTGCGGGGCTATCTATCTTGAGGATCCCAGTGCAGCGCGTGAACGCTTTGGAGAAACCGGCCAACCGCCGGTGTTGGATGAGCTACTGAAAGACTTGAATAGTCAGTCAATTGGTGCGCTTGGTTCTATTGATGCATTCAGGGCTGCACTGTTAGTGCGCCAGAGCTGCTTGTCGATGGTCAGGTGGTATCAGGTTATCGCTGGCGAATTCATGGCCAGCAGAGCTCGAGGTGATGAGAACATGTACCCTGGCCGCGCAAGATTGGA
This sequence comes from Methylibium sp. Pch-M, assembly GCF_004136295.1. NCBI lineage: Bacteria > Pseudomonadati > Pseudomonadota > Betaproteobacteria > Burkholderiales > Sphaerotilaceae > Methylibium > Methylibium sp. Pch-M. The sequence continues at coordinate 2,762,461 of NZ_CP029606.1, forward strand.
GGCGCAGCAGGGCTGCACCGAAGCTCGTGGAGCGATTGACAAGCTAATAATTGAGCGCGACCGACTCGTTGTTTGAATCGGGGTATTGATCGGCCTGGATTTTTGCTGATCACCTATCTGACGCGAGGAGTTCGTTTGTGCTTTTGTGAGAGCCGTTGCGTCAATCGCGAATGAAATCCAAATGTGGTACGGATTGGGTTCATTTGGATTCCGAAAGTTGGCATCACGCGACCTCTCTCTCACGCAGCGGAACCTCCGGACCGCACGCCCTCCCAGCCGATGATCGCGAGCACCACCACGGCGATCGCGCCGAACAGGTAGGCGGGCGCCAGCGCAATGACGCTGTAGACATTGCCCTCGCCGAAGACATTGGGGCCGAAGCTCAGGCCGCGGTTCGGCGACAGGTTGCTGAAGAAGTAGAAGACGACGTTGGCCCAGCCGTCCGCGACCACCAGCCAGCCCAGCCACACGGCCTTCCGCTCGGGGAAGTTCAGTGCCGGCAGCACCAGCGCCACCGCGATGACCATCAGGCCGTTCAGGGCCGGCCCGCCGTGCGCACGGCGCCAGCCCTCGGCCGACCCCGGCAGCTTGAACTGGACGATGTGGCCCGGCACGATCTCGAAGCCGCCGACCAGGAACATCCAGAGGCCGACCCCGCCGAGCAGCGTGGCCAGGATCATCAGCACGCCGTGCCCGAACCATTGCTTCTGCACCGAACTCAGCATCGTCGCCTCCCGGGGTGTGGTCGCGGTGTCTCCGCGCGGCGATGGTGCCAGGGAGCGGGGGCGCTTGTCGACGGGCGCGCTGGCAGGGTAATCCGCGGGCACGGGCAGGCGGCGACGCCCCTAAAGTGGCCGCTTCATCGTTCCGGAGGAGACCCATGCAAGTGCTGCTTCACGCCCATCTACGCAAGCCCGACCGCATGTCGAACCAGGAGTTCTTCGGCGCCTGGAAGCAGGAGTCCGCGGCGGTGGCGGCCGGCGTCGCGGCCGGCGTGATCCACAAGGTCTGGAAGGTGCCGGGGCGCTACGAGGTGGTGGCGATCGTGGAGGTGGAGTCGGTCGAGCAGATCGACGCGCTGACGCACAGCCTGCCGCTGTTCAAGCTCGGCTACGACTTCATGTGCGACTTCCAGTGGACGCTGCTCGGTTCCTACGAGGAGTGGTCGCAGCGCCTGGAAGGGCTGGCCGCCGGGTAGCCGCGGCTCACGACACCTGCTGGTAATACAGGTTCTGCGGGTGGCGGGCCTGGGCGAAGAAGAACCAGCGCTCGGCCACCAGCCCCGGCGCCTGCACCCCCAGCGCCAGCCACCACACGACAGCCGGGCCGCCGAGCAGGCCCCAGGCCAGCAGCAGCGACGGCAGCGCGAAGCCGAGCACCAGGAAGGCGAGCTTGGTCTGTCGCATCGCGGCCAGCCCCGCGCCATGGAAGAACTCGCGGGTGTTGAACGAGCCGGCCGACATGCCCATCGACTTCTGCACCAGCTGCGGCGCGCGGATGCCGGTGGCCGACTGCAGCGTCGACTTCGGCTTCAGCGCGGCATTGCGGCGCAGCGCCAGCGTGCGCGTGAACCAGGCGGCCAGTGTGGCGATCAGCGCCCAGGGCGCCACGGCGCGCAGCAGTGCGGCCTCGCCGTGGCCGGCCGCCAGCGCGCTGGCCAGCACCAGCCCCGACGACAGGCCGATCAGCGTGTAGTTCACCAGCGTCAGCGGGTGGGCCCACTCCTGGATGAAGCGCACGCAGGCGTAGATCATCGCCGTGCAGTACCAGAGCAAGGCCGCGCCGACCAGCGCCGCCACCGGCAGCAGCGTCGCCCACGGCGTGACGCCGCCCCATCGAAGCGCCAGCCACCACAGCGCCACGATGCCGATGAAGGCCGGCAGCACGATCACCTCGCGCGACATCCACGAGGTGCGCCACATCAGCGCCGCGCGCCAGGCCCGTTCGGGCCGGCCCAGGTGCAGGAAGGAGGCGCCCAGGCCGAGCAGCAGCAGCACGCCGGCCAGCAGCAGCGCCGCGCTCAGGAAGCCGATCGACGGCGCCGGGCCGAGCAGCACCGCCAGGGCGAGCGCCACCACCAGGCCCTGCGCGACGCCGGCCAGCGTGGTGAAGAAGACGATCGAGAACGCGGGGTGCATGCGGCGCTCCCGCTCAATGCGCCGTGCCGGCGGGGCCGGGCGCGCCGTCGGGTCGCGGCCCGGCCACCTCGGTGATGCGTCGCGGCAGGTACTGGTTGGCCGGCTGCGTTTCCCACTCCGGCATCAGCGCGTAGCCACCGCGTTCGCGGATCGCCCTGGACACATCGGAGTCCGGGTCCTTCACGTCACCGAACAGGCGCGCACCGGTCGGGCAGGCCATCACGCACGCCGGCCGGCGATCGGCCTTCGGCAACCGCTCGTCGTAGATGCGGTCGACGCACAGCGTGCACTTGGTCATCACCTGCCGTTCCTCGTCGAGCTCGCGTGCGCCGTAGGGGCAGGCCCAGGAGCAGTACTTGCATCCGATGCACTTGTCGTAGTCGACCAGCACGATGCCGTCCTCCTTGCGCTTGTAGCTCGCGCCGGTGGGGCACACCGGCACGCAGGGCGGGTCCTCGCAGTGCAGGCAGCTCTTGGGGAAGTGCACGGTGTCGGTGCCCGGGAAGACACCGGCCTCGTAGGTCTGCACGCGGTTGAAGAAGGTGCCGGTCGGGCTGGCCGCATAGGCGTTCTCGTCGGCCAGCGGACCGGCCGAGCCGGAGGTGTTCCACTGCTTGCAGGCGGTCACGCAGGCGTGGCAGCCGACGCAGACGTTGAGGTCGATCACCAGCGCCAGTTGCTTGGCCAGCGTCTCCGGTGGCTCGTCGCCGTCGCCGTGGCTGCGTCGTGCCGAAGGCGTGTCGCTCCGCCGGGCCGGGGCCTCGGCGACGAGCTCGGACTTCATCAGGTCTTTCAGCCACTGGATCATGATGTCTTGCGCCCCGCGAAATAGGTCAGCACCCGCGACGTCGTGCCGCGCACCCCGGGGGGGCCGGCGTGGCCTTCACCTGCGGGAAGGTCTCGGCGGGCTCCTCGGGCTCGGCGGGCCGGATGCGCACCCGCACGTCGTACCAGCCGGCCTGGCCGGTGATCGGATCGGAGTTGCTGACCGTTCCCGCAGCACCGTCCGGGCCGCGCAGCGGCAGTTCCTCGGAGATCAGGTGGTTGAGCAGGAAGCCCTTGCGCGACTCGTCGGCGCCGGGCGCGAGCTGCCAGGCGCCGTCGGCCTTGCCGATCGCGTTCCAGGTCCACACGGTGCCGGGCTCCACGGCCTCGCTGTAGCGCAGCATGCAGCGCACCTGGCCCCAGGGGCTCTCGACCCAGCACCAGCCGCCGTCGGCGATGCCCGCGGCCTGCGCGGTGAGCGGGTTGACCTGCAGGTAGTTGTGGCTGTGGATCTGGCGCAGCCAGGCATTCTGGGAATCCCAGGAGTGGTACATCGCCATCGGCCGCTGCGTGATCGCGTTCAGCGGGTAGGCGGCCTCGTCGGTGGCCGCGTACTCGAGCGGCGGGTACCAGAACGGCAGCGGATCGAAGTAGGTCGCGATGCGCTCGCGCAGGTGCTCGGGCGGCCGGCGGCCCGGGGTCTTGCCCTGCGCCGCGAGCCGGAAGCTCTGCAGCGTGTCGGAGTACAGCGCCAGCTGCACCGGGTCGTTGCGCTGGCGCCAGCCGTGCTCCTTGGCGAAGTCGAGGTAGCCGCGGTTCCAGTTGCGCATGTACTGCATGTCCTTGGGCAGGTGGTACTGGAAGACGCAGTTGTTCTTCTCGTACATCTCCCACTGCTTCGGATTGGGCGCGCCGCGCAGGTGCTTGTCGCCGTGCTCGCCGCGCCATCCCATCAGGAAGCCGATGCCGGGCTGCGGTTCGAACTTCACGACGAAGTCCGGGTAGCCGGTGAACTTGCGCCCGCCCTCGGCGGTGGTGAAGGCCGGGAACTTGAGCCGCGAGGCCAGTTCGATCAGCACCTCCTGGAACGGCTTGCACTGGCCGGTCGGCGGCAGCACCGGCACGCGCACCGAGTCGACCGGGCCGTCGAACTCCGAGATCGGCCGGTCGAGCATGCTCATCACGTCGTGGCGCTCGAGGTAGGTGGTGTCGGGCAGCACCAGGTCGGCGAACGCCACCATCTCGCTCTGGAAGGCGTCGCACACCACCAGGAAGGGGATCTTGAATTCGCCGTCCTCGGCCTTCGCATTGAGCATCTCGCGCACGGCCATGGTGTTCATGGTCGAGTTCCAGGCCATGTTGGCCATGAAGATCAGCAGCGTGTCGATGCGGTAGGGATCGCCCTTGGTGGCGTTGGTGATCACGTTGTGCATCAGGCCGTGCGCCGACAGCGGGTGCTCCCACGAGAACGCATGGTCGATGCGGATCGGTGAGCCGTCGGGGTTGATCGCCAGCTCGTCGGGGCTGGCCGGGAAACCCAGCGGCGCCGCGTTGAGCGGCGTGTTGGGCTGGATCATCTCCGGCGAGTTGAAAGCCCGGTAGTTGGGCACGATGTGGCGCGGGTAGGGCGCCTTGTGGCGAAAGCCGCCGGGCGCGTCGATCGTGCCCAGCACGCTCATCAGCACCGCCAGCGCACGCACCGTCTGGAAGCCGTTGGAGTGCGCCGCCAGGCCGCGCATCGCATGGAAGGCGACCGGCCGCGCGGCGGTGGTCGGGTGCTGCCTGCCCCAGGCGTCGGTCCAGGGAATCGGCAGCTCGAAGGCCTGCTGCAGCGCCGTCTCGCCCAGCTCGCGCGCCAGCTTGCGGATGCGCTCGGCGGGGATGCCGGTGATCTGCGACGCCCACTCCGGCGTGCAGGTGGCCACGCGCTCGCGCAGCAGCTCGAACGACGGCGCGACACGCGTGCCGTCGGCCAGCCGGTAATGACCTTCCAGCGCCGGCTCGCAGCCCTCGGCGATGCCCTCGGGGTAGGCCGCCTTCACGCTGCCGCTGGCGAGGTCCCACACCAGCTTGTTGTGCGGGTTGCGGCCGTCGCCCGGCGGGCCCGCTGCCGGATCGAAGGCGAACAGGCCCTCGCGCTCGCCGTCCTCCAGCACCACCAGCTGCGGCGCGTTGGTGTAGCGCTGCAGGAAGGGCCGGTCGATCAGATCGGAAGCGATCAGCTCGTGCAGCAGCGCCATGAACAGGGCACCGTCGGTGCCCGGCTTGATCGGGATCCACTCGTCGGCGATCGCCGAGTAGCCGGTGCGCACCGGGTTGATCGAGATGAAGCGTCCGCCCGCGCGCTTGAACTTGCTCAGCGCGATCTTCATCGGGTTGCTGTGGTGGTCCTCGGCGGTGCCGATCATCACGAACAGCCGCGCGTGGTCGAGGTCGGGGCCGCCGAATTCCCAGAACGAGCCGCCGATCGTGTAGATCATGCCGGCGGCCATGTTCACCGAGCAGAAGCCGCCGTGAGCCGCGTAGTTGGGCGTGCCGAACTGGCGCGCGAACAGGCCGGTGAGCGCCTGCATCTGGTCGCGGCCGGTGAACAGCGCGAACTTCTTCGGGTCGGTGGAGCGGATCTTCTGCAGCCGCTCGGTCAGCATCTCGAACGCGAGGTCCCAGCTGATGGGCTCGAACTCGCCGGCGCCGCGTTCGCTGCCCTTCTTGCGCAGCAGCGGCTGCGTGAGCCGTGCCGGCGAGACCTGCTTCATGATCCCCGACGAGCCCTTGGCGCAGATCACGCCCTGGTTGATCGGGTGTGCGGGGTTGCCGTCGATGTAGCGCACCTCCGGGCCGTTCTCGCCCTGTCGCAGGTGCACCCGGATGCCGCAGCGGCAGGCGCACATGTAGCAGGTGGTGCACTTGACCTCGGTGGGCGCGGCCGGCAGCGGCGGCGCGAGCGGGTCGTGGATCGGATCGCTGGAGAGGAACTTGAACACCGTCCGGTCCCGGGTTGGCTGAGGGCTGCGATCGATGGTAGTGACGTGAACTCAAAGGAAAAAGCGGAGAATATTGCTCACGATGATCGATAAATCAGATCAAAAGAAAAAGCGCCCGGCGCGCGCCGCCGTGGCGGTCGACGGCGCGCCGCCGCTGCTGTTGCCCGCGCGGCTGCGCCTGGGGCTGCGTCAGCTCGAGGTGTTCGTGGCCACCGCACGCGAGGGCAGCACGCGCGCCGCGGCCGACCGCGTGGCGCGCTCGCAGTCGGCGGCCAGCACCGCGCTGGCCGAGCTGGAGGCGGTGGTCGGCGTGCAGCTGTTCGACCGCGTGGGCCGCCGCGTGCTGCTCAACGAGAACGGCCGTGCGCTGCTGCCGCGGGCGCAGAGCCTGCTCGACGATGCCGCCGAGCTGGAGGGCCTGTTCAGCGGCGCGCATGCGGCGCCGCTACGCGTGGCCGCGAGCTTCACGATCGGCGAGTACCTGCTGCCCGAGCGCGTGTCGCGCTGGATGCTCACCCACCCGGCCAGTCCGGTGCAGCTGCGCATCGGCAACACCCGCGAGGTGGTGGAGGCGGTGGCGGCATTCGACGCCGACGTCGGCTTCATCGAGGGGCCGCAGACCCACCCCGACCTGGTCGTGCACCCGTGGCTGAGCGACGAGCTCGTGATCGTCGCCGCGCCCGAACACCCGCTCGCGGGGCGGGTGGCCACGCAGCGCCAGCTCGCCCAGGCCACCTGGGTGCTGCGCGAACAGGGCTCCGGGACGCGCCAGGTCGCCGATGCCTGGCTGGTGCAGTACCTGCCGCAGGTGAAGGTGGGCATCGAACTCGGCAGCACCGAGGCCATCAAGCATGTGGTGGCGGCCGGTGGCTGGCTCGGCTGCCTGTCTCGCCACGCGGTCGCGCAGTCGCTGGCCGACGGGCAGCTGGTGGCGCTGGACACGCGCCTGCCGCTGCCGACGCGCCGCCTGTCGATGGTGCTGCGCCGCGACAAGCGCCCCGGCCGCACCACCGCCGACTTCATCCGCCACTGCGGCGGCCAGGCCGGCACGGGCCGCCGCTGACGGCGGCCCGCGGCTCAGCCGCGCACCGGGCTGGAGTAGCCGGAGACGAAATCCTTGGCCGCGCCGCCTTCGGGCGGGAACACGTGGCGGCGGATCTTCCCGATGTTGCCGCCGTAGGCGTGGATGCTGATGGACACGCGGTCGTCGTGGCCGTTGCGCACGCGGTGCACGTCGCCGATGCGCGGCGACACGCAGGCCACGTCGCCCGGCTGCAGGTGCTCCTCGGGGCCGCTCGGCCGCGGCGTGCCGTCGTCGGCCAGCACGTAGGCCTGGGCGCGCTCGGCGCCGCGCAGCATGCCGATCACGCCCCACACCGTGTGGTCGTGGATCGGCGTCTGCTGGCCCGGGCCCCAGACGAAGCTCACCACCGAGTAGCGGTCCTGCGGGTCGGCATGCAGCAGGTACTGCTGGTAGTACTGCGGGTGCGGCTGGGCCATCGCGGGGTCGAGCCAGTCGTCGTGCGCCACCAGCGTGCGCATCAGCGCCTCGACGCGTGGCAGCAGCGCGGCTTCCGCGCCGGCGGTCTCGGTCCAGCAGGTGTCCAGATCCTGGACGAATCGGTCCAGCGGGCCGGTGCTCATGAGGGTCTCCTGTCGCAAGTGGGGGCTGAGGCGGCCGATCGCCGGCCGCAGCCTGCGGCGCATTGTGGCGCCGCGACGCCGCAGAATCGAGTCTTCCCTCACCCACGACCTTCCGGAGTCCGCATGCTCTTCGCCCTGCACATGATCGACAAGCCCGCCAGCCTCGAGCTGCGCCAGCGGCTGCGCCCGGCGCACCGGGCGCACCTCGATCTGATCGCCGACCGCCTGGCGATCGCCGGCCCGCTGCTCGACGAGGCCGGCGCGATGGCCGGGAGCCTGATCGTCGCCGAGTTCGCCGACCGCGCCGCGGTCGAGGACTGGCTGGCGAACGAGCCCTTCACGGTCGGCGGACTCTACGCGCGGGTCGACATCCGGCCGTTCCGCAACGTCTACCCGCAGCGCGCGGGGTTTGCCGAGGTCTGACGGGGTGTCGTCGCCCGCACAGCGCCGATTCGCCGCAGGCAGAATCCGCATCCACAGCAACCGACAGCGGGGTCACCTATGAGCGCCGTCACGTTCCCGGAATTCGAGGCCGCCGCGCGGGCGCGAGGGTACGACGAGGTGATCGAGCGCAGCTGGCAGCCGCTCGTCGAGCTGGACACGCATACGCATCCGTTCTCGGTCGAGGCCCTGGTGGTCCAGGGCGAGATGTGGCTGACGGTGGACACGCAGACCCGCCACCTGCGCCCCGGTGACCGCTTCGACCTGGCGCACGACGTGCCGCACGCCGAGCGCTATGGCAGCGAGGGCGCGACCTACTGGGTGGCCCGACGCCACGCCGCCGCGGCCTGAGCGGCGCTGCAGGCGCGCCGCGACGCAGGGGCAGGCCATGGAGGGACCGGCGGACCGCGAGCGCCCGAGGCAGGCGCGCCACGGGCGGCGCGTGCTGCGCCTGACGGCCGCGCTGGTGGCGCTGTGGGCCGGCGTCACCGTGTTCTTTCCCGGTCTGGCGCAGGTCCTGCCGGACAGCGTGGCCGGCTTTCCGCTCGGCTACTGGATCGTCGCCCAGGGCGCGCTGCTGGTCTACCTGGCCATCGTCGTGGGCTATGCCCTGACGATGGAACGGCTGGACGCGCGCTTCCACGCCGACGAGCCGGCGCCGCCTGGGGAGCGCGGGCTTGGCTGATCCGGCCCGCGGCTTCGAGCGCCGGCTGCACCGCATCTACGGCCTGTTCGCGCTGGGCGTGCTGGCCTTCGTCGCGCTGGTCGGCATGGTCGATCGCGGCGGCGGCCGGCACGGCTGGGTGGGCGCCACCTTCCTGATCGCGACGATCGGCGTCTATGCCGTCATCGGCCTGCTGTGCCGCACCACCGACGAGACCGAGTACTTCGTCGCCGGCCGGCGCGTGCCGGCGATGTACAACGGCATGGCCACCGCGGCCGACTGGATGTCGGCGGCCTCGTTCATCGGAACCGCCGGCGTGCTCTACCTGCAGGGCTTCGCCGGCCTCGCCTACATCCTCGGCTGGACCGGCGGCTATTGCCTGGTCGCGGTGCTGCTGGCCCCCTACCTGCGCCGTTTCGGGCAGTTCACCATTCCCGATTTCCTGGGCGCTCGCTACGGCGGTTCGCTGCCGCGCCTCGTCGGCGCGGCGGCCGCCGTGCTGGTGTCCTTCGTCTACCTGGTGGTGCAGATCTACGGCGTGGGCCTGGTCACCTCGCACCTGGCCGGCTTCAGCTTCGAGATCGGCGTGTTCGTCGGCCTCGGTGGTGTGCTGGTGTGCTCCTTCCTCGGCGGCATGCGGGCGGTCACCTGGACCCAGGTCGCGCAGTACATCGTGCTGATCGTGGCCTACCTGGTGCCGACGGTGTGGCTGTCGGTCAAGCAGACCGGCAACCCGGTCGCGCCGTTCGCCTACGGAGCGCAGTTGCAGCAGGTGAGCGAGCGCGAGCGCCAGCTCGTCGCCGACCCGCGCGAGCGCGAGGTGATGGCGCGCTATGCGCAGCGCGCCGCGCAGGCCGATGCCAAGCTCGGCGATGTGCGGGCCAGCATGGCGGAAGACGACCGCCTGCTGTCGGCGCAGATCGCGCAATTGCGCGCCGAGGCCGCGCCGCTGGCCCAGATCCAGCAACTGCGGCGGATGCAGGCCACGCTGCCGCGCAACGAGGAAGACGCTCGCGAGAGCTATGTGAAGGCACGCGACGAGGCCGCCGCCCGGGCCCGGCCGCTCGGCGGGCTGCCCCCTCATGCCGGGCCGGTGCGCACCGTCGCCGACGGCACGGATGGGCCGCCCGGCAGCGCCGATGCGACGGAGAGCTCGGCCCGGCGCAACTTCCTCGCGCTGGTGCTGTGCCTGATGGTCGGCACCGCCGCGATGCCGCACGTGCTGATGCGCTGCTACACCACGCCGTCGGTGCGTGCCGCGCGGCGCTCGGTGGGCTGGGCGCTGTTCTTCATCCTGCTGCTCTACCTGATGGCGCCCGCGCTCGCGGTGTTCGTGAAGCACGAGGTGCTGACGCACGTGGTGGGCCTGCCGTTCAGCGAGCTGCCGGGCTGGCTGCTGCGCTGGTCGCGGTTGAGCGGCTCGCTGGTGTCGGTGGAGGACGTCAACGGCGACGGACTGCTGCAGTTCGGCGAGCTCAAGTTGAGCAGCGACATGATCGTGCTGGCCGCCCCCGAGATCGGCGGGCTGCCGAGCGTCGTGACCTACCTCGTCGCGGCCGGCGGCCTGGCCGCGGCGCTGTCCACCGCCGACGGCCTGCTGCTCACGATCTCCAACTCGCTGTCGCGCGACGTGTACTACCAGTCGGTCAACCCGCAGATCAGCCCGGCGCGCCGCGTGCTGATGGCGAAGATGGTGGTGCTGCTGGTCGCGCTGCTGGCGGCCTATGTCGCGTCGCTGCACATCGCCCAGGTGGTGCCGCTGGTCGCGGCGGCGTTCTCGCTGGCGGCCGCGGCCTTCTTCCCGGCGCTGGCGCTGGGCATCTTCTGGCCGCGCGCCAACGGCATCGGCGCCTCGTCCGGCATGCTGGCCGGCCTGGGCCTGTGCGTGTACTACATGGCGGTCAACTTCGAGATGGGCCGTGCGCTGTTCGGGCTGGGCCCGCCCTCGGCCGCAACCCGCTGGTTCGACATCCATCCGGTCGCGGCGGCCGTGTTCGCGGTGCCGTTCGGGCTGGCGGTGGCGGTGGCCGTGAGCCTGCTGACGAAGCCGCCCGACGCCGAGCGGATGCGCTGGCTCAGGAACCTGCACACGCCCCAGCCCGGCGAGCGCTGAGACCGCGAGCGGCCCGCCTCGCCGCTCAGCTGCCGACCGCGGCCTGCGCGGGCGCGACCGTGCCCACCACGCCGGCCGGCGCGTCCCACGCGCCGCCCAGGGCGCGTACCAGGCCCACCGTCGCCTGGTACTGCGCCGAACGCACCTGCAGCGCCTGCCGGCGGTTGGCGAGTTCGCTGCGCTGCGCGTCCAGCAGGTCGAGCTGGCTCACCAGGCCGTTGCGGTAGCGCGAGCTCGACAGCACCGTCGCACGGCTCGCGGCCGCAACCGCGCGGACCTGCGCGCTGTCCTGAGCGGCCAGGTAGCGCAGCGCCGACAACTGGTCCTCGACGTCGCGGAAGGCCACCAGCACCTGCTCGCGGTAGCCGGCCAGCGCGGCGTCGAGTTCGGCGCTCGCGTTCTGCACGCCGGCCTCGCGCCGGCCGCCGTCGAACAGCGGCAGCGACAGCAGCGCGCCGATGCCCCAGGAGCGCGCCGACCACTGGAACAGGTCGCCCAGCTCCGGCGATGCAAACCCGCCGGAAGCGGTGAGAGCGAGATTCGGGAACCAGGCCGCCTTCGCGACGCCCACGCGCGCCTGCGCCGCGAGCATCGCCTGCTGTGCGGCCGACACGTCGGGCCGGCGCGCCAGCAGCGTGCTCGGCACGCCGGCCGGGATGACCGGCAGCGCGCTGCGCCAGTCCGCGATGTCCACGTGGAAGTCGGAGGCCGCCGCGCCCACCAGCACCGCGAGCGCATGCTCGAGCTCCGCGCGGCGGCGGTCGAGCGCCAGTGCCTCCGACTCGGTCGACGCCACCTGGGTGCGCACCCGTGCCACGTCGAGCTCGGCGATGTCGCCGGCGTTGAAACGACGCTCGATCAGGCTCAGCGTGTCGCGGTAGGCGGTGACGGTGTCGCGAACCAGTGCGCTTTCCTCGTCGAGGGCGCGCAGCGCCAGGTAGGTCTGCGCCACGTCGGCCTGCACCAGCAGGCGGGTGCTCTGCAGCAGCGCCTCGCGCGACCGCGCGTCCAGCGCAGCGGCACGGCTGGCGCCGGCCAGGCGGCCGAACAGGTCGACCTCGTAACCGAGGCTGGCGCCGGTGCTGATCAGCGTGCCCGGCCGCGGGCCGGCGCCGGCCTCGGTACCGCGCGTGACGCCGGCACCGACACCGACCTGCGGCGCCCGGTCGGCGTCGGCCGCGCGCACCAGCGCGCGCGCCTGCGCCAGCCGCGCCGCGGCGGTCTGGATGCTGTTGTTGGCCTGGCCGGCGCGCTCCACCAGCTCGTCGAGCGTGGGGTCGGCGAAGGCCTTCCACCACGTGCCGCGCGGCTGCGCGTCGGCCGGGGCGGCCGGGGTCCAGCGGCCGTCGCCTTCCTTGAAGGCCACCGGTGCGACCGGCAGCGCCGCGGGGTCGATGGCGGGGGCGGTGGCGCAGCCGGCCAGCACCAGCGCCGCGAACAGCGGGGCCATCACGGCCCGCGGCAGCCGTTGCAGGCGACCGGAGAAGGATGGCGAAGAAGAAGGAAGCTTCATGACGTTCTCTGTTCGGAAGGAGGGACGTGCAGCGATCCGCTGCTTCAGTCGTGGTGGGCCACCGGTGCGGCCGGCAGCGGCTTCAGGGTCGCGCCGCCGGTGCCGGGGGTGCCGGCAAAGGCTTCGGCGTGCGGCACCTCGCCGTGCTGCGTCAGCGGGCGGTTGCCGGCCAGGCGGCGCAGCAGCACATAGAACACCGGCGTGAGGAAGAGGCCGAAGGCGGTCACCCCGATCATCCCGGCGAACACCGCGACGCCCATCGCCTGGCGCATCTCGGCACCGGCGCCGCTCGACAGCACCAGCGGCAGCACACCCATCACGAAGGCCAGCGACGTCATCAGGATCGGGCGCAGCCGCAACCGGCTGGCCTCGATCGCCGCCTGCACCGGCGTGCGGCCGGCGAACTCCAGCTCGCGCGCGAACTCGACGATCAGGATCGCGTTCTTCGCGCTCAACCCCACCAGCACGATCAGCCCGATCTGCGTGAAGACGTTGTTGTCGCCGCCGTCGAGCCACACGCCGGTCATCGCCGCGAGCAGACCCATCGGCACGATCAGGATGATGGACAGCGGCAGCGTGAGGCTCTCGTACTGCGCGGCGAGCACCAGGAACACCAGCAGGATCGCCAGCGGGAACACCCACATCGCCGAGTTGCCGGCCAGGATCTCCTGGTAGGTCAGCTCGGTCCATTCGTAGCCGATGCCCGGAGGCAGCGTCTCGGCGGCGATGCGGTTCACCGCGTCCTGCGCCTGGCCCGACGAGTAGCCCGGGGCCGGGCCGCCGTTGATGTCGGCCGACAGGTAGCCGTTGTAGCGCATCGCGCGCTCCGGGCCGAAGCTCGGCTGCACCGTCATCAGCGCCGACAGCGGCACCATCTCGCCGGAGGCCGAGCGCACCTTCAGCAGGCCCACGTCCTCGGCGCGTGCGCGGTGCGAGGCGTCGGCCTGCACGCGCACGGTGTAGGTGCGACCGAACTTGTTGAAGTCGTTGACGTACAGCGAGCCGAGGTAGATCTGCATCGTGTCGAACACGTCGGTCACCGCGACGCCGAGCTGGCGCGCCTTGGTGCGGTCGATGTCGGCATAGAGCTGCGGCACGTTGACCTGGTAGCTCGAGAACAGCCCGGCCAGCTCGGGCGCCTGCTGGGCCTTGGCCATGAAGGCCTTGACCGCCGCGTCCATCGCCGCGTAGCCGAGCGAGCCGCGGTCCTCGAGCTGCAGCTTGAAGCCGCCCGTGGTGCCCAGGCCCTGCACCGGCGGGGGCGGGAACATCACGATGAAGGCGTCCTCGATCTGCGAGAACTGGCGGTTCAGGTCGGCCGCGATCGCGGCGCCGCTGAGGCTGGGGTCGCGCCGCTCGTCGAAGGGCTTCAGCGGCGTGAACACGATGCCGGAGTTGGAGCTGTTGGTGAAGCCGTTGATCGACAGGCCGGGGAAGGCCACCGCGTGCTCGACGCCCGGTGTCTTCAGCGCGATGTCGCCCATGCGGCGGATCACGTCCTCGGTGCGGTCGAGCGTGGCGCCGTCGGGCAGCTGCGCGAAGCCGATCAGGTACTGCTTGTCCTGCGCCGGCACGAAGCCGCTCGGCACGGCCTTGAACAGGCCCACCGTCACCGCCAGGAACACCAGGTACACGCCGATCATCACCGCCTTGCGCGAGATGGCACGCGTGACGCCGCCGCTGTAGCCCTCGGCGCCGCGCTTGAAGGCGCGGTTGAACAGCGCGAAGAAGCGGCCGAACACGCGGTCCATGCCGCGCGTCAGCGCGTCCTTGGGCGCACCGTGGCCCTTCAGCAGCAGCGCGGCGAGCGCCGGCGACAGCGTGAGCGAGTTGATCGCCGAGATCACCGTGGAGATCGCGATCGTCAGCGCGAACTGGCGGTAGAACTGCCCGGTCAGGCCGCTGATGAAGGCCAGTGGCACGAACACCGCGATCAGCACCAGCGCGATCGCGATGATCGGCCCCGAGACCTCGCGCATCGCGCGGTAGGTCGCGTCGCGCGGCGACAGGCCGGCCTCGATGTTGCGCTCCACGTTCTCGACCACCACGATCGCGTCGTCGACCACGATGCCGATCGCGAGCACCAGGCCGAACAGGCTCAGCGCGTTGATCGAGAAGCCGAACAGGTGCATCACCGCGAAGGTGCCGATCACCGACACCGGCACCGCCAGCAGCGGGATGATCGACGCTCGCCAGGTCTGCAGGAACAGGATCACCACCAGCACCACCAGCGCCACCGCCTCGAGCAGCGTGTGGATCACCGATTCGATGGAGGCGCGCACGAACTGCGTGGGGTCGTAGACGATCTCGTAGTCCACGCCCTCGGGCATGTACTTCTTGAGCTCGGCCATGGTGGCGCGCACCTGGTTCGAGATCTCGATGGCGTTGGAGCCCGGCGCCTGGAAGATCGGCACCGCGACGGCCGACTTGTTGTCGAGCAGCGAGCGCAGCGCGTACTCGGCCGCGCCGAGCTCGATGCGGCCCAGGTCGCGCAGCCGCGTCACCGCGCCGTCGGCGCCGGTCTTGACGATGATGTCGCCGAACTCCTCCTCGTTCTGCAGCCGGCCCTGCGCATTGATCGACAGCTGCAGGTCCACGCCCGGCAGGCCCGGCGAGGCGCCCACCACGCCGGCGGCGGCCTGCACGTTCTGCTGGCGGATCGCGGCCACCACGTCGCTGGCCGACAGGCCGCGCTCGGCCACCTTCTGCGGATCGAGCCAGACGCGCATCGCGTAGTCGCCCGAGCCGAACAGCTGCACCTGGCCCACGCCGTCGATGCGCGCCAGCCGGTCCTTGACGTTGAGCACCGCGTAGTTGCGCAGGTAGGTCATGTCGTAGCGGTCGTTCGGCGACAGCAGGTGCACCACCATCGTCAGGTCCGGCGAGCTCTTCACGGTGGTGATGCCGAGGCGGCGCACCTCCTCGGGCAGCCGCGGCTCGGCCTGCGACACGCGGTTCTGCACCAGCTGCTGGGCCTTGTCGGGGTCGGTGCCGAGGCGGAAGGTGACGGTCAGCGTCATCAGGCCGTCGGTGGTGGCCTGGCTGCCCATGTAGAGCATGCCTTCCACGCCGTTGATGGCCTCCTCGAGCGGCGTGGCGACCGTCTCGGCGATCACCTTCGGGTTGGCGCCCGGGTACTGCGCACGCACCACCACCGAGGGCGGCACGACCTCGGGGTACTCGGAGATCGGCAGGCCGCGCAGCGCGATCAGCCCGGCGATCAGCATCAGCAGCGACAGCACGCCGGCGAAGATCGGCCGGTCGATGAAGAATTTGGACAGGTTCATGGCTCCCTCCCTCGGGGATACGGCGGAGACGCCGGGGGTCGGGCCCCCGGTCGGTTCAGGTCATCAGGATCGCGGGGCCGCGTCGCCGCGCGCCTGCAGCTCGGGCTTGGCGTCCATCGCCACCGGCTTGGGCGCGACCAGCGCGCCCGGACGGATACGCTGCAGGCCGTTGACGACGATGCGCTCGTCGGCCTTCAGGCCGTCGGTCACGACGCGCAGTCCGTCGACGTGGGCACCGAGCCGCACCTCGCGGTACTCGGCGCGGTTGTCGGCGCCGATCACCATCACGAACTTCTTGCTCTGGTCGGTGCCGACCGCGCGCTCGTTGACGAGCAGCGCGCTGCCGTTGCGGGCCTGGCCCATGCGCAGCCGCGCGAACTGGCCGGGCATCAGGCTGCCGTCGGCGTTGTCGAACACGGCGCGCACGCGCACCGTGCCGCTCTTCGCGTCGACCTGGTTGTCCACCAGCTGCAGCCTGCCGAGCCGCGGCGTGTCGCTGTTCGCGGCGGTGCCCATCTGCACCGGGATGCGCTCGAGCTGGCTGCGCGCGCTTGCGCCGCTCGGCAGGTCCTTCAGCGCGCGCGCCACCACCTGTTCGTCGGCGTCGAAGCTCGCGTAGATCGGGCTCACCGACACCAGCGTGGTCAGCACCGGCGCGCCGGGGCCGGCCGCCACCAGGTTGCCGACGGTGATCTCGAGCCGGCCCACGCGGCCGGCCACCGGCGCACGCACCTGCGTGTAGCCGAGGTTCAGGCGCGCCGACTGCAGTGCGGCCTGCGCGGCGCGCAGGCTGGCATCGGCCTCGAGCTGGCCGCTCACGCGCTCGTCGTACTCGCGTTGCGCGATGGCGCGCTCGTCCCACAGGCGCTGGGCGCGGTCACGCTCGCTGCGCGTGTACGCCACGCGCGCCTGGGCGGCGACCACCTGCGCCTCGGCGCGCTCCACGTCGGCCGCATAGGGCGCCGGGTCGATGGTGATCAGCAGCTCGCCCTGCTTGACCAGCGCGCCCTCGCGGAAGTGCACCGACTGCACCGCGCCGGCCACGCGCGAGCGCACGTCGACCCGTTCCACCGCTTCGAGGCGGCCGGAGAACTCGTCCCACGCCGCGACCTGGCTCTGCACGACGGTGGCCACCGAGACCGGCGTCGCCGCGGGGGCGGTCGGTGCCGGGTTGGCCTCGGCGTTGGGGCTGTTGAGTCCGAAGAAGGCGGCCGACACCGCGATCAGCGCGGTGAGGGCGGTGCCGGCGGCCCACAGGCGGCGCGGGCTGGGAGAGGAAGAGGGCTGGTTCATGAGAGGCTCCCGGGGCGGTGGTTCTGGATGGAGGAAGACGCGGAAACTGGAACGGCGGCCGGCGCATGAGCGCGCTGCAGAAAGGCCTGGAACTGCGCGCGGACCACGGGCGCCCAGGCCGCCTTCGCGCCGGCGGGCTGCTTGCAGGCGCAGGGCCAGCCGGTGGGTTGGTCGAGAAACGCTTCGTCGACCTCGACGCCGGCGTCGCGCAGCCGCCGTGCATAGGCCAGCGCCTCGTCGCGCAACGGGTCGTCCTGCGCGGTGATCAGCAGCGTGCGCGGCACGCCCGTCAGCCGCATCGCCGAGGCGGGCGCCGCATACGGGTGGTCGGCGTCGGCGGCGTCGGGCAGGTAGTGGTGCCAGCCGTCGGCCCACAGGCAGCCCACCGGGCCGGCGTCGGCATCGCGCAGCGAGGCGGTGGCCACGCAGGGATCGAGCATCGGCGACATCAGGATCTGGCCGGCCAGCGGCGGGCTGCGCCGGTCGCGCGCCATCAGCGCCACGGCCGCGGCCAGGTTGCCACCGGCCTCTTCGCCGGCGACCCAGACCGTCGCGCTCTGGCCGGCCAGGCGGCTGCGGTGGCGGTGCATCCAGGTGAGCGCGGCGTGGCCGGCCTCGATGGCGGCGGGGAAGGGGTGGGCGGGCGCCAGCGGGTAGTCGAGCGACACGACCACCGCGCCGGCCTCGGCCAGCAGGCCGGCGACCGTGGCGCCGCTGTCCAGCCCGCCAGCCACGAAAGCCCCGCCGTGGAAGTGCAGCACCAGCGGCGCCGAGCGGCCGCGCGGGCGGCTGCCGTAGACGCGCGCCTTCAGCGGCTCGCCGGCGCCGACCGGAATCCACTGGTCTGCCCAGGCCAACGCGCCGCCGAGGCGCGGAGCGAGCGGGGCGAGCAGAGAAGGGGTGGTGGACATGTGGACCTCGGGCCGCCGGAGCGGCATGAAGCGTGTTGCGATGCAGCAGAAGATAGTGGCGGTCGCTGAAACAATAAATAGCCGCATTGCTCATGCTTTGTTTCACCAACGCAATAATTCGGCCGCCGCATCGGTGCGGCATCACCAGCGCGGGGAGGCGGCGCCCATGGACAAGTTCTCTGCGATGCAGGCCTTCGTGCGCGTGGTCGAGGCCGGCAACTTCACCAAGGCGGCCGACTCGCTGCAGCTGCCCAAGCCCACGGTGACGCGGCTGGTGCAGATGCTCGAGGCGCAGCTGCAGACCAAGCTGCTGAACCGCACGACGCGGCGCGTCACGGTCACGCCGGACGGCGCGGCCTACTACGACCGCGCGATCCGGCTGCTGGGCGACATCGACGAACTCGAGTCGAGCATGTCGCACGCCAAGACCAGCCCGCGCGGGCGGCTGCGCATCGACGTCGGCTCGTCGGTCGGCACGCTGGTGCTGATCCCGGCGCTGCCGCAGTTCCATGCGCTCTATCCCGACATCCAGATCGACCTCGGCGTCAGCGACCGCCCGGTCGACCTGCTGAGCGAGAACGTCGACTGCGTGCTGCGCGGTGGCGAGCTGATCGACCAGTCGCTGGTGGCGCGTCGCGTCGGCGAGCTGCAGTTCCTGGCCGCCGCGTCGCCCGATTACCTGAAGCGCCACGGCATGCCGCGACACCCGCGCGAGCTCGAGTCGGGTGCGCACGCGGTGATCGGCTTCTTCTCGGCGCGCACCGGCCGGCAGTACCCGTTCGACTTCCACAAGGACGGCGAGCGCATCGAGGTGGCCGGCCGTTACGTGCTGTCGGTCAACGACTCCAACGCCTACGTGGCGGCCGGCCTCGCCGGACTCGGCGTCGTGCAGGCCGCGACCTTCATGCTGCAGACCCACATCAGCCGCGGCGAGCTCGAGCCCGTGCTGGCCGACTGGTGCTCGGAGCCGGTGCCGATCCACGTGGTCTACCCACCCAACCGCCATCTCAGCGCCAAGCTGCGCGTGTTCGTCGACTGGGTCGCGGAGCTGTTCGCGCGTGACGACCTGATGCAGCGCAAGAGCAGCCTGCCGCGCGTGCGGCAGTAGCACTGCAGACTGCGGCGCGTGCCACATGCTGGCACGCGGAGGTCGACATGGCTGAGCAGATGCCGCACAGCGCACGCTGACGCTGCAGCGCAGACGCGCGCATTGCAGAGGAGGACTCTGCGTTGCGTTCACAACGCATTCGGGCCGCGGAGCTCAGTGCAAACCCGCGACGGCGCATGGTTCACCCTTTTGGGTAGCGGTCCTTCCGGAGGGTCTCCCTATAACTGCAAGCTCGCGGGGCGCGGGGCGCTCGGCAGAGCGAATGAGTTCAACAGGAGACAGCCATGTTCGAGAGGATCATGAGGTCGTCGCTGTCGCTGCTCGCAGTCTGCGTTGCAGCGTGCGGCGGGGGCGGCGGCTACGAGGGCACACCATCGCCGGCACCGGGCGGTGGGGGCGGAGAGAGCTTCGCGACGGTCGAGGCCTTCGTCGACGCGCGGATCAAGCCGCGGCTCGACAACTGCCGCACCTGCCACGTGCCGGGCGGCGTGGGCGACATCACCGACGGACGTCGGATGAAGCTCAGCACCACCGCCTCGGAGGACGATGCGAACCTGCGTGCCTCGTGGACCGCGATGGGCGGCAACAACCCGACCTCGCGCATCCTGTTGATGGCTTCGGGCGAAGGCGACCCCCACACCGGCGGCACGCCGTGGCCGGTCGACAGCGATGCCTACAGGGACATCGCTGCCATCCTCGCCTGCTATGAGGATTCGAGCACCTGCATGTCGCGCATCGCGGCCCTTGGTGGCGGCAACGCACCGACGGCGCAGCCGCTGCTGGGCAGCCGCAATGGCTCGTCCTACTTCGAGAACTACTGCGAGGGCCGCGACGGCAACACGCCGCGGGCAGACGACACGGTCCTGCCGCGCGATCCCCGCGAGCAGGTCGTCGCGGGCTTCAACGCGGGCAAGGCGGTGTACTTCAACGCCTACTACGAGAACTGTCTCGCCAACCAGCCCGAGGAGATGCAGCTGCCGAAGACCTGCGGCGAGTACCGCACGCTGCGGACGGCAGGCGCGCAGTTCCTGAACCACGATGACGTCGTGAGTCGCGGAACGCCGGCCAACCCGGCCGCCACGCCCTCGCTCATCACGGCCGACGAGTTCAACGCCCAATGGCAGAACTGGGGTGCGGGTCTTGCCGCCCGGCCGGCCGAGTTCGACGAGGCACGGGCGTTGTTCACGGGCCAGGCGATCGCGCCTTTCCACAATCCCTACCCGCTGCCGGGCGAGGATCCGAATGCGACGAACGGAGGCTCGGGCCGGCTCCCGCTGGGCATGGTCCAGACGAAGGACGGCAGCGGCAACTGGACCGGCATGATCGCGACGGACAACTCGTGCGTCGGCTGTCATGCCAGCGGCATCGGCACTGCGGCCGACGGTCTGGGCGGCCTGTGGGGCCTCGGCGCTGCAGGGTACATGGCTCCTGGCGGGTCATCGCAAGGCGGTCAGACGCCCGATGCGGTCACCGGCTTCGAGATCGTCGACTTCGTTCTCAAGGATTGGGACTCGCTCGATTCCAATGCGCCGGGGCAGAAGTACCTGCCGACGCACCGGCCGTCGCGCCAGGACGGGCCGCAGTGGTGGAACATGGGCTCGCGTGTGCGCAAGTTCTTCGACGGCGGGCCGTCGACGCTGAGCCTGCGCATCCTCACGGCGTCGTTCATCGACGGGGACCACCTCGCGAACGGGAAGGCGCGTCGTGACTATTCCAATGAAGTCGCGATGAAGGCGTACATGTTCACCGAGTCGCTGCGCTCGCCGAAGTACCCCGCGAGCCTGCCCGCCATCGACACGGCGCTGGCCGAGCAGGGTGCGGTGCTGTTCCACACCAAGGACCTCTGGGCCTATGCCGGCAACGAGAACGCACCGAAGCCGCTCGGCGGCAACGGTTCGTGCGCCAGCTGCCACGGCGCCTACTCGCCACGTTACGTGAACGACACGACCTACGTGCCCGGTCCGGAGTTCGAGGGCATCGCCGGCCACATCTCGCCGATCAATGTGATCGGCACCGAGCGCCATCGCGCCGACCAGCTCGCGGGCATCTTCGCGGACGTGTGGGCGCGGAGCTGGTGGTCGTATCCGGAAGGCCAGAACGGCTACGTCGATCCCGACACCAAGTCGCCGGCTCAGGAGGCGGCGGACGAGAACCTGGCGGTGCGCAATACCCAGGGCACTTGCGGGTGGCGTCCGGGGGTGGTGGGCTACCAGGCGCCGCCGCTGTACGGTGTCTGGGCCAGTGCGCCGTACTTCCACAACGGCAGCGTGCCCGACCTCGAGTCGGTGCTCGATCCGACGCAGCGTCCGTCGCTGTGGCGGCGCCAATCGCAGACGGTGGCGGGCGTGATGGGCTTCGATTCGCGGCTCAGCGCGCTGGACACGACGAAGATGGGCTGGAAGTACACGACGCTGACCTGCGACAACGCGCATCCCTACACGTCGTGCGATCCGGTCCAGACGACCGGCAGCATCTTCCAGACCTTCACCGGTGCGGCGCCCGTGGTGCCCCCGGCCAGCCGGGAACTGCGCATGACCTTCAACACGCAGGTCGACGGCAACAGCAATGCCGGCCACGAGTTCACGAAGGTGCTGTCGCCGCAGGAGCGCAAGGCGCTCATCGAGTACCTGAAGACCTTGTAAGACCCGCCATGACCCCACGGAAGTTGCTATCGCTCCTGACGGTCATGGCCCTTGCGGGATCCCCGGCCTTCGCACTGAAGGCCGGGGATCCCGCCCCCGCGTTCGCGGTCGAGAAGCTGGGCTCGGGCGACCGGGTCCAGCTCGATGCGTTCCAGGGTCGGGTCCTGCTCGTCGATTTCTGGGCCTCCTGGTGCGGACCGTGCCGGCAGTCGCTGCCCGTCTACCGGCAGCTCTCCGAGTCGCTGGCGGATCGCGGCTTCTCGGTCCTGGCGGTCAATGTCGATGCCGAGGCCGAAGAGGGCCGGGGCCTGCTGCGGCAGCTCGGGATGGATCCGAAGCTCATCAATGCGGTGCGCGACGACAAGGGTGCCGTCGCTTCGAAGTACGGCGTGAAGGTCATGCCGTCCGCCTACCTCGTCGACCGGCGCGGCGTGGTCCGGGTCGTCCACGTCGGGTTCAAGGCGGACGATGTCCCGAAGCTGCGCGCGCAGATCACACAACTATTGGACGAGACCCCATGAAGTTTTCAATCATTGCGCTGGGTGCGGCGCTCCTGCCGCTCGCCGGGCTGTCGGGATGCGGCACGACGCCCCCCGAAGCCTGGCAGCGTGGCCACCTGGCCAAGCCGATCATGCAGTGGACGCCGGACGCCCTCGAGTCGACGAGCCGGCAACAGAACTACAACAGCAAGGAAGCCGCCGTCGGCGGTGGTGCGGCAGCCGGCGGCGGCTGCGGTTGTCGCTAGGAGGCACCATGTCGACCACACGACTGAGCGCGCTCGCAGCGCTGACGGCGTCCGCCATGGCCATTCCCGTCGGGGGGGCCTCGGCGCAGGAGGCCGCCAAGGCCGCGACCGACGTCGCCGGCGCGCCCCTCGATCTTTCGTACCGCTATTCGTCCTATCGCGAGAGCAGTCTTCCTGCGGACAAGACCGCCGGTTCGCAGCGCGAGCGCTACAAGGTCGATTCGCACTACGTGCGTGCGGCCAAGCTGCTCGGCAACGGCATCGACCTGTCGGCCGACCTCGCCGTCGAGACGATGAGCGGCGCCTCGCCCTGGTTCATCACGCCGGGTCCGAACGGCAGGCCGCTGCAGGTCATGAGCGGGGCCAGCATCGACGACGAGCGCACCGCACTGCGGCTGCGGGCCGGCAAGACGATCGGCTCGTACGACGGCGCGCTGAACCTGAGCTTCTCCCGGGAGAACGACTACCGGTCCAACGGGATCGCGTTCGAGATCGGGCGGGCCTTCAACAACCAGCTCGACACCCTGAGTGCGTCCCTGGCCTACACGGACAACAAGCTCGAGCCCACCGATGGCGGCAGTGCCCAGTTCCCGACGCGCATCACGCGCGCCGACAACGACGAGGTGGCGCTGTCGGTCGGCTACACCCGGGTGCTGAGCGAGAACGCGCAGATCCAGACCACCCTCACGTACTCGTGGCTGGACGGCTACCTGTCGGACCCGTACAAGCTCGCCTATGTCGCCGGCAACCTGCTGCAGGATGCCCGCCCCGACGGCCGCGAGGAGCTCGCCTGGTTGACGCGCCTGCGGTACTACGTGCCGGCGGCCGGCGCCGCGCTGCACCTCGACTACCGCTACTTCCGAAGCGACTGGCAGACCCGCGCCCACACGGTGGAGGCGGCGTGGTACCAGCCCCTGCCGCATGGCTGGCAGCTGGTGCCGCGGGTGCGTTGGTACAGTCAGAGCCAAGCCTACTTCTACGAGCCGTACTACAACACGCCCAGGGCCGACTTCTTCCAGTCGAGCGACTATCGGCTCTCGCCGTACGGCGCACTGAGCTTCAGTCTCGAGGCGTCGAAGGTCTTCGACGGGTGGCGACTCAGCGCCCGCTTCGAGAACTACGAGAGCGACGGTCGCTATGCGGTCGGCAACGTGAAGACGGAGAACCCCGGTCTGGTGGACTTCAGGGTCTTCTCCGTCGGAATCGCCAAGAGCTTCTGATGCGTGTCCACCGTGCGGCGCGGCCTGTCCGGAGCCGACGCTGTCATGCACGATCCGCTAGCGATCTCCCACCCGTTCAAGGCCATGGGCGGGCCTTGCGAGCTGCGCCTGTACGGCGTCGGGGCGCCGGAAGCGGCCACCATCGCCGCGGCGGTGGAGGGCGAGGTTCGCAGGCTCGAGCGGCGCTACTCCAGGTACCGCGACGACAGCATCACGGCGCAGATCAACGCCACGGCGGGCACGGGGCGATCGCTGGAGGTCGACCCCGAGTCCGCGGCGCTGCTGAACTACGCGCAGACGGCCTGGGAGCAGAGCGAAGGGCTGTTCGACATCACCTCGGGCGTGCTGCGCCGGACCTGGAACTTCAAGCAGCCGAGGCTGCCGACGCAGGCGGAGATCGACACGGTGCGACCGCTCATCGGCTGGCAGAAGGTGAGCTGGTGCGATCCGTGCATCTCGCTGCCCGAGCGCGGCATGGAAGTCGACTTCGGCGGCTACGTGAAGGAGTACGCCGCGGACCGTGCCGTGGCGGTGGCGCGCGAGCAGGGAGCGCGGCACGGCTTCGTCGATCTGGCCGGCGACATCGCGGTGATCGGGCCGCATCCGGACCAGTCGCCGCTGGCGGTCGGCATCCGCGACCCGAAGCGACCCGAGGAGGCGATCGCGGTGATCCCGATGCGCTACGGCGCGATCGCCAGCAGCGGCAGCTACGAACGCTACTTCGAACACGAGGGTCGGCGCTACTGCCACATCCTCGATCCGCTCACCGGCTGGCCCATCTCCGACGAGATCGCCTCGGTCAGCGTGATCGCGGAGGCCTGCCTCGTGGCGGGGACCGCCACCACGATCGCCATGCTGAAGGGCCGGGTCGAGGGCACGAAGTGGCTGGAAGACCTCGGACTGCCCTACGTGCTCGTCGATGCCGCGGGTGCCGTGCGGACGGGAAAGATGGAACAAGATGAGATCTAGATTCATGCAGGCGCTGGCCCGGCTGGCGCTGGTGGTCGTCGCCGCTGCCGGGTCGGTCGCGGGCGCCGCCGACTTCCTCGATCCGAAGGAGGCGTTCCGCGTCGAGGTCGACACGGCCCGGGAGCCGGCGAGCGTGCGCTTCGTGATCGCGCCGGGGCACTACCTCTACCAGGAACGGATCAAGTTCACGCTCGACGACGGCGGTCAGCGGCGCAGGATCGACGCCGTTCTCCCGGAGGGCAAGCTGAAGGACGATCCGAGCTTCGGCCCGGTGATCGTGTACCCCGAGACCTTTGTCACCACGTTCTCGCTCGGCGAACCGACGTGGCGCGACGGAGCGGAACTGCAGGTGGCCTACCAGGGCTGCAGCGAGGCCGGGATCTGCTATCCGCCGGTCACCGAGACGCTGCGGCTCGGCGCGGCGGGCCCTGGTGCGGCGGCGGGCCGCGAGAGCGCACCGCCCGCGCCCGACGGCGCGGCGCCGGCCGCGACCGACGAGGGCCGGATTGCCGGCATCCTGGGCTCGGGCAGCTACGGCCTGGTGGCGCTGAGCTTCTTCGGCTTCGGCCTCCTGCTGTCGCTGACGCCGTGCGTCCTGCCGATGATCCCGATCGTCTCGACGATCATCATCGGCCACAGCCAGAAGAGCAGCCGCAAGCGCGCGGTGATGCTGTCGGGGGTCTACGTGCTGGGCATGGCGGTCGCCTATGCCCTGGCTGGCGCGGGCGCCGGACTGATGGGCGTCTACCTCGCCAGTGCGCTGCAGAACCCCTGGATCATCGGCAGCTTCGGCGTCCTGCTGACCCTGCTGGCGCTGTCGATGTTCGGGGTGTACGAACTCCAGCTGCCGTCCTCGCTCCAGGCGCGTGCCGCCGAACTCGGCAACCGGCTCCCCGGCGGCAGCTTCACCAGCGTGTTCGCGATGGGGGCCGTGTCCTCGCTGGTGCTCGGCCCTTGCATCGCCCCGCCGCTGGCCGGTGCGCTGGTCTACATCGGCCAGACCGGTGACGTGGTGCTCGGTGCGAGTGCGTTGTTCTCGATGGCGATCGGCTTGGGCGTCCCGCTGATGATCGTGGGCGCCTCGGCCGCCTCGCTGCTGCCGCGCTCTGGGCCGTGGATGCGCAGCGTCAACCGGATCGCCGGCGTGCTCATGCTGGCCACGGCGCTCTGGATCGTCTCGCCGTTCCTGCCGGTGCTGGCCACGATGCTGCTGACGGCGGCCCTGCTCATCGGCTGCGCCATCTTCCTGCGTGCGATCGATCCGCTGGCGGCCGACAGCGGGCCGCTGCTGCGCGTGGGCAAGGCCGGCGGCGTGGTGCTGCTGCTGATGGGTTCGATGATCATGGCCGGCGCGATGAGCGGCCACCGCAGCCTCACCGAGCCGCTGGCCGGCTTCCGCGGCATGGCCGGCGATGCCAATGCGGCGCAGAAGCCGCCGTCGATCTTTGCGCGCGTCGAAGACGTCGCGAGCATCCAGCGTGCCATCCAGACCGCCGGCGGTCGCGTGGTGGTGATCGACTTCTACGCCGACTGGTGTTCCTCCTGCATCGAGCTCGAGCACAAGACCTTCACGGACGCGCGGGTGCAGGCACGTCTGAGCAAGGCGGTACGGGTCCAGCTCGACGTCACCGAGAACACGGCGGAGCACCGCGCCTTCCTGAAGGAGTTCGGTCTGTTCGGGCCTCCGGGAATCGTCTTCATCGGGCCGGACGGGCAGGAATACCGGAACCGCCGCCTGATCGGCTTCAGGGCCCCCGACGAGATGCTCCGCGCGCTCGACCAGGTGCCCGCACTCTAGAACCGCGACCCTCATGACCCACTCCGCCGCCGAAGCCCATCAAGCCCAGCGCTCCCCCGAATCCCCTTCGGGGGGATTCGCCTCCGATCGGCGCCCCCTCGCTCCGTGGCGCTGGGCGGCCGCGATGGTGGCCGTCGCGGTGATCGCGGGATTCGCCTACCTGGCATGGACGAACCGGGCCTCGCCGGCCGGCGGCCCGGAGCAGGCGCAGGCCGCCCCGAAAGAGCCCGAGATGTCGCCGCAGCTTCGCGCGCTCGTCGAGCGCGCGCAGGCGTCACCGCAGGACGCCGACGCGTG
The DNA here is from genome assembly GCF_004136295.1 of Methylibium sp. Pch-M. Classification (NCBI taxonomy): domain Bacteria; kingdom Pseudomonadati; phylum Pseudomonadota; class Betaproteobacteria; order Burkholderiales; family Sphaerotilaceae; genus Methylibium; species Methylibium sp. Pch-M. The sequence goes on from NZ_CP029606.1 coordinate 2,788,993, forward strand.
GGCCGAGCTGGGCCGTGCGCAGATCGTTGTTCGCAGGTTCGCCGAGGCGGCCGAGGCACTGGGCAAGGCGACGCAGCTGCGCGAAGGCGACGCGCAGCTCTGGGTCGACCATGCGAGCGCCACCGGGGCGGCACAGGGCGAGCGCATGAGCGGGGCGCCCGAGGCCTCGGTGCAGCGGGCGCTGGCGCTCGACCCCAAGCACCCGAATGCCCTGGCGATGGCCGGTCTGGCGGCCAGCGAACGCGGCGACACCGCCGCGGCGACCCGTTACTGGAAGCAGGCGCTCGACGTCGCCCCCGCGGGCAGTCCGCTCGTGGAGTCCCTGCAACTCGCTCTCACGGCGGCGGCGGCCGGCGCCGGTGTCCAGGAGGCCGGTGCACCGTCGTCCAATGCGGTCGAGCCGCTGCTCGTGGTCGATCTCAGCGTGGACAAGTCGGTGAAGGACAAGGTGAAACCCGGGGACGCGCTGTTCCTGGAAGTCCGCCTGGCCGATCGTCCGGGGGTGCTCGTCGCGATGGCACGGCGGACGGTCGTGGACGGCGGGGCGATGGAACTGCGCCTCGACGACTCGCACTCGGTCGACGCGAGCTACCGGCTGTCGAGCGCGGAGCCCGTCGTGGTGCATGCCCGCATCTCGCGCGCCGGCCTGGGCATGCCCGAACCGGGCGACCTGATCGGCGAGTCGCGTGCGACGCCCGCCAAGGGCAGAACGTCGGTGTCGATCGACAAGGTCCGGCGCTAGCGGCCCGCCGGCGATCGGCGGACTGCGCGAAGACCGGCCCGGCTACTTGATCAGGCCGAGATCGCGCGCACTGGCCACCGCCTGCAGGCGGCTGGCCACGGCCAGCTTGGAGTAGATGCGCTTGAGGTGGAACTTGATCGTGTTCTCGGACACGATCAGCCGGACCGCCATCTCGCGGTTGCTGACGCCATTGGCCAGCAGCATCAGGATCTTGGTCTCGCGATCGGTGAGCGGCTCCAGCAGGCCGGTGCGTGTGGAGGCGGGGCCGCGGCTGAGATCGGTGCCCGACGAGCGCAGCAGTTCTTCGATGAACGACTTGTCCACCCCCTGGTGGCTCAGGATGTCGTCCATGTTGTGGGTGACGATGCTCTGGTACATCTCGCGCAGCATCGACAGGACCGGCTCGCCCTCGTCGAGGAAGCAACGGATGTAGCGGCCCGGCGCCGCCAGTTGCAGCGCCTTGTTCAGTACGCGCTGCGCCAGGTTGCGCGCACGCTTGCGCTGATGCCACTGCGCTTCGAGCAGCGCGAGCTTGATCTCCCTGAACCGCATCACGCAGGAGCGGCCGGACTCGCGCTGGAGCAGCTCGCGGGCCAGCGTCATCTGGTCGGTGTAGATGGCCAGGCGGATCTGGCCGAGCGATTCGTCCTCGAAGTTCTCGGCGAACAGCAGCGGGGCGTCGGCGTCGTCGCGCCGGCCGCTCGATCCCGCCTGCGCGATCGCCTTGGCGCGTGAGAGGTCGCCCAGCAGCAAGGCACGGCGCACCCGCTCCCAGCGCAGCATCCGCAGGTAGCGTGACCAGCCGTTCGCGCGGGCGATCGACTCGGCCTCGTCGATGACCTGCTGGGCCCGGTCGGGGGCGCCGTGCACGTCGTGGATCCGCACCATCGAGATCTGCGCCGCCGCCAGGAAGTCCAGCAGCGCGGACTGCTCGATGGTGTCGTGCCACTGCCGGAAGACGGCCTCCGCCGCATCCAGCTCGTTGGCCTCGTACAGGCTCCAGATGTAGCACGACGCGATCGCCCCGGAGGCATGGGAATGGGCCACGTTGAAGCGCAGTTCGGACAGTGCGCCGCGCAGATGCTCCACCGACTCCGGCAGGTGGCCGTTGAGCAGGAGGTCGACGCCGAGCACGCCCGAGGTGTAGCCGCTGCTGAAGGTGGCCTCGCTGCGCTCGCCCTGCATCCGGGCGATCGCCAGCGCGTCGCGCGTCGCCTCGGCACGGCCGTAGCTGAGCTCCATGTAGGCCGTCAGGTTGGCCGCTGCAGCGACCTCGAAGGCCTCGAAGCCGCGCTTGCGGTGGGCCTCGATGGGGATGCCCCGGACCAGGCGGAAGGCTTCCAGGAATTCGTCGCGTCCGATCGCGATCATGGACAGCACGGTGCTCGGGTCGGCATGCGCAAGACGGAACTTCTCGCGGGCCGTGAGCAGGGTCAGCAGGGGCTGCAACTTCTCCCAGCGGCGCAGGAAGCACAGGGCCCACGCGCACTTGATCATCAGGCTCGGGCGTGCGGCGATCTCGTCGAAGGGCAGCCGGTCGCACCAGCGTTCGGCGGTGATCAGCATGCCGCTCGACACCAGGCTGGAGCACCACTCGTCGAGCGTGTCGGCGGCCAGCCCCACATCGCCGCAGGCCAGCGCATGGCGCACCGTGCTCTCGAGGTCGCCGTGCTGGAGGAGCCACTCGGCGGCACGTCGATGGACCTCGGTGGCCAGCTCGGCGTCGCGGTCCATCATCTGCTCGGCGAGGAAAGAGCCGAACAGGTTGTGGTATTCGAACCAGCGGCCGTCGAGGTCCAGGCGCCGGACGAAGAGCCCGGTGCGCTCGAGCAGCTGCAGCACGTCCTGGGCATCGCTGCGTCCCGTGACCGCATTGCAGAGCGGCGCGGACAAGCGGCTCAGCAGCGAGGTCCGGAGCAGGAAGTCCTGGACGCCGGGCAGCTGCAGCGCGAGCACGTTGTCGGCCAGGTAGTCGGCCAGCTCGCGCGGTCTGCGGGACGAGAAGTCACCCAGCAGCTGGCGCACCGCAGGGTCGCGCATCGACAGCCGATACAGCTGCAGCGCCGCCGGCCACCCTTCGCTGAGCTGGTAGATGCGCGCCACCTCGTCCGCGGTGGCCGGGTCCGCCTCGACGCCCGAGAAGAAGGTGTCGACCTCGCTGGCATTGAAGCGCAGTTCCTCGGCGCGCAGCACCGTGGCCTGCCCGTTCACCATCAGGCGTGCCAGGCCCAGCTCGGGCACCGAGCGCGTGCCCACGAAGATGCGAACACCGGGCGGCACCCGCTCGAAGATGTCGCTGAACAGACGCAGCAGCGAGGGGTCGGTCAGGCACTGGAAATCGTCGAAGAACAGCGCCACGGGGCGGCCCAGCGCGGCCAGGTGGTCGACGACCCAGTCGGTGCGGCGGGTATAGGCATCGTCGGAGACTTGTGGCGCGTTCTCGAGTGCCGCCGTGCCGGTGCCGGCGAGGCGCTGCAGCAGCGCCTCGAAGTGGATCGTGAAGCGCCGTGCGTCGTTGTCGGCCTCATCGAAGGTGAGCCAGCCCGACAGCTGCTCCTGGTTGTCCCAGGCGCTCTTGATCTGACGCAGGGCGGTCGACTTGCCGTAGCCCGCGGGCGCCTGCAGCACCATCACGGCCGCGGAGCCGGGCGACAGCACGCGATTCACGATGCCCTCGCGGCGCACGCCGTTGGGGCGGTCCGGTGGCGGGAACAGCTTGTGGAGGTGCAGGGGCTCGCGTCGGGTCGACGGTGCCGCTGCGGGGGTTTCGACGGTCTGCCGCGTTGCGTTGCGCACTGATTTTCGATCCAGACCCATGACGGAGCGTTCGTCTCTTTGCGCACTTCCGGGTCGAGTGCGCGATGAGCATTTTTCAGGCGCTCGATTCTCGCGCGCATCGATCCTCGATCGGTACGCACCTAGGGTTTTCATAGCGCGATGAACGGAGTCGATGTTGCGCGATCGACGTGCGCGGGTAGGTGTTCTTCCTCATGTGCGCGCTACCCGCACGAGTAGCGGCGATGTCGGAGTGCCGACCCAGAATCGAGCGATCACAGTTCGCAGCAATGCAGTACGCGAGGTTCCGAATGCTGGACCGCAAGACGAGGCCATCGAGTTCGACGCGCGTGCGTTGCGCCGCACGGCGACCTGGCATCACGAGAGGCCCGCGGTGCAGGACGTGGCAGTGATGGACGTCGTCGGCCTCGGCTTGCGCCGAGGTCGGGCGATGCTGTTTCGCGACCTGTCGTTCTCGCTCGTGCGGGGCCGACTGATGCACCTGACCGGCGCCAACGGCGCCGGCAAGACGAGTCTGCTGCGAACGCTGCTGGGCCTGACGACACCGAGCGCCGGCCAGGTGAACTGGTGCGGTACGCCGATCGCGAAGCAGCGCGAGACCTACCACCGCGCCGTGTTCTGGAGTGGCCATGCGGCCCAGTTGAAGGACGACCTGACCGCCGCCGAGAACCTGTGCGTGGCCTCCGCGCTGGCAGGCGATGCGATCGGTCCGAAGGCGGCGCAGCGCGTGCTCGACGAGATCGGCTTGTCGGGGCAGCGGTCGCTGCCGGCGCGGCTGCTGTCCGCGGGCCAGCGCCGGCGTGCTGCGCTGGCGAGGTTGGCGCTGTCGCGGGAGCGGCCGCTGTGGATCCTCGACGAGCCCTTCAATGCCGTCGACGCCGCGGCCAGCGGGTGGCTGCAGCGGCAGCTCGGCGACCACGTCGACCGCGGCGGCATGGTCGTGCTGACGAGCCACTGCACGCCGACGGCGGTGAGCGCGCTGCGTGACGTGGTGACGGTCGCGCTATGAGTGCGCAGGGGCGTGCGCTCGCCGGCCCGATGCACACCGCCGCCGCGCTGCTGGCGCGCGACGTGCGTGTGGCCGTCCGTCGCAAGTCGGACGCCTTCGGGGCGGCGGTGTTCTTCGTCGGGGCCGCGAGCGTGTTCCCGCTCGGCGTGGGCCCGGAGTCCCAGCTGCTCGCCCGCATGGGTGCGGGCGTCGTCTGGGTCGTCGCGCTGCTGGCCGGCATGATCGCGATGCCCGGCATCTTCGCCGACGATGGCCTGGACGGGTCGCTGGAATCGATGCTGCTGTCGCCGACGCCGCTGCCGCTGCTGGTCCTCGCCAAGGTCCTGGCGCACTGGGTGGTCAGCGGCCTGACGCTGGTCGTCCTGGCGCCGCTGCTCGCGATCCAGTACGGCCTGTCGTCGGCGGAGATCGTCACGCTCGAAGGCTCGCTGCTGCTGGGCACGCCCGTCATCAGCCTGGTGGGCACGATCGGTGCGGCGCTGACGGTCGGCGTGCGGCGACCGACCGTGCTCGTGTTCCTGCTGACGCTGCCGCTGGTCTGCCCGGTGCTGATCTTCGGCGCGGGCGCGGTGGCGGCGACGGCCTCGGGGCTGTCGAGCGCGCCCTACCTGTCCTTGCTCGGCGCGCTGCTGGCGCTGGCGCTGTTCTACGGGCCGGTCGCCGCAGGCGCTGCGCTGCGCGTCAGCCTGGACTGATGCAAGGCGGCCCGGTGCCGCATCGAACCCACCCTCTTCCGATCGACCGCCCGCACGGCCACGTTCATGAACCTCTTCTACTTCTCGGCACCGGCCAGATTCCATGCCCTCGCGGGACGCCTGATGCCGTGGTGCGCGGCCATCGCCGTCGTGCTGAGTGCGGTGGGCCTGTTCATCGGTCTCGGCGTCGCGCCGACGGACTTCCAGCAGGGCGACAGCTACCGGATCATCTTCATCCACGTGCCCGCGGCCTGGATGGCGATGGTGCTCTACGTCGCGATGGCGTTCTGGTCGGCCGTCGCCATCATCTTCAACGCCCGGGTCGCCGCCATGCTGGCGCAGAGCATCGCCCCGACCGGCACCCTCATGGCCTTCCTGGCACTGTGGACCGGCGCGATGTGGGGGAAGCCCACCTGGGGCACGTGGTGGGTGTGGGATGCGCGACTGACGTCGACGATGCTGCTGCTCTTCCTGTTCGTCGGCGTCATGGCGCTGCGCTCCGCCATCCACGACGAACGTCGGGCGGACCGCGCCGCGGGCATCCTGACCCTGGTCGGTGTGCTGAACGTTCCGATCATCTACTTCTCGGTGGTCTGGTGGAGCACGCTGCACCAGGGGGCGTCCGTCTCGATCGGGTCGTCTTCGAGGATGGCGCCGGTCATGCTCGAGGCGATGCTGGTGATGGTGTTCGCGTTCTGGTTCTACGCACTCGCCGTGGTGCTGGCGCGCGTCCGCACAGTCATCGCCGACCGGGAGGCGGACGCAGCCTGGTGCCGGCAAGGGCTCGCTGCGCGTTGATGCAAGAAGGAGTCTCCATGGACTTGTACTGGTCGAGCTTTGCCGACTTCGTGGCGATGGGGGGCTACGGTCCCTACGTCTGGGGCTCGTACGGCGTTGTCGCCGGCGCCGTGCTGATCGAGATCCTGGACCTGGTCGCGCGGCGCGCGTCGGCCGACCGCGGGGAGGACGCATGAAGCCCCGCGCCAGGCGCGCGCTGGCGATCGGCGCCGGCATCGTGTCGCTCGCGACGGCGGCCGCGCTGGTGCTCAATGCCTTCGAGGAGAACCTGGTGTTCTTCTACAGCCCCTCGCAGGTGCAGGCCGCGCAGACGCCGCGGGACCGGCCGTTCCGCATCGGCGGTCTGGTCGAGGACGGCAGCGTGCAGCGGGCGGCCGACGGGCTGCAGGTGAGCTTCCGCGTGACCGACACCGCGATCACCGTGCCGGTGTCCTACACCGGGGCCCTGCCGGACCTGTTCAAGGAAGGCAAGGGCGTCGTCGCGCAGGGCCGCCTGCGCGACGACGGCGTGTTCGTGGCCGATCAGGTCCTGGCCAAGCACGACGAGAACTACATGCCACCCGAGGCGGCCGAGGCCCTCCAGAAGGCCGGCAAGTCGCTGACCGGTGCCGGTCTCCAGCCGCTCGGGAGCGCTGCGCCATGATGCCGGAGCTCGGTCACTTCGCGCTCGTGCTGGCGCTGATGGTTGCGCTGCTGCCGCAGAGCCTGATGCCGCTGATCGGGGCCGCGAGGGGCAATGCGAGGTGGGTCGCGATGGCGCGTGTCGCCGCGCTCGTGCAGCTGGCGCTGGTGCTCATCGCCTACCTGTGCCTCACGCTGGCCTTCGTCCGCGACGACTTCTCGGTCGAACTGGCGGTGCGGCACTCCAATCTCGACCTGCCGCTGCCCTACAAGTTCGCCGCGGTCTGGGGCAATCACGAGGGCTCGATCCTGCTCTGGGCGCTCATCCTGGCCGGATGGACCGCCGCCGTTGCGCTGCGCTCGCGGCAACTGCCTCCCGAGCTGACGGCGCGCGTCATCGCGGTGATGGGGCTGATCAGCGTCGGCGTGCTGGCGTTCACGCTCTTCACGAGCAACCCGTTCACCCGCCGGTTTCCACCGGCATCGGACGGGCACGACCTGAACCCGCTGCTGCAGGACCCCGGGATGATCTTCCATCCCCCGCTGCTGTACATGGGCTACGTCGGCTTCTCGGTGGCGTTCGCCTTTGCGGCGGCCGCCCTGATCTCGGGCCGCCTCGACAGCACCTGGGCGCGCTGGTCCCGGCCCTGGACCACGGCGGCCTGGATGTTCCTGACCCTGGGCATCGCCCTCGGCAGCGCCTGGGCGTACTACGAGCTGGGCTGGGGCGGATGGTGGTTCTGGGACCCCGTCGAGAACGCGTCGTTCCTGCCCTGGCTGGTGGGAACGGCGCTGATCCACTCGCTGGCCGTCACCGAGAAGCGCGGGAGCTTCAAGATGTGGACCGTGCTGCTCGCGATCCTGGCGTTCACGCTGAGCCTCACCGGCACCTTCCTCGTTCGCTCCGGCGTGATCACGTCGGTGCATGCCTTCGCCACGGATCCGGCGCGGGGCGTCGCGATCCTGGTCTTCCTGTGCCTGGTGACGGGGGTCTCGCTCGCGCTGTTCGCGTGGCGCGGCCCGCGCGTGCGGGAAGGCGGCAGCTTCGATCTGGTGTCCCGTGAGAGCTTCCTGCTGGTCAACAACGTGGTGCTGGTGGTCGCTGCGGCGGTGGTCCTGCTCGGAACGGTCTATCCCCTGGTGCTCGACGCGCTGGACCTGGGAAAGATCTCCGTGGGGCCGGCGTACTTCAACACCGTGCTGCTGCCGCTGCTGACGCCGGCCCTGCTGCTCATGGGGGTGGCGTCGCTCGCGCGCTGGCGGCGCTCGCCCGTCGCGGAGCTGGCCCTGCGGCTGCGCTGGGCGCTGGCCGCGAGCCTCGCGCTGGCCGCCGGGGCGATGCTGGCAGTCGGCAGCGCGAGGCCGCAACTGGCCGTCTACCTCTTCCTCGCCGCCTGGGTGGTGACGAGCAGTCTCGCGGCCGTGGCCGGCCACCTGCGAGGTTCGGCGGTGACGCGCTGGGTCGACCGGCTGAGCGCCCAGACCGGCAGCTGGTACGGCATGCTGCTCGCCCACCTGGGCGTCGCGGTCTTCGCGATCGGCGTCACCCTGGTGAGCCACCTGGAGACCGAGCAGGAACTTCGCATGGAGGTCGGGGCGACCGCCCAGGTGGGGCGCCATGCGTTCACGCTCGAACGCGTGGACAACGTGGACGGACCGAACTATGCGGCGCTGAGGGCCCGCTTCGAGGTCCGGAGCGAGGACGGACCGCCGGTCGAGATCCTGGCCGAGAAGCGCCTGTACCGGGCGAGCGAGACATCGATGACCGAGGTGGGGCTGCGTCGGGGCCTGCTGCGGGACCTCTACATCTCGCTCGGCGAGCCGCTCGACGGCGGTCGTGCATGGAGTGTCCGCATCTACGTGAAGCCGTTCGTCAACTGGATATGGATTGGCTGCGTCCTGATGGCGCTGGGCGGCCTGGTCGCGCTGGGCGACCGCCGCTATCGCCTGCACGTGCGCCGTCGCGAGGCCCCGGTCGGTGCGGCGGAGGGGGTCGCGACATGAGCAGCTACCTCACGCCCCTGCTCGGCTTCGTGGTCCTGGCCGTGTTCTTCGCGATCGGCCTGCGCCACGATCCGAAGGAACTGCCCTCGGCCTTGATCGGCAAGCCGGCCCCGGCCTTCGATCTGCCCGTGCTGGCCGATCCGGCACAGACGCTGTCGACCCGGAGCCTGCACGGCCAGGTCTGGGTGCTCAACGTCTTCGCGTCCTGGTGTCCGCCCTGCCTGGAGGAGCACCCTCACGTCGTTCGGCTCGCGCAGGCCACGCGCGCCCATGTGGTCGGGCTCAACTACAAGGACGCACGGGCGGATGCCCAGCAGTGGTTGCGCCAGCACGGCAACCCGTTCGCGTCGGTCGTCGCGGATGTCGAAGGACGCACCGGCATCGACTACGGCGTCTACGGTGTCCCGGAGACCTTCGTCGTCGACAAGGCCGGGCGGGTCCGCTACAAGCACACCGGACCGCTCACGTCGGCCGTGGTGCAGGACAAGATTCTTCCCCTGTTGGCGGCCCTCGATGAATGACGCCCCGACGATCCTGCTGGTGCTCGCGCTGACCGGCCTGCCTGCCGCGGCGATGGACGCGACGCCGCTGAGCGAAGACCCGGTGCTGGAACTGCGTGTCCAGCGGATGGCCACCGACCTCCGGTGTCTGGTCTGCCAGAACGAGAGCATTGCCGGCTCGCATGCGGACCTGGCCGTCGATCTGCGGCGCCAGATCCGCGAGCAGGCCCGCGCCGGCCGGAGCGACGAGGAGATCGTCGAATTCCTGGTCGACCGCTACGGCGACTTCATCCTCTACCGACCGCCGTTCAAGCCATCGACCTGGGTGTTGTGGGTCGGGCCCTTCGCCCTGCTGGCGTTCGCCGCTGCGCTCCTGCTGCGTGCGGTGGTGCGGCGGCGTCGCGGTGCGCCGGCCCCGCTGAGCGAGACGGAGGTGCACGAGGCCCTCGAAGGCTTGAGCGTGAAGGAGCAACGGCCATGATGGTGATCCTGGGGATCGCGGCGGTGCTTGCCGTCGTGGCGCTGTGTCCGCTCGTTCGGCCGTTGCTGCGGTCGAGCGCGCCCGAGCGGCGGGGCGCGGATGCCGGCGAGCGCGTCCTGCGCGAGCAGTTCGACGAGATCCGGCGGGGCCTGGCGGCGGGGACGGTCGACGCGGCGGAGTACGGCGAGTCGCGCCGCGAGATCGCGAGCCGGATCCACGACGAACGTTCACCGACCGTCGCGCTGCGCTTCGAGACGCCGGAGCGCTGGCAGGCGGCGGCCCTGCTGACGGTCCTGGTCGTCGGCGCCTTGTGGGTCTATGCGCAGATCGGCGGGGCATCGGCCGTCGCGGCCTATGTGGAAAGTACCCTGCCGCCGGACGGAGCGCGACACGAGACGCTGGACCTGCGCTCGACCCGCGATCAGCTCGCTCGCCAGTTGAAGAGCAGTCCGAAGGACGACCAGGGATGGGCCATGCTGGGCCGCGTCGAACGGGAGCTGGGGAACACGGCCGAGTCCGTGAAGGCGTTCGACGCGGCCGTGCAGGCCCGCCCCGACAACGCCGAGCATCTGGCCGAGTACGCGCGGGCCGTTGTGCTGAACCAGGGCGGGCGCCTCGATGGCGAGGTGCCCTCGCTGGTGGAGCGGGCCCTGGCGATCGATCCGGACAACCGCAACGCGCTCGCACTGGCCGGTGCCGCCGCGCTGTCCCGGCACGAATTTCAGGCGGCCGCAGATCACCTGGGCCGGCTCCAGGGCCTGGTCCCGCCCGACAGCGACGTCGCCAGGCAACTGACGGCCATGGTGGAGCGCGCGCGAGAGAAGGCGGGCGGCACCGGACCCGGCCTGAACGTGTCGATTCGCCTGACCGAGGCCGCACGCCGCCAGATCCGCACCGGCGATGTCCTGTACGTCTTCGCTCGCACGGCCGAGGGCGAACGCATGCCGTTGGCAGCCAACCGGGTGCCGGCGCGCGCGGACCAGGAGCACTACGAGCTGACCCTGACCGATGCGCAGTCGCTGACACCCGAGCGCCGCCTGAGCACGGCCGGCAGCGTGATCGTCGGTGCCAAGCTCGCGCGCGGTGGGGACGCTGCGTCGACCGTGGACAACCTGGAAGTGCACAGCGCGCCGACCGAACCCGGCGGCGTGTTGGCGCTGGTGCTGGGTGCGGGCCGCTGAACCGGTGGGCCTGTCGCTTGCTTGATCCCAGGGCACTGCCACCCAGGCCCTTAAACAAAACTTAAAGCGCTCTCGAAAGAATGACGGAAGCCGCTTGCGCCCGAGCGGCTGCTGCTTCATCCCCCGTCATTCTTCGGAGTCGAACCATGTCGAGCCAGACAGCTCTCGGCGATCTTCCCGCCGGTGTCGTGCGTCACCTGTGCGCAGCGTGCGTGGCGCTGGTCGTCCTGCAAGGCCCTCAGGCGGCGCGCGCAGAGACGCCATCCGACGCCGCCGCCATCGCATCGGCCTCGGGCAGCGAATCCCGCTGGGGCCTCGGGCTGGGTGGCGGGACGATCCGCCGGCCCTACCGGGGCGTCGACGACGAGACGGTCGCGCTCCCGATCCTGCTGTTCGAGAACCGCTGGCTCAGCATGGCCGGGCCCGGCATCGACCTCAAGTTCCCGTCCACCGCGCCGCTCTCGTTCCGGTTGCGGGCTCGCTACGAGCTGGGCCTCGGCTACGAGGCCGTCGATGCCCCCGCGCTCGCCGGCATGGCCGAACGCAAGGCCGGGCTCTGGATGGGCGCCGCCGCGCTGTGGCGTACCGGCGTCGTCGACATCGAGGCCGAGTGGCTCGGCGACGTGTCGGGCTACAGCGAAGGGCAGCGCGCGACGCTCGGACTGCAGCGGCGGGTGCCGCTGGGCGGGTTCTCGATCACGCCACGCGTCGAGGCCATCTGGCTCGATCGCCGCAACGTCGACTACTACTACGGCGTGCGGTCACAGGAGGTGAGGGCGGGCCGTTCGCTCTACGAACCGGACAGCACGGTCAACCTGCGCCTGGGCCTGCGCGTCGACTACCGGATCCTGCCGGACCATGTCCTCTCGCTCGACCTGAGTGCGACGCGCCTCGGCAGCGCCATCGAGGACAGCCCGATCGTCGACCGGTCCGGCACGTCCGCCGCATTCGTCGCCTACAGCTATCGTTTCTGACCGATGCCCTGGGCGAGGAGTGCGCATTGAACCTCATGCTGGTCGAAGACGACTTCCTGCTGGCCGACGCCATCTGCGACGGCCTCCGCCAGCAGGAGTGGACGATCGAGCACGCGACGAACGGGGTGGCGGCCAAGGTCGCGTTGCTCGACCACACCTTCTCGGTCATCCTGCTCGACCTCGGGCTGCCCGGCGATTCCGGGCTCTCCGTCCTGAAGTGGATGCGCGAGCGCTTCGACTCGACGCCGGTGTTGATCATCACCGCGAAGGGACAGCTCAGCGAACGCATCAAGGGCCTGGACAGCGGTGCGGACGACTACCTGGTCAAGCCCTTCGAGTTCGACGAACTGCTGGCGCGCATCCGCGCGCTGGTGCGTCGCAGCCAGGGGCACGTCGTTCAGGACCGGACCTTCGGCGACGTGAGGGTCGATCCCGACAAGCGCATCGTCACGCGAGGCGGAGAACGCGTGGGTCTGAGCGCACTCGAGTACCGCACGCTGCTGGCGCTGATCGAGCGGCCGGAGCGCGTGGTCACTCGTGAACACCTGCAGCAGCTCGTCTACGGGGACGACATGTCCGTGGAGAGCAACACCATCGCCGTGTTCATCCACCAGCTGCGCCGCAAGCTGGGCGAGGACATCATCGAGACGGTCCACGGTCATGGCTACACGATGAGGAAGTCTCGCGCATGAGACGCTCGATCAAGGGCCGGATGATCCAGGCCCTGGTGCTGTGGATGATCGTCGCGTGGGCCCTGCCGATCGGCATCGTCTATCTGTGCGCCACCGACAGCCAGACCAGCGTCTGGGACGACAAGCTCCAGTCGATCGGCACCAAGGTCCTGCAGATCCTGCCCGCCGGGATCGGCAGCGACGGTGCCGGCTTCGACCGGACGCTGCAGCTTCCGCACGACGTGGTGGCCCAGGAGCATGAGCTGACGTTCCAGGTGTGGGGTCACGGCGGAACGCGGTTGCTGGCCAGCACGCCGGGGGCCCCTCGGGCGCCGCTGCGCGCCGATTTCAAGGAGGGCTTCGCCAACGCCGAGATCGGCGGTCAGCCGTGGCGCGTGTATTCGGTGGTGGACCGCAGCGGCAGCGTTCACGTCCAGGTCGGCAACGACCGCCGCCTGATCAACGCGGGCTTCCGGAAGTACTTCGCCAGCATGGTGGCGATGACGACCGTCGGGCTGGCGCTGACGGGACTGATGATGTGGTGGTCGGTGCGCAGGACGCTCGAGCCGCTGGCGCACCTCGAGCAGACCACGCGCGACCGTTCGAGGTTCGATCTGAAGCCCTTGCCCACCGAGCGCCTGCCGTGCGAGCTGCTGCCACTGGTCGACGCGTTCAACCATGTCCTGTCGCACCTGGATCAGGCCATCAAGGCCGAGCGCCAGTTCATCAGCGACGCCGCCCACGAGCTGCGGACGCCGTTGTCCGCGCTCCAGGCGCAGTTCGAAGTGGCGCTGCGCTCCAGGACCGAGGAAGAGCGGAACCTGTCGCTCAGGAAGCTGCTGGTCGGCGTGCAGAGAAGCACCCGGCTCGCGGAACAGCTGCTCGACCTGGCCCGGCTCGAGGCCGGCAACCATGCGCCGGTACGGAGCTGGTACGACCTGCAGGACATCGTGCTTCATGTGGCGAGCGAATTCGAAGTCAGCGCCGCTCGGCAGCGGCAGTCCATCGAACTGGCCGTGCAGCCGTGCCGGGTGCATTGCGACATCGACGAGATGGGGATCCTCGTCCGGAACCTCGTCGACAACGCACTGCGCTACACCCCGCCCGGCGGACGGGTGCTGATCCGTTGCGGTCACCGCGACGAAGGCGAGGGTTCCCGACCTTTCCTGGAGGTGGCCGACAACGGCCCCGGCGTGCCCACCGAGGAACGGGAAGCCATCTTCGAGCGGTTTCATCGCGTGCCCGGCAACGGGGCCGTCCGTGGCGCGGGCATCGGCCTGTCGCTGGTGAGCCGGATCGCCAGGATGCACAGCGCGCGCATCGAGACCGGGGCCGGCTTCGGCGATCCGGGTCTCAGCGTGCGCCTGCTGTTTTCGCCGTTCGCGGAAGCGGCCTGAAGGGCGACAGCGCACCCTTAATCGATTCCTAAACAGGCTTTGCCAGCATGTCGGTTCCGGAACCCTCAGGCAAGGCTCATGAAACACTGGACAGCTTCCGACATCCCCGATCAGCGTGGCCGCACGGCGGTCGTCACCGGCACCGGTGGACTCGGATTGCAGGACGCGCTGGCACTGGCGCGGGCGGGATCGAACGTCATCATCGCCGGCCGGAGCGCGGACAAGGGCGCCGCAGCGGTCGAGCATGTCCGTCGCCGTGTGCCCGGCGCGGCCGTGGGCTTCGAGCTCCTGGATCTCGCGTGCCTCGAGTCCATCGAAGCCTTCGGCAGCCGGCTGCGCAGTTCGCTGGCCGGCCTGGACCTGCTGATCAACAACGCGGCGGTCATGACGCCTCCTGAACGCCGGCAGACGGTCGACGGCTTCGAGCTGCAGTTCGGGACCAACCACCTGGGGCACTTCGCGCTGACCGCCCAGCTGCTGCCGCTGCTGCGCGAGGGCCAGGCGCCTCGTGTCGTCAGTGTCTCGAGCGTCGCGGCTCGCGACGCGAGCCTGCAGTTCGACGATCTTCAATCGAAGCGGAGTTACCGGCCGTTCGCCGCCTACGGCCAGTCGAAGCTGGCCTGCCTGATGTTCTCGTTCGAGCTGCAGCGCCGCAGCGATGCCGGCGGCTGGGGCATCCAGAGCGTCGCCGCGCATCCGGGGATCGCGCGCACCGAACTGCTGCCCAACGGCGCCGGCCCGTTCAGCGCCGCCGGCCTGGCGCGGCGCGTGCTGTGGTTCATGTTCCAGCCGGCGGCGCAGGGGGCCTTGCCGACGCTGTTCGCGGCGACGTCGCCGCAGGCGCGAGGCGGCGCCTACTACGGCCCCGACCGGCTCGGCGAGACCCGCGGTCACCCCACCGAAGCCAGGGTCCCTCCGCAGGCGCTGGACACGGGTCACGCGACGCGGCTCTGGCGGGAGTCCGAGCGCCTGACCGGCGCGAGCTTCCTGCCGGCAACAAGCAGCCTCTGCCATGAAGCCTGACCGCAGCGCCCCGGACTCGCCGGACGGCTCGGTGGACCCGGGCCGACGGCGGATGAACGCCCTGTTGCTGTCGATGGCCGTGATGGCGGCGCACGGCGGCGCCGGAGCGCAGCCGGTGGCGCCGTCCTTCGAGGTGATCGACTTCGACTGGTTCGATCCGGCGCGGGCCCGGGCCGTGCCGGTGCGCCTGTACTGGCCGGCGCGAACGGTGGGCGGAACCCCGGTGCCGCTGGTGGTGTTCTCGCATGGCATCGGCGGCTCGCGGCAAGGCTACAGCTACCTCGGCAGGCACTGGTCGACCCACGGCGTGGCGAGCCTGCATGTTCAGCACGTCGGCAGCGACGCCGCGCTCTGGCGCGGCAACCCCTTCGGGGTGGTCGGTCGCCTGCAGTCGGCGGCTCGGGAGCACGAGGCCATCGCCCGGGCCGCGGATGTGCGCTTCGCGCTCGACGGCATGCTGTCGGATCGAACGGGTGAGCGGGGCGCCGCCGTCGACCGCCGGCGCATCGTCGCGGCGGGCCATTCCTATGGCGCGAACACCACGTTGCTGGCGGTCGGTGCTCAGGTCGTGCGCAACGGACAGGCGATCGTCTGCCTGGATGCCCGCTTCACGTCGGCGATCGTCATCTCCGCGCCGCCGTTCTACGGCGAGCCCGACCTCGCGTCGGTGCTGCGCCCGGTGTCGGTGCCGACCCTCCATGTCACCGCCACCGACGACATGATCGAGATCCCGGGCTACCGCTCCGGCGTGGAGGATCGGCTGGCGATCTTCGATGCGATCGCCCATCCGCACAAGCTGCTCGCGGTGTTCCGCGGCGGCTCGCACAGCATGTTCACCGATCGTCCGAACACCGGCGGTCGTGCCCTGAACGCCGAGGTGAAGCGGGCCACGGCGGACCTCGCCCTGGCGTTCCTCGACCTGGTCTTCGAAGGGGACGGTGCGGCGCTCACGCAGTGGCGCGCCAGCTGGCAGCCCATCCTGGCGCGACCGCTGGCCGCCGCCGACGTCGATCGCCCGAAGCATCAGAAGATGGCTCGCGTTGCAGCCGGTCCGTCCTCCAGTTAGCACGCTCTGCAAAGGCCTGCGGCGACCGGGACTTGCTGCGACGCAACACAATGCGTCGCGATGAATCCTTCGCCCACCGATCTCCTCTCCGCCGCCGGCGCGTCGGCGCCGATGGCCCGCAGCGATCCGCCGTTCTGGACGGCCATCGTCGCGCTCGGCGTCGGCGGCTTCGCCATCGGCACCGGCGAGTTCGTGATCATGGGCCTGCTGCCCGAGGTGGCCCGTGACCTCGGCGTGAGCATCCCGCAGGCCGGCCACGTGATCAGCGCCTACGCGCTGGGCGTGGTGATCGGTGCACCGGTGCTGGCGGTGCTGGCCGCCGGCTGGCCGCGGCGCCGGCTGCTGATGGCCCTGATGGCGCTGTTCGCGCTGGGCAACTTCGCCAGTGCGCTGGCGCCGGGCTATCTGTCGCTGAACGCGCTGCGCTTCATCGCCGGCCTGCCGCACGGCACCTACTTCGGTGTGGCCGCACTGGTGGCCGCCTCGCTGGCGCCACCCGACCGCCGCGCCGGCGCGGTGGGTCTGGTGATGCTGGGCCTGACCAGCGCCACGCTGGTCGGCGTGCCGATCGCGGCCTGGATGGGCCAGCACTGGGGCTGGCGGTCCGCATTCGTGCTGGTCGGTGCGATCGCCGCGCTGGCCTGCGTGCTGGTGCGCCGCGGCGTGCCCGACCTGCCGGCGGCGCAGGGCGCGAGCCCGCTGCGCGAGCTGGGCGCGCTGGCGCGGCCCCAGGTGTGGCTCACGCTGGGCATCGGCGCCATCGGCTTCGGCGGCATGTTCGCGGTGTTCAGCTACATCAAGCCCACGCTGACCGAGGTGTCCGGCCTGCCGCTGGGCGCGGTGCCGGCGGTGCTATCGCTGTTCGGCCTGGGCATGGTGGCCGGCAACCTGGTGGGCTCGCGGCTCGCCGACCGCGCGCTGATGCGCACGGTGGCCGGCCTGCTGCTGTGGAGCGCGCTGGTGCTGGGCTCCTTCGTGTTCACCGCCCACCACCCGGTCAGCGCCGCCGCCAGCGTGTTCCTGGTCGGCACCGTGGTGGCGCTGGCGCCGGCGCTGCAGATCCGCCTGATGGACGTGGCCGGCGACGCGCAGACATTGGCCGCCGCGCTGAACCACTCGGCCTTCAACATGGCCAATGCGCTCGGCGCCTGGCTGGGCGGCGTGGCCATCGCGGCCGGCCTGGGCTGGACCTCGACCGGCTGGGTCGGCGCGCTGCTCGCGCTGGGCGGGCTGGTGGTGTTCGGCCTCGCGCTGCGGCAGGACCGGCGCGCGCGCCGCGCGGCGGCCGTGCCCGGCGGCGCTCAGCTGCCGGCGGCCAGCGGCAGCGCGGTCTTGTAGCGCACCTGCTTCAGCGCGAAGCTGGAGCGGATCTTCTCCACCTGCGCGATCGGCGACAGCTGTTCGAGGATGAAGCGCTCCAGCGCCGCCATGTCGGCCACGGCCACGCGCAGCAGGTAGTCGGCGTCGCCGGTCATCAGGTAGCACTCCATCACCTCGTCGCGCGCGCACACGCTGGCCTCGAAGGCCTCCAGCGCGGCGCGGTTCTGCTGCTTCAGGCTGATCGAGATGAAGACGTTGAGGTGCAGCCCCAGCGGCGCGGGGTCGAGCAGTGCGACGTAGTGGCGGATCACGCCGGCGGCCTCGAGCGCGCGCACCCGCGCCAGGCAGGGCGAGGGCGAGAGGTGCACGCGGCGCGCCAGCTCCACGTTCGAGAGGCTGCTGTCGCGCTGCAGCTCGGCCAGGATGCGCAGGTCGAGGGCGTCGGGTTTCATCGTCGTGCCGTCAAATTGAATGTTCACAGCATTTTGTGCTGTAAATGGGCGGAGGACGCCGGCTTTCGGTGGCATATGCGGCCTCCGCAGGCGCACAGTGCAGGGCAGAGGAGCCTTGCCATGACCCAAGTGTTCGAACCCCTGCAGTTCCAGGCCGCCGCCGGCGATATCGACCCCGCCGAGACCGCCGAGTGGCGCGATGCGCTGGCCGCGGTGCTGGCCGCCGCCGGGCCGGAGCGCGCGCGTTTCCTGCTGGACCAGCTGGCCGCGCAGGCCCGCGAGCCCGCCATCGCCTGGCAGCCGCGCGGCGGCGGTTCGCCCTACGTCAACACCATCCCGGTCGAACGCCAGCCGGTCTTCCCGGGGGACCTGGCGATCGAGGAGCGCCTGGCCTCGCTGATGCGCTGGAACGCACTGGCGATGGTGGTGCGCGCCAACCAGGCCTACGGCGATCTGGGCGGCCACATCGCCAGCTACGCGAGCGCGGCCGATCTGTTCGAGGTCGGCTTCAATCACTTCTTCCGCGCGCGCAACGCGCAGCAGGGCGGCGACCTGGTGTTCTACCAGCCGCACTCGGCGCCCGGCGTCTACGCGCGTGCCTTCCTCGAAGGCCGCCTGAGCGAGGCCGACCTCGCGCACTACCGGCAGGAGCTCGCCGCGCCGGCGGCCGGCGCGCAGGGCCTGTCGAGCTATCCGCATCCGTGGCTGATGCCTGACTTCTGGCAGTTCCCCACCGGCTCGATGGGCATCGGTCCCATCAGCTCCATCTACCAGGCGCGCTTCATGCGCTACCTGCAGCACCGCGGGCTGCTGCAGACCGATGGCCGCCGCGTCTGGGGCGTGTTCGGTGACGGCGAGATGGACGAGCCCGAGAGCATGAGCGCGCTCACGCTGGCCGCGCGCGAGAAGCTCGACAACCTCACGTGGGTGATCAACTGCAACCTGCAGCGCCTGGACGGCCCGGTGCGCGGCAACGGCCGCATCATCGACGAGCTGGAGGCGCTGTTCGCCGGCGCCGGCTGGCAGGTCATCAAGCTGGTGTGGGGCTCCGACTGGGACGGCCTGTTCGCGCGCGACACCCACGGTGCGCTGCGCAAGGCCTTCGCCGGCACCGTGGACGGCCAGTTCCAGACCTTCGCCGCGAAGGACGGCCGCTACAACCGCGAGCACTTCTTCGGCCAGACCCCCGAGCTTGCCGCGCTGGCGCAGGGCCTGACCGACGAGCAGATCGACCGGCTGCGCCGCGGGGGCCATGACATGGTGAAGATCCACGCCGCCTACCACGCGGCGATGCAGTGCCGCGGCCGGCCGGTGGTGATCCTGGCGCAGACCAAGAAGGGCTACGGCATGGGCGAGGCCGGCCAGGGCCGCATGACCACCCACCAGCAGAAGAAGCTCGACCGCGACGACCTGATCGCCTTCCGCAACCGCTTCGCGCTGCCGCTCAGCGACGAGCAGGCGGCGAACCTGGAATTCTTCAAGCCGGCCGACGACAGCCCCGAGATGCGCTACCTGCACGCGCGCCGCGCGGCGCTGGGCGGCCCCATCCCGGCGCGCGTGGCGCAGGCGCCGGTGCTGGCGGTGCCGCCGGTGGCGCGCTGGGGTGACTTCGCGCTGAACGCCGACGGCAAGGAGATGAGCACCACGATGGCCTTCGTGCGCATGCTCACCGCGCTGCTGAAGGACGCGCAGCTCGGCCCGCGCATCGTGCCCATCGTCGCCGACGAGGCGCGCACCTTCGGCATGGCCAACCTGTTCAAGCAGATCGGCATCTACTCCAACCTGGGCCAGAACTACGAGCCCGAGGACATCGGCTCGGTGCTCAGCTACCGCGAGGCCACCGACGGCCAGATCCTGGAAGAGGGCATCAGCGAGGCCGGCGCGCTGAGCTCCTGGGTGGCCGCGGCCACCAGCTACAGCGTGCACGGCGTGCCGATGCTGCCGTTCTACATCTACTACTCGATGTTCGGCTTCCAGCGCGTGGGCGACCTGATCTGGGCCGCGGCCGACCAGCGCGCGCGTGGCTTCCTGCTCGGCGCCACCGCGGGCCGCACCACGCTGGGCGGCGAGGGCCTGCAGCACCAGGACGGCTCCAGCCCGCTGCAGGCGTCGACCGTGCCCAACTGCCGCACCTGGGACCCGGCCTTCGCGGGCGAGGTGGCGGTGATCGTGGAGCACGGCATGCGCCGCATGCTGGAGGAGCAGGCCGACGAGTTCTTCTACCTGCTGCTGATGAACGAGAACTACGCCAACCCCTCGCTGCCCGAGGGCGCGGCGGCCGGCGTGCTGAAGGGTCTGTACCGTTTCCGGCCGGCGCAGGGCAAGAAGGCCGCACAGGTGCGCCTGCTCGGCTCCGGCGCGATCCTGCGCGAGGTGCTGGCGGCGGCCGAGCTGCTGCGCAGCGACTACGGCGTGGAGGCCGAGGTGTGGAGCGCCACCAGCTACAGCGAGCTGCAGCGCGAGGCCATCGAGGTGGAGCGCCACAACCGCCTGCAGCCGCAGGCGCCGCGCCGCCGCAGCCACGTGGCGCAGTGCCTCGCCGGCAAGGCGCCGGTGGTGGCCGCGAGCGACTACGTACGCGCCTGGCCGCAGCTGATCGCGCCCTACGCCGAGGCCTCGCGCTTCGTGGCGCTGGGCACCGACGGCTTCGGCCGCAGCGACACGCGCGAGCAGCTGCGCCGCCACTTCGAGGTGGACCGCGCGCACATCGCGCTGGCGGCGCTGGATGCGCTGGCGGATGCGGGGAGCGTGCCGCGGGAGGTGGCGGTGAAGGCGGCGGGGCGGTTGGCGGGCTGAAGCAGGTCGCGCCGGTTGTCGTCTATCTGCACCGACCGTGCGGTGCAGACGCCTCGGCGCAAAAGATCACCTCAGCCGAACAACCGCTTGAACCAGGCCACCAGGCGCGCCCAGCTCCCCTGGGCCGGCAGCTCGGCGGCCGGTGCGGCGATCTCCGCCGCCGCCGGATAGCGCGCCGCCAGCTGCTGCTCGAAGGCGGTGAAGAACTCGCCCGCCATCTTCTGCGCCGCCATGTCGATCAGCCGCGAGCCGATTTGCGCGATCTTGCCGCCCACCGAGGCGTTGGCGGTGTAGTGCAGCAGCGTGGTGTGGGGCCCGGTGGACTCCAGCCGCACCGTGGCCTGGCCCTTGCCGTGGCCGGCCGGGCCGCCCTGGCCTTCGAAGGCGAGCACGTAGGAGGTCGGCGGCTGCAGGTCCGACAGCAGCAGCTTGCCCTTGAACTTGGCCTTCACCGGGCCGATGGCGGCGGTGAGCGCCACCTCGTAGGCGTTCTCGCCGGTCGCGGTGATCGATTCGCAGCCGGGGATCGCGGCCTGCAGGATGGCGGTGTCGTTGAGCGCTTCCCAGGCGATGGCTTGCGAAACGGGCAGGGCTTGCTGGCTGGTGAGTTGCATGGCGGCGGTCTCTCAGGTCGGAACGGGAAGGGGCAAGGAAGGGCCCGCGCGCGACGGGCGGCGCGGCGCCGGTGCGGTGGCGAGCACGCGCGCCAGGTCGGCCAGGCTGTCGAGGTTGTGCGCGGGCAGGAAGTGGTCCACGTGCGGCAGCATCGCGCGGATGCCGGCGGCGCGTGGCTCGAAGCCGGCGTAGCGCAGCAGCGGGTTCAGCCACACCAGGCGCCGGCAGCTCTTGTGCAGGCGCTCCATCTCGAAGCGCAGCGCGTCGGTGTCGCCGTGCTCCAGGCCGTCGGAGATCAGCAGCAGCGTGGCGCCGCCGCCGAGCACGCGGCGCGACCAGTGGCGGTTGAAGTCGTGCAGGCAGGCGGTGATGCGGGTGCCGCCCGACCAGTCGTCCACCCGGCGCACCACCTGCGCCACCGCGAGGTCGGGGTCGCGCTGCGCCATCAGCCGGCTGATCGGCGTGAGCCGCGTGCCGAACACGAAGCTGTGCACCCGCAGTCCGCCGCGGCCCATGGCATGCGCGAAGTGCAGCAGCATGCGCGAGTAGCGGCTCATCGAGCCGGAGATGTCGGCCAGCACCACCAGCGGCGCCGGCCGCGTGCGCGGCGTGCGCCAGTGCATCGGCCCGCCGTCGCCGTGGCGCGCCATCGCCTGCACGGTGGCGCGCCAGTCGGCCTGGCCGGGCCGCGTCGCCGGCCGCATGCGGCGGGTGCGCAGCGGCTCGGCGAAGTGTTCCAGGGCCTGCAGCAGGCGCTGCGCCTCGCGCCATTCGTCGGCCGTCATCGTGTCGAAGTCGGCCTTGCGCAGCAGCTCGCGGTCCGACCAGGTGAGCGTGGCCTCGATGTCGAGCTGCTCCTTCGGCGGCGGGGCATCGGGCCGTGGAGGCTGTTGCGGGAACAGCGCCGCGGCGAGCCGGCGGTTCTCGGGCGGCGGCGGACCCTTCTCGGGGCCCTGCACGCGCGGCAGCAGCATCGCCATCACGCGGCCCGTCAGGTCGGGGTCGCGCCAGAACAGGTGGAAGGCCTGGTCGAACAGCAGGTGCTGCTCGGGCCGCGCGACGAAGCAGGCCTGCAGCGTGGCGTGGAAATCGCGCCGGCTCGCCAGCCCGGCCAGCGGCAGCGCGCGCAGCGCGAGCTGCACGCGGTCCTGCCCCACCGGCAGGCCGGCGCTGCGCAGCACGCGGGCGAAGTGCATCACGTTGGCGGCCAGGTGGCCGGGCAGGGTGTCGATCGCGGCGGGCGGGAGCATCTGGCGTCAGTGGCCCGGCATCGCGACGTCAGCCGCGCAAGGCTGCGCGCACCTGCTCCACCAGCCGCGCCGCCTCGGAGCCCTGCACCTTGGCGATGTCGTCCTGGTACTTGAGCAGCACGCCCAGCGTGTTGTTCACGGTTTCGGGGTCGAGCTGCAGCGCGTCGAGTTCCAGCAGCGCGCGGCTCCACTCGATGGTCTCGGCGATGCCCGGCAGCTTGTACAGGTCGGTGCCGCGCAGCGCCTGGATGAAGGCGACGATCTGCCGCGACAGTGCCTCGCTCGCGCCCGGCACGCGCTGGCGCAGGATCGCGAGTTCGCGGTCGGCGTCGGGAAAGCCGACCCAGTGGTAGAGGCAGCGTCGCTTCACCGCGTCGTGCACCTCGCGCGTGCGGTTGCTGGTCAGCACCACGATCGGCGGCGCCGCCGCCTTCACCGTGCCCAGCTCGGGGATGGTGATCTGGAAGTCCGACAACACCTCCAGCAGGTAGGCCTCGAAGGGCTCGTCGGCGCGGTCGAGCTCGTCGATCAGCAGTACCGGCGGCAGCGGCTGCGCCGGGTCGATGGCCTGCAGCAGCGCGCGCTGCGTCAGGAAGCGCGGCGAGAACAGGTCGGCGGCGAGCTGCTCGCGCGTGGCCCCGGCGTCGCGCTCGGCGAGGCGGATCTCGATCATCTGGCGCGGGTAGTTCCACTCGTAGGCGGCGCCGGCCAGGTCCAGGCCCTCGTGGCATTGCAGGCGGATCAGCGGGCGCTCCAGCATCGCCGCCACCGTCTTGGCGATCTCGGTCTTGCCGGTGCCCGGCTCGCCCTCGAGGAACAGCGGGCGCTGCAGCCGCAGCGCGAGGTACAGCGCGGTGGCGAGCTGGCGGTCGGCGAGGTAGCCGTGCGCTTGCAGGCGGGCGGCGGTGTCGTCGATGCCGGTGGGGAGGTCGGTCACGTTCAACCAGCCGCCGCCACCGCCCGCCCGGCCAGCACCGGGATCAGCGCGGCGCGGTACTCGGCCGAGCCGTGCAGGTCGGTGCTCAGGCCCTCGGCGTCGACCTTCACGCCGTTGCAGGCGGCGGCCGACCAACCGGCCGCGAGCCTGTCCTCCAGCGCCTTCACGCGCATCACGCCGGCGCCCGCGCCGGTGACCGCCACGCGCACGCCCTGCGGGCCCTTGCTGACGAACACGCCGACGATCGAGAAGCGCGAGGCCGGCTGGTTGAACTTCTGCCAGCCCGCCTTCTCCGGGATCGGGAAGCTCACCGAGGTGATGATCTCGCCCTCGGCCAGCGCCGTCTCGTACAGGCCCTTGAAGAACTGGTCCGCCGGGATGCTGCGGCGGTCGGTGGTGACCGTGGCGCCCAGGCCCAGCGTGGCCGCCGGATAGCAGGCCGCCGGGTCGTTGTTGGCGAGGCTGCCGCCGATCGTGCCGCGGTTGCGCACCTGGCGGTCACCGATCTTGCCGGCCAGCTCGGCCAGCGCCGGAATGGCCTTCTGCACCTCGGCCGAAGCGGCCACGGTGGCGTGGGTGGTCATCGCGCCGATGGTGACGCTCTTCGTGTCGACCTGGATGCCCTTGAGTTCGGCAATGGCGCCCAGGTCGACGATGGCGTCCGGCGCCGCGAGGTCCAGCTTCATCGAGCCGAGCAGCGACTGGCCGCCGGCCATCAGCTTGGCGTTGTCGGCCTCAGCGGCCTTCACGGCGTCGGCCACGGTGGCGGGGGTCTGGTAGGCGAAGGCTTGCATGGTGGGTCTCCTGGTCGGATCGGCGGGCTCAGCGGGCGGCGGCCTGGACGGCCTGCCATACCGTGTGCGGCGTGGCCGGCATCGGCATGTCGCGCAGGCCGAGCGCGTCGCACACCGCGTTGATCACTGCCGGCGGCGAGCCGATCGCGCCGGCCTCGCCGCAGCCCTTCACGCCCAGCGGGTTGTGGGTGCAAGGCGTGCCCTGGGCGGTCTCGACCACGAAGCTGGGCAGGTCGTCGGCGCGCGGCATCGCGTAGTCCATGTAGCTGCCGGTCAGCAGCTGGCCGCTCTCGGTGTCGTACTGACCGTGCTCCAGCAGTGCCTGGCCGATGCCCTGCGCCAGCCCGCCGTGCACCTGGCCCTCCACGATCATCGGGTTGACGATGTTGCCGAAGTCGTCGACCGCGGTGAAGCGCTCGACCTTCACCACGCCGGTCAGCGGGTCCACCTCGACCTCGCAGATGTAGGTGCCCGACGGGTAGGTGAAGTTGGTCGGGTCGTAGAAGGCGTTCTCGTTCAGGCCCGGCTCCAGCTTGTCGAGCGGGTAGTTGTGCGGTACGTAGGCGGTCAGCGAGACCGACGCGAAGGGCACGCTCTTGTCGGTGCCGGCCACCTTGAACACGCCGTCCTCGAACTCGACGTCGGTGTCGGCCGCCTCCATCAGGTGAGCGGCGATCTTCTTGCCCTTGGCGATCACCTTGTCGACCGCCTTCACGATCGCGGTGCCGCCCACCGACAGCGAGCGCGAGCCGTAGGTGCCCATGCCGAACAGCACCTTGCCGGTGTCGCCGTGCTCGATGCTCACGTCCTCGAGCGGGATGCCCAGCTTGTCGGCGACGATCTGCGCGAAAGTGGTCTCGTGGCCCTGGCCGTGGCTGTGGCTGCCGGTGAAGACGGTCACCTTGCCGGTCGGGTGCACGCGCACCTCGCCGGCCTCGAACAGGCCCGCACGCGCGCCCAGCGCGCCGGCGATGTTGCTCGGCGCCAGGCCGCAGGCCTCGATGTAGGCCGAGTAGCCCAGGCCGCGCTTCAGGCCCTTGGCCTCGCTGGCCGCGCGGCGTGCGGGGAAGCCGGCCACGTCGGCCAGTTCCTGCGCGCGGCCGAGCAGGGCGGCGAAGTCGCCGGTGTCGTAGGTCAGCCCGACCGGCGTGGCGTACGGGAAGGTCTGGATGAAGTTGCGGCGGCGGATCTCAGCCGGGTCGATGCCGAGGTCGCGCGCGGCGGTCTCGACCATGCGCTCGACCACGTAGGTGGCCTCGGGCCGGCCGGCGCCGCGGTAGGCGTCCACCGGCGCGGTGTTGGTGAACACGCCGGTCACTTCGCAGAAGATCTTCGGCGTGGCGTACTGGCCGGCCAGCAGCGTGGCGTACAGGATGGTCGGCACGCTGGACGCGAAGGTCGACAGGTAGGCGCCGAGGTTGGCCGTGGTGTGCACCCGCAGCGCGAGGAAGCGGCCGTCCCGGTCGGTGGCCAGTTCGGCGGTGGTCACGTGGTCGCGGCCGTGGGCGTCGGTCAGGAAGGCCTCGCTGCGGTCGGCGGTCCACTTGATGGGCCGGCCGACGTGCTTGCTGGCCCAGGTGATCGCGGTCTCCTCCGCGTACAGGAAGATCTTGGAACCGAAGCCGCCGCCCACGTCGGGCGCCACCACGCGCATCTTGTGCTCGGGGATG
Organism: Methylibium sp. Pch-M; assembly: GCF_004136295.1. Classification (NCBI taxonomy): domain Bacteria; kingdom Pseudomonadati; phylum Pseudomonadota; class Betaproteobacteria; order Burkholderiales; family Sphaerotilaceae; genus Methylibium; species Methylibium sp. Pch-M. The sequence continues at coordinate 2,814,785 of NZ_CP029606.1, forward strand.
CCCAGCACGAAGGCGCACATCAGCAGCCGCTCGACGTGCGGGTTCTGGTTGGCCACATGCAGCGTGTAGCTCTCGTCGCTCGGGTTGTAGGACGCGTTCGCGCAGCGCGGCTCGATCGCGTTCGGGATCAGCCGGTTGTTGCGGAACGAGAGCTTGCTCACGTGCGGCGCCGCGGCCACCGCGGCGTCCACGTCGGCGCGGTCGCCGATGGCCCAGGTGTAGCAGACGTTGTCCGGCGCCATCTCGTGCAGCGTGCTGCCGGCCGCCTTGGCGGTGGCGGTGTCGACCACCGGCGCGAGTTCCTCGTAGTCCACCTCGATCAGGGCCGCCGCGGCCTTGGCCTGCGCATGGGTCTCGGCCACCACCAGCGCCACCGCGTCGCCGACGTAGAGCGCCTTGTCGTCGCACAGGATCGGGTGCTTGGGTTCCTTCATCGGCGTGCCGTCGACGCTGGTGATCAGCCAGCCGCAGGGCAGGCCGCCGACGTTGCGGAAGTCGGCGCCGGTGTAGACGCCCAGCACACCCGGCGCGGCCTGCGCCGCGTCGATGGCGATGCCGTTGATGCGGGCGTGGGCGTAGGGCGAGCGCAGGAAATAGGCGTAGGTCTGCCCCTGCTGGATCAGGTCGTCGGTGTACTGGCCGCGGCCGGTGAGGAAGCGCGCGTCTTCCTTGCGCTGGACCGGCTGGCCGATGAAACCCTGGCGTGCGTTCATGGTGTAGGTCTCCTGGGTTCGCGGGGCTCAGGCGCCCATGCCCTTGGCGCCCACCTGGACCGCCTTGACGATGTTCTGGTAGCCGGTGCAGCGGCAGAAGTTGCCCTCGAGGTGCTCGCGGATCCTGTGCTCGCTGCTGTGGTCGTGGTGCTTCACCAGGTCGATCGAGCTCATCACCATGCCGGGCGTGCAGTAGCCGCATTGCAGGCCGTGGCAGGCCTTGAAGGCGGCCTGCATCGGGTGCATCGTGCCGTCGGCCGCGGCCACGCCCTCGATGGTGGTCACCGTATGGCCGGCCGCCTGCACCGCCAGCATGTTGCAGCTCTTCACCGCCCGGCCGTCGAGGTGCACCGTGCAGGCACCGCACTGCGCGGTGTCGCAGCCCACGTGCGTGCCGGTGAGTCGCAGCGTGTCGCGCAGGAAGTGCACCAGCAGCGTGGCCGGTTCGACCTCGCGTTCCACCGCGCGCCCGTTCACCGTCAGTTTCAGCGTTTGACTCATCGCATGTCCCTCGTGCCTTGGTGTGTCGATCCGGAAAGTGTGGCGACGCTCTTCGTGTTTGGCTTACCGCAGGAATCCCTTATGAAATCGATTGCAATGGCTGGCGGGTCGAGTTCGGCGAAAGGTTTCATAGGGGGAAGCGCGCGGTCGACGCGGTGGCCTCGGCGTTTCACGATGCCGCTCCACGGACGGACAACATGGACAACGTCGACCTGCAGGTGTTCAGGACGGTGCGCGACTGGCGCCAAGCCGGGCATCGCGTCGTGCTCGCGACGGTGACGCGCACCTGGGGCTCCGCGCCGCGGCCCGTGGGCTCGGTGGTCGCGGTGCGCGGCGACGGCCTGGTGGCCGGCTCCGTGTCGGGTGGTTGCATCGAGGACGACCTGATCGAGCGCGTGCGCGCCACGTCGATCGCCGCGGATCGCCCGGAAAAAGTGTGCTACGGCGTTACAGGTGACGAGGCGGCGCGCTTCGGACTTCCGTGCGGCGGATCGCTGGAACTGGTGGTGGAAACGGTCACCGCGCGCAGCGCGATCGACGAGCTGCTGGCCCGCCTGGAACGCGGCGGCCGGGTGAGGCGCACGCTGCACCTGGCCGATGGCCGGGTCGAGCTGGCGGCCGGTGCCGGCGAGCTGCTGCTGTTGAACGACGCGACGCTGGTGACCACGCTGGGCCCCGGTTTCCGCCTGCTGCTGATCGGTGCCGGCCAGCTGACCCACTACCTCGCGATGATGGCGCTGGCACTGGACTACGAGGTGCTGATCTGCGACCCGCGCGAGGAGTACGCCGCCGCCTGGGCCGTCGCCGGCAGCACGCGGGTGAGCGGCATGCCCGACGACGCCGTGACCGCGCTGCGCCCCGACGCGCACACCGCGGTGGTCGCGCTGACCCACGACCCCAAGCTCGACGACCTGGCCCTGATGGAGGCGCTGCAGTCCGAGGCCTTCTACGTCGGCGCGATCGGCTCGCAGGCCAACCAGCGCAAGCGCTGCGAGCGGCTGAAGCAGCACTTCGGCCTCGACGATGCCGCGCTCGCCCGGCTGCACGGCCCGGTGGGCCTGAAGAACGGCGCACGCACCCCGCCGGAGATCGCCGTCAGCATCCTGGCCGAGATGACCGCGGTGCGCTACGGCTACCGCATCCTGCCGCCGGTGCCGCCGTCGGGGCCGGCCGCGGTCGAGGCCGGCTGCGCCGTCTGAGCGCCGGGGCCGGCGGCCCGTCCGCAGCGCCTGCAGGGCCGCAGGCAGAATGCTCGGCGAGGACGGGATTTCGATGCACCACGCTCCCCTGCGCTACCAGAGCGGCTTCGCCAACCACTTCGAGAGCGAGGCGCTGCCCGGTGCGCTGCCGGTGGGCCGCAACTCGCCGCAGCGCTGTCCCTACGGCCTGTACGCCGAGCAGTTCAGCGCCACCGCCTTCACCGCGCCGCGCGCCGACAACCGCCGCAGCTGGCTCTACCGCATCCGTCCGGCCGCGATGCACGCGCCGTTCGAGCCGTACGACGACGGCGGCCGGCTGGTCAGCGACTTCTCGACGCTCGCCACGCCGCCCGACCCGCTGCGCTGGAACCCGCTGCCGCTGCCGGCGGCGCCGACCGACTTCGTCGACGGCCTCGTGACCTGGGCCGGTCACGGCGATGCGGGCGTGCAGGCCGGTGCCGCGATCCATCTCTACGCCGCCGACCGCTCGATGCAGCAGCGCAGCTTCTGCAGCGCCGACGGCGAGCTGCTGATCGTGCCCCAGCTCGGCCGCCACCGCTTCGTCACCGAGCTCGGCGTGCTCGAGGTCGAGCCGCAGGAGATCGTCGTCATCCCGCGCGGCCTGCGCTTTCGCGTCGAGCTGCCCGACGGCGCGGGCCGCGGCTATGTGTGCGAGAACCACGGCGCGCCGTTGCGCCTGCCCGACCTCGGACCGATCGGCGCCAACGGCCTGGCGCATGCGCGCGACTTCCTCGCGCCGGTGGCCGCCTACGAAGATGTGGACGGCCCGCACCAGCTGGTCACGAAGTTCATGGGCCGGCTGTGGTCGGCGGCGATGGACCACTCGCCGCTCGACGTGGTGGCCTGGCACGGCAACTGCGCACCGTACAAGTACGACCTGCGGCGCTTCAATGCCATCGGCTCGATCAGCCACGACCACCCCGACCCGTCGATCTTCCTGGTGCTGCATGCGGCCTCCGACACGCCAGGCACCAGCGCCCTCGACTTCGTGGTGTTCCCGCCGCGCATCCTGGCGATGCAGGACACCTTCCGGCCGCCCTGGTTCCACCGCAACGTCGCCAGCGAGTTCATGGGCCTGATCCACGGCGTGTACGACGCCAAGGCCGAAGGCTTCCTGCCCGGCGGCGCGAGCCTGCACAACTGCATGACCGGCCACGGCCCCGACGCCGAGACCTTCGAGAAGGCGAGCCATGCCGACCTGTCGCAGCCCGACGTGATCCGCGACACCATGGCCTTCATGTTCGAGGCGCGCCACGTCTGGCGCCCGACACCCCGGGCGCTGGCCTCGCCGCTGCGGCAGGCCGACTACGCGCGCTGCTGGCAGGGCCTGCGCCGGCACTTCGATCCCGCACGGCGCTGAGCGCGCCGCGCGGGCCGCAGCTTCATCGGTCCCGGGTCTTCGCAGCGGCCTGCGCGGCCGCCTCGTCGTCTCTCAGCTGACGCGCGCGATCGACCACATAGGCCCGGATCGCCTCGACGTCCTCGGCGGCGATGCGTCCCGTCCAGTTCGGCATGCCCTTGTCGGCCAGCGCGCCGCCCAGGACCACCGCATCCCAGGCGGACTTGACCGACAGCATCGGTGAACGGCGCAGATCGGGGATCACGTTGGCGGCGTAGGTGCCGAAGCCGTGGCAGGCCGCGCAGTTTCCGTACAGTGCGGCGCCGCGCGACACGGTCTCGGCCGGCCACGTCTGCGCGGGCACATTGGGAGGCAGGAGCGGTCTGCTGTTGTCCGGCAGCACCGCCCGGCCGTCGAGCTTGAAGGCCAGGATGCGTCCGTGCAGGCCCACCTTGGGTGCGATGGCGAACGGCGCGTGCAGGGCGTTCGAGCCACCGAAGCCGGCCACGACCGCGACGTACTGCTCGCCTCCGACCGCATACGTCATGGCGCCGGCGATGATGCCGTCGAAGCCCTGCCAGCTCCACACCTGCCGGCCGGTGTCGGCCGTGTAGGCCACCAGCCGGCCATCGGGCGTGCCCTGGAACACCAGGTTGCCGCCGGTCGCCAGCACGCCCGCCGAGGCCAGGTTGCCGTGCTGGACCCGCCAGGCCTCCTTCTGCCGGACGGCGTCCCACGCCACCAGCGCGCCGCGCGTCTGCATGGCCAGCAGGCGCCGATGCGACTCGCTGCCGGGGCCGGCGAAGGTGGTGGCCTCGATGCCGGTGTTCCAGGTGCCGCGCTGCGGCGAGTACTTGAAGTCGGGCGAGTAGTTGTAGTCGAGCGGCACGTCCTGCACCGGGATGTAGGTGAGGCCGGTCTTCGGGCTGAAGGCCATGGGGTGCCAGTTGTGGGAGCCGAACGGCCCCGGCATGGCCCAGAACGACTTCTTCGTGCGCTCGTAGCGGGCGCCGGGCGCCTCGATCGGGCGGCCGGTCTTCAGGTCGATGCCGGTCGCCCAGTTGACCGTGGTGAAGGGCTCGGCCGAGATCAGTGCGCCGTCCTTGCGGTCGACCACGTAGAAGAAGCCGTTCTTCGGCGCATGGAGCAGCACCTTGCGCTGGCGGCCCTGCAGCGTCAGCTCGGTCAGGATGATCGGCTGCGTGGAGGTGAAGTCCCAGTTCTCGCTCGGGGTTTCCTGGTAGTGCCACTTGTAGGCGCCCGTCTCCGCATCCAGCGCGAGGAGCGAGCCCAGGAACAGGTTGTCGCCCTTGCTGCCCGAGCGGTGCTCCCAGCTCCAGGGGTTGCCGTTGCCGGTGCCGATGATCACCTGATCGAAGTCGGCGTCGTAGACGATGGCATCCCACGGCGTGCCGCCACCGCCGGTCTGCTTCCAGGCCCCGTCGTGCCAGGTGCCGTAGGCCTTGCTCATCAGGATCGCGTCCGAGGCCGCGCCGTCGGGCTTGTTCTCGGGGTTCGGCGTCATGTAGAAGCGCCAGGCCAGCGCGCCGGTCTCGGCGTCGTAGGCGCTGACGTAGCCGCGCACGCCGTACTCCGCGCCGCCGTTGCCGATCAGGACCTTGCCCTTGACCACCCGGGGCGCGCCGGTGATCGTGTACGGCCGGGTCTGATCCACCGTGACGGTGGACCACACGAGCTTGCCGGTCTTCGCGTCCAGCGCCTCGAGCCGGCCGTCCAGGGTGCCGACGTAGACCTTGCCGTTCCACGCGGCGACGCCACGGTTGACCACGTCGCAGCAGGCGTCGGCACCGCGGTCGCCAGGCACCTTCGGATCATGGCGCCACAGCAGCTTGCCGGTGGCGGCGTCGTAGGCGTAGACCTTCGACCAGCTCGAGGTCGTGTACATCACGCCGTCGATCACCAAGGGCGTGGCCTCCTGGCCTCGCGAGGTGTCGAAGTCGCCGTACCAGGCCAGCTTCAGCCGCGCGATGCTGCGCGTGTTGATCTGGTCGAGCGGGCTGTAGCGGGCCTCCTGGTAGGTGCCGCCGTGCGTCATCCAGTTGGCGGGCTCCTGGGCCGCGGCGGCCAGTCGCGCGGCGTTCACGGGGTTCGCTGGCGCGGCCGATGCGCAGGGACTGCCGGCCAGGGTCGCCGCAAGGATCAGGGGGGTCGCGCCATGGCGCAGGACGGCCTTCCATGAGTGCATGTCGAGGAGCTCCGTTGTGTTCGATGGAATGGGCCCCGCCGACGCGGCAAGGCCGCATTGCGCCGCGGCACGGTGCATCGCGCCGGCGTCGTCGGGTCCGCCGGCCCTGCCGTTCCGCGGCGATGCGCGTGACCGGGGCTGGCGGCAGCGAAAGCGGGCTGCACGGTCGTCACCGTGCGCCTGCGTTGTGGAAATGATCCCTCAGGCTCGCGGCGTGGCGCCCACCCGTCGGGGTAGTTTGCGAAGCCGGGCGTCAATGTGGGAAGAACTCACATCTCGCCCCGGCAGGGCAAAAAAAGCGGACTCCGAAGAGTCCGCAAGTGGATCTCGAAAAATCCACAGATTCAACAATCGTTCGCTCGGGAGCCGCGATCGGGGAATGCCGATCTCAGTTGCCGCCTCGCATGTTCTGGACGCTGAAGATGCCGTCGTGCACCAGGCCGGGATCGACCTTGCCGCGGAACGATCCCGTGGTGCAGTGCCGGGCCTGCACGTCGATCATCGAGAAGGTGTCGCCGATGTCCGCGCCCTTGCCCTTGTTGATGGGGTCGGCGCCGCGGTCGGCATGCACCCAGCCGATGACGAACTGCTTCCAGAGTTCGCCCTTCCGGTCGTAGATCTCGACGATGGGGAGCTCCGCGGTCTGGGCGTCCATGTAGTACACGCGCTTGCTCACCGGATGGCTGGCGTCCTTCGGCGTGGCCTCGATCACGTAGGTCGTGCGCAGCTGGAACGGTGCGTCCTGGTGGCACTGGGACTTGCCGCCGAAGCCGGTGTACTCCCACACCGAACCGTCCTCGCCGGTCGCCTTGTGCTGGCGCCCCTTGCTCTTGACCGCCGCACGGTCCCAGAACGGCAGCAGCAGCGTCTTCGTACCCTTGTACGTCCAGGTCATGTCCGAGATGCGGCCGTTGTAGCCCTCGAAGTCCTCGATCATCAGATCGGAACCGAGGAAGGCGTCGGTCGTCTGCCCGGTGGCTAGCCGGCGCACCCGCCGCTGGAAGCCGAGGTAGAGGTAGGCATCGCTGAGCTTGGTGTCGTCCTTGAACTTCTGGATCAGCAGCTGCGTGTTCGCCAGGTCCTGCGGCGCGCTGACGCGCACGTAGATGCCGCGGTAGAGGTTGCTCGGGTTCGGCGTGAACTCCGGGGTCGGCTCGTCGACGGTGCGGAACGCATAGCGCTTGAAGCAGAACTTGTCGAACACGATGGAGCGCTCCACCTTGCCGGTGTCGTAGCTCTTGTAGTCCCAGATGAAGGGCTCGATGCAGCCGAGATCGCCCCACACGCGGCCGTACTGGAAGTTCCAGGCCAGCTTGAGGCCGGCGGTCGGGTCCTTGAGGTCGGGCTCCTGCGGGAACGGACGTCCCGCGACGTAGTTCTTCAGCGTTCCGTTCGGATCGAGCCGGACGTTCAGCGCGTTCTTCCGGGTGGCCTCGATGTACTTGGCGTGCATCGAGAAGTCGAAGGTCTCCCCGACCTGCATCTCGTATTCGCCCTTCTTGATGAACTCGTACATCGCGCTGTTGAGATAGGGCTTGGCGGCCTCGACGTTGCCCTTGTGGATCACGCCGCCGGGGGCGATGCCCTCGGCCCTCGGTGCGCCCGCGCGGTAGGTGTGGAACGCCTTGTTCAGCACCTCGTCCGCCACCTCCTGGGCGACGCAGGGCGTGCAGGCGGCGGTGAGCAGCAGCAGCTTCAGCAAGCCGGCGGTCCGGGGGTGGAATCGGCGAGGCGGGATGCCTGCCGTGGGGGCGCGGTGGCGCGGTCTGAGGGTCATGATCACGGGATGTCTCCTTCGGTCAGCGAGCCTGGAGGCTCGTCTGCGGACAGTCTCGCGAGGGATCGCCCACCGGGCACCCATCGAAAAGACGGGCGGGCCGGGGCGGTGCGCCGGTGGGCGCCCCGTCAGGCAGTCCGCGAAGGAGGGCGGGGCGGCGGAGGGTTCAGCCGCGCAGCAGCCCCATGCGGCGGGCCTGCACGAGCGCCTGGGCGCGGCGGTGCACGCCCATCTTCAGGAAGATGCGCTGCCAGTACCACTTCACCGTGCTCTCGGCGAGGCCGAGCGACGCGCCGATCTCGCTGTTGAGCATGCTGCTGCCGGCGAGCTGGAGGATCTCGATCTCCCGCTCGGACAGCGGCTCCGTCGCGGGGGCCTCGAGCAGCGCGGTGCCGGTGCCCGCGAGGCCCGGCTGCGGCAGGGCCGCGGCACCGCCGAGGCGCAGGATCTGGCCGGCGGTCTGCAGCGCCGGCGTGGACGCGCCGGGGTCGCCGCGGTGCAACTGGTTCAGCAGTTCGATGACGGCTTCGCCTTCGTCCAGGAAGCTGCGGACGAAGCCGCCCGGCGCACCGGCATCGAGCCCTTCGATCAGGTAGCGCAATGCGGCGGGCCGGTTGCCGCTGCGCAGCGACAGCCTGGCGAGCAGCACGGCCAGGCGGACGAACGATCGCGTGCAACGGCGACCGCGAGCGAACGAGAGCCAGCTCTTGATCAACGCCAGCCCTTCGGCCTCCCGGCCGGTTTCGCAGAACAGGCGCGCATGGGCGATGGCCAGGGTCTCGGTGGTGCTGGTCGCACGGGTGCCGGGCGTCAAGCGACCCGGGTCGGTCTTGTCCGCATCGAGCACCCTGGCGGCCTCCCGCACCTCGCCCAGCAGCAGCAGCTGGCGCGAACGCTCGCAGAGGATGTGGGCACGCAGCCGATCGAAGTCGTAGCGGTCGGCGTAGTGCGAGGCGTCCTCGAGGATGGCCTGCGCCGACAGGTGGTTGCGATCCAGGAAGGCGATGCGCGCGTGGGTGACGAACCCGGCGATCAGGTTGTCGACGAAGCCGAGCTCGCGCGACATCGAGAAGTTCTCGCCCAGCAGCTGGCGCGCCGCCTCGACCTGGTTGCGCTCGTAGTGGAGTTCGGCCAGCAGCATCGACGGCATCGCCAGCAGCGCCGACTTCTCCCCATGCAGCCGGATCGCCCAGTCGCGCCCGCGGTTGTACGCGTCCTCGGCCTGCGCCAGATGCCCGGCCGCGAACAGGGTGGTGCCGGCGATGCTGTTGTGGAACGCCGTGCCGTAGACCGCACCGCCCTTCACGAACATCTCATGGGTGGCCTCGGCGGCGGCGGCCACCCCGTCCACGCTGTAGGTCTCGCGGCGGCACAGCATCAGCGCGGTCTCGGTCGAGGCGCGCATGAAGGCATCGGCCACCGTCGCCGCAGCGAGCCACTGGTGGCAGAGTCCCAGCGTGGCGGGGATGTCGTCGCTCAGCATCGACAGCATCATTTCCCGGTGTGCCAGCTTCGACATCAGGAGCTTGTGCTGCGCGCGGGCCGCGGCGTCCTGGGCGGGCAGCCGCGACTCCAGGGCCGCGCGCGCGTGGTCGAGCGCCTGGCGCGCCTCGAGGAACTGCCAGTGCAGCTCGCAGTCCCAGGCCAGGTCGAGCTGGAGCTGGGGGCAGCGTGCGGCCAGGGGCTCCGGCAGTCGCGCCGCATAGCTGCGGATGCTGGCGACCTGCCCCGCGGCGAACAGGTGGGCGCTGGCGGCGTCCAGCAGCCGGGCGGCGAGCGGCTCGTCCTGCGCGGCGAACGCGTGCTCGATGGCGTCGACCACGTGTCCGTGCGCCGCGAGCCAATCGCAGGCGCGCCGGTGCAGCGCGACCCAGCGCTCGGGGTGGCGTTCGTGCAGCCGGCGCTGCAGGAACTCGGAGAACAGGTGGTGGTACCGGTACCACTGCTTCTCGGAGTCGAGCGAGAAGACGAACAGGTTGGCGCGTTCGAGCTGGTCCAGGTGCTCGCGTCCGTCCGTCGTTTCCGTGACCGCATTGCAGAGCCCGGTGTCGAAGCGCTTGAGGATGCAGGTGGCGAGCAGGAAATCCTGGACCGGCGCCGGCTGGCGCTCGAACACTTCGTCCGCCAGGAAGTCGCCGACGTTGCAGTGCTGTCCCGAGAAGCGGGCCAGGAAGCGACGCGGGTCGTCGTTGTCGCGCAGCGCGATCGCGGCGAACTGCAGGCCGGCGACCCAGCCTTCGGTCCGGCCGTGCAGCAGGCCGATCAGGTCGGGCGAGATCGGGACGCCGTTCTGGCGGGCGAAGAAGTCGCCCACCTCGGCCGCGGAGAACTTGAGGTCCTGGACGCCGATCTCGAGCAGGTCGCCCCGGACCCGCAGCTGCGACAGCGGCAGCGTGCGTGCGTCGCGGGTCGCCACCAGCAGGTGCAGGCGCTCGAGGGGCGCGAGGAGGATCGCCTGCAGCGTGGCGATCACCGACCGGTCGGTGATCAGGTGGAAGTCGTCGATGAAGAGGAAGACGTCGCGATCGATGCCGACCAGCTCGTTCAGCAGCGTGGTCTTGAGCACCGTGGCCGGCAGGCTGACCCCGGAACGCAGCAGCGCGAGCGTGGCCTGTCCGGCGTGCGGGGCGTCGCTGCGCAGGGCCTCCACGAGGTGCAGCAGGAACCGGCCGAGGTCGTTGTCTTCCTCGTCGACGCTGAGCCAGCCGGTGGCGGCGGCGCTGCGCTCGATCTCGTGCCGGACCTGCGTGAGCAGGCTGGTCTTGCCGTAGCCGGCCGGCGCGACGAGGGTCGTCAGGGGCCGGGTGGCGCGCTTCGCGATGCGGGCGCACAGCTCCGTGCGGTCGACCAGCAGGCCCGAGTGCTTGCCCGGCGGGGCCAGCTTGGTCGTGTTGACGGTGGAGGCGAGCTTGTCGATGCGCATCGTGGGGTCACCGAGATCGGTTCGATCCCGAGGCGGTCGTCGAGTGCAATCCCTGGGGCGCATTCGAGCAAAGCCTGTACAGCGTCGCCAGGGGGAATCCCCCCGGGGCAGGCTCGGTGCCGAGCATGCGCCGCCTGCGACGGGCCGGCACCCTCCCAAAAGGCGAGCCCCCCGGTCGATGGGCGGGCCGCCAACGCCGGGGCGACCGTCCTTCGCAGGCGGTGCGTGGCGATGACGCGATTCCTAGGATGGCCCGGTCAAACCCACAAGAAGGAGGCCCCCATGTTTCTGAAGAATGCCTGGTACTGCGCGGGCTGGGACAGCGAGTTCGACCAGGGCCGCGACGCCATCATCGCCCGCAAGATCGCCGGCGAGCGGGTGGTGCTGTACCGCCGGCCGGATGGGCGCATGGTCGCGCTGGAGGATCGCTGCCCGCACCGGCAGGCCGCGCTGTCGCTGGGGCGCAAGGAGGGGAACTCGCTGCGCTGCATGTACCACGGGATGAAGTTCGACAGCGAGGGCCGCTGCGAAGAGATCCCGGGCCAGGCGGTGATCCCCGAGCGTGCCTGCGTCCGCCACTTCCCGGTGGTGGAGAAGAACAACTGGGTCTGGGTCTGGATGGGCGATCCAGTCAAGGCGGACGAGAGCCTGATCTGCTTCGCTGTCGGACCGAGCGATCCGAACTGGCACATCAAGCCGTCGAAGATGCACGTCGAGACCCACTACCGCTGGGAGATCGAGAACCTCGCCGACCTCAGCCACCTGACCTGGGTGCACGAGAAGACGGTCGGCGGCGATCCGGCCTACGGCCAGATCAAGCCGACCCACACGCTCACGCCGCGCGGGGTGAACACGCTGTTCTGGGTGCGCTCGGTCGCCCCGACGGGGATCGTCGCCCACCTGTTTCCGCCCGACATGAAGCTCGACATCTGCTTCGACATCCAGCACACCGTGCCGTGCAACTGGGTCATGCGCTTCCGCGCGTTCAGCGCCGGCACCCGCACCGAGGGGGAGTCCAACGGCCAGCTCATCCTCGACTCCTGGACCTGCCAGGCGGTGACGCCTTGCGACGAGGACTCGGTGGACTATTACTACTCCTGGGGCGCCAGCAAGGAGACCGAATTCCCGGGGATGAGCGATCTGCTCGGGCGAGCGCTGGACCAGGCGTTCACCGAGGACCGGATCATGCTGGAGGCGCAGCACCTCCGCCGCCGCGAGCGGCCGGACATGAAGCTGGTCAACATCACGCACGACGCCGGGCCGGGAAAGATGCTGTGGGTGCTGGACAAGCTCATCCGCGAGGAGGCGCAGGAACTCCAGGCGCAGCAGGACGCGCAGCGCAAGAGCATCCCCGTGCATGCGTGAGGCGGTGATGCAACTCGAGGTGTTCGGTATCCAGCGAGCAGCCGAAGGCGTCGTCGTGCTGGACCTGCGCGACAGGCTGGGCGCGGCGCTCCCGCCCTTCGAGCCGGGGGCGCACCTCGAGATCACGCTGCCGAACGGGCTGGTCCGGCACTACTCGATCTGCAGCAGTGCCGCCGAGCGGCACCGCTACTGCATCGGCGTCGGGCTGGCGGTGGACGGCCGGGGCGGGTCCCGCTACGTCCACGAGAGCCTGGGTCGTGGCCAGCGCATGGAGGTGTCGGCGCCCCGGAACCACTTCCCGCTGCGGACCGACGCGGAGGCCTACGTCTTCATCGCGGGCGGGATCGGCATCACGCCGATCCTGTCGATGCTCCGGTGGTGCGTGGACCACGGCAAGCACTGGCGCTTGCACTACAGCGTGCGCTCGCGCGAGCGGGCCGCGTTCCGGGAGGTGCTCGAAGGCTGGAGCGGCCTGGGCCGCATCACGATGCACGTCGACGACGAGGCGGGGCGTTACTTCGATCCGCAGCCGGCGCTGCAGGACACGCCGCCGCAGGCACACGTGTACTGCTGCGGCCCGACGGCGCTGATGGAGGCGGTGCGCGCGTCGGCGCACGCGCCGGACGACGGCCGGCTCCATTTCGAGTGGTTCACGCCGAGGCAGGACCCCGCGGCCTCGGAGGCGCTCCCGTTCACCGTGCTGATCCGAAGCACGGGCCGGCGGCTCGAGGTGCCGGCCGACCGCAGCCTGCTGGACGTTCTGGAGCAGCACGGACTGCCCGTCCCGTCCTCCTGCCGGGAGGGCCTCTGCGCGACGTGCCAGACGGGGGTCGTGTCCGGCATTCCGGACCATCGCGACAGCGTGCTGTCCGACGAGCAGCGGCGGTCCGGGCGATCCATCATGGTCTGCGTCTCGAGGGCACGCTCATCGGTCCTCGAGCTCGATCTCTGAGCGGCGCTCACGCCCGGCTCACACCCGCTCCAGCACCACCGCAATGCCCTGGCCGACCCCGATGCACATCGTGCACAGGGCGTAGCGCCCTCCGGTGTCGTGCAGCTGGTGGATCGCGGTGGTGATCAGCCGCGCGCCGCTGGCGCCCAGCGGGTGGCCCAGCGCGATGGCGCCGCCGTTCGGGTTGACGCGCGCGTCGTCGTCGGCCAGGCCGAGCTGGCGCAGCACCGCCAGGCCCTGGGCGGCGAAGGCCTCGTTCAGTTCGATCACGTCCATCTGCGCCAGCGTCAGGCCGGTGAGCTGCAGCACGCGCTGCGAGGCCGGCACCGGGCCGATGCCCATGAGGCGCGGCGCGACGCCGGCTGTGGCCATGCCCACCACGCGTGCGCGCGGCGTGAGGCCGTACCGGGCCGCGCCTTCCTCGTCGGCCAGCAGCAGCGCGCAGGCGCCGTCGTTGAGGCCCGAGGCGTTGCCGGCCGTCACCGTGCCGTCGGGACGCACCACGCCCTTCAGGCGGGCCAGCGCCTCGAGGCGGGTCTCGCGCGGGTGCTCGTCCTTCGCGACGACCAGGGGCTCGCCCTTGCGCTGCGGCACCGTCACCGAAGTGATCTCGGCGTCGAAGAAGCCGCGCTGCTGTGCCGCTACCGCCTTGCGCTGCGAGGCCAGCGCCATGCGGTCCTGCGCCTCGCGCTCGATGCCGAATTCGGCGGCCACGTTCTCGGCCGTCTCCGGCATCGAGTCGGTGCCGTGCAGCGCCTGCATGCGCGGGTTGACAAAGCGCCAGCCCAGTGTGGTGTCGTGGATCGCGGCGCTGCGCGACCAGGCGTTGTCGGCCTTGGGCATCACGAAGGGCGCACGGCTCATGCTCTCCACGCCGCCGGCCAGCATCAGACTGGCCTCGCCGCTGCGGATGGCGCGTGCGGCCGTGCCCACCGCGTCCATGCCGGAGCCACACAGGCGGTTGACGGTACTGCCCGGCACCTCCACCGGCAGCCCGGCCAGCAGGCTGGCCATGCGCGCCACGTTGCGGTTGTCCTCGCCGGCCTGGTTGGCGCAGCCCAGCACCACGTCGTCGACGGCCTGCCAGTCGACCCGCGGGTTGCGGGCCATCAGGGCCGCGAGCGGCACCGCGGCCAGGTCGTCGGCACGCACGCCGGACAGGGCGCCGCCGTAGCGGCCGAACGGGGTACGCAGCGCGTCGCAGAGGTAGGCGTCACGGGTCATGATGAGAGGCAAGGGGAGGGTTCGTCGATGCCGGGCGCTCAGGGCGCGGTCGCTTCCTGCAGCCAGGCCTGTTCGCGCAGCGCGGGGCTCGCACGGTAGCGCTCGCCGCGGTAGTGGGTGTCCAGGCGGTCGAGCAGCGCGACCACCTGGCGCGCATCCCAGCCTGCCAGCCATTCGAACGGGCCGGCCGGGTAGTTGACGCCGAGCTTCATCGCCAAGTCGGCGTCCGCCGCGCTGCACACGCCCTGCAGCACCGCGTCGGACGCCTCGTTGATCAGCATCGCCAGCGTGCGCGCCACCACCAGGCCCGGCACGTCGCGCAACCGCTGCGGCTGCCGGCCGGCGGCCTGCAGGCACTGTGCGGCGCGCGCCTGCCAGGCCACGCTCGCGTTGCCGCTGGCGCTCCAGGCGAGCGCAGCGTCGCCGTCGGCGGCCGGCGTGCCGCTTGTGCGGTCGTACAGCGCGAGGTCGCTCACCGCGTCCTCGGCGGCCACCTGCGCGGCCAGCCGGCCGTCGGTCTGGCGCAGCTGGGCGCCGTCGAGTTCGAGTCCGTTCCAGGGGCTCTCTGCCAGCCGCTCGAAGGGCCGGCCCTCGCGCGCCAGGCCGTCGAGCCAGCGCTCGACCAGCGCGCCGTGGCCGTGCACCCGACAGCGCGCCGCCGGCGGCAGCGCGGGTGCCGGCGCGGCGGGGTGCGCGGCCGGGCCCGGCGCCGCGCGCTCGGCGTGGTCGTAGAAGCCGCGCCCCGACTTGCGGCCGAGCAGGCCGCCGTCGACCAGCTCGCGCTGCACCAGCGAGGGCGCGTAGCGCCGGTCGCCGAAGTTGGCGTCGTGGACCGAGGCGGTCACCGCGAAGTTGGTGTCGTGGCCGATCAGGTCCATCAGCTCGCAGGGCCCCATGCGGAAGCCCGCGCCGCGCAGGCAGGCGTCGAGCACGGCCGGCTCGGCCGCACGCTCCTGCAGCAGCGCCAGCGTCTCGGCGTAGTAGGGCCGCGCGATGCGGTTGACGATGAAGCCCGGCGTCGAGCGGGCGTGCACCGGTGTCTTGCGCCAGCGCTCGCTGAGCGCGAACACGGCCTGCGCCACGGCCGGCTCGGTGCGCAGGCCGGAGACCACCTCCACCAGCTTCATCACAGGCACCGGGTTGAAGAAGTGCAGGCCGACGCAGCGCCCCGGGTGCCGCAGGTCGCGCGCCAGCGCGGTGATCGAGATCGACGAGGTGTTGGACGCCAGCACGCAGTCGGCGTCGACGATCGCCTCGAGTTGCGCGAACAGCGCGCGCTTGGCCTCGGCCTGCTCGACGATGGCCTCGACCACCAGCCGGGCGCCGGCCGCCGCGTCGATCGACGTGGCCGGGGTGATGCGCGCCAGCGTGGCCTGCGCCGCCTCCGCGCTCAGGCGACCCTTCGCCACCAGCGCGTCCAGGCCGGCGGCGAGCCGGCGCCATGCGGCGAGCGCCGCGCCGTCGCGGGCGTCATGCAGCTGCACCGGGTGCCCGGCCTGGGCCGCCACCTGCGCGATGCCGGCGCCCATGATGCCCGCGCCGATCACGCACACCGGCGACTGCGTGTCGAGCGCGCGCCTCATGCCGGCCCCTTCGCCCACGGCGGCGGGCGCTTCGCGAAGAAGGCGGCAAAGCCTTCGCGCGCCTCGTCGCCCAGGCGCACGCGGCTGATGGTCTGCGCCGTCAGCTCGCGCACCTCGGCGGTGATGGCGCCGACCTCGAGGCGGCCGAACAGCGCCTTGATCTCCGCCTGCGCGCACGGACCGTTCTGCAGCAGCTCGGCCGCGAGCGCGTCGACCGCCGCATCCAGCGCGGCGGGCGCCACCACCTGCTGCACCAGGCCCAGCTCGCGGGCCTCGGCGGCGCCGATCCGTGTGGCCGTCAGCGCCAGCCGCTTCGCCTGGCGCTTGCCGACCGCGTTGGTGAGATAGGGCCCGATCACCGACGGCAGGATGCCGAAGCGGGCCTCGCTGACGGCGAACGTCGCGTCCTCGCTGGCCACCGCGAGGTCGCAGGCGCACACCAGCCCGACACCGCCGCCCAGCGCCACGCCGTGCACGCGTGCGATCGTGGGTTGCGGGCAGGCGGCAACGCGGTCGAGCATCGCCGCGAAGCGCCTTGCGTCGGCCAGGTTCCAGTCCTGCGTGGCCGCGCTGGCACGCTGCATCCAGGCCAGGTCGGCGCCGGCCGAGAAGGCCTTGCCCTGGCCGGCCAGCACGATCACGCGCACCTGCGGGTCGGCCGCGAGCCGGGCATAGGCGGCGTCGAGCTCGCCGATCATCGCCTCGTCGAAGGCGTTGAACACCTGCGGTCGGGCCATCTCCACGCGCGCCACCCCGGAGGACGTCACGTCGATGCTCACTGTGTTCACGGCGGGTTCTCCTTTCCGGTCCTCGCGGTCGGCACGCGAAGTGCGGGCGGCCTTCGCGGCGCAGTGTCGCCGCGATCGCGTTCTCGTGCCGGCGGGGTAGCATCGGTCGCGTCCCGGCATCGCGCGCGATCGACCCGCGGCCTGACCGGACCCCACGCCGTGAACTCTCCGCCGCCCGCCCATCCCGATGCCGTCCGCGACGGCTTCGCGTCGATCACGTGGCGCGACCGCGACGTGCGCATCGAGTACCGCTGGATCGGCTGCGAACACCGCGCCGCGCCGCTGCTGGTGTTCCTGCATGAAGGCCTGGGCTCGGTGTCGATGTGGCGCGAGTTCCCGCAGCGGCTGTGCCAGGCCGTCGGCGTGCGCGGCCTGGTGTACTCGCGGCCCGGTTACGGCCGCTCCACGCCGCGCGCGGCCGACGAGGCCTGGGACGTGGACTTCCTGCACCGCCAGGCACACGAGGTGCTGCCGGCGCTCTTCGCCGCGCTGGCCATCGACGAGCCGGTGTGGCTGTTCGGGCACAGCGACGGCGGCTCGATCGCGCTGCTGCATGCCGCGCGTTTTCCGGCGTCGGTGGCGGGGCTGGCGGTGCTGGCACCGCACATCCTCGTCGAGGACATCACGGTCGCGGGCATCGAGCAGACGCGTCGCAGTTTCATGACGACCGAGCTGCCGCAGAAGCTGGCCCGCCACCACGACGACGTCGATTCGGCCTTCTGGGGCTGGAACCGCATCTGGCTGCATCCGTCGTTCCGGCAATGGAGCATCGAGGCCGAGATCGCGGCGATCCGCTGCCCGCTGCTCGCGGTGCAGGGGCAGGACGACGAGTACGGCACGCTGGAGCAGGTCCGCGGCATCGCACGGCGCGTGCCGCAGACGCGACTGCTGGAGCTGCCGCGCTGCGGCCATTCGCCGCACCGCGACCGGCCCGAGGCGGTGATCGCCGCAGTGGCCGCACTGATGGGGTGCACGCCGGCCGCCTGACGCGGCGTGTGCGGCGTCAGGCGGCCGGCGGGTGTCGCGTCCGCGACGCGCGACCCTGGGTTTCCCCGCGGGAGCGGCGCGCGCGAACTACCCCGCCGGGTAGTGACGGTGGGGGAGGGCGCCGCAATCATCCGGCCTCGCCCTGTGCTCGCGCTGCGCCGCGAGTCGCGCCCATGCCTCCGGTCGGGCCGATGCCCGCACCGACAAGAACCAGGAGACCCCCAATGACCGACAGCCGCGCCAGCACCCCGGCTCCCATCGACTACGGCAAGGCCTACCGCGTGGACGGCAAGGTCGCGCTGATCAGCGGCGCGGCGCGCGGCCTCGGTGCCGAGATGGCGCGGGCGCTGGCCGGTGCCGGTGCGCGCGTGATGGTCACCGACGTGCTGGAGCCGCAGGGTCGCGAGACGGTGGCCGAGATCCGCGCCGCCGGTGGCCAGGCCGACTTCTTCCGGCTCGACACCACCGACGAGGCGCAGTGGGAGGCCGCGATCGCCGTCACGATCGAGCGGCTCGGCGGCCTGCATGTCCTCGTCAACAACGCGGGTATCGAGCGCCTGCAGTTCATCACCGAGACCACGGTCGAGGAATTCCGCAAGGTGCAGGACGTCAACGTGACCGGCGTCTTCCTCGGCTGCAAGCACGCGATCCGCGCGATGCGGCCGGGCGGCGCGGCCGGGCAGGGCGGCTCGATCATCAACCTGTCCTCGGTCGCCGGCCTGGTGGGCTGCATCGGCCTGAGCAACTACTGCGCGTCCAAGGGCGCGGTGCGGCTGTTGACGAAGTCGGTCGCCGTCGAGTGCGGGCAGCTCAAGCTCGGCATCCGCTGCAACTCCATCCACCCCGGCGTGGTGTGGACCGCAATGGGGCGCGATCTGTTCCAGCACTTCGTCGACCTGAAGATCATGCCCGACCTGGCGGCGGCGCAGACCGCCTTCGAGACGGCGATCCCGATGGGCCGCTGCGGCGCGCCCGAGGACGTGGCCTCGGCCGCGCTCTACCTCGCCTCCGACGCCGCGAAGTGGGTGACCGGCGCCGAGTTCGTGGTCGACGGCGGCTACACCGCGGTCTGACGGCGGCGCGGCGCACACGACAACGAACAGGAGATCAGGACATGGGACGTGTGGACAACAAGGTGGCGCTGGTGACCGGTGGCGCCAAGGGCATCGGCCGGGCCAGCGCACTGATGCTGGCGCGCGAAGGCGCCCGCGTGGTGCTGACCGACGTGGACGAGGCGCAGGGCGCCGCGGTGGCGAAGGAGATCGAGCGCGCCGGCGGCAAGGCGCTGTTCCTCACGCAGGACGTGACCGACGAGAGCCGCTGGGTCGAGGTGGTCGAGAAGTCCCGCGCGCAGTTCGGCGGCCTGAACATCGTCGTCAACAACGCCGGCCTCGGCACCGCCGGCAGCGCCGAGGACGAGACGCTGGAGGCCTGGCGCCGCCTGATGTCCGTCAACCTCGACGGCGTCTTCCTCGGCACCAAGCACGCGATCCGCGCGATGAAGGACGGGCCCGGCACGGGCTCGATCATCAACATCTCGTCGATCGAGGGCATCGTCGCCGACCCCAAGCTCGCGGCCTACAACGCCAGCAAGGGCGGCGTCCGCATCTTCTCGAAGTCGGCGGCGCTGCATTGCGCGCAGGCGGGCTACCGCATCCGGGTTAACACCATCCATCCAGGCTACATCTGGACGCCGATGGTCGAAGGCTATCTGACCAGCCTCGGCGATGTCGAAGGTGGGCGCCAGGTGATCTCGAAGATGCACCCGATCGGGCGGATGGGTGAACCCGACGACATCGCCTACGGCGTGCTCTACCTGGGCTCCGACGAGTCCTCGTTCATGACGGGCAGCGAGCTCGTCATCGACGGCGGCTACACCGCGCAGTAGCCGCACACCCCCGTGAAAACGCTTGTGGGATGAACGCCGAGACGCTGCAGAAACTACCCGCTCGGGTGGGTCGCCGTGCCCCCCACTGCCTCTCTAATTGCTCGATCGAAAAGCGGGCGGTGGAGGCCCGCATGCACGTTCGGTTCGTGGCGGTTCGACATAAACAACTGATATCAAGAGACCTGGGTGCCTGATGGAAAAGATTGACCTGCGACGCAAGCTGGCGCGATTTGCACTGGGGAACCGGTGGGCGATCCTGGTGGTGATGGGGCTGATCACGGCGTTCTTCGCGGTGGGTCTGGTGCGCGTGGACGTGAAGACCATCTTCTCGGACCTGTTCCCGAAGAACCACCCCTTCGTGCAGGTCTACAAGGACCACCCCAACTTCGGCAACCCGCTGACCGTCACGCTGATGATCAAGCGGGTCGATGGCAAGGACGTGTTCCAGGCCGACACGCTCGAGAAGATCTGGCGCATCTCGCGCGACATCGACTTGACGCCCGGGGTCGACCACGACCAGATCCTCTCCATCGCCACCTCCAAGGCGCGCTACACCGTCATCACCCCTGACGGCATCTTCTCGCAGCCCATCATGGACGACGAGCTGCCCAAGACGGCCGAGCAGCTCGCCGAGATCCGCCGCCGCGTCGACGAATCCCCCGGAGCCAACACCTTCCTCGTGTCCTCCGACGGCACCGCCACCATCGTCAACGCCACCTTCATCGAGCAATCCGTCGACTACCACAAGGTCTTCGACGCCGTCCAGGCCATCGTCAAGAACGAGACCGACGCCGCGCACGAGATCCACGCCGCCGGCTTCCCCGTCATGACCGGGTGGATCTACGCCTTCGGCGACAACACCCTCGAGATCTTCGCGATCACCCTGATCCTGATGTTCGGCGTGCTCGCCTTCCACATGCGCAACGTCGCCGGCATCCTCGTGCCCGTGCTCGTCAGCGCCGTCTCGGCCATCTGGGGCTTCGGCCTCGTCGGCTGGCTCGGCCTGCCCGTCGAGCCCCTGCTCATGGTCGTGCCGCTGCTGCTCATCGCCCGCTGCTTCAGCCACTGCGTGCAGGCCACCGAGCGCTACTTCGAACTCCTGCACGACGGCCACCCCAAGGAGAAGGCCGCCGAACTCTCCCTCGTCTCCCTCGTCTACCCCGGCACCCTGGGCATCTTCACCGACGTCGCCGGCCTCCTGCTCGTCGCCCTCGCGCCCATCCCGGCCATGGAGCGCTTCGCCCTCTTCACCGGCCTGTGGGCCCTGAACCTCGTCCCCTGCAGCGTCTTCCTCACCCCCATCCTGCTCAGCCTCATGCCGAGGCCGAACAACATCGAGCACCTGCTCGGCACCGACCAGCACAGCGGCCCCGTCCAACGCGGCATCCAGGGCACGCTCGGCGGCTTCGCTGCCCTCTCCACCGGGCGCAACGCCCGCTACACCGGCATCGTCTTCATCGTCCTGGGCATCGTCGCCGTCTTCCTCATGCTGCGCGTGCAGGTCGGCAACCCCGTCGAAGGCACCAACCTGCTGCGCTACGACTCCAAGTTCAACCTCGCCGTGCGCGAGATCAACCAGCACTTCCCCGGCTCCATGACCATGGAAGTCGTGTTCGAAGGCAAGGGCAACGCCCGCATCGTGCGCCAGAGCGACACCCTCACCACGATGCGCGACCTCCAGCACTGCCTGGAGAGCAGCCCCAACCCGCCCACGGCCACCCTGTCCTTCGCCGACCTCGCGCCCGAAGCCAACCGCGTCTTCAGCGGCGGCAACCCCAAGTGGTCGCCGCTCGACAACGACGACGCCTCCGCCTCGGCCGCCGTCACCGGCCTGATGGCCGGCACCAACGCCAAGGCCTTCCTGCACGTCACCGACTTCGAACAGAAGAACGGCACCGTCTCGCTCTGGTACTCCAACAACAAGCAGGAGACGGTGGACACCGCGCTGGCCCAGGCCCGAGCCTGCGTCGAGAAGGTCGGCCCCGAGCACCCCACCTTCACCATCCGGCTGGCCTCCGGGGCCATTGCGCTGCAGCAATCCATCAACGACACCGTGGTGCGCTACGAAAGCCGCATCCTGCTGGCGCTCAACCTCGTCATCCTGATCGGCTGCTCGCTCGCCTACCGCTCCATCGTCGCGGGCCTGCTGCTGCTCATCCCGGTGAACCTGGCCAACGCCATGCTCACCGCGTCGATGTCGCTCGCCGGCGTCGGCCTGGACGTCAACTCGCTGCCCATCCTGGCCATCGGCATCGGGGTCGGCATCGACTACGGCATCTACCTCATGACGCGCATCTGCGAGGAATACCAGGTGGCCAACAAGGACCTGGGCGTGGCGATCCGGGTGGCGCTCAAGACCTGCGGCAAGGCCATCTTCTTCACCGCCTCGCTGATGACGATCGGGCTGGCGCCGTGGTACTTCCTGTCGGAGCTCAAGTTCCTCTCCGACACCGGGCTGCTGCTGGTGATCCTGATGCTCATCAACATGGTGCTGGCGCTGGTGCTGCTGCCGCTGCTGGTGTACCTGATCAAGCCCAAGTTCCTCGACAGCGACATGTCGGCCCTGTCCGAATCCCTGGAGAAGAAGCCTCAGACGGCGGTGCCTGCCTGAGCCCTGTGAGAGTGCGCCGCCCCCCGCTGGGTGGGGACTGCGAATTGTCGACAACGAAGTAGGAGACAACCATGCATATCAGAAAGTACGACCACGACTACAGCCGACGCTTCTTCATGGAGCAGGCCGCCAAGGGCATTGCGACGGCCGGGGTGCTGGGGCCGCTGTGGCCGATGATCGCGAACTCCGCGGACATCACCAAGGCCTACCCGGACGAGCTGATGTCGATCGACGCCTGGTCCAAGGGCAAGATCAAGACCGGTGACTTCATCACCGCCGAGAACGTCGACATCGTCAAGGAACTGCTCGATCCGGTCGCGTACCAGCAGGTCAAGACGCTGGGCCGCAAGATCAAGATCGTGCCGACCACGAAGGACGTGACGCGGATGTATCCGCACCAGTACCTCGAGGCCACGCTGAAGAACCAGGGCAAGGCGAAGTTCGATTCGGGCGGCAACGTCGTCACCGCCGACGGCAAGCCCTGGGCCGGCGGCAACCCCTTCCCGGACGCCAAGACCGGCATCGAGTCCGCCGCGAACCTCACGCTGTGCTGGGGCCGCCACGACAACTCGATCTACTGCATCAAGGACCAGGAAGTGGCGCCGGACGGCTCGCTGAGCTACCAGTACGACTTCGCCTGGGTGGAAGAGAACACGCTGGCCCGCGTGGACGGCAAGACCTTCCCCGGCGCCGAGGACAAGCTGCGCTACCAGTCGGTGTTCTTCACCTCGCCTGTCGACGTGAAGGGCACGGGCTACCTGAGCACCTGGTACTACGACCAGCGCAAGTTCCCCGACCTCGTCGGCTACCTGCCCGCCTTCAAGCGCGTGCGCAAGTTCCCGACCAACCAGCGCTTCGAGCCGCTGGTGGCCGGCTCCAACCTGTACCTGTCGGATGCCTGGGCGGCCGGCGACCCGATGCTGACCTGGGGCAACTACAAGATCATCGGCCGTGGCCCCTTCCTGGGCGCGGTGTCGCAGACCTGGTACGGCGATCACCCGAACTGGGAACGTCCGGTGCACGGCGGGCCGAAGGGCCAGACCTTCCTCGAGACCAGCATGGAGCTGTGCCCCGACGTCGTGATCTTCGAAGCCGAGCCGACGGGCTATCCCCGCGCGCCGGTGGGCAAGAAGCGCGTGTGGATGGACGTGCGCAATCAGATGTACGTGGCCTACGTCACCTACGACCGTCGTGGTGAGCTGTTCAAGTCCTTCGAGCCGCAGTACAGCTTCTACGAGAAGGGCGACAAGAAGTACGTCGACAGCAGCGGCAAGACGCACTGGTCGTGGACGGCGGTGATGTCGCACAACGTGCAGGACGGTCGCATGACGCGCTTCGTGCAGGCCAAGAGCATCACCGGCGGCTACCAGTCGGGCTACGACAATCCGGGCATGATCGAGAAGTTCATGACCGAGCAGGCGCTGCAGCGGCTGGGGACCTGAACATGCCCGAGCGTCAGCAACACGAGCGGTCCACCGCTCGCGGCGGCCGGGCTCGGTCTGCCGCAGGGCTCGCCCGGCTCGCGGCCGCCGCCGCGCTGCTGTGCGGGGGGGCGGTCACGGGAGCGGCGCAAGCCGCCGACGGCGCCGCCTCGGCGGCTGCCGCAGCACCGGCCGCTCCGGCACCGGCCGCTGCGGTGGCAGCCGCTGCACCCATCGGCAGCGCCAAGCTTCTGCGCCACGGCACGGCGCACGATGCCTTGTACGACGTGGTGTTCGAAGGGGAGCGGGGCATCGCGGTGGGGGCGTTCGGCAACGTGCTGGCCACGGCCGACGGCGGGGCGAGCTGGCAAGTCCAGCCCTTCCCGATGAAGCACCTGGCGCTGATGGCCGTGGCGATGCGCGAAGGCAAATGCATCGCCGTCGGCCAGACCGGCCTGGTGTATGCGGCGGCCGACTGCAAGACCTGGAAGGCTGCGCCCTCCATGACCAAGTCGCGCCTGCTCGCCGTCGACGTCACCCGCCAAGGCCTGGCCTACGCCGTGGGCGCCTTCGGCACCATCCTCAAGTCCACCGACTGGGGCCAGTCCTGGGCCGTGCAGACCGTCGACTGGAGCGGCATCACCGACGACGGAGCCGAACCCCACCTCTACGACATCCACGTCGCCGAAGACGGCAGCGTCACCGCGGTGGGCGAATTCGAACTCGTCCTGCGCAGCAGCGACGGCCAGCAATGGAAAGCCCTGCACAAGGGCGAACGCTCCCTGTTCGGCCTGTCCGTCGTCGAAGGCGGCAAGAAGATGTACGCCAGCGGCCAGAGCGGCGCGCTGCTCAGCAGCGCCGACGGCGGCGCCACCTGGGTCTCGCACAAGACCGGCACCGGCGCCATCCTGACCGGCGTGCACGCCACGGCCCAGGGCGAAGTGCTCGCCAGCGGCATCAACGCCGTGGTCCTCAGCCGCGACGGCGGGGCCACCTGGAGCCCGCTGAACTCCAAGCTCGTGCGCAACGCCTGGTACCAGGCGCTCGCCGCGAGCGAAGGCAGCGGCGGCAAGCGGCGCCTGGTGGCGGTGGGGGCCGGTGGAACGATCCTGGAACTCGATCTTTGACCTACAACGAGGAGACAACAGCGTGAAGAAGATTCGTACAGAAATCTCTCAGCGGCACGCCATCGCAGCAGCTGCGTTGGTCGCGCTGTGCGGGTCGGCCCAGGCGGCCGAGTGGGCAGTGTCGGGCTTCATCCGACAGGAGTTGGCGGTCAAGACCACCGACGACCAGAACCTCACGACCCAGAACGGCAACTCCACCAACGGGGTGGTCTATTCGAACAACAGTCTGGTGACGCAGGGCGGGGTCCCCACGCTGTCGCGCCCGGCGGCCTACAAGAAGGACGCCGACATCAACTGGTTCGCCACCCGCGTGGACCTCAACCTCGACGGCAAGCTCACCGACTCGCTGAAGGCCACCATCAAGCTGCGCGGCATCGTCGACGAGACCCGCGCCGTCGAAGACGCCTACGGCACCCGCACCGTCGGCGGCGCCAGCACCGGCGTGGGCGACATCAACTCCGGCAGCAGCTTCCGCCAGGCCTTCGGCGGCACCGCCGGCGGCCCGCTGGCCTACGCCACCGACCGCGCGCTGATCGACCTGCCCGCCTTCTACCTCGACTACAACAACGGCCCGCTGTGGATCCGCGCCGGCAACCAGCAGATCGCCTGGGGCGAGGCGCTGTTCTTCCGCGTGGCCGACCAGCCCAACGGCCTGGACCTGCGCGGCCACCTGTTCGGCGTCGCCGCCGAAGAGTACTCCGACACCCGCCGCTCCGCGCTCGGCCTGCGCGCCAACTACCGCGTCAACGAGAAGATGGACGTCGACGGCTTCGTGCAGCGCTTCGCGCCCACGCTGCTGCCCAACGGCGAGACCGGCTACAACCTCATCCAGGATCAGTTCACCGTCGACCAGCGGCCCGGCTACGAGGACGTCAAGAACAAGTGGAACGTCGGCTTCCGCTTGAAGGGCGAGGCCGGCGGCTTCGGCTACCAGGCCTTTGCCATCAACCGCACCAACCCCGACGGCGTCTTCAAGTGGACGGCGGCCAAGGGCGCCGGCACGCTGCCAGGCACCGCCTTCGCGGCGCAGCCCACCGGCGTCTACAGCGCCGAGGAGTGGTTCCGCGGCGCGGCCAACTCGCGCCTCAACGGCATCGAAGGCGTGGCCACCTCGATGAACTTCATCACCGCTGCGGGCGACCCCTACGGCCTGGTCGGCCTGGCCACCGTCTGCGGTGCCGAACGTGCGGTCTACGGCGACTTCAAGATCGGCAACAAGGCGGCTGCGTCGTGCATCCTGGACACCTTCTTCACGCCGGCCGTGGCCGGTTCGCTGCGCGGCTGGCTCAGCCGCGAGTACAAGCGCGAGACGGTGTTCGGTGGCGGCATCAACCGCGTGTTCGAGGGCGAGCCCGACTCGCTGCTCGACCAGCTGATCGGGCGCTTCGAGTTCTCCTACACGCCCAACAAGCACTTCACCAACCCGACGCTGGGCGACTACATCGAGAAGGACGAATACCAGTTCGCCTTCATCATGGAGAAGTACCACAAGTTCACCAGCGCCTTCCCGGCGACCTACTTCGTGGCGCAGTGGCTGCACAAGTCCAGGAGCGACCTGTTCGGGCGCTACCTCGACGGCGTGGGCAACACCCCGGGCGAGTCGCCCAAGGGCCAGTCGGGCGGCTTCAACGCGGTGGCGCTGGCGCTGCAGCAGCCGTCGCCGACGCTGGAGTACCGCTTCGACTTCGCGATCCTGACCGACCTCAAGGGCGGCTGGTACATGCAGCCGGGCGTGAAGTGGAAGCCCACCAAGTCGATCCAGGCCGACCTCTACCTCAACGCCGTGTACTCCCAGAACAAGGGCGAGTACCGCGACTTCGTCGACGGCCTGCAGCACAACAACGAAATCTTCGCCCGCGTGGCTTATCAGTTCTGAGTGTCTAGTCGTGGTTCGAGTCGACCCGGCCGCCGCGGCGGCCGGGTGTCGACGACGACATGCACCGGCCGCTCGCGCAGCCGGTGCTTTTTTCTTTCCAGCCCATGGCGCACCTCCTTCGTTTCGACCGCGACTACAGCCGCCGGGCCTTCCTCGACGCCACCGGCAAGGGGCTGCTGCGCGCCGGCGTGTTCGGGTCGGCCTGGGCGGCCTTCCTGCGCAGCGGTTCGGTCGCCGCGGCCTACCCCGACGAACTGCTGTCGATCGAGGCCTACAGCAAGGGCCGCCTGAAGTCCGGCGACGTGATCGACGCGGGCAACGTGGAGCTGGTGAAGGACCTGCTCGACCCGGTCCGCTACCGGCAGATCGCCACGATGGGGCGCAAGCTGGTGCTGGCCCCGACCACCACCGACCTGAGCCACCTGAACCCGTTGCCCTACCTGGAAGCCACCGCGCGCAACCGCGGCAAGGCGCGCTTCGACGCCAGCGGCAACATCGTCACCACCGAGGGCAAGCCGTGGATCGGCGGCAACCCCTTCCCCGAGCCCACGTCCGCGCTGGAGATGTTCGCCGCGCACACGCTGAGCTGGGGCCGCCACGACGTGTCGGTCTATGCCAGCAAGGAGTACGACCTCGACCCGGCGGGCAACCTGCAGTACCAGTACTCGTCGGTGTGGGCCGAGATGTCCACGGTGGCACGCACCGTCATCGATCCCAAGCCCTACTGGGCCGGTGAGCCGGACAAGCTGCGCTACCAGTCGGTGCTGTTCACCGAGCCGGCCGACGCGCGCGGCACGATCTTCCTCAACATCTGGGCCTACGACCAGAACCAGTTCCCGCAGCTCTACGGCTACCTGCCGGCCTTCAAGCGGGTGCGCAGCTTCCCGACCAACCAGCGCTTCGAGCCGCTGGTGGCCGGCGCCGAGCTCTACCTGTCGGACGCCTGGGCGGCCGGCGATCCCTTCCTGACCTGGGGCAACTACCAGGTCGTGCACCGCGGGCCGCACCTCGCGGCGGTCTCGCGCGGCTGGAGCTCGGCCCACCCGAACTGGGAGCACACGACGCACGGCGGCCCGAAGGGCAACCTGTTCTGGGACCACGCGGTGGAACTGGTGCCCGAGGTGATCGTCATCGAGGCCGAGCCGGTGCGCTACCCGCGTGCGCCGGTCGGGCGCAAGCGCGTGTGGTTCGACGCGCGCACGCTGGTGCCGTTCCAGATGGTGTCCTACGACCGCCGCGGCGAGCTGTTCCGCCACTTCGACGCGTCCTTCGCGTACTACGACGACGGCAAGGCGCGCGTGATGGACGGCAAGGAGCCCTACTGGTCCTGGGCCACCGTGCATGCCTTCAACGTGCAGACCAGCCGCATGACCCGCATCGAGCAGGTGCGCGAGGTGCCCGGTGGCCACTCGATGCGCGTCAACGATCCCAGCGTCTACGACAAGTACCTCACCACTTCCGCGATGCAGCGGCTGGGCAGCTGAAGCCCGACCACTGCGCTTGTTCACCACCCCCCGAGGAGACAACGATGTCACTGGACCCGCAAGTACAAGGATTGCTCGACGCGTTCAAGGCGCAGGGCCTGAAGAGCTTCGAGCAGATGACGGTGCCCGAATCCCGAGAGACCGCGATGGCCTTCGTCGGCCTGGAAGGCGACGAGGAAGCGGTGGCCGACGTGTCGAACCACCGCGTGCCGGTGAAGGGTGGCGACATCGCCGTGCGCATCTACCGGCCGGCCGGCAGCGCGCCGCACCCGATGCTGGTGTACTTCCACGGCGGCGGCTTCGTGTTCGGCAACCTGGACCTGGTCGACAAGGTGGCGCGCTCACTGTGCAACGCCGCCAACGCGGCGGTGGTCTCGGTCGACTACCGCAAGGCGCCCGAGCATCCCTATCCCACGGCGCCGGAGGATGCCTACGCCGGCCTGGTGTGGGCGCGCGAGAATGCCGCGAAGCTGGGCCTCGACCCGGCCCGCATCGCGGTGGCCGGCGACAGCGCCGGCGGCAACCTCGCGGCGGTGGTGTCGCAGATGGCGCGCGACCGCAAGGGCCCGAAGATCGCCCACCAGGTGCTGGTCTACCCGGTCACCGACGCGGCGGGCGACTACCCCTCGCGCAAGGAGAACGCCGAAGGCTACCTGCTGACGCAGGGCGCGATGCAGTGGTTCTTCGGTCACTACCTGACCCAGCCCGCGCAGGCGAGCGACGCGTATGTCTCGCCGATCAAGGGCGATTTGAAGGGGCTGCCCGCGGCCACGGTGATCACCGCCGGCTACGACCCGCTGCGCGACGAGGGCGATGCCTACGCCAAGGCACTGGCGAAGGCCGGCGTGTCGGTGGACCATGTGCCCAACCCGACGATGATCCACGGCTTCTTCTGGATGAAGGGCGTGATCGGCCACACGCAGAGCATCTACGACCGCATCGGCAGGAACCTGCGCGCCGCGTTCGGCACCGCCTGACGGAGGGGCCATGACGGCAACGGGTCCGGGCCCCGGCCCGTTGCGCGGCGTGCGCGTGGTCGAGGTCGCCGCGATGGGGCCGGCGCCGTTCTGCGGCATGCTGCTCGCCGACCTGGGGGCCGACGTGCTGCGCATCGACCGGCCCGGCGGCGGCGCCCAGGCGGCGCTGTTCGATCCTCACTGCGACGTGCTGCAGCGCGGGCGCAGTGCGGTGGCGCTCGACCTCGCGCGGGCCGAGGGCCGCGCGGCCGCGCTGCGCCTGGTGGGCGCGGCCGACGTGCTGATCGAGGGCTTCCGCCCCGGTGTGATGGAGCGCCTGGGCCTGGGCCCCGCGCCCTGTCTGGCGCACAACCCGCGACTGGTCTACGGCCGCATGACCGGCTGGGGGCAGGGCGGCCCGCTCGCGCACACCGCGGGTCACGACCTGAACTACCTCGCTCTGTCGGGGGCCTTGCATGCCATCGGCCGCGCCGAGGGGGGGCCGGTGCCACCGCTGAACCTGGTGGCCGATTTCGGCGGCGGCGCCATGCTGCTCGCGGTGGGCGTGCTGGCCGCGCTGCTGCATGCGCGCCAGACCGGTGAGGGCCAGGTGGTCGATGCCGCGATGACCGATGGCTGTGCGCTGCTGCAGGCGATGAACCTGAGCTTCCAGGCGATGGGGCAATGGCAGGACCGGCGGCAGAGCAACCTGATCGACGGCGCCGCGCCCTTCTACGACACCTATGCCTGCGCCGATGGCGGCCACCTGGCGGTGGCCGCGCTGGAGGAGCGCTTCTACCGCCAGTTCCTCGAGCGCACCGGCCTGGCCGGGGAGGCGCTGCTGCAGCCCCAGCACGACCGCAGCCTGTGGCCGCAGCAGAAGCAGCGCATCGCCGCGGTGCTGCGCACGCGTTCGCGCGACGACTGGGTGCGGGTCTTCGAGGGCAGCGACGCCTGCGTCACGCCGGTGCTCACGCTGGGCGAGGCGCCGCAGCATCCGCACCACCGGGCGCGCGGCAGCTTCGTCGAGGTGGACGGCCGCGTGCAGCCCGGGCCGGCGCCGCGCTTCTCGCGCACGCCCACGGTGGGCGCGCGCCCGCTGCCGGCCACGCACGACGGCCGCGCCGCGCTCGCGGCCTGGGGCTGGGCCGACGAGGAGATCGCGCAGCTGGCCGCGACCGGCGCGCTGGCCTGAGGCCCGGGCCTCGCCCGCTCAGGACACCAGCCGCAGCGTGCGTGCGGCGTTGATCGCCTGCACGCGACCGCTGACGCCGAGCTTGGAGTAGATGTTCTTCAGGTGGAACTTGACGGTGTTCTCGGAGACGAAAAGCCGTGAGGCGATCTCCTTGTTGGCCACGCCGTTGGCCAGGAACTGCAGCATCTCCTTCTCGCGCTCCGACAGCGGGTCGGTGAGGTGGTGCCGGCAGCGCGGCTGGCCGAGGTCGGTGCCCGACGCGGCCAGCAGCAGTTCGATGAAGTCGCGGTCCGGATCGGGCGCCGCCTGGCCCTCGTCGGCGGACTGCAGAAAGTGCTGGTACTCCTCCCGCAGCATCGAGACGATGGCGCGGCCCTCGTCGAGGAAGCAGCGCACGTAGCGGCCCGGCCGCGCCAGCTGCAGCGCCTTGCGCAGGCTGCGGTGGGCGCCGTTGGGCGAGCCCTTGTCGTTCAGCAGCAGCGCCTCGAACACGTGCAGCCGGATGTCGCGATAGACGCGGCCGGTCTGGCGGGCCCGCTCGCGTGCGATCAGCTGCGAGGCCAGCGCATGGTCGTGGTGGGCGATCGCCAGGCGGATGCGGCCGAAGCCCTCGCCCTCCATGTCGTCGGCCATGTAGATCCAGTGCGGATCCAGCGGCGGGCAGACCGGAGCGATGCGCTGGGCCAGCGCCGTGGCGCGGTCGAGCTCGCCGGCCAGCACCGCGCGGCGGACACGCTCCCAGTCGGCCTGCGAGACCAGCCGGTCGAGGTGGCTGTCGTGGCCCATGCGCTCGAGCTCGTCGAGCACTTCCTCCGCCTCGGCCGAACGGCCGCGCGCGTCGTGCATGCGCGAGATCGACAGGTAGGCCAGCGCGATGAAGTCGAGCGTCACGCACTCGGAGATGCCGCGCTGGAACTGCGCGCACAGCGGCTCCAGCGCCGCCAGGTCGTTGGCCTCGTAGAGCGCCCAGATCTGCGCGGCGGCCATCACCGCCGGCGCGAACGACTTGTCGAGCGGCGCGTGCTGCGCCAGCATGTCGGCGCGGTAGCGCTCGATCGCCTCGTCCAGCTTGCCCTGCACGATCAGGCGCGCGCCGCTGACCGCCGAGGTGTAGCCCATCACGAAGGAGCCGGCGCCGCGCTCGCTGTGGGCCCGCGCCTGCATCAGCGACTTGCGCGCGCCCTCGAAATCACCGGCGGCGAGGCGCCCGAAGCTCAGCACGTTGCACGCGGCGCCGAGCTCGAAGGCCGGGAAGCCGCTGACCTCCTGCTGCAGCACCTCGGGGCGGTCGATGATGGCGAGCGCCGCATGGAGGTCGTCCTCGAACAGCAGGCGCGCCATGGCCCGGCACAGGTCGGGGCTGGTGGTCTGCAGGATGTCGCCGCAGCCGGCATGCTGGTCCATCAGGTCCACCAGCGGCCGCAGCTTGGTACGCCGGCGCAGGAACATCAGCGAGTAGGCCGCCTTGATCGCCAGCACCGGGCGGTTCGCCACGTGGTCGAACGGCAGCCGGTCGTACCAGCGCTCGAGCGTGATCAGCTCCGCGTTGGAGATCAGCCGCGAGGACCACTCGCTCAGGATCGCAGCGGCGAGCGAGAAGTTGCGGCAGGACAGCGCGTGGTAGATCGCCTCCTCGGGCAGGTGCTGCGCCAAGTACCAGCGCGCCGCGCGCTCGTGCACGCTGACCACCTCGAGCTCGGAGCTGCGGTGCAGGCTGTCGGCGAGGAAGCTCGAGAACAGGCCGTGGTACTTGAACCAGCGGTTGTCGGAGTCGAGCGCACGGACGAACAGGCCGGAGCGCTCGAGCTGCTCCAGGATGTCCTGCGCGTCGTCGAAGCCGGTCACGGCCGCACACAGCGGCGCCGACAGCCGCCGCAGCAGCGAGGTCTTGAACAGGAACTCCTGGATGCGCGGCGACTGCAGCGTCACCACGTTGTCGGTCAGGTACTCGGCGAGTTCGCGCGGGCCGTGGTCCTCGGGGTCGACCAGCGACGTGCGCACCTCCGGGCTGCCGAGGCCGAGCCGGAACAATTGCAGGCCGGCCGGCCAGCCCTCGGTGCGCCGGTAGATCGCACCCACTTCCTCGGCGCTGACGCGCAGGTCCTTGGACTCGGCGAAGAACTGCGTCACCTCGCCGGGCGTGAAGCGCAGGTCGTCGGCGCGCAGCACCGTCGCCATGCGGTTGACCAGCAGCGTGGCCAGGCCGATCTCCGGCAGCGAGCGCGAGCCGATGAAGACGTGCGCATGGGCCGGCAGGCGCGACAGCAGGAAGCGGAAGAAGCGCAGGATGGCCTCGTTGCGCAGCGCCTGGAATTCGTCGAGGAAGATCGATGCGTGCGTGTCCATGCCCGACAGCGCGTCGAGCATCCAGTTCGCCAGGTCGGGCGGGGCCTCGCCGACCCGGGCTGCGGCGGCCTCCGGGTGGGCGGCGCCGTCGCGCATCAGCCCCACCAGCGCGCGCATGTGCGACTCGAAGCGTCGCGGGTCGTTGTCGGCGTCGTCGAGGGTGAGCCAGGCGGTGCGCCAGCCGCGGGCCTCGTGGGCGGTCTTGATCTGCTGCAGGGTGGTCGACTTGCCGTGGCCGGCAGGGCCCTGCAGCACCGTGACGCGCAGGCTGTTGTCCTGCAGCACGCGGTCGAGGATGACGCGGCGGCGCACGGCGCCGGGGTAGATCGGCGGGGCGAACAGCTTGTGGGTGCTGACCTCCATCGTGGCGTGCACGGCGCCGGGCTGGGGCCGCGCCGAGCCGGCAGGGGCAGCGACGATCGGGTCGGGGATGTCGGCGGGCTTCGAACGGCGGATGCCGGCGTCGGAGTGACCGGTTTTCGACATGGGTGTCATTGCCGGGCAAGCCGGCCGGGAACTGCAAGGGAAGCGATTGTTCGCCGCGGCCGGTGGCGGGCGCCAGCGGAGTTCTACCGAGAGCACGGGTAAACACGAGCGCCCGGTGTCGACCTCGGCGGTCCGTGGGGCGCGTCACGCGCCGAAACGACACAACTACCCTTCCGGGTGGGAGTGCGCACGACCTTCCGGCGTCCAATTCCTGCAGGCGGCCGCTGCAATGGGTCGCCGTGCGGCGGGCGCGGCAACGCGCCCCATCCCGGATCGACGCTGGAATCCCATGTCTGTTCAGTTTCTCGTTCGCCGACCATGAAGGGCCTGAGCGTCAGTCGCGACGGCGGCCTGGTGCGCCTGCGCCTCGACCGGCCCGAGGCGCTCAATGCGCTCGACCTCGACCTGGCCCAGGCGCTGCTCGCGGCCTGCCGCGACCTCGCCGACGACAGTTCGGTGCGCGCGGTGCTGCTCAGCGGCTCGGGCCGGGCCTTCGCCGCTGGCGGCGATCTGGCACAGATGCGCGCTGCGCCGGTGGCGGCGGCCGACAGCCTGATCACGCCGATGCACCAGGCGCTGAACCTGCTGGGCCGTATCGACGCGCCGGTGCTGGTCGCGCTGCACGGCGCGGTGGCCGGAGCCGGCCTCAGCCTGGCGGCCGCGGCTGACCTGGCCATCGCTGCCGAGGGCACCAAGTTCAACCTGGCCTACATCAACATCGCCACGAGCTGCGATCTCGGCGCCTCGTGGTCGCTGCCGCGCCTGGTGGGCCTGCGCCGCGCGCTGGAGATCGCGCTGCTGGGCGAGAGCTTCGACGCGCGCAAGGCGCTGGAGATCGGGCTCGTCAACCGCGTGGTCACCGCCGACGCGCTGGAGGCCGAGGCCGAGGCGCTGGCGCAGCGCCTGGCGCGCGGCCCGACGCTGGCCTACGGCCACATGCGGCGCCTGATGCGCACCAGTTTCGAACGCAGCTTCGCCGACCAGCTCGATGCCGAGCGCGATGCCTTCCTCGCCAGTGCCGCGACCGCCGATTTCGGCGAAGGCCTGGCGGCCTTCTTCGAACGGCGTCCGGCCCGATTCCAGGGCCGTTGAGCCCGGGACCGACGCCTCCTTTTCCCTCTTCCGCGACCATGAACATCCTCGACCGCATTGCTCGCCAGACCCTGGGCGACCTGCTGCGCCGCACCCGCCAGCGCCACCCGAACAAGCTCGCCATCCGCTGCGGCAGCACCGCCTGGACCTATGCGCAGTTCGACGACACCTGCAACCGCCTGGCCACCGGCCTGGCGGCGCAGGGCATCGCCAGCGGCGACCGGGTCGCCGTGCTGGCGCGCAACTCGCACGCCTTCGCCGCGCTGCGCTTCGCCGTGGCACGGCTCGGCGCGGTGCTGGTGCCGATCAACTTCATGCTGAGCGCCGACGAGGCGCGCTACATCCTCGAACACTCGGGCGCGCGGCTGCTGTGCACCGA
This sequence comes from Methylibium sp. Pch-M, assembly GCF_004136295.1. NCBI lineage: Bacteria > Pseudomonadati > Pseudomonadota > Betaproteobacteria > Burkholderiales > Sphaerotilaceae > Methylibium > Methylibium sp. Pch-M. The sequence continues at coordinate 2,849,224 of NZ_CP029606.1, forward strand.
CAGCGGCCTCACCGAGCTGGCGCGCCAGGCGAGTGCCGGCACCGCCGTCGAGAGCCTCGTCTGGCTGCCCGGCGAGGACGCCAGCGAGCCGGCCGCCGGCCTGACGCGTTTCGACGAGCTGCTCGAATTCGGGGACCGCGTGCCCAGCCCGGTGCTGCACGGCGGCATGCTGGCGCAGATCGTCTACACCAGCGGCACCGAGTCGCGACCGAAGGGCGCGATGCTGACGCACGACGCGGTGATCGCCGAATACGTGAGCTGCATCGTCGATGCCGAGATCGCCGAGCACGACCTGATCCTGCATGCGCTGCCGCTCTACCACTGCGCGCAGCTCGACGTCTTCCTGGGCCCGGCGATCTATGTCGGCGCGACCAACGTCATCACCGGCAAGCCGACCGCCGACAACCTGCTCACGCTGATGGCGCGTGACGGCATCACCTCGTTCTTCGCGCCGCCCACCGTGTGGATCTCGCTGCTGCGCGCGCCGCAGTTCGACACCACCGACCTGTCGGCCCTGTGCAAGGGCTACTACGGCGCCTCGATCATGCCGGTGGAGGTGCTGAAGGAATTGCAGCGCCGTCTGCCGAGGGTGCGCTTGTGGAACCTGTACGGGCAGACCGAGATCGCGCCGCTGGCCACCGTGCTCAAGCCCGAGGACCAGCTGCGCAAGGCCGGCTCGGCGGGCCGTGCGACGCTCAACGTCGAGACGCGCGTGGTCGACGACGCCATGCGCGATGTGGCGGTCGGCGAGATCGGCGAGATCGTGCACCGCTCGCCGCAGCTGCTGAGCGGCTACTTCCGCGACGAGGAGCGCACCCGGGCGGCCTTCGAGGGGGGCTGGTTCCACAGCGGCGATCTCGGCGTGCTCGACGCCGAGGGCTACCTGACCGTCGTCGATCGCAAGAAGGACATGATCAAGACCGGCGGCGAGAACGTCGCCAGCCGCGAGGTCGAGGAAACGATCTACGCGCTCGAGGGCGTGTCGGAGGTGGCCGTGATCGGCCTGCCGCACCCGGTGTGGATCGAGGCCGTGACGGCCGTCATCGTGCCCAAGGCCGGCCATGCGCTGACCGAGGCGGCGGTGATCGCCTTCTGCGACCAGCGCCTCGCGCGCTTCAAGATCCCGAAGACGGTGATCCTGACCGACGCGTTGCCGAAGAACCCGAGCGGCAAGCTGCTCAAGCGCGAGCTGCGGCTGCGCTACCAGACCCCGGCGACCTGAGCGCCCAAGCCAGCGGCCCGCGATCCGCAGTGAGCGCGGGCCACCCCCATCCTTGAACCATGAACTTCGGCCCGAACGGGGCCGAGACAATTCGGAGAAGAAGCAATGAAGGTCTACAACGTCGCGATCCTGGGCACCGGCTTCGGGGGGCTCTGCATGGCCCTGCGCCTGCGCGAGCAGGGTGAGAACGACTTCGTGCTGCTCGAGAAGGCCTCCGGCGTCGGCGGCACCTGGCGCGACAACACCTACCCCGGCGCGGCCTGCGACGTGAAGTCGCATCTCTACTGGCTGTCGTTCACCGAGCGACCCGAGTGGACCAAGACCTACTGCGACCAGCCCGAGATCCTGCACAACATCGAACTGCTGGCCGAGAAGAGCGGCCTCAAGCCCCAGATCCGTTTCAACACCGAGGTGATCGATGCGACCTGGGACGAGTCCCGGCTGCTGTGGCGCATCCGCACCGCGAACAACGAGACCGTGCTCGCGCGCAACTTCGTGCCGGCCTGGGGCCAGCTCAACCGGCCGAGCTTCGCCGGCATCGCGGGCCGTGAGCGCTTCCAGGGCGCGCAGTTCCATTCGGCGGGCTGGCGGCACGACGTGCCGCTCGCCGGCAAGCGCATCGCCTGCATCGGCGTGGGTCCGAGCGCGGCGCAGTTCATCCCCGAACTGGCACGCCAGGCCGGGCACCTGACGGTGTTCCAGCGTTCGCCGAACTACGTGGTGCCCCGCCTCGACCGGCCCTACACCGACGACGAGCAGCGCATCTTCCACGCCGTGCCGGCCACGCGCGACGCCAGCCGGGCGGCGATCTTCGCCGACCATGAAAGCTGGTACGACGCGATGCGCCTGGACACGCCGAAGGCGGCCGAGTTCACCGCGATGGCGCGCGCCCAGCTGGAATCGCAGGTGGCCGACCCGGTGCTGCGCGAGAAGCTGTGGCCCACCTATCCCATCGGCTGCAAGCGCATCATCATTGCCGACGACTACTACCCGGCCCTGGTGCGCCCCAACGTGACGCTCGAGACCACCGCGATCGCGGGCATCGAGGAGCAGGGCATCCGCACCAAGGACGGCACGCTGCACGAGTTCGACGTCATCGTGTTCGGCACCGGCTTCGAGACCGAGACGCTGCTCGGTGTGTCGGACATCAAGGGCCGCGGCGGCAAGTCGCTGCGCGAGACCTGGAAGCCGGTGCCCGAGGCCTATCTCGGCATCACCGTCAGCGGCTTCCCGAACCTCTATGTGCTGTACGGCCCCAACACCAACCTCGGCCACAACTCCATCCTCAACATGATCGAGGCCCAGGTCGACTACACGGTGCGTGCCCTGCAGGCGGCCAAGGCACACGGCGTGGCGGCGCTCGACGTCAAGCCGGCGGTGATGGCCGCGTTCAACCGCCAGCTGCAGAAGGACCTGCAGGGGACCTCGTGGGCCGGCTCCTGTACCAGCTGGTACAAGCATGCCGACGGCCGCATCAGCAACAACTGGTCGGGCAACGTCATCGACTATCGCAAGGCCACCGCCGAGTTCCGGATCGACGAGTACGACCAGTTCCGCCAGCCCGAGACGGCCAGCGCCTGATCCGGGCGAGAACGCGCCCGAGAGCACGAACGACAGGAGGAGACGCCCGATGGTCGACAACGAGTACTACTCGCAGGCGGTGCACGGTCCCTACGAGAGCTTCGACATCGGCGACCTGGTCCTGGAGGAGGGCGGCACGATCCGCAACTGCCGGATCGCCTACGCCACCTTCGGCACGCTGTCGGCGGCCAAGGACAACGCGATCCTGGTGCCCACCTGGTTCTCGGGCACCAGCAAGATCATGGAGCAGGCGTACATCGGCCCGGGGCGCGCGCTCGACCCCGAGAAGTACTTCATCGTCGTGGCCAACCAGATCGGCAACGGTCTGTCGAGCTCGCCGCACAACACCGCCTGGCCGCTGGGCATGGCGAACTTTCCCAAGGTGCGCATCGGCGACGACGTGGTCGCGCAGCAGCGACTGCTGAAGGGCAAGTTCGGCATCGAGTCGCTGGCGCTGGTGGTCGGCGGCTCGATGGGTGCGCAGCAGACCTACGAGTGGGCGGTGCGCTTCCCCGACGCGGTGAAGCGCGCCGCGCCGATCGCCGGCACCGCGAAGAACACGCCGCACGACTTCCTGTACGCGCAATCGCTGTGCGACGCGATCACCTCCGACCCGGCCTGGGCCGGCGGCTGGTACGAGCAGCCGCATGCGGTGCGCGAGGGCCTGCGGCGGCATGCGCGGCTGTGGGCGGTGATGGGCTTCAGCACCGAGTTCTACAAGCAGGAGCTGTGGCGGCCGTTCGGCTTCTCGTCGGTCGACGACCTGATGCTGAACTTCCTGGACGCCACCTTCCTGCCGATGGACCCGAACGACCTGCTGTGCATGGCCTGGAAGTGGCAGCGCGGCGACGTGAGCCGGCACACCGGCGGCGACCTCGCGAAGGCGCTGGCGCGCATCACGGCGAGGACGGTGGTGATGCCGATCAGCACCGACATGTTCTTCCCGCCGGCCGACTGCGCGGCCGAGCAGCGGCTGATCCCGAACGGCGAGCTGAAGGTGATCGACAGCCTGTGGGGCCACATCGCGCTGTTCGGGCTGGATGCGGGCTACATCGAGCAGATCGATCGGGCGCTGAAGCAGTTGCTCGACACGCCGGCCTGAGGTCTCGTGGCACCCGCCAGCCTCGTGACGTCGACACGCGGCAGGCCGCCGGTTCACTCGATCAACCGCAGCGCCCGCGCCGTGTTGATGGCCTGCAGCCGGTTGCCGACGCCGAGCTTGGAGTAGATGTTCTTCAGGTGGAACTTGACGGTGTTCTCCGACACGAACAGCCGTCCGGCGATCTCGCGGTTGGTGGTGCCGTCGAGCAGGAAGTGCAGCATCTCCTTCTCGCGCTCCGACAGCGCCTCGGTCAGGGCGTTGCCGGCGGCCTGGCGGCCCAGGTCGGTCCCCGAGGCCTCGAGCAGCAGCTCGATGTAGTCGCGGTCCGGGTCGGTGCCGCCGCCGCCCGGTTCGTGGCCCTGCAGCAGGTTCTGGTAGGCCTCGCGCAGCAGCTCGATGACGCCGTCGCCCTCGTCGAGCAGGCAGCGCACGTAGCGGCCTCGGCGGCCCAGCTGCAGCGCCTTGCGCAGGCAGCGATGGGCGGCGTTGCGGGCGCCCATGCGTTGCTGGAGCAGGGCCTCCAGCACGCTCAGCTTGATGTCGCGGTAGACCCGACCGGTCTGGCGCGCCCGCTCCCGGGCGATGCGCTGCGCGGCGTCGGCGTGGTCGTGCCGTGCGATGGCGAGGCGGATCCACCCGTAGCCTGAGCCTTCCACGTCCTCGGCCAGGTGGATCCAGTGCGGCGCGTCGTCGCGCGAGTCCGGGGCGATGCGCATCGCCAGCGCCACCGCGCGCTCGATCTCGCGGCCCGCCAGCGCACGCCGCACGCGCTCCCACTCGCTCACCGCCACCAGGCGCTGCCAGGGGCTGGTGTGGCCGATGCGCTCCAGTTCGTCGAGCGCCGCGACGGCCTCGTCGGAGCGCCCGCGCGCCTCGTGCATGCGCGAGATGGCGATGTGGGCCGCGGCGATGAAGTCGAGCGTCACCGACTCGGAGATCTCGCGCTGGAAACGGTGCGCCAGCGACTCCAGCGTCGCCAGGTCGTTGGCCTCGTACAGCGCGAACATGTGGCAGGCCGCGAGTGCCGCGCCGGCCACCGAGGTGTCGAGCGGTGCTTCCTGCGCGTTCTCGTCGCGCAGGTGCGCCAGCGCCTCCTGCAGCCGGCCCTGCACGAGCAGGTTGCTGCCGGTGATGGCGGCGGTGTAGCCGCCGACGAACGAGCCGCCGCCGCGACCCAGGTGCGCGCGCGCCAGCGCCAGGGCCTGCCGCGCGCCCTCGAAATCGCCGCCGGCCACCTTGCCCAGCGCCAGCACGTTCGCGGCCGCGCCCAGCTCGAAGGCTGGGAAGCCCTCCAGCTCGCGCTGCACCACGCCGGCCTGCTCCACCGTGTCGGCCGCAGCCGCCAGGTCGTCGTCCACCAGCAGGAAGGACATCGCGCGGCACAGGTCGGGGTGGGTGGTCGGCAGGATGTCGCCGCCGCCGGCCTGCGGTGCCATCAGCTCCAGCAGCGGCCGCAGCTTGGGGCGGCGGCGCAGGAACATCAGCGCATAGGCGGCGCGGATCACCAGCGCCGGCCGCTGCGCCACCTCGTGGAAGGGCAGGCGGTCGTGCCAGCGCTCCAGTGTGATCAGCTCGGCCCCGGCCACCAGCTGCGACGACCAGTCGGTCAGCGTGGAAGCCGCGAGCGGAAAGTTCCGGCAGCACAGCGCGTGGTGGATCGCTTCCTCGGGCAGCCCGTGCGCCAGGCACCACTGCGCTGCCTTCTCGTGCACCTGCCGCAGTTCCTCCGGGCCGTTGCGCTGCAGGGTCTCGGCCAGGTAGGTCGAGAACAGGCCGTGGTACCGGAACCAGCGGTTGTCGGAGTCGAGCGCGCGCAGGAACAGGCCGGAGCGCTCCAGCCGCACCAGCAGCTCCTGTGCGTCCTCGAAGCCGGTCACGGCGGTGCACAGCGGTGCCGACAGGCGCTGCAGCAGCGACGTCTTCAGCAGGAACTCCTGCATGCGCGGCGACTGCAGCGACATCACGTTGTCGGCCAGGTACTCGGCCAGCTCGCGCGGCCCGTGGTCGTCGGCGCCGTCCAGCGCCATGCGCACTTCGGGACTCACCAGCGCCAGCCGGAACAGCTGCACGCCGGCCGGCCAGCCCTCGGTGCGGCGGTAGATCGCGTCCACCTCGCCGGCACTGACCTGCAGGCTGGCCGAATCGGCGAAGAACTGCGTCACCTCGCCGGGCGTGAAGCGCAGGTCGTCGGCGCGCACCACCGACGCCACGCGGTTGACCATCAGCGTGGCCAGGCCGATCTCCGGCAGCGTGCGCGAGCCGATGAACACATGCACGTTGGCCGGCAGGCGCGCGAGCACCGAGCGGAAGAAGCGCAGCAGGGCCTCGTTGCGCAGCGCCTGGAACTCGTCGATGAAGATCGAGGCCGGCGTGATGCGGCCCGACAGGGTGTCGAGCATCCAGTCGGCCAGGTCGCGCGGCGCGTCGCCGGTGCCGCTGCGCGAGGCGCCGGGCGATGCGGCACGGCCGTGCAGCAGGCTCATCACCGCGACCATGTGCGACTCGAAGCGTCGCGGGTCGTTGTCGGCGTCGTCGAGGGTGAGCCAGGCGGTGCGCCAGCCGCGGGCCTCGTGGGCGGTCTTGATCTGCTGCAGGGTGGTCGACTTGCCGTGGCCGGCAGGGCCCTGCAGCACCGTGACGCGCAGGCTGTCGTCCTGCAGCACGCGGTCGAGGATGGCCTGTCGCGGCACGGCGCCCGGGTACACCGGCGGCGTGAACAGCTTGTGCATCCGCACGTCCGACGGGAAGCCGCGTTCGGTCGAGGCCGGCTCGTCGGCCGGCGGCGTGGGCCAGTCCGTCGTGGCCTCGAGCGGGTGCGATCGCAGCTGACGGTGGGGTGACGGCGGGGGCATGCGGCTCGCAGGGCAACCAGCGGAACGGCGATTGTTTGCTGCGGCGCAGCTGACGGGTCTGCGGGCTTCCCCCAGGGGGTGGGTGGGGAACGGGTGGCCAAAACTACCTGACCGGGTGGCGGAATTTGCAATGTCGGCGGGTTCAATCGGGCCGATCATTTCCAGAGGAGACCCTGATGTCGAATGTCCAGCAGGCACCGAAGCAGGTCGATGCCGTCGTCGTGGGCGCCGGATTCGCCGGCATGTATTCGCTCTACAAGCTGCGCGAGCAGGGCCTGAAGGTGCAGGTCTACGAGGCCGGCACCGGCGTCGGCGGCACCTGGTACTGGAACCGCTACCCGGGCGCGCGCGTCGACTCGCAGGCCTACATCTACCAGTACTGGTTCTCCAAGGAGCTGCTGGACGAGTGGAACTGGAGCGAGCGCTTCCCCGCCCAGGACGAGACCGAGCGCTACCTCAACCACGTGGCCGACCGCTTCGACCTGCGCAAGGACATCCAGTTCAAGACCCGAGTGACCGCGGCGGCCTATGACGAAGCGTCCCAGCGCTGGACCATCACCACCGACGACGGCCAGTCCGTCAGCGCGCAGTACTTCATCATGGGCACCGGCGGCCTGTCGGTGCCGATGCTGCCGGCGCTGCCGGGGATCGAGAACTTCAAGGGCCGCATCGTGCACACCGCCCAGTGGCCGCGCGAGGGCGTGGACCTCAAGGGCAAGCGGGTGGGCATCATCGGCACCGGCGCGACGGGCATCCAGGTGATCCAGACCATCGCCGGCGAGGTCGGGCACCTGACGGTGTTCCAGCGCACGCCGAACTACACCATCCCGATGCGCAACCCGAAGTACGACGACGCGGCGCGCGCCGAGCTGCGCGCGCAGTACCCGATGCTGAAGGAGCGCGTGCAGCGCACCTTCGCCGGCTTCGACTACGACTTCGAGGACCGCAACTTCTTCGACGTCGACCCCGCCGAGCGCCAGCGCATCCTGCAGCGCCTGTGGGACGACGGTTCGCTGAACTTCTGGATCGGCGGCTTCCGCGAGGTGTTCTTCGACGAGAAGGTCAACGCCGAGTTCTCCGACTTCGTGCGCCAGCGCATCCGCGAGCGCGTGAAGGACCCGAAGGTGGCCGACAAGCTGGTGCCGCAGGACTACGGCTTCGGCACGCGCCGCGTGCCGCTGGAGACCAAGTACTACGAAGCCTTCAACCGCGACAACGTGCTGCTGGTCGACACCAAGGCCACGCCGATGGAGGAAGTGACCGCGACGGGCATCCGCACGGCGGCCGGCCTGCACGAGCTCGACATCCTGATCTGCGCCACCGGCTTCGACGCCGGTACCGGCGCGCTGACCAAGGTCGACATCCGCGGCCGCGACGGCGTGCTGCTGCGCGATGCCTGGGCCCAGGACGGCGTGCGCACCACCATGGGCCTGCAGGTGCACGGCTACCCGAACCTGTTCATGACGATGGCGCCGTTCTCGCCGGCGGCGGCGTTCTGCAACGTGCCCACCTGCCTGCAGCAGCAGGTCGACTGGATCGCCGACTGCATCGCCTTCGTGCGCCAGCAGGGCCGCCATTCCATCGAGCCCAGCGCCGAGGCCGAAGCCAAGTGGGTGGCCCACCACGACGAACTGGCCAACCTGACGCTGGTGCCGAAGACCAACTCCTGGTACATGGGCTCCAACGTCAAGGGCAAGCCGCGGCGCCTGCTGGCCTATGCCGGCGGTGTGGGCACCTACCGTGCCAAGTGCGAGGAAGTCAAGGCGAGCGGCTACGAGGGCTTCGTGACCGCCTGAGGCGGGCCGCCGCCGGCCGGCGGCGGCGCGTTCAGTCGATCGACAGCACCACGTTGCCGATCGCGCGCCCGCTCTCGACCAGCTCGTGCGCCTCGACGATGCGCTCGAGCGGCAGCCGCGCGGCGATCTGGTGCACCAGGTCGCCGCGTGCCAGGAAGCCGTTCAGCGTGTCGATCGCGCGACGGCGGTCCGCCTCCTCGAGCAGGTAGACGATGAACAGCCGGATGCGCGGGCTGCACGCGGCGAGCGCGAAGAAGGGCAGCGTGAACTGCACCGCGCCGCTGCCGTAGACCACCCATTCGCCGCCGGGCCGCACGGCCTCCATGTTCAGCGCCGCGTTGGCCACCACGTCGACCTCGATCACGCGGTCCACGCCACGGCCGCCGGTGACCTGGCGCACGCGTTCGGCCACGTTCTCGGTCTTGTAGTCCACCACCGTGTCGGCGCCGGCCGCACGCACCAGTTCGGCCTTCTCTGCGCTGCTGACCGTGGCGACGATGTGCTTCGCACCGAGCCGGCGCGCGAACTGCACCGCGTAGTGGCCCACGGCACCGGCGCCGCCGGCGATCAGCACCGTCTTGCCCGCCACGCCGCCGTCCACCAGCAGCGCATGCAGCGCGGTCAGCGCCGGGATGCCGAAGCAGGCGCCGGCCTCGCCCGGCACGCCGTCCGGCAGCGGCACGGCCTGCTGCTCGGGCACGGTGATGTACTGCGCCGCGGTGCCGGCCGGGCGCGCCCAGGCGCCGTTCCACAGCCACACGCGCTCGCCCAGGCGTGCCTCGCTGACGCCGGGGCCGACGGCATCGACGACGCCCATGCCGTCGCTGTGCGGCGTGACGCGGGGAAAGGGCATCACCGGGCTGCGCAGGCCGGCGCGGGACTTCACGTCGGAGGGGTTCACGCCGGACCACTGCAGCTTCACGCGCAGCTCGCCCGGGCCGGGCACCGGGTCGGGCAGCTCGCCGATCCGGAGCACGTCCCGGGCCGCTCCGGTGCGTTCGTAGAAGGTGGCGCGCATGGTCTTTGCAGGGGATGGGAAGAGGGGTGATGGTGCCCGACATCGGATGCGCGTGCAGTGGCAAAACCCGCCAGCCCCTGCGACGCGTTCGGGCATCGATGCGCAGGCCGGCAGGGCCTACAGTGGCGGGAGATCATCGAAGGAGTCGCTGCATGAGCGGTCAAACAATCGGCGTCATCGGCGCCGGCACCATGGGCAACGGCATCGCGCAGGTGTGCGCGATGGCCGGGCTGGACGTGACGCTGGTCGACGTGTCGGACGCGGCGGTCGCGCGCGGCGTCGCGACGCTGGGCAACAGCCTGGAGCGGCTGGTCAAGAAGGACAAGCTGACGGCCGCGGCCAGCGCCGCGGCGCTGGCCCGCGTGCGCGGCACGACCGACTACGCGGCGCTGGCCGGGGCCGACCTCGTGATCGAGGCCGCCACCGAGAACCTGGCGCTGAAGCTGCGCATCCTGCAGCAGCTCGCCGACGTGGTGCGCGAGGACGCGGTGATCGCGACCAACACCTCGTCGATCAGCATCACCCAGCTGGCCGCGGCGGTGAAGGCGCCCGAGCGCTTCGTCGGCATGCACTTCTTCAACCCGGTGCCGCTGATGGCGCTGGTCGAGGTGATCGGCGGCCTGCAGACCTCGGAGGCGACGCGCGAGCGTGCGCTGGCCTTCGTCAGGTCCATCGGCAAGACGCCGATCGCGGTGAAGAACAGCCCGGGGTTCGCGGTCAACCGCATCCTGGTGCCGATGATCAACGAGGCGATCTTCGTGCTGCAGGAGGGCCTGGCCAGCGCCGAGGACATCGACGCGGGCATGACGCTGGGCTGCAACCAGCCGATCGGCCCGCTGGCGCTGGCCGACCTGATCGGCCTGGACACGCTGCTCGCGGTGATGCAGGTGTTCAGCGAGGGCTTCGACGACCCGAAGTACCGGCCCGCGCCGCTGCTGAAGGAAATGGTGGCCGCCGGCCGCCTGGGCCGCAAGAGCGGCCGCGGCTTCTACACCTACGCCTGAGGGCGGCCGCATGTTCCGCGCCCTGATGCTGACGCAGGCGGACCGGCGCACCCATGCCGAGCTGGTGGAGCTGGACGAGTCGCAGCTGCCGCCCGGCGACGTGACGGTGCGCATCGAGTACTCCAGCCTCAACTTCAAGGACGCGCTCGCGGTCACCGGCCGCGGTGCGGTGGTGAAGCACTGGCCGCTGGTGCCGGGGATCGACCTGGCCGGCGTGGTCGAGCGCAGCAGCGACCCGGCCTGGCAGCCGGGCGACCGCGTCGTGGTCAACGGCTGGGGACTGGGCGAAACCGAATGGGGCGGGCTGGCGCAGAAGGCGCGGCTGTCGCCGCAATGCCTGCTGCGGCTGCCGGCGGCCTTCACCACACGCGAGGCGATGGCCATCGCCACGGCCGGCTACACCGCCGCGCTGTGCGTCATCGCGCTGCAGCGCCACGGCCTCGAGCCGGGCACCGACGAGGTGCTGGTCACCGGGGCGGCCGGCGGCGTGGGCTCGGTGGCGGTCGCGCTGCTGGCCGGGCTGGGCTTCCGGGTGGTCGCGTCGACCGGGCGGCCGGCGGAGGCCGAGTACCTGCGCTTCCTCGGCGCCGCGGCGATCCTCGACCGGGCGGAACTGTCGTCGCCCGGCAAGCCGCTGCAGAGCGAGCGCTGGGCCGGCGTGGTGGACACGGTGGGCAGCCACACGCTGGTCAACGCCTGCGCGCAGACGCAGTGGCACGGCGCGGTGACCGCCTGCGGCCTGGCCCAGGGCAGCGACCTGCCCGGCACGGTGATGCCCTTCATCCTGCGCGGCATCACGCTGTACGGCATCAACTGCATGCGCGTCGACGAGGCCACGCGGCGCCTCGCCTGGGAGCTGCTGGCGCAGCATGTGCGCAGCGACCAGCTGGCGCAGATGACGCAGGAGATCGGGCTGTCCGAGGTGATCGCCTATTCGCCCGGCCTGCTGGACGGCAAGGTGCGCGGCCGCACCGTGGTCGACGTCAACCGCTGAGCAGCGCCGGGGCGGCGGCCGGCCGCCGCGCGGTGGCGTCGGCGCCCGGCGCCGCCATGCCGTCGGCACGCAACGCGCGGTACTCGCCCGGCTGCGACCCGGTCCATTTCTTGAAGGCGCGGTGGAAGGCGCTGGGCTCCTGGAAGCCGAGCAGCGTGGAGATCTCGGCGATGCTGAGCCGGCTGTGGCACAGGTGGTGGATCGCCGCATCGCGCCGCAGGTCGTCCTTGGCGCTCTGGTAGGTGCCACCCTCGGCCTCCAGCCGGCGCCGCAGCGTCGACGGGGCGACGTGGAACTCGACCGCCAGGTCGTCCAGCGTCGGCCAGCCGGCCTGGCCGCCGAGGCAGCGGCGCAGCCGGCGCCGCACGCGCGCGGTCCAGCTGTCGGTGCTCTTGTACTTGAGGAACACCGACTGCGGCGCCGAGCGCAAAAAGCTCTTCAGCGTGGCCTCGGTCTGGATGATCGGCGCCTCCAGCAGCGCGGCGTCGAACTCGATGGTGGTGCGTTCGGCGCCGAACGCCAGGTCTTCGCCGTACATCACGCGGTACTCGCGCGCTTCCTCGGGCAGCGCGTGGCCGAAGGCGATGTGGGCGAGCTGGATGCGCCGCCCGATCAGCCAGCACATCAGGCCGTGCAGCATCACCAGGTAGGTCTCCTCGGCGAAGCGGCGGTCGGCCGGGTCGGCGATGCGGTTGTGCAGCGTGATCACCGCCCGGTCGCCGTCCACCGCCAGCTCGCCGTGCAGGTTGTCGAGGAAGGCCGAGAAGCTGCGCAGGCAGCGGCGCAGGGCCCGGCCGAGCGTGCCGCAGTGCAGCACCGCATGGCACATCAGCGCGAAGCTGCCGACCTTCATGCGGCGCGCGTCGAGGCCGAAGAATTCGTCGTCGAGCTGGTGCGCGACGGCCAGCCACAGCGCCGCGAAGGCCCGGGCCGGCACGCGCGCCTGGCGGTGGGCCAGCATCTCAGCCGGGATGCCGGCCGCGCGCAGCACCGCGGGCAGCGCCTCGGGTGCAAGATGCGCCAGCGCGGCCCGCACGAAATAGATCGAGACGGTGTCCTTGTCCATGTTCCGGGGGCCAGTGTAGGGCGCTGCCGCGGGTGGCAAAAACGAGCGCGGCACTTGACGGCTCGGGGCATGTCGCCGGCCCGCCCGCCCGCGGAAAATCAGGCATCGATCCCGGCCCGCGGACCCCCCGCCGGGCGCCCGCAGCAAGGAGACCCGCGATGACCGACCTGTCCGCCGAGTTCAAGGCCCTGGCCGAGTACCGCCCGACGAACCGGGTGCGCTTCGTCACCGCCGCGAGCCTGTTCGACGGCCACGACGCCGCGATCAACATCATGCGGCGCATCCTGATGGGCATGGGCGCCGAGGTGATCCACCTGGGCCACAACCGCTCGGTCGACGAGGTGGTGACCGCGGCGCTGCAGGAAGACGCCCAGGGCATCGCGATCAGCTCCTACCAGGGCGGCCACGTCGAGTACTTCAAGTACATGGTCGAGCTGCTGAAGGCGCGCGGCGGCGAGCACATCCAGGTGTTCGGCGGCGGCGGCGGCGTCATCGTGCCGGCCGAGATCCGCGACCTGGCCGACAGCGGCGTGCGCATCTTCAGCCCCGAGGACGGCCAGCGCATGGGCCTGCAGGGGATGATCGGCGAGATGGTGATGCGCTGCGACCGCGACCTGTCGCCGCATGCGCCAAAGACGCTGGACGCGCTGCAGGGCCACGCCGAGGGTGCCTGGCGCGCGCTGGCCCAGCTGATCACCGCGCTGGAGAACGGCCGGGCCGACCCGGCGCTGGTGCAGGCGCTGCACGCGAAGGCCCAGGCGTGCCACGTGCCGGTGCTCGGCATCACCGGCACCGGTGGTGCCGGCAAGTCCAGCCTCACCGACGAACTGATCCGCCGCCTGCGCCTCGACCAGGACGACGCGCTGCGCGTCGCCGTGATCTCCATCGACCCGTCGCGCCGCAAGAGCGGCGGCGCGCTGCTGGGCGACCGCATCCGCATGAACGCGATCGGGCCGTGGAGCCAGGGCCCGAGAGTCTTCATGCGCAGCCTGGCCACGCGCGACACCGGCAGCGAGATCAGCGCCGCGCTGCCCGAGGTGCTGGCGGCGGCCAAGGTGGCCGGCTTCGACCTGGTGATCGTCGAGACCTCCGGCATCGGCCAGGGCGACGCCGCCATCGTGCCGCTGGTCGACGTGCCGATGTACGTGATGACGCCGGAGTACGGCGCCGCCAGCCAGCTCGAGAAGATCGACATGCTCGACTTCGCCGAGTTCGTGGCGATCAACAAGTTCGACCGCAAGGGCGCGCCCGACGCGCTGCGCGACGTGGCCAAGCAGGTGCAGCGCAACCAGGAGGCCTGGAAGCAGCGGCCCGAGGAGATGCCGGTGTTCGGCACCATGGCCAGCCGCTTCAACGACGACGGCGTGACCTCGCTCTACCAGTCGCTGAAGCAGCGGCTGGCCGGCCTGGGCCTGCCGGTGCGCGAGGGGCGGTTGCCGGCGGTGAGCACGCGCCACAGCACCCACCAGACGCCGATCGTGCCGGGCGCGCGCGTGCGCTACCTGGCCGACATCTCCGAGACCGTGCGCGGCTACAAGCGGCACGCCCGCGAGCAGGCGCGCCTGGCCCGCGAGATCCAGCAGCTGCGGGCGAGCTCGCGCATGCTGCACGAGGCCATCCCCGACAAGTACAAGGCGCGCGACGCGCTCGAGGAACAGGCCGTGAGCCGCGAGGCGCGGCTCGACCCGCGCGCGAAGAAGCTGCTCGCCATGTGGCCCGACCTGCAGAAGGCCTATGCCGGCGACGAATACGTGGTGAAGATCCGCGACAAGGAGATCCGCACCACGCTCACCCACACCACGCTGTCGGGCAACAAGATCCGCAAGGTGGCGCTGCCGCGCTACGAGGACCACGGCGAGATCCTGCAGTGGCTGATGCTCGACAACGTGCCGGGCAGCTTTCCGTACAGCGCCGGCACCTTCGCGTTCAAGCGCGAGGGCGAGGACCCGACGCGCATGTTCGCCGGCGAGGGCGACGCCTTCCGCACCAACCGGCGCTTCAAGCTGGTGAGCGAGGGCATGCCGGCCAAGCGGCTGTCGACCGCCTTCGACTCGGTCACGCTGTACGGCCACGACCCCGACCTGCGGCCCGACATCTACGGCAAGGTCGGCAACTCGGGCGTGAGCATCGCGACGCTCGACGACCTGAAGGTGCTGTACTCGGGCTTCGACCTCACCAACCCCAGCACCTCGGTGAGCATGACGATCAATGGCCCGGCGCCGTCGATCCTGGCGATGTTCATGAACACCGCCATCGACCAGAACCTGGAGAAGTTCGCGGCCGAGAACGGCCGCGAGCCGACCGACACCGAGGCCGCCAAGATCCGCGAATGGGCGCTGGCCAACGTGCGCGGCACGGTGCAGGCCGACATCCTGAAGGAAGACCAGGGCCAGAACACCTGCATCTTCAGCACCGAGTTCAGCCTGAAGGTGATGGGCGACATCGCCGAATACTTCGTGCACCACGACGTGCGCAACTTCTACTCGGTGAGCATCAGCGGCTACCACATCGCCGAGGCCGGCGCGAACCCCATCTCGCAGCTGGCCTTCACGCTCTCCAACGGCTTCACCTTCGTGGAAGCCTACCTGGCGCGCGGCATGCACATCGACGACTTCGCGCCGAACCTGAGCTTCTTCTTCAGCAACGGCATGGACCCGGAGTACACCGTGATGGGCCGCGTGGCGCGGCGCATCTGGGCGGTGGCGATGCGCGACCGCTACGGCGCCAACGAGCGCAGCCAGAAGCTCAAGTACCACGTGCAGACCAGCGGCCGCAGCCTGCACGCGCAGGAGATCGCCTTCAACGACATCCGCACCACGCTGCAGGCGCTGATCGCGATCTACGACAACTGCAACTCGCTGCACACCAATGCCTACGACGAGGCGATCACCACGCCCACCGAGGAGAGCGTGCGCCGCGCGATGGCGATCCAGCTCGTGATCAACCGCGAGTGGGGCCTGGCGAAGAACGAGAACCCCAACCAGGGCGCCTTCATCATCGACGAGCTGACCGAGCTGGTGGAGGAGGCGGTGCTGGCCGAGTTCGAGAAGATCTCCGAGCGCGGCGGCGTGCTCGGCGCGATGGAGACCGGCTACCAGCGCGGCAAGATCCAGGAGGAGAGCATGCACTACGAGATGCTCAAGCACACCGGCGAGTACCCGATCATCGGCGTGAACACCTTCCGCAACCCGCACGGCGACCCGACGCCCGGCCACATCGAGCTGGCGCGCTCCACCGACGAGGAGAAGCAGTCGCAGCTGCAGCGCCTGGCCGACTTCCACGCCCGCCACGCGGCCGAGTCGCCGGCGATGCTGGCGCGGCTGCAGCAGACCGTGATCGACAACGGCAACGTGTTCGAGGTGCTGATGGACGCGGTGCGGGTGTGCTCGCTGGGGCAGATCACCACCGCGCT
The DNA here is from genome assembly GCF_004136295.1 of Methylibium sp. Pch-M. Lineage (NCBI taxonomy): Bacteria > Pseudomonadati > Pseudomonadota > Betaproteobacteria > Burkholderiales > Sphaerotilaceae > Methylibium > Methylibium sp. Pch-M. The sequence goes on from NZ_CP029606.1 coordinate 2,865,271, forward strand.
GTTCGAGGTGGGTGGGCAGTACCGGCGCAGCATGTGAGCGGCGCGCCGCCCGGCGCGGGCCGGCCGCGACAATGAGGCTCATGCCCGCCCGCTTTCCCGAACGCATCGTCTGCCTGACCGAGGAGCCCACCGAGGTGCTCTACGCGCTGGGCGAGGCGCACCGCATCGTCGGCATCTCCGGCTTCACCGTGCGGCCCCCGCGCGCGCGCCAGGAGAAGCCCAAGGTGTCGGCCTTCACCAGCGCGAAGCTCGAGCCGATCCTGGCGCTGCAGCCCGACCTGGCGATCGGCTTCTCCGACATCCAGGCCGACATCGCCCGCGAGCTGATCCGGCGCGGCGTGGAGGTGTGGATCAGCAACCACCGCTCGGTCGACGGCATCCTGGGTTATGTGCGCCGGCTCGGCGCGATGGTCGGCGCGGCGCACCGAGCCGAGGCCTATGCCGACGCGCTGGCCGCGCGCGTGGAGCGCGTGCGGCAGGCCGCCGCGCAGCTGCCGCGCCGCCCGCGCGTCTACTTCGAGGAGTGGGACGAGCCGCAGATCAGCTGCATCCGCTGGGTCAGCGAGCTGGTGGGCATCGCGGGCGGCGACGACATCTTTCCCGAGCGCGCCGTGGCGAGCCTGGCGCGCGACCGCATCCTCGCGACGCCCGACGAGGTGATCCCGCGCGCGCCCGACATCGTCATCGGCTCGTGGTGCGGCAAGAAGTTCCGCCCCGAGAAGGTGGCCGCCCGTGCCGGCTGGGACCGGGTGCCCGCGGTGCGCGACCGCGAGCTGCACGAGATCAAGTCGCCGCTGATCCTGCAGCCGGGCCCGGCCGCGCTGACCGACGGGCTGGACGCGCTGCACGCGATCGTGGCGCGCTGGGCGGCCCGGCACTGAGCCCGCCGGCGCGCGCGCCGCGTCGCCATGGATCAGGCGTTCAAGCCTACCCACCCGGGTGGAAAACTACCCTCGCGGGTAGTGGCCTGCGGCGACGCGGGCCGGGATCATCGCGCACGCCCAAGGAGACCTGCACGATGCACCGACGTCCCGCCCCCTCACCCGCAGCGCTGGTTGCCCGGCTGGTCGTGACCCTGAGCCTGGCCTGCGGGCTGTCCGCCCCGTCGGCAGCCGCCGGCACCGAGGTGAACGACGCGGCCCTGAGCGACCCGAAGCAGGGTGCGAACTGGCTGGCCTACGGCCGCAACTACAGCGAGCAGCGCTACAGCCCGCTGGCGCAGGTCCATGCCGGCAACGTGGGGCGGCTCGGGCTCGCGTGGTCGATGGCGCTGCCCGAAGACCGCTCTCTGCTGTCGACGCCGCTGATCGTCGACGGCGTCATGTACTTCACCGGCAGCTGGAGCAAGACCCGCGCGGTGGACGCCGCGACCGGCAAGCTGCTGTGGGAGTACGACCCGGAGTCGATCAAGCACGCTGGCGGCGAACGCCTGCGTGCCATGTGGGACTCCAGCCGCGGGCTGGCCTACTGGAAGGGCAAGCTGGTCATCGCGACCATCGACGGGCGGCTGATCGGCCTGGACGCGAAGACCGGCCAGAAGCTGTGGAGCACCCAGACCTTCGACCCGAAGCGACCGCTCTACATCTCCGGTCACCCGAAGGCCTTCCGCGACCTGGTGATCGTCGGCAACGGAGGCTCCGAGTTCGGCGCGGGCCGCGGCTTCGTCAGTGCGTACCACGTGGACAGCGGCAAGCTGGCGTGGAAGTTCTACGTGGTGCCGGGCAATCCCGCCGACGGCTTCGAGGACGAGGCCCAGGCGATGGCGGCCAAGACCTGGACCGGCGAGTGGTGGAAGCACGGCGGCGGCGGCCAGGTGTGGAACGGCCTCACCTACGACCCCGAGTACGACCAGATCCTGATCGGCACCGGCAACGGCGGGCCGTGGAACCGGAAGGTGCGCAGCCCGGACGGCGGCGACAACCTGTTCCTCTGCTCGATCGTGGCGCTGGACGCACGGACCGGCAAGTACAAGTGGCACTACCAGACCGTGCCCGGCGAGACCTGGGACTACAACTCCAGCATGGACATGGTGCTGGCCGACCTGAAGCTGCGGCCGGGCGGCGGACCGCGCAAGGTGCTGCTGCATGCGCCGAAGAACGGCTTCTTCTATGTCATCGACCGCAAGAACGGCAAGCTGCTGTCGGCCGAGAAGATCGCCAAGGTGACCTGGGCGACCGGCATCGACATGAAGACCGGGCGGCCGATCGAGGCCGAGGGCGCGCGCTACGAGGACGGCTCGGAGCTGGTATGGCCCAGCGTCTACGGGGCCCACAACTGGCATGCCATGTCCTTCAATCCGAAGACCGGGCTGGTCTACATCCCCAAGGTCGAACTGCCCGCGCTGTTCAGCGACACGGGCGTGCGCATCCTCGACTGGCGCAAGCCCGAGAACTTCGGCCAGCTCGATGTCGCGGTCGACGTCGGCCTGGGCAGCGACATCCCCAAGGACGCCGGGGTGAGCTCGCTGCTGGCCTGGGACCCGGTGAAGCAGAAGAAGGCGTGGGAGGTGGCCCAGCCGAACTACTGGAACCCCGGCACCATGACCACCGCGGGCAACCTGGTGTTCCAGGGCCGCATCGACGGCCGCTTCATCGCCTACGACGCGCGCGACGGCAGGCAGCTGTGGTCGGTGCACGTCGGGTCCGGCATCAGCGCGCCGCCGGTCACCTACTCGGTGGGCGGCCGGCAGTACGTGTCGCTGCTCGTCGGCTGGGGCGGCGCCGGCATGTCGCTCGGTGGCGGCAGCTCGATGGCGCAGTACGGCTGGGGCTTTCGCGGCCAGACGCGGCAGTTGCTGACCTTCGCGCTCGACGGCAAGCTGCCGATGCCCGACGTGGGCAAGCCCGTGTTCGTCCAGCCCATCGTGCCGGCGGATTTCAAGCCCGACGAGAAGCAGGTCGATCGTGGCCGTGCGCTCTACGCCAGCACCTGCGTCTGGTGCCACAGCGCCGGCGCGGTGTCGGGAGGCTATGCGCCGGACCTGCGTGCCTCGCCGATGCTGCTGGACCTGAAGGCGTTGCGGACCGTACTCGAAGGTGCGCTGGTGCAGCACGGCATGCCGAAATACCCCGACCTCACGGACGACGATCTCGTGGCGCTCCAGCACTACGTGCGCAGTCAGGCTATCGTGACTTCACGGCCGACCCAGCCCTAGGCGGCACGGAGCGCACTGCATGATCGATCTCTACACCTCGGCCACACCCAACGGCTGGAAGGCCAGCATCCTGCTCGAGGAACTGGGGGTGCCGTACACGGTGCATCCGCTGTCGCTGCAGAAGCAGGACCAGAAGACGCCGGCCTTCCTGGCCATCAACCCGAACGGTCGCATCCCGGCGATCGTCGACCGCGGCGCGGGTGACTTCGCGGTGTTCGAGTCCGGCGCGATCCTGATCTACCTCGCGGAGAAGCATGGCCGCTTCCTGCCTACCGACGTGAAGGGGCGTTCGCTCGTCATCCAGTGGCTGATGTTCCAGATGGGCGGCATCGGTCCGATGCAGGGCCAGGCGAACGTCTTCCACCGCTACGCGCCCGAGAAGATCCCCTATGCCATCGAGCGCTATCAGAGCGAGACCAAGCGTCTCTACCGTGTGCTCGACGGTCGGCTGGCCGACCACGAGTTCCTGGCCGGTGACTACTCCATCGCCGACATCGCCAACTGGTCCTGGGTGTCGCTGTACGACTGGGCCGGCGTGAGCATCGACGATCTGCCGCACCTGCGGCGCTGGCTGGACACCATCGCGGCGCGGCCTGCGGTGCAGCGCGGCATCGTCATTCCCGAGCCGCTGCAGCTCGGCGGCGGCGGCGAGGCGGTGAAGAAGATGGCGCAGTCCATCCTCGTCTCCGCCCCGGGCACGGCCTGAAGCGACGCCCCCGCCGCTCCAGGCAACTTGCTTCTCGCGCGCGCGCTTCAGCCGCGCATGCCGATCTCCTGCCAGCCCGGCGACAGCGAGGCGGTGGCACTGGGCCGCGCGTTCATGCGCGCCAGCCACGCGGTCACGTTCTTGAGCGCCGGGTCGACCTGCAGGCCGGTCGACATGCAGAAGTCGAGGCAGCAGTACAGCACCAGGTCCCCCAGCGTGACGCGCTCGCCGCACAGGTAGGACTTGCCCTTCAGCAGCGTATCCACCAGCGCCACGCCGTCCAGGCCCTTGGCCTTGAGGCCGTCGGCGGCGTCGGGCAGGCAGCGCACGCGGTCCTTGAACAGCGGCAGCCCGGGCCCGAAGCGGAAGGCGTTGTAGAGATGCTCGCAGGCATTGAGCTCGGCGCGCCGCAGGGCCATGCGCGCCTCGGCGCGTTCCACCGGCGTGTTGCCGATCAGCGCCGGCGTCGGGTGCAGTTCCTCGAGGTACTCGCAGATCGCCACCGTCTCCGCGATGACGCGGCCGTCGTCGAGCTCCAGGCTCGGCGTCTGGCCGGCCGGGTTCTTGGCGAGATACGGGTCCTTGCGGTTCTCGCCGCCGAGGATGTCGAAGTCCTGGAACGGGATCGAGATCTTCTTCTCGGCCATGAACATCCGCACCATGCGGGGATTGGGGCCAAAGGAATTGAGCAGTTTCAAGCGGGTCTCCTGTTGTGACGAACATTGACGATCAAGCGCGACACGGGTGTGCGCGCACGGGGGCTCAGAACGATTCCTTGTAGGGGCGCAGGTCGATCTCCTGCGCCCAGGCGCTGCGGGGCTGGCGGTGGAGCTGCCAGTAGGTCTCGGCGATCGCATCGACGTCGAGCAGGCCGTCCTCGCCGCGCTGCGCCACCATCTTCGGCATCACGCTGCGCAGGCGCTCGCCGTTGATGCCGCCGTCGATCACGACGTGGGCCACGTGGAGACCCAGCGGGCCGAACTCGCGCGCCATGCTCTGGCTCAGCATGCGCAGCCCCGCCTTGGCCGCGGCGAAGTGCGCGAAGCCCGGCTTGCCGCGCAGGCTGCCCGAGGCGCCGGTGAAGATCACCGTGCCGCGCCCCAGCGGCGCCAGGCGCCGCGCCGCCTCGCGGCCGACCAGGAAGCCGCCGAAGCAGCCGACGCGCCAGAAGCTCTCGAACTGCGCCGCGGTGAGCGTGCGGAAATCGATCACCTGGTTGTTGCCGGCGTTGAACACCACCAGATCGGCCGGCTCGCGGCCCGCGCCCGGGGCCATCGCCAGGTCGAACAGCCGCTCGACATCGGCCTCCGAGGTGGTGTCGGTGACGACCGCCTGCGCGCTGCCGCCGGCGGCCCGGATGGCGTCGACCACCTGGCCGATCTTGGCGGCGGTGCGGCCGGCCGCGAGGACGTGGTAGCCCTCGGCCGCGAAGCGCCGGCAGACCGCGCCGCCCACGCCTTGCTCGACACCCACGCCGACGACGACGGCGGTTGGAAGGCCCATGCTGTTCTCCACCAATGAACTCGGTTGCGGGTTCAGGCGAATCTCAGCGGGCATGCGCGGTGCCTTGCCGTGCCGCTGCGCTCCTGGCGCACCGACCCGTTCGTCTGCGGACCGATTTTCCGCACCGGACGGAAATTGGCACTACCCGAAAGGATAGGTTTGCGGCGGCGGCGGCGGCGGCGGCGGCGCGCCGGGCGCCAGTGTCCACCACGCCGGCAGCAGCGCCTGGACTTCGCGGCGCGCGTAGCGGTCGTCGATCAGATGGACCACGCCGCGGTCCTCGGGCGTGCGGATCACCCGGCCCGCGGCCTGCACCACCTTCTGCAGGCCGGGGTAGAGGTAGGTGTAGTCATCGCCGGCGCCGAACATCGCCTGCATGCGGGCGCGGATCTGCTCGTTGACCGGGTTGACCTGCGGCAGGCCGAGCGTGGACAGGAAGGCGCCGATCAGGCGCCGGCCCGGCAGGTCGATGCCCTCGGAGAATGCGCCGCCCAGCACCGCGAAGCCGATGCCCTGGCCCGCGTCGGTGAAGCGCGCCAGGAAGCGCTGCCGTTCGGCCTCCGGCATGCGCCGCGACTGGCGCCAGCTCGGCAGCTGAGGATGGCGGACGGCCAGCCGGTCGGCCACCTGCTCGAGGTAGTCGTAGCTGCTGAAGAAGGCGAGGTAGTTGCCCGGCCGCGCCTCGAATTCGCGGGCGATCAGCGCCACGATCGGGTCCAGCGAGGCCGCGCGGTGCCGGTAGCGGGTGGAGATGTGGCGCGCGATCTCGACCCGCAGCTGGCCGGGCTGGAACGGCGAGACCACGTCGATGACGGCGTGGTCGGCCGGCAGGCCCAGCAGGTCGGCGTAGTAGTGCCTGGGCTGCAGCGTGGCCGAGAACAGCGTGCTCGTGTGGGCCGCGGCCAGGCGCGGCGCCAGGAAGGGCGCCGGCACCAGGTTGCGGATGCACAGCGTCGACGGCGCGGCGCGGCGCGCCCCGGCGCCGGCCGGCGGCCGGGTGACATCGAGCAGCGAGTGGGTGTCCAGCAGTTCGGCGAGGCGCAGCAGTTGCAGCGCCTCGAAGTGGAAGGCCCGCAGCGCGGCGTCCTGCGTCCGTGGATGCTCGGCGTCGTGCTCGCCGATCGCGGCACAGGCCTGTTGCAGCGCAGCCCTCAGCGGCACAGGGAGGGCGGCATGCACCTGGTAGGGCAGCGATGGGTCCCGGTCGAGGGCGGCCCAGCAGCGGCGCAGCTTGTCGAGCGCCTTCTTCAGCGCCGGGACGGTCTGCGCCGTGACGGAGCGGCGGGCCTCGGCCAGCGTGTCGGGCCGCAGTTCGGCGCTGTACATCCGGCGTCCGCGCTCCACCAGGTTGTGTGCCTCGTCGACCAGCAGCCCCACCCGCCACAGGTTGGCCTGCGCCAGGCCGTGCAGCAGCGCGCCGAGATCGAAGTAGTAGTGGTAGTCGCCCACCACCACGTCGGCCCAGCGCACCAGCTCCTGGCTCAGGTAGTAGGGGCAGACCGTGTGCTGGCGCGCCACCTCGCGCACCCGGTCCTGCTGCAGCATCACCGTGCTGCCGCACGGCGCCAGTGCTGCGGCACGGGCGTCCGGCAGCCGGTCGTAGAAGCCGCGGGCGAGCGGGCAGGACTCGCCGTGACAGGCCTTGTCGGGGTGCTCGCAGGCCTTGTCGCGGGCCACCAGTTCCAGCACCCGCAGCGGGCCGACGGCCAGGCGCGCCAGCGCGTCGATCGCGAGCTGGCGGCCCGAGGTCTTGGCGGCCAGGAAGAACAGTTTGTCCAGTTTCGCCCCCGGGGCCGCCTTGAGCAGCGGGAACAGCGTGCCCAGGGTCTTGCCGATGCCGGTGGGCGCCTGTGCGAGCAGGCAGCGACCGGCGTTCGCCGCCTTGTAGACGGCCTCGGCCAGCGGGCGCTGGCCGGCGCGGAAGCCGTCGAAGGGGAAGGCCAGCGCTTGCAGTGCGGCGTCGCGTGCGCCGCGATGTGCCAGCTGCTGCTCGGCCCAGGCCAGGAAGCGCTCGCACTGCTGCTCGAAATGCTGCCGCAGCTCGCCGGCGCTGCAGCGCTCGGTGAACACGGTCTCCTGCTGGCTGCCGATGTCGAGGTAGACCAGCGCGATGTCCAGCGCCGCCAGGTTCTGCTGTCGGCAGAGCAGCCAGCCGTAGACCTTGGCCTGGGCCCAATGCAGCTGGCGGTGCGAGGGCGGCTGGCGGTCGAGCCGGCCCTTGTGGGTCTTCACCTCCTCGAGCCGTTGCCGCGCCGGGTCGTAGCCGTCGGCGCGGCCGCGCACCCGCAGCGCGCCGTGGTCGCCCTGCAGGCTGAGTTCGGTCTGGTAGCCCGGGCCGCGGCGCGCGGCCACCAGCGCGTGGCCGGCCATGCCTTCCAGCGCGCTGGGCGCGGGCGTGAAGCGCAGGTCGAGATCGCCCTGCTTGGCAGCGAACTCGCAGAGTTCGCGCACCGCGACGGTGTAGCGGTGATTCACGACCGGTCCGGTCCGGCGTCACCCAGCAGGGCCTGCGCGCCGTCGATGTCGCTGTCGCTGCGCAGCGGCGTGGCCCGGGCCAGCGCCAGCCAGACTGCGAAGGGCAGCGTGCAGCGGGCGTGGCGCGCGGGGCGCAGTTGCTCGAAGTGACCGTCTTCCAGGTCGCCGTGCAGCACCCAGACGCCGAAGGCCTCGGGGATTTCCTCGGGCTGCGCCACCGCCACCGGGAACACATAGTGGCACTCGCTGCACAGCCACTGGTAGGCCTGCCGTTTGGCGGCGTGCCGCAGGTCGGACAGCAGATCGGCCCGCGTCGCCTTCACCTCGTGGACCATGGGCTGCAGATAGGCCTCGACGCTGGTGTTGCGCACCGAGTAGAGGTCGGGCCGCGCGATGCGCCACACGCCGGCAGGCGCGGCGTGGCCCGTGCCGGGGTCCTGCCACAGCGTGGGCACGGCGGGGGGTTGCTCCGGCACGGGCGGCTCGGGCGGTGGCGCGTCGATGGCGGCGCGCAGGGACAGCTCGCGCCAGACGATGCGGCCCGCGCGCATCAGGTGCTCGGCGAACTTCTGTGCCAGGCGGTCGTGCGCGCCGAGTTCGCGCGCGCCACGCCGGCGCGCATCGGCCAGCACCTCGATGCCGGCGGCGGTGAGTCGCAGCGTGTCGCGGCCCTCGGGCGTGGTGTGCACGCAGAGCCATTGCGCAGCCAGCAGGTCGAGCTCGATGCCGTCCCGGCAGGGCCAGCCCGCCGAGCGCCAGATCTGCAGCAGGCGGGCACGGTGGTGGCGTGTCAGGCGCGGTTCGGCCATGGAAGGGGAAGCAGGAGGGGGCGAAAAGATACTGTTCGTAAATACAGTATCACGCTTCTCGTCGCGGCCGGGTAAACGAGGGCCGCGTTCGCCTTGACAGCGGCGCGATGCGCTCGCTACTCTACCGACCGATCGGTACAGTTTTTGTGTGAACCCCTGTGCGCACCGCGCGCCATGACCCGCCGCCGGGGCCTTTGCGTCCGGGCGATCGACGAGGAAACACGACCATGAAGAATTCGAACACGACCCGACTGATGGAGGCCGCCCGGACCGAACTGCAGGTGGGCAGTTCCCTCACCCACGACCCGGGGCGGCGGGCCCTGCTGGGCCGCTCCGCCACGGCGGTGGCGGCCGGCGTGACCGCGCTCGCCGCCGGCCGCAGCGCGGCCGCGCCGCTGACGGTGCCGGCCGCGAACCTGGCGATGGGGCGGGCTCTGCCGGAGAGCGAGTACGGCATGCCGTCGAAGTTCGAGGCGCACGTGAAGCGTCGCCGGACCGATGTCTTCGTCAACAAGCAGAACTTCTCGGACTGGAGCATGACGCCGCTGCACCAGCAGCACGGCACCGTCACGCCCAATGGGCTGATCTACGAGCGTCACCACAACGGCGTTCCGGAGATCAACCCCGATGAGCACCGCTTCGCGATCCACGGCATGGTGAAGCAGCCGCTGGTGTTCACGATGTCCGACCTGATGAAGTACCCGTCGGTGTCGAAGTTCTATTTCATGGAGTGCTCCGGCAACGGTCTGACCGATTGGCTCAAGGCTGCGTCGAAGACCGTGCAGCAGACGCACGGCATGCTGTCGTGTGCGCAGTGGACGGGCATCCCGGTGTCGACGCTGCTGCAGGAGGCCGGCGTGATGCCCGGAGCGACCTGGGCGCTGGCCGAGGGCGCCGACGGCGCGGCGCACGCGCGCAGCATCCCGATGCAGAAGATGCTGGAGGACGCGCTCATCGTCTACGCCGCCAACGGCGAGATGCTGCGGCCCGAGAACGGCTACCCGCTGCGCCTGTTCATCCCGGGGTGGGAGGGCAATGTCAGCATCAAGTGGCTGCGCCGCATCAAGCTGGGTGACCAGCCCTGGAACCTGCGCAGCGAGACGGCGCGCTACACCGACCCGATGCCGGACGGGAAGTGGCGACAGTTCAGCTTCGCGATGGAGGCCAAGTCGGTGGTGACCTCGCCGTCGGGGGGCATGACGGTGCGTCCCGGAGAGATCGAGATCCTCGGCTTCGCGTGGTCCGGGCAGGGCAGCATCCGCGCCGTCGACGTGACGCTCGACGGCGGTCGCACCTGGCAGGAGGCCACGCTGGAGCCGCCGGTGCTCGACAAGTGCCTGACCCGCTTCAGGCTGCGCTGGAAATGGGACGGTCGACCGACGTCGATCGCCAGTCGTGCCGTCGACTCGACGGGTTATGTGCAACCCACCGTGGAAGAGATCAAGAAGGTCCGCGCGATCACCGGCTTCGTGCAGCACCACAACGGCATCTTCCCGTGGTCCATCGATGCCGCCGGGGAGGTGAAGAATGCGATCGCCTGAATTGTCGTGGTGCGGCCTCGTCGTCGCGTGCTGTCTGGCAGGTTGCGCGGTCCCGGCTGCCGCACCGAACGCGGCGGCGCCTTCGCCGCACGGCCATGCGATCTCGGAGCAGGAACTGCAGGCCTGGAACATCGACGTGCGCGGCACCGACGGCGCGGGGCTGCCGCCGGGGTCGGGTTCGGTCGCGGCGGGCAAGGCGGTGTTCGACGCCAAGTGCGCCGCCTGCCACGGCGCCGCTGCGGCCGGTGGGCCGGTGTTCGGGCCCATGGTCGGTGGCATCGGCTCCTTCAAGACCGATCGCCGCGTGCTCACGCCGGGCAGCATGTACCCGTATGCACCGATCCTGTTCGACTACGTGCGACGTGCGATGCCGATGAACGCGCCGCAGTCGCTGACGAACGACGAGACCTACGCGGTCAGCGGCTACCTGCTGCACCTCAACGGCTTGGTGCCGGCCGATGCGGTGATGAGCGCGCAGACGCTGGCGGCGGTGCGCATGCCCAACCGCGACGGCTTCCTGGTCGACGACCGGCCCGACACCCGGGCCACTCGGTGCATGCGCGACTGCCCGCCGATCTCGAGCGCGGCGCGCTGAACGGCGGCTGCCGGGCGCCGCGGGACCGTGGTGTCAGGCGGCCAGCGCCCGCAGCGCCATCGAGTTGAAGCGCTCGGCGATCTGCCGCGGCCCGACGCGGCCCGAGGGCTTGAGCCACAGGTAGCTGTAGAAGTACATGCCCAGCAGGCCCTTGAGCACGATGGCGTCGTAGGGGCGGAACACGCCCTGGCGTTCGCCATCGACCAGGATGCTCTTCCACGCACCCTCGTAGCGGGCATGCAGCGCCATCACCTCGCGGTGCCGCTCGCCGGTGAGCGACTGCACCTCGCGGAAGCACACCGTCAGCTCGGCCTGGTGCGACGCGATCTTCAGCATCAGGTAGTCGCCCAGCAGCACCAGCCGCTCGGCCGGCGGCAGCTCGCTGCGTGCCACCTCGGCGGCGTGCGCGGCCAGGTCGACGATGTACTCGCGGCTGATGTCGTACAGCAGGTCTTCCTTGCTGCGGATGTGGTGGTAGAGCGCGCCGCGCCCGAGCGAGACCGCGTCGCCGAGTTCGGCGATGCCGACCGCGTGGAAGCCGCGCGCCGCGAACAGCTGGGCCGCGGTCTTGAGGATGCGTTCGCGCTGGGGGGCTTCGGCGGGGGTCTTGTTCTTGTTCATCGGTCGTTCTGCAATCGGCAATCGACAGCCGGATTCTAGAGGCCGCTGTACCGTTTGTTCCACCCTTCGATACGGGGTCGGCGTGCGCGCCGGTCGGTGCGTGGGGGTCGCTCTCTATTGCTGCGTGCACTGCGTGCCCATACGCTCTGTTCTGCCCCCGCCATCATCTGTTCCATTGACCGATACCGATGAGAGCCCAGCGCCATACGTACGATCTTGCCGAGGTGTTCGAACAGATCTTCTCGGCCGCGCCGTGGCCGATGTTGATGCTGGGTGAGGACGCCGCGGTGCTGGGCGCGAGCGACGAATACGGCCACGGCGAGGCCGACTCCGACCTGCCGCTGCGCGCACGTGCGCCGCACTACCTGGCTTCGTTGCGTGGCGGCCCGCCGTGGTCGGCTGCGCAGGAGGCCGACAGCGTGCGGACGCTGCCCTCGGGGGCGCAGGTGCACGAGCGGCTGTTCCTGCGCCGCACGCCCTGGGGAGCCAGCCTCGTGATCGTCGACCAGACCGACCTGCGCCAGCTCCAGACCTCCGACCTGCAGACGGCACGGCTCGCCGCGCTGGGCTTCATGGTGGCGGGCGTCTGCCACGAGATCACGAACCCGCTCACCTCGCTGCACTCCATCGTGCAGATCCTGCGGTCCGAGAAGCAGCCGAGCCCGGCGCTGCTGGACAAGGGCTTCGACAACATCGCGGTCAACGTCAAGCGCATCCTCGACATCTCGCGGCGGCTGGTGAAGTTCTCGCGCGTCGGCGACGAGCCGCGCTACGGCTTCGCGGTCGACGAGGCCATCGAGGAGGCGCTCTACGTGCTGCGCCAGGACGACCTGCTGCGTGACGTGGAACTGCAGTACCTGCGCCGCGACGCAGGCCTGAAGGTGTTCGGCAACACGGGGCAGATCCGCGAGATCTTCCTGAACCTGTTCGTCAATGCCGCGCAGGCGATGGCCGGCCGCGGCACGCTACGCATCGAGACCCGCGAGGCCGGCCCGATGGTCGAGGTGCTGGTCGGCGACACCGGCCCGGGCGTGCCGGCCGAGGCCGTGGGACGCATCTTCGAACCCTTCTTCACCACCAAGTCCAGCATGCACGGCACCGGGCTCGGGCTGGCGATCAGCACCGAGATCGCCCACGAGCACGGCGGCAGCCTCTCGCTGCGACACACCGGCAGCGAGGGCGCCACGTTCTGCGTCGCGCTGCCCAGGGAACGCGCATGAGCAGCCAGCCCCGCAGGGAAGCACCGGCCGAAGCACGGCGGCCGTCGGAGCAGGTGCTCGTGATCGACGACGACCACGGCATCGGCGACTGTGTCGAGATGCTGCTGCAGCGCGCCGGCTACACCTGCGTGATCACGCGCACCGGCGGCGAGGGCCTGGCGCAGCTCCGCGGCCGCGAGTTCGACATGGTCATCACCGACCTGCGCCTGCCCGACGCCAGCGGGCTGGACATCGTGGCGGCCAGCAAGGCGGCCCACCCCGAGACGCAGGTGATCCTGATGACCAGCTTCTCGTCGGTCGAGAGCGCGATCGAGGCGCTGCGCCTGGGTGCCAACGACTACGTGATCAAGCCCTTCGACAACGACGACTTCCTGTTCTCGGTGGAGCGGGCGCTCGGCGAGCGCCGCACCCGCATGGAGAACGTGGCCCTCAAGCGCAGCCTGCGCAAGGCCTATTCCCAGAACGCCATCATCGGCGAGAGCGACGGCGTCAAGCGCCTGCTGGGCATGATCCAGCGCGTGGCCGCCACAGAGGCCAACGTGCTGATCCAGGGCGAGAGCGGCACCGGCAAGGAACTGGTGGCCCAGGCCATCCACTTCGGCGGCAACCGGGCGCACCGGCCGTTCGTCGCGGTGAACTGCGGGGCCATCCCGGCCGAGCTGATCGAGTCCGAGCTGTTCGGCCACGTCAAGGGCGCCTACACCGGCGCGGCCTCGGCCAGCGAGGGCCTGATCCGCGAAGCCAGCGGCGGCACGCTGTTCCTCGACGAGATCTCGGAGATGCCGCTCAACGTGCAGGTGAAGCTGCTGCGGGTGCTGCAGGAGCGCCAGGTGCGACCGCTCGGTTCGGGGCAGAGCTACATCACCGACACCCGCTTCCTCGCGGCGAGCAACCGCAACCTGAAGGAGAGCGCCGAGAGCGGCAGCTTCCGCGCCGACCTCTACTACCGCCTGAACGTCATCACGATCCATGTGCCGCCGCTGCGCGAGCGCGGTGCCGACATCGAGTTGCTCGCGCGCCATTTCATGCAGCTGTTCAGCCGCAAGTTCGGCAGCCGGGTCAGCGGCATGGACCGGGACTTCATCGACTTCCTGCACCGCCACTCCTGGCCCGGCAACGTGCGCGAGCTCCAGAACGTGATCGAGCGCGCGGTGATCCTGGCCGACGCCGACATCCTGAGCGCGGCCGACCTGGAGGAAACGCTCGCGCTGCCGGCCAAGGAGACACACCTGCCCCTGGGCAGCGGGCTGCCCCTGTCGGTGGAGGAGTACATCAAGGAAGTCGTGCTGCTCTACCAGGACCGGCACGGCGAGGCCGAGCTTGCGGCGATGCTCGGCATCGGCCGCAAGGCGCTCTGGATGCGGCGCCGCAACTGGGGCCTGCACCGGCAGCGCGAGCGCGCACCGGCCGGCGACGAGCTAGACCACCTCCACCGCGTTCAGTGAACCGCACGGAAAGCAGGCCATGTCGAACGAATCCGCCGAACTGCTGACACCGAACCTGATCCTCGCGCAGACGGGCTTCTTCCAGGGCCTGACCGCGCGCCAGCTCGAGCGCATCGCGCTGCTCAGCGAGGTGCAGCACTGCAACGAGGGGCAGCAGGTCTACCGGGTCGGCGAACCGGCCAGCCTGGTCTATGTGCTGGTGCGCGGCATGGTCCGGCTCGCGGTGGGCTACGGCGAGCGCAACGCCAGCGCCGGCAACATGCTGCGGCGCGGCGAGGTGTTCGGCTGGGCGGCGCTCACGCCGAGCTGCAACCTGCGCATCGCCACCGCCACCTGCCTCACGCCCTGCAGCTTCCTGGCGATCGACGGCAACGGCCTGCTCGGTCTGATGGAGCAGGACCACACGCTGGGCTACCGCCTGATGACCCAGCTCAACCGCATCATCTCCGGCACGCTGACGGCCTTCGCCGGCGGTTGACGCAGCGCCCCGGCGGCGGGCGCGCTACAGCGCGCGCAGCAGCAGGCCGGCCCCGACGGCGATGCACAGCGCGCCCACGGCGCGTCGCAGCAGCGCGGCATCGACGGCGTGCGCGAGATGCACGCCGATCCACACGCCGGCCACCTCGAACACCGTCAGCAGCGCGGCGAGTTCGAGGTCCACGATGCCGTGCGCCAGGTGGCCCACGCTGCCCGAGACCGAGGCCAGGATCTGCACCACCTGGCTGGCGCCGATCGCGGTCAGCGGCGCGAAGCCGCTCAGCACCATCATCGGCACCGACAGCGCCGGGCCCCCCACGCCGGTGAGCCCCGAACCGAAGCCGGTGAGCGCGCCGATGCCGAACAGCAGCGCGCGCCGCTGCCGCGGCCGACCCTCGAAGGCGGTGCGGCGCCGCGCGCCGCCCCCGAGCAGCGTATAGACGCCGGCCAGCACGATCAGCACGGCCAGCACCAGCCCCAGCAGGTGGGCATCGAGCCGGGCGTTGGCCCAGGCGCCGACCGCGCCGAACAGCGCGCCGCCCGCGCACAGCGGCAGCGTGACCGACCAGTCGATGCTGCCGCGCCGCTGGAAGAACCAGGTGCCGACGATGCCGGTGAAGATGAAGGTGAAAAGGGCCGTGGCCATCGAGGCCTGGATGGGCAGCGGCGCCAGCAGGTTGAGCGCCGGGATCAGCAGGATGCCGCCCACCCCCACGGCGCCGATCAGCACGCCGACGACCAGCGCGACCGCGAACAGCCCGGCCATCATGGGGCGCCAGCCGGCTCGCGCGGTGTGCCGTCGGGCAGCGTGCGCTGGCACTGGCTGAAGATGCGGGCAGGGCAGTGGCGGCAGACCTGCGGGTCCAGCCGCGGGTAGAGGGCGTCGATCACGTTGCTGCCGATCGCATGCAGGTTCTCGCGGCCGATGGCGTCGAGGTGGCCGGAGCGCGCCAGCACGTCGACGGCCGACGGGTGCAGGCGGTGGAAGTACAGGCCGCCGCCGAGCTGGCGGCGCCGGCGGGCCTCCTGGCCCAGCAGCTCGGCCCCCGAGCTGTCGATGAAGTTGATGCCCGGCGCCAGCACGAGCAGGTGCTTGTGGCCGGGATCGGCAGCGTCGATGTCGCGCAGCCGACGCTGCACGTGATCGACTGCACCGAAGTAGATGGGCCCGTCGATGAAGACCATCTTCAGCTGGCAGCAGTCGGGCTCGTCGGTCTGCGGGATGAAGTGGTAGCTGTGCGCGCCCGGCGCCGGGACCGCGTCGCGGATCTCCGGCCGGGCCGTGCGTTCGAGGAACACCATCAGCGACAGCAGCACGCCGACGTAGATGGCGAACTCGAGGTGCAGGAACAGGGTGGCCAGGAACGTCGCCGCCAGCACCGCGGCCTCGGCGCGACTGGTCCGCAGGATGCCGCGGATGTGGTGCACGTCGACCAGCGAGTACGCGACGACGAGCAGGATCGCCGCCATCGAGGCGATCGGCAGGTAGCGCACCAGCGGCGCCAGCGCCACCAGCGTCAGCACCAGGAACAGCGCCGAGAACACCGGCGCCAGCGGGGTCTTCGCGCCGGCCGTGTGGTTGACGCCGCTGCGCGTGAACGAGCCGCTGGAGACATAGCTCGAGGCGAAGCTGCCGACCACGTTGGCGAGGCCCTGGCCGATGAACTCCTGGCTGCTGTCGATGCGCTGCCCCGACTTCAGCGCGATCGCGCGTGCGATGGCCACCGCCTCGGTGAGCGAGAGCATCGCGAGCGCCAGCGCGATCGGTGCGAGCTGCCTCAAGGTCTCGGCCGAAGGGATCGGCATCGACAGCGGCGGCAGGCTGCGCGGGATGGCCGACACCATCGCGATGCCCGTCTCCGGGCCGAACAGCGCGGTCAGCGCCAGCGCATGCAGGCTGCCGACCGCCATGGCGACGATCATGTGCGGCGCGCGCGGCAGCCAGGTGCGCGTGCCCACCGCCGCCAGCAGCGTGACGATGCCCACGCTCAGCACGTGGACGTTGGTGTCCGGCAGGCGCTGCACGAACAGCCGCAGGGTCTCGATGAACGACGCGCTGGCCGGCGCGGTGATGCCGAAGAAGTTCTTCAGCTGGCTGGTGGCGATCAGCACCGCGGCGCCGGCGGTGAATCCGATCACCACGCTGTGCGAGATGAAGTTCACCAGCACGCCGAGGCGCGCCAGCCCCATCGCCAGCATCAGCAGCCCCGTCATGAAGGTGAGGCTCAGCGCCAGCTGGATGTAGGCCGCGCTGCCCGGTTCGGCCAGCGGACTGAGCGTCGCGAAGATGACGATCGACAGCGCGGCGGTGGGGCCGGACACCAGATGCAGCGACGAGCCGAACAGCGCGGCCACGATCACCGGCACGATGGCCGTGTAGAGGCCGTAGGCCGGTGGCAGCCCGGCGATGCTGGCGTAGGCGACCGCCTGCGGCACCAGGATGATGGTGCCCGTGAGTCCGGCCAGCAGGTCCGCGCGCAAGCTGCGCCGGTTCACCATCGGCCACCACTGCAGCATGGGCAGGAGCCTTGCGAGCCAGCGGTCGGTCGTTGCCATGGTGCTTTCGTTGGGGCGCGCGTGAAGGCGGTGCGATGCGCGCCGCCGCAGCACGCTGTCGCATCGCCAGCGCCTCGTTCAGCAAAGTTGGTGCCACGCACGCCAGCGTGGACATCGGGGTGCATCGGCACGCGCGCGTTTCGAATGGAAACGACCGCCGGTTTCGCTGTGAAACGTCGACCGGTCCGGTGCGCTGATGGAAACCCTTGGAAGCACCGCAGCATCGGTTCGTCGAAGCGCGATTTCGGCCTCCGCGCCGCCTGGAAACCGCGATGGATCCCGTGGGCACGGACCGTGCAATGAAGGTGTCGTCACGGACGCAGCGGTGACTTCGAGCGCTGCGTCATCCCCGTCTTCGCAACTCACGGAGAGCCGCATGTCGCGCAATGCAACCGAGTGGCAGCAACGCCCCAACTTCCCCGACACCCACTTCGTCAGCACCGACATCTACACCGACGAGCAGATCTTCAGGCAGGAGCAGGAGCTGATCTTCAACAAGGTGTGGATCATTGCCTGCCACGAGTCCGAGCTGCAGAACGCCTACGACTACCGCACCTTCAACCACCCGGGCGGCGCGCCGCTGATCGTGGTGCGCGGCGAGGACATGAAGGTCCGCAGCTTCTACAACATCTGCCCGCACCGCGGCAACACGCTGCTCTACGAGCCGGTGGGCAATGCCAAGCGCATCACCTGCATCTTCCATGCGTGGTCATTCGACGTGAAGGGCAACTGCATCGACATCTCGCGCGGCAAGCAGGGCTACCAGGACCGCTACGGCTGCGAGCAGGCCGGCCTGCGCGAGGTGAAGACCGAGATCGGCTACGGCGGCTTCGTGTGGGTCAACGTGGATGACCAGTGCTCATCGCTCGGCGAGTACATCGGCGACTCGATGGGCATGCTCGACGAGCAGCTGAAGATGCCGCTCGAGGTCTTCCACTATCACAAGGCCGTGGTCAACACGAACTACAAGCTGTGGCACGACACGAACAGCGAGTTCTATCACGACTACATGCACTACTTCAATCGCATCACCGGGATGATCCAGCCCGGCTATTTCGATCGGAAGTACACCGGCTACCCCAACGGCCACGCCTCGGTCGGTTCGATGGCGATCAAGTACGACGCCTATGAGGGCAGCAAGGCCCGTGGCGTGGGCTGGCCCGGCCTGGCACCCGGCGGCTGGGTGCTGATCGACATCTTCCCGGGCATGACCTTCAACCTGCGCACCTCGGTGCTGCGGATGGACACGGCGATCCCGCTGGGGCCGAACAAGCTGCTGATCGAGTTCCGCGGTCTGGGTCTCAAGAGCGACACGCCCGAAGAGCGGGCCGAGCGCATCCGCGACCACAACACCATCTGGGGGCCGTTCGGCCGCAACCTGCACGAGGACCTGCTGGGGGTGCATGGCCAGGGGCTGGCGATGCGCGACCGCACCGACAGCAAGTGGGTGCTGCACGGGCGCGAGGAGAACATGACCATCCACGACGAAGGCGGCATGCGCCACTTCTATGCGGAATGGAGCCGCCGCATGGGCCGCATGGCCCATGACCCGCACGGCAAGGCCGGCACGGCCCAGGCCGCCGCCTGAGCCCGGACCACCGACGCGAGGAACACCGTGGACACACGCACCGCCATCACCGAACTGATCAGCCGCTCGGCCATGACCCTGGACGAGAAGAAGTTCGACGCCTACCTCGAACTCTGCGATCCGGCCTACGTGTACCGGATCACAGCCTACAGCCCCGAGATCCGCAAGGAGATGACCTGGCTGGAGCACGACAAGCCGGGCCTGAAGACGCTGTTCACCAACCTGCCGCGGCACAACAGCGACCAGTCGCCGATGACCCGCCACGTCTGCGTGTACACGGTGAAGTTCGACGACGGCGCGGCGCAGGCCGAGGTGGTGAGCACCGTGCAGGCGTACCGCACCACGCTGGACGGCGGCACGACCGAGCTGTTCGCGGTCGGCAAGATCTACGACCGGGTCGCGCTCGGCGCCGAGGGACCGCGGATGCTCGAGCGCAACGTGCGGCTCGACACGCGGATGCTCGGCTTCGGCTACCACATCCCGATCTGAGCGCCGGCCACGGAGCCACCCCATGAAGATCGAAGTCAAGGCGCGCAATCGCGCCCATGCGTTCGACGCCGAGCCGGGCAGCCGGGTGCTGTACGCCGGCCTCGGCCAGGCCATCGACCTGCCCTACGAGTGCGGCAGCGGCACCTGCGGCACCTGCAAGGCGCGGCTGCTGTCGGGCGAGATCGACGACCTGTGGCCCGAGGCGCCCGGCCGCAAGTACCTGAAGCAGGCCGACGAGTTCCTGATGTGCCAGTGCGCCGCGCGCGGTCCGCTGTCGATCGAGGTGGCGAGCTTCGTCGAGGACCTCGAGCCCGACGTCTGCATCCCGCGTGCCGCGTCCGGGCGCATCGTCGCCGCCCGGCTGCTGACGCACGATGTGATGTCGCTGCGCATCGCGCTGGCCGCGCCGCTGTCGTTCGACGCCGGGCAGTTCGTGCTGGTCCAGGTGCCGGGGATCGACGGCTACCGCGGCTGGTCGATGGTGAACCACGCGAAGGACGCCCTCGAGCTCGATTTCGTCATCAAGAAGAAGCCCGACGGCCGGCTGTCGGACTGGCTGTTCTCGGCCACGCCGGCCGGCACCGCGGTCGAGCTGTTCGGGCCGCTCGGTTCGGCCACCTTCTATCCGGAGCTCGACAAGAACATCCTCTGCATCGCTGGCGGCAGCGGTATCGCCGGAATGATGTCGATCCTGGAGCGGGCCGCGCGGGCCGACTACTTCGCCGGCCACGACGGCGACGTCTTCTTCGGCGTGCGCTCGATGAAGGACGCGTTCTTCCTCGACGAGTTCAGCCGCCTGCGCGCCGCCTGCGGCGAGCGCCTGCGCGTCACGATCGCGTTCTCCGAGGAACCGGCGTCCGACGCGTTGCGGGCGAGCCATCCGCTGCTGCAGTTCGAGACCGGCTT
Organism: Methylibium sp. Pch-M; assembly: GCF_004136295.1. NCBI lineage: Bacteria > Pseudomonadati > Pseudomonadota > Betaproteobacteria > Burkholderiales > Sphaerotilaceae > Methylibium > Methylibium sp. Pch-M. The sequence goes on from NZ_CP029606.1 coordinate 2,885,356, forward strand.
CGTGCACGAGGTGGCCGGCCGTGGCATGCAGGGGCGCTATCAGGGCGTGCGCGCCTACCTGGCCGGGCCGCCGCCGGCGGTGGACGCCTGCGTGCGCATGCTGCTGATGGCACGCGTGTCGACCGACAACATCCGCTACGACAAGTTCAGCTGACGACAGGTCCCCCATGAAGCGCATCCGCATCTGCAGCGCCAGCGAGATCCCCGGCCAGGGGATGAAGTGCTACGACACGGCCACGGGCAGCAAGGTCCTCGTGGTGAACAGCGGCGACCAGTTCCACGCCTTCCAGGGCCTGTGCCCGCACCAGGACGTGTGTCTCGACGAGGGCTTCTTCGACGGCAGCACGCTCACCTGCCACCAGCACCTGTGGCAGTGGGACGTGAAGACGGGCGAGGCGCTCGGGCTGGCCGAGGCGCCGCTGGAGCGCTACGAGATCGAGCACGTCGGCGGCGAGATCTTCGTGCTGCAGTCCAGTGCGCTGCGGGCCTGCGAGCTGTTCAAGGGCATCTCCGATGCGGTGATCGGGCGGCTCGACGCCCTGGCGCGGCGCGAAGAGCACGGTGTGGCGGCGGCGCTTTACGACATCGGCGATCCGGCCGACGACCTCTACATCCTCGAATCGGGCCGCGTGGAGTTCGAGATCGGCCGCGAGGACCGCACGCGCATGGCGGGCTTCATGCTGCGCAAGGGCGAGATGTTCGGCTGGGCCGCACTGCTGCAGGACCAGCCGCGCCGCATCGCACGCGCCACCTGCATGGAGCCGTCCACGTTCCTGAGGCTCAAGGGCGAGGACGTCCTGAAGGTGCTGGCGGAGGAGCCGGCGGCAGGCTTCCTCGTGATGCGCCAGCTCTCGACGCTGATCACGCGGCATCTGCGCACGCAGGGCGGCAAGTGAACCGCGCCGCACGGGAACCCGCATAAGGAAGGCAAGCAACAACAAGGAAGCCCGCAGAGGGAGTCGAATGGTCCGATAAAACCGGGCCCGCTGCGCGGGCACCGCATGAACCAACAAGGAGACAAGCATGACGTTCTGGATGAATCAGCGTGTACGCGCGGCCGCCGCAGCGATGGCGGTGGCTTGCGGCCTCGGCATCGGGGCTCCTTCGACGGCGCTCGCCGCCGACCTCGACTACGGCAAGCCGGGGGACCCGGTCCAGCTGGTGATCGGCTACCAGCCGTACTACACCCAGTCGTGGTCCGGCGTGGTCATGCGGGGCAAGAAGTTCTACGAGAAATACCTGCCCAAGGGCTCCTCGGTCGACTTCTCGATCGGGCTGCAGGGCGCGGTGATCGTCAACGCCATGCTGGCCGGCAAGCAGCACATCGGCTACATGGGCGACATGCCGGCGATCGTCTCGACCACCAAGGAATCGGTGGCGGACATCCGCATCGTCGCGACGCTCGGCGTCGGCTTCGACCAGTGCAACATCCTGCTGGCCCGCAACGACGCGCCCAAGTTCGGCAACGGCAAGGAGGGCGTCAAGTGGCTGGAGGGCAAGCGCATCGGCATCCCGCTGGGCAGCTGCGCCGACCGCTTCGCGAAGGAGGCCTTCCGCAAGGAGGGCGTCGCGCCGGCGGCCATCATGAACCAGAACATCGAGGTCATCACCAGCGGCTTCCGCGCCGGCAAGCTCGATGCCGCGGCGATCTGGGAGCCCACCGCCTCGCGGCTGGTGGAGGAGGGGCTGGCGCGGCGCATCGCCAGCGGCGCGACGGTCAACGAGAAGGACGCCGGCTTCCTGGCCATGCGGGCCGACCTGATCAAGCAGCGTCCCGACGTCGCCAAGGCCTGGCTGAACGCCGAGCTCGACGCCCAGCTGTTCCTCGCCGACCCGAAGAACGCGATGGAGGTGGCGGCGATGGCCGCGCAGCAGGCGACCGGCTTCACCGAGAAGATGCTGTGGCACTCGCTCTACGGCCAGTACCCGGCCGAGATCGGCGGGATCCCGGTGCGCATGCAGATGCCCTTCACGCTGACACCCGAGGTGGTGGCGCAGATCAACCAGTCCGCGGCCTTCCTGTTCTCCATCAAGAGCATCAACGTCGAGAAGCTGCGCGCCGACGCGCTGATGAACGACATGGCGGCGCAGGTGCTCAAGGAGCGCAGCCTGAGTTCGCCGATCGGTGAGGTCAAGTCCATGCCCGACAGCGAGTACGGCAAGAAGTAGCCGGCCGTTCGGCCCCGAGCGAGAGAGAGAGCAGCCGGTCATCGCCGCGGCCCGGGGCCGCAGGCGGTGCCGCCACTCGGCCCCATTCAGGAGGATGCATGGATCACATCGGTGCGGTGCTCAAGCGAGCCATGCCGTTCCAGACGGTACCGCCGGAGATGCTTCAGGAGATCGTGAAGCTGTCGAAGCTGAAGTCGTATGCGCGTGGCGACATGATCTACGACCTCGACGAAGAGGCCGACGATGTCTACATCGTCGCCTCCGGCAGCGTGAACCACGCCCTGCGCAGCGAAGCCGGCGGCGAACTGCTCGAGAAGGTGATGCGCCCGGGCGACGTGTTCGGCTGGGCGGCCGTGCTGACCGGTCGCAATCGACGCATGGCCCGTACGGTGTGCCTGGAGCGTACCGAGGCCATCCGCATCAACGGCGGGGCGCTGATGGCACTGATCAAGCAGTCTCCGGCGCGCGGCGACGTGGTGATGAGCCGCTTCGCGACCATGATCACCCGCGAGTTCTCGGCGCCGCCGTCGGTCGCGGCGCGGGTGCCGCATTTCGGCGCAGCCGACTCCGGCGCGGCCCAGGGTCATGGTGGCGGCGATGGCTGGGCGCGCACGATGTTCCGCCTCTCGCAGTGGCTCAAGAGCCCCAAGCCCTACATGATGCTGGCCGGCTACGCCATGCTGCTGGGCTTCTGGTACTTCACGGTCGAGGTCTGGAAGCTGCCGCGCTTTCGGGACATGCCGGGCCTGACGACGGTGTTCACCGAGATGTTCAACCGCCATCCGGTGTACGGGCTCTCGATCTACACGCCGGAGTACTACGACCACATCTGGGCCAGCGTGCGGCGGGTCGCCACGGCCTTCTTCCTGGCCACCGGGCTGGGCGTGCCGCTGGGGCTCTTTCTCGGCTGGTCGAAGACCTTCCGCGAATACGTGTTCCCGATCTTCGAGACGCTGCGGCCGATCCCCATCCTGGCGTGGGTGCCGCTGGCGATCCTGATGTTCTCGGGCACCGAGACGCCGGTGATCTTCCTGACCTTCCTGGCCTCGTTCTTCGCCACGGCGCTCAACACCATGCTCGGCGTCGAGTCGATCGACGAGTCCTACAGCCGCGCGGCCTACTGCCTGGGCGCGAGCAAGTGGCAGGTGTTCCGCGAGGTCATCGTGCCGGGGTCCATGCCCTACATCTTCACGGGGCTGCAGATCTCGGTCGGGGTCGCGTGGTTCTCGCTGGTGGCCGGCGAGATGGTCTCGGGCGAGTTCGGCCTGGGCTATGTGATCAACACCTCGTACACGATGGTGCAGTACCCGACGATCGTGATCGGCATGGTCACGCTCGGTGCGGTGGGCTACGTGACCAGCGCCATGGTGCGTGTGGTGGGCGACATGATGATGCAGTGGCGCGTGCGCGAGCTGGCGTTGGGAGGACGCTGAGATGAACACCACCCAGGAAAGACAGCGCCAGTCCGGCGGCCGGGCCGCCACCCAGGGCGCGATCCGCATCGACGATGTCGTCAAGGTCTACGACCCCGACGGCGCGGCCGTGATGGCGGTGGACCACTGCACGCTCGACATCGCGGCCGGCGAGATCTGCATGATCGTCGGGCCATCGGGCTGCGGCAAGACCACACTGCTCAACGCGATCGCCGGCTTCCACAGCATCAGCTCGGGCACGATCACGATGGACGGCGAGGTGCTGTGCGGTCCCGGCAAGCCCAAGGCCGAGCCGGGCTCGGACCGCATCGTGGTGTTCCAGAACGGCGCGCTGTTCCCGTGGAAGACCAATCTCGAGAATGTCGCCTTCGGCCCGCTGATGCAGGGGAAGATGGGCAAGAAGGAGATCTACGAGAAGGCCCGCCGCATGATGGCCGATGCCGGCCTGAGCGGCACCGAGAACAACTACCCCGGCGAGGTGTCCTCGGGGCTGCGCCGGCGCGTGGAGATCGTGCGCGCGCTGATGAACGACCCGAAGGTGCTGCTGTTCGACGAGCCCTACCGCGCGCTCGACTCGCTGACCAAGTCGGTCATGCACGAGGCACTGCTGGAGATCTACTACAAGAACAAGGTCACGATCTTCTTCATCACCCACGACCTCGAGGAGGCCATCTTCCTCGGGCACCGGCTGGTGATCATGACCTCGCGGCCGTGTCGGCCGAAGAAGATCCTCGATGTCGACATTCCCCACCCGCGCGACTACAGCGTGCTGACGAGCCCGCGCTTTCGCGAGCTGATGGAGGAGACCAGTGCGATCGTGCACGAGGAAGCGAAGAAGTCCTTCGCGGCCGGCGAGAAGGAGGGCTGAACCATGAGCCATGGCATCACCCGTTTCCGCCAGCGCGTGCTGAGCCGCTCGACGCTGCGCGCGATCATCGCCTTGACGGCCTTCGTCATCCTGTGGGAACTGGGCGCGCGATCGCCCGAATGGCTGGGCTTCGCGCTGCCCTGGATCGGCCAGGTGCCGGCGCCCAGCGGCGTGCTCAAGGCCTGGGCGGGCCTGCTGGGCAATGCCGGCTACTGGGAGAGCTGGTACCTCAGCCTGGTCCGGGTGCTCGCGGGCTTCGGCGCGGCGATGCTGATCGGCATCCCGCTGGGCCTGATGATGGCCGTGAGCAAGGCGGTGCACGGCGTCGTGTTCCCGAGCTTCGAGCTGCTGCGGCCGATCCCGCCGCTGGCCTGGGTGCCGGCCTCGATCATCTTCTGGCCCACGGCCGAGATGTCGATCGCCTTCGTGACCTTCCTCGGCGCCTTCTTCACCATCGTCATCAACGTCGTCGGGGGGGCCAAGTCGATCGACGTGCGCTACTTCCAGGCGGCGCAGGCGATGGGCGCGTCGCAGTGGGACATCTTCCGCCGCGTGGTGCTGCCGGCCACGCTGCCGTCGATCGTGGTCGGCTCCGCGGTGGGCATGGGCATCACCTGGGAGGTGGTGGTGGCGGCCGAGATGATCTCCGGCGGCGGCAAGAGCGCCGAAGGCGGGGGCCTGGGCTTCTTCATCTGGAACTCGTACGTGGGCGGTTCGTACGAGCAGATCGTCGTCGGCATGATCAGCATCGGCATCGCGGGCTTCGCCTGCAGCGAGGCGCTGCGTGCGCTCGGCGGACTGGTCACGCCTTGGTTGAAACAGCGTTGAGGAGTGCACGATGGCCCAACACAAGCCTTCGGGCAGCACGCGCGGCGAGATCCAGGTCCGCAACGTCACCAAGACCTACGGCGCCGGACCGTTCGCCAAGACCGTGGTGCAGGACTGCTCGTTCACGATCGAGCGCAACAAGCTCACCGTGATGATCGGCCCGTCGGGTTGCGGGAAGAGCACGCTGATCCGGTTGCTCGCGGGCTTCGAGAAGCCCGACAGCGGCAGCATCCAGATCGACGGGCGGCCCATCACCGGCCCCGGCAAGGACCGTCTCGTGGTGTTCCAGGAAAGCGCGCTGTTCCCGTGGATGACGACCATGGACAACATCCTCTACGGACCGCGCGCGCGCGGCGAGCAGAACGGGCAGACGCAGTCGCAGGCCGACTTCCTGCTGGAGAAGGTGGGACTCAAGGCCTTCAGCCGCAAGTACCCCACGCAGCTCTCGGGCGGCATGCAGCGGCGTGCCGAACTGGCGCGCGCCATGATCAACAACCCCGACGTGATGATCCTCGACGAGCCGTTCCGCGGACTCGACGCGATGTCGAAGGAGCTGATGTGGGAGTACTACTCCGGCCTGTACGAGGAGTCGCACCGCACCAATTTCTTCGTGACCACCGACATCGACGAGGCGATCTTCCTCGCCGACCGCCTGATCGTGATGACGAACATCCCGACGCGGGTGCGAGCGACGCTCGAGGTCGACATCCCACGGCCGCGAAGGCTGGCCAACGCCTTCGACAGCGAGCGCGCCAACGAAATCAAGATGCAGGCGCTGTCGCTGCTGCACGAGGAGGCCATGAAGTCCTTCTCGGGCGGCAGCCGCGCCGCGGCGGACTTCATCGAGGCCTACGCCAAGCGCACCGGCAAGGCGCCGGCCGAAGCGAAGCTGCCGGAGTGAACGCCGTCGCGCCGCCGACCCGCCCAACGAACGAACCATCCAAGAAGGAGAACCCCCCATGGCCAGCAAGAAGGTGATCGACATGCGCAGCCGCCCTGCGTTCCTGCACGATTTCTACGGCAAGACGCGCGGCACGCCGGAGTTCGAGGTCGTGAAGTGGCTGAACGGCCGGGTCGGCTCGCGCGACCTGGAGCACTTCACGCATTCGAAGAACATCGACGGCTACCTGCGCGACATCAAGGAGACGCGCATCACGGCGGCAGTGGTGGTGGGGCGCGACACGCCCGGCATCAAGCACTCCAACGACGAGATCCACGAACTCGTCCGCGGCCACAAGGAACTGGTCGGGGTGGGCTCGATCGATCCGCACCGCTGGGGCGTCAAGGCGGCGATCGACGAGGTGGAGCGCGCGGTGCGGCAGCTCGACCTCAAGGCGATCAACGTCGAGCCGGGCTTCGGCAGCCCGCTCTGCAAGGCCGACGACCCGATGCTGTTCCCGATCTACGACGCCTGCGCGCAGCTCGGCGTGCCGGTCTCCATCATGTCCGGCCCCACGGCGCCGAGCCTCGACATGGTCACGCCCACTGCGGTAGGCCACGTGGCGAAGGCCTTCCCCAAGCTGTCGATCATCTGCTACCACGGCTTCTATCCGTACGTGAACGAGATCATCGGCGTCGCGTTCCGATGGGAGAACGTGTTCATCGTGCCCGACATGTACATCTTCGCGCCGGGGGGCTCGCTCTACGTCGAGGCCGCGAACGGCTGCATGCGCCACCAGATCCTGTTCGGCAGCTCCTACCCGTTCCGGCCGATGGGACAGTCGATCAACGACTACCGCACCCTCGGCTTCGCGGAGGGCGTGATCGACGACGTGATGTACGGCAACGCGAAGCGCGTGCTGAAGCTCGGCGTCTAGCCGCCCGGACCGGAGAACCGCCGTGAAGGACCTCGAGATACGCGCCGCGCGGCTGTCCGACGTGCCGCGTCTCCTGGAGTTCTACAAGCAGCTCGACATCACGCCCGAGCCCGAGATGCCGATCGAGCACGCCTGGGCGCGCTTTCTCGATCTGGAAGCGAACCCGCTGCACCACATCTACGTGGCGGAGTCGAACGATCTCATCGTGGGCACCTTCTCGGTGGTCTTCGTGGGCGGCATCTCCCACGGCGCGCGCGACTCGTGCATCGTGGAAGACGTGGTCGTGGCGCCGGACGCCCAGGGACAGCGGATCGGCCGGCGGATGATGCAGTTCGCGATGAAGCTGTGCGCGGCGCGAGACTGCTACAAGCTGGTGCTGTCGAGCCACGTCAATCGCGAGAAGGCCCATGCCTTCTACGAAGGCCTGGGTTTCCGCAAGCACGGCTACAGCTACCTGATCGACCCCGGAGACGCCGCCGCGGCGGCGCCTGCCTGACCGACCGGAGGAGACCCGCCATGGTGGAGGCCGACGAACGCGGTGCCGAGTACAGCATCCAGGTGAGCGCCGTGGCGGATGCCGGTTGCTCGGTCTATCGGGCACGGGTCGTGGTCAAGGAGTTGCCTGCGATGCGCCCGGTGTTCTGCGACGACGTGCTGCCGCAGGAGCAGACCTGGCCCCAGCTTCAGGAGGCGCTGGCCGCGGCGCTCGCCCGGGGGCAGCGGTTCGTGCGCTTCGCGCTGTGCCGCCGGTTCGCCGAGGGCGTGGACGACGACGAGGCGGCCTGGGAGGCGATGCGTGCCGGGCCGGCTCTTGGAGCGGCCGCGACACGCTCGCCGGTCGAGTGGCGCAGCACCGGTCTCCATCCGACGTGGACGCAGTGACGTTCGTCGCGCCTGAAGAAACCGGGGGTCGCAGCACGCCGTCGCTGCCTGCGTGCGAACACGACGGCGCGTCGCGCGCGGGTGTCGGGCTGCGGGCGATGATGGCCGCAAGGCAGCACACGTCTCCGAAGCGTCTGGTCGCGCCGGGTCCTGACGCGGATCAGGTCGAGAGCCTGTTCTGCGCGGCCGCGACGGCGCCGGACCACGGCCGGCTCGTACCCTGGCGCTTCGTGATCGTTCCTGCCGATCAGCGCGCGCGCCTGGCCGAGGCCTTCGCGCTGGCCTTGATCGACCGTGATCCCGGCGCGACCCTGGTCCAGATCGAGGCAGCCCGGCTCAAGGCCTGGCGTGCCCCGTGGATCGCCCTGGCGATCGCGCGATTGCGAGACGACGAGCGCGATGCCGACGCCGTTCCCGCGGCCGAGCGGCTCGTCTCGCTCGGCGCGGCGCTCCAGAACCTGCTGCTCGCGGCGCACTCGATGGGCTTCGGCAGCGGGTTGACCAGCGGCCGTGCGATGGCATCGACGCGCCTGCGCGGCCTGTTCGGCGTGCAGCCGCACGAGCAGGCCGTGTGCTTCGTCAACGTGGGCACCGTGGTGGGACGGCGACCCGTGTCGCCCAGGCCCGCGCCGGCCCGGTTCGTCAGTTGCCTTTCGTAGTGGCAGACCGGGGCTGCGGCGTATGCTCGCCGCCACCGCAATCCTCGGTGCGCACCGATGAGCAACTTCTACAACGATCACATCCTGCCGCGCGCGGTCGATGTCATCTGCGGTCTGCCCAGCTTCGAGAGCGGGCGCGCCGAACTGGTCCCGCAGGCCTCGGGTCGGGTGCTCGAGATCGGCATGGGCACGGGACGCAATCTGCCGTACTACCGCGCTGCCGGACTGCAATGCCTGTGCGGCGTCGATCCCGGCCTGCATGCCCTGGCCCGGCGCCGGGCCCAGGCCGCAGGCCTGGAGATCCAGGCGCTGCCGTTGTCGGCCGAACGCATCCCGGTGGACGACCGCAGCTTCGATTGCGTGGTGTCCACCTTCACGCTCTGCACCATTCCCGATGCGGCCCAGGCGTTGAAGGAGGTCCATCGCGTGCTGGTGCCGGGCGGGCGCCTGCTGTTCCTGGAGCACGGAGCCGCGCCTGACGCGTCGGTGCGGCGCTGGCAGGACCGCCTCACGCCGTACTGGAGGCCGCTGGCCGGCGGCTGCCATCTCAACCGCGAGATGCCGGGGCTGATCGAGTCGGCGGGCTTCCGGATCGAAAGCCTGCAGCGCCGCTACCGGCCCGGGCCGAGATGGCTGACCAGTCTGTACTCGGGAGTCGCCCGACGCGGCGACGATCGTTGAGCCTTCACTCCGGCGAGCAGTCAGTGCGCTGCTGATTTCGCTTGCGCCATTGAACGCGGACAAATATAGTCTGCGTTATGGCGCACCTCACCAGCAGTGTCGAATACGGCCTCCATTGCCTGCTCTGGCTGGTGGACGCCGGCGAGACGCAACCGAGCAGCCGCGACCTGGCGGAACTGCAGGGCATCTCGCCCAGCTTCGTGGCGAAGATCTTCCCGAAGCTGGAGAAGGCCGGCATCGTGGCGGCCAGTGCCGGCGTGCGCGGCGGCTACCGCCTGGCGCGGCCGGCGGAGCGCATCACGGTGCTGGACGTGGTGGATGCGATCGAGGGCGACAAGCCCCTGTTCGACTGCCAGGAGATCCGCGGCCGCTGCGCCGTCTTCGAGGGCGATGCGCCGCGCTGGGCGACCGGCGGCGTCTGCGCGATCCACGCCGTGATGCTGCGCGCGGAGAAGTCGATGCGCGACGCCCTGGCCCAGGAAACGCTCGCCGGCCTGGCCCTCACGCTGGGCCGCAAGGCGCCGGCGCGTTTCGGCCCGGACGTGCAGGCGTGGCTGAGCGACCGCGGCCAGTCGCGCGGCTCCGCCAGGGCCGTGCCGATCGCGCCGCTGCGGCGCGATCACGACCCGTGAACTGAGCGTCCCACCCCCTGATCGGCACCGCTTGCCCGGAGGCCTGCCGGCCCATCGGGAGCGCCGCCGCATGCCCGCGCGTCTTCTTCGAGCGCCGGAACCTCGCCACTTGTGTCCTCATCAAGAAAGCATCGAATGACCCAGAAGATCGTGATCGCAGGCTCGGGCTTCGCCGGGACGTGGGCGGCGCTGTCGGCCGCCCGGGCCGTGTCGCTGGCCGGTCGGGAGCGCGACGTGGAGATCCTCGTCGTGTCGCCCACGCCCCATCTGCACATCCGCCCGCGCCTCTACGAAACCGCGTTCGAGGAGATGGCGCCGGACCTCGCGCCGCTGTTCGCGGCGGTCGGTGTCCGCCACCTTGCCGGGGTGGTGGAGGCCGTCCACACGGACCGGCACGAGGTGGAGGTGACCGGCGCCCACGGCCGGCGCAGCACGCTGCCCTACGACCGCTTCGTGCTGGCGACCGGCAGCCGGCTGTTCCTGCCCGACGTGCCTGGTCTGGCCGAGCACAGTTTCAACGTCGATCAACTGGCCAGCGCGATGACCCTCGACGCCCATCTGCGCTCGCTGGCCGAGCGGCCGGAGACGGCCGCGCGCAACACGGTCGTGGTGGCCGGCGGCGGCTTCACCGGCATCGAGACCGTGACCGAGATGCCGCGTCGCTTGCGCGACATCCTCGGTCCGGACGCGAAGATCCGTGTCGTGGTGGTGGAGCAGGCGCCGGTCATCGGTCCGGATCTCGGGCCGGTGCCGCGCCCGGTGATCGAGTCGGCCCTGGCCGAGTGCGGCGTGGAGGTGAAGACCTCCGCGGGGGTCGTGGCGATCGACGCCGACGGCGTGACCCTCTCCAGCGGCGAACGCATCGCGACCCACACCGTGGTGTGGACCGCCGGTGCCAGAGCGCACCCGCTGGCCGCGCAGATCGAAGGCGAACATGATCGCTTTGGGCGCGTGCACGCCGATCCGCAACTGCGGGCCCGCAGTGTGCCGGACGTGTTCGTCACCGGCGATGTCGCGCTGGCGGCCACCGACGACGAGGGCCATCACGCGGCGATGTCCTGCCAGCACGCGCTGAGCCTGGGCCGCGTCGCGGGCCACAACGCTGCCGCCGAACTGGTCGGCCTGCCCACCCACCCCTACAGCCAGCCGAAGTACGTGACCTGTCTAGATCTGGGGCCCTGGGGCGCCCTCTTCACCGAAGGCTGGGACCGCCAGATCAAGCTGACGCGCGAGGTTGGCAAGGCCACGAAGCAGGCGATCAACACGCAGTGGATCTATCCGCCCCAGGCGGATCGCGAGGCCGCCTTCGCGATCGCCAACCCCGACCACGTCATCGTGCCGTGAGGCGCGGCAGTGCGTCGCGCAGTCCTTTCATTTCGTCCCGGAGTTCCTCATGACGAAGATGCTCGCTTTCCTTCTGCTCACCAGCGCGGTGCTCGCTGCGCCGCGGTCCCAGGCTGCCCCGCCTGCCCGCGTCGAGCAGGTCATGTCCAGGCCATTGGCCGACCTGGCCGGCAAGGAAGGGCTGGTGCTCACCGTGACCTACCCGCCGGGCGGGGCCGACGCCATCCATCGGCACAAAGCGCATGCCTTCGTCTATGTGCTCGAGGGAGCGATCGTGATGCAGGTGAAAGGCGGCCCCGCGGTAACGCTCGAGCCCGGGCAAGGCTTCTACGAGGCGCCGGATGACATCCACCTCGTGGGCCGCAATGCGAGCCAGACCGAACGGGCGAAGTTCGTCGTGTTCCTGCTGAAGGACCAGGGCGTGCCGGCGGTCATGCCGGTGAGGTGAGCGGGGTGCCGAGGCTGCGAAGCCGGGCATGAAAAAGCCCTGGGGCATCGGCGCTCCAGGGCTTTTGTGTTCGTCGAGGACTTGGCGGGAAGTCCGGGACTTGGTGGATGGTGGAGAGGAGGAGGATCGAACTCCCGACCTTCGCATTGCGAACGCGACGCTCTCCCAGCTGAGCTACCCCCCCACGACGAGGCGGATTGTAGCCGATCGCCGCTCACTTCATGCCGTTGCGTCGTGCCAGTTCCAGCCAGAGGCCGGCGTGGTCGGCGTCGGCCCAGCCGTGGTCGGCGGCGCTGCGGTACAGCTGCTCGAACAACTGCGTGATCGGCGCGTCGAAGCCGAGCTCGGCGCCGGTGGTCAGCGCGTTGCGCAGGTCCTTGATCTGCACGGTGATCGCGGCGCGCTTGGCGAAGTCGCGCTCGACCATGCGCTGGCCGTGCACCTCGAGGATGCGGCTGTCGGCGAAGCCACCGCGCAGGGCCTCGCGCACCTTGGCCGGGTCGGCGCCGCCGCGTTCGGCCAGCAGCAGGGCCTCGGCCACGGCGCCGATGGTGATGCCCACGATCATCTGGTTGGCCAGCTTGGCCAGCTGCCCCGCGCCGTGTGGGCCCACGTGGGTGGCGCGGCCGAGCGGGGCGAACGCCGACCGCGCGCGCTCGAAGTCGGCCGCCTCGCCGCCGGCCATGATGGCCAGCGTGCCGGCTTCGGCGCCCACCGTGCCGCCCGAGACCGGGGCGTCGAGATGGGCCACGCCGCGCTCGGCGAGCGCGTCGGCGTGGGCACGCGCCTGCGCCGGCCGGATGGAGCTCATGTCCACCAGCAGCGCGCCGCGCGGCAGCGTGTCGGCCAGACCCTGCGCGAACAGCAACTCCTCCACGATGTCGCCGTGCTCGAGCATCGTGATCACGAGCTCGGCCGTTCGCACCGCCGCCTCGGGCGTGTCGGCCACGCGGGCACCGGCTGGCGCCAGGGCCTCGGCCTTGGCGCGCGTGCGGTTCCACACGGTCACGTCGAGGCCGGCCGCGCACAGGCGGCGCGTCATCGGCGCGCCCATCAGTCCGGTCCCCAGCAGGGCAAGCTTCATCGGTGAACACTCCAGGGCAGGGTCAGGTCGGGCCAGTATAGGAATGGCGGGCCCGGCGCCACGAACAGAGCCGTCCGCACCCCGCAGTTCGCGGCATCGCCGGCGCGCGCTCCGGGGTCCAATCGCGTGATCACTGTGCCCATGCCGATGCCCGCTGCCCCGACCACCACGCCCGGCGCCCTGCCGGCCGGCTCGTCCACGAGCCGGCGTCTCGGTCGTTTCGAGCTTCGGCAACTGCTCGGCAAGAGCAGCCGCACGATGCTGTGGCTGGCTCATGACCCGGCGGCCGGCGCTGACCGCTACCTCACGCTGCCGCGCCAGCAACCGGCCGACGTGGCCGCGCTCGAGGCGTGGTTGCGCGGTGCGCGCCACGCGGCCCGCCTGAGCCATCCGCAACTGCTGCCCATCGTCGACGTCGGCGTGGAGGAGCGCTGGCCCTTCCTGGCGGGTCCGGCGCTGGCCGGCCTCACGCTCGATGCCCATCTGGCCGGCGGCGAGATGCCCTCGCCGGTGCAGGCCGCGCAATGGCTGTGCGACCTGCTGCAGGGGCTGGCCTTCGTGCACGAAGCCGGCCTGGCGCATGGCGACGTGGGCGGCTACAGCGTGCTCATCGATCCGCAGGGCCGTGCGCTGCTGCTGCCCGGCGCCGATGCCTCGGCATCGCAGGCCGCCGCGGCCAGCGGCTCGGCGCTGGCCGTCGATCCCGACGCCCTGCGCACGCAACGCGATGCCGGCGCGCGCGACCTGCAGGCCTGCGGGCTGCTGCTGCATCGCTTGCTCGCCGGCCAGCCGGCGCTCGACGAGGCCGACCCGCCCACGGCGCTGGCGCGGCTCGACCGCGAGATCGTGCGCCTGGGCTGGACCACGCCGCAGCCGGTGCCCGATGCGCTGCGGGCCATTGCCAACCGCGCCACCGAGCGCGAGCCGCAGCGCCGCTACCTCGGCGCGCGCAGTCTCCAGCGCGCGCTGCAGGGCTGGCTGGACGCGCAGGCGGCCGGTGGCGATGGCGTGCTCGGCCTCCTGCTCGACCGCCTGCACAGCGTGGGCCACCTGCCGGCGCTGCCGGGTCTGCTGGGCCGTGTGTCCGCAGTGGTGGCGATGGAGCAGCAGCGCATCGACGAGATGGCGGAACTGATCATCCAGGACCCGGCGCTGGCCTTCGAGCTGCTGCGCCAGGTCAATGCGGCCCAGTTCGCGGCGCACGCGAGCGGTGGCGTGACCACCGTGCGGCGCGCGGTGCAGCTGTTCGGCGTGCAGGGCCTGCGGCCGGTGGCGAACGGCCTGCGGCCGTGGCCGGGTGCGTTGTCCGAAACGAACGCCGTCGCGCTGGCGGCGAGCCTGCGCGAGGCGCGCGTCGCGGCGCACGTGGCGCGCACGCTGTGCCCGGCCGACATGGACGGCGAAGAAGCCTTCCTGCTCGCCTTGCTGCAGAGCCTGGGCATGCTGCTCGTGCGCTACCACTTTCCCGAGGAAGCCGAACAGATCCATCGCCTGGTCGATCCCGAGCCGGGCGGCGCGCGCGGCATGTCCGAAGCGGCGGCGGCCTGCGCCGTGATCGGCGTGGAGCTCGACGCGCTGGGCCTGGCCGTCGCACGCCACTGGGGTTTCGACGAGACCGTGCTGCATGCGATGCGGCGTGTGTCTCTGGAGGCGCCGGTGCGCGCCCCCGATCACCGCGCCGACACGCTGCGTCTGCTGGCCAGCGCGGCCGTCGAGGCCGCGGCCGCGATAGCCTCGCGCGAAGCACGGGCCGGGGCCTCGGCGGCGGCCGCGCTGGCCCGCGTGAGCCAGCGCTACGCGCGTGCGCTGGTGCTGGGCCAGAACGAGCTGCTGCATGCGGTGCAGCAGGCGCAACGCTCGGTCGACGCCGCGCTGCGGCCGCTGGACGCAGCCGCTTAGCCCGCGCGGCTCGGCGCGCGTCGCGCCGGGCATGGACATTGCTGCAGCGCCGCATCGGCCTGCCGGGCTGGACAGCAAGCACAAGAATGGACATAGATGGGTTCCTCCCGCACATGCGGGACGTGGTGCGCTGCGACGAATCGCTGCGTGAACTCAACCTGACGTGGCGCATGATCGAGGCGTCGGCCAAGATGAACTGCGCCGAAGAAGCGGGCGGCATCCTGCCGATGATGGCCGCCACGCGCGAGGGCTTCCAGCGCCTCGAAACGGAGCTGGTCAGCAGCCTCGTGCACCAGAAGGTGACCAACGTGATGGCCGAGCTGGGCACCCGCGCGCGCCATGTGATCGACATCATCGTGCGCAACCTCTACGAGCGCACCGCCGACGTCGGCTTCCTCGCGACGGACCGCGAGCTGTGCGAGTACGTCGCCGGCATCGGCGGTACGCGCGAGGCCGTGGTCGAGCGGCTGCGCGCGTACCGCGACAAGTACACCGTCTACGACGAGATCGTGCTGCTCGACACCCGCGGCGGCGTGCTGGCCCACATCGACGCCCATTCGCCGATCGAAGGCAGCTGCGATCCGCTGATCGCCCAGTCGCTGGCGAGCGACACCTATGTCGAAAGCTTCCGTGCGACCGACCTGCGGCCGGGCAGGCCGCGCTCGCTCGTCTACTCGCGGCGCATGCTGGACCCGCACGACGGGCAGCCGGTCGGTGTTCTGTGCCTGGTGTTCGGATTCGAGAAGGAAATGGCGAGCATCTTCGCGTCGCGCCATGGCCGGGACGGCCGCTCCAACATCATGCTGCTCGACGCCGACGACCGCATCATCGCGTCGGCCGATGAGCAATGGCTGCCGCTGGGCACGGTGGTGCCGGTGAACCGCTCGGCGCAGCCCGAGCTGTGCATCCATGCCGGGCGCACCTACCTGGTCCAGACCTTCGTGTCCGACGGCTACCAGGGCTACGCCGGGCCTCCCGGCTGGCAGGGCCAGGTGATGGTCCCGCTCGAAGTCGCCTTCAGCGGCCGGGCCAGGGGCGTGCTGGAGCGCCTCGACGAGGCCGTCGCCGAAGGTTTGCTGTCGCATGCGCGCAGCTTCTGCCCGCCGCTCTACGAGATCGTCACCGCCGCCGACGGCATCCGGCGCGTGGTGTGGAACGGCCAGGTGATGGCCGCCGGCGAGGGCGGTGACCTGCAGCGCCTCAAGACCGTGCTGGAGCAGATCAGCGACACCGGCGCACGCAGCAACGAGCTGTTCGCGCGTTCCATCCGCGACCTTTACGACACGGTGCTCGCGTCCAGTCTCGCGAGCGCGGAGTTCACGACCCAGCTGCTGGTCGAGCTGCTCGACCGCAACCTCTACGAGCGCTCCGACGACTGCCGCTGGTGGGCGATGACACCCGAGCTGCGCAGCGCGCTCGCACGGCCGGTGCTCGACGAGCCAGCACGCCGCGCACTCACCGCGCTGCTCGAAGGCATCCACGCGCTCTACACGGTCTACACGCGGCTGGTCGTCTACGACAGCCGCGGGCGCATCGTCGCCGCGAGCGAGCCGCGCGGGCAGGGCAGCGTCGTCGACGGCCGGATCGAGGACGACACACTGCAGGCCGTGCTGGCGCTGCCCGACTCGCAGTCCTATCACGTGACGCCGTTCCGTCCGTCGGCGCTCTGCGACGAGCTGCCGACCTATGTCTATCACGCCGCGGTGCGTGCACTGGACGACGAGGCCACGGTGGTCGGCGGCATCGGCATCGCCTTCAACTCGGCGGGCGAGTTCGAGGCGATGCTGCGCGACGGCATCGGCGCCCAGTCCGACATGTCGGCGCTGTTCGTGGATCGCCGCGGCCACGTCATCGCCAGCACCGACGCGTCGGTCGCCGTCGGCGGCGCGCTGGACCTGCCGCCCGAGTTCCTGACGCTGGGCAATGGCGGCAGTGCGTCGCGAGTGATCGTGCGCGATGGACGCTACACCCTGGTCGGCTGCTCGGCTTCCAACGGCTATCGCGAGTTCAAGCGGACGGACGGGTACGTGGAGGATGTGCTGGCGGTAGCCTTCCAGTCGCTCGGCGAGGTGCGCGCCCCGCAGCTCACCGCGCGCCACCGGGCGCTCACGCGGCTGACCGAGGGATCGACCATCGCGAGCGGCGCCGAGTTCGCCACCTTCTTCATCGATGCGGCGTTGATGGCCTTGCCGGCCGAGCATGTGATCGAGGCGCTGCCGGCGTGGAACCTGACGGCCGTGTCGACGGGCGAGGTGCCGCACCGCATCGGCATGCTGGCGCGTCGGCGCGAAGGGCACGTCGAGGGTTATCTGTGGGCTTTCGACCTGGGCTCGTTGCTGGGCGGTCTGCCCACGGTGATCAGCGATACCAGCCAGGTCGTGGTGCTGCGATACCAGGAGGTCGAGATCGGCCTGCTGGTCAGCGAGCTTCACGGCGTGCCGGCGTTCGCGGCGCAGCAGATCACTCGGGCGCCGCAGCTCGGTGGGGGCGCGCCGGTGCTGGTGTCGCACCTGATCAAGGCCAACGAGGGGCGCCTGATGATCCAGGTGCTCGATGTGGCACGCTTGTTCGCGCGCCTGGGCATCATGAAGGACGTGATGCACGGCAGAGCGCCGGCCTGCGTCGACAGCTCGGCCTGACCCGGGGACGGGCTCTCCAGCGCGGCGGCAAGCCGTGCCGGACGGACCTCAGACGTTGCTGGTGGCGCGCACCTCGTCGATCGAGGTCTGGCCCTGCAGTACCTTCTCGATGCCGTCCTGCCGCAGCGTCAGCATGCCCTCGCTGAGCGCCAACTGCTGCAGCTCCTCGGCGCGGGCGCCGGTCTGGATCATGCGGCGCAGCTCACGCGACATCGGCATCAGTTCGTGGATGCCGCAGCGTCCGCGGAAGCCGGTGTGGCCGCAGGCGGGGCAGCCAGGGCTGTGGTGGTGCATCAGCCGGCCGTCGCGGCCGAAGCGGCCCAGCCAGCCTTCGCGCACGGTGGCGCGCACGGCCTCCGGGTCGGCGTGATGCTGCACGAACAGGTGATCGTCGAGCATCACCTCGATCTCGGCCTCGGTCATCGGGCGGCTCACGCGGCATTCGGTGCACAGGCGCCGGACGAGGCGCTGCGCCAGCACCAGCAGCAGCGAATCGGCGAAGTTGAACGGGTCCATGCCCATGTCGAGCAGGCGGGTCACGGTCTCCGGCGCGCTGTTGGTGTGCAGTGTGGACAGCACCAGGTGGCCGGTCAGCGAGGCCTCGACCGCGATGCGGGCCGTCTCGCCGTCGCGCACCTCGCCGACCATGATCACGTCCGGGTCGGCGCGCAGGAAGGCGCGCAGCGCCTTCGCGAAGGTCCAGTCGATCTTCGGGTTCACCTGCACCTGGCGCAGGCCGGCCTGGGTGATCTCGACCGGGTCCTCCGCAGTCCAGATCTTGCGTTCCGGCTGGTTGATGTGGCTGATGGCCGAATGCAGCGTGGTGGTCTTGCCCGAGCCGGTGGGGCCGACGCACAGCACCAGGCCGTAGGGGCGCTCCATCGCCGTCTTGAGCTGCGACAGGTGGCGTTCGCTGAAGCCCAGCTTCTCCAGCGGCACCGGCTTGGCCGAGGCCAGCAACCGCATCACCACGTCCTCGAGGCCATTGTTGGTGGGGATCGTGGCCACGCGCAGCTCGAGCTTGTGCTGGGCCGAGAACTTGGCGAAGTTGATCTTGCCGTCCTGCGGCTTGCGGCGCTCGGAGATGTCGAGGTCGCACATGATCTTGATGCGTCCGATGATCGCGTTGCGGTAGGTGTGCGGCAGCTCGAGGTAGGGCTTGAGCACGCCGTCCTTGCGGAAGCGGATCTTCAGCTTCTCGCGGCCCGGGTAGTTCTCGATGTGGATGTCGCTGACGCCCTGGTTGTAGGCCTCGATGATCATCGTGTGGATCAGGCGCACGAGCGAGTTGTCGCTCTGCTCGATCTGCTTCTCGTTCTCGCGGGCGTTCTGGTCGGCGCCCTCGCGCTCCAGGCTCTCCAGCAGCTTGCCGGCGTCCGCGGGCTCGGGCTCGGGGCCGTCGTCGAGTGCCAGGCCGGCGATCTCGACACCGATGCGCGAGTAGGCGCTGTGCAGCGTGGCCTGGATGTCGTGGTGGCGCGCGAGCACCGGGGCCACCTTGCACTGGCTGGCGAACTCGATCTCGTCGAGCGCGCCGCGCTTGGACGGGTCTTCCACCGCCACCACCAGCGTCGTGTCGCGCAGCAGCAGCGGCAGCGCGTTGAGGCGCTGCGCGGTCGGGAAGGGCAGCTTGCGCAGCGCGTCGGCCTCGATCGGGAAGCTGCTGGCGTCGACGATGGGGTAGCCCATCTTGCGCGCCAGCGCGGTCTGCAGGTCCTGGCGCGACACGCGGCCCAGGCGCACCAGCAGCTCGCCGATCGGCACGCCGCGGTCCACCTTCTGCTGCTCCAGCGCCTCGTCGAGCTGCTGGTGGTCGATCATGCCCAGCGCGATCAGCGCCTCGCCGATGCGCACCATCGGCATGCGGCTCTGCTGCACGATGGCCTCGAGCAGCTGGTCGGAGGTGACGCTGCGCTGCGTGACCAGGATGTCGCCGAGCTTCTGCTTGCGCAGGCTCTGCTGCATCTGGGCGGCCTCGTTCACCTGTTCGGCGGTGGCGGCCTGGCTCTCGACCAGCAGGTCGCCGAGCCGCGGCCCGATCTCGCGCGAGGCGATGCCATCGTTCGGAACGAACAGCCGCGTGACGCGGCCGCTGTCGTCGAGCGGCGTGAACAGGAACAGGCCGAAGGCAGTCTCGACGTGACCGATGGTCTCGCCGACGAGGGGACCGCCGGACTTCATCTCCAGCTTGTAGCGGCTGCGCGGGCGGTGAGCCAGCACGGCGGCATGCGGATCGTCGCTGCGTGGTGCGGTCGGGACCAGCGGCTCCGTCAGCATCAGCGAACGGAAGCGCGCGAACTTCAGCGGCATCGTGGAGCGTGCCGGGGGGATCTGCACGCTCGCCAGCTCGTCCGCCGGCGAGAAGCTGATCAGCCGGCCGCTGATGAGCTTGCCGTTGAGTCCCTCGATGGCGCAGGGCTCGGCCTGTCCGGGCGCGCCCGCCTGCGGATAGCCGGCGAACGGCGGCGTGGGCCAGCTGAAGGCCCCGGCGCGCGGGGCGTCCTGCTGGCTGTCGGGCGCTGCAGCGCCTGCCTTGCGGGGCGGCGTCATCGGCGGCAGCGAGAGATCGGTCATGGCGTTGGGTCGGCGGGGCGGTGAGGCAAGTGCAGGCGACAGGCATGGTCGCCCTGGCATCGTAAGGAGGCGCTGCGAACGGGAACGCCGGAAAAGCGGGCATTCCGGCCGGCAGATCTGCCGCTCGCCGGTAGGATGCCCCGGAGGGCGCGGCGAACCGGCACGCGCCCGGAGAGGCCTGGAGGGAACGCGAAGCGATGGACGCAAGACGGTGGCAGTTCTGGATCGACCGCGGGGGCACCTTCACCGACGTGATCGGCCGCGCGCCCGACGGTCGCCTGCACACCGCCAAGCTGCTCAGCGAGAACCCCGGGCAATACGACGACGCGGTGGTCGAGGGGCTACGCCGCCTGCTGGGCCTGCCGGCCGGCGCGGCCATCCCCGTTGCGCAGGTCGAGTGCGTGAAGATGGGCACCACGGTGGCGACCAATGCGCTGCTGGAGCGCAAGGGCGAACCGACGCTGCTGGTCACGACCCGCGGTTTCCGTGACGCACTGCGCATCGCCTACCAGGCGCGGCCGCGGCTGTTCGACCGCCGCATCATGCTGCCCGAACTGCTGTACCAGCGCGTGGTCGAGGCGGCCGAGCGCATGGGCGCGCACGGCGAGGTCGTCGAGCCGCTCGACGAGGCCGCGCTGCGCGAGCGCCTGTGGGCGGCCCACGACGCCGGCCTGCGCGCCTGCGCCATCGTCTTCCTGCACGGCTACCGCTACCCGCAGCACGAGGCGGCGGCGGCGCGCATCGCGCGCGAGCTGGGTTTCACGCAGGTGTCGGTGTCGCACGAGGTCAGCCCGCTGATGAAGTTCGTGTCGCGTGGCGACACCACGGTGGTCGACGCCTACCTGTCGCCGATCCTGCGCCGCTACGTCGAGCGCGTGGCCGCCCAGATGCCCGGCGTGCCGCTGTATTTCATGCAGAGCTCGGGCGGGCTGGCGCAGGCCGCGCGCTTCCAGGGCAAGGATGCGGTGCTGTCGGGTCCGGCCGGTGGCATCGTCGGCATGGTGCGCACGGCGCTCGAGGCCGGCCACCAGCGGGTGATCGGCTTCGACATGGGGGGCACGTCGACCGACGTGTCGCATTACGCGGGCGAGTTCGAGCGCGCCTTCGAGACCCAGGTGGCCGGCGTGCGGCTGCGCGCGCCGATGATGAGCATCCACACGGTGGCCGCCGGCGGCGGCTCGATCGTGCGCTTCGACGGCGGCCGCCTGCGCGTCGGTCCCGAGTCGGCCGGCGCCGATCCCGGCCCGGCCTGCTACCGCCGCGGTGGGCCGCTGACGACGACCGACGCGAACCTGCTGCTGGGGCGCCTCCAGCCCGCACATTTCCCCGCGGTGTTCGGGCCGCGCGGCGACGAGCCGCTCGACGCCGAGGGCGTGGTGCAGCGCTTCGGTGCGCTGGCGCAGCAGCTCGCCGTGGCGACCGGCCGTGCCACCCTGCCGGAGGACGTGGCCGCCGGTGCGCTGCAGATCGCGGTGGCCAACATGGCCAATGCGATCAAGCGCATCTCGGTGGCGCGCGGCCACGACGTGAGCGGCTACACGCTGCAGTGTTTCGGCGGCGCCGGCGGGCAGCACGCCTGTGCGGTCGCCGACGCACTGGGCATGACACGCGTCTTCATCCACCCGCTGGCCGGCGTGCTGTCGGCCTACGGCATGGGCCTGGCCGACCAGGCCGCGATGCGCGAGACGGCGGTCGAGCGCCGCCTCGACGCGGCAGGTCTGGCCGCCGCCGGCGAACGGCTCGATGCGCTGGCGGCCGAGGCGGGAGCCGCGCTGGTGGCGCAGGGCGTGGCTGTGTCGCGCATCGAGGTGCTGCGCCGCGTGCATGTGCGCTACGAAGGCACCGACACGGCGCTGGTGCTGGCCGCCGGCGACGAGGCGGCGCTGCGCGCGCGCTTCGACGCGGCCTACCGCCAGCGCTATGCCTTCCTGATGGCGGGCCGGGCGCTGGTGATCGAGGCGGTGTCGGTGGAGGCGGTGGGTGCCGGCGAGCCGCTGCCGACGCCTGTCGTGGCCGAGGGCGCCGACCACATCGCAACGCCGCTGGCCATGGTGCGTCTGCACGGCGCGACCGACGGCGAGGCCGGCGCCGCCTGGCAGGACGCCGGCCTGTACCGGCGCGAATCGCTGCAGCCCGGCGCGCGCATCGACGGGCCGGCCGTCATCGCCGAGCGCAACGCGACGACGGTGGTCGAGCCGGGCTGGCAGGCCCGCGTGACGGCGCAGGGCGCGCTGGAGCTGGCGCGCGTGCGACCGCGCGCGCCGCGCACCGCGCTCGGCACCGCGGTGGACCCGGTGCGCCTGGAGGTCTTCAACAACCTCTTCATGAACATCGCCGAGCAGATGGGCCTGCGGCTGCAGAACACCGCGCACTCGGTGAACATCAAGGAGCGGCTCGACTTCTCCTGCGCGCTGTTCGACGGCGGCGGCGAGCTGATCGCCAATGCCCCGCACATGCCGGTGCACCTGGGTTCGATGAGCGAGTCGATCAAGACCGTGATCGCGCGCAACCCGCGGCTGCTGCCGGGCGACGTATTCGTGCTCAACGATCCCTACCACGGCGGCACGCACCTGCCGGACATCACGGTGGTGACGCCGGTGTTCCTGGACCCTCACTCCAACCTTCCCCCGGAAGGCGAGGGAGAAAGGCCGTTGTTCTACGTGGCCTCGCGCGGCCACCATGCCGACGTCGGCGGCATCACGCCCGGGTCGATGCCGCCGTTCTCGCGCCGCATCGCCGACGAGGGCGTGCTGCTCGACAACTTCCGGCTCGTCGAGGGCGGCGCCACGCCGCAGCTGCGCGAGGCCGAGCTGCTGGCCGTATTGGGCGCCGGGCCGCACCCGGCGCGCAATCCGGCGCAGAACCTCGCCGACCTGCGGGCGCAGATCGCCGCCAACGAGAAGGGGGCCCAGGAGCTGCGCGCGTTGGTGGCGCAGGTCGGTCTGGAGACAGTGCAGGCCTACATGCAGCATGTGCAGGACAACGCCGAGGAGAGCGTGCGCCGCGTCGTCACGGCGCTGGCCGCGACGATCGGTGATGGCCGCTACACGCTGCCGCTCGACAACGGCGCGCAGATCGCGGTGCAGGTGAGCGTCGATGCCACCACGCGCAGCGCCTGCATCGACTTCAGCGGCAGCAGTGCCCAGCAGGACGACGGCAACTTCAACGCGCCGAAGTCGGTGACGATGGCCGCGGTGCTGTACGTCTTCCGCACGCTGGTGGGCGACGACATCCCGCTCAACGCCGGCTGCCTGAAGCCGCTGCGGGTGGTGGTGCCCGAAGGCTCGCTGCTGAACCCGCGGCCGCCAGCGGCGGTGGTGGCCGGCAACGTCGAGACCTCGATGTGCGTGACCAATGCGCTCTACGGCGCGCTCGGCGTGATGGCGGCGAGCCAGTGCACGATGAACAACTTCACCTTCGGCAACGAGCGCCACCAGTACTACGAGACGGTCGCTGGCGGCAGCGGCGCCGGCCCCGACTTCGACGGCACGGCCGTCGTGCAGACGCACATGACCAACTCCCGGCTCACCGACCCGGAAGTGCTGGAGTTCCGCTTCCCGGTGCGGCTGGACAGCTATGCCATCCGTCACGGTTCGGGCGGTGCCGGCCGTCACCGGGGCGGCGACGGCGGCGTGCGGCGCCTGCGCTTCCTGGAGCCGATGACGGCCAGCATCCTCAGCAACGGCCGCCGCGTGCCGGCCTTCGGGCTGGCCGGTGGCGAGGCCGGCGCGCTGGGGATCAACCGGGTCGAGCGCGCGCCCGGCATGGACGGCCGGCGTGGCGCGATCGAGGAGCTCGGGCCGCTGGGATCGGTGGCGATGGGGCCGGGCGACGTGTTCGTGATCGAGACGCCCGGCGGCGGCGGCTACGGCTCGCCCGGGCTCTGACGCTCGGTCGGCACGGACGGTGGCCGGCAGATACCCAAGCCGTGGCAGAGGACTTTTCCCGATGTGAGAATGAACGTTTATTCAGAGCGTTCTGATCATCAATCTGGGAGCCGTCGCTGCCGTGGCGCGCCCCGACCCGACGAGGTGCCAGATGGTTTTCCCGCGAGTTTCGATGCGCCACGGGGCGCAGATGGCCGTCCTGTCCCTGGCGGCCCTCCTGGTGGCCTGCAGCCGCGGCGGCGCGGCCAACGCGCCGGCTGCCCCGCCGCCGGCCGAAGTGGGCGTGCTGACCGTCAAGCCGCGCACCGTGTCGCTGCAGAACGAGTTGCCCGGCCGTGTCTCCGCGCTGCTGGTGGCCGAGGTCCGGCCGCAGGTCGGCGGCATCGTGCTGACCCGTGACTTCCGCGAAGGCAGCGATGTCCGCAAGGGCCAGACGCTGTACCAGATCGATCCCGCGCCCTTTCGCGCAGCCTTCGGCAGCGCCCAGGCCACGCTCGCCCGGGCCCAGGCCAACGTGGTGGCGGCGCAAGCCAAGTCCGACCGCTACAAGGAGCTGGTGCAGATCGACGCGGTCAGCAAGCAGGCGGCCGACGAAGCCATTGCGGCCGCCCTGCAGGCCGAGGCCGATGTCGCCGCTGCCAAGGCGGCCCTCGAGACCGCCCGCATCAACCTCGCCTACACGCGCATCACCGCGCCGATCTCCGGCCGCATCGGCAAGTCCAGCGTGACACCGGGCGCGCTGGTGACCGCCAACCAGGCGCAGGCGCTGGCGACGGTGCAGCAGCTCGACTCGATCTACGTCGACGTGACGCAGTCCAGCGCCGAGCTGCTGAGACTGCGCCGCGAACTGGCCGCCGGACGCCTGAAGACCGACGCGGCCAACCAGGCCTCGGTGAAACTCAAGCTGGACGACGGCACGCTGTATCCGGTGAGCGGCAAGCTGCAGTTCTCCGATGTGACGGTCGATGAGCAGACCAACTCGGTGACGCTGCGCGCGACCTTTCCCAATCCCAAGCAACTGCTGCTGCCGGGGCTGTACGTGCGGGCGGTGCTGGAGGAAGGCGTGCGCGAGAACGCGATCCTGGTGCCGCAGCAGGCCGTGGCGCGCGACAACCGCGGCAACGCGATCGCGATGGTGGTCGGGGCCGACGGCAAGGTTGAGCAGCGCGCGGTGCAGGTGCCGCGCTCGGTCGGCAACGAATGGCTGGTCGATGCGGGCCTGAAGGCCGGTGACCAGGTGGTGTTCGAGGGGCTGCAGAAGGCCCGCCCCGGCGCGCAGGTGAAGGCGGTGGAGCGGGTGCCGGGCGCTGGCGCCTCGGCGCCGGCCGTCGCGGCTTCGGCGCCCGGCGCCGCGGCCTCCGCTGCGACGCCGGCCCCTGCGGCGGCCAGCGGCACCTGAGCGCGGCGACAGGGGACCACACCATGGCTCGCTTTTTCATCGAACGGCCGATCTTCGCGTGGGTGATCGCGCTGGTCATCATGCTGGCCGGCGGACTCTCGATCCTGAGCCTGCCGATCAACCAGTACCCGAGCATCGCGCCGCCGCAGATCACCGTCACGGCGACCTACCCGGGCGCCTCGGCCAAGACGCTGGAGGACACCGTCACCCAGGTGATCGAGCAGCGCATGACCGGCCTCGACGGCTTGCGCTACATCGCGTCGAACAGCGACGCCGCCGGCACCGCGCAGATCACGCTGACCTTCCAGGCCGGCACCAACCCCGACATCGCCCAGGTGCAGGTGCAGAACAAGCTGCAGCTCGCCACCGCGCAACTGCCGCAGGAAGTGCAGCAGCAGGGCCTGACGGTCACGAAGTCGGTGCGCAACTTCATCATGGTGGTCGGCTTCGTCTCCGACGACCCAAGCATGACCCGCACCGACCTGGCCGACTTCGTGGCTGCCAACGTGCAGGACACGGTGAGCCGCGTGACCGGCGTCGGCGAGGTCACGCTGTTCGGCGCGCAGTACGCGATGCGGATCTGGCTCGACCCGGCCAAGCTGCTGAACTACAAGCTCACGCCGGCCGACGTGGCGACGGCGGTGCGGGCCCAGAACGCCCAGGTCTCGGCCGGCCAGCTGGGCGGCCTGCCCGCGGCCCCGGGCCAGCAGATCAACGCGACCATCACCGCGCAGAGCCGGCTGCAGACCGCGGAGCAGTTCGAGCAGATCATCCTGCGCACCGCCGCCGGCGGCGCGACCGTGCGCCTGCGGGACGTGGCACGCGTCGAGCTCGGTGGCGAGAACTACACCAGCCTGTCCTTCTACAACGGCAAGCCCGCCGCGGGCCTGGCGATCCGTCTCGCGGCCGGGGCCAACGCGCTGGCCACCGCCGACGCGGTGAAGGCCAGGATCGATGCGCTCAAGCCCTACTTCCCCGCCGGCTTCGACGCCATCGTCGCCTACGACACCACGCCGTTCATCAAGCTGTCGATCGAGGAAGTGGTGAAGACGCTGGCCGAGGCCATCGTGCTGGTGTTCCTGGTGATGTACCTGTTCCTGCAGAACTTCCGCGCCACGCTGATCCCGACGATCGCGGTGCCGGTGGTGCTGCTCGGCACCTTCGGCGTGATGGCGGTGGCCGGCTTCTCGATCAACGTGCTGACGATGTTCGGCCTGGTGCTCGCGATCGGCCTGCTGGTCGACGACGCGATCGTCGTGGTCGAGAACGTCGAGCGGGTCATGAGCGAAGAGGGCCTGTCGCCGAAGGAGGCGACCAAGAAATCGATGGGCCAGATCACCGGTGCGCTGGTGGGCATCGCGATGGTGCTGTCGGCGGTGTTCCTGCCGATGGCCTTCTTCGGCGGTTCGACCGGTGTGATCTATCGCCAGTTCTCGATCACCATCGTCGCATCGATGGTGCTCTCGGTGCTGGTGGCGCTGGTGCTCACGCCGGCGCTGTGCGCAACGCTGCTCAAGCCGATCCCCCAGGGCGACCACGGCAAGACGACCGGTTTCTTCGGTGCGTTCAACCGCCTGTTCGACCGCAGCAGCAAGGGCTACCAGGGCATCGTCGGGCGCATGCTCGGCCGCAGCCTGCGCTACCTGCTGATCTACGGGGTGCTGCTGCTGGCGGTGGCGTGGCTGTTCACGCGCCTGCCCACCGCCTTCCTGCCCGACGAGGACCAGGGCATCCTGTTCACCCAGATCCAGCTGCCGGCCGGCGCCACGCAGGAGCGCACGCTGAAGGTGCTGCGCCAGGTCGAGCATCACTTCCTCGAGACCGAGAAGGAGTCGGTGCAGGGCCTGTTCACCGTGGCCGGCTTCAGCTTCGGCGGCAACGGCCAGAACGTCGGACTCGGCTTCATCCGCATGAAGGACTGGAGCGAGCGCCCCGGCGCCGAGCGCACCGTGAAGGCGGTGGCGGCGCGGGCGATGAAGGCCTTTTCGCAGTTCCGCGACGCGATGGGCTTCGCCTTCGCACCGCCGGCGGTGCTGGAACTGGGCACCGCCAACGGCTTCGACATGTACCTGCAGGACCGCGGCGCGCTCGGCCACGACGCGCTGATGGCGGCCCGCAACCAGCTGCTGGGGCTGGCCGCCAAGAGCCCGGTGCTGGTGGCCGTCCGCCCGAACGGTCAGGACGACACGCCGCAGTTCAGCGTGCAGATCGACTCGGCCAAGGCCGGTGCGCTGGGCCTGGCGATGTCGGACGTGAACGCCACGCTGTCGGCCGCCTGGGGCAGCTCCTACATCAACGACTTCATCGACAAGGGCCGCGTCAAGCGCGTCTACCTGCAGGCCGATGCGCCGCACCGCATGCTGCCCGAGGACCTGGACAAGTGGTACGTGCGCAACGCGCAGGGCGACATGGTGCCGTTCTCGGCGTTCGCCTCGGCCAAGTGGAGCTACGGTTCGCCGCGGCTCGAGCGCTTCAACGGCCTGCCGGCGCTGAACATCCAGGGCCAACCCGCGCCGGGCCGGAGCACCGGCGAGGCGATGGAGGAGATGGAGCGGCTGGTGGCGCAGCTGCCGGCCGGCATCGGCCTCGACTGGACCGGCCTGTCCTACGAGGAGCGGCTGTCGGGTTCGCAGGCGCCGCTGCTCTATGCGCTGTCGCTGCTGGTGGTGTTCCTGTGTCTCGCGGCGCTGTACGAGAGCTGGTCGATCCCGTTCTCGGTGATGCTGGTCGTGCCGCTTGGCGTGCTCGGCGCGCTGATCGCGGCGAGTTCGCGCGGGCTGTCGAACGACGTGTACTTCCAGGTCGGCCTGCTGACGACCATCGGCCTGTCGGCGAAGAACGCGATCCTGATCGTGGAGTTCGCGAAAGAGCAGATGGAGCACGGCAAGGGCCTGATCGAGGCGACGCTCGAGGCGGTGCGCCTGCGCCTGCGGCCGATCCTGATGACCTCGCTGGCCTTCGCCTTCGGCGTGCTGCCGCTGGCGCTGGCCACCGGCGCCGGCTCGGGCAGCCAGAACGCGATCGGCACCGGCGTGCTGGGCGGCATGATCGCGGCCACCTTCCTGGGCATCTTCTTCGTGCCGCTGTTCTTCGTGGTGGTACGGCGCCTGTTCAGGCCACGCAAGGTCGACCCGGCGCCGCAGGGTGCGCCGGCTGTCGCGGAGGGACGGTGACATGAGGACCGCCAAGATGAACCACTGCCGCGGCCGCCTGACGCTGCTGGCCACCGCGGCCCTGGCGGGCTGCATGAACCTGGCGCCGACCTACGAGCGCCCCGCGGCCCCCGTGGCCCCCGCGTGGCCGCAGGGCGAGGCCTACGGTGAACCCGGCACCGGCGGTGGCGTGGCCGCCTCCGAGCTGGCCTGGCGCGAGGTGTTCGTCGACGCGCCGCTGCAGTGCACGATCGAGCTGGCGCTGAGCAACAACCGCAACCTGCGTGTCGCGGCGCTGAA
Organism: Methylibium sp. Pch-M; assembly: GCF_004136295.1. Lineage (NCBI taxonomy): Bacteria > Pseudomonadati > Pseudomonadota > Betaproteobacteria > Burkholderiales > Sphaerotilaceae > Methylibium > Methylibium sp. Pch-M. Next base: position 2,914,051 of record NZ_CP029606.1, read on the forward strand.
CATCGAGCAGGCGCGCGCGCAGTACCAGATCCAGCGCGCCGACCTGTTTCCCACCGTCGCGGCCAGCGGCGAGGCGGTGCACCAGCGCACGCCGGCCGACCTGAGCCAGGCGGGCCGTGCCGTCACGAGCCACACCTACAGCGCCGGCATCGGCTTCTCGACCTATGAGCTCGACCTGTTCGGGCGCGTGCGCAATCTCAACGAGCAGGCGCTGCAGCAGTTCTTCGCCACCGAGGAGGCGCGCCGCAGCACCCAGATCAGCCTGGTGGCCGAGGTGGCCAACGTCTACCTCACGGCGACCGCCGACGGCGAATTGCTGCGGTTGGCGCGCGACACGCTGGAGAGCCAGGAGTCCTCGTACAAGCTGGCGCAGCGCAGCCACGAGCTGGGTGTCGCGTCGGCGCTCGACCTGCGGCAGGCCCAGACCAGCGTGGAGGTGGCGCGCGCCGACGTGGCACGCTACACCCGCGCGCTGGCGCAGGACCTCAATGCGCTGGCGCTGCTGGTCGGTGGGCCACTGCCGGCCGAGCTGCGGCCCGGCAGCGTGCAGCCCGAGGACCTGCGCTGGATCGATCGGCTGGCCGAGCTGCCGTCGGGCCTGCCGTCCGAGGTGCTGCAGCGCCGCCCCGACGTGCTGCAGGCCGAGCGCCAGCTGCAGGCGGCCAACGCGACCATCGGTGCAGCACGCGCGGCCTTCTTCCCGCGCATTGCGCTCACGGCTTCGGCCGGCGTGGCGAGCAGCTCGCTGTCCGACCTGTTCCAGGGCAGCGCGCGCACCTGGAGCTTCGTGCCGCAGGTGAGCCTGCCGATCTTCGACGCCGGCCGCAACCGCGCCAACCTCGAAGTGTCGAAGACGCAGCGCGACATCGCCTTGGCGCAGTACGAACTGGCCATCCAGTCGGCGTTCCGCGAGGTGGCCGACGCGCTGGCAGCGCGCGGCACCTTCGACGCGCAGCTGGCCGCCCAGCAGGCGCTGGTCGACGCGACCGGCGAGACCTACCGCCTCTCGCAGGCGCGCTACCGCAGCGGCGTGGACAGCTACCTGGCGGTGCTCGACGCGCAGCGCTCGCTGTATGCGGCGCAGCAGTCGCTGATCACGCTGCGGCTCTCGCGCAGTGCCAACCTCGTGACGCTGTACAAGGTGCTCGGCGGCGGATGGCAGCGCGCCGACGCGGTCACGGGCTGAGGCCGGCGGAGCGGAGAGCGGCGATGGCACGGTGCAGCCTGATCGACGGTGAGGAGGTGGCGCACGCCGAGGTGCGCCGCCGCCAGATCCTGGATGCCGCGGTCGAGGTGTTCCGCCGCCGCGGCTTCCATGCGGCGAGCATGGCCGAGATCGCGAAGACCTTCGGTATGAGCGCCGGCCACATCTACAACTACTTCGACAGCAAGGAAGCGATCATCGAGGCGATCGTCGCGCGCGACATCGACGAGTTCCTCACGCTGACCGCGCAGATGCAGGGCGAGGCCGACCTGCGGCACGAGATGGTCGAGCGCGTCGACGAGGGCACCGACCGCCGGCTCGACGCCGACCACGCGTCGCTGCAGATCGAGATCGTGGCCGAGGCCTCGCGCAACCCGAAGATCGCCGACATGGTGCGGCGGGCCGACGCCACGGTGCGCCGGCGGCTCATCGAGCTGGTGCGGGCCGCAGCGCGCGGGCCGGTCGACGAGGCCGACCTGGTGGCGCGCGCCGAGCTGCTGCTGGCCTTGTTCGAGGGGCTGATGCTCCGCACGCTGCGCCAGCCCGACATCGATCGCCAGGCCCTCAAGCGCGGCCTGCGCGATGCCGTGCGCCACATGATCGGCGCCTGAGGCGCTTCAGCGCTCACGCTCCTGTTCGGAGTACGCGCTCCACGTCCCCATGGCACGGCTCATCAGCCGGAGCTGGCGGTCGAACACCGGGCAGACCTTGCAGATCGCGAGGTGCATGCGCAGCGTCACCCGCTCGGCCGGCGAGAGGCGGCGATCGAGGCGGCCGGACAGCAGGCGCGCGGACTGACGGCATGAAATGAGGAAGGGCAGCTTCATCGGCGCTTCGGGGCGGGCGGGACAGAAGACAGAGCGAGGGCGGGCTCGCCGAACCAGTTGAGCTGCAGGCATTCCCGCAGCCTCAGCCGGGCCCGGTGCAGCATGACCCAGAGGTTCGTCGGCGTGACCGACAGTTCCTTACAGATCTCGTCAGTTTCGAGTTCCATCCACTCGCGCATCAGGAACACGCGGCCGAGCTGGTTGGGCAGTTTCTCGATGCAGGCGTCGAGCACCTTGATGAACTGATCCTGGGCCACGATCGCCTGCGGGTCGCCCCATTCGATCGGGGCGTCGCGGAAGTGGCCCGTTTCGTCGAACAGCTGGTCTTCCAGCGCGGCGCCGTCGTCCTCGTCGCTCGTCATCGAGCACTCACGCGCATGCCGACGCACTTGGTCGACCAGCTTGTGCTTCAGGATGCCGATCAGCCAGGTCTTGGGCGCGGCGCGGCCGGCGAAGGCCTCCGGCTTCTCGAGTGCAGCCAGCATCGTCTCCGACACCGCGTCCTCGGCCCAGGCCGGGTTGCGCAACTGAAGTTGCGCATAGCGCAGCAACTGCGGGCGCAAGGTTTCGAGCAAGGCGGACACGTCGGTCATGAAGGGCCGTTTCAACGAGCGGAGGCAGGGGGCAGTGTAAGAATCTTCCGGTCTTCGCGACACATGCACGTCGCCTCCGCGGCGGCCCATTCAACCACCCTCCAGGAGCCCTGCATGAACCAGCATCTGATCGCATCGTCCGCCCTCGCTTCCCTCCTCGCGCTGGGCCTGGTCGGCCCGGCCGCCGCCCAGGACTCGGGCAAGGAGAAGTGCTACGGCATCGCCAAGGCCGGGCAGAACGATTGCGCCAACCTGTCGGGAACCCACTCGTGTGCGGGCCAGGCGACAGCGGGCGACGCCGGCGAATGGAAGTACGTCGCCAAGGGCACCTGCAAGGCCGCCGGCGGCCTGAGCGCCGCCGAAGCCAAGGCCAAGCTGGCCGAGAAGAAGTAACGGACACAGGACGCGCGGCACCGGACGCAGCGATCCTCTCCGTCGCTCACCATGGACGCGCATTCGACCCCGGCCGGTGTCGGTATCGGTCTGCGCCAGCCGCACTACCGGGAGTGGGCCGAGCGCCGCCCGGCGCTCGGCTTCGTCGAGGTCCATGCGGAGAATTTCTTCGCCGAGGGCGGGGCTGCGCTGGCGGTGCTGGCGGACGTGCGCGATCGCCATGCGGTGAGCCTGCACGGCGTCGGGCTCGCGCTCGGTTCCGCGGCTGGCGTCGATGCCTGGCATCTGGAACGGCTGGCCAGGCTGGTCGATCGCATCGCGCCGGTACGGGTGTCGGACCATGCCTGCTTCGCACGGGCATCGGTGCCGGGCGATGCGGCGACCGTGCTGCATGCTGCGGACCTGCTGCCGATCGCCTTCACTCCGGCCTCGCTCGACATCCTGTGCACGAACGTGCAGCAGGTGCAGGAGCGCCTGCGTCGTCCGCTGCTGGTCGAGAACCTGTCGGCCTATCTCTCCTTCGACGATGCCGACCAGATGTCCGAGCCCGCGTTCCTGGCGGCACTGGCCCGCCGCACCGGCTGCCAGCTGCTGCTCGACGTCAACAACCTGGTCGTCAACGCACTGAACGCGCAGCGCGCCGATCCGGCGGCCGGTGATCCGGTGGCCTCGGCCTGCGCCTTCGTCGACGCGCTGCCGGCCGACGTGGTCGGCGAGATCCACCTGGCCGGCTACTGCGACGCCGGCGCGCTGGTGGTCGACGACCACGGCAGCCGCGTGCACGAACCGGTGTGGGCCGTGTACCGGCATGCCGTGGCGCGCCTGGGCGCACTGCCCACGCTGATCGAATGGGACACCGACGTGCCTGCGCTCGACGTGCTGCTGGATGAAGCCGCCCAGGCGGCACGCTGCCAGCACGAGGTCGCCGGCCTGCGGAGCGCGGCATGACGTGCTCCGCAGAACGGCAAACCGAGGCCGTACGCCAGAGCGCCTTGCTGGCGGCGCTGCGCGGCGCCGCGCCGGTGCCATCGGTGCGCCTCGCGGAGCACGGCGCGCGGCTGCAGCTCGGGCTCGAGGCCTACCGGGCCCATGCGGCGGCCACCGCCGAACGCGCGCTGGCCGCGGCCTATCCGACCTTGCTGGCCCTGGTGGGCGCGGAGGACTTCGGTCGGCTGGCCCGCGCACTGTGGCGCGATGCGCCGCCACGGCGTGGCGATCTCGCGCAATGGGGGCAGGATCTGCCGACCTTCGTCGAGGCGCAGGCGGACCTCGCCGAATGGCCCTACCTGGGCGACTGCGCGCGCCTCGACGCCGCGATCGTGCGTTGCGAAGGCGCGGCTGACGCCGTGCTCGATCGCGACACGCTCGGCTGGCTGGCCGAGCACGCGCCCGACACCCTGCGGCTCCGCCTGGCGCCGGCGGTGCAGTTGCTTGCGAGCCGCTGGCCGGTGGCTGCGCTGCATGCCGCCCATCGGCACGACGGTGATGCCGCCGTGGCCGCCGTGCGCGAGGCGCTCGCGGCGGGCAACGCCGAGTCGGTGGTGGTCGCTCGCACCGGTTGGCGGGCCGAGGTGACGCCGGTCGATGCCCCAGTGTTCGCCTGGATGCAGGCCCTGCAAGCGCGCCGCACGCTGGCCGAGGCGCTGCAGCGGGCCGGCCCGGAGTTCGATTTCAACGCCTGGCTGCTCCAGGCCCTGCAACGAGGCTGGCTGTGGAAGGCCGAGCTCGTCGCCGATATCGAGGAGAAGCACCATGACCCAGACCTGGCTTGAAACCCCGTTGGCGCTGTGCCGCACTGGCACCCGCGTGCTGGAGGCGCTGCAGCCGGCGGCCCAACTGGCCGCACGCGTCTATGTCGGCGCGGCGTTCTTTCGCTCCGGGCTGACCAAGATCGCCGACTGGGACACCACGCTCGCGCTGTTCCAGGACGAGTACAAGGTGCCGCTGCTGCCGCCGCATCTGGCCGCGGTCATGGGCACCGGGGGCGAGCTGGTGCTGCCGGTGCTGCTGGTGCTCGGGCTGTTCGGCCGTTTCGGCGCGCTCGGGTTGTCGGTGATGAACGTGGTGGCGGTTCTCAGCCTCGAGGAGATCGCGCCGGCAGCGCTGCAGCAGCATGTGTTCTGGGGCAGCCTGCTGGCGGCGCTGGCCCTGTGGGGCCCCGGCAAGTGGTCGCTCGATGCGTGGTGGTGGCCGCGCGTGGGCGGCTCGCCGCGCCGCTAGAAATCGCGCGGCCGGAAATCCAGCAGCATGGCCGACGGCACGCGGCCGTCGGTGTCGCGCGGTAGCACCTCGGTCTTGTCGATGGCGCGCAGCACGGCCTCGTCCCAGGCCGGGACGCCGCTGGACTTGACGAGCCGGCGGCCGACGATCGTGCCGTCGGGGGCCACCTTCACCTCCACCGAGGCGAGCGGGTTGCCGTCGACCTCGTCGCCGAACACGACGTTGGGCTTGATGCGCGCCTTGATGCGTCCGGCATAGCTGGCCGACGGCCCGGCGCTCTGCGCCGCGGTGCCGGTGCTGCCCGGCGCACCGGTACCGGCGGCCTCGGCCATCACGCGGTCGAGCTGCTGCCGGCGGATCGCTTCCTGTTTGGCCTGGCGTTCGGCCTCGGCCTTTTTCTTCTTCTCGGCCTCGCGCTTGTCGGCTTCGGCCTGCGCCTTCTCTTCCTGCTCGCGTTCCTTCTTCTTGCGCAGCGCGTCTTCCTTGCGCTGTTCCTCGAGCCGCTGCTTCTCGAGCTTCTCCTTCTGCTCGCGCTTCTCGCGCGCGATGTCGGCATCGCGGTTCGGCGGCGGCGGGGGAGGCTCGGTCTTGGCCTGCGGCTCCGGCTTGGGCGGCGGGGTCGGCGTGGGTGTCGGTTCGGGCGGCACGGCGCGGGGCGCAGCGATCTGCGGCACGGCCGCCCACAGCTCGGCCTCGACGCCGGCCGGCTCGGACGTGCGCCAGTTGACGCTCAGGCTCAGCGCCAGCACCAGCAGCCCGTGCGCGATCAGCGCCAGCACCGCCGCGCGCGGCAGCCCGCCGGGCTTGCGCGGGCGCAGGTCGTCGAGCGTGGTCGCGTTCATCGCGGCGTCAGGCCCCGGTGGCCTTGACCGCCAGGCCCACGCGCTGCACGCCGGCCTTCTGCAGCGTGTCCATCACCTTCACGACCTGCTCGTACTTGACGTTGCGGTCGGCGGCGATGATCACCGGCGTGTTGGCGCTGCCGTTCTGCAGCGCCGTCACGCGGCCGGCCAGTTCGCGCAGCGAGGTGCGTGCCGCATCCTTGCCGTCGACACGCAGCTTCAGGCTCTCGTCGGTGCCGACCACGACCTCGATCACCTTGTCGGGCTGGCGCTTGGCCTGGCCGACCGAGGGCAGGTCGACCACGCCGGTGGTGATGAGCGGCGCGCTCACCATGAAGATGATCAGCAGCACCAGCATCACGTCGATGAAGGGCACCATGTTGATCTCGTTGATGGTGCGGCGGCGCGAGCCGTGCCGTGCAGTGACTTGTGCCATGGTTCAATGCTCTCCGGCAGGACGCGGTGCCCGTGCCGGCGTCACCGCACCGGCGAGTGGCCGCCGCGGATCCGGCTCCGCCGGTCCGCCAGCGGCGCCCCCTCGAGGGGGCGCGGCGTGGCCGCAACGGGGGTCGTCCATCAGTGCCCTTGGCCGATGTTGCGCTGGAGGATGTTGGAGAACTCCTCGATGAAGGTCTCCATCTGGATCGCGATGCGGTCGATGTCGCGCGCGAAGCGGTTGTAGGCCAGCACCGCCGGGATGGCCGCGAACAGGCCGATCGCGGTGGCCACCAGCGCCTCGGCGATGCCGGGCGCGACCGTGGCCAGCGTCACCTGCTGCAGGTTCGCCAGGCCGGTGAAGGCATGCATGATCCCCCACACGGTGCCGAACAGGCCGACGTACGGCGACACCGAGCCCACCGAGGCGAGGAAGCTCAGGTGCGATTCCACGGTGTCGAGTTCGCGCTGGAAGCTCGCGCGCATCGCGCGGCGCGAGCCGTCGAGCAGCGCGCCCGGATCGGCCACGCGGCGCTCGCGCAGCTTCATGAACTCGCGCATGCCGGAGGCGAAGATGCGCGTCATGGGGCCGGAGCGGTCGGCCTTCTTGGCGGCGTCGGCGTACAGGTCCTGCAGGTTCTGACCCGACCAGAAGTCGCGCTCGAAGCCTTCGTTGAGCGCGCGCACGCGCTTGAGCCCGAACAGCTTGCCGAAGATCACGGTCCAGCTCGCGAGCGACATCGCCAGCAGCGCGACGATGACCAGCTGCACGACGAGGCTCGCGTGCAGCACCAGCTGGAAGATCGAGAGGTCTTGTGAGTTCATGCCAGGGCTTCGAGGAGAGAGATCGGAATGCGACGCGGGCGGAAGGTTCCGCTGTCCACACAGCCGATGCGGATCGTGCCTTCGGCCAGCAGCGTCTCGCCGTCGGGATCGCTGCGCCAGCATTGTTGCGCGAGCTGCAGGCTGGCCTGCCGGGCCTCGCGGATCGTCACGCTCACCTGCAGCAGGTCGTCGAGGCGGGCCGGGCGCAGGTAGCGCACCGCGGTCTCGCTGACGATGAACATGACGCCCTCGCGGGTGCGCAGTATCTCCTGCTCGAAGCCGAAGCCGCGCAGCCACTCCGTGCGGGCGCGTTCGAAGAACTTCAGGTAGTTGGCGTAGAACACCACACCGCCGGCGTCGGTGTCTTCCCAGTACACGCGAACCGGGAAGCGGAACGCGAGGGGCAGTGAGGAGATCGGCAAGATCGGTCAGGCACTCAGGGTGCGGCCAGCGTGCGACGGTAGACCGGTCCCCAGAGCGGGTGGCCGGCCTCGGCCTTGCTGAGGGTGAAGGCCGGGTCGGCGCTGCGTGCAGCGCGGAACGCGTTCTCGCAGGCCTTGGTGCGCTGGCTGGTGCAATAGATGAAGGCGAGGGTCTTGTGGGCGGCCGCGCGGTCCTTGGGGGCTGCGAGACCGGCCTTCAGCGCGCCGCCGAGGCGCTGCTCGGCGAGCTTGTACTGGCCATCGTCGTAGGCGCGGAGGCCCGCGAGCAGCGCTTGCTCGGCCGGCCGTGCGCTGAGTTCGACCACGCTCACCGGCGGCGGTGGCGCGGGAGGAGGGGGGGGCGGAGGCGGCGCGGGCGGAGGCGGCTGGATCGGCGCCTGCACCGGCGCCGGTGCGGGCGGAGGGGGCGGCGGCGACAGCTGGGCGCAGCCGGTCAGCAGCGCCAGCACGGTGGTGGCGGCCAGCAGCCGGCGTGTGGGGGCAGCAGGGATCATCAGGGTCCGAAACGGTGCTTGACGAGGACGCTCTCGTTCGCCTCGATGTCGACGGCGATGGCGTGGGCCGCATAGCCGCTGTTGCGCAGGGTCACGGTGTGGCGGCCGGCGGGGAGGCTGAGCTGGTTGAGCGGCGGGGTGAGCCCCTGCACCTTGCCGTCGACCTCGACCTCCGCCCACGGGCTGATGGCGAGCTGCAGCACGCCGCTCCCGGCGGCGGCCGTGGCGGCGGCCGGTGGGGCGATGGTCGTCGCGGGCGGGTTGGCCGCGGCGGCCGTCGATGCGGGTGGTGGGGTGACCGGCGCCGTGCGCTCGGCCGGCGCCATGGCCACCTGGACCGGCGGCGCGGCGGGCGTCGGTTCGGTCAGGCTCTGGCCGGTCGGCGCCGATGCGAGGCCGTGCCAGATCCCGAAGCCGATCAGGCCCGCGCCGACCAGGGCCAGGCTGCCGAAGGCCCACTGGGGCCAGCGGCGCTCGGCCGTCGGCGCGTCATCCTCACCGGATTGCAGCGCCTCGGGGTGGGCCTGCAGCCATTCGTGCAGATCTCGCGACAACGTCCGGGCCGAGCGCGGACGGTCCTCCGGGCGCTTGGCCATGGCCCGCGCGGCGATCGAGGCCAGCGCCGGCGGCACGGTGGTGCTCACCTCGTCGGCCGAGGGCGGCGTGAAGCTGCACACCGCGCCGGTGATGGCAGCCAGCGAGTCGCCCTCGAAGGCGCGGTGCCCGGTCAGCAACTCGTAGAGCACCACGCCGAGAGAGAACACGTCGGTGCGCCGGTCGGTCGGCTCGTTGCGCACCTGCTCCGGGGCCATGTAGTGCGGTGAGCCGCCGACCGCGCCGCCGCTGTCGCGCGCGTGCGCGACGCTGGCGATGCCGAAGTCCAGCACCTTGGGCTGGGTGCGGCCGACCATGAAGATGTTGGCCGGCTTGATGTCGCGGTGGACGATGCCCTTGCTGTGCGCATAGGCCAGTGCGTCGGCGACGCGGCGGATGATCAGCACCGCCTGGCCCACCGTCGGCCGCCAGCCGTCACTCAGCAGCGCGCGCAGGTCCTTGCCCTTCAGCAGCTCCATCGCGATATAGGCGCCCTGCGGGCTCAGGCCTGCGTCGAACACCGTCACGATGTGCGGGTGGCTCAGGTGGGCGGCGGCGCGCGCTTCGTGCAGGAAGATCGCGTTGAAGGGCTCGCGCGCGTCGGTCTCGAGCGGGGTGCGCGCGCCGGCCGGCATCAGGTTCAGCGTCTTGATCGCGACGCGACGCGACAGCAGCGGGTCGTCGGCGGCATACACGGTGCCGAGGCCCCCGTCGCCGATGCGGTATTTCAGTGCGTAGCGGCCGATCTGGCCGATGGTGGGCAGCGGCCCTCGGTTCGCGCCGTCCTCGGACGGCAGCTCCGCCATCAGCACGGTGTCTTCGATCTCGGCGTTGTCGATCGCCTCCTGCAGCGTGCCGGGGGGCGGCGTGAGAGTTGAAGCGCTTTCCACGACGCGGAGCTTAGACGATGCCATGGAGCCCCTCAACCAAGGCAGGCACGGGGCACAGGGCGGCGTGGTAACCGCGTGTCACGTGCCGGGCCGAGGGTGTGACGCAACTCACGCTGCGCCCCTCATGCCAGCACGCGCCGCAGGCGCTTGACGGCCTGTTCGAGCTGCGGCAAGCCGCTGGCGAAGGACAGTCGCAGGTGGTGTTCGGTGCCGTGCCGGCCGAAATCGCGCCCCGGCGTCAGCGCGACATGAGCCGACTCCATGAGCGAGAACGCCAGGTCCCAGCTGCTGCCGGCGTGGGCCGAGCAGTCGGCCCAGGCATAGAAGGCGCCGTCGGGCAGCACCGGCACCGGCAGGCCGAGCGACGCGAGCGCGGGCACGATGTAGTCGCGCCGGGCCCGGAAGGCGGCGCGGCGGCGTTCGTACTCGGCGATCGATGCGGGCTCGAAGCAGGCCAGCGCCGCGTGCTGCGCGACGCTGGACGGGCAGATGAACAGGTTCTGCGCCAGTTTCTCGACCGGCGCCACCAGCGCGGGCGGCAGCACCAGCCAGCCGAGCCGCCAGCCGGTCATGCTGAAGTACTTGGAGAAGCTGTTGATCGACACCACGTCGTCGCCGTGGGCGAGCGCGGAGCGGCCGTAGGCGGCGTCGTAGCTCAGGCCGAGGTAGATCTCGTCCACCAGCGTGACGCCGCCGCGAGCGCGCACCGCCTGCGCGATGCGTTGCATCTCGTCGGCGGCGATCGAGGTGCCGGTGGGGTTGGACGGCGACGCCAGCAGCACGCCGCGGGTGCACTCGTTCCAGGCCTGTTCGACGCCGGCGGCGTCGAGCTGGTAGCGCTGCGCCGGGCCGCAGGGCAGCAGCACCGGCGTGGCATCGGCCGCCGCGACGAAGTGGCGGTTGCAGGGGTAGCTCGGGTCCGGCATCAGCACCTCGTCGCCGGCCTCGAACAGCGCCAGGCAGGCGAGCTGCAGCGCGGCCGAGGCACCGGCAGTGATGACGATGCGCTGCGGGTCGATGTCGAGCGTGAAGCGCTGCGCATACCAGCGCGACAGCGCCTCGCGCAGCGCAGGCAGCCCGGTGGCCTGGGTGTACTGTGTGCGGCCCTCGGCGAGGCAGTGCTGCGCCGCCTGGAGCACCGGCGCCGGCGCGGTGAAGTCGGGTTCGCCGATGTTCAGGTAGATCATCGGCTCGCCGCCGTGTGCCGGGTCGCAGGCCGGGCTGGCCGCGATGCGCGCCGCTGCCTTGGCGCACTCCATCACGTAGAACGGTTCGATGCGGTCGAGGCGCCGGGCGAGCTTCATCCGTGTCGGCAGCGGAACGAGAGGGCAGGGGCCGGCGGCGGGCGCCGCGGCTCAGTCGCGCGGCGGGGCCGCGCGCCGCGCCTGCACTTCGAGCGGGCGCAGGTCGGCAGCGGCCTTGTCGAGCACGCCGTTGACGTACTTGTGGCCGTCGGTGCCGCCGAAGCTCTTGGCGAGTTCCACCGCCTCGTTGATCGCGACGCGGTAGGGGATGTCGATGCAGTGCCTGAGCTCGTAGGCACCGATCATCAGCACGCCGTGCTCGATCGGCGACAGCTCGGTGGTCTTGCGGTCCACGTGGCGAGCCAGCACCGCGTCGAGGGCGGCGGCCTCGGCCACGCAGCCGTGCAGCAGGGCGTCGAAGTGCGCCGCGTCGGCCTGCTTGAAACCGTCGAGTTCGCGCATGTGGGCCTCGATCACGCTGGCGTCGCTGCCCGACACCAGCCATTGGTACAGGCCCTGCAGCGCGAACTCGCGCGAACGCCGGCGCGAGGACTTCTGCGCCGGCTTGCGGCCGCCGGGGCGGGCGGCGGTCGACGCCGGAGCGGGCGACGGCACGCTGCCGTCGGTGTCTTGAGGGGTCACGAAAGCTCTTCCATCAGATTGACCATCTCGACGGCGACGCGCGCGGCATCGCGGCCCTTGTCGTCGACGCGGGCCCAGGCCTGGTCCTCGTTCTCGACGGTGAGGATGGCGTTGGCGATCGGGATCGCATGATCGAGCGAAATGCGCGTCACGCCGGCGCCGCTCTCGTTGCTGACGAGCTCGAAGTGGTAGGTCTCGCCGCGGATGATGCAGCCGAGCGCGATCAGCGCATCGAAGTCCTTGCGCCGCGCCATCGCCTGCAGTGCGATCGGGATCTCGAGCGCGCCGGGGACCGACACGTGCTCGATGTGCTTGGCCGACACGCCCAGCAGCTCCAGCTCGGCCAGGCAGGCCTGGGCCAGGCGGTCGGTGAGCGCGGCATTGAAGCGCGCCTGCACGATGCCGATGCGCAGGTTCTCGCCGACGAGTTCGGCGACGGTGTTGCCGAAGATCGTGGTCTGGGTGTCAGCGTCTTGCATCGAAACCTCGAAGTGGAAGGGCGTGCCGCGGTGTCATTCGGCGGCGACGAAGCCGGTGACCTCGAGTCCGTAGCCCACCATGCTGGGCATGCGGCGCGGGCTGCCGAGCAGCTTCATGCGGACGATGCCGAGTTCGCGCAGGATCTGCGCGCCGACGCCATAGGTGCGCAGGTCCATCTGCCCGCGCGGGGTCGGCGGCGCGTCGGGGCCGACGGTCAGCTGCTGCAGTAGGCCGTTGCCCGCCTCGCCGCAGTTCAGCAGGACCGCCACGCCGCGTTCTGCGGCCCGCAGCGCGGCCAGCGCCCGCGGCAGCGGCCACGAATGGCCGCAGCGGCCGGCGTCGAGCAGGTCCAGCACCGACAACGGCTCGTGCACGCGCACCAGCACCTCGTCCTCGGCACTCCATTGCCCCACGCTCAGCGCCAGGTGCACGGCGCCCGAGCGGTCGCGGAAGGCCTGGCAATCAAACGGGCCCTGTGGCGTGACCAGCACGCGCTGGGCGACGCGCGTGATGAGCGATTCGTTGCGGCTTCGGTACTCGATCAGGTCGGCGATGCTGCCGATCTTGAGCCCGTGTTCCCTGGCGAACAGCACCAGGTCGGGCAGCCGGGCCATCGTGCCGTCGTCCTTCATGATCTCGCAGATCACCGACGCCGGCGTCAGGCCGGCCATCAGCGTGAGGTCGCAGCCGGCCTCGGTGTGACCGGCGCGCATCAGCACGCCGCCGTCCTGCGCCTGCAGCGGGAAGATGTGGCCGGGCTGAACCAGGTCGCTGGCCTTCGCGTCGCGCGCCACCGCGGCCTGCACGGTGCGGGCGCGGTCGGCCGCGGAGATGCCGGTGGTCACGCCGGTGGCGGCCTCGATCGAGACGGTGAAGGCGGTGCCGTGCTGTGTGCCGTTGCGTGCGGCCATCGGCGGCAACTGCAGCCGTTCGCAGCGCTCGCGAGTGAGCGTGAGGCAGATCAGGCCGCGGCCGTAGCGCGCCATGAAGTTGATGGCTTCGGGCGTGACGTGCTCGGCGGCCATCACGAGGTCGCCCTCGTTCTCGCGATCCTCCTCGTCGACCAGGATGACCATGCGGCCGGCGGCGAGCTCGGCGATCAGCTCGGGAACAGGGGAAAGGGCCATGGCAGGATTGTAGGTGGCGGGTCGGAGCGGCGCGGGCGGGAGCGCGTCGCCTCGGCGCGGGGACTTGCCGGCGCGCGGCGGCGTCAGCGGCTGCCGAGCATGCGCTCGACGTAGCGCGCGATCAGGTCGATCTCGAGGTTGACGCGGGTGCCGACGCTCAGCGTGCCGAGCGTCGTGTGCTCCAGCGTGTGCGGGATCAGGTTGATGCCGAGTTCGGTGGTCTCGGCCTGGTCGGTGACGCGGTTGACCGTGAGGCTGACGCCGTTGACGGTGATCGAGCCCTTGTAGGCGAGGTAGCGGCCCAGCGCCTGCGGTGCGGCGATGCAAAGCTCCCAGGATTCGCCGACCGGGGCGAATTTCGTCACCGTGCCGACGCCATCGACGTGACCCGATACCAGGTGTCCGCCGAGCCGGTCGCTGGCGCGCAGAGCCTTCTCGAGGTTGAGCGGTCCGGGGTCGGCGAGGCCGGCCGTCTTGTCCAGGCTTTCCGCCGAGATGTCGACCGTGAACCAGTCCGCCTCCGCGTCGAAGGCCGTGACGGTCATGCAGGCGCCGTTGAGCGCGATGCTGTCGCCCAGCTGCACGTCGGCCAGGTAGCCCGGCGGCGTGGCGATGGTGAGGCGCTTGCCGTGGGACGGGTCGGCGCCGAGCGGCGCGACATTGCTGAGGCGGCCCAGGCCGCTGATGATGCCGGTGAACATGGCCCCGATTGTCTCAGCGTCGCAGCCCTGCCGCCGCGGCGGGGGCAAGCGCAGCTCCAGGCCGACGCTCAGAAATCGGCACGGCCCGGCGGCCGGGCGATCAGGCGCAGATCGGCCCCGACACGCTCGACGCTGACGAACTCGAGCGCCAGGCCCTCGGTCAGTGCGGTGAGCGGACCGAAGCGCGCCATCTCGCGGCCGGCACCGAGCATCAGCGGCGCCAGGTAGACGAGGAACTCGTCGACCAGGCCCGCCCGCACGAAGGAGCCGCTGAGCTTGCTGCCCGCCTCGACATGCAGCTCGTTGATCTCGCGCCGCGCCAGGTCGTCGAGCATGGCGCCGAGGTCGACCTTGCCGTCGGCGTTGGCGCAGGCCAGCACCGACACGCCCTGTTCGGCCAGTTCGCGGACCTTCGGCGCCGCATGGCGCGCCAGGGCGCTGGCCGTGTAGACCAGCCGCTCGCCCGGCGGCGCGAGGATGCGGGCGTCGAGCGCGATGTCGAGCTTGGAGTCGACGACAACCCGGCACGGCTGCAGCACGGTGTCGACGAGCCGCACGTCGAGCCGCGGGTCGTCGTCGACCACGGTGCCGATGCCGGTGAGCACCGCCCCGGCCCGCTTGCGGTAGGCATGGCCGTCGGTGCGCGCGGCGTCGCCGGTGATCCATTGGCTCAGGCCGTTGTCGAGCGCCGTGCGTCCGTCGAGCGAGGCGGCGATCTTCAGGCGCACCCACGGCCGCTGGCGCAGCATGCGGGAGAGGAAGCCGATGTTCAGCTCGCGTGCGGCGATCGCCACCGGGTCGCCGGTCGCCAGCACCGTCACGTCGATGCCGGCCGCCCGCAGCCGGCCGATGCCGTGACCGGCGACCAGCGGATTCGGGTCCTGCAGCGCCACCATCACGTGGGCCACGCCGGCCTCGACCAGCGCGTCGCAGCAGGGCGGGGTGCGGCCGTGGTGCGAGCAGGGCTCGAGCGTGACCCAGGCGGTCCCGCCGAGCACCGTGTGGCCCGCGGCCTGGGCCGCACGCAGTGCCGACACCTCGGCGTGCGCCGAGCCGGCGCGCTGCGTGTGTCCGCTGGCCAGCAGGCGACCGTCGGGGGCGGTGATGACGCAGCCGACGCGGGGGTTGGGGTCGGACAGGCCGATGGCTTCGTTGGCGTTGCGCAGCGCGAGCGCCCAGGATTCGGAGGGAGTGAGCTTCACGCCCTCGACGATACGCGAGGCCGGTCGGGTGACGCAGACCCGGCGTCACTCGCGTTCGGCTTCACGGCTGGTGCGGTGCGGTCCCGGCCGGGCAGGCCCCGGTGTCCAGCAGCAGGAAGTTCTGGTGGTGAAGCGAACGAGTCACAAGGCTGTAGAGGGCCGGATGCTCCTCGTTGAGCGTCGTCGAGGGCGCGGTGGTGTAGCGGCACACGACCTGCGTGCCGGCGGGCTCGGGCGCGATGCGGGACTGCCCCGACCACGCGCGTGGCGTGCCCGGATCGGTGTCGTGGTCGCCCGGACGCATCAGGCAGGCATAGGAGCGCACGCCGGCGATGGGCCGACCGTCGTTGTGGCTGACGGCATCGGCCACATGGCAGTCGGGCACCGCCAGCAGATGCTGCGTGGCGGTAAATGAAAGGCCGGTCACGGCGGCGGCCCAGGAGCCCGACAGATCGCCGCGCAGCAGCAGCGCCTGCAGCGGGGTACAGGTGGCTGCGATGTCGGTGTGGTCGTCCGGCGCCGTCGTGCACTGCGCGAGCACCGCGCCGGAGCTGTCGTCGAACACCAGGACGCCGCCGCTGGCACCTTGCCAGCGCAGAACGCTGCGGCCGCGGTTCGCGCCGGTCAGTCGTTCGGCCTCGATCGGGATGTCGAGTGCCCGGCCCTTCGGGCGCAGCAGTGCGGCGACGTCGACCCGGGGCAGGCCCAGGCTGCCGCCGTCGGCAGGTTCCGCGCGAGCGATCAGCGAGCCCAGCCTGACGAAGGTCTGGTTCGTGTCGCCGCTGCGGTCGGTCCAGGTGACTTGCACGTCGACGCGGCGATAGGGATCGTCGGCCGTGCCCTGCACCTGCCATTGGCGCTCGAAGCGCGTGTTGCTGTCGAGGAGCGGTTGGTCACTGCCGCTGAGGAGATCGGCATAGGCCTGCTTGCCGGCTTCGGTGAGCACCTGCTCGAAGCCGCGCAACTCCTCCAGCCTGGAGATGGCGAGCTGGGTGGCTTCGGTGCGCTGGCGGGCGGCGTCTGCATGGCGAGACAGTGCGACCTGCAGGCTGCCGAGGGCGAGCGCACCGATCGACACCACGACGACGGCGATCAGCACCTCGACCAGGGTGAAGCCGGCGGCCTGATGACGGGCTCCGAGCGTGCGCATGGCGCTTCAGGGCAGCAGGTCGCAGGGCTGGGCGGGATCGCCGTCGGCGCACCGACCGTCGCGCCAGCTGCCGGGCACGCGCACCCACGGTCCGGCCGCGGACCGCAGCTGCCGCAGCACCGGCGCGTTGTAGGTGACACGGCCGTTGCTGCGGCCTGCGAGGTTGCCGCGTGTCACGAGCGCCCCTTGCAGATCGATGGCACCACCAGGGTCGAAGCTGCTTTCGGCTGCGTAGATCAGGCCGTGGGCGGGGAAGCCGCCATTGAAGTGCAGCGCCCCGCCCACCACCAGGAGCAGCGGCCGGTCCGCGCTGCCGACCGCAGCGCCGGGCCAGCCGGCGGCGTCGAGTTGCAGATCGCCATCGACGAAGAAGCTCGTGTCGCCTTCTGCGTAGGCCGTTCGCAGGGCGGCGCCGCAGGAGATGGCCGTGCACCCGGCGATGCGCCGGGTCGCAGGAGCCGCCGCGAACTGCGCAGGCGTGCTGCCGAACAGCGCGGAAAAGAAGGCCGCGCCCGACGCATCGGCCGATGCAAGCCGCGCCAGGGCGTCGTCGCCTTCGATCAGCGCGTTCTCGACCGGGCTGCCCGGCAGCGTGCTCAGGAGCGGCGGCGTGTCGCCGAGCGTGATGGCGCCACCCGCATCGATCAGCAGGCCTTGCGTGGCGTAATCGGTGTTGAGCAATTGCCAACCGTCGAGGGCCACGACGCCCCCGGTGGTGAGCGCGGCGACCGGCGTTGTCCGCAGGGTCGGGCGGCGCTTGAAGATGGCCTGCGCCGCCGCCGAGGCATCGGCACGTGCAGCGTCGCTGCCCGGCACGCACTGCGGGCCGCGGCTCGAGCAGCCGCGGGCGGTGATTCGGAGGGCCTCCGGATCGCCGGTGACGACTGCGAACTCGACGGTGAAGCTGGGGTCGTTGCGGGTCCACTCGGCCGAGCCGCCGGCGTCCGGGCAATGGCAGACCAGGCCGGTCGCGCCCAGGCTGCACCCGGGACGAACGGTGGTGACGGGCGCGATGGCGGCATCGGGTGACGACTTCGGGACATAGCGTTCACGGAACGAGGTGGGTTGGTCCGCGGCCGGGCGGCAGTGCGCATCGACGCGGCGACCGTCGTTCAGCAGGGCCTGCGCCCATTCGAGCCCGGCCTCGGCGGTCTCGGCAGCGATCGTGGAACGGTATTGGTTGGCCGAACTCCGCTGCTCGAAGATCAGGCTGCGGTTCGCAAAGGCGGCCAGGATGGTCATCGCCAGCAACAGGATCATCACGACGGCCAGCGCGGCGGCGCCTTGCTGGGGTGTGCGGCTGGTCTTCATGTGGCCGGGGCGGGACAGGACCCGATCGGCAGCGCATCGTTGCGAACGCGCACGGTCTGCCGGATCTCGCGCTGCACGGCGGCGTCGGTCGCGGAGCGCCCGCGCAACTCGATCACGTAGCTGCGCAGCGACAGTACGGGGCAGCCCGCCATGCCGACCGCGCAGGCCGGCATGCAGAACTGGCCGAGCGGGACGACGCTGACCCGCGGGCTGATCGAGAAATGCGTGATGCGCACGGTGCCGGGGTCGGTCATCGCTTGCCAGCTGCCTCCGTTCAGCGTCTGCAACGTGTCGCTGCCGAGTCGGAAACCGGTGGACTCCGCTGCGTCGACGCTGTCGTTCTCGAGGGCGTCGCGAGAAAAGCTGTAGCGCACGCTCGCTGCGGCCTCGGGACCGGCCGTCGCGACTTCCTCGTAGGGATTCGGCCCGCCGGCTGGCGCGCGCTGCCAGTAGCCGGCACGACGCAGATCGCGCGTGATCAGGTCAGCCGCGGCCCGCAGATCCTGGTGAACGCGCGCCTCGAGCAACAGGCGGCGGCTGTCGCGCAACTGGTCGACGAGCAGGGCGATGCTGCCGATGACGACGAAGAGCGCGACCGCGAAGCCGACGAGCAGTTCGACCAGCGACAGGCCGCGCTGGGACGCGAGATTTCTCCGCCGGGACATCCGTGTATCGGCCATGCGGGCTCACCGGTTCCAGCAGACGCTTGCGAGCGCGGAGCCGGTCGATGCGTGGCGGGTGGTGCCGCCGCCCAGCGTGAGACTCAGGCTGGTGCAGGCCGTGTCGACCGCTTGCGCACCGACGGCACGGGCCGTGGCCGTGTAGCCGTCGACCGCGCCGTGGTCGATCGTGATCAGGTAGCGGCCGGATGCAGGCGACGACAGGCCGAGCGTCGCGAGGGTGTCGGCGTACGCGGTGTGATTCGCGCGCCAGCGCTCCTGCGCCTGCTGCACCTGGGCCAGCGCGGCGATGGCCTCGATGCGGCGGGTCTTGAGCAACTGCGCCATGAAGCTGGGATAGGCGATCACCGCGAGGATGCCGACGACCAGCAGCACGATCACCAGTTCGACAAGGCTCAGGCCGCGTGCGGCGTTCAGGCCCGGGCGGGGCGCCATGGCTCAGCAGGCGCGGTAACCGCCGAACTCGGCACGGGGGGAACACGAGCGCACTCGGCCCATGATGTTCACCACGTGATGCACCGCGCGGCCGTCCAGACCCGTGACGCGGATCGTCGCGGCCGGCGTGCTGGTGCCGTGCCGCGGGTCGTAGACGATGGAGCCCACGTTGGCCTGCACGCTGACGCGGCTGCCGGCCGGCAAGGGCACCGCCTTGATCTGCTGCGCGTCGCCGCTGCAGGACGGACTCCCGTCGGGCTGGCAACGGCAGGCCGCCACGGCACCCGTGTGCAGCAGGTAGCAGCTGCCACCGCTGGGCAAAGCGGAGAAGCTGGCGCGCAGCGTCTGATTGCGGGCGACCGCTTCGGAGCGCAGGAACTGCAAGTCGGTGGCGAGCTCGGTGGCCACGCCTTCCGTGTGCCTTCGCTGCAGCAGGTCCTGGAAGCCAGGGATCGCGAGGGTCGCAGCGATCGCCAGGATGGCGAGCGTGGCGCCCGTCTCGATGAAGGTGAATCCCCGTTGCGGCGTTCGCATGGCCTCTCCTGGACATCGTGGTGACGATGCAGGCGAATCTAGGCTCGCGGCCTGGGTGGCGCGTCGCCCGGTCGGGGGAAGCGGGGAGGGAAGCGCTGCCGCCGCTGCCTCAGAGGCTGTGACAGGCGCGGGGCTTCAAATGTCCTTGATGAGGCGGCTGAACTCGTCGACGCCCTCGAAGCTCCGGTACACCGACGCGAAGCGCACGTAGGCCACCTTGTCGAGCTTCTTCAATTCACGCATCACCATCTCGCCGATCTTCGCGGACGGCACCTCGTTGGCGGCGGTGGCGAGCATCTTCTCCTCGATGCGCCCGAGGGCGGCCTCGACCTGGTCGATGCTCACCGGCCGCTTGCGCAGCGCCAGCATCATCGACGCGCGGATCTTGCTGCGGTCGAACTCGCTGCGGCTGCCGTCCTTCTTCACGATCGCCGGCATCGCCAGCTCGGCGCGCTCGTAGGTCGTGAAGCGCTTGTCGCAGGACGGGCAGCGACGCCGGCGACGGATCACGTCGCCTTCGTCGGACTCCCGGGTCTCGGCGACCTGGGTGTCCTCGTGGCCGCAGAAGGGGCAGCGCACTCAGCTCAGGCCGGACGGCAAGGGGGGAGCCCGCGCGGCGCCGGCAGGCTCAACGGTAGACCGGGAACTCGCGTGTCAGCAGAGCCACCTTGGCACGCACGTCGGCCAGGTTGCTCTCGTCGTGCGGCCGGTCGAGCACGTCGGCGATCAGGTGCGCGGTCCGGACCGCCTGTTCCACTCCGAAACCGCGCGTCGTCATCGCCGGACTGCCCAGGCGGATGCCGCTGGTGACCATCGGCTTCTGTGGGTCGTTCGGGATGCCGTTCTTGTTGCAGGTCATGTGGGCCTGGCCGAGGATGGCCTCCGCCTCCTTGCCGGTCAGGCCCTTCGGGCGCAGGTCGACCAGCATCACGTGGCTCTCGGTGCGGCCCGACACGATGCGCAGGCCGCGCTCGGTCAGCGTGCGCGCCAGCGCGTCGGCGTTCTTCACCACCTGCTGCTGGTAGGCCTTGAACTCGGGCTGCAGCGCCTCCTTGAACGCCACCGCCTTGGCCGCGATCACGTGCATCAGCGGCCCGCCCTGCAGGCCGGGGAAGATCGCGCTGTTGATCTTCTTCGCGATGTCTTCGTTGTTCGCCAGGATGATCCCGCCGCGCGGTCCGCGCAGGCTCTTGTGCGTGGTGGAGGTCACCACGTCGGCGAACGGCACCGGGTTCGGGTAGACGCCTGCGGCGATCAGGCCGGCGTAGTGCGCCATGTCGACCATGAAGTAGGCCCCCACCGCCTTGGCCACCTTGGCGAAGCGCTCGAAGTCGATGCGCAGCGCATAGGCCGACGCCCCGGCGATGATGAGCTTGGGCTTGTGCTCGTGGGCCAGCCGCTCCATCGCGTCGTAGTCGATCTCTTCCTTGGCGTCGAGGCCGTAGCTGACCACCTTGAACCACTTGCCGCTCATGTTGAGCGCCATGCCGTGCGTCAGGTGGCCACCCTCGGCGAGGCTCATGCCCATGATGGTGTCGCCCGGCTGCAGCAGCGCGAAGAACGCACCCTGGTTGGCCTGCGAGCCGGAGTTGGGCTGCACGTTCGCGAAGGTCGCACCGTACAGCTGCTTGAGTCGGTCGATCGCCAGTTGCTCTACCACGTCGACGTTCTCGCAGCCGCCGTAGTAGCGCTTGCCGGGGTAGCCCTCGGCGTACTTGTTGGTCAGCTGGGTGCCCTGCGCGGCCATCACGGCCGGGCTGGCGTAGTTCTCGGACGCGATGAGCTCGATGTGTTCTTCCTGGCGGCGGTTCTCTGCCTGGATGGCGGCCCAAAGCTCGGCGTCGACGTTCGCGACGGTGGATTGCTGGCGGTCGAACATGGTGGCGGTTCTCATCGATCAGGAAGACCCCAGTACAGCGCATCCGGGAGGCGGATGCAGCCGGGGGCTGCCCAGGCGCGCGGCGGAACGGGTCTGCAGCAGGCAGAACTTCCGGCAGCGCTTCCTGGTGGAGATCCACCTCGGGCCCCCGGGGGCCGTATCGCCGGTTGCGCTGCCGCGGCAGTTTACCGGAGCCCTGCCGGCAGCTCCGGCAACGACGTGCCGGAACGCAGGCAAGCAATCAGCGCAGCGCGACCTGCTGGGCGGGTGCCGCGGGAAACGGCTCCCCGCCGCCCGCCGGCGCCGCGGATGCGGCGGCCTCTGCGGGTGCCGCGACCGGCAGAGCCGTCGGCGCCACGATGATCGGCGCCGTGACCGCGACGTTGCGGCCTGCCGCCACGGAGCGGAGGTGACTCTGCTCGGCCAGCACCTTGCCGGCGTAGCCGCCGTCGTCGGCGAGGTTGGCGGCGCCGACGTAGTACTTCAGGCCGCCCTCCAGGCTGCCGGCGCGCGCGATGCATTCCTTCAGCACCTGCACGCCGACGCGCAGGTTGGTCACCGGGTCGAAGGCCGCGTGGTTGCCGCCGAAGGCCTCGTACTTGTCGTCGTGAACGCGGGTCATCACCTGCATCAGGCCCTGCGCGCCGACCGGGCTCTGGGCGAACGGATTGAAGCTCGACTCGATGGCCATGATCGCCAGGATGAGCGTCGGGTCGAGCTTGGCCCGTTGCCCGACCTGCCAGGCTTCCTGCACCAGGCGGCTCACCGGTTCCGGCGCGACGCGGTAGCGGCGCGCCAGCCAGGATGCCACTGCGGCCTGTTGGCGGTCGAGGTTGCTCGGGTCGGCCGCGGTCGCCCGCGCCACCGCGTCGCGCTCGACCAGGGCGGCCGCCAGGCCGGCCAGCGAGGTGTCGGCTTCCACACGGGCCACCTGCCGGTTCTGCAGCCAGCCCAGCGCGTGCTCTTCCAGCGTGTGCCGCAGGTCGGCACGGCCGGCGAAGAACAGCGACAGGGCCACCACCACCAGGCCCACCAGCGCGAGCGAGTTGTGGCAGACCTCGAGCAGGCCGTGGCCTGCATCCTTGAAGAACACCGCCACCGGGCGGCCCAGCGCCGCGGCCAGATGGCGCAGCGACTGGTGGGACGGGAGTGCTGTCATGCCTCTCCTTTCAAAGAGCGCTGGGCTTCGCAACGAGCACGAACCCCACGGCGATAATTCGCCCGTCACCGCATTGGCGCCACCCTGTATTCAGGGTCCGCGCCAACGGGGCGGGTTATCCCTCACGGGAACGGGCCGGAGTGTAGGAAGGCTTCAAATAACCAGTCAAGACTATCAAACCGATCCTTAATAGCCATTAAGTATGAAATACCGGGATCTGCGCGAGTTCTTGAACGGCCTGGAGCAGCAAGGGGAAGTCCGCCGCATCGCGGAGCCAGTCTCCACGCGGCTTGAGATGACAGCGGTCAGTGACTTGCTTTTGCGCCGTGCCGGCCCGGCCCTGCTGTTCGAACATCCGGTATCGGATCGAGTCAGTTACAAAATTCCGGTCTTGACAAACCTGTTCGGCACCTCGCGCCGGGTGGCGCTCGGCATGGGGGCGGCAGACGCCTCCGAGCTGCGCGACGTCGGTCGCCTGCTCGCGAGCCTGAAGGAGCCGGAGCCTCCCAGGGGCCTGAAGGATGCCGGTCGACTGGTCCAGCTCGGCAAGGCCCTGTGGGACATGAAGCCCGCGCGCGTGCGCAGCGCGCCCTGTCAGGAGGTGGTGCTGGAAGGCGCGGACGTCGACCTCGCCACGCTGCCGGTGCAGACCTGCTGGCCGGACGACGCGGGGCCGCTGATCACCTGGGGCCTCGTGATCACGCGCGGACCGCAGTCGGTGCCGGCGCCGCGCAGCCGTCAGAACCTGGGCATCTATCGCCAGCAGGTCATCGGGCCGCGGCAGACCATCATGCGCTGGCTCGCCCACCGCGGCGGGGCGCTCGACTTCCGTGACTTCGCGCTGGCCCACCCCGGACAGCCTTTCCCGATCGCCGTGGCACTGGGCGCCGACCCGGCCACGATCCTGGGCGCGGTGACGCCGGTGCCCGACAGCCTGAGCGAGTACCAGTTCGCCGGCCTGCTGCGCGGCAGCCGGACCGAGGTGGTCGATTCGGGCGTGGGCGAGGGCGATGTGAAGCTGCAGGTCCCGGCCGGCGCCGAGCTCGTGCTGGAGGGGCACATCCCGGTCGCGGCGCCGGGGTACCGGGGCGCCAGCGCGCTCGGCGTGCCGCTGGAGGAACGCGGCGGCTACCTGCACGCGCTCGAAGGCCCGTTCGGTGACCACACCGGCTATTACAACGAGCAGGACTGGTTCCCGGTGTTCCAGATCGACCGGATCACCCACCGCCGCGATCCGATCTACCACTCCACCTACACCGGCAAGCCGCCCGACGAGCCGGCCGTGCTGGGCGTGGCGCTGAACGAGGTGTTCGTGCCCCTCCTGCAGAAGCAGTTTCCGGAGATCACCGACTTCTACCTGCCGCCCGAAGGCTGCAGCTACCGGATGGCGATCATCAGCATCAGGAAGAGCTACCCCGGCCACGCCAAGCGGGTGATGTTCGGTGTGTGGAGCTTCCTGCGGCAGTTCATGTACACCAAGTTCATCGTCGTCACCGACGACGACGTCGACATCCGCAGCTGGCAAGACGTGATCTGGGCGATCACCACGCGCATGGACCCGGTGCGCGACACCACGCTGGTCGACCAGACGCCGATCGACTACCTCGATTTCGCCTCGCCGGTCTCCGGCCTGGGCGGCAAGATGGGACTGGACGCCACCAGCAAGTGGCCCGGCGAGACGGCCCGCGAATGGGGCCGGCCGATCCGGATGGACGCAGCGGTCGAGCAGCGGGTGGCGGCCATCGTCGAGGCGTTGATGCCGGCGGCCGGCTCGCGCTGAGGAAGCCCACGGTCCATCGGGCAGCAATCAGGTGCGCCCGGGTCATAGAGCCTCGCGGTTTGCATCCCGCCCATCGGGCGCCTAGTCTTCAGGGGCCTGCAACGCAGGTAAATCTCAGGACGCAGTCTCTGCGTACCAGGAGCCCCGGACCCTATTCCTCCGGATCTCCAAAGGTGGTGCTGCCACCTAACCCCTCTCGCCGCGATGGTGGAGAGGGGTTTCTGCTTCTTGGCGTGGTGATCTAGTAGCCGACGCTGCGCGCCAGCAACTCGCGCAGTACCGCGCGCACTTCCCCGAAGCCGGCGCTGCTCGGCAGCCATTCGAGCACGCCGCGGTCGGCCGGCACGAAGTAGCCCATGGGCGCGGCAGTGATCTGTACCGAGTCGCCGCCGGCCTGCCGGAAGGCGCGCAGTGCGCGCGGCATGTGCCAGGCGTGCGTCACCAGCACGATGTGGCGGATGCCCGCTGCGTGCAGCTGCTTGACGCTCAGGATGGCGTTCTCGCGGGTGTCGCGCGAAGCGGTTTCCGCCCACTTGATCGGTCTCAGGAAGTCGCGCTCGGCGATGCGTTGCGCGATCTCGGCTTCCGACAGGCCGCCGTCGTCGTGCTGGCCCCAGCCGAGGCCGCCGCTGAACGCCAGCGGCAGGCCGGTCTCGCGCGACAGCCTCACCGCATAGCGCAGGCGCTCCAGCGAGGTGGGTTGCAGGTCGGCCGTGCCGGACTCCGGTGCGCGCGGGATGCGGCCGCCGCCGAGCACCAGGATCGCGGTCGTCGGCGCGGGCTCGGCCTTGGGCGGCTTCAGGCCGCTGACATCAGCGTCGCTCAGAGGCGGCGGAGCCGGCAGCAGGGTCGACTGCAGCCAATGGGCGCTGCCCTGGCAGGCGCTCAGCCAGATGAGGGCCGCGCCCAGCAGCAACAGCAACATGCCGACGCGCGGGCGCCAGAGCATCAGGCGTCCACCGAGCAGCATCAGCAGCAGCCAGGGCACCGGTGGCAGCGCCAGCGCGGTGAGCAGAGGCTTGAAGGGTTCGAGTCCGGTCATGTAAGTTGTCGTCGGTCGGGACGACGCATTGTGGAGAGCCGGGGCCGCACCGCTCTGCGGCATGATGGCCGGGATTTGTCTTAGTGCTGCGGTTCGGGCATTTGTCACGCGTCGCCCCGCCGTTCCACCGTGCTCCGCCCCGGAGCCTGCCGACCTGCAAGGAAGTCCTGCGATGAACACCTCCGCGAATCTCGAGACCGCCACACTGGGCGGTGGCTGCTTCTGGTGCACCGAGGCCGTGTTCCAGGAGGTCGACGGCGTCGTCACCGTCGAGTCCGGCTACAGCAACGGCCACCTGAACGACCCCAGCTACGAGCAGGTCTGCAGCGGCGAGACCGGCCACGCCGAGGTGATCCGCGTGCAGTTCGATCCGCAGCGCATCGGCTTCCGCGAGCTGCTCGAGATCTTCTTCGTCGTGCACGACCCGACCACGCCCAACCGCCAGGGCAACGACGTCGGCACGCAGTACCGCTCGGGCATCTACACGCACAGCGACGAGCAGGCGCGCATCGCGCACGAGGTCATTGCCGAGCTGCAGGCCAGCGGCGGCGTGCGCGGCAAGGTGGTGACGGAGGTGAAGCCGGAGCTCAACTACTGGCCGGCCGAGGCCTATCACCAGAACTACTTCGTCCAGCATCCGGGGCAGGGCTACTGCGCCTTCGTGGTGGCGCCCAAGGTGGAGAAGTTCCGCAAGACCTTCGCGTCGCGCCGCAAGGTTTGATCCGGGGTGCCTGCCGCATACTGACGGGTCTTCGCTGCTCCGGCTCCTTGCCTCCGTGAAAGTCCGCGCTCGCCGTTCACCTGCCGCCCCGCGCCTCTGGCTCGGCGTGCTGCTGTGCGCGTCGCTGCTGTGGGCCCAGGCGCTGGGGCTGGCGCACCGCAGCGTGCACGGGGCGGTGCCCGGCTCGGGCGCCGCACTCGCCGTCGCGTCGGTGCAAGTCAGAGCGCACGGCGGGGAGTTCGCGGCGCATGGCATCGAGGCGCTGTTCGGCCACGAGCGCGGCACGCCGGCCTGTCATCTCTACGACCAGCTCTCGCTGGGCGATGCCGCCTCTGCCAGCGGCGTCGATGCCGTACCGGCGCTGCCGCCGTGCCGTCTCGCGGCACCGGTGCCGACGCTGCCCTCGGGCACCGTCCGGCTCGCCTACCGCGCCCGCGCGCCGCCGCCGACGATCGCCTGATCGATTGTTCGCAGGGATTCCGTCCGCGGCCGTGGCCGCTGAGAACGGTCCTGCGTCATCGGCGCTTCGGTTCGGGCTGCGGTCCGCGCCGGCGCTGTTCATTCCCGTCTTCCTGAATGGAG
Organism: Methylibium sp. Pch-M; assembly: GCF_004136295.1. Taxonomy (NCBI): domain Bacteria; kingdom Pseudomonadati; phylum Pseudomonadota; class Betaproteobacteria; order Burkholderiales; family Sphaerotilaceae; genus Methylibium; species Methylibium sp. Pch-M. Next base: position 2,940,480 of record NZ_CP029606.1, read on the forward strand.
CCCGCGTCTCGCGGGCCTACGCATGCGCTCGTCACCCACCTCCCTCTCCCAGGCGCTCCGCGCCGCCTTTCTTCCGTTGCTCGGTACGCCACTGCTGGCGCTGGCGCAGACCGCGCCGCCGGCGGACACGACGCTGCCGCCGGTCGTCGTCACCGGCAACCCGCTCGACAGCGACGGCATCGCCACCCCCAACAGCGTGCTCGCTGGCCCGGGCCTCGTGCTCCGGCGCGGCAGCAGCCTGGGTGAAACGCTGTCGGGCCTGCCCGGCGTGTCGTCCAGCTACTTCGGCCCCAACGCCAACCGGCCGGTGATCCGCGGCCAGGACGGCGACCGCATCCGCGTGCTCAGCAATGCCGGCGCCACGCTCGATGCCTCGGCGCTGAGCTTCGACCACGCGGTGCCGATCGATCCGCTGGTGGTCGAACGGCTCGAGGTGCTGCGCGGCCCGGCCGCACTGTTGTACGGCGGGAGTGCGGTCGGTGGCGTGGTCAATGCGATCGACAACCGCATCCCCAAGGCCGCGATCGACGGCGTGGGCGGTGCGCTCGAGCTGCGCGGCGGCGGCGCGGCCCGCGAGCGCTCGGCCGGCGCGCTGGTCGAGGCCGGCGGCAACGGCCTGGCGATCCACGCCGACGTGTTCGCACGCAAGACCGATGACCTGCGCGTGCCCGATTTCGACCGCCCCGTCGACGGCGGCGGTACCGAGCGGCGTGACCGCATCGTCAACTCGGCCAGCGATGCCAAGGGCGGTGCCCTCGGGGCGTCGATGCAGTGGGACCACGGTTACCTGGGCGCGTCGGTCGACACCTACCGCAACGACTACGGCATCGTGGCCGAGGACGACGTGCTGATCCGCATGCGGCGCGACAAGCTCGCGCTGGCCGGCGAGTGGCGCGACCTCGGCGGCCCGATCCGCAGCGTGCGCGCGCGCCTGCAGGCCACCGACTACCAGCACCAGGAGGTCGAAGGCACCGGCGAGGTTGGCACTACCTTCAAGAACAAGGGCAGCGACGGTCGGCTGGAGTTCGAGCACGCGCCGCTCGGCGACCTGAAGGGCGTGTTCGGCCTTCAGGCGGAGCACGCGAAGTTCGAGGCGCTGGGCGAAGAGGCCTTCGTACCCAGCACGACCAGCGATCAGCTCGCGCTGTTCGCGCACGAGGAACTGAAGTTGCAGGGGGCGTCGCGCCTCAGCTTCGGCGCGCGGGTCGAGCGCCATCGCATCGAGTCCGAAGGCGATGCGGGCGCCGCCGACCCGAAGTTCGGCGACCCGCAGAGCCGCCGCTACACGGCCGGCAGCGCGGCCGTCGGCGGCGTGTGGGACCTGGCCCCGGCGTTCGGCAGCGGCTGGCAGCTCAACGGCAACCTCGCCTACACCGAGCGCGCGCCGACCAACTACGAGCTGTTCGCCAACGGCGTGCACATCGCCACCGCCGCCTTCGAGCGCGGCGATGCGGAACTGGGCAAGGAGAAGGGCAGCAACCTCGACGTGGCGCTGGAATGGAAATCCGGGCACGACCGGCTGCGGGCCGGCGCCTTCGTCAGCAACTTCTCGAACTACATCGCGCTGCTGCGCACGGGGGAGCCGGACTTCGTCAATGACGAGGGCGAGGCCTTCCCGGTCTACGCCTTCCAGGGCGTCAAGGCGCGGCTCAGCGGCTTCGAGCTGGAAGGCGCCTGGCGCGTGCTGGAAGGCGCCCGGACGGTCGACCTAGAGGCGCAGCTCGATGCGGTGCGGGCCACCAACCGCAGCACCGGCGAGCCCCTGCCGCGCATCGCGCCGCTGCGCGTCAAGCTCGGCGCGGCCTATGGGCTCGAGGGCTGGACGCTGCGCGGCGAGGTGGTGCGCGCGCAGAAGCAGGACCGCGTGCCGGATGACGACGAGCCCACCGCCGGCTACACGCTGATCAACCTGGCCCTCAGCAAGCGGCTGGCCTGGGACGGCAACGACGCGCTGTTCTTCGTCAAGCTCGACAACCTGTCCGACCGGCTGGCCTACAACGCCGGCTCGGTGGCGACAGTGCGCGATCTGGCGCCGTTGCCGGGGCGCAGCCTCAGCGCCGGCCTGCGCGTCGCGTTCTGATGTGTGCCTGGCGCTACGGCGCCAGGCGCTCGCGCAGCCAGCCCCCCTCGGGCTGCTGCGTGTAGCGCAGCCGGTCGTGCAGCCGGCTCTTGCGGCCCTGCCAGAACTCCCAGCGGTCCGGCCGCAGCCGGAAGCCGCCCCAGTGCGGTGGGCGCGGCGGGTTCAGCAGAAATTGCGCGCCGACCTTCGCCGCGTTGGCCACCAGCACCGCCCGCGACGCGATCACCTGGCTCTGCGGCGAAGCCCAGGCGCCGAGGCGCGAGTCGAGGGGCCGGGAGCGGTAGTAGGCGTCCGACTCGGCGTCGCTGACCTTCTCGACCCGGCCTTCGATGCGCACCACGCGCTCGAGATCGACCCAGTGGAACTGCAGCGCAGCGAACGGGTGTGCGGCCAGTTCGCGGCCCTTGCGGCTCTCGTAGTTGGTGTACCAGACGATGCCGCGCGCATCGCAGCCCTTGATCAGCACGACGCGCGTCGACGGGCGGCCGTCGGCGCCGACCGTGGCGAGCGTCATCGCGTTGGGCTCGGGCAACTCGGCCTTCAGCGCCTGATCGAGCCACTGCTCGAACTGCTGCAGCGGGTCGGCGGCCGAATGGGCTTCGTCGAGTTCACCCTGTTCGTAGCTTTTGCGGAGGTCGGCAATGTCGGGTCGCATGCACAAAAGTGTAGGCGGCTGGTGGAAGGCCAACTTGGCCTTGGCTTTCGGTCAGGATTCCGCGCACCGCCGCGATGCGTCCGGCATCACGGAGCACAGTCCGTGACTTCCAGAATCGGGAGAAACCATGAGCACGCGCTTCACACTGAACGGCAAGGCGACCAGCGTCGATGTCGACCCGGCCACCCCCTTGCTGTGGACCTTGCGCGACGACCTGGCGATGACGGGCACCAAGTTCGGCTGCGGCATCGCCGCCTGCGGCGCCTGCACCGTTCACGTGGACGGGCAGCCCACGCGCTCGTGCATCACGCCGGTGTCGATGGTCGCGGGCAAGAAGGTCACGACGATCGAGGCCGTCGGCAACGACAAGGTTGGCAAGGCGGTGCAAGCGGCCTGGATCGAGCACGACGTCGCCCAGTGCGGTTACTGCCAGAGCGGCCAGATCATGAGCGCGACCGGTCTGCTGAAGAGCAACAAGGCGCCGAGCGACGCCGACATCGACGCCGCGATGGCCGGCAACATCTGCCGCTGCGGCACCTACCAACGCATCCGCGCCGCCATTCATGACGCCGCGAAGCGCATCGCCTGAGGACGCCCCGATGGACTTCGCACTTGTCGCCAAACGCCTCGCTGGCCAGTCGCCGGCCCCCGACACCCTCACCGACAGCCGCGCCGGCGATTTCGACCGCCGTGGCTTCCTCAAGCTCAGCGCGCTCGGGGGCGGCGGGCTGGCCGTCACCTGGTCGGCACCGGCCGCGCTGGCGGCCGAGGAGGGCGCACCCGCTGTGCCGAAGAAGCCGGTCGACCCCAGCCCCTTCATCAAGATCCATCCCGACAACACGGTGGAGATCCGCGTCAACCGGCTCGACTTCGGCCAGGGCGCGCTGACCGCGCTGCCGATGCTGGTAGCCGAGGAGCTCGACGTCGACTGGAAGCAGGTGCGCGCCAGCCTCGCGCCGGCGGGCGAGGCCTACAAGGATCCGCTGTTCGGCATCCAGATGACCGGCGGCTCCAGCGCGGTACCGAACTCCTGGCTGCAGTACCGTCAGGTCGGCGCGGTCACCCGCATGATGCTGGTCGCAGCGGCCGCCGCGCAGTGGAAGGTGCCCGCCGAGGCCTGCAGCACCGAGGCCGGCGTGGTGCGCCATGGCCGCAAGCGGGCGACTTACGCCTCGCTGGCTGCCGCAGCGGCGAAGCAGCCGGTGCCGTCGAGCGTGGCGCTGAAGGCGCCGGCCGACTACCGCATCATCGGCCATGGCAAGGGCCGCATCGACGCGGTCGCCTCCGTGTCGGGCAAGAAGCGCTACGGCATCGACCACCGTCTGCCGGGCATGAAGGTCGCGCTGCTGCAGCGGGCGCCGACCTTCGGGGGCCAGGTCGAGAGCTTCGACGCGAGCAAGGCGAAGGCGATCAAGGGCGTGATCGATGTGTTCCAGGTGCCGACCGACCGCGGCGGCAGTGGGCTGGCCGTCATCGCCGACGGCTACTGGCCTGCCAAGCAGGGCCGCGAGGCGTTGCAGGTGAAATGGAAGGCCGGTGTCGGCGGCACGGTCAGCAGCGACAAGCTGCTGGCCCAGTACCGCGACGAGGCCAAGGCGCCGAAGCACACGGCTCTCGCCGGTGACGGCGCGGCGATCGAGGCCGCCGCGAAGGCGGCGCCGAAGAAGATCAGCGCCGAATACGAGTTTCCCTACCTCGCACACGCGCCGATGGAGCCGCTGAACGCGACCTTCGAATTGAAGGCCGATCGCGCCACCGTGTGGGCCGGCACGCAGTTCCAGACCGTCGACCAGATGGCGATCGCGCAGACGCTGGGCCTGAAGCCCGAGCAGGTGACGCTGAACACGCTGCCGGCCGGCGGCGGCTTCGGGCGGCGCGCGGTCCCGAGCTCGGACTACCTGCGCGAGGCCGCCGGCATCGCCAAGGCCTGGCACGCCAAGGATCCGAAATCGCCGTTGATGGTGATGTGGAGCCGCGAGGACGACATCAAGGGCGGTTACTACCGGCCGGCTCACCTGCACCGTGTCGACATCGCGCTTGACGCGCAGGGGCAGGTGCAGGGCTGGGACCACGTGATCGTCGGCCAGTCGCTGGTGAAGGGCACGCCGTTCGAGTCCTTCCTGGTCAAGGATGGCATCGACCACACGATGACCGAGGGCGTGGTCGAGAACACCTATGGGATGCCGATGCGACTGCGCGTCACGCACCCGGACGTCGCGGTGCCGGTGCTGTGGTGGCGCTCGGTCGGCCACACCCACACCGGCTTCGTGATGGAGACGCTGGCCGACGAGGTGGCGCGTGCAGCGGGCCAGGACCCGGTGGCCTGGCGGCTCGCGAAGCTCGATCCGAAGAAGCATGCACGCCACGTGGCGGCCCTGAAGCTCGCGGTCGAGCGGTCGGGCTACGGCAAGTCCCTGCCGGCTGGCCATGCCTGGGGCGTGGCGGTGCACGAGTCCTTCGGCTCGGTGGTGGCCTACGTGGTCGACGTGTCCATCGCTGAGGGCCGACCGAAGGTGCATGCGGTCACGGCCGGCGTACATGCCAACCAGGTGGTCAATCCGACGGCGGCCGAGGCGCAGATCCAGGGCGGCGCTGTATTCGGGCTGTCGATGATCCAGCCGGGCTTCGCGATCACGCTGAAGGACGGTGTCGTGGAGCAGAGCCAGTTCAGTGACTTCGCACCACCGCGCATCACCGATGCGCCGCCGGTGGCGGTGCATTTCGTGCCGAGCAACGACCCGCCCACCGGCCTGGGCGAGCCCGGCGTGCCGCCGATCGCGCCGGCGGTGGCCAACGCCGTCGCGGCTCTGACCGGCAAGCGCTTGCGCAAGCTGCCGTTCGAGGCGCTGGCCTGACCAGCAGCACGCAAGGCCGATCACCTTCTGGGTGGGCGTTCAAGCGTCCGGGTTAGCCCCCGGGTTGGCCGGCCGTGGAGCGCCGAGACGCGGCGGGTGGAGCACTCTGGCGCGCCGGCCGCGGGTGAGGCCTTAGGTAGAGCTCCCACTTCCGGATTGCACGGGGTCGCGGTTTGATCGCAGCACAGACCGCGCCAATGCTGGCGACGGCAAAACGCAAGCTGGGGGGATGTCGGTGCGACAAGGGCCGGTGGTGGTGGTGTTGGCGGCAGGGCGCGGCGTGCGCTTCCGCAGCGGGCGCAGCGCGCGTGCTCACAAGCTCGAGCAGCCGTTCGGCGACTCGACGGTGCTCGAGACGACGCTCGCGCACGTGATCCAGAGCCGCCTGCCAGTGGTCGTGGTGACGACCGAGGCGCTGCACGCTCGCGTCACCGCCACCATTGCGGCACGCGATGTGGTCGTGCTGCCGGGCAGCGGCGACGAACAGCCGTTCGGCATGGGGGACTCGATCGCCGCTGGCGTCACGGCCCGTTCGAATGCCAGCGGCTGGATGGTGCTGCCCGGTGACATGCCGCTGGTGCAGCCCGCCACCCTGCGCGCCGTGGCGGCCGCGATGCCGCACCACCCGGTGGTGTATGCCCAGCACCGCGGGCGGCGCGGCCATCCGGTGGCGTTCGCCGCCGAGCTGTACTCCGAACTGGCGCGGCTCAGCGGCGACGAGGGCGCGCGGCGGCTGGTGGCGCGCTATCCGGCTTTCGGCGTCGAGGTGCCTGACGGCGGCGTGCTGCTCGACGTGGACACCGAGCAGGATCTGGAGAGGCTGCGCAGTCTGCACGCTGCGCACGCCGGCGAAGCCGCGGTGGACTGACCACGTGGTCACCGCCGCGTGCGCGGTCGCGACTAGTCGCCCAGCAGCTCTCCCAGCGGCTTGAGGTCCTCGACGCGGTCGCACACGGCCTTGACGGCCATCAGGATCGGCACGCCGAGCAGCAGCCCCCAGATGCCCCACAGCCAGCCCCAGGCCAGCACGCCCACGAACACCACCACCGGGCTCATGCGGCTGGTGCGGCTGGTCAGCCAGGGCGTGATCAGGTAGCCGCTGATGCAGTGGAGCACCAGCGAAACGCCGCCCACCACCAGCGCCATGTCGAGCGTGCCGAACTGCAGGAAGGCGACCAGGGCCGAGCCGACGGTGACCGCGATCGAGCCGATGTAGGGCACGAGGTTCAGCACCGCGGCCACGATGCCCCAGACGGCGGCGTGCTCCAGGCCGATCCAGAGGAAGGCGAGCCAGGTCGCCACGCCGACCAGGGCGCTGATGAGCAATTGCACCAGGAGGTAGCGCTGGATCTGCTCGGTGATCTCGTCCAGTGCCTCCACCGTGACGCGTCGCTGCGCGAAGGTCGGGCCCGCGATCTTCACCATCTTGCGGCGAAAGCTGTTGCCCGAGGCGATCAGGAAGTAGGTGATGAAGCAGACGACGGTGGCCTGCCCGATCAGCCAGGCCAGGCCCAGCGTGCTGCTCCACAGGTAGTCCCGGATGCTGAATTTGCGAGGCTCGATCTGCACCCGTTGCACGCCGCGCTGGCCCGCCGCCGAGGCGGCGGCCTCCTCGGCGGCCTGCTCGAGCTGGGTGACGGCCTTCTGCATCGTCTCCATCTTGCTGGTCGGCTCGTTGCGAGCCGCCCTCACGGCCTGGCGCAGCTTCTGGGCGGCGGCCGGCAGGCTCTCGATCAGCTCGCTGGCGTCGTCGCCGAGCGAGTAGGCGGTGCTGCCCACGCCGGCCAGGATGGCCAGCAGCAGCACCGCCGCGGCCAGCGAGCGCGGAATGCGCCAACGCACCATCCGATCGACGATCGGCGACAGCGCGTAGCTGAACATCAGCCCCAGCAACAGCGGGATGAACACCGCGCTGGCCCAACGCAGCGCGACCAGGCAGGCCAGCACCGCCAGCACGGCCAGCGAGAGGCTGCGTACGCCGATCGGCATGTGCAGCGGCACCGGTCGTGCAATGGCAGGGCTCACCGTCGCAGGCGGCGCTTGGGCCGGAGAGCCGTCGTCGATCGCGGGATCGTGTTGCATCGGAAACGGGCCGGTGGGGCCGGCGGTGCCTGCGGGGCCACGATGATGCACCTTCGGCCTGCGTCCGACCCGCAGGCTTGCCTGGCGGTGGCGCGGGCCGGACTAGGCCGTGAGCCCGGCGCGCTGCGCCAGCGCCACCTGTCGCTCGATCGCGAGGTCGCGGATACCGCAGCGACGCAGGCAGGCCGCCGTCTCGACCAGGTAGTCGAGCGTGCTGCCGAAGCGGCCGCGCGCATGGCGCAGGATGCCGATCAGCGTGTCGTCATCCAGCTCGCCGATGTAGTTGGGGCTGCGCTTGCTGAGGGTGAAGGCCAGCGCCGTGACCTGACCATGGGCGGTCTGGCACTGCAGCCATTTCGGGTCGTAGACGCCGGAGAACATCTCACGGTCCCACAGGCGGCGCAGTTCCGCGTCGGCCCGCGACGGCTCGAGCCGGTAGACCATGCCGGAGCAGGAGCCGCCCGGTACCAGGGCGCACACGAGACCGGGGCGTTCCGGTGTGCCGCGGTTGATGCGCGAGCGCATGCGGAAGGCACGGTGCTGGCCGTGCACGCGGGCCAGCCGCTGTTCGGCGGCCTCGAATTCCGGGCGCCAGATCAACGATGCGTAGCCGAAGATCCAGAGGTCGCGCCGCGCCGGCCGCTCGGCCAGCGTGCGTTCGAGCATCTGTTGGGGATCGCGCAGCGGCACGACCGAAGCGACGCCGGATTCGACGGCGCAGGAGGCGGGCTCGGGGTCGTAATCCAGGGCTTGCTGCACGGCAACAAGATTGCCGCCTGAAGCCCGCTCCTGTCAAGCGCCGGTGGGCCGGCGGATCGCGGGAAAAACCACGCCGAAGCCGGCCAATTTACGCGCGTTCGATCAGTTCGATCTTGTAGCCGTCGGGATCGGTGATGAAGGCGATCACCGTGCTGCCGCCCTGTACCGGACCGGGCTCGCGGGTGATGGCGCCGCCGAGCGCCTGCGCCTTCGCGCGCACCGCGGCGCAGGTGGCCGCCACGTCGGGCACGCCGATCGCGAGGTGACCATAGGCGGTGCCGAGTTCGTAGCGGTCGACGCCGTGGTTGTACGTGAGCTCGATCTCGGCGTGCTCGGGGTTGCTGCCGTAACCGAGGAAGGCGAGGCTGTACTTCTGCGCCGGTCGCTCGGTGGTGCGCAGCAGCGTCATGCCGAGCACCTGGGTGTAGAAGTCGATCGAGCGCGGCAGGTCGCCGACGCGCAGCATGGTGTGGAGCAGTCTCATGGGGAAGGGGGCCGGTCGAGGACGAAGCAGGTGGTCGAGGCGTGAGCGTACAGCGTGCCGTCGGGGCCGACCAGGCGGCCGTCGGCAGTGCCCAGGCTGCGGCCCAGATGGATCAGCCGGCCCTCGGCGCGTACCAGCGGTACCTTCGCGGTCAGCGCCTTCACCAGGCTGATCTTCAGCTCCACCGTCGTGTAGATCTTGCCGGCCGGCAGCGCCGTGTGCACTGCGCAGGCCACGGCCGAGTCGAGCAGCGTGGCGAACCAGCCGCCATGCACCGTGCCCATGGGGTTGTAGTGGCGCGCCAGCGGCCGGCCCTGGAACACCGCCACGCCGCGCGTCATGTGGATGGGCACGAAGTCCAGGGTCTCGAAGATCGGTGCCAGCGGCAGCTCGCCAGCGAACACGGCGTCGAAGAACTGCTGGCCGCTCAGCGGTGCCACCTGTTCCGGCCGGCTCAGGCCGTAGCGCGGGTTGCGTTCGCGGACGGTGGCTTCGTCGGCCTGCCAGCGCGCCAGGGTGGCCGCGTCGTCGTCGTTGGAGGGTGTTGGATGCATGGTGTCGTGCATTTTATTGCAGATACAATAATTGTAGCTACAATAAAATCATGACGCCTCCTCCACCCTCACGTCCGGCAGTCGCAGCCCCGCAGGGCTGCACCAACCTGAAGCTGCGGCAGCTCAGTCGCGCCGTGACGCGCCACTACGACGCCTACGTGGCGCCGCTCGGGCTGAAGAACACGCAGTACTCGCTGCTGTCGCACGTGGTCCGGCTGGGACCGATCCGGCCCGGCGACCTGGCCCGCCATATGCGCCTGGATGCCTCGACGCTGACGCGCAACCTGCAGCCGTTGCTGGCGCAGGGCTGGGTGGCGCTCGGGCCGGGCGACGATGCGCGCAGCCGGCTCGTCGAGGCCACCGAGTCCGGGCAGGCCAAGCGCGCCGAGGCGCAGCGCGCCTGGAAGCAGGCGCAGCTGGCGCTGAACGCGCGGCTCGGTCCGGCGCAGGTGGTGGCGCTGCATGCGCTGATCGACGACTGCCTGGCCCGGCTCGACGATGCCGAGGAGGATGACGGCGATGCCTGAGCCCGCAAGTGCCGCTGCCGTCGCGCAGCCCCGTGCGCTGCCACACCTCGGTCTGGTGCTGTTGGCCGCGGCCGGCGCCTTCGCGCTGACGATGGGCGTGCGCCAGTCGATGGGCCTGTTCCTCGGCACGCTGAACACCCACACCGGCCTGGGCATCGGAAGTATCAGCCTGGCCTTTGCCTGCGGCCAGCTGTGGTGGGGGCTGACGCAGCCCTTCGCCGGCATGGTGGCCGACCGCATCGGAGCGGGGCGCGTGATCTTCGTCGGCGTCCTGCTGGTCACGCTGGGCACCGCGATCACGCCCTTCATGGACACGACGGCGGGCCTCATCCTCTCGATCGGTGTGTTGGCCGCCGGCGGCGCCGGCATGGCCGGGCCGGCGGTGCTGATGGCGGCGACCACGCGCCTGATCGAGCCGGCCCGCCGCGGCCTGGCGGCCGGCATCGTGAACGCGGGTGGCTCCTTCGGTCAGTTCGTGTTCGCGCCGGTGGCCCAGGGGCTCACCGCCATCGCCGGCTGGGCCGTGGCGATGCAGGGCCTGGCGCTGGCGGTGCTGCTGGCGCTGCCGGCGGCCTGGGTGCTGCGCGGCAATGCCCGTCAGCTCGCCGCGGCCGGCAGCGCGCCGGTGGAAGGCACCCGCGTGGCCGTCAGGCGCGCGCTGGCCGACCCGAGCTACCGGCTGCTGAGCGCGGGCTTCTTCATCTGCGGCTTCCACGTCGCCTTCATCGCCACCCACCTGCCGGGCGTGGTGGCCGCCTGCCAGCTGCCGCCGTCGATCGGGGCGTGGTCGCTGGCGGTGGTGGGCCTGTTCAACATCGTCGGCAGCGTCGCGATGGGCTGGGCACTGAGCCACGGTGGCGGGCGCTGGCGCATGAAATCGATGCTGGCGATGCTCTATGCGTCCCGCGCGGTCATCGTGCTGCTGTTCCTGATCGCACCGAAGACCGAGGCGGTGATGCTGGTGTTCTCGGCCGCGATCGGTCTCACCTTCCTGGCCACCGTGCCACCCACCGCGGGCCTGGTGGCGAAGTTCTTCGGGCCGGCTCACATGGCCACGCTGTTCGGCATCGTCATGCTGGCGCACCAGCTCGGCGGCTTCCTCGGGGCCTATTTCGGCGGCAAGGCCTTCGAGTGGACCGGTGCCTACGATGCCGTCTGGATCGTCGACATCCTGCTGGCGGTCGGAGCAGCGCTGGTGCACCTGCCGATTCGCGAGCCGCGTCCGGCGACCCGCGCCGCCGCCGCGGTTCAGGCCTGAACCGTGTAGTTCAGCGCAAGCCGGCCGCCATCGGCGTAGACGATCTGGCCGGTGAGGTAGCTGGCGGCGTCGCTGGCCAGGAAGGCCACCACATCGGCGATCTCGGCTGGCTCGCCCAGCCGCTTCAACGGGGTGCGCCCGAGGATGCGTTGGCGGGCCTCGTCGCTGGTCAGCACGGCCTGCGCGGCCAGCTCGGTGGCGATCGTGCCGGGCGCCACCGCGTTCACGCGCACGCCGCGGTCGGCCAGCGCCAGTGCCATCGCGCGAGTGAGCTGGTTGATGCCGCCCTTGCTGGCGTTGTAGCTGGCGATCGTGGGGATGGCCATCAGGCCGTTGACCGAGCTCATGTTGACGATGACGCCACGGCCCTGGGCCGCCATCGTGCGAGCGCAGGCCTGGCCGACGAGGAAGGCGCCCTTGAGGTTGACGCCGATCACCGCGTCCCAGTCGGCCTCGGTGACGTCGAGGAAGTCGGCCGCCCTGAAGATGCCGGCGTTGTTGACCAGCACGTCGATCCGGCCGAAGGCCGCCAGCGTGGCGGCGTGCGCGGCCTGTACCTGATCGGCGCGCGACACGTCGCAGTGCCGGTAGATCGCCTGCACGCCGGCGGCGGCCAGGTGCGCGGCCATCGTCTGGCCGCGCTCGTCGTCCACGTCCCAAAGCGCGACCGGTGCGCCCTCGCGCGCGAAGCGCTCCGCACAGGCCGCGCCGATGCCTCGAGCGGCGCCGGTGACCACGGTCACACGGCCCGACAGCGCGAAGTTCACGGTGTTCATTCCGGCTCCCGAATGCCGAGAGCCCGCGCAAAGGGCGGGCTCTCCGTGAAGGCAGTTTAGGGCCTGTTGACGCTACCGGAGGGCTCGCGCCCGTGCCGCGCAGGCCGCAGGGGTAGGCGCGAGGGAGGCGGCGTGCTGTTGCACGCAACGACTGAGCAACGCCGCCCTGCGGCCTGCGCGGCACGGGCCCGAAGGGTGATCCCAGGAAACGGGCGCCCTCGGCGTTGCCCATGCTCGCCGGGGGCCGACCTCGGCTGCGCTGTGCGCCTTGAAGGCGTCCGTTTCCTGGGTCACGTGAGCCCTCCGGTAGCGTCAACAGGCCCTAGTGCCGGCCGACGCTGCGGCACAGCGCGGCGACTGCGCGCGGATCAGGCGGCGCGGGCGACTTGCTTCATCGAGCGGCGCAACGCCACCGCGTCGGGGGTGGCCGATGCGCTCCCATCGAGGCGGAACACCTTCACCGTTTCCGCCAGCGTGCCCGATTGCTGCGACAGCGACACCGCCGAGGCTGCCATCTGCTCGACCAGCGCGGCGTTCTGCTGCGTGATCGTGTCGAGCTGCGTGACCGCTTCGTTGATCTGCGAGATGCCGGTCAGCTGCTCGCGCGCGCCGTGGCTGATCTCGCTGATCAGTTGGCCGACCTGCTGCACCGTGCGCAAGGCGTCGTCCATCGTCGACCGGGCCGCGTCGGTGAGGCGGCTGCCGGTGTCGACCTTGGCGGCCGAGTCCTCGATCAGTTGCTTGACCTCCTTCGCCGCCGACGAAGTGCGCTGCGCGAGCGCCCGCACCTCGGAGGCCACGACCGAGAAGCCGCGTCCCTGCTCACCGGCCCGGGCGGCCTCGACCGCGGCGTTGAGCGCGAGGATGTTGGTCTGGAACGCGATCCCGTCGATCACCTGGATGATCTCGCCGATGCGCTGCGACGATGCGCTGATCTCGCCCATCGTGCGGGTCACGTCCTGCACCGCGTCGCTGCTGCGCTGGGTCACGGCCGTGGCCTGGGTGGCCAGGCGCGTGGCCTGCTCAGCCGAATCTGCGCTCTGTCGCACGGTGCCGGTGATCTGTTCCATCGAGGCGGCGGTCTCCTGCAGGCTGCTCGCCTGCGATTCGGTGCGTCCCGAGAGATCCTGGTTGCCCGAGGCGATCTCGCCGGTGACGACGCGCATCTGCTCGATCTCGTTGCGCGCGTCGCGCACGATGGACTGCAGGTTCACGTTCAACTGGTTCAGCCCTTTCGTGAGCTGGCCGACGAGGTCGTGGCGTTCGTTGTCGATCTTCTGCGTCAGGTCGCCGGCGGCCATGCGATTGGCGAACTGCACCAGCCGTGCGAGCGGAGCGATGGTCATCCGGTTCAAGTAGGTGGCGGCGGCCACCGAGCAGAGCAGCAGCGTGGCGGTGGCCGTCAGCGCCGGGCCCAGCGCAGGCCACTGCAGCAGGCTGCCGCCGGTGACGGCCGCACCCGTCACGAAGCCGGCCGATCCCAGCAGCGCGGCGACGACACCGAGCTTCACCTGAACCGGCAGGCGCAGCACATTCGAGAGGCGGCCCACCCAGGTGTCGACCTGCAGGCGGCCGGCGTCGAAACGGTGAACCAGTTGTCCGGCGGCCTTCTCGGCACGCATCACTGCATAGAGTTCCTCGGCACGCTCGACATCGGCGCGATCCGGGGCCGTGCGCACCGACATGTAGCCGGTCGGCTGGTCGCCGCTCATGAGCGGCGTGACGTTCGCGATCACCCAGTAGCAGCTGCCGTCCTTGCGACGGTTCTTGACCGGCGCCGACCACGGTTGGCCGGAGGCGATGGTGGCCCACATGTCGCGGAAGGCCTCCTCCGGCATGTCGGGGTGGCGGATCATGTTGTGCGGCTGGCCGAGCAGTTCTTCCCGTGCGTAGCCGCTGACCGTGATGAAGGCCGGGTTGCAGTAGGTGATGCGCCCCTTCAGGTCGGTCGTCGAGACCAGGGTCTCGCCGGCCGGGAAGGGGTATTCGCTGGCGGTCACGGGGGTGTTCAGGCGCATGGGATCCTCTGGCGCATCGATGTGTGCACCGGATCATCGGCAGTGCGTCGCCTCCGCCATTTGATGCGGCGCAATATGGGGAGCGTTGCCCCCATGGCCTCCGTGAGGTCCGTCACGGAGGGGCTGCCGCCGGCGTTCAGCGTGCGCCGGGGGCGGGCGCCTGTGCGTTGCGCGCTTCGCGATCGAGCCACACGCCGAGGCCTTGCGCGTTGAGTTCGACATCCACCGTCAGCAACTCGTCGATCTGCGCATCGGAAAGCACGCTGCCGGCCGCCCGGAGTCTCCGGCGATAGAGCTGCGCCAGTCCGTGGCGTAGTCGCCGATCGCGATCGTCGGCCCTCGCGAGGGGACGCGCGAGCGCGACCATCGCATCGATCTGCTCGAACAACTGGACCCCGAACGACTCGACCTCCTCGATGCGGCTGTAGTGCGTGAGGTACATGCAGTCCGGGCGCTTCTCGAGCATGCGCGCGATCGAGGTCTTCAAGGGCCCGGGTTCGAACTGCACCGGCGTCGTCGTCGGCAGGACGTAACGACCGCCCGGGGTCCTGAACTCCGGATACGACAGGCCGAAGGTGTCGCCGGTGAACCAGCCGCGGCTGCGCTCGTCCCAGATGCAATGGTGGTGTCGCGCGTGGCCGGGCGTCTCGATCAGCAGCAGCGGCCGGCCCGCCAGGTCGAGCACCATGCCGTCGTGGCTGGCGAGCACGCGCTCGGCCGGCACCGGCTGCACCGTGCCGTAGGTACGGGCCACTTCCTCGGCCCCATACACCGCGCTGGCACCCGCGACCAGTGTGCTCGGGTCGATCATGTGCGGCGCGCCGCGCGGATGCACCACCAGCCGGGCGTTCGGCAACTGCTGCATCAGCAGCCCGGCGGCGCCGGCGTGGTCGAGGTGCACATGGGTGACGATCACGTAATCGACCGCGCCGCGGTCCAGGCCCTGCACGTCGAGCGCGGCCAGCAGGCGCGGCAGCGCGTCGTTGATGCCGCTGTCGATGTAGGCGGCATGGCCGCCTTCGACGACGAGATAGGCCGCATCGAAGCGAGGCCGCATGAAGCCGGTGTCGATCGCGGTGATGCCGTGGCCGAGCGCTTCGAGGAACGGGAAGGTCGTCATCGCAGGACAGGCAGGGAGTGGTGGGAAGAGGCGATTCGATTGTAGGAAGTGCCCGCCGGCGGCCTGTCCACCCGGCGACATGCGCGCCCGAATTCGGCACGGGCAGGCGGGATGTGCGACAATCCTTGCTGCGCTGCAAAAAGCGGCCTCCCTCACCCGCACCGCGGGCCCCGAGGGTCAGTGCATCGTCACCAGTCCGGCCCCACCCGTTTCCCATCGGGGCCATTGCACCCAGTGCAGTCCGTCTGTTGGTCGATGTGTTTTGGACCAACCTGCCGCATCTCTGCATGCGGCGATGACGGACCCGCCGGCAACCCGGCGGGGATGCTTCGTGACTGCTTCGAATTTTGAATCCCTTGGTCTTGCCGCTCCGCTGCTGCATGCAGTGACCCAGCTCGGTTTCACTGCGCCCACCCGCGTGCAGGAACAAGCCATCCCCGCCGCCCTGAAGGGCGGCGACTGGATGGTGAGCAGCCAGACCGGCAGCGGCAAGACCGCGGCCTTCCTGCTGCCGATGCTGCACCGTCTGCTGAATGCCGGCGCCGCCGAACAGACCCGCGTCGCCACGCCGCGCGCCGTGGTGCTGTGCCCGACCCGCGAACTCGCGCAGCAGGTGTCAGCCGATGCGATCGACCTGATGCGCGGCGTGGGCGAAGCGCTGAGGGCCGAAGCCAAGCAGCATCCGCTGCGCGACGCGGCGCGTGGCCTGCGCATCGCCACCGTGGTGGGTGGCATGCCGTTCGGCAAGCAACTGTTCGACCTGCGCGGCGCCCAACTCGTCGTGGCCACTCCCGGCCGCCTGCTCGACCTGCACAGCCGTGGTCAGATCCGCCTCGACGCGACGCAGGTGCTGGTGGTCGACGAAGCCGACCGCATGCTGGACCTCGGCTTTGCCGAGGACCTGGCGGCGATCGCCGACGCCACTGCCCAGCGCGACCAGACCATGATGTTCTCGGCCACCTTCGCGCCGCGGATCATGGCGCTGGCCAGCAAGCTGATGCGCTCGCCCGGCCGCCTGGAACTGGCGACCGCGCACGACGTGCACAGCGACATCACCCAGACCCTGCACTGGGCCGACAACATGGGCCACAAGCAGGCGCTGCTGGAGCACTGGCTGCGCGATGCCGAAGTGGACCAGGCTGTCGTGTTCGCCAGCACCCAGGTCGATACCGAGGCCATCGCCGAGGCGCTGCAGCAGCAGGGTCACTCGGCCGTGGCGCTGCACGGCGCGATGCCTCAGGCGGTGCGCAACCGTCGTCTGCAGAACGTGCGTGACGGCCATGTGCGCGTGCTCGTCGCCACCGACGTGGCGGCGCGCGGCCTCGACGTGCCGAGCATCAGCCACGTCATCAACTTCGGCCTGCCGATGAAGGCTGAAGACTACGTGCACCGCATCGGCCGCACCGGCCGGGCCGGCCGCAGCGGTACCGCGATCACCATCGCCGAGCACCGCGAGCGCGGCAAGATCCGTGCGATCGAGGCCTTCACCCGCCAGCCGATCGAAGCCAGCGTGATCGTCGGTCTGGAGCCCACGCCGCAGCGTCCGCGTCCGGCCAAGCCGCTGCCGGGCCAGCGTCACGGTCAGGGCCGCAGCGGCCGCTCGTCGGGCGGCGGTTTCGGCGGTGGGCGCCGTGAGGGCGCTTCGCGCTTCGGATCACGCGACGGTCGCTGAGTGCCGCAAGGCGCTTTCCGGGATGGGCTGCCGAAAGGCAGCCTTTTTTCTTTCTGCAGAGGCGCTCGGTCGGAAAGGACAGGAATTTTTCCCATTTCCACGCTGTCAGTTTTTTGTCAGTCTGAGGTTCGGCGCCTTGCTGCCGAACCGCTGTCCGACCGATCGGACAACTTCTTGCAACCCTTCAAGAGGAGACCTGCATGAGCCTGCTGCGCACCCTGATCATCGCCATCGGCCCGATGCTGGGCACTTCCGTCGCGCTGGCGCAGAACGCGCCGGCCGCCAAGCCGGAAGCCAAAGCGACCCAGGCCAAGTCCGCGGCCCAGCCAACCGGTGGGCGCGACTGGACCCAGATCGACACGAACAAGGACGGCTATGTGTCGCCAGAGGAGATGGAAGTCTGGCTGAAGGCCAATCCCGGCCCTGCCAAGTGAAGCGGCGCTAGCGGCCCGTGGCGTCCGATGTCTTCACGACGCGGATGGCTTCGAGCCGCGTTTTCACGCCCAGCTTCGAGTAGATGTTGCGGACGTGGAACTTCACGGTGTCGCGGCTCACGCATAGCGCACTGGCGATCTCCTCGTTCGACAGGTAGTCGACCAGCATCGCGAGCACCTTGTGCTCGCGCTTGGTGAGGGGCTCCAAGGCAGCGGCGCGCCAGGGGGTGTCCGCTGGGGCGGGCTCTGTACCGCTGATCTCGATCAGTCGTCCCAGGAGGGCGCGGGCCTCGGCGCCGTTCTCGGGGGCCGCGGCCGGCAGGTTGGCATGGGCGCGCAGCAGCGTCGCCAGTGCCGGGCCTTCGTCGAGGAACATGCGCACGTATCGGCCGGGCGCCGCGAGTTCCAGCGCCAACTGCAGGCAGCGGTGCGCCGGCCGCGTCTGACCCAGACTGTGGTGCGCCAGCGCAGCCAGCGTCTGCAGCCGGATCTGTCGGTGCACGCGCCCCTGGCGCTGAGCGGCCGCCAGGCAGGCGCCGATCTCGTCGAGCGCCTGGGCCGCGCGGCCTGCATGCAGATCGAGCCGGATGCGGCCGATGCGCGGGCCGTCGGTCTCCTCCGAGAACCGCACCCAGTCGTCGGTGTCGCTGCGGCTTTCGGGTTGCAGGCGGGCGGCGAGCGTCTGCGCTCGATCGACGCGGCCTGCGACGAGTTCGCGGCGCACCCGCTCGCCCTGTATCAATTGCACGGCGCGCGGCCAGCGGCCGTTGTAGCTCAGCCGTTCGGCCTCTTCCAGAGTCTCCAGCGCGAGCGCGAGCTCCCCGCGCTGGTCGCGGATGCGGGCGACCGCCCGATAGCAGACCACCAGGTAGTCATGCAGCGACGCCTCGACGATCATGTCGTGGAACTGCTCGAACAGCGCCAGCGCGTCGCCGGTCTGGTCGGCTTCGTAGAGCGCCATCACCAGCGCACAGGCCAGGCAGGCCTTGGAGACCGATTCCTCCAGCACCATGCGCCGGTCGGAGATCGCGCCCCGCAGGTGCTCCACGGCTTCGGGCAACTGCCCCTGCGCCACCAGCGTGAGGCCCGAGTGCACCAGCGAGTAGGCCAGCGTGAAGGTCGCGTTCGAGCGCTCGCTGAGCGAGCGGCCCTGCGCCAGGCTGTGCAGCGCCGGGCCGAACTCGCCGCGCATCATGCCGACGAAACCGCGCACGTTGTGGCCGGCGGCGAGCTCGAAATTGCGGAAGCGGTTGGACGTCGGCTCTCGGTGCTCGGTATGCGCCACGTGCTCCAGCGCGCGGGCCGGATCGTCCTGCAGGACGGCGGCCATCGACAGCGCCAGCCGCGGGTCGCCTTCGATCAGTCGTCGTGCCAGGTTGGCGCGCAGCACCGGCAGCAGTGGCGCCAGCTGCTCGTGCCGGATCAGGAACGTGAAGGCCCAAGACAACTTGACCGCGATGCCCGGCCGCCGCACGGCGGCATCGGCCGGCAGGCGGTGTGACCACCGGTCGACGGTGGCGAAGTGACCATCCGGCACCAGCACGTCGGACCAGTGGTCGAAGACCTCGCAGGCGCGGTCGTCGTCACCGGCGCTCAGGTGGTGGTGCAGCGCTTCTTCCAGCTGGCCCTGCGACTCGAACCAGGCCGCGGCACGGCGGTGCACCGCGACCCGGCGCTCGGGTTGCGTGCGCGCCAGCTGCTCCTGGAGGAAGTTCGCGAAGATCGCGTGGTAGGTGAACCAGCCTTCGCCCGACTCCAGCCGCCGCACGAACAGCCCGTCGCGTTCGAGCGAGGCGAGCACGTCCTGGCCGTCGCTGCGGCCGAGCACGTCGTCGCACAGCGCGGCCGACATGCGCGACAGCACCGACGTCTGCAGCAGAAAGTCCTGCACCGACGGCGCCTGCTGGCCGAGCACGTTCTCGGCGAGGTAGTCGGCCACCTCGCGCGGTGCGCCGCCGCAACCGCTGGCCAGCGAGTGACGCACCGAGGCCGAGCCCAGCGCGAGCCTGTACAGCTGCACCGCTGCGGGCCAGCCCTCGGTGCCGCGGAAGATGGCGTCGAGCTCGGTGTCGCTGACGCTCAGGCCGCGGTCGGCGTCGAACACGTGGCGCATCTCCGCGCGCGAGAAGCGCAGGTCCTCGGCGCTGACCACCAGCGCCTCGTCGCCCACCACCAGCCGCGGCAGGCCGACTTCGGGCACGACGCGGCTCGCCAGGAACCAGCGAATGCGGTCGGGCGCGTTCGTGATCAGTTCGCGCAGCAGCCGCAGCGCGCCCGGGTCGGTGATCGCGTGCAGGTCGTCCAGGAACAGGGCCACTGGCCGTCCCAGTTCGAGCAGCCGGCCGATCAGCCAGTCGGACCGCGGGGTGATGGTGCCGGCGCTTCCGGCGTAGTCCTCGTTCGGTGGGGTCGGCGACTGCGAACCCAGCACGCTCAGCAGCGCCTGCAGGTGGCCGAGCAGCCGGCGGATGTCGTTGTCGCTCTCGTCGAGCGAGAGCCAACCGGTGAGGGCGCCGCCGCTCGCGCTGGCGGCCTGCGCCTGCAGCATCAGGCTGGTCTTGCCGTGCCCTGCAGGGCCCTGGAACACCACCACCCGCTCGGCGACATCGCGGAACAGCCGGGCGAGCAGCGCGCTGCGCTCCACCGCATGGCGGTGCGCGCGCGGAGGCAGGATCTTGTGGTTCAGCGGCAGCGGCACGAAGCCGGCCGGTACGGCGATCTTCAAGGGCGGGAGACCGGAGGAGAGACGGGGGCGATGTCGGCGCCGAGATTCTGCCTATGCAGACTGCGCTTTGCTGCGGTGCAAACCCCTTCGGCCCGCCGTTGTGCCGAGGCCTACGGGAAACCACTAGCCCGTGCATCGGCCAAAAACTAGCCTGCGGGTGGGGGCGGCCGGCGGCACGCATCGCGATGATCCGTTCCAGATCGACGCGCCATGTGCGCTGCCGAGTGACCGACAAGGAAAGGGACATCAGCAATGGACAAGGCAAGCTCCTCCTCGGGTTCGACAGGCCGCGACGCGCGGGCGACGCTCGACGTCGTGGTGGTCGGGGCTGGCTTCGCCGGCCTCTATGCACTGCACCTGCTGCGCAAGAAAGGCTACTCGGTGCGGGTCTATGAAGCCGGCGACGGCATCGGCGGCACCTGGTACTGGAACCGCTATCCCGGCGCGCGCTGCGACATCGAGAGCATCGAGTATTCCTACTCCTTCGACGAGCAGCTGCAGCAGGAGTGGGACTGGCCGGCGCGCTATGCCGACCAGGCCGACATCCTGAAGTACATCAACCACGTCGCCGACCGCTTCGACCTGCGGCGCGACATCCAGCTCGAGACGCGGGTCACGTCGGCGCACTTCGACGAGAAGATCAACCGCTGGACGGTGACGACCAACCGCGGCGAGACGGTCTCGGCCCAGTTCTGCATCATGGCGACCGGCTGCCTGTCGACGCCCAAGCAGGTCGATGTCGAGGGCATCGACGACTTCGCTGGGGAGTGCTATCACACCGCGGCGTGGCCGCGCGGCGGCGTCGACTTCGGCGGCCGGCGCGTCGGCATCATCGGCACCGGCTCGTCGGGTATCCAGGCGATCCCGCACATCGCGAAGCAGGCCGCGCACCTGACGGTGTTCCAGCGCACGCCGAACTTCAGCATCCCGGCCTGGAACCATCCGCTCGACGACGAGCAGCGTCGCGTCCAGAAGGCCGAGTACGCCGACCTGCGCCGGCGCGAATGGAACTCCATCCTCGGCATCTCACGCTTCCCGATCAACCCGAACCGGGCGCTCGACGCCACGCCCGAGGAGCGCGAACGCGAATACGAGGCCCGCTGGGCGATGGGTGGCCTGAGCTTCTACACCTCGTATGTCGACCTGCTGGTCGATCCGCGGGCCAACGAGACGCTCGCCGAGTTCGCGCGCCGCAAGATCCGCCAGAAGGTCAAGGACCCGAAGGTGGCCGAGATGCTGGTGCCCAAGGGCTACCCGTTCGGCACCAAGCGCCTGTGCGCCGATACCGATTACTACGAAACCTACAACCGCGACAACGTGACGCTGGTCGACCTTCGCGCCACGCCGTTCCAGAAGTTCTCCGCCAGTGGCGTCACCACGCAGGACGGTCGCTTCCACGAACTCGATGCGCTGATCACGGCCACCGGCTTCGACGCGCTGACGGGCACGCTGTGCAACATGGACATCCGCGGCCGCGGCGGCGAGGCGCTGGGCGACAAGTGGAAGGGCGGGCCGCGCACGGCGCTGGGCATCATGAGCGCCCGGTTCCCGAACATGTTCATCACCACCGGCCCGGGAAGCCCGTCGGTGCTGTTCAACATGATCCTCGGAAACGAATACCACGTCGAATGGATCGTGCGCGCCATCGAGGACGTGCGCAAGGCCGGCCGCGCCGCCATCGAGCCGACGCAGGCGATCGAGGACTTCTGGTGCCAGCACGTCACCGACGTCGGCAACCAGACGCTCTTCACGCACGCCGACTCCTGGTACATGGGCGCCAACGTGCCGGGCAAGCCGCGGCAGATCCTGCTGTACCTGGGCGGCTTCCCGGCCTACAAGGCCACCTGCGAGGACATCGTCGCGAAGGGCTACGAAGGCTTCTCGATGGTCTGAAGGCGGCGCCGGTGCGTCACCAGCGCGTGCGCGCCCTCTCGTCCAGCAAGTCGCCGTAGATGCGCCAGCGGCTGGCGCTGATGTCGCCGCGCTCGACCGCGGCGATCACCGCGCAGCCCGGCTCGTGGCGGTGGCTGCAGTTGTAGAACCTGCAGCCGCCGGCGTGGGCGCGCAGGTCGGGCATGTAGGCCGGCAGTTGCTGGGCCTCGATCTGCTGCAGGCCGAACTCCTGGAAGCCGGGCGAATCGATCAGCGCGCTGTGCGCCTCGCGGTCCAGCCAGTACCACTGGGTGCTGGTGGTGGTGTGGCGTCCGGAGTTCAGTGCCTGCGAGATCTCGCCCACCTGCGCCCGTGCGTCCGGCAGCAGCGCATTGATCAGCGTGCTCTTGCCGGTGCCCGACGGGCCGAGCACCAGCGTGGTCCGCCCGGCGAGCAGGGCGTGCAGCGCGCCGGAGGCGGCGTCGAACGCGTGCTTCAGCGACAGCTCGATCACCGCATAGCCCATCGCCCGGTAGGGGGCGAGGCGGGCGCGCTGTGCTTCGGCGTCCGGCAGGTCGGTCTTGTTGAGCACGATGGTGGCGTCGATGCCGGCCGATTCGGCGGCGATCAGCGCGCGCGCGAGCTGGGACTCGCTGAATTGCGGGTCGACCGCGAGCCAGATCAGCAACTGGTCGAGGTTGGCCGCAAAGGACTTGGTCTTCCACTCGTCCTGGCGGAACAGCAGGTTGCGGCGCGGCTCCAGGTGCTCGATCACGCCTTCGTCCTGGTCGCCGCCGACCGGCAGCCAGCGCACGCGGTCACCGACGACCAGCGTGCTCTTCTTGCCGCGCGGATGGCAGATCAGGCGGCGGCCCTCGGGCGTCTCGACAATGTAGTGGCGGCCGTGCCCGGCCACCACGAGACCCAGGTCGAGCTCGACCGGACGGGTCAAGCGCGCCCCTTGCGCTTCATGTGAGCAGGGCGTCGAGCTTCGCCGCGCAGATGAAGTCGTTCAGCGAGATGCCACCCACCGAGTGGGTGTTGAAGCGCACCGCGCAGCGGTCGTAGCTGACGGCGAGATCGGGGTGGTGGTCCTCGCGGTTGGCGATCCAGGCCACCGCGTTCACGAAGCCGATGGTCTCGTGGTAGTTCGCGAAGCTGTAGGTCTTCTCGATCGAACCTTCGACGAGCGACCAGCCGACCACCGTCTGCAGGTGCTTGCCGATCTCGTAGGGCGTCATGGCACCTTCGGTCTGCGGCAGGCAGTGTTGTTCGGACAGCTTCGTCATGCCAGGGCTCCCATCGCGGCCAACCGTTCCGAGGCCGGCGGATGCGAGTAGTAGAAGCGCACGTAGAGCCGGTCCGGCGTCAGCGTCGAGGCATTGTCCTCGTAGAGCTTGAGCAGCGCGCCGCCGAGATCGCGGGCGCTGGTCTGCGCGCAGGCGTAGGCGTCGGCCTCGAACTCGTGCCGGCGCGAGAGGCCGGCGAACAGCGGCGTGACGAAGAAGCTGAACACCGGGCCGACCAGCAGGAACAGCAGCAGCGCGAGCGCGTCGTTCGGCGCGTCGAGGCTGGGCCGAACGCCCAGACCCGCATAGAACCAGACCTGCTGCGACAGCCAGCCGAGCAGCGCGAAGCCGGCCAGGCTCAGCGCGAACATCGCGACGATGCGCTTCGTCACGTGGCGGTGCTTGAAGTGGCCCAGCTCGTGCGCCAGCACCGCCTCCACCTCGGGCGGCGACAGCTTGGACAGCAGCGTGTCGAAGAACACCACGCGCTTGGCGGCGCCGAAGCCGGTGAAGTAGGCATTGGCATGGGCCGAGCGGCGGCTGCCGTCCATCACGAACAACCCCTTGGCCGCGAAGCCGCAGCGGGCCATCAGGGACTCGACGCGCGCCTTCAACGCGCCGTCCTCGAGCGGCTGGAACTTGTTGAACAGCGGCGCGATGACGGTCGGGTAGAGCACCAGCACCAGCAGGTTGAAGACCACCCACACGGCCCAGGCCCACAGCCACCAGGCCGCGCCGGCTGTGCCCATGAGCCAGAGGATCAGCGCAGCGATCGGCAGCCCGAGCAGCGCGCCCACCAGCACGCCCTTGGCCTGGTCGGCCAGCCACAGCCCGGGCGTCGTGTGGTTGAAGCCGTGGCGCTGCTCCAGACGGAAGGTGGTCCAGGCCTCGAAGGGCAGGTCGATCAGTCCGGTGATCAGCGCGAACGCCGCCAGCAGTGAGAGCTGGTAGCCCAGATCGCCGAGCGCGGGCCGGGCGTGGGCGAGCAGCCGGCCGTTCAGTGCATCGAGTCCGCCCAGCAGCGTCCAGCCCAGCAGCACCGCGGCGCCGAAGGCGGTGGTCAGCAGGCCCAGGCGCAGCTTGGCGAGCGTGTAATCGGCCGCGCGCTGGTGGGCCGGCAGGCTCACGGTGGCTTGGAAGGCCGCCGGCACGCTGTGGCGGTGGGTGGCGACGTGGCGGATCTGGCGGCTGGCGAGCCAGACCCGCAGCAGCAGGGAGCCGACCAGGAAAGCCGCGAAAAGCACGGTCAGGACGCTTGTCGTCATGGTGGATCAGTGTACGTGTTGACCGACAATCCGCAGCTAGCAAGGATCCCTCCATGACCGACACCGCCACCGCCTCCTCCCCGCTTGCCAAGAGCGAGCAGAACCTGATCTGGATCGACCTCGAGATGACCGGGCTCGATCCGCTCAACGACCGCATCATCGAGATCGCGGTCGTCGTCACCGACCCGGGCCTGACGGTGCGCATCGAGGGCCCGGTGTTTGCGGTGCACCAGAGCGATGCCGTGCTCGACGCGATGGACGCCTGGAACAAGGGCACGCACGGCCGCAGCGGCCTGATCGACCGGGTGAAGGCCTCGACCGTGGACGAGGCCGCCGCGGAGCGGCAGGTGATCGAGTTCCTGAAGGAGTATGTGCCGGCCGGCAAGTCGCCGATGAGTGGCAACTCGATCTGCCAGGATCGCCGCTTCCTCGCGAAGGACATGCCCGCGCTCGAGGCCTTCTTTCACTACCGCAACCTCGACGTCAGCACGCTCAAGGAGCTGGCGCGGCGCTGGAAGCCGGCCATCCTGGACGGCTTCAAGAAGGCCCAGGCGCACACCGCGCTGGCGGACATCCACGAGTCCATCGACGAACTGGCCTATTACCGCGAGCATTTCCTCGCACTCTGAATGAAGTGGTGCAGGCTCTGAACGACAAAGGCCCGGCCTCTGGGAGGCCGGGCCGCTGCGCTCGCGGATGTCGGTCCTGGAACGCGGGGGGCGGTGGCGCCCCTGGATCGACGGGTCAGTGGCGAGGCGAGTTGCCGCCGTCGGTGAACCAGTCGTCCTTGGCGCTGCGTTCCCACGACGACACCTGCTTCTCGGCCTCGTCCTTGGCCACGCCGTAGCGCTCCTGGATCTTGCCGGCGAGCTGGTCGCGGCGGCCGGCGATGACGTCGAAGTCGTCGTCGGTCAGCTTGCCCCATTGCTCCTTGGCCTTGCCCTTGAGCTGCTTCCAGTTGCCTTCGATGCGGTCCCAGTTCATGTGTGGATCTCCTTCAGGTGGGTTGCGGAAAGATGAAGGGCCGGTCAGCCCTTCACGACGATGGAGTTCTTCACGTCCTTCACGCCGTTGGCGCGGCGCGCCAGCACTTCGGCCTGGGCCTTTTCTGTCGGCGTCTTGGCGAAGCCCGACAGTTGCACGGTGCCGT
This sequence comes from Methylibium sp. Pch-M, assembly GCF_004136295.1. Lineage (NCBI taxonomy): Bacteria > Pseudomonadati > Pseudomonadota > Betaproteobacteria > Burkholderiales > Sphaerotilaceae > Methylibium > Methylibium sp. Pch-M. The sequence goes on from NZ_CP029606.1 coordinate 2,966,055, forward strand.
TCAGCGTTTCCACGCTGATGGCGCTGGCGTCGACGGTCTTGTCCTCGACAAGCTTGGCCTTCACCGAAGTCGTGATGGTGGTGTCGTCGATGTACTGACCGACGGTCGACTGGCCGCGCTGCACCGCGCAGCCGCTGGTGACGACGAGGGTGGTGGCCGTGGCGGCCGCGATGAGCAGGGTGCGGAAGTTCATGGTGGTTTCTCCTGAGGTCTTGGGGTGGAAGGGGTTGTCGCGAGCGGGACGCCGCCTTCCGGCAGGTCCTTCTTCTCGTCCGCGTGCTCTTCCTCGTCACGCAGGATGTCTTGGAGTCACAGAGGGCGAATGCTCGGGTCGTTCATCGAAAGCTCCTTGGTGGGGTCGGCGTCACTGATCCTCGTTCTTGCTGCGGCGCAGGGTCCGTGCATCCGTGCTGCCGCTGTGCGGGGGCCTGGTATCGGAGCGACCCTGGGATTCGGGTCGCTTGTGGGTGTCCCGCTGGTCCCGCTGACTGCTGACCAGGCCCACGCCGATCAGCACGGCGAACACGGCGATCAGCACGGCGTACCAGGTGCCGATCGAGGTAGCGCCCGGATCCGGGAACCCGGCCTGCGCCGAAGCCGTGCTGGCGATCAGCAGGCTCGTCGCGGTGAGGAGAAGGGTTCGGCATTTCATGGTGGGGTCGGCGATCGTTGGGGTGTGAACGGCATCGGTGTCGAGAGCATCGGTGCCGTCCTGCACCGTTGACCACACTGTAGAAACCGGAGCGTTCGCGAGGTATCAGCAGCCGGCGCGACGGCCTGTAGGACGCGGCGCCATCCCGGCGTGCGTGCGTTGCACCTTCGGTGTCGTGCGTGCCTGCAGGCGAGAGCACCGCCCCGGGTTGGAGAACGGCCGCGAGGCGGGCAAGACAGGAAGGGGTCGGTCCGACGGACGCGTGCCTCGGCACGCGCGGCTTCAGCGCGCTGCGGCGGCGGCTGGGGGAGGTGGGTCTGCGGCGTCGCCGCGGGGGGCGGGGGCGGGATCGTTGGCGGCCGCAGGGGCCGTGGCCGTCGCTGCGGCTGTGGGGGGCACCGCAGCCGCCGACGCCTGCTCCGGAGCTTCCGGTCCGTCGCGATCCGAGATCGAGCCGTCCGCGGCCTGTCCGGCCAGGCTCGCCAGCAGCCGGCTCAGGTCACCGTTCGCCAGCAGAGTCGCAAGGCCCCCGGCGCTGAGCCAGCGCGACGGGCCGCCGCGGGGCCACAGTGCCGAAAGCAGGACCGAAGACAGCGCAGCCTGGGGAAGCCAGCGCCACGGCCGCACGACCATCAGCAGCGCACCGGCCCCCGCTGCCAGCGCCACCAGGCGCAGCGGATGGCGTTCGGCCAGCGGACCGACGATGCTGCGTGCTGCCGGTGCCGCGACCTCGGCGGCGATGTCGAACACCTGGTGCAGCGGATGGCGCTCCCACCAGCGCGTCAGCATCGACACCAGCACGTCGAGCGTGCTGTCGTCGCCAGCCTGGGGCGCGGTAGCGCCTGCGTCGTTCGGGCTCGTCTCGGCGGAGGATCGTTGCGGGTCGCGCCGCGGCGCGCGGCGTTTGCCGACCCAAGTCTTGCGCAACCGTGCGCGCGAGCGCTCCAGGCGCTCGATGGGCGTCAGCGCCTCGGGGGGGACGGGCGCGGCCTCGGGCTTCACGGCGCGAGGCCTTCACGCACCATCGCCATGTCCTCGCGCAGTTGCGCGCGCAGGTTGCCGAAAGCGGGCCGCGCATCGATGCGGCGTGCGGCAAGCAGGCCGAACACCGCCACGAGGCCGGGCACCAGCGGCACCACCCACAGCAGCCAGACACGGCCGGCGTCGATCGCCGGCAGCGCCGCCCACAACATCAGGGCCATGCCCCCGAGGAGCAATGCCGCGAGGCCGGCCACCGCGGCGACGGCGAGCCACAGCAGCCGCCGCACCCAATGGGCCTGCAGCTCCTGCAGCTCGTCGCTCGCCAGATCCGCGTACGCCGCCGCGTGCTCGACCAGGGCGTCGGGCTCGCTCGCCAGCACGCGGAGCAGCGGCAGCATGGTGCCCGGCAGCTCGGATCAGCGGCGGTCGCTGCGACGGTGCGACAGGAACTGCGCGACTGCCATCAGCGCGGCGCCGGCGGCTGCGGCGATCAGGACCGCCTTGACCGGCTCCTCCTGCACGTAGCGGACGCCACGGTCGCTGGCGTCGAGCGCGCGCTCGCGCAGTTGCACGGTGCGGTCGCGCACCGCGTCGTAACCGCGATGCGCCAGATCCTCGGCCTGGTTCGCCAGGCGAACCGCCGCCGGGATCACGCGCTCGCGCACGCCGTTCACGGTCTGCTCGGCGCTGTCGGCCAGGCGGTTGGCGGCGTCGGCGGCCTGCTGGACCTGGGGCTGGATCGATGCGGTGCGGGGGGTGGACATGGCAACTCCTTGCGAGGTTGTGGAGAAGAGTATGCGCCTCTGCGGCGCGAAGGACGGTGCTGGTACGGTGGACCTCAGCCCTTGCGGATCAGGCCGAACAGGAAGCTGGCGACGGCGAGGACCACGAACACGAAGAACAGGATCTTGGCGATACCGGCCGCGCTGGCAGCGATCCCGCCGAAACCGAAGACGGCCGCGATCAGCGCGATGATGAAGAAGACGACGGCATAGTGCAGCATGGAAGGCTCCTCTGTTGAGACGGCTCCCGGTGGGCCGGGAGGCCGGCGCGGGAATCGCGCCGGACCGAAGCCTCAATGTAGAAGGGGGGCCGCGATCGACCTATGAGACGCCACCGCCGGGTGCTGTCGTCCGCCACAGCACGTCGCTGTAGGACGGCGCTCACGCGCCCGCTCAGGTGGCGAGCTCGTTGCCTTCGTCCGGTGGAGGGGGACGCTTCGGCAGTCGCGCGCTCAGGCGCGAGCCCTCGCCGGGCCGTGACTCGACCCTCATCTCTCCACCCTCGGCTTCCACACGGAAGCGCATGCCGGCCAGACCGTGAGCGCCGCTGCGCACACGCTCCGGATCGAAGCCGCTGCCGTCGTCGGTCACCGAGATCTCGACGCCCTCGTCGCCGATCGCGCTCAGCCGTACGTCGACCTGCCTGGCCTTCGCGTACTTGGCGATGTTGGTCAGCGCTTCCTGCACGAAGCGGTAGATCGTGAGGTCGCCGCTGTCGCCGAGCTTCACCGGCGCGAAGTCGGTGTGGACGGCGATGCCGGAGCGCTCGCCGAACTCGCGGGTCAGGATGTCGAGCGACACGGTCAGGCCCAGGTGGCCCAGTGCCGAGGGCCGCAGGTCCTCGATGATGCGGCGCTTGAGCGCGATGCCGCTGTTGAGCGCCTCGTTGAGATGCGCCAGCCGCTTCGCGGCCTCGGGGGTCACGGTCGGCAGGTGCGTGCGCAGCCGTGCGACGTCGAGCTTGGCCGAGGTCAGCAAGGCGCCGAGTTCGTCGTGCAGTTCGCGTGCCAGGTGGCTGCGTTCGCTTTCCTGCGCGGTCTGCAGGTGGCGCGCGAGCACGGTGAGTTCGTGCGTGCGCTGGTTCACCTGCGACTCGAGCAGGTCGCGTTCGGCCTGCAGCGCCGCGCGCCGGCGTTCGCGCTCCAGGCCCAGCTCGCGCGTCTGCTTCAGGTAGAAGTAGAACGCCAGCACGCTGAGCACCGTCATGGCCGCCACGCCGAGCCGGCTGATCAACAGCGTCTGCTTCACTTGCGACTGGTGATCCGCCAGGCGCTGCATCTCCACGCCGATCAGGCGATCGACCACGACACGTATCGTCTGCTGCATCTCCAGCCCGACGTCGAGTTGCAGCAGGCTGCGCCAGGCGTCCTCGCGGCCCTCCCGGTGCAGCTGGATCGTTTCGGACATCTCCGACAGCTTCTTCTCGATGGCGCGCGCCAGCGTCTCGAAGTCGGTCAGCTGCGCGGGGTGGGCCGCGTAGTACCTCGACAGGGACGGCAGCAGCTCCTTGATCTGGGTTACCGCGTTGCGGTAGGGCGTGAGGTAGGTTTCCTTGCCGGTCAGCAGGTAGCCGCGCTGGCCGGTCTCGGCATCGACCATGTAGCGCAGCACGCGGCCGACGTGGATGCGCGCCTCGACGGCGGCGTTGGTCTCCTGGATGGCTGCCAGCGAGCGGTGGTAGGAGGTCTCGCTGATCAGCAGCAGTGCCAGCGCCACCAGCAGCGCGAGCGGAAAACTGAGGGCGGACTTGCGCCACAAGCGAGTGCGTGTCATGCGTGAGGCTCGGCGTGATCGCCGACGGATGAGGATGTGCAGGATGCACGGGTCACCACGGGCGACCTAGAATCGTTCGCACCGCGGCCCTGATCAGCGAAGTCCATGTCCATCAAAGTTGCGATCGTCGATGACCACGCCATCGTGCGTGCCGGTTTGCGCCAGTATCTCGCCGAGCAGATGGATCTGCAGGTCGTCGCCGAAGCCTCCAACGGCCGCGAGGCGATGGACCTGGTGCGCGCCGGCGGCATCGATGTGCTGATCCTCGACGTGTCGATGCCCGACCAGAACGGCGTCGACGTGCTGTCGGGCATCCGAGCGCGCGCGCCCGAGCTGCCGGTGCTGATCCTCAGCTCCTACCCCGAGACGCACTACGCCACCGCCTTGCTCAAGCAGGGCGCCAGCGGTTACCTGAACAAGGAGTGCGATCCTCAGGAGATCCTCACCGCGGTGCGCACGCTGTCGCGCGGGCGGCGCTACATCACGCCGGCCGTGGCCGAGCTGCTGGCCGATCAGCTGGGTGGCGGCAAGGCCGAAGGATTGCCTCATGAGCAGCTGTCCGAGCGCGAGTTGCAGGTGTTCCTGCGCCTGGCGCAGGGCGAGACCATCGGGGCCATCGGCGAGAGTCTCTCGTTGAGCGTGAAGACGGTGAGCACCTACCGCACGCGGGTCATGGAGAAGATGAAGCTCGCGTCCAACAGCGACCTCACCTACTACGCGCTGAAGAACGGCCTGATCCAATAGCGGGCGCAGCGGCGCCCGGCGTTTCACGCCACGGATGCGGCCTGCGCGCCATCGGGCAGATGGCTGCAGAAGTCGATCAGGCCGTCGATCTCGTTGGACTTGTCGAACACCGCGTCGGCGCGCAGCTCCATGCATTTCATGCGCAGGTCGATCGTCGCGTAGTTGCTGAAGACCACCAGCTTGCGCTCCGGAGGGCGATGTTTGTACGCTTGCAGCACGCCGAGCCCCGAACCCTGCTTGAGAAACAGGTCGACGATCAGCAGATCCCAGCCGTCGGGGTGTTCGGCGAGCCAGGCGAGCGCGCCTGCCTCGCCGTCGGACCAACCGACCACGGAAACCGGCGTCAATTCTTCAAGGGTATCAATGAGATTGGCCCGGATGACCGGGCTGTCTTCGACGATGAAAACGCGACGCGATGGCATGAAATGCAAGGCAGGAGTGAATGGGGCCGCAGGATCGCTGCCGCCACCATGTGTCTTTTGATGTTATCGGAGCCGAAGGGGGCGTCGCGTCAGCGCGGGACGGTTGAGCGTGTAGTCCGATTCCTACACGGCGGACGCTACCCGGGCTTCGATCTTCACCTTCAGTCCGGCGCTGCGTGAGCCGCGCGCCAGGCCAGGACGGCGCGATCCAGCCACGCGCGCACCGAGCGGTCTCGCGGCATGGTCAAGCCCAGAACGGCCCCGGCCGTCGCCAGCGTGGCCGCCGGGTCGGACAGGTGAAGGGCGGGCGCGCCATGCTGTTTGCTGAGCTTCTCGCCGTCAGGCGCGCGCACCAGCGGCGTGTGCAGGTAGCGCGGTGTCGGCAGGCCGAGCGCACGCTGCAGCAGGATCTGGCGGGCGGTGTTGTCGGCGAGGTCCTCGCCGCGCACCACGTGGGTCACGCCCTGCGCCGCATCATCCACCACCACCGCAAGCTGGTAGGCCCACAGACCGTCGGCGCGCCGCAGCACGAAATCGCCGACGGCCCGATCGACGGCCTGCCGCTGCGCACCCAGTCGCCGATCGTGCCAGTCCACGAGCGCCGCCGCGGGCAGGTGCAGCCGCCAGGACCGGGCTCTGCGGTCGTGCAGCCCACCGTTCTCGGGCCGGCAGGTGCCCGGGTAGACGAGTTCGGCGTGGCGTGAGGGCAGCAGGCCGCGGGCCGCGTTCGCTGCGACGATCTGTTGCCGCGTGCAGGCGCACGGATACGCCATGCCGTCCTGCTGCAGGCGATCGAGCGCCGCCTGGTAGAGCGCGCCACGCTCGCTCTGGCGCAGTGGCGGCGCATCCGGGTGCAGGCCCAGCTGATCGAGCTGGCTCAGGATCTCGGCCTCGGCGCCGGGCACACAGCGCGGCGTATCCACGTCCTCGATGCGCACCAGCCACCGCCCGCCGTGGGCGCGCGCGTCCAGCCAGCTCGCCAGCGCCGCGACCAGCGAGCCGGCATGCAGCGGGCCGGTGGGGGAGGGCGCGAACCGGCCGACGTAGGACGGTGGGCGTGGTTTCACGGCGCGGTCCGGTCCTGCGCGATGCCGGGGTATCGCGTCAGGCTCAGGATGCGGCGGGCGCGAGTTCGGCGAGCGAGGCCAGCAGGTCGCCGAAGCGTTCGCCCTGCACCACCACATGCGCGCGCAAGGTGTTGGCCGCCGCCTCGGCGTCGCCCGCCAGCACCGCACGGACGATGGCATCGTGCTCGGCGAACGAGGTGTTCATGCGGTTGCGCACCCGCAGCTGCAGGCGGCGGTAGGGCCGCAGTCGGCGGTTCAGCGACTGCGCCTGCTCGTTCAGGAAGCCGTTGTGGCTGCCTTCGTACAGCGCGAAGTGAAAGCGCTCGTTGCACAGGTAGTAGGCCTCGGGGTCGCTGTCGGAGCGTGCCTGCTCGCAGGCCTGGTGGGCGCGCACGAGTTCCGCGCGCTCCTTGTCGGTCATGCGCCTCGCGGCCAGGCGACCGCACATCGCCTCCAGCTCGCTCATCACCTCGAACATCTCGATCAGCCGGGCGGGGCCGATGGCGGCCACGACCGCGCCGCGCCGCGGCCGCAGCTCGATCAGGCCTTCGGCGGACAGCTGGATCAGCGCCTCGCGCACGGGGGTGCGCGAGACGCCGTGGCGTTCCACCAGCGTGGCCTCGTCCAGCGTGCTGCCGGGTGCCAGTTCACCGGTGGCGATCTGCTCCTCGATCAGATCGCGTAGCTGTCCCGATATCTTCATGACCCCATTTTTGCATGCCACCATCCCCTCAGGGCATCCACCAGGGTTGACGACAGATGTGATGATGGGTTTAATGTATACATAAAAATAATCTAGACATACATAAGGCGAATCACCAGGAGACACGCCATGCTTCAGAAGACCCCTTTCCTCGCCCTGTCACGCTTGCTGCCCAGCGTTGCCATGCTGGTGGCCGCTTTGCTGGCGGGCAGCCTGCAGCCGGCATTCGCGCAGGCCTGGCCGGCCAAGCCGGTGACGGTCATCGTGCCCTTCCCGGCCGGTGGCGGCACCGATGCCTTCGCACGGCCGCTGTTCGCGCAGTTGACCAAGCAGCTCGGCCATCAGGTGATCATCGACAACAAGGGGGGGGCCGGCGGCAACGTGGGTGCCACGCTGGCGGCCAAGGCCGCGCCCGACGGCTACACTTGGTTCATGGGCGCGGTGCACCACGCCATCGCGCCGGCGGTCTACCCCAAGCTCGACTACAACCTCGGCGCCGATTTCGTGCCGGTCGCCCTGCTGTCCAGCGTGCCGCAGGTGATCGTCGTCAACCCGCAGCGTCTGCAGGTGAAGGACGTCAAGGAGTTCCTGGCCTATGTGCGCGCCAATCCGGGCAAGGTGAATTACGGCTCGGCGGGCAATGGCACCTCGCACCACCTGGCCGGTGAACTGTTCAAGCTGCAGACCCAGACCTTCATCACGCACATCCCCTACCGTGGCGCCGGGCCGGCGCTGCAGGACCTGATGGCAGGTCAGGTGGACGTGATGTTCGACGGCCTCGGATCGTCGGCAGCGCACATCAAGGGGGGGCGCCTCAAGGCGCTGGCGGTGGCCGGCGAGAAGCGTGCCGCCGGTTATCCCGACATCCCGACGGTCGCCGAGAGCGGCGTGCCGACCTACCAGGTGGCCACCTGGTACGGGCTGTGGGCGCCCAAGGGCACGCCGCAGGCGGCGATCGACCGCATGACCGCCGAACTGCAGAAGGCCCACGGCACGAAGGAGATCAAGGACGCCTGGACGACGCTCGGCGCCGACACGCCCACTCTCTACGGCGCGGCCTTCGGCGACTTCGTCAGCGCGGAGACCAAGCGATGGGCCGGTGTGGTGAAGGCCTCCAACGTGAAGCTCGACTGAGGCCGTGTCCGGGCCGCCGTGCCCGGACCGACGCCGACGCGCACGAACCCGTGGCACAGAGCCGCTGCAAGCGACACCATGGCTGCCTCTCCACGCGATGCCGCCGCGGCCGTCCGCGTCGACGAGGCGATCACCTTCCGCCGGCTCGAGATCCTGCTGGCCTTCATGGAGACCGGGAATCTCGCGCGCGCCGCGGAGAAGCTCGACACCAGCGCGGTCAGCGTGCACCGCGCCCTGCATGCGCTGGAAAGCGGTCTGCGTTGCGCGCTGTTCCGCCACGAGGGTCGGAACCTGCACCCCACCGACGCTGCACAGGCACTGGCCGAGGTTGCGCGCGAGGTGCTGCGCGGGATGACGGAGGGCATCCGGTCCACCCGCGAAGTGGCGGGCTATTCGGCCGATCGCATCCGCATCGGATCGCTCTACTCGCTGACCCACCAGACGGTGCCGGCGCTGGTCATGGGCATGAAGCTGCGCAAGCCCGACGTGCAGACCGAACTGGTGCTCGGCTCCAATGCCGACCTGCTGCAGAAGCTGCGCGACGGCAGCGTCGATGCCGCGCTGATGGGGTCGCCCGAGAGCGCTGCCGACGTGGAATCGGAACCGCTGTTCGAGGACGACATCTTCTTCGCCGCGCCGGCCGGCTCGCGCTACGCGGCGCTGCAGGAGGTCGACCTGTCCGCCTGCGCCGAGGAGCGATTCGTCTCCCTGAGCGAAGGCTTCGTGACCTACGGCGGATTCCTGGAGTCGTTCCGCATCGCCGGCTTTGCGCCGAACGTCGTCATGAAGACCGGCGACATCTTCTCGCTGATGAACCTGGTGAGCGGCGGCATCGGTTGCACGCTGCTGCCGGGACGGGTGCGCAGCGTGATGCCGCAGGACGTGCAGTTCATCCCCTTGCAGCCCAGGTACCTGATGCGCCAGACCATCGGCCTGCACTTCCTGCGGACGCGCGAGCGCGACCCGAATCTGCTGGCGCTGCTGACGGTGTGCCGCCTCGCAAGGGCCAAGCCCCTTTGAGGGTGGGCATGCGCGCGCGCGGGTTAACCCTCGATCGTTTCATCCGGCGTAATCGTCGACCTTGCTGCTTCATTGATCGTCCCGGACGGCGTGCGTACCTTCTGCCCACGCACAAACGGCGCCTGCGTGCCGTACCAAAACCCCGTCGGAGACAAATCGATGAGTGCTCACTGGATTTCCATCTGCACGTTGATCGGCATGTTCGTGCTCGCCACCGTGCTGCCGATCAACATGGGCGTGATCGCCTTCGTCGGCGCCTTCCTGGTCGGCACGCTGGTGGCCGGCCTGAACGCCAAGGCCATCCTGGGGGGCTTCCCCGCCGACCTGTTCCTGACGCTGGTCGGTATCACCTACCTGTTCGCGCTGGCGCAGAACAACGGCACGATCGACTGGCTCGTCAAGCTGGCGGTGCGAGCGGTACGCGGGCGCATCGCCGCCATCCCGTGGATCATGTTCTTCATTGCGGCGTTGCTCACGTCCGTCGGCGCGGTCAGTCCCGCGGCCGTGGCGATCATCGCGCCGATCGCGCTCGGCTTCGCGGCCAAGTACGGCATCAATCCGTTGATGATGGGCTTGATGGTCGTGCACGGCGCGCAGGGCGGTGGCTTCTCGCCGATCAGCATCTACGGTGGCATCACCAACAAGATCGTCGCCAAGGCGGGCCTGCCGCTCAGCGAGATGACGACCATGCTGGCGAGCCTGGGGGTCAACTTGACGGTGTCCCTGCTGCTGTTCTTCATGTTCGGCGGCATGAAACTGCTGCGCCAGAGGGCCGACGAGCGTGGCGAGGTCCCTGCCGTGCGCCGCACAGCGCACGGTCAAGGCGGAGCCCAGGTCTACGGCGACGCCGAAGCAGAGGCGCTCACGGAAGAGCACCGCACCGCCATGCGGGACGACGACTCCCTGATGAATGCCGCACCGGTGGCATCCGCGGACACGGGTTCACGCGCTTATCAGCTGGCCACCGTGGCCGGCCTGATCGGACTGGCCGTGCTGACGCTGTTCTTCAAGCAGGACATCGGCTTCGTGTCGATCTCCATCGGCCTGCTGCTGACGCTGATGGCGCCCAACCTGCAGAAGCGCGCACTGGGGCAGGTGTCGTGGCCGGAAATCATGCTGATCGTGGGCGTCAGCACCTTCGTGGGTGTGATGGACAAGATGGGCACGATCGACTTCGTGGGGCACAGCGTCGCGGGGCTTACCTCGCCGTTGATGGCTGCGCTGCTGCTGTGCTTCGTCGGCGCGGTGGTGTCCGCCTTCGCCTCCTCGACCGCGGTGCTCGGGTCGCTGATTCCGCTGGCGGTGCCCTTCCTGCAGGGCGATGCCGGCGTCAGCGCCATCGGCTTCATCGCCGCCATGGCGGTGTCGTCGACCATCGTCGACGTGAGCCCGTTCTCCACGAATGGCGCGCTGGTTCTTGCCAATGCCAAGGGCATCGACCGCGACGTGTTCTTCCGGCAGCTGTTGGTGTACGGCGCCATCGTGACGCTGGTGGCTCCGGTGGTGGTGTGGCTGCTCTTCGTCGTGCTCTGAGGCTGCCGGTGAGCGGGGTCTGAATTCAATCCAACCCATCGGAAATCCATGGAAGCCAGACACTGGAACTCCAAGGCCGACGAGCGCGCCGCCCGGCTGGCCCGCGCGAGCAGCGCGCTGGGCGCACGGCTCACCGGCAAGTGCGTCGATGCCGCGGCGATCACCACCCTGCTCGAGGCGGTGATCGCTCCCGGAGATCGCGTCTGCCTCGAAGGCAACAACCAGAAGCAGGCCGATTTCCTGGCGAAGGCGCTGGTGAAGATCGATCCGAAGCGGGTCCACGGGCTGCACATGGTGCAGTCGGTGCTGGCCCTGCCGGAGCATCTGGACATCTTCGAGAACGGCATCGCATCGCGGCTCGACTTCAGCTTCTCGGGGCCGCAGGGCGCACGGCTGGCCCAGCTGGTGTCGGGCGGGCGCATCGAGATCGGCGCGATCCACACCTACCTCGAACTGTTCGCGCGCTACTTCGTCGACCTCACGCCCAAGGTGGCCCTGGTCGCCGCGCAGGCCGCCGACGCGCAAGGCAACCTCTACACCGGCCCCAACACCGAAGACACGCCGGCCATCGTGGAGGCGACGGCGTTTGCCGGCGGCATCGTGATCGCGCAGGTCAACGAACTGGTCGATGGCAAGACCACCACGCTGCCGCGCGTCGACGTCCCGGCCGACTGGGTCAGCTTCGTGGTGAAGGCGCCGCACCCCAACTTCATCGAACCGCTCTTCACCCGCGATCCCGCGCAGATCAGCGAGATCCAGGTGCTGATGGCCATGATGGCGATCAAGGGCATCTACGGCGAGTACGGCGTGCAGCGCCTGAACCACGGCATCGGCTTCGACACGGCAGCGATCGAGCTGCTGTTGCCGACCTACGGCGAGGCGCTGGGGCTGAAAGGAAAGATCGGCAAGCACTGGGCCTTGAACCCGCATCCGGCGCTGATCCCCGCCATCGAGGCCGGATGGGTGGAGTCGGTGCACTCCTTCGGCTCCGAGCTCGGCATGGAGGACTACGTCCGCGCCCGCTCCGATGTGTTCTTCACCGGGCCGGACGGCAACCTGCGCAGCAACCGGGCCTTCTGCCAGGCGGCCGGGCACTACGCCTGCGACATGTTCATCGGCTCGACCCTGCAGATGGATCTCGACGGCAACAGCTCCACCGCCACGCTGGGACGCATTGCCGGCTTCGGTGGCGCGCCCAACATGGGTGCCGACGCGCGCGGCCGGCGCCACGCCAGCCCCGCCTGGCTGAAGGCCGGCCGCGAGGCGCGCGCCGGCCGCAGCGGTGCGGCGGGCACGCCGCGCGGGCAGAAGCTGGTGGTCCAGATGGTCGAGACCTTCCGCGAACACATGCAGCCGGCCTTCGTCGAAAGGCTCGACGCCTGGACGCTGCAGGAACAGTCCGGCATGGCGCTGCCACCGATCATGATCTACGGCGAGGACGTGTCGCACATCCTGACCGAGGAAGGGATCGCGAACCTGCTGCTGTGCCGCAGCGACGCCGAGCGCGAGCAGGCGATCCGGGGCGTCGCCGGCTACACCGCCGTGGGACTGGCGCGCGACCGGCGCGCCGTCGAGAACCTTCGTGACCGCGGTGTGATCCGTCGGCCGCAGGACCTCGGCATCGATCCTCGCCAGGCCACGCGCAATCTGCTGGCGGCCCGCAGCATGCGTGATCTGGTGGATGCCTCGGGCGGCTTGTACCAGCCCCCCAGGCGGTTCAGAAACTGGTAGCAGGAGATTCCCAAGCATGAGCGACGTCCCCTCAGGGCTCGAGACCCTGGCTTTCTCGTTCACCGGCGGCCGGCCGGCGGGCAGCTTCGCCCCCGTGCTGGTCGGTGTGGTCGGATCGGGCAACCTCGAGGTGATGCTCGAGGCCGCAGAACGCCCGGATTGCGAGATTCGCGTCGTGACGTCGGCGCGTGGCTTCGGCGCGATCTGGCAGGCCGTGATGACCGACTTCCACGAACGCCAGCCGCTGTCCGGCCTGCGCATCTCGATCAATGACATGGGCGCCACGCCCGCGGTCGTGAGCCTGCGGCTCGACCAGGCGGTGGCCGGGATCGCCGGAGGGTCGCCATGATCAGCTTTGCAGAGTGCTCGGCCCGAGAGCGGCTGGCGCTGGTGGTCGACGCCGCGACATTCCACGAATGGCTGCCGCCGACCGAGCGTGTCGTCAGCCCGCACCTCGAACAGCTCGGCGTGCCCTCGGCCTTCGACGATGGCGTCGCCATCGGCCGCGCGACGCTCGAGGGTCACACGGTGTTCGTCGCCGCCCAGGAAGGTGAATTCATGGGCGGGGGGGTGGGCGAGGTGCACGGTGCCAAGCTGGTGGGCCTGCTGCGGCGGGCGCTGCGCGACCGGCCGGCGGCGGTGCTGCTGCTGGCCGAGTCCGGCGGTGTTCGCCTGCACGAGGCTAATGCCGGGCTGATCGCGGTGTCCGAGGTCATGCGCGCGCTGCTCGACGTGCGCGCGGCGGGCATCCCGGTCGTGATGCTGATCGGCGGGGCCAACGGCTGCTTCGGCGGCATGGGCATCGTGGCGCGCTGCGCCGACCGGGTGGTGATGAGCGACATGGGGCGGCTGGCGATGTCGGGTCCGGAGGTGATCGAGGCGTCGCAAGGCGTCGAAGAGTTCGATTCCCGCGATCGCGCACTGGTCTGGCGCACCACCGGCGGCAAGCACCGCTGGCTGAGCGGCGATTGCGACGTGCTGGTGAAGGACGACGTGGCGGCGTTCCGGGCCGCGGCCATCGACGCGCTCGACGCATCGCGCCCCGTGTCGATGGAGACGCTGGAGCGCGAACACGCGCTGCTCGCCACGCGGCTGCGGCTGCTGCCCGACGCGCTCGACAGCGACGAGGCGGTGGCCCTGTGGGGGCTGCTGGGCGTGGCCGACGCCGCCCGCGTGCCCGACCTCGACGTCGATGCCCTGCGCGCCCTGCGCACGGTCTGAGGAGCACTGGAATGGACTGGAACACACTCGCCACGGCCTTGTTCGGCGCCGGCCACGGCATCTCCCAGGAAGGCGATGTGTTGCGCGGCAACGTGCGCTTCGACGGCAACCCACTCACGGTCATCGGCACCACCAACCACGCACCGATCGGTGTGCGGCTCGCGCTGGAACAGGCGCGCGTCGTGCTCGACACGGTCACGCAGCACCCGGGCCGGCCGATCCTGCTGCTGATCGACACGCAGGGGCAGATGCTGCGCCGCCGGGACGAACTGCTGGGGATCAACCGCGCGATGGCGCACCTGGGGATGAGCATCGACTTCGCGCGGCGACGCGGCCACCGCGTGCTGGGGCTGGTGTACGACCAGGCGCTGTCCGGCGGCTTCATCACCTCCGGGCTGATCGCCGATGCCTGCGACGCGCTGCCCGAGGCCGAGATCCGCGTGATGCGCATCCCGGCGATGGCGCGCGTCACCAAGATCTCCGAAGACCGGCTCACCGAGCTGTCGCGCAGCAACCCGGTGTTCGCACCCGGCGTGGAGAACTACGTGGCGATGGGTGGCGTGCGCAGGCTGTGGACGGGCGATCTGGCGGTGGCATTGCGCGAGGCCCTGGCCTCGACCTCGGCCGAGGACGTGCGGGCCGCCGACGGCCGGACACGCGGCGGGCGCCGGCTCGCGGCGGCGGTGATCCAGCGCGTGCTCGATGAGGCCTGAGCCGCGAACCGGAGCGCATGGCGCGCTGCAGCGGGCCGTGGTCGGCACCGCTGTCGCAGCGGGACCGATGCATGGCGCTGCGCAGCGCATCGGGCGGGCCGCCACGGTGGCGCTGTACGAGGAGCTGGCGCTCTACCCGAAGCCCGGTCTGGTGTCGTTCATCGACCGCGGCAGCCATGCCGACATGGACGCCACCACCTTCATGCGCAGCCTGTTCGCGTTGCGGCGCTACTTCCCGCAGGCGGCGGCGCTCGGCGCGCAGCAGGCAGGCTTCGACGCGCTGGAGCGGCTGGGCATCGACGCCGAGCGGCGCATGCTGTGCGCCACCAGCGGCATCAACACCCACCGCGGCGCGGTGTTCACGCTGGGTCTGCTGTGCGCCAGTGCCGGCGCGGTGCTCGCGCAGGGGGGGCCGTGCTCGCCGGCCGCACTGCGCGCCGCGCTGCGGCACGGCTGGGGCGCTGCCCTGCAGGCGCGCTGCGCGCGCCCGCGGTCCTCGGCCGGCCAGCGCGTGACGCGCCAGCACGGCCTGCGCGGTGCCGGCGAGGAAGCCGCGCTGGGCCTGCCGGTGCTGTTCGACGTGGCCGTGCCAGCGCTGCGCCGGGCGCTGGCGCGCGGCCTCGCGGTGCGCGCTGCACGGCTTGAGGCGTTGTTCCACGTGATCGCCGTGCTGGACGATACCAATCTGGCCCACCGCGGTGGCCTGCCAGGGCTGCGCTACGCGCAGCGTGCCGCGGCGAACTTCCTGGCGGCCGGCGGCGCAGCGCAGGCCGATGCGTCAGCGCAGGCCGAAGCCATCCACCGCGAGTTCGTGGCGCGGCGCCTCTCACCCGGCGGCGCGGCCGACGTGCTGGCCGCAGCCTGCTGGGTGCAGCGGGTCTGCGCCGATTGAAGCGAGCGCCGGGTTCAGGTGCTCAGAGCACCAGCCCGGCGTGCTGCTCCAGCAGCGCCCGCTGCGTGGCCCCGCTGCGCAGCTGCGACAGCCACCATTGCAAGGCCAGGCCCGGCGCGCTGTTGCCCGGCGCATGCCAGGCGTAGTGCAGGCCGAGGTTGCGCGCCGGCAGCGTGGTCTGCTTGATCACCAGCCGACCGGCCTCGGCATGGCGGCGCAGCAGCGGCTCGGGCATCGAGCCGCAGCCCAGTCCGCGCAGCAGGGCCTCCAGCTTGGCGGCGAGGGAGGGCACGGTGAGCACGTCCTGGCCGGGCTGCACGCCCAGCGTCATCGGCGCAAAACTGTGCGCACTGTCGGCGATCGCGACCACGCGGTGCGCGGCGATCGTCTCGGCCGACAGCGGCTCGGGCAGGGCCGCGAGCGCATGGTGGGGCGCCACCGCGAAACGCATGTCCAGCGAGCCCAGCGGTTCGCAGCGGATGCCGCTGCTGCCCTGCGAGGGATCGCCGGCCAGGCCGATCGCCAGGTCGGCCCGGCCGGTGGCCAGCACCTCCCAGGTGCCCGACAGCACCTCGCTGCGCAGCCGCAGCCGCGTCGGCGGCGGGCTGTCGGGGGCATGGCGGGTCGCGACGCGCAGCGTGTAGAAGGCCTCGACCAGCTCGAACACCGCGGTGGGCGCCAGGATGTTGTCGACCGCGACGGTGAGCTGGGTCTCCCAGCCGGTGGCGACGCGCTTGACGCGGTTGGCCACCGCGTCGATCTCCAGCAGCAGCCGCCGGCCCTCGTGCAGCAGCTCCTCGCCGGCGGCGGTGAGCTTGGCCTGGCGCGAGCTGCGGTCGAACAGCAGCACGTCGAGCGCGTCCTCGAGCAGGCGCACGCTGTAGGTCAGCGCCGACGGCACCTTGCCCAGCTCGCGCGCTGCCGCCGCGAAGCTGCCGGTGCGGGCGATCAGGTCGACCATGGTCAGCGCTTCGGGCGTCAGGACGTTGCGTCGGTCGCTCATCGGGCTTTCCAGCTTCAAGGACTTTGAATGATGCCATCAAGCCGCAGTGGGCGATGGCGACCCGAGTCCCTCCTACATTGGATTCATCGCGGTGACCTCCACCGCCCCCCCAGGAGTTCTCGATGATCACCCTGCGCAAGTCTGCCGAACGGGGCTATGCCGACCACGGCTGGCTCAAGAGCCACCACAGCTTCTCGTTCGCCGAGTACCACGACCCGGCCCACATGGGCTTCGGCAATCTGCGCGTCATCAATGAGGACCGCATCGCGCCCGGGACCGGCTTCGGCACGCACGGCCACCGCGACATGGAGATCATCAGCTACGTGCTCGACGGCGCACTGGGGCACAAGGACAGCATCGGCAACGGTGCGGCCATCCAGCCCGGCGACGTGCAGCGCATGAGCGCGGGCACCGGCATCCGCCACAGCGAGTTCAACCACGCGACGCAGCAGACCACGCATTTCCTGCAGATCTGGATCCTGCCGGAAGCGCAGGGCATCGCGCCGGGCTACGAGCAGAAGCACTTCGCGGCCGACAGCAAGCGCGGCGTGCTCAAGCTCGTGGCTTCGCCCGACGGCCGCGACGGCGCGGTGACGCTGCATGCCGATGCCGCGATGTACGTCGGCCTGTTCGACGGTGCCGAAGCCGCCGCACTGGTGCTCGACCCGAAGCGGCTGGCCTATGTGCACGTGGCCCGCGGCAGCGTCAGCGTGAACGGCCACGCGCTGCAGGCCGGCGACGCGGCCCAGCTCGACGGCGAAAGCCGGCTCGAGCTGAGCGATGGCCAGGGCGCCGAAGTGATCGTGTTCGACCTGGCGCGCTGAGGCACGCCGGACCTCTTGTTTCTGTCTCTCTGTCTCGACTCACACGAAAGGTTTCATCATGTCCAAGATCGTGATCGTCTTCCACAGCGGCTACGGCCACACCCGCCGCATGGCCGAATCGGTGGCCCAGGGCGCCGGCGGCGAACTGCTGGCCATCGACGCCGAAGGCAACCTGCCCGAGGGTGGCTGGGAGAAGCTGGCCGCGGCCGACGCCATCATCATGGGCTCGCCCACCTACATGGGCAGCGTGAGCTGGCAGTTCAAGAAGTTCGCCGACGCCTCCAGCAAGCCCTGGTTCGGCCAGGCCTGGAAGGACAAGCTGTTCGCCGGCTTCACCAACAGCGCCTCGATGAACGGCGACAAGCTGTCGACGCTGCACTACCTGTTCACGCTGGCGATGCAGCACAGCGGCGTGTGGGTCGGCACCGGCCTGATGCCAAGCAACAGCAAGGCTGCGGGGCGCAACGACATCAACTACGTGGCGTCGTTCTCGGGCGCCATGGCGCAGAGCCCGTCGGACGCCAGTGTCGACGAGATGCTGCCGGGCGATCTGGAGACCGCCCGCCTGTTCGGCGCGCGGGTCGCCACAATGGCCGCTCGTCTGAACAAGTAAGGAGTGAACGATGGCCGGTCTGCGCGTGTTGTTGATCCCGGGCAGTGCCCGCACGGGCTCGTGGAACCTCCAGCTCGCGCAGGCGGCCGCGGCCGTGCTGCGCGAGCTGGGTGCCGAGCCCAGCGTGGCCGACCTGCGCGCGCTGGCGCTGCCGGTCTACGACGCCGACCTCGAGGCGGCGCAGGGCGTGCCGGCCGGCGCCGGCACGCTGGCGCGGCAGATGGCAGGCCACGACGCCTTCGTGGTGGTCTCGCCGGAGTACAACGCCTTTCCCACGCCGCTGCTGATCAACACCATCGACTGGGTATCGCGACTGCCCGAGGGCATGAAGTCGATGAACGGCAAGCCGACCGCGCTGCTGAGCGCCTCGCCGGGCGCGCTGGGTGGACTGCGCAGCCTGCTGGTGCTGCGCAACTTCCTGTCCATCAATCCGGCGATGCTGGTGATCCCGCCGCAGTTCGCGCTCGGCAATGCGGCCCAGGCCTTCACCGCCGAAGGCGCGCTGGCCGACGAGAAGCAGGCCCGGGCCCTGCACGGCGTGCTGGCCGCGCTGGTGAAGACGGCCACCGCGCTCAGCGCCTGAGTCGCGGTCCTGGCACGAAACGGAACAGTCGTGCCGGCCGGCGCCGTGTCTCGTTCCTGGGACGCCCACGCAGGGTAAACAACCGCTTGTCCGAGGGCCCGCTTCGGGCGACGCTGCGGGTCTCAGGAGACTGCACGATGAGACACGATATCGAATTCAAGACCGAAGACGGCACCACCCTGCGAGGCTGGCACTACGTGCCGGGCGGCGGCGGGCCGAAGTTCCCCACCGTGGTCATGTCGCACGGCTTCTCGGCCGTCAAGGAGATGTACCTCGACCACTACGCGGAGGCCCTGGCCGGCGTCGGCGTGGCCTCGGTGGTCTACGACAACCGCAACCTCGGCGCCAGCGACGGCCTGCCGCGCCAGGAGGTCGATCCGCTGCAGCAGATCCGCGACTACCGCGACGCGATCACCTACGCCGAGACGCTGCCGCAGACCGACGCCGAGCGCATCGGCGTGTTCGGCTCCAGCTACAGCGGCGGCCACGTGCTGGTCGTCGCGGCGCTCGACCGGCGCGTCAAGTGCGTGGCCTCGCAGGTGCCGCTGATCTCCGGCCACCGCAATGCGCGCCGGCTGGTGCGCGCCGACCAGTTCGCCGGACTGCGCGCGCTGTTCGACCAGGACCGCCGGGCCCGCCTGCGCGGCGAGCCGCCGATGACGATGCCGATCATCTCGGAAGACCCGGCCGGGCCGGCGGCGCTGCCGACCGCCGATTCGTGGTCGTTCATGAACGCGACCCACCTGCTGCGCGCACCATCTTGGAAGAACGAGATCACGCTGCGCTCGGTCGAGATGTTCGGTGAATACGAGCCCGGCGCCCACATCGCCTACATCAGCCCGACGCCGCTGCTGATGATCGTGGCGCTGCAGGACCACCTGACGGTCGCCGACGAGGCGCTGGCGGCCTACGAGCGTGCCCTCGAGCCGAAGAAGCTGGTGCTGCTGAAGGGCGGCCACTTCGATGCCTATGTGCAGGACTTCCGCATCGCCGGCGGCGCCGTCTCCGACTGGTTCCGGCAGCACCTGGTGATGGCCGGCTGAGTCGCGGCGCCGAAGCGCGACGCCGCTTCAGGGCGCGGCGGGTTCGAGCCGGTAGGACGCCGCGTCGAAGCGGCGCGTGCGGCGCCGGAACTCGAAGGTGAAGCCCGGCCAGATGACGGTGTTGCGGCCGTTGCGGTCGAGGTACCAGCTGCGGCAGCCGCTGGCCCAGGCGGTGCCGGCCAGGCGGCGCTGCAGCTCTGCGTTGTAGGCGTCCTGCGCCTCGCGCCGCACCTCCACGCTGCGCAGCCCGCGCTCGCGCAGCGTGCGCAAGGCGTCGCCGACATAGGCCAGCTGCGCCTCGATCATCAGCAGCACCGAGGTGTGGCCGAGACCGGTGTTGGGCCCATTCAGCAGGAACAGGTTGGGAAAGCCGGCGACGGTGGTGCCGAGATAGGCCTCGCTGGCCTGCTCCCAGGCGTCGCGCAGGTCCAGCCCGTCGCGCCCGACCAGGGTGCCGGCCGGCAGGCGCCCTTGCACGCGAAAGCCGGTGCACCACACCAGCACGTCGGCCGCGCGTTCGCGGCCGTCGGCGGTGAGCACACCGCGCGGCGTGATCTCGCGGATCGCCTCGCTCACCAGTTCGACATCCGGCCGCGCCAGCGCCGGGTAGTAGTCATTCGACAGCAGCACGCGCTTGCAGCCCAGCGTGTAGCCGGGCGTGAGGCGGGCACGCAGCGCCGGGTCCGCGATCTGGCGGCGCAGGTGGCGGCGCGCCTCGGCCTCGCCCACGCACAGCCATGGGGGTCGCTGCACCAGCGGGATCGCGCGCGCCTCGTGCAGCCAGTAGCTCGCCCCGCGGGCGATCCGCTGGGTGAACGGCCAGCGCGCGAACAGCCGGCGCTCCCAGCCGTGCAGCGCGCGGTCGGCCTTGGGCAGCACCCAGGCCGGGGTGCGCTGGTAGAGATCGACCTGTGCCGCCCGGCCCGCCAGCTGCGGCACGAGCTGGACCGCGCTGGCGCCGGTGCCGATCACCGCGACGCGGCGGCCGGCCACGTCCAGCCCATCGGGCCAGGCGGCGCTGTGGACGCTGAGGCCGGCGTAGCGCTCGATGCCGTCGATGCGCGGCAGCGCCGGGTTGCTGAGCCCGCCCAGGCCGGCGATCAGCACCGGCGCGCGGAAGTGGCGGCCGTCGGCGGTGAGCACCTCCCAGCGCGCAGCAGCGGCGTCCCAGCGGGCCTCGCGCAGCGCCGCACCGAAGCGCAGGTGCGGGCCGAGCCGGTACTTGCGCACGCAGTGCTCGAGGTAGTGGCGGATCTCGTGCCAGGGCGCGTAGGCGCGGGTCCAGCGCGGGTTGGGCTCGAAGGAGTACGAGTACAGGTGCGAGGGCACGTCGCAGGCGCAGCCGGGGTAGCGGTTGTCGCGCCAGGTGCCGCCCACCGCATCGGCCCGCTCGAGGATCGCGAAGTCGTCGATGCCGTCCCGGCGCAGCCGCATGGCCATGCCGAGGCCGGCGAAGCCGGCACCGACGATCAGGACCGCGTGTTCTTGGACACTCATGCGCTGGGGAGGAAGGACCGAGGCGCGACTGTAAGGGACGGCGCCGTGCGCACCGGTGTGGCGCGACGGGACGGCAGTGGACTAGCATCGTGCCCATGTCGCTGTTCTCCACGATGTCGTTCACGACCCTGCTGTCACTGCTGCCCTGGGCCGACTGGGCCGCGGTCTGCGGGTTCTTCGCCGCGTGGTCAGGCTATGCGACCTTCGCCAGCCGCCGCGCGGCCACGCATGCCTCCATTCTTGGCGCCACCAACCGCATCCGACGCCAGTGGATGCTGCAGACCACGCACCGCGAGGTGCGGGTCGTCGATGGCGTGGTGGTGCAGAACCTGTCGACCAGCCCGAGCTTCTTCGCGTCGACCACCATCCTCATCATCGGCGGCCTGCTGGCCTTGCTGGGCACGTCGGACCGCGCGACCGAGCTGGTGCAGGAGCTGCCGTTCGCCACCCGCACCACCGCGCTGGTGTTCGACCTGAAGCTGTTGCTGCTGACGGCGGTGTTTGTCTACGCCTTCTTCCGCTTCACCTGGAGCCTGCGGCAATACACCTTCGGTGCGCTGCTGGTCGCGTCGGCCCCCGAGGCCAAGGCCTACGACGCGCTCGGCGAGGTGGGGCAGGCGCAGCGCGAGGCCTTCGCCGACCGTGCCGGGCGGGTGGTCGGCATGGCCGCCGAGACCTTCAACGACGGCCTGCGGGCCTACTACTTCGCGTTCGCGGCGATCGCCTGGTTCTTCTCGCCGCTGGCGTTTGCATTGGCGACGGCCGGCGTGGTCTACATCCTCTACCAGCGCGAGTTCCGCTCCGAGGTGCTGGCGGTGCTGCGCGGCGACTGGGAGTCCTGACGGCCTATTTCAAGCCGCCCGAGAGGAAGGCCCGCAGCCGTTCGCTGCGCGGCTGAGCCAGCACCTCGCGCGGCGGGCCCTGTTCCTCGATCAGGCCCTGGTGCAGGAACAGCGTGTGGTTCGACACCTCGCGCGCAAAGCCCATCTCGTGCGTGACGACGATCATCGTGCGGCCCTCGGCCGCCAGATCGCGCATCACCTTCAGCACCTCGCCCACCAGCTCGGGGTCGAGCGCCGAGGTCGGCTCGTCGAACAGCATCACCTCGGGCTCCATCGCCAGCGCACGCGCGATCGCGACGCGTTGCTGCTCGCCGCCGGACAGGTGCGCCGGATAGGTGGTGGCGCGGTGCGCCACGCCCACGCGTGCCAGCAGCGCCTGCGCGCGCTCGGTGGCCTCGGCCTTGCCCAGGCCCAGCACCTGCATCGGTGCCTCGATCACGTTCTGCAGCGCGGTCAGGTGCTGCCACAGGTTGAAGGACTGGAACACCATCGCCAGCCTTGCGCGCCAGCGCTGCAGCTGCTTCGCGTCGCGCGCGCGCAGGCTGCCGTCGCGGTCGGGCACCAGCCCCAGTTCCTCGCTGCCGAGCAGCAGGCGGCCCTGGCTCGGCTGCTCGAGCAGGTTCAGGCAGCGCAGCAGCGTGCTCTTGCCCGAGCCGCTGGAGCCGACGACCGTGATCACGTCGCCGGCGCGCGCCGTGAGCGACACGCCCTTCAGCACCTCGTGAGCGCCGTAGCGCTTGTGCAGGTCCAGGGCCTGGAGCTTGGGGTCGCCGCTCATGCCTCAGGCGCCCAGCAGCTTGCCGGTCCGTCGCGCCTCGCGGCCGGCCACCTTGGCCAGGCGGGTGCCGGCCGTCACGAAGCGCAGGTTCTCGCGGGCGTAGAGCAGGCCGTCGGTCGCACTCGCCAGCGCCGTCACCTGGCCGCTGATCGGGTCGATCACGTCGACGATCAGCTCGCCTTCGCGCACCCAGTCGCCGGGCCCGTGGTGCCAGGCCAGGACGCCGCTGACCGGCGTGGTGACCGGCATCGAGCCGGCCAGCGGCGTGGCGGGGTAGGGCAGCGGCGGCAGCGGCGGGGCCTCGCCGGAGACCAGGCCGCGATGGACCAGGAAATCGACCAGCGCCTGCGCGTCCTGGCGCGCCTGCGCATGGCCCACGTCGGCCATGCCGCGCAGCTCGACCGTCACCGACAGGCAGCCCAGCGGGATCGGCCGCGCGGGGCCGGCCTTGTCGGACAGCTCCCACCAGATCTGCGAACAGGCCTCGTCGAAGGGCTGGTCACCCGACTCGGTGGCCAGCAAGGTCGCCTGGGCGCCGAGGCAGCGTGCCAGCGGCTCGGTCTGCGGCCACAGCGGCGTGCCGGCGTAAAGGTGCAGAACAGCCTCGGCATCGCAGTGCAGGTCCAGCACCACCTCGGCATCGCAGGCCAGCGCCAGCAGCGTGCGGCGCTGCGCCTCCAGCTCGGACTCCACGGTGAGCAGCGCCACCGATTCGCGCAGCGCCGCCCGCACCAGCGCCGCGTTGGCCTGTGCGTCCGGCCCCAGCGACGGCTCGATGCGTGCCCACACCGCGTCGCGCAGCGCCGGGTAGTGGCGGTTGAAGTTCTCGCCGGTGGTGAGCTCGAAACGGCCGATCGGGCTGCGCAGCAGCCATTGCGACAGGCCGATCGGGTTGGCCACCGGCACCACGACCACCTCGCCGCGCAGCGCGTCCCGGGCCTCCAGCTCGGCCAGCCGCTCGCGCAGGTGGTGCGCGACCAGCATGCCGGGCAGTTCGTCGGCGTGCAGCGAAGCCTGCACATAGACCTTCGGGCCGCCGGGCGGGCCGTAGTGGAAGCTGGTGAGCGTGCGCACCGTGCCGAGGCTGCGGCTGGGCAAGGGGTGGTCGCGGCGTTGCATGGTGGTGTCGGTCTCCGGGGGGCTCAGGCGCGCGGGCGCAGGTGGGCGAGCCAGCGGCGCTCGGCCGCGTGCAGCGCACCCACCAGCGCCAGCGTCAGGCCCAAGTAGACCGCAGCGGCCGTCAGGAAGGCTTCGAAGGGCAGATAGAAGCGCGAGTTGACCTCGCGCGCGGCGCCGGTGAGGTCGAGCAGCGTGACCACGCTGGCCAGCGAGGTGCCGTGCAGCATCAGCACCGCTTCGTTGCCGTAGGCCGGCAGCGCGCGCCGCAGCGCCGAGGGCAGCAGGATGCGGCGCCAGACCTGGGCGCGCGACAGGCCCAGCGCGCGCGCCGCCTCGACCTCGCCATGCGGCGTGGCCTTCAGGCTGCCGGCGATGATCTCGGTGGTGTAGGCGCAGGTGTTGACGGCGAATGCGAGGCAGGCGCAGAACCAGGCCGACTGCAGCCAGGGCCAGGCGATGCTGGCACGCACCCACTCGAACTGCGCCAGGCCGTAGTACACGAGGAACAGCTGCACCAGCAGCGGCGTGCCGCGGATCACGTAGGTGAAGCACCAGACGGCCCCGTGCAGCCAGCGCGAGGCCGACACCCGCAGCACGGCGAGCGGGAGTGCCGCCACCAGCCCGATCGCCAGCGAGATCAGCAGCAGCTGCAGCGTGGTGGCCAGGCCGCTCGCGTAGAGCGGCAGGCTCTCGGCGATGGCCTCGAAGTTCACAGCGCGCCCGTCCGCACGCCGACCGCAAGACGGCGGGCCAGCGCCTTGAAGCCCAGCTCGCTGACGCTGGTGATGGCGAGGTAGATGAGCGCCGCGCTGGCGTAGAAGACGAAGGGCTCGCGCGTCGCGCCGGCCGCCTGGGTGGCGCGCAGCATCATGTCGTTCAGGCCGATCACCGAGACGATCGCGGTGCTCTTGACCAGCACCAGCCAGTTGTTCGACAGACCGGGCAGGGCGTAGCGCAGCATCTGCGGCAGCAGCAGCCGGCGCAGCACCTGCCAGCGGCTCATGCCGCAGGCCAGGCCGGCCTCGCGCTGGCCGGGCGCCAGTGCAAGGAAGGCGCCGCGGAAGGTCTCGCCGAGGTAGGCGCCGAACACGAAGCCGATCGTCAGCACGCCGGCCACGAAGGGGTCGACATCGATGTAGTCCGCGAAGCCCAGTTGCTGGGCCAGCGCATTGACCGCAAGCTGGCCGCCGAAGAACACCAGCAGCATCAGCACCAGGTCTGGCACGCCGCGGATCAGCGTGGTGTAGGCCAGCGCGCCGCCCTGCAGCCAGCGCGAGCGCGACAGCCTTGCGCTCGCGGCGGCCAGCCCCAGCACCGTGGCGATCACGAGCGACAGCAGCGCCAGCGCCAGGGTCAGCAGCGTGCCGCTCAGCAGAGAGGGGGCATAGCCGTGCAGCATCAGCGGGGCGGTGAGAGCGCGGCGGCGGGCCTCACTTCTTCGGGGCTTCGCCGTAGACGTCGAAGTCGAAGTACTTGTCCTGGATCTTCTTGTAGGTGCCGTCGGCGCGGATGCCCTTGATCGCCGCATTGAGCTTCGACTGCAGCTCGGTGTCGCCCTTGCGCAGCGCGATGCCGGCGCCGACGCCGAAGAACTTCTCGTCGTCGTAGAACGGGCCGATGTAGCCGTAGCCCTTGCCCTGCGGCGTCTTCAGGAAGCCGACGTCGGCGGCCACCGAATCCTGCAGCGTCGCGTCGATGCGGCCGGCGGCGAGGTCGAGGAAGACCTCGTCCTGCTTGGTGTAGCGCACGATCTCGGCGCCCTTGAAGGTGGCGGTGGCGAAGCGGTCGTGGATGGTCGAGCGCTGCACGCCGATCTTCTTGCCCTTCAGGCCCTCGGGCGTGAGCTCCAGCTTGCTCCCGTTCTTGGCGACCAGCCGCGCCGGGGTCTGGTAGTAGCGCTCGGTGAAGGCCACGACCTTCTGCCGCTCCGGCGTGATCGACATCGACGCGACGATGGCGTCGAACTTGCGCGCCTGCAGCGCCGGGATCATGCCGTCGAAGTCCTGCTGCACCAGCGTGCATTCGGTCTTCATCTGGGCGCACAGCGCGTTCGCGATGTCGATGTCGAAGCCCTTCAACTGCCCGGAGGGCGTGACCTCGCTGAACGGCGGGTAGGCGCCCTCGACGGCGATGCGCAGCTTCTTCCCGTCGGCGGCCAGCCCGGGCTCGGCCGCGAAGAGCAGGACGGCGGCCAGGGCCAGGAAGGAGGCGAAACGGGTCATGCGGTCCTCATGCGGTCGTTGGAAGGGCGGGGGCGGCGCGCGAGCACAGCGCACGGGCCGTCGCCGGTCGCCATGCTAGCCGCTGCGGGCGGCCGCTCAGGGCAGGGTCGGCGCCAGCGGCTCGTAGCGTGGCACCACGGCGTCGGTCGCGGAGGCGGTCGCCGGGCCGTAGAGTGGACGGGCGATGGTGATCGGCGTGACGTCGAGGTAGAGGTTGAGCACCGTGTAATCGTCGCCGCCGAAGGCGCCGGTGTACCAGCCGTGGCTGTCGGGGCCGCGCCGCAGCCGGAACTCGAAACCCAGGTCGGGCTGCGGATCGCTGGCGCGCGGCGTGCCGCTGAAGGCCAGGCCAGTGGCCTCGGTGTCGCGGTTGTCGAGCAGCGAGCCCATCGCGTCGACGATGGTCGAGGGGCCGAGCATGTCGTTCTGGAACGGCGCGCTCTCGAAGCTCGGCGCGAAGTCCGGCGAGCCCGGGTCGATCAGTTGCCCCTGGAGCTTCTGCAGCGAGGGCGTGGTGACGCCGCTGTGCAGGTCGTGGCGGTCACCGCGGTCCAGGTAGGTGAGCTTGGCATTGCGCAGGTTGAAGGCGTCGAGCCGGCCGTCCTGCGAGGCCGCGCCCAGGTCGACCAGCAGCACGCCCTTGCCGCCGACCACCTCGACCTTGCCGTCATGCAGGATCGCGGCGGTGTTCTCCTCCACACCGAGGCCGAGGCGGTAGCCCTTCTGCACCATCAGCGGGAGCAGGCGGCCGATGCGGCCACGCTTGAGGAAGTGCTGGTCGATCAGCAGTTCGGGTCCGACGAAGCCCAGGCCGCGACCGATCTCCTGGCCTTCATCGAGACGGCCGCGCTTGAGCACACGCAGCACGTCGTAGGCGTCGCGGAACATGGTCTCGCTCATCACCGCGGCACCGGCACTGGTGCCGGCCACCACGCCGCCGGCGCGGTACACGCTCCAGATCGCCTGCAGCAGTGGCGTCGGCAGGCCGTCGGGTTGAAGCGAGTCGGTGATGCGCGATTGCGCGCCCCCGGCGAAATAGATGCCGGTGGCCGCCAGCACCTGCTCGATCAGTACCGGGTCGTGCACCGCCTCGGCCACTTCGTAGCCCTGCCATTCCGGCGCGACCGGCAGGGTCACGGCCTGGGCGCCGTGGCGCTGCAGGGCATCGACAACCATCTCGCCGGTCTTCTCGGGGGCCGACGACGCCGCCGGGATCACCACCCAGCGCGAACCCGGTCCGCCCGACAGTTGCACCAGCCGTGACCAGACCGCGGTGTTGTCGTACCTCAGTTCGCCGCCGATCGGCACGGCATAGCCGGTGGGGGCCGTGCCGGCGGCGGACGCCGCCGCCAGTGCCGTCGTCGTGACCGCCCAGGCGAGCAGCATGACGATCCAGCGACCCGCCGTCCGGGAGAACACGGGACCCTTCCGGTGCGAGGGACCGGACGCAGCAGCGAGCAGTGGGGCCGGCATGGTGATGAAGCCTCCGGTGATGGCGCGTTGCAGAGATTCGATCTTGGCATCGAAGTGGCGATCCGCCGAGTCGGGCAAGCACGAACTGCGGCAGGCATCACGCTTGAGCAAGTCTCGCGCCTGCCGGCGGCGGCGGCAGGCCTCCCGACCCGCGGCGAGGGCGCTCACGCCGGGGCCGGCTGCAGGTCGGCGTCGAGCGTGCCGCGCTCGTCGAACACGAAGCAGCCGCCTTCGTAGTGGCGTGCGCCGACGGTCTGGAAGTACTGCAGGATGCCGCCGTCGAGCTGCAGCACGTGCTCGACGCCTTGCTCGCGCATCAGCAACGCCGCCTTCTCGCAGCGGATGCCGCCGGTGCAGTAGCTCACCACGGTCTTGCCGGCGAGTTCGGCGCGATGGGCAGCCAGGGCGGCCGGGAATTCGCCGAAGCGCTCCAGGCGCCAGTCGATCGCGCCGGCGAAGCGACCGGCATCGACCTCGAAGCCGTTGCGGGTGTCGAGCATCAGCAAGGGCCGGCCGGCGTCGCACCGACCGGCATCGAGCCAGCGCGCCAGCGTGGCGGCATCCACCGCGGGTGCGCGGGCGTCGACCGGACGGACGGTCGGATGGTCCATGCGGATGATCTCGCGCTTGAGCTTGACGCGCAGCCGCTGGAACGGCGCTCGCTCGCTCCAGCTCTCCTTGGCCTGCAGGTCGGCGAACCGCGCGTCGCCGCGCAGCCACGACAGGAAGCTGCGGGCGTCGGCCTCGGCGCCGGCCAGGAACAGGTTGATGCCTTCCTCGGCCAGCAGGACGCTGCCCTTGAGGGCCAGCATCTGGGCCTGAGACAGCAGCCGTTCGCGCAGGGCCTCCAGATCGTCGAGCGCGACGAAGCGGTAGGCGGCGAGGTTCAGGACGGCGGGGCTGGGCATTGGGTGATTGTAGAAATCACCGGCGCGGACGGTGGTGCAGCGCACCTTTAGCGTGCGTCAGTGAGGGCGGGCTTTCCTCCGGACGTGATCGAGTGCCGCACCAGCTTGTGGCGCGCCCTGCAATCGCGGGGTGTTCCCGCGACCGGGATTCGCTACCTTATCGGTCACGGCAAGGAAGCGCCGGCAAGGATGACGAGCATGGACAGCACAGTGGACAAACCGGGCCCCGTCGCCTTGGCGGTCCGGGCCACCGCCCAGCGCTTGGTGGGCAAGGCGCAAGGCGCTTCGCGCGCCGCACTGCGGCAGATCAGCCCCTGCTTCACCCGCACGGCCGGCGCGTTCTGTTTCGACCTGGCCGTGTTCATGGCGCTGGCGTTGATGGCCGCCACGCTGCTGACCCCGCTCGACCAGCCGCTCGGCGACGGGGCCGGATGGATGTTGAGTTGCCTGGGCGTCTTCGCCGCGTTCTGGTGCTCGATCGCGGCGGCGGATCTGGAGCGGCTTCGCAAGCTGCGCCGTCGCTTCCTGGCGCGTGCGCCCCAGGCATCGCGCGCCGCTCCGCGGGTCCAGGCGCTGCCGCCGGACGCGGTGCTCATGCCGACGACCACGGCCACCATGCTGCCACCGCTGCGGGTGCGCTCGGCTTACCGTCCGAGCCGGGTGATCCGGCCGCTGCCTTCGCGTTCGCTGCTCCGCACGGCCAGCCGCAGCCACTGAGGCGCCGGCCGTCGCCGGATCAGAATCCCAGGCTGGCCAGCAGGTCGTCGACCTCGCCCTGGTTCTGCACCACGTCGGTCCGCCCCTCCGGGTTGACCACCGGGCCGTTGAGGATGGTGTTCTCGACCACCTTCTGCGCCTGTTCGGGTGGTGCCGCCTGCACCAGCAGCTTCACCAGGCTGTCTTCCAGATCGCTCGCCAGCGACACGACCTTGGCCACCACCTGCCCGGTGAGGTCGTGGAAGTCCTGCGCCATCATGATGTCGGTCAGGTCGGCGTCGATGCGCGCGGTGGCGGCCTCGACATCGCTGACGAAGTTCATCACCGAGCCCGAGGCCACGGCCTTCACCGGATCGGCGACGATGGCGGCGGCGATGCGGCGCGTCTCGGCGGCGATGCGGGTGTGTTCCATCTTGGCCTGATCGACCGAGTTCAGCACCTTGTTGGCCGCTGCCGCCGTCTTCTCGGCGATGTAGTTGAGGCGGCTGCGCGCGTCGGGCAGGCCTTCGGCCGCCTGCTGCAGTTTGGGCGTGACGCCGAGCTGCGCGAGAGTGTCGTGCAACTGGCGCGTGATCGCTCCGAGCTGCTGGAACACCTCGGGCGAGGTGCTGGGCGTCGGCGGATGGGCCAGCAAGGCCGTGTCGTCCATCTTCATGGGCTGTCCTTCAGGCCGTGGCCGCCAGTTTCTGCATGATCTTCTGGACTTTCTCCTCCAGCGTCGCCTTCGTGAAGGGCTTGACGATGTAGCCGGCCGCTCCCGTCTGTGCGGCCAGCACGATGTCTTCCTTGCGCGCCTCGGCCGTCACCATCAGCACGGGGATGTGCTTGAGGCTGTCGTCGGCCTTGACGGCCTTGAGCAGGTCGAAGCCGTTCATGTTGGGCATGTTGATGTCGCTGACCACGAAGTCGTACTTCGAGGTCTTCATCATCTGCAGCGCCACGGCGCCATCCTCGGCCTCGTCGGCGTTGACGTAGCCGATCTCCTTGAGCAGGCCGCGCACGATGCGGCGCATGGTCGAGAAGTCGTCGACGATCAGGAATTTGAGGTCGGGGGTGCTCATGGTCAGGGTCCTCGCGCGCTATCGGTTCATGCTGCCCTGGGGCGGGCCATGCGGTGTTCTGTACGGGTTATCGGGTGTCGGCCCGCGGACTTGAGGCCGATTCGGCAAGTGCCGTCGCGACTTCCAGGGCCGGCGGCTGCACCTCGGTGTCCGCACTGCCGTGGAAGCGGTCCTCGGCCTCCCGGTTCATCACGATGATGCTGATGCGCCGGTTCACCGGGTTGAGCGGCTGCTCGCGGTCGAACAGGCTGCTGGCGGCCAGGCCCTGCACGCGCAGCACCTTCTCGTCGGCCAATCCGCCGGCGATGAGCTCGCGGCGCGATGCGTTGGCGCGGTCGGCCGACAACTCCCAGTTGCTGTAGCCGCTGGCGCCGGCGCTGAAGGCCGCCGTGTCGGTGTGGCCTTCCAGCGTCAGCTTGTTGGGCACTTCGGCCAGCACCCCGCCGATGGTGCGAAGCAACTCGCGCATGTAGGGCTGCACGACGGCGGAGCCGGTCGCGAACATCGGTCGGTTCTGCTCGTCGACGATCTGGATGCGCAGGCCGTCGGTCGTCATGTCGAAGCGGATCTGGGCCTTCAGCTCGTTGAAGCGCGGATCGTTGGCGAGTTTCGATTCGACACGCCCCTTCAGCATCTTCAGGCTCTCCGCCTCGGCGGAGGCCTGCTGCGCGCGCGTGGCCTTCAGCGCCTGCAGCGTGTAGCTCTTGCGCTCGGCTTCGACGTCGCCGCGCTTCACCTGGCCGGTGCTGCGCGTGAGGTCCTGCCCACCGCCCTTGACGACGCTCGACGAGTCTCCGGACCCGGAGCCGCCCATCATCGAGACCTTGATCGGATTGTTGAAGTAGTCCTGGATGCCCTTGCGGTCGCCCTCGGTGGTCGAGCCGAGCAGCCACATCAGCAGGAAGAAGGCCATCATCGCCGTCACGAAGTCGGCGTAGGCGATCTTCCACGCGCCACCGTGCGCGGCATGGCCGCCCTTCTTGATCTTCTTGACGATGATCGGCTGCAGCTTCTTCGCGTCACCGGCCATCACATGCCCCCACGTCGCCGAGTACGGCTCCTGCCCCCATGGGCCACGAAGGGGCCCTGAGTGGCCCCTGGGGCGCGGTCCGCCTGGGGAGCGGCCCGGCGGCGGACCGACCGCGCTTCGGTCAGGTTGCTCACTTCTTGCCCTTCACGTGGCCTTCGAGTTCGCTGAAAGACGGCCGCTCGGTCGAGTACAGCGTCTTGCGGCCGAACTCCACCGCGATCGCCGGGGCGTAGCCCTGCATGCTCGCGAGCAGCGTGGTCTTGATGCACTGCAGTTCCTTGGAGCCCTCATCGTTCTTCTGCTCGAGCAGGCCGCCGAGCGGTTCGACCACCGCATACGCCAGCAGGATGCCCAGGAAGGTGCCGACCAGCGCCGAGCCGATCATGCCGCCCAGCACCGCCGGCGGCTGGCCGACCGAGCCCATGGTGTTCACGACGCCCAGCACCGCCGCGACGATGCCGAAGGCGGGCAGCGCGCCGGCCAGGCGGCCGATGGCGGCCGCGGGCGCGTGCGCCTCGTGGTGGTGGGTCTCGATCTCGCTGTCCATCAGCGACTCGATCTCGTGCGGGTTGAGGTTGCCCGACACCATCATGCGCAGGTAGTCGGTGACGAACTCCACCACGTGGTGGTCGGAGCCGACCGTCGCGTACTTCTTGAACAGCGGCGAATTGTGCGGGTCCTCGACGTCCTTCTCGATCGCCATCAGGCCTTCCTTGCGGGCCTTCTGCAGGATGTCGTAGAGCAGCGCCATCAACTCCATGTAGCGCGCCTTGGTGTACTTGGAGCCCTTCAGCAGCGTCGGGATCGCCTTCAGCACCGCCTTCAGCGTCTTGGGCTGGTTGGCGACCACGAAGGCGCCGGCCGCGCCACCGCCGATGGCCATCATCTCGGTCGGGATCGCATGCAGGATGACCTGCATGTTCCCGCCGTGGATGGCGTAGGCGCCGAAGATGCAGCCCAGCGCGACGACGTAGCCGATGATGACGAACATGGTGAGCGGTCCGGTTGAGATGCCGCGAGCCCGAGGCCCTGCGGAGGGTTCTGTCCTTGCTTATCGGCCCGGTGTCACCGGACTTGAGGCGTGCGGTCGGTGACAGAACGTGACGGACCGCCCGACGCGCTGCCGGCCGGCCGAACGGCAGGCCAGCCGGAGGCAAGGCGGAGCGGGGCGCGAAACGCGCCGGCTCAAGCCCTTATCGGCGCCTGGAGCGGGAACTTGGGCGCCGTGCGGGCGCGGCGTCGGGCGCCGTTGCGCCGCCCGCGGCGGTGAAGGGCGCGCGGTAGAGCCAGAGCGGCCGGCCGTCGGGGCACTGCAGCCGGGCCTGCGGCTCCAGGGCCAGCGCCGGGAACTCCAGGCTGGCGAGCCAGGCGCCGTCGGCCAGTTCCGCGCGCGCCTTGGCCACCGCGCGCGGCAGGCTTTCCGGGCGCTGGAACAGATAGACCATGGCGCAGGGGCGCCAGTCCGCGGCCCACATGTCACCGCGGCGGACTGCGGCGCTGACCGGCGCACCGCCGTGCCGCAACCGGGCCGCCAGCGCCAGCGGCCAGCTCCATTCGACGCCCAACAGCCGGGCCTGCGGGTAGGCGCGGCGCAGCGCCGCGAGTCCGGCACCGAGTCCGCAGCCCGCGTCGAGCACGGTTGCGCCCGGCGGCAGCGGCACGCGCTCGGCCAGGCGGTCGAGTGCGCCGGCCGGTGTCGGGAACAGCGGTGCGTCGCGCCAGGCCTGGAGCGGATAGGCGAGCAGCAGCAGGGCCAGCGGCAGCAGCCAGGCCCAGCCGGGCAGTCCGCTCGCGGCGCCGCTGGCCAGCAGCGACACCGGAAACCCGGCCGCAACGATCAGGCTGCGCATGCGGGTGCCGCTCAGGCTGCCAAGGGCCAGGCCGGTGGCCGAAGCGCAGGCGATCGCCAGCCAGAGCGGTGCGGGTGTCGAGCGCAGCAGCAGGAAGAGCGCCCAGGCGACGGCCCAGCCCAGCAAGGCGGGCAGGGGCCAGAGGCGTTGCAATGCGGGCCCGCGGCGGGTGACGCTCGGGGCCGCCGGGTCGGGCCGCGCAGCGGTGACCGGCGGGACGGGCAGGGCAGATGACATCGAGGGCGTCCCGGAAGGGGGCCGCGGGAGGAGGGGCGGGCGCCGTGGGTGGCCGCCGGCGGGTGGGGATCAGTGCAGTTGCAGGGCGCCCGCCGCCTTGCCCTTGCCGGCGCGCGCCGGCGGGTTGCACAGGCCGCAGGTGAAGTGCTTGCCGATCTCGTGCGGGTGCGTGACGAAATGCCCACCGCACTTCGAGCACTCGGTCATGGTCAGCATGCCGTTGTCCACGAACTTCACCAGGCGCCAGGCGCGGGTGACGGACAGCAGCGCTTCCAGGCCCTGGGCTTCGGTCTGCTCGAGGTAGAGGCGGTAGGCCTTGATCACGGTGTCGATCTCGTCGAGCGCCGCGACCTTGTTCAGGTACTCGTGGATGTTCAGGAACAGGCTGGCGTGGATGTTCGGCTGCCAGGTCATGAACCAGTCGGTGGAGAAGGGCAACTGGCCCTTGCTCGGCGACTTGCCCGCCACTTCCTTGTACAGGCGCAGCAGGCGCTCGTACGACAGGTCGGTCTCCGACTCCAGCACCTGCAGGCGCGCACCGAGCTGGATCAGCGTCACGGCACGTTCGATCTGCTTGGCTTCGGTGAGGATGCTCTTGTTGCGCATGGTGTCTGTCTCGCAGTGGTCGTCAGAGGGTGGCTCGGTATCCCGCGCCGGGTGTCGTTGGTCAGGCCGCCTCTTGATGGCGGCCCGCCATCAGGATGTTGGCGTGCAGGCGGCTGACGCTGTCGTTGGCGGCGCCCTTGCCGTGGTTGGTCAGCAGGCTCCACACCATCTCGTCGTCGACGCGCATGCGGCACAGCAGCGTGTTGCCGGAGGCGATCTTCATCATCTGCGCCGGGCTCAGCAGGCCGATCAGGTCGGCCGTCTCTTCCGAGATGCCGAGGCGGAACAGGGCTTGGTCGCGGTCGGCGCGGATCAGGCTCTGCGCCAGCATCAGGTAGGACAGATTGGCTTCGCGAATCTCGATCAGGATCTGTTCGGTGTTCATCAGGGTGCTCCTTGTGCGGTGGCCGGTCGTCTTTCGCTGGTGCAGCGGGTGTTCGTTTCAGCGTGAAATGGATTGTGAAGATCGGAGATGCACAGGAACATCAGCCCAGTTCTGTGGTTCGGGTCTCGCTTCTTCGACCGCCCGTGTCAGGCAACTTCCTACACGCCCCAGTAGGCGGCGGGTCGCTGCGGCCGCTCAAGTGGCGGCGGGAGATGCCGATGACAGCCGTGGTGAGGAGGAAAGTGCTCTTCCCGGCCAGGCTGACAGGAAACCCGCAGCCCTCAAGTTGCCAGGACGGGCTCCGATAACCCCCACAACGGGACCAAGCGATCGGTTCCGGGGTCCGGAGTAGGCGACCGATGTTTCGTAGAGGGCACAACCATTCCGCCCCTCCCACGAGATCTGAGGATGACGTACGCCGGGCGCAGCAGGCCCTCGAAACCCGCTGTCGGAGATCGAGGGTTAGTTCACGGTGATGAGGCTCCAGGGCCGAGCCACCGAGGCAATGCCGGCGCTGCCGGAGAGTCATTTCAACCGTTCAGGAGATTCAGATCATGGCTATGTCAGTCAACACCAACATCGTTTCGCTCAATGCGCAACGCAACCTCGGCACTTCGCAGTCGTCGCTGGCGACGTCCATGCAGCGCCTGTCTTCCGGCCTGCGCGTCAACAGCGCGAAGGACGACGCCGCCGGCCTGGCGATCGCCGAGCGCATGAACGCGTCGGTCCGCGGCCTCAACGTCGCGGCGCGCAACGCCAACGACGGCATCTCGCTGGCACAGACCGCTGAAGGCGCGCTGGGCAAGGTCGGCGACATGCTGCAACGCATGCGTGAACTGGCCGTCCAGTCGGGCAACGCCACCAACAGCGCCGACGACCGCAAGGCCCTGCAGGCCGAAGTCACGCAACTGCGCGACGAAATCGACCGCGTGGCGAAGAACACCAGCTTCAACGGCCGCAAGCTGCTCGACGGCTCCTTCACCGCGGCGGCCTTCCAGGTCGGCGCCGGCGCCGGCGACAACATCACGGTCGGCGCGCTGACCAACGCGGCGGCCAGCAACCTGTCGAAGATCACCTACGCCGAAATCTCCAGCGCCGACCTGGCGAAGGACGACACCGACATCACGACGCTGGACGAGATCGCCGACGGCGACCTGCAGATCACCATCGACGACGGCGGCGCCAACGAGCTGGTGGTCGAAGTGGGTGCGATCGCCGAGGCGAGCTCGGGTCTCGAGCGTCTGGGCCAGGTGGCCGAGGCGATCAACCGCAAGACCAGCGACACCGGCGTGTCGGCCTACCTGGTGGCCAACGACGACGGCACCTACAAGCTCGACATCAAGGCCTCGCGCCTGGATGCCGACGGTGCCGCCCTGGCGGTGGAGTTCACCGGCTTCGACACGACCACGACCGGTCTGGACGAAGGCGACGTGCCGGCCGAAGTGACCGACGCCGTGGGCATCGACGCGCTGAGCATCGAGACCGAGTCGGATGTGTGGGTGTCGATCAAGAAGATCGACAGCGCGCTGGACCAGGTGAACAGCGCCCGCGGTACCCTGGGCGCGATCCAGAGCCGCTTCGAGAACGCGGTGGCGAACATCCAGATCCAGGCGGAGAACACCGCGGCCTCGCGTGGCCGGATCATGGATGCCGACTTCGCGTCGGAAACGGCCAACCTGTCGCGCTCGCAGATCCTGCAGCAGGCCGGTACCGCCATGGTCGCCCAGGCCAACCAGCTGCCGCAGCAAGTGCTGTCGCTGCTGCGCTGATCGGCCTCCCCGCGGCGGCCTCCGGGCCGCCGGCCCCGGGAACCTCGGGCCCCGTCCGTCAGGACGGGGCCTTTTGCTTTCCGGGGCCGAAATGCGCCGGAAGTCGGCCTCTTTTCGATCCATCGTCACCCCCGCAGGTCACCAAGAATGGCTACACCGAACAGGTAAGCCGGCTTCGGGCCGGAGATCCTCGATTCTTCAAGGAGCATTTCCATGGCCCAGACCATCAACACGAACGTCATCTCGCTGAATGCCCAGCGGAACCTGAACACCAGTCAGTCCTCGCTGGCCACCTCGATGCAGCGGCTGTCGTCGGGTCTGCGCGTCAACAGCGCGAAGGACGATGCCGCCGGCCTGGCGATCGCCGAGCGCATGAACACCCAGGTGCGCGGCCTGAACGTCGCGGCGCGCAACGCCAACGACGGCATCTCGCTGGCCCAGACCGCCGAAGGCGCGCTGGGCAAGCTGGGCGACATGCTGCAGCGGATGCGCGAACTGGCGGTGCAGTCGGCCAACGCCACCAACAGCGCCGACGACCGCAAGGCGCTGCAGGCCGAAGTGAACCAGCTGCGCGACGAAATCGACCGCGTGGCCAAGCAGACCAGCTTCAACGGCAAAAAGCTGCTCGACGGCTCCTTCACCGCGGCGACCTTCCAGGTCGGGGCCAATTCCGGTGATGCGATCACCGTCGGCAGCCTGACCAACGCCACCGCGGCGGTGCTCTCGAAGATCACCTACGCCGAGGGCGCGAGCGCCGACCTGACGCTCGACGGCACGACCATCACGGACCTGGCCGCGATCGCCGACGGCGACCTGCAGATCACGATCGACGGCGGTGGCGCGAACGAGCAGATCGTCGAGGTCGGCCCGATCGCCGAGGCCAGCACCGAAACCGAACGCCTGGGTCAGATCGCCGAGGCGATCAACCGCAAGACCACCGACACCGGCGTCTCCGCCTACCTGGTGAAGAACGACGACGGGACCTTCAAGCTCGATATCAAGGCCTCGAAGCTCGATGCCGCGGGCGCCGCGCTGGCGGTGGAGTTCACCGGCTTCGCCACCGCGACGACGGGCCTGGACGAAGGCGACGCGATCGCCGAAGTCGCCGACGACATCGGCCTGAGCGACCTGAACATCGAGACCGATTCCGCCACCTGGGTGTCGATCAAGAAGATCGACAGCGCGCTCGACCAGATCAACGGCGCGCGCGGCACGCTCGGCGCGCTGCAGAGCCGCTTCGAGAACGCGGTGTCGAACATCCAGATCCAGGCCGAGAACCTGTCGGCCGCCCGCGGCCGCATCATGGATGCCGACTTCGCGATGGAAACGGCGAACCTGTCCCGTGCCCAGATCCTGCAGCAGGCCGGCACCGCGATGGTGGCGCAGGCCAACCAGCTGCCGCAGCAGGTGCTGTCGCTGCTCAAGTAAGACGCCTTCCGGCGACCTGCTTCGGAGAGCCGCGGCTGTCCGGTGCCTGACGGCGCCGGGCCCGCGGCTTCAGTTTTCTGCGCGAGCGCCGATAGCCTCTCATCAATCCGTCCGGACTCAGCATGGCCATTTCTTCACCCGGTCTCGGCAGCGGCCTGGACGTCAGCAGCATCGTTTCGCAGCTCGTGGCGCTGGAGCGCAAGCCGCTCGAGAAGATGCAAACCGCGGCGACGTTCATGCAGACCCAGGTCTCGGCCTACGGGCAGTTGCAGAGCCTGGTGTCCGCCGTCGGCGACGCTGCGAAGGCGCTCGCCAAGCCCACCCTGTGGCAGGCGGCGTCGGCCGGCACCAGCGACGCCACCTCGGTCGCCGCCACCGCCAGCGCGGGTGCCGCCATCGGCAGCTATTCGGTCAGCGTTTCCCAGATCGCACGCGCGCAGAGCCTGGCCTCGGCGGTGTTCACCGCGCCGACCGACGTGGTCGGTGCCGGCAAGATGACGATCGAGCTCGGCGGCTACAACGTCGCGAACGACCCGGCGTTCACCCCCAAGACCGGATCGACGACGCTCGAGCTCGAGTTCGCGGAGGGCACGACGCTCGAGGAGGTCAAGACGCAGATCAATGCGGCGAACGCCGGGGTCTCGGCGGCGATCGTGCGCGACGCGAACGGGGCCCGCCTCACGCTGACCAGCACCACGACCGGACTGGACAGCACCCTGCGCGTCGCCGTCAGCGACGCCACCGGGGCGCTGACGGGCCTGGCCTACGACCCGGCCAGCGGTGCCAACCCGATGACGCAGACGCAGGCCGCGGTCAATGCCCTCGCATCGATCAACGGCCTGGCGATCGAGTCGCCCACGAACCGCCTGACGGGCACACTGGACGGCGTGACGCTCGATCTCGTGAAGGTCACCACCGCACCGGTCACCGTGAATGTCACGACAAACACCGGGACGATGCGCGACGCGATCAAGAAGTTCTCCGACGCCTACAACGCGCTCAACACCTACCTGGTCACGCAGACCAAGTACGACGAGGAGAACAAGATCGGCGGCACCTTGCAGGGCGACAGTGCCGCCGTGGGGCTGCGCAACCAGTTCCGCGCCATGCTGCGCCAGGACAGCGCGGCATCGGCCGAGCTGACCCGCCTGTCGGACATCGGCTTCAACGTGCAGCGCGACGGTTCCATCGTGCTCGACAACGCCAAGCTCGACGCGGCGCTCGCGAAGCCGGCCGAGCTGTCGAAGCTCTTCACGACCAACGACACGGCGAACCCCGCGACGACGGGCCTGGGCGTGCGTTTCCAGAAGCTGGCCGACATGTCGACCGGTACCGAGGGCGTGATCGCCAGCCGCAACGCCGGGCTCAAGGCCCGCCTGGAGCGCAACCAGGACGACCAGGACAAGGTCAACGACCGTGCCGACCGCATGCAGGTCCGGCTGACCCAGCAGTACACGGCACTGGACACGCAGATGGCCAAGCTGACCGCGCTGTCGACCTACATGACGCAGCAGCTGGCCGGCCTGTCGAACCTGTACAAGAAGAGCGACGACTGAGTCCGCTCCGACCCGCGCATTCGCGGGATCGGTTGAAACGCAGGGCGATTTTCGAGTGTGTGGCGCTCAAGACCGGGCGCGCAGCGGCCGATAAACACTCAGCCCCACTCGAATGCCGGACCTTCTTCATGTTTGCCCAGAGCAGCCCCTATTCGCCGTCGCGCCACCACGCTTCCAGCCAGGCCTACAACCTGGTCGGTGTCGAGACCGGCATCGGCGGCGCCTCGCCCCACCAGCTGGTCGCGATGCTGTTCACCGGATTGCTCGATGCCGTGGCGCGAGCGCGCGGTGCGCTGCGCGACGGCCAGATCGAGCGCAAGGCACACGAACTGAGCCGGGCGGTCCGCATCGTCGAGGAAGGACTCAAGGGCGGGCTGAGCCCGGCCGGCGGCGCCCTGACCGAGCAGTTGTCGTCGCTCTACAGCTATGTCAGCACGCGCCTGATGCAGGCCAACCTGCGCAACGACGATGCCGCGCTGGCCGAATGCGTGAGCCTGATCGAGCCGCTGCGCGATGCCTGGTCGACGATCCGCGCCCAGAGCGACGTGCCGGCGGTTCGCTGAGCGCCCCGACGACGATCCATCGACAAGGAAGTTTCTCGATGAGTACGCCATTGCTGAACTACTACGAGGCCATCGAACGCGCCAGCGAGCAGATGCTCGAGGCTGCGCGCGGCGGCAACTGGGACCAGGTCGTCAAGCTCGAAGGGGCCTGCGCGGTGCTGATCAATCAGCTCAAGCAGGCTGCAGCGACCCGTGAACTCGGTGCGGACGAGCGCCAGCTCAAGACCCGCATCATGAAGCGCATCCTCGTCAACGACGCCGAGGTCCGTACCTTGGCCGAACCCTGGCTCGAGGACCTCGATCAGCTCCTGGCCGGCCGGCCGAAGATGCTGCACTGATCGACACCGAACCCGATTCCATTCAGACCGCTGCCGAGAGAATCCGAGCGATGGAAACGCTGCCGATGCCGCTGGAGGCCATGAGCGGTTCTCCCCATGGCCTGGGCGAATTCAGGGTGAGTTCGCCGGCCGAGGTGTTCAGCCTGCTCAAGCAATGCGCCGACGGCAACGTGCTGTTGAGCCTCAGCTCCCCCGAGGGCGCCGCCTACACGACCACGGTGTGGGCGCTGGACCCGTCGCGCGGGCTGCTGTGCCTGAGTGCCGACGGCGGCGACATCAAGCTCCAGCGCCTGCTGGA
Organism: Methylibium sp. Pch-M; assembly: GCF_004136295.1. NCBI lineage: Bacteria > Pseudomonadati > Pseudomonadota > Betaproteobacteria > Burkholderiales > Sphaerotilaceae > Methylibium > Methylibium sp. Pch-M. Next base: position 3,006,166 of record NZ_CP029606.1, read on the forward strand.
GAGCGAGGAGGTGGTCGCGGTGGGCTACCTCGACAGCGTCAAGCTGCAGTTCGACCTGCACGATCTGGTGCTGGTGCACAGCGGACGCGCCAGCGCGCTCAATGCGCGCTTCCCGCGCGAGCTCTACCGCTTCCAGCGACGCGGCAGCTACCGCGTGCGGCCGCTGCTCAACACCAGCCCGACCGCCACGCTGCGTCATCCGGCGCTGCCGGACATGCAGCTGAGCCTGCGGGTGCTCGACGTGAGCATCGGCGGCGTCGCGCTGTTCCTGCCCGACGACGTGCCGCCGATCGAGCCGGGCGTGCAGATCGCGCAGGTGCAGGTCGACCTGGACGGCGACACCCGCCTGCAGAGCGGCCTGATCGTCCACCATGTGACGCTGCTGCACCACGAGTCGCGCGGCGCGCGGCTGGGCTGCGAGATGCTGAACCTCGGCGGCGACGGCGAGCGCGCGCTGCAACGCTACATCGACCAGACGCAGAAGCGGCGGCGCCTGCTGTCCTTGTGACGGTCCGGCAGGCCGCTCGGCCCGGAGGCGGGGCGGGCCACCGCCCGTGTTTTCCACAGTCGAGACGGCCTGTCCGACAGGCTCCTTGACCTTACACTCCGTGACAGTTGCCCAGGCCTCCTGCCTGGCCGAGCAGTTGCTGTCCGAGCCCGTGCCTTTGGTCACTCCCGCTGCCCTTCCTGCCCAGCCGCCACCGGTGAGCGCCGCCGACGCCGTGGTTCTGTGGCACGGCTTTCTCGACACACTGAACGACCCCCTGCTGATGCTCGACGCGCAGGCGCGCGTGCGTTTCGCCAACACTGCCGCCCTGCGGCTGTTCCCGTTCGAGCCGGGCATGCCGCTGGAGGATCTGCCACCGGTGATCGATGGTGGGCTGGTGTCCTGGGTCCTGGATGTGCTGGAGGGCCGGGCAGACGAGTTGCTGAGCAGCTTTCCCGATGCCGCGCTCAGCCAGCTCAGCACCCAGCGCTGGGCCCTGCGCCTGCCGCCAGCGCGACGCGAGCGCGTAGCGGCCGCGGCGCAGACCGCGGCGGAACCGCTTGCCGAGGTGCGCAGGCTGTACTGGCACTCGCCGTTTCCTGCCATCCTGGAAGATGGCCACTTCCGCATCGTCGATGTCAACCAGGCCTTCGTCGACTACACCGGCTGGTCGCGCAACCGCCTCGTCGGCATGGACACGCTGACGCTGGTGCCGATCGAGGACCACCTGCTGTGGGAGTCCACCCGCGACCCGCCGGCAGGCGCGGAACTGCCGGCGCTGATGGAGCGCCGTCTGGTCGACGCGCAGGGGCGTGACCGCTGGTTCCGCGGGGCGCGGCGCCAGGTCACGGACACCGAGGGCCGGGCACTGTGCCTGACGGTGATGCAGGACTGCACCGCCGAACGGGCGGCCCGAGAGCGGGCGGAGCGTTCACTCAGCGAGCTCGATCAGTGGTTCGAGCTCAGCCCGGTCGGCATGCTGGCCTTCGACGGCGCCGGCCTCGTGTTGCGCAGCAACGCCGTTTTCGAGGCCCTGGTCGGTCGGGTGCCGGTGCTGCTGAGCGAGGCCCCCCCGGGACTGAACGACCTGCTGGGCTGGCATGGGCCGCGCAGCCTCGGTGCGCTGCAGCCGGGTGGCGAGGCCGCCGAGCGGCGCGGCTGGGTCGCGGCCTTGCCAGGGGCGCGCTCCCGCTCTCCCCGCCATCTGCGGGCGAGGGTGCGCTGCACCGATGCCGTGGCCGGCAGCGAGCCGCGCTACATCGCGGTGATCGAGGATCTCAGTGCCGAGCAGGCGCTCGATCTGGCGCAGGCCCAGCTCGGGGCGCTGGTCGACGCGGCCGGCGTCGGTGTGGCGCTGCAGAGCGTCAGCCGCGATCTGGTGCTGTCCGATTCACTGCCCGAATTCGAGCGGCTGCAGCGGGCGCTGCGCGCCGGCGAGGCGGCTCAGGCGCGCTACGCGATCCGCCATCCCGAACTGGGTATGCGCTGGCTGCTCACGCGCGTGTCGCCACGGCCGGACGGGGACGGGGACCCCTCGGTGGTCACGCTCGACGTCACGGAGCAGGAACACAGCCGTGCTCGCAGCGAGGAACTGCTGCGGGAGCTGAGCAGCATCCTCGAGAGCTCGAGCGCCGGCATTGCCTTCCTGCGCGGCAACACGCTGGTGCGCTGCAATCGCAGCTTCGAACGCATGCTCGGCACCACCTCGGGCGCCGTGGCCGGGTGCAGCGTGCGCGAGCTGTTCGCCGGCCAGCCGCAGGCGCGGCTCGCGGTGGAAGACGCCGAGCTGGCGTTGCTCGAGTCCGGCGTCTACGAGACGGAGATCGAGATCCTGCTGCCGCAGCACGAGCCGCACTGGGTGTCGCTGGCGGCGCGCCGCATCGGCCCCCCCGGCCCTGACGCCGAGGTGGTGGCGGTGCTGTCCGACATCACGCGCCTGAAGCGCCAGCAGGCGCAGTTGGAGCGTCTCGCCGACGAGCGCGAGCGCACGGAATCGGCAATGGCACAGCAGGCCGAGCTCACCCGGGCCATCCTCGACTCGGTGTTCGTCGGCATCGTCACCGTGGGGCAGGGGGGCATCGAATGGATGAACCGGTCGGCGCGCCGCATGTTCGGTGGTGATCTGGCCGATTTTCAGCACTTCCCGTTGTGCTGCGTGGCGACCAGCGATCCTCAGCACCCGTTCCGCCAGGTCGAGGCGCGGCTGGCGTCGCCCGACCTGCGCACCGAAGCGGCAGCCGGCAGCTTCGAGTGCCGCGTGCAGGCGCGCGACGGCCGCGCCTTCTGGGTGGTCGGTAACGTGGTTCCGACCGGCGATGCCGAGCAACCACAGCTCACGTATGCGCTGCTCGACATCGACCGCCGCCGCCGTGCCGAGGCGCGCAGCGCGCAGGCGCAGGCCTCGCTGCAGCGGGTCATCGACCTGGCGCCGTTGGCGATCGCGCTGTTCGACGCGGCCAGCGGTGAATTGCGGCAGGCCAATCCGCAGGTCGCCGCTGCCGCCGGCCTGCCGGGCGAGATGCTGGTCGGTCGTCGCGCCGAGGAGCTGCCGCTGGCGATCGGTGGCGAGGTGATCCGTGCCGACCTGCAGGCGGCGCTCGACGCCGGCCAGAGCGGTGACGTCACGCTGCGCGAGTACCGCTTCGAGCACGAAGGGCGCCCGCTGGTCTGGGAGGCACGCTACCTGCCGCTCGGGCAGCCCGGCGAGGTCCCGGACGAGGTGCTGCTGGTGGCGGTCGATGTGACGGAGCAGCGTGCCACCCAGGCGGCGCGCCTGGAGGCCGCGATCGCGCAGCGCGAGATGCTGGTGAAGGAGGTCCATCACCGCATCAAGAACAACCTGCAGGGCGTGGCCGGCCTGCTGACGCAGATCGCCCAGCGGCGCCCGGAGGTGGCGCCGGCCATCCACGAGGCCGTGGCGCAGGTGCAGGCGATCGCCCAGGTCTACGGCCTGCAGGTGGGCTCGCAGGGGCCGGTGCAACTGGCCAGCCTGGTCGGCGCGATCTCGACCAACCTGCAGCGCGGCAGCGACCGGACCATCACCGTGGAGTTGCCGGACGGCGAGGCGCCGCGCTGGGCCCTGCCCGAGGCCGAGGCGATCCCGATCGCGCTGACACTCAACGAACTGCTGGGCAATGCGCTGAAGCACGGCAACGGCGCGGTCGAGTGCCGGCTCGTCAGCGCGGCCGAGGAAGCGCGCATCGAGATCCGCAACGAGGGGCGATTGCCCGAGGGCTTCAGCCTCGACCGGGTGGCTGCGGGGGTCTATGGACTGGGACTGGTGCGGGCGCTGCTGCCGCGGCGTACCGCCACTTTCGGCCTGGCGCCGGATGCCGGCGGTGTGCTGGCTTGCGTGAGCCTGCGTCCGCCAGGCCTGGTGTCGCTGGAGCCGCGGTCGTCGGGCATCGGTGTACCGTCATGAGCAAGACCAGCACCCGTGCGGATCAGGGGGCGGTCACGGCCATCAAGGGGAGTCATTCTTGAGCAGCAAGGGCAAGATCCTCGTCGTCGATGACGACAGGCTGGTGCTGGCGACGCTGACGCACGGCCTGTCCGCGGCCGGCTATGCCGTGGTCGACGCCGACAACGGCGACGACGCCATCCTCGAGGCGCGCATGCGCCGGCCGGACCTGGCCCTGCTCGACATCCGCATGGAGGGCAAGAGCGGATTCGACGTGGCCGCCTACCTGCGAGAACACGGCAGCGTGCCCTTCATGTTCCTGTCGGCCTTCTCCGACGCGGCCACGGTGGCGCAGGTGCGGGCCCTGGGCGCGCTGGATCACCTGATCAAGCCGGTCGACATGCGGCAGATCCTGCCGGCGGTCGAGGCGGCGTTCAAGCGAATCCGCGGTGAGGCCGAACCGGTCGCCGAGGTCGGTGCGCCGCGTCCGCGCGATCCGCTGTCCGATCCGGTGGCCATCGCGGTCGGCGTGGTGATGCACCGGCACTCGCTGCCGCGTGCCGTGGCGCTGGAGCGGCTGCGCCGGCTGGCGGCGCATCACGGGCGGGCCCTGGAGGCCGAGTGCGAGCAGCTTCTGGCCGCGGTCGAGCTGTTGTCGGCGCCTGCGGCGCCGTGAACCGAGTGGCCGTCTTGACGTCGATCGTTTCAGGTGGACAGGGTGAAGTAGAAGCGGGCTCCGCGGTCGACCTCGGCTTCCGCCCAGATCTCGCCGCCATGGCGTTGCACGATGCGCCGCACCGACGCCAGGCCGACCCCGGTGCCGGCGAAGTCGCTGCTGCTGTGCAGTCGCTGGAACACGCCGAACAGCCGATCGATGAAGCGCATGTCGAAACCGGCGCCGTTGTCGGCCACGCAAAACGCACTGTGCTCACCCTCGATTACGCGGCCCAGTTCGATCCGGGCAACGTGGCGATGGGCGCTGTATTTCCAGGCGTTGCCCAGCAGGTTCTCGAGCACTACGCGCAACAGGGTCGGATCGCCGGTGACCAGCAGCCCGGGCGCGATGCGGACATCGACGCGGCGTTCGGGCGCCTGGCGCTGCAGATCGTCGATCACATAGCTCGCGAGCTGCGACAGGTCGACCGTCTGGCGCGCCAGAGGCAGTGCGCCGAGTCTCGACAGCGCCAGCAGCGCGTCGATCATGCCGTTCATGCGGGCCGCGGCCCCGAGTACGCGGTCAAGGTGGTCGTTGCCGACGCGATCGAGCAGGCGTCCGTAGTCCTCCTTGACAATCTTCGTGAAGCCCTCGACCACCCGGATCGGTGCGCGCAGATCGTGCGACACCAGCGTGCCGAACGACGCCGCATCCTCGTCCGCAGCCGCCGGCAACGGGCGGGGGGGCGTCAGGAGCGTCGCGCTCCCCTCGTGGCCAGCGAAGCGGCCCGAGGCGTCGAGGCACACGCATGCCTTCAATCGCCAGCGTTGCAACGGTCCGCCGCCAGGCGCAGCGAGCCCGACCTCGATGGCCTGGAAATCGGCTTCCGACTCGAGTGCCTGGCGCAGCCCGGGCATCGACGTCGCGTCGAACAGCTGCCAGAACGCCTGACTGTCGCGGCCGGCGTGCAGCGCATGGTCGGCAGGCAACGCCGTCGCGCGCAGCGCGGTCAGGCGGTGCTGTGCGTCGGTGCGCCACAGCGGACCCTCGATCAGGCCGAGCAGGCGTCGCACGCGGGCGCGCTCGTCGCGCAGGGCTGCGGCGTCTCGCCGCTGGCGCTGTTGCCACGCCAGCAGACCGAGCAGGACGCCCAGTGCCAGCAGCGCGCCGACCAGCAACAGCCCGAAGGCATGCCAGGGCAGACTCTCGGCAGCGTCGAAGGCAGCTCGCGCGTCGACCGGCAGCAGCCACGCGCCGAGTCCGATGCCCGAGGCTTCCGCGATCCGGGACGGTGCACGCCTGAGGTCGTCGTCAATCGAAATCATGTGATCGATTGTAGAAGTCGCATCCGTGAACGATTGCCGCAGCGGGGCGTCGGCGTTGCGATGGCGCGCCGGCACCCGACCGAAGGGACGGTGGCGGCTTTGCGCCCGGCACCGGGCCGCGCCACACTTGCCGACATGCGCACCTGCTCGATCCGCGCCGTCGGCCAACCCGGACGCAAGACGGCCACATCGACACGGCGGGTTCTCGGGTCGGGGGGGGCTCGATGAGCAACGAACATGTCGACTCGCAGTTCGAGCGTGCCGCCGCCGAGGCGCGCGCCGCGGTCGATCGCCGGGTGCTGCGGCCGCTGCGCGATCTGGCGGTGGCGCGCAAGCTGGCGCTGATCGTGTTCCTGTTGGTCGGTGTGGTCGTCGGACTCGTCTATCTCAGCAAGCTCAGTTCCGACATCCTGTCCGGCGTGCGCGCCTATGTGGCCGGGGACGGCCTTTGGGCCAAGGGCAACCGCGACGCGGTGTTCTACCTGGTGCGCTATGCACAGACCCACGAGGAAGCCGATTACCGCCAGTACGCGGCGGCGTTGTCCGTGACGCTGGGGGACCGGCAGGCCCGACTGGAACTGGAGAAGCCCGATTTCGACTACGACGTGGCGTATGCGGGCTTCCTTGCAGGGCGCAACCACCCCGACGACATCGACAGCCTGATCTGGTTGTTCCGGACCTTCCGCAACCTGAGCTACATGGACCGGGTGATCCAGCTCTGGACCCGCGGCGACGAGGAAATGGCGCTGCTGCGCAGCTACGGCGACACAATCCGCACGCAAGTGCTGAACGGCAGCCTGAGCCCTGCGCACGCTGCCCTCCTGGTTGGCGAGATCGAGGTGCTCAATCGCCGCCTCGTGCCGATCGAGGACGCGTTCTCCACCGTGCTGGGGGAGGCCAGCCGCTGGATCGCCCAGCTGTTGTTCGCTCTGATGCTGGTGACGGCCTGCGGTTTGCTCACGCTCGGGCTGGTGGTCGCCGGCTATCTGACGCGGCGCATCAACCGTCAGATCGACGGGCTGCGCGACGGGGCGTTGCGCATGGCGGACGACGACTTCGAGCAACCGGTGGAGATCGTCTCCGACGACGAACTGGGCCGGCTCGCCGCCACCTTCAACAGCATGCAGGCCCGGCTGCGGGAGCATCGCAGTGCCATCGAGGCCAGCGCCGCCGAGTTGCAGCAGGCCACGGCTGCAGCCCAGGCGCTGGCGCTGCAGGCCGAGACGGCGAGCCAGGCGAAGAGCCAGTTCATGGCGACGATGAGCCACGAGATCCGCACGCCGATGAACGGTGTGCTCGGCATGACCGAACTCCTGCTGGGTACGGCGCTCGATTCGCGGCAGCGACGCTTTGCCCAGGCGGTGTACCGCTCCGGCGAGAGCCTGCTCGAGATCATCAACGACATCCTCGATTTCTCGAAGATCGAGGCTGGCAAGCTGGAACTGGCGCCGGCCGACTTCACGCCGCGAGCCCTGGTCGAGGACGTGTTGGAACTGTTGGCGCCTCGGGCTCAGGAGCGCGGGCTGGAGTTGAGCTTCCGGGAGGAGCCCGGCCTGCCGCCGGCGCTGCATGGCGATGCGCTGCGGCTGCGCCAGGTGCTCACGAACCTGGTCGCCAACGCGATCAAGTTCACCGAGCACGGCGAAGTGGTCGTCGAGATGCGGCGGGTCGAGCCGACCGCGACAGAGACGGCCCTGGCCACCGGGGACCGGCTGTGGGTCGAACTGTGCGTGCGAGATACCGGGATCGGCATTCCCCCCGAGGCCTTGTCACGGCTCTTCATCGCCTTCAGCCAGGCCAGCAGCGGCATGGCGCGGCGCTACGGCGGCACCGGTCTGGGGCTGGCGATCTCGCGCCAGCTGGTCGAACTGATGTCCGGATCGATCACGGTCCGCAGCCAGCCGGGGGTGGGCTCGCGGTTCTGCGTTCGGCTGCCCCTGTTGCCGGCCTCCAGCGACGTCGATGTCGACATGCTCGAACTGCATGACATGCCGGCCCTGCGCGTGCTCGTCGTCGACGACAACGAGACCAACCGGACGGTGCTCGAAAACCTGCTCGGGGCCTGGGGCATGGAGGTCGTCGTGGCGAACGACGGCGTGCATGCGCTGGAGCGGCTGTATGCGGAGCGCGATGCCGCGCGCAGCTTCGACATTGCGCTGATCGACATGCAGATGCCGCGACTCGATGGCCTGCAACTGGCCGACCGGATCTCGACCGAGCCGGACTTCGCGGACGTGAAGCTGATCATGCTGTCGTCCGTGAGCTCGCCCGACGACGCCAAGCGGGCGCAAGCCGTGGGCTTCAAGCGCTTCGTCAACAAGCCGGTGCGGAAGGCCGAACTGCGCCAGGCGATCCTCGGCGTGTCGGGTGTTGCCGGCGCCGGCGGCGGTTCGTCGCGCAAGATTGGCGCCCATATCCTGGTGGTCGAGGACAATCCCGTGAACCAGGAAGTGATCGGGCAGATGCTGCGCCACTTCGGTTGCCGCGTGCAGCTCGCCTCGTCGGCGCTCGAAGGGCTGCGTGCCTTGTGTGCCGAGCGCTTCGACCTGATCATGATGGACATCCAGATGCCGGGCATGGACGGGGTCGAGGCGCTCGGTTGGTTCCGCCGAGGGCCTGGCGAGCGCTTCGCCTTCCGCACCCCGCCCACCACGCCGGTGGTCGCGGTGACCGCCAACGCACTGGGGGGTGACCGCGAGCGGTTCCTCGGCCTCGGATTCGACGAATACCTTTCCAAACCCTTCCGGCAAAGCCAGTTGCACACCATGCTGTCACAACGCCTGAACATTCCCGACACCGGGGCAGGAGAGCTGACGCCAGCTCCGGTCGAGCCAGCGGTACCCGGGACTCCGGCGAGCCCCCCTGCCGCGACGGCCGGAGCACTGGATGCCCAGGCTCTGCAGCGGCTGCGCGACCTCGATCCCACCGGGGCGAACCGGCTGCTGGAGCGCGTCGTGCAGGCGTTCGAGACGTCCACGGGGCGTTTGCTGCCGCAGCTCGACGAAGCGCATGCGGCGGGCGACCTCGACGGCGTGAAGCATGTCGCCCATACCCTGAAATCCTCGTCGGCCAGCATCGGGGCGCTCAAGTTGTCCGCCCTGTGTGCCGACATCGAAGGCATGATTCGCAACAACGAGGTGCAGGCCCTGGGGCCGCGCGTCGCGGCGCTGCGCGCCGAGATCGCGTCGGTTCGTGGCAGCCTGCACGCTCTGTTGCTGCCTGCCGCCTGACCCGGATCCACGACCCACGCGCTGTCGATCAAGAATTCGCCCATGGACCTGCGCGCCGATCCCTCTGTCGACGATCCTCTGGAGAGCCCTCGTGTTCTCCTGGTCGACGACGACGAGGTCAACCTGCTGCTGACATCGATCGCGTTGCGCGAGCGAGGCTTCGCCGTCACCGAAGCCACCAGCGGCGAGCGCGCAGTGCAGTTGCTGACCGACTGGTCGCCCGACGTCATCGTGCTCGATGCGCTGATGCCCGGCATGGACGGCTTCACCACCTGCCGGGAGTTGCGCGCCTTGCCCGGCTTCGAGTCGATGCCGGTGCTGATGCTGACCGGACTGGATGACGATGCGTCGATCACCCGTGCCTACGAGGCTGGCGCTACCGACTTTTTCGTGAAATCGACGCAGTGGAGCCTGCTGGCCGGACGGCTGCGTTATCTGCTGCGCTCGTCCCGCACCCGACTGGAGCTCGAGCGCAGCAAATCGAAGCTGGCGCGCGCGCAGGATCTCGCACGCATGGGCAGCTTCGACTGGCGGCGCGATCGGTCCGGGCTGCTGTTCTCGGTCGAGGGCTTGCGCGTCTTCGGTCTGGGCCCGGGGGATCACCTCGGCATGAGATCGCTCATTCGCATGGTCCCCGCCGAGCATCGGCAGGGCTGTCTGTCGCTGTTGCGGGACACGCTGGCCCGAAGCACCGTGCTGGCCACCGATTTCCCGGTGCAACTGATCGACGGGCGCCAGCGCGTGGTCCACGTCGAGGCCGAACCCGAGTTCAACGAACACGGCAACCTGACCGGCTACACCGGCATCGTTCAGGACGTGACCGACCGACGAGTGGCCGAGGACAAGATCCGCCACCTGGCGAACTTCGACGCGTTGACGGGCCTGCCGAACCGGCGCCAGTTGATCTGGCGCGCCGAACGTGCGATGGAACAGGCCAAGCGGCTGAACCATCAGGTGGGGTTGCTGCTGATCGACCTGGATCGTTTCAAGGTCATCAACGACACGCTGGGGCACGGGGCGGGAGACGAACTGCTGATGGAGGTGTCGCGGCGACTGCGGTCCTGCGTGCGGCACTCCGACCAGGTGGTCGAGACGGGGATCGACTCGGTGGGTCTGCGCGCGCATCGTTCCCTGGAGGCGGTCGGTCGTCTCGGCGGTGACGAGTTCGTGGCCTTGCTGCCCGAGGTCGATGCCGACCAGGATGCCGAGCGCGTTGCGCTGCGCATCCTCGAAGTGATGCGCGAGCCCATCTTCGTGGGCGGCCAGGAATGCTTCGTGACGGCGAGCGTCGGTATCGCGCTGTTCCCTCGGGACGGCGCTTCGGTGGCCGACGTGCTGCGCAACGCCGATGTGGCGATGTACTCCGCCAAGGCAGCCGGACGCAACGCGGCATCGCTCTATCGTCCGCATCTGGCCGGCAAGGGCCGCGAGAAGCTCGAGCTCGAGAGTGCGCTGCACAAGGCCATCGAGCGCGAGGAACTGGTGCTGCACTACCAGCCGAAGATCGACGTGCGCACCGCGCGCATGGTCGGTGCCGAGGCGCTGATGCGCTGGAAGCGCAATGGCGTGCTGGTGCCGCCCGGCGATTTCATCCCGCTGGCGGAGGAAACCGGCCTCATCGTGCCGATGAGCGAGTGGGCCATCCGCGAGGCGACCCGGCAGGCGCGCCTGTGGCAGCAGCACCATGGCATCGAAACCTCGATCGCGGTGAACCTGCCGAGCCGGCTGTTCGAGCGCACCGACCTGGTGACCCACATCCAGCAGGCCGCGGCGGCGCATGGCGTCACGCATTCCTGCATCGAGCTCGAGATCACTGAAACCGGCCTGATGAAGGATCTGCAGAACGTGATCCCGGCCTTGCATCGACTCAACGAGATCGGCGTCGAGATCTCCATCGACGACTTCGGCACCGGCTATTCCTCGCTCGCGTACCTGACGACGCTGCCGATCAGCGAGCTGAAGATCGACCGCAGCTTCGTGCGTGACCTCGGCGTCACCTTGCAGAGTTCGGCCGTGGTGACGGCGATCATTGCGCTGGCGCGCTCGCTCGGCATCCGCGTGATTGCGGAGGGCGTGGAGAACCTGCGCCAGATGGAGGTGCTGCACCGCCTGGGCTGCAGCACGATGCAGGGCTTCCTGTTCAGCAAGGCGTTGCCGCCTGAAGAGCTGGAGCAATGGCTGGCGCAGACCATATTGCCTCGCAAGGCCCCGTGGATCGGGCAGGTGGAAGACAACGATGCCACGGCGGAGTCGGTGCCGCGGGCCGATGTGCGCGCCCTGCCGGGCAGTCTGCCTCCGGGCGCCTGAGCTGCGCGATGGGCGTGACCTCGAACCCGGAAGCGTCCGCGGCACGTGCTGCGGAGCCCGCGGCCGCGGAGTTGGCCAAGGCGGCGCTGCGCCGCCTTGCGCTGGAACGCAAGCAACCGACGCCCGAGAATTTCGCGTGGGCCTACCGGACGGAGCGCGGTGACGCACCGGGACCCGCGGCGGGAGTCGCCGCTGCCGTACCGGACAGTGCCGAAGGCGAAGGCGAAGCGTGGGCCGCTTTGATCCAGAGCGCCCTGCGGGGCGTGGAGCGTGGCGGCCGCAACTGGACCGCGGCGCGACGCAAGGACAGTCTGCAGCGGGTACTCGGGGGCAGTCGCAGCGACGCGAAGCGGCTGCAGCAAAGGCTCAAGCAACTCATCGCCAGCTGGGACAGTGATGCGCTGGACGAGGCGCCGAGCGATCTGGCACCTTTCGACGCGGCAGCACCTGTGGTCGACGTCGGGCCGATGGTCGTTGCAGAGGCTTCGCCGGCGCCCGTCTCGACGGCTTGGTCGCGCGTTGCCGTCGAACTCGGTGCGACCGTTCAGGCGGCCTTGCCGTCGAGTGAGGCGCGCAGCCGCGAGGTGGCCGAGCGGCTTGCGCAGCTGCAGGCGCGCGTTGCTGCCGACGGCCCCGATGGGGTTGTCGAAGACGTCGCGCAGGCTTGCGCCGAGGCTCAACGGGTGTTGCAGCATCGCCAGCACCTGATGAACCAACTGGGGGGGCTGTGCCAGGAACTCACCGAAGGTCTGGCCGACCTGTCCGAGGACGATTCCTGGGTCAAAGGGCAGTGCGAGGTGATGCGCAGTCAGCTGTTCGAGGGCGACGGTGGTCTGACGGCACGGGGCGTGCGATCGGTCAGCCAGCTGCTGCTCGGTACGCGCGAGCGCCAGCAGGAACTGCGCGCGGCCCGCAAGGCGGCCCGGGATGCCTTGAAGGACTCGATCCACGAGATGCTCGACGAGATCGCCTCGCTGGGGGCACAGACCGGGCGTTTCTCGTCGCAGCTGGACGGGTACGCCGACGAGATCGACCGGGCCGAATCTCTGGAGAGCCTGGCCGGGACGGTGCGACAGATGGTGGCTGAAAGCCGGGCGGTGCACGAAGGGGTCAGCCAGGCGCAGGCCAAGCTGGCGCTGGAGCACAGCCGATCGACCGCGATGCAGGCGCGGGTGGTCGAGCTGGAGGACGAGATCCGCCGGCTGTCGGACGAAGTGTCCACGGATCCCTTGACGCAGGTTGCCAACCGCCGCGGCCTGCAGCAGGCTTTCGAGACGGAGCAGGCCAAGAATCAGCGGGCTGCACAGGGTGAGGGCACGACGCTCGCCGTGGCGCTGATCGACATCGACAATTTCAAGAGGCTCAACGATCGGCTGGGCCATGCGAGCGGCGATGCTGCACTGCAGTTCCTGACCCACCGCGTGACGCAGGCGCTGCGTCCCGGCGACACACTTGCGCGCTACGGTGGCGAGGAGTTCGTGGTGCTGCTGCCGGGCACGGCGCTCGACGAGGCGCAACGCGTGCTCACCCGAGTGCAGCGTACGCTCAGCGCCGAGCTGTTCATGAGCGATGAGCAGGGGCAGGTGTTCGTGACCTTCTCGGCCGGCGTCAGCCTCTACCGGCCCGGCGAACGGCTCGAGCAATCCCTGGAGCGCGCCGACGAGGCGCTGTACGAGGCCAAGCACAGCGGCAAGAACCGCACCTGCACTGCCTGATCGGCTGCCTGCGGCGCTCCTTGCGCGGCCGGGCGGGGCCCGCGGCGGACACCCCTAGTTCGTTCGGACGCCCTGTCCTGCCGAGGCTGACAATCCAGCGTTGTGGTCGTGTCGATGGCCGCCCCGATGCCGGCCCAGCCTCCGTCGAGACGCTCCCGGCGCGTGCCCCGCGTGCCGACCCTGCAGACTTTCCGTGATCCGAGAATGAGTGGCTTCGAACAACGCGCGCACGAGTTGCTGACCACGCTCCTGGCGGGGCGGCACTTGCTGCCGGACATGCGTCTGGCGATCGAGCAGGCCATCGTGATGCAGATGCGCGACGGGTTCACGCCGTCCATGGAGTCCGAACTGCGCCACTTCATCGACCGTTGTGCCGAACCGGTGCCTCCTGGGTCAGCCGAGCCGCCCGTTGGGCCTCGGGTCGATGAAGATGATCGATCGACGAGCGTCGATGTCCATTGGACGACGCTGCGCTAGGTAGCTGCCAGGGGCGGCATCGTTGCAGCCGGCGAATATGGCCTATAACCATTCATTGAAGAAGGGAATTACCGCGCCCCCACCATAGATGTAACCTCATGTACGCGATTTCGCATGACGAGGTTCGCCATGGCAACTTTCGATTTCGGGGCCAAGTCTCGGCATTTCACTCTGCATCCACCCAAAACTCGGACGGATCGGAGCGTCGTCGACTTCCGCCCTGTTCAGCAGGACGACACCCAGGCCGACGATCACTGGTTGCATTCGTCGTTTGATCTGCGTCGTGGGCTGGACGTGAGCGAGGAAGAAATCGAGACCCTGCCCGGCGAACTGCAGGACGCGTTCACCAAGCGCTGAAAGGCGCGTTGGCGGAAGCGGTGGGATTCGAACCCACGGAAGAGTCACCCCTTCGGCAGTTTTCAAGACTGCTGCCTTCAACCGCTCGGCCACGCTTCCAACGGTCTGAATTCTAAGTTCGACAGCGGCGCGGTTGCCGCGGCTGATCAGCCAGGCTGCTGCGCCGTTTCGCAGTCGACCTGGATCATTTCCCGCCGTCCTCCGTCGATACGTACCGCGGTGAGCGCGCCGCCCCAGACGCAGCCGGTGTCGATGGCCAGCAGGTCAGGGCGATTCAAGAGGCCGAGTGTCGACCAATGGCCGAAGGCGATCGGTTGTCCGTGCGTCTGGCGGTCGGGTGCCTCGAACCACGGGTAGAGCCCGTCCGGCGCCTTGTCCGCGGCCTCCTTCACCTTGAAGTCCAGCGTGCCACGGGCATCGACGAAGCGCACGCGCGTGAGCACGTTGATCGCGAAGCGCCACCGGTCGACGCCGTCGAGACCGGCTTTCCATCGAGACGGCTCGTTGCCGTACATCACCTGCAGGAAGTCAGCCCATCGCGGACCGCCGAGTTCCGCCTCCACTTCGGCGGCCAGTTGCAGCGTCAGCGCCCGGTCCCACTGCGGCGCCACGCCAGCATGCACCATCAGCCAGCCCTCCGCGTGTACCGCGAGCGGTCGACTGCGGACCCAATCGATCAGCGTATCGCGGTCCGCAGACTCGAGGATCGGCGTCAGCGTGTCGCTGCGATGGGGGCGGCGCACGCCCCGGGCCACCGCCAGCAGGTGCAGGTCGTGGTTGCCGAGCAGGCAGGTGGCCGAGTTGCCCAGCGCAACCAGGCGGCGCAGCACGTCGAGCGACCGCGGACCGCGGTTGACCAGGTCGCCGAGCGCGTACAGGCGATCGCGCGAGGGCGAGAAGCCGATCTTGGCGAGTAAATGGTCGAGGGCGTCGCAACAGCCCTGGAGGTCGCCGACGAGATAGATCATGGGTCGATTCTGCTACGCTCGTATTTCACCGACTCGTGACGCCGCCCGGCGCGGCGCACTGAATGGACGTCTTCCTCCTGGTTTGCCTGATCCTTCTCAACGGCCTGTTCGCGATGTCGGAGATGTCGCTGGCCGCGAGCCGCAAGGCGCGCCTGCAGGTGATGGTGGAAACCGGAGACGCCGGTGCCAAGGCGGCGATGGAGTTGCATGACAACCCGACGAGCTTCCTGTCGACGGTGCAGATCGGCATCACCTCGATCGGCATCCTGAACGGCATCGTGGGCGAGGCCGCCTTCTCGCAGCCGTTGGCCGCGTGGCTCAAGGAAGGCTTCGACATTGCGCCGCGGGCCGCCGACATCGGCTCGCTCGCCCTGGTGGTGGTGATCATCACCTTCCTGACGATCATCTTCGGCGAACTGGTGCCCAAGCGGGTCGGCCAGCTCTATCCCGAAGCCGTCGCGCGCCTGGTCTCGCGGCCGATGCGCGGCCTGTCCTTCGTCGCCAGGCCCTTCGTCAAGCTGCTGGCCGGCAGCACGGGCGCGATCCTCGGCCTGCTGGGTATCCGCGACACGCAGAGCCGGGGCGTGACGGAGGAGGAGATCGCGGCCAGCCTGGAGGAGGGCTTCGATGCCGGGGTCATCGAGGCCCAGGAACACCAGATGGTGCGCAATGTCTTCCGGCTCGACGAGCGGCAGATCGGCTCGATGATGATCCCGCGCGGCGAGATCGCCTGGCTCGACAGCACGACCCCCATCGCCGACGCACTGGCGGTGATCGCGGCCCACGAACACTCCCGCTACCCGGTGTGCCGGGGAGGACTGGACGAGGTGCTCGGCGTCGTCGGGACGCAGCACTTGCTGCAGCAGGTCACCAGCGGCAAGCCGCTGTCGTTGACCGAAGGCCTGCAGCCGCCGGTGTTCGTGCCCGAGACGCTCACCGGCATGGAACTGCTCGAGCAGTTCCGCGGATCGACCACGCAGATGGTGTTCGTCGTCGACGAGTACGGCGAAGTCCAGGGGGTGATCACGCTGCGCGACGTGCTGGAGGCCATCACCGGCGAGTTCACCACACCCACCGCCGACGATGCCTGGGCGGTGCAGCGCGACGACGGCTCGTGGTTGATCGACGGCTTGATCCCGGTCCCCGAACTCAAGGACCGGCTCGGCCTGAAGGAACTGCCCGACGAGGACCGCGGCCGCTACAACACCCTCGCCGGCATGACGATGCTGTTGCTCGGGCGCCTGCCGCAGACAGCCGACGTGGTCGAGTGGGCCGGTTGGCGCTTCGAGGTGGTCGACCTCGACGGCAAGCGGGTCGACAAGGTGCTGGTCAACCGACTGGGCGCTACCGATGCCGCGTCGCTGACCAGCGCCGAATCCTGACCTCGGCGCCGAGGTTGGCGCGACGAAGACCTTGGCATCGAGCAGGTCGGCGCGTTCCTGCAAGACTGCGCGCATCCGCTCATCGAGCGTCACTCTTCAGGAAAGCTCAACGTGGATCTTCAACTGACAGGCAAGCAGGCTCTCGTGTCCGGCAGCACGGCCGGCATCGGCTATTCGATCGCCGAGGCGCTGGCACGCGAGGGCGCGCGCGTGATCGTCAATGGCCGTACCGAGGCGGCCGTCGAACGCGCCGTTGCGCAACTGCGCGCGGCATCGGGGCCGAATGCCGCCGAAGGCTTTGCGGGCGACCTCAGCACCGCGGCGGCGGCCGAGGCGCTCGTGCGCCGCTTTCCGGATGTCGAGATTCTCGTCAACAACCTCGGCATCTTCGAGCCCAAGCCCTTCGAGGAGATCCCCGACACGGACTGGCAGCGCTTCTTCGATGTCAACGTACTCAGCGGCGTGCGTCTGGCGCGGCTCTACCTGCCGGCGATGCGGCAACGCAACTGGGGGCGGGTGATCTTCATCTCGAGCGAGAGCGCGCTGCAGATCCCGTCGGAGATGATCCACTACGGCATGACCAAGACCGCGCAACTGGCGGTGTCGCGAGGCCTCGCCGAGGCGGTGGCCGGGACGGGCATCACGGTCAACAGCGTGCTGCCCGGGCCCACGCGTTCGCGCGGTGTCGTCGACTTCGTCGACGCGCTGGCCCAGGCCGAAGGCAAGTCGGCCGAGGTCGTCGAGCAGGAGTTCTTCCTCAAGATGCGGCCCACTTCCCTGATCCGCCGCTTCGCCACGACCGAGGAAGTGGCCTCGCTGGTCGCCTATGTCGCCAGCCCCCTCGCGTCAGCCACCACCGGTGCGGCGCTGCGGGTGGACGGCGGCGTGCTCCGCTCGGCCGTCTGAGCCTGCGGATCGGGCTGTTCCCGCGCGCGACAATGAAGGCATGAGCAAGGCCTTCACGAAGGAAAGCGACGCGCCTGGCGAGGACGACGAGCTCGAGCTGCCGGCCTTGCCGGCCGGCAGCAAGAACTACATCACGCCGACGGGCTTCGCCCGCTTGCGGGCCGAGTTGATGCAACTGCTCGACGACGAGCGTCCCAAGGTCGTCGAGACCGTGTCCTGGGCCGCGAAGAACGGCGACCGCTCCGAGAACGGCGACTACCTCTACGGCAAGAAGCGGCTGCGCGAGATCGACCGCCGCATCCGCTTCCTGACGAAGCGACTCGAGATCGCCGAGGTGGCCGACCCCAGCGTGCATCAAGGCAGCGACCAGGTCTTCTTCGGCGCGACCGTCACGTACGCGGTCTCCGACGGCGTCGAGCGCACGATCACGATCAAGGGCATCGACGAGGCCGACAACCTGCGGGCCGAGGTGAGCTGGATCTCGCCGGTGGCGCGGGCACTGTTGAAGGCGCGTGTGGGCGACGAGGTCACGCTGCTCACGCCGCAGGGGCCGCAGACGATCGAGGTGATCGAGGTGCGCTACCCGTCCCGGCCGGCCTGAACGGCGGCGTCAACCGACGACCTTGCGCGCGCGCAGCGCGGCGATTGCCGCTTCGTCGTGGCCCAGTTCGCGCAGCACCGCATCGCTGTGTTCGCCGACCCGGGGCGCACGGCGATGCACCGCGCCCGGCGTGGCCGACAGCCGCGGCACGATGCCGGGCACCGCGATCGTGCCGCCGGCGAGCGCAGGGATGCGCTCGATGTTGCCGCGTGCCTGATAGTGCGCGTCGTTCGCCAGGTCGGCGATGGTGTAGAGGCGGCTGGCCGGCACGTCGGCGGCGGCCATCGCGGCCAGCACCGCGTCGAGCGTTCGCTGTGAGGTCCATGCGCCGATCGCGGCGTCCAGTTCGCCGGCGCGCGCGGCGCGACCGTCATTGCGCGCCAAGGCCGGATCGTCGGCCAGATCCGGGCGGCCGATCGCGGCCATCAAGCGACGGAAGATGCTGTCGCCGTTGCCGGCCACCAGCACGAAGCGGCCATCGCCACAGGGGTAGGCATTCGACGGTGCGATGCCGGGCAGCGCGCCGCCGGCTGGCTGCCGCACCTCGCCGAACGCGTCGTACTCGGGCAGCAGGCTCTCGGTCAGGTTGAACATGGCCTCGTAGAGCGCGAGGTCGATCATCTGCCCGGTGCCGCCGCGTGCATCGCGACCGTACAGCGCCAGCAGCACGCCCATCGCACCATGCAGCCCGGCCACGGTGTCGCCGAGCGACACGCCGGCCCGCACCGGAGCGCGGCCCGGCTCGGCATTCAGGTGGCGCAGGCCGGCGAAGGCCTCGCCCACCGCCGCGAAGCCCGGCTCGCCCGCCCGCGGCCCGGTCTGGCCGAAGCCCGACAGGCGCAGCATGATCAGCCGTGGATTCAGCGCATGCAGCGCCTCCCAGCCCAGGCCCCAGGCCTCCAGCGTGCCCGGTCGGAAGTTCTCGACCAGCACGTCCGCGTCGGCCAGCAGCTCGCGCACCAGCACCTGGCCTTCAGGCTGGCGCAGGTCGATCGCGACCGATTCCTTGTTGCGCGACTGCGCATCCCACCACACCGAGTTGCCCTCGCGCAGCTTGCGCCACTTGCGCAGCGGATCGCCGCTGCCCGGCGGCTCGATCTTGATGACCCGTGCGCCGAAATCGGCCAGGGTCTTGGCCGCGAAGGGGCCGGCGATCAGTTGGCCGAGTTCGACCACCTTGATGCCTTCGAGGATCTGCATCGTTTGCTCCCGTTCGTGCGACGCGCGCATTCTGCCCACCCGCGCGGGCGCCGGCCGCGGATTCAGGGCTTGACGCGCGCCACGCGCAATACCGACGGCGAACGCTTCAGTGCCCGCAGGGTGTCGGCCAGGTGCAGCCGGTCACGCACCGCAAGCAGCAGGCGCAGCTCGGTCGTCTCGGTGGCGCGTTCATCGCCCATGTCGATGTGCACGATGTCGGCCTCGGCGCCGCTCACCGCCGTGGCGATCTGCGCCAGCACGCCCTTGCCGTTGTGGACCAGCACCGTCACCGCTGTCTCGAAGCTGCGCTGCGGAGCCTCGGACCACTCCACCGTGATCCACGGTTCGCTGTCGCGCCCGAACAGTCGCTTGGCGGTGCTGCACTCGCCGGTGTGCACCATCAGACCTTCGCCGCGTCCCAGGTAGCCGACGATCGAGTCACCGGGTACCGGCCGACAGCATTCGGCCAACTGCACGGTCGCGCCTTCGCTGCCATCGATGACCACGGTGCCTTGAGAGGGTGCGCCGTCATCGGCACCGTAGCGGCCCATCGTCAGGGTCAGCGCATCGGGCCGCGCGCCGCGCTCGGCCAGCAGCGCGGCCATGCGCTTGGCGACGATGGTCGGGATCTTCTTGCCCAGGCCGATCTCGGTCAGCAGCTCGTCGCGCTTCTTGGTGCCGCTCCAGCGCAGCAGGGACTGCCACAGCGCACCGTCGGTGCCGGCCGAGGTCTCGTCGCCGGCAGGCAGGGACAGGCCTTCGGCGCGGATCGCTTGCGCCAGCAGCTTCTGCCCGAGTTGCAGGGACTCCTCGGCCTCCATGTTCTTCAGGTAGTGCCGGATGCGCGAGCGCGCGCGGCCGGTGCGCACGAAGTTCAGCCAGGCCGGGTTGGGGCGGGCGCCCGGTGCGGTGACGATCTCGATCGCGTCGCCGCTGCGCAGCGCGGTGCGCAGCGGCGCGGGCTCGCCGTTGATCTTGGCGGCGATGCAGTGGTCACCGACATCGCTGTGGATCGCATAGGCGAAGTCCACCGGTGTGGCGCCCTTCGGCAGCGCGAGGATCTTGCTCTTCGGGGTGAAGACGTAGACCGAGTCGGGGAACAGGTCGATCTTGACGTGCTCCAGGAACTCGGCCGAGTCGCGAGTCTCGTCCTGGATGTCGAGCAGCGACTGCAGCCACATCGCGCCGATGTTCTGGGCGTCGGCGCTGCCTCGGGTCTTGTACATCCAGTGCGCCGCGATGCCCTTCTCGGCCACCATGTGCATCGGCGCCGTGCGGATCTGGAACTCGACCGAGGTACCGAGCGGGCTGACCAGCGTGGTGTGCAGCGACTGGTAACCGTTGGCCTTGGGGATCGCGATGTAGTCCTTGAAGCGGCCCGGCACCGGCTTGTAGAGCTGGTGCAGCACACCCAGCGCCAGGTAGCACTCGGGCAGCGTGTTGACGACGATGCGGAAGCCGAAGATGTCGCTGACCTGGGCGAAGCTCAGGCGCTTCTCGTCCATCTTGTTGTAGATGGAGAAGATGGTTTTCTCGCGGCCCGACACCTGCACCGCGAGCTTGGCCTCCTTGAAGGCTTTCACCACATCGCGCTGCACGCGCTCGACGATGTCGCGCCGGTTGCCCCGGGCTCGCAGCACCGCCTTGCTGAGTGCGGCATGGCGCCACGGGCGCAGCTGCTGGAACGACAGCTCCTGCAGCTGCCGATAGGTCTCGTTCAGGCCCAGCCGATGGGCAATCGGTGCGTAGATCTCGATCGTCTCGCGCGCGATGCGTTCGCGCTTGACCGGCAGCATTGCATCGATCGTGCGCATGTTGTGCAGCCGGTCGGCCAGCTTCACCAGGATCACGCGCACATCGCGCGCCATCGCCAGCAGCATCTTGCGGAAGCTCTCGGCCTGCGATTCTTCTCGGGTGCTGAACTGCAGCTTGTCGAGCTTGGTGAGACCGTCGACCAGGTCGGCCGTCGGCGCGCCGAAGCGCTCGATCAGCTCGGCCTTGCCGATGCCGCAGTCTTCCATCGCGTCGTGCATCAGCGCGGCCATGATGGCCTGTGCGTCGAGCTTCCAATCGGCACACAGGCCGGCGACCGCGATCGGGTGCGTGATGTAGGGCTCGCCGCTGGCGCGGAACTGGCCGAGGTGGGCCTCGTCGGCAAACTTGTAGGCCTCGCGCACGCGCTTGATGTCGGCCGCGTCGAGGTAGGACAGCTTGTGCGTCAGCGCGGCAAAGGACGCCGCCTCGGCATCGCTGGTGGCCGCGTCCTGCTCGGCCACGGCACTGCCGCCGAGCATGAACGACGGCAACGCCTGACTCAGCTTTTTGCGGACGGCAAGTACGGCACGAGAGGGCATGGGCTCATGGTAGCGCGCTCGCCGCACCGGACTGCAGCGAACGCGGAACGACCCTGTCGAACGGCGGGCGCCGTCCGGATCAGCGCGGGTTCGGCCCGCGCGCGTGCTTCGTTGCCAGCACGTTGAGCGGGATCTTCAGATAACTGACCCCGTCGCTTTCTGCCGGCGGGAGCTGTCCGGCACGCACGTTGACCTGCAGCGAGGGCAGGATCAGCGCGGGCACCTCGAGTTGCGCGTCGCGCGCCGTGCGCATGGCCACGAACTCGGCCTCGCCGATGCCATCGTGGACGTGGATGTTGCGGGCGCGTTGATCGGCGACCGTCGTCTCCCATCGCGGCGGGCGGTTCGGCGGCGGATAGTCGTGGCAGACGTACATCACGGTGTCCGGCGGCAGATCGAGCAGGCGGCGCATGGAGCGGTAGAGCTGGTGTGCGTCACCGCCGGGAAAGTCGGCTCGGGCGCTGCCCACGTCGGGCATGAACAGCGTGTCGCCCACGAACACCTGGCCGTCGACGAGGTAGGCCATGTCGGCCGGGGTATGGCCGGGAACGAGCAGGGCCGTGGCTTCCACCTCGCCGATCCGGAACGTCTCGCCGTCACGGAACAGGTGGTCGAACTGACTGCCGTCGGGCAGGAAGCTGCGCTCGAGGTTGTAGATCTTCTTGAAGACAGCCTGCACCGCGCGGATGTTCTCGCCGATGGCGATGCGCCCGCCGACACGCCCCTGCAGATAGCGGGCCGCGGACAGGTGGTCCGCATGGGCATGGGTCTCGAGGATCCAGTCCACCTGCAACTGCTGTTCAGCCAGGCAGGCCAGCACCGCATCGGCCGAGCCGGTGCTGGTGCGGCCCGCCTTGAACTCGAAATCCAGCAGGGGGTCGATCACCGCGGCGCGGCGGGTCGCCGTGTCCCACACGACGTAGGTGACCGTGCCGGTCAGGGGATCGTAGAAGGCGCGGGTCGCGGTTCGCTTGCTCATGGGCGGGCCTTGTTTCAGGGGTTCAGATGTTCTGTTGATTTATAGTATATTTATTTATATATTGATATCAAGTCCAATTCTGGAGCGCTTCGTGAAGTCCACCCCCACTGCCATCGACCCCGGCGCGCTGCGCGGTGCCGCTGAGCGCGCCGTCGGGGCCCTCAAGCTGCTGGCGAACGAGGACCGGCTGCTGCTGCTGTGCCAGCTGTCGCAGGGCGAGCGCTGCGTCAGCGAACTCGAGGAGCAATTGGCCATCCGCCAGCCGACGCTGTCGCAACAACTCGGCGTCCTGCGCGCCGAGGGCGTGGTCAGCACGCGGCGGCAAGGCAAGCACATCTTCTACAGCGTCGCGGATCCCGCGATGCTCGAGCTCCTGGCGGTGCTCTACCGCCTCTACTGTCCCGAGGAATGAGCCGTGAACATCGACTGGAATGCCTACACCCCGTGGTCCGCGCTCGCCGGCGGCCTGCTGATCGGACTGGCCGCGGCGGCCTTCGTGCTGCTGAACGGCCGGATCGCCGGCATCAGCGGCATCGTCGGGGGCCTGCTGCGACCTGCCTGGGGCGATGCGGCTTGGCGCGTCGCCTTCGTGGCCGGCCTGATCGGCGCACCGTTCGTCTACCTGCTGTTCGCCGCACTGCCAAAGGCGCAGATCGACGCGGGTTTCGGCACGCTCGTCGTGGCCGGCCTGCTGGTCGGGGCCGGCAGCCGCTACGGCTCGGGATGCACCAGCGGCCACGGCATCTGCGGTCTGTCGCGGCTGTCGCCGCGCTCGCTCGTCGCGACGGCGACGTTCATGGCCGCGGGTTTTGCCACCGTGTTCGCGGTGCGCCACGTGTTCGGTTTCTGAGGAGCGTCGTCATGCTGATCTTCACGTCCCTGCTGGCCGGCCTGCTGTTCGGCCTGGGCCTCATCGTCGCCGGCATGACCAATCCGGCCAAGGTGATCGGTTTCCTGAACCTCGCCGGCCCGTGGGATCCGTCGCTGGCCTTCGTGATGGCCGGGGCGATCGCCGTGGGCACGGTGGCGTTCCTCGTCGCGCGCCGCCGCGCCGTGTCCCTGCTGGGGACTGCGATGCAATTGCCCACGACCCGCGACATCGATCGCCGGCTGGTGCTGGGCAGCCTGGTGTTCGGCGTGGGCTGGGGTCTGGCCGGGTTCTGCCCCGGTCCCGGACTGGTTGCCCTGGGCATGGGCGAGTTCAAGGCGCTGGTGTTCGTGGCGGCGATGCTCGTCGGCATGGGCGCGTTCGAGCTGTTGGAGCGGCGCCGGCGCATCGCCGCAACCGGCGCCGCCTGAGGCGGGAGCGCCAAATGACGACGGCCCGCCGAGGCGGGCCGTTCGCGAGCGGGCGTGGGGCTTTAGACCGGCACCTTGCGCAGCATCTCCAGGCCCACATGGCCTTCGGCGATCTCGCGCAGCGCGGTCACGCCGGGCTTGTTCTTGCTCTCGACCTTGGGCGCATGGCCCTGGCTCAGCATGCGAGCCCGGTAGGTGGCTGCCAGCACCAGCTGGAAGCGGTTCGGGATCTTGGTCAGGCAGTCTTCGACGGTGATGCGGGCCATGGACGGTGCTCCGGGGAGAGGTGTGAAGAGAATCAGTCCAGGTGCAGAGCCCGGAACACGGCCGCCTTGCTGCGGCGCAGACGAGAGTATTTTAGCCGCTGCGCGTGGACGATGGCTTTCAGGTCGAACAAGGCCGTCTCGAACACCGCGTTGATGACCACGTAGTCGAAGTGCTTTGCCTGGGCCACCTCGAGGCGGGCGTTGGCCATCCGGGTCTCGATGACCGGCGGCGGGTCCTCGCCGCGGCGCTGCAGGCGCTGGAGCAGTTCGTCCCAGCTCGGCGGCAGGATGAAGATCAGCACGGCGTTCGGGAACAGCCGCTTGATCTGCAGCGCGCCCTGCCAATCGATCTCGAGCACGACGTCCTCGCCATCCTGCAATCGCTGTTCGATCGCGATGCGCGACGTTCCGTACAGGTTGCCGTGCACCTCCGCCCACTCGAAGAACGCGCCTTCCATGACCATGGCACGAAAGGTCGGCTCGTCGATGAAGTGGTACTCGCGTCCCTCGACCTCCTGCCCGCGCGGTGGCCGGGTGGTGTGCGAAATGGAGACCGCGAGGTGCGAGTCCAGTTCGAGCAGGGCCTTGACCAGGCTCGATTTGCCGGCTCCGCTGGGGGCCGCAACGACGAAGAGGTTGCCAGGGGTGTCCATCGGGTGTCAGGGCCTCATTCGATGTTCTGCACCTGTTCGCGCATCTGCTCGATCGCGACCTTCATCTCCACGGAGATCTGCGTCAGTTCCAGCGCGGCCGACTTCGAGCCCAGCGTGTTGGCCTCGCGCTGCAACTCTTGAATCAGGAAGTCCAGGCGCTTGCCGAGCTCGCCGCCGGCCTTCAGCAGGCGCTCGATCTCGTCGAGGTGGGCGCCGAGCCGCGCCAGCTCCTCGGCCACGTCGATCCGGATGGCATAAGCCGCTGCCTCGTTCAGGGCGCGTTCCTGCAGGGCCTGCTGCGGCAGGGTCTGCGCAGCACCGCTCGACGCCAGGGCTTCCTGCCAGCGCTCCAGGAAGCGCTGCTGCTGGCGCTGCACCACCTGTGGCACCAGCGGCTGGGCATCGCTCGCCAGCTGCCGCACGCGGTGGACGCGCTGCATCAGCACCACGACGAGCTTCTCGCCCTCGCGCGCGCGCGCCTCGACCAGCCCGGTCACGGCGCGCCGGGCCGCATCGAGCGCCGCGTCGTCGAGCCGCACCGCCGGCGCAGCGCCGCGGCACCACTGCAGCACCTCGTGCACCGTCAGCGGCGGGGCGTTCGGCAGCCACGATTGCACGGTGCTTTCCAGGCGCGACAGCGTGTGCAGTTGCTCGGTCTGCGGCTGAGGCCAGGCGGTGCCGGCGTCGTCCCGCGTCGCGAGCCGCAGCTCGATCTTGCCGCGCCGCAGCCGGCCGGTGATCAGCTCGCGCAGTGCCGGTTCCAGCGCGCGCATTTCGTCAGGCATGCGAAATGCGATGTCCAGGAAACGGCTGTTGACCGACCGCACATCCACCACCACCCCGGCGAACGGACCGTGCCCGCTCTCGCTGGCGTTTTCCCCTGTGGCGGCGGCCCCGGTCGATGCGCTTGCATAACCGGTCATGCTGTAAACTGCCATCGAACTTATCGCATTGCAAAATCCGATTATGTCAAAGCTGAAACCCGCGCCACTGCCTGCGGGCACCGTGGTCGGGGGTTACCAGGTCATCAAGAAGTTGGCGGCCGGCGGCTTTGGTGTCGTCTATCTCTGCGAAGACAGCGAGCGGCGGCTGATCGCTCTGAAGGAATACCTGCCGGCCTCGCTGGCGGAACGCTCGGTGGGCGAACTCACACCTCGCGTCAAACCCGAGAAGCAGCCGCTGTACCGCCTGGGCCTGAAGAGTTTCTTCGAGGAAGGCCGCTCGCTCGCGCAGATCAGCCACCCGAGCGTGGTCTCGGTGCTGAACTTCTTCCGCGAGAACGAGACCGTCTACATGGTGATGAACTATCTGCAGGGCGACACCCTGCAGGACTTCATCGTCACGGCACGCGACCTGAAGCGCGACAAGGTTTTCAGGGAATCGACGATTCGTTCACTGTTCGACGAGATCCTCCGTGGACTGCGCATCGTGCATCAGCACAAGATGCTGCACTTGGACATCAAGCCGGCGAACATCTTCATCACGAACGACAACAAGGCGGTCATGCTCGACTTCGGCGCGGCCCGCGAGGTGCTGTCGAAGGAAGGCAATTTCATCCGTCCCATGTACACGCCGGGTTTCGCGGCGCCTGAGATGTACCGGCGCGATGGCACGCTCGGCCCCTGGACCGACATCTACGCGATCGGCGCGTGCATCTACGCCTGCATGCAGGGCTATCCGCCGAACGACGCGCCGCAGCGGATCGAAAAGGACCGCCTCGGGCTGTCGCTGTCGCGCTTGCGCAATGTGTATTCGGACAACCTGATCGAAGTCACCGAATGGTGCATGTCGCTCGACCCGCTGTCGCGCCCGCAGAGCGTGTTCGCGCTGCAGAAGGAACTGGCGCGCGAGACCGAGCGCCGCTACACCAAGCTCAGTTTCAGCGAGCGGCTGAAGCTGCAACTCGAAAACATCAAGACCGGCGCGAAGGCGTGAGGATCGCCGCATGAGGTTCTCCGTCTACCAGATCAGCCGCAAGGGTGGCCGCGAGAAGAACGAAGACCGCATGGGCTATTGCTACACGCGGGATTCGGGGCTGTTCGCGCTGGCCGACGGCATGGGGGGGCACCCGGAGGGCGAGGTCGCCTCGCAGCTCGCGCTGCAGACGCTGGCCGCGATGTTCCAGCGCGATGCCAAGCCGGTGCTGAAGGACCCGATGCGCTTCCTCCACGATGCCATCATCGCGGGCCATCACCAACTGATCCGCTACGCCACGGAGAAGGCGTTGATCGACACGCCGCGCACCACCATCGTCGCCTGCGTTCTGCAGGGCAACACGGCCTACTGGGCGCACTGCGGCGATTCGCGGCTCTACCTGGTGCGCGGCGACAAGCTCATTGCCCGCACCCGCGACCACAGCTATTCCGAGCTGCAGGACACGATGGCCCAGGTCGTGCCGATGGGCGAACGCTTCAACCGCAATGTGCTGTTCACCTGCCTGGGCAGCCCGGGCAAACCAGTCGTCGACACGGTGGGGCCGCTGATCCTGCAGAAGCGCGATCGCCTGCTGCTGTGCTCCGACGGCCTGTGGGGCAGCATCAGCGACGACACCATCACCGAGCAACTCGCCACGCGCTCGATCTCCGACGCCGTGCCCGAACTGGTCGAGCAGGCCCTGCGCAAGGGTGGTCCGAAGAGCGACAACGTGACCGTGCTCTCGGTCGAGTGGGAGGCGGCGGAGAATGCCGTCCCCGACCAGGCCATATCCACCCAGACCCTGGGCGAGGAGGTGTTTGCCTCCACGATCCAGGCCAGTGTCGGCGCCGGCTCCGGCGAACCCGACGAGCTGGACGAAGCCGAGATCGATCGCTCGATCCGCGAGATCAACGAGGCCATCCGGCGCTCGTCCGAATCCAAGAAGCACTGAAAGGCCCGCCATGGGTTTCGAACGCACGCAAGCCCGTGCAGCGGACGCTTTGCGCCCGCTCACCATCACCCGCCGCTACACCAAGCACGCCGAGGGCTCGGTGCTGATCGCCTTCGGCGATACCAAGGTGCTGTGTACGGCCTCGGTCGAGGAGAAGGTGCCGCCGCACAAGCGTGGCTCCGGCGAGGGCTGGGTCACCGCCGAGTACGGCATGTTGCCGCGCTCCACCCACACACGCAGCGACCGCGAGGCCGCGCGCGGCAAGCAGAGCGGTCGCACGCAGGAGATCCAGCGCCTGATCGGTCGCTCGCTGCGCGCGGTGTTCGACCTGAAGGCGCTGGGCGAGCGCAGCATCCACCTCGACTGCGACGTGCTGCAGGCCGACGGCGGCACGCGCACCGCGGCGATCACCGGCGCCTACGTGGCGGCGCACGACGCGGTGACCTGGTTGCTGGGGCAGGGCAAGATCGGGGCCTCGCCGATCCGCGAGCCGGTGGCAGCGGTCAGCGTCGGCATCGTGCAGGGCACGCCCCTGCTGGATCTCGAGTACATCGAGGACTCCGCCTGCGACACCGACATGAATGTCGTGATGACCGGTGCCGGCCACTTCATCGAGGTGCAGGGTACCGCCGAAGGCGCCGCCTTCAGCCGTGCCGAGATGGACCGGCTGCTGGCGCTGGCCGAGCAGGGCATCCGTACACTGGTCGCCGCCCAGGCCGCGGCGCTGAAGGACTGAGGCCCCCGCCGTGCGCGTGGTTCTGGCCTCCAACAACGCGAAGAAGCTGGTCGAACTGCAGCGGCTGTTCGCCGCGCTGCCGATCGAGCTGGTGACGCAGGGCTCCCTGGGCATCGCCGAGGCCGAGGAGCCGCACCACACCTTCGTCGAGAACGCGTTGGCCAAGGCGCGGCACGCCGCTGCGGTGGCGGGCTGTGCGGCGATCGCCGACGACTCCGGCCTGTGCGTCGATGCGCTGGGGGGCGCTCCGGGGGTCGTTTCGGCCCATTACGCGGCGGTCGTGCTGCCGGCCGCCGATCGCGAGGCACAGCGCGCGGTGCAGGACGCCGCCAACAACGCGCTGCTGCTCGATCGACTGCAAGGGCAGGCGGACCGGCGTGCCAGCTTTGTCAGCACCCTGGTCGCCCTGCGCCATGCCAACGATCCCCAGCCGCTGATCGCTTTCGGCCGCTGGCAGGGCGAGATCCTCGACGCGCCGCGCGGCGAGGCCGGCTTCGGCTACGACCCGCTGATGTTCATCCCCTCGCTCGGCCGCAGCGTCGCGCAGATGCCGACCGACGAGAAGAGCCGCTGCAGCCACCGGGCCCTCGCCGCCCGCGACATGCTCGCGCTGATGCGCGCACACTGGCTCGCGTGAACACGCGAGCCATCGACATCGCGGCGCTGCACCAGCGCGCCGGCACGCTGCAATTGGCGGCATTGCCGCCGCTGGCGCTGTACGTCCACCTGCCGTGGTGCCTGAAGAAGTGCCCCTATTGCGATTTCAACTCGCATGAGTTGACGGCGACGCCCGCGCTCCGGTCCGGCAGGCCCGGGGCTGGAGCGGGCCGTGCGCTCGACGCCGGAGTGGAGTCGCGCTACCTCGATGCCCTGCGCGCCGACCTGGAGGCGGCCCTGCCGCTGGTCTGGGGCCGGCGCGTGGTCAGCGTCTTCATCGGCGGCGGCACGCCCAGCCTGTTCTCGCCCGACGCGATCGGGCAGCTGCTGGCCGACGTGCGCGCCCGGTTGCCGCTGGAGCCGGGCTGCGAGATCACGCTCGAAGCCAACCCGGGCACCTTCGAGCGCGAGCGCTTCCGGGCCTTCCGCGAGGCCGGCGTCACCCGCCTGTCGATCGGCGTGCAGAGCTTCGACGACGCCAAGCTGAAGGCGCTGGGCCGTGCGCACGATCGCGCCCAGGCCCTGGCGGCCGTCGAGGAAGCGCGCTCGGCCTTCGACACCTTCAACGTCGACCTGATGTACGCGCTGCCGGGCCAGAGCCTGGCCGATTGCGAGGCCGACGTGCGGCAGGCGCTCGCCTTCGAGCCACCGCACCTGAGTGTCTACCACCTGACGCTGGAGCCGAACACTCAGTTCGCGTCGCGCCCGCCGGCCGGCCTGCCCGACGACGACACCGCGTTCGGCATGCTCGATCGCATCACCGAACTCACGACCTTGGCGGGCCTCGGGCGCTACGAAGTCTCGGCCTATGCGCGGCCCGGCCATCTCTGCCAGCACAACCTCAACTACTGGCAGTTCGGCGATTACCTGGGCATCGGGGCCGGTGCTCACAGCAAGCTCAGCTTCGCGCACCGCATCCTGCGCCAGACCCGCTGGCGCGAGCCGGCGGCCTACCTGCGGCAGGCGGCGGAGGGCGCGGCGGTGTCGAGCGAGCAGGAGGTGGCGCGCGAGGAACTGCCGTTCGAGTTCATGCTCAACGCGCTGCGCCTGAGGGAGGGCTTCGAACTGGCCCGGTTTGCCGAGCGCACCGGCCTCGCGGTGACCGCGATCCAGCGCGGGCTGGAGGCGGCCGAGGCCAAGGGCCTGATCGAGCGCGATCTCCAGCGCGTCTGGCCGACCGAGCGCGGTTTCGATTTCCTCAGCGACCTGCAGTCGCTGTTCCTGCCGTAGCCCGCCGGGCGTGAAGCTCAGACCCGGTTGAGCGAGAGGCCCGCGGTGCTGCGCAGGCGCTCCAGCAGGTGCGGCGCGATCTGCGTCAGCGGCAGCACCTCGTGCGCCGCGCCGGCCGCGATGGCCTCGCGCGGCATGCCGAAAACCACGCAGCTCGCCTCGTCCTGGCACAGGTTGTAGCTGCCGGCGTCGCGCATCTCGCGCATCGCCTTGGCGCCGTCGGCGCCCATGCCGGTCAGCATGATGCCGATGGCGTTCGGGCCCACGACGCGGGCCGCGCTCTTGAACAGCACCTCCACGCTGGGCTTGTGACGGTTGACCGGCTCGCCGTCCTGCACGCGGGCGACGTAGTTGGCGCCGCTGCGCTCCACGCTCAGGTGCAGGCCGCCGGGGGCGATGTAGGCGTGCCCGGGCAGCACGCGCTCACCGTCGCGCGCCTCGCGCACGCTGATGCGGCACAGGCCATCGAGCCGGTTCGCGTAGCTGGTCGTGAAGCCAGGCGGCATGTGCTGGGTGATCACGACCGCCGGCGCATCGGCCGGCAGCGCCATCAGCACTTCCTTGGTGGCCTCGGTGCCGCCGGTCGAGGCGCCGATGAACACGATCTTCTCGGTCGACAGGCGGCCCAGGCTGGCGGCCGGCGCGGCCGCGCGCGGTGCGCTGGCACCGGGCGCCGGCGACGGCGCCGTGACCAGCTTGCGCACGCGGGCCTGGGCCGCGGTGCGGATCTTCTCGGTGATGTCGGCGCCGAGCTGGCGCAGGCCGTCGGCGACGCCGATCTTCGGTTTGGCGACGAAGTCGACGGCACCCAGTTCCAGCGCCTTCAGCGTGACCTCCGCGCCGCGCTCGGTCAGCGTCGACACCATCACCACCGGCGTGGGGCGCAGCCGCATCAGGCGCGACAGGAAGTCGATGCCGTCCATGCGCGGCATCTCGACGTCGAGCGTGATGACGTCGGGATCGAGGTTGCGGATCATCTCGCGCGCGACGATCGGGTCGCTGGCCGCGCCGACGCAGCTCATGTCCGGTTCGCGGTTGATGATCTCGGTGAGCAGGCTGCGCACCAGCGCCGAATCGTCCACCACCACCACACGGATCTTCGCCATCTTGTTCTCCCTGTTCTTGTGTACTCGATGCACCGTCCTGTCGCCGCCGGTGGGCTCAGAACAGGTCCACCGAGCCCCCACCGCCCGTGGCCGGCAGCACGGCCTTCGCGGCCGCGCGATCCTGTGCCACCAGGGCGTCGGTGTTGGTCGCGGCCAGCCGCTTGACCATCGCCTTGCCGCTGGCCGGGAAGAAGCACACCTTGCGCGGGTAGACGTCGAGCACGTCCTTGCTGACCACCGGGATGCGCTCGGTCTTCAGGTAGTCCAGCACGAAGGCGGTGTTGCGCTCGCCGACGTTGAGCGTGTTCATCCCGCTCACCACCGCGCCGCCGCCGAACACCTTGGCCTCGAGCGTCAGGCGGTTCGCGCCGCGCTTGAGCATCTCGTTGATCAGCAACTCCATCGCATAGGAGCCGTAGCGGCCCGATTCCATCGCACCGCCGCCGTCGGGCAGCATGAAGTGGTTGAGTCCGCCGATGCGGCGTTCGCGGTCCCACAGGCAGGCGGCGATGCAGGAGCCCAGCGTGGTCATGATCAGCAGATCTTCGTCATGGACGAAGTACTCGCCCGGCAACACCTTCACGGCGTCGGCCTTGAAGTGGGCGTCGAAGAAGAAAAAGGAGGCCTCGCCCGGCTTGCGCGGTGCGGCCTTCAGCTGCTCGAGGCGGGAGAACGGGCGGCTGGTGCCGCGCGCGGGGCCGGCGGCAGCGCCTGTGGGCTGGGCGATGGAGGAGAGCATGAGGGCAGGGGCCGGGTCGGGAAATTCAGCGATCCACGCGCTCGTAGACCGTCTTGCCGCGCAGGCGGAACAGTTCGCGCGCGTCGCTGAAGTTCTCGGAATGGCCGACGAACAGCAGGCCGCCCGGCTTCATCACGCGGTGGATGCCTTCGAGCACGCGGCGCTGCGTCGGGTTGTCGAAGTAGATCATCACGTTGCGGCAGAACACGATGTCGAACGGGTCGCCCAGCGCCCAGGCGCTGCTCATCAGGTTGAAGGCGCGGAACTCGATCATGCGGGCGAGTTCGGGCTTCACGCGGATCGAGCCGGCGTTGGCACCCGTGCCGCGCAGGAAGTGCGCGCGCAGCCGTTCGGGGCTCAGGCCGCGCGAGTCCGCGTCGTAGACGCCGCGGCTCGCGGTGGCGAGCACCTTGGTGTCGATGTCGCTGGCGACAAGCTTCACGTTGTGCTGGGCGCCCAGTGCCTCGATGACCGTCATCGCCAGCGAATAGGGTTCCTCGCCGGTGGAGGCCGCGTTGCACCACATCCGTACGGCCTGCCCACGCCGTTGCTGCAGCGCCTGCGTCAGCAGCGGAAAGTGGTGCTCCTCGCGGAAGAAGCTCGTCAGGTTGGTGGTCAGGCAGTTCACGAACTCCTGCCACTCCGCCTCGCCGGCGGGGCCGCTGTGCTGTTCCAGCCACTGCAGGTAGCTCCCGACCGAGCGGTGCCCGGTGTCGCGCAGCCGGCGCGACAGCCGGCTGTAGACCATGGCCTGCTTGCCCGGCTGCAGATTGATGCCGGCACGCTGGTAGATCAGGGCACAGACGCGCTGGAAGTCGGCAGCTTCGAAATCGAACTCGCGTTCGCCGACCGGCGGCGAGGCGGACAGGACGGATGACAGCACGGCGCTCATGAGGGGGCGAGTTCGGGCAGTGGCAGGGGGATCGTCAGGTTTATCGGCGGAAGTCTGGCGCCCTTGAGCGGCCTACCGGGCCGCAAGAAGCCGAGCGGAAGCGGTGCAGTTCGCAGCTTCACGCCCGTGTCGCCCCCGCTAGACTGCCGTGATCGTGAAGCCTTCCCGCCCCGCGCCGCCGGACGCGCCCCTGCCCACCGACGGACTCCACCTCGACACCGCGCTGCAGCTGCTGCAGCGCGCCGGGCATGCGCTGTCGACGGGTCCGCGCGACGCGGCCTGGCTGCAGCGGCTGGTCGACGCGCTGTGCGACCTGTCCAGCCGAGACGCCCTCACTGGCCTGGCCAACCGCCGGCAGTTCGACCTGGCGCTCGAGCGCGAGACCGATCGTGTGGCCCGCTCGGGCGAGGCGGCACTGGTGCTGCTGCTCGACATCGACCATTTCAAGCGCGTCAACGACACCTACGGCCACGCCGCCGGCGACCTGGTGCTGCAGGCCGTGGCGCGCACGCTGCAGGAATGCGTACGTCCGATGGACACCGTGGCCCGCTACGGCGGCGAGGAGTTCGCGATCGTGCTGCCCAACTGCCCACCGGCCTTCGCCCAGGCGGCCGCCGAGCGCGTGCGCCGAGCGGTCGAGGCGCGCACCGTCCCGCTGCCACAGGGCATCACGCTGAGCGTCACCCTCAGTGCCGGCGGCGCGTTCGCGCCGCCATGGGTGCGCTCGTCGGCCCGCCTGTGGACCGAGCGTGCCGACGCCCAGCTCTACCGTGCCAAGGCCGAGGGCCGCAACCGCACGTGCATCGAGCCGACTGCCGTCTCGCTCGTCAGTGCCGAAGAACGCGGCATGCTGTTCTCGCCCAGTCTGCCGATGCCACTCGACGATGCGGCGGCCACCTCCTAACTCCTCATCGCCATGACCACCGCTCCCACCGACCGACCCGCCCCGAACGACGCGCCCCCGCGCGCCCGCATCCTGGCCGTCACCAGCGGCAAGGGGGGTGTCGGCAAGACCTTCATCTCCGCCAATCTCGCGGCGGCGCTGGCACGCCGTGGCCTGCGCGTGCTGGTGCTCGACGCCGATCTGGGCCTGGCCAACCTCGACGTGGTGCTGAACCTGCATCCCAAGATCACGTTGCACGATGTCTTCACCAGCGATGCCACGCTGGAGCAGGCGGTGCTGCCGGCGCCCGGCGGCTTCTCGGTGCTGCTGGCCGGCTCGGGACTGGTCGAATATTCGCGGCTGACGCCCGAGGTGCGCGAGAAGCTGCTCGCGGTGATCGAGGAAGTGACGCCGCGTTTCGACATCGTGCTGCTCGACACCGGCGCGGGCATCTCCGACGTGGTGCTCTATACCGTGTCGCTGGCCGACGAGGTGCTGATCGTCGCCACGCCGGAACCGACCTCGATGACCGATGCCTACGCCACCATCAAGGTGCTGGCGATGCAGCAGTCACGGCGCGAACTGCGGCTGGTGGTGAACCAGGTGCCGCGCTCCGGGGACGGGCGGGGCGTTGCGCTGCAACTGCAGCAGGTGATCGACCGTTTCGTCAGTTCGGCCGTGGACACGCCGGTGCGGCTGGACCTGCTGGGCGAGGTGCCGCTCGACCCCTCGGTCCGCGACGCCGTCAAGAAGCGTCAACTGGTCGTCGAGACACTGCCGGGCACGCCGGCCGCGCAAGCGGTGAGCCAGCTCGCGGCCCGGCTCAGCCCCTGAACCTGCCGCGTCCGCCGGGCGCCGCCGCCGCTGGCGCATGCCGGCCCCGCCCGCCGCAACCGCTATGCTCCGGGCCGAAATGACCACGACCCCTCCTGAATCCACCGCCCCGGCGACGCCCTACGAATGGGTCGGCGGCGAGCACGCCGTGCGCACGCTCGTCGACCGCTTCTACGACCTGATGGACCTGGAACCCGGCTTCCACGACCTGCGCCGCTTGCACCCGAGCACGCTGGACGGCTCGCGCGACAAGCTGTTCTGGTTCCTGTGCGGCTGGCTCGGGGGGCCGGATCTCTACGTCGAGCGCTTCGGCCACCCGCGCCTGCGCGCGCGGCACCTGCCCTATCCGATCGGCGTGCGCGAGCGCGACCAGTGGATGGCCTGCATGGAGCAGGCGATGCACGAGTGCGAACTCGATCCGCTGCTGATCTCGCGGCTCAAGGCCTCGTTCGCCAACACCGCCGACTGGATGAGGAACCGCGGCACCTGAGTGCCGCGCTTCCGCGTCGGCCTAGGGCGTCGACCCGAGCAGCACGACGAGCGCGCCGGCGCCGCCTTCGGACCCGCGCGCCTGCGTGAAGGCCAGCACCTCGGTCTTCTGCACCAGCCAGGTCCTCACCTTGGTCTTCAGCACGGCCTGCCGGCCCGGTGAGCCGTTGCCCTTGCCGTGCACCACGCGCACGCAACGCAGGCCTTGCCGACCGGCCTCGCGCAGGAAGTCGGCGAGCCGCTCGCGGGCTTCGTCCCGGCGCAGGCCGTGCAGGTCGAGATGGGCCTGGATGGCCCAGCCGCCGCGCCGCAACTTCCTGACGACGTCGATGCCCACGCCGCTGCGGCGGTAGGACAGCGCGTCGTCCGTGTCCAGCAGCGACTCCACATCGAACTCGTCGGACAGCGCCTCGCGCAGCACCGCCTGCTCGTCGCGCTGGCGTTGCAGCGGCACGGGCTCCGGCTTGGGCCGCGGCACCGGTGTGCGCACGGCGCGCTTGAGCGGAAACACCGGGCCGACGCTGAGCGCGAACAGGTCGCGCTCACGCCTCAGGCGCGCCTCGGCGGCGGCGTGTTCGGCCTCGCGACGGGCTCGCTCTCGCGCGGCATCCTCGATCCGGCGCTTCAGACCCTTCAGGTCCTTCAGGCTGCCGGCCTCCGGGGCGACTGCCTTTCGGCGCGTCCTGCGCGACCGGTTCTCCGGCGGGGCAGCACTCACAGCAGCCCCCGCTCGGCGAACGACACCACGCCGCCCCGTGCCACCACGAAGTGATCGAGCACCCGCACGTCGACCAGCGCCAGCGCGGCCTTCAGCGCCTGTGTCAGGGCCTCGTCGGCGCGCGAGGGCTCGGCCACGCCGGACGGGTGGTTGTGCGACAGGATCGCCGCCGCGGCGTTGAGTGCCAGCGCGCGCTTGACCACTTCGCGCGGGTACACGCTCGCCTGATTCAGCGTGCCGCGGAACAGCTCCTCGAAGGCCAGCAGCCGGTGCTGCGTGTCGAGGAACAGCACGGCGAACACCTCGTGCGGCTTGCTGGCCAACTGGAGCTGCAGATAGTCCTTCACGGCCTGCGGCGAGTCGAACACCGGCGTCTGCGCCAGCCGCGAGGCCAGGCTGCGGCGGGCGATCTCCAGCACGGCCGCCAGCTCGGCCCGCTTGGCCGGCCCCAGCCCCTTCACGCTGCCGAGCTCGACTGTGTCGGTTGCCAGCAGCCCGGAAAGCCCGCCGAAGCGATCGAGCAGCGCCTGCGCGAGCTGCAGCACGCCCTGGCCCTTGAGCCCGGTGCGCAGCAGCAGCGCCAGCAGTTCCGCGTCGGCCAGCGCCGCCGGGCCGCGGGCGAGCAGCTTTTCGCGGGGGCGGAGGTCGGCGGGAAGGTCTTTCACGGTGCAGTGCGAAAATCCACCCCAGTCTATCGAAGCGAAAGCAAACCTCCGTGGTCAACGCTCAACAGGTCCAGCCGGGGTCCTTCCTGACCCTGCACTACCGGCTCACCGGCCCGGACGGTGCCGATCTGATCAACACCTTCGCCGACAAGCCGGCCACGCTGTCGCTCGGCACCGGCGAGCTGGCGCCGGCCGTGGAGCGGCGCCTGATCGGCCTGGCCGAGGGCGCACACACCACCTTCCAGCTCGCCCCCGGCGAGGCCTTCGGCGAGCGCAACCCCGAACTGCTGCAGCGCGTGGCGTTGTCGGTGCTGCGCGCGCACGGCGACCCCGACGAGCGCTACGGCGTCGGCGACGTGGTGCAGTTCCCCACGCCGGACGGGCAGGGCGCCTTCGCCGGCGTGCTGCGCCAGCTGGGCCCGCCCGAAGAAGACTGGGCGCTGTTCGACTTCAACCACCCGCTCGCCGGCCAGCCGCTGAGCTTCGAGGTGCAACTGATCGGGGTGCTGTGATGACGACGAACGCCAACCCGCCCCATGACGCCGAACGCGGCGTGACCGACGTGCTGCTGGCCGAGCCGCGCGGCTTCTGCGCGGGCGTGGACCGCGCGATCGAGATCGTGGAGCGCGCGATCCGCAAGTTCGGTGCGCCGATCTACGTGCGCCACGAGATCGTGCACAACACCTTCGTGGTCAACGACCTGAAGGCCAAGGGCGCGATCTTCATCGAGGACCTGGCCGACGTGCCGCCCGGCGCCACGCTGGTGTTCAGTGCCCACGGCGTGAGCCGCGCGGTGCGCGACGAGGCCGACGCACGCGGCTTCAGCGTCTACGACGCCACCTGCCCGCTGGTGACCAAGGTGCACGTCGAGGTGGCCAAGCTGCACAAGGAAGGCTACGAGTTCATCATGATCGGCCACAAGGGACACCCCGAGGTCGAAGGCACGATGGGCCAGCTGAGCGAGGGCATCTACCTGGTCGAGGACGTCGACGACGTGGCGCAGGTGCGGGTGACCCGGCCGGACCGGCTGGCGGTGGTGACGCAGACCACGCTGTCCACCGACGACGCGGCCGAGATCCTGGCCGCCGTGAAGCGGCGCTTTCCGCAGGTGCGCGAACCCAAGCAGCAGGACATCTGCTACGCCACCCAGAACCGTCAGGACGCCGTGAAGGTGCTGGCGCCGCAGGTCGACGTGGTCGTGGTGGTGGGCAGCCCGACCAGCTCGAACAGCAACCGCCTGCGCGAGCTGGCCGAGCGCCTGGGCACGCCGGCCTACATGGTCGACTCCGCCAGCGACCTGCGGCCCGAGTGGTTCGACGGGTCCGCCCGGGTCGGCCTGACCGCCGGCGCCTCGGCGCCCGAGCTGCTGGTGCGCGAGGTGATCGAGCGCCTGCGCGAGCTCGGTGCGGTGTCGGTGCGCACGATGTCGGGCGTCGAGGAGACCGTGCGCTTCCCGCTGCCCCTGGGCCTGGGCGACAAGTCGATGGAAGGCGTGGCCTGACGCCGCAACCCTAGAATCGCGAGCCTTTTCCCGCCGCCCCCACCATGCTGGACATCAACCTGCTGCGCAAGGACCTCGACGGCGTCGTCGCCCGCCTCGAGACGCGCAAGTCGCCACAGCCCTTCCTCGACGTGGAGCGCTTCAGCGCGCTCGAGGCCGAGCGCAAGGCCATCCAGACCCGCACCGAGGAACTGCAGGCGCGGCGCAACAGCCTGTCCAAGCAGATCGGCCAGCTCAAGGCCAAGGGCGAGGACACGGCGGCGGTGATGGCCGAGGTGGGCGGTATCGGCGACGGCCTCAAGGCCAGTGCCGAGCGGCTGGAGGTGATCCAGAGCGAGCTCACGGCGCTGCTGATGGCGCTGCCCAACCTGCCACAGGCCGGCGTGCCGGTCGGCAGCGACGAGCACGGCAACGTCGAGGTGCGTCGCTGGGGCCAGCCGCGCACGCTCGACTTCACGCCCAGGGACCACGTGGACCTCGGCGCGCCGCTCGGGCTCGATTTCGAGACCGGGGCCAAGCTGTCCGGCGCGCGCTTCAGCTTCCTGCGCGGGCCGGTCGCCCGGCTGCACCGCGCGCTCGCGCAGTTCATGCTCGACCTGCAGACGCAGGCGCACGGCTACACCGAGTGCTACACGCCCTACATCGTGAACCGCGAGGTGCTCGAAGGCACCGGCCAGTTGCCCAAGTTCGAGGCCGACATGTTCTGGGTCACGCGCGGCGGCGGCGACGACGAGGCCAGCACGCAGTACCTGATCTCCACCTCCGAGATCTCGCTGACCAACAGCGTGCGCGAGCAGGTGCTGGCGGCCGACCAGCTGCCGATCAGGCTCACCGCCCACAGCCCCTGCTTCCGCTCCGAGGCCGGCAGCGCCGGGCGCGACACGCGCGGCATGGTCCGCCAGCACCAGTTCGACAAGGTCGAGATGGTGCAGATCACCACGCCCGAGCAGAGCGATGCCGCGCTCGAGGCGATGGTGGGCCACGCCGAGGCGGTGCTGCAGAAGCTCGAGCTGCCCTACCGTGTGATCACGCTGTGCACCGGGGACATGGGCTTCGGTGCCGCCAAGACCTACGACCTCGAGGTCTGGCTGCCGGCGCAGAACACCTACCGCGAGATCAGCTCCTGCTCCAACTGCGAGGCCTTCCAGGCGCGGCGCATGCAGACCCGCTACAAGACCGCGCAGGGCAAGAACGAACTGGTGCACACGCTCAACGGCTCCGGCCTGGCCGTGGGCCGCGCGCTGGTGGCGGTGCTGGAGAACGGCCAGAATGCCGACGGCAGCATCACCATCCCGGCGGCGCTGCGGCCCTACCTCGGTGGGCTCGAAAGGCTGGTGGCCTGAGCTACAATCCGTGGCTTCGCTAGAGATAGCGGGACCACAGTTTTCCGGAGAGGTGGCAGAGTGGTCGAATGTACCTGACTCGAAATCAGGCGTACGGTATCCCCGTACCGAGGGTTCGAATCCCTCCCTCTCCGCCAAGGATCGTTTTCAGAGCATCGCAAGACATCTCTGAATCCCCCGCAAAGCCCCGTTTTACGGGGCTTTGTCGTTTCTGGACGTCGCACGCCGTGCTTTGACATCCGGTGCTCGCTGGGGGAACAACTGGGGGAACCGGGCACTTTCGCCTGGGGGAACCGCTTCCGAACCCAGTGCCCTTGATCGACGCCGCCTGCAAGAACGCCAAATGCCCCGAGGGTACGGGCCCGTGTTGCCTGCTCCCCGCCAGTCTTGCCGAGTCGACGGCGCCTTCGTTCGAAATGCTTCAGAAGCTGACGCTCAACGACGCGACCACGTTGCGCGGTTCGCCCAGCCCGATGCGGTCCTGGCCGCCGTAGGTGGTCGGGTTGTAGCGCTTGTCGGTGAGGTTGGACACGTTCAACTGTGCGTGGGCGGCATGGCCGCCGAGCCGGAAGTCGTAGGCGACCATCGCGTTCAGGATGGCATAGCCTGCCAGCGTGTACGGGTAGAGCGCGGGATCCCAGGCGCGCTGGGTGCCGAGGATGCTGCTGCGGGCGATCACGCCAGCGCCCGCCTTCCAGCCGCTGCCGTCGAAGCGGTAGCTGCTCCACAGGCTGGCTCCGTGGCGCGGCACGCCCATCAGGCGTTCGCCCTGCAGCGTGTCCGAGCGCGTGTAGCTCACGTCGGTGTAGGCATAGGACGCCACCACGTCCCAGTTGCGCGTCAGGCGGCCGCTCAGGTCCAGTTCGATGCCGCGGCTCGTGGCTTCGCCCGCCAGGATGGTGCGCAGGGGATCGGCCGGATCGGCCATCGTGAGGTTGTCCTTGATCAGCTCGAAGGCCGCCACGGTGACGCCGAAGTCGGGCAGCGGTTCGAGCTTCACCCCCACCTCGAACTGCTTGGACGTCTGCGGTTCGAACAGCGAGCCGCTGGCCCAGTCGAACTGCGACTGCCCGAAGCCGGTGACGTAGCTGGCGTACACCGCAACGGACGGCTGCAACTTGTACAGCAGGCCGGCCCGCCACGTCGCCTTCTTGTCCACCGGATGGAAGCGCGCGGTGTCGAACTGGTAGGTGTAGTCGGAGTGGTCGTAGCGCACGCCCAGCATCACGTGGAAGCGGTCGTCGAGCAAGGCCATCTGGTCCTGCAGGTACAGGCCCGCGTTGCGGTTCCGGTACTTGTAGGGCATGACGGTGTAGTCGAGCCGGTAGGCCTGGTCGTCCCGCCGGGGCGCATGGATGTTCGCGTTCACCACCGTGCCGCCGAAGGCCCAGCCGCCCGAGTCGTAGTCCTCGTCGAACCAGTCGCCGCCGACCAGCAGCGTGTGCTTCACGTCGCCGGTCGCGAGCTTGCCCAGCAGTTCGATGTTGGTCGAGAACACGTCGGTGCGTTCGTTCTCCCAGCCCCAGTAGTCGCGGGTGTAGTCGCCGTCGTCGTCGGCCGCGCCCAGGCCGGTGCCATGCGCCTCGCCCTTGCGTCGCAGCAAGGTCACGCGTTGCTGCACCGTCCAGCTCTCGTTCAGCCGACGCGACCAGTCCAGCTTGAGGGCTGCGCTTTCGTCGCGGTAGTGATCATCCTTGCCGTGCAGGTTGCTGCTGATCGGGATGTCGACCGGGCCCTGTGCATTGCCGATGGTGCCGTAGGTCAAGGCCCAGGAACGCCGGTCCCGCATGTAGTCGAGACCGACGCGGACCGAGGTGTCGGCGTCGGGGCGCCATTCGACCTGCGGGGCGAAGAAGACGCGGCGGTTGTGGGTGTCGTCCTTGAAGCCGTCCTCGTCCTCGAACACGGCGTTCACGCGGTACAGCCAGTCCGATCCGCTGCTCACGGCGCCGGTGGAATCGAGCGAGGTGCGCGAATGCCGATGGGAGCCGACTTCCTGTTCGACGGTGGTCAGCCCCTCCGCCTGCGGGCGCTTGCTGACGCGGTTGATCAGGCCGCCCGGCTCGATGCGCCCGTACATGATCGCGGCGGGCCCCTTGAGCACCTCGATCCGCTCCAGGCCGGCCGTCTCCTTGGGCGAACGGGAGAAGTCCTTGACGCCGTCGAGGTAGGTGGCGCCGTAGCTGTCCACCGAGAAGCCGCGGACCGTGAAGGCGTCCATGGTGTTGCCGTCGGGGCCGTGCTGCTGGTAGACGCCGCTCACGTTGGCCACCGCATCCTTCACGCTGCGAACTCGCTGGTCGTCCATCAGCTCGCGGCTCACGGTCTGCACGGAGACCGGCGTGTCCATCAGCGGCGTGTCGGTCTTGGTGGCCGTCTGCGAGCGCGTGGCGCGATAGCCTTGCACCGGGCCGGTCGCCGTCTCGCGCGCGGCGGCGGTGTTCGCACGCACGTCGGGCAGCAGGATCGCGGCATCGCTCGGCGGAAGGGCCGGAGGGAGCGGCTCGACCACCAGCGTCGTGCCGTCGATACGGCCTTGCAGGCCGCTGCCGGCCAGCATCGCGTTCAGTGCGGTCCGCGGATCGGCGGCGCCCTCGACGGCACGTCCCTGCCGCCCTCGCACGAGTTCGGCCGGCACCAGCAACTGCAGCCCGGCCTGGCGCGCCAGGCTGGCCAGTGCCTGATCCAGCGGTTGCGCGGCCAGGCTGTAGCCGGACACTTGCGCGAGGGCGGCCGGTGCGGCCAGGGCACCGACGCCGGCCAGCATCAGGGCGGCAGCGGCGCGAGCGACGGGTCGGCGAAGCAGGGCAGGACGGGGCGTGGACATCGGGTCTCCGGTCTTCGAAGTGGATGGGTTCGAAGACATAGACGTCGCAGCGCCGGAAATCCCTCACCGCCGCCGGATCAGCAGCGAACCGTCCTCCTGCGGATCCAGCCGCACCGGCAGGTGGCGCGGCAGCAGCTCGAGCCACTCGGCCGTTCTCGCCAGCCTCACGCGTGCCAGCAGCACGAGCCCTGCAGCGTCGGGCGACACGTGCAAGGCGCGTCGGCTGTAACGCGCCAGCCGTGCAACGGCCGCGGCCAGTGGCACGGATTCGAAGTCCAGCCAACCGTGGCGCCAGGCGGCGATCTCGCCCGGTGCGGCCGCAGCGTGCACATCGATGCGCCTTCCGACCCGCGCCAGCTCCCCGGCACCGAGCACGCGCTCTTGCCCATCGACCGATCGCACGCCCACGCGGCCTTCCTCGACGGCCACCAGCACGTCCGGGCCGTCGATCTCCACGCCGAACCGGGTGCCCAGCACCGTGATGAGCGCGCCCTGTGCCTCGACGGCGAAGACCCGTCCGGGCTCACCGTCCTCGCGGGCGACCGCGAAGAACGCACTGCCGCGCAGCAGCCGGACGCGGCGGCGAGAGGCGTCGTAGGCGACCTCGGCGTGGCTGTCGGCATCCAGCGTCACATGGCTGCCGTCCGGCAGCGTCTGGTCGAGCCGTTTGCCCACCAGGGTCGCCAGCGTGGTGCTGAATCGAGCGCTCGCCTCTCGCCAGGCTTGCCAGCCCAGCGTGGCGCTGCAGCCCACGCCGACCAGCCCCAGCAGTGCAGACAATGCCTTGCGACGGCCGCGCGGTGTCCGCTGCACATCACCGGCCACGGCCGGCTGGCCTTGCCACCGTTCCATGGCGGTCCGGACATGGTCCCTGGCGATCCGCATGTCGCGCTCGATGGTCTTGAGCGAGACCCCGTGGCGCTGTGCCAGTTCATCCTGCCCGACGCCGTCGAGCCGGTGCGCCAGGAAGCACGCGCGCGCGCGCTCCGGCAGCTGCAGCAGGGCCCGGTCGATCGCCAGCAGCGCCTGGCGATGGGCATGCGCATCGGCCACGTCCGGCGTCGACGGGCCCTGCTGGTGCTGCGGGGACCGCAGTTCGTCGTCATCGATGTCGCCCGGCACGAGCCACTGCTTCGTGCGTTGATCGCGGCGTTGCCGATCGAGCACCAGGTGGGTGGCCACGGCGAACAGGTAGGCGCGCGGATGGTCGATGGCCGCCGGAGTGGCCGTCGGCTCCAGCGCGGCTTCGGCCTGCGCGATCCGCAACCACGTGTCGTGCGCCAGTTCGTGCACGTCTTCGTGATGGCCGGCGCGCCTCGACAGGAAGCGCAGCAGCGCGGCGTAGTGATCGTTGAAACTGCCCAGCAGCGACAGCGTGGAAGTTGTCATGGCCATGGATGGGGCCGACGGGGCCGGATACAGCGTGCCGAAACGCTTGTTCAGGGCGAACGCCGGGTGTTCCTGTTCGCGCTCAGGCCTTCCGCGCCGCCGAGGCGTCCCGCTTCTGCATCCACGGCAACAGCGGCGTCATCCACCGCGGTCGCCAGGTCAAGGTGAAGGCGACGACCAGCGCTGATGCGGCCAGCGACATCACCCACACCAGCGAGGCCATCGACGCGTGATCCACGCGCAGGCACAGCAGCAGCGACCCGAGCAACGCGGCGCCGCCCAGCACGCGCAGCCCGATCACCGTGCGGCGTGGCAACGGCTGCGCGCCACGCACCTGCTCCCAGTGCCTCTCCATCGACAGCGCCAGCCAGGCGAAGCCGGCGGTGCAGCACAGCAGCGCGAGGGCACGCAGCAGGACGTCAAGCACGGGCCACCTCCGCTGGCGAGCCGGTCTCGGAGGTCTCGTCGCGCGGGCGTC
This sequence comes from Methylibium sp. Pch-M, assembly GCF_004136295.1. Lineage (NCBI taxonomy): Bacteria > Pseudomonadati > Pseudomonadota > Betaproteobacteria > Burkholderiales > Sphaerotilaceae > Methylibium > Methylibium sp. Pch-M. Next base: position 3,050,080 of record NZ_CP029606.1, read on the forward strand.
CCGCGATGCCCGCGCCGCGCTCGCGCCGGCGCAGCCGGCGCGCCGCCACGACGGCCACCAGGGCGCTGGCGAGCAGCGTCAGGTCGAGGCCGGCCACGGGCCAGTAGCCCGTGCCGATGGTGCGCACCAGATGATCGCCGGTGGTCGCCCAGTTGAGCAGCATGGCCGCGACGGCCAGCGCCGCGATGGCCCAGCATTGTTCGCGCCACGCCGGGGCGATCCGCGCCTGCAGCACCGGCGCCGTGCGCCAGAAGGCGTGCGCCATGGCCAGCAGCCAGGCAGCCCAGAACGAAAGTTCTTCCCAGTGGCCGCGCCGCGGCAGCTCGGGCGGCAGCACGCGGTTGGCGACCAGCATCGCCAGGGTCGCCACCAGCATGCCGGTGACGGTGGTGACGGCCAGCGCGTCGACCCAGCGCGAACCGGTGACGCCGGCCTTGGCGTGCTGCTTCTTGCGCTTCTCCACGAAGAACAGGAAGCCGGTGGCGATGCACACGCAGCCGCACAGTCCGCCCAGCACGTAGAACCAGCGCAGCAGCCAGTGCTCGAAGTGCTGCAGGTGCAGGCCGGTCAGGAAGTCGTTGACGCTGCTCACCGCCGTGGGCACCGGGTCTTCGCGGATCACGCGGCCGCTGCTGGCCTCGAAGTGCACGCCCTGGCCCACCAGCGTGACGCGATCGGTCCCCGCGCGGAAGATGCTGACGTAGCCGTTCCTGTCGCCCAGGTGTTCCATCGTCAGCAGGCCCACCTCGCCCGGCATGTCGTTCGCGGCCCAGCGGCGCCGGGCCTCGGCCACCATCGCGTCGACCGAGGCCAGCGGCGCCGCGATGCCCGCCGGATCGTGCGGCAGGCCGGTGCGGGCGGCCTTGGCGGTCTCGTGGGCCTTGGCCAGTGGCTTGAGCATCGTGTCGCTCACCGGCAGGTAGATGCCGGCGAAGATCACCAGCCCGGTGAAGGCGAAGAAGAAGTGGAAGGGCAGCGCGACCACGCCGGTCAGGTTGTGCAGGTCGAGCGCGCTGCGCTGCGTGCTCTTCTTCGGACGGAAGGTGAACAGCTCGCGGAAGATCCTGCGGTGCATCACCACGCCGCTCACCAGCGCGGCCAGCATCACCAGCGCCGCCAGGCCCACCACCCAGTAGCCCAGGTCCAGCCAGTGCAGGTGCAGGCTGTAGTGCATGGGGTAGAAGAAGTTGCTGCCGATCTTGAGCTTGTCGTCGTTCAGCACCCGGCCGTTGCGCGGGTCGATGGTGGCCCAGCCGTGCACGTGCTGGTGCTCGTCGGAAGCGTCCTTCGGCTGGTTGGGAATGGCGAACTCGCCGCCGATGGCCAGCACGGGGTCGCGGTGCGTGGTGTAGGCGTAGAGGGAGGCCAGCGCGAGCGTGTCGGGGTGCGGGATCTCGCCGACCACGCGCGCGGCCGTGGCGGCCATGTCGTCGGGGTGCGCCCGCAGATCGCGGAAGACCGGCGCGAGCACCTGGTCGTACGAGGGCATCGGTTGCGGCTGGAAGCGCGTCTCCGGGATCGCCCAGCGATCGATCTCGCGGTCGAACACCGACAGCGAACCGAAGAAGAAGCAGGCCATCAGCACATAGCCCAGCACCAGGCCGAACCAGGTGTGCAGCCACGTCATCGAGAGGCGGAACGAGGAAAACATCGGGCAGGTCTCCGCAGGGCGCCGGGTTCAGAGCAAAGCCTTACTCAGCCACCAGGCGGCGGCGGTCATCACGGCCCCGCCGCCGGCCAGCACGGTCCAGACGCGGACCAGGCTCGCGGCGGCGAAGGCCCAGCAGAACGCCACCAGGAACACGATGAAGGCGAGCAGCATCGCCAGCTTGTAGGCCTCGTCGTAGGGCATGCCCAGGCTCACCAGCCCGGTGATGCCGAGCGAGACGAAGCCCCACACGAACCACCAGCCGCCGAGCAGGCCGGCGAGGATGCGCGACGCGACGTGAGGGAAGGAAAGGGCCGTGGTGCTCATGCGCGGGTGCCGGGGTCGACGGGAGGAAGGAGGAATCGCAGCATCGGAACTATATGCGAATAATTCGCATTTATGATGGTGCATTTGCCGTGATCCCTCTCCCTCCCTCGGCCCGGATGGCCCTGGCCCTGGCGTCCTGCCTGTGCGGGCCGGCGAGTGCAATGCCGCTCGCGCCGGGCGACACCCTGGACGCGTTCTCGCAGGTCGCCTCGCGCACCGGCGAGCCGCCGACCCGGCGCACCGAAGTGCGGATCACGCACGACGCGCACACGCTGTTCATCGAGGTGCGCGCCTGGGACCCGGAGCCCGCGGGCATCGTGGCGCAGCAGATGCGCCGCGACGCCGAAGGGCTGCTGGGCGACGACCACGTGGCGGTGGTGATCGACGTCGACGGGCAGGGCCGCAACGGCTATCTGTTCGCGGTCAATCCGAACGGCGCGCAGTACGACAGCCTGATCTTCGACGGCGGCCAGGAGCGGCGCGACTGGGACGCGCTGTGGCGCAGCGAAGCGAGCGTCGACGCGCAGGGCTGGAGCGCACGGATGTCGATCCCGCTCGGCGCCCTCGGCCTGCGGGCCGACGCCGACGAACCGCTGTGGCGCATCAACGCCGAGCGCTGGATGCCGCGCGGCAGCGAGCGGGTACGCCTGGCCGGTGCGAGCCCGGACCGCGAGGTGTTCGCGCTGGGCGAGGCGCTGCCGATGCGCGGCGTGCGGCCCGACCGCAGCGGCTGGGGCGTGAGACTGAAATCGTCGTTGCGCGCGGTGACCGAATCCGCCGCGGCCTCGGGCACGGGCCGCTCGCGCCAGCAGCTCGAGCCGGGGCTGGAGCTGTTCCACCAGAGTGCGTCGGGGGTGCGGACCACGGCCGCGCTGAACATCGATTTCGGCGACGCCGAGGCCGACGAGCGGGTGGTCAACCTGAGCCGCTTCGAGCTGTTCCGGCCCGAGAAGCGCGAGTTCTTCCTGCAGGACGCCGGGCGCTTCAGCTTCGGTGGGCTGAGCATGATGTCGCCGATCCCGTACTACTCGCGCCGCGTCGGGCTCGACGCGCAGGGCCGTGGCCGCAGCCTCGATGCCGGCCTGAAGTTCTCCGGCAGCGTGGGCGAGCTGGACTTCGGCCTGTTCGGGGCGCGCGTGGCCGGCGGGCCGGTCGCGCCGGGCCTGCCGGACCAGCGCCCGGCCGATGTCTCGGTGGCGCGCGTCTCGCGCAGCTTCGGCGCATCGCACCGGGCCGGCATGATCGCCACGGCCGGCAATCCGCAAGGCAGCTCGGGGAGCCATCTGTGGGGGCTGGACTACCAGTTCCGCGACAGCCGCTGGCAGGGCGAGCGGACCCTGGAGACGCACGTCTGGATGCAGGAGTCGACCAACCCCGGCCTGGGCAGCGACCACGCCACCGGCTTCAGCCTGAACTACCCGAACCTGGGCCCGAAGGCCTATGTCGCCGTGCAGCGCATCGGCGAGCGCTTCGAGCCGGCGCTGGGTTTCCTCGACGAAGCCGGCGTGACGCGCAGCGAAGGCAGCGTCGGCTGGTGGCACCGCACCGACGCCGGCCACGACATCGTGCCGGGCCTCGACTGGAACCTGCGCCGCCGGCTCGACGGCAGCGAGCGTTCGTGGCTGCTCAACCCGGAGCTGGAGCTGGTGAACGCGGCGGGCGACTACCTGCTCCCCGAAGTCTTCGTCGAGGGCGACCGCGTCGCGAGCGCCTTCTCGCCGGTGCCGGGCCTGACCGTGGCGCCGGGCAACTACCGCTGGCACTACCTCTACCTGCTGTCGGAGACCTCGCAGTCCAGGCCGGTCTCCGCCATCGTCGAGTGGCGCAGCGGCGGCTACTACACCGGTCGCCGCAACGACCGGGGCCTGACGCTGCGATGGCATCCGAGTTCGCGCTGGAGCGCGGCGGTGGGCGGCCTGCGCAACGCGATCCGCTTCGACGAAGGGCGGTTCACGGTGCGCATGGCCACCTTGCGGATCGACCACACGCCGAGCACGCAGCTGGCGGGCAGCCTGCTGCTGCAGTGGGACAACGTGTCGCACGAGCTGGGCGCGAGCGGGCGCCTGCGTTGGCAATGGGAGCCCGGCCGCGAGCTCCTCTTCTCCGTCGATCGCCTCGGCTACACCGGCGAGCAGCGCGATACCTTGCCCGGGCAGACCCGCGCGCTGCTGAAGCTGGTGTGGACGCTGGAGCGGTGACGGACCCTGCGCCGCCCCGTCTCAGGCGAGCTGCCGCAGCGCGGTCTTCAGCACCTTGCCGTAGCTGTTCTTCGGCAGCGCCTCGACGAAGCGGTAGCGCCGGGGTCGCTTGAAGCGGGCGATGTGCTGCAGGCACAGTGCATCGAGCGCTTCGGGCTCGACCCCGTCGCCCACCACGAAGGCGACGACGATCTCGCCCCACTCGGGGTCGGGCTGGCCGATCACGGCCACCTCGCGCACGCCGGGGTGGCGCAGCAGCACCTCCTCCACCTCGCGCGGGTAGATGTTGGAGCCGCCGCTGATGACCACGTCCTTCGAGCGGTCCTTGAGCGTGAGGAAGCCGTCGGCGTCCAGCGCGCCCAGGTCGCCGGTGCGGAGCCAGCCGTCGCGCAGCGTCCGGGCCGTCGCCTCGGGGTTGCGCCAGTAGCCCGTCATCACGGTCTCGCCGCGCACGACGACCTCGCCCATCTCGCCCGCCGCCACGGGGTCTCCTCGTGAGTCGACCACGCGCACCTCGACCAGCGAATGGGCCATGCCGACCGACCCGATGCGATCGAGCCACTTCGGGTGCGCACGATCGGCGAGGTGCTGGCGCGAGAGCGCCGTGATCGTCATCGGCGACTCGCCCTGCCCGTAGATCTGCACGAAGCACGGGCCCATGACGCCGAGCGCGTCCTGTATGTCTTCCACGTACATCGGGCCGCCGCCGTAGACGATGGTCTTGAAACCGTGGGCCGGCGCGCCCGTGTCCCGCAGGTGCGAGACCAGGCGTTTCACCATGGTGGGCGCGGCGAACAGGCACAGCCGCCCGATGCGTCGGGACAGCGCCAGCAACTCGGCCGGATCGAAGCCGCCCGAGACCGGCACCACGTGGCGTGCCGCCTTCGCGACGAAGGCGAAGTTGTACATCCCGGCGCCGTGCGACATCGGCGCGGCGTAGACGATGGCGTCTTCCGCCGTCACCTCGTCCACGTCCATGAAATAGCAGGCCGTCATCGCGGCCAGGTTGCGGTGCGACTGCATCACGCCCTTGGGGCGGCCGGTGGTGCCCGAGGTGTAGAACAGCCACGCCAGGTCGTCGGGGGCCCGGTGCGCGGGCTCGATGGCGGCGGCCTCCAGCGCCGTGCGGTAGGCGGCATCGGCCGGTGTGAGCACCTGGCGCAGCGCCGGCAGCGCCGCGAGGGGGACGCGCAGCTCGGGCGCCAGATCCTCGGAGACGAACAGGACCGCGGCCTCGGCGTCGCCGACGATGAACGCGACCTCGCCGGGGTGCAGCTTGGCGTTGACGGGCACCACCACCAGGCCGGCCCACCACGCGGCATAGAGCAGCTCGAGGTAGTCCACGTGGTTGTGCATGCAGAGCGCCACCCGCTCGCCCGGCTGCAGCCCCAGGGTGCCGCGCAGGTGGCCGGCCCGTCGCGCGGCGCGGTCGGCCAGGGCCCGGTAGTCCCGCACCACCGCATCGCCCCGCAGCACGGCGGGGCGGTCGGGGTGGGCGAGGGCGGCGCGCACGAGCCATCGGGCCAGGTTCATTGCAGGCACTCCGGAAACCGGGCAACCGCAGGGTCATCGTCCCCGTTTGCCGCGACGGCCAATGTAGGAAACTCGCGGGCCCGCCGCCAGACGTAGGACTACCTCATGGTGCTTTCCCGCAAGTCCCGCACAGACGATCCTTGGCCAGCGTCGGCGCCTCAAGGGCCGGCGGAGGACGACGACCTGGAACGGGTCTTCGAGCTGGCGCCGGTCGGCCTGTGTGTCTCGCGCGAGCGGACGATCCGGCGCTGCAACGCTCCCTTCGCCGCGATGTTCGGCTACACCCCGGCCGACCTGGCCGGGCGCTCGCTCGAGGGCCTGTACCCGTCGCGCAGCGAGTTCGAGCACATCGGCGCACAGGGGCTGGCCGTCATGCAGCAGACCGGCCACTACAGCGACGAGCGCATCATGCGCCACCGCAGCGGCCGGCTGTTCTGGTGCCACGTGGCCGGTCGTTCGATGCGGCTCGACCAGCCCTTCGCCCGTGCGGTGTGGGCCTTCGAGGACATCTCCGCGCGTCGCCCGGTGACGGTCGATCTGACGGCGCGCGAGCGCGAGATCGCGCGCCAGCTCGCGGCGGGGCAGGGCACCAAGGCCATCGCGCGTGCGCTCGGCGTGAGCCCGCGCACGATCGACGGCCACCGCGCACGCCTGATGAAGAAGCTGCAGGCCCGCAGCGCGGGCGAGATGATCGCGCGGCTGGTCGGCCTGCAGTGATCGGCCACCGCAGCGGCCCATGGCGCCGGGGAATCAGGCCGCCGCTCCTGCAGCGCGGGGAGGGCCGAGCCGCTCCAGGGTCTGTGCCACGTGCCGGCCGAACAGCCGCGCGGTCGTGATGTCGCCCGGCACGAAGGCATCGGCCGCTGCCGCGTGTCCGGCCTGCGCCATCAGGCCCGACCAGGAGCCGAGCCGGTTGACGGCCTGGTCGTGCGGCACGCCGTCGTGCTGCCCGGGCAGGAAGGGGTTGCCGACCCACAGCATGCCGTGCTGCATGGCGAACACGAACATCGAGGTCAGCGTCGACTGCTTGTCGCCGGAGGGCAGCGAGGACACGGTGAATCCGGCGGCCAGCTTGCCCTTGAGCCGCTGCGTGCGCCACAGCCGGCCGGTGGCGTCCATGAAGCCCTTGAACGGGCCGGACACGCCGCCGAGGTAGGTCGGAGAGCCCAGCACGACGCCGTCGTACGCCAGCAACTCATCGGGTCGCTGCGCCAGTTCGGTGGCCTCGAGCAACTGCGCCTCGACCGTGGCGCTGCTGCGGGCGCCTTCGGCCACGTGGGTCGCGATGTGCGCGGTGTGACCCTGCGCGCTGTGATAGACGATGGCGAGCCTTTGCATGTCATGGCTCCAGGGGATGTCGGGATCAGCGCCACGGCATCGCGGCGATGGCCGCGGACAGGTAGAGGCCGAGGCCGAAGACCGTGTGGTTGGCCAGGCTCCGCAGCCGGTTCTTCGTCGGTGTCGGCGTCCTGGACGCCGCGAACCCGGCGCCCATCGCCGGTTGCAGGACGGCCAGCGGCGCCAGTGTCGTGAGCAGACCGAAGGCGACGGCCGGCATCAGCGTCGGCTCCCGGACCCAGGCCCAGCCCTCGATGGCCACCAGGGCGGCCGCGAAGGCGATGCCGATCGCGTAGTGGGTCAGCCAACCCCACATCCGTTCGCGCGGTATGGGCGCGGTGCGTGCGATGGCGGCATGTATGAACCGGCCGTGGAGCAGGTGCCCGACCCAGCGCCCGAGGTGGGCGAAGTCCAGGCCGGGCACCCCCGCACGGCGGAGGACGAGGAGCCACGCGTCGAGGACGGCGGTGGCGCCCGCCCCGATCAGGACCAGGCGTTGAATCTCTTGCATCGATGTCATGAGGGACCTCCTTGATTGACTCGGGTGTGCTTCGAGTTCACTATAGAAGTTCAAGTCAACTTCAAGTCAAGGGGTCGGCGGTGGATATTTCCGAAGTGGCCCGGCGCGCGGGCGTGCCGGCGTCGACGCTGCGCTACTACGAGCAGCGGGGGCTGATCGCGTCGCTCGGTCCGCAGGGCGCCCGACGCCGCTTCGCGGACTCGGTGCTGGACCAGCTGGCGCTCATCGCCCTGGGCCAGGCGGCCGGCCTGTCGCTCGACGAGGTCCGTTCGATGCTGTCGCCGCAGGGCGCCCCGAACATCGACCGGCAGTTGCTCGCGGCGAAGGCCGACGAGATCGATGCGACGGTGCGGCAGCTGCGCGCGATGAGCCGGGGACTGCGACATGCCGCGGCCTGCCGCGCGCCCAGCCATGCGCAATGCCCGACCTTCCGCAAGCTGCTGAAGGCCGCGGCCTCCGGCGCCCTCGATCGACAGCGGCGCGACCGCGGGCTGCGGCCGGCCGGCAAGGGGGTGGCCAGCGCGCCGTGATCGCTCGTGCCCGGCCGGGCCTTCGTGGCCTCCCGCCGGTCGATCGCTCAGGACCGGCGCACCGTGCGGAATCCGACGTGCGACGTGGCGGTCGAGGTGGCCTGCGGCTGCCGTGCCGACGGTCGGTAGCGGAGGCAGTAGTCCGGCGAGCACAGGTGCGAGCCGCCCTTGATCACGCGCACCGGCGTGCCCGGTTGGCGCGGGTCACCGCTGCCGGCGGCCGGCGTCTCGGCGAGCCGTCCGTTCGCGCCGGCCTGGTGCCCCGGCCGGTACCAGCTGGCGGTCCATTGCCACACGTTGCCGGCCATGTCGTACAGACCGAAGCCGTTGGGCCGGAAGCAACCCACCGGCGAGGTGCCGGCGTAGCCGTCCTCCTGCGTGTCGTTCAGCGGAAACTCGCCCTGCCAGGTGTTCGCCCGGTGCACGCCGTCGGGCCTCACTTCGCTGCCCCAGGCGTAGCGCTGCCCCTTCAGTCCGCCCCGCGCGGCGTACTCCCATTCCGCCTCGGTCGGCAGGTCGCGTCCCGCCCAGCGTGCGTAGGCGAGCGCATCGTCGTACGACACCTGCACCACGGGGTGGTTGCCCCGTCCGTCCAGATCGCTGCCGGGCCCGCCGGGATGGCGCCAGTCGGCGCCGGGCACGTAGCGCCAGCCACCGGGCCGGCCGTGCGCCGGCGGCACGAACACCGCAGACCCTGGCACCTCGCCCGCGGCAGCCGCGCGCTCGGCGGTCGTGACGTAGCCCGTCGCCGCGACGAAGCGGGCGAACTGCGCGTTCGTGACCGGGTGCCGGTCGATCCAGAAGCTGCGCACTTCGGCCGGCAGCGCCGGCCGTTCCTCGGGGTAGGCGTCGTCGGCGCCGATCTCGAAGCGGCCGCCCGCGACCCGCACCATGCCGTCGTGGGCACCGTCGGCGGCCGGCAGCCCGGCGTAGGCCTCGCAGAGGCCGTGATCGGCCGACGCCTCGACCGCCATCGGGGTCAACTGGTGGCACAGCAGGCCCGCGGCCAGCGCAGCCGCGGCCACCCGCGGCAGTGCGCGTGGCCGCAGGTCCCTCTTCACTGCATGTCCTCGAAGTAGCGCGTGCCGTTGCTGTAGCCCTTGCGCTCCGCCAGGCCGGGGATGTCCACCACGCCCACTTCGCGCACGTAGCGCTCGTACTCGGCCACCAGCTCGCTCAACTTGGCCGGCTGGGACGCCGCCAGGTTGTTGAGTTCGCTGCGATCCTTGGACAGGTCGTAGAGCTCCCACTCGCCGGTGCCCCACTGCCGGTTGCTGTAGACGATCTTCCAGTCCCCCTTGCGCAGCGCCTTGCGGCCCCCGAGTTCCCAGCCGTGCACGTGATCGGCCGGGTGCACGCTGTCGCGCTGCCCGGTCAGCATCGCGAGCATCGAGCGACCGCGCAGCGGGAGCACCGCACGTCCCTGGTACTCGGTGCCCGGATGGCGGGCCCCCGCCAGCTCCAGCAGCGTGGGCGCGATGTCCATCGTGTGGGCGAAGCTGTCGCTGATCTGCCCCTTGCGGCCCAGTGCCGGCCAGCTGGCGATGAACGGCACGGAGATCCCGCCCTCGTACAGGAAGCCCTTGTACAGGTGGAAGGGGTTGGAGCCCACCTGGGCCCAGTTGGGGCCGTAGTCGATGTAGGAGCCCTTGCGCCCGCTGTTGGCGAGGCTGTTGTCCATGCGCGTCTTCACCCACTCGCGCGTGCGGCCTTCGTCGAGTGCGGTGTTGCCGTCCGCGCCGTTGTCGGACATGAAGAGGATCAGCGTGTTGTCGTACTGGCCGGTCTTCTTCAGGTAGTTCACGACTTCGCCGATGTAGTAATCCATGTCGTCGACCATCGCGGCATAGACCGCCATGCGCTTGGATTCGGTCTGCTTCTGCGCAGCGGTCAGCGTGCTCCACTTCGGCCACAGCGGGTGGCCGGTGTAGACCTGTGCATCCTTCGGGATGATGCCCAGCGCCTTCTGGCGCGTGGTGCGCCGGTCGCGGATCGCGTCGTAGCCGACGTCGTAGCGGCCCTCGTACTTGCGGATCGTCTCGTCGTAGGCCTGCAGGGGCCAGTGCGGCGCGGTGAAGGCGAGGTAGCCGAAGAAGGGCTTGCCGTCGCCGCGGCCGCGGTCGATGTAGGAGATCATGCGGCGCGCGAAGAACTCGCTCGAGTAGAAGCCTCGCGCGGGCACGTCGACGAGCTGGCCGTTCTCGTTGTAGATCGCGCGCGGGGGCTTGGCCGGGTCGCCGGTGATGATGCCGGTCTGGTCGAAATGCCCGGCGCCGCCCTGCACCATCGCGTACGACTGCTCGAAGCCGCGCCGGGCCGGGCTCACTTCGGGCGTGACCCCGAGGTGCCACTTGCCGGCCATGTAGGTGTGGTACCCGCTGTCGCGCAGCAACTGGGGGAAGGGCACGACCCGGTCGTTGAGGAAGCCCTCGTAGCCCGGCCTGCCCTTCTGGTCCGGGGTGAGCAGTTCGGCCATGCCGCCGAAGCCGGCCAGGTGGTTGTCGGTGCCCGACATCAGCATGGCGCGCGTGGGCGAGCAGAACGGCGCCGAGTAGAAGCTCGTCAGGCGCACGCCGTCACGGGCGATCGCGTCCAGGTGAGGCGTGTCGATCTCGCCGCCGTAGGCGCCGAGGTCGGAGTAGCCCAGGTCGTCGGCGACGATCAGCAGGATGTTGGGGCGGGTTGGCGGGGCCGTGCCCTCGGCACGCACGGTCGTCGCGACGCACAGGAGTGCGGCGGCGCCCAGCGTCAAGGCGGCGAGGGTGGGTTTCGGTGATGCGGTGAGTTTCATCGTGGGCTCCTCAGAACACATGGCGCAGGCCGACCGACAGCAGCCGGGTGCGGACGCCCAGCGCGCCGGCGGGGGACGGCACCCCAGCGAAGGGGGTGTAGGCGCCGTTGCGCTCGTTGCGATGGAACAGCAGGTTGGTGTGCCAGGCCGTGCGCTTGGACAAGCCGTACTCGTAGCCCAGCGCGATCTGCGAGGCGCCGGTGTCGGGGCCGGCGGTGGCCTGGCCGGCCATCCGGGACGCATCGACGGTGACCTGGCCGTTGGCGTCGGTGCCCAGTGCCGACAGGCTGCCGGAGCCGTTGTCGGCGCGGGTGTACGCCGCCTTCAGCAAGCCCTTGCCGAGCCGGTAGGTCGCCTGCAGCTGCCAGTTGCGGACGTCGAGGTCGAGCGTGTCGCTGCCGATCACCCGTTCGTAGTGCATGTCCACGACATAGGCACCGAGCTTCAGGTTGCCGAAGGTGTAGGCACCGTAGAGGACCCAGGCGCGGTCCTGCGTTCCGGCGCCGCCGTAGCGACCGTGGGTTTCGTACGCGGCACCCAACGACAGCGGACCCCCGTCGTACACCGCCGACGTGGACAGCAAGCGCGGGCGTGCCGTCGGCGTGGCATCTTCGCCGAAGCTGTAGTGCGCCATCAGCCGCAGCCCGTTCATCGACGGGGACCAGTACGCGAGCGTGTTCACCTGGCGACGGGCGAAGGAGCCGGGAGCCTGCACGTTGCTGACCGTGTTGGCGACGCCGTTCCCGAGGATCTGGCCGCCGTCGGGCGTGGAGCCGGGGAAGAGATCGCGCGCCAGCAGCATCCGCACGGGGGTGTCCCACACCCCGCCGAAGACGGTGCCATACGGCGTCTCCAGGCCGACCCGCGTGTTGCGCGAGGCAAAGGCGTTGAAGCCGGGGGGCGTCACGCCGTCGAGGAAGACGTAGGACTCGACCTGGAACAGTGCCTTCATGCCGCCGCCCAGGTCCTCGCTGCCGCGGGTGCCGAAGAAGGAGCCGTAGTTCGTGAGACGCGAGGTGGTCGCGCTCGGCAGGCCGACGGCGCTGCTGCTCGCCGCCGCGCCCTTGTGATACGACTCGACGGCGGTGTTGAGGTAGCCGTAGAGCGTCAGGTCGGAGCCTTGTGCCAGGGCGGATGAGGAGGCCGCGCACAGGGCAGCGGCCGCCATGGCCTGCGGAAGTCGGAACGATTTCAAGATGCTTGTCTCCTTGTGTGCATCGCCTCACCGTCCAGATGCGGTGGGTTTCTTGTTGGGGGCGGATGCTGCACGCAAGCAGGAGCTATCGCATCTTGTTTTGGGGTGGCGTTACACCAGGTGGAATGGTCCGAGCGAGCCCTCCACGGGCCGCACGCGGGGCGCGACGGGACAGCCGCGGTGCTGCGGAAGCTACCGGCCGGCCCGGGCCGCAGCTGCGCCGATCTCGGCGGCGGTCGCCTTCAGATCCGCGAGGTGGTCTCGCACGATCTTGCTGCGCAAGCGGTACTTGCGCATCCACACCAGGTTGATGCACGCGAGAACGCGCTGGCCCTGGAGCACCGGCACGGCGATGGCATCGAGGCCGTCGTCGAACTCGGACATCGGCTTCTGCGAACCGCCGAACTGCGGGTCGCGCGCGCCATAGCCCTGGTGGCGCGTGCGTTCGAGGATCGCGGGCAGTTCAGCGTTCATGACCGCCAGACTGCGCGGGATCGTCGGCGGGTGCCGGTGATGGAAGGCCAGGACGCGCTCGCGCTCCTTGTCGGAGCACCAGGCGAGGTAGGCGCGTCCCGGCGCACTGAGGAAGAAGTCGACCCGGAAGCCGATCGGGTAGAAGTCCAGCGCCAGGCCGCTGCGCTTGCGCGACGTCTCGGCGGCGATGAGGCGGTTGTTGCGGACCACCAGCAGATCCGACGGCCAGATCACCTTGCGCTGCAGGCGCTCGAGATAGGGGCCGGCAATCTCTCCGAGCTCACGCTGGCGCGTCGAACCTTGCGTTGTCTCGGTCAGGACGACCTTTCGGCGATAGAGGCCGTCGCCCATGGCACGCCACACGAACCCCTGCTGTTCCAGGGTCAGCAGCAGCCGGAGCAACGTGGGCTTCGCCATGCCGGTCTGGGTGTGCAGTTGCTGCAGCGAGCGCCCGTCGTCGTTGTCGAGGGCCCTGAACACCTGCAGCCCACGCTCCAGTGCACGAACGGTCTTCACGGAGGCAGTCAAGGTTTCGCCTGGTGGAACAAGGACAGGTGCGGGTTGACAGAGCCGACCCGCTACGGGAACCTCGCCGGACCGCAGCCCGACAAGAGACAAGGCTTGGACGCTCTGGACACCCGATCCGTGCTGTCATTCGTGCTGTCCGTCAGCGTGTTCATGATGATGGTGTGCGTGGGGCTGGGTCTTTCGATCGAGCACTTCAGGGCCCTGACACGCCAGTCGAAGCCGCTGTGGATCGGCCTCGGGTGTCAATTGCTCGTGGCCCCCGCGTGCGGATTCGCCGTGGCCTGGTTGTATCGCGATCGGCCCGACATCGCACTGGGAGTCGTGCTACTTGTCGCGGCGCCGGGCGGGGCCGTCGCCAACGGGATCGTGCAGTTCGCACGGGCCAGGGTCGATGTCTCGGTGGCACTGACCACGCTCAACGGCCTGCTCTGCATGGCCCTGACGCCGCTCATCGCAGGGCTGGGGTTCGCGATGTTCAGCGATGGATCGGACGCTCTTCAGCTGCACCCCTGGAGGACCGTGCAGAAGATCGTGCTGCTGGTGGTGCTGCCCGTGACGCTGGGCATGCTGCTGAGAGCCCACCTGAAGGCCGGTTCGGACCTGATGCGGCTCGCACACGACGGCGCGGCAGCACTGGTCGTCGTCATCCTGGCGGTGGTCTTCGTTTCGATCTTTGACCATCTGGCGGCGCGCTGGCTCGACAACCTGCCGGCCGCCTTGCTGCTCTGCGCACTGATGCTGGGTTCCAGCCACGCCGCTGCAGCCGTCGCCGGACTCGACCCGCCGTTGCGGTTCACGATCTCCATCGAGGCCAGCATCCACAACGTGCCCATCGTGGTCCTGATGGCCGATCAACTCCTGAATCGCCCGGAACTGGCCGGCCTGGCCGTGGTCTACGTGCCCGTCATCGCGGTGCTGGCGCTGTCGTGGGCGTTTGCGCGTCGGTGCGGGTCCGTACCTTGCGGCACCGGCGCCGAGCACGTGGCGAAGCACCGGGGCTGACGGGCGGCACGCCGTCGAGGGTGGAGCGGCCTGCGCAGCCTGGCGAGTCCGCCGTTGCGTTTCATCTGTAATCCGCACGGCTCGTCGCGCCATGCCGAGGCCGGGCGATCGATGACACACTGCGGCGCAGGCTGCCCTTGTCCGACCGCCCGCCATGCCGCTCGTCCTGCGCCACGTTTCATCCGCCGTTCTCGCCGTCGATGCGTGCGCGGCGTACCGGGCACGGCGCCCGGAACGGACATGACCGCCCCGTTCCTGCACACGCTCACGGGCAAGACGCTGCTGCGCCTGGCCCTGGCCGGGGGCCTGCTGCTGTTCGGTGCCGCGGTCTTCAATGCCACGCTGCTGTACCGCCAATCGCAGACGGATGCGCTGCAGCGCCTGGCCGCCGCGGTGGCCGAGCGCGCCCGCGTCGCCGAGCGCGTGCTCGGCTACACCGTCGAGACGCACGAGACGGTTCGGCTGGCGTTCGCCGAGCGCTGGCCCGCCTACCAGGATGACGCGACGACGCGGCGCTTCGACACCATCCTGCAGCGCTACCCCGACGGCGTCTGGCGCAACCGTCCCGAGCTTGCCGACGGCTCCGTCCACCCGACCGGATGGGTGCCGACGGCGACGCCGCTGACCACCGAGCTCAAGCACCTGCTGGTGCTGTTCTGGGATCTGTCGACGCGCTACGGTCCGGGCGCTGCGATCCGTCGTGACAACCTGTTCTTCATGGGCGTGCCGGAGCAGAGCAACGTCGGCTACGACCCCTACCTGTTCCCGAACTGGGTGTTCGACATCCCGCCGGACTTCGATCAGCGCGACTACGAGTGGGGCCGGCTCGCGTACGCCCCGGCGCGTCCCGGTACGCGTTCGCGCTACGCGACGCCGCTGGTCGACGACATCGGCCCCGGGCCCGGACTGGGGCCGATCTTCCAGGTGCTGACGCCGGTGCATGTCGGCGAGCGCCACATCGCGACCGTCGCGACGACGCTGAGGTTCAAGGACTTCCTGGCGCGCACCATGCCGCTCGGTGCCGGTCCGTCGCGCTACCTGGTGTTCAAGCCCGATGGTCGCCTGCTGGCCGACACGCGCGAGGCGGACCCGTCGGCGCCGAGCGCGAACCAGGCCGTGCTGGACGGCCTCGGCGGCGACCTTGCCGGGGCGCTGCTCGCCAGCACGCGACAGGGCGCGGGTGCGCCTGTCGCCGGGCAAAGCACCGACAGCGATCTCTATTTCGCCACCGCACGCATCGATGGCCCCGACTGGTACGTGGCCGCCACGCTGCCCGGGGCCACGGTGCGTGCCGACGCCTGGCGCGTGGCGCTGTGGGGCTCGGCGGTCTACCTCGGCGTGCTGCTGGCGCTGCTCGCCCTGCTGGCGGCGATCCTGCGTCGCCAGGTGGCCGGTCCCCTGGGCGAGCTGACCCAGGCGGCCGAGCGCGTGGCCGGCGGCGACATGGCGGTGCGCCTGCCTTCGGGGCGCGACGACGAGCTCGGCCGTCTCGCGCTGGCCTTCAACGACATGGCCGGCAAGATCGCCGAGCGTGATGCCACGCTGCGCCAGGACAAGCAGGAGATCGAGGCCGCGCTGACCTCGCTGCGCCTGACCGAGGAGCGCTGGCGGGCGATGACCGACAACGCCTCCGACTTCGTCGCGGTGGTCGACGCCGCCGGTGCGCTGCGCTATGTCAGCCCGCCGGTCGAGCGCATGCTGGGTCGACCACCGGAGCACTGGGTCGGACGGCCGGTCCGCGAGCTGGTGCTGGAGGCCGACGCAGAGGCGCTGGTCCGTCAGATCGAGCAGCCCGACGGCAGCGCGATCCAGTGCCGCGCGTCCCATGCGGACGGCAGCGAGCGCGTGCTCGAGGCGATCGCCAGCGACCTGCGCGGCCACCCGGCGGTCGGTGGCATCGTGCTCAACATCCGCGACGTGTCGGAGGCCGTCGGCGCCGAACGGCAGCTGCGCCAGGCGCAGAAGCTCGAGGCCATCGGCACGCTGGCCGGCGGCATCGCACACGATTTCAACAACATCCTCGCGGCCATCCTCGGCTACGGCGAGATGGCGCTGAAGGACGCTGCCGAGGGCGGCGCGCAGCGGCGTCATATCGAGTCGGCCCTGGGTGCGGGGCTGCGCGCCAAGTCGCTGGTCGAGCGCATTCTTGCGTTCAGCCGCAGCGGGGTCGGTGAGCGCGTGCCGGTGCATGTGCAGTCGGTGGTGGCCGAGGCGCTCGACGGCGTGAGTGCGACCCTGCCGCGCGAGCTGAGTCTGCACCGCGAGCTGCGCGCCGGCGATGCCGCGGTGCTCGGCGATCCGACCCAGGTGCACCAGGTGGTGCTGAACCTGTGCGCCAACGCTGTCCAGGCGATGAAGGGGGCGGGCACGCTGACGGTCGTGCTCGACGTCGTGCAGACCGACGCCGAGACCCCTGTCACGACCCGGCTGCTGCCCGCCGGCAGCTATGTGCGGCTGCGCGTCGAGGACAGCGGCAGCGGCATCGACGCGGCGCTGCTGGAGCGCATCTTCGACCCCTTCTTCACGACCAAGGAGGTCGGTGTCGGGACCGGGCTCGGGCTGTCGCTCGTGCATGGCATCGTCACCGAGCTCGGCGGCGGCATCGATGTCGAAAGCCGCGTCGGGGCGGGCAGCCGCTTCACCGCCTACCTGCCCTGGCACGGCGCAGCCGCGAGACCGGTCGCAGCCGACGAGCCGGTCGCCCCCGGCAACGGCGAGACCGTGCTGCTGGTGGACGACGAGGAGGCGCTGGTTCGTCTGGGCGAGGAGCAGCTCGCCGAACTGGGCTACGAGGCCGTCGGCTTCGCGTCGAG
This sequence comes from Methylibium sp. Pch-M, assembly GCF_004136295.1. NCBI lineage: Bacteria > Pseudomonadati > Pseudomonadota > Betaproteobacteria > Burkholderiales > Sphaerotilaceae > Methylibium > Methylibium sp. Pch-M. Next base: position 3,066,977 of record NZ_CP029606.1, read on the forward strand.
CGGTGCCGCGCTCGAGGCCTTCCGTGCCGCGCCCGACCGCTTCCAGGTGCTGCTGACCGACGAGGCCATGCCCGGCATGACGGGCTCGGAGCTGGTGGCCGAGATCCGCCGCCTGCGGCCCGCGCTGCCGATCGTGCTGATGAGCGGCTACGTCACGCCGGCGCTCGCGGCGCGTGCGCGCGAGGCCGGCGTCGCCGAGGTGCTGAACAAGCCGCTGGTGGCGCGCGACATCGCCCGTGGCCTGGCGTCGGCGCTGCAGCGCGGCCGCCCGGGTTGCGGGCGCGCGGAATGTGACGGAAGCTAGCGGCATGGCGTCTCCGGTCTCCGCCTGCCCGCACGTGCTCGCCGTCGACGACGATCCGGCGCTGCGCGCACTGCTGACGGATTACCTGGGCGACAACGAGCTGCGTGTCACGGCGGTCGCGAGTGGTGCCGAGCTGGAGATCGTGCTCTCCCGCGAGACCGTCGATCTCGTCATCCTCGACGTGCGCCTGCCCGGCGAGGACGGCATGCAGATCGCGCGCCGGCTGCGCGAGCGATCGGCCATCCCGATCCTGATGCTGACCGGTCGCGCCGAAGAGGCCGACCGGGTGATGGGCCTCGAACTCGGGGCGGACGACTACCTGACCAAGCCCTTCGGCACCCGCGAGCTGCTGGCGCGCGTGCGTGCCTTGCTGCGGCGTGCCCAGGCCCAGGCGACGGTGGCCGATGCGGTGGCCAAGGTCAGGGCCTACCGCTTCGGTGGTTGGGAGCTCAATGTCGGCCTTCGGCGCCTGAAGGACCCCGAGGGGCGCGCGATCACGCTGACCAACGGCGAGTTCAGCCTGCTCGCCGCGTTCCTGTGCGCGCCGCGGCGGGTGCTGGCGCGCGACCAGCTGCTCGACCTCTCGCGTCTGCACAACGCCGAGGTCTACGACCGTTCCATCGACGTGCAGATCCTGCGGCTGCGCCGCAAGATCGAGGCCGATCCGTCGAACCCGCGCTTCATCACCACGCAGCGCGGCGCGGGCTACCTGTTCGACGCCGAGGTCGAGCCGGTGCTCTGACACCGGCCGCTGCCGCGCGCCGGCAACGACTACATCTGTCATCGACGGGCCCGGAACTGCAACCGGGCTGCAACGCGCGACGGGCTCAATGACGCCAGGCGAGCAGGACGCTTCGCCCCCCGTCAGGAGCCCAAGATGAACCGACACCCCTCCCTCGACGACCTGTTCACGCTGGTCGTTCTTGCCATCGCGCTGGCGAGCGCCTGCGCCTGGCCTGTCCTGGCCCGGGCCGAGCCGTCGTCACCGACGGACACCTGCCGGCGCATCGCCGCGGAGACCGACCGCGCCGGGCAGCTCCGGCTCGATGCGATCGACAAGGGCGAGACCGCCTGGCGGGCCGTGCTGCCCTTCGCCGTGATCGCCCGCAAGGCCACGGGCAAGGCCGAGGCCGGTCAGGCCGAGAAGCGCCTCGCCGTTCTCGACGCCGAGGCCCGACGCGAAGGCTGTGCGATCCCGGCCCCATGACCTCAACGAACCCACCCCCCTCCAGGAGCACCCACCATGCAACGTTTTCTTTCCTTCACCGTCCTCGTCGCTGCGACCCTCGCCGCCCAGGCGCAACCGGCGGTCGACGTCAGCCGCAGCACGCGGCAGGGCGTCGACGGCTCGCTGGCGGCGCGCGGCACCACCCAGTTCAACGGCAGCCAGCTCGACGTCGTGCGCCGGGGCAACGCGGTCTCGGACGGGCAGGGCAATGCCGCGGCCCGGCGCGGGGGGGCCTTCACCACGGCCGACGGCACGCAGGGGCAGCGCTCGACACAGTACCGGCGCAGCGATGACGGCAGCGTGGACGCCAGCCGCAATGGCAGCGTCAGCGGCGACAAGGGCAGTGCCGAAGGCAGCCGCAGCTTCGAGCGCAGCGCCGACGGCGAGGCGTCCGGCCAGCGCAGCACGACGGCGACCCGCGCCGAGACGGGCGTCACCTACGAAGGCTCGACCTCCTACACCAAGGGCTCGGGCTTCTCGCGCAGCGCGAGCTGCGTCGATGCCTCCGGCGCCACGGTGACCTGCGGGTCGGCGCGCTGAAGCCCCGGGAGACGCTGATGAGAAACGCACTTCTCCTGGCCACCTTCGTGCTGGCGGGCGGCGCGCTGCCCCTGCAGTCGATGGCCCGCAGCCCCACCGGGCAGGTCGTCTACCCGGCCAAGGGCCAGAGCGCCAAGCAGGCGGACCAGGATCGCTACGAGTGCCACGACTGGGCGCGCGAGCAGTCCGGCTTCGATCCGACGCAGGCGCCCCCGCCGGCCGCATCGACGCCCTCCGGCAGCGCCCAGCCGGGCGGCGCCATGGTCCGCGGCGCGGCCGGCGGCGCCGCAGTGGCCGAGCTGGCCGACCGCGACGCCGGCAAGGGGGCGGCCACCGGACTGCTGGGCTCGGCATTGCGCCAGCGGGCGCAACAGCAGCAGACGCTGAGCGCCGAACAGCAGCGCGTCGCCCAGCAGCAGGCCGCGAGATTGCAGCAGCGCAGCACCTACGACCGCGGCTTCGGTGCCTGCATGGAAGCACGCGGCTACGTCGTCAAGTAGCACCAGGAGCACCCCATGAACATCGCATCGATCGGGGCACTGATCGGCCTCGGCCTGCTGGGCGCATGCAGCCCGGGAACCGAACCCGTGCAGGAAGACATCCGCCCCGTGCACAGCACCGTGGCAGGCGCGAGCGAGGGCTCGGTCGGCGCCACCTACTCGGGCGTCGTGCACGCGCGCTACGAGAGCCGCCTCGGCTTCCAGGCCTCGGGCCGCGTCGTCGCGCGGCTGGTCGACGTGGGCAGCGAGGTCCGGCGCGGCCAGCCTCTGCTGCGGCTGGACCCGGCGCAGGAAACGCTGCACCTCGTCGCCGCGGGTGCCGACGTCGAGGCGGCGCGAGCGCGCGTCGCGCAGAACCGCACCGACCTCGAGCGCACCGAACAGCTGCTGGCACGCCGCTTCGCCTCCCAGGCGGAGGTCGACCAGCAGCGCCTCGCGCTCGACCAGGCCGAGGCGCAGCTCAAGTCGGCGCTCGCACAGCACCAGATCAAGGTCAACCAGCGTGGCTACACCGAGCTGTTGGCCGACCGCGCCGGCGTGATCAGCGCGATCGATGCCGAGGCCGGCCAGGTCGTCTCGGCCGGGCAGCCCGTGGTGACGCTGGCGGCGGCCGGCGAACGCGAGGTCGTGGTCAGCGTGCCCGAATCTCGCGTCGACGAGCTGCGCGAAGCCAGAGCCCTGCAGGTCTCGGTCTGGGCGCAGCCCGGCAGGACGTACCGCGGGACGCTGCGCGAGTTGGCGCCCGACACCGACAGCGTGACGCGCACCTACTCGGCGCGCATCGCCATCGTCGACGCCGACGCGGCGTTGCGCCTGGGCATGACGGCCTCGGTGTTCGCACCCGACGTGGAGGGCCGCCGCGCGATCCGGCTGCCGCTGTCCGCGGTGGTCCACCGCAGCGACCGTGCCGAGGTCTGGGTCGTCGATCCGCAGACGGCCCGTGTCGCACCGCGCGAGGTGCGGCTGGGCAGCGCCCAGGGGGACCAGGTGCTGGTCGCGGCCGGCCTCAGCGGCGGCGAGACCGTCGTCACGGCCGGCGTGCACATGCTCGTCGCCGGCCAGGCGGTGCGCATGCCGGCTGCGCCGGTCGCCGTCGCGCAGGGCGAACGGAAGGCGGTGCAGCCGTGAAGGGCCTCAACCTCTCCGAATGGGCGCTGAAGCACCCGCAGATGATCGTCTTCCTGCTGGCGCTGATGTCGATCGCCGGCGTGCTCGCCTACGGCCAGCTGGGTCAGAAGGAGGACCCCGAGTTCACCGTCAAGACGATGGTGGTTCAGGCCTCCTGGCCCGGCAGCTCGGCACGCCAGATGGCCGAGCAGGTGACCGACAAGCTCGAGAAGACGCTGCAGGAGGTCGCCGAGATCGACTACACCAGCAGCTACGCCAGGCCCGGCAGCACGCAGATCAAGGTGAACCTGCGCGAGGCGACGCCGCCTTCGGCCGTGCCCGACGTCTGGTACCGCGTGCGCAAGAAGCTGGGCGACATGGCGCACACGCTGCCGCAGGGCGTGCAGGGCCCGTTCTTCAACGACGAGTTCGGCGACACGTTCGGCAACCTCTATGCGATCACCGGCGACGGGTTCTCCGACGCGCAGCTGCGCGACTTCGCCGACGCGGCGCGCAGCGAGTTCCTGCGCGTGTCCGACGTCAACAAGGTCGAGCTGGTCGGGGCGCAGGACGAGAAGATCTATGTCGAGGCGAGCAACGCGAAGCTGGCCTCGCTGGGCATCGACCCTTCGATCATCTCGACCACGCTCGCATCGACCAACCATGTCGGGGCCGCCGGCACCGTGCTGACGAGCACCGAGCAGCTGCGCCTGACGGTCAGCGGCGAGTTCGATTCGGTGGAACGCATCGCCGGCATCGGCATCCGCGCCGGCGAGCGCATGTTCCGCCTCGGTGACATCGCCGACGTCCGGCGCGGCGTCGTCGACCCCGCAACGTCGCGCATGCGCTTCAACGGCGAACCGGCGGTCGGCCTGGCGGTCAGCATGCGCCAGGGCGGCGATGTGATCCGGCTGGGACGGCAGCTCGGCGCGACGGTGGCGCGCGTGCAGGCCGAGCTGCCGGTGGGCGTGCAGGTCCACGCCGTGTCGGATCAGCCGCGCGTGGTGCAGGAGTCCGTGCACGAGTTCAAGAAGAGCCTCGCGGAGGCTGTCGCGATCGTGCTGGTCGTCAGCTTCTTCTCGCTGGGCTGGCGCACCGGGCTGGTGGTGGCGCTGTCGATCCCGCTGGTGCTGGCGCTGACCTTCCTGGTCATGTACTTCCTCGGCATCGAGCTGCAGCGCATTTCGCTGGGCGCGCTGATCATCGCGCTCGGCCTGCTGGTCGACGACGCGATCATCGCCGTCGAGATGATGGCGCTGAAGCTCGAGCAGGGCTGGGATCGCTTCCGCGCCGCGACGCATGCCTACACCGCGACCGCGTTCCCGATGCTGACGGGCACGCTGATCACCGCGGCCGGCTTCCTGCCGATCGGCCTCGCCAAGTCGGGCTCGGGCGAGTACGTGTTCTCGCTGTTCCAGGTGGTCGGCATCTCGCTGATGCTGTCGTGGCTCGTCGCGGTGCTGTTCACGCCCTACCTCGGATTCCGGTTGCTGAAGGAGGAGGCGCATGCGCCGCAGGACGAGGACGCGGTCTACCGCCGTGGCGTCTACGCGCACTTTCGCCGCCTCGTCGAGGCCTGTCTCCACCGGCGGCGCTGGGTGATCGGCACCACGGCGGCAGCGTTCGCCGGGTCGATCGCGCTGTTCGGGACCGTGCCGCAGCAGTTCTTTCCCGCGTCGGATCGGCCTGAACTGATGGTCGACCTGTGGTTGCCCGAGGCGGCCACCTTCGAAGCCAGCCAGCGCGAGGTGCGCGCGCTCGAAGCGAAGCTGGAGGGGGATCCGGACGTGGTCGCCGTCACCAGCTACGTCGGCAACGGCAGCCCGCGCTTCTACCTGCCGCTGGATGTGCAGACGCCGAACCTGAACCTCGGGGAGATGATGGTGATGACGAAGGGCGGCGAGGCGCGCGAGCGCGTGCTCGCCAGGCTCCATCGCCTGTTCGACGAGGACTTTCCGCTGGTGCGTGGCCGCGTCAACCGGCTGGAGAACGGTCCGCCGGTCGGCTACCCGCTGCAGTACCGCGTGTTCGGTCCCGAGAACGATCAGGTCCTGCGCATCGCCGGTGAGCTGGCCACGGTGCTGCGCGCCGATCCGCACGTGCGCCGCGTCAACCAGGACTGGGGCGAGCGCATCAAGCGCGTCGTCGTCGACGTCGACCAGGACCGCGCGCGCCAGCTCGGCATTACCTCGCGCGAGATCCAGTTCGCGCTGCAGGGCTCGCTGTCGGGCAACACCGTGACACAGTACCGCGAGGGCGACGAGGGGCTGGACGTGGTGGCACGCCTGGTCGCTCCCGAGCGGACGGACCTCAACAACCTGAAGGACGCCAAGATCTACCTGCGCGATGGCCGCTTCGTGCCGGTGTCGCAGCTCGCACGGCTGTCACTGGACAGCGAGGACAGCGTGCTGTGGCGCCGCAACCGCGTGCCGACGCTGACCTTGCGCGCCGACGTCGCCGGTGCCGAGGCACCCGATGTGACGAAGGCGCTGCAGCCGAAGGTGGATGCGATCGCCCGCGACCTGCCGCTCGGCTACGGCATCGAGGTCGGCGGCACCCAGGAATCCAGCGCCAAGGCCCAGGCCTCGATCTTCGCGGTGATGCCCCTGATGGCCGTCGCCGTCCTGCTGCTGCTGATGCTGCAGTTGCAGGACATGAAGAAGATGGCGCTGGTGCTGCTGACGGCGCCGCTCGGGTTGATCGGCGTCGCGGCAACGCTCGCGGCCTTCCGGATCCCGTTCGGCTTCGTTGCGATGCTGGGGGTGATCGCGCTGGCGGGGATGATCATTCGCAACTCGGTGATCCTGATGGTGCAGATCGACCACGACATCCAGGCGGGTGCCTCCCTGTGGCACGCGATCGTCGAGTCGACCGTGCGCCGCATGCGGCCGATCCTCCTGACGGCGCTGGCGGCCATCCTGGCGATGATTCCGCTCACCCATTCGGTGTTCTGGAGCCCGATGGCCTGGGCCATCATGGGCGGGCTGTTCATCGCGACCCTGCTCACCCTCGTCTTCCTGCCTGCGCTCTATGCCAGCTGGTATGGCGCGACCCGACCGCAAGCGGCGGTCTGATGGAGTCTTCGATGAACGCATCCCTGCTCAAGGCCGCGGTGGTCGCTGCCTGCACGCTGCTGGCCTGGCCCTCCCATGCGATCGACCTGATGGACGCCTACGCCCTGGCGGCCTCCCACGACCCGACCATCGCCGGTGCGCACGAGGCGCTGCGCGCCGGCCGCGAGAAGGCGGTGCAGGGTCGTGCCTTGCTGTTGCCGCAGGTGCAGCTCACCGCCAGCCTGACGCAGATGTCGGATCGCTCGTCGAGCGGCGACCTGCCACCACCGCTGGCGGACGCTGTCGGGTCCAGCGGATCGGGCCGCGTCCATGAGATGGCGCTGGAGATGAAGCAGCCGATCGTCGACGCCAAGTCGCACGCCGACAAGCGGCAGCTCGAACAGCAGACCGCGTTGGCCGAGCTGCGTCACCGCGACGCGCGGCAGGAGCTGATCCAGCGCGTTGCCGAGGCCTATTTCCAGGTGCTTCTCGCCGCCGAGGGCCTGCGCGTCGCCCAGGCCGAAAAGGCAGCCGTCGCGTTGCAGCGCGATCGCGCGCAGGCGCGCTTCGACGTGGGTCGTGGACGCATCACCGACCTGCAGGAAGCCGAGGCGCGCTACGACAACGTCGTGACGCGCGAGGTCTCGGCCGCGAGCAGCCTGACGCTGCGGCGGGCGCAGTTCGAGGCGCTGACCGGTGCGCCTGCCGACGGGCTCGCCGTCCTTCGCTCCGGCTTCGCGCCGCAGGCGCCTCAGCCCGACAGCGCCGGTGCGTGGCAATCGCAGGCGGTGATCGGCAACACGCGCGTCCTCGCGCGGCAGCACGAGCTCGCGATCGCCGGGATCGAGATCGAGAAGTACAAGCTGTCCGGTCGGCCGACCCTGGATCTCGTTGCCAGCCTCGGCCGCAAGGGCCAGTCCGGTGGCTTGTCGGCGCTCAGCATGCCCGACGGACGGACCACGGCCGTCGTCGGCCTGCAGTTCAACGTGCCGCTCTACGCGGGCGGCGCCATCCGTTCGCGCGAGCGGGAGGCGATCGCCAAGCGCGACCAGGCCGAGCAGGAAGTCGGTGCGGCCAGACGCGATGCCCGGCTGCAGGCGCACGACGCCTACCTGGCCGTGACGACCGGCGTGTCTCGCGTCGGCTCGCTCGAACAGGCAGTGCGTTCGGCACAGACGGCGCTCGAGGCCACCACGCTGGGCCGCGACCTGGGGACGCGCACCGAGCTCGACGTGCTCGACGCGCAACAGCGCCTCTACACCGCGCAGCTCGACCTCGCCCAATCGCGCAATGACTACCTGCTCGGCCGCATCCGCCTGGCCGCCTCCGTCGGGGCCTTGCAGGAGGACGACCTGCGTTCGCTCAATGCCCACCTCGCCCCCTGACATCCCGGCGGCGGCGCGCCCCAGGACTCGCCATGGCGGCCGTCCGGCAGGTCAGGAGCCCGGCTTCCTCGACGCGGCAATGAACTCCCTGGGCGAGGCACCGAACCTGCGCCTGAAGATTCGAGAATAGTGCGAGAGGTCGTTGAATCCCCACCGGAGCGCGACGTCCAGGATCGACGGCCGGTTCGGCCGAAGCAGATCCTGCGCGCTCCGTTCCAGGCGCAGGGTGCGGATCATCCCGCTGACGGAGAGGGGTGACGCCTCGAACAGCGAGTACAGCGAGCGGCGCGACATCCTGAATCGCGCAGCGATCGTGTGAGGACTCAGCGAGGGATCGGCCAGATGGTCTGCGATGTAGCCCTCCACCGCGCTTCTCGTGGCAAGCCGCAGTGACGATCGATCCTGTTCCCTCGTCTCGGGCATCGATCCCAGGGTGGCCGTGACGACACAGTTCAATGCAGCGCCCAGGCTTTCCTGGGAGATCTCGCTCAGGTCGTCATCCAGATCCTGAAGCGAGTGCGCGAATCGAGTGGCCACCAGTCCGGCGCCATGCGCTCCGCTGAGGCAACGTGCCGTGGCGTCGCGAGGTGCGGCCAGCTTGGCCAGGAACTGCGTTATCGGGACCCGGAACGACAGCACGCGCCAATCGTCGCGGAAGTCGAGGAAGTAGGGGCGTGTCGTATCGACGATCGAGAAATCGCCGCTCTGCACCAGGGATTCACGCCCATCCTGACGGACGACGCAGGAGCCTTCGAGCTGGAAGTTGACGAAGATGAATTCCACCGGGTTGCGACGGATCTCCTCGGTGCGCCGATTGAGGAACTGCGCGCCCGATGCAACGCGGGTTTGCATCGTGCGGCCCAGCGGGCTCGAGCAGACCTCGCCGGTGAAGCCAGGGCCCATGCGCTGACGCACGGGGTCGAGCGAGACGAAGGCCTCGCAGAGCACCTCTCGCCAGTAGCTGAACTGCAGGTGCTGCGGCTGACTCTCGGTGGTCCAGATGCGCATCGAAAACCTCGACAAGCTGCGGTTCGGCCTCGCCCGGACGCTGGCGGCGCGAGTGACGCCTCTCGGTGGGCTTTCTTTGATTTCTACCCGGCGGATCAGTCGATGGCAAGTCGGCTTGCACGAATCGTCAAGTCGCTCCGCACGAACCGCCAAGACGGCGCCCGGGCGCCGGCCTAGCATGGGCTTCGCGGCCATTTCGGCCCGAACCCCTCACGAACCAGGAGCTGCCATGGCGATCGACTTCACGCTCAGCGAGTTCCAGCGCGCCCTGCAGGCCGATGCGCGCGGCTTTGCCGCGCGCGTCCTGAGCGAGGTGGCCGCGACGATCCGGCCGCTGGCGCGGCCCGAGGAGCGCTTCTACGCGACGCGGCCCTACTACGACGCCATGGTCGCGGCGGGCTTCGTCAAGGCCCTGATCCCGAAGGAGTTCGGCGGCACCGCACTGTCGACGCTCGACTTCGCGCTGGCGGCCGAGGAACTGGCCGCCGTCGACGTGAACGTGCCCTCGGCGCTGCTGTCCACCGGCCTGGGCCTGCAGCCGCTGCTGCGCTTCGGCAACGCCGAGCAGAAGCGGCGCTTCCTGCCGGATTTCGTCGAGGACGGCGCCCGCCTGGCCGGCATCGCGTTCACCGAGGTCACCGGCGGCGCCAACTACGACTGCCCGGACCCGAGCGCCGGCGTCCAGACCTTCGCGCGCCGCGAGGGCGACGAATGGGTGATCAGCGGGCGCAAGCACTACACCACCAACGGCACCGGATGGGACGGCCGGGGGCCGCACCTGTTCACCGTGGTCTGCCGCACCGACCCCGCGCTGGGGCCGCGGGAATCGCTGGCCGTCATCGTGGTGCCGGGCGGTCTGCCCGGCATCCAGGTGGCGGGCATCCTCGACACCGTCGGTCACCGCGCGACGATCTCGCCGCGCATCCACTTCGACGATGTGCGCGTTCCCGTGGGCAACCTCCTCGGCGCGCCCGGCGACGGCATCGAGATCGTGGAGACCGCCTTCGCGTGGACCGCCGCGCTGATCGGCGCCGCCTGCGTCGGCGTGATGCGGGCGGCCTTCGACACGGCGCTGCAGTTCGCTAAGACCGACAAGCGCTCCGGGACCGTGCCGGTGATCGAGCACCAGAGCGTGGGCTACCTGCTGGCGGACATCAAGATGCGCATCGAGGCGGCCCGCTACCTGACGTGGAAGGCCTGCCATCAGTTCGACCTCACCGAAGGGCGCAGCCGCGAGCTGCCGACCACGGCCAAGGTCTACGCCTCCGAACTCTGCGTGCAGGGGGTCTACGACGCGATGCGCGTGGTGGGGGTGGACAGCTACACCGACATGTTCCCGCTCGCGGGCTTGATGCAGGACGCGCTCTGCTTCCCGCTCTACGACGGCGGCAACCTGGGGGTGCGCCGGCGCCAGCTGCACGCGCTGCTCCGCAGCCCCGGCTACGACGCCATGGCGTCGGCCGAGGGCCGGGGCTAGCGCTGGCGTTCCGGGCGCGGGCTCACTTCAAGACGAAGCGCACCGTCGAGGGCTTGCCCGCGACGGTCACCACGGCCACCGCCTTGCTGCCGGGGGCGACCTTGAAGCTGCCGGTGGCCTCGAGCTTGTCGCCGGCCGGCTTCAGCACCACCTCCTGCTTCTCGGTGCCGGTCAGCAGCGTGAGCCGGGCGCTCGCGTTCGACACGTCGGCCGGCTTGCCGTGGTCGCGCAGGTGCAGCTGGATCACGCTGGGCTGGGCGACCAGCTCGTAGTCGATGTCCTTGACCTCGACCACCACGCCGCCGTGCAGCGGCGTGTGCGCGTGGGCGTGGTCGTGCGGGTCGCCGGCGGCGAAGGCCGTGGTGGCCAGGATCAGGGTTGCGGCGGCGAGCAGGTGTTGCGGCTTCATGGAGCGTCCTTTTGTGTGAGGGGGGGAGCAGGGGATTCAGAGCGCCTCGGCGTCCTTGTCGTCCATCAGCGCTTCGGCCGAGCGGCGGCCGAACAGCCAGAACATCGCGGGTGTGAGGAAGGTGTCGAGCAGGGTCGAGCTGATCAGGCCGGAGAAGATCACCACGGCCACCGGGTGCAGCACCTCGGTGCCGGGCTGTTCGGCCTCGAACAGCAGCGGCGCCAGCGCGAAGGCGGTGACCAGCGCCGTCATCAGCACCGGGCTCAGGCGCTCGAGCGAACCGCGGACGATCATCCGCTGGTCGAAGTTCTCGCCCTCGAAGCGCATCAGGTTGATGTAGTGGCTGACCTTCAGGATGCCGTTGCGCACCGAGATGCCGGCCAGCGTGATGAAGCCCACCAGCGCGGCCACCGACAGCGGCTGGCCCGACAGCCACAGCCCGAGCACCGCGCCCACCAGGGCCAGCGGAATGTTCACCATGATCAGCGCCGACAGCGCCGCCGAGCGGTAGCGGCTGTAGAGCACCACGAACATCAGCGTGAGCGACACGATCGACAGCAGCCCGACCAGGCGCGAGGCCTCCTCCTGCGCCTGGAACTGGCCGCCCAGGGTGATGAAGTAGCCCTCCGGCAGTGGGGTCTCGGCCACGATGCGGCGGATGTCGGCGACGATCTCCGACAGCGCCCGCCCCGAGGCATTGGCCGACAGCACGATGCGCCGCTTGCCGTCGTCGCGGCTGATCTGGTTCGGGCCGTCGCCTTCCTCGATGCTCGCGAGCCGGGACAGCGGGACGCGGCCGCTGGGCGTCTCGATCAGGATCCGGCCCAGCCCCTCCAGCGAGCGTGCCGATTCCGGCAGCTTCACCACCAGCGCGAAGCGCCGGCTGCCCTCGACGATCTGGGTGATCTTCTCGCCCTCCACCAGCGCCTGCAGCGCCGACAGCACCTGCGGCGCGGGCACGCCGTACTGCGCGGCGGCGGCGGGGTCGATGCGCACCTTGATCTGCGGCGCCAGCACCTGCTTCTCGATCTGCAGGTCGGCGACGCCGGGGATCGTGGCCAGCCGCGCGCGCAGCGCGTCGGCCTGGCCGCGCAGCGCGTCGAGGTCCTCGCCGAAGATCTTGATCGCGATCTGCGAGCGCACGCCGGACAGCATGTGGTCGATGCGGTGCGAGATGGGCTGGCCGATCTCCAGCGCGGCCGGCAGGTTGACCAGGCGCGCGCGGATGTCGGCCTTGATCTCGTCCATGCTGCGCGTGAGTTCGGCGGTGGGGCGCAGGCCCACGTCGAGCTCGCTGACGTGCACGCCCTCGGCATGCTCGTCCAGCTCGGCCCGGCCGCTGCGGCGCCCGACGTGCGTCACCTCCGGCACCTGCTTCACCAGCACCTCGGCCTGGCGTGCGACGGCCGAGGTCTCGGTCAGGGTCACGCCCGGGTTCAGGCGCAGCCCGATCAGCAGCGTGCCCTCGTTGAACGGCGGCAGGAAGGTGGTGGGGAAGAAGGGCACCGCCACGGCGGCCACCAGCACCGCCGCGGCGGCGGCGGCCAGCGCGGCGCGCGGGCGGTCGAGCACCCGCTGCAGGCTGCGGCGGTAGCCGGCCTTCAGCCAGGCCAGCACCCGGGTGTCGCCGTGGTCGATGTTCTTCATCCGCGGCAGCAGGTAGAAGCCCAGGACCGGCGTGACGGTCACCGAGACCACCAGCGAGGCCAGCGTCGAGACGATGAAGGCGATGCCGAGCGGCACGAACAGCCGGCCCTCCAGCCCCGGCAGCGCGAACAGCGGAATGAACACCAGCACGATGATCACCGTGGCGTACAGGATGGCCGAGCGCACCTCCATCGTGGCGCGGCCCACGATCTCGATCGGGTGCAGGCGCTTGTCGGGGTGCTTCGCGCGGTCTTCCTTCAGGCGCCGCAGCACGTTCTCCACGCCCACCACCGCGTCGTCGACCAGCCCGCCGATCGCGATCGCCAGGCCGCCCAGCGTCATGGTGTTGATCGACAGCCCGAAGTAGCGGAACACCAGCGCGGTGATGAAGATCGAGACCGGGATCGCGGTCAGCGCGATCAGCGTCGGGCGCAGCGTGCCGAGGAAGAAGAACAGGATCACCGCGACGAACACCGAAGCGCCGATCAGCTTGCCCTGCAGCGTGGTGATCGAGGCCTCGATGAAGCTCGCCTGGCGGAACGTGACCTGCGGCGCCTCCATGCCCGGCGGCAGCGAGGACTTCAGGCCGAGCAGGGCCTCCTCGAGCGCGCGCGTCAGCGCGATGGTGTCGGCGGTCGGCTGCTTCTGGATGCCCAGGATCACGGCCGGCTTGCCCTCGAAGCCGGCGTCGCCGCGCTTGAGCGCGGCGGCGAAGCTCACCTCGGCGATCTGGCGCAGCAGCAGCGGCTGGCCGTCACGGGCGGTGAGCGCCAGGTCCTTCAGGTCCTCGAGCCGGGAGGTGCGGCCCAGGTTGCGGATCAGCACCTCGCGGCCGTTGAGTTCCAGGAAGCCGCCCGAGGTGTTGCTGGAGTAGCCGCGCAGCGCGGCCTCCAGCTGCTCGTGCGTGACGCCCAGCTCGGCCATGCGCTGCGTGTCCGGCTGCACCTGGAACTGCCGCACTTCACCGCCGATCGGGATCACCTGCGCCACGCCCGGCACCGCCAGCAGCCGCGGGCGCAGCACCCAGTCGGCGTACTCGCGCACCGCCATCGGCGAGATCTTCGCCGCGTCGACCGGGATCGCGATCTGCAGGATCTCGCCCATGATCGAGCTGACCGGCCCCATGCGCGGCAGCACGCCCTCGGCCAGGCCTTCCTCCATCGCCGACAGGCGCTCCGACACCAGTTGCCGGGCGCGGAAGATGTCGGTGCGCCAGTCGAAGGTGACGTAGAGGAAGGACAGGCCGGCCGACGAGGTGGAGCGCACCGACTCCACGCCGGGCAGCCCGTTCATCGTGGTCTCGAGCGGGAAGGTGATGAGCTGCTCCACCTCCTCGGCGGCCATGCCGCCGGCCTCGGTCATGACCGTGACGGTGGGCTTGTTGAGGTCGGGGAACACGTCCACCGGGGTGCGCGAGAGCGTGAACGCGCCGTAGGCCATCAGCACCACGCTGGCCATGATCACCAGCAGCCGGTTGCTCAGGCTGTTGTCGAGGAGCCACTTGAACATCGCGGGCTCCCTCAGCGGACCTGGTTGATCAGGGTCGCGCCTTGCGTCGCGACCCGATCACCGGGCTTCAGACCCGAGGTCACCGCGGCGTGCACGCCGTCCAGCGCTTCGGTGGTCACGGCCCGGGGCTCGAAGCGCTCCGGGGCCGTCTTGACCCAGACGATGGTCTGGTTGGCGGCGTTCTTCATCAGCGCGGCCACGGGCACGGCGATGCCCTGCACCGTGTCGCGCGTCTGCACGAACACCCGCACCGGCTGGCCGACGGCCAGCGCCTCCAGCGCCGCGCCCTCGGCACGGAAGGCCAGCGGCAGCGCCTGCTCGCGCAGGCTGCGCGCGGCGCCGACGAAGACCAGCGGCACGCGCCGCTCGCCGACGGCCATCGTCGCGCTGCCGATGTTCGCGGCGAGGGCGGCATCGAAGGCCAGCGCCTCGATGCGCAGGCGCGTCGGGTCGACGATCTCGAACACCAGCTCGCGGGCATCGACCACCTGGCCGGCCACCACATGCGCCGAGGCGATCACGCCCGCCACCGGCGCCGTCAGCGCCTCGCGCAGCGCCAGGCCGCCGCCCACCGCCGCGATGCGGGCCGCCAGGCTGGCGGCCTCGCTCTCGGCGGCCTCGATCTCCTTGCGCGGCACCGTGTCGGCCAGTGCCTGCAGGCGCGCGACGCGCTTGTCGGCCAGGGCCCGGGCGGCGCGCAGCTCGGCCAGCTGCGCGGCCTGGTTGGAACGCTCGATCGGTGCGGCCGACGGCAGCACATGGGCCAGCACCTCGCCGCGGCGCACCGCCTGCCCGGGGTGGGGCAGGCCGCGCGGGCCGGGCTCGATGCGGCCGGGGTGCAGCGCCTGCACCCGGCCGCCGGCATTCGGGTCCATCAGCACCCGGCCGCCCAGCTCCACCGTGCGCGGCAGCTCGGCCGCCGCGCTCACGACGGTCCGCACGCCCAGCTGGCGCTGCGCCGGCTTGGGCAGGAACACGCTGCCATCGGGTTGTCGTTGCGGGCCGTTGGCGTTGGGCGCCGCGGGCGCGTCGCCGTGGTCGTGGCCTTCGCCGGCACGGGCCATCGAGACCCACGCCGTCAGGGCGATCAGCAGGGCCGCGTATGCGGCCGTCAGGGCGGGGCGCTTCATGCGGCCGCTCCGGTGCGGACACGGCGCCCGCCCAGCACCCGCTGGATGCCCCAGCCGAGCAGGGCCAGCACGGCGATGGCGCCGACGAACCAGGCGGTGTAGGCGGTGGCGGCGTGTGCGGTCGCAGCCTCGGCGTGCGCGGGCGCGTGGAGGTCGAGTTCACCGGCCAGCAGGTCCAGCTCGTCGCCGGCGCTCACCGTCGCGGTGATCGGCAGGACGCCCGGCGCGGGCGCCTCGGCCAGCACGACCTCGTACTCGGCGTCACCGTGCGCCTCGGCCTTGAAGGGCTGGCCGCCGATCTCGAGCGCGATCTCGGCGTCGCGCACAGGGCTGTTGTCGGCCGTGCGGTCGAGGTAGAGCGTGAGCTGGCGGCCGTTGAGCACACCGACGAGTTCGAAGGTCTCGGAGACGGCCGCGAAACGGGGTAGCGCCGCGCCGGCTGGGGCCGGGGCTTCGCTGCCGTGGTCGTGGCCTTCGCCGGCATGGGCGGCCTCGCCGGTGGCGAGGAGGGCCGCGACGGCGAGCGCGGCCCACAGGGAGGTGGAGGTCATGGAATGGGGTTCCTCTGGGAGTTCGTTGGGGGGCGCGGCGTCACCGGGGCAGCAGCCCCAGGGCCTGGCGCCAGGCCGACAGGGCGGCGGCGAGTTCGATGCGTGTGCGGGCCGCCTGGCGTTCGGCGTCGGCCGCCTCGGCCTCGATGCGCAGGCGGGTCGGCAGGTCGGTCTCGCCGAGCTGGAAGGACTGGTCGAAGTAGCCGCGCGACTCGCGCGCCAGCCGGGCGCGCCGCTCCGTCGCGGCGAGCTGGCTGCGCGCCGCGTCGACGCGCACGCGAGCCGCCTCCTGCTCGGCCTGCAGCCGCTCGCGCTCCAGTGCGAGCCGGGCCTGCAGCTCCAGGGCCTCGGCGCGGGCGCGGGCCACGCGGCTGTCGTGGCGCGCGCCGCCGCCGAAGGGGATGCGCAGGCCGAGCGTGATCGACGGCTGGCTGGCCTCGCCATCGGCGCCGCGCTCGCGCGTGCCGGCCAGCGTCAGCTCCGGATTGGCACGCGACTGCGTGGCCGCGAGCTGCGCCGTGCGCTCGGCCACCGTGGTGCGGTCCTGCAGCTCGCGCAGCGCGGCATGGGCCTCGGGCTCGGCGGTCGGGCCGGACTCGGGCTCCGGTTCGGCCAGCGGGGCCGCGGCGGCCGACTCGGCCGGCGGCATCAGGCCGGTGCCGGCCTTGAGCTGCTGCCGGGCCGCCGCCAGCGCCGCCCGGGCCTGCGCCAGCGCCGATTCGGCGCCGGCGACGGCGCCGTCCGCCTGGTGCTGGTCGGCCCGCGCCAGATCGCCGGCCTGGGTGCGCCGGGCGACGTCGGCGGCGATGCGCCGGGCGCTGGCCAGCTGGCCGTCCGCGATGTCGGCGTCGAGGCGGGCCCGCTGCCAGTCCCACCAGGCCTCGCGCACGCGGGCCGCCACGGCCAGTTGCGCGGCCAGGGTGTGGCTCTCGACGGCCGCCTCCTCGGCGTCGGCCAGCGCGCCGCTGCGGCGGCGTTCGCCCGGCAGCCACAGCGGCACCGCGACGCCGACCTCCAGCTCGCGTGCACCCCGATTGCGGTTCAGGCGGTCGGTCTTGTTCGACAGCGCCAGCGCGGCCGGCTCGGGCGTCCAGGACCGCGCGGCGCCCTGTTGCGCCCGGGCGGCGTCGCGCCGCGACGGCAGCGACAGCGACTCGGGCTGCCGTGCCCAGGCCGCCTCGAAGGCCCGTCGCAGGTCCAGGGGGTCGGCGGCGGGCGGCGCGGCCTGTGCCGGTGCGGCCGCCAGCAGCGCCGCGAGCGCGGCGGCGGCGTGCCGGCGCCAGGCGGTATTCGTTCGTGAACTTCGGTCCATCCGATGCTCCAGTGTTGAAGGAATCAACCCACGGGAGATCGGCAAGCGGTGACCCAGCGGACGCCGCACGCCGGAGGCGGCCGCGACAGCGGCACGCGCTCAGGCGTCGACGGGCTTCAGGAAAAGGAAGAGAGACCCGCCTTGCCGATCAGGCAAGGGGCGCCCACTGAGGGCGTTCGGGTCGGGCCGGCGCATGGGCGCTGCCCGCTTCGTCGGCAGAAGTGCGGGGTGTTGCCGTCGACAGGTCGCCGGACAAACTCTCCGGCAAGCCCAGCAGGCCGGTGCAGTGGCCGTGGCAGTGGCCGCAATCGACATCACCCGCGCCGGTGGCCGCGCCTTCCGGGCAGCCATCGTCCGCGACCGCGTTCGCGGGGTGCAGGTGCTCGTGATGGCACACGTGCGCGGCGTCCACGCCTGCTTCGCGCTCGCAATAGGACGCCACCGCCGCCCAGCTGAACTGGAGGGGCAGCAAGGCGAGCAGGACGATGGCGAGGAGGCGGTGCACGGGCGGCAGTGTAGCGAGCCCGGCGCCGCTTGGAGGCATGGCAGGGTCATCGGCCCGCGGCCGGCCCGGCGTTCGCCGTGACGGATGTGGCAAGCGCCGGTGACCAGGTGTAAGGCCGGCTTCCACTTAACGCTGGCTTAAGTTGGCGCCGCGAGCATCCGGGCCTCAAAGGAGTGTTCATGCGCATCGCCCAGTTCGCCGCCGGTCCCCGCTCGCAGGACGTCGAGACCGCCGCCCCGGTGCCCCATTTCGCCTGGCATGGCGTCGGGGACCCCGGACGCGCCCGCGTCGAGGAGTTCATCCGCCGCGTCTACGGCGAGCGCTACGGTGCGCGGGTGCGCCAGTTCGCCCCGGTGCTGGTGAGCCTGCGCGACGGCGCAGATCCCGATGCCCCGGTGCTGGCCGCGGCCGGCTACCGGGTCGCGACGCAGCCGCTGTTCCTCGAGCATTACCTGGACGTACCGATCGAGCACGCCCTGGCCGTGGGCGCTGCGCAGCCGCCGCGCGAACGCATCGTCGAGGTGGGTCACCTGGCCGCCGTCCGGGCCGGCGAGGGCCGCCGCCTGATCCTCCGGCTGGCACAGCACCTGGCGGGGCTGCAGGTCGAATGGGTCGTCAGCACCCTCACCGAGGAGCTGCGCCACCTGTTCACGCGCATGGGCGTGGTGCCGAGGGCGCTCGGACCGGCCGACCCGGCCCGTCTCGGCGACGCCGCCCACGACTGGGGGCGCTACTACGAGCACCACCCGGTCGTGCTGGCCGGCCACCTGCCGCTCGCCATGCGTCGACTGGCCGAGCGGGCGCGGGGCGCCGACCGATGAATCTCGTGGAAACGCTGGCGTCGGGGCAGCCCGACGCCTGGCCGGCCGTGCGCTTCGAGGCGGCCGTCGACCGTGCCGCCGAGGCCCTGCGGGCCGGCGGCACGCGCGTGCTGGCGACGCTGTTCGACAACGGCATCGCCTGGCTCGTGGCCGATGCGGGCGCGGCGAGGGCCGGGGTGGTGCATGTGCCCTTGCCCGGCTTCTTCACGCGCGGTCAGCTGCAGCATGCGCTGGCCGCGGCCGGCGTCGATACCCTGTGGACGCGTCCGGCGGCTGCCGCCGGCTTTCCCGGTGCGCCGTCCGAGCCGCTCCGCTTCGACCCGGGAGCCGAGCCGATCGCCGCGCTGCGCCTCCCGACGGTGCCGGTCGCGATGCCGGCCGGGACCGCCAAGGTCACCTTCACCTCCGGCACCACCGGCACACCGAAGGGCGTGTGCCTGGGGCAGGCCGCGATGGACCGGGTGGCGCAGGCGATCGGCGAGGCCACGGCCGCGCTGGACATCACCCGCCATCTCAGCGTGCTGCCGTTCGCGGTGCTGCTGGAGAACATCGCCGGCGTGCTGGCGCCGCGCCGGCGCCAGGCCACCTGCATCGCGGTGCCGCTGGCCAGCGTCGGCCTGCACGGCTCGTCGCGCTTCGATCCGGCGCAGCTGCAGGCCGCGGTCGAGTCCTGGCAGCCGCACAGCCTGATCCTGCTGCCGCAGATGCTGCGGGCGTGGACGATGTGGCTGCGGGCCACCGGTCGCCGGGCACCGGCATCGTTGCGGCTGGTGGCCGTGGGCGGTGCCGCGGTCGGTGCGCCGCTGCTGCAGTCGGCACGCGAGCTCGGCATTCCGGCCTGCGAAGGCTATGGCCTGTCGGAAGGGGCGTCGGTGCAGACGCTGAACCTGCCCGGTGCCGATCGCCCGGGCAGTGCCGGCCGACCGCTGCCGCACGCGCGCCTGCGCATCGCCGCCGACGGCGAGATCGAGGTGACGGGGAGCGCCTTCCTCGGCTACCTCGGCAGCGAGGCGCCACCGCCGGACTGGTGGCCGAGCGGCGACCTCGGCACGATCGACGCCGACGGCTTCCTGCACGTGCAGGGCCGCAAGAAGCAGGTGCTGATCACGGCTTATGGCCGCAACGTCTCGCCCGAATGGGTCGAGACGGCGCTGCAGAGCGCTGCGGTGGGCGGCCTGCCGCCGATCGCCCAGGCGGTGGTGTTCGGCGACGGCCGGCCGGCGCTGTCGGCGGTGCTGTGGCCGTTGCGCGCGGACCTGCCCGATGCCGTGCTGCAGGCGGCCATCGACGCGGCCAACGCCGGGCTGCCCGACTACGCGCGGGTGCGCCGCTGGGTCCGCGCCCGCGCGGCCTTCGACACCGACTCCGGACTCGCCACCGCGAACGGCCGGCCGCAGCGTGCCGCCATCGAGCAATTGCACTGCGATGCGCTGGTGGCCGATCCGCTCCCTTCGACCTTCATCACGGAACCGATCTCTCCATGAGCTTTCACGCCCGACTCCTGCGCGACACCGCCGCCGAACGCGACGGGCTGGTCGCCATTCCCATCATCCAGGGCTGCCTGCGCGGCGAGGTCTCGCGCGACAGCTACCTGGCCTTCCTGACCCAGGCCTACCACCACGTGCGCCACACCGTGCCGCTGCTGCAGGCCTGCCGCGAGCGCGTGGGCTCATCGCGGCCGGCGTGGCTGACCGACGCGCTGGACGAGTACGTCGAGGAAGAGCGCGGTCACGACGAATGGATCCTCGACGACATCGCGGCCTGCGGCGGCGACAAGGAGGCCGTGCGCCACGGCACGCCGGGCCACGCGACCGAGGTGATGGTGGCCTATGCCTACGACACCATCGCGCGCGGCAACCCGCTCGGCTTCTTCGGCATGGTGCACGTGCTCGAGGGCACCAGCGTCTCGCTGGCGCTGATGGCGGCCGATCGCATCCAGGCCAACCTGCGCCTGCCCGATGCCGCCTTCAGCTACCTGCGTTCGCACGGCACGCTCGACCAGGAGCACACCGCGCATTTCGAGCTGCTGATGGACCGGCTGGAGGACCGCGCCGACCAGGACGCCATCGTGCACGCCGCCCGCGCCTTCTACCGCCTCTACGGCGACGTGTTCCGCAGCCTGCCGCTGCCGCGCGTCACAGCCGCCGCGGTCCCAGCCACGGCCCGGGCCGCGTGATGGGCCTCGAACTCAAGGGCTGCAGCGTGGTGCTCACTGGCGCCTCGGGCGGCATCGGCGCGGCCGTGGCGCGCGCCCTGTCCGGAGCCGGTGCGCGGCTGCTGCTCGTCGGCCGCGATGCCGGCCGGCTGGCAGCCCTGGCGCGCACGCTCGAGACCCACCCCGACGCGCCGCGGCGCGTCGAGGTGCTGGCCGCGGACCTCACCACCAGCGCCGGCGTCGAGGCGGTGCGGCGCGTGGCGCTGGCGCGTCGCGCGAACGTGCTCGTCAATAACGCCGGTGTGGCGAGCTTCGGGCGCCTGGACGCGCTGGACGATGCGCACATCCTGCAGGCGGTGACGACCAACCTGGTGGCACCGATGCTGCTGACGCGCGCCCTGTTGCCGGGGCTGCTGGCGCAGCGCAGCGCGGCGGTGCTCAACGTGGGTTCGGTGCTCGGGCGGCTGGCGCTGCCGGGCTTCTCGGTCTACAGCGCCACCAAGTTCGGCCTGCGGGGCTTCAGCGAGGCGCTGCGGCGCGAGCTGACCGGCACGCCGGTGCGGGTGCAGTACCTCGGGCCCCGCGTCACCGAGACCGGCTTCAATGCGCCGGAGGTCGAGGCCTACAACCGCAAGACCGGCGCGACGGTCGACCACCCGGACGACGTGGCGGCCGCGCTGCTGCAACTGCTGCGCGACGGCGCGGCCGAGCGCTTCCTCGGGTTGCCCGAGAAGCTGGCGGTGTGCGTGAACGGCCTGGCGCCGGCGGCGCTCGACGGCGCCTTCAAGCCGCACCGACTGGCGCTGTCGGGCGCCTGAACCCTGAAGATCCAAGGAGAACCCAGATGCTTGCTCGCTCCCCCCTGTTCCTGATGGCCGGCCTCGTGCTCGCCCTCCATGCGCCGCTGCTGCGCGCCGGCCCCGTGGAGGACGCCGTCAGCGAGGTCCAGCACGAGTGGGAGGTGACGCGCTACCAGACGCCGCCGAAGGAGCGCGAGAAGCGCTACGAGGCCCTGGTCGCGAAGGCGCACCAGTTCAGCGAGGCCCACCCGGGGCGCAGCGAACCGCTGGTCTGGGAGGGCATCGTCGTGAGTTCGCTGGCCGGCGAGAAGGGCGGCCTGGGCGCGCTCGGTCTCGTCAAGCAGGCCAAGGGCCTGTACGAGCAGGCGATCAAGATCAACCCGGAGGCCCTCGACGGCTCGGCCTACAACAGCCTCGGCGTCCTCTACTACAAGGTGCCGGGCTGGCCGATCGGCTTCGGCGACAAGAAGAAGGCCGACGAGCTGATGCAGTCCGCGCTGAAGCTCAACCCCCAGGGCATCGACCCGAACTTCTTCTATGGCGAGTTCCTGCTCGAGCAGAAGCGACCGGCCGACGCGCTGGTCTACCTGGAGCGGGCCATGCAGGCCCCTGCTCGGGCCGGCCGGCAGATCGCCGATGCCGGGCGCCGCGACGAGGCCCGGGTCCTCATCGAGAAGGCGCACGCCCAGCTGGGCCGGTGAAGGACGGCGGCCACGCGGCCGCGTCGCGGAGGGCCTGAGCGGGTCAAGTTGATCCGGCTTCTGCCGAAGAGACCCGAGTGCGCTACCGGTGCCACTGGAGCGGGCGCACCGGACCGCCTTCCCGACCCTTGCCCATGACGATCTCCCATCCCTTCAGTCGCCTGCTGGCCCGTCTGAGCGTCGGCCGCAAGCTGATGCTGATCTACCTGCTGGACCTCACGGCGGTGATCTTCGTCAGCAGCATCCTGATCAACGAGAAGTTCATCGCGATCGACTTCGCACGCAAGGAGATCGCCGGCAACGCCTACATCGCGGGCATGCGCGATGGCCTGATCGAGGCCGCCCTGGGGCCGGACGCGAGCGGGGCGGCGGCACGCACGGACCACCGGGCGGCGCTGGCGCTCGCCGAGCGGCAGCACGGTGCGGGCATGCAGAGCGAGGAGCCGAGCCTCGCGCTGGCCACCGCCTACGGTGTGCTGGCCACGGCCGGACCGGGCGACCGCGGCAAGGCGCAGTCGGACGTGCTGGCGCGCGGGCGCGACCTGATCACGCGGGTCGGCAACCAGTCCAACCTGATCCTGGACCCCGACCTCGACAGCTACTACACGATGTCGCTGATCGTCCTGCGCTACCCGGAGCTGCTCGAGACCATCGACGGCATCGGCGCGCAGCTGGCGGCCCAGGTCAGCGCGGGGGCCGGCCTGGCCGAGGCCCGCACGCAGTACCTCATCCTCGAAGGCAAGCTCGACGCGACCCGCCAGGGCATCGACACCGACCACAGCGAGGCCTACGCCGCCGGCGGACCGGCGCTGAAGGCCCAGCTCCAGCCGGCCCAGTCGAAGCTGCAGGCCGCACTGGAGGCCTACCGGCGCAGCGCGCGCCTGCTGTTCGACAGCGGCGCCACGCCGCAGTCGCTGGCCGGCGTGCACGTGGCGCAAGCCGGACTGGTGCGCGAGCTGCAGGTCGCCTGGGCGGTGGCCGGTGGCGCGATGGACGGGTTGCTCGACGCGCGTGTCGCGAGCCTCTACCACCGCATGTGGATCCACCTCGGCACCGCGCTGGCCCTGCTGTGCGCGATCCTCGCGATCGTCTACTTCGTGGCCCGGCAGATCGCCATGCCGCTGCGGCATCTGGCCGAGGTGACCGACACCGTGCGGCGCACCGGCGACCACAGCCTGCGCGCGCAGTGGAGCAGCAGCGACGAGATCGGCCGCCTGGTCGTGGGCTTCAACGGCATGCTCGCGCAGCTCGATCAGGAACGCGAGACGCAGAAGGAACTGGCCGCGAGCGCCCGCGCCGCGGAGGCCCAGCGCGCGCTGGTGGAGGCCACGCCGATCCCGCTGGTCGTGACCTCGGTGCCGGGGCACGAGGTGCTGCACGCCAACCCACCCGCCGAGGCCTGGCTGGCTGGTCATCGCGCCGATCCGTGGAAGCACGGTCTCGATTCGTCGGTGCGGGCGCGCTTCTTCCAGCAGCTGGCCGATCGCGGCGCAGTCGACGAATTCGAGGTTCGCTGGGGCGCCGGGACCGAGCCGGCCTGGGCGGTGCTGTCGGCCCGGCGCGTGCGCTACCAGGGCCAGGACGCGGTGCTGACCGCCTTTGCCCCGATCAACCACCTCAAGCTGATGGAGCGGCGGCTCGAGCTGTGGGCCAAGGTGTTCGAGGCCTCCAGCGAAGGCATCCTGATCGTCGATGCGCAGCGCCGCATCCTGACCGCCAACCAGGCGTTCTCGCGCCACACCGGCTACGAGCTGCAGGAGGTGGTGGGCGAGAAGCCGTCGCTGATGCTGGCCGTGGAGCAGACCGACGAACAGAGCGCCGCGTTCTGGCAGAGCGTGTCGAACCGCGGCACCTGGCAGGGCGAGCTGCAGGTGCGCCGCCGCAACGGCAGCGAGTACCCGGCCTGGCTGATGGTGAACGCCGTGCGGCAGTCGCAGGGCGACATCTCGCACTACATCTTCACGTCGATCGACATCAGCGACCGCAAGAAGAGCGAGCAGCGCATCCGCTTCCTGGCCGACCACGACGTGCTCACCGAGCTGCCGAACCGCTCGCTGTGCACCGAGCGGCTGCGCATGGCCGTGCAGCAGGCACAGCGCAGCGGGCAGCAGGTGGCGGTGATGTTCATCGACCTCGACCGGTTCAAGGACATCAACGACTCGCTCGGCCACCACATCGGCGACGGGCTGCTGCGCTCGGTGGCGCGGCGCCTGGTGGAAGCGGTGCGCGCCGGCGACACCGTCAGCCGGCTGGGCGGCGACGAGTTCGTGATCGTGCTCAACGGCGTGCAGCACATCGACGAGGTCACGCACATCGTCGACCAGCGGCTGATCCCGCTGATCCGCCAGCCGCACCTGGTGGAGGGCGCCGAGCTGCATGTCTCGTGCAGCGTGGGCATCGCCGTCTTCCCGGACGACGCGACCGACATCGACGAGCTGATGAAGCATGCCGACACGGCGATGTACCAGGCCAAGGCCGGCGGCAAGGACGCCGCCGAGTTCTTCACCGCCGAGATGACGCAGCGCGCGGAGTCGCGCATGCAGCTCGACGCCGACCTACGGCGCGCGCTCGAGCTCGGCCAGTTCGAGCTGCACTGGCAGCCGCGCGTGAGCGCGGCCGGCGGCGTGCTGCTGGGCGTGGAAGGCCTGCTGCGCTGGCAGCACCCGCAGCGCGGCCTGGTCTCTCCGGCGCACTTCATCCCGCTGGCGGAGGAGACCGGGCTGATCGTGCCGATCGGTGCCTGGGTCATCGAAGAGGCCTGCCGGCAGGTGGCCGCGTGGCGCGCGCAAGGCCTGCCGTCGTTCGGCGTGTCGATCAACCTGTCGGCCCGCCAGCTGCGAGACGACGGCCTGACCGACCTGGTGCGCGCCAGCCTGCTGCGGCACGGTGTGCCGCCCGGTGTGCTGGAGCTCGAACTCACCGAATCGATGGTGATGGACGACGCCGAGCGCAACCTGCGCCAGATGCACACGCTGCGCGACCTGGGCGTCGGGCTCGCGATCGATGACTTCGGCACCGGCTACTCGAGCCTCGCCTACCTGAACCGATTCCCGATCGACAAGCTGAAGATCGACCGCTCGTTCGTGCATGACATGCTGGCCGATCCGACGGATCGGGCCATCACGATGGCCATCATCGGCCTGGGCCATGCGCTCGGCCTGCAGGTGGTGGCCGAGGGCGTGGAGGAGCCGCGTGCGGCGGCGCTGCTGCGCGAGGCGCGCTGCGACGAACTGCAGGGCTACCTGTTCGGGCGGCCGATGCCGGTGCCCGCCTTCGAGGCCTGGCTGGCCGAACGCGAGGCGCCGGTCGCCGGCGTGACCGTGTGAAAAGTCGTGGGGCGGCACTCGCTTGGTGCCCTGTGCGGCTGAACGAGAGCCATTCCCGTCGGGACATTTCAGGATGAGAGAGTCGTTCAAAGATGACGGTTCGACACCCGCCACCTCTGCCCATCGCCATGCCACCACAGCCGTATCGTTAGTCACCCCCGTTGCGGAGAGCCCCATGTCCTTCAGAAACCTTTCCGTCAAGCACAAGCTGGCAACCGCCTTCGCCCTCCTCACGGCCGTGGTGCTCGTGGTGTCGGGCGTGGCCATCCGAGCCCTGGCCAGCGAGCACCAGTCGTTCACCCACTACGTGGACCAGACCGCCGTCCGCATCACGATGGCCAACGACGTGCTCGACGCGGCGAACGCCCGCGCCATCAGCGCGCGCAACCTGGTGCTGGTCAGCGCGCCGGCGGACCGCGAGATCGAGAAGGCGGCCGTGACGGCGGCGCACAAGAAGGTCGGCGAATCGATGACCCGTCTGCGGACGGCGCTCGCTTCGATGACCGGCGTGAGCGAGGAGGAACGCAAGATGTTCGCCACGCTCGACGGTGTGGAGTCGCGCTACGGCCCGGTGGCGCTCGACATCGTCGGGCTCGCGCTGCAGGGCCGGCGTGACGAGGCGGTGACGAAGATGAACGCCGACTGCCGCCCGCTGCTGTCGGCGCTGGTGAAGTCGGCCAACCAGTTCATCGATCTCAGCGTGGACGTGGCCAAGCGCGACGTGGCGCGCGCCGACGCTGCGTCGGCCGCCAACCGCAACATGATGCTGGCCGCCTGCGTGGCGGCGGCGGCGCTGGCGGCCGTGCTGGCCTGGGTCATCACCCGCGCCATCGTGACGCCCATCAACCGGGCGATGGAAGTGGCCCAGACCGTCGCGGCCGGCGACCTGCGCTCCACCATCGACGACAGTGCGCGTGACGAGACCGGCAAGCTGCTGGCCGCGCTCAAGTCGATGAACGACAGCCTGGTGAACATCGTCGGCAGCGTCCGCACCAGCAGCGACAGCATCGCCACCGGCAGCGCCCAGATCGCCACCGGCAATGCCGACCTGTCGCACCGCACCGAACAGCAGGCCGCCAGCCTGCAGGAGACCGCGGCCTCGATGGAACAGATGAACGCGACGGTGAAGGCCAATGCCGACACCGCGCGCCAGGCCATCCAGCTCGCCGGCTCCGCCAGCGGCGCGGCGGAGAAGGGCGGCCAGGTGGTCGGCCAGGTGGTGTCGACGATGGACGACATCACCGCCAGCTCGCGGCAGATCGCCGACATCATCGGCGTGATCGACGGCATCGCCTTCCAGACCAACATCCTGGCGCTGAACGCCGCGGTGGAAGCGGCCCGCGCCGGCGAGCAGGGCCGCGGCTTCGCGGTGGTGGCGAGCGAGGTGCGCAACCTGGCGCAGCGCAGCGCCAGCGCCGCCAAGGAGATCAAGGAGCTCATCGGGGCCAGCGTCGAGAAGGTCGAGGCGGGCACCCGCCTGGTCGGCGATGCGCGGACCTCGATGGACGACATCGTGGTCCAGGTGAAGCGCGTGTCCGACCTCATCTCGGAGATCGGCGCGGCCACCATCGAGCAGACCACCGGCATCGGGCAGGTCAGCACCGCAGTGTCGCAACTCGACCAGGCCACCCAGCAGAACGCGGCCCTGGTGGAAGAGAGCGCCGCCGCCGCCGACAGCCTGAAGCAGCAGGCTTCGAAGCTGGCGTCGGTGGTGAGCGTCTTCAAGCTGGCGACCTGAGGGATCGGCGCGGTTCGGGGCGGCCTCCTTGTCTGCGGGCACGAGAGGCCGGACATCGATGCAGGCCCCTAGAATCCGCCGGCCCGCGTCGCGGGCGCATGATTTCTCAACTCCCGGTATCCGAAGACCCCATGGCAACTGCTAAGAAGACCGCGACCAAGACCCCGATCAAGAAGACCGCTGCGGCCAAGAAGGCTGCTCCCGCGAAGAAGGCCGTCAAGGCCGCCGCTCCGGCGAAGGCTGCGGCTGGCCCGCTGAAGCCCATCAAGACGGCGCTCAACAAGACCGGCCTGATCGCCCACCTGGCACAAGCCGCTGCGGTCGATGCCAAGGCCGTGAAGGCCGTGATCGCCTCGCTCGAAGCCACCATCCTGGCCTCGGTGCACAAGAAGGGCCTGGGTTCGTTCACCTTGCCCGGTCTCCTGAAGGTCAACGTGATCAACGTGGCGGCCAAGAAGAAGCGCACCGGCATCGACCCCTTCACCAAGCAGGAACGCGTGTTCGCGGCCAAGCCCGCCACGGTCAAGATCAAGACCCGTGCGCTGAAGAAGCTCAAGGACGCGGCGCTCTGATCTGATCTGAGCTCACGCGATCAGCACGCCAGCCGGCGGTGGCACCGAGGTGCCACCGCCGGCTTCTCTTTTGCTTCGGGACGCGCCGGCCATCGAGGCGCGGAACGCGGCTGCTACATTGGTGCGACGATGCAGACCCCGCCTGCGCAGGCACCCGGCGACCGCGAACTCGTCGACCTCAATCGCCGCTTCTACGACTCGCTCTGGTCCGGCGCCCGGCTGGTCGAGCCGCGACGCTTCAACACCTGGCCGCTCGTGCAATCGCTGGGGCCTTCGGCGGAGCGACGGCTCGAGGTGGCGCCCGGATTGCGGCCGCGCCTGCCGATCGAGGGCACGCAGTTCGTCGACATCAGCGGCCCGGCACTCGGCAAGCTGCGCGATCGCGGCGCGCAGGTCGCGTTCGGCGAGGTGACGGCCCTGCCGTTCGCGGCGGCCACCTTCGACCTGGTATGCGCCCTCGACATCATCGAGCACGTGGACGACGAGGATGGCGCGCTGTCGGAGCTGTCACGGGTCGCGAAGCCCGGTGCGGCGGTGCTGATCTCGACGCCGCTGCATCCCGAGCAATGGACCCCGTTCGACGATTTCGTGGGCCACAAGCGGCGCTACGAGCCCGACCGTCTGCTGGCCAAGCTGGCGCAGCACCATCTGCAGGTGGAGCGCAGCGCGGTGTTCGGCATGCAGCCACCGTCGTCGCGGCTGGTCGAACTGGGCATGTGGTGGCTCGCTCACCATCGCGAGCGGGCCCTGTGGTGGTACAACAAAGTGCTGATGCCGCTCGGCCTGCGCTTCCAGAACGAACTGCACTTCGTGCCCGGCATGATCCCGACGGCCGGTGTCGACGAAGTGCTGCTGGTGTGCCGAAGCGTCGCGCCGGCGCGGGAAAATTCCGCACCCGCCGACGCTCCGGTGTAACGCCGCCCGAAGCGGGCCGGCGCGCTTCCTACACTGCGCGTCATGCAGAACAGTGCCCCTCAAGCCCACCCCGGCCCGCCCGTCGCAGGCGCCTCCAGGCAGCACGCGGAGACGAGCCAGCGGGTCGCCGACGATCGACCGCCGGCCGGCGAGGCGATGCTGGAGCTGATCGGCCTGATCGCCATCGCGGTGGCCGCTGCGGCCGTGTACTTCGGTGCCCGCAGGACGCGCCGGGATCGCAGGGGCGGGGCCTCCGGAGCCCACGAGAAACGCGCACGACGCGGCGCGGCCCCGCGCCCGTCGACCTACGGCTGAGCCTGCGCCGGGGGGCCGTCGCGCCGCGCGAGTTGGCTCGCCGCGGTGCAGGGTAGTTCCCTAGAAGCCTGCCTCCCGCTCGCTGTGCGAGAGTCGGTCGACGCGCTCGACCGGGCGCGGCGCATCGCGTCCCGCAGGAGAGGTCCATGTTCCAGCAGAAGAAGGTCATCATCAGCTGCGCCGTCACCGGCGCGGTCCACACGCCGTCGATGTCGCCCTACCTGCCGGTCACGGCCGAGGAGATCGCCGAGTCGTCGATCGCCGCCGCCGAGGCCGGCGCCGCCATCATCCACCTGCACGCGCGCGACCCCGCGACCGGCAAGCCCGACCAGCGGCCCGAGGCCTTCACGCCCTTCCTGAAGACGATCAAGGCGCGCTGCGACGCGGTCGTCAACCTCACCACCGGCGGGTCGCCCTACATGACGGTGCAGGAGCGCATGCAGCCGGCCAAGGTGCTCAAGCCCGAGGTGGCCTCGATGAACATGGGCACGATGAACTTCGGCCTGTTCCCGATGCTCAAGCGCT
Source organism: Methylibium sp. Pch-M (assembly GCF_004136295.1). Classification (NCBI taxonomy): domain Bacteria; kingdom Pseudomonadati; phylum Pseudomonadota; class Betaproteobacteria; order Burkholderiales; family Sphaerotilaceae; genus Methylibium; species Methylibium sp. Pch-M. The sequence goes on from NZ_CP029606.1 coordinate 3,096,510, forward strand.
TCAAGGAGTTCAAGCACGACTGGGAGCGGCCCTATCTCGAGGGCAGCAAGGACCTGATCTTCCGCAACACCTACGGCGACCTGGAGACCGTGCTGACCGAGCTCTCGGCCAACGAGACGCGCTATGAGTTCGAGTGCTACGACACCGCGCACCTCTACAACCTCGCGCACTTCGTCGAGCGCGGCCTGGTGAAGGCGCCGTTCTTCGTGCAGACCGTGTTCGGCATCCTGGGCGGCATCGGCACGCACCCGGACGACGTGATGCACATGAAGCGCACGGCGGACCGGCTGTTCGGCGACGACTACCGCTGGTCGGTGCTGGGCGCGGGCGCCAGCCAGATGAAGATCGCCGCCATGGCCGCGGCGATGGGCGGCAACGTGCGTGTCGGCCTGGAAGACAGCCTGTGGATCGGCAAGGGCCAGCTCGCACGCTCGAACGCCGACCAGGTGCGCCGCGTGCGCGGCATCCTCGAAGGCCTGGGTCTGGAGATCGCCACGCCGGCCGAGGCACGCGAGATCCTGCAGCTCAAGGGCGTGGCCAAGGTGGCGTTCTGAGGCGCGCCCGCGCGCCCGTGTCCGACCCGGCGCATGCCGGCCTCTGTTCGTAGAAGGAGTCCTCCGATGTCCCTCTGGACCTGCACCCTGGACGACGGCGTCGTCACCGCGATCTACCGCAACCCGCCGATGAACTACTTCTGCGCCGAGGGCGCGGCCGAACTCGGCGCGCTGGTCGAATCCTGGCGCGACCCCGCCGTCAAGGCGGTGGTGCTGTCGGGCGGCATGGCCGGCCGCTTCATCACGCACTACAGCGTCGAGGAGCTGCTGTCCTATGCCGAAGACCGCGCGGCCATGCGGCAGGCCGGCACGGCGTTGAACGACGGCTACCACGCGCTGCTGCTGGGGCTGCGCGACCTGCCCAAGCCGGTCATCGTGGCGATGAACGGCGACGCGATGGGCGGCGGCTTCGAGCTGTGCCTGGCCTGCGACCTGCGCATCGCCCAGCGCGGCGATTTCCGCTACGGCCTGCCCGAGGTCAAGCTCGGCATCCTGCCGGGCGGCAGTGGCACGCAGCGCCTGTCGCGGCTGATCGGTGCCGGCCGCGCCATCGAGTTCATCCTGCGCGGGCGCATCGTGGAGCCCGCGGTGGCGCTGGAGATGGGGCTGGTGCACGAACTCGCCGACGACGCCCTGCGGCGCGCGCAGCAGATCGCCCACGAGATGGCGCTCACGCCGCCGTTCGCGATGGCGATGGCCAAGCGCGCGGTCTACGAGGGTTCGGACACCAGTTTGGCGGCCGGCCTGAAGCTCGAGGGCGAACGCTTCCTCGAGACCATGCTGTCCGATGGCAGCGTGAGCGCGATGCGCGCCTACGTGGCCCAGCCGCTGGAGGCACGACGGGCCTGGCTGGAGAAGCCGCCGGCGGCGCGGTAGTCCTTCGGGCTGCTGGCGAACTCGCGCTTGAAGATCTTGCTGAAGCTGCTGGAGTCGCCGAAACCCCAGCGGTAGGCGATCTGCGTGATGCTGAGGTGCGCGGTCTCGGCCGCGCGCAGGTCCTGGCGGCAGCGGTCCAGCCGCTGTCGCCGTATCCAGGCTGCCGCCGTGGTGTCGGCGCGTTCGAACAGTCGGTGCAGATGCCGCTCGGTGATGCCGCAGTCGCTCGCGACGCGGCGTGTGTCGAGTTCCGGATCGTCGAGGTGGCGGTCGATGTAGGCCATCACCCCTTGCAACACGATCTTCCCGCTGCGTCCGGCGCAGGGCTCGGCCTGCGCGCTCAGCGTGGAGGCCAGCAATTCCACGCTGGCATGCAGCACGTGGCCCGCGTTGCCGCGCGGCAGCTCGCCGAAGCGCGCGTCGAGCGAGATGAGGTGGTCGACGAACAGCCGGCTGAGGCCGCTGGTGGCCGCGAAGCGGCGGCCGACGAACTCGCCGGCGCGCGGCAGCGCGAGCTGCAGTTCGCGCTGCGGCACCGCGAGGGTGATCTGCCGCAGGCCCGCGCCGGTGATGAAGGTCATCGGGCGTGCGCTGTCCCAGAGCGCGAAGCTGCCCGGGTTCAGCGTGAGTTCCTCGCCATCGATCGCCAGGCAGATCGACCCCTCGGCGATGTAGATCAGGTTGTAGAGCGCCTCGCTGTCCTGCGCCATCTCGCGCGCACCGCGCGTGCCGACGATGCCGCCCTGGGCGGAGGTGAGGTGCGTGACGCGAAAGCCGTCGAAGCGGCCCTGGCGGATGAAGGCCGGGAAGCGCTCGCAGCGGATCGGCCGGATCGACCAGTGCAGGTGGGCGTCGATGACGAAGTCGCGCCAGCAGTCGAACTGCTTGCTCGGGGCCACGCGCTCCGTCGACCAGACGGCGGGGTCCTCCCAGCGATCGACCAGCGATGAGATCTGCCTGTCCACTTCGAGTCTCCTGCTCACGGCGGCCGACGGCCGGGGTGGGTGCGGACCATCATAGGAGCGCCGCGCCGCGCGCCGCAATCCGCAGTGCCCCGCAGCGCCGGTGATGTCAGCCCTGGCCAAGTGGCGGGTCATGTGCGGCCAAGGCGGCGGCCGCCGTGCTGGCTAGCATGGCCGCGCATGCCGCACCGACTGTCCGGTGCGGCCCACCGGAGGCCCGCCCATGTTGATCAGCACCGTCGAGAAGGAAGCGCTCTCGCCCTACATGCGCAAGATCGCGGACGACCTGTACCCGCGCGTCGACCCGCTGTTCATGCCGCATTTCGAGCGCTACATGGGGCTGCTGGGCAATGCGCCCGAGCATGCGGAGCGCTTCTTTCCGTACTACTTCGGCATCTGGTTCGACAACAAGCTGGGCCCCCGCATCACCGAGCTCGCGCGGCTCGCGATCGCCAACGGCACGCAGTGCCAGCTGTGCCTGGCGGTGCGCTACACCGCCGAGGTCGGCGAGGCCGACGTCGCCGCGCTTCCCGGCATCGACGCCAGCACGCTGACGCCGGCGGAGCGCGCGGTGGTGCGCTTTGCCACGCACTTCGGCAACGACCATCACCAGGTCACGGCCGAGCATTTCGAGGACTTGCAGCGCCACTTCAGCGACGAGCAGATCACCGAGTTGCTGCTGTGGAGCGCGATGGCGCTGGGCCTGGGGCGCATCCTCAAGGTGGCGCAGCTGGTCGACGACAGCTGCCCGCTGCCGGCGCGCGACGGCTCGGCCCGCACCGAGACGATCGCCGCCGCCTGACGCCGCGGCCGGGCGCGGCAGCGCTGCTGCCGGCCCTGCGGGCGGTCAGAAGCCGAACTCGGCTGCCATCTCGTCGATCAGGCCGCGCTGGAAGGCGGCGTAGCGTTCGTTGGGCTGCTGGCCGCCGGTGAAGGGCAGGAACGGGTCCTCGACGCCCAGGCGTTCGCCGGCCAGCGTTTCCACCACCGCGTGGCCGCAGAACGGGACACAGGCCTCCGAGTAGCCGCCCTCGTGCACCACCACCAGCCGGCCGCCGCAGTGGCGGTCGGCCAGCGCCATCACCCGCTCGGCCAGCTGGCGATAGGACTCGCTGTGCAGCAGCATGCGCGCCAGCGGATCGACGCCGTTCGCGTCGAAGCCGCTGGCCACGATGATGAGTTCGGGCCGGTAGCGGTCGATCGCCGGCGTCACGATGCGCTCCATCGCGTAGAGGTAGGCGTCGTGCCCGCCGCCCGGCAGCAGCGGCACGTTGACGTTGTAGCCGAGGCCGCGGCCCTGGCCGCGGTCGGGCGCACCGCTGTAGCCGACCGGGAAGCAGCCTTCCTGGTGCAGCGACACGGTCAGCACGTCGTCGCGCTCGTAGAAGATCGACTGCGTGCCGTTGCCGTGGTGCACGTCCCAGTCCAGCACCGCGATGCGCTTCACGCCGTGGCGCGCGCGCGCGGCCTCGATCGCGATCGGGATGTTGGCGAGCAGGCAGAAGCCCATCGGCATGTCGGCGAGGCAGTGGTGGCCGGGCGGGCGCGACATCGAATAGGCGTTGCGGTGGGCGCCCGAGAGCACCGCGTCGACCGCATGCAGCGCGAGGCCGGCCGACTGCCTGGCGATCTCGTAGCTGCCCGGTCCGAAGGGTGCGTAGAGGCCGATCTCGCCGCCGCCCTGGTCGGACAGTGCCTTGAAGCGCTCCAGGTAGGCCGTCGGATGGACGCGCTGCAGGTCCTCTTCGGTGGCCATCGGCGCACTGCGCAGGTGGACCTTGTCCGCGAGCCCGGAGACCTGCATCAGCGACACCATGCGCCGCTTCGATTCGGGCGATTCGGCCAGCCCCGCGCCGGCCGGCGGCTGCACCCAGCCGCCCACCGGCGCGATCAGGGCGAAGCCGCCCATGGTGCTGTGCCAGAGGCAGCGTTCGTCGTGGAAGAAGGCGGTGGGCAGGGGCATGAGCGGAGGTCCTTTGCGTGGCGGCCCGTCGGTGCGTGCGCGGCGATGCGCTGGGCCGAAAGCTGGATTCGAGCGTCAAGCGCGCCGTCGCCGCGGAGGGTTTTCCCGAGCCGGCGGTCACGCCGCCGCGTTCTTGCCGAAGCGTGATAGTTCGAGGCCCCGGCGCGATGGAGACTGCCGCCGAACGCTCGACACAGGGTCGCGGTGTCGATAGGCGACGCCGGCGAGCCGGAAGAGAGGGCGGACGGGAGGCCCAGGATGCGGAGGATTCACCGGCAGGTCGGTGCATGCGCGCGGGTCGCGGCCTGCGCGGCCGGGCTGGCGCTCGGCGTCCAGGCGACCGCGGCGCCGGTGTCCCCGGCCCGCCCGCGGCCGGCCGAGCTGCCGGTCGAGACGCTGTCGACCGGGCCGATCGCTGCATCGGCGACGGAACGCGTGTACGTGGCCGATGTCGCCGTGAGCCACATCTCCGATGGCCGCATCCGGGTGTTCGACGCGCGGCACGGCCGCTTCCTGGGCATGGTGTCGACCGGCTACGTCGGCAACTTCACGCTCAGCGCGAACGCCGACGAGCTGTACGTCGCCACCACTTACCTGAGCCGCGGCTCGCGCGGCGAGCGCGTGGACGTGCTGGAGGTGCACGACACCGAGAGCCTGGCGTTCAAGTACGAGATCGCGCTGCCGGCCAAGCGAGCGCAGGCGCTGAATTATCGAGGCCTGGTGCGGGCCAGCGGCAACGGCCGCTTCGTGCTGGTGCAGAACGCCACCCCGGCGACGTCGATCACGGTGGTCGACCTGCAGCAACGCAAGGTGGTGTCCGAGGTGCCGACACCGGGCTGCTGGGGCATCCTGCCAGCGGCCAGCCACGGCAGCCGCTTCTCGATGCTGTGCGGCGACGGCAAGCTGGCCACCGTCACGCTCGACGACAGCGGCCAGGTCAGCGACCGCCAGATCGGCGAGGCCGTCTTCGATGCCGACGCCGACCCCTGGTTCCACCACGCCGAGCAGCGGGGCGACCACTACTGGTTCGTGTCCTTCAAGGGCGTGCTGACCGAGGTGGACCTGGGTGGCGCGGTGGCCGTGGTCAAGTCCGCGCGGCCGCTGGTCGGCGCCGCCGGCCAGCGCGCCGGCTGGCGGCCCGGCGGCTACCAGCCGTTCGCCATCGACCCGTCCGGCCGCTGGCTGGTGGTGGCGATGCACGACAAGGGCAGCGAGGGCTCTCACAAGCGTCCGGCGCGACGGCTGTGGATGTTCGACATGGCGGCCGGCACGCGCGTGGCCAGCGCACCGGGACACGGCAGCGTGTCGCTGACCTTCTCGCGCAACGGCGAGCGGTTGCAGGCGCTGGACGGCGAGAAGGGCGCCCTGCGCGTCTGGGGCTGGGGCGAGCGCGGCAAGCTGACGCCGATCAGCACCGTGGCCCGGGCCGGCGAGGCGGCGATCCACCTCGAATCGCACGACTGAGCCCGGGCCGCTGCACCATGCCGTTTCCGCCGCTGTCCTTCGATCCGCTGCCGGTGTGGATTGCCGCCGCGGCGCTGGCCGTGCTGTTCGCGCATGCGGCCCTCGCCAAGTGGGCCGACCTCGCGCTGTTCGAGCAGCAGCTCTCGGTCTATGGGGTGCCGGCCGGCGGGCTGCCCGCGCTGGCCCGGCTGCTGCCGCTGCTCGAACTGTCGACGGCGCTGCTGCTGATGGCCGGTCCGTGGCGACCGCTCGGCGCGGGGCTCGCGGCCGGGCTGCTGCTGCTCTACGCCGGCGCGATGGGTTACCACCGCTGGCGCGGACAGGTGCTCGATTGCGGTTGCGGCGGCGAGCCGCTGCCGGTGTCGTGGGCGCTGGTGCTGCGCAACCTCGGGCTGGCCACGCTGGCGCTGTTCGCCGCCTCGGGCCTGGGCGCGCGGCCGATGGCCGGCGTCGACATGGCGGTGGTCGTTGCCGCCACGGCGCTGGCCGCCCTGCTGTATGCGGCGATGAATCAGCTGCTGCGCCACCGGGCCGGCAGGCGCGGTGTTCGATCTCTGTTCGGGAGCTCTTCCTCATGAATGCCTTGACGGTCTCCGTTGTCCTGTTGTGGGCCGCCGTGCTGGCGCTCGGCGTGATGCTCTGGGCGCTGTCGCGCCAGGTGGGCATCCTCTACGAGCGGGTGGCGCCGATGGGGGCGCTGGTCACCGACGCCGGTCCGCCGGTCGGCGCGCCGTCGCCGAGCTTCGCGTTGACCAGCCTGCAATCCGAGCCGGTCTCCGTCGGCGGTGTCCAGGGCGGGCCGACGCTGCTGTTCTTCCTCTCGCCGACCTGTCCGGTGTGCAAGAAGCTGATCCCGGTGCTCAAGGCGCTGCTGCGCGACGAAGGCCGCCGACTGCGCATCGTGCTGGCCAGCGACGGCGAGGCGCCGGCACACCAGAGATTCGTGCGCGAATACGGACTGGATGCGATGCCCTACGTGCTGTCGACCGAGCTGGGCATGAGCTATCGCGTCTCGCGGCTGCCCTATGCGGTGCTGCTGGACGCGCAGGGCGTGGTGGCGGCGAAGGGCCTGGTCAACTCGCGCGAGCAGTTCGACAGCCTGCTCAACGCCCACGAGATGGGCGTCCCGACGATCCAGCAGTACCTGAGCGGCACGTCGGCGGCGGCCTGAGCTGCGCGGCATTCCCGTCGTCGCCATCCACGGAGGACGTTTCATGCGCTGGCTCTTCAAGCTGATCGACCGCCACGCCGAGCGTGGTGTGCGCCAGGTCGCGCACCGGCACGGGCGGCGCAGCCTGCTCGCGCGCCTGGGCGTGGCGCTGGTCGGGGGCGCCGTGCTGCCGATGCTGCCGTTCGACCGCAGCGGACAGCCGTCCGGGGCCGCCCATGCCGCGGAACCATCGCCACGCAAGAAGGCCGTCAAGCCCGATCCGCGCGAGGACCCGCTGCAGTGCGAGTACTGGCGTTACTGCGCCTTCGACGGCTACCTGTGCACCTGTTGCGGCGGGTCGCTGACGCAGTGCCCGCCGGGCACCGAGGCCTCCAAGGTCAGCTGGATCGGCACCTGCCTGAACCCGCAGGACGGCCGCCAGTACCTGGTGTCCTACAACGACTGCTGCGGCAAGGGCTCGTGCGGCGAATGCCTGTGCAACAACAACGAGCGTGAGCGCCCGGGCTACCGGCTCGGCGTGCACAACGACATCAACTGGTGCATGGCCAACACCAGCCCGATGTTCCATTGCACGACGGCCATCATCGCCGGCGTGGCGTGACGACGGGCACCGCGCCCCGGCTCCGGTGATGCGGCTGCGTGGGTTCGCACTGGCGCTGCTCCTGGCGGGCGGCGCGTCCGTGCTGCAGGCGCAGTCGCTGGGTCGCCAGGCCGTGCCTCGCGCGCAGGCCGAATCGGTGGCCGTGACCACCAGCGTGCGCAGCCAGTACGTCGTGCATTGCGCCGGCTGCCACGGGCTGGACGGCGCGGGGTCGCGCATCGGCAACGTGCCCGACATGCGGCAGCTGGGCCATTTCCTGCGCCTGCCGGGCGGGCGCGAGTTCGTGATCCGCGTGCCCGGGGTGATGGGCTCGGGCCTGAACGACCGGCAGGTGGCCGACGTGACCAACTGGGTGCTGTCCACGCTGGCGGCGGCCTCGCTGCCCGCCGACCACGTGCCCTACGACGCGGCCGAGGTGCAGCGGGCGCGCAGCGATCCGCTGGTGGACGTGGCGGCGGCGCGCGCCGGGCTGCTCGAAGAGGCCCGCAGGCTCGGCGTGCCGCTCGACTGAGGCGCGCCGCGCACCGAGGCGACACACAGTCGCGCGGCGCCGTGCTACAAGAGCAGATGGCTCTCGTGCTGGATCACCAATCGGCCGACGTCGACGACCAGGCGCAGGCGCTGAGCGGTTGGCAGCAGCGCTACGAGCAACTCGGCCGCGGCCGCTTCCGGGGTTCGGCGCGGCAGGTGGTGATGGCCGGCGGCACGGTGCTGCGCGAGTCCACCAACCGCCAGTTGCGCGAGCAGATCCGGCCGCCCTCCGACTGCCTGGTGCTGGCCATCCCGCTGTCGGTCGCGCCCGGTTCGGTGTTTGCCGGCCGGCCGCTGGACGCCGATGCATTGATGGTCATCTCAGGCCACGAAGAGTACGAGCTGGTGGCGGCCGGTGAACTGGACCTGCTGGCGCTGTCGGTCGAACGACGGCGGCTCGGCGGCATGCTGGCGCCCGAGGAGATCGAGTGGCTGGCGCGGGCCGAACGCCAGCGGCGCTGGGCGCTGACCCCCGACACCGCCGGCGCGGTGCGCAGCCAGCTGCTCGCCGTGTGCTCGGCCGCCGGCCGCTGCGCGCCCGGTGCGGTGATCGACCTCGAGAACGAGCCGGCGCTGATCGGCGCCACGCTCGCGCACACGGTGGCGCTGGCGATGTCGGGCGGCGGCGCCGACCGCGGCGCGGTCGGCATCCCGCGGCGTGCCGATTCGCGGCTGCGGGTGGTGAAGCGCGCCATCGAATTCATCCGCGCCAACCTGCAGGAGGACATCGGCATCCCCGAGATCTGCGCGGCCGCCTGCGCCAGCCGGCGCAGCCTGCAGTACTGCTTCGAGGAGTTCCTGCACACCACGCCGCAGGCCTACCTGCGCGCGCTGCGCCTGAACGAGGCGCGGCGTCGCCTGAAGCAAGCGGGCGATCAGCCCATCACGCTGCTGGCGTGCGCCATGGGCTTCAGCAGCGCAAGCCATTTCACGCGCCACTACAAGCTGATGTTCAGCGAGCTGCCGTCGCAGACGCAGCGGCGGCGCACGCGCGACGCCTGAGGCCGCAGCAGACGGCGAGCCCTTAGCGCGCCGGCGGCGGCAGCGTATGGGTGCGGAAGAAGCGCAGCATCTCCGCGCTCGCATCCGGGCCCTGGGCGTCGGTGTACGAGCCCTGCGTCGAGCCGCCGGCCCAGGCGTGGCCGGCGCCGTGCACGACCCAGTGCTCGGCGATCACGCGACCGTCGGCATCGCGGTAGCGGCGCTGCGTGTACTCGCGGCCGTTGGCACTGCGCGCACGCTGGCTCTCAGGCGTGCCGCGGCCGGCGCGGGCGGCGACCGCGCGCTCGCCGTTGAACGGATGCACGGTGGCATCGGCATCGCCGTGGAACACGATGGTCGGCACGGCGGTGCTCCTGGCGATGCTGCCGGTGCCGCTCTTCATCGCCGCGAGCGCCGAAGGCAGGTCGGTCGCTGCGCCGGCCGGCAGACCCGAATGCACTCCGACCGCAGCGAACAGGTCGGGGTAGGCGTCACCGAGGATGGCCGCCATCGCGCCGCCCGCCGACAGGCCGGCCACGTAGACGCGCTGGGGGTCGATGCCGTAGCGCCCCATCACCTCGCGCGTCATCGCAGCCAGCATCGCGGGCTCACCGCGATCGCGCTGCTGGTGGTTGTGCTTGAACCAATTCCAGCAGCGCGACGCATTGGCGCGCTGCGTCTGCGCGGGATAGAGCACGAAGACGCCGTGCTCGCGGGCCGCGTCGTTCATGCCGGTGCCGGCCGCGAAGTCGTCGGGGTTCTGCGTGCAGCCGTGCAGCATCACCACCAGCGGCAGCGTCTGTCCTTGCCAGATCGGTGGCACGAAGAGCCGGTACTCGTGCGTACCGTTCGCGTCGGTGTGGCTGCCGGCGATGAACCGACCGCCGGGCACGCTGGCCGACACCGGCGGCTGCATCGGCGGTTCGGGTTCGACCCGGCGCGCCTCGACGTCGATCACCAGATCATCGTCGTCGGATGCGGTCGGCGCCTCGGCGGCGGTCGCCGAACCCTTGCCGAGCGCGGCGCGAATCGAAGCGGTGGCGCGCCGCAACTCGCCGGCCCGCGTGAGGCGGGCGGCCTCGGTCATCAGGCGCTGGAAATCGGGGTGCATGGGCTTCCTGGGTCTCGATGGTTCGCACGCATCAGCGGATGCGCGGGGCGAGCGCGGCCTTGACGGCCGGGCTGGCGTGCAGCGCACCCAGCACCACCACCGACTCGACGGTGGCCAGCGCGAGCTCCGGTGTCACGTCGGCGGTGAACGATGCGAGGCCGAGCACGCGGATCTGCAGCGTCTGGCCCGCCGCCTGCACGGCGCGCAGGTCGCTGGCAGTGAACTGCTGGATGCCCAGCACCAGTGTCTTGCGGGCCACGGCCTGCTTCAGCACGTCGGCATGGCCGGCGAGCTGGTTGCGGACCGCGGTGCGGATCAGGTCGGTGCGGTTGGCGTAGAAGCCGTCCTGGACGAGCAGGTCGATGTGACCGAGGTCCACATAACCGATGTTGACGGTGACCTTCTCGTCGAGTGGCTTGGTCGCGGAGGAGAGTTGGCGTCGTGCGGGCATTCCACCATCCTAACACCATCCACTTGGATGGTGTTAGGATGGTGTTAAAAGGGGGAATCGCCTGCGAGTGCCGCCTTCAACTGCCGACGGACTCTGCGCTCTCCTGGGCCGCACGGCGGCCTGCATCCATGGCGAAATGGAGCGCGGAGCGCGCATCCTTGAAGCGGTGGCCGCCGGCAAGGCGCTCGTCGCGGAACACCGCCACCGGCTCGCCGCTCAGCCCGCGCACCCGCATGACGACGACCGCGGCCAGGTAACCGCCGCCGGGGGCGTCGAGTGCCCCGCCGTAGATCCTGAAGTCGCCGCAGTCGCGCTCGTCGAAATGCATGTGCCGTGCCTCAGTTGCGCTCGGGCAGGAGGGACAGCACGGCAGGCACCGTCTCGGCGCTGTCGAACTGGGCCGCTCGCGCGGCGTGCAGGGCCCGCACGTCCCCGACCCCCGGCAGCACGGTGTCGGCGCTGCAGATCGGGCACACGGCCGTGGTGTCGTCGTGGACCCAGGCCACCACGTCCTCGGGCTTGAAGCTACCCAGGCACGAATAGCAGCCGGCGATGGCGGATCGCGCCAGGGCGGCGCGGTTGTTGAAGGATTGGAGGTGGGTGTAACTCATGGCGTCTAGCCTAGGGGCCGTCCAGGGCAGGGGCCATCCCGCTAGAGGGGGAGAAGCTGGGGTGTTCGGGCCCAGCCTGCCGGGCATCGCTCAGCCGGGCGCAGGCGCGTACTGCATCTCGCCGTTGCCGAAGGACCAGTTCTCCTTGGCGACCTCGATCAGGTTGATGAAGACATCCTGTCGGCGCACCCCCAGCCTGGCGTGCAGGTCGTCGGCAATGCGCTTGTAGAACGCCTTCTTCAGCTCGATGGACCGGCCCTGGTTCAGCGTGATCTGGATAAACACGATGCCCGGCGAATACTCGACACCCAGATAGCTGGCCGGGAACACCAGTTCGCCCTGACCGTGTCGGGCGATGATCTGGAACTTGTCGTCAGCGGGCACGTTGATCAGGTCGGTCATGGCAGCGTAGATCAGCTGACCGATGTCGCGTCCCAGCGTCGGTGGGGCGTCATGCGAAATGTCGATTCGAACGAGTGGCATCGTGTCCTCGCGGAGGTTCGGGGTGAAGGGGATGGCAGGGCGCTGCAACGGCGACGGCCGGTCGGCCTCACTGTGTCACAGGCGGCAGTTCGCCGGCGGCCTGGGGTTGTGGCGAGTCCGTCAACCGGGGCTTGAAACGGGTCCGGCGCCGGTTCCCTCCGGTCATTGAAGCCGCTTGAACCCTGCGTGCAGATTCGATGCGTTGCAGGCAGGCCGGGCCGCCCCAAACTCCTGCTTCAAGGAGATCCACCATGAAGCAGCTTTCGTTCGTTCGGCGCAGCCCGGGGCGCCATTGGGTCGGCGACGGTTTTCCGGTGCGCAGCATCTTTTCGTACAACGACCTCGCGGAGCCGATGTCGCCTTTCCTGCTGCTCGATCATGCGGGCCCGGTGGAATTCGAGCCCACCACCCGGCGGCTCGGTGTGGGCCGGCATCCGCACCGCGGCTTCGAGACCGTGACCATCGTCTACGCCGGCGAGGTGGAGCACCGCGACTCGACCGGGGCCGGCGGATCCATCGGCCCCGGTGACGTGCAATGGATGACCGCCGGCCGCGGCATCGTCCACGAGGAATTCCACGGCCGCGACTACGCGCGTCGCGGTGGCCCGTTCGAGATGCTGCAGCTGTGGGTCAACCTGCCCGCGAAGGACAAGCGCGTGGCGCCCGCTTACCAGGGGATCACGGCGGCGCAGATCCCGCACGTGGAACTGCCGGACGCTGCGGGCACGGTGCGCGTGATCGCCGGTGAACTGCAAGGCGTGGTGGGGCCGGCGCGCAGCTTCAGCCCGATCAACCTGTGGGACCTGCGACTCGTGGCGGGCCGGCCGGTGCGGCTGAGCGTCCCGGCCGGACACACCACGGCGCTGTTCGTGCTGAAGGGCGCGCTGCGGGTGGACGGCAGTGACACCGTGGTCGGCGAGGCGGAGCTCGCCGTGCTGGAGCGCGAGGGCGACACGCTGCAGATCGAGGCCGTGGCGGATGCGACCTTGCTGCTGCTCGGCGGCGAGCCGCTGAACGAGCCGGTCGTCGGGCAGGGACCGTTCGTGATGAACACGCCCGCCGAGATCCGGCAGGCCTTCCTCGACTACCAGAGCGGGCAGTTCGGCCGCCCATGAAAAAGGTGGACAGCGCACGGCGCTGTCCACCGCAAGGAAGCCGTCAGCGGGAGGAGGGGAGACGGGAGGAGAGACGGCTCCGTACGCTCAATGTAGTGCGCCTGCGTGCGGCGGTCTGTAGGAGAACGGCTCGACCGGCGCTTCAAGCTAGGGCCCCCGGCGCTACACAGATCTTTACCGCCTGCGCAAGCGCGCTTCACCCCCGCGTCCGACCATGCATGCACCCCCTGAGGGGTTTGCATGGAAAGGACGCACGATGAACAGCGACTCTCTCATTCCCCGCGGTCTGCGCGGCGTGATTCTCGGGACGGCGATCGCGCTGGCCGGTGGCGCGAGCCTGACGGCCTGGGCCGTGCCCGAGGGCGCGCCGGCCCGCCCGGCCGCGCACGGCGGTCCGCACGGCGGACCGGGCTTGGTCTGGGGCGCCTCGCCACGCCAGCTCGAGCGCCTGCTCGACAGCGTGAAGGCGACCGACGCGCAGCGCAGCCAGATCCGGCAGATCGCGCAGGCCGCGGCCGCCGACCTGAAGGCGCAGCGCGAGGCTGGCAGGGACCTGCGCGAGCAGCAGGCCCGCCTGTTCACGCAGCCGACCGTCGATGCGCAGGCCGTCGAGGCACTGCGCCAGCAGATGGTGGCGCAGCATGACCAGGCCAGCCGGCGCATGAGCCAGGCCCTGCTCGACGCCAGCCGCGTGCTGACGGTGGAACAGCGCGTCCAGCTCGCCGAGCGCATGAAGGCGCGCCACGAACGCATGGAGCGCCACCACCGCGCGCCGCCGCCCGAACCCAAGGGCTGACGCGGCGGCCGGCGGGACCGGCCCGGCCTGCCGGGTCGGTCCCGCTGTTCTATCCTCCGGAGCCTGGGCTCCCTCGCCTCGCAAGACCATGAGTGCTCGACTGCTGCTGATCGACGACGACTCCCGCCTCACCGCGATGGTGGGCGACTACCTGCGCCAGGCCGGCTACGAGGTCGAGGTGGCGCCGACGCTGGACTCCGGCCGCACGCGGCTGGAGCGCGAGCTGTTCGATGCGCTGGTGCTCGACCTGATGCTGCCCGACGGCGACGGCCTCGACCTGTGCCGCGAGCTGCGCGCCGCGCCGCGCACGCGCGCGCTGCCGCTGCTGATGCTCACCGCGCGCGGCGAGCCGATGGACCGCATCGTCGGCCTCGAGCTCGGTGCCGACGACTACCTGCCCAAGCCCTTCGAGCCGCGCGAGCTGCTGGCGCGCGTCAAGGCCCTGTTGCGCCGCGCCGCGCCGAGCGGGGGCGACGGCGACGTGCTGCGCTTCGGCCGCCTCGAGGTCGACGCCGGCGGTCGCCAGGCCCGCCTCGACGGCAAGCCCTGCGACCTGACCAGCTACCAGTTCGACCTGCTCCAGGTGCTGGCCAACGCGCCCGGCCGCGTGCTGTCGCGCGACCAGATCATGGACGCGCTGAAGGGCCACGCGCTCGAGGCCTTCGACCGTTCGATCGACGTGCACATCTCGCGCATCCGTGCCGCCATCGAAGACGATCCCAAGACGCCGCGCCGCATCCTCACGGTGCGCGGCGCGGGCTACGTGTTCGCGAAGAAGCAGGATGCCGAGGCGGCCTGACCGGCGTCGCGCCCGCGCAGCAGGACGGGCCGGCCGGTGAAGACGCTCTACCTGCGCATCTACCTCACCGTCGTGGCGGTGCTGCTGCTGTTCGCGCTGGTGTCGGGCTGGCTGCTCCAGCGCAACATCGAGCATGAGCGCATCCGGGTCGAGGCGAGCGGCAACGAGCGCCTGATCGCCTGGGGCGAGCTGCTGCAGAACGCGCTGCCGGCGGTCGACGCACCGCGTGACGAGCAGAGCCAGGCCTTGCTCGAATGGTCGTCGCGCTTGCGCATGCCGCTGGCGCTGGATGACGCACAGGGCCGGCGCATCGCCACCTCGCAGGCCTTCGCCCGCTGGATCGACGGCGGCGTCGGGCCGGACGGGCCGGTTCCGCCCGACGAGCTGCGCCCGCCGCCGCCCGAGGGCGTGGAACCGGCGCCGCCCGGCCGCCCGCGCGAGGCGCGCCGCCCGCGCCCCGACGACCGCCTGCCCGACCTCGTCGAGCGCCGCCCGCCGCAGCGCGTGGCGCTCAGCGACGGCCGCACGCTGTGGGTGGTGAGACCGAGCATGCTGCGTCCGGGCGGGCGCGGCCCCGACGGCCGGCTGCTGGTGCCCGAGCCGCCGTTCTTCATGCGCGGCGTCGGCCTGCTGCTGACGCTCGGCGTGCTGTTCGTGGCCGTGGCCGGCGGGGCCTATCCGGTGGTGCGGCGCCTGACACGCCGGCTCGAGACCCTGAAGCGCGGCGTCGAGACCTTCGGCGCCGGTGAACTGCACCACCGCGTGGACGCCACCGGCCGCGACGAGATCGCCGCGCTGGCGACGAGCTTCAATGCGGCCGCCACGCGCATCGAGTCGCTGGTGCAGGCCAACCAGTCGCTGCTGGCCAACGCCAGCCACGAGCTGCGCTCGCCGTTGGCACGGCTGAAGATGGCCTTGGCCATGCTCGACACCACGCCGGCCGAGCGCCGCGGTGCGCTGAAGGACGAGATCGAGCGCAACATCCGCGAACTCGACGCGCTGGTGGAGGAGGTGCTGCTCGCCAGCCGGCTCGATGCCCGCCACCCGCGCTCGCGCGACGGTGTCGACGAGCGGGTGCGCGATCCGGTCGACGTGATCGCGCTCGCCGCCGAGGAAGCGGCGCGCGTCGACGCGGTGCTCGAGCTGCCGGACGAGGCCGACCGCGCCGCGGCAGTGCCCGCCACGCTGCTCGGCGACGAGCGCCTGCTGCGCCGGGCGCTGCGCAACCTGCTGGAGAACGCCCGCCGCTACGGCGGCGCCGGGGCGCCGGAACTGCAGCTGCGCCGCGTCGGCGAGTGGCTGGAACTGAGCGTCAGCGACCGCGGTCCGGGTGTGCCCGCATCGCAGCGCGAGCGCATCTTCGAACCGTTCTACCGCCTGCCGGGGCATGCCGAGCAGGCCGGCGGCGTGGGGCTGGGACTCAGCCTGGTCCGGCAGATCGCCCAGCATCACGGCGGCGACGTGCATTGCGAGCCGCGCGCGGGCGGCGGCAGCCGTTTCGTTCTCCGCCTGCCGATCGCGCCCTGAGGCGCCTCGGCGGCGAGCGGCTCAGGCCGCCGCCGGCGGCGGCCTGGCGCCCGGAACTTCAGCGGCCGGGCTCGCGGCCCGCGCGGCTGTCGCATCGACCTCGTGCGCACGTTCGGCATAGCGGTTGAATCGCCAGGCCGTGGCCTCCATCGTGATGCGCCGCCAGGTGGCCCGCTTCGCGGCCGGGCTCAGCGCCGGCCAGTGCTGCACCTCGTCGAAGGTGCGGCCACAGCCCTTGCAGACGTCGTCGCCCTGGCTGGTGGAGCAGATCGCGATGCACGGCGCGTCGGGCGTGCTGGCGTACCACCCGAGCCAGGCGGCCTTGGCCTTCGCCGGCATGGTGGCCTCGTCGCATTCGCTCTCGCGGTAGTAGACGAGCAGCGCATACACCTCGGCCAGCGCGCGCACCTCGGCGCAGGCGGTGATGCCGTCGGGCGACGGCGAGCGCTCGCGCCACCAGTTGATGGCCGACTCGATGTCGGTGATGTGGATGCCGGCCATGGCCGCGTCCTGTGTCGTGCGGTCAGGCTTGCGCGGCGACCAGCGCGCTCAGCGCGGCTTCCACTTCGGCCGCGTCGACACCTTCGCCGCGCTGCACCGGCGCCTCGGCCAGCGCCGCCGCGCCCTCGGTCTTCAGGCGCTTCACCCAGCCGCCGGCCTCGCGGCCCTCGGCCAGGCCGGCGCTCTGCAGGAGCACGCGGTCGTCGGCCGCCGTGAGCTTGAAGAAGAACAGCCCGTTCTCGCGGTACTGCTTGAATTCGGGCAGCGCCTTGCCGGCCGCGCGTGCCGGCGCCTGCTTCGCGGCCGGGCGGCTCACCGCCACCATCGCGCGCAGGCCGACCGCGTCGCGCAGCTCGCGCATCAGCGGCAGCGCCACCGCGCGGGCCTTGCGAGCGCCTTCGAGCAGGGCTTCCTCCACGCGCTCGGGGTGGGCCATCAGCTCCTCGTAGCGGGCCCGCATCGGGCCCACGTGCGACTCGATCAGCGCCACGCTGCGCGCCTTGGCCTCGCCCCAGGCAAGTCCGGCGCGCAGATCGGCGCGCAGCGCGGCACGCTGTTCGGTGCTGGCGAAGGCGTCGTGGATGGTCACCAGCGAGGAGCCGTCGGGATCCTTGGCCTCGCCAGGCAGCCGCGAGTCGGTGACGATGCGCGCCACCGCTTCCTTCAGCGCCTTCGGGCCGCCCTCGAACAGCGGGATGGTGTTGTCGTAGCTCTTCGACATCTTGCGGCCGTCGAGGCCGGGCAGCGTGGCCACGTCCTCCTCGACCTCGGCGCGCGGCAGCACGAACAGCTCGCGGCCACGGCCGAACAGGTGGTTGAAGCGTTGCGCCACGTCACGCGCCATCTCGATGTGCTGGACCTGGTCGCGGCCGACCGGCACGCGGTGGGCGTTGAACAGCAGGATGTCGGCCGCCATCAGGATGGGGTAGCTGTACAGGCCCATCGAGATGTTGGCGTCGATGTCCTCGCCGGCGGCCTCGTTCGCGTCGGTCGCGGCCTTGTAGGCGTGGGCGCGGTTCATCTGGCCCTTGGCGGTCACGCAGGTCAGCAGCCAAGTGAGCTCGGTGGTCTCGGGGATGTCGCTCTGGCGGTAGAAGGTGACGCGCTGCGTGTCCAGCCCGGCGGCCAGCCAGGTGGCCGCGATCTCCAGCCGCGAGCGCTCGATGCGGTCGGGCTCGTCGCACTTGATCAGCGCGTGGTAGTCGGCCAGGAAGAAGAAGCTCTCGACGCCGGATTCGCGGCTCGCGGCGATGGCCGGCCGGATCGCGCCGACGTAGTTGCCCAGGTGGGGCGTGCCGGTGGTCGTGATGCCGGTGAGGACACGTTGCGTCATGAGGGGCTCTTCCAGGAACTCGTCGGGTCGCGGATTCTAGGCAGCGCCCCGGCGCCTCAGTCGTCCATGCGCGTGCGCAGCCAGGCGGTGGCGATCAGCAGCAGCGGCACGAAGGTCTCCAGGCCTTCCTCGTGCAGATGGGACAGCGCGGTGGCCGTCCAGCCGAGCGGGCGGTGGTATTCGTCGGCCATCACGGCGGGCAGGCGGTCGAACACCTTGGACAGCACCAGCAGGCCGCCCGCCAGCACGACCAGCCGGCCCCAGGGCTGGCGGTAGAGGCGCCGGCGCAGGAAGGCGAGGGTGTTGTAGCCCAGGCCGGCCAGCACGGTGCCGAGCACGCCGAGCGCGATGAGGCCGCCAAGCAGCTTCTGCAGCGTCGTGACCTCGTGCCCGCGGTAGAAGTTGATCTTCAGGAAGCTGACGCCGCCGAACACCGCCTGCTTGTGCAGGTCGAGTTCGCGCGCGCAGAACAGCAGGCTCACCGCGGCCAGCAGCAGGGTGTGGCGGTTCAGGCCGCCGGTGGCGAGCACCACCACCGCGAGCAGCAGCCAGGCGAACACGCTGGTCCATTCCAGCGGACCGTCCTCCGAGGTGAGCCAGTCGACCATCGCCTGGTCGCCCGACAGCGCGATCGCCACGAGCCACAGCACCATCGCCGCCAGCAGCGCGACCGTGACGATCTCGGCGCGGCTGATCGGCGCCCAGGTGTGCGACGACAGGGAGAGCGAAGAGGGCAGCGAGCGCCCGGGGACAGCGTTCATGGCGTGGGAGCGTGGGGTGGGTCGCGGGATGCTGCAACGAGCAGCCCGGAGGGCCTGTCGCCGAGGCGTCGTGGGCCGGGCCCTGATTATCGGCGGCTTGCGATACCCGCCTACACTGCCGGCCCATGAAGCGCATCGTGATCCTGATCTCCGGCCGGGGCTCCAACATGGAAGCCATCGTCGAGGCCTGCGCCGCGCAGTCCTGGCCGGCCCGGATCGCGGCGGTGATCAGCAACCGCGGCGATGCCGCGGGCCTGGACTACGCTGCCGCGAGGGGCATTGCGACGGCGGTGGTCGAGCACCGCACCTACGCCGACCGCGAGGGCTTCGACGCCGCGCTGGCACAGGCCATCGATGCGCACGCACCCGACGTGGTGGTGCTGGCCGGCTTCATGCGCATCCTGACGGCGGGCTTCGTGCAGCGCTATGCCGGCCGCCTGCTCAACATCCACCCGTCGCTGCTGCCGGCCTTCACCGGCCTGCACACCCACCGGCGCGCGATCGAGGCCGGCTGCAAGCTGGCCGGCGCCACCGTGCACTACGTGACCGCCGAGCTGGATCATGGCCCGATCGTCGCGCAGGCGGCGGTGCCGGTGCTGCCCGACGACACCGAGCAGACGCTGGCCGCCCGCGTGCTGGCCAGCGAGCACCGGCTCTATCCGATGGCGGTGCGCTGGGCGGTCGAGGGGGCCCTGCGGATCGAGGCCAACGGCGTGGTGCGGCAGCGCGACGGCGCCGCGCAACTGCTGCTCTGAACTCCGCCCGGGCCGCAGCCCGGGCCTGCGCTCAGCGCACCACCAGCACCGGGATCGCGGTGTGCGTCAGCAGCTTCTGGGTCTCGCTGCCCAGCAGCAGCGCGCTCATGCCGCGGCGGCCGTGCGAGGCCATCACGATCAGGTCGCAGCCGCGCTGGCTCGCGTGCTCGATGATGGCCTCGTAGGGGTGCAGCGCCTCGATGGTGTAGGTCTCGCAGCCCAGGCCGGCGGCCTGGCAGGCGGCGGCGACCTGCTGCACGCGCCGCTGCGCGATCTGCTCCTGCGCGTCGAAGTACTCCTGCGGCGCCACCGGCTGGATCTCGCTGATCGCGCTGTAGGGGAAGGGCTCCTTGACGCTCAGCGCCTCGATCTTCGAACCCAGGGCCTTGGCGAGCGACACCGCGGTGGCGACGGCCTTGCCCGTGACGTCGCTGCCGTCGGTGGGAACCAGGATGCGTTGGTACATGGCGGCCTCCTTGGCTGAGGAAAGGGACGAGCGCATCTTGCGCCCGTGCCCAGCCCCTGATCTTGCCGAGGATCAAGCTTTGCGTCGAGCCTGCCCGCGGGCGCGGCGCGGACTTCCGCTCAGCCGCGCGCCACCGGGCGCGCCGGATCGGCGCACCACTCGCTCCATGAGCCCGGGTAGAGCGCGGCGCCGGGCAGCCCGGCCCGTTCCATCGCCAGCAGGTTGTGGCAGGCGGTGACGCCGGAGCCGCACTGGTGCACCGTCTCGGCCGGCGGCCGGCCGGCGAGCAGCGGCAGGAAGGCGGCATGCAGCACCGCGGGCGCGAGGAAGCGGCCTTCGGCGTCGAGGTTGTCCTTGAACGGCCGGTTCAGCGCCCCGGGGATGTGGCCGGCCACCGGGTCCAGTGGTTCGACGTCGCCGCGAAAGCGCTCCGGCGCCCGCGCGTCGATCAGCCGCACGCGACCGAGTCCGGCCTGCAGCGCGACGGCATCGACCGTCGGAACCAGCGAGGTCGCGGGTACGTAGGGGAGCCGCGCCGCGACGGCCGTCGGCGTCTCGCTCTCCAGCGCGCCGCCGACCGCGCGCCATGCGGCGAGCCCGCCGTCCAGCACGGCGACCTCGCGGTGGCCGAGCCAGCGCAGCATCCACCACGCGCGGGCGGCGAACATCGCGCCCTGCCGGTCGTAGACCACCACCGGCGTGGCCGGGGCGATGCCCAGGCGCGTCAGCGTCGCGGCGAAGGCCTCGCGCGTCGGCAGCGGGTGGCGGCCGCGGAAGCGGCCGTCGGCGGCCGGCGCGTGGTCGGCCAGGTCGCGGTCGAGGTGCAGGTAGTGGGCGCCGGGCAGGTGGCCCTCGCGGTAGCTGCGTTCGCCGGCCGCGGCATCGGCCAGGTCGAACGAGGTGTCGACCACGACGGTCTGCGCGCCGGCGGCGAGCCGCTCGCGCAGCGCCACGGCCTCGATCAGTGGCAGGGGTAGGGCAGATGCAGCATCATTCAACGCACTTCTCCTTGTAAGCGACTCAGGGCAGCGCGCGGCCGCCAGCGTGCCTTGCAGGCCGCGCCGAGCCAGTGGCTCGGCCGCTCGCCAGGCACACAAGCTCCACCGGAGCTTGTGTGTCCGGGCTCGCCCCCCTGGAGGGGGAGCGCCGAAGGCGCAACGGGGGTGGTTCACGTCTCCAGGGTCGATTGCACTGCATCGCGCGGTGCCGCGCGGTTGCGCAGCTGCGTGGCGGCGATGCCAGCGGCCACCACCAGCGCCATGCCGCCCAGCGCCATCGGCGTGATCGGGTCGTCGAACAGCAGCGCGCCGAACACGAAGGAGTAGACGATGCCGAGGTACTGCAGGCTCGCGTTCACCAGCGGCCGCCCGGTGGCATAGGCGCGCGTCATCAGCAGCTGGGCCGCGGTGGCGAACCCGCCCACGGCCAGCAGCATCAACGCGGCGAAGGCATCGGTGTGGGCGGTGAAGCCGCCGGTGGGCAGCGCCGTCAGCAGGCCGGCGGCCATGCCGCCGACCGAGAAATAGAACACCACCCGCGGCTCCGGTTCGCCGGCCCGGCCGAGCGCGGTGACCTGCAGGTAGGCCACCGCCGACAGCAGGCCCGACAGCAGCCCCATCAGGCCGTACCAGAGCTGGTCGCGCTCCATCGTCGGCCGCAGGATCAATGCCACGCCGATGAAGCCGACCAGCACGGTCGCGATCAGCCGGCCGTCGGTGCGCACGCCGCCGAGCATGATCGCGCCGCCGATCAGGAACAGCGCCATCCACACCGAGGACATGTAGTTCAGCGTCATCGCGGTCGCCAGCGGCAGGCCGGCGATCGAATAGAACCACAGGCTGAGTGCAGTGACGCCGCTGGCGCTGCGCCAGAAGTGCATCGCCGGCACCGGCGTGCGCACGCTGTCGCCGCGCCGGTGCAGCAGCGCCGCCATCGACAGCGCGCCGATGAGCCCGCGGTAGAACACGATCTCGCCGGTGCCGTAGTGCGCCGAGGCGTACTTGACGCACACGCTCATCGCCGCGAACAGCAGCGTGGCGAGCATCATCAACAAGGAGGCAGGCATTGCGCGGGTCCGGAACCGGAAGGCGGGCCGCGCCGGGCGGCCCTGGGGCGGCGCGGCGGTCAGCGCGGCAGCGCGATGCGCCGCCGGTACCACTCGTGGAAGTGCTGCATGCCGTCTTCCATCGGGCTCTGGTAGGGGCCGAACTCGTCGTCGCCGCGCCGCCACAGCGCCTCGCGCCCGGCGTCCATGCGCAGCGCGATCTCGTCGTCCTCCACGCAGGTCTCCATGTAGGCCGCCTGCTGCGCCTCGACGAACTCGCGCTCGAACGCGGCGATCTCCTCGGGATAGAAGAACTCGACCACGTTGAGCGTCTTGCGCGGCCCCTGCGGGACCAGCGTCGAGACCACCAGCACATGCGGGTACCACTCCAGCATCACCGTCGGGTGGTAGGTCAGCCAGATCGCGCCGTGCTTCGGCGGCGCGCTGTCATGGGCGTCGCGGCGGTAGTTCAGCAGCGCCTGGTGCCAGCGGCCATACACATCGGAGCCCGGCTTGCCGAGTGCCTCGCCGGCATGTTGCGCCACGCCCACGGTCTGCAGCGAGTACTCGGGCCCCATCTGCCAGCGCAGGTCGTCGCAGGCGACGAAGTTGCCGAGCCCGGGGTGGAAGGGGCCGACGTGGTAGTCCTCGAGGTAGACCTCGATGAAGGTCTTCCAGTTGTAGTCACACTGGTGCAGGTGCACACGGTCGAACACATAACCCGAGAAGTCGAACTCCGGTGGCAGCGCGAGGCCGGCCAGGTCGGCGTGCACGTCGCGACCGACCCGCTGGCCGCTCACCTCCCGCGGCGCCTCGAACAGCAGCCCGTTCCACTGCTGCACCGGGTAATTGTTCAGGTGCAGGCAGGGATCGTCGGGGAAGTGCGGCGCGCCGACGAGCTGGCCCGACAGGTCGTAGGTCCAGCGGTGCAGCGGGCAGACGATGTGGTTCTTCGTGTTGCCGCGTCCGCGCAGCATCACCGCCTGGCGATGGCGGCAGACGTTGGAGATCAGCTCGATGCCCTGGGGCGTGCGCACCAGCGCCCGGCCTTCGCCTTCCTGCAGCAGCGCATGGTGGTCGCCGACCTCGGGCACCGAGAGCGCATGCCCGAGGTAACGCGGGCCAGGTCGGATGATGAGCTCCTCCTCGCGGCGGTACAGATCCTCGTCGAAATAGCTCGACACGGGCAGCTGCGCGCGGCTGCGCCCGAGGACTTCGCGGGTGATGCTCAGGTCGGACATGATCCGAGGGGTCTCCGATATCCGGTGCCGGCCGTCGGTGACGGCTTGGGCGCCACGCCGTCACGGCGACGGCAGGGGCACCTGCGTGCTGCAGGGGGGAGAGGGGATTCTATCGGTCTCTGCTCCGGGAGCCGGGCCTGGCGCGGTCCGATGGCCGCAATCCCTAGGGCCATTGCGCGGTGGAGCCTGTGGGGGCGCCTCACAAATGCTCACGCACCCCGGCATGGCTTGACGCCCGGCTGACTACAATCAGGTTTTGACGCGATCACATGGCCAAGCAAGCACACGCCAGCGGGCCCAGCCCCTCGATTCCTGACGCCGAACCCGCCAGCTACGAGGCGGCGCTGGCGGAGCTCGAACAACTGGTCGCGGCCATGGAGGCCGGCCAGTTGCCGCTCGATCGCCTGCTCGACAGCTACCGCCGCGGCGCGGTCCTGCTCGGCTACTGCCGCGGACGCCTCGAAGCGGTGGAGCAGCAGGTGCAGGTGCTCGAGGCCGGCGAACTCAAGCCCTGGACCACGGCGGCATGAAGCGCGACGAATTCGACGCCTGGTCGCGCGACCGCCTCGAGCAGGTCGAGGCGGCGCTGGAGCGCTGGGTGCCGGCGCTGGCGCCGGCCGGCCTGGGCGACGCCATGCGCTACGGCGTGCTCGACGGCGGCAAGCGCCTGCGTCCGCTGCTGGTGCTGTCGGCGGCCGAGGCCGTCGGTGCGACCGACAGCGAGGCCGCCCTGCGGGCCGCCTGCTCGGTGGAACTGATCCACGCCTACTCGCTGATCCACGACGACATGCCCTGCATGGACGACGACGTGCTGCGCCGCGGCAAGCCCACCGTGCACGTGAAGTTCGGGCAGGCGCAGGCCATGCTGGCCGGCGACGCGATGCAGGCCCTGGCCTTCGAGGTGCTGACCCCCGAGGACGAGAGCGTGCCGCTGGCGCTGCAGGCCCGCCTGTGCGGACTGCTGGCCCGTGCGGCCGGCCAGGACGGCATGGCCGGCGGGCAGGCGATCGACCTGGCCAGCATCGGCCGGCCGCTCGACGAACACGCGCTGTGCGACATGCACCGCCGCAAGACCGGCGCGCTGCTGCAGGCCAGCGTCCTGATGGGCGCGACCTGCGGCGATGCGAGCCCGCAGGCCCGGCTGGCGCTGGCCGAGTACGGCGCGGCGCTCGGCCTGGCCTTCCAGGTGGTCGACGACATCCTCGACGTCACCCAGGCCTCCGCCACGCTCGGCAAGACCGCCGGCAAGGACGCCGACCAGAACAAGCCCACCTACGTGACCGTGCTCGGCCTGGGCGCGGCGAAGCGCCGGGCCGAGACGCTTCGCGAGCAGGCCCAGGCGGCGCTGGCCCGCAGCGGCCTGCCCGACGCGGCCTGGCTCAGCGTGCTGGCCGACAAGGTCGTCGAGCGCGATTGCTGAACCGTCCATGAAGTCCTATCCCTTGCTGTCCACCATCGACCAGCCGGCCGACCTGCGCGGCCTGTCGCGCGCCGAGCTCAAGCAACTGGCGCAGGAACTGCGCGACCACGTGCTGACCAGCGTGTCGCAGACCGGCGGCCACCTGTCGAGCAACCTCGGCACGGTGGAGCTGACGATCGCGCTGCACCACGTCTTCAACACGCCGCAGGACCGGCTGGTGTGGGATGTGGGCCACCAGACCTATCCGCACAAGATCCTGACCGGCCGTCGTGACCGCATGGCCGGCCTGCGCCAGCTCGGTGGCATCAGCGGCTTCCCGCGCCGCGACGAGAGCGAGTACGACACCTTCGGCACGGCGCACTCGTCGACCTCCATCTCCGCCGCGCTCGGCATGGCGCTGGCGGCCAAGATCAAGGGCGAGGATCGCCGTTCGGTCGCGATCATCGGCGACGGCGCCATGACCGCCGGCATGGCCTTCGAGGCGCTCAACAACGCCGGCGTGTCCGGCGCCAACATGCTGGTGGTGCTGAACGACAACGACATGTCGATCTCGCCGCCGGTGGGCGCGCTGAACCGCTACTTCGCGCGGCTGATGTCCGGGCGCTTCTACAGTGCCGCACGCCAGGGCGCCAAGAGCGTGCTGAAGAACGCGCCGCCACTGCTCGAGCTGGCGCGCCGTTTCGAGGAGCACGCCAAGGGCATGATCGTGCCCAGCACCATCTTCGAGGAATTCGGCTTCACCTACGTCGGCCCGATCGACGGCCACGACCTCGACTCGCTGATCCCGACGCTGGAGAACCTGCGCGACCGCAAGGGCCCGCAGTTCCTGCACGTGGTCACGAAGAAGGGCTACGGCTACAAGCTGGCCGAGGCCGACCCGGTGGCCTATCACGGCCCGGGCAAGTTCAACCCGGCCGAAGGCCTGAAGAAGGCGGCTCCCGGCAAGCCCACCTTCACCCAGGTGTTCGGCCAGTGGCTGTGCGACATGGCGGCGAAGGACACGCGCCTGGTGGGCATCACGCCGGCCATGCGCGAGGGCTCCGGCATGGTGGAGTTCGAGCAGCGCTTCCCGGACCGCTACTTCGACGTCGGCATCGCCGAGCAGCATGCCGTGACCTTCGCCGCCGGCCTGGCCTGTGAAGGGCTGAAGCCGGTGGTGGCGATCTATTCCACCTTCCTGCAGCGCGGCTACGACCAGCTGATCCACGACGTCGCGATCCAGAACCTGCCCGTCGTCTTTGCGCTCGATCGGGCGGGCATCGTCGGCGCCGACGGCGCCACGCACGCGGGTGCCTATGACATCGCCTACGTCCGCTGCGTGCCCAATCTGAGCCTGATCGCGCCGGCCGACGAGAACGAATGCCGCCAGGCGCTGACCGCGGCCTTCGAGCAGCAACACCCGGTGGCCGTCCGCTATCCGCGCGGCGCGGGCGTCGGCGTGGCCCTCCAGCCTGAACTGACCGCGCTGCCCTGGGGCCGCGGCGAACTGCGCCGCGAGGCGCGCGGCGGCGGCCGCCGGATCGCGATCCTGGCCTTCGGTACCTTGCTCTATCCGGCGCTGGCCGCGGCTGAGAAGCTCGATGCGACGGTGGCCAACATGCGCTTCATCAAGCCGCTGGACACCGAGCTGGTGTTGAGCCTGGCGCGCAGCCACGAGGCCCTGGTCACGGTGGAAGAGGGCTGCCTGCAGGGCGGCGCCGGCAGCGCCGTGCTCGAGGCGCTGCAGGCCGCCGGCGTCAACCTGCCGGTGCTCACGCTGGGCCTGCCCGACGAGTTCGTGGAACACGGCGACCCCGCCAAGCTGCTGGCGCAGCTGGGCCTGGACGCCGCCGGCATCGAGCAGAGCATCCTCAAGCGCTTCGGCGCCAAGCTCGAGCTGGTGCGGCCGGCGATCAACGGCTGACGGCTATCGCCGCCATCGAGGCGACAAGGCCCCTGTCGCCCTTGCAACAGCTGCGTCTGATACAAACTGTCATGCTCGCGAACGAATTCAACGCCCCAAGCCGCACACGCCGGCCGGCGCGACGCCCATGAACGACATGACCCACGCCTCTGCCCTCGGCCTGACGCAGCACATCCCCGACACGCAGAGCGAGCGCGACGAACGCCATCTGGCGATCCAGCGCGTCGGCGTCAAGGAAGTGCGCTATCCGCTCACCGTGCGCGTCGGCGAGCAGCTCTCGCCCACCGTGGCGAGCTGGAGCCTCGACGTGGCGCTGCCGGCCGAGCAGAAGGGCACCCACATGTCGCGCTTCGTCGCCTGGCTCGACGCCCTCAGCGCCTCCGGCAAGCCGCTCGACGCCACCGCGCTGCGGGACGAACTCGCGGTGATGCTCGACAAGCTGCATGCGGTCGAGGGGCGCATCGAGGCACGCTTCCCGTTCTTCATCCGCAAGCACGCGCCGGTGTCCGGCGTGTCCAGCCTGCTCGACTACCAGGGCGCCTGGATCGCCGAGCGCCGCGCCGGCGTCGGCACGACGGTGTGGTGCGAGGTGGTGGTGCCGGTCAAGAGCCTGTGCCCGTGCTCGAAGGAAATCTCCGACTACGGCGCGCACAACCAGCGCTCGCACGTCACCATCCGCGCCGAGGTCCGCGGCGAGCTCGGCTTCGAAGCCCTGGTGCGCTTCGCCGAGGCCTCGGCGTCGAGCGAGATCTGGGGCCTGCTCAAGCGCCCCGACGAGAAGTGGATCACCGAGCGCGCCTACGAGAACCCCAAGTTCGTCGAGGACCTGGTGCGCGACGTGGCGCTGCGGCTCAACGCCGACGGCCGTATCGGGCGCTACCGCGTCGAGGTCGAGAACTTCGAGTCGATCCACAACCACTCGGCCTTCGCCGTCATCGAACGCGAATGACGCGCCGGTGAGCGGCGGCCGCGGCCGCCCTCAGCCCCCCAGCATCTCGATCGGCCAGCCCTCGAACTGCGCGATCCCCCGCAGCGAGGCGTCGGGGCGCACCGCGACCGGGTAGCGCACGGCGCGCAGCAGCGGCAGGTCGCTGGCCGAGTCGCTGTAGAACCAGCTGTGTTCGAGCCGGGCCAGCGGCCGGCCCTGGCTGTCGAGCCAGGCCTTCACCTTGTCGAGCTTGTGGGTGCCGTGGCAGGGCGCCCCGACGATCTCGCCGGTCGGCACGCCATGGCTGTCGACCGCCGATTCGGTGGCGAGCACGTGCTCGATGCGGAAGGCGCGAGCAAAGCGCTCGGCGATGAGCCGCGACGTGGCCGTGACCACGCAGCACAGGTCGCCCACGCCCAGGTGGCGCGCCACCAGCACGCGGGCGGCGTAGGGCAGCCGCGTCGACACCTCGGTCTCGAACTCGTCGAGCCAGTGCGACAGCTCGGCGCGCGTGAGCCGTTTCAGCGGCGCGAACATCGAACGATGCAGGGCCGCGATGTCGAGCCGGCCCTCGACATAGGCCTTGCAGTGCGCCAGGTAGTCGGCTTCCTGCTCCGCCTCCACGACACCGCGCGCGACGAGGAAGCGGGTCCACTCCATGCCGCTGTCGTAGGGCAGCAGTGTGTGGTCGAGATCGAACAGCGCGAGCTTCATGGCGCCAACCGCGCCGGCACGGCGCCGCGCAGCGCGTTGCACACGACCACGGCCTCGGCCCGCGCCAGGTCGGCGCGCGTCAGCGGGCGCTCCGCGGCAGCCCAGGCCGGGTCCTCGAGCAGCAGGCCGCGCATCACGCCGGGCAGCGCGCCGTCGGCGAGCGGCGGCGTCCACCAGCGGCCGTCGAGCTGCAGGAACACGTTGCTGCGACCACCCTCGACCAGCCGGCCGTCGGCGGTGAAGAACAGGCTGTCGAACGCGCCGGCGGCCTCGGCGGCCCGCACGCCGGCGTCGTAGGCGGTGCGCAGCGTGGTCTTGTGGCCGGCCAGCGGACGCGGCTCGGGCAACGGCACGGGCTCGAGGCGCAGCGTCACCGGGCCGGCAGGCAGTGCGGCCAGCGGCGCGCCCGCGAATTCGAAGCGGCCGGCGCGGTCGAGCGCCATGCGCAGCCGGCTCGGCGTGCCGGCCGGCAGCCGGCCGACCTGCTCCTGCAGCGCCTCGCGCAGCTCGATCTCGTCCCAGCGAAAACCCAGCGCAGTGGCACTGCGCTGCAGGCGCGCGAGGTGGCGGTCGAGATGGCGCACGCCCTGCTCGCGCGTCGCGTGCAGGGTCTCGAAGATCGAGAAGCCCGGATCGAGGCCGGTCAGGAAACGCCCCTTCAGCTGGCATTCCCCGTATTCGTCCTCGGCCTCGCTGTCGAGCACGATGCCGGCGCCGATGCCCAGCCGGCCTGCGCGCAGGCCGTCGCGGTCGGGGCCGAGCGTCAGCGTGCGGATCGCCACCGACAGGCAGAAGTCGCCGCAGGCTGCGCCCGGCGCCGCAGGCGCAGCGGGTGGCGCATCCACCCAGCCGATGGCGCCGCAGTACAGGCCGCGCGGCGTGCTCTCCAGCCCGGCGATCAGCGCCATCGTGTGGTGCTTGGGTGCGCCGGTGATCGAGCCGCACGGAAACACCGCGCGCAGCACCGCCGGCAGGTCGGTGTCGGCCGCCAGCTCGGCACGCACGGTCGAGGTCATCTGGAACACGGTGGCGTGCGACTCCACCTCGAACAGCTCCGGCACCTTCACCGAGCCGGTGCGGGCGATGCGACCGAGGTCGTTGCGCAGCAGGTCGACGATCATCAGGTTCTCGGCGCGGTTCTTGGTGTCCAGGCTCAGCAGCCGGGCGGTCTCGCTGTCGCCTTCGAGCACGGCACGGCGCGGGGCGGTGCCCTTCATCGGCTTGGCGACGAGCCGGCCCTGCGCATGGCGGACGAACAGTTCCGGCGAGCACGACAGCACGTGCGTGATGCCGCTCGCCGCCGCCTCGTCGGCCGGCAGCGCGATGAACGCGCCGTAGGGCACCGGCTGGCGCGCACGCAGCCGGCGGTAGAGCGCGACCGGCGCGCCGTGGGCCTGGAAGTCCAGCCGGTAGGTGTAGTTGACCTGGTAGGTCTCGCCGGCGCGGATGGCCTCGTGGATGCGGCCGATCGCGGCGTGAAAGGCCTCGCGGTCGACGCTCGCCTGCACGTCCAGCGAACCGGCCGGGCCGGGCTCCGCCACGCCCTCCACCCGCGCCAGCCAGCGCCCGGCCTCGTCGGCCGACAGATGCTGCAGCTCACGGAACAGGAGCACGCGCAGCGCGGCGCGCTCGTCGCCGGCGCGGCGGCCGGCCTGCAGCAGCTTGGCACCCCACTCGTAGTCGACCAGCAACACCGCGTGCAGGCCCGCGCGCTGGTCGGCCTCGACCGCACGCCACACCGCATCGAGCGCGGCCGGGTCCTCGCAGCGGTGCGTGCGCACATGGCCCGTGTAGAGCCGGCTGCTCGGCCGCTCGCCCGTCGCCGAGCGGTCGTCCAGCAGCGCAAAGGCGGCCACGTCGTCGCTCATCCGCACTCGGTCAGCGTCACGCGCACTCATTCATTCAACAACGCCGCCAAAGCGCGCAGCACGCGGCACGCCCCGGCCCACCGCGCGGACGCCGCGGGACCGGCTCCGCCGGCCCGCCAGCGTCGCCCCCTCGAGGGGGAGCGGCGCAGCCGCAGCAGGGGTGGTCATTTTCACGACCAGTCGTCCATGTCGTGCTTGATTGTGTGCCGGTTCGCGATCAGCTCGTCGATCGACGGCTCGTTGTTCAGCGCACGGCGGATGGCCAGCTTGGTGGCCTCGTAGTTGGTGCGGTACATGTCCTTCTTGTCGAGGTTCGGGTCCTTGGCGCAGCGCGGGTCGATCCACACCAGGCTCACGATGCACAGCTCGTTGGCCACGTCCTTGGGGATGATGCCCTCGATCACGCAGTCGATCACCGCGTCGGCGGTGGCCGCCTGCACCACGCCGCCGAACAGGTCGATGTTGGCGCTGTCCTTCAACGTGACCTTCGGCACCGTGATGGTCGCCGGGCGGACCATCTGGTTGCAGGCGCGGATCGCGAACATCGCGGTGTGGCCCTTGCTCTGCGCCATCATGTTGGCGAACGCGGCGCCCACCGGGCCGTCGGTGCGGCCGATCAGGATCTCGGGCATCGCGTCGGTGAACTGGCCGTCGGCGGCCAGCACGGTGGCTTCGCCGGCGTGGAAGGTGTAGGTCTTGCTCATGGCAGGGTCTCGAGTGGGTGAACGAAAGAGGAACAGCGGAACGGGAAGGCAGGCGGCAGGCGACGCCGCGGTCGAGTCTGCCAGCACTGGCGCGGCAGCGGGCCGGCGCGCGGCGCGCTCAGTCGCACAGCAGCAGTTCGCCCTTGCCGCCGGCGGCGAGGTCGCCGAGATGCCGTTGCACGCGCCGTGCCGGCAGGGCAGAGAAGGCGCCACCATGGCGCGCCAGGTCGCGCGCCAGCAGCTGCCAGAACACGGCGATGTTGGCGTCGTTGGCCACGAAGGTGGGCGGGATCGCCGGCGCCGTGCCGGCGCAGACCACGCTGCCGCGGCGCATGCCGTAGCCGGCGTGCGCGCCGATGCGGCCGGCCACCGCGATCGTCCCGGCCACCATGCGCGAGGCGAGGAAGTCACCGGCGTCGCCGAACACCAGCGCGCTGCCGCGCCGCATGCGGTCGCCGAAGCGCGCCCCGGCCGAGCCGCGCACGAGCAGCGTGCCGCCGCGCATGCCGTCCAGGCTGCCCGGCAGGGCGCTGGCGGCATGGTCGCCGACGTTGCCGCCGATCTCCAGCCGGCCGCCCGACATTTCGCAGGCCGCCAGCAGGCCGGCCGCGCCGCGCGTGACGATCTCGCCACCGCTCATGCCGGCGCCGAGGTAGTCGCCGGCCGGGCCGTCCACGTGGATGCGGCCGGCGGCGAGCTGCCAGCCGATGCGATCGGCGCGACCCAGGTCGCCGACGAGGTGCAGCTCGGCGTCGGGCCGGGGCGCGATCGTGAACACCTCGCCCAGCGCGATCGACTCGTTGCCATGCCACACGCCGAACTTCGCCACCGCATCGGCCGAGAGTTCGGCCAGGGCCTTGGGCGACAGCGCGCGCAGGTCCAGGCGCAACGCGGGCACCTGCTTCAGCGTGAGGGTCCAGCCGCTCATGACCGCCCCTCGCTCACGGCCGCCGGCCGCTCACGATCCCCCGCGGGGATGTCGCCCGGCTTCGGGCGGCCGTGCGCCGGGCTCATGACCGCCCCTCCGCGCCGCCCGGCACCAGCTTGTGCAGGTGGTAGAGGAAGGGCCCGAGCTTGCCGCCGTAGTTGCCCGCGCCGATGCGCTTCAGGCCCGACGCGGCGCCGCGCTCGATCAGGGTCTTCAGGCCGGTGCGCATCGCAGCCGCCACGTCGGCGTCGGTCAGTCCGTCGATCACGATCTCCATCACGCTGCCGATGTCGGGGCCGAGCTCGCTCTTCGCCGCCAGCTCGCGCAGACTGGGGCAGTAGGCGTCGTTGGTCGACGCGCCGAGCGTCGGGTACTTGCTGCCGACCTTGGAGCCCGAGCGCACCACGCCGCCGGGGAAGGGCATCACGATGTTGGGCAGCCGCTTCATCGCGGCCACCGCTGCCTCCGCGGCCGCCAGCGCCGCCGCGGTGTCGGTCGCCAGCAGCAGCAGGTTGCCGCCGCCGACCGCCTGCGTCGTGACCCAGGTGGTTTCCTGCGCGACGAACTCGCCGTCCATCACCGGCACGCGCCAGTAGCGCTGTCCACCGATCACCTTGCTGGTCTGCCAGCCGTCGCCGAAGAAGCGCAGGTTCTTGCCCAGCGCGATCGCGTCGCCCTCGAACAGCCCGGCGTAGACCGCGGTGGTCGGGCAGGTCAGCACGCACTGGCCGACGCGCTTCTCGACCTGCTTGGCCAGCTCGCGACCGCTCATCGAGAAGATCAGGATCGCGATGCCGGGCCGCCCGTCGGGCGTCTCCTCGGGCGCCAGCTCGCGCTCGATGCCGGCCTCGCAGCCGCAGGCGATCACCGAGGTGGCGAAGCCGGTGGTGGCCACGGCCGCATGGCGCGCCCACTCGAGGTTGTGGGCGGTGATGACGAGCCGCGTGCCCTTCATCGGAAAGGCTTCGGCGAAGCTGTCGTCGATGACGATGCCGTTGAGTTCCATCGCGTCAGTTCGCAGTCGTCGGGAAGCAGGCGGTCGGCAGCAGCCGCCCGCCGTTGCAGCACCGGCACAGTTCGTCGTGGCCGATCACGGCGTTGCGCAGGCTCACGCTCAGGTGCTTCTCGGTGTAGGGCGCCAGCAGCTTCTCGATGCCGCGGTCGAAGGCCGGCTCGACGAAGTGCGTGCCGCCGGTCGGCGTGGCGGTGATGACGCCGGCCCGCGCCACGCGCACGCCGTCCTTGAACACATGCTCCGGCGCGGTGAACATCGTCTCGCGGTTCGCGTGCTCGCGGTAGACGGCGATGTCGGCCGCCGCGCCGTTGCCGAGCTGGCCGCGGTCCTTCAGGCCCAGCAGCTTTGCCGGACCCGCGCGCGTCATGATGGCCACCTCGTTCAGCGTCAGCTCGCGCGTGATCGAGCCCAGCGCCGACTGCGCCACCACGTCGGGGTGGAGCTTGGCGAACTGCTCGTCGCGGAAACTCTTGTCCGTCAGCAGCCGGATCAGGTGCGGGTAGCTGGTGAACGGCGCGCCGTTCGGGTGGTCGGTGGTCAGCACCACGCGCCACGGGTCCTTGACCAGCAGGAAGATCTCCAGCCCGATCGCCCACTGCAGCGCGTTCACGAAACTCTGCTCGCGGTACTTGAACGGCACCACGCCGCAGCCGGCGTCGCACTCGATGTCGGCGCCGATCCACTTGCGCGGGTTCGCGAAGCCGGCGTTGGCGTGCTGGCGCATCGTGTCGCCCGACGCGGTGACGGTCTGGCCGAACATGATCTGCCCGACGTCGATGCTCACGTTCGGATTCGCATTCACCGCATCGGCGAGGCGCTGCGCGGCCGACGAGAACTTCTTCGGGCCCTCGGTGCCGTAGGCGTGGAACTGGATGTGCGTCAGGTGCGCCGGCAGGCCTTCCAGCGCATCGATGGTCGCGAGCGTGGATTCGATGTTGCCGGCCACGCCGAGGTTGCTGCCGTGGATGTGCAGCGGGTGCGGCACGCCCAGCTCGTGCAGCGCGCGCGCCAGCGTGTGCACGATCGTGCGCGGCGTCACGCGCCAGTGGGCGTGCTCCTCGTCGACGTCGAGCTTGCGCTGGTTGAACTTGAAGGCCGAGATGCCGCCCGGGTTCACCACCTTCACGCCCATCGCCTTCGCGGCGTGGAGGGTCCAGCCGGCGTAGTCGCGGATCTGCTGGAAGTCGCGGCCCTCGGCCAGCATCTGCAGGAACAGCTCGTCGTTGCCGAGCATCACGTAGGCGCCGTGGTCGAGGATGGGCGTGTCGCCCATCTCCATGTGCGCATGGCGCGCGTTCGAATGCATCATCGCCGGCTCGAAGGCCGCCGTGTAGCCCATCTCGGCGTAGCGGTAGCCGGTGGCCAGCGTGCCGGGCGTGCAGTGGCCGCAGGAGGCGAGCTCCAGCGGGTTGGTCGGCAACGCGATCGGGTCGCGGTTGAGGCGGTGGTCCTCCGGCAGCAGCATGCGCGCGAGGTTGACCTTGCCGCCGCCGATGTGCGTGTGCATGTCGATGCCGCCGGCCATCACCACGCAGCCGCTGGCGTCGATGTCCTCGCCCACCGCTTCCTTGGGATGCAGCTCGACGATGCGGCCGTCGCGCACGCCGATGTCGCGCACCGCGTCGACACCGTTGGCCGGGTCGATGACGCGGCCGCCGCGCAGTCGCAGGGTGGCGCTCATGCCGTGCTCCCGTGGCGCAGCGCCCGCACGCGCGCATTCAGCCGCTGCAGCACCTGGGCCACCGTCGGCAGCCCGTCGTCGTATACCGCCTCCAGCGGCAGCGCCACGCCGCCGTCGAAGCGGAACAGATGGCCTGCCGAGCCCATGCCCGGCGTCGACACCGGGATGAACACCGCATCGCCGCCGGCGCCGGCCCGCTGCGCCGGATGGCCCAGCACCACCGTCGGTATCGGAGCGCTCGGGGCCGCCGGCTCCGGACCGAAGGCCGACACCCACAGCAGCGCATCGACGCTGCCCTCGGCCAGCAGGCGCTTCGCATCGAAGCGCAGCGGCTCGTGCTCCAGCCCCAGCGGGCCGGCGCGGCTGCGCAGCGGCAGGCCCGACAGCCAGGTGAAGACGTAGTTCACCGTCTGCAGGCCGTCCTTGCCGCTGAGTGGCAGCAGCGCGGCGCGCGAGCGCTGGTTGAGCGTGCTCACCAGGCGGTTCAGCGCCTCGGCGATCAGCGCCCCGTGCTCGGGCAACTGCGACGATTCCCACACGACGACCGCGTAGCGCGCGGCGTGCAGCTGCGCTGCCAGTTCGGCCAGCGCCGGGGCCGCGCGCGGCACGCGCCGGCCGTCCACCAGCGCGGCGAGCTGCGCCACGCTGTCGAACAGGTCGCCGCTCAGCGCGACGCTGCGCTGCGTGACGCCGGCCAGGCCGTCGAGCGCGGGTTCGGTGGCGCCGCAGAGGAAGACGATCTCGCGCTGCGCGACCAGCGGCTCGCCGATGCCCACGCGGCGCCACAGGCCCGGGAAGTTCTCGCGCGGCGACGCGCCGACGCAGACGATCAGGTCGGCGCGGTTGCGCACCTCGGCCAGCGTGGTGGTGAAGGCTCCGCGGTCCTGCAGCGCGCGCAGCGTGTGCAGCTGGGCGGCGCCGCCGGCGGCGTCATAAATGGCGCCGGTGGTGCAGGCCAGCGGATAGAGCGCACGCGCGCCGTCCACATCGGTCGCGAGCCCGCCGAACAGCGGCTGGCGGCTGGCGGCCAGCCGCTGCGCGGCCTGCTCGATGGCGTCGTCCAGCGTGGCGGGTTGCCCGGCGATGCTCGGCGTGGCGGTCGAGCGCTCCGGCCGGAAGTGCGCCAGCGCGCGCTGCGCGCGTTCGCAGCCCGGGCCGCTCAGCGAGAACCGGCCGTCCTGCTGCGCCAGTTGCAGGTCGTCGTTCAGCAGCGCACAAAACGGGCTGGTCCAGGGGCGGGGGGCCGGGGCGTTCACGGGATCCATCATCGGCGCGCTTTCACGCAAAGCATGTGCCACGGGCGGGGCCGCGCGGCAGCACGGCCGCATCCACACCGGCCCGCGACACTGTGTGGCCGGCGCCGCCACAAGCGCCACAGTCTGTGCCGTCGCCCGGTGCGCCGGTCGCGGCCGGCAGGCGCCCGTCGTGCAGCGCCGACGCCACCAGCCAGGCGCGCGCGCCGGCCGCGGCGGCGGCGGCCAGGTCGGCCGCATCGCGCACACCGCCGGCGCCGATCAGCTGCGCCTGCGGCGCCCGCGCGCGCACCGCGGCCAGCGTGTCGAGGTCGGGGCCACCGTCGCTGCCCACGCGCGACAGCGTCATCACGATCAGGCGCCGCGGCCACTGCGCCGGCAGCTCCCACACGCCGGCCGGGTCGAGCGGAGCGCCCTGGCGATGGTCCAGCGAGAGCAGGGCGCGCGACGGTGGCGCGAAGCAGGCGGCCAGCGCCTCGCGCGAGCGCAGCGATTCGCTGCCGTAGACCGGCGTGACGCGCGCCGCCGCCGCCAGCGCCAGCCGGGCCAGCAGGCGGGCGGCGTCGTCCGGGCCGCTGAAGCCGGCGTCGAGCCAGAGCTGCAGGGCCGGCCGGTCCTGCAGCAGCGTGCGCAGCCACTCGATCTGGGGCGGCCGGCCCTGCAGGGCGTTCAAGTCGGCGAGGTACAGCGTATCGGTGGCACAGTGTTCGCATAGCCGCCGGGCCGCGACCCGCGGATCGGCGCTGCCGCACAGCGCCGATTCGATCGGCCGGTAATGCTGGCGCTCACCGCGCACCGCGCGGACCACCTGGCCGTCCAGCAGGTCGATGACCGGAATGATGTGCATAGGATGACCCAGACGCTCTTCGTCTACGAGTATCTCAGCGGCGGTGGCCTCGATGCCGTGCCCGGCCACGTCGACGCCGCCGGGCGCGGCGAGCTGCTGGACGCCGGCCTGGCCATGCGGGCCGCGCTGCTGGACGAGCTGGCCGGCCCGGGCGTGCGCTATGCCTGCGGTGCCGGCGTGGCGCCGCTGCCGGGCGCGCCGGGCGCTGCGCGGCGGCCGCGGCCCGGCGACACGCCGCTGGGTTTCCTGCGGCGCGAGGCAGCGGCGCACGACCGCGTGTGGGTCACGGCCCCCGAGAGCGCCGGCCTGCTGCTGCAGTTGGCCGAGGCGGTGGAGCCGGCGCGCTGGATCGGCAGCGACCGCGCCGCGATCCGGCTGTGCAGCAGCAAGCGCGCGACGCTGGCGCACCTGGCGGCGCGCGGCCTGGCCACGCCG
This sequence comes from Methylibium sp. Pch-M, assembly GCF_004136295.1. Classification (NCBI taxonomy): domain Bacteria; kingdom Pseudomonadati; phylum Pseudomonadota; class Betaproteobacteria; order Burkholderiales; family Sphaerotilaceae; genus Methylibium; species Methylibium sp. Pch-M. The sequence continues at coordinate 3,133,303 of NZ_CP029606.1, forward strand.
CTGGCCTTCGATGCCGGCGCGCGGCAGTGGGTGGTGAAGCCGGGCGACGGCGCCGGCACGCAGGACACCCGGCGTCACGCGCAGCGCGCCGCGGCGCAGGCCGACCTGCAGCAGCGCCGCGCGCGCGGCGCGTCGGCCACGCTCGAGCCCTGGGTCGACGGCGAGCCGCTGAGCCTGTCGCTGCTGTGCCGCGACGGCGCGGCCGAACTGCTCAGCATCAACCGCCAGCGCATCGCCATCTCGGAGGATGGCCGGCTGCGCGATGACGGCGTGCTGATCAACGCGCTGGCGCTCGACGACGCGCGCGCACCGGTGCTGGTCCGCACCGCGCAGGCGGTGGCGCGGGCGATCCCCGGCCTGCGCGGCTTCGCCGGCATCGACCTGGTCTGGCACGCGCAGCGCGGGCCGGTGGTGATCGAGGTCAACCCGCGCCTGACCTGCGCCTTCGTGGGCCTGTCCGCCGCGCTCGGGCGCCCGCTGGCGGCCCAGATCCTGGCGCTGCACGAGGAGCCGGTCGATGCCTGAGCGTGTCGTGATCGGCTGGGACATCGGCGGCGCGCACGTCAAGGCCAGCCTGGTCGAGCACGGCGTGCTGCGCGACGTGGCGCAATGGGCCTGCCCGCTGTGGCAGGGGCTCGACCGCCTGCACGCGGCGCTCGCCGAGGTGCAGGCGCGCTGGCCGCAGGCCGGCGGTGCCGTGCACGCGATCACGATGACCGGCGAGATGGTCGACCTGTTCGAGCACCGCGAGGCCGGCGTCGTGGCGCTGGCCGCGGCGCTGGGCGCCGCACTCCGCGGCCCGCTGCGCTTCTACGCCGGCGAGCGCGGCTGGTGTGCGCCGGCCGACGTGGCTGCGCAGTGGCAGGCCATCGCCTCGGCCAACTGGTGGGCGACCGCCGCGCTGGCGGCGCAGGCGCTGGGCGAGGGCGTGCTGGTCGACATCGGCAGCACCACCACCGACCTGATCGCGCTGCGGCGCGGTGCAGTGCGCGCGCAGGGCCGCAGCGACGCGGCCCGGCTGCAGAGTGGCGAACTGGTCTACCAGGGCGTGGTGCGCACGCCGCTGTGTGCGCTGGCCCCGCGGGTCGTGTTCCGCGGCCGGGCATCGAACGTGATGAACGAGTTCTTCGCGACCACGGCCGATGTGTACCGGCTCACCGGCGAGCTCGATCCGGCGCACGACCTCCATCCGGCCGCCGACGGCGCAGGCAAGGACGCTGCCGCGACCCGCCGTCGGCTGGCGCGCATGATCGGCCTCGACGCGCGCGATGCCGACGAGTCCGACTGGCTCGCCTTCGCGAAGGCGTGGCGCGAACTGCAGCTCGACGAACTGCAGGGCCAGCTCGAACGCGTGCTCCTCGCAGCGCCGATCGCGACCTCGGCGCCGCTGGTCTCCGCCGGCTGCGGCGACTTCCTGGCCGAGGCGCTGGCGCGGCGCATCGGGCGGCCCTGCCGCAGCGTCGCGTCGCTGCTGCTCGGCGACCGGCCGCAGGCCGACGCGGCGCTGCAGCGGCGGGCCCAGGTGGGCGCCCCCAGCGCGGCGGTCGCGCTGCTGCGGGCGCGGGAGAGCGTCTGATGTGGGTCGTCAAGCTCGGCGGCAGCCTGAACCAGGACGCGTCGCTGCCGCAGTGGCTGGACCTGCTGGCCGAGCTGGGCGGTGGCCGCGTGATCGTGGTGCCGGGTGGGGGCGCCTTCGCCGACCAGGTGCGCGACGCGCAGTCGCACTGGCAGTTCGACGACCTGGTGGCGCACAACATGGCGGTGCTCGGCATGGCGCAGACCGCGCTGATGCTGCAGGGCCTGTGCCCGGCGCTGCAGGCCGCCGCCGGCGAGCAGCCGCTGCGCCGCGTGCTGAAGGGTGGCCAGACGGCGCTGTGGCTGCCGCTCGACCTGCTGCGCAGCCGGCCCGACGAACTCACGAACTGGGGCGTGAGCGCCGACAGCCTCGCGCTGTGGCTGGCGCAGCGCCTGCATGCCGAGCGCCTGCTGGTGGTGAAGTCGTGCGCGTTCGACACGCGGCGCTCGCTCGCGCAGCTCGGCGAAGGCGGTGTGCTCGACGCGGAGTTCGCGCAGCGCGCGCGCCACGCCGCCTTCCCGATCGATCTGCTGCACAAGGACGAGCTGGCACGCGCACGCGCGCTGCTGCTCGACGAATCGCTCAGCTGCCGGCCGTTCGCGGACTAGTTCTCTCTTACGCCGCCTGCGCGGCGTCCTCGCATTGCAACTGCTCGCGCAGCGCCCGCACGCGTTGCGCGTCGAGCGCCGCGGTGCGCGCGCCGCTGCACACTGCGCTGCGGAAGCCGGCGAAGTCGGGTGCGATGGATTGCAGGCGCGCCAGGTGCTCGAAGCGCAGCGCACCGGCCAGGCCGCACAGCTTGCCGCTGCGCCGCACCTGCGTGACGAAGCGCTGCAGCTGCCCCTCGCTGGCGATGTCGAACAGGCTGCCACGCGCCTTGTCCTCGGTGTCGAGCATCAGCGCGGGGAAGGCCAGCGCGCCGGCGCGTGCGAGCAGCGCGCCGTCGATGCCGTGGTCGGCCACGAACACCGGCACCACCGCGTGGCCGCACATGGCCAGCGCGTCCAGCAGCGCATGCTGGCCGGGTGCGATGCCGACCTTCACGTAGTCCACACCGCAGGCGGCGGTCTCGGCCACGCGCTCCAGCACCTCGGCCGTGCCGGCGCAGTCGCCGATCGTCGCGCTGATCGGGCGCCGCCCGGGGGCGCGCTGCTTCAGCGCCGCGACGATGGCTTCGAGCGTGGCCGGCGGCAGCGCTCCCAGCGCGCCGGCGGACGGCTCCTTCAGGTCGATGAAATCCACGCCGGCGGCCGCGGCGGCCAGCGCCTCGTCGACGTCGCGCACGCTCACCAGCAGCCTCATGCGCCGGCTCCGGCCTGCACCCGCTGCCGCGCCACGGCCTCGCGCAGCCAGCCCCAGGCCTCGTGTTCCTCGGGCCCGGCGGTCTTGTCGATGGCGATCTGCAGGTAGCCCATCTCGGTGTCGACCTTGTCGGGTGCCAGCATGTGCAGCCGGCTCACCAGCACCGCGCCCTCGATCACCGCGGCCTGCGCGCGGTTGAAGCCGGGGAAGGGTGCATGGCTCACATCGAGCACGCGCGCCAGCGTCAGCGTGGGGCGCTCGGCGTGGTCGTCGTCGTGCTGCAGTTCGAGCTCGCTGTGCGCCAGCGCCGCGGCGAGCCGCTGGCCGGCGATGGCCTGGGCCGGCAGCAGCGGCCACTGGCGCGGCCCCAGCCAGCGCGCGCACACCGCACCGGCGAACACACGCGTGTCGGTCGTCAGGTTGAGCACCGCGTGCCGCGTGCTGCGCAGGTTGTCCAGCGTCGCGCTGGGCTTGAAGGGCATCAGCACCACCTGCTCGCCGCGGTAGCGCACGCCGAAGGGCGCGACATGCGGCGTGCCGTCGGCGGCCACCGTGGTGATCACGGTCTCGAAGATCTGGTCGTTCATTCCGTCGCGGGCGGCGGCTTCTTGCCGCCATGGGTCATCGTCGTTCCGGGGGCACACCAGGCGTCCAGGTCGTCGGCGCGCCGCGGCACCGCGACGCCCCAGTCCAGCGGCTGGTCCTGCACGTAGCGCTTGCCGAGCCGCCACGCGGTCTCCGCACGTGCAAGTTCCACGCCCATGTAGAACGCGTGCGCGGCGTCGTCCTCGAGGCCGAGCTGCGGCCACAGCGCGAAGGTGTCCTGCGCCAGCCGCACCCCGTCGCGGTTGTAGACGTGCAGGCCCTCGGGCGAGATCTGCACGCGGAAATTCGGGTCGCGCACCTGGGCCGCGGTCGCGGCGATCTCGGCCGGCGTGTCGGGAAACGGGTGCCGCGCGTGCGTGGTCATCAACCCGTCGCTCATGCCCTTGGGCAGCGTGTTGTGGCGCGTCGCGGCGTGCATGATGCGGCGCGCCAGGTCGGCCTCGGCCACCGCGCGGCGCGCATGCTGGCTCACCTGGGTGGTCAGCACCGCGGCCACGTCGAGCTCGGCGCACAGGCCGAACAGCAGTGCGTTGATGCCGCTGGTGTCGGCCTCGGTCAGCTCGGTGACGTTGCCCACGCCCATCATGATCGGCGCCTCGGGGTAGCGCTGGCGCAGCGCGTGGTAGCGCACGATCGACGCCGTGAAGCCGAACGGGATCGGGTCGAGGATGGGGTCGGCCAGGTAGGCCTTGCCGCGCCGCTCCATCGTCTCGATCGCCTCGTGCAGCGTGGCCATGTCGGCCTGGTCGCTGGCGATCAGCACCGGCACCGAGGCCACCTCGTCGGCGATCCACAGCGTCTCGAGCTTCAGGCTCAGCAGGTAGTCGGCGCCGGCACGGCCACCGCGCAGCAGCTCGTCGGCGCTCATCGAGTCGACGCTGACGTTCCAGCCCTCGGCCTTCAGCGCCTTCACGCTGTCCTCCAGGTGATCGAAGGGCGTGGCCGGCAGGCAGCCGAGGTCGATCACGTCGGCGCCATCGGCCACCAGCGCGCGGGCGCGCTCCACGATCGCGGCCACCGTGAGCCGCGGCGCGTCGACGATCTCCGCGAAGATCGCCACCTGGTGCTCGCTCAGGTCGATGGGCTTCGCCGCGCGGTTGAAGAAGCGCGGCAGGTCCTTCAGCTCCTCCGGCCCGCGCTGCACCGGCACGCCGTAGTGGGCGCTCAGCGCGTCCACGTCGCCGCGGCAGCGGCCCGGCACGAGGAGGCGGTCCACGCGGCGCGGCCGTCCTTCGGCATCCACGCTGGTCAGCGGCGCCGCGATGCGGCGGCGGACCATGTCGGTCGTCATCAGCGCCGCCACCTGCAGGCCGATCTCGCGCACCTCGTAGGTGAAGGCCGGCGGCTCGATGCCGGCGAGCACGCGCTCCAGGCTGGGCTGCGCCAGCCGGCCGGTCAGGAAGACGATGTGTTCCATGCGAGCTTCAGCGCCTTCAGCCGCGCGTCGAGCGCGGCCTCCAGCTCGGCCGGCGAGCTGAGCACCTGGCAGTGGTCGATCCGCTTGAGCCGTTCCACGTTCTCCAGCTCGATGCCGCGCGGGCGCAGCGTCAGCCACTCGGTGGCGTGGCTGCGCGGCGCCTTGGTGATGACCACCGGCTCGGTGTCGCAGGCGAACACCAGGCTGGGCACGCCCAGCTTGCCGGCCTGCGCGAACATGTTGGTCGGCAGCGTGTCCGACAGCCCGAAGGCGCACTTGGCCACCGTGTTGCTGGTGGCCGGCGCGATGACCACGGTGTGGTACGCCTCCGCGTACAGCCGCCCGACCGGCACCGAGCTCGCGCTCTTGTCGCGGAACACGCGGTAGCGCTCGCGCAGCAGCTCGAGGCGCATGCCGTACAGCGGCAGCACCTCGTCGGCGGCGCCCGACAGGAACAGGTCCACGTTGGGCAGCCGTGCCGCCAGCGCCATGGACTCCTCGAGGTAGTGACCCGAGCCGGTCACGCACCACGCGAAGCGCGAGCCGGGCGGGTCGTCGGTGGCCGGCGCGTGGTCGTCGCCCAGTGCCGCGGCCCAGCGCTTCGCCGCCTCACCCTGCAGCGGCGGGTCCGCTGCCGGGGTGGGAGAGGGCGATGTGCAGCTTGTGGAGCTTGCGGTAGAGGGTGTTGCGGCTGACATCGAGCGCCTTGGCGACATTGCTCACGTTCCAACGGTGGTCTTCCAGCAGCTGCAGCAGCACCTCGCGCTCCTTGGCCTGGATCGGGTTCATCGGCGGCAACGCTGGAGCGTCATTGTCGACGCTCGTCGACGCGGCCGGCGCCGGCAGGGTCAAGGGCGCACCGGAGCGGACGGTGGCCGCGCGCAGCGAGGCGAGGTGGGGAAGGTCGATCAGGCCGTCGTCGTCGGCCAGCGCGAGCGCGGTGCGCAGCGCATGGCGCAGCTGCCGCACGTTGCCGGGCCAGGGGTGCTGCTCCAGCAGGGTCTGGGCCTCGGGCGTCAGCGAGGCCAGGCCGCCGGACTCCAGCGCCAGCAGCTCGGCGATCAGCGCGCGCCGGTCGCTGCGTTCGCGCAGCGCGGGCAGGCTGACCTCGAAGCCGCACAACCGGTAGTACAGATCCTCGCGGAAGCGGCCTTCCTCCACCATCTGCGCCAGCGGCCGGTGGCTGGCGCTGACCAGCTGGAAGTCCACGTCGACGGTTTCCTCGGCGCCCAGCGGCGTGACCTTGCGCTCGTCGAGCACGCGCAGCAGGCGGGCCTGCAGCGCCAGCGGCATGTCGCCGATCTCGTCGAGGAACAGCGTGCCGCGGTCGGCCTCCAGCACCTTGCCGCGCCGGCCGCTGCGCTGCGCACCGGTGAAGGCGCCGGCGCGGTAGCCGAACAGCTCGGCCTCGATCAGGCTCTCGGGCAGGCTGGCGCAATTGACCGCGACGAAGCTGCCGGCGTGCTTGGGGCTGGCCGCATGCAGCGCGCGCGCGAACACCTCCTTGCCGGCGCCGGTCTCGCCGTGCAGCAGCACCGGGATGTCGCGCGCGATCGCGCGGCGTGCCTGGTCGAGCTGGCCGCTCAACCGCGGGTCGCCGAAGGCCGGCGCGGCGCGCGGGGGCAGGGTGGCATCGCGCCGCGGCTCCATGCGCGGCACCAGCGCGCGGGCGCGCGTGCCGGTGCTCGGGCCGGTCAGGGCCACCGGCAGCTCGTGCGCCCCGGTCTCCGACGCCGGCGGGCGCGCCACCACGAAGAAGCGGCTCGCGCCCTGCGCGCCGAAGCTGACCACCGGATGGAAGGCGCTGCGCCGGCAGCGTTCCACCAGCTCGGCCAGCCGGGTGTGGAGCAGGTCTTCCAGCCGGCGCTCGCGCAGCTCGGCCACCGAGTGCAGGCCGAGCTGGAACAGCGCACTGCGGTTGCCGGCGAGGATGCGGCCGTCGGCCTCGAGCGCCAGCTTGCCCTCGTGCAGCGTGTAGACGAACTCGGGCCGGCTGTGGAAGTGCAGCAGGTGGGCCTCGGGGTGGCGCAGCTCGAGCAGGCGGTTCTCGATCATCTGCGCAGTCATGCCCAGCAGCACCAGCGAGTGCTGCTGCTGCAGGCTCGAGCGGCTGGTCACGTCGAGCACCGCGGTCATCTGGCCCTGCGGGTCGAACACAGGCACCGCCGAGCAGGTGAGCGACGTGAGGCGGGTGAAGAAGTGGTCCTCGCGCCGCACCGCCACCGGGCTGGCCGCGACCAGGCAGGTGCCCATGCCGTTGGTGCCGGCCTCGGCCTCGCTCCACACCGCGCCGACGTGGAAACCCAGCGGCGTCACGTCCTCGGCGAAGGCCGGCGAGGACACCATGTGCAGGATCACGCCGTCGGTGTCGGTCAGCACCACGGCCGACTCGGTGTCGGCCAGCTGCTGGTAGAGCGTGGCCATCTCGTGGCGGGCGCAGTCGATCACGTCGGCCAGCCGCTCCTGGCGCTGCGCGAGCTGGGCCGCCGGGACCACCGACGGGCGGTGCGGCCGATCCGGGTGCAGGCGGTGCTGTTCGAGGCAGCGCGTCCAGGAGCGCGCCATCTCGTCGTCGTCGGTGGCCCGTGCCCCCTGGCGCACGGTGTCGAGAATGCGGTGTGCGTGTTCGCCTGCCTCGCGCAGCGATACGATGCCCATGCTGTCTCTCCTTCGTGTTGTGGCCGAACGCGCGAGGCGCTGGCACCGGGCCAGCGATCCGGGCGCCGGGCCGGTTGCCGCCGGCCAGGGTCCCAGGGACCGTTCAGCTTGTCCCTCACAGGGTCATTGCGTACCGATTCTGGCGCGTCCGGTCGGGCCCTCGTAGGGGGTGGAAGCCCGGGGAGCGGCGGTGGAGTGTTCCAAAATCTGGCATGGTCCGGGACTTGCACCGGCCCGTGATGGTATTTCAGCCCAGGAGTCGCCCTTGATCGCCGCCCCCCGCCCGCAGCTGCAGTTCACCGCCACCGACGCTGGCCGCGACGCCGAGCCGCTGGACCTGATCTTCATCGAAGGATTCACCGGCCAGACGGTGATCGGCATCCACGACTCCGAACTGCACCGCCCGCAGACCATCCGCATCGACGTGACAGCCGGCCTGCCGCGGCCGCGCGCCTGCGACAGCGACCACATCGCCGACACCATCGACTACGGCGTCGTGCGCGAGCGGCTGCAGCGCCTGCTCAAGGAGCACAAGCTCACGCTGCTGGAGTCGTTCGCCGAAACCGTGGCCGACATCCTGCTCCACGAGTTCGGTGCGCACTGGGTGCGCGTGGTGGTGGTCAAGCCGAAGAAGTTCGACGACGTGGAAGCGGTGGGCGTGGCGATCGAACGCCGCCGTGCCACCGACCCGGCCAGCGGCCGGGCCGCGCCGGTGCTGTCGCTGATCGGCGCGGGCATGGTGCCGGGCGGCGCCTGAGGGGCCGTACCCGACAGCCGAAAAAAAGCCGACCGGGCAACCGGTCGGCTTTTCTCATGCAGCGACCGCAGGCTGGCGCGCTACGGCACGCCGACCTGCGACCCGTGCATCACTTGGCCGCGAACGGGTGAGCGGCGCTGCCCTTCTTGGAGACCACTTCGCGAGCGGTCGGCGAACCCGACACCGCGCGCTTGATCGACTCCTTGACGGCCTGGTAGTTGTAGTCCTGGATCTTCTTGTCGTCTTCGGCCAGCCAGTGGATGAAGACACCGACGCTGATGAACAGGTTGTCGGCTTCGTCGGCGGGGATGGTGCCGTCTTCCACGCAATCGGCGACGGCCATGGCCACGCCGCGCTGGGCCGGGCCGAACATCTGCACGGCCTGCTTCGCGCCCTTGATCGTGACCTTGTTGAACATCACGGTCGCCGGCTTCACGAGCAGGTTGGGGGCCACGACGGCGAGCAGGGACGTGAAGCCGTCCTTGTTGTTCGTCAGGCTGTTGGCGAAGGCCGTTTCGGCGGCGCTGCCACGCGGCCCGATCAGCAGGTCGATGTGAGCCACTTCGTTGCCATCACCGACGAGCGATTCGCCGACCATCATCCGGTCAATCTTTGCCATGTTGAGTCTCCGTGAGCAAGTTCTGCAGAAGTGAATGTGAAGAGCACTGGGCGTTGCCAGTACCTCATGAACTTACACGTTCCATGCCAGCGCCGCAATCATGGGAAAGTCGAGAGGTCGGCCACGCCGAGTGCGCCAGCAATGAACAGTGTGGTCACCGTCAGGTCCGCGCTGGTGCCGGGATTGAGCCCACGGGCCTTGAGATCCTCGTCCCAGGCCGCGAAGGCCGGGTCGTCGCCGACCCGCTCGCCGCCTTCGGCCCGCCGCCGCCACGGCGCCGCCTCGTCGGTGACAGCCTGTGCCACGTCGGTGCCGAACTTTCGAACAATGTGTGAATCGGGCCAGCGGCCCAGGCAGGCGAGGAACAGCGCCTGCACCGCAGCGTCGTCGAGCCGCGGTGATGCCGTGGCGGCGCGACGCAGCGCCGCGAGTCCGGTGTCGAACAGGTCGGCATAGTCGCTCGCGTACTGGCGCGCGATGCGGTCGCGGTCGGCGGCGAGCCGCATGGCCTCGCGCAGGCCCACGGTGGGCCCGGCCGCCACGTCCTGCACCTCGGCGCGGCCGAGGCCGCCCGGGTTCGCCGCCGCGATGGCGCGGTAGGCGGCGCGCGTGTCCTCCACGTCCAGTGCAGCCAGCTCGTCTGCCAGGGCCGCACGCAGCGCGGCGGGACGCGCATCGTCGCCGAGCGCGTGCCACGATCCGGCACAACGCTCGAGCGCGGCGGCCAGCGGCGCGCACAGCAGCACGATGCCCAGGTTGGTGTTGCAGCCCGCCACGGCCAGCGTCGCCGCCATCGCCGCCTCGATGCGCGCGCCGACCCGCGCGCCCGGCGCGAACAGCGCGGGCGCGGCCGCCGCGGCGCTGTCGAGGAACTGGCGCGCCTGCATGCCGTGGCCGGGCGAGGCAAGGCTCACGTTGCCGGGCTTGCGCACCGCCACGTCGAGCCGGCAGGCCTGCAGGAAGACGGTGTGCGGCGACGCGGCGGGGCTCATGCGCGGCGTGCGCCGCCGGCCGCGGCGCGCGCGGCGGCGAGCTTGCGGTCGAGCAGGTCGTCGACCAGCGCCCGCGCGATCGGGAAGGGCGTGACGCGCTGCAGCCCCTGCCACGCGGCCACGCCGTTCACCTCCAGCACCTGCGGGCCGTCGGCGCCGGGCAGCAGGTCGATGCCGGCGTAGTCCATCTGCAGCGCCGCGGCGGCGCGCTCGGCCAGCGCGGCGAGTTCGGGCGTCAGCGCGGCCGGCTCGACCTTCGCACCCTGCTTGAGGTTGTGGATCCAGTGCGCGCTGCAGCGTCGCATCGCCGCGATCGCGCGACCGCCGACCACCAGCACCCGCCAGTCGAAGCCGGGCGACTCGACGTAGCGCTGCAGGTAGGCGAGCCCGCCATAGGCCTTCAGCGACGGCAGCGGCACGTGCGCGCCGTCCACGCGGCCCACACGCCGCAGCCCCTTGCCCTGCGAGCCGAACAGCGGCTTGAGCACCAGCGCGCGGCCGGCCGCGCTCTCGCGCGTGACGAGGCGCTGCGCCTGGGCCGGCGACTCCATCGCCCAGGTCGGCGGCATCGCGATGCCGGCCGCGTGCAGCAGCAGGCTGGTCATGGACTTGTCGACGCTGCGCTCGATGGCGCGCGCGTCGTTGTAGACCGGCACGCCCAGCTCGCGCAGCGCGTGCAGCACGCCCAGCCGCACCGTCACCTGCTCGAAGCTGCCGCCGGCGATGCCGCGCACCAGCGCCGCGTCGGGCAGCTCGCGGCCGTAGCCGGGGATCACCAGGCCGTGCCAGGAGGCCGCGGTGTCGATGCGGCAGTCGGCCAGGTCGATGCAGCGGCCCTCGGCGCCACGCGCGCGCAGCGCCTGCTGCACCTGGCGGGTGTGCCAGCCGGTCTCGTCCGTGAAGATCGCAACACGCATTGCAGCAGGAGAGGACTCAGGCCGCGTCCAGCCACTGCCCGCGCAGCAGGTCCAGGTTCAGGCGGCCGGCATGCCAGGTCTTGCCCGACTCCAGGCTCGACACCCACACCTCGGCCGGCGCGAACAGCGCGCCGTCGATCTTGTAGAAGTCGTACTCGGCGGCCTTGAAGATGTCGGCGAAGCCGCGCCCGTAGTCGCGCGAGTTCAGCGACGGCAGTTCCTTGGCCAGCAGGCGCGCCGCGTCGTCGCCGCCGCGCACCGTGAGCTGCACGCGGCCACCGTAGAGGATGGCGTCGTTGGTGCGGCCCATCGCGTCCAGGCCGTCGGCGCCGGGCGAGGGCAGCGGCGCGCTCGCCACGCCGTCGACGATGTGCTCGAGCGGAAAGTGCAGCTCGTGCGCCTTGTGCAGCGCCACCTCGAGCACGCGCGCCACCACCTGTGTCGTGCCGGCCAGGCTGCGCGTGGGCGTCAGGATCAGCGTCAGCTGCTCGGGGCGCAGGCCGCAGTCGCGCAGCACCTTCTCCACCACCACCGGCGGCGGTGCGCGGTCCACCTCGAGCACCAGCACGCCGCTGCGCTCGGCCGCGGCGATCGGGTCGCGGTAGCCCAGTTCCTTGAACAGCTCCTCCTTGCCGGCCAGCGCGCGCGCCGGGCCGGAGCCGAGCGAGAAGAACTTCTTGCCGCCCGCTTCCTCCTTGCTGGCCGACAGGCTCCAGCCCGCGTACTGGCTCGCCAGGCAGGCCAGCACCGGCTGGCTGCTGCTGACCTCCAGCCAGGTCGGCCAGCCGCTGCTGGCGTCGCCATAACCCTGTGCGGCCAGCGCCACGCGGCCCAGGCCGCCCATGCAGATCTCGCCGACCAGCACGCCCGCGGCCACGCTGCCGGGCGCGGCGATGCCGGCGTCGACGATGCGCACGCCGCTCGCGTCCTGACGGACCTGCACGCGCAGCTCGTCGGCCTGGTCGAGCAGGCGCTGCAGCAGCGGGCGCACGGCCGCGTTGACGCTGAGCGGGCTGTCGGCGAAGGGCGGGGTCGTTGCGGAGTCGGTCGTGGACGGGGTGCTGCTCATGGCGTGGTCTCTCTCAGGGTCGTTCGTCGTTGTGATGTCTCGGCCGGGCTCAAGTCTGCGCCAGTGACGCGCGCAGCGCGGCCCGCTTCTCGGCCAGGCGCTCGCGCACCTCGGTCACGCGGGTCCCCTGGGCGTCCACGCTGCACAGCGGGTCGCCCGGCGCGTGGCGGCTGCCGGCGGCGGGCAGGTCGTGGCAGTCGTCGCGCGCCGCCAGGGCTTCGGCCTGGGCCGCCGTCAGCTGCACCGCGCGGCGCGCGAACACGATCTCGCTGCCGCGCAGCGCGCCCGGCGCCGGCGCTGCGGCCTCGGCCGGTGGCAGCGTGCCGTGCAGGCAGGCATCGACGTGGGCCCGCATCCACGCCAGCCGGTCGCCGTACAGCACCGCGCTGGCCGACGGCCGCGGGTTGATCTCCAGCAGCGACCAGCGGTCGCCGTCGAGCAGGAAGTCCAGGCTGCACAGCCCGCGCAGGCCGAAGGCGGCGACCAGCGTGTGCAGCGTGGTGTCCAGCCCCACCGCCAGCGCCGCCGGCAGCGCCACCGGACCGATGGCACCGCGGTAGACATGCGGACGGTGCGCGCCGAGCGGCCGGACGATCAATTCGCTGATGCCGAGCACGCGCGCCTCGCGGCCGTTGGCGATGAACAGCGCCGACATCGGCGTGCCGGGCGCTTCGCGCTGGTAGTAGGGCTGCTGTTCGGGATCGGCCGGGTGCGGGTCGTCGGCCGGCCGGATGTGCCAGCCGCCGGTCCCGCGCGCCTCCTTGCGCAGCCAGCCCGACGGCGGATCGGGGGCGTCGAACTGCACCTCGGGGTGCGGCAGGCCCAGCCAGTCGAGCATGCCGAAGAAGCCGGCCGGGTCGCGCACGCGCAGCACCGTCTCGGCCGGCGTGCCGATCAGCGGCAGCGCCTGCGCGCCGCGGCCCAGCAGCTCGGGCTGGCCTTCGAAGCCGCTGCCCGCCACCCAGCCCAGCACCTGCCGGTCGGCGGCGGCCTTGCGCAGGGCCTCCAGCGTGCGCTGCGGGTCGATGCCCAAGGGGCCGTCGTCGCGCCCGATCGACCGCCAGCGCAGCGCCGCGCGCCGCGTGTCGACATCGCCGAAGGCATCGAGCGCGATCACGTCGTAGCCGTCACGCGCCGCCGCCTCCGCCATCCAGCGCGCGGACAAGCCCGCGACCACCAGGGTCGCGCGGCCGGTCGAAGCAGCAGTCACGTCAGCGCCCCGCGCGTGCGCCACCGCGGTCCACGCGCGCAGACGCCGTGGACCGGCTCCGCCGGTCCACCAGCGTCGCCCCCTTGAGGGGGAGCGGCGCAGCCGCAACGGGGGTGGTCATGCCTCCGAGAGAACTTCGCGCGCCACCGCCAGCGCCTCGGGGAAGCTCAGGTAGACCGGCTTCTCCGCGCCGCGCATGCGCACCAGCAGGCGGTGCTGCACCTGGTACTTCACGTTGCCGATCGCCAGCGCGCCGATGCCCACCGCGCGGCTGCCGGGCAGCAGCTTGCCGCTGTCCATCACGCCCACGCCGGCGATGCCCTCCGGCGGCACCGCGTTCACGTCGGCCGCCACCAGCAGCCGCGTGGCCACCGCGCGGTCGGCCTCGCTGATCACCTGCACGCCGGCCGCCGCGGTGCCCAGCACCACGTCGGCGTCGGCGATCGACGCGCGGATGGCGTCCACGCCCTTGCCCGACACGCCGCTCATTGCGCTGCCGAAGCGCACGTTGGTCTCGTCGGCCGCGCGCTGCGCCGCCTCCACGCCGCCGCGGCTGGACAGCCGCACGTCGGCGCCGAGCTGCTGCGCCAGCACGCCGGCGATGCGGCCCACCGTGCCGCCGCCACCGAGGATGACCACGCGCTTGCCGGCGAGGTCGGTGCCGTGCACCTTGCGCAGCTGGCCTTCCACGCAGGCCACCAGCGCGGCGGCGGTGGTGTAGGAGCCGCTCGGGTCGGCCATCACCGACACCACGAAGGGCTTGACCATCGCCTTGCGCGCCGCGTCCAGCATGTCGGCGGCCAGCAGCACGTCGCGCCCGCCGATGAAGAGGCCGGTGCGCGCCACGCCCTTGGGGCCGCGCGAGAAGATCGCGTCCTGCGTCAGGCCGGTCACGCCGTCGAGCGTGACCTCGCTGTAGGTCGGCAGCAGCTGGTAGCCGGCGTCGGCGGCCATGTTGATGTCGAACGGGCTCATCTGCTTGCCCGGCGTGATCATGTGGAGGATGTAGGGGCGGTCCATCGCAGTCGCTTTCAGGTCGTCTTCGTCGGGGTCGGGGAGAACGTCGGGCTTCATCGGAGCGGGGGGCGGACTTCGATCGACGCACCGTGCGCGCGGGCGCCCACGGTGCGCAGTTGCAGCGCCGCCTCCACCATGCCGGCCGCGCGCGCGGCGGCCAGCACGGCGTCGGCCTCGGCCGCCGACGGCAGGATCGCGAAGCCGGTCGGGCCCCACGAGCTCTGTCCGGTGGCGGCCACGTGGTGGCGGGCGATCCATTCGCACAGCCGCGCGACCGCCGGGCTCGCATAGAGCTGGCCGCCCTGGGCCGGCGCGAAATGCGCGCCGACCAGGCGCTGCACCGCGCTCACGCCCTGGGCGAACAGCGTGAAGTCGTCGCTCGCGGCGCCGGGCAGCACGCGCATCAGCACCTCGTGGCAGACCGCGGCGGCGCTGGCCTGCGCGAAGGCCGGCAGCGTGGCGATCGCGCTCCTCTCGTCGGCGCCGCTCAGGCCCTGCCGCTGCGGGTCGAGCACCAGCAGCACGCGCCACGCGGACGGCAGCTCCAGGCGCGCCAGCAACGGTGCCGGCACGCCGTCGTCGCCGGTGCCGCCGTCGAGCAGCAGCCCGCCCTGGTCGAAACCGGCGATGCCCACGCCCGAACGCAGGCCACGGCCGAGCAGGCGCGCGATCTCCGGGGTGGCGAGCGACAGGCCGTGCAGGCTCGCGAAGGCGCGCCCCACCGCCAGCGCGAGCTGGGTGCCCGAGCCGAAGCCGGCATGGGCCGGCGGCAGCTGCAGCAACTGCAGGTGCAGCGGGGCGTCGAGGCCGAAGGCGCGCTGCAGCGTCGCCACATGCGCCGTCGCGCGCGCCAGCGCCTCCTGCGCGGCCGCGCCGTCGTGCAGGGCCTCGCCGTGGTTGCGCGCGTCGCGGCGCAGCGCCAACACGGTGTCGAAGTCGTCGATCACCAGCCCCAGGCTGCCGAAGCGCCGCCCGAGCGTGGCCGACGGGTCGAGGAAACCCAGGTGCAGCCGGCCGGGCGCACGCACCACCACCGCGCTGTCGGTGGCGGGCCGCAGGGTCGAACGGGCGGTCATGAGCATCGGATCGGGGCAGGCGGGTTCGGCATGAGCCGGGGTTCAGAGCAATCGCTGTTCCCGGCCCGCCGCGGTGGCTGGCGGCGGGGCCGCCGGGGCGCGGGCCGTTCGCAGTGTCGCGTGATGTGCCAAAGCGCGGACAGTGTGTCACGCTGCGGCCCGGCCGGCGAGCGCGCTTCCCCGATGAAAAAGCCCCCGGCGGTGCCAGGCACCAGCGGGGGCGGGGTGGGGCGCCGAGAGGTCCGCTCGGGCGCCCGCTCAACGCGGAGGGGTCAGAAGCGGTAGCGCAGGCCCACGAACACGGCGCGCGGGGTGCCCGGCGCCACGAACAGCGCGTCGGCTTCCTCGCCGGTGTAGTTGCCGCTGGCGTCGAACATGGTCTCGGCCAGCGCGCCGAAGGTCTCGTGGCGGCGGTCGAAGACGTTGTTCACGTTCGCGTACAGCTCCCACTGCGCGCTCGGCTTCCAGCTCGCGCGCAGGTTCACGATGGCGTAGCCGGGCAGACGCACGCGCTTGTACTCGGGGTCCTCGCCGACCTCCGGGTCCTCCAGCAGGCCGTCCTCGTTGCCCGACACGCCGCGGCTCGTCACCGCCTGCAGGTCGCTGCCGACCGTGAGACCGTCGCCCACGCGCCAGTCCACCGCCAGCTTCAGCGTGTGGCGCGGCAGCCCGGCGATGCGGGTGCCCGGCGTGATGGTCACGTTGCGCTCGCCCTGGCGCAGCACGCCGTTGGCCTCGTAGGTGGCCTTCAGGAAGCTGTAGCCGATGCCGACGTCGAACGCGCCGTGGGTCACCGCGAACTCCGTGTCCACGCCCTGGTTGCGCGTCTTCGGGAAGTTGGCGAAGTAGCCGAGCTGCCCGGTCACGCTGGTGCTGCGGAACAGGATGTCGTCCTTGTTGTCGGTGCGGAAGGCCGCCAGGTTGAAGCGCATGCCGGGGGCGAGCGGCCAGCGCAGGCCGGCCTCGACGGTGGTCGACTTCACCTGCTTCAGGTAGGGGTCGGCCTGCAGACCGGCCGGCAGGCGGCAGGGCTCGTCGGGGTCGGCACAGCCGAGCTCGATGACGGTGGGCACGCGCGTGTTGCGGGCCACGTTGGCGAACAGCGTGGGCGTGGTGGCGGCCTCGCCGAGGCGGTGCGCGATGCCCAGCGCCGGGTTCACGCTGTTGTAGCTGAAGCGCTCGTTGGGCTTGTCCTCGATGATGCCGGTGTCGTCGTCGCGCGTGGTGAGCTGGTTGCTCACCGTCGAATGGTTGTAGCGCGCCGTGCCCGTCACGTGGGTGCGCGGCGCGACCCGCCAGGTGTCGGTGGCATACACGCCGTAATGGGTGGACCGGCCTTCCACGTTGGCCGACAGTTCGCGGTCCTCGCCCGGCGCCGGGATCACGCCGCGGCTGTCGGTGAAGAAGCCTTCCTGCTCGTACTGGCTGTACTCCACGCGCGAGCGGTCCACGCTGGCACCCACCTGCCACTGGTGCGCCCCGCTGACGCGCGAGTAGCTCAGCGCCGCGCCGTAGCCGGTCTGCGTGGTCGCGGTGTTGTTGAACGCGGCGTTCGGATCGCCCGGATCGTCCGGCTCTTCCTCGGCCTCGTCGCCGTTGATGGTGCTGCGCGAGCTCTTGCGCACGTACAGCAGCGCGGCCAGCGAGCTGTTGGCGTCGAGGGTGTGCTGGCCGTTGAAGCTGAGCTGGCCGAGCTTGTTGCGCGTCTGGTCGGGGTAGGTGTAGACCGACTCGCGGCGCGAGAAGTACAGGTCCTTGACCAGCGCGCCCTCGTCGATGGTGTAGGCCGGCAGCAGGCCGTTGCCGACCAGGTTGCTTTGCGAGTAGAGCGCGCCGAGGCTCCAGCTCGTGGTGCCGTCGTCGTGCCCCAGCTTGCCGAAGAACTGGCCGAGCTTGCCGTCGGAGTGGTCGCGCCAGCCGTCCTCGTCGAAGCCGGTGACGGCCACGTACTGGTGCCAGCCGCTGTCGTCGCTGCGGCCGTAGCTGAGGTCCGCGCGCTTGCGGCCGAAACTGCCGGCCGACAGGTCGGCGCGGAAGCCCGGCGCGCTGCGGCCGTCGTGCGTGGTGTAGGCCAGCGCACCGCCCAGCGAGTTGAGGCCGAAGGCCGGGTTGGCCCCCGGCACCAGCGACAGCGTGTTGATCGCGAACTCGGGGATCAGGTCGAAGTTGACCACGTCGCCGAAGGGCTCGTTGATGCGCACGCCGTCGACGTAGACCGACAGGCCCTGGCCGGCGCCGAGCAGCGGCGAGGCGCGGAAGCCGCGGTAGGTGAGGTCGCCCTGGAAGGGGCTGCCCTGGATCTCGTTGACCTGCACGCCGACCACGCGGCGGTTCAGGTAGTCGGTCTGGTTCACGGCCTGCGCGCCGTCGATGGCGTCGCGCTTGAGCACCTGGGTGGAGTACGGAAGGATGTTGCGGTCGATGCCCTGGCCGGGCAGCGGCGACACGCCGATGATTTCCACGCGATCGAGCTGCGCAGCGGCGGCCTGGGCTGCCGCGGTGCCGGGCATGGCGATCAGCGGCAGGCCGAGCCACCCGAGGGCGGCCAGTGCGCGCGTGATCGGCGACGGTGTGGATCGGTCCGGCCGTGCCAGGCGCGTGGGCCGCGCGGGCCGGTTTTCGAGAGGGCGAGTCACCGTCAAGTCTCCTGATAGTTATAGGTTCATCACAACAACGACCCGGGATTGTGTGTACGGTGTCCCGCTGCCCGGTTCGGGAGAAATTCCCGAGTTGAACGACTGAGCACTGGGGAAACAACCGATTGCCCGCATCCCGTGCGCAAGCACGGCGGCAAAAAAATACCCCGCCCGATGCAGGCATCGAGCGGGGTGCAGAGGCAAGCCCATCAGGCGCGGCAACGCCGGGCTTGCCCAGAGGGATACGGGGAAAACGGCGTCAGTGCAGGGGCCGGGGCACGGCCCGCGTGAGGTGGCGGCGGCGCCCCGCCGGCAGCGCCGATCCGGCGGTGGCCGCCGTCACGAAGTGATCGAACGCTGCCGATCCGCCAGCGCCCGGCGCGACCTTGCGACCGATGCAAGTGCCGCGCGCTCGTGCACACTGCGTCGGCACATCGGCGGACGGCATTGCGCGCATCACGGGCCGGCCGCTCGGCACGCCGCTCGCCGGGCGTGGGGCCTCCGTCCGGGCCTGCATCGTCGCTCTCTCCTTGCTGCTGCGTTGGTGATGACTCGTCCTGATTCTGTGGTGCTTCCTCCCGCCGTCACGCCGGGAGTTCTTCCCGACGTACCGGCCGCGCCGGCGCCGCTGGAGCTGCCGCGCCTGGTGATGCGCGGCGCGCTGGTGGTGGTGCTGGGCGCGCTGCTGCTCGCGCTGCTGGTGGGGCTGTGGCGGGCGCGCGAGGACATGCGCGACGAACTTTCCGGCGCACTGGCGCAGGCCGAGATGAGCGCGCTGCTGATCGCCGCGAACACCATCGACGACGACGAGCTGGTGGCCGCCGTGCGCGCGCTGCGCGACGCCGGCGGCTCGCGCCACCTCGACGTGCGGCTGGTCGACGGCGCCGGGCAGGTGCGGCTGGAACCGAAGCCCGAGCCGCCGGCGTCGGCCGTGCTGGGCCTGCTGGTGCAGCTGAACCGCGTGCTGTTCGCGCCGCCGCGCCCGCAGACCGTGGCCGCCGCGCTGCCGCGGCCGGACGGGCCGGCCTGGCAGGTGCAGTGGATCGCGTCGCACGACAGCGAACAGCGCGAGTCGCTGGTGCAGCTGGTGGAGATGATGAGCCTGCTGGCCGGCTGCGGCCTGCTGATGCTGGGGGTGATGCACTGGCGCGTGCGGCGCTCGTTCCGCGCGCTGGCGCCGCTGCTGTCGGCCATCGAGCAGGTGGAGCGGCAGGACCTGGGGGAGGTGCGCGCGCTGCCGGCCATGCCGATCCGCGAGCTGGACGTGATTGCCCACGCGCTGCGCCACCTGGCGGGCGCGCTGGAGGAGGCCGAGGCCCGCCGCCGCCTGCTGGGCGCGCAGGTGCTGACCTTGCAGGAAGACGAGCGCAACCACCTGGCCCGCGAGCTGCACGACGAACTGGGCCAGCACCTCACCGCGCTGCGCGTTGACGCCAGCTGGCTGCAGCGCCGGCTGGCCCACGAGCCCGAGCTCGCGGCGGTGGTGGCCGGCATGAGCGAGCACTGCTCGCGCATCCAGAGCGAGGTGAGGGCGCTGCTGACGCGCCTGCGGCCGCTGGGCACCGCGGACAGCGCGCACGCCGACGGTGGCGAGCGCGTGGAGCGCCTGCGCGCGCTGCTGGAGACGCTGGTGCAGGCCTGGGTGCAGTCGCCGGGCCGCAGCACGCGCTACACGCTGGCCTTCGACAGCGTGGGGCTGGGCGACAACGACCGCCTGCCGCGCGAACTGGTGCTCACCGTCTACCGCATCAGCCAGGAGGCGCTGACCAACGTGGCCCGCCACGCGCAGGCGAGCGAGGCGCGGCTGAGCGTGCGCATCGTGCGCGTGCCGGGCGCGACCACGGCCCTGCTGGACTGGGCGGTGGAAGACGACGGCTGCGGGCTCGACGACGCCGGCGCCTGGCAGCGCGGCAACGGCCTGGCCGGCGTGAAGGACCGCGTGTGGTCGGCCGGCGGCGACCTGGAATGGCAGCCGGCGTCGACGGCGGCCTCGGGCGCCGGCGGCCCCGGCTTGAAACTGCATGCACGGCTGCCCTTTGCCGTGATCGACGACGGCAGCAACGTCAACAACCTCAGCGCGCCGACGAGCGCTGAACAGGAGAGAACTTCGTGACCGTGAGCCAATTGCCCGGGCCCTTGCGTGTGGCGCTGGCCGACGACCATGCGGTCGTGCGCGCAGGCTACCGCCGCCTGCTGGAACTGGAGGCCGACATCGCCGTGGTGGCCGAGTACGGCGACGCCGAGTCGGCCTACAGCGCGCTGGCCGGTGGCGGCAGTGGCGACGACATCGACCTGCTGGTGCTGGACCTCTCCATGCCCGGCCGCAGCGGGCTGGAGCTGCTGCGCCGGCTGTCGCAGCGGCGGCCGGACTTGTCGGTGCTGGTGTTCACCATGCACGACAGCGCGGCCATGCTCGACCAGTGCCTGCGCGCCGGCGCCGCCGGCTTCGTGACCAAGAGCAGCGCCCCCGAGGTGCTGGTGACGGCGGTGCGCCAGGCCGCGCGCGGCGAGATCGCGCTGTCACCCGACGTGGCCGCGCTGGCGGCGCGCACCGAGGGCGGCCCGCCGCACACCCGGCTGTCGAGCCGCGAGTTCGACATCCTGCAGCAGCTGCTGGCCGGCCGCGGCGTGGAAGAGATCGCGCAGACCCTGCGCCTGAGCACCAAGACCGTGGCCAACTACCAGACGCGCATCCGCCAGGCGCTGGGGGTGGGGAGTGCGGTGGAGTTGCTGAACTATGCGCGGGAGCATGGGTTGGGGGGGCCGGGGGTGTAGGGGGCTGTTGGAGTCCGCGGAAAGGGCCGGCTGATTTGGGGCGCATAACGCGCTTGCGCTTGATTGAAGGGACGGGCCTTTTTTTCAAGAAGCAGCAGGCTTTTTCTCGGGGGGAGGGATTGCGTTAGATCAACTGCGCCAGTACGGTCGCGCATGCCTAAATCTAGTTAGCCCGCACCATGCCCGCCGATCTCTTCTCCGAGCAGATTCAGAAAACCGGCTTCGTGCTGGAGAACGCGATTGCGCAGCAACTAAAGGCTGCTCGATGGACGGTCATCAGCAATCGTTACTACGTTGACGACGCGGAAGAGTCCGTGCGCGAGATTGATCTGGTCGCTTATCAGGTCTCGCGGGTCCAGCACTTCGACGTCTACACGGCCCTCTTGATTAGCTGCAAGAAGAGCGAGGCGAACGCTTGGGCGCTACTCTGTCGAGAGATCGATCTCAAAGATCCAAACTCAAACTGGCAACCACTACATGCTTGGTCGAATGACAAGGCCGTTTCTTTCCAACTGTTGAAGTCAGACTCTGCGCGCCTTTATCACGAGTCTGTTGCGACCTCCCAAATTGGGGATGCGCTCCGCACGCCCGCCGTAGATGTGTTTGCTTTCCAAGAGATGAGTAAGTCTTCGGGCGCTCCGCAGAACGATAAGGCGATCTTCGGCGCTACCACATCTTTGATGAAGGCCCAAGCCTACGAACTCGGCGCTCTTCCTCAGCGCAGAACGAAGCCTGCCGTCTATCAGTTTAATCTGCTGTCGGTCGTCGACTCGGATTTGATGCGCTTGTTCTTCGACGGCGCTTCTATCGAGACACAGCCTGTGGAACAAGAGCACTACATAGCGCGCTACATCATCAAGAAGCAGGCGACCTTCTCTCGGATTCGATTCATGCGTGCGGATGCCTTCGCCGCACTACTGCCGGAGTACTCTGCATTGCATCGTGAGAACTGTCGCTGGTTTGACAAGCAGTGCGACGACTTCTTCGTTGACATCGTGAAGGATTCGAAGCGAGCAGAGATTTTGGTGAGTGACTTCCGGAGAGAAGTACGCTGGGACATCAGATGGGCGCTCATTGACAAGAAGCTTCCCCCTCCAGACACAGACAAGATCAATTTCTACTGGTCGGATAGGCATAGCCGGATTCAGATTTATGGTCCCTTCGGAAATGCTGGCGCTCAGGCGCTCAACGAGGACGAAAAAGTGAAGGGCAAGGTGGCCGCGGTTCTAAAAAAGGTCTATCGCTACACCGGAGATTTCGAGTTCAACGACGACGACATTCCGTTCTAGCCAAGTGCGGGATAACCTTTGCTCTGGCCGGGACCTCCGCCGGTATGGCACTTGGCCCGCGAGGCGCTCTGCCTTATCGTCCGCCTCGCGGGCCAAGCGCCATTCCGGCTCCGGCCCGTCAGCTCAAACGTTAGATTCGTCCAACACCAAAGTAGGTCTTCGCGATGCAGAACGAACCGTCATGGAAAGCGATTCGCCTCCTCAAAGAGCCATTTAACGATGCTCTTAACTACAGATCGCGCGCAGAGAAGGATCTATTCAACAAGCTGTTCCTACAGACAGAGGAGATCAAGAAATGCTTGGCCTCGTCGACCTATTTTCTCATGGGGGAAAAAGGTGCCGGAAAGACCGCATACGCCGTCTTCCTAGAGAACAACATCGTTGAGAGTCACCGATGCCAAGTGACAACAATGACCGAAACGCAGTACAAGCGCTTCATCGAATTGAAGAGACAAGGGAAGCTCAACTACAGCGACTACGCGAACATCTGGCGATCAATGCTGCTGTTTTTAGTTGGTCGAATGCTCGTCTTGAAGTCAAAGGGCTTTTTTGAGAAGCTGACCGGCAAGTTCAAGACGGTAGAAAAGGAACTAGCGAAGTGGACAAAGAATGCACTCAATCCGGAGATCGAAAGTGCGTTTGAGGCCATTACTAGTGCTTCGTTCGCAGCCAACGTTGGGGCCCAAGACAAGGCGCAAGCCTCCGCGGAGGCAAAGTCCCAACAGAAGGAGAACCTCCCGCAACTTCGTCACCATCTCCTAGAGACGGAGAACGCGCTCAAGGAAGCCATCTCAACTCTGACACTTGCGGATTCCCACATCCTTTTTGTCGACGGTATTGACTACAGGCCAGAGTCGGTTCCGTACTCAGAATACATTGAATGCGTGAAAGGGCTTGCAGAAGCCATTTGGCAGCTAAACACTGAGTTCTTCAACACCATTAAAGATTCTCGCGGTCGCATCAAGATCGTTCTCTTAGTTCGTCCAGATGTATTTCATTCCTTGAATCTCTACAACTCCAACTCACGGCTTCAGGACAACACAGTCTTCCTTGACTGGGCGACGAACGAGAACGAGTACCGAGCTTCCAATCTCTTTGAAGTCAGTGGTCGATACTTCTCGATGCAGAACGGGAACGGAACCTCATCGGAAGTAGCCTGGCGTCACTACTACCAAGACGACCAGAACGATGGTGCAACCTTTAAGCGACTTCTAAAACTGACTTTTCAGAAGCCGAGAGACATCCTCACATTCATACGCCTCACGCGTGAAATGATGATTCATGCAGGCCGAGGCGGTGAGAGCAAATTTTCACCCGACCTTCTAAGCGAACCCGCCTTCACGAGAAAGTTTTCGGAGTACCTCTTGGGGGAAACGAAGAACTACGCCGCGTTCTATATGACGCAGGCAGACTTCCACAACTACCTGAAGTTCTTTCAATACTTAGACGGAAGAAAACGATTCACTTTTGAGCAGTTCGGCTCGGCCTATGCCCAGTTCCTTAAGTGGGCGGACGGGGAGGACTTCAAGGCAAGGGGATTCATGCGTGATGCGGAAGCGTTGCTGCAGTTCTTCTACGATGTCAACATCATTGGTTATACGGAATCTCTAGAAGATGACCGAGAGACCTACTACCACTGGTCGTATCGCGAACGGTCGCTGATTGACATTGCACCGAAGGTCAAATCCACCGGAACACTTGTCATCAATCCAGGGGTAGCCAAAGCACTCGACATTGGCAAGAGCTTCAAAAAGGGAAATGCAACTTCGCCGCCTGCGCGAAAGAGACCCGCTGCTGCGAAGAACAAGCCTCGCAACCGTGGGCGCAGATGAATCTAGGGAAGGTCTGCATAACTCAGGGCCGATCACGCTGCGCGGATTAGCCCTGAGTTATGCAGACCTTCATTAGTCGAGCTTGCCCGCTGCCGGTCTGACCTGTTCAGCGCGTCTTCGTTATCACGTCGTGCATGGAAGTGGATGCAGCGCTCAGGCGGGCGCCGTCGGCTGTGCGCAGCTTGCTGAGTATCATCAGCCCGCCGCCAGGAGCCTCACCATACCGGATGTCGTCGCTGTCCTAGCTGAACAAGCCCGCAACCTTCCTGCCGAGGAACGCTCGCGCCTTGTGGGCCTTCTCGTCGAGTCGCTTCACGACTCGCCTCTGGCCGAGGTCGAGGCCGCCTGGGCCAAGGAGATCGAGCGCTGCGTGCCCGCCTACGAGCGTGGAGAGGTGCAGACCTACGCTGCCGAAGACGTCTATGCGGAAGCGCGTTGCATCGCCCCGTGAGACTTGCGCGCCTCACGAGCGAGGCTCGGTCGGAATTGCTGGCGCAGACAGCCTACTACGAGACCATCCGCAAGGGGCTGGGCGCACGTTCGAGCTCTTCTACACCGAGATGGCCGACGGGGTGCTCATACACGCGGTGGCCGGTAATCACCTGTTCCCGGAGTACCGGCTGAGTCGCGTGCCGGGGAGCGACAGCTGACACTTTGCGCGAGTCGGCACGGAGCAGATCGTCCTCAGCTCTCCTCCACTAGCTCCATCACGAGCTTTCCCCCGAACACCAACCCGCTCGACCCCACCAACTCCTCGCGCTCCAGCCGCACCAGCCCCACGCCAGGGCAGTACCACTCGCGCGCCACGATGGGCACGTCGCGCCAGCCGCCCACGGAGCTGGAGAAGATGCGGATCTGGCCGTTGCCTTGCACCTGGGTGCAGCCGGTGTAGCGGCGGCCGTCGGCTTCCGCCGCGGTGTCCACCGCGGTGATGCTGAACAGCATGGGCACCGCCGGGTGGCGGTGGCGGGTCTCGCGCGGGAAGTTGGTGTTCTCCATCAGCAGGTAGGGCGCGGTGTCGGTCTGCCACTGCGTGCCCACGGTGTAGGGCGCCTTCAGCACGTAGCGGCGCGTGGCGTCGGGCTGCGGCTCGGCGTCGAGTTCGCTCTTGCTGGCCACGCGGTAGATGCCGGTGTCGTCGGCGCGCAGCCAGTAGTCGGCGCCGCCGTCGCTGTGGCGGTGCCAGGCCGGTCCGGGCTCGGCGGCCTGCTCCACCGTCAGCGTGTCCTTGGCCAGCGTGCGCAGCGTGAGGGTCTCTTCGTCGCGCGTGTTGTCTTCCAGCTCGGTCACGGAGCGGTACACCCAGGAGCGGCCGGGCTCCAGCGGGAACAGCTGGGTGGCGGCGGGCGGCTGGCCGCAGCCGGCCGTCGCCAGCAGTGCGGCCACGGCGCACAGCAGGCCGGGCGCGAGAAGAGCGCGGTGCATCATGCTCGTGCTCATTTTTATTTCTCCGGCAGCTGCGGCTTGGGCAGGTCGCGGATCTTCACGTTCTGCTCGTCGCGCCCGGGCCGCAGCCAGGCCAGGCCCTTGCGGCCGGCCTTGGGTTCGGCGGTGCCGAGCTGGCTCACGCCCTGGCGGGCCTTCTTCATGCCTTCGTTGAGCAGCGCGTGCAGGTCCTTGGCGTAGGGCAGCTTGTAGGCGCGCGGCTCGAGCGCGGGCTTGCCGTCCTCGATGCGGTTCACCCACACGTACAGCGCGCCGGGGTGCGAGGCGCTGGGTTCGTCGATCACGGCTGCCAGCAGGATGAAGCGCGGTGGCAGCGCCTCGTCGGCCGGCAGGCCCCACACCGCCTGCAGCACCGCGGCGCCGTGGAAGTAGAGCACCGTCACGCCCGCGACCAGCAGGCCCTTCAACCAGGCGGGCCAGCGCGAGTACAGCAGCGCCAGCGCGGTCAGCGCCAGCAGCGCGGCATAGGTGATGGCAATGGAGAGTGTCATGGCGGGGCCGGCTCAGATTTGCTGCACCAGGGTCTTGGGCAGGGTGTTGATGTTGTTCACGCTTCCGTCGGGCAGCACGGTGAAGCGCAGCGCGGTGGCTTCGTCGCCCTTGCGGGCGAGCGTGGCGGTGCCGTAGTACACGACCTCGGCGCGCGGGTTCACCTTCACCAGCGACACGGTGGCCTCCACCGGCTCGCCGTTCTTGGTCTCGTAGTACTGGATGTTCACCGTGTACTCGCCGGGCGCAATGCCGCGCAGCGTGACCACTTCCTGGTTGAGCGGGTTCACGATCTGCTTGCCGTTGACCACGATGGTGTCGTTGGCCAGCCCGCGGTCGTCGCGGTCCAGGTGCATCAGCCCGGCCTCGCGGGCGCGGAACCACACCAGGTCACCGGCCGGGTCCTGCACCCAGGTGTCCAGGTCGTTCGGGTTGTTGTCGGGCCAGCTCACGGTGATGATGAACTCGGCCTTGGCCGGTATGTCGCCGGCCTTCAGCGCCTTCGGGTTCATCGCCAGCAGCGCGATGATGAAGCAGAACACGAAGGCGATCAGCATGTTGAACAACATGTCGTAGAACGGGTCGACCTCGACCTCGCGCGAACGACGCCTGCGGCTCATGCGTTCTTCTCGGCCGCAGCCTCGTCACGCCCGGCGCCGTGGGCCAGGCCGTGGCGCTGGGTGTCGGCCACCAGCGCGTCGGCGTAGCGGTCCAGGCGGGTGAGCTGCAGGCCGAGCAGGATGTTGCCCACCAGGCCCACCATGGTGGTCAGCAGCGCGATGCCCAGGCCGGAGGTCAGGCTCTTCAGCAGTGCCTGCGACTGCGTGGCGTCGAAGCTCTCGGTGTGGCCGATCTGGATCGCCAGGATGGAGAAGCCGATCACCTTGCCCAGCAGCCCGAGCTTGAGCTGGATGCCGTTGACCCACCACGCGGTGGCGTGCGGTCCGTGGGTCTGCTCCATCAGCATGTCGAGCGGCGCGTCGGCGTCGGTGGGGCGCTGCGCCAGCGCGGCCCAGTAGGCGGCGGCCCAGCCGTCGCCGTCGCGCCGGCCGCTGGCGATGGCGTGGTGCAGCGCGGCGCGCTGCTGCTGCAGCTCGCGGGCGCGCTGCCCGGCCCAGAACGACGCGGCGACGAAGATCACGATGATCACCAGCGTGAGGCCGGTGGGGTCGGAGTTCAGCAGCAGGCCCCACACGCCGCGCACGCCGAGCAGCCAGGTGCCGAAGCCCAGCAGGCCGATCAGCGCCAGCCATTCGAGCCAGATCGGTTCGGGCAGGCCGCTGGCGCGCGGCGCGCCGCCGATGCGGCGCTTGTTGCCGCTGGTGGCGGCCGTCATGCGCCGGGGGCCCGCGGTGTCCGGGTGAGCGTGGATCGCATGGGAGTCTCCGAATCGTTGGCGGGGCCCGGCCGCCGGCGGCAGGCCGGAGCGGGGGGTCGGTTCGCCGCGATCTTAGTCAGCCGCCGCGCTCCCGTGCAGGGCAGTTTGCCCGCCGTGGGAGGAGCACCGTCTCAGCCGCCGCCGCGCTTGGCGAGCTGCCCGAAGCCGCGCTGCGGGTCGTAGCCCCAGCAGGCCAGCGTGAAGAACAGCGCCAGGCAGCCGAGCACCACCCAGGGCGCATTGCCCGGGTCCTGGCCGTAGAGCGCCAGGCGCATCCACTCCACCGCGTGCGTGAACGGGTTGAGCCGTGCCGCCTGGTGGATCCACTGCACGCCCGAGGCCTGCAGCTGCTGCAGCGGGTAGAGCGCGGTGGACAGGAAGTACATCGGGAAGATCACGAAGTTCATGGTGCCGGCAAAGTTCTCCAGCTGCTTGATGTGCACCGACAGCAGCAGGCCCAGCGCGCCCAGCATCAGCGCCGCGGCCAGCAGCGCGAGCAGCGCATGCAGGCCATGAGCCCAGTGGCCCGGCAGCTCGGTGCCGATCAGCAGCGCCAGCGCCACGAAGGCCAGCGCCTGCAGCGCCGACAGCAGCGCGGTGGCGCACAGCTTGCAGAACAGCAGCCAGGGCCGCGGCAGCGGCGCGGTGAGCAGCAGGCGCATCAGGCCCATCTCGCGGTCGTACACCATCGACAGCGAGGACTGCATGCCGTTGAACAGCAGCACCATGCCCACCAGGCCGGGCACGATGTACACGTCGTAGGGCTGCTGCAGCGAGGCGTCGGCCACGTGGCGGAAGCCGGCCGCGAACACCGCCAGCCACAGCAGCGGACGCACCAGCGCCGACAGCAGCCGGCCGGTCTGCTGCGAGAACTTCAACACTTCGCGCAGCACCACGGCGCGCAGGGCCTGCAGCGCGTGCGCCGCGCCGCGGCGCGCCGTGGCCGGCCCGCTGCTCATGCGGCCTCCCGCTGCGCGGCGCCGCCAGGGCCGCTGGTGCGGGCGATGAAACCCTGCTCCAGCGTGGCGCCGCCCAGCGCCGCGGTCACCGCGGCCGGCGTGCCGTCGGCCAGCAGCCGGCCCTGGTGCAGCACCAGCACGCGGTCGGCCGGCTCGGCCTCTTCGACCCAGTGGGTGGCCCACAGCACGCAGACGCCGCGGGTGCGTACGTCCTCGCGCAGCGCGGCCAGCAGGTCGTGGCGCGACTTGGGGTCCAGGCCCACGGTGGCCTCGTCCATCAGCAGCACGGCCGGGCGGTGCAGGCCGGCGCGCACCAGCTCGACCTTGCGGCGGTTGCCGCCCGACAGTTCGCGCGCCTTGCGGTCCAGGTCGGCCGCGGCGATGCCGAGGCGCGCGCTGTCGGCGGCGATGCGCTGGTGGGCCAGCGCGCGCGGCAGGCCATGCAGGTCGGCATGGAACAGCAGGTTGCGGCGCACGCTCAGGTCGAGGTCGAGCGAGATCTGCTGGAACACCACGCCGATGTGGCGCAGCGCGGCCGGCGCGGCATGGCGCAGCGAGTGGCCGGCCACCTCGACCTCGCCCTCGTCGGCCGCGAACAGGCCGGTCAGCACCTGGAACAGCGTGGACTTGCCGGCGCCGTTGGGGCCGAGCAGCGCGGTGAACTCGCCAGGGCGCAGCGCGAGGCTCAGCGACTGCAGCGCCGCGCGCTCGCCGTAGCGCTGGGTGAGGCCGGCGACGCTCAGCATCGTGGGCCGGTCTCGCGGCGGGCGGCGCCGGGGCGGCGCATCAGCGGGTCTCGGCGGCGGCGGGCGCGGTGTCGTGCTGCGGGCCGGCCCCGTCGTCGGACAGCGTGCGCGAGTTCGCGTCGGTGCGGTACCAGAGGTTGCCGCTGCGCGCTGCGCCCGGCACGAAGCGCAGCGGCTGCGTGGCGGGCGAGGCCACGGCCTGCTCGACGGCGGCCTGCAGCGCGGCATCGATCAGCGGGCGGTCGGGGCTCTTGGGGCAGACCGGGTCGGTGGCCGCCGCGTCGCCGGTGACGAGGAAGGCCTGGCAGCGGCAGCCGCCGTGGTCGACCGGGTGCTGGTCGCAGTTCAGGCAGGTGTCGCTCATCCACGCCGTGCCGCGGTAGCGGTTGAAGGCGTCGCTGTCGCGCCAGATGCCGGCGATGCTGTGCTCGGTGACCTTGGGGAAATCGAAGCCCGGCAGCATGCGCGCGCTGTGGCAGGGCAGGGCGGTGCCGTCGGGCGCGATGACCATGAACACCGCGCCCCAGCCGGCCATGCAGGGCTTGGGCTTGGCGTCCACGTAGTCGGGCGACACCCACAGGATCTTGGTGCGGCCGGCCAGCCGCTCGCGGTGGCTGTCGACGATGGCCTCGGCCGCGCGCAGCTCGTCGGGCGTGGGCATCAGCGCCGCGCGGTTGAGCCAGGCCCAGCCGTAGTACTGGGTGTTGGCCAGCTCCAGGTAGTCGGCACCCATGGCCTCGGCCATCTCGATGATGCGGCCCACGTGCGGCAGGTTGTAGCGGTGCATCACGCAGTTCAGCACCATCGGGTAGCCGAGCGACTTGATGATCGCGGCCACCTTGTTCTTGTGGTCGAAGGTGCGGGTGGACGAGAGGAAGTCGTTCAGCTCCTTGGTGGAGTCCTGGAAGCTGAGCTGGATGTGGTCGAGCCCGGCGCTCTTCAGCGCCTGCGCGCGCTTCTCGGTGAGGCCGATGCCGGAGGTGATGAGGTTGGTGTAGTAGCCGAGCTGGCGCGCCTCGGCCACCAGCTCTTCCAGGTCGTCGCGCAGCAGCGGCTCGCCGCCCGAGAAGCCGAGCTGCACCGCGCCCATCTGCCGCGCCTCGCGGAACACGCGCTTCCAGTCCTCGGTGCCGATCTCGCCCAGGTGGTCGGCGTAGTTCGTGGGGTTGGAGCAGAACACGCAGTGCAGCGGGCACTTGTAGGTGAGCTCGGCGAGCAGCCACATCGGCGCGCCGGGCGGCTGCGGGGTGGCGGGAGTGGCGGCGTTGCTCATGCCTGACTTACACGATCCAGTGTTGTTCGTAGGCGTGGCGCAGGAAATCCTCGACGTCGCCGCGCAGCCCCTCGGTGCTGAAGCTGCGCTCCAGATCGGCGGTGATGTCGAGCACGCTCGCCTGGCCGTCGCAGCGCTTGAGGATCTCGCTGGCCGGGCCGTTGAGCTTGACCAGGCCCTCGGGGTAGAGCAGCACCCAGCAGTCCTGCGCCGGCTCGAACTGCAGCCGGAACATCGGCGCGAGGCGCGGGTGGGCGGTGTCGGCGATCCCGCTCATGGTCGGCGCTCCTCGGGCAGGTCGTCGGGGTAGGCGCGCTCCACCGCGTCGAGCAGCGACCACAGCACGTCGAGCTTGAACTGCAGGATCTCGAGGGCGCGCTCCTGCTTCGCGCGGGTGTCGCCGAACGCGATGGCGACCTCCAGGCCGTGCTCCACGTCGCGCTGCGCGAGCGGGATGCGGCTGCGGAAATAGGCCAGGCCCTCGGCGGCGATCCAGGGGTACATGCTGGGCCAGCCGGCCAGCCGGTCGGCGTGGATCTTGGGCGCGAACATCTCGGTCAGCGAGGAGATCACGCCCTCGCGCCAGGGCGCGCGGCGCGCGAAGTTCACGTAGGCGTCGACCGCGAAGCGCACGCCGGGCTGCACGTGGCGGTGCGACCAGAGGTCCTCGCGGCTCAGGCCCACGGCCATGCCCAGGCGCGTCCAGGTCTCGATGCCGCCGGCCGTTTTTTCGGAGTACTGGCCCTCGTGATCGAGGTGGCCGTCGTGGTCGAGCATGCGCTCGATCCAGCGGCGCCGCGTCGCGCGGTCCTCGCAGTTGGCCATGACCGCGGCGTCCTTCATCGGGATCGCCTGCTGGTAGTAGAAGCGGTTGGCCACCCAGCCGCGCACCTGGAAGGGCTGCAGCGCGCCGCTGTTGAGCCGCTTGTTGAAGGGATGGTGGATGTGGTACCCGGACTCCTTGGCGCGCAGGCGCGCCTCGAACTCGGCGGGAGACCAGGGCAGGTCGGCGCTCAAAGAACAATCTCCATCCCATCGTGCGCCACCTCGATGCCGCGGCGCGCCAGTTCGGCGCGCTCGGCGCCGTAGTCGTCGAGGATGGGGTTGCTGTTGTTGATGTGGATCAGCAGCTTGCGGTGGGCGCCGGTGCGGTCGAGCGCGTCCATCATGCCGCCGCGCTGCGGCGAGCCGCTCTGCGGCAGGTGGCCCATGTCGGCGGCGAACTTGCTGCCCAGGCCGGCCTGCACCATCTCGTCCTCGGTCCAGAAGGTGCCGTCGACCAGCAGGCAGTCGGCGTCGCGCATCCACTGCAGCTCCACGTCGCCCACGTCGGCCAGGCCGGGCGCGTAGAACAGCCGCTTGCCGCTCATGCGGTCGGTGACCTCGAGCGCGATGTTGTCGCCCACCTTGGGGTCGTGGCGGTGTGGCGAATACGGCGGCGCCTTGCCCGGGATGGCGACGGCACGGAAGCGCAGCGTCTCGAAGCCGTCGACGCTGAACTCGGCCACGCGCTGCTCGCCGGCCACCGGCAGCATGTGCCAGTGCACGCCGCAGTAGTGGTCGAGCACGGTGAGGATGGGCAGGCCGGTGGTGAGGTCCTCGAACACGCAGGGCGTCACGTACAGCTCGATGGGTGGGCCCTCGCGCAGGCTGAGCAGGCCGGTCGCGTGGTCGATCTGCGCGTCCATCAGCACCACGGCCTTGATGGGGGAGTCGCGCAGGCCGTGCTTCGGGTGCAGCGCGGGTTGCACGCGCAGCTGCTGGCCGATGTCGGGCGAGGCGTTCAGCAGCACCCAGCGCTGGCCGTCGGGGGAGATGGCGATGGAACTCTGCGTGCGCGGCCGGATCAGCCGCGAGCCGTTGCGCGCGGCGGCGCACATCGCGCAGTTGCAGTTCCACTGCGGGCAACCGCCGCCTGCGCCGGAGCCCAGGACCAGCACCTTCATGGCGCACTCCGGCGTCTGTCGCGCCGCTCGCTCAACAACAACATCGGTCCCCTCGTCTTGTTCTGTCCAGCGCGGGATCGCGCACACTGCGAACCCATCCCTGAACGCTACTCGTGCCCCGAAGGCAACGCCAGTCGATCATGATTTTCTTCCGAGCGACGGATGGGGCCTTGCGTGTGCCGCGCAGGGCGTCCGTGTTACGGCGACGTGCTCGATGGTTGCCGCCATCGACGGTCGGAGGTTCGCGCAGGCCCGACGGCGGCCGCAACCCCGCATTGACCCTGTGAGCGGCCGCGGCGATCCGGGGCAAACCCTCGTCCCCGCGGCCTTGCCCGCCGGGGACTGGCTGGCGCCCGTGGACGGACACCGCGTCTGGTGGTGCGAGGGGGGCGACCCGGCCGGGCTGCCGGTGCTGATCGTGCACGGCGGCCCGGGCGGCGCCAGCCGCCTGGAGCCGACGCGCTGGTTCGACGGTCTGCCGGTGCGCTGGATCGCGCTCGACCAGCGCGGCTGCGGGCGCAGCGAGCCGCCCGGTCGAACGGACGGCAACGACCTGGGTGCGCTGCTCGACGACATGGAGCGCCTGCGCCGCCGCCTGGGCCTGGGGCGTTGGGCCGTGGCCGGCGGCTCCTGGGGCGCACGCGTGGCGCTGGCCTATGCCGCGCGGTGGCCGGAGGTGCTGCACGGGCTGCTGCTGCGCAGCCCCTTCCTCGGCACGGCCGCCGAGACGCGGCGCTACATCGCGCCGTGGCTGCCCTGGCTGGGCGCCGAGGGCCGGGCCTGGCTGGGCGAGCCGGCCGCGACGGCGGTGGCCGCGCTGTATCAGGCGGAGCCGGGGTTGCTCCACATTGGCGCATTGCGCGCCGCCGAGGCCCTGCAGGGCGACGAACGGGTGGCCCGCGCCTGGTCGGCCTACGACGATGCGCAATCGGCGCCGGGCGGGGTCCTGGCGAGCGGCGGGCGCTTCGACGCCGCCGCCTTGCCGGCCGCCACGCCGCAGATGATGGCGTCGTGGCGCGTGCACGCCCACTACGCCGCCGCGGGCTGGGGGCTGGCGCAGGCCGGGCCGGCCGGTGTGCCGGCGCTGAACAGCGGTGTGCCGGTCGGCCTGGTCTGGGGCGCGGCCGACGCGACCTGCGACCCGGCCGTGGCCCGGGCGCTGGCCGTGGCGCTGCCGGGGGCCCAAGCCGTGGAGGTGCCGGAGGCCGGTCACCGCATGAGCGACCCGCGGCTGGCGCCGGCCCTGCGGGCCGCCGCCCGCGACTGGGCGCTGCGGTGCTGAGCCCACTCCCTCTGTCGCTCGCGGGAGGGGCCGGGGTGAGGGCCGGCCGTCAGCGGCTCGGCATGCCCGTCATTCCGGCTCGCGCCAGCGCAGCTTGCGGTAGATGGTGTTGCGGCTGATGCCCAGGCGCTTGGAAGCGACCGAGATGTTGCCGTCGGCGGCGTCCACCGCGTGGCGGATCATCTCGCGCTCCAGCTCCTCGAGGGTCTTGCCGCTGCTGTCGATGCCGCTCGCCATCGCACGCACCACGCCCGGCGCGGACCCGCCGGGCGCCGCGGCGCCGGGGGCGGCCCGCAGCTGGGCCTCCTCGAGGAAGTCGTCCGACAGGTGCTCGCGGGTGATCACCGGCTCGCCGGCGGCCATCACCGCGGCGGTGTGCAGCACGTTGGCGAGCTGCCGCAGGTTGCCGGGCCAGTCGTAGCGCTGCAGCAGGGCCTCGACGTCCGGCGCCAGCATCAGCGGTGCGCCGGGCGCCTCGTCGGCGAGCAGCCGTCGCACCAGGGCCATCAGGTCGGAGCGCTCGCGCAGCGGCGGCAGCTTCACCGCCAGCCCGTTGAGCCGGTAGTAGAGGTCCTCGCGGATGCGGTGGGTGTCGATCAGGTCGCGCGGGTTGCGGTCGGTGGCGCCGATCAGTGCCAGGTCGACCTCCTGCGGCTGCAGCGCGCCCAGCGGCGTGACCTGGCGCTCCTGCAGCACGCGCAGCAGGCGGGCCTGCAGCCCGAGCGGCAGGCCGCCGATCTCGTCGAGGAACAGCGTGCCGCCGGAGGCCTGCACCAGCTTGCCGACCGCCCCCTTGCGCCGCGCGCCCGGGAACACGCCCTCGGCGTAGCCCAGCAGCTCGGCTTCGAGCTGCGCCTCGGGCGTGGAGGCGCACTGGACCGAGATGAAGGGCCGGTGCGCCCGCCGCGATTCGCGGTGGATGGCGCGTGCCAGCATCTCCTTGCCGCTGCCGGCCTCGCCGAGGATCAGCACCGGGATGTCGCGGTCGAGCACCCGGCGCAGCTTGGAGATCAGTGCCTCGATCTGCAGGTCGCCGGTCTGCAGGCGCGCGAAGGTGACTTCGGGTTCCGGGGGCGTTTCGGCCGGTGCACCGCCGTCGGCTGCCGGGGCCGACCGGGGGCTGCGGGTTGCGGCGTCGCGCGCGGTCGCGGCAGGCGACGTCGGGCCGACGTCCTCGGTTGCCGGCGTGGCAGGGGTGCCGTCGGCCGCCGCGTCGCGCAGGCCGCCGCCCGTGCCGGTCCACTGGCCGGGCCACAGCGGCCAGTTGCAGCGGGCCTGCACATGCACCGTCTGGCCATTGGGCAGCGCCATGCGCATCGGCGCGCCCATCAGCGCGCGGCCGCGGTCGACGATGGCACCGAGCGGCGTGCCCAGCAGGCTGGCCACCGTGTGCATGCGCAGCGCGGCGCCGCTCATGCCCAGCAGGTCGAGCGCGCTGCGGTTGGCGCCGAGCAGGCGGCCGTCGCGATCGATCGCCAGGATGCCTTCGAGCAGCGTGCCGATGAACTCCATGCGCGGATGGATGTGCAGACGGAGCGCGTCGCTGAAGTCGTCGTTCAGCCAGTGGTTCTCGATCATGCGCGCCGACATCTTCACCAGCCCCATGGTGTGCTGGTGGTAGCCGCGCCGGTCGCCCGACACGTCGAGCACGCCCAGGATGTTCCCGCGCGGGTCGAGGATGGGCGCGGCCTGGCAGGTCAGGAAGTGGTTGGCATGCATGAAGTGCTCGTCGGCATGCACCAGCACCGCGGTCTCGTCGACCAGCGCGGTGCCCATGCCGTTGGTGCCCTTGGTGCACTCGGCCCAGTTGACGCCGGGCGCCAGCGCCACCTTGCCGGCCTTCTCCAGGAAGTCTTCGTCGCCGATGGAGTGGAGGATGGTGCCCTGCGCGTCGGTCAGCACGACCATGCTCTGGGTCTTCACGATCTGGTCGAACAGCAGTTCCATCACCGGCGCGGCATGGGCGAACAGGCGGCGGTTGCGCTCGCGGGTGACCGTGAAGTCGGCGCGGCCGAGCGGCGTGTAGTCGGGCGCGCCGATGCGGCTCAGGCCCAGCGCGGCACAGCGCTCGTGGGATTCGTTGATCGACAGCACATGCTCGCCGTCGAGGGGCAGGGCGCTGGCGATCGGTCGCTGGGCCGCCTCTTCGCGGCGGCGGCGGCCCGTGCTCGGGGTGGGGTGCACGCTGGGGATCGACATCGAGGCCTTCCTTTCATGCCGCCATCGGCGGCCAGTGTCCCGGACGGGCGGCGACGCCTCGCCCGGAGAACGGATCAGCGCCAGATCGGGCGTGGGACTTCACATTCATTGTGATCCTGCTCGTCGTGGAAGATATGGAACTCGTGTTCAATTTCGACGCACGAGGCGATGGCGCGCGCGGCGACCCGGCGGGTCAGGCGGCCGGACCCGGCGACGCCCGGAAGCACTGAGCGATTGCTCCCACCTGCCGGTCGACTTGCTGCAGGGGAGCAATTGTTCTGCGCCGGATCAGGGTAAGCACCGGATATGAAGCGGGATGTTCAATCCAGAACATAGGCAGACTTGTTCCTAGCGCCGAGCGGAGGCTCGCTCGCGCGCAGGGGAATTCGATCCGATCACGAACCGCCAGCGGAGACGCCAGCCATGCAGAAGACCCTCCACCTTGACCCCGAGAAATGCACTGGCTGTCTGCAGTGCGAGATGGCCTGTTCCTTCGAGAACTACGCCGTCTACGCGCCGAGCAAGTCGCGTATCAAGGTGTTCGACTTCCATCACACCGGCCGCAAGGTGCCCTACACCTGCACCCAGTGCGACGAGGCGTGGTGCCTGCATGCCTGCCCGGTGGAGGCGATCACGATCGACGGCGCCACCGGCGCCAAGATCGTGAATGAGACCACCTGCGTGGGCTGCAAGGTCTGCACCATCAGCTGCCCGTTCGGCACCATCAACTACGTGCAGGAGACTGGCAAGGTCCAGAAATGCGACCTGTGCGGCGGCGAGCCGGCCTGTGCCGAAGCCTGCCCGACGGGCGCCATCACCTACGTCGACGCGAACTGGACCGGCCTGAACAAGATGCAGGCCTGGGCCGACAAGCTCGGCAACCAGAACGCAGCGGCTTGAGGAGAACACTATGTCTTGGGCTGGAAAGATCCTTCGCGTCAACCTCACCGCCGGCACCGTTTCCTCGGAGCCGCTGAACATGGAATGGGCGCGCGCCTACCTGGGCTCGCGCGGCCTGGCCACCAAGTACCTCGTCAGCGAGATCGACCCCAAGGTCGATCCGCTCGCGCCCGAGAACAAGATCATCTGGGCGACCGGCCCGCTGACCGGCACCATGGCCTCGACCGGCGGCCGCTACACCGTGGTCACCAAGGGCCCGCTGACCGGCGCGATCGCCTGCTCCAACTCGGGCGGCTACTGGGGCGCCGAGCTCAAGTTCTCGGGCTGGGACATGGTGATCTTCGAAGGCAAGTCGGCCAAGCCGGTCTACCTGTCGATCGAGGACGACAAGGCCGAGCTGCGTGACGCTTCCCACCTGTGGGGCAAGAGCGTCTGGCAGACCGAGGAGATCATCAAGAAGCAGCACCAGGACCCGCTGACCCGCGTGTCCAGCATCGGCCTGGCCGGCGAGAACGGCGTGCTGTACGCGGCGGTGGTGAACGACCTGCACCGCGCGGCCGGCCGCTCGGGCGTGGGCGCGGTGATGGGCTCGAAGAACCTGAAGGCCATCGCGGTGCGCGGCACCCAGGGCGTCGGCAACGTCGCGAACCCGAAGGAATTCATGAAGGTGACCTTCGAGAAGAAGAAGATCCTCGCCGACAACGCCGTCACCGGCCAGGGCCTGCCGACCTACGGCACCCAGGTGCTGATGAACGTGATCAACGAGATCGGCGCCTCGCCGACGCGCAACCACCGCGACGTGCAGTTCGAGGGCGCCAAGGACATCTCCGCCGAGGCGATGGCCACGCCGCGCAAGACCGACGGCAAGAAGCCGCTGGTCACCAACCAGGCCTGCTTCGGCTGCACCATCGCCTGCGGGCGCATCCAGAAGATCGACCAGAGCCACTTCTCGGTCGAGAACAAGCCGCAGTACTGGGGCGCCTCCGGCGGCCTGGAGTACGAGGCGGCCTGGGCGCTGGGCAACGCCAACGGCGTGAACGACCTCGACGCGCTGCAGTACGCCAACGTGCTGTGCAACGAGCAGGGCATGGACCCGATCTCCTTCGGCGCCACCATCGGCGCGGTGATGGAGCTCTACGAGATGGGCGTGCTGACCAAGGAGCAACTCGGCACCGACGCGCCGTTCGGCTCGGCGCGCGCCCTGGTGCACTTTGCCGAGATGACCGCGCAGGGCGTGGGCTTCGGCAAGGAGATCGGCCTGGGCTCGGCGCGGCTGACCGCGAAGTACGGCCACCCCGACCTGTCGATGAGCGTCAAGGGCCAGGAGTTCCCGGCCTACGACAGCCGCGGCATCCAGGGCATGGGCCTCGCGTATGCCACCTCCAACCGTGGCGCCTGCCACCTGCGCGGCTACACGGTCGCCTCGGAAGTGCTGGGCATCCCGGTCAAGACCGACCCGCTGGTCGCCGAGGGCAAGCCGGAGCTGGTGAAGGCCTTCCAGGACGCCACCGCCGCCTTCGACTCGGCCGGCATCTGCATCTTCACCAGCTTCGCCTGGGGCCTGGCCGACGTGCAGCCGCAGGTCGCGGCCGCCTGCGGCGAGGAGTTCACGCTGGAGAAGCTGAACGAGATCGGCGAGCGCGTGTGGAACATGGAGCGCGACTTCAACAACCAGGCCGGCTTCACCGCCAAGGACGACACGCTGCCCAAGCGCCTGCTGACCGAACCGGCGAAGACCGGCCCGGCCAAGGGCCTGGTGAACAAGCTGCCGGAGATGCTGCCGCAGTACTACGAGGTGCGCGGCTGGGACGCCGGCGGCCAGCTCAAGCCCGAGACACGCGCACGCCTGGGCCTATGAGACACGTGATCCTCGGCGCCGGCCCGGCCGGCGTCATCGCGGCCGAGACGCTGCGCAAGCACGCGCCGTACGACAGCATCACGATCGTCGGCGACGAGCCGGAACCGCCGTACTCGCGCATGGCGATTCCCTACCTGCTGATCGGCAAGGTGGGCGAGGACGGCACCTACCTGCGGCGCGATGCGGACCAGTTCCGCAAGCTCAATGTCACGGTGCTGCGCCAGCGCGCGACCCACGTCGACGCCGCCCGGCGCACGGTGACGCTGGACAACGGCAGCATCCTCGGCTTCGACAAGCTGCTGATCGCCACCGGCTCCAAGCCGGTGCGTCCGCCGATTCCCGGCATGGACCTGCCGGGCGTGCAGCCTTGCTGGACGCTGGAGAACGCACGCCACATCGCCGAGCTGGCGCAGCCGGGCGCCAAGGTGCTGCAGATGGGCGCCGGCTTCATCGGCTGCATCATCATGGAGGCTTTGGCGCTGCGCGGCGTGGAGCTGACCGTCGTGGAGATGGGCGACCGCATGGTGCCGCGCATGATGGGGCCGGCCGCCGGCAACATGATCAAGGCCTGGTGCGAGAAGAAGGGCGTGCGCGTGTTCACCGGCACCCGCGTCGAGGCGATCGAGGCGGCGCAGTCCGTCGTGGCTTTGCCGTCGGCGACGGCCCCGGCCCCGGCCTCGGCCGAGGGGGGCTTCATCGCCCGCGCCGCGGCGATGCTCGGCCTTGGCGGCAAGAGCCCGGCACCGCCCGCGCCCGAGTGGCGCGAAACGGCACCGGCGCCGCGCGGCAGCGCGATGAGCGTGCGGCTGTCGAACGGGCAGACCGTGGAGGCCGACCTGGTGATCAGCGCCACCGGCGTGAAGCCCAACGTCGCCTTCCTGAAGGACTCCGGCATCGAGTGCGGCCAGGGCGTGCTGGCCGACGAGCGCCTGCAGACCAACGTGCCGGGCATCTACACCGCCGGCGACTGCGCCGAGGCCTTCGACCTGGCGACGAAGGCGCGCGTGATCAGCGCGATCCAGCCCAACGCCGCCGACCAGGCCTACGTGGCCGCGATGAACATGCTCGAACGCGGCGCGGTGCTCAAGCGCGTGCCGCAGATCAACGTGCTCGACACGCTGGGCCTCATCTCGGCCAGCTTCGGCGACTGGCAGGGCGTGCCCGGCGGCCAGCAGGCGGAGCTCACCGACCGCGAGGGCTTCAAGCTGCTCAGCCTGCAGTTCGACGCCGACCGGCTGGTCGGCTGCAACAGCATCGGCTGGACCGAACATGTGGGCGTGATGCGCGGGCTGGTGGAGGGTCGCGTGCGGTTGGGCGAGTGGAAGGAGAAGCTGATCGCCGACCCGACGCGCCTGACCGAGGCCTACATTGCCCAGGGCCAGGCGCAGGCGCGCTGGGCCCAGGCCGGCGCGCACGTGTGAGCCGGTTCCGGGCGATGATCGCCGCATGAAGATCAGCTTCAAGCTCTACGCCACGCTCACCGACTACCTGCCTGCCGAGGCCCGCAGCGGCAACCGGGTGGAACTCGACATCGCGCCGTCGGCCACCATCGCGGACGTGATCGCGCCCTACGGCCTGCCGATGAAGCTGGTGCACCTGGTGCTCGTCAACGGTCACTACGTGGCGCCCGAGGACCGCGCCGCACGCACCTTCCAGGAAGGCGACGTGCTGGCGATCTGGCCGCCGATCGCCGGCGGCTGATGCAGGCTCACTATCCCCCGCGCTTCGAGCGCGAGATGGGCTGCACCGAGGCCGAATGGCTGGGCTGGCTGCCCGGCGCCTGCGGCGCGCAGGCCGCCGATCTTGCGGCGCTGGGGCAGGCCCGGGTGGACATCGGTGCAGGGCGGCTCGAGCTGCGCTGGGCGCCGCTGCCGGACCGACAGATCGCTTTGATGCGCCTGCCGCGGCTGGCGGTCCAGTTCAGCTTCACCGACGTCGACGAGGCCGACCGGCAGCGCTTCATGCGCTACTTCGACCTCTTCATGCAGCGCGGCGGCGGCTAGCCGCCCGCGCCGCACGCTTCAGGCGGCCTTGGGTGCGTAGCCGAGCACGGCCTTCACCTCGAGGAATTCGCCGAAGGCGTGATCGCCCCACTCGCGGCCGTTGCCCGACTGCTTGAAGCCGCCGAACGGCGCCTTGAAGTCCAGCGGCACGCTGTTGATGTTCACCTGCCCGGCGCGCAGGCGCGAGGCCACCTTGCGCGTGGCTTCCGGGTCGGTGCCCGACACGTAGGCCGCCAGGCCGTAGGGTGTGTCGTTGCCGATCTCGACCGCCTGGTCCACCGTGTCGTAGCCCAGGATGGTCAGCACCGGGCCGAAGATCTCCTCGCGCGCCACCGTCATCTGGTTGTTCACGTGGCCCAGCACCGTGGGCTTCACGTAGTAGCCGGTCTCCAGGCCCTTGGGCTTGCCCGGGCCGCCGGCCACCACCGTGGCGCCTTCCTCGATGCCCTTCTGGATCAGCGTCTGGATCTTGTCCCACTGCGTGGCCGAGATCACCGGGCCGAGGGCGGCGCCGCTGGCCGGGTCGCCCACCGTGGTGGCCTCGGCGGCCTCCTTGGCGATGGCCAGCGCCTCGGCGAGGCGCGCGTTCGGCACCAGCATGCGGGTGGGCGCGTTGCACGACTGGCCCGAGTTGAGCATCACGCCCTGCACGCCGGCGGTGATGGCGTGCTTGAAGTCGGCGTCGGGCAGGATGATGTTGGGCGACTTGCCGCCCAGTTCCTGGTGCACGCGCTTCACGGTCGGCGCGGCGTTGCGCGCCACCTCGACACCGGCACGCGTGGAGCCGGTGAACGAGACCATGTCGACGTCGGGGTGGCTGGAGAGTGCCGCGCCCACCGTCGGGCCATCGCCGTTGACCAGGTTGAACACCCCGGCCGGCACGCCGGCGGCGTGCAGGATCTCGGTCCACAGGTAGGCCGAGAACGGCGCGATCTCGGACGGCTTGAGCACCATGGTGCAGCCCACCGCCAGCGCCGGCGCCACCTTGCAGGCGATCTGGTTG
Organism: Methylibium sp. Pch-M; assembly: GCF_004136295.1. Classification (NCBI taxonomy): domain Bacteria; kingdom Pseudomonadati; phylum Pseudomonadota; class Betaproteobacteria; order Burkholderiales; family Sphaerotilaceae; genus Methylibium; species Methylibium sp. Pch-M. The sequence continues at coordinate 3,174,533 of NZ_CP029606.1, forward strand.
ACCGGCCAGTTCCATGGCGTGATGAAGCCGCACACGCCGATCGGCTCCTTGACCATCAGCGTGGTGTCGCGCAGCTCCTGGAACTTGTAGTTCTTCAGCACGTCGAGCGCGATCTGCAGGTGGGCGATGCCCATCGCCGCCTGGGCGTCCTTCGACAGCGCGACCGGCGCACCCATCTCCTCGGTGATGGCGGCGGCCATGTCGGCGTAGCGCTTCTTGTACTCGACGATGATGCGTTCGAGCAGCGCGGCGCGCTCGGCCACGCTGGTCTGCGAGTAGCTCGCGAAGGCCTTGCGCGCGGCCTTCACGGCGCGGTCCACGTCGGCGGCCGTGCCCATGGAGATGCGACCCGCCGAGGCTTCGGTGGCCGGGTTGACGACGTCGAGGCTCTTCGCCTTGACCGGGTCGACCCAGTGGCCGTCGATGTAGAACTTGAGGTAGTCGCGCATGCGGGCTTGCTCCAGGAAGGGAAGAAAGAACACCGGAAGGCGGCGGCGCGCCCCGATGACCAGGGCGCGATGTTCAAAGAACCGTGAACCGCCGTAGCCACCCGCGCGGGTAGTTTTTGTGACGCGAGTTCGAGCGTCATCCCGGTGCTGCGGGACGGGCCGGGTCGTCGGCGCGGTCCGCGGCAGCCGTGGGCCGTGGCGGCGGACGGACCATCGCGGCACGCGCCTCGTCCAGCAATTCCAGCAGTTCGAGCGCCAGCCGGTAGGCCTGCTCCAGGGCCTCGGCCCGCGCTCGCTCGCTGTCGTGCGTCGGCATCGCGGGGCCTAGTTCGTGCGGCCCAGCAGGGCGGCGCCGAGCAGCACGAACATGCCGTAGAGCGCGCGCTGGAAGGCGGCCGCCGGCAGGCGCCGTCGCAGCCGGGTGCCGGCCCACAGGCCGGCGAACGCGGTGAGCAGCGCCACGCCGCAGTCCTCCGCGTCCGGCGTGGCGGCCTGCGGGGCCGCCTGCCACAGCACGAGGGCCAGCGCGACGGTGGCCAGCGTGAAGCTGAGGCCCAGCGCCTGGACCAGTTCGTCGCGGTCCATCCGCAGCGACTGCAGGTAGGGCACCATCGGCAGCACGAACACGCCGGTGGCTGCGGTCAGCAGGCCCGACACGGCGCCGGCCAGCGCGCCCAGCCAGTGCTCGTGCCGCGGCGCCGGGCGCGGCAGCGCAGGCCGGAGCAGGCCCCACGCACCGTACAGCAGCAGCACGGCGCCGAGCGCGAGCCGCGGCCCGCGGCCCGCGCCGGCGAGGCTGGGCAGGGGGCTGAAGGCGGTGAAGAGCAGCAGGCCCGCCCACATCGGCCAGAGCCGGCGGCACAGCGCGCGCCAGCGCGGGCCGGCGCACTGCGCCAGGTTCGTGGCAAGCGAGGGCCACACCATCAGGGCGGCCGCGGCGGCCGGTGGCATCACCAGCCCCAGCAGCGCCATCGAGACGGTGGGCAGGCCCATGCCCGACACGCCCTTGACCGCGCCCGCCAGCGCGAAGATGGTGCCGAGGGTGGCGAGCCGGGCGATGTCCATGCCGGCATGGTCGCGGCGCGGCGTCGGGGCGTCCATCGCGCACCGGCGCAGCTATCCTTCGGCAACCGCGAAGGATGACGATGCCCCCGTCCCGCCCCCTCGCTCGCCCGCGCGGCGTTGCCGGCTTCCGCATCGACCCGTTCGACCTGCGCCTGTTCGGCGCGGTCGCCGAGGCCGGCTCGATCACCGCGGGCGCGCGCGAGATGCACCTGTCGCTGTCGGCGGCGAGCGCGCGCCTGCAGAACCTCGAGCACGCCCTCGGCGCGGCGCTGCTGGTGCGGTCGAAGCAGGGTGTGGTGCCGACCGATGCAGGCCGCACGCTGCGCCGGCATGCCGGGCGGCTGCAGCGCGACATGGAGGCCCTGCACGCCGAGATGTCGGCCCACGCCCATGGGGTGCGCAGCAGCGTGCGCGTGCTGTGCAACACGGCGGCGATGACCGAGTACCTGCCGGCGCTGCTGGGGCGCTTTCTGGTCGCCCATCCGGACATCGACGTCGACCTGCGCGAACTCGGCAGTCCGGACGTGCTGCGGACGATGCGGCAGGAGCACGCCGACATCGGCATCGTGGCGGACTACGTCGACACCGAAGGCTTGAACACGCGCGTGTTCCGCGAGGATCGCCTGGTGGTCCTGCAACCGATGCAGGGTGGCAGGGCGGGGCGGCGTGCGCTGCGTTTCGCCGACGTGATCGACCGGCCCTTCGTCGGACTGCCCGCCGAGAGCGGGCTGAGCCGCTTCCTGCAGGCTCAGGCGCTGCGCCAGGGGCGCGGGCTGCACCACCGCGTGCGCGTGCGCAGCCTGGACGCGGTGGCCGCGCTGGTGGCCGACGGCGCCGGCATCGCCGTGGTGCCGGCCGTGGCCGCCGCGCGGCTGGCGAGCGCACGCATCACGGTGCGGCCGCTGGTGGATGCCTGGGCGACGCGCCGGCTGCTGCTGTGCACCGCCGTCGATGCCGAACCGGGCGCCGGCGCGGTCGCGCTGTTGCGCTTTCTCTCGGAAGCGTCCTAGCCGTAGCGCAGCTCGGTGGCCTTGCCCCAGAACACGCGGTAGGAGAACACGGTGTAGGCCGCGATCGCCGGCACCGAGATGCACACGCCGATCAGGATGACCTTCAGCGCCGCCGGGCTGCTGGCGGCCTGCCAGATCGTCAGCTGGTCGATCACGACGAAGGGATAGATGCTGTAGGCCAGCCCGAGGAAGCCGAACACGAAGACCGCGATCAGCAGCACGAAGGGCAGCCAGCACAGTTCCTTGCGGACGATGGGCCGGTCGAGCACCAGGCGGGCGGCCACCAACGCGATGGCGGTGGTGAGCGGAATGGCCGACAGCGCGATGATGGCCGGCAGTTCGAACCAGCGCTGGCGCACCGTCGCGCTGATCCACGGCGTGGACAGCGAGATCAGCACCATGCCGACCACCACCGGCCACCACGCCAGCTTGGCCCAGCGGATGGCCTTGCGTTGCAGCTCACCCTCGGTCTTCATGATCAGCCAGGCCGCGCCGAGCAGCACGTAGGCCGCCGGCAGCGCGAGCGCGATCGCGGCGGCGAACACCGGGTAGTTCCAGCCCGAGCCGAAGCCGCTGATGTAGCGCCCGAGCATCCAGCCCTGCGACATCGATGCCAGCAGCGAGCCGGCGAAGAACAGCCGGTCCCAGGTGGCCTTGTGCACGTCCTTGGCCTTGACGCGGAAGTCGAAGGCCACGCCGCGCAGCATCAGGCCGATCAGCATCAGCGTGACGGGCAGGTAGAGCTGCGTGAGGACCAGGCCGTGCGCCTTGGGGAAGGCGATCAGCAGGATGCCGATGCCCAGCACCAGCCAGGTCTCGTTGGCGTCCCAGAACGGACCGATCGAGGCGATCAGCACGTCCTTCTCGGTGGCGTTGGCGCGCGGCATCAGCAGGCCGACCCCCAGGTCGTAGCCATCGCTGATGACGTAGACGAGCATCGAGACGCCCATCAGCGCCATGAAGATCAGAGGCAGGGATTGATCGAACGTCATGTGGCACTCCCCTTCGCCAGCGCGGCCGCGGCGCGGCCTTCCGCGCGTTCCAGCGCATCGGGCTCGATCACGTCCTCGAGCTTCTCGGCCATGTACTTGAGCACGCTGACGTAGGCCACGATCAGCGCAAGGTAGAGCGTCACGTACATCGCGAAGCTGAGCGCGATCATCGAGGACGGCACGGTGGTCGCCGCCACGTCGGCGGTGCGCAGCAGGCCGTGGATGATGAAGGGCTGGCGACCGATCTCGGTCACGTACCAGCCGGCCACGGTGGCGACCCAGCCCGAGAAGCTCATGCCCGCCAGCACCCACAACAGCCTGCGCGACAGGCGCTGCGGCGCCCAGCCGACGCGGCGGCCCATCCACCAGCCGACCCAGCTCACCAGCAGCATCAGCACGCCCATGCCGACCATCACGCGGAAGGCGAAGAACAGCGGCGCGGCAGGCGGGTGGGCATCGGGGAAGTCGTTCAGGCCCTTGATCTCGCCGTCGGCGTCGTGGGTGAGGATCAGGCTCGCCATCTTGGGGATAGCGATCTCGAAGCGGTTGGTGCGGGCCTGGTCGTCGGGCACCGCGAACAGCAGCAGCGGCGCGCCGCGCTCGGTCTCCCACACGCCCTCCATCGCCGCGATCTTCTGCGGCTGGTGCTTCAGGGTGTTGAGGCCGTGCAGGTCACCGACGAAGATCTGCACCGGGATCAGCAGCGCCGCGACGGTGAGCCCGACGCGCATCACCTTGGGTGCCGAGCGCTCAGCCTGGCCGCGCAGCAGCTGCCAGGCGCTCAGCCCGGCCATCAGGAAGGCACAGGTCAGGCCCGAGGCCAGCAGCATGTGGGTGAAGCGGTAGGGGAAGGACGGGTTGAACAGCACCTCGGCCCAGCTCTTGACGTGGAACACGCCGTCGATCACCTCATGGCCCGCGGGCGTCTGCATCCAGGAGTTCAGCGCGAGGATCCAGAACGCGCTGACGGTGGTGCCGAAGGCGACGAAGAAGCTGGCCATCATGTGGATGCGCTCGCTGACGCGGCCGTGGCCGAATAGCATCACGCCCAGGAAGCCGGCCTCGAGGAAGAAGGCGGTGAGCACCTCGTAGCCGAGCAGCGGGCCGGCCACGTTGCCGGCCTTCTCCATGAAGCCGGGCCAGTTGGTGCCGAACTGGAAGCTCATGGTGATGCCGCTCACCACGCCGAGCGCGAAGCTCAGCGCGAACACCTTGGTCCAGAAGCGGTAGGCGGCGAGCCAGGCGCCGTCGTGCGTGCGCAGCCAGCGCCAGCGGAAGAACATCAGCAGCCAGCCCAGCGCGATGGTGATCGTGGGGAACAGGATGTGGAAGGTGATGTTGGCGGCGAACTGCGCGCGCGCGAGGATCAGCGGGTCCATGCGGTCGATCCTTTCAGATCAGGGGCGATGCGGCTCAGGCGGCAGGTGTGCCGGGCTTCGCCTTGCGGGCGAACTCCAGCAGCCGCTGAACTTTAGAGCCCATCTTCATCAGCTGGGAGAGGGTTTTCGCATCGAGCTTCTGGACGTCGTCGAACCAGGTGCTCATCAGCTCGATGAGTTCGTGCATGCCGCGCAGGCGCTGCTGCGCGATGCGGTCGGCCTCGCTGGTGGGTGTCTCGAGCAGCGCACTGCGCAGCATCGTCAGCGTGGGTTCGATCTCGCGGCGCCGGCGCTCCTCGGCGAGCGTGCGGAAGATCTCCCAGGCGTCGGTCGGGGCCTCGAAGTACTCACGCCGGTCACCGGGCAGGTGGCGCAGCCGGACCAGCCGCCAGGCCTGCAGTTCCTTCAGCCCCATGCTGACGTTCGAGCGCGAGAACGCCAGTTGCTCGGCGATGTCGTCCGCATTCAGCGGCGTCGGCGACACGAAGATCAGCGCGTAGATCTGTCCCACCGTGCGGTTGATGCCCCAGCGACTGCCCATCTCGCCGAAGTGCGAGACGAAGCTGTGGACGAGAGGGGAGAGCGTGCTCATGCAGTGGGGATGGAAGGTGATCGGATTCTAGTTGAATTTTCAGTAATTACTGAAAATTCAGATTGAACCGAAGGGGGCGGCGAGCCTGTGCCCGCGCGGGAGCGGCGGCGCCGGGCGGCCGCGATAATCGCGCCCATCCGGCGGCTCGACGAGCGGCCTCGACGACGAAAGCCTCACGATGACCGATCGCCCCGAGCCTGGCGGTGACCTCGCGAACCGGCGCCTCGTGCTGGGACTGAGCGGGGGCGTGGCCTGCTACAAGGCGGCCGAGTTGCTGCGCTTGCTGGTCAAGGCCGGCGCCAGCGTGCGGGTGGTGATGACCGATGCCGCGCAGCAGTTCATCACGCCGGTCACGATGCAGGCACTGTCGGGCCAGCCGGTGCTGACCTGCCAGTGGGACGCCGGCGAGCCGAACAACATGGCGCACATCAACCTCACGCGCGATGCCGACGCGGTGATCGTCGCGCCGGCCAGTGCCGACCTGATGGCCAAGCTGGCCCAGGGCCGGGCCGACGAACTGCTGAGCCTGCTGTGCCTGGCGCGGCCCATCGCCCGCTGCCCGCTGCTGCTGGCGCCGGCCATGAACCGCGAGATGTGGTCGCACCCGGCCACCCAGCGCAACCTGGCGCAGCTGCGGGCCGATGGCGCGACGGTGCTCGGGCCGGCGAGTGGCGACCAGGCCTGTGGTGAGGTCGGCGACGGCCGCATGCTCGAGGCCGCTGAACTGTTCGAGGACATCGTGGCGCAGCTCGCGCCCAAGCCGCTGGCTGGCGAGCGCGTGCTGATCACCGCCGGGCCGACCTTCGAGGCGATCGACCCGGTGCGCGGGCTCACCAACCGTTCCAGCGGCAAGATGGGTTTTGCGCTGGCGCGGGCCGCGCGCGAGGCCGGTGCCGAGGTCACGCTGGTGGCCGGGCCGGTGCACCTGCCCACGCCGCGCGGCGTGCGGCGCATCGATGTGCAGAGTGCCGAGCAGATGCTCGCCGCCGTGCTGCCGCTGGCGGCGACGCACGGCATCTTCGTCGCCACCGCCGCGGTCGCCGACTGGCGACCGGCGCGGCTGGCCGAGCACAAGATCAAGAAGGACGGCAAGAAGCAGGCGCCGAGCTTCGAGCTGACCGAGAACGCCGACATCCTCGCGACCGTGGCGGCGCTGCCGAAGCCGCCGTACTGCGTCGGCTTCGCGGCCGAGAGCGAGCAGCTTGCCGTGCACGCGCGGGCCAAGCTCGAGCGCAAGAAGCTGCCGCTGGTGGTGGGCAACCTCGGGCCGGCCACCTTCGGCCGCGACGACAACGCGCTGCTGCTGGTCGACGCGCGCGGTGAACAGCCGCTGCCGGCCGACGGCGGCACGGCCGACAAGCTCACGCTGGCGCGCGCGCTGGTGGCGGAGATCGCGCGGCGCCGCGCCACCTCGAACACCTGAACCCATGACGACGATCGACGTGAAAGTGCTGGACCCGCGCATGGCGGACCAGCTGCCCGCCTATGCCACCCCGGGCAGTGCCGGCCTCGACCTGCGCGCCTGCCTCGACGCGCCGCTGTTGCTCGAGCCTGGGCAGACGCAGCTGATCCCGACCGGCCTGTCCATCCACATCGGCGACCCGGGCCTGGCCGCGGTGATCCTGCCGCGCTCCGGCCTGGGCCACAAGCACGGCATCGTGCTCGGCAACCTGGTCGGCCTGATCGACTCCGATTACCAGGGCCCGCTGATGGTGAGCTGCTGGAACCGCGGGCCGGCTGCCTTCACGGTGCAGCCGCTCGAACGCATCGCGCAACTGGTGATCGTGCCGGTGGTGCAGGCGAGCTTCCGGGTCGTCGACGACTTCGGTGCCTCGGAGCGCGGCGAGGGCGGTTTCGGCTCCACCGGCCAGCGCTGACCGGGCCCGGCCCGCGCGCGCCGCGCGGCCGCGTCAGTGCAGCTGGGGCGAGGGCGGCACCGCGCTCAGCACCGAGAGGGCCGAGGTCGAGACCGAGCGGTGCTCGATCTCCTCTTCGCTGGCCGCGCGCACGTCGCGCACCTTCAGCGCAAGGACCAGCGCGATACCGGCCAGCGGGTGGTTGCCGTCGAGCACCACGTGGCTGTCGTAGACCTCGGTGACCGTGTAGACGGTGTCGAGCGGCAGGTCGCGCGTGGTCGTGCCTTCGGGCGGTCCGTCGAATTGCATGCCGGCCTCGATGTGCTCCGGAAAGACGCTGCGTTCCTCGAAGAACACCAGGTCGGCGTCGTAGTCGCCGAAGGCGTGTTCGGGCTCCAGGTGCAGCGTGGCCTCGAAGCCCTCGGACTGGCCGACGATCGATTCCTCCACCTTGGAGAGCAGATCGTCGCCGCCGACGAAGAACTCCACCGGCTCGGCCAGTTCGTCGATCAGTTGTCCGTGCGCGTCTTCGAGCCGCCAGGTCAGACTGACGACGCAGGGGGGCGTGATTTGCATGAAAGGATGATCGCACAATGAGGCCATGTCCCTGCTGCCCGCCATCGACGCGCCGACGCCCTTGCTGGGTGCCCTGAGCCCACGCCGTTTCATGCGCCGCCACTGGCAGAAGCGGCCGCTGCTGATCCGCCAGGCACTGCCTGGCGTGCGCCCTCCGCTGGACCGCGGCGCGCTGTTCGCACTGGCCGGCAGCGAGGATGTCGAGTCGCGCCTGATCGTGCGGCAGCGCGATCGCTGGACCTTGCGTTCCGGGCCGCTGCCGCGCCGGGCGCTGCCGCCCGTTGCGCAGGCCGGCTGGACGCTGCTGGTGCAAGGCCTGGACCTGCACGTGCCGGCGGCGCGCGACCTGCTGTCGATGTTCCGTTTCGTGCCCGAAGCGCGGCTCGACGACCTGATGCTGTCGTGGGCCAGCGATGGCGGCGGTGTCGGCCCGCATGTCGACTCCTACGACGTGTTTCTGCTGCAGGTGCAGGGTCGTCGCCGCTGGCGCATCGCGCCACCGGGCGACGACACGCTGCGGCCGGATCTGCCGCTGAAGATCCTGGCGCACTTCGAGCCGCAGCAGGAGCGGTTGCTCGAACCCGGCGACATGCTCTACCTGCCGCCCGGCTGGGGGCACGACGGGGTGGCCGACGGCGAGTGCATGACCGCATCGATCGGCTTCCGGGCCCCGGCGCGCGGCGAACTGGCGCGCGAGGTGCTGGCTCGGCTGCTCGAGCGCGAGGACGACGCGCCGCGCGTGCTGTACCGCGACGCGGCCCAGCCGGCGACCGACGCGCCGGGGCGCATCCCCGAGGCGCTGCAGCGCTTTGCGGTCGACGCGGTGTCGCGTGCGCTGCGCGATCCGCGGGCACTGCAGGCGGCGCTCGGCGAGGCGCTCACCGAGCCGAAGCCGCGCGTCTGGTTCGCGCCGCCGGCGGAGGTGCGGTCGATCGATGCAGGCGTGCGCCTGGATCCGCGCACGCGCATGATGTACGACGCGGGCCATGTGTTCGTGAATGGCGAATCCTGGCGCGCCGCGGGGCGTGATGCCGCTCTGATGCGCCGGCTCGCCGACCGCCGTGCGTTGTCGACACGCGAATTGGAGCGGGCCAGCGAGCCTGCACGGGAGTTGCTGACGCAGTGGGCCGAAGACGGCTGGCTGCAGGTCGTGGGAGATGAAGATGGCTGCTGAACCGACCGATACACCGCAGGAGGGCGCTTCGGCGCCCGCCGGCGGCACCCAGGTGATCGACACCCGCGAGGGCTTCGGCCAGGCCGTGCTGTCCGCGCTGGACGAGTGCGCGGAGGCCGGCGCACGGCATCTCTGGCTGTGCGATCGGGACTTCGCGCGGTGGCCGCTCGGGCAGCCGGCGGTGATCGAGGCGCTGACACGCTGGGCCAGTTCGCGACGCCAGCTGACCGTGCTGGCCGCCGGTTACGAGGGCTTCGCGCAGCGTTTCCCGCGCTGGGTTCATTGGCGTCGGCAGTGGTCGCACATCGTCCAGTGCCTGGCAGTCCACGAAGAAGTGGCCGATAAACTGCCGACGCTGCTGTTCGCACCGGAACGCGTGGCCGTCCGCTTGCACGATGGCGAGCGCTACCGGGGCCGGGTCTACCGCGAGACCGCGGATCTGGTGTCCTGTCGAGAACTCGTTGAGGCGCTTTCGCAACGAGCCGACGACAGCTTCCCTGTCACGACCTTGGGTCTATGAGGGTATGCACCATGTTCGGGATACACTCTTGGGCTAGGCATGGGGCTGCTCGAGCGGCCCTGGTCTTTGTCAGGAACTCGACGTCGTTCGGCGGGTTCCGCCACACCGGTGTTATTTGAACCCTTCGTTTGAGGACCTCATGATGAAAAAATCGCTCCTGCTTGCCACGCTGATCGCTGCTGCCGCCCTCGCCGCTTGCGGCAAGAAGGAAGAAGTCGCGACCGCCGTCGACGCTGCTGCGTCGGCGACCGCGCAGGCCGCCTCGGCGGCCACCGACGCGGCTTCGGCTGCGGCGGGTGCTGCGGCTGACGCTGCTGCGTCGGCTGCCACCGCTGCGACCGACGCAGCTGCTTCGGCGGCTGCCGGTGCCGCCGCGGGCGCTGCGGACGCGGCTTCGGCTGCCGGTGCTGCTGCTTCGGCCGCTATCGACGCTGCCAAGAAGTAAGTGCAAGTAGGAGGGCGGCGGGGCTCGGGCTCCGGACGCTCCTCGCTTCAGGAAGCCGCCCCTCGGGGCGGCTTTTTTTCGTCCGGCGGCTGCGCGAAGCGGCTCAGGCCAGGTCCAGCCAGTCGAAACCCCGGCGCGCGCTGGCTACCACGATGTCGGCGGCGTCGGTGCCGACCGCCCCGGCCAGTGCGGCGGAGGCCAGATCCGGACGGTTGTTCTGTTCGCTCAGATGGGCGGCCACCACATGGCGGAGCTTGGCGTGCCGGCAGGCTGCCAGCACCTCGGCGGCGGTGTCGTTCGCCAAATGGCCCAGGCGCCCGCCGACACGGGCCTTCAACGAGGCGGGGTAGCTCGAGTTCGCCAGCAGGTCCCGGTCGTGATTGCACTCCAGCAGCAGGGCGTCGCAGCCCTGCAATGCACCCAGAAGGTGCGCCGTGATCGAGCCGGCATCGGTGAGCACGCCCAGCCGGCGCTGGCCATCGGTGCAGCTCAGTTGCAACGGCTCGGCGGCATCGTGGGGCACGGTGTAGGGCGACAGTTCGAGATCCCCCACCGCGACGGGAGCCCCGTCGCTCACGAAGTGCAGCAGGTCGTCGTCGAGCTCGGGGGCGCCGATCGCGCGCCAGGTGCCGCGGCTCATCCACAGCGGCAGGCGGTGGCGCCGGGCCAGACTCAGCGCGCAGCCGACGTGGTCTCCGTGCTCGTGGGTGATGAACAGGGCCGTGAGGCCGGACGGGTCGAGGTCGAGGCGGCCAAGCCGCAGCAACAGCTCCTTCTGCGTGAAGCCGCAGTCGATCAGCAGGCGGGTCGCGCCGGCCTCCACCAGCGTGGCATTGCCGGTACTGCCGCTGCCGAGGCTGCAAAAGCGCATGGCGGCGACAGCAGCCTCCGCCGTTCAGGCCGTCGTCGTCACTTCAGGTCGGTCGCCAGCAGTTCCAGGATGCGCTGCGCGGCATCACCCGTCTCGGAGCCGCCCTGGTTGTTGAGCACCGTCACCAGCGTTGAATCCGCCTGGCTCTTCACCGCGATGCGGTAGCGCGCCAGGCCACCTTGTGCCGCCGTGTCCTTCTTGCCGCCACCGAACAGCTTGCTGAAGAAGCCGGGCTCATCCTTGGCGGCCTGCGCCTGGTCGATGTAGCGCACGTAGTACAGGCCCTGGGCGCGGTCGCGATCCTCGACCGTGAAGCCGCTGCGATCCAATGCGAGGCCGACACGCCGCCAGGCGCGATCGAAGCCCTCGTCGACCTGCAGTCCGGTGCCAGCGCCGGCCAGCAGCCGTGCACGGGCCGCGGGCGGCACCGGAGCGGCCGAGGCGGCCGCCGCGGCAGCTTCCGCAGCCTTGGCCTGCTCTTCCTTGGCGCCGAGCTTGAGCATCAGGCGAGACAGCATCACGGCCTCGAGATCGGGGTCGGCCGGGCGGGGCTGCCATACCGTGGAGTCCTTGCGCTCGCTGGTGTAGACCTCGACCATGCCGCGGTGGCTGATGTAGATCTCGGTGCCACCCTCGGGCGTGCGCTCCAGACGGGTGCGGAAGCGGTCCCGCTCGCCGGTGTCGTAGACCGAGTCGAACACCTTGCCGATCGTGCCGCGGATGATGTCCTGCGGCAGCTTGGCGCGGTTCTCGGCCCAGTTGGTTTCCATCAGCCCGGTGTCGCGCTGTTCGAGATCGAGCTGGAAGCCGCGCTCCTGCCAGAAGGCCTGCAGTTGAGGCCACAGCTGCTCTGGTGTCTGGCGAGTGGCCAGCCAGCGCTGGCTGCCGGCGCGCTCGAGGCGGACATCGCCGACCACGCTGGGCGCGACGCTCGCGGCCGTGCCGGCGGCGGTGGGCGCCGAGCTGTTGGGCGAAGGCGTCTGCAGCGTCGAAGCGCTGATCGTGCCGCTGGCCGTCTGGTAGCGCTGGTCGGGGGAGAGCTGGGTGAGGTCGGGCGGGATCTCGAGCGAGACCGATTTCGCTCCCTTGGTCTTGTAGTCGACCTTGTCGCCTTCCAGCGCATTGTTGATCGTGCAGGCCGACAGGCCGGACGCCACCGCGATCAGCAGCAGGCGGGCAGGAACGTTGAATCGACTTTGGAAACTCACGGGAGGCTTCTCCGGGGATCGGGCTGGGCAGGCCGCCGGTGCGGCGGGGCAGGGGAGCGCAAGGCGTTGTGGGTGAAGCAGCGGTACCGTTCCGGGCGCCGAAGCGTCACAGCAGGCCGGCGTCGCGCAGCGACTGCTCGACCACCGGCTGCAGCGCCGCACTCAGCGGCGTCAGCGGCAGGCGCAGTGCACCGCCGCAGCGGCCCATGCGCTGCAGCGCCCACTTCACCGGAATCGGATTGGGTTCGCAGAACAACTGCTTGTGCAGCGGCAACAGCGCCAGGTGGATCTCGGCGGCTCGCTTCGCATCACCGGCCATCGCCGCGACGCACAGCTCGTGCATTGCACGCGGCGCGACGTTGGCCGTCACACTGACGTTGCCATGGCCACCCAGCAGCATCAGCGCCACCGCGGTCGGGTCGTCGCCGGAGTAGATGGAGAAACCCTTCGGCGCCTGCTTGATCAGCCAGCACGCGCGCTCGATGTTGCCGGTGGCCTCCTTCAGGCCGACGATGCCGGGCACCTGGGCCAGCCGCAGCACCGTCTCGGGCAACATGTCGGCCACGGTACGGCCGGGCACGTTGTAGAGCACCACCGGGATGTCCACCGCTTCGGCGATGCTGCGGAAGTGCTGGTACTGGCCTTCCTGCGTGGGCTTGTTGTAGTAGGGCACGACCTGCAGCGTGCAGTCGGCGCCGACCTGCTTTGCGTAGCGGCTCAGCTCGATGGCCTCGCGCGTGGAGTTCGCGCCGGCTCCGGCCATCACCGGCACGCGGCCGGCGACATGCTCGACCGCCACGCGGATGATCTCGCAGTGCTCCTCGGGCGTGACCGTCGGCGATTCGCCGGTGGTGCCGACCACGCCGATGCAGTCGGTGCCTTCGGCAATGTGCCAGTCGATCAGGCGACGCAGCGCGGGATAGTCGACGCTGCCGTCCTCGTGCATCGGCGTGACGAGCGCGACGATGCTGCCAACGATGGGTTTCATGGGAAGTCCTCTGAATCCCGGGATTTTAGCCAGCCGCAGTAACGAGGCTGACGCGGTGGCTACAAGGGATAACGCGGTGGCTGGTCCGAGGCCGACGCGCCGGGCTCGGCCTCCCGCACGGCGGCGATGCGCTGCACGAAGCGCAGCGGCGACTCCAGCGTGCCGTCCTCGTAGGCCAGCACGCGCCAGCCGGCGCCGGCGCCGCGCACCGCGTCGAGCAGCTCGCCCGGGCGCAGCAGGAAGTCGGGGTTCGACGGCTTGCCGACGGTCTGGTTGCCGAGCGCGAAGGTTTCGTAGATCAGCCGGCCGTTGGTGGCCACGCAGGCGAGGATCGCCGGCAGCAGCGGCCGCCACAGGTAGTTGGTGACGATCACCACATCGAAGGCGCGGCCCTCCAGCGGCCATGGGCCGGACTCGATGTCGGCGGTGATCAGCTCGGCCTGCGGGCAGGCGGCTGCCAGGCCCTCGAGGGCGGTCGCGTCCCGGTCCACGCCGGTGAGGCGCTGCCCTTGGGCCGTGAGCCAGCGCAGGTGCCGGCCGGAACCGCAGGCCAGGTCGAGCACGCGCTGGCCGGCCGGGAGCGTGCGCGTCCAGCGTTCCACCCAGGGCGACGCCGCCAGCCCCCCGTGCAGCGCGGTCAAGCCCATGCTAGAAGCAGCTCCATACGCGGTTGGCCAGATCGACCATCAGGTCGGGCTGCAGGTAGGCCAGGAACACCGCACTCAGGGCGGCAGCGGACGCGGCCCAGATCAGGAATCGCTTGCAGGAGAGGGCTTTCATCGCCGTGGCACCCCGCGAGTCATGCCGGCGCCGGGACGCCGCCGCGCGTGATCGCGGTCTCCCGCACCGGCAGGTTGATCAGCGCGGCGAACACGCCGAGCGCGACCGCGATCCACCACACCACGTCGTAGCTGCCGGTCGCGTCGTAGAGCTTGCCGCCCAGCCACACGCCGAGGAAGCTGCCGATCTGGTGGGCCAGGAAGACGAAGCCGCCCAGCATCGAGAAATGCTTGATGCCGAAGATCTGCGCGACCACCGCATTGGTGGTGGGCACCGTCGACAGCCACAGCAGGCCCATCGCGATCGAGAACGCGTACACCGAGGCGGGCGTCAGCGGCAGGGCCAGGAAGGCGATGATGGCCAGCGAACGCAGCGCGTAGATGCTCGCCAGGATGTGCCGCTTGGCCAGCCGCTGGCCCAGCACGCCGGCCGCGTAGGTGCCGAACACGTTGAACAGGCCGATCAGCGCCAGTGCCGTCGTCGCCACCTGAGGCGACAGGCCGTGGTCCTTCAGGTAGCTCGGCATGTGCACGCCGATGAAGACCACCTGGAAGCCGCAGACGAAGTAGCCCGCCATCAGCAACTGGAAGCTGCGGTAGCCGAAGGCCTCGCTCACGGCCTCGCCGATGCTCTGCTGCGCGCCGGTGGGCGCGGCGAGTTTCGGTTCCTTCAAGCCGAAGGCCAGCGGCACGATGGCCAGTGCCGCGCAACCCAGCAGGATCAGGGCTTCCTGCCAGCCGAAGGCCGAGATCAAGCCGCTTTCCACCGGCACCATCAGGAACTGGCCGAACGAGCCGGCCGCAGCCGTGATGCCCATCGCCCACGAGCGCTTCTCGGGGGCGACGTTGCGACCGATCACGCCGTAGACGATGGCATAGGTGCAGCCGGCCTGGGCCATGCCGATCATCAGCCCGGCACTGCCGTGAAAAGCCAGGCCTGACGTGGCCAGCGCCATCAGCACCAGCCCGCCGGCGTAGAGCACGGCACCGGCCACCAGCACCTTGAAGGCGCCGTAGCGGTCGGCCAGCATGCCGGCGAACGGACCGACCAGGCCCCAGCTCAGGTTCTGGATCGCCAGTGCGAGGCCGAAGGTCTCCCGGGACCAGCCGCGGTCCATCGTGATCGGCTGCAGCCACAGCCCGAAGCCGTGGCGGATGCCCATCGACAGCGTCACGATGGCGGCACCGCACAGCAGCACCTGGGTCATCGAGAGGGTCTGCGGTGCGCGGGTCGTCGAGGTCATCGAACGATTGTCACGAATTTCAAGTTTCGACGCTGGCCGCCCGCCTTCGCCCGGCCCGCCCGGCCACTGTGGTAAGCCCGCGCGCCGGTACGCGCGCGACGGCTCCCTAGAATCTTCGCCCATGGCAACCAAACCTTCTTCGCCGGGCCGTTACGGCGAATCGTCCATCCGCGTGCTCAAGGGCTTGGAGCCGGTGAAGCAGCGGCCGGGCATGTACACCCGCACCGACAACCCGCTGCACATCGTGCAGGAAGTGATCGACAACGCCGCCGACGAGGCGCTCGCCGGGCACGGTCAGCGCATCGCGGTGACGCTGCATGCCGACGGCTCGGTCAGCGTCGACGATGACGGTCGCGGCATCCCGTTCGGCCTGCACCCCGAGGAGCAGGTGCCGGTGGTCGAGATCGTGTTCACGCGGCTGCACGCCGGCGGCAAGTTCGACAAGGGTGCGGGCGGTGCCTACAGCTTCTCCGGCGGGCTGCACGGCGTGGGCGTCAGCGTGACCAATGCGCTGTCGACGCGGCTGCAGGTCGAGGTGTTCCGCGAGGGCAAGGTCGCGGCCCTGGCCTTCGCCGGCGGCGACGTGATCGAGCCGGTCGCGTCGCGCAAGGCCGGCGCCGCCGACCGCCGGCAGGGCACCAGCGTGCGGGTCTGGCCCGACCCGAAGTACTTCGAGAGCGCCGAGCTGCCGAGGAACGAACTGGTGCACCTGCTGCGCAGCAAGGCAGTGCTGATGCCGGGCGTGAGCGTGACGCTCACGCACGAGAAGAGCGGCGAGGTGCAGACCTGGCGCTACGAAGGCGGGCTGCGCGACTACCTGATGCAGACGCTGCAGGCCGACCCGGTGATTCCGCTGTTCGAGGGCGCGCACTACGCCGAGGAAGGCGAGACCGAGAATTTCGCCGAGGGTGAGGGCGCGGCCTGGTGCGTGGCCTTCACCGAGGACGGTCAGGCGGTGCGCGAGAGCTACGTGAACCTGATCCCCACGGTGGCCGGCGGCACCCACGAGTCGGGCCTGAAGGACGGCCTGTTCCAGGCCGTCAAGGGCTTCATCGACCTGCATTCGCTGCTGCCGAAAGGCGTGAAGCTGATGCCCGACGACGTGTTCTCGCGCGCCAGCTTCGTGTTGAGCGCCAAGGTGCTCGACCCGCAGTTCCAGGGCCAGACCAAGGAGCGGCTCAACTCGCGCGACGCGCTGCGGCTGGTGTCCACCTACGTGAAGCCGGCCTTCGAGCTGTGGCTGAGCCAGCACGTCGAGCACGGCCGCAAGCTGGCCGAGCTGGTGATCCGCCAGGCGCAGGCACGCCAGCGTGCCGGCCAGAAGGTCGAGAAGCGCAAGGGCTCCGGCGTGGCCGTGCTTCCGGGCAAGCTGACCGACTGCGAGAGCCGCGACGTTGCGCTCAACGAACTCTTCCTCGTCGAAGGCGACTCGGCCGGCGGCAGCGCCAAGATGGGCCGCGACAAGGAGACCCAGGCCATCCTGCCGCTGCGCGGCAAGGTGCTCAACTCCTGGGAGGTCGAGCGCGACCGCCTGTTCGCCAACAACGAGATCCACGACATCTCGGTGGCGATCGGCGTCGACCCGCACGGCGCCGCCGACGAGCCCGATCTGTCGGGTCTGCGCTACGGCAAGATCTGCATCCTGAGTGACGCCGACGTCGACGGCTCGCACATCCAGGTGCTGTTGCTGACGCTGTTCTTCCGGCACTTCCCCAAGCTGATCGAGCGTGGCCACATCTGCATCGCCAAGCCGCCGCTGTTCCGTGTGGACGCGCCGGCGCGCGGCAAGAAGCCGGCGGCCAAGCTGTACGCGCTGGACGAGGGCGAGCTCGCCGCCATCCTCGACAAGCTGCGCAAGGAAGGCGCTCGCGAGACGAGCTGGACCATCAGCCGCTTCAAGGGCCTCGGCGAGATGAACGCCGAGCAGCTGTGGGACACCACGCTCAATCCCGACACGCGGCGCCTGCTGCCGGTGAGCTGGGGCCTGCTCGACTTCGGCCAGACCGAAGGCTCGTTCAACAAGCTGATGGGCAAGGGCGAGGCCGCGTCGCGGCGCGAGCTGATGGAACTGCACGGCGATGCGGTCGAGGTGGATGTGTGAGGGGTCGCACCCTGCGGGTCTGACGACGGCTCACGATCGAGAACGAGATGAATCAACTGGAACTGAATGCTGCCGGCGGCGACAACGGCGACGCCATCACCCTCGCCCACTATGCCGAGCGCGCCTACCTCGAGTACGCGCTGAGCGTCGTCAAGGGCCGGGCGCTGCCCGACGTGTGCGATGGCCAGAAGCCGGTGCAGCGCCGCATCCTCTATGCGATGGAACGGCTGGGTCTGGCCTTCACCACCGCCGGCGGCCCGAAGGCGATGAAGAGCGCGCGCGTCGTCGGCGACGTGCTGGGCCGCTACCACCCGCACGGCGACACCGCGGCCTACGACGCGCTGGTGCGCATGGCGCAGGACTTCTCGCAGCGCTACCCGCTGATCGACGGCCAGGGCAACTTCGGCTCGCGCGACGGCGACGGCGCGGCGGCGATGCGCTACACCGAGGCACGCCTCGCGCCGATCACGCGGCTGCTGCTCGACGAGATCGACGAGGGCACGGTCGACTTCATCCCCAACTACGACGGCTCCACGCAGGAGCCGAAGCAATTGCCCGCGCGCCTGCCCTTCGTGCTGCTGAACGGCGCGAGCGGCATCGCGGTGGGCCTGGCGACCGAGATCCCCAGCCACAACCTGCGCGAGGTGGCCGCGGCCGCGGTGGCGCTGATCAAGCAGGAGAAGCTGTCCGACGACGAGCTGTTCGTCTTGCTGCCCGGCCCCGACTACCCGGGCGGCGGCCAGATCATCAGTGCCGAGGCCGACATCCGCGACGCCTACCGCAGCGGCCGCGGTTCGCTGAAGGTGCGGGCGAAATGGAAGATCGAGGACCTGGCGCGCGGCCAGTGGAACCTCGTGGTCACCGAACTGCCGCCCGGCACCAGCGCGCAGAAGGTGCTGGAGGAGATCGAGGAGCTGACCAACCCCAAGGTCAAGGCCGGCAAGAAGGCGCTGAGTGCCGAGCAGACGCAGCTCAAGACCACCGTGCTCGCCGTGCTGGACGCGGTGCGCGACGAATCCGGCAAGGAAGCTGCGGTGCGCCTGGTGTTCGAGCCCAAGAGCCGCGCCGTCGAGCAGCAGGAGCTGATCAACGTGCTGCTGGCGCACACCAGCCTGGAGACCTCGGCGTCGATCAACCTGACGATGGTGGGGGCCGACGGCCGGCCGACGCAGAAGTCGATGCGCCAGATGCTGTCCGAATGGATCGGCTTCCGGCTCGAGACGGTGCAGCGCCGCACCCGCCACCGCCTCGGCAAGGTGCTGGACCGCATCCACATCCTCGAAGGCCGGCAGCTGGTGCTGCTGAACATCGACGAGGTGATCCGCATCATCCGCAACGCCGACGAACCCAAGCCGGCGCTGATCGAGCGCTTCCGGCTCAGCGACCGGCAGGCCGAGGACATCCTCGAGATCCGGCTGCGCCAGCTGGCGCGGCTGGAGGCCATCAAGATCGAGCAGGAGCTGAAGAGCCTGCGCGAGGAGCAGGGGCGGCTCGAGGAGATTCTCAACAGCCCGGCCGCGCTGAAGCGCACGGTCGTGAAGGAGATCGAGGCCGATGCCAAGGCGCACGGCGACGAACGCCGCACGCTGATCCAGGCCGAGAAGAAGGCGGTCGCCGAGGTCAAGGTGGTCGACGAGCCGGTCACGGTGGTCATCAGCAGCAAGGGCTGGGTGCGCGCGCGCCAGGGCCATGGCCACGACGCCGCGGCCTTCGCCTTCAAGGCCGGCGACACGCTGTACGGCACCTTCGAGTGCCGCACCGTCGACACGCTGCTGGTGTTCGGCTCGAACGGGCGCGTGTACTCGGTCGCCGTCAGCGGCCTGCCCGGTGCGCGCGGCGACGGGCAGCCGATCACGTCGATGATCGAGCTCGAATCCGGCACCCAGCCGCAGCACTACTTCGCCGGCCCGGCCGACGCGACGCTGCTGCTCGCCAACACCGGCGGCTACGGCCTGCTGGCGAAGGCCGGCGATCTGCAGTCGCGCCAGCGCGGCGGCAAGGGCTTCCTCACGCTGGCCGAGGGCGAGAAGCCGTTGCCGCCCAGCCGTGCCGATGCCGCGGCGCAGATCGCCTGCCTCAGCCTCGGCGGTCGCCTGCTGGTGTTCGCGCTCGATGATCTGAAGCTGCAGCCCAAGGGCGGCCGCGGGCTGACGCTGATGGACCTGGAGACCAAGGACGCGCTGGTCAGCGTGGCCGCGTTCGACAAGACCCTGCGCGTGCTGGGCAGCGGACGTGGCGGCAAGGCCAAGGACGAGACGCTCGGCGCGGCGGCGGTGGCCGTCTACAAGGGTGCGCGGGCGCGCAAGGGCAAGCCGGCCGACCTCGGCTTCAAGCCGACCTGGCTGCTGCGCGCCTGAGCGGTTGCCGGCGGCTGCCGGCGCCGCTCACTTGCCGCGTGCAGCCCGGCGTGGTCTGGCTGAGGGAGAGGCGGCGGTCGGCGTCGCGGGGCGCTTGTGCGCCACGCTGCGGCCATGCGGCGTGGCAGGGGTCGACGCCACGCGCAGCGGCATCGCGGAGAGCGGGCTCGGTGGCACGACGGGCCGCGCCGGCATCACGCCCGGCAGGGCAGGCCAGGCGAGGCGCCAGTAGCGCCACCAGGCCTCGGTCGCCTCGGCGGCCTGCTGCCACAGCACGCGCTGCGACTCGGCGAGTGCCTGCGGCGTCCACAGCGCCGCGTCCCGCGTGGGCGACGGCACGCTGTCGCCGTCGGGAAACCAGAAGCGATGCCAGGGGGTCATGGCCGATCTCCTACGGCGCAGCACTGCGCCTCGGCGACCAGCATAGTCCCCGCGCGTGACCGGGTCTTGACCGGGATCAGGCGCGCAGCCTGCGGTGCCACAGCAGCAGCGCCGCCGTGAGCCCGATCGATGCGAACAGCAGGCCGCTCCACACCTCGAAGGGCTGGCCCAGCAACCGGGCGGACGCCGCCTCGGCGCAGGTGGCCGTCACCTGGAACAGCCAGGGCACGGCGGTCTCGAGGCCGGTCACGCTCAGGAAGCGATCCGCGAGCGTGAAGGCGCAACTGCTGTCCTTGGCCGCGACCTGGTGCTGGAACACGGCCGATGCGATGCCACCGACCGACAGCGCGAGGACCAGTCCACTCGTCACCACCGTCACCGCACACACCGGTGCGGCCCAGCCGATCAACGCGACCACGGCGATCGCGAGGTAGAGCACACGCTGGAAGATGCACCAGGGGCAGGGCAGCATGCCGAACACGTGCTGCGCGACCAGCGCGCCGCCGACCGCGGTGATGCAGGCCAGCGCCACCAGCGCGAGCACGCCGCGCGGCAGCCGGTGGAACACGCTGGCGTGGGGCAGGCGCGCGGTCGCAACGCTCACGCAGCCACCTCGGCGATCAGTTCGATCTCGACGCAGGCGCCCAACGGGAGTTGGGCCACGCCGAAGGCGCTGCGGGCGTGGGCGCCGCGGTCGGCACCGAACACCTCGCCGATCAGCTCGGAGGCGCCGTTGGTCACCAGGTGGTGCTCGGTGTAGGTGGGCGAGCTGTTCACCAGGCTCATGAGCTTGACGATGCGCAGCACGCGCTCCAGGTCGCCGCCGACCGCGGCGTTCAGCGTGCCCAGCAGGTCGATCGCGACGGCCCTCGCGGCGGCCTTGCCGGCGTCGGTGCTCATGTCGGTGCCCAGTTGCCCGACGTGCGGCTTGCCGTCGCGCTTGGCGATGTGGCCGGACAGGAACACCAGGTTGCCGCTGCGCACGAAGGGCACGTAGGCGGCGGCCGGCACGGCGACCGGCGGCAGCACGATGCCGAGGTCTTTGAGGCGTTGCTGGATCGACATGGGGGAGGCTCCTTTTCGCGGGCGACGATCCTACCGCGCGGCCCGTCACCCCAGTCGTGGAGGGCCTGCCGATCGGCGCAGCGGCTTCCTACACTCGACCGATGCCCTCGTCTCCGTCGCTGCCGGGCCTGCGCCTGCTGGCCGCCGGTGCCGGCGTGGTGCTGGGATCGTCCCTGCAACTGCAGCAGGCGCAGCTGTGGCTGCCGGTCCACTACGCCGCACTCTCGGTGCTGGGCCTCGCGGTGTCGATGCTCCTGTTCAGCTTCGATCGTCGGGGTCCGCTGCGAGGCCGCGTCCAGGCGCTGACGCTGGCCGTCCTGACCGCGCTGACCGCGGTGGGTTTCGGTGCGACAGGCCTGCGCGCCGGCTGGCGTCTGGCCGAGCAACTGCCGGCCGAACTCGAGGGGCGCGACCTCGCCGTGATCGGCGTGATCGCCGGGCTGCCGCAGCGCTCCCCGGAGGCCTGGCGCTTCCACTTCGAGCCGCGTTCGGCGCGCATCGGCGACCGCGTGATCGAGCTGCCGTCGCGCCTGTCGCTCGGCTGGTACGCCTCACCCGACGGCCCCGAATTGCCGGCGCTGCGCGCCGGCCAGCGCTGGCAGCTCGCGCTGCGCCTGAAGCGCCCGCATGGCCTGTCGAATCCGCACGGCTTCGACTACGAGCTGTATCTCTTCGAGCAGGGCGTGCGCGCGACCGGCTCGGTGCGCGCGGTGCGCGACATGCCCAACCGCCTGCTCGGAGACGGCGAGGGCCATGTCGTCGATCGCCTGCGGCAATCGGTGCGCGACGCGATCACTGCGCGTGTGGCCGATGCGTCGTCGGCCGGCGTGCTGGCCGCATTGGCGGTGGGCGACCAGGCTGCGATCGAGCGCGACGACTGGGCGCTCTATCGCCAGACCGGCGTTGCGCATCTCATGTCCATCAGCGGACTGCACGTCACGATGTTCGCGTGGCTCGCGGGCCTGGGCGTGGGCGCACTGTGGCGTCGCAGCCGCCGCGCAATGGCGGCCTGCCCGACCCCGCTGGCGGCGCGCTGGGGCGGCCTGGCGGCGGCCTGCGCCTATGCGGTGTTCGCCGGCTGGGGCGTGCCGGCGCAGCGCACGGTGCTGATGCTGGCCAGCGTCGTCGTGCTGGGCGCCGCGGGCTTGCGCTGGAGCTGGCCGCTGGTCTGGACGGCGGCCATGGTGGTCGTGACCGCGATCGACCCCTGGGCCCTGCTGCAGCCGGGCTTCTGGCTGTCCTTCGCGGCCGTCGGCCTGCTGCTGGCCTCGGGCGAGGCGCGCGGGCTCGTCGCGGCCAGCAGCGGGCTGGCGACCGCACCGACGCGGCTGCGCTGGCGGGGCGCCGCCGCGCGGCTGGCCCGGCTGCTGTCGGGCGGCCTGCGCACGCAGGCCATCGCGACGCTGGGTCTTGCGCCCTTGACGCTGGTGTTCTTCCAGCAGTTGTCGCTGGTCGGCTTCGCCGCCAATCTGGTCGCCATTCCCGTCATCACGCTCGGCGTCACGCCAATGGCGCTGTTGGGCGTGCTGCTGCCGCCGCTATGGGGGCCTGCCGCCTGGACGGTGGCGCAGTTGAACGCCGGGCTGCAATGGCTCGCCACGCCGGACTGGGCGGTGTGGTCCGTGCCGGCCGCCACACCGTGGGCCGCGGCCTGCGGCCTGCTCGGCGCCGCGCTCGCCTTGCTGCCGCTGCCCTGGACGTTGCGCGCGCTCGGCCTGCCGCTGTTGCTGCCCCTGCTCGCGCCCGCCGTGCCGCGGCCGGCGGAGGGCGCCTACGACATGACGGTGGTCGACGTTGGCCAGGGCACGGCGGTGCTGTTGCGCACCGCGCGCCACACGCTGCTCTACGACACCGGACCGCAGTACGCGCGCGAGTCCGATGCCGGCGGGCGGGTGCTGCTGCCGCTGCTGCGCTCGCTGGGCGAGGAGCGCCTCGACCTGCTGATGCTGAGCCACCGCGACAGCGACCACGTGGGCGGCGCCGGCGCCGTGCTGCGCGGCCTGCCGGTGACGCGCCTGGCGAGTTCGCTCGAGGCGAGTCACGGCCTGCTGGCGCTGGCCGGCACGCTGGGCGTCGACCGCGAGCCGTGCGTGGCGGGCCGGCAGTGGACCTGGGAGGGCGTGCAGTTCGAGCTGCTGCACCCGACGGCCGAGGCCCTGGCCGCGGCGGAGCAGGTGAAGACCCGACCCAACACCCTGAGCTGCGTGCTTCGGATCGGCGGCCGCTGGGGCGGGCGGGCGCACACGGTGCTGCTCACCGGCGACCTGGAGCGCGAGCAGGAGGCGCGCCTGGTGGCCCTGCATGGCGGGGCGCTGGCGAGCGAGGTGCTGCTGGTGCCTCACCATGGCAGCAAGACCTCGTCCAGCGCCGCCTTCCTCGACGCCGTGGCGCCACGCGTGGCGGTCGTGCAGGCGGGCTACCGCAACCGCTTCGGCCATCCGGCGACGGAGGTGCTGGCACGCTATGCCGAGCGAGGCATCTCGGTGGTCGACAGCCCGCGCTGCGGCGCCTGGCACTACGGGCCGGCGGGCGCCGCCTGCTGGCGCCCACGGGTCCGGCGCTATTGGCATCATCCTGACGCAGACAGCACGCACAATGGCGTGGAAGTTGCTAACCCTGTCGGGCCGGAATCGACCGACTGACACCGGCACGCACTGCCCGCCCCGAAGGAGAGTCTCTTGTCGATCCACGTCGCGCTGAACCACGTCACGCACTACCGCTACGACCGGCGCGTTGCGCTCGGCCCCCAGGTGGTCCGCCTGCGCCCGGCGCCGCATTGCCGCACGCCCATCCTCAGCTACTCGCTGCGGGTGGAGCCCGTCGATCATTTCGTCAACTGGCAGCAGGATCCGTTCGCGAACTACCTCGCGCGCCTGGTGTTCCCCCAAAAGACCACCGAGTTCAAGATCACCGTCGATCTCGTCGCCGAGATGTCGGTCTACAACCCCTTCGACTTCTTCCTCGAACCCAGCGCAGAGAACTTTCCCTTCAGCTACGAAGAGGGCCTCAAGCATGAACTCGCGCCCTACCTCGTGGCCGGCGAACTGACGCCGCTCTTCAAGGCCTTCGTCGACAGCGTGCCGCGCAAGACCCAGCGCACCATCGATTTCCTGGTCGGCCTGAACCAGCGCCTGCAGAGCGACATCAGCTACCTGATCCGCATGGAGCCCGGCGTGCAGACGCCCGAGCAGACGCTGGAGAACCGCTCCGGCTCCTGCCGCGACACCGGGTGGCTGATGGTGCAGGCGCTGCGCCACATGGGCCTGGCGGCGCGCTTCGTGTCGGGCTACCTGATCCAACTCAAGCCCGACGTGAAGGCCCTCGATGGCCCCAGCGGCGCCGAGGCCGACTTCACCGACCTGCACGCCTGGTGCGAGGTCTACCTGCCGGGGGCCGGCTGGATCGGCCTCGACCCCACATCGGGCCTGATGGCCGGCGAGGGCCACATCCCGGTGGCCTGCACGCCCGAGCCGTCGAGCGCGGCGCCGGTCGAGGGCGGCGTCGACGAGAGCGAGGTGGTGTTCACCCACTCGATGAGCGTCACCCGCATCCACGAATCGCCGCGCGTGACCAAGCCGTATACCGAGGCGCAGTGGGGTGAGGTGCTGTCGCTCGGCGAGCAGGTCGACCGGCAACTGAAGGCGCAGGACGTTCGGCTCACGCAGGGCGGCGAGCCGACCTTCGTGTCGGTCTACGACCGCGAGGGCGCCGAGTGGAACACCGCCGCGCTCGGCCCGACGAAACGCGGCTTTGCCAACGAGCTGGTGCAGCGCCTGCGCGCGCGCTATGGCGAGGGCGGCTTCCTGCATTTCGGCCAGGGCAAGTGGTACCCGGGCGAGCAGTTGCCGCGCTGGGCGCTCAGCATCTTCTGGCGCGCCGACGGCGAACCGTGCTGGATCGACCCGACGCTGTTCGCCGACGAGCGCCAGCCCACCGGCTACAGCGAGGTCGAGTCCAAGGCCTTCATCGAGCTGCTGGCACGCAAGCTGGGCCTGGCCACCGACTACATACAGGCCGGCTACGAGGACACCTGGTACTACCTGTGGCGCGAGCGCCGCCTGCCGGTGAATGTCGACCCCTTCGATGCGCGGCTCGACGACGAACTGGAGCGTGCCCGCCTGCGCAAGGTGTTCGACCAGGGGCTGACCAAGGTCGTCGGCTACATGCTGCCGATCAAGCGCGAACCGGGCGCGCCCGGGCTGGCCGGACCGAGCTGGACCACCGGCCCGTGGTTCTTCCGTGACGAACGCATGTACCTGATGCCGGGGGATTCGCCGATGGGCTACCGGTTGCCGCTCGATTCGCTGCCCTGGGTCACGAAGGGCGACTACCCCTACCTGATCGATGCCGATCCCTTCGCGCCGGCCGCACGCCTGCGCTCGGTGGCCGCGCTGCGGGCGCAGTACGGCGAGCATGCCTTTCGTGGGCCCGACGCCGATGCGTCCGGATTGGACGGCGGCGGCGCCGCAGGCGACGGCGGCGCTTCGGCGCGGTCTGGGACAGCGGCGAGTGATGCCGGCGGCCCGGGCGGTGCAGCGGGGGCCGGGCTGCCGGCCGGTGGGGGTGCCGGCCTCGGCGCGGGTGCGAGCGGTTCGCCGCGCGCTGCCGCGGCCCGCCGCGGTCTGACGCATGCGCCGGCGCGCTTCGAGTCGGCTGCGTGGATCACGCGCACCGCGATGTGCGTCGAGGTGCGCGGCGGCATCCTCTACGTCTTCATGCCGCCGCTGGAACTGCTGGACGATTACCTCGACCTGCTGGCCGCGGTGGAGGCCACGGCGGCGGCGCTGGGCATCAAGCTCGTGCTGGAAGGCTATCCGCCGCCGCGCGACGCGCGGCTGAAGATGCTGCAGGTGACGCCCGATCCCGGCGTGATCGAGGTCAACATCCACCCGGCGTCCAGCTGGGAGCAGCTGGTCGACCACACCGAGTTCCTCTACGAGGCGGCGCACGAGACGCGGCTGTCGACCGAGAAGTTCATGCTCGACGGCCGCCACACCGGCACCGGCGGCGGCAACCACTTCGTGCTGGGCGGTGCGACGCCGGGCGACAGTCCCTTCCTGCGCCGGCCCGACCTGCTGGCCAGCCTGCTGGCCTACTGGCACAACCACCCCAGCCTGTCCTATCTGTTCTCGGGCATGTTCATCGGCCCGACCAGCCAGGCGCCACGCATCGACGAGGCGCGCAACGACCAGGTGTTCGAGCTCGAGATCGCGCTGAAGGAAATCGAGAACCAGACCTCCCGCTTCGGCCAGGTGCCGCCGTGGATGATCGACCGGACCCTGCGCAACATCCTGATCGACGTCACCGGCAACACCCACCGCGCCGAGTTCTGCATCGACAAGATGTACTCGCCGGACGGCCCCACCGGCCGCCTCGGGCTGCTGGAGCTGCGCGCCTTCGAGATGCCGCCGCACGCGCGCATGAGCCTCGTGCAGCAGCTGCTGCTGCGCGCGATGATCGCGCGCTTCTGGCACACGCCCTACACCGGCGGCACCACCACGCGGCTCACGCGCTGGGGCACCGAGCTGCACGATCGCTTCCTGCTGCCGACCTTCGTGCAGATGGATTTCGCCGACGTGCTGGCCGAACTGCGCCAGGACGGTTTCGCGTTCGATCCGGCCTGGTTCGCGCCGCACTTCGAGTTCCGCTTCCCGATCATCGGCGAGGTCACGGTGGCCGGCATCGAGCTGACGGTGCGGACCGCGCTCGAGCCCTGGCACGTGATGGGCGAGGAGGGCGCGCCCGGGGGCACCGTGCGCTATGTCGATTCGTCGCTGGAGCGCGTGGAGGTCAAGGCCACCGGCCTCAACGGCAACCGCCACGTCGTCACTGTCAACGGCTGGTCGCTGCCGCTGCAGCCCACCGGCCGGGTCGGGGAGTTCGTGGCCGGGGTGCGCTACAAGGCCTGGGCGCCGCCGTCCGCGCTGCACCCCACCATCCCCGGCCATGCGCCGCTCACCTTCGACGTCGTCGACACCTGGATGAGCCGTTCGCTCGGGGGCTGCCGCTATCATGTGGCGCATCCCGGTGGTCGCAACCATGACAGCTTCCCGGTCAACGCCTACGAGGCCGAAAGCCGACGGCTGGCGCGCTTCTTCAAGCTCGGCCACACGCCGGGCAGGATGAAGGTCCAGCCGGCCCAACCGAGTCGCGAGTTTCCCTTCACCCTCGATCTGCGCCACCTCTGAGTCTCGATCCCGCCGCCGTGCAGCAGTCTTCGCTCGAATTCGACGCTTCCGGCGGCTGGCATTCCGATGCGGTGCTGCATGGCGTGCTGCACGCCGCGCGGCGGGCCGACCCGGGCCACTACGACGAGCTGCTGCAGGACACCGGGCAGGCGCTGCGCGACCGCTGGCAGCGATTCTTCGAGCTGCTGGGCGCCGACGGACTGAGCGGCCTGGACCGGCGCGCCGGCCAGATCGCGCAGCAGATCCACCGCAACGGCGTCACCTACAACGTCCATCAGCCGGCCGGTGTCGGCGGTGAGAGCATCAAGCGGCCCTGGTCGCTGGGCGTGCTGCCGCTGCTGATCGAGCCGGCCGACTGGCAGGTGATCGAGGCCGGCATCGCCCAGCGCGCCCGACTGCTCGAGGCCATGCTGGCCGACTGCTATGGCCCGCAGCGCCTGCTGCACGAGGGC
The DNA here is from genome assembly GCF_004136295.1 of Methylibium sp. Pch-M. Classification (NCBI taxonomy): domain Bacteria; kingdom Pseudomonadati; phylum Pseudomonadota; class Betaproteobacteria; order Burkholderiales; family Sphaerotilaceae; genus Methylibium; species Methylibium sp. Pch-M. Next base: position 3,202,225 of record NZ_CP029606.1, read on the forward strand.
CTGCTGCCGCCGGCGCTGGTGCTCGGTCACCCGAGCTACCTGCGCCCGCTGCACGGCGTCGTGCCGGCCGGTGATGTGAGGCTGCATGTGCTGGCCTTCGACATCGCGCGCGGGCCCGGTGGCGAGTGGTCGGTGGTGTCGCAGCGCAGCCAGGCGCCGTCCGGCCTGGGCTATGTGCTGGAGAACCGGCTGATCGTGTCGCGCCAGTTCCCCGAGGCCTTCCGCGAGCTGCGCGTCGAGCACATCGCCTCCAGCTACCGCAGCCTGCTCGACTCGCTGCTCGGCCCGGCCTCGGTGATCGCCGCGGCCGACGGCGGCGCCACGCCGCGGCTCGCGCTGCTGACGCCGGGGCCCTACAACGAGACCTATTTCGAGCAGGCCTACCTGGCCCGCTACCTCGGCCTGCCACTGGTCGAGGGCGGCGACCTGACGGTGCGCGACGACCGCCTCTACCTGAAGACCGTGCAGGGCCTGGAGCCGGTGCATGGCCTGCTGCGGCGGCTGGACGACATCTGGTGCGATCCGCTGGAGCTGCGCGCCGATTCCGCGCTGGGCGTGCCGGGCCTGCTGCAGGTGCTGCGTGCCGGCCGGTTGGTGATGGCCAATGCGCTGGGGACCGGCTTCGTCGAGTCGCCGGGCGTGCTGGGCTTCATGCCGGCGATCTCGCGGCGCCTGCTCGGCGAGCCGCTGGCGCTGCCGGCGCTCGCGAGCTGGTGGTGCGGCGAGGACGCCGCCTGGCAAGCCACCCGCGGCGAGCTGGCGGCGCGCGTGATCCGGCCGACCTACCAGGGCGTGCGAAGCCGCAGCTTCGAGCCGCAGATCGGCGGCACGCTGCCGCCGGCCGCGCACGAGCAATGGCGCGCGCGCATCGATGCCGAGCCCGACGCCTACACGCTGCAGCGCTACCTGCCGTTCTCCCAGACACCGTGGTGGGAGTCGGGTGCCTTCCTGCCACGCACGGCGATGCTGCGTGTCTATGCCATCGCCGACGGCCGCGGTGGCTACCGCGTGCTGCCTGGCGGCATGACGCGCATCGCCGCGCGCGATCCGCACGTCGTGTCGATGCAGCACGGCGGTGCCAGCCTCGACACCTGGGTGCTGCGCGAGGGCGCGGTCGATACCTACTCGATGCTGCCGCAGCGCCTGCGGCCGGAGGAGATCGCGGTGCACCAGCGGCCGGTATCGAGCCGCACCGCCGAGAACCTGTTCTGGATGGGCCGCTATACCGAGCGCACCGAGCAGCTGGTGCGTCTGGCGCTGGCCACCGCGGCGTTGGTCGAGGACGATGACGACACGCCGTCGGCGGTGCTCGACGCCATTTCCGAGCTGACGCAGCGCAGCGGCCTGGCGCCGACCGGCGTGCCGTCACTGACGCAGTCGCCGCGGGTGTTCGAGCGCTCGGTGGTCGCCGCGCTGGCCGACCCCGAAGACCACCACAGCATCGCCTACAACCTGGCGGCGCTCGACCGCGTGGCCGGGTCCCTGCGCGAGCGCCTGTCGACCGAGCACGGGCGCCTGGTCCGCTCGATGGTCGAGGACTTCCATGCCCGGGTCACGAGGGCGCTCACGCCGGTACCTGCCGGCAACGACGACGAAGGCGAGAACGAGCGGGCGATCCCGGCCGTGCCCGGGCTCGCCACCGACGCGATGCGTGGTGCGCTCGAGCACCTCGCGAGCCAGCTCGCTGCGGTCACCGGCGCTCAGAGCGACCGCATGACGCGCGACGACGGCTGGCGTCTGCTGACGATCGGCCGTCAGGCCGAGCGCCTGATCACGATGAGCGGCACGCTGCGCTGCTTCTTCGAGGACGGTGCGGTGCACAGCGCGCATGGCTTCGACCTGCTGCTCGACCTGTTCGACAGCAGTCTGACCTACCGCGCGCGCTACCCGGGCCGCCAGGAGGCGCTGGCGCTGCTCGACTTGCTGGTCATCGACCCGGCCAACCCCCGCGCACTGGGCTGCGTGCTGCGCCGCCTGCGCACCGAGCTGGCCAAGCTGCCCGGCAGCGCGGGCTCCGTGGAGGAGATGCTGGGCCTGCTGCCGCCGTTCGGCGTCGGCACGACGCTGGTCGATCTGTGTCGCAAGGCCGGGCCGGGCCAGGAAGCGGTGGTCGACGACGAGCTGGTGGTGGCGCTCGCCGACCGCCTGGCCGATGCCGGCGCGCGACTCTCCGATGACGTGGGGCGACGCTATTTCGCACTCGCCGGCCTGCATGAACAGCATCTTTCGGTCTGAGCCGCCGGCGCCTCTGCCGCGCCCGGCCGACGCCCTGCACGGGCCGGTCGAGCTGGAGGTCGTGCACGTCACCGAGTACCGCTATTCCAGCCCGGTCGAGCTGGCGCAGCACATCGCCGTGCTGCGGCCGCGTGACGACGCGGCACAACAGCTGCTGGGCTTCGAGATGGAGATCGAGCCGGCGCCGGCGCAGCAGCACGACGACCGCGACGTCTATGGCAACAGCCGCCGCGTGTTCACGCTGACGGCCTCTCACCAGCACCTGCGGGTCTGCGCCACCAGCCGCGTGCGTGCCCATGCGACCGCGCGCTCCGACGCCGCGGCGCTGCCCTGGGAGGCCTGCCGCGCCCACTGGCGCTACGAGTCGGGCCGCCCGCTGGACGCGGCGGTCGAGTTCACCTTCCCGTCCACGCTGGTGCCGCACCACGCGGCGCTGCGCGACTGGGCCCTGCCGTCCTTCCCGCCGGGCCGCGGCATCGACGAGGCGGCCACCGAGCTGATGCACCGGTTGCACGCCGATTTCACCTATGCGCCGCACAGCACCGAGGTCGGCACCCCGGTGCTGCAGGCCTTCGAGCAGCGGCGTGGCGTGTGCCAGGACTTCGCCCACGTGATGATCGGCAGTCTGAGGGCGCTGGGCCTGTCGGCCCGCTACGTCAGCGGCTACCTGCTGACCGAGCCGCCGCCGGGCCAGCCGGTACTGCAGGGGGCCGATGCCTCGCACGCCTGGGTGGCGGTGGCGGTGCCGCGCGAGGACGGCTCGGCCGATTGGCTGGAACTCGACCCCACCAACGACTGCGAGGCCGGTCTGACCCATGTGCGCCTCGCACTGGGGCGCGACTATGCCGACGTGACGCCGCTGTGCGGCGTGATCCGTGGTGGCGGCCGCCACCAGCTCGATGTGCGCGTGGGGACGCGCGTGGTGCCTGCGGCATGATCGGTTCGCGACGGGCCGGGATGGCTGCTTGGCACAATCTCTGCTAGCTCCAGTCTCAGCGTGGGAGACACGATGAAGAAGTTCTACGACGAGATGCATGCCAGCGGCGACAAGGTGCGCGAGCACTACGCCGGCTACGAGCGCTGGCTGGCCCAGCAACCGCTCGAGTCCATGAAGGGGCACCGTGACGAGGCGGAGATGATCTTCCGCCGCGTCGGCATCACCTTCGCGGTCTACGGCGCAAAAGACGAGGACGGCTCCGGCACCGAGCGGCTGATCCCCTTCGACCTGATCCCGCGCATCATTCCCGCGCAGGAATGGCGCGAGATGGAGAAGGGCCTGAAGCAGCGCGTCAACGCGCTCAACCGCTTCATCCACGACGTCTACCACGACCAGGAGATCATCAAGGCCGGCATCGTGCCGGGCGAGCAGGTCTTCAAGAACGCGCAGTTCCGCCCCGAGATGATGGGTGTGGACGTACCGGGCAACGTCTACTCGCAGATCGCCGGCATCGACATCGTGCGGGCCGCCAACCCCGACGGCTCGGGCAACTACTACGTGCTCGAGGACAACCTGCGCGTGCCCAGCGGCGTGAGCTACATGCTCGAGAACCGCAAGATGATGATGCGGCTGTTCCCCGAGCTGTTCAGCAGCCACCGCGTGGCGCCGGTCGCTCACTATCCCGACCTGCTGCTCGACACCCTGCGCGCCGTGGCGCCGCCCGGCGTGGCCGAGCCGACCGTGGTGGTCATGACCCCGGGCATGTACAACTCGGCCTACTTCGAGCACGCCTTCCTGGCGCAGCAGATGGGCGTGGAGCTGGTCGAGGGGCAGGACCTGTTCGTCAAGGACAACTACCTGTACATGCGCACGACCCAGGGGCCGCGCCGCGTCGACGTGATCTACCGCCGCATCGACGACGACTTCCTCGACCCCAAGGCCTTCCGCGCCGACTCGACGATCGGCTGTGCCGGCCTGCTGTCGGTCTACCGCGCCGGCAACGTGAACCTGTGCAACGCCATCGGCACCGGCGTGGCGGACGACAAGTCGATCTACCCCTACGTGCCGAAGATGATCGAGTTCTACCTCGGCGAGAAACCGATCCTGAACAACGTGCCGACCTACCTGTGCCGCGAGAGCGAGGACCTGCAGTACGTGCTGGCCCACCTGGGTGAACTGGTCGTGAAGGAAGTGCACGGCGCCGGCGGCTACGGCATGCTGGTCGGCCCGGCCGCCAGCAAGGCGGAGATCGAGGAGTTCCGCACGCAGCTGGTCGCGAACCCGAGCAACTACATCGCGCAGCCCACGCTCGCGCTGTCGACCTGCCCCACCTTCGTGGAGAGCGGCATCGCGCCGCGCCACATCGACCTGCGGCCCTTCGTGCTCTCGGGCAAGACGGTGCAGATGGTTCCGGGCGGCCTGACGCGGGTGGCGTTGAAGGAAGGGTCCCTGGTGGTCAACTCGTCGCAGGGCGGCGGGACCAAGGACACCTGGATGCTCGAAGCCTGAGCCGGGCCTGAGGAGACACGACCATGTTGTCAAGAACCGCAGACCACCTCTTCTGGATGGCTCGCTACACCGAGCGCGCGGAGAACACCGCCCGCATGCTCGACGTGAACTACCAGACCTCGCTGCTGCCGCAGTCCAGCGAGGCCACCGAGCAGGGCTGGCGCGGCCTGCTCAGCATCAGCGAGCTGACGCACGACTACCACCGCCTGCACGACAGCCTGAATCCGCACGAGGTCATGGAGTTCATGGTGTGCGACGAGTCCAACCCGTCGAGCATCTACTCCTGCCTGCGCGCGGCGCGCGAGAACGCCCGCGCGGTGCGCGGCACGCTGACCACCGAGGTCTGGGAGACCGCCAACACCACCTGGCTGGAGTTCAAGCGCCTGATCGCCAACGGCAGCTTCCGGCGCGACCCGGCCGACTTCTTCGAGTGGGTGAAGTTCCGCTCGCACCTGTCGCGCGGCGTGACGCTGGGCACGATGCTGCAGGACGAGAGCTTCCACTTCCTGCGCATCGGCACCTTCCTCGAACGAGCCGACAACACCGCGCGCCTGCTCGACGTGAAGTTCCATGGCGCGCAGTCCGAGTTCTTCGGCGTGCGCGAGCAGCGCGAGCCGGTCGAGGTCGACTTCTACTACTGGAGCGCGATCCTGCGTTCGGTGTCCGGCTTCGAGGTCTACCGCAAGGTCTACCGCAACGTGATCCGCCCCGAGAAGGTGGCCGAGCTGCTGATCCTGCGGCCCGACATGCCGCGCTCGCTGGCCGCCTGCATGGACGAGGTGGTCGGCAACCTGAAGATGGTGGCCAACGAGCAGAGCGGCGAGACGCTGCGCCGCGCCGGCCGGCTGCGCGCCGACCTGAGCTTTGGTCGCATCGACGAGATCCTCGCCACCGGCCTGCACGCCTTCCTCACGCAGTTCCTCGACCGCGTGGGCGACCTGGGCATCGGCATCAGCCGCGACTTCCTGGTGCCGGTCTGACGCGGCGGCAGCCCCTGAAGGCTGCGTGGTGCGGAGGGAGGAGGGTGACGAGCCCGACCGGGGGCCTCCAGGCGGTCGATCAGGAGGACGTGGTTCGCATTGAGCCTTCGATCCTGAACACGCTGACCAGGTCGGCCAGCGCGGCGGCCTGGTGCTTCAGGCTCTCGGCCGCTGCCGCGCTTTCCTCCACCAGCGCGGCGTTCTGCTGCGTGACCTGATCGAGCTGGTTGACCGCATTGCCGATCTGGCTGATGCCGCCGCTCTGCTCGACGCTGGCGGCGCTGATCTCGCTGATCAGGTCGTTCACGCGCTGGACCTGGGCCACGATCTCGTTCATCGACTGCCCGGCGTCGTGCACCAGCCGCGAGCCGGTGCCGACCTTCTCGACGCTGTCTTCGATCAGGGTCTTGATCTCCTTGGCCGCCTGGGCGCTGCGCTGCGCCAGGTTGCGCACCTCGCCGGCCACCACCGCGAAGCCGCGCCCCTGCTCGCCGGCGCGGGCGGCCTCCACCGCCGCATTGAGCGCCAGGATGTTGGTCTGGAAGGCGATGCCGTCGATCACGCCGATGATGTCGGCGATCTTGCGGCTCGATTCGGTGATCGCGCCCATGGTGGCCACCACCTCGGCCACCACGCTGCCGCCGTGCGCCGCGGCACCCGAGGCCGAGCCGGCGAGCTGCGTGGCCTGGCGTGCCGTGTCGGCGTTCTGCTTCACCGTCGCGGTCAGCTCCTCCATGGAGGCGGCTGTCTGCTGCAGGTTGCTCGCCTGTTCCTCGGTCCGCTGGCTCAGGTCGGTGTTGCCGGTGGCGATCTGCGCCGACCCGGTGGCGATGCAGTCGCTGCTGTTGCGTACCCGGCCTACGATGTCTGCCAGGCTGGCCTGCATGGCGCCCAGCGATGCCAGCACGCTGCCGCGCGGTGCGTCCGCCGCGCCGTCCACCCGGCTCAGGTCACCCTGGGCGACGCGTTGCGCCACCGTGCCCAGTTGACCCGGTTCGGCCCCCAGCGCGCGGGTCAGGCTGCGCGTGATCAGCGTGCCCGACACGGCGGCCGACAGGAAGGCGACCACGCAGCCCAGGATCAGCAGATTGCGGTGCAGCAAGTAGTCGGCCTCGGCCGTTTCCGTGAGCTGCACCGCGCGGCTCAGCGTGTAGTCGCGGTAGTCGTCGGACGCCTTGACCAGCGCGGCCAGCAGCGGGCGGCAGTCGGCATTCATGCGGGCGATGGCCGCGTCGTGCTGGCCGGCGGCGGCGAGCCTCACGATCTCCAGTGCGACCGGCCCGTAGGCCGCCTCGATGCGGTTCATTTCGGCCACGAGACTGCGCGCCGTCTCCGGCAGGTTCGCGGCCTGGGCCACCAACTGGTTCAGCGTCCCGAGGTTCGCCTGCACTGCTTCATGCGCCGCGACCACCGAATTCTGTTCCGCGGCCAGGTCCTCGGCCTTGCGGACGAGCACGAGGTTGCGCGCCGCGATGGCGCGGCGGTCCACGGACGCGCGCACATCGGCCGCCGCCTGCGCCCGGGCATTGACGCCGTGCACGTAGTCGACGAACTGGTCGTGCTCCTCGGCGAGGGATTTCATCGCCAGTCCGGCAACGAACAGCACGAGCACCGAGAGTCCACCGAAGGTCAGGCTCAGCTTGGTGCGGACGGTCATGGGGGTCAGATTCACAGGCCACCTCATAAGGAATGTTTATTGACAGCAGTCGATCGATCCAAAAGATGATCGACGAGCTTGTCGGCCGGTGAAGCGGTGAAGTGAAGCTGAAATATCAGCCAGACTTACGCGGGCCTTGCATCCGGCCGGGCGTCCGTGTCGGATGTCACGTCGATCGCCGGATCGCGCGGCAGGAGGAACAGGCGGATGGGCCGGCTTCGATGCAATGGAGGACCGACCGCGCCGTCAGACCTTCACGGCCTCAAAAAAAAGCGGCGGAATCGATCTCCGCCGCAAACGTGCCATCTCGAAACGACACGCAGCGTCAATCTCCTCCGCGCAAGTTCTGCACCGAAAAGATGGAGGGGGGACTCAGCGCAGGATCACTGATCATCCGCAGTTGGAGAGTCGTGCAATGCTGCGCCTGAACGTCGAGCATGGAGGCCGACGTGTAGATCGCGATCCCCGCCGCCTGGTTCGCAGGCGCGTGGTAGGCCGAATCGGAGAAGCCGATGGCCCAGCGCTTCCAGAGCGCTCCCTTTCGGTCGTACATGTTGATGATCGGGAAGATGGATGTCTGGGCATCCATGTAGAGAATCCGCTTTCCGATGGGGTTGCGAGATTCGACAGGCACGCCTTCGATGACGTGCACGACGCGCAGTGACCATGGGATGTTCTGGAAGCACTGGGCCTGACCGTCGAACTGCACCTGCCCGTAGCCCATCGGGTCCCGCGGTTCCGTCTTCTTCCACTCGCTGTGTCGATAGACCGGCAGCAGCATCACCTTGGTCTCGACGTACTTCCAATCCATGTCGAGCACGCGGCCGTTGTATCCCTCGAAGTCCTCGATCATGAGATCGGAACCGAGGAAGGAGTCGGTCGTCTGCCCGGTTGCCAGCCGACGGACACGCCGCTGGAATCCGAGATACAGGTACGAGTCGTCCAGCTTGGTGTCGTCGTCGAAGCGCTGGATCAGCAACTGCGTGTTCTTCAGGTCCTGCGGGCTCAGGACCTTCAGGTAGATCCCTCGATAGAACTTCGAGGGATTCGGCTCGATGTCCGCGGTGGGCAACTGCGTGGTCCTGTGCTTGAAGCTCAGGAAGTTGAAATCGAACTCCAGCTGACGTTCGACCTTTCCGCTTCTTGCGTCCTTGTATTGCCAGATGAACGGATAGATTCGCCCGCTGTCTCCGACGATCTGCGCGTACTTGTAGTTGAATGCCAGCTTCTCGCCGGCACGGGGGTCCGACTTGTCAGGCTTGCCGGGGAAGGGGCGCCCGGCCACGTAGCCTTCGATCGTGCCTGTCGCGCTACCGAGCTTGACCTGGGACGAATGCTTCTTCGTGGCGGCAATGTAGTTCGGATGAAGTGCGATGGAGTGTGTTTCCTCGACCGGGAACTCGAGCTTCCCTTGCTCGATCAGCGCATACGTCGCTGGATCGATGATGTCGCGGAATTTCTGTGCATTGGACTTGTCGATCTTCATCCCGGGCGTGATCCCGAGCGAGGTGGTCGGACCGGCCTGATACGGATTGAACGAGGCATCGATCTCCGCGTCGGTCAGGGCGATGGCCTGGCCCGCGACGAAGATCATGGGAAGTCCGATCGTGAAGAACGTCTTGAGTTGCATGTCAGTCTCCGTGGAGTCAATTCGGTGCGATGCCCGATTAGGCGGGCAAGGCTGGAACCAGGCGAGCGGAATCGGCGGCTCGCAATCGGATCGAGCGTGCTTCCGGGAGCCGCGGCGCCTGCAGGAGGCGGAAGGGTCAGAACTGATACCTTGCGGTGAGGAAGATCTCGTTCTCCTTCCAGGCCGATCCGATGGGGCCGGCACGGAAGCGCCCGAGGGGCTCGAGGCCGCCGAGGCCGCGCGAGTAGGCGCTCAGGGGGTCGGTGTCGCCGAAGGGGGCGGTGAAGGGCGGGAACGGGTTGCAAGAGCGGCAGTCGTCGAACTTCCAGCGGTCCTCGCCGTTGCGCAGCTTGAAGTTGCCCCCGAAGCTGATCTTGAACTTGTCCGTCACGATCCAGTCGACCTGCGGCGAGGTGACCAGCGCGCGGGCCTGCACGTCGTAGGCCGTGATCAGCTGCGGGCTGACGCGGTCGTTGACGAGGAAGGCCTTCATCAGCAGCGTGGCGATCACGTTGTTCTCCCAGTCGGGCATGCCCACCGGGCCGAACTGGCCGCGCTCGAACTCGTGGTCGAAGATGTGCTGGTAGAACAGCTGCGCGGAGAACAGCGTGGTGCGGTTGGGGTTGATGAAGGGCACGAAGGTGGGCCGGTCGAAGCCGACCACGGAGCGGAACACCTTGTTCTTCGAGTACAGCTGGGGCTTGAGGGTGTTGGCGAACTCCTCGCCGTTGGTGAAGGCCGCCTCGACCCGCACCGCCGCCTTGGCCGCCTGCCACTCGAAGTCCATCGAGCCGCCGATCAGGTTCACGCGCGGGAAGTGCATGTCGAAGGCGATCAGGTAGGGCCAGCCGCCCTGCGCGTCGGTGCGCGTCTCGCCGGTGAAGGAGTTGGTCGCGCCCTTGCCGCCGTGCAGCGAGGGCAGCTGCGAGCGGTAGGTCAAGGCGTTGAGCGAGAACGACAGGCCGTCCTGGCTCACGCCCTCGTACTTCAGCCCGAGCTGGGTGTTCTTGAGGCTCCAGTTGGGCAGCTTCACGTCGCGCAGGCCGATCTGGCCGGGGCCGAAGTCGGTGGAGAGCAGCACGCCGGGGCCGACGTTGGCGAAGTTGGCCACCGTGCCGCCGTTGTCCCACAGGTTCTTCATGCCGCGGAAGAAGCAGCCGGCGTCGAGGATGACGTTGGCGGTGCCGCACTGGCCGAGGTTGTTGGGGCGGAACTTGTCGAAGTTCCACACCAGCTGCAGGTTGCGGTCCTGCATGCTCTCGCTCGGGCCCATGCGGTACTCGGCCTGGGCGATCCACATGGGGATGCGGATGTCCTGGAGTTCGTCGTAGATGTTGTTGCGCGAGTAGTCGACCGGGTTGATCACGTCGAGCACGCGGAACAGGTCGGTGCGGCCCCACACCACCTGCTGCTTGCCGAGCTTGAGGAAGAGCTGCTTGCCGTCGGCCAGGCCGACGGTGTTGGTGACGAAGGCCTCGCGGATGACGTCCCAGCGTTCGTTGAACTCGGGCAGTTCGAGCTCGCTGCGCTTCTTGTCGCCGTAGCCGCCGAAGTCGGCGCAGCCGCGCCGGTCGGTGTCGCAGGGGCGCACGGGGGTGGCGAACTCCACCCCGCCGTTGAGCGAGTCGTGCCAGCGGTCGCCGAGCAGGCGCAGGCCTTCGTTGGGGTTGTAGTTGGGTGCGCCGGGGTTGGTGGCGTTGAAGCCGAAGACGTTGTTGACCAGCCCGAGGCCGTCGACCAGGCCCTTGTTGACGATGCCGCTGCCGTGCGGCACCGGGGGCGGTCCGCCCTGGGACTCGAGCAGCACGCCGCCGCCGGCCTTGCGGCCGTACTGGTCGTCGTTCATGCGGTAGACGCCGTCGAAGCTGCCGCGCAGGATGCTGCGGAACTTCCAGCCGCCTTCGAGCTTCTTGTCGGCCTCGACCTGCAGGGTGTTGCGGAACTTGGAGAGTCCGACGCGCTCGCCGGTCGCGTCCTTGCCCCGGAAGCGGGTGTCGTTCTCGTAGTAGACGTCGACCTTCCAGGGGTCGACCGGCGCGGCGGCGTCCTGCGCCTGGGCCAGGCCGCACACGGCCAGGCCGCCGGCCAGCGCCGCGCGCGCGAGGCGGCGCCGGGACGGGCGGCGGGGCTGGCCCGCGCGGGGGGTCGCGCCGGTTCGGCGCGCGGTCTCTTGTCTGTTCTTCATCGTTGTCTCCTCGCTGCGTGGGTTCCTTGGATGGAATCGAATGCACACCTTCTCGTGGAGCGGGCAGTCCCCTGCCCGCGCGTCTTCACTCCTGGGTTCGGGGCGGCGCCTCAGGCGGGCTGGAGCGCCGCGGGGGTCTTGTCGTCGCTGCCCGGGGTCTCGGCGGTCACGAAGCGGGGCTTGAAGACCACGCACCAGGCCGGCACGATGAGCATGGCGGCGACGGCGTTGACGATGAGCATGAAGGAGAGCAGGACCGCGGCGTCGGACTGGAAGCGCAGGTCGGAGAGGAAGATCCACATGACGACGCCGGCGATCAGGGTGAGCGCGGTGAAGCTGACCGCGTAGCCGGTGGTGCTGAAGGCGTTGATGGCGGCCTGGCGGATGTCGTGGGTGGCTTCGTACTCTTCGCGGATGCGGTCCATGAAGTACACCGCGTAGTCGATGCCCACGCCCACGCCGACGGCGATGACGGGGACGGTGTTGACGCTGATGCCGATGCCCTGGATGCCCATGTAGGCGTAGGTCATGACGGTGGAGAACAGCATGGGCAGGACCATCAGCCAGCCGGCATGGAAGGACTGGTAATAGACCATCACGAGCAGGAAGGCGATGCCCATCACCAGGGGGATGATGAGCATGTGGTCGGCGTGCAGGGCTTCGTTGGCCGCGGCGGTGACGCCGATCAGGCCGCCACCGAGTTCGATGGTGAGGCCGGGCACGCGCTGCTCGATCTCGGCGGCGCCTTCCTTGGCGAGTTCGACGGCGCGGTTGATGGTCTCGGCGCGCTGGTCCTTGTAGAAGAAGACCATGTTGGCTTCGTTCTCGTCGGCGTTGACGAACTCCTTGAGCGCGCCGGGGATGGGGCTGGAGGCCATGTAGGCGAACATGAGGCCGCCGACTTCGGCGGCGTTGTCGGGCAGCTGCATCCAGCGCGGGTCGTCGCTGTGGGTGAGGCGGTTGACGGCGCGCACGACCGCGGGGATGGCCTTGACGCCACCGAGCGCGGGGTCGGCCTGCATGTGCTGCTGGAAGTCCTCCATGGCCTGGAGCACTTCGGGGCGCTTGATGCCGCCCTTCTCGGCGGTGCGCGCGACGATGTGGAGTTCTTCGGAGCCGGGGAAGCGGGCGTTGATGGCCTTGGTGGAGAGGTTGAAGTCGTGGTCGCGCTTCAAGATGGGCGAGCCGGGCTCGGACTCGCCGATCTGCACGCGCGCGGCGTAGAGGCTGCCGCCGACCATGAGCACGGCCGACACGGCGAGGATGGCGATGGCGCCGCCTCGGGTGCCGCCGGTGCGGGCCATGACGGCGGCCAGGAAGCTGCGCATGCCCTGGTTCTTGTTCTCGGTCTTCCTGGGCTGGGGCAGCACGGTGAGCGCCAGCGGGACCATGAAGTGGACGGTGAAGATGACGGCCAGGCCCCAGAAGCCGGCGGAGACGCCGAGCTTCCAGTTGAAGGGGGCCGCACCGAGCACGAGCACGGCCAGGCCGAGGGCGTCGACGACGATGGCGAGCGAGCCGGGCCGGAACAGGGCGTCGAGGGCGTTGCGCGCGGCCTGCTTGCCGCTGTGGGTGACGGCGAGTTCTTCGTAGTAGCGCGCCACGAGCTGCACGCCGTGCGAGGTGGCCCGCGCGGCGATCAGGAAGGGAATGGGCATGGACAGGGGCTCGAGGTTGTAGCCGAGCCAGGCCATGAAGCCCAGTCCCCAGATGGAGCTCAGCGCGATGCCCAGCAGCGGGAGCGCGACGCCGTAGAAGCGGCGGAAGTAGACGATCAGCAGCAGCGCCAGCAGGGCCAGCGTGGAGAACATGATCGCGATGATCTGGTTGAGGTAGGTGTAGACGTAGCCGGTGAGCACCGGGTTGCCGGTGACGTAGACCTTGTGGCCGGGTTGTTCGAGCTTGTGGCGCACGTCCTGCAGCGCGGCGAAGGTCTTGGCGTAGTCGATGTCGCCTTCGTTGAGCTGGGCCTTGACCAGCGCGGCCTTGAGGTCGGGGGAGACGAGCAGGCCGTAGATGCGGGGGTTGGCGATGACGTCCTTGCGCAGTTGTTCGAGCTGTTCGGCGCTGCGCGCGGGCTGGGCCGGGTCGTAGTAGGACTCGGAGGCGAAGTTGCCGTCGGCGGTGAGGTAGACCTTGCGCGCGGTGCGGTGGGTGAGGCTGGCGACGAGGTTGTGGTTGACGCTGGGGAGGTTGTCGATGCCCTGGGTGGCCTGGTCGATGAGCGCGAGGGTGCGGTCGTTGAAGATGGTGCCTTGCTCGACTTCGATGGCCATGACGATCATGTTGGCGCCGCCGAAGTTCTCCTTGATGCGGTTGTAGGTCTGGATGTAGGCGTGCTTCTGCGGGAGCAGGTCGCTGAAGTCGGTGTAGATCTTGAGCGCGGGCAGTTGGGTGGCGAAGCCCAGCGTGACCGCCAGGATGATGCCGAGGACGTACTTGGGGTTGGCGAAGAGCCACTCTTCGCCGCGCTGCAGGATGGTGACGATGCGTTGGCGCAGGCCGTTCATCGGGCGGCTCCTTGGGTGTGGTGGGCCGCCAGGGCGATCTGGCCGGGCGCGGTGACGACGTGCAGGGCACCGGCGGAGCCGGCCACGAGCATGGAGCGGGCGTCGAGCACGGCGCCGGCAGCGAGGTAGGCGGGCGGCACGAGGCCGTGGTCGAAGCGTTCCCAGGCGTCGCCTCGCTTGACGACCATGAGGCCGCCTCCGCCCAGGCCGTAGAGTTCGTCGCCCTGGCGCAGCAGGGTGTACATGGGCGCTGCGGCGCGGTTGTCCTGGGCGCGCCAGGTCTTGCCGCCGTCGGCGGTGTGCCAGATGACGCCGCCCAGGCCGCTGGACCAGCCGTTCGAGCGGTCGGTGAAGACGGTGGCGTAGGGGTAGAAGTCGCCGGGGATGGGGGCTTGCTTGACCCAGGTCTTGCCGGCGTCGGCGCTGGTGAGGACGGTGCCGAATTCTCCGGTGACGACGGCGTGCTGTTCGTCGATGAACTGGACGGTGGTGAGGAGCGCGTCTTCGTCGAAGTCGCTGGCTTCCCAGGTCTGGCCGCGGTCGGCGCTGGAGAGGAGCGTGGTGTGGCTGCCGGCGACCCACAGGCGTCCGTCGGGGGCGCAGGCGATGGCCATGGGGTTGATCTTGCCGGGCAGGGGTCGGGCGCTCCATTGCTGGCCGGCGGCATCTCCGATCCAGACTTTGCGGTAGAAGTCCAGCCCGATGAAGCTGCCGTCGGCGCACGCGGTCAGCGCAATGACGGAGGCCGGCGAGGCCAGCCGCTGGCGGCTCCAGTTGCGCCCGGCATCGGCCGAGCTGACCAGCGCGCCGCTCGCGGTCCCCGCCACCAGCACCCGGCCGTTGCTCGACGCCGACTGGAAGGTATCGGACCCCAGCACCGCCTTCTCCCTCTGCGCCTTCACCGCACTGAAGTCCGCCGGCTGCATGCACCCGCTCAGACCTTGCAGGCCGCACAGCAGCAGCAATGCGCTCAGGCCACGACTGATGGTGTTCATGGTGTGTCTCACGTCTCTCTCGTTCTTCTGCGCGGGTCTCAGACGAAGCGCATCGACACGCTGCCGAGATCCTGGAAGCGCACGTTGACCGTGTCGCCCGCCTCGACCGCGATCGCCTCGGTGACGCCGCCGGTCATGATGAAAGTGCCGGCCGGGATCTCCTGCCCGCGCGCGCCGAGGTGGTTGGCCAGCATCGCCACCGCCGCAGCCGGATGGCCCAGCACCGCGGCGCCGGCCGCCATCGCGACGACCTGGCCGTTCTTCTCCAGCACCACGCCGAGCGTGCGCAGATCCAGATCGGCCAGGTCGCGCATGCGACCGCCGACGACGAAGCGCGAGGCCGAGGTGTTGTCGGCCACCACGCTCTTCAGGTCGAACTTGAAGTCGCGGTAGCGCGAGTCGATGATTTCCACGGCCGGCACCACGAAGTCCACCGCGGCGAGCACGGCGCCGACATGGCAGCCCGGGCCCTTCAGCGGCGCCTTGGTGACGATGCAGATCTCGGCCTCCACCTTCGGGTGGATCAGCTCGGAGGTCTGGATCTCGCCGCCGTCGGGCCGGCTCATGTAGTCGCTGACGAAGCCGAACACCGGGCTGGTCACGCCCATCTGCTTCATCTTCGCGAACGAGGTCAGGCCGGCCTTGAGGCCGACCGTCTTGTGGCCGCGCGACTCCTTGCGGCGGCGGATCTCGTCCTGGATCGCGTAGGCGTCGTCCCAGTCCATGCCGGGGAAGTCGTCGGTGATCTTGGTGACGTCGCGCGCCTGCAGCTCGGCGGTCTCCAGGTGCTCGGCGAGCTGGGCGATGGTCTTGGCATCGAGGTTCATGTCGTTTCTTCCGCTCATTCGACGAAGCGCACCGAGGTGCTGCCGAGGCCCCCGACGCTGCAGTACAGGCTGTCGCCGGCCACCACCGGCACGAGTGGCGATTGAGAGCCCGACAGGATCACGTCGCCGGCCTTCAGCGTGATGCCCAGGCGGCCCAGCGTGTTGGCCAGCCAGGCCACGGCATTGACCGGCGAGCCCTGCACCGAGGCACCGGTGGAGGTGCTGACGATCTCGCCGTTCTTCTCGAGCACCATGCCGGCCAGCGCGAGGTCGAGGCGGCGCGGATCCTTGCGCACGCCGCCGAGCACCAGCACGCCGCAGGAGGCGTTGTCGGCCACGGTGTCCTGGATCTTGATCTTCCAGTCCTTGATGCGGGAGTCGACGATCTCGAAACACGGCATCACGCAGTCGGTCGCGCGCAGCACGTCGGCCGCGGTGACGCCGGGGCCGACCAGATCGCGCTTGAGCACGAAGGCCACCTCGGCCTCGGCCTTGGGCGCGATCAGCGTGCCCATGCGGATCGGCTCGCCCTCGTTGAAGGCCATGCCCGAGAGCAGGTGGCCGAAGTCGGGCTGGTTGACCTTGAGCATGTCCATCACGACCTTGCTCGTCACGCCGATCTTCTTGCCGATCACGGTCTCGCCGGCATCGAGCCGGCGCTGGATCATGCGCAGCTGGATCTGGTAGGCATCATCGATCGTGATCGCGGGTTCGCGCTCGGTCAGCGGTGCCACCGGCGTGCGGTTCAGCAGCGCCTGGTAGAGCTCGTCGCCGTAGCCCTGAATGCGTTGGAGGTCCATGGTCTGGGTCGGGAGGTGGGAATTCAGGCGGCGGCATCGGCTTCCGCGAGGAAGTCGCTGACCAGCCGGACGAAGCGCTCGGTGTGCTCGATCTGCGTCCAGTGGCCGCAACGGCCGAACAGATGGAGCTGGGCGTCGGGGATCCACTGCGCGAGCGTCAGCGAGGTGCTCATCGGGATCACCTGGTCGTCGCGGCCGTGGATCACCAGCGTGGAGTGCGGCAGCGCGCGGATCGCGGCCTCCGGGCTGGCAAGCGCGTCGACCCAGCGCTGGCGCGGCGCCGGGAACATGGCCCCGAACGACTCCTGGAAGCCGGGGCGGATGCTGGCCTCGTAGCGCAGCTTCGCGAGCTCGTCGTTGACGAGGCCGCGGTCGAATGCGAACACGTCCATGATGCGGCGCATGTTCTCGAACGACGGGGTGTAGCCCCACACGGCGTCGAGCCCCGGCGTGATCGGGAAGCGCACGCCGACGCTGCCCATCAGCACCAGCCGGCGCACCCGTTGCGGATGGCGGATCGCCAGCGCGAGCGACAGTGCGCCGCCGAAGGAATTGCCCACCAGGTCGGCCTGCGCAATGTCGAGCGCGTCCAGCAGGTCCACGGCCTGCTGCACCCAGGCGTCCATCGTGTAGACGCCCGACTGGTCGGCCGGCTGCGGCCGGTCGGTGTAGCCGAAGCCCAGCATGTCGGGTGCGACGACGCGGCGCTGCGTGGCCAACCGCGGCAGCACCAGGCGCCAGTTGGCCCACGCGCTGACACCGGGGCCGGAGCCGTGGACGAACAGCACCGGCGGCTGCCCGGGCGCCGAGGCGCCCTGGTCGTGCACGTTGCTGTCGAAGCCGCCGGTGCGGACCTTCTTGCCGATCTCGGGATTCGCGCTGCTCATGGTCCGGTCCTCACAGCTTCACGCACACATTGCGCAGTTCGGTGTAGAACTCGAGCGAATGCACGCCGCCCTCGCGGCCGATGCCCGAGGCCTTGGCGCCGCCGAAGGCGGTGCGCAGGTCGCGCAGGAACCAGCTGTTGATCCAGCAGATGCCGACCTCGACCTGCCGCGCCACGCGGTGCGCGGTGCCGAGGTTCTGCGTCCACACCGTGGTGGCCAGGCCGTAATCGGTGGCGTTGGCCAGCGCGATCGCCTCCTCCTCGGTGTCGAACGGCGCGATGTGGCAGCACGGGCCGAAGATCTCCTCGCGGATCACCGCGGCCGACTCGGGCAGGCCGGTCCAGATCGTCGGCTGCACCCAGTGGCCTTCGGCCAGCGCACCGCTCATCTTCGGCACGCCGCCGCCGGTGACGACGGTGGCGCCCTGCTCCGCCGCCTTGCGGTAGTAGCTCAGCACCTTGTCGCGGTGCTCGGCCGAGATCAGCGGACCCAGGCCCACGCCGGGCTCCTCCGACGGGCCGATCTTCAGCGCCTCGGCCTTGGCCTTGAGCGCCTGCACGAACTTCTCGAAGATCGGCCGCTGCACGTAGACGCGCTCGGTGCCCAGGCAGACCTGGCCACAGTTCTCGAAGGCGCTGCGGGTGATGCCCGCCACCGCCTTGTCGAAGTCGGCATCGGCGAACACGATGCCGGCGTTCTTGCCGCCGAGCTCGAAGCTGACCGGCCGCACGCCCTTGGCGGCCGCGGCCATGATGGCCTCCCCGGTGCGGGTCTCGCCGGTGAAGGTGATCGCGTCGACGTCCGGGTGCTGCGTGAGGAAGGCGCCGGCCGAGTCCGGACCGAAGCCGTGCACGACGTTGTAGACGCCCTTGGGCATGCCCACCTTCTGCATCACCTCGCCGAGCAGCGTGGCGGTGGCCGGCGTCTCCTCGGAGGGCTTGACCACCACGGTGTTGCCGCAGGCCAGCGCCGGGCCGACCTTCCAGGTCATCAGCAGCAGCGGCAGGTTCCACGGGCACACCACACCGACCACGCCGACCGGCGTGCGCACCGCGTAGTTCAACGCCTGGCCGCCATCGGGCGTGGCCATCTCGAAGGTCTCGGCGGGCACGTTCTTGATGATGTCGGCGAACACCTTGAAGTTGGCCGCGCCGCGCGGGATGTCGATGTGCGAGGCCAGGCTCAGCGGCTTGCCGGTGTCGGCGATCTCGGCCGCCAGGAAGTCATCGAAGCGGCGGTTGATCTCGTCGGCCACCGCATACAGCAACTCGACGCGCTTGGCGACGGGCATGCGACCCCACTCGCCCTTCAGCGCGGCGCGCGCCGCGGCCACCGCGGCATCGACCTCGGTGCGGCCGGCCTCGTGCACCAGGCCCAGCACGCGGTTGTCGACCGGCGCACGGTTGGCGAAGGTCTTGTCGGTGGCGACGAACTCGCCATCGATGAAGTTCAGGAACTGTTTCATGCTTGCTCTTGGATCACTGCGAAATTCATGACGCCTGCGCGGCGAGCCCGATGGCCGCCAGCCCGGCCCGCGCACAGGCTGCGTCCTGCTCGGCCGTGCCGCCCGACACGCCGAGCGCCCCGACGCGCTGCGCGCCCTCGTAGGCCGGCACGCCGCCACCGAACACCACCAGGCGCGGCACCGCCGGCAGGCCGGCCTTCAGCGACGCGTCACCCTCGAGCACCGGCCCCCAGCCCTCGGTCGGGAAGCCGAAGCTCGCGGCGGTGTAGGCCTTGTCGATCGCGATGCCGCCCGAATGCAGGAAGGCACCGTCCATGCGCAGGAAGGCCAGCAGCACACCGCTCGCGTCGACCGCTGCCGCGTTGACGCGGATGCCGAGGTCGCGCGCATGCGCCACCGCCGCCGCGACCGCGGCGTGCGCCGCATCGGACGAGAGGTTGCGCAAGGGAACGGTGGAAGATGTCATCTCGGTCAATCGGTCGGTCAGGTCGCACTCGATGGATCAGTTCGCCACGGCCCACCCCAGCAGGCGCCGCGGATCCGGCTCCGCCGGTCCGCCAGCGCCGCCCCCTTCGAGGGGGAGCGGCGCAGCCGCAACGGGGTGGGTCACGTCACGACGCTCAGGAAGGCCTCGTTGAGCTTGCGGTCGTGATAGAAGATCGCGCGGCCCAGTTCGTCGTCGGTCCAGGTCAGTGGCGGGCGGTCCGGGTAGGCGATGTAGCCGCCGGAGAACACCTCGTTGCGGTTGCCGCTCGGGTCGAAGAAGTAGATGGTTTCGCCGCGCGTGATGCCGTGGCGCGTCGGGCCGATGTCGAGCGAGACGCGCTTGCGCGTGATGATGTCGGCCGCCTTCAGCACCTCGCCCCAGTTGTCCAGGATGAAGGATGCGTGGTGGAACTTGTTCTTCTCCGGGTGGCGGATGAAGGCGACGTCGTGCGGCTTGTTGGAGCAGGTCAGGAAGGCCGCGATCTGCAGCCGGTCCGGACCGGCCACCACCTGCTCGGCGAGGCTGAAGCCCAGCACGTCGATGAAGAGCTTGACGGTGCCGTCGAGGTCGTCGCCGTACAGCAGGCAGTGATCGAAGCGCGTCGGCGACATGCCCTTGAGGCCGTCCGGGTAGATCTCCGGGTTCTCCAGCGGCATGCCGTTGCCGACCTTCTCCTTCTCGGCGAACAGCTCGATCACATGGCCGGTCGCCACGGTAAAGCGGAAGCGCTCGCCGGTCTTGAGCATCTCGCCGGCCTCGATCCACTGCAGATTGGTCGCCAGGCCGCTGGCCTTCACGTCGGCGGCCAGCTTCTTCAGCGTAGCCGGCGAATCGACGCGGAAGCCCATGAAGTCCATGCCGGCCTCATCGGCCTCGCGCAGCACCACGCTGTGGTGGTCGTGCTCGTCCCAGGCCTTGAAGTAGACGCGGCCCTGGGCGTCGCGGCCGCTCTCCCACAGTCCCAGCACGTTGCCGTAGTGTTCGATCGCCGCCTTCATGTCGAGCACGCGCAGCTGCACGTGTCCGGGTCTCAGTACGCCAGTCATGGCCATGGTGTGTCTCCTCTGGGTGGGGGTGGTTCGCGGTCAGGAACTCGTGCGCTGCGCGGCGCGCGCAGCGTCGAGGAAGGAACGGGCATGGCTGCGTTCGATGCAGCGCGCCATCTTCTCGACGGCGCACAGGCGCAGGTCGCTCTGCGGGTAGGCGCGGCAGGCCAGCACGTAGCCCTCGGCCTGCTCGGCGACGCTGACGTGGGCGCGGCTCATCTTCTCGGTGCGCACGGTGCCGGTCTCGATGCGCACCTTGCAGACGCCGCAGCCGCCGCCGCGGCAGCCGACCGGGATGCCACGGCGCGCCAGCGCCTCCATGCCTTCGAGCAGCGTGCGCGTGTCGGCGCAGCGGTAGGCCTCGCCGGTGTTGTCGATGTGAACCTCGTAGTGCGACATGGCCTGCCTCAGACCCGTTCGCGCCGCGGTGCGCCGTTCATGCCTTGTCTCCTGACCGTGCGGTCGGTGCCGCGTGTCTCTGCACGCGCTGCATCTGGACCGAACGGTTGAAACGATAGGGTTCGCACCCGATACTGTCCAATACTGCTTTTCTCAAAATCGATACCAATTCAGTATTGACCGACCGACACGGAGCGTCCCGATGGAACTGAGACAGATGCGCGAATTCCTGGCGCTCGCCGAGGAACGGAACTTCCGCCGCGCCGCCGAGCGGCTGCACATGGCGCAACCACCGCTGACGCGGCAGATCCGTGCGCTGGAGGAGGAACTGGGCACGGCGCTGTTCGTGCGCACGCCCAAGGGCGTGGAGCTGACCGAGGCCGGCCAGGTGCTGCTCGACGAGGTGCCCAACCTGCTGACGCTGGCCGGCCGCGCCAAGGAGCGCACCCAGCTGGCCGGCAAGGGCATGATCGGCCGCATCGACGTGGGCATCTTCGGCTCCGGCGTGCTCGACGTGATCCCGCGGCTGCTGGCGCGCTTCCACGCCGAGCGGCCCACGGTCGAGATCGAGCTGCACCACCTGAGCAAGGCGCAGCAGATCGAGGCGCTGCGCGACCGCCGCATCACGGTGGGCTTCAACCGCCTGTTCCCGCGCGAGCCCGATCTGGTGGTCGAGACCGTGCTGCGCGAGCGCCTGGTGGTCGGGCTCTACAAGGGCCACCGGCTGTGCAAGCAGCGCGAGATCACGCTGCGCGACATGGACGCCGAACCGCTGATCCTCTACCCCAACTCGCCGCTGCCGGGCCTGGCCCAGCAGGTGGCCGCCGCCTTCCATCGCGAGGGCGTGCGCATGAACGTGGCGCAGTCGGTGGAGGACGTGCTGACCTGCGTGGCGCTGGTGGCCGGCGGCTTCGGGTTGTGCGTGGCGACGGAATCGACGGCGAGCCTGCAGCTGCCCGGTGTGGTGTACCGGCCGCTCAACTGCCGCTACCTGAAGGACATCGAGCTCGCCTGCATCCACCGGCGCGACGACCCGTCGCCCATCCTCGCCACCTTCGTCGACGTGGTGCGGGCGTTCTCCAGGGAATGGCAGGGCCGCTGAGCGCATCGCGTCGCCCCGCTCAGAGCTTGCGGAACAGCGGACTGCGCGGCGCCGCGTTCGCCGCGTCGGCCGCGGTGAAGAACTTCTCGGTGTAGATGTCGCGCTCGAACAGGCGGCCCTGCATCAGCGTGGCGATGCAGCCCTCGATCATCGGCGGCGGCCCGCACAGGTAGGCCTGGTGGCCGCGGAAGTCGCCGTCGAAGCGCGCCTTCAGCGCCTCGTGGGCATAGCCGCGAGCACCCGTCCAGCCCGAGTCCGCCGGCAGGTCCGACAGCGCCGGCACGTAGCTGAAGTTCGGATGCTGCTGCGCCAGCTGCTCGAACAGCTCGCGGAAGTAGAGCTCGCCTTCGTTGCGGGCGCCCTGCACCAGCGTGATCGGCAGCGTGCTGCCCTCGGCCAGCAGGTCGAGGATCATCGACTTGGGGCTCGACAGCCCCGAGCCGCCGGCCACGAAGATCAGCGGCAGGCCGGCCGACTTGCGCACGAAGAAGCGCCCGCTCGGCGCGGTGAAGTGCAGCGTCTGGCCGACCTGCAGCGTGTCATGCAGCCAGCCGGTGGCACGGCCCTCGGGCACGCGGCGGATGTGCAGCTCGATCAGCGCTTCGGCCGGGCTGTTGGCGATCGAGAACGCGCGCTCGCCCTCGACGCCCGGCACCTGCAGCATCACGTACTGGCCGGCCTGGAAGGACACCGGCCGGTCGGGCTTCAGCCACAGTCCACGGATGGTGGGCGTGAGCATGCGCGCCTCCACCAGCTCGGCGCGGTAGTCCTACAGCGGCAGGAACTGCGCGTCGGGGTCCTCGTCGATGTCGGCCTCGACGACGATGTCGGTGCTGGCCGTCGCGCAGCAGGCGAGGATCTTGCCCTCGTCGCGCTCGAAGTCCATCAGCGCGAAGCTCGACGAATGGTTGTGCTCGCACTCGCCCTCGAGCACCTGGACCTTGCAGGTGCCGCACACGCCGTGGCCGCAGGCATGCGGCAGCCAGACGCCGGCGCGCAGGCAGGCGTCGAGCACAGTCTGCCCGTCGCGCACCGCGACCGCCTGCCCCAGCGGCTCGATCGTGATCTGGAAGCTCATGTCGGCCCCGCGGTCAGCTGCGCGAGCCCTGGATGCCGTGCAACCCCGGCGTGCTGAAACGGATCACCGACTTGTGCACCAGGCCGTTGTCGGCGAGCGACTTCTCCGGGTCGGGCCGGAAGGCTTCGCTGCCGTGCGTCCAGACCGCCTTCGACCAGTCGACGCGGGCGAAGTCGGGGTGGCTGCCGTAGATGCCGGGCAGCACCTGCGAGAGCAGCGCGCCGAACGGCATGGAGGGCGGCAGCGGCAGCGCCACCGGGGCACAGAACAGCAGGTGTTCGTCCCAGCAGACGTAGAGCAGGCGGTTGCCGTGGAACTTGTCCTCGGTGTCCTGCACCGGGCCCGAATAGCCGGGCTTGAGGGCGATGGTGGTCATGGTTCCGGTCCTCCCCGTTCAGGCGGCCTTGGCGGCGGGCGGCGTCAGGTCCTCGCCGGTCCAGCGCTCCCAGTTGCGGCGGTCGGGCGAGGTGTTGAAGTCGCCGCTGTCCGCGCCTGGGGTCATGTGGTAGTACTTCAGCACCTCGGCCAGCGGGTTGAAGCCCGGCGCGGTCGGGTCGGCGCCCTCGGGGAAGCAGTTGCCCTGGTAGATCTGGTGCACCGGCAGCCATGCCTGCACGTACTTCTCGGGCTCGTCGTCGAAGATGTCCTTGCAGCCGTCCGAGCAGAAGTGGTACTTCATGCCGTGGTAGCTGCTTTCGCGCAGACTGATGCGCGTGGGATCGCTCACCTCGGTGAAGATCGCCGGCACCTGGCAGGTCTGGCACAGCAGCGGCAGCGTGTCGTTGCGCCACATCTTGCCGTGCTCCTTCTCGTACGCGGCCAGCCACTCGAAGCGCGGGCGGTAGACGGCGTCGAAGGTGTCCGGGTACTTCTGGCTCAGCCAGTCCAGTTCATCAGGCTGCGGCACCCAGGAGTTGAAGTCGGCCGCATGGCCGTAGTTGTTGAAGGTGGCCCAGGCGATGTGCGAGAGGTGACCCTTCTCCGCCTTGGCGACCTCGTGGTACTTGGGCAGCCGGATGCCGTAGCGCGCCAGGTCCTCGAACAGCGCGCCGCCGTTCTGCTCGAAGTACATCTCCCACGCCTCGCTCCAGCTCATCACGCGCTTGGGCAGCATGTAGTCCATCATCATCGACACCAGCGTCAGCAGCCGGTAGCCGCGCCAGAACCACTTGTCGACCCACTTCTGGATGATCGGCACGTTGTCCGGGTCCTGCTCGAGCATGAACTTCACCACCTCGAGGCCCAGCGTCATGTGGCGCGACTCGTCGCTCTGCGCCGAGAAGCCGAAGGTCACCGTGGCCATGTCACCGTTGAAGGCGGCGCCGCTCATGAAGGGCATGAACAGCAGATTGGTCAGCACGTACTCGAACGAGAACGAGATCGCGGTCACGAACTCGAACGGTCCGGCCGTCATCGCGTCCTCGAAGTAGGACTTCGGCACCGACAGGTACCAGACGCGGTCGTGCATGTACTGCGGGTCGTGCAGGCCGTCGAAGTACTTGTTGAAGTGGCTGATGGTGTGGATCTGCGTCTGCGCGTGGCGCAGCTCGTCGATCGACTGCATCTGCGCCGCCACGCGCGCGCCGACGCCGCGGAACGAGCGGCCGGCCATCGCGTAGCCGCGGTGTGCGGCGTACTCCAGCGGGCTCACGCCGGTCAGGAACAGCTTCAGGGTGTTCAGGTAGCGCGGGTCGCTGATGTTGAACTGGCCCTGGTTCTGCTGGAACGCGTCGATGATGGCGTAGAGCTTCTTCTCCTTCTCGCCCTGGAACTTCCAGTAGGCGTCCATCGTCAGGCGGAACGGGTCTTCCCACTTGTCCCAGTCGTGGATCTTGATGCCCTCGAACTTGTCGTACGGGAACACGTCGTCCATGGCCTGGTAGGTGGTCTCCCACCCGAGGCCGCGCGTCATCATCGCGTAGCGTTCCTTGATGCCCAGTCGCTTGCCGGGCTTGGCGGCGGTTTGGCTCATGCGGGTCTCCTGCTGCTGAGGGAAGGTGTTTCGAGGCGCGGGCGGCTCAACGGCGCGCGCCCCACTGGAGGGTGAACTCTTCGTCGGTCTCGTCGATGTTTCCGGACAGCGAGATCAGGCTGAGGTGCAGTTCCTGCACGTCCCAGCGCCGACCGAGCCGCTCCTCGACCGACTCGCGGCGGATCACCAGGCGCCCGGGCGCGTCGATCTTGACCATCGCCGGGTACTCCGAGACGGACGCCTCGGGGTTGTCGGCCACGATCGCGTCGACGATGCCGCGAGAGATGTCGTTGGTCTGCAGCGAGATGAACACGGGCTGCCGCGAAGCGCCGGCGGCGGGAGCGGTGGGGGAAGCGTTGGAGCTCATGGCGTGTCCTCGGGTTGACGGTTCGGGGCGGCGATCAGGCCGCGAGGCGCAGGCGCGCGACGCGGGCATCGAACTCGGCGCGCACGTCGGCGAGCGCTGCGGTGCCCTGCTCGCCGAGCGCCAGCGCGGCCAGCGGCGCGAGGGCGCGCAGCACCTCGTCGCGCCACATGCCCACCCACTCCGCCAGACGCGCAGCGTTGGCCGGCGACTCCTCGGCCGCCGTCTTCACGGTGGCGTCGACCCAGCGCGCGCTCTCCGCGTACCAGTCGTTGATGAACTCGGTGAGCATCGCCAGCGCGTTGCCGGTGCGCGGGCTCGCCGCGTCCACGTAGTGGCGGAAGACCAGCGGGTACAGCAGGCCGTCGAACACCAGGTTCTGTGCCACGAACAGCTCGAACCAGTCCTTGGTGACGAACAGGTTCTCCATCACGCGGCGCACGCCCTGCCAGGCGGGGTCCGACAGCCAGGCGATCTTGCCGGCGTCGAGCGAGCTGCCCTGGCTGCCGTCGAGCAGCAGGCCGATGCGCGAGAGCTGCTGCGCGATGCCCAGCCGGTCCATCGCCGCGTACGAGCAGGCCTGGGTGACCGCCGTGCCGTAGCCGTAGGCGCAGCAGTAGGTGTTGTTCATGTTGCCGCCCCATTCGTAATGGCGCAGCGGCACCAGCACGCGGGACAGCGTGTCGCGCGTGGCGTCGTCGAGCGCGCCGAGCAGGTTGCGCTTCTCGGCGAACTCGAACTGCTTGTCCACGCCCTCCTGCTGCTTGGCTCGCGCCATCGTGTACACGCCGTAGTAGTAGTGGCGCGGGTCCTTGAACGCGTACCAGTCGGCCATCACGATGCTGGAGCGCCGCACGTCGAACACGTGGTGCTCGGCGTCCCAGAGCGGCCGGTAGTGCCAGTTGGTGGTCGGCTGCATGTCCAGCGTCGCCTCCTGGTAGCGCGACGCGGGCTTGTCCGCACCCAGCCGGCGCGCCACGTGCGCGAAGGTCTGGCGGACCGGATGGATGTCGGTGGTCTTGATGTCGACTTGCACGGCCTTGTCTCCTGTGATGCTCTGTCTGCTGTCTGGTTGGCGATCGATCTCGATCAGTCGGTGATGCCGGGGGCGCCGAAGCGCCACTTCATGCGCTCGAAGTCCAGCCGCGCGCCTTCCTCGGCGCTGAGGTGGGTGACCTCGTGCGTCGCGCAGAACTCGCGGAACTGCTCGAACTGCATCACCAGTTCGACCGACAGTTCCGGGTCGCCGATCGCGAACTCGAACTCCACGAAGCGCTCGTCCAGCGTGCCGGTGACACGCACATAGCAGGGCTGGCCGGTCATCCGGGCCGCCGAGCCCGACGACGACCGGGCAGTCTTGGGGAGCGCGAGCTTCATTTGTTCAATCCATCACTTCGGCCCTGGCGAACCGCCTGGACGGACTGATAAGGGCAACGGCCGTGCCAATTGCGCTAAGTGCTTGATTCACAAGCCCTCGACGCCAGCGCCGGCGCGAACCCAGGGTTGCCCCGGATACGGAGCTGATCAGTTGCTGCAGCGCAGCTTGATCATTTGGTGAAGTGCCGGCGCACATGAAAAAGCCGCCCGGCCGCCGAGAGGCGACGGGGCGGCTCGAGCCGCGGGCCGGCGGAGCGCGGTCAGCCGGTCGGCAGGCCTTCCTTCTTGAGCCGGTAGGCCAGCTGCGGCCGGGTGATGCCGAGCAGGCGCGCGGCCTGCGACAGGTTGCCCTTGGCGCGCTGCATCGCCGCCTGCATCATGCGGCGCTCCAGCGACTCGAGGTCGATGTGGTGCTCGAAGGCCTCGTCGCACAGGCGGCCGAGGGCGTCGGGGTGGACCTCGGTCACGCGGCCCTTCGCATCCAGACTGCCCTCGCTGGCGCGCAGCGCCGGTTCACCGAACAGGTGACAGGCCTCGATCGGGCCGTTGGCCGGCGCCAGCAGCACGGCGCGCTCGATCACGTTCTCCAGCTCGCGGATGTTGCCGGGCCAGGCGTGGCTCAGCACCTGGCGCATCGCCTTGTCGGTCAGGCCGCGCAGCTTCTTGTTGTAGAGCTCCCCGTATTTCTCCAGGAAACGCTCGATCAGTGCCGGGATGTCGGTGGTGCGCTCGCGCAGCGGCGGGATCGTGATCGGAAAGGTGTTGAGCCGGTAGAACAGGTCGCTGCGGAAGCGGCCGGCCTGCATGGCCTGCTGCAGGTCGACGTTGGTGGCCGCGACGATGCGCACGTCGATCTTGGTGGCGTGCTCGGAGCCGAGCCGCTCCACCTCGGCCGTCTGCAGCGCGCGCAGCAGCTTCACCTGGGCCGCCAGCGGCAGGTCACCCACCTCGTCGAGGAACAGCGTGCCGCCGCTGGCGCGCTCGAAGCGCCCGGCGCGCGCCAGCTGCGCCCCGGTGTAGGCGCCCTTCTCCACGCCGAACAGCTCGGCCTCGATCAGCTCGTGGGGGATGGCAGCGCAGTTCACCGCGATGAATGGGCCGCCGGCGCGCGGGCCGTTCTCGTGCAGCCAGCGCGCGAACATCTCCTTGCCCACGCCCGTCTCTCCGAGCAGCAGCACGGTGATCGCGCTGTCGGCCGCGCTGCGCAGCAGCTCGAAGGCGGCGCGGAAGCCCGGCGACACGCCGATCAGCTTGCGGTCGTACTGGCGCCGCGCCTGCACCGCGCGCAGCTGCTCCAGGCCGATGCTGTAGTCGATCAGCTGCTGACCGATCACCTGCGGGCGGAAGTAGCTGAGATAGGCCTCGTCGCGCCAGGCCTCGGCCGGCTGGCCGATGATGCGGCAGCGGCTGTCGCCCTGGCTGCGGCATTCCATTTCCTTGAACACCACCAGCCGGCCCATGAAGGCGCTGGTGTAGCCCGAGGCATAGCCGATCTGCGTCCAGCAGGCCGGCTCCTCGCCGAAGCCGAAATCGGCGATGTTGGCCTCGTCCTCCCAGGAGTTGGTCCACAGGAAGTCGCCGAAGAAGTGTCCGGTGGCAAGGTCCATCTCGAGCGCCACCTTCTCGACGCTGACCGCACCTTCCAGGGCGTGCAGCTGCGGCCCGAGCAGGAAGGCCTCCTCGTTGCTCTTGCCGCTGCCGCGCTGCTTGACCGCCAGTTCGCCGTCGTGACGGCCGGAAGCGAAGCCCATGCGCACCAGCAGGCCTCGGGCGCGCTCGACGCCCAGCGAATCGAACAGTTCCTTGCGCAGCGCGGCCAGCGCGCGCGCGTGCAGCAGCAGCATGCGCTGCTCGTCGAGCCAGATGTGCCCGGATGCCGCACTGAATCTCAGCAGCGACAGAGGATCGCCCACGACAAATCTCCTGCAAGAGCGCGGCCGGGCCGCACGGGCGGGGCTCGAGCGACCCCGTTGACCATCCCGCCCGGATTATCGGAGACGCGGCACGCGCCCCGTCAGCGGGCAGACCCGCTCTTGCCTGACACCAGCGGCAGCACGTTGTCGTGACCGGCGCCACCGAAGGCCTGCTCGCGCAGCAGCGCCAGCTGGTCGCGCACCCGTGCCGCCTTCTCGAACTCCAGGCCGCGGGCGTGCTCCAGCATCTGCTTCTCGAGCAGCTTGATGCGCTTGCCGAGGTCCTTCTCGCTCATCGACTCGATCTCGGCCGCCGCCTGCGCGGCCTTCAGGTCGTCGCCACGGCTCTTCTCGGAATACACGCCGTCGATCAGGTCCTTGACCTGCTTGTTGATGCTGCGCGGCGTGATGCCATGCTCGGCATTGAAGGCGATCTGGCGCTCGCGCCGACGCTCGGTCTCGCCGATGGCGCGCCGCATCGAGTCGGTGATCTTGTCGGCGTAGAGGATGGCCTTGCCGTTGAGATTGCGCGCCGCGCGGCCGATGGTCTGGATCAGCGAGCGCTCGGAGCGCAGGAAGCCTTCCTTGTCGGCGTCGAGGATGGCCACCAGCGAGACCTCGGGGATGTCCAGGCCCTCGCGCAGCAGGTTGATGCCCACCAGCACGTCGAAGCTGCCGAGCCGCAGGTCGCGCAGGATCTCCACCCGCTCCACGGTATCCACGTCGGAATGCAGGTAGCGCACCTTCACGCCGTTGTCGGCCAGGTAGTCGGTCAGCTGCTCGGCCATGCGCTTGGTGAGCGTGGTGATCAGCACGCGCTCGTTCGCGTCGACGCGGTCGCGGATCTCCTGCAGCACGTCGTCGACCTGGCGGGTGGCCGGCCGCACCTCGACCACCGGGTCCACCAGCCCGGTGGGCCGCACCAGCTGTTCGACCACGTTGCCGGCGTGCTCCTGCTCGTAGGTGGCCGGCGTGGCGGAGACGAACACCACCTGGCGCATCTTGGTCTCGAATTCCTCGAACTTCAGCGGCCGGTTGTCCAGCGCGCTCGGCAGCCGGAAGCCGTACTCGACCAGCGTGGTCTTGCGCGCGCGGTCGCCGTTGTACATGCCGCCGAGCTGGCCGATCAGCACGTGCGACTCGTCCAGGAACATCAGCGCGTCCTTGGGCAGGTAGTCCACCAGCGTCGACGGCGGCTCGCCCGGCGCCGAGCCCGCCAGGTGGCGCGAGTAGTTCTCGATGCCCTTGCAGTGGCCGATCTCCTGCAGCATCTCGAGGTCGAAGCGGGTGCGCTGCTCGATGCGCTGCGCCTCCACCAGCTTGCCGTCGGCCACGAACTCGGCGAGCCGGTTGCGCAGCTCCTCCTTGATGCCCTCGATCGCCGCGAGCACCTGCTCGCGCGGCGTGACGTAGTGGCTGGAGGGGTAGACCACGAAGCGCGGCACCTTCTGGCGGATCTGGCCGGTGAGCGGATCGAACAGCGACAGCGCCTCGATCTCGTCGTCGAACAGCTCGATGCGGATCGCCAGCTCCGAGTGCTCGGCCGGGAAGATGTCCACCGTGTCGCCGCGCACGCGGAACGTGCCGCGCGCGAAGTCGGTCTCGTTGCGCTTGTACTGCATGCGGATCAGCTGCGCGATCAGGTCGCGCTGGCCCAGCTTGCCGCCGGCGCGCACGATCAGCCGCATCTGCGTGTAGTCCTCGGGCTTGCCGATGCCGTAGATGGCCGACACGGTGGCGACGATGATCACGTCGCGCCGCTCCAGCAGGCTCTTGGTGGCCGAGAGCCGCATCTGCTCGATGTGCTCGTTGATCGCGCTGTCCTTCTCGATGAACAGGTCGCGCTGCGGCACATAGGCCTCGGGCTGGTAGTAGTCGTAGTAGCTGACGAAGTACTCGACCGCGTTCTTGGGGAAAAAATCGCGGAACTCGCTGTAGAGCTGGGCCGCCAGGGTCTTGTTCGGCGCGAACACGATCGCCGGCCGCCCCGACCGCGCGATCACGTTGGCCATCGTGAAGGTCTTGCCCGAGCCGGTCACGCCCAGCAGCGTCTGGAACACCTCGCCGTCGTTGATGCCGTCCACCAGTTGCCCGATCGCGGTCGGCTGGTCGCCGGCCGGCGGATAGGGCTGGAACAGCTGGAACGGCGAATCGGGGAACGAGACGAACTCGCCCTCGGGCAGCGCGGATGGGGCGTCGGGGGTGTCGGGCAGGACGTGGGCAGGCTCAGGCATCGTGGGCCCCGGTTCGAGCGGGGTGGTTGCGGCGACCCGAGCAGGGCCGGGCCAATCCGCCAGCCTACCGCAAGCGGGATGCCGGGGTCACCCGCGGGTCACCAGCCGCGCCCTCCCCGATTCGGCCACCCGGTTCACTCCTGGGATGGCATCGTCACGCCGCCATTCAAGGTCGCGGCCGGCCGGCCGGTGCCGGCCTCGTAGAGCGTGGTGCCGGAGAACGCGAAGCTCCGTTCGGCCGCCGGGTTGCCGGTGTCTCCGCGAACACTCATCGACACGCCACCGCAGCGCGTGTCCCGGCACGACATGGTGCCCAGCGTCACGCCATCGATCGTGCCGTCGGAGCCCACGGCCACCGCCAGCGCGCGGCCTTCCAGGTCACGGAAAACATAGCGCACCGGCCCGTCGTCGGGCAGTTCGAAGCCGGCGCCGCCGAGGGCGCAGAAGTCGATCACGGCACCCTGTCCGTTCACGATCGTCACGCCACGACCGGCACACGCCAGCGACGCATCGTTGCGATCGGGCGGAGCGCTCAGGACGGCCTTCAGGCTCACCACGGCGCGCGCCTCCCCCGCCGCAGCGCCGGCAGCGGGGTCCGGCGGGCTGCGCTTCCCGCCGGGCAGGGGCCGTCGCCAACGCTGGCCGGGCGGCAGGGCCTGCAGCCGGGTGTCGTCCAGGGTCAGGGCGCGCGCGCCGTGGGCATCGGGGACGGCCAGCGAAGCGCCCTGGCAGGCCGCACCGTCACAGACGTAGAGCCGCTCGGGCGACGTGCCGATCGCCCCCTGCCTGAGGCGCACCGAAATCACCTGCCCCCCGGCCGCGTCGATCGTCAGGTGCCAGTTCGACACGCCCTCGGCCTGCGCCCCGTAGCTGCGCACGCTGCCGCTCTGGCGCGTGCGCGTCGCCGACAGACAGCCGCGCTGCAGCTGGCCATCGGCGCCGGTGATGTCGACGTGCTGATGCGGGCAGGACGGCAGCGCCGCGGGCGCCGCAGACGCCGGCACGGCCGCCGGGTCGGCTGCCACGACCGGCAGCGCGAGCGGAGCCGGCTGCGGCGCCGCCGTTTCCACCCGGACCGGACGGACGGCACCCACCGGTTGGCTCCAACGCTCCCACACCAGCCAGCCAGAGAACAGCAGGGCCGACAGCATCACCGCGGCCAGCACCCAGCCGCGGCCATGGAGCTCGTCGTCGAGCCAGCGAGGGAGGTAGATCATCGTCTGCGTCAGAACGGAGGCAGCACCGCGCTGCCGCTCAGCACCGCGGCGGCGCCACCGCGCAGCCCGTCGGTCACGGTGGTGCCGGAAAAACTGAACCGCCGGCCGCTCTCGCTGGACGGGTCATCGCCCGGCTGCGTCGTGACGCCGGAGCAGGCCAAGCCCTGGCACTCGAGGGCACCGATCTGCACGAAGTCGACCGCGCCGCCGGCGTCCACCCCGACCAACAGCGTGTCGCCGGCCGCGCCACGCAGGCTGTAGAGGCGGCGCTCGTGCGCCAGGCGGACCACGCCACCGCCGCCGGAAGGGCACAGCGTGAGCACCGCGCCGCTGCGCTCGACGATGGAGACGCCGGGCTCGTTGCAGGCCAGGTCGGCATCCTGCTGGTCACCGGGCGCCTTGAGGCTGGCGCTCAGGTGCATCGCCGCGCCGTCCTCGGCCGTGAGCACGGCCCGGCTCACCCCCAGCGTGCGCCCGCCGTGCGCGTCGCGCGGGCCGATCGAGAAGCCGGCGCATGTGTCCTCCTCGCAGCGGTAATCGCCGCGACCGGGCGCCGACAGGCTGGCCGCCATCACCCGTCCGTCGCCGCTGTCGATGCGCAACGTCCAGTCGGACACGCCCTGCGGTTCGAGCACGTAGCTGCGCAGGTCGCCGCTCTGCAGCATGCGGGTGGTCGCCACGCAGGCGCGCTGCACCGTGCCGTTCGCCGGCACGAGATCCAGTTGCTGGTAGGGGCAGGTCATGAGCGACGGCTTCGCCGGCACGGCCGTGCCCCGCTCGTCGACGCGAACACCGGGCGGCATCGGCAGCCCGACCGGCATCGCTACGGCCGGGCTCCGCTGCGGCACGGCCACCGCCGGCACCGCCGCCCGCGAGGGCTGATCGCGCCAGAGATTGGTGCCGACGGCCACCAGCAGCACCGCCAGCACCGGCAGAAGCAGGAGCAGCCACCCCAGATGGCGTGGCCGCTCGTCGAACCAGAGGGAGTTCCTGCTCATGTCAACGTCGAGGGCCTCGCTCCCCTCACCCGCTCCCGCCTTCAGGCCTCAGGGCTTGCAGACGTAACCGCTGGTGCTGATGCTGATGATGGGCTGCCCCTCCTCGCCGCCCTCGCGCACACGCGTCTTGAAGGTGATGTTGGCCGGCGCCGTCTCCACGCCGTTCGGGCAGGTCACGCGGTGGTAGACCCAGGCGCTGATCGGGTTGTTCTTCGAGTAGGGCTCGCAACGCTCCGGATCGCTGGCGTTGACGTCGGTGCGGAACGCGACCTTGGTGTTGTCGCGCGTGATGGTCTGGTTGAGACCGCTGTTGGTGCGCCCCACGTACTCGACATACTTGGTCGACAGCCCGGTGTCGACGCTGGTGCCGCTGGTGCCCATGTAGTACCCGGCCTCGACGGTGGCGGTCGACGGCACGGTACGGAAGAAGTCGTTGATCTCGAAGGTGAGGTTCGGCGGGTTGGCGACCGTGGTGTTCAGGATCGCGCGGGTGGCGAACACGTACACCTTGGTGGCGTTGCAGGTGGTCGTGCCCGAACCGGCGCAATAGACGCGGTCGTACAGCGTGCCCACGGTCTTGGCCGGGCTGCCGGTCTGCAGCGTGTACGAGGTCGCGGCGACCGGGGTCGACGCATAGCCCGGCATCGCGGCGCTGCCCGGCAGGCCGGTGAACTTGCCGGTGGCGAGCGAGGCCGACTGCTGCTCGACCGGCAACTGGTCGCCGGTCGGCGCCACGCCGGTGTTGGTGCAGGTCGCCGGCGTCGGCGAGACGACCGTCTTCGGGTTGACGGTCTGCAGGATGGTGCCGGAGGTCGGCAAGGACACCCATTGAGCGTGGGCGGGAACGGCGACGCCGAACACGGCGGCGACCGCCGTCAGGGCGGTCAGGTGGAAACGAAGGTTCATGAGGGTCTCCTGTTGTGGGTTTGATCAGGGTCCGCGACGTGTCAGTCGTCGTCCTCTTCCTCTTCTTCGGGCGCGCACGCTTCGCTGGTGCACACCGGTTGGTAGCCCAGCGCGTAGATGCTGTTCTGGTCGACGTCCTCGTTCTCCGAGTTCAGCAGGCGCAGGGCGAAGTCCTGCAGGCTGTAGCCTTCGGGAGCGCGCGTCTTGGTCAGCAGCCACGGCGAGTTCGGGCTGCTCGGGCCGCTCGCCTCGGCGGCGTTAGCGTCGATGCGGAAATCGACCCAGGCGTTGTTGCGCGGCGGCTTCGCGGTGTCGTACTCGTTCAGGCCCGCGAAGGTGCGGCCGGCGGCCTTGAGCAGCTTGGTCGCCGCCGGGCTGCCCGCGAAATAGGCGACTTCGACGCCCTTGTCGGTGCGCACCTGGCGCAGCACGTCGTTGACGTTGAAGGCGGCGCCCGTCTCGTCCCACTGGTTCGCGTTCATCTGCACGCGCACGCCGAAGATGAAGAGCTTCTTGTCGGTGCAGTGCCGCCACACCTTCTCGAGCTGGGTGCCCACGCTCACGCCGTTGATGATGATCGGCGCCGAGCGCGACGCGACCAGATCGAAGCCGCTCTCGCCCGGCAGGCTGGTGACCTTGCAGGTCGTCACGCCGCTCGAGTTCGTCGGGTTGCAGGTCTTCAACACGTTCGCACCGCTCGCGCTCAGCGTCTCGAACCCCGCGGCCTGCGCCGCGCCCGCACTGGCCAGCGCCAGGCCGATGACCATGGCCATGCCTCGCCGCCGCAGCGGCACTCTCTTCTTCATGTCGGTCTCCTCTCTCCGTTGGAACACCGCATCCGCCGGCCCTTCCGGCGGATGCCACCCTCCCGCCTTGCACGGGAAGCTCCTTGCTCTGTCGTTCGTTCCTGCGCGCAGACCGTCGCGCGCCGCGTGCTAGGGCGGCGGCGTGACGAAGCTGCCGGTCAGGCTCATCGTTCGGGTGCCGGGCAGGCCGGCGGGTTCGATCTCGCGCAGGACGGCACCGTTGAACGTCACGCTCCGTTCACCGGCACCGTTGGGCGCACCAACCACCACGTTGCTGCAATCGCCATCGCACAGGAAGTTGCCGCCGCTGTACGACCCGCCGCTCACTTCGATGCGCGTGGCCACGCCGCCGCGGATCTGCAGGTCGACCCGGGGATTCACGCCCACCGGCGCATAGCCGAACAGGACGACGTCCAGGTCGCCTGCGGCATAGGCGGTGGCGGTCTTGCCGCCCGGCGCCGGACAGATGTCGGTCACCGCCTGGGCGCCGAAGCTGACCTGGGCGAAGAAGTGGTCCGTCGTACCCAGGCAGTCGTTGGGTTGCGGTGAAAACTCCGCCGGGTCGATGTACTCGATCGTCAGGAACGAACCCTGCAGCGTCGCCGCTTCGGTCAGCGTGGCCGGCGTGCCGTCGGCATTCAGCGCGCGCAGCTGCACGCCGCTGAGCGTCAGGCTGCGCAGCGTCAGCTCGGGTCCGTAGTCGTAGTTGAGTTCCGGCTCGCCGAGGACCGCACCCGCGCACTCGGCCCCCACGCACTTGAAGACCACCGGCTGGCCGGTGCCCGGGTCGGTGTACGGCCGCAAGGCGGTGATGCTGAGCAGCTCGCCGTTCTCCACGTACACGCTCAGCGCGCCACCGAAGCCGAAACCGGTCCGTGGCAGGCCGGCATTGCCGCCGAACATGCCTCCGATGCCGAACGGGTCGCTGGCGTCGACGCACTCGGCCGCGAAGCTGAAGTCAGGGTAGACCAGCGCGTAGCGGTTGTTGTCGCACGGCAGCACCGGGATCGCCGGGCCCGGCGCCGGCAGCGTCAGGCTGCCGTTCAAGGTCGCGGCGCCGATCCGCCCGTTGGTGAAGGTGGCCGGGCGGCTGAGGTCGCCGGCCGGCGTGCCGAGCACGAGGCCGGTGCAGCCCGCCGCGCTGCAGTCGTAGGCCACGCCTTCGGCCGTGACGTAGCGTTCGGTGAGCAGGTCGTTGCCGCGCACGCGCAGCGTCAGCGTCGCACCGCCCGGATCGGTGAACACATAGGCCATCACCGTGGGGTCGGCGGTCTCCGGCAGGCCGCTCTTCGACGCCGTGCAGAAGCGGCTCGTGGAGCCGCCGAGGCTGATCGTGATCGACTCGGTGAGACACAGGCGCGCCTGCGCCGCCACGGTCTGCGACAGGTCGGTCAGCGTGAGGCCGTCGGCGGCGAGCTTCGCGTTGAGCGCCACCATGGTGTCGTACATCGGGTCGCCGTCCGCGGCGGCGAACGCGGCCTGCGTGAAGCTCGCGCTGCCGGACCGCACCGGAATGCCCAGCACGTTCTGCAGGTAGGCGGTCACCGCGGCCTGCGCCTCGGCGATCCGCGCATCGGTGATGCGCGCGATATTGGCGGTCGCCGAAGCGCTGTAGCTGTCGAAGGCCGTGGCCGGGTCGGCGCCGAGCAGCTGCGCGACCAGCAGGGTGGTGAGCGCGGTGACGTTGGCGCGCCCCGGCTCGGTGGCGACGGACACGAGGAAGCTGCCGTCGACCAGGGCGAAGCGCAGCATGTAGGGCGCGTCCAGCTCGGCCAGGCTGGTGCGGTGCTCGTCGGCCGGGCCGGCGCCGAAGCTGTCGCTGGTGCGGATGATCCCGCGGCTGCCCTTGACCGAGACGACGATGCGGCCGGTGATCGGCGAGCTGCCGGGCTCGGGAATCTGTGCATCCAGGTCGAAACCCGGGCTGACGACCCCGGCCAGTTCGGCACGCACCGCGGGCGGCTGTTCGTCGGTGTCGCCGGTGGTGCCGCCGCCGCAGGCCGACACCAGCACCGCGCACACGCATGCGCAGGCCCGTGACGCGCCGCGACGGCCGCGAAGCAGGTCGAGCACCACGTGGACGGCGCGCACGGCGCCCGCCTCAATCCGCGCCGAGCGCATAGGACAGCCCCAGGAAGATGCCGCGCGGCGCGCCCGGACCGACGAAGGTCGATGGCTGCCACTCGGCCGAGTTGTAGTTCCAGCCGCTCACGCCGATCGCGCCCACGGTCGACGGCGAGAACGGGTTCACGCCCAGGTTGCCTGCCGTGACGTAGCGGCGGTCGAACAGGTTGGTGACCTGGGCGACGACGGTGAAGCCCTTGGTGACGACGACGCTGGTGTCGAGGTTGAAGACCGCGAAGCCCGGCACCGTGCCCTTCTGCGTGAAGGTGCGCCCGGGCCGGGTCGGGGTCTGGATGTAGCCGCCGTCGCTCTGGTCGCAGGCGCGCGTCTGCGCATTGGTCGGGCAGTAGTACTGGCCGGTCTCCTGGTCCGTGCCGCCGGGGCGGTGCAGGTTGTTCTCGTTGCCGCGCACGTAGGACATCGAGCGCAGCTGCATGCCCAGGCCGAGCTTCCATGACGGCGTGACGCGCCAGCCGAGGTTGAAATTGAGGGCGTGCGCCGGGATGCCCGGCATGCGGGCGCCGGGCTTCACCAGGATCTGGTGGTAGGTGCCGCGCCCGCCGTTCAGCGACGCGCCGGGCGACGGCAGCAGCTGGTAGTCGCGGTAGCCCAGGTCGGCCTGGGTGCGCGAGTTCTGGTCGAAGTCCGCGCTGCTGTTGTGCGGGCTCGTCATGTAGAACGGCGACTCGAAGGTCGCCGACGTGTAGGAGTAGCTGGCCTTCACGTCCAGCACGCCGGCGCGGCCCTGCAGTCCGAGCTCGAGGCCTTGGCGGCGCGTCTTGCCGATGGTGTCGAAGTAGCTGCGGCCCTGCCCCACGCCGACGTAGTAGATGTCGTCCTTCAGGTCGGTGCGGAAGAGGCTCGCGTTCCACTCCCAGTTCGCCGTCAGCAGACCGCGCGCGCCGAGCTCGAACGAGGTGGAACGGATCTGCGGCAGGTAGGGGTCGCCGGACAGCGTGGTCGGCAGGTTGCAGCCCGGCCCCAGCAGGCTGCGCGCGGTGGTGCCGATCACCACCGGCGGGTCGTTCGGCGTCGCGCCGGGCAGCGTGACCGGCGTGGGCGTGTCGTCGAAGGCGCAGCCGAGTTCCACCACCGACGGCGTGCGGGAGCCGCGGCTCACGTTGGCGAAGGTGTTGAGGCCCGGTGCCGGCAGCCAGTTCAGGCCGACCGAGGGGTTGAGGGAGCGGTAGCTGAACTTCTCGGCCGTCAGCGTCTGCGCGTTGTCGTAGTTGGCGGGCAGCTCGTGCAGGTCGACCAGGCCTTCGACGGTGCGCGTCAGCAGCTGGTTGTCGACCGTGGTGTGGTTGTAGCGCGCGGCGGTGGTGAGCGTGAGCTGCGGTGCCAGGGTCCAGGTGTCGCTGGCGTAGAGGCTCTTCGTGGTCGACGTGCCCTCGAAGTTGTTGCCCGGGATATCCATCTGCGCGGCGATGAACGCCGGCAGCGCGGCCGGGTCCGCATAGACGCCGTGCGTGGCGTCGATCAGGCCGAGCCGCTGGAACATCGAGTAGGTCGAGCGGCTGCGGTCGATCGAGGCGCCCACCATCACGCTGCGCGTCGGCAGGTTCCAGTTGAACTGCAGCGAGGCCCCGTGCGTGCGCTGGTCCAGCGCGGTGTCCGTCAGCAGACCGATCGGCGTGCCGGTGATGACGCCGGGCGTGTTGTAGTAGGCGCCGTTGCGGGGCTGCACGCCGGCTGCCGGATTGTCCGGATCGAAGTAGCCGCCGCGCAGGCCGATCATGTCGTCGAAGCCTTCGTAGATGTCGCCGTTGAGGCCGCCGCGCCGGCTCTTGCGGGTGTAGAGCTGGCCGGTGATGTTGAAGCGCTCGGAGACGTCGAACTGACCCCCGAGCGCGAGCTGCAGCACGCGGTTGTCGGAGCGGTCGGGCGAGGTGAACACGGTCTCGGCGCGCTGTTCGTACAGCGACAGAGGGATCAGCCCGTTGCCGATCAGCTCGTTGCTCGCGAACAGCGCGCTGGCGAACAGCGAGCCGCGATCCAGCCGCAGGTCGCCGCGGCCGAACAGCTGGTGCACGCGCGACGGCGAGTTG
Source organism: Methylibium sp. Pch-M (assembly GCF_004136295.1). Taxonomy (NCBI): domain Bacteria; kingdom Pseudomonadati; phylum Pseudomonadota; class Betaproteobacteria; order Burkholderiales; family Sphaerotilaceae; genus Methylibium; species Methylibium sp. Pch-M. The sequence continues at coordinate 3,240,913 of NZ_CP029606.1, forward strand.
TCGCGCCAGCCGTCCTCGCGAAAGCCGGTGTAGGCCACGAAGCCGCCCAGCGTGTCGTCATTGCCACCGGCACTCAGCTTGACCTGCCGGCGGCCCCAGGAACCGGCCAGCAGCTCACCCTCGACGCCGGGCGCCGTGAAGCCGTTCTTGCTGCGCACCGAGATCGCCCCGCCCAGCGTGTTCAGCCCGAACAGCGGGTTCGAGCCCGGGAACAGGTCGAAGCGCTCGATCGCGTTGAGCGGGATCAGGTCCCAGTTCACCACGTCGCCGAAGGGCTCGTTCACCCGCACGCCGTCGAAGAACACCGACAGGCCCTGCGGCGTGCCGATCTGCGGGCTGGCCGTGAAACCGCGGTAGTTCACGTCCATCTGGAAGGGATTGCCGGCGTAGTCGTTGACGCTCACCCCCTGCAGCTGGGTGTTCATGTAGTCGCCGATGTTCAGCGCGCGCGATTCCTTGATCTGCTCCTTCGTCGCGCTCTGGAGGTTGGCCGGGATCTGGTCCTTCGTCACCGCCAGGCCCGGCATCGGCCCGACGTCGGTGGCGCGCTTGCCCGGTACCAGCACGGGGTTGAGCCGCACGGCGGCATCGGACGGGGCGGCTTCGGGCGCCGAGGCCGCGGCCGCGGGCGCCTGCTGGGCCAGCGTCGACAACGGCGAGGCCAGTGTCGCCAACGAAAGCACCGCGCGCTTCAGTGGCGTCAGGCGGTGCTTTCGGGCTCGGGATCGGACGCTCATGCGGGCGGGGGCGACGGAGGGAAGACGGCCTGCGTACAGGGCTCTGGAACGAGAGGCGTCGCATGCTAGGAGCGAGGCGCAGGCAGGCGATACGGGAGACACTCCCGATCTGGCTCGGTGGAAATCCCGAGCGTTTTGCAGCGACTTTCGCGCGGGTTCACGGGTTCTGTGCCAGACCGGATCACCTGCTCCAGACGGGCTCGAATAGGCAGCGCCTAAAATTGATCTAGGGCCGCACTAACCCTGGGAAGGCCCCGTCCCTCCAACTTCGCTGGAACTCTCCATGTCTCTGTTTGCATCCGTCGAGCTCGCTCCGCGCGACCCGATCCTTGGCCTGAACGAGCAGTTCAACGCCGACCCGAACCCGGCCAAGGTCAACCTCGGCGTCGGCGTGTACTACGACGAGAACGGCAAGCTGCCGCTGCTGAAGTGCGTGGCCGCGGCCGAACACCAGATGCTCGAGGCGCCGAAGGCGCGCGGCTACCTGCCGATCGACGGCATCGCGGCCTACGACAAGGCGGTGCAGGGCCTGGTGTTCGGCGACGCCGCCACCGCCAGCGGTCGCATCGCCACCGTGCAGGGCCTCGGCGGCACCGGCGGCCTGAAGGTCGGCGCCGACTTCCTGAAGCGCCTGAGCCCGAACGCGCAGGTGCTGATCAGCGACCCGAGCTGGGAGAACCACCGTGCGCTGTTCACCAACGCCGGCTTCACGGTCGGCACCTATCCCTACTACGACGCCACGAAGCGCGGCATCGCGATCGACGGCCTGCTTGGCGCGTTGAACGGCGCCGCCACCGGCACGATCGTCGTGCTGCACGCCTGCTGCCACAACCCGACCGGCTACGACCTCTCCCCGGCGCAATGGGAGCAGGTGATCGCCGCGGTGAAGGCGCGCGGCCTGGTGCCCTTCCTCGACATGGCCTACCAGGGCTTCGGCCAAGGCATCGCGGAGGACGGTGCGGTGGTGCAGCAGTTCCTGGCCTCGGGCCTGGACTTCTTCGTCTCCACCAGCTTCAGCAAGAGCTTCTCGCTGTACGGCGAGCGCGTCGGCGCGCTGAGCGTGGTGTGCGCGAGCAAGGAAGAGGCCTCGCGCGTGCTGAGCCAGCTGAAGATCGTGATCCGCACCAACTACTCCAACCCGCCGACGCACGGCGCCTCGGTGGTCGCGACGGTGCTCACCACCCCGGCGCTGCGCGCGCAGTGGGAAGAAGAACTGGCCGGCATGCGCCAGCGCATCAAGGCCATGCGCGTGGCGCTGGTCGAGAAGCTGCAGGCCGCCGGCGTGAAGGGCGACCTGAGCTACATCACCACGCAGCAGGGCATGTTCAGCTACTCCGGGCTGAACGCGGCGCAGATGCAGCGCCTGCGCAGCGAGTTCGGCATCTACGGCGTCGACTCGGGCCGCATCTGCGTGGCGGCGCTGAACCAGCACAACCTCGACGCGGTGGCCAAGGCGATTGCCGCGGTGATCTGAGACGACCCGCTCCGGCAGCGCGTTCCGGCGCGCTGCCTGTCCGAAAGCCGCGGCCTGCCGCGGCTTTTTTGTGCGCCGCGCAAGCTCGTTTGCAATTCTTTTCAAGCCGACCGGCGCAACCGATGCACCGATCCGCGGTCTCATGCGTTAGACAGCAGACGCCGCGCCGCGGCCCGAGGTGACTACGTGATGCGCATGGACCCTACCCTGATCGCCCTCAGCCGCCGCCTGATGGCCGGCCTGTGCGCGGGCCTGCTGTTGGCCGGACCCACGCTGGCCGAGACCGATCCGGCCGATCCCCCCGCGCGTGTGGGCAGCATCAGCGCGCTGCGCGGGCCGGTCGACAGCTCGCCCGAGGCGGGCGCAGCCTGGGATCCAGCCAAGCTCAACCAGCCCATCACCAGCGAAACCTCGCTGTGGGTGCCGCCCGGCAGCCAGGCCGAGGTGCGCATCGGCAGCAGTTCGGTGCGCCTGGACGGCAACACGCAGGCCGTGTTCTCGCAGCTCGACGACCACGGCATCGCGATCGACGTGGCCCAGGGCACCGTGCGGGCCCGGGTGCGCAGCCTGGCCACCGGCGACAGCTTCAGCCTCTCGGCCGACGGCGTGCGCGCCGAGGCGCAGGGCCCGGGTGATTACCGCGTCGGCTACGACCCCGATCGCCGCGCCTACACCGTGCGTGCGCTGTCCGGACGGCTGCGCGTGGTGACGCCGAACAACGCCTTCAACCTGGAATCGGGCCAGGAAAGCCTGGTCGAGAACGGCGGGAGCGAGTTGCAACTGCGTGCGATGGGCCAGCGCGACGAATTCGACGCCTGGGCCGAGGCACGCGACCGCGACCAGGACCGCCTGGCCTCCGCACGCTACGTCTCGCCCGAGACCACCGGCATCGAGGCGCTCGACGAGCACGGCTACTGGACCACCGCGCCGGACTACGGCGCCGTCTGGTACCCGCGCGGCCTGCCCTACGGCTGGGCGCCTTACCGCTACGGCCACTGGGCCTGGGTGCGGCCCTGGGGCTGGACCTGGGTCGACGACGCGCCCTGGGGCTTCGCGCCCTTCCACTACGGCCGCTGGGCGCTGATCGGCGGCAGCTGGGGCTGGGTGCCCGGCCCCATCGTGCCGCGACCGGTGTATGCGCCGGCGCTGGTGGGCTACGTCGGCGCCCATTCGGGCAATGTCAGCCTGAGCATCGGCTTCGGCAGCGGCGCGCCGGTCGGCTGGTTCCCGCTCGGCCCGCGCGAGTGGTACTACCCGCCCTACCGCTACTCGCCGCGGTACGTGCAGCAGATCAACGTCATCAACGTCGTCAACCCGCCGCCGCGCGGCCCCGGGGACCGGCGCGCCACGCGGCCCACCCCGGTCGACCGGCCGAACTACCGCTATGCACAGCGCCCGGACGCGGTCACCATGGTCAGCGAGGAGCAGTTCCGCAACGCCCGGCCGATCGGCCGCGACCGCCTCGACCTGACGCCCGGCCAGATGGCCCAGCTGCAGCCGGTCGCGGCCAGCCTGAACCCGCCGGGCCGCCCCGCCGGCACGGCACCGGGGCCGGCGGCCCGGCCCGGCAGCGGGGCGAACGGCGGCCTGCCGCCGGCGCTGCTGCCGACGCCGGGCCGCGCGCAACGCCCGCAGGAGCCCCGGCGCGCGCCGGTTCTTCACGGCACGCGAGACGACGCGCCGCCGATGACCCATGCCCCGGGCGGCTCGGCGCAACGCCCTCCGCCGGTGGGACAGGACCGTCGCCGTGACGAGGGCGAACCGACGGCGACGATGCCGGTCCCGGGCCGCGGTATCCCGGCAGCCGGCCCTCCGAATGTGCAGCGGACCCCGGTGGTCCCGCAACCTCGGCCGGCGATCGTGCCGGGTGAACGGACCGGGTCCACGCAGGACGGACGTGACGCCGCCGACCGCCCGCGTTCGGCCCAGCGCGAACCCGGCCCACCGCGCGGTGACGACCGAGACGATCGCGGCCGCCGCAGCGACGCCGGCCCTGGCAGCGCCGAGCGCGGCCCGCACGGCCAGCGCATCCCGCGACCCGACGCGGGGGGGGCGGCGCCCACGCAGCCCGTGCCCCGACCGCAGCTCTCGCTGCCACAGGTCACTCCCTCTCCACAGGCGATCCCGCGACCGGTGCCGGTGCCCGCACCGCAGGCCCTGCCCCGTCCGCAGGTGGTGGTGCCCAATCCCCCGCCGCAACCGATGCCCCAGGCCCGCGAACCACGCCAGCCCGTCCAACAACAGCAGCAACGCGGGCGCGAATCGGTGAACGAGCAGCGCGGCGCCGGGGGCGGTGAGCGCCGCGGCGGCGGCGGCGAAGGAGGGCAGCGGGGCTGGAGCCAACGCGAGCGCTAGGCATCGGCGGCTCCTGCACCCGAAACGACCGCAAAACTGTCACGCTTTGGTGCAGTTCGGCCCCCCTGGGCTCCGGGTTGGCCTCCATGCACCGGTCGGGCGCTTTCCTCCTACACTGCTGCAGCGCACCAACGGTGCACGGTTGCGGCCTGCCGAACGGCGACCGCTCGGTGGCATCCGCGGGCCGAACGATCCGCCTCCGGGGAATTCCATGCTCTATCAGCTCTACGAGACCCAGCGCGCGCTGCTCAGCCCGTTCTCAGAGTTCGCCAGCGCCTCGTCCAAGCTCTACAGCCACCCGCTCTCCCCCTTCGCCCAGGGCCCCGGGGCCCAGCGCCTGTCGGCCGGTTTCGACCTGATCCACCGGCTGACCAAGGAGTACGAGAAGCCGCAGTTCGGCATCACCAGCATCCAGGTCGACGGCATCGACGTGGTGGTGCAGGAGAACGTGGCGATCGAGAAGCCTTTCTGCAAGCTGCTGCGCTTCAAGCGCTACACCGACGACGCCCGGCTGCTGACCCGGATGCGCGACCAGCCCAGCGTGCTGGTCGTGGCGCCGCTGTCGGGCCACCACTCCACGCTGCTGCGCGACACCGTGCGCACGCTGCTGAAGGACCACAAGGTCTACATCACCGACTGGATCGACGCCCGCATGGTGCCGGCCGAGGCCGGCCTGTTCCACCTGGACGACTACGTGCACTACGTGCAGGAGTTCATCCGCCACATCGGCCCGACGGTGAACGTGATCTCGGTGTGCCAGCCCACGGTGCCGGTGCTGGCGGCGGTGTCGCTGCTGGCGAGCGCCGGCGAGAAGACACCGCGCACCATGACCATGATGGGCGGCCCGATCGACGCCCGCAAGTCGCCGACCGCGGTGAACAACCTGGCGATGAACAAGAGCATCGAGTGGTTCGAGCACAACGTGATCTACCGCGTGCCGCCCAACTACCCCGGCGCCGGCCGGCTGGTCTACCCGGGCTTCCTGCAGCACAGCGGCTTCGTCGCGATGAACCCGGACCGCCACATGACGGCCCACTACGACTACTTCCTGGACCTGGTGCGCGGCGACGACGACAGCGCCGACGCCCACCGCGAGTTCTACGACGAGTACAACGCCGTGCTCGACATGCCGGCCGACTACTACCTGGAGACCATCAAGACCGTATTCCAGGACTTCGCGCTGGTGAACGGCACCTGGCGCGTCGCGGGCGAACTGGTGCGTCCGCAAGACATCAAGACCACCGCGCTGCTGACGGTGGAAGGCGAGCTCGACGACATCTCGGGCGCCGGCCAGACCGCCGCGGCGGTGGACCTGTGCGCCGGCATCCCCAAGGCGCGCAAGCGCCACTACGAGCTCAAGGGCGCCGGCCACTACGGCATCTTCGCCGGCCGCCGCTGGCGCGACTTCGCCTACCCCGAGATCCGCGACTTCATCGCGAAGCACCACAAGTGAACGCGCCCCAGCGCCCCGCCGGCGCGCTGGACGCGCGGCAGGCGGCGCTGGCCGAGGCGATCGACGCCGCCCTGCCGCAGACGCAGTGCACCCGCTGCGGCGAGCCCGACTGCCGGCGCTATGCCGAGGCCGTGGCCGCCAGCCGCGCCGACATCAACCAGTGCCCGCCGGGCGGCGCCGAGGGCATCGTCCGGCTCGCGGCGCTGACCGGCCGCGCGGCGCTGCCGCTCAACCCTGCCAACGGCAGCGAGGGCCCGCGCCGGCTCGCCGTGATCGACGAGACCTGGTGCATCGGCTGCACGCTGTGCATCAAGGCCTGCCCGGTGGACTGCATCGTCGGTGCGGCCAAGCAGATGCACACCGTCATCGAATCGCAGTGCACCGGCTGCGAGCTGTGCATCCCCGTGTGCCCGGTGGACTGCATCTCGCTCGAGGACGCCACGCAGACCACCGGCTGGGCCGCCTGGTCGCCGGCCGACGCCGACGCGGCGCGCGCCCGCTACACCGCGACCACCCGGCGCCGCGAGCGGGCACGGCGCGAGCACGACGAGCGGCTCGCCGCGAAGGCCGCGCACAAGCTGGCCCACCTGGACACCGAGACGAAGCCCGGCGACGCCGACGAGACCGCCCGCAAGCGCGCGGTCATCGAAGCCGCGATGGCACGCGCGCGCGCGCGGCGATGAGGATTTGGGGCCCCCGGCCGCGGCCTACCGCAGCCACCCCCCGTGGGGGTCTCGGCCGGCTTGGGGCGGCCCGGCGCTCGGCCGAGCATCGAGCCCCCGGCCGCGGCGTACCGCGCCCCGCGCCCTGCCAGAATCCGCGCCCATGAAGCCCGCCGACGTCGAGACCTTCTTCGCCACCCTGAAGGCGGCCAACCCGCAGCCGGCGAGCGAGCTGGTCTACAGCTCGGTGTTCGAGCTGCTGGCCGCGGTGCTGCTGTCGGCCCAGGCCACCGACGTGAGCGTCAACAAGGCGACACGGCGATTGTTCGCGGTGGCGCCGTCGCCGCAGAAGATGCTGGCGCTCGGCCTCGACGGCGTGATCGAGCACATCAAGACCATCGGCCTGTTCCGCAGCAAGGCCAAGCACCTGCTGGAGACCTGCCGCCTGCTGATCGAACGGCACGGCGGCCGCGTGCCGCGCTCGCGCGAGGCGCTGGAGGCCCTGCCCGGCGTCGGCCGCAAGACCGCCAACGTGGTGCTGAACGTGGCCTTCGGCGAGCCGACGCTGGCGGTCGATACCCACATCTTCCGCGTCGGCAACCGCACCGGCCTCGCGCCGGGCAAGACGCCGCTGGCGGTGGAGCTGAAGCTGCTGCAGCGCGTACCCGCGGCCTACCTGGAAGACGCGCACCACTGGCTGATCCTGCACGGCCGCTACGTGTGCCAGGCGCGCAAGCCGCGCTGCTGGGAGTGCGCAGTCGCGGCCGTGTGCGACTTCCGGCCCAAGACCCCCCGGCCCTGACCGGCCGCGTCTGCAGGCTATCCTCGCCGCAGCGCCTGCCCCACCTCACCCGGAGCCCCCGATGACCTTCACGCCGACCCTGCGCGCCTGCCTCGCCCTGCTGTGCCTGGCCGCCGCCACGACCACCGGTCGCGCCGAAAGCTTCGCCTCGTCGGCTTCGAGCGCCGGGTCCGCCTCGTCGGGCAGCGTGTCCGACTCGCTGCACGGCTCGAGCAACAGCTCCTCGCGCGACAAGGAAGTGGCCGAGGGCGACTACCGCATCCTCGAGGTCGCCGAACTGCCCGAACGCCCCGGCCTGCTGCGCCTGACCCTGCAGGCGGCCGTGCCGCGCGACGACGCGCGCGCCTTCTTCCTCGACGTGCCGCGCCAGACGCTCGCGCAGCACCGCCTGGGCCGCGGCGACGTGCTGAGCGCACGCCACCGCCCCTATGGTCTGGAATTCGCGCTCGCGCCGACGCGCGAGGCCTTCTTCCTGGTGTTGCGCGACGACTGGCAACGCGAGCTGCCGCCGCACGCCGTGGCGCTTTGACGGCCCGGCGGCGCGCGCTGGCGCTGGCTGCCGGCCTGTGCGCCAGCGCGGCGGCCGGCGGTGCACTGGCGACACCGTCCGACGCCTCGCGTTTCTGCGACCGCCCCACCTCGCTCACCGCGCGGCAGCAGGACCGGCTGCTGCGCTTCGCCGCCGTGGTGCGGCAGGAACTCGACGCCTCCGGCCGCACGGTGGCGCTGATCTCGCGGTCGGGCCTGGACCTGAGCCGCTTCGGCGTGCGTTACTCGCATGCCGGCATCAGCCTGCAAGCCAGCGAGAACGGGCCCTGGTCGGTGCGCCAGCTCTACTACGCCTGCGATGAATCGCGGCCCAGGCTCTACGACCAGGGGCTCGCCGGCTTCCTGTTCGGCACCGACGATCCAGCGACCGGCTACGTCTCCATCGTGCTGCCGCCGCTGGCCGAGGCGGCGGCGCTGGAACGCGCGGCGCTCGACAAGGCGCTCGCGCTGCGCCTGCTGGCGGCGCGCTACAGCGCCAACGCGCACCCCTACGGCCTGCGCTACCAGAACTGCAACCAGTGGGTGATGGAACTGCTGGCCACGGCCTGGGGCGCGCTCGGCAGCGACGTCGGCGACGCGCGCGGCGCGCGTGAACGCGCGCAGGCCTGGCTGGCCGAACAGGGCTACGCGCCGGCGCCGCTGCAGGTCGGCTCGCAGCTGCTGATGTTCGCGGCGCATTTCGTGCCCTGGGTGCACCTCGACGATCATCCCACCGAGGACCGCTATGCGCTGCAGTTCCACATCAGCATGCCGGCATCGATCGAGGCCTTCGTGCACCGGCGGCTGCCGGACGCCGAGCGCATCGAGCTCTGCCACGACGAACGGCAGGTCGTCGTTCGCCGTGGCTGGCAGCCCATCGGAGCGGCCTGCGAGCCCGGCCCGGGCGATCGGGTGGTCGCACTCGACTGAGCGACGGGCTCCATTCCGTCCTACCATCCTGGCCGGAGACCGCAAGGAGGCTCATCGCCATGACCCGCGCCCGCCCCGGCAAGCTAGCGCACGTCCTCTACCGGACCCGCCGCTTCGAGGAGATGCTGGCGTGGTACCGGGTCGTCTTCGACGCCCGGGTCCAGCAGCAGAGCCCGGCGCTGGCCTTCCTGACCTACGACGACGAGCACCACCGCTTCGCGTTCGCCAACCTGGCGCTGCTGCAACCCGAGGGCGGGACCGAGAAGAGCGGCCTGATCGGCATCGATCACGTGGCCTACGGCTACGCCTCGCTGCACGACCTGTTCCAGAACTACGCGCAGCTCAAGTCGCTGGGCATCACGCCCTACTGGTGCATCCACCACGGCGTGACGGTGTCGATGTACTACGCCGACCCCGACGGCAACCAGATGGAGTTCCAGGTGGAGGCCTTCGCCTCGAAGGAGGACGCCAACGCCTTCATGCGCGGGCCGGTCTATGCCGCCAATCCGCTGGGGGTCGAGTTCGACCCGGACGACTGGCTCGCGCGGCTGGCGGCCGGTACGCCCGCGTCGGACCTGCTCGTGCGACGGGTGCACCTGCCGATGTCACCGATCCGAGGAGCGGTGGAGCGCCAGGGTCTGTAAAGGCTGCAGGCCCGCACGCCGGCCGTAGCCCGGCGCCTTTGGCCACGTGGCGGCCGTCGGAGCGTTCGCCTCGCCGAGCGCCAGCCAGACGGCGGCGGAGAGCCAGCCACCGTGCGTGACCAGCAGCGCTGCGGGCGCCCGCGCGTGGACCGCCTGCACCCTGGACAGCAACGCCCGCACGGACTCGCCGCCACCCGGCGCATGGCCGACAAGGTCCGCCGACCAGGCCTCGATCTCGGCTGCGTCGATCGCCTCCCAGCGGCGCCCGTCCCATCGGCCGAAGTCCAGTTCGGCCAACCGCGCATCGACCACGTGCCGGAAGCCGAAGCGCCGCAGCCAGCGACCCACGTCGCGGCAGCGTGCCAGCGGCGAGGTCGCGACCGCGCGCGGCAGGCCCTCGCGGCGCGCGATCGCGCGGATGCGGTGCGCCAGCCGCTTGGCCTTGCGGCGATCGACCGGCAAGTCCGTGCGGGCGCCGATGCAGCGGCCCGCGGCACCCTTCGGCGCCGGGTGGCGCCAGGCGTGCATCAGCGGCGACGGACGCGCAGCACCGAAGCTCATCGCCCCAGCATCGCCAGCACCGCCAGATAGACCGCCAGCTCGCTGAGCTGCTGCGACGCCCCCAGCGTGTCGCCGGTCACGCCGCCCAGCCGCTGGCGGAACCAGCGCGCGCAGGCCAGACCTGTCACCGCGGCAGCGACCAGCGCCGCCGCCCAGGCCTGCGGTGACGGCAGCGCGAAGGAATCGCTGCCGTGACGTGCTGCGGCGAACATTGCGATCAACGCCAGCGGCCACACGCAGGCCACCGCCCAGCTGCCCACCGACACCTGCTGCGCCAGCGGCTTGGCCTTGGCATGCGCCGGGTCCCCGGCATACGGCAACCAGCAGTTCAGGCTCACCGCGACCGCACGCGACAGCGTGTGCGCGACGCACAGCGCCGCGAGCGCCCAGCCCAGCGGCAGCGACATCAGCGCCAGCGCCTTCAGCCCCAGCATCACGACGAGGCCGATGGCGCCGTAGGCACCGATGCGCGAGTCCTTCATGATCTCCAGCGCGCGGGCCCGCTCGGCACTGCCGCCGAGGCCGTCGCAGGTGTCGGCGAAGCCGTCCTCGTGGAAGGCGCCGGTCAGCAGGATCGTCGCGGCCATCGACAGGCCCACGGCCACCGACATCGGCCACAGCATCGCCGCCGCGGCGAATACCAGCGCCGCGATGGCACCGACGAAGGCACCGACCAGCGGGAAGTAGCGCGCACTCTGGTTCAGCCACGCCGCGTCCCAGCCCATCCACGCCGCGAGCCGGCCGGTCACGGGCACGCGGGTGAAGAACTGCAGGGCCAGCAGCAGCAGGCGGAGTTCGTGGGCGAGGTGCTTGGCGGGGTTCATGGGATCGCGGCAGGGTCGGTCCGCCAAGCCCCTCAGCCCTCGCGCCCGCTGACCCCGGCGCTGTCGAACGACGCCATGCCATTGAGCAGCGCCAGTGCACCGACCACCAGCGGCCAGGCCAGCGCCGCGCCCGAGCCTTCGCCGAGTCGCAGGTCCAGCGCCAGCAACGGCCGCGCGCCCAGGTGCGCCAGCGCAAGGGCGTGGCCGGCCTCGTCGGAGCAGTGCGCGAACACGCAGGCACCCAGCACCGCGGGCTGCAGCGCGTGCGCGACCAGCAGCGCGGCGGTGACGATGAAGCCGTCGACGACGATCATCCGCCGCTCGTGCGCGGCCTGCAGCATCGCGCCGGCCAGCGCGGCGATCTCGAAGCCGCCGAAAGCCGCCAGGGCTTCGAGCGGCGCAGTGGCGCCCGCATGGCGCCGAGCCACCTGATCCAGCACCGCCAGCTTGCGGGCCAGTCCCGCATCGTCGAGACCGGTGCCGCGGCCCACGCAGGCAGCCAGCGGCGCGCCGGTGAAGCGCGCCGTCAGCAGCGCCGCGGCCGAGGTGTTGCCGATGCCCATCTCGCCCAGCACCAGCGCATTGCCCGGCACCGTACGCACGACGTCGCGGCCGAGCTCCAGCGCCTTCACGCACTGTGCCGCGCTCATCGCCGGGCCCAGCGACGCATCGGCGGTGCCGCCCGGCGCGACCGGTCGCACGACCAGCCCCGGCCGCGCCGCCCGCGCGCCGCGCACGCCGGCGTCCACCACCGTCAGCGGCAGGCCGTGCAGGCGCGCCAGCACGCTGATGGCGGCGCCGCCGGCGAGGAAGTTCTCGACCATCTGCGCGGTCACGTCGCTCGGGTAGGCCGACACGCCGCGCGCCGCGAGGCCGTGGTCGGCCGCGAACACCAGCGCCTGCGGCGCGTCGAGCCGAGGGTCCACGCGGCCCTGCAGCAGGCCGGCCTGCAGCATCAGCGCCTCCAGCTGGCCCAGCGCGCCGAGCGGCTTGGTCAGGTGGTCGATGCGCTGCCGCAGGCGAGCGGTGAGCGCTGCGTCAGCGCGGGGCGCGACGGCGGGCGGTGTCCAGTCCATCTCAGTCCTTCCCGGGTTCGGGCTCGGCCAGCAGTTGCATCAGCGCGCCCGGCTCGAAATGCCGGTCGATGAATTCGGCCAGCCCGTCGAACACCGCCTCGAGGCCGCGCACGCGCGCCCCGAACAGCGCGCGCAGCACCTCGGTCGATTCGAACAGGCCGTGCGCGTAGAGGCCCAGCACGCTGCCCTGCTGCCAGCCGATGGCCTCGCCCTCGGCATTGCGCAGCGCCACCGCCGCCGCCGGCAGCGCCGGGTGCTGCACGCTGCGGCCGTGGCGGATCTCGTAGCCGCCGAACTGCACGCCGCGCAGCATGCTCCATTCGTCGCCCACGCCGTCGAAGCGGGCCTCGGTGCGGCGCAGCAGCTTGTCGGGCTCGAAGGCCGTGACCAGCGGCAGCAGGCCCAGGCCCGGCGCATTGCCCTCGCCGTGCACGCCCTCCACGCCGTGCGGGTCGACCAGCGCCTCGCCCAGCATCTGCAGGCCGCCGCACAACCCCAGCACCGGGCGGCGCGCGGCGGCATGGCGGGCCAGCGCCGCGTCGATGCGCTGCTCGCGCAGCCAGGCCAGGTCGCCGCTGGTGTGCTTGGAGCCGGGCAGCACGATCCAGTCGGCGCCCGCCAGCTCCTCCGCGCTGCGCGCCCAGCGCAGCTGCACGCCGCGCAGCTGGCGCAGCGGCTGGAACTCGTCGAGATTGCTGATGCGCGGGTAGGCCACGACGGCGATGCGCAGGCTGGCCGCGGCCTCGCCGGCGCCGCGCTGCCAGCCAGGGCCCTCGTCGTGCAGGCCATCTTCCTCGGGCAATCCGTGGCCGCGCCACATCGGCAGCACCGCGAGGGTCGGCACGCCGGTCAGCGCCAGCAGCTGCTGCGGCCCCGGCTCGAGCAGCCGCGCGTCGCCGCGGAAGCGGTTCAGCACATAGCCCCGCAGCAGCGCGCGCTCCGCGGCCGGCAGCAACTGGTGCGTGCCGTAGAGGTGGGCGAACGCGCCGCCGCGGTCGATGTCGCTCACCAGCAGGCAGGCCGCCTGCGCCGCCTGCGCGGTGCGCATGTTGACGTAGTCGCTGGCGTGCAGGTTGATCTCGGCCGGCGAGCCGGCGCCCTCGATCACCACCACGTCGTTCTCGGCTCTCAGCGACAGCAGAGCGTCGTGCGCGAACGGCCACAGCCGCTCGCTGCGCTCGCGCCACGGCACGGCCGCCAGGTCGGCGCGCACCTCGCCGAGCACGACGACCTGGCTGCCGGTGTCGTTCTCGGGCTTCAGCAGCACCGGGTTCATGCGCACGTCGGGTTGCACCCTGGCGGCCAGCGCCTGGAAGTACTGCGCGCTGCCGATCTCGCCGAGCCGGCCACCGATCCCCGGCACGACACGCGCGTTGTTGCTCATGTTCTGCGCCTTGAAGGGCGCGACCTTCAGGCCCTGGCGCGCATACCAGCGGCACAGCGCCGTCGCCAGCCAGCTCTTGCCGGCCCCGCTGGTGGTGCCGAGCACCATGACGGCCCGCGCGGTCGATCGTGTGCGTCCGTTCATCGTCTCAGGGCGCCGTGTCGGCGGGCAGGTGGGGCACGGTGATGTAGCGCTGCACGCCGCCGGGGCTCGGCAGCGGCTCGATGCACAGCGCGCCGTCGAACACGTGGACCAGCGCGCGGTGCAGCGCCGGATCGTCGTGCGCGCCCTCTGCGCACAGGCGCCCGGCCTGCAGCACCACCAGCCGGTCGGCCTGCAGCGCCAGCGGCAGGTCGTGCAGCACGCTGACCACCGTGCGGCTGCGCGCCAGCCGGCGCAGCAGCCGGACCAGCGCCACCTGGTGCGGCGGGTCGAGGTGGGTGGTCGGCTCGTCGAGCAGCAGCACCGGCGCGCGCACCGCCAGCGCGCGCGCCAGCAGCACGCGCTGGCGCTCGCCGCCCGACAGTTCGTGCAGGCGCGCGTGCTGCCACGCCGTGCATTCGGTGGCGGCCATGGCCTCGTCGACGATGGCCTCGTCGGCCGGGCCCGGCAGCGCGAACAGGCCGAGCTGCGGCAGGCGGCCGAGTTGCACCGTCTCACGCACCGTGAGGTCGCCGCTGGTGTCGCCCTGCTGCGCCAGCCAGGCGATGCGCCGTGCGCGCTCGCGTGCCGGCCATTCGGCCAGCCGCCGCTGCTGCAGCCACACGCTGCCGCGCGCCGGCTTCAGCAGCCCGGCCAGCGTGCGCAGCAGCGTGGACTTGCCGGCCCCATTGGGCCCGACGATGGCGGTCCAGCCCGGCGCCAGGCTCAGCGACAGGTCGTGCAGCACCGGGTGGTCGCCCAGCGCGACCTGCAGGCCGTCGGCACGCAGGGTCGGGCCCGACCCGCCCGCCTCGCGCGGCGCGACCGGCGCGGTCATGCCATCCCCCGGCGGTGCAGCAGCCACAGCAGGTAGCCACCGCCGAGCACCGCGGTCAGCACGCCGACCGGCAGCTCCTGCGGCGCGATCAGGCTGCGTGCCAGCACGTCGGCCGCGAGCAGCAGGCAGCCGCCCGCGGCGGCGCTGGCGACCAGCGTGAAGCTTTGCGTCGCCGGCACGAATCGCCGCACCAGGTGCGGCGACACCAACCCGACGAAGGCCACCAGTCCGGCCTGCGACACTGCGAGTCCGGTCGCCAGCGCCAGCACCGTCACCAGCACCATGCGCAGCGTCGGCAGCGCGAGGCCCAGGCTCACGGCACTGTCGACGCCGAGCGTCAGCGCGTCCAGCACGCGCGCCAGCCGCCACGCCAGCGGCAGCGTCAGCGCCAGGCCGACGCCCAGCAGGCCGACGCTGGTCCAGCCCAGGAAGCCGGTGCTGCCGAGCATGAAGGCCTGCTTGCCGCGCAGGGCCTCGGGCGCCGCCATCGTCGCCAGGTCACCGAAGGCGCCGAGCACCACGCCCACCACCACGCCGGCCAACAGCAGCCGCACCGTGTGCTGGGCGCCTCGCGACAGCAGCAGCGTCAGCAGCACCCCGCCCAGCGCACCGGCGAAGGCGGCCAGCACCAGGCCGGCGCGCGCCAGCAGGTCGGCCGCCGCGAGGCTGACGCCGTGGCCGGCAAGCGCGCTGCCGGCCAGCACCAGCACCACGCACAGCGAGGCCCCGGAGGCCGAGCCGAGCAGGTAGGGATCAGCCAGCGGATTGCGGAACAGGCCCTGCGCCACCGCACCGGCCAGGCCAAGCAGCGCGCCGACCAGCCACGCACCGAGCGTGCGCGGTGCGCGGATCTCGCCGACGATCAGGCCGGCATCCGGGCCCCACAGCGACGTGACCGACCAGCCCTCGCTGCCAGCCATCAGGCCGGCGACGAACAGCAGCGCGCTCAGCACCGCCAGCCCGATCGCAAGATGGCGGCGACGCGAGACGAGTTCGGCGTGCGTCATCGGCTCCCCGCGCCCGGCTTCGCACTTGCGGCCGACACCGGCAAAGCGGCCAGGCAGTCGGCCAGCAACAACGCCGCTTCTCCCATGCGCGGGCCGGGACGCACCAGCACGTCGTACGGAGCGCTCGGAAAGCCGCAGGTCTGCCGCCGCTGCAGCGCCTGCAACGCGGCCCAGCCCGGACGTCCGGGCATCTCGGCCAGGTTGCGCTGCAGCGCCATCACGATGTCGGGCTGCGCACGCAGCACGTACTCCGGGTTGAGGCGTGGAAACGGCCCCAGCGCCGGCGGCACGATGTTGCCGAGCCCGAGCCGCAGCAGCGTCTCGCCGATGAAGGAGCCGCTGCCCGCGGCATAGGGCGTGGCGTCGACCTCGAAATAGACGCGCCGGCCGCGCAGCGTGGCCGGCACCCGCGCGGCGGCGGCGGCCAGCTGCTGCTCGATGGTCGACCACACGGGCCCGGCGGCGGTGGGCGTGCCGAGCAGCCGCGCCACGGCGTGCAGCGCGCGCTGCACGCCGGCATGGTCGCGCGCCTCCAGCACCACCAGCTTGAGGCCCAGCACCTCCAGCCGCTCGATCACGCGGTCGGAGAGGGCGAGCAGCACCACGTCGGGCTTCAGCGCGACGATGGCCTCGATCTGCGCGTCTTCCAGCCCGCCCAGCTTGGGCAGCGTGCCCACGCTGGTCGGCCAGTTGGAAAAGCGGTCGGTGCCGACCAGCCGCGCGCAGCCGCCGAGCGCACACACGCTCTCGGTCAGCGAGGGCAGCAGCGTGACGATGCGCTGCGGCGGCACCGCCAGCGTCAGCGTCACGCCGCGGTCGTCGCGCAGCTCGATGGGCGCCGCCGCAGCGACGTGCAGGCCCAGCGCCCCCAGCAGAGAGAGGACGCAGCACCGCAGCATCGAAGACAGGCTCACGGATCCGCCCGCCTCACCGGCAGCTCGATGCCGGCGACCAACAGCGTGACCCGAGCGCACTGCGCCGCCACCGCCTGGTGCAGGCGACCGAGGTCGTCGACGAAGCGGCGCGCCTCGGCACCCAGTGGCGCCAGGCCGAGGCCGATCTCGTTGGACACCAGCACCACCGGCCCGTGCGCCGATCGCAGCGCCTCGCACAGGTCGGCGACGTGGCGGTCGAGTTCGGCGTCGGTCACGGCCGCGCCCTGCATCGGCATGCGCAGGTTGGTGAGCCACAGGCTCAGGCAATCGACCAGCACCATCCGATCCGGCTCGCCGTGGCGCCTCACGGCAGCGGCCAGCTCGCGCGGCACCTCGTCGGTCGCGAGATCGGGCACACGCTCGGCGCGGTCGTGTCGGTGGCGGGCAATGCGCGAGCGCATCTCGTCGTCGCCCGCCAGCGCGGTGGCCAGCAGCACGGCCGAACGGCCGGGCCGCGCCAGCCAGTCGGCCGCGCGCGACTCGGCGCAGCGTGACTTGCCGCTGCGCTGGCCGCCGAGGATCAACTCGACCGTCCCGCTGCCCTTCGGATGACTGCGCCGCTCGCCCATGCCCCTCCCGTCAGAAGCTGACCTTGACCGATGCCGCGACGGTGCGACCCGCCTCCGGGTAGATCGAGGTCGTCTCGCCGCCGGCCGTGCACCCGAAGGCCTGGGTGTAGTACTTGCGGTCCGTCAAGTTGACCACGCCGAGCGCGAACTCCGCCTGCGTCCAGCGGTAGGCGTAGCGCAGGTCGGCGGTGGTGCGACCCGGGATGCTGCAGACGTTGGCGAAGTCCGGGCTCTGCGAGGACACGTAGTTCACGATCGCATCGAGCTTGTGCGCCGGCGCAGGCGTCCAGTCGGCCCGCAGCGACAGCGTGCGCTCGGGCGTCAGCGGCACGTCCTGGCCGTCGTAGGCACCTTCGGTGAAACGGGCCCGGCGCAGCGCGCCGTTGACGCGCAGGTTCAGAGCCTCGGTCAGCGCCTGCGCCAGCTCGAGCTCGACGCCCTGGCGGCGCGTCGGGTCGAAGTTGACGTTGGCGCCGAACGGTCCGAACGGCCCGACGCCGTTCGGGTCGTAGCCGATCTCGTTCTTCAGCGAGCTGCGGTAGACGCGCAGTTCGGCACTGCGGCCGGCGGCACGCCAGCGCACGCCCAGTTCGGTGTCGCGCGAGGTCTGCGGCCGCAGCGGCACGGCCGGATTGGTGAAGCTGAACTCGTCGACGTTGGCGAGGCGGAAGCTGCGGCCGACCCGGCCGTAGACCGCGCTGTTCTCGGACAGCGGCTGCAGCACGCCCAGCTCCCAGGCGCGCTGGCGGTCGTCGACGCGGTCGACCGTGCTGCTGACCGCCTTCTCGATGCGCTCGGTGCGCACGCCGGCGCTCAGGCGGGTGCCGCCGCCCAGCGTGAGGTCGTCCTTCAGGTAGTAGCCGGTCGAGGACTGCTCGCCCACCGAACCGAAGGCGCCCAGCACGGTGCGTTCCCACTCGTTGCGATCCACGCCGAACACCACCGCGTTGACGACGGAGGCGAACTGCGTGCGGTTGCGCACCCGCAGCGAGTAGTTCTTCGCGTCGACGTCGTAGTCGTACGCGAAGGCCCCATTGCGGCTGCGCAGCTCCTTGTCGCGCCATCCGGCGTCGAGGCCGAGTTGCCAGTCGCTGCCGAGATCGGCCTCGGCGAACACGCCACTGCGCGTGTTGCGGATGTCGGCGTGGTCGTTCGGCGCGTTGGTCTGGCTCGGGTCGGCGGCGTACTGCGCCGCCGTCAGCGCGCCGGGCAGCCCGGTGTCGAGGTCGTCGTAGGCATGTCGCAGGCCGACGCGCAGCCAGTCGTTGCGCCATTGGCCGGTGAGCGATGCGCCCTCCGTCTCCGAACGGAAGTTGTCGCGGTGGTTGTCGGTCGTCCGGCGGTTGGCGGCCGCATCCAGCGAGAAGCCACCGGCCTCGAGCGTGGCGTCGGCGCGCAGGTCGCGCAGGCGATCGCTGCCGGCGGCCGCGTACACGCTGGCCCGGTTGCTGCGAGCTGTTCCACGACCCGCCTTGGTGGTGACGATGATCACGCCGCCCGTGGCGCCTTCACCGTACAGCACGGTGCCGCTGCCGCGCAGCACCTCGATGCGCTCGACCGAATTGATCGGGATGCCGGCCAGCCGCGTGCCGCCGAGGTCGCCCTCGTTGATGCGGATGCCGTCGAGGATCACGACCTGGTTGTTGTCGGACGTGGTGCCGAAGCCGCGCAGGTCGAGGGCGTAGTCGCCGCCGCCGTAGAGGTCGAGCCGACCGGGTACGCCGAGCAGCTTCATCACGGCCTCGTTCACCGTGGACACGCCCGAGTCGGCGATGTCCTGGGCGGTCAGCACGCTGACACCGTACGGCAGCGTCGCCGAGTCCTCGACGAAGCGGCTGGCCGTGACCAGCACCGGAGGCAGCTTGCCCGCCTCGGTGACGGGCGCGGATTGCGCGCTCGCGATGCCGCTGGCGAAGCCCAGCAGCGACAGCATCAACAACGGCGCATGCGGCAGCGCCCCGAGGCGAACAGGAATGCGAGGCGCAGTGGCCTCGAAGGGAGTGGCAATCATGGAATGACCAACGATGAAATCGTGCGCGCCAGCTTCCCCGCGGGCGCCCACCTCATGACGCGCCGCTTGCGCAGCACGCCTCCCGTTGGCCGGTATCCGGGCTGGCGGAACGACCCTCGCGACCTTCCCAGAGCCGGAGACTCCAGTGGCATGTGCGCGAGAGCGGAAGCGTGAACGCAGGCGTTCTGGCTTCGTCCGCTGACCGTTGCGGGGGCAGCGCAGGCTGAAGGAGCACCCGGTGGGTCCCCCTCCTCTGCTTCCCGTTTAACTGCGCCGGCGTGAACGCCGGCACGAGCACCAACAGCCCGCAGTGTAAGCGCGGCCCGGGCCGCCCCCTACAATCGTCGCGTGCAGTGAGGAGAGGCATGGCGACGATCGAAGAACTGGCCGAACGCGTGGAGCGGTTGCTGCTGCGGCACCAGGAACTGCAGCGCACGCACGCGCTGACCCTGGAGCAGCTGGCCGGCGTCAATGCCGAACGCGACTCGCTGCGCTCCCGCCTCGCCGCCGCCCGCCAGCGCGTCGAGGCCCTGCTGGATCGCCTGCCGGCCAGCGAACCGGTCGCCGATGCCGGCCCGGAGACCGGAAAGACCGCCGAATGAAGCAGCTCGAAGTCACGATCATGGGCCAGAGCTACATCCTCGGCTGCCCCGACGGCGGCGAACGGGCCCTGCTCGAGGCCGTGGGCAACGTGGACCAGGAGATGTGCGCGATCCGCGACGCCGGCAAGGTGCGCGCGCGCGAACGCATCGCGGTGCTCGCCGCGCTCAACCTCGCCTACCAGCTGGCCGAGCGGCCGCTGGCGGTGCCGACACCGGCGCGCATCGCCGGGCAGGCCGCGCCGGACCCTGCACACGGCATCGACATCGAGGCCCTGATCGGGCGCATCGACGAGACCCTCGGGCGCGACGGTCAATTGCTCTGAAACGCCGGTTCGTCAGCGCCGGCGGCGTACACTGATCTCGTCCGTCGCGTTCGCGGGAGTTTTATATTTCCTTGAACCGATGCTCATATGAGCCCGGGCTTGGAACATTGCGAAGCGGGAGTGATCGTCTCGCGTCAGATGAACCCGAAGCTTCGTTGACCTCGCCCACCTGAACTCCCCTGGGTTCAGGAATGCGACTCCCGGTTCGCGGCGGACACCTTTCCCCGTTGCCCTTCCCGACCTGCTGCCGCCATGGCGTACTGGCTGATGAAGTCCGAGCCCGACGAGTGCTCGATCGACGACCTGGCGCGCGCGCCGGGCCGCACGCTGCCGTGGACCGGCGTGCGCAACTACCAGGCGCGCAACTTCATGCGAGACGATTTCCGCCCCGGCGACGGCGTGCTGTTCTATCACTCGTCGTGCCCGCAGCCGGGCATCGCCGGGCTGGCCGAGGTGGCTTCCGCCGCGCACACCGACGCCACCCAGTTCGACCCGGCGAGCCCCTACCACGACCCGGCCTCGAAGCCCGAGGCACCGCGCTGGTTCGGCGTGGACGTGAAGCTGGTGCGCAAGACGCCGCTGCTGTCGCTGGCCGCGATGCGCGCGGCGCCCTCGCTCGCGACGATGCGCGTGCTGCAGCGGGGCAACCGCCTCTCCATCACGCCCGTCACGACGGCCGAGTGGCGCGCGGTGCTCTCGCTGCTGCCGCCGGCCTGATGCTGCTCGCCTGGCCGCTGGTCGTCGAGCTGCTGCTGCTGGGCGCCGGCGCCGGCTTCCTGGCCGGCCTGCTGGGCGTCGGCGGCGGCATGGTGCTGGTGCCCTTCATCACGCTGCTGCTGACGCTGAAAGGCTTTCCGTCCGATCTGATCGTGAAGGTCGCGATCGCGACCTCGCTCGCGACGATCTGCTTCACTTCGCTGTCTTCGGTGCGAGCCCATCATGCGCGTGGCGCAGTGCGCTGGGACATCGTGCGCCGCCTCGCACCGGGGATCGTGCTGGGCTCGCTGCTGGGAGCGCAGGTCGCGAAGGCGCTGCCCTCGTCGCTGCTGGCCGGACTGTTCGCGCTGTTCGTCGGCTTCTCGGCGACGCAGATGCTGCGCGGCGGCAAGCCCACGCCGGCCCGGCAGCTGCCACCCGCGCCCGGACTGTTCGGCGTCGGCGGCGTGATCGGCGCCGTGTCGGCGCTGGTCGGTGCCGGTGGCGCCTTCATGTCGGTGCCGTTCATGACCTGGTGCAACGTGCCGATCCACAACGCCGTGGCGACCTCGGCCGCGCTGGGCGTGCCGATCGCGCTGGCCGGCACCGCCGGCTACATCGTCGCGGGCTGGAACCTGCATGGGCTGCCACCCGGCACGCTCGGGTTCCTCTACCTGCCGGCGCTGCTGGTGGTGTCGACCGCCAGCGTGATGACGGCACCGCTCGGCGCGCGCGCCGCACACGCGCTCGACGTGCAGCAGTTGCGTCGCGTTTTCGCGCTGCTGCTCTACGCCATCGCCGGCACCATGTTCTGGCGCGCCCTGCAGGGCTGAGCACGCGCCCTGCGGTCAGCCGACCGTGGCCCCGCCGAAGGCGATGCTGGCCAGCGCCACGTGGTTGCCGCCACGCTGCACGGCCTGCGCCAGCGCAGTCTCGGCGGCGTGCAGCAGCCCGGCCTGCGTCTGCGCGGTGTGCGGGAAGCTCGCGAGCCCCATCGACACCGTGAACCGCAGCGCCGCGCCGCCCTTGGGCACGAGCTGCGTTGCGCACTGGCGGCGCATTCCCTCCATGCGGGCATGGGCCGTCGCCAGGCCCATCCCGGACAGCAGCAGCGCGAAGCGCTCGCCCTCGAGACGGCACGGGGCATCCATCGCGCGCGTATTGCTGCGCAGCAGCCGGGCCATCGCCTCGAAGACGCGCTCGCGACCGGCGTCGTCATGGGGCGGGCTGCCGGCGGGTGGCGCATCGACATGGATATAGACGACGGCGAACTCGCGGTGCTCGCGCAGCGACAGGTCGATCTCACGGCGCAACTGGTCATCGAACTGCTCGCGCCGCCCGATGCTGCGCACCGGCTCGCCCGACGCGTTGCGGTTCTCGGCATCGCTGCGCAGCGCCTCGTTGGCGCGCTGCTGCTCCTCGAGCTGGTGCAGCGCCTGCTGCAGCTGGCCGGACAGGCGGGTGCGCTCGCTGCGCTCGACCCACACGCCCAGCAGGGCTCCCCCATCGAGCGGCACGCGCGCACCGAGGAACTCGCGCCGCTCGCCGCCGAACTCGAGGCTGTGTTCGCTGACGCTGGCGCCGGGCCGGGCCAGCGCGGCCTGGTCGGCGGCGCGCAGCGCGCCGGCGGTCGGCGCGGTGAGCAGTTCGGCGTCGGTCCGGCCGCAGGCCTCGGCGGGCACGCCGAGCGCCGCGACCGCCGCCGCGTTGAGGTGTGTGTAGCGACCCGCGGCGTCCTTCGTGTAGACGGGCAGACCGAGCTTTTCAAGCGCCTCGGTGAGGGCCGACGCGGTGGCGGAGGACTCGAAGGGAACGCTCATGGTGCTCGAACCATGATAGCCCTGCACCGCAGGCGCGCCCCCCCAGCTTGAGGGTGTCGAACCCCCTAGGGCCTGCGTCAGCCGATCAGCGTCTGCATGCTGTGCTCGATCTGCCCGGTGAGCTGCTCGAAGCGCTCGAGCAGCGTGTCGCTCGCGTCAGCCAGTTGCTGCCGACCGGCCGGCGTGCCGGCGGCGTCGATGCCGGCGCGCATCCGTGGCCAGGCCTGCGCCGCGGCGGCCAGCGTCGCGCGGATCTCGGGGGTCGACAGCGGCGCGGCCTGCAACGCGGCCAGCGCCTGCTCGGCCTCGAGCGCGGTGCGCTCGGCCGCCTCGCGCGCCAGCGCGGCCATCGGCCCCGGCAGCAGCGTGGCCAGCAGCACCTCCTTGGCCAGCCGCTGGCTCAGCATGCGCTGCCGGCCCGCGAGGTTGATCACGTGCAGGCGCGGCATGCCGCTGGCCTGCTCCAGGGCGGCGGTCAGCGTCTCGGCGGCCTGCAGCAGTGCCTCGGCCAGCGCATCGAGCTTGAGCAGGCGCGCGGCCTGCGGCACTTCGCCGAGCATCGCGTCCAGCGGTTTCCAGGCGCTCAGCACGCCGTCCAGCAGGTCGCCGAAGGTGGGCTTGGACAGCAGGCGGCCCAGCTGGGCCAGGTTGGCCTCCAGGCGCTCGACCGCCTGCGACTGCAGGGTCCGCACGGCGCCGGCCTCGGTCGCATCGCAGGCCAGCTGCAGTGCATAGAGCTTGACCAGTCGTTGCGACAGCATGCGCAGCTGGCCGGAGCGGTTGACCCCGGCAGCATCCTGCGCGGCATCGATGAGCAGCTGGGCTGCCTGACCGACGCGCAGTTGCTGCTGCATCGCGCTCTGGCGCAGCAGCCTGAAGGCCTCGTCTTCCGGGACCTGGCGCGCCAGCATCAGGATGCCCTTGGCCCGGTCGACCAGCTTGCGTTCCTCGTAGCGGTGCCCCAGGTCCTCGAGCGCATCGCGCAACCCTCGCTCGTGGCGGAAGCGCGCCTGCACGAGCTGCAACAACGGCCGCAGCCGTGCTGCGGCGTAGCCCTGCACCACCCAGCCCTGCACGCCGCACTGCAGGGCGCGCTCCATGACCTCGACGCCGGCGTCGCCGCTGAACACGAGCACTGGCAGGGCCTGGGTCGTGCGCAGGATGTCCAGCGCACGGAACAACGGCTCACCCGGGTGCGAAGACCACCCCACCAGCACATCGGGTCCCTGCCGCAGTGCCTCCTGCACCAGCTTGTCGCATGGGCAGGCACCAAGCACGTGAATGCCGGCCGCACGCAGATCGGCCGCCAGCGGTGGCGCACCGTGATCGGGGTCGAGCACAAGGAGAACGGAAGTCACGCGACGACGGGGCCTTTCCAGAGGAGCGGACGCAGGGCGCGACCTGCCGGGGGCGCCAGTATGGAGCAGCCGGCGTGCCGCCAGCCGCCCCCTGGCACGAATGCTGCTCCGCACAACGCGGGCGCAGCGACGCGCCCGGATCGGCGCTCCGCACGCCCGGTCCTGTGCACACCGACGTGCCCAGCTTCGTGCCTTCGTCACTCGCCCCCCGGGGCCGAGCGACCGTTCTCCCTGGAGAAGCACCATGAGCTCGCCGTCGTCGGCCGCCTTCACGGCGGCACCCCACCTCCTCTTCTCGCATCGCTGCCGCGCGTGAGCGCAGGCACGTCACGCCATGGCTGATTTCAAGACCTTCGTGCGCTCGGGCCACTGGCCCACGCTGCTCGCGTCCTTCCTCTACTTCGACTTCTGCTTCGCGATCTGGGTGCTGAACGGCGCGATGGCGCCCTTCATCAGCGAGAGCTTCCAGCTCACCGCCGCGCAGAAGGGCTTCATGGTGTCGGTGCCGATCCTGGCCGGCGCGCTGATGCGCTTCCCGCTGGGCGTGCTGTCGCAGTACATCGGCCGCAAGAACGCGGCGATGGTCGAGATGGGCCTGATCGTCGCCGCGCTGGGCTACGGCTACGGCTACGTGGACAGCTACGACGGCGTGCTCGCGATGGGCGTGCTGCTCGGCATCGCCGGCGCGAGCTTCGGCGTCGCGCTGTCGCTGGGCTCGGGCTGGTTCCCGCCGCAGCACAAGGGGCTGGCGATGGGCATCGCCGGCGCCGGCAACTCGGGCACGGTGCTCGCGGTGCTGTTCGCGCCGCCGCTGGCGGCCAAGTTCGGCTGGTCCACCGTCTACGGCCTGGCGGCCTGCACCATGCTGCTGCCGATGCTGGTGATGTGGTTCGCCGCCAAGGAGCCGCCGGACCGCGAGCACCAGACGCTGCGCGAGCACGTCGCCTGCCTGTTCGAGAAGGACGGCTGGGCCTTCAGCCTGATCTACATCATCACCTTCGGCGGCTTCATCGGTCTGGCGAGCTTCCTGCCGACCTACTTCTACGACCAGTTCCACGTCACCAAGATCGAGGCCGGCCAGCTGACCATGCTGGCCACGCTGATGGGCTCGGCGGTGCGCGTGCTCGGCGGCTACATCTCCGACCGCATCGGCGGCATCAACACGCTCAGCGGCGTGCTGGTGATCGTGATCGTGACGCTGGTGATGTGCGGCTTCGCCGGCAACTCGGTGGCGGTCACGACGCTGCTCTTCATGCTGTGCTTCGCGGCACTCGGCGCCGGCAACGGCGCACTGTTCCAGCTGGTGCCGCTGCGCTGGCCGATGACCACCGCGGTGGCCGGTTCGATGATCGGCGAGGTCGGCGCACTCGGCGGCGGCTTCCTGCCCAATGCGATGGGGCAGTCCAAGCAGCTGGCCGGCACCTATCTGTGGGGCTTCGTCGCCTTCGCGGTGCTGGCCCTCGTGATGCTGGTGATGCTGCGCCGGGTGCAGATCCGCTGGAC
Source organism: Methylibium sp. Pch-M (assembly GCF_004136295.1). Lineage (NCBI taxonomy): Bacteria > Pseudomonadati > Pseudomonadota > Betaproteobacteria > Burkholderiales > Sphaerotilaceae > Methylibium > Methylibium sp. Pch-M. The sequence goes on from NZ_CP029606.1 coordinate 3,266,146, forward strand.
CCGCACCTGGGCCGAAAAGGGCGGGCGGGCGCGCCCGATGGCCGCACCGACCGACTACGGCGCCGCGGGCCGGTCCGCGCAACGCTAGTCCCGGGGCCGCCACATGACCCGCCGCCGGCCCGACGCCGCCTGCCCCGCTTCAGCGCGGCAGGAACAGCAGCCACACCACGAGCAGCACGTTGAACAGCAGCGAGATCGCGAAGGCGATCTTCCACAGCGCGCTCGGGTCGCGGGCGACGAGCGGCGTCGCCGGCGGTGCGGCGAGCGGGCGCGATGCGCCGCGCTCCAGCGCCAGCACGAACTCCTCGGCCGTCTCGAAGCGCTGCTGGCGCTCGCGCGCCACGGCCTTCAGCACCACGTGGTCCAGCCAGATCGGCAGCTCGGGCCGCAGCCGCGAGGGCGCGACCGGGTCGCGACGGTAGCGCGCGATCTGGAACGGCTCGATCTCGCCGTACGGCAGCCGGCCGCTCAGCCAGCGGTAGAGCGTGACGCCCAGCGCGTAGAGATCGCTCGCCGCGTCCGCGCCGGCATGCCCTGCTTCCCACTGCTCGGGATTCATGTAGCTGGGCGTGCCGGCATGCAGGCTGCGCACCGCCGGCGGCTCGCGACCGGAGATCGCCACGCCCAGGTCGAGCAGGCGCCACTGGCCGTCGTCGCCCAGGTGCAGGTTGGCCGGCTTGACGTCGCGATGCACCACGCGCTGACGGTGCAGCCGGCCCAGCGCGCGCGCCGCGGCCAGCGTGCCCTGCACGATCTCCTCCACGCTGAAGGCCTGCCCGGCCTCCAGCAGCTGCTCGAGCGTGCGGCCGCCATGCCAGTCGAACACCGCATAGAAGGCGCTCGGATCGCGCGGCTCGCGCACCCGCACGAAGCCCTGGCCGTCGCGCTCGGTGACCGTGCGGCCCAGCCAGGCCTCGTGGGCCAGCATCGCGCGCTCCTCGGGATCGCCGGCGCGCGACTCGTGCAGCGTCTTGATCGCCACCAGCTCGCGCGTCGCCGCATCGCGCGCCTGCACCAGCCGGTGCACGCCGGTGTTGGCCACCAGCGCGGTGATCACGTAGCCATCGAGCGTGTCGCCCACCTTGAGGCGCGGCGGAATCGGCAACTGGCGTCCCAGCAGCAGGGCGTCGTCCAGGCTGCCGGCATCGAGGCCGCGCACGCGGACGACCAGCGCAGTGGCGTTGTCTCGGCCCCCCGCCGCGAGCGCCGCCTCGACCAGCCGCTCGCTCGCCTGCTGCGCGGTCTCGGCGGCGCCGAGCAGCTCGCGCATCGCGGCGTGCTTGAGCACCTGGTGCACACCGTCGCTGCTGAGCAGCAGCGTGTCGCCGATCTGCAGCTCGCCCTGGTGGAAGTCGATGCGCAGGCTGTCGTCGAGTCCGATCGCACGCGTGAGCTGGCTGCGCAGGTCCGGGTGGTCGAAGGCGTGGTCGTGGGTGAGTTGCGTGCATTCGCTGCCGCGCAACAGCCAGGCCCGCGTGTCACCGACGTGGGCCACGGTCCAGGTGTGGCCGCGCAGCACCACCGCGGTCAGCGTGGTCAGGCCCGACGCATCACCGCTGCGGCGCCGGTTGTGGTCGACCAGCCAGGCGTTGTGCGCCCCCAGCAGACGGTCGAGCGCGACGGTGGTCTCCCAGGTCGCGGGCACGGCGTGGAAATCGTTGACGAGCGAGATCACCGCGGTCTGCGCCGCCACCAGGCCGTGGCCGCCGGCCGACACGCCGTCGGCGATGGCCGCGATCAGGCCGCGGCCGGCCTCGTGCGGCGCTGCCCGCAGCGCCGCGGCGAAGTCCTCGTTGCGCTCGCGCGGGCCCTTGTGGCTGGCATGCCCGATGTCGACGTCGAAGCTCATGAAAGGCCGCAATCCAGGTTCCCCCCGCGCTGCAGTGCGCCGCGGCCGGGGCGCGCCGATTCTGCCGCCGAACGCCGCGCGCGCCGCCGCGTTGGCACCCCGATTGCTAAACCTCAGCTGTGGTCGAAGGAGATCTGCGCATGAAGAAGATGAAACTCGTGATGGTGGGCAACGGCATGGCCGGCGTCCGCACCCTGGAAGAGCTGCTGAAGATCGCGCCCGATCTCTACGACATCACCGTGTTCGGGGCCGAGCCGCACCCGAACTACAACCGCATCCTGCTGAGCCCGGTGCTGGCGGGCGAGCAGACGGTCGACGAGATCATCCTCAATCCGCTCGACTGGTACGCCGAGCACGGCATCACGCTGCACCTGGGCAAGAAGGTCACCGAGATCGACCGCGTGAAGCGCGTCGTGCGCGCGTCCGACGGCACCGAGGCCGAATACGACCGCCTGCTGGTCGCCACCGGCTCCAACCCCTTCATCCTGCCGGTGCCGGGCAAGGACCTGCAGGGCGTGATCGCCTACCGCGACATCGCCGACACCAACACGATGATCGAGACCGCCACCAAGTACCAGCACGCGGTCGTGATCGGCGGCGGCCTGCTGGGCCTGGAGGCTGCCAACGGCCTGATGCTGCGCGGCATGCAGGTCACCGTGGTCCACATCATGCCGTGGCTGATGGAGCGCCAGCTCGACGACGTGGCGGGCAGGCTGCTGCAGAAGTCGCTGGAGGACCGCGGCCTGAAGTTCCTGATCGGTGCGCAGACCGAGCAACTGATCGGCGACAAGCAAGGCCGCGTGATGGCCGTGCGCTTCAAGGACGGCAAGGAGATCCCCGCCGACCTGGTGGTCATGGCCGCCGGCATCCGCCCCAACACCGAGCTCGCCGAAAAGGCCGGCCTGCACTGCAACCGCGGCATCGTCGTCACCGACACCCTGCAGACGGTGACCGACCCGCGCATCTACTCGGTCGGCGAATGCGCCGCGCACCGCGGCATCGCCTACGGCCTGGTCGCGCCGCTGTTCGAGCAGGGCAAGGTGTGCGCGACGCATCTGGCGCAGTTCGGCATCGGCCGCTACACCGGCAGCCTGACCAGCACCAAGCTCAAGGTCACCGGCATCGACCTGTTCTCGGCCGGCGAGTTCATGGGCGGCGGCGACACCGAGGAGATCGTGATGAGCGATCCCTTCGGCGGCGTCTACAAGAAGCTCGTCATCAAGGACGACAAGCTGGTCGGTGCCTGCCTGTATGGCGACACCGTCGACGGCTCCTGGTATTTCAAGCTGCTGCGCGAGGGCCGCAGCATCGCCGACATCCGCGACAAGCTGATGTTCGGCGAGTCCAACATCGGCGACACCGGCCACGAGGGCCACAGCAAGGCCGCCGCGATGGCCGACAGCGACGAGGTCTGCGGCTGCAACGGCGTCACCAAGGGCACGATCTGCAAGGCCATCAAGGAGAAGGGCCTGTTCACCCTCGAGGAGGTGAAGAAGCACACCAAGGCCAGCGCGAGCTGCGGCTCCTGCACCGGCCTGGTCGAGCAGCTGCTGATGTTCACCGCCGGCGGCGACTACTCGGCCGCCCCCACCAAGAAGGCGATGTGCGGCTGCACCGACTACAGCCACGCCGAGGTGCGCGAGGCGATCCGCACCGTGCCGTCGGACGGCAGCAAGCTGCTCACGGTCGACGGCGTCTACAAGGCCCTGAACTGGCGCACCCCGAACGGCTGCTCGAGCTGCCGGCCGGCCGTCAACTACTACCTGATCAGCACCTGGCCGAAGGAGGCGCGTGACGATCCGCAGTCGCGCTTCATCAACGAGCGCAGCCACGCCAACATCCAGAAGGACGGCACCTACTCGGTGATCCCGCGCATGTGGGGCGGCGAGACCACGGCCTCCGAGCTGCGCCGGCTTGCCGACGCCGTGGACAAGTACAAGATCCCGACCGTCAAGGTCACCGGCGGCCAGCGCATCGACCTGCTGGGCGTGAAGAAGGAAGACCTGCCCGCGGTCTGGAAGGACATCGGCATGCCCAGCGGCCACGCCTACGCCAAGGCGCTGCGCACGGTGAAGACCTGCGTGGGCAGCGAGTGGTGCCGCTTCGGTACCCAGGACAGCACGCAGATGGGCAAGGACCTGGAGCGCGCGATGTGGCGCATGTACGCGCCGCACAAGGTGAAGTTCGCCGTGTCGGGCTGCCCGCGCAACTGCGCCGAGGCCGGCATCAAGGACGTCGGCATCATCGGCGTCGATTCCGGCTGGGAGATGTACGTGGCTGGCAACGGCGGCATCAAGACCGAGGTGGCGCACTTCTTCGTCAAGCTGAAGACGCCGGAGGAGGTGCTCGAGTACACCGGCGCCTTCTGCCAGCTCTACCGCGAGGAAGGCTGGTACCTCGAGCGCACGGTGCACTACGTGAACCGGGTCGGGCTCGACTACGTGAAGAAGAAGATCCTCGACGACGCCCAGGGCCGCAAGGCGCTGTGGGAGCGACTGCAGTTCGCGCTCGACGGCGAACCCGATCCGTGGTTCGAGTTCGACAAGGCCGAGGTCGACAAGCGCCAGTTCGACGCGCTGAACGCCTGAGCCCGAAGGAGACTGATGATGAGTGACTGGAAGACGATCTGCCGTGTCGACGACATCCCGGTGCTGGGGGCGCGCCGCGTGCTGCGCGCCAACGCAGTGGCCGTGGCGGTGTTCCGCAACAGCGAGGACAAGGTGTTCGCACTGCTCGACCGCTGCCCGCACAAGGGCGGTCCGCTGAGCCAGGGCATCGTGTTCGGCGAGAGCGTGGCCTGCCCGCTGCACAACTGGACCATCGGTCTGGCCGACGGCTGCGCCAAGGCGCCCGACGAGGGCTGCACGCCGACCTTCGCCTGCAAGGTCGAGGGTGGCGAGGTCTTCCTCGATGCCGCGGAACTGGCGAGCAAGGCGCTCGACGCCGTGGCCCCGGTCGCGGGCCCCTGCAGCAAGGCGACGGCCTGAAGACGACGACTGACGACCGCACGCCCGATCCCATGCGCGAGACCCGATCGACCTGTCCTTACTGCGGTGTCGGCTGCGGCGTGATCATCGAGTCGCAGGGCGCGCAGATCACCGGCGTGCGCGGCGATCCGGAGCACCCGGCGAACTTCGGGCGGCTGTGCACCAAGGGCAGCACGCTGCACCTCACCGCCTCGGCGGCCATCACGCAGCAGACGCGCCTGCTGCAGCCGCTGCGGCGTGCTGCGCGCGGTCAGACCGCCCAGCCGGTGGGCTGGGACGCCGCGCTCGACGAGGCCGCCGAGCGCTTTGCGGGGGTGATCGCGCAGCACGGTCCCGACGCGGTGGGCTTCTACCTGTCGGGCCAGTTGCTGACCGAGGACTACTACGTCTTCAACAAGATCGCCAAGGGCCTGATCGGCACCAACAACGTCGACACCAACTCACGCCTGTGCATGAGCAGCGCGGTGGCCGGCTACAAGGCCACGCTCGGCGCCGACGCTCCGCCGGCCTGCTACGACGACCTGAAGCACGCCAACACGATCTTCATCACCGGCAGCAACACCGCCTGGGCCCACCCCATCCTGTTCCGCCGGCTCGAGGATGCACGCGCCGCCAACCCGGCGATGAAGCTGATCGTCGCCGACCCGCGCCGCACCGAGACCGCCGAGGTCGCCGACCTGCACCTGCCGCTGCTGCCCGGCACCGACGTGGCACTGTTCCACGGCTTGCTGCACCTGCTGATGTGGGAGGGCCTGACCGACACGGCCTACATCGCCGCCCACACCACCGGCTTCGAGGCGCTGCGCGACCGGGTGCGCGAGTTCACGCCCAAGCACGTGGCCCAGGTCTGCGGGCTGAAGGAGGACGACATCGTGCAGGCGGCGCGCTGGTTCGGTCAGAACACGCCGACGCTGAGCCTGTACTGCCAGGGCCTGAACCAGAGTTCGAGCGGCACCGACAAGAACGCCGCGCTGATCAACCTGCACCTCGCCACCGGGCTGATCGGCAAGCCCGGCGCCGGACCGTTCTCGCTGACCGGCCAGCCCAATGCGATGGGCGGCCGCGAGGTCGGCGGCCTGGCCAATCTGCTGAGCGCGCACCGCGACCTCGCCAATCCGCAGCACCGCGCCGAGGTCGCCGCGCTGTGGGGCGTGCCCGACGTGCCGGCCGTGCCGGGCAAGAGCGCGGTGGAGATGTTCCAGGCCGCCGCCGACGGCGAGATCAAGGCGCTGTGGATCAGCTGCACCAACCCCGCGCAGTCGATGCCCGACCAGACGACGGTACGCCGCGCCCTCGAACGCTGCGAGTTCGTCGTGCTGCAGGAAGCTTTCGCCACCACCGCCACCGCGGCCTATGCCGACCTGCTGCTGCCGGCCACGACCTGGGGCGAGAAGGACGGCACCGTCACCAACAGCGAACGCCGCATCAGCCGCGTGCGCCCGGCCGTCGCGGCGCCCGGCGAGACACGCCACGACTGGGCCGCCGCGGTCGACTTCGCACGCCGACTCGAAGCGAAGCTGCCGCGCCGCGCCGCGAACGGCGGCTCGCTGTTCCCGTATGCCAGCCCCGAGTCGGTGTGGAACGAACACCGCGAGAGCACGCGCGGACGCGACCTCGACATCACCGGCCTCAGCTACGCCCGCCTCGACCAGGGCCCGCAGCTGTGGCCCTGCCCGCAAGGCCAGGCCGAAGGCCGCGCCCGGCTCTACGAGGACGGCGTGTTCGCCACTCCCGACGGCCGAGCCCGCTTCGCGGCGATGGCCTACCGGCCGGTGGCGGAGCCGCGCGACGCGCGCTACCCGGTCTCGCTGACCACCGGCCGGCTGCGCGACCACTGGCACGGCATGAGCCGCACCGGCACGCTGGGCCGGCTGTTCGGCCATGTCGCGGAGCCCGGCGTCGAGATCCATCCGCAGGAGCTCGCGCGTCGCGGCTGGGAGGAAGGCGCGCTGGTGCACGTGACCTCGCGCCGCGGTTCGGTGATGCTGCCGGTGCGCGCCAGCGAATCGGTCGCGCCGGCGCAGGCCTTCGTGGCAATGCACTGGGGCGAGGAATTCGTCTCCGGCCTGTCGCCGTCGGGCGTGCGGCTGGCCGGCATCAACACGCTGATGCCCAGCGCCTACTGTCCGCAGTCGAAGCAGCCCGAGCTCAAGCACGCGGCGGTCAAGCTGCTGAAGGCCGAGATGCCCTGGCAACTGCTCGCCGCCGCCTGGCTGCCCGAGGACCAGGCCCTGCTGGCGCAGCAAAGGCTGCGCCAGCTGATGCCCTCGTTCACCTACGCGCACTGCGTGCCCTTCGGGCGCGAGCCGCACGCGCGCGGCGTGGTCGGCGTGCTGTTCCGCGCCGCGGCCGAGCAGCCGGCGACCGACGAGTTGATGACGCAGATCGAAAGCCTGCTCGGCGTGGCGGGCCCGCAGGCGCTGCGCTATGCCGACCCCAAGCGCGGCCAGCGCCGTGCGATGCGGCTGGTGGCCAGCGACGGCGGCAACGCGAGGCTCGACGCCTTCGTGCTCGGCGGCGACATCCGCGCCGAGGCCTGGATCAAGGCGCTGCTGACCGACGAACTGCCGGCGCAGGCCTACGGTCGCGCGCTGCTGCGGCCGGGCGCCCAGCCGCCGGTGGCGGTGGTGGCGCGCGGCAGGCAGGTGTGCTCGTGCTTCAACGTCACCGAGCCCGAGATCCTGGACGCCCTCACGCGCTGCAGCGGAACCCCGGAGGCTCGGCTCGATCAACTGCAAGGCCTGCTGAAGTGCGGCACGAACTGCGGCTCCTGCATTCCGGCCCTGCGCACCCTCGTTCGCGGTTCGGTGCAGGCCGCCTGACGCACACCAGGGGAGTGCGCATTCGACGAGCGTGGGCTAGCCTTCGTTTGCAAGCCGTTGCACCTGCGACGGCACAGACGGCCGGCTTGGCCTGAGTCTTGCGGAACACGGATCACGATGGGCATCGCGCACTACCTCAAGGAAATCGGCCGCGGCAAGGAAGGCGCACGTTCGCTGACCGAGGCCCAGGCCCGCGACCTGATGAACCAGGTGCTCGACCGCGAAGTGAGCGAGGCCGAGCGCGGCGCGTTCGCGATCGCGATGCGCATCAAGGGCGAGAGCACCGAGGAGCTGGCCGGTTTCACCGCCTGTGCGGCCGAGCGCAGCCTGGTGCTGGAGGCGGATGCCATGCCGGTGCTGCTGCCCTCCTACAACGGCGCACGCAAGCTGCCCAACCTCACACCGCTGCTCGCACTGCTGCTGGCGCAGGAAGGCGTGCCGGTGCTGGTGCACGGACCGCTGCACGATCCGGCGCGCGTCACCACCTACGAGTTGTTCGAGAGCCTGGGGCTGCCGATCGCGCGCGACGCCGCCGGTGTGCACGATGCCTGGGCACGCCATGAGCCGGTGTTCGTGCCCACCGCGGTGCTGTGCCCGGCGCTGGTGCCGCTGCTCGAACTGCGCTGGGTGCTGGGCCTGCGCAACCCGGCACACACCGTGGCCAAGCTGCTGACGCCGCGAGGCCGCGCCTGCCTGCGCGTCGTCAACTACACGCATCCCGAGTACGCGGCCGCGCACACGCGCTTCCTGCAGCACACCGGCGCACACGCCCTGCTGATGCGCGGCACGGAGGGCGAGCCCGTGGCCGACGCGCGCCGCCTGCCGAAGCTCGATGTCTTCATCGCCGGCACGCCGCGGCCTGAACTCGGCCGTGCCGCGGTCGAGGGCGTGCTGGCCGAGCTGCCGCTGCTGCCGCGCAGCAGCGATGCCGCGACGACGGCGGTCTACATCCAGGCGGTGGTCAGCGGCGAGAAGCCGGTCCCCGGCCCGCTCGTCGAGCAGGTCGAGGTGCTGGTCCGCTCGCACGCCGCGATGCGACAACACGAGGAAAGAACCCATGAGCGCTCGGCCTGAACTTCCCGTGCCGACGGTCTGGCTCGTCGGCGCCGGCCCCGGCGACCCGGAGCTGCTGACCTTGAAGGCGGTGCGTGCGATCCGCGCTGCCACGGTGCTGCTGGTCGACGATCTGGTCGGCGACGCGGTGCTGCGCTACGCGCGCCGCTCGGCGCGCATCGTCCACGTCGGCAAGCGCGGCGGCTGCCGCAGCACGCCGCAGGCCTTCATCGAGCAACTGATGCTGCGCGAGGCGCTGGCCGGCGAACGCGTGGTGCGGCTCAAGGGCGGCGACCCGTTCATCTTCGGGCGCGGCGGCGAGGAAGCCGCCTCGCTGCGCGCGCACGGCGTGCACGTCGAGGTGGTCAACGGCATCACCGCCGGCCTCGCCGCGGCCACCTCGATCGGCGCGCCGCTGACGCACCGCGACCATGCCCACGGTGTGATGCTCGTGACCGGCCACGCCAAGGACGAGTCCACCCCGCTGGACTGGCGCGTGCTCGGCGCCGCGGCCGCGCAGGGCCTCACGCTGGTGATCTACATGGGCGTGAGCCAGGCGGCGCGTCTGCAGGCTGGCCTGCTCGAAGCGCTGCCGGCCGGCACGCCGCTCGCCATCGTGCAGCACGCCAGCACCGCGCGGCAGCGCAGCGCGCTCACCACGCTCGGCGGCCTGCTGGACACGCTGGCACGCGAAGGCCTCGGCAGCCCGGCCGTGCTGATCGTCGGCGATGTGCTGCGCGGGCTGGCGCAACTGTCACCCCCGGTTGCCGCGCGGGCGGCCTGAGCGTCCGTCAACGATCGACCGGCGCCGCCCGCAGCAGTTGCACGCCCGGTCGGTTGCCGACCAGCGTGATCGCGTCGAAGGCCCGCCGTGCCGGCTCGTCGCCGAGGTCGAAACCGGTCTGTCGACGCCAGCCGCCGGTGATCTGCACCACGCGCTCGCGCACCGGCTGCAGCGACGTGCCCGGGCCGTGGACCTCGTCGATCACCCGCAGGAAACCGGCGCGCACGCTGGGCCCGTCGGCATGCTCGGCCCACACCACGCAGCGGCCGTCATCCGCGAGCGCCAGTTGCAGCAGGGCCTCGCGGTCGGGTGCGGCATAGACCTGCCCGCTCGCCCCGCCCAGCAGGCTGCTGCGCTGCGCGTCATCGGTCTGCAGCGGCGCCAGACCGGCGGCCAGCGCCAAGTCGACCCGCGCACCGGCATCGCCGCCGGCGACGGCGCAGGTGCGACCGTAGAGCTCCACCGCTTCCTGCGCCAGGGTCTGCGCATCGACCACCGGTCCCTGCACCACCGCATCGGTGCGCGCCGAGCCCGGCGGCGCCACGAACTCCGGCCCGGCCGATTGCGCCGCGGCCGACTGCAGCACGGCCACCAGCACCACGCCGATCCCGAGCCGCCACCCCCGCCCGCCGCGGGGGCCCGTGCATCGCTGCAGCGGCTTCATGCGATCCAGTTCCGTGCGGCTCAGGCCCGCTCGCCGACCCAGCCGGCCACCGAGGCCAGCGCCGCCGCCAAACCCGCCGGCTCGGTGCCACCGGCCATCGCGAGGTCCGGCTTGCCGCCACCCTTGCCGCCGACCTGCTGGGCCACGAAGTTGACCAGCTCGCCGGCCTTGACCCGTGCGGTCGAGTCGGCCGTCACGCCGGCCGCGATCTGCACCTTGCCGCCCTCGACCGTGGCCAGCACGATCGCCGCGCTCTTGAGCTTGTTCTTCAGCTGGTCCAGAGTTTCACGCAGGGTCTTGGCGTCGGCACCCTCGATCCTTGCGGCCAGCACTTTCATGCCTTTGACGTCGATCACCTGAGCAAGCAATTCATCGCCCTGTAAGGAGGCAATCTTGCTCTTGAGTGCAACGATCTCCTTCTCTAGCGAAGGAATCAACTTGCGCAGTTGATATGCACGCTCGTAGAGGCCAGTCGAGCTAGTCCCCAACATTGCGGCGACGTCACCATGCTCAAGCTGCAACGCTTGCATCCACGTCAGCAAGTTGTCACCAGTAATTGCCTCAACGCGGCGCACGCCAGCGGCTACCCCCGTCTCAGAGACGATCTTGAACAGTCCTATATCACCGGTGCGCTGCACGTGAGTGCCGCCGCAAAGCTCACGGCTGCTTCCAATGTCCAGCACGCGGACCTCATCACCATATTTCTCGCCGAAGAGCATCACTGCGCCGAGCTTCTGAGCTTCTTCCATTGGAAGCACACGAGCTTGCGTCGGAACGTTCGCAAGAATCTCGGCGTTTACCTTGGCCTCCACCTCTTTCATCTGCGTGCTCGTCACCGGCGCGTTGTGCGCGAAATCGAAGCGGGTGCGGTCGGCGTTCACCAGCGAGCCCTTCTGCTGCACGTGGTCGCCCAGCACCTCGCGCAGCGCCTTGTGCATCAGGTGCGTCACGCTGTGGTTGCGCACGGTCTTCGCGCGCTGCTCGCCGTCGACCCGCGCGTTCAGGACGTCGCCGACCCGGATTTCGCCCTCGACCACGCGGCCGTGGTGGCCGAACACGTCGGCCTGGATCTTCTGCGTGTCCTCGACGATCACGCGGCTCGTGCCGTTGCGCAGCTCGCCGCCGTCGCCGACCTGGCCGCCGCTCTCGGCATAGAAGGGCGTGTGGTCGAGCACGATCACCGCGTCGTCACCGGCCTTCGCGCTCGGCACCGCCGAACCGTCGACGTAGACCGCGGTGACCTTCGCGCCCTCGTGCACCAGGTGTTCGTAGCCGTGGAAGGTGGTGGCCGCACCGGCGTACTCGAGGCCGGCGGCCATCTTGAACTTGCCGGCCGCGCGCGCCTGCTCGCGCTGGCGCTTCATCGCGGCGTCGAAGCCGGCCTGATCGACCGTCACGCCGCGTTCGCGGCAGACATCGGCGGTCAGGTCGAGCGGGAAGCCGTAGGTGTCGTGCAGCTTGAAGGCGGTTTCACCGTCGAGGGTCTTCGCGCTGCCGGCCAGGGCCGATTCCAGGATCTCCATGCCGTTGGCGATGGTCTGGAAGAAGCGCTCCTCCTCCTGCTTCAGCACCTCGGTCACGCGCGCCTCGGCGCGCGCCAGCTCCGGGTAGGCCTCGCCCATCTGGCGCACCAGCTCGGCCACCAGCGTGTGGAAGAAGGGCTTGCGGGCGCCGAGCTTGTAGCCGTGGCGGATGCCGCGGCGGGCGATGCGGCGCAGCACGTAGCCGCGGCCCTCGTTGCCGGGGATCACGCCGTCGACGATGGTGAACGAGCACGCGCGGATGTGGTCGGCGATGACCTTCAGCGAAGGCGAGTCCTTGTCGCTGTCGCCCGCACCGGCCGCGTCCACCGCCCGCTTGGCCGCCGCCAGCAGCGCGACGAACAGGTCGATCTCGTAGTTGCTGTGCACGTGCTGCAGCACCGCGGTGATGCGCTCCAGACCCATGCCGGTGTCCACGCTCGGCTTGGGCAGCTTGTGCATCACGCCCGCCTCGTCGCGGTTGAACTGCATGAACACGTTGTTCCAGATCTCGATGTAGCGGTCGCCGTCCTCGTTCGGCGAGCCGGGCGGGCCGCCGGGGATCTCCGGGCCGTGGTCGTAGAAGATCTCGGTGCACGGGCCACAGGGCCCCGTGTCGCCCATCATCCAGAAGTTGTCGGAGGCGTAGCGCGCGCCCTTGTTGTCGCCGATCCGCACGATGCGCTCGGCCGGCACGCCGACCTGCCGGTTCCAGATCTCGTAGGCCTCGTCGTCCTCGGCGTAGACGGTGACCCAGAGCTTGTCCTTCGGCAGCTTGAAGACCTCGGTCAGCAGCTCCCAGGCGTAGGCAATCGCGTCCTGCTTGAAGTAGTCGCCGAAGCTGAAGTTGCCCAGCATCTCGAAGAAGGTGTGGTGGCGCGCGGTGTAGCCCACGTTCTCGAGGTCGTTGTGCTTGCCGCCGGCGCGGATGCACTTCTGCGCCGTGGTGGCGCGCGAGTACGGGCGCTTGTCGAAGCCGAGGAACACGTCCTTGAACTGGTTCATCCCCGCATTGGTGAACAGCAGCGTCGGGTCGTCGCCGGGCACCACCGGGCTCGAGGCCACGATCTGGTGACCCTTGGACTCGAAGAACTTCAGGAAGGCAGAACGGATCTCGGAGGCTTTCATGCGGGGCTCGGTCGGGTCGGCGGGCGGTGCGCGGCGGCGGTCCGCAACGCGCGAATGCTGGCGCAAGTGCTTGATTCAGCAAACTTTTTCATTATAGGTTTGCAGCCCTGACGGCCTGCGTGGAACAGGGTCGGCGCGTATCATCGAAAACCGGTTCCGGAGACACCGCATGGACATGAAGAATTCGCCGCTGGCCACGCTGGCCGACCCCACCCTGCTGAAGACCGCCGCGCTGATCGATGGCGCATGGGTCGACCGCGGCGAACGCTTCGCCGTCACCGACCCGGCCACCGGCCAGGCCCTGGCGCAGGTGGCCAACCTGGGTGCACCCGATGCCGAGGCCGCCCTCGCCGCCGCCACGCGCGCCTGGCCGGCCTGGCGCGCCAAGACCGCCAAGGAACGCGCTTCGGTGCTGATGAAGTGGTACCAGCTGCTGCTGCAGCACGCCGACGACCTGGCCCGCATCATGACCGCCGAGCAGGGCAAGCCGCTGGCCGAGGCCAAGGGCGAGGTGGGCTACGGCGCCAGTTTCATCGAGTGGTTCGCCGAGGAAGCCAAACGCGTCTACGGCGAGACGGTGCCGACCACCGACAACAACAAGCGCTACCTGGTGCTGAAGCAGGCGATGGGCGTGTGCGCGGCCATCACGCCGTGGAACTTCCCGATCGCGATGATCACCCGCAAGGTCGCGCCGGCGCTGGCCGCCGGCTGCCCGGTGGTCATCAAGCCGGCCGAGCAGACGCCGCTGTCGGCGCTGGCCGTCGCCGAGCTGGCGCAACGCGCCGGCATGCCGGCCGGCGTGCTGAACGTGCTGACGGCCGACGCCGAGCGCTCCATCGAGATCGGCAACGTGCTGTGCGCCAGCGACACCGTGCGCCACCTGAGCTTCACCGGCTCCACCGAGGTCGGCCGCATCCTGATGAAGCAGTGCGCGCCGACCATCAAGAAGCTGAGCCTGGAGCTCGGCGGCAACGCGCCCTTCATCGTCTTCGACGACGCCGACCTCGACAGCGCCGTCGAGGGCGCGATGATCAGCAAGTACCGCAACGCCGGCCAGACCTGCGTGTGCGCGAACCGGCTCTACGTGCAGGCCGGCGTCTACGACGCCTTCGTCGAGAAGCTGGCGGCGAAGGTGAAGGCCATCAAGGTCGGCAACGGCTTCGAGGCCGGCGTGACCCAGGGACCGCTGATCGACGAGGCGGCGCTGGCGAAGGTGGAATCCCACGTGGCCGACGCGCTGGCCAAGGGTGCGAAGCTGCTGACCGGCGGCCAGCGCATCGGCGAGCGCTTCTACGCGCCCACGGTGCTGGCCCAGGCCACGGGCGAGATGCTCTGCGCCCGCGAGGAGACCTTCGGCCCGGTGGCGCCGGTGTTCCGCTTCGAGACCGAGGCCGAGGTGGTGGCGCTCGCCAACGACACCGAGTTTGGCCTGGCCAGCTACTTCTACAGCCGCGACGTGGGCCGCATCTTCCGCGTCGGCGAGGCGCTGGAGTACGGCATGGTCGGCATCAACACCGGCCTGATCTCGACCGCCGAGGTGCCGTTCGGCGGCGTCAAGCAGTCGGGCCTGGGCCGCGAGGGCTCGCACCACGGCATCGACGACTACGTGGAGATCAAGTACCTCTGCCTGGGCGACATCCAGAAATGACCCCCTGCTGAGCCACGGCCATCATGGAACTGCGTCACTGGGTGCTCGTCGTCTTCCTCGCCTCGGCGTTCTTCATCCATTTCCGCGGCAAGGTGCGCTTCCCGCTGAAGCGGGCGCTCGACTTCACCATCCTGCTGGCGCCGGTGAACGCGCTGATGTACCTGTTCTCGCGCGTGCCGGCCAAGGCCTACCTCGACCCGCAGCAGTTTCCGGAACTGGCGCCCCTGCAGGCGAACTGGCAGACCATCCGCGACGAGGCGCTGAAGCTCAACGACGAGGGCCAGATCCGCGCCGCCGCGAGCTACAACGACATCGGCTTCAACTCCTTCTTCCGTACCGGCTGGAAGCGCTTCTACCTCACCTGGTACGGCAAGGAACTGAGCAGCGCCAACGCGCTGTGCCCCCAGACCGTGGCGCTGCTGAAGAGCATCCCCAGCATCAAGGCGGCGATGTTCGCGTCGCTGCCGCCGGGCGCGACGCTGGTGCGGCACCGCGACCCCTACGCCGGCTCGCTGCGCTACCACCTGGGCCTCACCACGCCCAACGACCCCGGCTGCTTCATCGAGGTGGACGGCCAGCGCTACCACTGGAAGGACGGCGAAGTGGTGATGTTCGACGAGACCTTCATCCACCACGCCGCCAACGAAACCCAGCAGCAGCGCGTGGTGCTGTTCTGCGACGTGGAGCGCCCGCTGCACACCGCGCCGGTGCGCTGGTTCAACCGCGTCTTCGCGACCCACGTGATGGCCGCCGCGTCGTCGCAGAACGAGGCCGGCGACGAACCGGTGGGCGCCATCAACCGCTTCTTCGCGTTCGCCTACCAGCTGCGCCTGAAGGCCAAGGCCCTGAAGGCCAGCCACCGGCAGGTCTACTACGCCGGCAAGTGGCTGCTGATCGTCGGCCTGCTGTGGCTGCTGTTCTACTGAGCGCCGCCTGATCCCGCCGGGCCCGGCGCCGGGCCGTCGTCCCCGCGCTCGTCGTTGGCCGCCTCGACCGGGCCGCGCTCCATGTGGTTGGCGAAGCCGGCGCGGCCCAGCGGCGCGGCGCCTTCCGCCGCCGCGCTGGCCTGGCGCCACAGGCTCCCGGCGTCCTTGCCGTGCTCGGGATAGCGCGCAATGCCGGCGCGCGCGGCCACCGCGAGATCGTGCGTGCCGATGCGCACCGGCCGCGTCAGGCTACGCACCA
This sequence comes from Methylibium sp. Pch-M, assembly GCF_004136295.1. Taxonomy (NCBI): domain Bacteria; kingdom Pseudomonadati; phylum Pseudomonadota; class Betaproteobacteria; order Burkholderiales; family Sphaerotilaceae; genus Methylibium; species Methylibium sp. Pch-M. The sequence continues at coordinate 3,281,786 of NZ_CP029606.1, forward strand.
GCTTGGCAGCCACGCGGTCGGCCGCGGTCGGTGTGTCGATCCACGCCAGCAGCACCGCGAACGCGTCGGCGCCGACCGAGGCCACCACGTCGCTGGCGCGCAGCGCGGCGCGCAGCCGCACCGCCAGCTTGCGCCGCAGCGCGCCCAGCTCGGCCGCCGACGCGAGCTGCGTCGCAGCCGTCGCCAGGCCTTCGAGGTGGATCACCACCAGGGCCATCGGCGCGGGCTCGCGCTCGCGCAGCGCCAGCAGGTGGTTCACGTGCTCCAGCAGCTGCATCTGATTGGGCAGGCCGGTGGCCAGGTCGGTGGCGTAGGCACGGCGCGCCAGCCGGTCCAGGCGCTGGCGGACCACGGCCTGGTGCAGCGCCGGCAGCAGCCGCTCGGCCGCGGCCAGGTCGGCCGACGGCAGCAGCGCCTGCACGCCACGCTCCAGCAGCGCCTGCGCCAGCGCGGCGGTCGGCCGCTCGGTGGCCACCAGCACGGCGGCATCGCCGGCGTCGGCCTGCCACCACGGCGCCGTCACGCTGGCAGCCAGCGCCTGCACGTCGGCCGCCGCAGGAAGGTTCAGCAGCAGCGCGTCGCAGGCCGCGGCGCGCAGCCGCTCGCGCGCCTCCTCCGGCGAGGCGCAGGCCTCGACCGTGCAGCGGCCCCAGCCCGCGACGGCCAGCGCCGCCGGCCCCGGCGCCCCGGTCAGCGGGCCGACCAGCAACACGCGGCGGCAGTCATCAGCCATCACCGGCTCCGGGCACGAAAAAGGCCACCAGGGTGGCCTCGGAATGTGGAGCGGGTGAAGGGAATCGAACCCTCGTATGAAGCTTGGGAAGCTGCCGTTCTACCATTGAACTACACCCGCGTATGGCGCGGATTCTAGCGTTCGGCGCGGCGCGGCGGCCTGGCTCAGGCTCCCGCCAGGGCCTGGCTCAACTGTCGCAGCACCTGGAAAAGATCCAGCGCGCCCAGCAGGTGCAGGCAGACACCGATCGCCAACGCGCCCACGGCGATCTTGAACGCGATGGCGAGCAGCTGGATGGTGATGTGGAGCGCCGCGCCGGCCAGCGCACCGGCCACCGCGGCAACGGCGCCATACACGGCCAGTTGCGCGAGACCCAGGTTCATGCCGAGGTAGCCATAGCCGACGACAAGGACGGCGCACAGCCAGGCACCGCCGGAGGCCATCTGCCCGAGAGACAAGGGCCCGGACGATGTGTCGGTGCCGCCGCCGCCGTACGCTTCGGAGCCCGTGGCGACCGGAGCCGGATCTGCAGTGCTCCTTTGGGTCTTGACCCGTTCGAGTTCCTGCAGATAGGTCTGCGTGTACTGCGTCGAGGAATTGCCGGGCAAGGCTCGGCCGTTGCGGGCCGCGTGCCGTGCGTCGATGTCGTCCCAGGCGTCCGGCATGAAGCTTCCCCTCGTTGCGTCGATCGACTCGCTGCGCCGGCCGAACGACGGAGGCCCCGCGCTGCGAGCCGCACCCCACTCACCCCGCGCGCCGCAGCCCCCTCGCCAGCGTCTGCGACGCCCGCTCACCGAACTGGCGCCGGTAGTCGGCCGCGAAGGCGCTCTGGTTCCAGAAGCCCCAGCGGGCGGCGGCGCCCTGCACCGTCAGGCCTTCGCCGGCCTCGCGCAGCATGCGGCGCACGCCGTTGAGGCGCACGCTGCGCAGGTAGGCGAGCGGGTTCACGCCCACCTCGTCCTCGAAGGCGTACTGCAGCGTGCGGCGGCTCACGTGCAGCGCGGCGCAGAGTTCGGGCACGCTGGGCGGCGCGTCGGGACGGCGCTCGACGAACTCGTGCGCCTGCACCACCAGGCGCCGCCGCGCGCTGGCGTTGCCGCGCTCGCGCCGCTCGGGGCCGCGCGCGCCCAACAGGCCGGCCACCACGTCGAGCATCGCGCTGCGCAGGTCGCAGGACACGCCGGCCCCGGCCAGCACCAGGATGGCGCGGGCATGCACCAGCGCCGCATGGCGCCGTGCCGGGTCGGCCGCCCACCAGCCGGCACCGCCGGCCCGCGGCAGCACCAGCCCGGGCGCGTGCGCCTGCAGCGCCTCGCGCGAGACGACGAAGCCGACGATGTCGTGTCCGGCCGGACTCACCAGCTCGAAGCCGCCGTCCTCGCCGCTGACCATCACGCCGTCGGCACCGACCAGGCGGCCGTCCAGCCGCGAGCCGTCGTCGGCGACGGTGATGCCGCACCACAGCGCGCCCTGCCAGACCTCGCAGCGCTGGCGCAGGCGCTGGCTGGTGCGCTCGCGGAACAGCTGCACGCCCGCACTCACCGCCTCGTCGAGCCGGCCCTCGAAGCCGCCGCTGCCGAGCTGGTCGTATGCCTGTCGCCAACCTGACAGGTGCGAGGCGTGCTCGTCGACGTCGGTCGAGCGGTGCGAGCGCGCGCACCACGGAGCGTCCTGCCGTGCGGCGTGGTCGGGCACGTCCTGCGTGCTTGCGGTGCCGTTCAACATTGCCGATTTCCGCTAACGCTCCCTCTGCGCTCTGTCTACGCTGATGCAAACACCGCGCCAACTGCGGGGACTTTCACATCATCCGGAGGGATTACGCATGAGTACAAGTACGGGACCGGGGCTGAACAAGTCCCTCTCGACCCTGCAGCTGTGGGGCATCGCGGTCGGCCTGGTGATCTCGGGCGAGTATTTCGGCTGGAGCTACGGCTGGGCCGGCGCCGGCACGCTGGGCTTCCTGGTGACGGCGGGCTTCATCGCGCTGATGTACACCACCTTCATCTTCAGCTTCACCGAGCTCACCACCTCGATCCCGCACGCGGGCGGCCCGTTCGAGTACGGTCGCCGCGCCTTCGGTCCGACCGGCGGCTACATCGCCGGCTACGCCACGCTGATCGAGTTCGTGTTCGCGCCGCCGGCCATCTCGCTGGCGATCGGCTCCTACCTCGCGGTGCAGTTCCCGGGCCTGGACCCGAAGACCGCCGCGGTCGGTGCCTACCTGATCTTCATGACGCTCAACATCCTGGGCGTGCAGATCGCGGCCACCTTCGAGCTGGCGGTGACGCTGATCGCGATCTTCGAGCTGCTGGTCTTCATGGGCGTGGTGGCGCCGGGCTTCTCGATGGCCAACTTCGTCAAGGGCGGCTGGTCCGGTGAGGACAGCTTCAGCCTCGGCTCACTCGGCGGCATCTTCGCCGCGATCCCGTTCGCGATCTGGTTCTTCCTGGCGATCGAGGGCGTGGCCATGGCGGCCGAGGAGGCCAAGGACCCAAAGCGCTCCATCCCCATCGCCTACATCGGCGGCATCGTCACCCTGCTGCTGCTGGCCACCGGCGTGATGATCTTCGCCGGCGGCGTGGGCGACTGGACCAAGCTGGCCAACATCAACGACCCGCTGCCGCAGGCGATGAAGGCGATCGTCGGCGAATCCAGCGGCTGGCTGCACATGCTGGTGTGGCTGGGGCTGTTCGGCCTGATCGCCTCCTTCCACGGCATCATCCTCGGCTACTCGCGGCAGATCTTCGCGCTGTCGCGCGCCGGCTACCTGCCCGAGCTGCTGGGCAAGGTGCATCCGCGCTTCCACACGCCGCACATCGCGGTGCTGGCCGGCGGCGTGGTGGGCATCCTGGCGATCTTCAGCGACGAGCTGATCTCCTTCGGCGGCCAGACCCTCACCGCCAACATCGTGACGATGAGCGTGTTCGGCGCGATCGTGATGTACATCGTCAGCATGGCCAGCCTGTTCAAGCTGCGCCGCAGCGAGCCGAACCTGGCACGGCCCTTCCGCGCGCCCATGTTTCCGCTCTTCCCGGCCTTCGCGCTGGCGGCGGCCGTGGTGTGCCTGGCCACGATGGTGTACTTCAACCCCTTGGTCGCGCTGCTGTTCGTGGGCCTGGGCGTCGTCGGCTACGGCTATTTCCTGCTGACCCACAAGCGCCGCGAGCGGGCGGCGCTCGCTGCGGCATGATCGACGCATGGCCTACGCGCACTCCATCGGCCCTCGGCGCTACAGCTTCGACGACCTGCGCACGTTGATGGCCCGGGCTTCGCCCGCGCGCTCCGGGGACGAACTCGCCGGGGTCGCGGCGCGCAGCAGCGAGGAGCGCGCCGCCGCACAGATGGCGCTGGCGGCACTGCCGCTCAAGACCTTCCTGAACGACGCGCTGGTGCCCTACGAGGACGACGAGGTCACCCGCCTCATCCTCGACAGCCACGACGACGCCGCCTTTGCCCCGATCGCCCACCTCACGGTGGGCGACCTGCGCGACTGGCTGCTGTCCGACGCGGTGGACGGCGACACGCTGCGCGCTGCGGCGCCGGGCCTGACGCCCGAGATGACCGCGGCGGTCAGCAAGATCATGCGCAACCAGGACCTGATCCTCGTGGCGCGCAAGTGCCGCGTGCGCACGCGCTTTCGCGACACCATCGGCCTGCCCGGCCGGCTGTCGACGCGGCTGCAGCCCAACCACCCGACCGACGACGCCGCGGGCATCGCCGCCAGCACGCTCGACGGCCTGCTCTACGGCAGCGGCGACGCGGTGATCGGCATCAACCCGGCCACCGACAACGTGGCCCAGGTGACGCGGCTGCTGCAGATGCTGGACGCGGTGATCCAGCGCTACGAGATTCCTACGCAGAGCTGCGTGCTGACCCACGTGACCAACACGCTGCAGTGCATCGAGCGCGGTGCGCCGGTGGACCTGGTGTTCCAGTCGATCGGCGGCACGGAAGCCACCAACCGCAGCTTCGGCATCGACCTGGCGGTGCTCGCCGAGGCGCACGACGCGGCGCTGTCGCTGCAGCGCGGCGCGCTGTTCGCCGACGACGGCGAGCGCGGCCGCAACGTCATGTACTTCGAGACCGGCCAGGGCAGCGCGCTGTCGGCCCAGGCCCACCACGGCTGCGACCAGCAGACCATCGAGGCGCGGGCCTACGCGGTGGCGCGGCGCTTCGAGCCGCTGCTGGTGAACAGCGTGGTCGGCTTCATCGGCCCTGAGTACCTGTACGACGGCAAGCAGATCATCCGCGCCGGCCTGGAAGACCATTTCTGCGCCAAGCTGCTGGGCCTGCCGATGGGCTGCGACATCTGCTACACCAACCACGCCGAGGCCGACCAGAACGACATGGACGTGCTGCTCACGCTACTGGGCGTGGCCGGCTGCAGCTTCATCATGGGCATTCCCGGTTCGGACGACGTGATGCTGAACTACCAGACCACCTCCTTCCACGACGCGCTCTATGCGCGCCGCGTGCTGGGGCTGCGGCCGGCGCCGGAATTCGAGCGCTGGCTGGAAGCCATGCACATCACCCAGCCGGGTGCGCCCGATCGCCTGGTCGAGGCGATGCCGCCGGCCCTGGCCCGCCTGCTGGAGCCGCCGCGCTGATGGACCACGGCCCCGTCATCGCCAACCCCTGGAGCGTGCTGCGCCGCCACACGCCGGCGCGCATCGGCCTGGGCCGCAGCGGCATCAGCCAGCCCACCGCGCCGCAGCTCGACTTCCAGCTCGCGCATGCGCAGGCGCGCGACGCCGTGCACCGGCCGCTGGACCACGAGGCGGTGGACGCCGCGGTGCGCGCGCTCGGCCTGCCGACGCTGGCGCTGCACAGCGCCGCCGCCGACCGTCACGTCTACCTGCAGCGGCCCGACCTGGGCCGGCGGCTCGACGAGGCCTCCGCCGCGCGCCTGGCCGCCTGCACGGCCGACGAACAGGCCGATCTCGCGCTGGTGGTGGCCGACGGGCTGTCGGCGCTGGCCATCGAGCGCCACGCCGCGCCCTTCATCGCCGAGCTGAGGCGCGTGCTGGCGCGCGACTGGCGCTGGGCGCCGGTGGCGATCGTGCGGCAGGCGCGGGTGGCCATCGGCGACCCGATCGGCGAGGCGCTCGGCGCCCGGCTCGCGGTGGTGCTGATCGGCGAGCGGCCCGGGCTCAGTTCGCCCGACAGCATGGGCGTCTACGTCACCTGGTCGCCGCGCGCGGGCCGGGTCGACGCCGAGCGCAACTGCATCTCCAACGTGCGCCCCGAAGGCCTGCCCCTGCCGCAGGCCGCCGCGCGCCTGGCCTGGCTGCTGGGCGAGGCGCGCTCGCGCCAGCTCACCGGCGTGGCCTTGAAGGACGACAGCGGGCCGGCACTCGAGACGGGCGCGGACGACGCCGGCAGCTTCCTGCTCGCGCCGCCCTGAGCCGTCTTCCTGTTACTTGACGACGGCCGGCAGGTTGTCGAGTCCGGCACGGTAGACGCCGGAAATCACCTTCTTCGCCTCATCGTCCGAGACGCCTTCCTTGGCCTTGAAGGTGGACGACCAGGTCACCGTGGCGCCGCCCTTCGCCTTCGCGACCTTCAGCGTCGAGACATAGCCGGTCACCGGCAGCGGCGAATCGGTGATGCGGTACTTGTAGGTCATCGACGAAGCGCTGTACGACAGCAGCTCCTCGGTGATCTTCGCGCCGTCCTTGGTGGTCAGCACGCGCACCGTGCCCTGGGTGTTGCCCTTGCCCTTGGTGATCTCGGTGCCGCCGATCGCCGGGTGCCAGTTCTGCCAGCCGTCGAAGTCCTTGATGGCGGCGAAGGTCTTGGCCGGCGTGGCGGCTACGTCGACCTTCTCCGTGACCGAGAGCGTCTTGCCCGCGGCCAGCGCGCCGCCGGTCGCGAATGCGAGCGAGAGAAGGATGCCGAACGTACGGTGGCCTGCTGCAGTCATGTTGTCTCCTGAGTTCTTGACGGACGGAATGGCGAACGCCGCGCGGCGTCGGAAGACACAGAGCGCGCGGCACCCGCTGCGATGCTATGTCCGACCCGTCCGCTCCGACGCATGCCGCAGCGGGCAACTTGCCCGCGCTGCGTCCTGCGTCGGCGCCTTGTCAGCCGCGGGAGGTCATCGAGGGCTGCCGGGTGTCGCCCAGGTGACAGCGCAACCCGCGTACGCCGCCGTCAGCGATCGCGCTCGCGGCCGCTCACCGTCTGCGCATCGAGCCCGCGCGCCGGCGATTCGGCCACCTGCGGCAGGTCGTCGCCGTGCTCGATCAGTTCCTCGACGATCAGGCGTCCGTACTTCTGCGCGCGCTCGGCGTTGAAACGCCGCGCCACCGAGGCGACGCGGCGTGCCTGATCGTCGGAGGGCGCGCGAACCACCAGCCAGTGATAGCCCCGCTCGGCCAGCGCACGGTGCGCCTTCACAAGGTTGAGCTCCTGCCCGAGCGAGGCAAGCGGGCTGGCGTCGGCCAGTTGCCCATCGATCTGCTCGATCATCGCGGCCGGCGTGTAGCTCCGCACCGTGTCGGGCCCGTGGAAGCCGGCCTCGACCAGCGCGGCCTGTGCGAAGCGCAGGTCGGCATCGCTGGGGAAGGAGATCACCACATGACCGACCGGCTTGAACACGCCGTAGGCTTCGGGGACTTCGTGATGGCTCATCGGCAACTCCTGTTGAGGTTGCCGCCATCGTGGCCTCGCCGGCACCGCCTGACGATCAGCCGACCGCGCCCCTGCGTGTGGGCCTGGGCCTACAGCCGACGGCCCCCCTTCAGCGGCCCGGCGCGGGGCTGCCGAAGGCCGCGATGTCGAGCTGCCCTGTCGACTCGAAGCGCAGCGCCGTCCCCACCGCGCCGGCCAGCTTGCCGCGCAGGCGGTAGTCGAGGCTGCGCACGTCGCGCGAGGGCAGGCCGAGCATCTGGCGCACCGCGGCGATCGCCGAGACGCTGGCCGGCACGCCGATCACCGCCTCGCCGAAACGCGGCACGCTGCCGGCCGCGTCGCTGACGCCGCTGGCGAAGGGCTGGCCCATCAGCTCGAGTTCCATCGAGAGACCGCGGTAGTCGATCGGCGCATCGTTCGGGTTCTGCACGCGCAGCTTGACCAGGAAGCGCAGTTCCAGTCCTTCGCCGGGCAGCGCCTCGAGGCCGGCCACCGACACCCGCGGTGGATCGCGGCCGGACAGGCCGGCGCACGCGCCGACGGCGAGCGCGGGAACGAGCAGCAGGAGCCGGCGACGACGGGGCATGGTGCGCCATCATGCGCCACTGCGGCCCGGTAGAGTTCGGGCGAAGACCATCCCGGCCCCGGCCGACGACCGCCGACCGCGCCCCTCCTCATGCTGACCACGCTGCCCTTCCTGGTGTGCCTCGGCGCCGGCCTGACCGGCGGCGTGTTCTTCGCGTTCTCCGCCTTCGTGATGAAGGCGCTGGCCGAGTTGCCCGCGGAGCACGGCCTGGCTGCCATGCAGCGCATCAACCGGGTCGTGCTGAACCCCGGCTTCCTGGGCCTCTTCATCGGCACCACGGTGCTGGCCGCCATCTGCATCCTCGCCGGCTTCTTTCCGTGGGGAAGCACGCGCTCGGCGCTGTTGCTGGCCGCCGGCCTCTGCTATGTGATCGGCTCGTTCGGCGTCACCGCCGTCTGCAACGTGCCGCGCAACGAGCGGCTCGCGCGGCTGGACAGCGGATCGGCGGAGGCCGCGGCCTACTGGCCGGTCTATGTGCGCGAGTGGTTGCGGTGGAACCACGTGCGCACCGCCGCCTGCCTCGCGTCCGCCGCCGCGGCGGCCGCGGCGCTGACCTGCTGAACCGCGACGCGCACGCCCTGCACAGGCCAGCGATGGACCAGCGCATCGTCGGCTTTCATCGGGACGACGAAGGCCACTGGGTCGCCGAGCTCGAGTGCGGCCACAACCAGCATGTGCGCCACGACCCACCGTGGACGAACCGGCCGTGGACCACCACCGCCGAGGGCCGCGACGGCGCGCTCGGCAAGCGCCTGGCCTGCAGGAAGTGCGATCAAGGCGCGCCGCGCGACTGGCGGAGCTGAGTCGGCCCGAAGCGTTCGGATCGACCGCCAAGGCGCCTGTTCCGGGCCCTTGCGACACAGGCAGTCGAGGAGCTTCTTGACGGCGCTCAGGGATGCGCGATGCGCTTCGCGCTGCTGGTTCAAGCGCTTGAACAGAGCGCCGAATTCCGCATCCTGCCCTTCACTCAACCCTGCCTGAGCGTCGGCATCAGCCGATCGGACACGGGGATGCTGGCATCGCCGTCGATCTCGGTCGCGATCTGGTTGCAGACCGCTCGACACAGGGTGGCCGCACGCTGGCTCTTCAGGTTGTAGAAGATCTGGGTGCCCTCACGCCGTTTGCCCAGGATGCCGGCGCGGTACAGCGTGGAGAGGTGCTGCGACATGTTGGGCTGCGTGGTGTCGATCTCCGCAAGCAGCTGCGAGACGTTCTTTTCGCCATGGCACAGCGCGCTGATCAACCTCAGGCGGATCGGCGTCGACAAAATGGAAAACAGGTCCGCCGCCGAGGAGAAGACGGCCTCTGACTCTTCCTGGCTCACCGGGATTCCTTCGGGTGTCGTTCAATTGCCATCGTAGCGGATTCTGCGCTTCCTGCACTACTTGCGCATATATCAAATCATGGCCTCCCACCCCTCACTTGAAGCGGTAGTGATCCCGTTGCAGCACGGCTGCGATCGCGGTGACCTCCTCGGGGAACAGGCCGAGACCCAGCTCGGTGTTGCACTGCTCGACCATGCCACGCAGCAGCCCGGGCGTGGTGATGCGTTCACCGGGTCGGAACACCGCGGACCCGTCCCCGCCGAACTTCGTGGCGTGGCATTGCTGGCACTTGTGCTCCGTCATCAGCCGCTGGCCCATCGCGAGGTCGGCGTCCTTGAAGATGTCGAGGCCCTGGGCACCGGCGCCCGCCGCCGCCAGGCAGGCGATCGAGGCGCAGATCCGGCGAACGGTGGAGACCATGGACGACTCCTCGGAGGACGTGGCGGTCCGGGCCGGACCGGGCATCAGGTGGCGCATCGCGAAGTGTCCGGCATGCCCGCGGTCCGGTCCGGTCGATCCGCCAGCCGGAGCAGGTCCAGGACGTCCTCCTCGAACATTTCGCCGGGTATCGACTGCAACAAGCGTCCCGACCGACCGACCGCGCACGTCATCGGAATGACGTTGCGGGAGGTGAAGAGCGGCCGGAGCCGCTGGGCGCTCACCGAGACCGGAAAGCCGTAGCCGCGGTCGGCCAGATAGCGGCGCACGACGCCGGCATCGCGGTCGACGGCGACACCGAGCACCCGCAGCCGCTGACCGGCGCTGGCACGGTGGAGCTTCTCGACGTGTTCGTTGTGCCGTCGGCAGAACGGGCAGGTCGTCGACCAGAACACGACAACGGCCGCGGTGTCCTTCCAGTCGGCCGGTTGCAGGACCGTTCCGTCCACCAGGGCGATCGTCGGCCAGTCGATGGCCGGCGACGCACCCGGTTGTGCCGACGCGGCCGGCATCGGCAGCAGACCTCCGGCCGCCGCGGCCAGCATCGCGCGGCGTGACCACTCCCGCCGCGGCAGTTCAGTCACGTTCCTGCTCCATCTGCAGATAGGTGTTGTAGGCGTTCATTCGGTTCGCCGCGCCGAACAGCGGCAACCCCTCGAAACGAGACCAGTCGGCCTTCCGATAGGCGTCCTCGAAAGGCTCCAGGTTGCGGGCCGCGTCACCCATGGTCTGTCGCAGGTAGAGCAGGTAATCGTGCGTCAGGCGGATGTCCTCGGCGGGTTGGCGTGACGGCGGGCCGTGTCCCGGCACCATGACCCGGATGTCGAAGCGCAGCAAGCCGTCGAGCGATGCGATCCATCGCCGGCTGTCCGCCTGGCCCACGAAGGGGATGCGACCCCGGAACACCGTATCGCCGGCGAACAGCACGAGCTCGCGGGGTACGTGAACCACCATGTCCTCGGGCGTGTGTGCCGGCCCGACGGCGCGCAACTGGAACTCGAATCCACCGACCTTCAGATCGGTATCGCCATCGAGCCAGACGTCGGCCGGCACGAGCCGCGTGGTTTCGTCCACCCACGGAAAGAGCGTCAGACGGCTGGCCTCCAGCCGCTGTCGTGCGGTGTCGGAGTTCAGGTACTCGAGGGAACGCCGCTGCGCCACGACGGTCGCGCCTGCCGTCTTGAACGCCTGCAGTCCGTACACGTGGTCGGCGTGATAGTGGGTCACCAGCACATGGCTCACCGGCTTGTCCGTGATGCGGCGGATCTCCTGCAGCAGGCGCTCGGCGAGCGGCGGCGAGCCGAGCGCATCGATGACCACGACCGAACTGTCGGTCACCACGAAGCCGGCGTTCGAGATGAAGTTCTGGTTCGAGGCCGACCCGAGGGCCGTCTCGCCCTGCACGAAGTAGCTGTGCGGCGCCACCTGCTCGGCGTGCATCGCCACGGTCACACCGTTTGCCTGCGCATGCGCGCCCGGCAGCAGTGCATACAGGCCGAGCGCCACCGCGATGCGGCGCGACGCAGACCGCCATCGGCCTCCGAGGCCTCGGGGTGCGGGCAGACCCTGATGGTGCAGTCGCCACAAGCAACCGTAAATTAGCATTGACGAATATTAAGAGCTGCCAGCCCGTACCGCCAGCGACGACGCTCATCGTTTCTACCGGGGTGAGCACCGTGCGTCGAAGCGTCTTCCACCACAGACACCAGGAGCCTGCATGCCAAGAATCCTCCCGCCCCTGCCGGCACTGCGCGTGTGCCTCGCCGTGGGGCTCGCCGTCGCCGGCAGCGCCCAGGCGCAGAGTGCATCGCAGGCCCTCCACCTGAAGGCGCTCGCGGCCACCTGCGCAAACTGCCACGGCACCGACGGTCGCGCCGTCGACGGCGCCGGCAGCATCCCGTTGCGCGGGCTGGGCAAGGACTACATCGTGGCCCAGATGACCGCCTTCCGTGAAGGCAAGCGCGCGGCCACCGTGATGCACCAGCTCGCCAAGGGCTACACGCCCGAGCAGGTCGAGCAGCTTGCCGCGTACTTCGCGGCCCAGAACTGAAAGGCCTGCCATGAAGCGTCGTCAACTGATCCAGGCCGGCCTCGCCGGCGGCGGGCTGCTCGCCCTGGGGGGCTGCGCCACCCCGAGCCGCGGCGTACCCGGCAGCGCGAAGGTCGTCGTCATCGGCGGAGGTTACGGCGGTGCGACCGCAGCGAAGTACGTGCGCCTGCTGTCCGGTCAGCGCATCGACGTGGTCCTGATCGAACCCCAGGCCAGCTTCGTCTCCTGCCCGATCTCCAATCTCGTGGTGGGCGGCACGCAGACGCTGGGGGACCTGACCACGTCCTACGACGCGCTGGCCACACGCCACGGGGTGCGCATCGTGCGGGACACGGCTTCGAGGATCGATGCCCCGGCCCGGACCGTGACGCTCGCCTCCGGCGCCACGATCCGCTACGACAAGCTGGTGCTCTCCCCGGGCATCGAACTGATGTTCGACGGCGTCCAGGGACTGCGCGAGGCACAGGCCGGCGGCCAGATCCTGCAGGCCTGGAAGGCCGGGCCCGAGACCCTGGCGCTGCGCCGGCAGCTCGAAGCGCTGCCCGACGGCGGCGTGTACGCCATCGCGATCCCCGAGGCGCCTTTCCGCTGCCCCCCCGGGCCCTACGAGAGGGCCAGTGTGGTCGCGGCCTATTTCAAGCGCGCGAAGCCCCGCTCGAAGGTGCTGATCCTCGACGCCAACCAGGATGTCGTCTCCAAGGCCGCGCTCTTCAAGAAGGCCTGGGCCGAGCTTTATCCCGGCATGGTGGAGTACCGGCCGCAGCACAAGGCGGTGGGGGTCGATCCCCGGACCGGCACGATCAGGTTCGATGTGCAGGACGATGTGAAGGCCGACGTGCTCAATGTGCTGCCGCCGATGCGCGCCGGCGCGATCGCGGTGCAGACCGGCCTGGCCAATGCCAACGCACGCTGGTGCCAGGTGGACTACCAGACCTTCGAATCCACGGCGGCGAAGCACATCCACGTGCTGGGTGATTCGATCCAGGTCGCGCCGCTGATGCCCAAGAGCGGCCACATGGCCAACTCGCATGGCAAGGTGGCCGCCGCGGCGATCGTGGCGCAGCTGATGGACCTCGAGATCAATCCGCGTCCGATGCTGACCAACACCTGCTACAGCTTCGTCGACGAGAAGCACGTGATCCACGTCGCCAGCGTGCACGAGTACGTCGCGGCCGAGAAGACCTTCAAGACCGTGGCCGGTTCCGGCGGCGTCTCGGCCGCGCGCAACGAAGCCGAAGCCGGCTTCGCCATGGCCTGGGCGCGCAACATCTGGGCCGACACGCTGGGCTAGAACTCCAGCGCCTCGGCAATGGCCTGGATGCCGGCCTTCGCGCAGGCGTCGTCCGCAGCGCCGCCCGGCGCGCCGGACACGCCGATCGCACCGACGACCGAACCCGCCGATTCGATGACCTGGCCACCGCCGACCGCCATGACCCGCGGCGCGGCGCGGATGCCGCTCATTTCCTTGCCGGCCTGCGTTTCGGTCCCCAGCGTGGCCGTGGGGATGCGAAAGCTCGCGGCCGTCCAGGCCTTGCCGATGGCCAACTCGACGGTGTGCGCGCCCGCATGGCGATCGCGCAGGAACACCTGCGGCAGCCCGGCGCGGTCGACCACCGCCACGCCGACCTGGTAGCCCGCGTTTCGGCACTGCTCGAGCGCAGCGCGCGCCGCGGTCAGTGCAGTCTCGGGCGTCAGCGACCTGGTGATGAAGGTCCCTTCGGCAGTTTGCGCTTGAGCGGCGCCTGCCGACATCCACAGTGCGGCCAGCACCGCGAAACGTTCCGCCTTGCTCATCGGTGCGCCTCCCGCATCAGGGCTTGATGTACGCATAGCCCTGCAACTGCATCTTGGTGAGCCGGACGACGCCCGAGGGAGTGAACGTCGCCTCCTGGATGAACTGCTCCTTCTTCAGGTTGCGGTTCTTCAGCGTGATCTCGCAGATCTCGAACTTCACGCCGCGGCTGACCAGCGCCGAGACGGTGGCCGCGTACTCGCCGCCATTCGGGTCCTTGGCGCCCTCCATCAGGAAGTCGACGCCGTTCGCGTGAGTCACCACCGTGATCTGCGCGCTGGGGTCGGTGTCGAGATGGTTGCGGATGTTCCGCAGGGTGGCGAGCGCCTGGGTCTGGGCTTCGTTGACGTGGTACGCGACCTTGTCCTGTGCATGGGACGTCGCGGCCACGGTCAGCAGCAGTGCGGCCATGAGCCACCGTCGGATCTTCATGTGTGTCTCCCCGATGCGCCGACCTCGGCGTCAAGCCGCGCCGGCATTGCCGTCCACGCCGATCAGTCGAGGCGCATTGAGCCTGCGCGGCGTGACGCGGCCCTTCGCCTGGAGCCAGGATTCGACCACGTCCCACACCATCTTGTTGCCGGCGCTGCGGGCCTCTTCGGCGACGGGGGCCCAGCCCGCCACCCGGTAGCGCTTGTCCGCCTCGATCGGTCGGCCTGCGAGGCGCAGGTCCTGGATGCGCTTGCCCATCGATTCGCCGGGCGCGATCGCGTAGGCGAGCCCCCCCACGCGAACCATGTCACCGCCCTGCTGGTAGTAGGGGTCGGGGTTGAAGAGGTTGTCGGCGACATCCTCGAGGATGGTCTTGATCGTCTCGCCGGTCATCTCGGTCACGGTTGCATAGGAATAGGTGGTCGCCACCTGGTCCATCATGAGTTCGCGCGTGATCACGTCACCGGGCAGCAGGCTCGTGCCCCATCGAAAGCCCGGCGAGAAGGCGATCTCCGCGCCCTGCACCTCCATCAACGCATCGCACAGCAGCTGATCCCAGCTGCCGTTGAAGTTGCCGCGCCGGTAGAGCAGCCCATCGGTGACGGCCAGCTTCTCGGCGAGCTTGTCCTTGTACGGTGCGCGGACCCTGTCGATCAGCGACTGCATCTGCGGGTCGGCCGGCAACTGGTTCGAGAACACCGGCAGCAGCTTGTAGCGGTAGTCGGCGACCTTGCCGCCCTTCACGTCGAGATCGAGCACGCCGAGGAACTTGGTGTTCGAGCCGGCATTGGTCACCAGTGTCTTGCCCCCCGGGTTGGCAACAACCACCGGCACCGGAATGCCATCGTGCGTGTGGCCGCCGAGGATGGCGTCGATGCCGCGCACGCGGCCCGCCATCTTCAGATCGACGTCCATGCCGTTGTGCGACAGCACCACCACCACCTGCGCTCCGTCAGCCCGCGCCGCGTCGACGACCTTCTGCAGGTTGTCGTCCTGGATTCCGAAGCTCCAGTCCGCCACCATGTAGCGCGGGTTGGCGATGGGCGTGTAGGGAAAGGCCTGCCCCACGATCGCCAGCTTCACACCATTGACGTCGCGCAGCGTGTAGGGCTTGAACACCTCGTCGCCGAAATCGGTCGTCCTGACGTTCTGCGCCACGAAATCGATCCGGCCCTTGAAGTCCTCGTCGACGATCTGCTGCACACGCTTCTGGCCGTAGGTGAACTCCCAGTGCCCGGTCATCACGTCGACCCCCAGCAGCTTGCAGGCGTCCACCATGTCCTGGCCGTTCGTCCACAGCGACGTGGCCGAGCCCTGCCAGGTGTCGCCGCCATCGAGCAGCAGCGCGCCGGGGCGGCTGGCCTTCAGGCGCTTGACCAGCGTCGCCATGTGCGCGAAGCCGCCCACCTTGCCGTAGCGGCGCGCAGCCTTCTCGAAATCCAGAAAGGTGTAGGCATGCGCGAGCAACGTGCCGGGCCGCACCCCGACGGCCTCGAGCAGGTGCTCGCCGACCCGGTGCGGCAACTGGCCGCTCATCGCACCCACGCCGAGGTTGACGCTCGGCTCGCGGAAGTGGATGGGCAGCAGCTGCGCATGACAGTCGGTCATGTGCAGCAATGACACGTTGCCGAAACGCGGCACATCGTAGAGCCCGCGCTCGGCCGTGGCGGCATCGGCGTCGGCATACCGCCCCAGCCCCAGGCCCGCGGCCGACGCCGCGCCCAGCACCTGCAGGAACTCTCGCTTGGACAGGCTCATGATTCAGTGATTACTTATATGTTGCAGACGAAAAGGCCCGCCGTCTCGTGCATCGATCAGGCGGGCCAGGCAACCGCGGTCGGTCACTGGTTGACCGGCGACTTCGGGTCGAGCAGCAACGCCATCAGATGGCGGATCTGGGTCTCGTCCAGCACACCGGCATGGCCGAAGCGCGGCATGTTCGAGCAGGCCTCGTAGGCCTTGCTGTTCCACAGCTTGGCCCAGGTGTACTGCACGATCGCCGCGCTCTTGGGGTCGACGGGGTCGGTGACGCCGCGCAGCTTGCCGTACTGGTACAGGCTCGGGCCGATGGTGCCGAACGACAGCTCGGCCTTGCCGATCTGGTGGCAGTTGTAGCAACCGCCGCCGTTGACGCTGCCGGCCGCATCGGTCCAGGTGCCGCCCCGCCCGTTCTGGGCGATCTTCTCGCCCTCCTTCCAGTCTCCGAGGTACTGTCCGGAAGCCGGCCACTTGACCGAGGCGAGCGCGGCGTCCCGGATCTGCGCGGCCGCCCTGTCGTCGGGCGGGTGGTCGGACGAGCAGGCCTTCTGGCCCAGGTCCTGGTTCAGGCGATCGACCTTGGCGATGCCCTGGTCGCGGAACGAGGCCTTCATCATGGCCGCGGCCTGCGCATCGAGCTCCTGTGAAGCAGGCAGGGGTTGCAACGCGGCGCAGCCGGCGACGGCCAGCGCGGCTACGGCGAGAGTGATCTTGGCGTTCATGCAGTCCTCGCTTCAGCGCTTGATCGACGGCGCGATCGATTCGGCGCCCTTGGCATTGACGCCCATGAAGACACCGAGCGCGATCGTCACGTCGGAGGCAAAGCCCGGGAACGGGAAACGTTGCTGGCGGTAGCAGTCGTTCAGGCGGCGCTGCATGCTCCACAGCTCGCCGCTGGACACCCGGTAGGCAGGCCAGGCGGCGAAGCCCACGCCGTCGCCGGGATTGCGGGTCAGCACCGGCAGATCCTGCAGCCGGATCCGCTTGCCCGCCTCACCATGGCAGGAGGCGCAGGAGAAGTCCATCGGCCCGCCGCGGAAGAAGAAGGCTCGCTTGCCGAGTTCGTACATCACCTTCTCTTCGCGGTGCGTCTGCGGCAGGTTCATCCGCAGACCGCGCGAGGCTGCCGAGACATAGGCCGCGAGGGCTTCCATGTTGGCCTGCTCGCCGCGGCCGAACGGGGTCTTGGCGATCTCCGCCGCGTTGAGTCCCTGCAGCGTCTCCATGCAGGTCAGCAGCCGCGATTCGAGGTCCTGCACGCGCCCCGTGTCGGCGAACCAGCGCGGCAGTTCGACCCAGGCGCCCTGGACGACGCCGGGCCCCTTGCCGAGATCGCACTGATCGAGCGAGGCGTTCTTCGGGCCGCGCTTCTGCTTCCACAGGTTCTCGCCCTTGGCCTCGAACAGATCGGCCGGGTTGCCGTCCTCCAGCATCTTGCGGTACTCGGCGATGCCGTCGGCCGTGCTCTTGGCCTGCGACCACGCGGTGCCGGACACCACCAGCGCCGCTGCGCCGAGCAGCGCACGCTTGTTCCATGCCTTCATCGGTCTGTCTCCTCGTTCAGCGCCCTCGGCGCATCGTCTTGTGACCGGGACACCCGTCATTCCCGGCGCCACGCCGCGCTCAGGAAACGACCGCCTCGTCGGTGCGGGTGTCGCCCTTGTTGTCGACCCAGGTGATCGAGATCTTGTCGCCCGCCTTCGCGCCCTTGACGGTGAACTGCAGGAACGGGTTCTTGGAGACGGCCGGGCCCCACTGGGCCTTCATCACCGGCTTGCCATTGTGCTGGGCGCTGACGGTCTGGATGTGCCAGGCCGGGATCGCCTTGCCGGCCGCGTCCTTGCGCAAGCCGGTCTCCATCTCGTGCGCCATCAGCACGCGCACGGTTGCGTTGTTGCCGGCCACCTGGGCGCGGATCTTCATCGGGTCTGCCATGGGATGCTCCTCAAATCGTCGGGGGATCGCGCCGTCCGCTTCAGCCGCCGCAGCCGCCGAGCGTGACCTTCACTTCCTTCTGCGCGTACAGCACCCGGCCGTCGTTCATCATCGCGACCGCGAAGACATTCGACGACTGGCCCATCTTGACGCGGGTGCTGACCGAGGCCTCGACGGCGTCGGTGAGCTCGAACATCGAGGTCATGATGCTCGGGTTCTTCTCGACCAGCAGCAGCAGGTTCTTGACGCCAGGCAGCGCGGTGGCCGCACCGAGCGGTACGACGGCGCCGTTCTCGGCGATATCGGGCCCGGTGATGGTCACGTCCTTGCTCTCGGTCGGCGCGGACGCGCCCAACGTCTTCATCAGGTCGGCCATCGTCTTGCTCTCGAACGCGCCGGCGTTGTAGCCGGCGGCCTGCGCGCGCACGGTGGTCGGCAGCAGGCCGGCGCTCATCAGCAGCGTGGCCACCGCGGCGCCGTGCTGGAGCATCTCTCTGCGGGTGTTCATCATCGATCTCCTATTGTTCAGCCGATGCTAATAAATACGGGACGGCAGTTCGGTACGTGCCATCCCTTAGGGAATTACTTGGGGGCCCCGGCGGCGAGCCAGGCGGCGATCGTCCGGGCATCGGCCTCGGGCAGCGCCTGCGGCGGCATCGCCATGGCACCGCCCCACACGCCGCCGCCGCCGCTCCGGATCTTGCCGGCCAGGTAATCGACCCCGTCGGCGCGTCCCGCGTACTTCTGGGCAATCTGCCGGAAGGACGGGCCCAGGCCCTTGCTGTCGAGCGAATGGCACGCCGTGCAGGCGTTCGAACTGGTCAGCGCGAACGCGGCGTTGCCGGCGCCGTTGGCGACGGCGCGCGCCGGCACAGGCGCCGACTTCGCGGCGGCATCGGGCCGCGTCGTGTCGGCGCCGCGCTGCGCGCCGACGGTCCGGTTCTGGTCGGCAAGATTGCCATGCGCATCGCGCGCGAACTCGGGCAGCGAGGAGGCCAGCCGCGGTTCGCCGCCGCAGTTGCGCATGCAGCCGGAACCCTGCACGTCGGGCTTGCCGGTGCCGCCAAACTCGGGGCCGGGCCACAGCCCGTGCTGCGTGGTCAGGCCCTTGCGATTGGGCATCCGCTGCTGGACTTCGGCGGCATTGCGGTCCGAGAGCACGAAGTCGTCGGGCACCACGCCGCCGAGGTTCAGCAGGTAGGCCGTGACGGCGTAGACCTCCTCGGTCGCCAGCGACTTCGGGTTGTCCCAGGGCATGGCCCGGTTGATGTAGTCCCACAGCGTCGACAGGTGGGCCGCCTTCATCAACGTGGTGCGGCCGGGAAAGCTCGAGTCGGTCAGGCGCGCGACGCGGCCGGTCTCGACATCGGCCTGGGTGGTGCCGCCGACCAGCGGATTGAACACCTCGCCGGATTCGCCGAAGATGCCGTGGCAGGACGCGCACTTGCTCTCCCAGACCCCCTGGCCCCTGGCGACCGAACCCGAACCCTTGGGCAGTCCCTTGAAGTCCGGCCGCACGTCGATGTCCCAGGCGGCGATCTCCCCGGCCGTGGCGGGGCGCCCGATGCCGTCATAGACCGTCCCCTGCGCCAGCGAGGCGCCGCTGACCGTCAGTGCGGCGAGCACCGCGAGTTCACGCCAGCTGGACATTGCGCACCTCGCCGCTCTCTTCCACCAGCCAGGTCTGGATGGCGTTGTTGTGATAGATCGAGCGCGAGCCGCGCACCGCCCGCAGCTGCGAATAGTTCGACTGCACGTGGCCGGTCTCGTCGGTGGCGCGGCTCATCACCAGCGCCGGCTTGCCGTCCCAGGTCCAGTCGATGTTGAAGCGCGTCAGGCACTTGCTCATCGCCATGCCCTCGAGTCGCGCCTGGCGCCAGTTGCGCCCGCCGTCGACCGAGACATCGACCTTCTTCACCTTGCCCCGCCCCGACCACGCGAGGCCTGACACGTTGTAGTAGCCCTTGTCGAGCAGCACCTGGCCCCCCGAGGGCGTGGTGACCACGCTCTTGACCTCCTGGAGCGAGCTGTACTGCCGGTGCAGGCCACCGGGCAGGAGGTCGATGTAGTGGATCACCTCGTCCTTCGCGCCGTAGGGCTGGTCTCCGAGTTCGATGCGCCGCAGGTACTTGACCCAGCTCACGCCCTGGACGCCAGGCACCACCAGGCGCAGCGGGTAGCCGTTCTCCGGTCGCAGCATCTCGCCGTTCTGCCCATACGCCACCAGCACCTCGCCGCTGTCGATCAGCGAGCGGGGGATGGTGCGCGTCATCGACGATCCGTCGGCGCCTTCGGCCAGCACGAAGCGGCCGCGCTTCCAGTCGGCGCCGCACAGGTCGAGCAGGATCTTCAACGGCACGCCGGTGAACTCGCTGCACGAGATCATTCCGTGGCTGTACTGGCAGGTCGGCACCGCGACGTTGCCCCACTCCATGCCGGTGTTGGCGCCGCATTCGATGAAGTGGAACCGGCTCACCGATGGCAGCCGCATGATCTCGTCGAGCGTGAAGACCATCGGCTTGCGCAGCATCTTCTCGTCCGAGCCGTTGACCATCAGCCGGTGCTTGGACGGGTCGATGTCCCACCAGCCCTGGTGGTGGCGCTCGAAATGGAGGCCGCTCGGCGTGACGATGCCGAACAGGCTCTGCAGCGGCGCGAACGACACCGAGGCCTGCGCCGTCTGCGTGAGTCCCGGGCTGCGGCGACGCTGCACGTTGGCCTCGAACTTCGAGGGCCTGCCGTAGCCGTCGGTGGCGACCGGCTGGCCCAGACCTCGGCTGTGCGCCGGCAACGTGAGGATGTTCGGGTCGCCGTCGCCGGCCACCGGATTGGACTGCGAGGTCGCCAATGGCGTCGCCAAGCCGGCGGCCGCAGCGGCGAATGCACTGCGGATGAAGTCACGGCGCCCGGCCTTGGCCTCGGCGAACACGCGGCGAATGCCTTCGCGGTCCAGGAAATTCTCGGGTGCCTTGAGCAGGCGACCGGAGCCGTTCGGGTCTCGAATCACGTTGTCTCCTTGCGGATGCGGCAGGGCCTGCGTTGCGGATCAGTCCAGGCCATCCCGGATCGCGATGTCGGTGCAGACCTCGCGACAGATGGCCGACACGCCGGTGTGGCTGATGCGGTAGTGCACCTGGGCGCCGTCGCGACGCCTCGCGACGACGCCGGCGCGGTACAGCACCGACAGGTGCTGCGACATGTTGGATTGCGTCGCCCCGATGCGTTCCTGCAGCTGCCCCACATTGAGCTCGCCGCGACACAGCTCACCGACGATGCGCAGCCGCAGCGGCGACGACAGCAGGCCGAACAGCTCGGCCGCCCTCTCGAACACCTGCGCGGCATCGGCGGCATGGGACGGAAGATTCGTATGCATTTATTCGAATATCTGTAACAACAAATATATAGATCGACAGGACCGCTTCCATCCGGACTTACGCGGAGACCGGCCACGCGCCATGCCGCCCGGCCCGACAAGGCGGCGCGGACGCGCTGCGGTCACAATGTCCGCCCGTCGCCCTCCAGCGCTCCTCCCCGCTTCTGCCCCTTCGCCATGAACCTGCCCCTTGCCCCGGACACAGCGACCCACTTCGTGGTGTGGGGAGCCCTGCTCATCGGGCTGGTCCTCGGCGCGGCCGGACAGGCCTCACGCTTCTGCGTGCGCGGCGCGATCGCCGACTGGTTCCTCTACGGCGGGCGCTCGCGGATGATGGTATGGGTGCTGGTGGTTGTGGTGGCCGCCCTCGGTTCCCAGGCGGTCATCGGCCTCACGTCGTTTCAGCCCGAGCGCACGATCGCCTGGAGCGACCGCTTCCTCTGGTCGTCCTACCTGGCCGGCGGGCTGTTGTTCGGTTACGGCATGGTGCTCGCGGCCGGGTGTCCGCAACGCAGCCTGGTCAAGGCGGGAACCGGCAACCTGCGAGCCATCGTGACCTTGCTGGTTGCGGCGGTGAGCGCGCAGATGACGCTGCGCGGCGTGTTCGCCGAAGGTCGGGTACGAACCGTGGACGCCTGGGGCCTGCAGTTGTCCGGCCCACAGGATCTGGGCTCGCTGCTGGCCGCCTGGGTGCCCGCCTCGGCCGGCGCGCTGCGCACCGGCGTGCTGCTGCTGCTGGTGACCCTGGCCGCCGCGTGGCTGTGGCGGCGCCGGGCCGACCTGACGCTGCTGGACTGGAGTGCGGGCGTGATGATCGGGCTGCTGGTTCCCGCCGCTTGGCTGCTCACCGGGCTCATCGGTTTCCTGCCCGAGCACCCGGACACGCTGGAGCCCGCCTGGCAGGGAACGCAGTCGCGACGGCCCGAGGCGCTGACCTTCATCGCACCGATCGCGCACGGGCTGGACCTGCTCACCTACTGGACGGACAAGAACGCACGGCTGAGCTTCGGCGTCATGCTGACCGCGGGGGTCCTGCTCGGCAGCCACCTGTCGGCGCGCGCGCGCGGCGAGTTCCGGCTGGAGTCCTTCAGCAACGCCGCCGAGTTGCGGGACCACCTGCTGGGCGGCGTGCTGATGGGCGTCGGCGGGGTGACCGCGATGGGCTGCTCCGTGGGGCAGGGCGTGACCGGGCTGGCCATGCTGTCGGCCGGCGCGGTGCTGGCCGTGACCGGGATCGCTGCCGGCACGCTGCTCGCCCTGCGGGCGCAGGTCCGACGGGCCGACGCGGCCGCCGGCTGATCGCCTCGCCCGGCGGCACCGGGAGCCGAAGCGCGACGCGCGAGATCCGGAAGCGACAAAGCCCCGTAGAACGGGGCCTTGCAGGGCATTCAGACATGGAGTCATCCAGTGATGCGTGATGCAACCCCATCGGCTTTCGACGATCCCGAAGCCGTCGCAAGGTACGCAGAGGGTCCACGACGCAATGTGCCCGGCTACAGCAGCCTCGTGCCGATGACCCGCATCCTGCTGGCCGAGCGCATGCCTCGGGAGGGGCGGGTGCTGGTCGTGGGCGCCGGAGGAGGCCTGGAACTGGAGGACTTCGCGCGGGCCCACCCCGGTTGGCAATTCGACGGCGTGGATCCGAGCGCGCCAATGCTCGATCTCGCGGCACGCCGCCTGGGACCGCTGTCGTCACGCGTGAACTTGCACGAGGGGTACGTGCAGGATGCACCGGAAGGACCGTTCGATGCGGCGACCTGCCTGCTCACCTTCCACTTCGTGCGACGAGACGAGCGTACGCCGATGGCTGCTGCGATCCACCGCCGCCTGAAGCCCGGCGCACCATTCATCTCTGCGCATCTCAGCATCGAGGAGGACGAAGGGACGCGCGCCGTCTGGATGTCTCGATATGCAGCCTTCCTCACCGCCTCGGGAGTCGAGCCAGGACGAGCAAATGCGGCGAGGGAGAAGATCGAGCAAGAGTTGCCGATCCTGACGCCGGCGCAGGACGAAGCCGTCCTTCGCGAGGCAGGTTTTGGCGAGGTACACCTCTTCTACGTGGGGTTCGCGTTCCGGGGCTGGGTTGCCTACGCGTAATTCCGAGCCATCGGATCCAGAGGCTCCATGCCGGGACGGCGGCCGGTTTCAAGGAAACCTTGTTCGATCGGATTCGGAGGTGGCGCCCTTCGCGCGCGCGATGTCAAAACACGGCGCCAGACGCTCAGAAACGACAAAGCTCCGTGGAACGGAGCTTTGCGGAGACTGGCTTGGCGGAGTCGGAGGGATTCGAACCCTCGATGCAAGTTTTAGCTCACATACTCCCTTAGCAGGGGAGCACCTTCGGCCTCTCGGTCACGACTCCAGCACGGGGTGGATTATGCCGCAGGCGCGGCAGCCGGCGCGTCGAGGTCGAAGGCCTTGTGCAGCGCGCGCACCGCGAGCTCCATGTACTTCTCGTCGATCACGACGCTGGTCTTGATCTCGGAGGTGGAGATCATCTGGATGTTGATGCCCTCCTCCGACAGCACGCGGAACATGCGGCTGGCCACGCCCACGTGGCTGCGCATGCCGATGCCGACGATGCTGACCTTGCAGATCTTCGGGTCGCCCAGCACCTGGGCCGCGTTGATGACCGGCTGCACGGTGCCCTTCAGCAGTTCCATCGTGCGCGCGTAGTCGTTGCGGTGCACGGTGAAGGAGAAGTCGGTCTTGCCGTCGTGCGAGACGTTCTGGATGATCACGTCGATGTCGATGTTGGCCTCGGCCACCGGGCCGAGGATCTGGAACGCGATGCCCGGCTTGTCGGGTACGCCCATCACGGTGATCTTCGCCTCGTCACGGTTGAAGGCGATGCCCGACACGACAGCTTGTTCCATGTTCTCGTCTTCCTCAAAGGTGATCAGGGTGCCGGACTTCGCTTCCTCGTCGAGCGGGATGTCCCAGGGCGTGAAGCTCGACAGCACGCGCAGCGGCACGCGGTACTTGCCGGCGAACTCGACCGAGCGGATCTGCAGCACCTTGGAGCCCAGGCTGGCCATCTCCAGCATTTCCTCGAAGCTGATCGCCGACAGGCGCCGGGCCTCGGGCACGACGCGCGGGTCGGTGGTGTAGACGCCGTCCACGTCGGTGTAGATCAGGCACTCGGCGGCCTTCATCGCCGCCGCGACCGCCACCGCCGAGGTGTCCGAGCCGCCGCGGCCCAGCGTGGTGATGTGGCCGTCGCCGTCGATGCCCTGGAAGCCAGTGATGACCACCACCTTGCCGGCGGCCAGGTCGGCGCGCACACGCACGTCGTCGATGCTCTCGATGCGCGCCTTGGTGTAGGCGCTGTCGGTGCGGACCGGCACCTGCCAGCCGGTGTAGCTGACGGACTCCAGGCCCTCGGCCTGCAGCGCGATGGCCAGCAGGCCGACCGAGACCTGCTCGCCGGTGGCGGCGATCATGTCGAGCTCGCGCGCCAGCTGTGGCGTGTGCGATGCGGGCGACAGCTCCTTCGCGAGGCCGAGCAGCCGATTGGTCTCGCCGCTCATCGCGGAGGGCACGACCACCATCTGGTGGCCGGCGCGCGCCCATTTGGCGACGCGCTTGGCGACATTGCGGATGCGCTCGGTCGAGCCCATCGACGTGCCGCCGTACTTGTGAACGATCAGTGCCATGAGAAAAGCCGCGGCGGGAAAGTCGGTTGGGCGGGGTGCCCGGCGCCGCGAGCCCGACATTTTAGCCGGCCGGCGCGGCGCCCCCGGCCGCGCCGGACCGCTCAGCCCGGCGGCAGCGGTTCCCAGCGCAACGCCAGCTGCGGCTCGCCGGGTGCGGCCAGCGCCCGGGCGTCGACCCCCAGGCCGGGCACGAACAGCAGTCGTCCATCGCCGCCGTACAGCAGCGGGCCGCCGCGCGCCCAGGCCGGCACGGCGGCGGCCTGGTACTGCTTCTTGAGGCTGCGCGCGGGGCGGCCGGCTTCTCCCTGGAACTGCTCGCCGCCAGCGCGCGGCTGCAAGCTCAGCACCGCCAGCTGCGCCACCGGCACGCCGCCGGCGCGCACCCGCTCGGCCACCAGCACGCCGCCCCAGCCAGGCAGGCGGTAGCGCCCACCGCGGCGCAGCGCGAGCGTGGTCTCGCGGACCGCCGGGGGCTCTCGCGTCGCGTCCGGCGTGGGCACGAAGCGCAGTTCGCCACGGTAACGGCGCAGTTCGCCGCCCTTCAGGGGCCAGCGGGCCGGCGCGCCGGCGGGCAGTTCGGCCATCAGCCGCTCCAGATCGGCGGCTGTCGGCGCCGTGACGCCGGCCCCCTGCAGCCACCGCCGCAGCGCGTGCACCGCGCGGTGCGGCGCCAGCTGCCGCCAGGCTGTGAGCGGGAGCACGTCGTTGGTCGCGGCGCAGGCCGCCAGGTCCAGAGCCGCCAGGTCGGTCACACAGGCGGCGGCCTGCTGGGCCCAGCGGGCGGCATCGGCGAGCGTGCCCTCAGCCTGCGGAAACGCCGCCTGCAGGGCCGGCCAGACCTGCAGCCGCAGGCGGTTGCGCGCGAAGCGCGGGTCGTCGTTGCTGTCGTCGTCGATATAGCTCAGCCGGTGCCGGCGCACATAGGCCTCGACCGCCTCGCGCGGACGGGCCAGCCAGGGGCGCGCCCAGGTGATGCCGTCGCGTTCGATCGAGGCCGGCATGCCGGCCAGCCCGGCCACGCCGGCGCCGCGCAGCGCCTGCAGCAGCAGGGTCTCGGCCTGGTCGCGCCGGTGGTGGGCCAGCAGCACCAGCGCCACGCCCTGCTCGACGGCCAGTGTGCGCAGCGCCGCATAGCGGGCGGTGCGCGCCACGGCCTCCAGGCTGTCTCCGGGCCGGCAGGCGAGTTGCACGCGCACCGCGCGGAAGCTGACGGGCAAGCCGCGCCGCGCCCAGCGCCGGCACTGCGCCTCGCAGTGCGCGAGCCAGGCGTCGGCATGGGCGCTCAGGCCGTGGTGCACGTGCAGCGCATGGACGACGAGGCCCGTTTCTCGGGCGGCGACCAGCGTGGCGTGCAGCAGCGCGGTGGAGTCGCGCCCGCCGCTGTAGGCGACGGCCAGGCCGCGGGGCGGCTCAGCGCTCCTTGGTGTCGTTGTAGCGGCCGTAGCTCTTGAGCCGCTCATAGCGCTGGTTCAGCAGCTCGCGGGGCTTGAGGTCGGCGACCTGGCGCAGCGCGTCGTTGAGCGCGCGCTTGAGGTAGACCGCCATCTGCGCCGGATCGCGGTGGGCACCGCCGACCGGCTCGTTGACGATCTTGTCGACCAGGCCCAGTGCCTTGAGCCGGTGCGCGGTGATGCCCATCGCCTCGGCGGCGTCGGCCGCGCGCTCGGCGGTCTTCCAGAGGATGGAGGCGCAGCCTTCCGGCGAGATCACCGAATAGACCGAGTACTGCAGCATCAGCACCTGGTCGCCCACGCCGATGGCGAGCGCGCCGCCGGAGCCGCCCTCACCGATGATGGTGGTGATGATCGGCACCTCGAGCTGGGCCATCGCGAAGATGTTGTGGCCGATGGCCTCGGACTGGCCACGCTCCTCCGCGCCGATGCCGGGGTAGGCGCCCGGCGTGTCGACGAAGGTGAACACCGGCAGGCCGAACTTCTGCGCCAGCGTCATCAGGCGCAGCGCCTTGCGGTAGCCCTCGGGCCGGCTCATGCCGAAGTTGCGCAGCGCGCGCTCCTTGGTGTCACGCCCCTTCTGGTGGCCGAGCACCATGCAGGCCTGGCCGTTGAAGCGCGCCAGACCGCCGACGATGCTCTGGTCGTCGGCAAACGCGCGGTCGCCGTGCAGTTCCTGGAAGTCGGTGAACACATGGTTCACGTAGTCCAGCGTGTAGGGCCGCTGCGGATGGCGCGCGATCTGCGTCACCTGCCAGGGCGTCAGGCTCGAGTAGATGTCCTTGGTGAGCTGCAGGCTCTTCTTGGACAGGCGGTCGATCTCCTCGGAGATGTCGACCGCCGACTCGCTCTGCACGTAGCGCAGCTCGTCGATCTTGGTTTCGAGGTCGGCGATCGGCTGCTCGAACTCGAGAAAATGTTTCTTGCTCATCCCAAACGATCCTTTCTCGGGAAAGGTGGGTGCATTGTCGCGGAATTCGCGGCCGCGTCAGTACGCCACGCGCGGGTCCAGGCTGCGCCACAGGTACCAGGTGGCCACCGATCGGTACGGCGCCCAGGCGTCGCCCACTTCACGCGCCTCGTTGCGCGACACCGGCTCGCCGCTGAAGTAGTGCTGGCTGATGCCCTTGAGCAGGCCGAGGTCGTCGAGCGGCAGCACGTTGGGACGCATCAGGTGGAAGATCAGGAACATCTCGGCTGTCCAGCGGCCGATGCCGCGGATGGCGACGAGTTCGTCGATGATGGACTCGTCATCCATCGAGGTCCAGTTGCGCACGTGCACCGTGCCGCCGTCGAAGTGCCCGGCCAGGTCGCGCAGGTACTCGATCTTGCGCGCCGACAGGCCGGCCCCGCGCAGCGCGGCACTGTCGGCCGCGAGCACTCCCGCCGGCCGCACGTGCACCGCGGAGCCGCCCTCGAACAGCGCGGCGAAGCGCTCCCACACCGCCTGCGCGGCGGGCACCGAGATCTGCTGGCCGACGATGGAACGTGCCAGCGTGGTGAAGGCATCGCCGCGGCTTTCGAGCCGGGCTTCGCCAAGCTTCGGGATCAGCTTGCGCATCACGCGATCGCGCTTGGCGAGGTGCTTGCACGCCTCGTCCCAGTAATCGGGCGTGACGAAACCGGGGCCGCGAGGCGACATGGTGCGCGAGGGCTCGTTGCTCGGGTGAAGGCTCAGGCCTTGACCCAGGTGGTTCCGGCGGGCGTGTCCTTCAGGACGATGCCCTGCGCCGCCAAGGCGTCGCGGATGCGGTCGGACTCGGCGAAGTCGCGTGCGGCCTTGGCCGCCGCCCGCGCCGCGATCTGGGCCTCGATGTGGCCGGTGTCGACGCCGCTGCCGCCCTGCAGGTACTGCGCGGCCTCCTGCTGCAGCAAGCCCAGCGTGCCGGCCAGTGAACGCAGCAGGCCGGCGCTCTGCGCCGAGCGGCTGCGGTTCACCTCGCCGGCCAGGTCGAACAGCACCGACACCGCGATCGGGGTGTTGAAGTCGTCGTCCATCGCCGCCTTGAAGCGCGCGGCATGCGGGTCGGCCCAGTCGATCTCGCCCGGTGCGACCGCCGCGCCCTGCAGCGCGGTGTAGAGCCGGCGCAGGCCGCTGCGGGCGTCGTCGAGCCCGGCATCGCTGAAGTTGAACGGGCTGCGGTAGTGCACCCGCAGCATGAAGAAGCGGATGGTCTCGCCGTCGTAGCGCTTGAGGATGTCGCGGATGGTGAAGAAGTTGCCCAACGACTTGGACATCTTCTCGTTGTCGACATTGAGGAAGCCGTTGTGCATCCACACGTTGACGAAGCTGCGGCCGCTGCCCAGGTGGAAGGCACCGTCGCTCTGCGCGATCTCGTTCTCGTGGTGCGGGAACTGCAGGTCCATGCCGCCGCCGTGGATGTCGAAGCGCTCGCCCAGCAGGGCGTGGCTCATCGCCGAGCACTCGATGTGCCAGCCCGGGCGACCCGGGCCGAACGGCGCGTCGTATTTCGCGTCGGCCGGCTCCTCGGGCTTGGCGGCCTTCCAGAGCACGAAGTCCAGCGGGTCGTCCTTGCCCTCGAGCACCGCCACGCGCTCGCCGGCGCGCAGCGCATCGATCGACTTGCCAGACAGGCGGCCGTAGCCGGGGAACTTGCGCACCGAGTAGTTCACGTCGCCGCCCGGCACACGGTAGGCGAGCCCGTTGCGTTCGAGCATCTCGATCAGGCCGACCATCGCCCCCACGTACTCGGTGGCGCGCGGCTCGTGCGTCGGCGGCTCGATGCCGAGCGCCCCGATGTCCTGGTGCATCGCGGCGGTCATCTCGTCGGTCAGCTGGCGGATCGGAATGCCACGCTCGAGCGCGCGCTTGATGATCTTGTCGTCGATGTCGGTGATGTTGCGCACGTAGGTGACGCGCAGGCCCGACACCCGCAGCCAGCGCTGCACCACGTCGAACGCCATCATCATGCGTGCGTGGCCCACGTGGCAGAGATCGTAGATCGTCATGCCGCACACGTACATGCGCACGTGGCCGGGTTCGATCGGCGAGAACGCCTCGGTCGAGCGAGTGAGGGTGTTGTGGATGCGCAGGCTCATCGGGACGGATCGATCGGGTCTGTCACGGGCAGGCCGCATGCCGACGATCGAAGCGCCGCAGTATAGCCATCACCCCCCTGCCCGCGGCGGGGCTTCCGATCGGTGGAGAATACGGTTCCGAGCGGGTGACGAGCCCGCCGTTTGCATTCAGGAGACTTGATGATTCCCAGAACCTGGGCCGCCTTCGCGCTGGCCGCTGCGGTGATCGCCGCGCCGTTGACCGCGGCGGCGCAGAAGGTGCGTCTCGCGACGAGCGAGGGCGATATCGTGCTGCAGCTCGACCCCGCCAAGGCCCCGAAGACCGTCGACAACTTCGTCGCCTACGTCAAGAGCGGGCACTACGACGGCACGATCTTCCACCGCGTGATCGACGGCTTCATGATCCAGGGCGGCGGCTTCGACAAGGACATGAAGGAGAAGAAGACCGGGGCCCCGATCGCGCTGGAGAACCGCAGCGGCCTGCGCAACGAGCGCGGCAGCGTCGCCATGGCACGCACCATGGACCCGAACTCGGCCACCGCGCAGTTCTTCGTGAACCTCACCAACAACGCCTTCCTCGACCCGGCGAACTCGCGCGACGGCAACGGCTACGCGGTGTTCGGCAAGGTCATCGAGGGCATGGATGTGGTCGACCGCATCAAGGGCGTGCCCACCACCAACAAGGGCCCCCACCAGAACGTGCCGGCGACGCCGGTGCTCATCAAGAAAGCCTCGCTGGAGCCATGACATGACCAAGACCATCGAACTGCACACCAACCACGGCGTGATCCGCGCCGAGCTCGACGACGTGAAGGCGCCCGCCACGGTCGCCAACTTCCTGAGCTACGTGAAGGCCGGCCACTACGACGGCACGGTGTTCCACCGCGTCATCAAGGGCTTCATGGTCCAGGGCGGCGGCTTCGAGCCGGGCCTGAAGCAGAAGCCCACTCAGGCCCCGATCGCCAACGAGGCGAACAATGGCCTGAAGAACGACAAGTACACGCTGGCGATGGCGCGCACCAATGCGCCGCACTCCGCGTCGTCACAGTTCTTCATCAACGCCACCGACAACGACTTCCTGAACTTCAAGTCGGAAAGCCCGCAGGGCTGGGGCTATGCGGTGTTCGGCAAGGTGGTGGCCGGCACCGAGGTGGTCGATGCGATCGAGCGTGTGAAGACCGGCCGCCAGGGCGGCCACGACGACGTGCCGCTCGAGGACGTGGTGATCACGCGAGCGAACGAAGTCGCCTGAGGCGCTCGAAGCCGATGACCTTGTCGCCGGCCGCAACACCCCGGGGCGCCGGCGTGTCCCCGTCGCTGCCGACGTTCTGGGAGTTCGAGGCGCCCGCTGAATGGCAGTCGATCGACTTCATCTCCGACCTGCACCTGCAGGCGAGCCATCCCCTCACCTTCGAGGCGTTCTCACAGCATCTGCTGCACACGAGCGCCGACGCGGTGTTCATCCTCGGCGACCTGTTCGAGGTGTGGATCGGCGACGACGCCCGGCATGAAGGTTTCGAGCACCAGGTCGTCGAGGTGCTGAAGGAAGCCGCCGCGCGACGCAGCGTGTCCTTCATGGCAGGCAACCGCGACTTCCTGGTCGGCGTCGAACTGCTGAAGGAGTGCGGCGTGACGGCCCTGCCCGATCCGACGGTGCTGCGGGCCTTCGGCGAGCGGGTGCTGCTGACACACGGTGACGCGCTGTGCCTGGAAGACGTGGAGTACCAGCGCTTCCGCGCCGTCGTGCGCACCGAACAGGCCCGCGAGGACTTCCTGGCGCGGCCGCTGGCCGAGCGCCGCGCGCTGGCCGCCCAGATCCGCGCGGTCAGCATGCAACAGCAGCAGCGCGACGGCCGTCCCGAGACCTGGGCCGACCTCGACACCGGCGCCACCGTGCAGTGGATGCACGAAGCCGGCACGCCGCTGCTGGTGCACGGCCACACCCACCGCCCAGCCACGCAGGAACTGGCCCCCGGCTTCACCCGCCACGTACTGACCGACTGGGAGCTCGACCAGGGGCCCGCGCGGCCAGCCCGCGCCGGTGTGCTGCGCCTGAGCGCACGCGGCCTGCAGCGGCTGCCGCCCGCGGTTTCTCCAGCCGCTCACGCTGCACCGTGATCGCGCGCTGGTGGCGCCGCCGACGGGAGGCCCGCACGCTGCGCACGCGGGCGGTGCCCTCGGCGTTGTGGCAGCTGACGCTGCAGCGCTACCCCTTCCTCGCCGCGCTCGACGACGCTGGGCGCGAGCGTCTGCGCGCGCTGGTCAGCCTGTTCCTGGCGGACAAGGAATTCACCACGGTCGGTGGCCTGGAGCTCAGCGACGAGATCGCCGTCGCGATCGCCGCGCAGGCCTGCCTGCCGGTGCTGGAGCTCGGCCTGGTGGCCTATGACGGCTTCGTCGGCATCGTGGTGCATGCCGACGAGGTGGTGGCACAGCGCGAACACCTGGACGAGGACGGCGTGCTGCACCGCTACGAGGAGGTGCTCACCGGCGAGGCCATGGAGGGCGGGCCGGTGATGCTGTCCTGGCACGACGTGGCCGAGGCAGGCGTCACCGCGGAGCGCGGCTACAACGTCGTGATCCACGAGTTCGTGCACGTGCTGGACATGGCCGACGGTCTGCCGGCCGACGGTGTTCCGGTGCTGCCCGGTCGCGCCGCACGCGCTCACTGGCTGCAAGTGCTGGAAGCGGCCTACCAGCGGCTGTGCCGCGAACTCGATGCCGGCCGCGATCCCTTCCTCGACCCCTACGGCGCGGAGGCCATCGAAGAATTCTTTCCGGTGGCCGCCGAGGCCTTCTTCGTCGCACCGCACGCGCTGCGCGACGAGCAGCCCGCGCTGTACGAGCTGTTCCGCGACTACTTCCGGCAGGACCCGGCCGCCCGCCTGGCGCCGCAGCCCGGGCCCTAAAAGCACAACGGGGAGCCGAAGCTCCCCGCTGCTTGCAAGCCGCTGCCGGCCTGTGGCCGGGTCAGTCGGCCGTGGCCGGTTCCGATTTCGGCTTGTCGCTCTTCTTCCACGGCGTGATGTCGAGCACCGGCTGGCCCTCGGCATCGATGTCGACCGACAGGCGCCCGCCGTCGACCAGCCGGCCGAACAGCAACTCGTCGGCCAGCGCGCGGCGGATCGTGTCCTGGATCAGCCGCTGCATCGGCCGCGCGCCCATCAGCGGGTCGAAGCCCTTCTTCGCCAGGTGCTTGCGCAGGGCATCGGAGAAGGTCACGTCGACCTTCTTCTCGGCCAGCTGGCTCTCGAGCTGCAGCAGGAACTTGTCGACCACCCGCAGGATGATCTCCTCGTCGAGCGCGCGGAAGCTGACGATGGCGTCGAGCCGGTTGCGGAACTCCGGCGTGAACAGGCGCTTGATGTCGGCCATCTCGTCGCCCGCCTCGCGTGCGTTCGTGAAGCCGATGGTCGACTTGTTCATCGTCTCGGCGCCGGCGTTCGTGGTCATGATGATGATCACGTTGCGGAAGTCGGCCTTGCGCCCATTGTTGTCGGTCAGCGTGCCGTGGTCCATGACCTGCAGCAGCACGTTGAAGACGTCGGGGTGGGCCTTCTCGATCTCATCGAGCAGCAGCACGCAGTGCGGCTTCTTGGTGACCGCCTCGGTCAGCAGCCCGCCCTGGTCGAAGCCCACGTAGCCCGGCGGCGCACCGATCAGGCGGCTCACGGTGTGGCGCTCCATGTACTCGGACATGTCGAAACGCACCAGCTCGATGCCGAGGATGAAGGCCAGCTGCTTGGCCGCCTCGGTCTTGCCGACGCCGGTGGGGCCGCTGAACAGGAAGGAGCCGATCGGCTTGTCCGGCTTGCCCAGGCCCGAGCGCGCCATCTTGATGGCCGACGCCAGCGCGTCGAGCGCCGGGTCCTGACCGAACACCACGCTCTTCAGGTCGCGGTCCAAATTCTTCAGCTTGCCGCGGTCGTCGTTGCTGACGCTCTGCGGCGGGATGCGCGCAATCTTGGCGACGATCTCCTCGACCTCGGCGCGGTTGATGGTCTTCTTCTGCTTGCTCTTGGGCAGGATGCGCTGGGCGGCACCGGCCTCGTCGATCACGTCGATCGCCTTGTCGGGCAGGTGGCGGTCGTTGATGAACTTGGCCGACAGCTCGGCCGCGGCCTGCAGCGCGCCCAGCGCGTACTTCACGCTGTGGTGCTCCTCGAAACGCGACTTCAGCCCCTTCAGGATCTCGATGGTCTGCTCGACCGACGGTTCGACCACGTCGACCTTCTGGAAGCGCCGCGACAGCGCCGCATCCTTCTCGAAGATGCCGCGGTACTCGGTGAACGTGGTCGCGCCGATGCACTTGAGCTGCCCGGAGCCGAGCGCCGGCTTCAGCAGGTTGCTGGCGTCGAGCGTGCCGCCCGATGCGGCACCGGCGCCGATCAGGGTGTGGATCTCGTCGATGAACAGCACCGCATGGGGCTGCTCCTTCAGGGCCTTCAGCACGCCCTTCAGGCGCTGCTCGAAATCGCCGCGGTACTTGGTGCCGGCCAGCAACGCGCCCATGTCGAGCGAGTAGACAGTCGCGTCGGACAGGATCTCGGGCACGTCGTTCTGCGTGATGCGCCATGCCAGGCCCTCGGCGATCGCGGTCTTGCCGACCCCGGCCTCGCCCACCAGCAGCGGGTTGTTCTTGCGGCGGCGGCACAGCACCTGGATCACCCGCTCGACCTCGTGCTCGCGGCCGATCAGCGGATCGATCTTGCCGTCACGGGCCAGCTGGTTGAGGTTCTGGGTGAACTGGTCCAGCGGCGAGCCCTTCCCTTCGCCCGCCTCTTCCTTCTCGCCCTCGCCGCTGCCGCCCTCGGCGCCCTTGGAAGGCTCGGGCGGCTCGGACTTCTTGATGCCGTGGGCGATGAAGTTCACCACATCCAGCCGCGTCACACCCTGCTGGTGCAGGTAGTAAACCGCGTGCGAATCCTTCTCGCCGAAGATCGCCACCAGCACGTTGGCGCCCGTCACTTCCTTCTTGCCGGAACCGGTGGACTGCACGTGCATGATCGCGCGCTGGATCACGCGCTGGAATCCCAGCGTCGGCTGGGTGTCGACCTCGTCGGTGCCGCCGACCGTGGGCGTGTTTTCCTTGATGAACTGCGTCAGGCTCTTGCGCAGGTCATCGAGGCTGGCCGAGCAGGCGCGCAGCACTTCGGCGGCGGATGGGTTGTCGAGCAGCGCGAGCAGCAGATGCTCGACCGTGATGAATTCGTGGCGCTGCTGACGCGCTTCGACGAACGCCATGTGCAGGCTGACTTCCAGTTCTTGCGCAATCATGCGGCCTCCATAGTGCATTGCAACGGGTGCCCCGACCGCTTGGCCGCAGCGAGCACCGACTCGACCTTGGTCGAGGCGACATCTTTCGTGTAGACGCCGCACACGCCCCGACCTTCGTGGTGGATTTTGAGCATGATCTGCGTCGCCGTCTCGATATCCCGCTGGAAGAATTCCTGCAGGACCATCACGACGAACTCCATCGGCGTGTAGTCGTCGTTGAGCAGCACCACCTGGTACATCCGGGGCGGCTCGACGCGGGCCGATTGCCGTTCGGCCACGACCGCACCCTGCCCGTCGTCCGGCTTGGTGACCGGGCGCTTCGGGGGAGTGGGCGGTACGGTGTCGTCGGGCATGGAAAAGATTCTATCGACTGCTGGGAAGCGACTTCCATGCCGGTCAATATGACACCACTGGGCCCGAACTCAAGGCCCCGGCGCGCCATGCACGCACCCCGCCGCCCGATCCCGTTCGTCCGTCACGGCCGGCCCCGGCTTGACAGGCCGCGGCCGCCCTGCCCAGAATCGTCCGTCGAGGGGTGGGAGAACGTCCATGGTCAACGGCACGGTCAAGTGGTTCAACGATGCCAAGGGCTTCGGCTTCATCGAACCCGAGGGTGGCGGCGAAGACGTGTTCGCTCATTTCTCGGCCATCCTGATGGACGGCTTCCGCACGCTGAAGCAAGGCGCCCGCGTCAGCTTCGAACTGGTCGACGGCCCCAAGGGCAAGCTGGCCCAGAACATCGCCCCGCTGGAAAGCCGCGCCGACCCGGCAGCGGTCCGCGCTCCGGCCAACGACCGGGAACTGGCAGCCGGCCACTGAGGCTCATCCGCGCCGCGCAGGCGCAATGGCGTGCACTGGAATGCGGCGATGCCGCTCCGGCGGCCTCCGGCTCCGCCCCAACGCGCGCCGGTGGCGCACCGGAATCATGCAGTGCCGTGGGGCTTCAGCGGGAGTGCCCGCCCGCCCCGTCCGGTGCCGGGCGAACCGGCTGCAGTTCCGCGAACAGGTCGCCCGGCAGCGTGTCGAGCGGCGACTCGGACACGTCGAGCCCCTGACGCAGGTCGAACGACGACACCAGCCAGCCCGCACCCTGGGGGTCGGCGGGCGGCTCGGGACTGACCGGGACCACGCACTCCAGATCGGGCAACGGAAGTGCGCGCTTTTTGGGGGACTTGAAGAATGCCATGGCTCCCTCTGCGGGGCGGCGCGCAAAACGCGCGTGCGACTGCGGAATGAAGCATCGCAAATGCCGGGCCCGCTGCCGTCCCCCTCTCTGAGGGGCGAACACGACGCAACGGCCGTGCAGTGCGAAAGATGCCACGGCGCGCCGGCGACCGGGCTACGCCCCGCCCGGTCCGCGACCGGCAGGCGGCGTCATGTCCAGCACGGCCGGGATCGTTTCCTCGGCGCTCACCAGGCCGGCATGGATCGCCCGCAGAGCGCCCAGGCTGTCCACGTGCGGCAGCACGGTGTCTGCCCCGCAGATCGGGCACGCCGCCGTGCTGTCCTCGTGCAGCCACAACACGATGTCGGCCGGGTGGAAGATGCCCAGGCACGAGAAGCAGCCGGCCACGCGGGCGCGCGTCAGCTCGTCGCGGTTGTTGAAGGATTGGTAGCCGGTATCCATGTCGGTCATCACATTACAACGTGCAGGCCACCGTCGGCAATCGGTTCGCAGCCCGCCCGGCCCAGCCTGCGCTCAGGGCCGTCGCCTGGCCGCCCTTCTTGCGGTGGCGAGCGCCTCCTGCAACTCCCCCGGCAGCGTATCGATCGGATGCTCGATCACGGTGAGGCCGGTGCGCAGTTCACGGGTCGAGTCCAGCCAGGTCGGATCGGAGGCCGCGGCATCGTCGAGTTCCAGATCGAGCGGCGCGGCCGACGGCTGCCGCGCCGCTTCCACAGCGGACTTGCGGGAACGGAACCTGAACCAGGCCATCGGAAGCTCCGCGCCCGGCTTCAGTTGAAGACGAGGTAGAGGACCACCAGCACGATCGTCGGCACGCCCAGTATCCAGCCCAGAAAGTACTTGCCCATGTCGGCACTCCTTGGTTCTCTGAAGGAGCCCCATGCTCGGACATCCGGACCGCGATGTCACAAGGACGCCGCCGCAAGCTCGCGTAGGACAAGCGCCCGGTGCTCGACGGTGGCGCCAGCGGAATCGCTCACGCCGACCGCATGGCCCGCGGAACGCCGGGATCCCCCTTCAATAGGTGGCGCGGCAACCCACAGGCTCGTCGCGTGCGCTTTGCACGCCCGTCGCTCCACCGACTGCGTTTCAATCGCTCACATGGGAACTCAAAACGCCAACGGATACCTCGAAGCGCCTCACGGCCGCGAAGACTACGTCGATCCCGCCGGATTCCGCGCGGTGGCCGATGAAGTCGATCGGCTGGAGCGTGCGATGGCGCCGTGGCCGATCTGGATCCGCTCGCTGGCCCAGATCGCGTTCCTGCTCGCGGCGTTCGTGCTTTTCGTTCGCGCACCGCGTTAGGCGCTCCTTTCACCGCAGGCGCATGCCTGCTGCCGGCCGCCTTGCTGCCGGGCCATGACAGGAACGCCGCCGCGTCCGCGTTACAGCGCGCGCCAATCCTGCATCGAGATCTTCGCGGGCCCGTAGGCCGCAAGATGAAAAAGCCCCAGGCAAATCAATGCACTGGGGCTGAGACAAGGCGACCGGCAACTGCCGGCAGGCCCATCACATGTTGTCGATCATCACCTGCCCGAAGCCCGAGCAGCTGACCTGCGTGGCGCCGTCCAGCAAGCGCGCGAAGTCGTAGGTGACCTTCTTCGACAGGATGGACTTTTCCATCGACGAGATGATGAGGTCGGCCGCCTCGGTCCAGCCCATGTGGCGCAGCATCATCTCGGCCGACAGGATCTCGGAGCCCGGGTTCACGTAGTCCTTGCCGGCGTACTTGGGCGCGGTGCCGTGGGTGGCCTCGAACATCGCGATCGAGTCCGACAGGTTGGCCCCCGGCGCAATGCCGATGCCGCCCACCTGCGCGGCCAGCGCGTCGGACACGTAGTCGCCGTTGAGGTTGAGCGTGGCGATCACAGAGTACTCGGCCGGGCGCAGCAAGATCTGCTGCAGGAAGGCGTCGGCGATCGAGTCCTTGACGGTGATCTCCTTGCCGGTCTTCGGGTTCTTGAACTTGCACCACGGGCCACCGTCGATCGGCTGCGCGCCGAACTCCTTCTGCGCCAAGCCATAGGCCCAGTCGCGGAAGCCGCCCTCGGTGAACTTCATGATGTTGCCCTTGTGCACGATGGTCACGCTGGGCTTGTCGTTGTCGATCGCGTACTGGATGGCCTTGCGCACCAGGCGTTCGGTGCCCTCGCGCGACACCGGCTTGATGCCGATGCCCGAGGTGGCAGGGAAGCGGATCTTCTTGACGCCGAATTCGTCCTGCAGGATCTTGATGAGCTTCTTGGCCTTCTCGCTCTCGGCCTCGAACTCGATGCCGGCGTAGATGTCCTCCGAGTTCTCGCGGAAGATCACCATGTTGGTCTTGTGCGGCTCCTTCACCGGGCTCGGCACCCCTTCGAAGTACTGGATCGGGCGCAGGCAGACGTAGAGGTCGAGTTCCTGGCGCAGCGCCACGTTGAGCGAGCGGATGCCGCCGCCCACGGGCGTGGTGAGCGGGCCCTTGATCGAAACCACGTACTCCTTCAGGACCTGCAGCGTCTCTTCCGGCAGCCAGACGTCGGGGCCGTAGACCTTGGTCGACTTCTCGCCGGCGTAGATCTCCATCCAGTGGATCTTGCGCTTGCCGCCGTAGCTTTTCTCGACCGCCGCGTCGACCACCTTGATCATCACCGGCGTGATGTCGAAGCCGGTGCCGTCGCCCTCGATGAAGGGGATGATCGGCTGATCGGGCACGTTGAGCGAGAAATCGGCATTGACGGTGATCTTTTGGCCGTCGGCAGGCACCTTGATGTGCTGGTACATGGACTTGCGTCTCCGCTGGGTAAGGGGTCGGAAGGAACAGAGGGGGTGGCTTCGATTCTAGGCGAGCCATCGTGCGGTGCAGCGAGCCGGCGGACGCCTGCCGCGAGCGCCATCGATCCGCTGCGTCAGACCGCCTTGCACCACGGCCCGGACGGGCCGGTCAGCTGCAGCCAGATCGCCCATCCGCCAGCCGTCACCAGCAGGGCACCGGCCCACCTCGCCGCGCCGGCGCCCTGCCCCAGTCGACCGAGCACGCCGCGGCCGAACAGCAAGGCCAGCGCGCCGCCCAGCGCGAAGGCGAGCATGACCGCCGCGCCCGCCAGCGGCCCGTCGGCCAGCGCCGCAACGACCAGCGCCGAATAGAGCAGGCCGCAAGGCCAGGCCGCCCACAGCAGACCGGCGGAGCCGGCCCAGGCCCAGCCGCGCCGCCGCCCCATGGCGGGGAGCGGCCCGAGCATGGGTACGGCTACGCCGGGTGCGGAGCCGGTGCCCAGCACGATGCGGGGCATGCGCCCGGCCACCAGCAGCCACAGGCCGAACACCACCACGGCCACCTGCAGCAGGGTCCACAACGGCCGCAACCAGGTGGTGGCCTGGGCCAGTTCGGCCATCCATCCGGCCCCGGTGGCCACCAGCGCCCCCGCCAGGCCATAGGACAGCAGGCGCCCCAGATGCAGGGCGGCGGCGGCCCGCGCAGGCCGTGCGCTGCCGCAGGACCGCTCGATCGCCGCGCAGGGCGCGGCGCACATCGCGGCACAGTGCGGACTCCCCGCGATGCCGATCGCCAGCCCGGCCGCCACCAGCGAGAGGCTCATGCAGCGACCGTCCCTTGCGTCAGATCAGCCGCGAATAGCGTTCGCGATCGCGGTCGGCCTGCAGGTGACGATCGAACACCATCGCCACCGCGCGCACGAAGTACCAGCCCAGCGGGGTGAGCTGGATCGCGTCGTCGTCGATCTCGATCAGCCCCTGCCCGGCCAGCGGCTGCAGCCGGCGCAGTTCGGCCTCGAAGTAGCGCCGGAAATCGAGCAGGTGGGCCAGTTCGATGGATTCGAACACCACCCGCCCCTGGCACATCAGCGCCATGATCACCGAGCGGCGCACCACATCGTCGCGCGTCAGCACCAGGCCGCGCACCACCGGCAGTTCCCCGGAGCGCAGGGCGTCCTGGTACTCCGGCAGCGTCTTCGCGTTCTGGCTGTAGGTCGCGCCGATCCGGCCGATGGCCGAGACGCCCAGGCCGATCAGGTCGCAGTCGGGCTGGGTGCTGTAGCCCTGGAAATTGCGGTGCAGCCGGCCCTGCCGCTTGGCCGCGGCCAGCGCGTCACCCGGCAGGGCGAAGTGGTCCATGCCGATGTAGTCGTAGCCGTGCGCCAGGAAGGCGGCGATCGCGTTCGACAGCATCGTCACGCGCTGGGCGGTGCCCGGCAGGTCTGCCGCATGGATGCGCCGTTGCGGCTTGAAGCGCTGCGGCAGATGCGCATAGCTGTAGAGCGCCACACGGTCCGGCCGCAGCCGCGCCACCTGCTCCACCGTCCGGGCCAGCGAGGCCGGGGTCTGCTTGGGCAAGCCGTGGATCAGGTCGACATTGATCGAATCGAAGCCCAATGCGCGCGCGCTGGCGATCAGCGCCTCGACCTGCTCGGGCGGCTGCACGCGGTGCACCGCGTGCTGCACTTCGGGGTCGAAGTCCTGCACGCCGAAGCTCAGGCGGTTGAAACCCAGCGCCTTCAGGTGCGAAAGCCGCGAGGCACTGACGGTGCGCGGGTCGACCTCGATCGAGCATTCGGCCTGCGGCTGCAGGTCGAAGGCACCGCGCAGCAGAGCCATCAGCTGCGACAGCTCCGCATCGTCCAGGAAGGTCGGCGTACCGCCGCCGAGGTGCAGCTGACTGACGCGCTGGCGGCTGCCGATCACGTCCTGGTGCAATGCCACCTCGCGGCCCAGCCACTCCAGGTACTCGGTGCCGCGCCGGTGCTGCCGCGTGATCACCTTGTTGCAGGCGCAGTAGTAGCAGACCGACTCGCAGAATGGGATATGAACGTAGATCGACAGCGGTGTGCCACCGCCCACGGCGCCCGCCGCCGGGGCGCCGCTGCGGCGCTGGCCCAGGGCCTGCCGGTACTGAGCAGGGCCGAAGGCCTCCACGAAGCGGTCGGCGGTCGGGTAGGAGGTGTAGCGCGGCCCACCGGCGTCCAGACGACTCAGGAGTTCCTCGCTCGGCGCAGCCGGTTCCAGCATGTCGGTCAGGGTCGGAGGGGGCATGTCCGGACTGTGCCGAGGGCCTCTCACCGGGCTCTTGATCTGGGTCAAGGCCGGTCGCCGGTGGCCTCCGACAATCCACGCACAGCTTGAGGTCGATCATGCAACTTGCCCCTCACGACACCGCCGCCGACTCGCATGCGCCATCGCGGGCGGCGCACAAGATCATAATGAAGCGCATGGAACGTGAACCGATCCGCATCGAGGCCCTCAAGGTCGCATGCTCCAGTTGCAACCTGCGCGAGCTCTGCCTGCCGGTGGGCCTGTCGGACGATGACCTTGACCACCTCGACCAGCTGGTCGGCAGCCGCCGCCCTGTGAAGCGCGGCGACACGCTATTCCACGCCGGGGATCGCTTCGAGTCGCTCTATGCGGTGCGCACCGGCTTCTTCAAGACCTGCGTGTCCGCCGACGATGGCCGCGACCAGGTGACCGGTTTCCAGATGGCCGGCGAGTTGCTGGGCCTGGACGGCATCAGCACCGACCGCCATGCCTGCGACGCGGTGGCGCTGGAGGACTCGCAGGTCTGCCAGATCCCCTACTCGCAGCTCGAGAAGCTGTCGCGCGAATCCACGCCGCTGCAGCACCAGTTCCACAAGATCATGAGCCGCGAGATCGTGCGCGACCACGGCGTGATGCTGCTGCTCGGCAGCATGCGGGCCGAAGAACGGCTGGCCGCCTTCCTCCTCAACCTGACGCAGCGGCTGCAGGCGCGCGGCTTCTCGGCCTCGTCGCTGGTGCTGCGCATGACGCGCGAGGAGATCGGCAGCTACCTCGGCCTCAAGCTCGAGACCGTGAGCCGCACCTTCTCGAAGTTCCAGGACGAAGGCCTGCTCGAGGTGAAGCAGCGCGACATCCGCGTACTCGACGAATCCGGGCTGCGCCGGCTCGTCAACGGCCCGGCCTGCTGAAGGCTCGCCGCCGGCCTCGCCCGGCGCGACTCAGGGCCAGCGGCGAGGCTCGGTATTGGCCGGCTCCGGCGTCGCCAGCAGCAGCGTCAGCATCGACGCCAGCGCGCACACGATCCAGAACGCGAAGAAGGCCAGCGTGTAGACGCCGGCCGGCGACACCGTCTCCAGTGCGCGACCGACCCAGCCGCTCAGGTCCGCAGGGTCGGCGGCGCTGAACACCAGGGTCTCCAGCACCCCGGCCATCAGGAAGGACGGCCAGGCGATCCACAGCGTGCGTTGTCTCATCGTCGCGAGTTCCGGGTCGATGCGCGGTACGTTCAGCGCTCGGGACGCGGCGTGGCCGCATGGTTGCGCGCCTGCACCGCCGGCGTGTCGCTGCCCAGCGGTTCGCTGCCACGGCTGAGCACCGGATCGCTGCCGCGCACGGCGATCACGGCGGTGACGATGCCAGCCACCACCACCGCCAGCGGGCCGCCCAGCACCAGCCACAGCATGGGCTCGCGCCACCAGGGCAGCGGCCGCTCCGGCATGGGCGTCGGGCGGGTTGCGTTCTCGTTCGGGATCATGGGCTGCTCCGGAGGGGGCCGCACTCAGCGCGGCACGACGAAAGTGGACTTCTCGGACACGCTGGCCGCCGGCTGCACGCCATCGGCCTCGCGGATGATCTCGAAGCGCAGCGGGTGGGCGCCCGGGCCGAGCGCCGCGGCGCTCTGCGGCGGCACCTGTACCGCGACCGGCACCCAGCGCGACTCGGCCGGGGCCAGCCGCACCTCGTCACGCACCTGCGCCTGTGCACCGGCGATGTCGCTCACCACCACCCGGTAGCGCTGCGCCGACTCGGTGGCGTTCATGATCTGCAACCGGTAGACGTTCTCGATGCGCCCTTCGTCGACCAGCCGTGCCAGCGTACCGCGGTCGCGCACCACGTCGACGCGCATCGGGCTGCGCAGCACGAGGCTGGTGACGAAGCCGACCGAGATCAGCAGCAGGATCACGCCGTAGACCAGCACCCGCGGACGGAGCACGCGCCGCCAGTCCAGCGTGCTCCGTCCGGCGGCCAGGCCGTTCTGCGTGGCATAGCGGATCAGGCCGCGCGGATACGCCATCTTGTCCATCACACCGTTGCAGACGTCGATGCAGGCGGCACAGCCGATGCACTCGTACTGCAACCCCTCGCGGATGTCGATGCCGGTCGGGCAGACCTGCACGCACAGCGTGCAGTCGATGCAGTCGCCCTTGCCCTGGGCGGCCAGCGCGTCGTGCGCCAGGCTGCGCGGGCGCGAGCCGCGCGGTTCTCCGCGCCCGCCGTCGTAGCTGATGATCAAGGTGTCGTGGTCGAACATCGCGCTCTGGAAGCGCGCGTACGGGCACATGTACTTGCACACCTGCTCGCGCATGAAGCCGGCGTTGCCATAGGTCGCGAAGCCGTAGAACAGCACCCAGAACGCTTCCCAGGGGCCGGGCCCGGCCGAGCCCGGACCGGCCAGGCCGATCAGTGCGAGCACCTCGCCGCCCAGTTCGCGGATCGGCGTGAAGTAGCCGACGAAGGTGAAGCCGGTCCACAGGCCGATCGCCAGCCACACCGCGTGCTTGGCCGACCGGCGGGCCAGCTTCGCGGCGCCCCAGGGCGCGGCATCGAGCTTCAGGCGCGCCTGGCGGTCGCCCTCGATATGGTGCTCGACCCACATGAAGATCTCTGTGTAGACCGTCTGCGGGCAGGCGTAGCCGCACCACAGGCGGCCGGCCACCGCGGTGAACAGGAACAGCCCGTAGGCCGACAGGATGAGCAGGCCCGTCAGGTAGATGAAGTCCTGCGGGTAGAGCACCAGGTCGAAGATGTAGAAGCGCCGTGCGCCCAGGTCGAACAGCACCGCCGGGCGGCCATTCCAGGGCAGCCAGGGCAGCCCGTAGAACACCAGCTGCGTGAGCCACACCAGCGCCCAGCGCCACGCAGCGAACCAGCCATGCACCGAGCGCGCGTGGATGGTCGCCTGTTTCGCATACAGCGAGACCATCTCGCCGGTGTCGTCGGACACCGGCGCGATCGGGATCACGCGTGACGCCGGTCGACTCATCGGCAACTCGCGCCGGGGCGACGGCGGTGACTCATTTCGCT
Organism: Methylibium sp. Pch-M; assembly: GCF_004136295.1. NCBI lineage: Bacteria > Pseudomonadati > Pseudomonadota > Betaproteobacteria > Burkholderiales > Sphaerotilaceae > Methylibium > Methylibium sp. Pch-M. The sequence continues at coordinate 3,325,502 of NZ_CP029606.1, forward strand.
GCGGCCGTGGTCGTGGCCCCGCTGTTCGAGAGCCCCCAGACGTAGGCGGCGAGCACCTGGATCTGCGCGTCGCTCAGCCGCCCGGCGTGCGCCGGCATCAGGTTGGTCTTGCCTTCGTTGATCATCCGGACCACCGCCTCCTCGCCCCAGCCGTGCAGCCAGATCCGGTCGCTGAGGTTGGGCGCGCCGAGCGCCGGGTTGCCCTTGCCGCCCGGGCCGTGGCAGGCGGCGCAGGCCGTGAACTTGGTGCGCCCGATCTGGGCCGCGATGCTGTCGTGCGGGCTGCCCGAAAGGCTCAGCACGTAGTTCGCGACGTTGCGCACATCGTCGGCACTGCCGACTGCCGCCGCCATCGGCGGCATCATGCCCTGGCGCCCCTGGGCGATCGATTGCGCAATCTGCTCGGGCGACCCGCCGTGCAGCCAGTCCGCATCGGTCAGGTTCGGAAAGCCCTTGCTGCCCCGCGCGTCAGAACCGTGGCACTGCGCGCAGTTGTTGATGAACAGCCGCTCGCCCAGCGCACGCGCCTGCGGGTCGCGTGCCAGATCGGCGGCCGACATCGCGGTGAAGCGCTCGTAGAGCGGCTCGACCTGGGCACGGCCGCGCGCCATCTCCGCTTCGTATTCCGTCTGCGATGTCCACCGCAGTTGCCCCGGGTTCGTGCCCAGGCCCGGATAGAGCACCAGGTAGAGCGCGCCGAACAGCACCGTCAGCACGAACAGGCCCATCCACCACAGCGGCAGCGGGTTGTTCAGCTCGCGCAGATCCTCGTCCCAGACATGGCCGGTGGTGTTGTCGCCGGCCATCACCTTGCGGCGGCTGGCGATGAACAGCAGCACCAGGCACGCCGCGAGGCCGGCGATCGTGACGATGGCGATGAACAGCGGCCAGCCGACCGCGACGAAATCACTCATGACGGCCCTCCAGCCGGGTTGCGGCCTCGTCGGCCGCGAACGGCAGACGGGCAGCTTCTTCGAAGCTCTCATTGCGCCGACGCGACAAGGTCCAGGCGACGATGCCGATGAAGACCAGGAAGGACAGCAGCGTCACGGCCGCCCGCAATTCGTTCAGGCTCATTTCGTGCGTCCTCTTCTCACTTCACTGCGGTACCGAGCACCTGGAGATAGGCCACCAGCGCGTCGAGCTCGGTCTTGCCCTTGACGTCCTCGCCGGCCTGCGCCAGCTCTGCGTCGGTGTAAGGCGCGCCCAGGGTGCGCAGCGCGCGCAGCTTTCCAGGCATCTCGGCCGGATCGAGCGCCGCCTTGGCGAGCCAGGGATAGGCGGGCATGTTGGACTCGGGCACCAGGTCGCGCGGGTTGGCGAGGTGCAGGCGATGCCACTCGTCGCTGTAGCGCCCGCCAACCCGGTGCAGGTCGGGACCGGTGCGCTTGCTGCCCCACTGGAACGGCCGGTCGTAGACGAATTCGCCCGCCACCGAGTAGTGGCCGTAGCGCAGCGTCTCGGCGCGGAACGGCCGGATCATCTGCGAGTGGCAGTTGTAGCAACCCTCGCGCACGTAGACGTCGCGGCCGGCCACCTGCAGGGCCGTGTAGGGCTTGAGGCCGGGCACCGGCTCGGTGGTGCTGCGCTGGAAGAACAGCGGCACGATCTCGACCAGGCCGCCGACGGCCACCACCACCAGGATCAGCACGATCATCAGCCAGTTGGTGGTCTCGATGCGCTCGTGGCCACGGGCCGGCGCTGCGTTGTGTTCGTTGCTCATGTCATCGGGTCCTCGGCAGGGTTCAGGCGCGCGCCAGCGCGGCGGGCACCGGCACCAGCGCGCGGCGGCCCGCCTTCACGGTCATCACCACGTTCCAGGCCATCAGCAGCATCCCGCTCAGGTACAGCAGGCCGCCGAGCAGGCGCACCACGTAGAACGGAAAGGTCGCCTTCACGCTCTCGACGAAGCTGTAGACCAGCGTGCCGTCAGGGTTGATGGCGCGCCACATCAGGCCCTGCATCACGCCGGCGATCCACATCGCGGCGATGTAGAGCACGACGCCGATGGTCGCGATCCAGAAGTGCAGCTCGATCGCCCGCACGCTGTACATCGCCTTGCGGCCGAACATGCGCGGGATCAGGTAGTACAGCGAGCCCATCGAAATGAAGCCCACCCAGCCGAGCGCGCCGCTGTGCACGTGGCCGACGGTCCAGTCGGTGTAGTGGGAGAGCGCGTTGACGGTCTTGATCGACATCATCGGCCCCTCGAAGGTCGACATGCCGTAGAACGACAGCGAGACGATCAGGAACTTGAGGATCGGGTCGTCGCGCAGCTTGTGCCAGGCACCGCTGAGCGTCATGATCCCGTTGATCATCCCGCCCCAGCTGGGCGCCAGCAGCACCAGCGAGAACACCATGCCCACGCTCTGCGCCCAGTCGGGCAACGCGGTGTAGTGCAGGTGGTGGGGGCCTGCCCACATGTAGGTGAAGATCAGCGCCCAGAAGTGCACGATCGACAGCCGGTAGCTGTACACCGGGCGCTCGGCCTGCTTGGGGATGTAGTAGTACATCATCCCGAGGAAGCCCGCCGTGAGGAAGAAGCCCACCGCATTGTGACCGTACCACCACTGCACCATCGCGTCCTGCACGCCGGCGTAGGCGGAGTAGCTCTTGGTCAGGCTCACCGGCAGCGCCGCGCTGTTCACCAGGTGCAGCAGCGCCACCGTCAGGATGAAGGCGCCGAAGAACCAGTTGGCCACGTAGATGTGGCGCACCTTGCGGATGCCGATGGTGCCGAAGAACACCACCGCGTAGGCCACCCACACCAGCGTGATCAGGATGTCGATCGGCCACTCGAGCTCCGCGTACTCCTTGCCGCTGGTCATGCCCAGCGGCAGCGTGACCGCCGCCAGCACGATCACCGCCTGCCAGCCCCAGAAGGTGAAGTGCGCGAGCGCCGGCGCGAACAACCGGACCTGGCAGGTGCGCTGCACGACGTGGAAGGAGGTGGCCATCAGCGCGCAACCGCCGAACGCGAAGATCACGGCGTTGGTGTGCAGCGGCCGCAGCCTCCCGTAGCTCAGCCAGGGAATGCCGAAGTTGAGTTCCGGCCAGGTGAGCTGCGCTGCGATCAGCACGCCCACCGCCATGCCGACCACGCCCCACAGCACGGCCGCCAGCGCGAACTGCGTGACCACACGATCCTCGTAGACCGGCGCTGCTCCCTGGGCCGCCATTGCGTTCATCGAACTCTCCTCGCATCCTGTCGATGACAGGGAGTGTCCGAACCGGAACCTTGGTGCGGCTTGACGCCGGTCAAGCTTCGGTCGATGCGTGCGCGTTCGGGTCGGCCGCCGTGGCGGGCGCGCCGCAGGCACCGGGCTCTTCCAGCACCCGGGCGGCTTCGCGCTCGAGGTCGTCGAACTGGCCGTGGTGCACCGCCCAGGCGAACACGCCGAGCACGGCGAGCGCAAGCAGCACCGAAATCGGCAAAAGCAGGTAGAGGCTGTCCATCCGGTCCGCCGTCCCTTCGTGTTCAGCGCGCGAGGCGCAGCGCGTTGCCGACCACGACGAGCGAACTGAGCGCCATGCCCAGCCCCGCGGCCCACGGCGGCAGCCAGCCCAGCAAGGCCAGCGGCACGCAGACCGCGTTGTAGCCTGCCGCCCAGGCAAGGTTCTGGCGCACGATGCCGGCGCAGCGACGTGCGACGCCACGCGCGTGGGCGATCTCACCGAGCCGGCTGCCGAGCACCACGATGTCGGCGCGCTGCTGCGCGAGCGCCGCGCCGTGGCCGAGCGCGACGGACACATCGGCCTGGGCCAGCACCGGGCCGTCGTTCAGGCCATCGCCCACCATCAGGACGCGGTGTCCCTGGCGCTGCAGTGCGCGCAGGCAGGCCAGCTTGTCCTGCGGCGTCGCGTCGTGCTGTGCATCCGCGAGGCCCAGACGCTGAGCCACCGCCTGCACGGCCCCCGCGCGGTCGCCCGAGAGCAGGCGCAACCTGATGCCCTGCTCGCGCAGCGACTGCAGCAGGCCGGCCGCATCGGGGCGCAGCACCTCGTCGAACTCGAAGCGCGCGTGCGGCGGGACCGCTGCCCCGTCCTGCGGCGCCAGCCACACCGCCGGCCGTGCAAGATCGGTGGGCGGCACGACGCCGACCCAGGCCGCCGAGCCGAGCCGCCAGCGCCGGCCGTCGGCATCGAACGCCTCGAGGCCCTGCCCCGCCTGCTCGCGCACGCCGTGCCAAGGCCAGGACGCGGCGTCCTCGGAGGGCGTCGCGCGCACCAGCGCCTGTGAAAGCGGATGACGGGAGTGGGCCGCCAGCGCTGCCGCACGCCGCTGCCAGGCCGGCAGGTCGTCACCGTCCGGCCACACCACCTGCGCGAGCGCAAGCCGGTCTTCGGTCAGCGTGCCGGTCTTGTCGAAGCAGGCGACGTCGATCTGCGCCAGCGTCTCGAGCGCGTCGAGGCGCTGCACCAGCACGCCGCGACGCGCCAGCGCGCCAGTGGCCGCGATCAGCGCCGACGGGGCGGCCAGCGACAGCGCGCAGGGGCAGGTGACGATCAGGATGGACACGGCCACCCACACGGCACGCGACGGGTCGATGTGCATCCACACACCGAAGGCCGCCGCCGCCAGCAGCAGCACGCCGCCCACGAACGGCGCGGCCACGCGGTCGGCCCAGCGCACCGTCGACGGCCGCTCGGTCAGCGCTCGCTGCATCAGCGCAACGATCTGCTGATGGCGGGTGCCATGGCCGACCTGCGTGACCTGGATCAGCACCGGCGCGCCGAGGTTCAGGCTGCCGGCGATCACCGCGTCGCCGACGTCGCGCACCAGCGGCCGCGACTCGCCGGTCAGCAGCGATTCGTCGGCCTGGGTCCGGCCCTCGATCAGGCGGCCGTCGGCCGGGAACGCCTGCCCCACCGCGACGCGAACCCGGTCACCCGCGGCCAGCCGCGCCGCCGGCACCCAGGCCACGCTGCCGTCGGCGGCGAGTCGCTCGACGCTGTCGGGCAGGCGGCGCAACAGTGCGTCGAGCGAGCGCGTGCTGCGCTCGCTCGAGCGCGCCTCGAGCCAGCGGCCGGCCAGCAGGAAGCAGACGAACATCGTCAGCGAGTCGAAATACACCTCGTGACCGAAGACCCCGCCAGGGTCGAAGCTCGCGGCGCTGCTGGCCACGAAGGTGACCGCGATGCCGAGCGCCACCGGCACGTCCATGCCGATGCGCCGCTGGCGCAGCGATTGCCAGGCGCCGCTGAAGAAGGGCCGCGCCGAGAACAGCAGCACCGGCAGCGTCAGCACCCAGGCCGACCAGCGCAGCAGCGCGGCGAGGTCGGGCGCGATGTCGCCCGGCGCCGCGAAGTAGCCGGGCGCCGCAGCCATCATCACCTGCATCATGCAGAAGGCCGCGACGAACAGCCGCCACAGTGCCTGGCGCGATTCGGCCTGTCGAGCCCGCAGGGCGTCCTCGGCATCGGCCAGGTAGGCCTGGTAACCGGCCCGCTGCACGGCCTCGATCAGGGCCGAGGCGCGGGTGCGGTCGGGGTCCCAGTCGACCTCGGCCCGCTCGGATGCGCCGTTCACCCGCGCCGCATGCACCCCATCGACCCGCCCCAGTGCCGCCTCGATGAGCCCCGCGCAGGCTGCGCAGTGCAGCCCCTGCAGGACCAGCCGGGTGCGGGCCTCGCGCCGGCCGTCGGCAGCCTCCTGCCACGTCGTGCAGGCGGCCAGCGCCGTGTCGTCGTCGAGCGCAACGCGCTGCCGCCCCGACAGTTCGGTCGGCGGCGGGGCCAGCGCAGGGGCGGCAAGTGTCAGGGTGGTGGCAGGCATGGAGGTCGACGGAGCGCGGCAGGCGTCAGCCTGCGGTCGGCTGCGGAAGGCCCCATGCGTTACTCTAGGACCGAACTCCCCCCGTCGAACTGATGCAGATCAAGCCCGCACGTCGCCGTCACCTCCGCCTCGTCCTTCCCGCGCTGCTTTCGCTGCTGGCGGCGACCGCACCGGCGCAATCGGGCCCGCAGAAGCTGCCCTCGGTGCGCCTCAATGCGGGCATCCACAACATCCAGGCCGAGGTGGCGCGCACGCCCGAGCAGCGCGCCATCGGCCTGATGAACCGGCCGACCATGCCCCCGAACGACGGCATGCTGTTCGTGTTCGACGAGGCCGCGACGCAGTGCTTCTGGATGAAGAACACGCTGCTGCCGCTGTCGATCGCCTACCTGGCCGACGACGGCACCATCACGCAGATCGTCGACATGCCGCCGCAGACCCTGGACTCGAAATGCTCGTCGCAGCCGGTGCGGCTGGTGCTCGAGATGAACCAGGGCTGGTTCGCCAAGCGCGGCCTCAAGACGGGCAGCCGGCTCAGCGGCGACGCCTTCAGGCCGTAGCCGCGCCGCGGCATGAAAAAGGCCGGCACTCGGCCGGCCCGGGATCGCGCCGCGGCGTCGCTCAGGCGAAGTTCTTCGCCGCGAAGTCCCAGTTCACGAGCGAATTGAGGAAGGTCTCGACGAACTTCGGGCGCGCGTTGCGGAAGTCGATGTAATAGGCGTGCTCCCACACGTCGACGGTCAGCAGCGCCTTGTCGGCGCTGGTCAGCGGCGTGGCGGCGTTGCCGGTGTTGACGATGTCCACCGAGCCGTCGGCCTTCTTCACCAGCCAGGTCCAGCCGGAGCCGAAGTTGCCGACGGCGCTCTTCGCGAAGGCTTCCTTGAACGCCGCCAGGCTGCCCCACTTGGCGTCGATCGCGGCCGCCAGCGCGCCGCTCGGCGCGCCGCCGCCCTGCGGCTTCATGCTGTTCCAGAAGAAGGTGTGGTTCCAGATCTGGGCTGCGTTGTTGAACACGCCACCGCTGGACTTCTTGATGATGTCCTCCAGGCTCAGCGACTCGAACTCGGTGCCCTTGATCAGGTTGTTGAGGTTGGTCACGTAGGCTTGGTGGTGCTTGCCGTAGTGGAACTCGAAGGTCTCCTTCGAGAGGTGCGGTGCGAGGGCGTCCATCGCATACGGCAGCGGCGGCAGGGTGTGTTCCATGAGGTCTGTCCTTCCTTGGTCTTGAGCCTGGGGGATGAGATCGGCATTGTAGGCAGCACCCGCTGGCCGGCAGCCCGCGCGGCGCAAGCCTGCATCAGCGTCGGGGCTTGTCGGGCTCGATGCCGATCACCTGCGCCTCGATGCGGCCGTCGGCCAGCCGGGCTTTCACGGTCTGACCGGGCTGCAGCTGGTTCACCGATGTGAGCGCACGTCCCTCGGCGTCACCGAGCCACGCATAGCCGCGCGACAGCACACGCTGCGGGTCGAGCGCTCCCAGGCGGGCGACCAGCACGTCGAGCCGCTGAACGGCGCGCAGGCGCAGTTGCCGCGCCGCCTGCATCCCGCGCGAGGCCAGCACCGCCTGGCGTTGCTGCTGGCGCTCGAGGTGGCGGTGCATCGCGGTGCGCTGCCGTTGCGACAGCAGCGCCAGCCGCTCGCGGTGCGGCGCCAGCGCCTGGGCCGGCCGCGCGAGCCGCAGCGCGGTGCGGTCGAGCCGCTGGGCCTGGCCGTCCAGGCGCAGCGCCACGCCGCGTCCGGCGCGCCGCGCCAGATCGTGCAGCACCGCCAGCGCCTCTTCGCGCGGCATGGCGGCCAGCTCGGCCGCCGCGGTCGGCGTCGGCGCGCGCAGGTCGGCGGCGAAGTCGACCAGGCTCACGTCGGTTTCGTGGCCGATGCCGGCGATCACCGGGATGCGGCTGGCCGCGACGGCACGCACCACCAGCGCCTCGTTGAAGGCCCACAGGTCTTCCAGCGAACCACCGCCCCGGGCGACGATCAGCGTGTCGGCCCGGCCGTGCCGTCCGGCGGTCTCGATCGCTGCGGCCAACGCCGCCGGGGCCTCGGCGCCCTGCACCGGGCTCGGGTAGACGATCACGCGCACCTGCGGCGCTCGGCGCTGCAACGCGGTCAGCACGTCGTGCAGCGCCGCCGCCGCAAGCGACGTGACCACGCCGATGCAGGCAGGGTGGCGGACGATCGTTCGTTTGCGCGTCGCGTCGAACAGGCCCTCGGCCTCGAGCTGGGCCTTGAGCCGCAGGAAGCGCTCGTAGAGGGCACCTGCGCCGGCACGCTGCATCGATTCGACGACGAACTGCAGTTCGCCACGTGGCTCGTACACCGCCAGACGACCGCGCAACTCGACGAGATGCCCCTCCTCGGGCGCGAAGTCGAGCAGGCTCGCGGCACGGCGGAACATCGCGCAGCGCAGCGCGGCCGTGCCTTCGGCGTCCTTCAGCGTGAAGTAGCAATGGCCGCTGGCGGCTCGGGTGTAGCCGGACACCTCGCCACGCACGGCGACGGACGCAAAGCGCGCCGCCAGCGTGTCGGCGACCGCATGCACCAGCGCCGCGACCTCCCAGACCCGAGGTCCGATGGCACGGCCCGCGCCCTCCTCCGCGGGCATCACGCCGCGCACCGCGGGGCGATCAGCCGCGGCCATCGCAACGGCCCCGATACGCTCCGAGCCCCCTCGAAATGCGGGGCCGGAACTCCACAGCCGCGCCAAATAAGGCCGCGCACCGCACTGACCCCGTCATGAGCCTGTCAAAGTTGTGCAAGCCTTTGATTCCAAAGAGTTTTTTTGTGCTCATTGTTTGAGCAATCTGTTCGCGGCCTTGACTGGCGGGCGTTTGAGGCGGGGGGCGAGGGGGTTGCCCACAAAGTTATCCACAACAACGGTGGACGATTGCGGCAGTGAACTCGAGGGGCCTGCCGCGGCAGGCACCGCCGGGGCCGGGCCATAATCGCCGCGACCCGAATCAGGAGAACCTCGTTGTTTTCGATCATACAAGCCGCGGGCTGGCCGATCTGGCCGCTGATCCTGTGTTCCATCGTTGCGCTGGCGCTCGTGATCGAGCGATTCAGCAGCCTGCGCACCGTGCGCGTCGTGCCGCAGCGACTGCTCGATGAAGTCATCTCCGTCACCAGCAAGAGCCTGCCGGCGCCCGAGGTGGTGAACAAGCTGTCGGCCAACTCGGTGCTGGGCAGCGTGCTGGCCAGCGGCCTGCGCGCGGTGATCGCCGACCCGCGCATCACCGAGGACGGCCTGCGCATCGCCTTCGAGACCGCCGGGCGCGCCGCCGTGCACCGTCTCGAGCGCTACCTGAACACGCTGGGCACCATCGCCTCGGCCGCGCCGCTGCTGGGGCTGTTCGGCACGGTGGTCGGCATGATCGAGATCTTCGGCTCGCAGGCCCCGGCCACCACCGCCGGCGTAGGCGGCAACCCGGAGCAACTGGCGCACGGTATCTCGATCGCGCTCTACAACACGGCCTTCGGTCTGGTGGTCGCGATCCCCTCGCTGATGTTCTACCGCTACTTCCGCGGGCGAGTCGACGAGTACACCATCGACCTCGAGCAGGCCAGCGAGCGCATCATGCCGCACCTTCTGCGCTTCACCGCGCGACCGAACTGAGCGGCACGGAAGGCGAGCAAAGACAGCATGGCGATGAACTTCCGCCACCGCCGCAGCGAGGAGCCGGAGATCAACCTGATCCCGTTCATCGACGTGCTGCTGGTGATCCTGATCTTCCTGATGCTCTCGACCACCTACTCCAAGTTCACCGAGTTGAAGGTGAACCTGCCGGTGGCCGATTCGGAACGCGCTCGCGACTATCCGAAGGAGATCATCGTCGGCGTCGCAAGCGACGGCCGCTACACGGTCAACCGCGACGCGGTCGCGGGTCGTGACCTCGCCACGCTGACGGCCGCACTGGCCGCCGCTGCCGCGGGCCAGAACGACCGGGTGGTGATCGTCTCCGCCGACGCGAGCGCGGCCCACCAGAGCGTGATCAATGTGCTGGACGCGGCCCGTCGCGCGGGCCTGCAGCAGCTGACCTTCGCGACCCAAGGCAGCCGCAACGGCGCCGACGCCGAGCCGCGTTGAATGCGGACCGGCCCCGCGTGCCCCGGCGCGCACCGCTCGAAGCCTTCCTGACCCAGCAATGGCTGCGCCGCGGGCCGGTGGCCTGGGCGCTGTGGCCGCTGGCGGCGCTGTACGGCGCGGCCGTGGCGCTGCGCGACCGTCGCTACCGGCTCGACCCCGGCCGCAGCGTGCGCGTCGGCCGGCCGGTCGTGGTGATCGGCAACCGCATCGCCGGCGGCGCCGGCAAGACGCCCACCGTGATCGCGGTGCTGGACCATCTGCGCCGGCAGGGCTGGCAGCCCGGTGTGGTGTCGCGTGGACACGGCCGCGCGGACCTCGGCGTGCAGGCGGTCGCCGCCGACACGCCGGCCGACGTCGTGGGCGATGAACCGCTGCTGATCCACCTGCGCAGCGGCGCGCCGGTGGTGGTCGGCCGCGACCGCGTGGCGGCGGCTGCCGCGCTGCTGCGCGCCCGGCCGGAGATCGACGTGATCGTTGCCGACGATGGCTTGCAACACCGCCGCCTGGCGCGCGATGTCGAAGTGGTGGTGTTCGATGCCCGGGGCGCCGGCAACGGCTGGCTGCTGCCGGCTGGCCCGCTGCGCGAGCCGATCGACACACCGACCGGTGCCGGGACCGCGCTGGTGCTCTACAACGCCGACCGGCCCAGCACGCCGCTGCCCGGCTACGCGACGCGACGCGCGCTGACCGGCGCCGTGGCGCTCGAGGCGTGGTGGCAGGGCACGCCGGCTGCCGCCGCCACCCTCGACTCGCTGCGCGGCAGGCCGGTGCTCGCCTGCGCCGGCATCGCCCAGCCTCAGCGCTTCTTCGAACAGCTGCGCCACGCCGGCCTCGACGTGCAGGAACAGGCCCTGCCCGACCACGCGGCGTTCGACGCCCTGCCCTGGCCAGCGGCGACCCCCGACGTGATCGTGACCGAGAAGGACGCCGTCAAGCTCCCGGTCGACCGCGTGCGGCGCGAGCGGCCCGGCACGCGGGTCTGGGTCGCGCCGCTAGACTTCTCGCCCGAGCCGGCATTCTTCGCCGCACTCGACACCGCACTGGCCCCCCTGTCACCGCGCCGCGAAGGATGAGCATGGACACCCGATTGATGGACCTGCTGGTGTGCCCGATCTGCAAGGGCCCGCTGACGCACGATCACGCCAGCCATGAACTGCACTGCGCCGCCGACCGGCTGGCCTTCCCGATCCGCGACGGCATCCCGGTGATGCTCGAATCGGAGGCACGCGCGCTGGACGAGTCGCCCTCGCAGGCCGCGCCCCTGTCGGAATGAGCTTCACGGTCCTGATCCCGGCGCGGCTCGGTTCGAGCCGGCTGCCGGACAAGCCCCTGGCCGACATCGCCGGCCTGCCGATGGTGGTGCACGTGGCGCGGCGGGCCCTGGCCAGCGGCGCAGGCGCGGTGGTGGTGGCGGCCGACGACACGCGGACGGTCGAGGCCTGTGCGCGCCATGGCGTGCGGGCGCTGCTGACGCGCCGCGACCATGCGACCGGCAGCGACCGCCTCGCCGAGGCCTGCGACCTGCTCGCACTGCCGGACGGCGAAATCGTCGTCAACGTGCAGGGCGACGAGCCGCTGATCGAGCCGGCGCTGATCGACGCCTGCGCGCGCCTGCTGGCCGAGCGCCCCGAATGCGTGATGGGCACGGCCGCCCACGCGATCGACACCGTGGCGGAGTTCGAGAACCCGAACGTCGTGAAGGTGGTGTGCGACGCGCTGGGCCGGGCATTGAGCTTTTCGCGGGCGCCGATGCCCTGGTGGCGCGACGGCTACGCCGCCGGGCTGCGCCAGGCGACCGCGCTGAGCGATCCGCCGCCGCTGCGGCACATCGGTCTGTATGCCTACCGGGCCGGCTTCCTGCGCCGCTACCCGACACTGGCCCCGAGCCCGATCGAGACGATCGAATCGCTCGAACAGCTACGCGTGCTCTGGCACGGCGAGCGCATCGCGGTGCACGTGAGTGCGCTGCGTCCCGGCCCGGGCGTCGACACGCCCGACGACCTGGCACGCGTGCGCGCCCTGCTCCTCAATACGAAGCAAGAACCGCCACGCGAGTCAGGTTGACGAAAGGCTGCGTGGTATTCTCATTTTGACCCTGCAGGCAACGTTCCTTCACGGTCGAGCAGCTGCGAGACAAGCCGCGTGCCGCCTCCGGGTGCCACGGCGTGCGAACCGACAAGAAACCACGAGGACCCGCGATGAAACTGATCCTGTTGGGCGCACCCGGCGCTGGCAAGGGCACCCAAGCCACCTTCATCTGCCAGAAGTTCGGAATCCCGCAGATCTCGACCGGCGACATGCTGCGCGCCGCCGTCAAGGCCGGGACCCCGCTGGGCCTGGAGGCCAAGAAGGTGATGGACAGCGGCGGCCTCGTCAGCGACGACATCATCATCGGCCTGGTCAAGGAACGCATCACGCAGCCGGACTGCGCCAAGGGCTTCCTGTTCGACGGATTCCCGCGCACGATCCCGCAGGCCGACGCAATGAAGGCCGCCGGGGTGAAGCTCGATCTCGTGCTCGAGATCGACGTGCCCGATGCAGCCATCATCGAGCGCATGAGCGGTCGCCGCGTGCACGTGGCCTCGGGCCGCACCTACCATGTGAAGTTCAACCCACCCAAGGTGGCCGGCATCGACGACGTGACCGGCGAGCCGCTGATCCAGCGTGACGATGACCAGGAAGCCACCGTGCTCAAGCGCCTGCAGGTCTACCAGAGCCAGACCCGGCCGCTGGTCGACTACTACGCGGCCTGGGCCGCGACCGGCGATGCCGCCGCACCGAAATACCGCAAGATCGCTGGCACCGGCAGCGTCGACGAGATCACGGCGCGCGCGCTGGCGGCGCTGGCCTGAGGCCCGACGACGGGGCGGCTCGCGGCTCTTTCCGCATTCCTCCCTGTTGCACCGGGGCCGCAGCAGCGGCCCTTTTTCATTCCCTCTCCCACCCCACTGGAGCTCGTCATGGACATCGCAGGCAAGGTCTACATCGTCACCGGCGGCGCCTCGGGACTGGGTGAAGGCACTGCGCGGATGCTGGCGCGCGAAGGCGGCCATGTCGTCGTCGCCGACCTGCAGGCCGAGGCGGGCGAGGCGGTGGCGCGCGACATCGGCGGCAGCTTCGTGCTCTGCGACGTGACCCGAGAGGCCGACGGCCAGGCGGTCGTGGCAAAGGCGGTCTCGCTGGGCAAGTTGATGGGGCTGGTGAACTGCGCCGGCATCGCGCCGGCCGTCAAGACGGTGGGCCGGGACGGCGCCCACCCGCTGGCGGTGTTCAGCAAGGTGGTCGCGGTCAACCTGGTCGGCACGTTCAACATGATCCGGCTCGCCGCCGAGGCGATGAGCCGCAACGCCCCCGAAGCCACCGGCGAGCGTGGCGTCCTGATCTCGACGGCCTCGGTAGCGGCCTACGATGGCCAGATCGGCCAGGCGGCGTACGCCGCCAGCAAGGGCGGGGTCGTCGGCATGACGCTGCCGATCGCGCGCGACCTGGCCCGCAGCGGCATCCGCAACATGACGATCGCCCCGGGCATCTTCGGCACGCCGATGCTGTTCGCGATGCCGCAGGAGGTGCAGGACGCACTGGCCGCCGGCGTGCCCTTCCCCTCACGTCTGGGCACGCCCGCAGACTACGCCAAGCTGGTGCAGCAGATCCTCACCAACGAGATGCTCAACGGCGAGGTGATCCGGCTGGACGGCGCCATCCGACTGGCTCCGAAGTAGGCGCCGCGCCGATCGCTAGACTCTCTGCGTGATTCCACAGACCTTCATCGACGAACTGCTCGCCCGCGCCGACATCGTCGAGGTCATCGGTCCGCACGTCGAGCTCAAGCGCGCCGGCAAGGACTTCAAGGGCCTCTGCCCCTTCCACGGCGAGAAGACGCCGAGCTTCTACGTGATCCCGGCCAAGCAGTTCTATCACTGCTTCGGCTGCGGTGCCCAGGGCCATGCGCTGCGCTTTCTGACGGAGCATGTCGGGCTCGACTTCCCCGAGGCGGTGCGCGACCTCGCGCAGCGCCTGGGCATGACCGTGCCCCAGGAAGACAGCTCGCCCGAGGAGCGCGAGCGCGCCAGGGCGGCGAAGGAGCGCCAGGCCACGCTGAGCGAGGTGCTGGCGAAGGCCGGCGAGCACTGGCGCAAGCAGCTCAGGGGCAGCCCGCGCGCGGTGAGCTATCTCAAGGGCCGCGGGCTGACTGGCGAGATCGCGGCACGCTTCGGCATGGGCTACGCACCCGAAGGGTGGCGAGGCCTCGCCAGCGTGTTCCCGCGCTACGACGACCCGTTGCTCGCCGAATCGGGGCTGGTGATCGTGCAGGGCGACGAAGGGCCGGAGCAGAAGCGCTACGACCGCTTCCGCGACCGCATCATGTTCCCGATCCGCTCGGTGCAGGGCGAGGTCATCGGCTTCGGCGGTCGCGTGCTCGACACCGGCGAGCCGAAGTACCTCAATTCGCCGGAGACGCCGGTGTTCGTCAAGGGCCGCGAGCTCTACGGCCTGTATGAGGCCCGCCAGGCGCTGCGCGAGCGCGGCTACGCACTGGTGGTCGAGGGCTACATGGACGTCGTGGCCCTTGCCCAGCTCGGATTTCCGAACGCCGTGGCGACGCTCGGCACCGCCTGCACCGCCGAGCACGTGCACAAACTGCTGCGATTCACCGACCGCATCGTCTTCAGCTTCGACGGCGATGCGGCCGGCCGCCGTGCCGCCGGCCGCGCGCTGGAGGCGGCGCTGCCGCATGCCAGCGACACGCGCAGCATGAAGTTCCTGTTCCTGCCGGCCGAGCACGACCCCGATTCTTTCGTGCGTGCGCACGGCACCGCCGCCTTCGAGGCCTGCGTCGAGCAGGCGGTGCCGCTGTCGCGCCAGCTGCTCGAGGCGGCCCGCGAGGGCTGCGATCTCGACAGCGCCGAAGGGCGCGCGCGCATGCTTGCCAACGCCAAGCCGCTGTGGTCGGCGCTGCCGGACGGCGCGCTGCGGCGCCAGCTGCTGGGCGAACTGGCGCGGGCTGGCGCCCTCGAATCCGCAGAACTGCAGGCGCTCTGGGGTGGCCAGGCGCTGCCGCGGCGCGAGGCCGCGCGGCCGCCGCCGCGCCCCAGCCGGCGGGCGCTGCGCGCCGCGACCAGCTCACTCGACCGCGGGGCCTGGCTGCTGGTGCAGCGCTGCGACCTGTGGGACCGGCTCGACGTGGCCACTCACGAGCTGTTGTGCGAGGTGCTCGACCCCCATGGCAGCTTCTTCCGTTGGCTCGACCGCCGCTTCCACGAAGAGGGCCCGCTGTCGCCGCAGACCCTGCTCGCCGAGATGCAGGCCAGCGGCGAAGGCTCGGGACTGACCGAGCTGGCACAGCGCATCGGCGCGCTGCACGAGGTGGAGGTCGGCGAGCACGCCGAGGCCGAACTGCGGGTGGTGGCCGACCGCGTGCGCCTCGATGCGCTGGAGCGCGACCTGGAAAGCCTCACCGCCGCCGAACCGCTCACCGCAGACATGCTGGACACGATCCGTCGCACCCGCCAGAACGCCGACGAGATCAAGCGCCGCCTCGCGCGCGGGCAGACCACGGCAAGTTCCTGACCCTGCGGCTTTGACGCCCGACCGGGAATCGCCGATAATCATCGGCTAGTCGTATGCGGCAAGAGTGAGCGCAGCACCTCCGGGCCCCGGCCACCCTCGACAAGGGTTACCAACAGGCCACCCTCCCCCGCCAGGGCTGCACCTTCAGGACACTCACGCGAGCTTGCCCGCCAACGCCGATGCCCCGACGGCCCCCTGCGGCCCGACGGCTGCCCGACCTGTGTCTGCACGGTGCCTCTCACGGCCATGCGGTGCCAGGGCGGCGCACGGCGCATGGCTTCAGGCACCCGAGACACCCATCCTCCAAGGAATCGCATGACCGCGAAGAAGAGCGCTCCCGCCCCTGCGAGCAAGCCATCGAAGGCCGCCGCGCCGGCGCCCGCCGCCAAGGCCGCAGCCAAGCCGGCCGGCAAGGCCGAGACCGACCCGAAGAAGGCCAAGGCAGCTGCCGCTCCGGCCAAGACCTCGGCCAAGACGGCCAAAGCCGCCGCGCCCGAGGCCCCCAAGGGCAAGCCGGGCCGCAAGCCGGCCGCCAAGCAGGCGCTGCCAGTGCTCGACGAGGACCTGGGCGACATCGAGGCCGACCTCGAAGGCGAAGCCAGCGCCGAGGACACCGGTGGCGACAAGCCCAAGGCCAAGCCGCTGCGCATGAAGGTCTCGCGCGCCAAGGAGCGCGCGCTGATGCGCGAATTCGGGCTCGATGAGACGGCGCTGACCGAGGACGAGGTGGCCAAGCGCCGCCAGGAGCTCAAGACGCTCATCAAGATGGGCAAGACGCGCGGTTTCCTGACGCACCAGGAAATCAACGACCACCTGCCCGAGAAGCTGATCGAGGCCGAGATCCTCGAGGCCATCGTGTCGATGCTCAACGACATGGGCATCGCCGTCTACGAGCAGGCACCAGATGCCGCCACGCTGCTGATCGCCGGCGGCTCCACCGCGACGTCGACCGACGAGGAGGCCGAGGAAGAAGCCGAGGCGGCGCTATCGACCGTCGATTCCGAGTTCGGCCGCACCACCGACCCGGTGCGCATGTACATGCGCGAGATGGGCACGGTCGAGTTGCTGACGCGCGAGGGTGAGATCGAGATCGCCAAACGCATCGAGGGCGGGCTGCAGGCGATGATGCTGGCGATCAGCGAATCGCCCACCACGATCGCCGAGATCCTGGTGCTGGCCGACAAGATCCGCGCCGGCGAGATGCAGATCTCCGAGGCGGTCGACGGCTTCGTGTCGAACGAGGAGGCAGACGACTACGTCGCCGAAGAAGACTTCGACGAGTTCGACGAGGAAGACGACGACGACGGCAACGGCGGCTCGAAGGCGCTGACCAAGAAGCTCGAGGAACTGAAGACGCAGGCGCTGGTGCGTTTCGACGAACTGCGCACGCACTTCGACCGCATGCGCAAGGCTTACGAGAAGGAAGGCTACAAGTCGCCCGCCTACAACCGCGCGCAGATGGGCGTGAGCTCCGAGATCATGAGCCTGCGCTTCACGGTCAAGACCATCGAGCGGCTGTGCCAGATCCTGCGCTCGCAGGTCGACGACATCCGCCGCTACGAGCGCGAACTGCGCAAGATCGTGGTCGACAAGTGCGGCATGCCGCAGGACCACTTCATCAAGACCTTCCCGCCGAACTCGCTGAACCTGAAGTGGGCCGAGAAGGAGATCGCGGCCAACAAGTCGTACAGCGCGGTGATGGCGCGCAACCTGCCGCCCATCCAGGACCTGCAGCAGAAGCTGATCGACCTGCAGAGCCGCGCGGTCGTGCCGATCGACGACCTGAAGCTCATCAACAAGAAGATGAACCAGGGCGAGAAGGCCTCGCGCGACGCAAAGAAGGAGATGATCGAGGCCAACCTGCGCCTGGTGATCTCGATCGCCAAGAAATACACCAACCGCGGCCTGCAGTTCCTCGACCTCATTCAAGAGGGCAACATCGGCCTGATGAAGGCGGTGGACAAGTTCGAATACCGCCGCGGCTACAAGTTCTCGACCTATGCCACGTGGTGGATCCGCCAGGCCATCACGCGCTCGATCGCCGACCAGGCGCGCACCATCCGCATCCCGGTGCACATGATCGAGACGATCAACAAGATGAACCGGCTGTCGCGCCAGCACCTGCAGGAGTTCGGCTTCGAGCCGGACGCCCCGACGCTGGCCGAGAAGATGGAGATGCCCGAGGACAAGATCCGCAAGATCATGAAGATCGCCAAGGAGCCGATCTCCATGGAGACGCCAATCGGCGACGACGACGACAGCCACCTGGGCGACTTCATCGAGGACACGAACAACACGGCGCCGATCGAGGCGGCGATGCAGGCCGGCCTGCGCGACGTGGTGAAGGACATCCTCGACTCGCTGACCCCGCGCGAGGCCAAGGTGCTGCGCATGCGCTTCGGCATCGAGATGAGCACGGACCACACGCTGGAAGAAGTGGGCAAGCAGTTCGACGTGACGCGCGAGCGCATCCGCCAGATCGAGGCCAAGGCGATCCGCAAGCTCAAGCACCCGAGCCGGTCCGACAAGCTGCGCACGTACCTGGACAATCTCTGAGCGCGGCCCTGTCCGCCCGAAGCCCGGCCTTGCGCCGGGCTTTTTTCATGCTGGACTTGTTGGGGATGGAGGCGTCCTGCCACGCGGGATAAACTTTGCGTGACATATCTCACGCCGGCTTGATGACTTCACTGCTCCAACGCACCGTTCTGTTTGCCGACCTGCGCGGCAGCACCGGCCTGTTCGAGAAGCTCGGCAACGCCGAGGCGGCGTCGGTCGTGACGCAGAGCGTCGCCCTGATGGCGCAGATCGTCGGCAGTTGCGGCGGCCAGGTCGTCAAGACGCTGGGCGATGGCCTGATGGCGGTGTTCGAGCAGCCGCAGGGTGGCATCGAGGCCGCCGACGAGATGCACGAGTCTCTGGACCGCATCGTCGCCGGCGCACCGCAGAGCGGCACGCGCCGGCAGGCGCTGAAGCTGCAGGTCGCCATGGCGCACGGCGAGGTCGTGGAACTCAATGGCGACTGCTTCGGCGACGCCGTGAACGTGGCGGCTCGCCTGCTCGACAGTGCCGGGGACAACGAGACGCTCTCCACCCAGCAGGTGCTCGACGGACTGGACGCCGAGCACCGCAGCCGCTTCCGCTCCCTCAGCAAGCTGCAGCTGCGTGGCCGCCAGGAGCCGGTGCAGGTCTACCGGCTCGATGCGCGGCGCTTCGGCGAGACCGTGGCCACGCTGTTCGAGGGCTCGGTGCCGATGCCGGCGCCGGACGGTATCCGCCTGGCCTGGCTGGACGTCACCCGGGTGTTCGCCGGCGTCGATCTGCCCGCCGTGCTGGGCCGAAGCCCGCAGGCGACCTACTGCATCGACGACACGCGCGTCTCGCGCTCGCACGCCCGCGTCGAATGGCACGGCGGCACCTTCCAGGTGAGCGACCTCAGCTACAACGGCACCTACGTCCGCTTCGCCGGTCGCGACGAGGTGATCGCGTTGCGCCGCGGCAGCTGCACGCTGCACGGCCGCGGCGTGATCTGCCTCGGTGCCTCGCCGACCGACCCGACGGCCCCGACCGTCAACTTCGACGTGCTGAGCTTCCAGGACACCGAGCCGCGCTCGACCGACTGAGCTCCTCAGACACCCAATCGGTCGGCCAGTGCGAGCAGATCGGGCCCCTGCCAGCAGCGCACCCCGGGCCTGATGATGTCGCCTTCTCCCCCCTCACCGTCGCGGCGCACCCAGGCGGCCTGCATGCCAGCGTCGAGCGCACCGTGCACGTCGAGCCGCAGATCGTCACCGACGTGCAGCACTTCATCCGGTGCGCAACCCAGACGCTCGCAGGCCGCGGCGAAGATGCGAGGATCGGGCTTGCCGACCCCGAATTCTCTCGCCGCGAGGCTGCCTCGGAACCAGGGTTGCAGCCCGATCCGCGCCAGATCGGCGTTGCCGTTGCTCAGTGCGAACAGCGGCCAGCGCGCAGCCAGCCGCTGCAGAGCCGGCAGCGAATCGGCATAGAGATCGACGCGCTGTCGCTCGGCGAGAAAGACCGAGAACGCGGCGTCTAGCAAGGATTCCGTTTCCCCCGCCGCGACCAGCAGGCGCCGGATGCTCTCGCGCCGCAGGGCACTGAGATCGTGCGCCCAGTCAGGTCGCTCGCGCGCCACCGCCTCGCGGTCGGCCCGCATCGCGGCCAGGTCGAACCGCTCGGTGACGCGCGGCGCATGCCGCTGCAGCCAGGCCTGCAAGGCCGATTCGGCGCGCGCGATGGTCGGCCAGATCGGCCACAGCGTGTCGTCCAGATCCAGCGTCAGCGCGCGGAGCTTGCCCGTGTCCAGGTTCATTGCAGATCGCCCCCGGACGCAGTGTGACCGAAGCACGGCGCCATGGGGCCGGCCGCGACCATCGCCGCCTCCGGGCGTGACGCTCCGCTACATTACGTTGCCTCTCCAACCGGTGACCGACCGCTGAATGAAATCGGCCCCAGCGCCCGCCGACGATGCCGAGCGCCTGCGCGTCCTGCACGAACTGCGCATCCTCGACACCGAGGTAGACCCCGCTTTCGCGGCGATCGCGCGGCTCGCCCAGCAGCACAGCGGCTGGACCGTCGGCGCGATCAGCCTGGTCGCCGCCGACCGCCAGTGGTTCCCCGCGTCGGTCGGCCTCGAGGTTCGCGAGACGCCGCGCAAGGTCGCCTTCTGCGCACACACCGTCCTCGGGAACGATGCGATGGAGGTCGTCGATGCGCAGCGGGACGAACGATTTGCCGACAACCCGCTCGTCGTCGGCGCCCCGCGCCTTCGTGCCTATGCCGCGGTGCCCGTGCAGGTCGACGGCCAACGGATCGGCACCGTCTGTGCGATCGACGCACGACCTGGGCGACTGCCCCCCGATGCCCTGGCCACCCTGCGCGATCTGGCGACGCTGACCAGTGCATTGCTTCAGGCGCGGCTTCAGGAACAGCGCTCGCGCCTGCAGGAAAGCCGCGTGCGCGGTGCGAGCCGCGCCGGCAGCGACTGGCTCTGGGAGACCGACGAGCACGGCACCATCAGCTGGGTGTCCGACAGCGTGGAAGCCCACACGGGTCACCTTCCCAGTCATGAGGTGGGCCGGTTCGGCCAGGGCATGCACCGCGCGCGCGACGATGAGCATCGCGCTTCCTGGGAGGCCCTGGTGGCCGCACGGGCGCAACGGCGGCCCTTTCGCAACGCCGTCGCCGATCGCGACGCGGCGCACGGCACGATCACGATCTCCACCAGCGGCGACCCGGTCTTCGATGCCACGGGACAGTTCAAGGGCTATCGCGGCGCCGCGCGCAACATCACCGAGGAACTGAACCGGCGCACCCAGGAACAGCGCACCCAGGCACTGCTGCAGGCGGCCATCGAAGGCGTCGCCGCCGGCGTGATGGTCAGCGACCCCAGCGGCCGCATCGTGCTGAGCAACACCGCCTGGCGCACCGGCATGCAGCGCTTCCTGCCCGAGTGGCCGTCCCACTGGCCGGATCTCGTCCACGCGCTGCTGCGGGCCGGCGCTTATCCCGACGCCAGCGGCCGTGAGGCCGAGTTCGCCGCATGGCGGCTCGGGCTCACGACCGCCGAGGGTCGCCAGCACGAGCTGCGCTTCGGCCAGCAGCACGTGCTGGTGACCGACCAGTTGCTGGCCGATGGCAGCGTCATTCACCTGTCGATCGACATCACGCGGCGGCGCCGCACCGAGCTCGAACTCGCCGAGCAGCAGGCCCGGCTCGGAGCCGTGCTGCGTTCACTGCCCGATCTGTGGTTCGTGATCGATGCCGAGGGCCGCCACGTCGAGTGCAGCGACGAACGGCACCCGAGCCTGCTTCGGCCTTTCGGGGAGTTGCGCGGCAAGCACTTCGCCGAGGCCGTGCCCGAACCGCTGGCGAGCCTGGCCATGCGCTCGATTGCCGAGGCGCTGCGCAGCGGCGAAGTGCAGCGAATCGAGTACGAACTGCCGACGCTGGACGGCCGGGTTCGCAACTTCGAAGCCCGCATCTCGCCGATGGGCGACGACCGCGTGCTGTACCTGACGCGCGATCTGACCGAATTGCGCCACCTGGAACGCAATGTCCAATTGATGCAGCGCGCGCTGGAGGCCGAGGCTGCCCTGCCGATGGTGGTCGCCGACGCCACCCAGCCTGATCTGCCGCTGATCTACGCCAACACCGCCTTCGAGCGCCTGAGCGGCCTGCCGCTCGACCAGGTGATCGGTCGCAACGGTCGCTTTCTGCAGGCCGGCGATCGCGACCAGCCCGGACTGACCCGGCTGCGCGAGGCGCTTGCCGCCGAACGCGCGTGTACCGTCACGCTGCGCAACCAGCGCGCCGACGGCACCTCCTTCATCAACGAGCTGCACGTGGCACCGGTACATGACGCGCTGGGCCGCGTGACCCATTACGTCGGCGTGCAGCACGACGTGACGGAGCGCAGCCGCGCCGAGCAGCAGCTCGCGCTCAGCGAGACGCTCTACCGCTCGGTGGCGGCGTCGATCACCGACGGCCTGCTGGTCATCGGGCCGGATCGCCGGATCGTCACCGCGAACCCGTCCGCCTGTACGCTGCTGGGGGCCCGCGCAACGACGCTGGCTGGACAGCGCCTCGGGCGCCTGGGCTACAAGCTGCTGGAGGAAGACGGGCGCCTGGTCGAGCACGACCGGCATCCGGTTCGCGAGGTGCTCCTGAGTGGCCGGAGTGCGCTCGACCGGGTGCATCGGCTGCGACGGCCGGACGGCAGCGAGCGCCTGCTGCGCCTGAACGTGCAGCCGCTGCGCGCCCATCCCGACGACAGCCGGCTTTCCTGCGTGGTGACTTTCCGCGACATCACCGCCCAGCGTGGCGCGGAGGCCGAGTTGGCCCAGGCCGAGGCGCGTTGGAAGTTCGCGCTCGAAGGCGCCGGCGACGGCATCTGGGACTACGACGAAGATACGCAACTGGTCTTCTACTCGCCGCGCTGGAAGGCCATGCTCGGCTACCGCGATGACGAGATCGGCACCTCGACCCGCGAGTGGTCGCGCCGCATCCACCCCGAGGATCGCCCGGGCGTGATCGACGCCATCCGGCGCTACCGCGCCGGCGAGATCACCGAATACCGCACCGAACACCGACTGCGCCACAAGGACGGCCAGTGGATCTGGGTCTACGAGCGCGGCAAGATCGTCGAGCGCCGGGCCGACGGCAGCCCGCGGCGCATCGTCGGCACGCACACCGACGTCACGCGCCAGAAGATGGCCGAACAGGCGTTGCGCGACAAGGCCGCAGCCGAGCTGGCGAGCCAGGCCAAGAGCGCATTCCTCTCGCGCATGAGCCACGAGATGCGTACCCCGCTGAATGCGGTGATCGGCTTCGCGCAGCTGCTGCGCAAGGACGACGCGCCCGGCGGCGCGCGCGTCGCCCAGTTCGGCGACCACATCCTGCAGGCCGGCGAGCACCTGCTGGCGCTGGTGAACGATGTGCTCGACCTGCAGCAGGTCGAGGAGGGCCGGTTGTCGATCCGGCTCGAATCGCTGCCTCTGCGAGCGGCGGTCGACGCGGCACTCGAGTTGATCCGCCCGCAGGCGGCGCAGCGCCGGGTGACGGTGTGCAACCGCATCGAACCGGACCTGTCGGTGCAGGCCGATCCGCAGCGCCTGCGGCAGGTGCTGCTGAACCTGCTGTCCAACGGCGTCAAGTACAACCGGGAGGGCGGCGAACTGCACTGTTCAGCCGTGCTCGACGGCACGATCCCGTACTGCACGCTGCTGATCGAGGACCAAGGCTTCGGCCTGGAGGCGGACGACCTTGCGCGGTTGTTCCAACCGTTCGAGCGCCTGGGCCGCGAGACATCGGCCATCGAGGGCACCGGACTCGGTCTGGTCATCTCGCGTCGGCTC
Source organism: Methylibium sp. Pch-M (assembly GCF_004136295.1). Taxonomy (NCBI): domain Bacteria; kingdom Pseudomonadati; phylum Pseudomonadota; class Betaproteobacteria; order Burkholderiales; family Sphaerotilaceae; genus Methylibium; species Methylibium sp. Pch-M. Next base: position 3,348,810 of record NZ_CP029606.1, read on the forward strand.
GCCGAGGAGATGAACGGGCGCCTGTCGCTGAGCAGCCGCCCGGGGCACGGCACGCAGGCGCGGCTGGAGCTGCCGCTGCAGGCGCCCGTCGACCCGGCGGGTGATGCCGCGGCGGCGGACCTCGCTCCACCGCTTGCAGCGCCCCCCTCGACCGCCCTGCCGCTGCGCATGCTCTACGTCGAGGACAACCGCATCAACGCCATCCTGTTCGAAGAAGCGATCAAGCTGCGCGGCGGGATCGATCTGCGAATCGCCGAGGATGGCCCGGAAGCGCTGACAATGGCGGACGAATGGCAACCCGACGTGCTGGTCCTCGATGCCCACCTGCCCAGCACCACGGGCTATGACGTGCTGGCCGAATTGCGCCGCAGGCCGGACTTCGAACGCACACCGGCCTTCATGTGCTCCGCCGACACGATGCCGCAGGATCTGCAACGCGCGACCGACGCCGGATTCGCCGGTTACTGGACCAAACCGATCGACATCGACCGCGTGATGAACGACCTCGACGCCCTGCGCATCGCCGCCCGCTCATGAAGCATGCCCCCGAACCCGGGCACCGTCACGGCGGCGCCGAACGCTGCGCGATCCTGCTCGTCAACCTGGGCACGCCGGACGAACCGAGCGCCCCCGCACTGCGCCGCTACCTCGCCGAATTCCTGAGCGACCCGCGGGTCGTCGAGATCCCGCGCGCGGTGTGGCTGCCCATCCTGCACGGCATCGTGCTGCGGGTGCGACCCGCCAAGTCGGCCGCCAAGTACGCCAGCATCTGGACGGCCGAGGGCTCGCCGCTGAAGGTCTGGACCGAAAAGCAGGCCAAGCTGCTCACCGGCTATCTGGGCGAGCGCGGCCACCCGGTGCTGGTGCGCGCGGCGATGCGCTATGGCCAGCCCTCGGTGGCGAGCCAGCTCGACGCGCTGAAGGCCGATGGCGCGACGCGCATCCTCGTGCTGCCGCTGTACCCGCAGTACGCCGCCGCCACCACCGCCAGCGTGTTCGACGCCGTCTACGCCTGGGCCGCTCGCACCCGGCGCGTGCCGGAGCTGCGCTTCGTCAACCACTACCACGACGACCCGGGCTACATCCTTGCGCTCGGTCGCTGCATCGAGGATCACTGGATGCGCAACGGCCGCGCCGAGCGGCTGGTGCTCAGCTTCCACGGCGTGCCCGAACGCACGCTGCGCCTCGGTGATCCGTATCACTGCGAGTGCCAGAAGACAGCGCGGCTGCTGACCGAGCGGCTGGGACTGAAGCCGGAGCAGGTGCTGGTGACCTTCCAGAGCCGCTTCGGCAAGGCCAAGTGGCTGGAGCCCTACACCGAGCCGACGCTGGTGCAACTGGCGCAGCAGGGCATCCGGCGCGTCGATGTGGCCTGCCCCGGCTTCACCTCGGACTGCCTCGAAACGCTGGAGGAGATTGCGCAGGAAGCCCGTCAGGCCTACCTGCATGCCGGTGGCGAGGCATTCCACTACATCCCCTGCCTGAACGATCGGCACGAGTGGATCGCCGCGCTGAGCGACATCGCGATCCGCCACCTGCAAGGCTGGCCGACCCAGACGGCGCCGGATCCGGCGGCCCTGCAGGCCCAGGCCCTTCGGGCCCGCCAACTGGGGGCCCAGGCATGAGCGCCACCAGCCCGGGGGTTCGCCTCGACAAATGGCTGTGGGCCGCGCGCTTCTACAAGACGCGCAGCCTCGCCGCCGAGGAGATCGGCAAGCACCGGATCGAGGTCAACGGCGTACCGGCCAAGGCCTCGCGCGAAGTCCGGGTCGGCGACGAACTGCACCTGCGCCAGAGCGGTGGCCTGTCGCGCACGGTGATCGTGCGCGGCGTGTCCAGCATGCGCGGCCCGGCCCCCCAGGCCCAGGCCCTGTACGACGAGACCGCAGCCAGCCTCGCGAAACGTGAAGCCCGCGCTGCGCAGCAGCGCATCGCGCCCGAGCCCGCCCTCAGCATCGACCAGGGCCGCCCCACCAAGCGCGACCGGCGTCAGCTCGCCGACTGGGACCGCTGGAGCGCCGCGCTGGACAGGTAGCGCGGCCGGCAGGCTCCAGCCCGGGCATCGTCGCCGCACCGGGCGTCGCTGGGGCCTGCCACAGATCAAAATGCCCCTCTTGAAAATGCGGACTCCGGCCCAAGTTGCTGTCCGATCCCGCAGAAGCTCACCCTGAAAATGGAAAAACCTGAAGAAAATCAAGCACCTGGCGCGCCCGAACCGTCCTTTGCCGCGGACACGCCGGACTTGAGCACCACCCCCGCCGCATCGACGCCCGAGCAGCGCCTGGCCGAACTGGAAGCCAAGCATTCCGAGATGGCAGACGCCTACCTGCGCGCCAAGGCCGAGGCCGAGAACACTCGCCGCCGCGCCGAAGAGGAAATGAGCAAGGCCCGCAAGTTCGCGGTCGAAGGCTTCGCCGACAGCCTGCTGCCCGTGAAGGACAGCCTGGAGGCCGCCCTCGCGATCGAGGGTGCCACCGTCGAGCAGTTGCGCGAGGGCACGCACGCCACGCTGCGCCAGCTGGCCACCGCGCTGGAGCGCAACAAGGTGATCGAGATCTCGCCGCCGGCCGGCACCAAGTTCGACCCCCACCAGCATCAGGCGATCACGATGGTGCCGGTCGAGCAGGAGGCCAACACCGTGGTGGCCGTGCTGCAGAAGGGCTACCTGATCGCCGACCGCGTGCTGCGCCCGGCGCTCGTCACTGTCGCGGCGCCGAAATAACACCGCGCCCTCTTGAATCGACGGAAGTTATCCACAGCTTCCCAGCAACAGATTTCAGCTTGAAGGAGTTTTGACCATGGCCAAGATCATCGGCATCGACCTGGGGACCACCAACTCGTGCGTCGCCATCATGGAAGGCAATACCACCAAGGTGATCGAGAACAGCGAAGGTGCGCGCACCACGCCGTCGATCATTGCCTACCAGGAGGACGGCGAGGTGCTCGTCGGCGCTTCGGCCAAGCGGCAGGCCGTCACCAACCCGCGCAACACGCTGTACGCGGTGAAGCGTCTGATCGGCCGCAAGTTCACCGAGAAGGAAGTGCAGAAGGACATCGACCTGATGCCCTACACCATCGCCGCGGCCGAAAACGGCGACGCCTGGGTCGAGGTGCGGGGCAACAAGCTCGCGCCGCCGCAGGTGAGCGCCGAGGTGCTGCGCAAGATGAAGAAGACCGCCGAGGACTACCTCGGCGAGACGGTGACCGAGGCCGTGATCACCGTGCCGGCCTACTTCAACGATGCGCAGCGCCAGGCCACCAAGGACGCCGGCCGCATTGCCGGTCTGGACGTCAAGCGCATCATCAATGAGCCGACGGCGGCCGCGCTGGCCTTCGGCCTGGACAAGCACAACGACGGCAAGGGCGGCGACCGCAAGATCGCCGTCTACGACCTCGGCGGCGGCACCTTCGACATCTCGATCATCGAGATCGCCGATGTCGACGGCGAGATGCAGTTCGAGGTGCTGTCGACCAACGGCGACACCTTCCTCGGCGGCGAGGACTTCGACCAGCGCGTGATCGACTACATCATCGCCGAGTTCAAGAAGGAGCAAGGCGTCGACCTGAGCAAGGACGTGCTGGCGCTGCAGCGGCTCAAGGAAGCCGCCGAGAAGGCCAAGATCGAGCTGTCCAACAGCACGCAGACCGACATCAACCTGCCCTACGTGACGGCCGACGCCAGCGGCCCGAAGCACCTGAACATCAAGCTCACGCGCGCCAAGCTCGAGGCGCTGGTCGAGGAGCTGATCGAACGCACGATCGCGCCTTGCCGCACCGCCATCAAGGACGCGGGCGTTTCCACCAGCCAGATCAACGACGTGATCCTGGTCGGCGGCATGACCCGCATGCCCAAGGTGCAGGAGAAGGTGAAGGAGTTCTTCGGCCAGGAGCCGCGCAAGGACGTGAACCCGGACGAGGCGGTGGCCGTCGGTGCCGCCATCCAGGGCCAGGTGCTGGCCGGTGACCGCAAGGACGTGCTGCTGCTCGACGTGACCCCGCTGTCGCTCGGCATCGAGACGCTGGGCGGCGTGATGACGAAGATGATCACGAAGAACACCACCATCCCGACCAAGTTCGCGCAGACCTTCAGCACCGCCGACGACAACCAGCCGGCGGTGACGATCAAGGTGTTCCAGGGCGAGCGCGAGCTGGCCTCGGGCAACAAGATGCTGGGCGAGTTCAACCTCGAGGGCATCGCGCCGGCGCCGCGCGGCATGCCGCAGATCGAGGTGAGCTTCGACATCGACGCCAACGGCATCCTGCACGTCGGCGCCAAGGACAAGGGCACCGGCAAGGAAAACAAGATCACCATCAAGGCGAACTCCGGCCTCAGCGAGGAAGAGATCCAGAAGATGGTGAAGGACGCCGAGCTCAATGCGGCCGAGGACAAGAAGAAGCTCGAGCTCGTGCAGGCGCGCAACCAGGCCGACGCCATGGTGCACAGCGTGAAGAAGAGCCTCGCCGAGCATGGCGACAAGCTCGACGCCGGCGAGAAGGAGAAGATCGAGTCCGCGCTGAAGGACGCCGAGACCGCACTCAAGGGCGAGGACAAGGCCGAGATCGAGGCCAAGACCGAGGCGCTGATGTCCGCGAGCCAGAAGCTCGGCGAGAAGGTCTATGCCGACATGCAGGCGGCTCAGGCCGCGGCCGGTGCGGCAGCGGGCGGCAGCGAAGCGCCGGCGGCCGAGGCGACCGCATCGAAGCCGGCCGACGACAACGTCGTCGACGCCGAGTTCAAGGAAGTCAAGGACCAGAAGTAAGACGAGCCCACCCCGGTGAGCCTCCCCCGTGAGCCGTCATCGGCGCACGGGGGCTTTGCACATTAAGAAGGCAGCCCTCATGGCGAAGCGTGACTACTACGAGACCCTCGGCGTCGCCAAGAACGCCAGCGAAGAAGACATCAAGAAGGCCTACCGCAAGCTGGCCATGAAGCACCACCCCGATCGCAACCAGGGCGACGGGGCGAAGAAGGCCGAGGAGAGCTTCAAGGAGGCCAAGGAGGCCTACGAGATGCTGTCCGACGCGCAGAAGCGAGCCGCCTACGACCAGTACGGCCACGCCGGCGTCGACCCGAACATGGGCGGCCGCGGCGCAGGCGGTCCCGAGGCCTACGGCGGCTTCGCCGAGGCCTTCGGTGACATCTTCGGCGACATCTTCGGCCAGAACGGCCAGCGCCGCGGCCCGGGCGGCCAGCAGGTGTACCGCGGCAACGACCTCAGCTACGCGATGGAGATCACGCTCGAGGAAGCGGCGCGCGGCAAGGACACGCAGATCCGCATCCCGAGCTGGGACAGTTGCAGCACCTGCGACGGCACCGGCGCCAAGCCCGGCACCAGCGCGAAGACCTGCCCCACCTGCAGCGGCTCCGGCCAGGTGCATCTGCGCCAGGGCTTCTTCAGCATCCAGCAGACCTGCCCCAGCTGCCACGGCACCGGCAAGATCATTCCCGAGCCCTGCACGGCCTGCAACGGCGCCGGCCGCATCAAGAGCAACAAGACGCTGGAGGTCAAGATCCCGGCCGGCATCAACGAGGGCATGCGCATCCGCTCGGCCGGCAACGGCGAGCCCGGCACCAACGGCGGCCCGGCCGGCGACCTGTACATCGAGATCCGCATCAAGGCGCACGACATCTTCGAGCGCGACGGCGACGACCTGCACTGCACGATCCCGATCGGCATCGCGACGGCGACACTGGGTGGTGCGATCGAGGTGCCGACGCTGGGCGGCAAGGCCGAGATCGAGTTGCCCGAAGGCACGCAGCACGGCAAGACCTTCCGGCTGCGCGGCAAGGGCATCAAGGGCGTGCGGTCCAGCTACCCGGGCGATCTGTACTGCCACGTGGCGGTCGAGACCCCGATCAAGCTGACGGAACACCAACGCAAGCTGCTGAGGGAACTTGACGAGAGCCTGAAGAAGGGCGGCGAGCGCCATTCGCCGAATGCCAAGAGCTGGACCGACCGGGTCAAGGACCTGTTCAAGTGACCGAGAGCGGCCGGGCCTCCCCCGGCCGCCGCGCGGTGCCACGGCCTTAAGGCCCCGCTAATGCGGCGCCGGCACAGTCAGCCGGATGCTGTTGCCCCATTCGCTGCCCCGCGCCCCTTTCCTGCTCCGCCGGCGCAACGCCCCCGACACCGAGACCCATGCGGCCCCATCCCGCAGCCCGCTGGCCCTGGCCTGGTGGGTCTCGTTATGGATCGCCGGCCCGGCCAACTGGCCACTCTGGAAAGCCTTCGCGGGCCTGCCCGATGTCACCGGCACGCGCGGTCTGCTGTTCGGCATCGGATTCGGGCTGATGATCGCCGCAGCAATGGCCGCGTTGCTGAGCCTGCTGGCGTGGCGCCCGACCTTCAAGCCGGCCCTCACCGTGGTGCTGCTGACGGCGGCGGTGAGCGCGCATTTCATGGGCAGCTACGGCGTCGTCATCGACCCCACGATGATCCTCAATGTGCTGGGCACCGACGTGCGCGAGACACGCGACCTGCTCAGTCTGCGGTTGCTGGAATCGCTGCTGCTGCTGGCCGCGCTGCCACTGTGGTGGCTGTGGCGTCAGCCCGTCGACTACCGACGCTGGTCGGTGCGGGCGATCCGCAATCTGGCGGGCCTGGCAGGCGCGCTGGTGGTGCTGGCGGCGATGACGCTGCTGTGTTTCCAGGACCTGTCGGGAACGATGCGCAATCACAAGGAGCTCCGCTACCTTGTCAATCCGCTCAACGGCTTCTATTCGGTGGGCCGCGTCGCCTACGCGAAGCAGGCCAGGCCCGCCGGGCCGCCGATGCCGATCGGCCTCGATGCCCGCCCGCTGGCGCCGCTGGCCGGCCAGCGCACGCCGCTGCTGCTGCTGGTGGTCGGCGAGACCGCCCGCGCCGACCACTTCGCACTGAACGGCTATCCGCGCGATACCGACCCGGAACTGCGCGCGCTCGACGTGCTGAGCTTCCGCAACGTCACGTCCTGCGGCACCAACACAGCAGCGTCCCTGCCCTGCATGGTGTCGCACCTCGGCCGCACGGCCCACGAGGCGCGCTCGCACAACTACGAGAACCTGCTCGACCTGCTGCAGCACGCCGGCCTCGCGGTGCTGTGGATCGAGAACCAGGCAGGCTGCAAGGAGGTGTGCGATCGCGTGCCGCACACCCGCCCCGAGCAGCCGGCACCAGGCGCGACACCGCCCGACGCCCGCCTGTGCCCGAACGGCGAATGCCTGGACGAGGCGATGCTGCATGGACTCGATGCCCGCCTTGCCGCACTGCCGGCGACCCAGCGTGCGCGCGGCGTGGTGCTGGTGATCCACCAGATGGGCAGCCACGGTCCGGCGTACTCGCAACGCTCACCGGCCGATCGCAAGCGCTTCACACCCGAGTGCACGAGCACCGTGCTGCAGCAGTGCGACCACCAGCGGCTCGTCAATGCCTACGACAACTCGATCGCCTACACCGATCACGTGCTGGCGCAATCGGTGCGCTGGCTCCGGCAGCAGACCGCCAGCTACGACCCGGCGATGCTCTACCTGTCGGACCACGGCGAGTCGCTGGGCGAGAACAACCTCTACCTGCACGGCCTGCCCTACGCGATCGCGCCGCGCGAGCAGAAGCACGTGCCGATGATCGCCTGGCTGCCACCGCAGCGGCTGCAGGCCGACCGGCTCGACCTGGGCTGCCTGCGCGGCCGGCTCGACACCGCCTTGAGCCACGACAACCTGTTCCACACCGTGCTGGGTCTGGCGCGCGTGCGGTCTGGCGAGTACCAGCCCGCGCTCGACGCGCTGGCCCCCTGCCGTGCCGCGTCCTGATGTCGCGCGCCTGTCGGGCGCACAACGTGACCTGTTGCTCGCGCTGGCCGGGCTGGCGCTGTTGATGCTCTGGGACAGCAGTGGCCTCGACATGGCGCTGCTGCGGCAGGTCGGCGATGCCGACGGATTCGCCTGGCGCAACCATTGGCTGACCGCCGGGCTGCTGCACCAGGGCGGTCGCTGGCTCAGCGTGGCGCTGTTCGTGCTCACGGTCGCGATCACGCTGCGCCCCTTCGGTCCCTGGCGCGGCGCCACGCCACGCGAACGCCTGTGGGCCCTGGGCATCACGATCGTCTGCCTGGTGCTGATCCCGCTGCTCAAGCGTCACAGCCTCACCAGTTGTCCCTGGGAGCTGCAGGAGTTCGGCGGCGTGGCGCGCTACGTCTCGCACTGGCGCTTCGGCATCGGCGACGGCGGTCCGGGCCACTGCTTTCCCTCGGGCCACGCCTCCGGCGCGTTCTCCTTCCTGGCACTGGCCGTCCTGCTGCGCACGCGGCGCCCCGCGGCGGCGCGCGCCGTGCTGATCGCGCTGTGCGCGGTTGGCGCCGTGTTCGGCCTCGCGCAGATGGCGCGCGGCGCGCACTACCTGAGCCACACGCTCTACACCGCGTGGCTGTGCGCCAGTCTGACCGCGTTGTCGTGGCAGGCGCTGCAGCGGCCGGCATCGCGGGCACTGCCGCTGCCGCACCACCGGCCAGCGGACTGAGCCGGAGCCTTCAGCCCATCGCCCGGGTCACGAAGCGATAGCCGACGCCGGTCTCCGTGAGCAAGTGCTCCGGCCGCGCCGGGTCGGCCTCCAGCTTGCGCCGCAACTGGCTCATGTAGATGCGCAGGTAGTGGCTGTGCTCCACCGCGTTCGGGCCCCAGACCTCGCGCAGCAGCTGCCGGTGCGTCAGCACCTTGCCGGTGTTGGCGATCAGCAGCGTGAGCAACCGGTACTCGATCGGCGTCAGGTGCACCGGTTCGCCGTCGCGCGCCACGACGCGTGACGCAAGGTCGACATCGACTGCGCCGAAGCGAACGTGCACGGCCCCGGTGTCCGAGACGCCCTGCGCGCGCCGCCGCGCCACGCGCACGCGCGCCAGCAGTTCGCCGACACCGAAGGGCTTGGTCAGGTAGTCGTCGGCGCCGGCATCGAGCGCGGCGATCTTGTCGGCCTCGTCGGCGCGTGCCGACAGCACGATCACCGGCACCTGCGACCAGGCCCGCAGGTCCTGCAGGTAGCCGACCCCGTCGCCGTCGGGCATGCCGAGGTCGAGCACGATCAGGTCCGGCCGCCGCGTACCGGCCTCGACCAGTCCCTGCCTGAGGGTCGCCGCATCGAACACCAGCCAGCCCTCGCCCTCCAGCGCGATGCGCACGAAGCGGCGGATCTGCGGCTCGTCCTCGACGATGATCGCGGTGGGCGCGAGATCGCTCATGGCAAGGCACCGTCGAGTGCGGCGTCCCCCGTCACGGCCTCGGGCTGCGGCAGCGCCGGCGGCGTGCCGAGCGGCAGGCTGAAGCCGAAGTTCGCGCCCGGCCGCTCGGGCGGGCCGTCGCCACGGCCGGCGCGAATGTGGCCGCCGTGCGCCTCGACGATCGCGCGGCAGATCGCCAGGCCCAGGCCCACGCCCGCGGTGGCCGACTCGCGCTCGCCGCGCACGAACTTCTCGAACAGCGCCTCCTCCCGGCCGGCCGGGAGGCCGGGGCCGCGATCGCTCACGCTGACGACCAACTCCTCGCCCTGCACCCGGGCGCTGATCGTCACCACGCTGCCGGAGGGCGTGTACTTCGCGGCGTTCTCCAGCAGGTTGCACAGCACGCGCTCGATCAGCGCCGCATCGAAGCACACCAGCGGCAGGCCGTCCGGCAGCTCGGTCCGCACCGGGTGGCGCACCAGGGCCGGGCCGAGCGAGCGCAGCGCGCTGCCCACCACCTCCTCGATCGGCTGCCACTGCCGGTCGAGCTGCACCGCGCCGCTCTGCAGTCGCGCCATGTCGAGCAGCTTGCCGACCATCGCGTTCAGGCGCCGCGCCTCCGCGCCGAGTGCCCGCGCCATCTCCTGCGCCTCGCCCTGCGTGCCGTCGACCAGGGTGTCGGCCAGGCCGTAGAGCGCCGCCAGCGGCGTGCGCAGGTCGTGCGACAGCGCCGACAGCAGCGAGTTGCGCAGGCGCTCCGACTCGATCTGCACCGTCGCCTGCTGCGCCACCTCGACGTAGTGCACGCGTTCCAGGGCGATCGCGGTCAGCACCGCAAAGGTCTCGAGCTGGCGGCGCTGCTCGGGAACCAGCAGCAGCCGCGGCTGCGTGGGCTGCAGCGCCAGCACGCCGCGCGAGCGCATCGGCGCCTTCAGCGGCAGGTAGAGCCAGGCGGTGCCAGGCAGGGTGTCGGTGCCGAGCCCGGCCGCGTCGCCGTGGTCGAGTACCCACTGGGCCGTGCCGAGGTCCAGGCCGGGCGCATCGGCGCCGCTGCGCGGCCACTGCAGGCGACCCGCGTCGTCCTGCAGGAAGGTGCGCGCACGGCCGCGGAATTCACGTTCGATCGCCTGTTCGGCCGTGTGGACGACCTGGTCGGTCAGCAGCTCACCCGACAGGTCGCGAGCCAGTTCGAACAGCGCCCGCGAGCGCGCCTCGCGGTGCGTTGCGACGCTGGCCTGGTAGCGCAGGCCGGCGGTGAGCTGACCGGTGAGCAGCCCGACCACCAGCATCACCGCGAACGTCAGCAGGTACTGCACGTCGGACACCGCGAACGACAGCTGCGGCGCGACGAAGAAGAAGTCGAAGGCGGCGACGTTCAGGAAGGCCGCCAGCACCGCCGGGCCGCGGCCGAAGCGCAGCGCCACGCCCACCACCGCGAGCAGGAACAGCATCACGATGTTGGCGAGCTCGAACACCGGCTGCAGGGGCAGCGCCACCAGCGTGGTCAGGGCGCAGGCCGCCGCCGCCCAGAGGTAGCCCTCGGGCCGGCCGGGCGCGAGGCGGCCTTCGCCCTGGCGCTCGCGCGGCGCCGGCATGGCGTGTCGCTGGCCTTCGCCGACCTCGATCAGGTCCACGTCGGGCGCCAGCCGCGCCAGCCGCTGCGAGAAGGTGTCGCGCCGCCACCAGGGGCGTTCGCGGTTGTGGCCCATCAGCAGCTTGGAGAGGTTGTGCTCGCGCGCATGCGCGGCCAGCGCGGTCGCCACATCCTGCGCCGACAGCACCGCCGTGACCGCGCCCAGCTCGCCGGCGAGCTTCACGGTCTGCAGGATGCGCTCGCGCTGCGCGGCGGGCAGGCGCTGCAGCGCCGGTGTCTCGACGTAGACCGCGTGCCAGGCCACCGCGAGTTGCTGCGCCAGGCGCGCGGCACTGCGCACCACGTGGTCGGAGTCGTCGCGCGGCCCGATGCAGCACAGCAGCGCGGCCTCGGTCTTCCACACCGGCGCGATGGCCTGCTCGACGCGATAGGCCTGCACGTCGTCCTCGACGCGGTCGGCGGTGCGCCGCAGCGCCAGCTCGCGCAGCGCCATCAGGTTGCCCTTGCGGAAGAAGTGCCCGACCGCCCGCTCCGCCTGCGCCGGCAGGTAGACCTTGCCGGCCTTGAGCCGCTCGATCAGCTCGTCGGCCGGCGTGTCGACCAGCACCACCTCGTCGGCGCGGTCGAAGAAGGTGTCGGGCAGGGTCTCGTGCACGCGGATGCCGGTGATGCCGCCCACCACGTCGTTCAGGCTCTCCAGGTGCTGCACGTTGAGCGTGGTGTAGACGTCGATGCCGGCATCGAGCAGTTCCTCCACGTCCTGCCAGCGCTTGGGGTGGCGCGAGCCCGGGACGTTGGAGTGGGCCAGCTCGTCGACCAGCAGCAGTGCAGGCCGGCGCGCCAGCGCGGCGTCGAGGTCGAACTCCGGCAGCGCGCGGTCGCGGTGGCGCACCCAGGCCGGCGGCAGCAGTTCCAGGCCGTGCAGCAGTGCCTGCGTCTCGGCGCGGCCGTGCGTCTCCACCACCCCGGCCAGCACGTCGACGCCTTCGTCGCGCAGCTTGCGCGCCGCCGTCAGCATGGCGCAGGTCTTGCCGACCCCGGCCGACGCCCCGAAGTAGATGCGCAGCCTGCCGCGCGCGGCCCGCGCTTCGTCGTCGCGAAGTTGCCCCAGCAGTTGGTCAGGATCGGGCCGCGATTCGGTCATACGGCACCCACGCCGCCACGTTGCCTCACCCGCAGATGCCGCAGGTCCGGCTCCGGCGGCCCGCCGGCGTCGCTCCGTGGAGGGGGAGCGATGCAGCCGCAACGGGGACGGTCGTCCTCACAGCCAGCCCGACCGCCGGAAGCGCCACCACACGAAACCGCAGGTCGACGCGATCAGCGCCAGCGCCAGGGGGTAGCCCCACTTCCACTTCAGCTCCGGCATGGAGTCGAAGTTCATGCCCCAGATGCCGGCGAAGGCGGTGGCTACCGCGAAGATGCCGGCCCAGGCCGCCAGGCGCTTGGTGACCTCGCTCTCCTCGATCGCCACCATCGACAGGTTGACGTGGATCGCGGTGCCCACCGTGTCGCGGATCGACTCGATGGAGGCGTTGATGCGCGTCAGGTGGTCCACCACGTCGCGGAAGTACTCCTGCGTGCCGGCGCACATCTGCGGCACCCGGCCGCCGTGCAGCTTGGCCGCCGCCTCCAGCAGCGGCGCGACGGCATGCTTGAGCACCATCACGCGGCGTTTCAGGTCGTAGAGCCGCTCGATGTTGGTCCGCGCCGTGCCCTTGACGAAGATCTGCTCCTCGATGGTCTCGAGCTCGGACTCGAGCGTGTCGATGATGGGGAAGTAGCGGTCGACCACGGCGTCCATCAGCGCGTACAGCACGAAACCGGATCCGCGCTTGAGCAGGTGCGGCTCGCGCTCGCAGCGGTCGCGCACGCCGAGGAAGCCCTGCGTGCTGCGGTTGCGCACCGACAGCACGTAATTGGGCCCGACGAACACGTCGACCTCGCCGACGTTCAGGTCCTGGCCCACCGCCTCGACGAGATGCAGCACGGCGAACATCGAGTTGCCGTACTCCTCGATCTTGGGACGCTGGTGGCCGTGCCGGGCGTCCTCGACCGCGAGTTCGTGCAGGCCGAACTCCTGGCGCATCTCCTCCAGCTCCTCGGTGCTGGCGTCCTGCATCGCCACCCAGACGAAGCAGCCGGGCCGCGAGATGTAGTCGCTGATCTGTTCGACGGGCAGGTCCGCGAGCTTGCTGCCGTCCTGGTAGGCCACGCAATTGATGAGCATGGGCGATTGTGCTTCGCGCGCGACGGCCCCGGAAGGACCCCTCAGGGCCGCCGCCCGTCCAGCGTCAGGTTCAGCGCCAGGACGTTGACGCGCGGCTCGCCGAGGAAACCGAACCACCGGCCCCGGGCATGCCGATCGATGAGCGCCAGGACCTCGGCTTCGCTCAGGCCGCGCGCCCGGGCCACCCGAGCGGCCTGGTAGCGGGCGCCGGCGAGACTGATCTCCGGATCGAGCCCGCTCGCCGAGGCCGTGACCAGATCGATCGGGATCGGCAGGGTGTTGCCGGGGTCCGCCGCCCGGAGCGCCACGATGCGCGCCTCGACGGCCTGCAGCAGTGCCGGATTCGACGGCCCCAGGTTCGATCCTCCGGAGGCCTGGGCGTTGTTCGGCGTCGGCATGGTGGCCGACGGACGACTCCAGATGTAGCGGACTGCACCGAACGGCTGGCCGATCAGCGACGAGCCGATGGGCCGCCCATCCCGGAACAGCAGGCTGCCGGCCGCCTGCGCCGGGAACAGCGCCTGGCCGAGCCCGGTGACGAGCAGCGGGTAGACGACGCCGGTCAGCAGCGTCAGCGCGAGGAACAGCACCAGCGAGGCGCGCAGCAGGGTTTTCATGTCGAACTCTCCGTGTCAGACCCAGTGCGTCGCACCCAGCAGCAGGTCGATCGCCTTGATGCCGGCGAAGGGCACCACCAGCCCGCCCAGGCCGTAGACCAGCACGTTGCGACGCAACAGCGCGGCCGCGCCGATGGCGCGGTAGGCCACGCCCTTCAGCGCGAGCGGGATCAGGAACACGATCACCACGGCGTTGAAGATCACCGCCGACAGGATGGCCGACGACGGGCTGGCGAGATGCATCACGTCGAGCGCCTGCAAGGGCGGGTAGGTGCTGGCAAAGGCCGCCGGGATGATGGCGAAGTACTTCGCCACGTCGTTGGCGATCGAGAAGGTGGTCAGCGAGCCGCGCGTCATCAGCAGTTGCTTGCCGGTCTCGACGATCTCCAGCAGCTTGGTCGGATTGGAGTCGAGGTCGACCATGTTGCCGGCCTCCTTCGCGGCCTGCGTGCCGGTGTTCATGGCCACCGCCACGTCGGCCTGGGCCAGCGCCGGCGCGTCGTTGGTGCCGTCGCCGGTCATCGCCACCAGCCGCCCTTCGGCCTGGTAGTCGCGGATCAGCTTCAGCTTGGCCTCGGGCGTGGCCTCGGCCAGGAAGTCGTCGACACCGGCCTCGGCTGCGATCGCCGCCGCGGTGAGCCGGTTGTCGCCGGTGATCATCACGGTGCGGATGCCCATGCGGCGCAGTTCGGCGAAGCGCTCCTTGATGCCGCCCTTGACGACATCCTTCAGTTCCACGACGCCGAGCACGCGTGCGCCCTGCCCGTCGGACTGCGCCACCAGCAACGGCGTGCTGCCCCGGCGCGCCACCTCGTCGGCGATGCGCTGCACCTCGGCCGGGAAGTGGCCGCGCTGCGCCTCGACCCACTGGCGGATCGCCTCGCCCGACCCCTTGCGCAGCTGCCGCGCAGCGCCGTCGATGGTGCAGTCCACGCCGCTCATGCGGGTCTGCGCACTGAAGGGCACGAAGCTCGCGCCCAGCGCCGCGAGCTCGCGCTCGCGCAGCCGGAACTTCTGCTTGGCCAGCACCACGATGCTGCGCCCCTCGGGCGTCTCGTCGGCGAGCGACGCGAGCTGGGCCGCATCGGCCAGCACCGGCTCGCTCACGCCCGGCGCGGCGAGGAAGGCCGAGGCCTGCCGGTTGCCGAGCGTGATGGTGCCGGTCTTGTCCATCAGCAGCACGTCGACGTCGCCGGCCGCCTCGACCGCGCGCCCCGAAGTGGCGATCACGTTGGCCTGCATCATGCGGCTCATGCCGGCCACGCCGATGGCCGACAGCAGTGCCCCGATGGTCGTCGGGATCAGGCAGACGAGCAGCGCGACCAGCGCGGTGATCGTTACCGCCGTGCCCTGCTTCGCCGTCTCCACGGCGAAGATCGACATCGGCAGCAGCGTCACCACGACCACCAGGAACACCAGCGTCAGCGTGACCAGCAGGATGTTCAGCGCGATCTCGTTCGGCGTCTTCTGGCGTTTCGCGCCCTCCACCATGGAGATCATGCGGTCGAGAAACGCCTCGCCCGGGTTCACCGCGATGCGCACCACCAGCCAGTCGGACAGCACGCGCGTGCCGCCGGTCACCGATGCGAAATCGCCACCGGACTCGCGGATCACCGGTGCGGATTCGCCGGTGATCGCGCTCTCGTCGACCGAGGCCGCGCCCTCGATCACCTCGCCGTCGAGCGGGATGGTGTCGCCGGCCTCCACCAGCACCACGGCGCCCCGGCGCAGTTCATCGGCCGGCATCGGATGCCATGACGACCCATGGCGCGGCTGCTCGAGCTTCTTCGCGATGCCCTTGCGCTTCATGCCGCGCAGCGAGGCGGCCTGGGCCTTGCTGCGGCCCTCGGCCAGCGCCTCGGCGAAGTTGGCGAACAGCACGGTGAACCACAGCCCCGTGGCCACCGCCAGGATGAAGACCGGCGGTGCCTCGCCGGCACCGAGCAGCGCCTGGACGCCCAGCCCGGTGGTCAGCAGGCTGCCGACGTAGACGACCAGCATCACGGGATTGCGCCACTGCACGCGCGGATCGAGCTTGCGGAACGCCGCCCCGATGGCCGGCCGCAGCAACACCGGGTCGAGGAGCGCGAGGGAGGTCCTGTCGTTGTTCATGGGGTTCTCCGCGGGCTCAGCGCGCCGCGGCCTGCATCAGGTGCTCGACCACCGGACCCAGCGCCAGCGCCGGCACATAGTTCAGCAACCCGACCAGCAGCACCGCGCCGATCAGCAGCACGACGAACAGCGGCCCGTGGGTGGGCAGCGTGCCGACCGTGACCGGCAGGCGCTTCTTGGCTGCCAGGCTGCCGGCGATCGCCAGCACCGGCACGATCACGCCGAAGCGGCCGCACCACATGGCCACCGCGAGCAGCAGGTTGTAGAACGGCGTGTTGGCCGACAGGCCGGCGAAGGCGCTGCCGTTGTTGTTGGCCGCGGAGCTGAGCGCGTAGAGGATCTCGGTGTAGCCGTGCGGTCCCGGGTTGCCCAGCCCCGCCGGGCCGGCGGGGGCGGTGAGCGCGATGGCCGTGCCCAGCAGCACCAGCAGCGGCGTGACGAGGATGACGACGGCCGTCATCTTCATCTCGTAGGGCTCGATCTTCTTGCCCAGGTACTCCGGCGTGCGGCCGATCATCAACCCGGCGATGAAGACGGCCAGGATCGCGAACACCAGCATGCCGTACAGGCCAGAGCCGACGCCGCCGAACACCACCTCGCCGAGCTGGATCAGCAGCAGCGGCACCGCGCCGCCGAGCGGCATGAACGAATCGTGCATCGCATTCACCGCGCCGCACGAGGCCGCGGTGGTGATCGCCGCGAACAGCGCCGAGGCCGCGATGCCGAAGCGCGCCTCCTTGCCCTCCATGTTGCCGCCCGACTGCAGCGCGCTCGCCACCGGGTCGACGCCCAGCGCGGCCAGCTGCGGATGGCCCCGCTGCTCCAGGCTCGTGACGGCGACGACCGCCAGCACGAACATCACCGTCATCGCCGCCAGCAGCGCGCCGCCCTGGCGTACGTCGCCCACCAGGCGACCGAAGGCGAACACGAGGCCGGCCGGGATCAGGAAGATCGCCAGCATCTGCGCGAAGTTCGACAGCGGCGTCGGGTTCTCGTAAGGGTGCGCCGAGTTGGCGTTGAAGAAGCCGCCGCCGTTGGTGCCGATCATCTTGATCGACTCCTGCGACGCGACCGGGCCCATCGCCAGCGTCTGCGGGGTGCTCGCCGCGCCCTCCAGCGTCGACACGTCCTGGTAGGGCTGGAAGTTCTGGATCACGCCCTGGCTCACCAGGAAGACCGCGAACACCAGCGACAGCGGCAGCAGCACGTAGGCGGTGATGCGCGTCACGTCGACCCAGAAGTTGCCGATGGCCGACGACGAGCGCGCCGCAAAGCCGCGGATCAGCGCGAAGGCCACCGCGATGCCGGTCGCGGCCGACAGGAAGTTCTGCACGCCGAGCGCGAGCATCTGCGTCAGGTAGCTCATCGTCGTTTCACCGGCATAGCCCTGCCAGTTGGTGTTGCTGACGAAGCTGACCGCGGTATTGAGTGACGAGTCGGCGCCGACGCCGGGCAGTCCCTGGGGGTTCAGCGGCAGCCCGCCCTGCAGCCGCTGCAACGCATAGACCGCCAGCGCGCCCAGCGCATTGAAGGCGAGCAGCGCGAGCGCATAGGCCTTCCAGCCCATGCCGGCTGCAGCGTCGATGCCGGCCGCGCGGTAGAGCGCCGTCTCGACACGACAAAGCGGCGCGAACCCCTGCGGCAGGCGCCCTTCTGCCACAGCGGCGAGCCAGCGGCCCAGCGGCCAGGCCAGCAGCATCAGCAGCGCGAGGAAGACCGCGAGCTGGATCCAGGCTTGCGAGTTCATCAGAAGTCCTCGGCCTTCAGCAGGGCATGCAGCAGGTAGGCCAGCAGGCCGGCGGCGACCGCGCCGCCGAGCAGGTAGAGGCCGCTCACGGCCGGGCTCCGAGCGAATCGCAGACCCGCACCAGCCCCGCAATCGCCGCCACGAACAGGGCCAGCAGCCCCAGCATCACGACGTCCATGTGCACCTCCGGGCAACGATGATTCCATGCACGAGATGCTAGGAATCGCCGCCTCAGGACGGCGTACAAAGCCGCGCCGGGCGCATCAAGAAAGCGTAAAGACGGGCGGCGCAGGCTTCAGAACAGCGTCTGCTGCGCCGGATCGCCGGGCGGCGGACGGAAGCGGCTCGTGTCGAGCACCACGCGCTCGCGCACCAGGCCCTGTCGTGCCTCGGCCTTGCGCACGCGCTGGCGGATCAGGTCGGCCCACGGCCCGTCGCCCTTCATGCGGGTGGCGAAGTCGGCGTCGTAGTCCTTGCCGCCGCGCATCTCCTGCACCCGCGCCATCACGCGCGCCGCGCGCTCCGGCACGTGCTGCTCCAGCCACTGGCGAAACAGCGGCGCCACCTCCCAGGGCAGGCGCAGCACGGTGTAGTGGATGGACTTCGCCCCGGCCCGCGCGGCAGCCTCGACGAGGCGCTCGATCTCGGGCTCGTTGACGAAGGGAATGATGGGCGCCACGTTCACGCCCACCGGCACGCCGGCCTCGGCCAGTCGCTGCACGGCCTGCAGACGGCGTTGCGGGGAGGCCGCCCGCGGCTCGAGCCGGCGCGACAGGCCAGCATCGAGCGTGGTGACGCTGATGAACACCATCGCCTGCCCGCGGCGCGCAGCCGGCGCGATGAGGTCGAGGTCGCGTTCGACGCCGGCCGACTTGGTGACGATGCTGAACGGGTGCTCGCAGGCGGTCAGCACCTCCAGCACTGCGCGGGTGAGGCGCAACCGACGCTCGACGGGTTGGTAGGCGTCGGTGACGGAACCGATGTTGATGGCGCTGGGCCGGTAGCCCGGCCGACCCAGTTCGGCGCGCAGTCGCTCGGCGGCATTGACCTTGGCGACCAGCCGGGTCTCGAAGTCCAGGCCGGGCGACAGGTTCAGGTAGCTGTGAGTCGGCCGCGCATAGCAGTAGCTGCAACCGTGCTCGCAGCCCCGGTAGGGGTTGATCGACAAACTGAAGGGAATGTCCGGCGAGTCGTTCGCGCTGAGCAGGGTCTTGACGTGCTCCTCGCTGACCTGGGTCACCGGCGGTGGCCGTTCGCCGTCATCTTCGGCGGCCGGTGATTCCCATCCGTCGTCGACGGTCTCCCGCTCGTCGCGCTCATAGCGGTGGGCGATGCGCACGGCGATGCCTCGGCCCTTGATCGGGTCGGCCGGTGGCGCGGGGCGGATCGTGGCCATGAGGGCCACAGAATACTGTATTTATGTACAGTCTTCTCGGGATTCAGGCCAGCGCGCGGGCCTTCGCCCCGCTGGGCAGATCGAGCATCCTGGCGGTCCGCGCCTCAAACTCCGCGACCGGCAGGGCCGGCGCGAACAGGAAGCCCTGGATCTCGTCGCAGCCGGCGCGCTGCAGGAAGTCGCGCTGCGCCAAGGTCTCCACGCCTTCGGCGATCACGCGCAACCGCAGTGCGCGCGCCACCTGGATCACCGCCTGCGCGATGCCGGCATCGCTCTCGTCGCCCGGCAGGCCCTTGATGAAGCTGCGGTCGATCTTGAGCTTCCGGATGGGGAAGCGCTTCAGGTAGCCGAGACTCGAGTAGCCGGTGCCGAAGTCGTCGATCGCGAGCTGCACGCCGAGCCGGTCGAGCGCGCGCAGGCGCTGCAGGGCCTCGTCGGCATCGCGGATCAGGATCGACTCGGTCAGTTCGAGCTCGAGCCAGGCCGCCGGCAGTTTGGCCTCGGCGAGCGCCGTCGCCACGCGATCGACGAAGTCGGCCTGCTGGAACTGCAGCGCCGAGACGTTCACCGACACCACCATCGAGCGGCCCTGCGCACGCCACAGCGCGGCCTGCCGCACCGCCTCGCGCAGCACCCAGTCACCCAACGCGACGATGAAGCCGCTCTCCTCCGCCACCGGGATGAACTCGCCCGGCGACACGTCGCCGAGGCCCGGGTCGCGCCAGCGCAGCAGCGCCTCGGCGCCCACCACCGCGTTCGAGGCGATGTCGATCTGCGGCTGGTAGTGCAACCGGAAGTCGCCGCGCTCCAGCGCCAGGCGCATGGAGTGGTCCAGCTTCATGCGCGCCAGCAGGTCGACGTTCATCTGAGGCTGGTAGAAACGGAAGCCGGCACGGCCTCGCTCCTTCACGCGGTACATCGCGGCGTCGGCGTTCTTGATCAGGTCGTCCATCGACTCGCCGTCGTTCGGGTACATCGCGATGCCGATGCTCGCGGTGACGCTGAAGCTCATGCCCTCCAGCGTGAACGGTTGCCCCAGCACCTCGAGCACGCGCCGCGCAATGGCCTCGGCGCCGCGCGCGTCGGTCTGGTTCAGCAGCATCACGAATTCGTCGCCGCCCAGCCGCGCCACGGTGTCGATCTGACGCAGGCAGGTCTTCAGCCGTTCGGCCACCTCGACGAGCACGCGGTCGCCGAACACGTGACCGAGCGAGTCGTTGATCTGCTTGAAGCGGTCGAGGTCGAGGAACAGCAGCGCGAACGGCGCCTGGTGGCGGTGCGACATCGCCAGCGCGAAGTCCAGGCGCTCGGCCAGCATCACGCGGTTGGGCAGGCCCGTCAGCGCATCGGTGAAGGCCAGCTCCTCGATGCGCTTCTGCGCCGCCACGGTTTCGGTCAGGTCCTTGAAGAAGCCGACGTGGCGCACGCCGGCCTCGCCCGGATCGGTGCCTTCCGCGGCCAGCCGCACCAGCGACACCTGCCCCGGCAGCGTGCTGCCGTCGGCACGGCGATGCCACAGCTCGCCCTCCCAGACGCCGCGGTGCGCAAGCTGCTCACGCACCAGCTCGAACCAGGCGGTGTCGGCGTCGTCGGCGCCGGGCGGATGCAGCAGGGCCTCGGTGCGCAGGCCGACCAGTTGCTCGCGGCCGAGGCCGGTGATGCGCTCGCAGCTGGCATTGACGGCGGCGATGCGGTGCTCGCCGTCGGTCACGAAGATCGCGTCGAGGCTGGACTCGAACACCTGCGCGGCAAGTTGCAGGCGCGCGGCGCTGGCCAGTTGCTCGGTGATGTCGCGGAACGAGCAGACCCGGCCGATCGGCTGGCCGCGGCCATACTGCGGCAGCACCACGCGCTCGAGCACGCGCCCGGAGCGCAGGCGCAGCACATCGCTGGCCCGCAGCAGCGGATCGCGGTCCAGTTCGCCCAGACGCTCGACGAAACGCTGCTCGTCGATGACATGGCCGCGCATCCATTCGAGGATCTGGCTGTCGTCGCGCTGCGTCAGCAGCTCGACCGGCATGTCCCACAGCTGCGCGAACAGCTGGTTGCAGCCGCGGATCGCGCCGTGCAGGTCGGTGACGAGGATGCCCTCGGCGGTCGACTCGAGCGTGGCGCGCAGCTCGGCCACCAGCTTCTCGAGCTCGTCCTCGGCCTGGCGCTGGGCGCTCTGATCGCGCAGGCCGAGCACGAAGATCGCCTGGCCGGGACGCATCCAGATGCGGTTGACGCGCCGCTCGACGGGGATCATGCGGCCGTCGGCATGGCGCACGAAGCTGTCCGAGTGGATCTGCGGGCCCTCGGCGGTGCCGACGCCGGCGGCCATGTCCTCCCAGAAGCACTCGTCCTCGGGCGTGGCCGACAGCTCGATCGCCGGTCGGCCGACCAGCGCCGACACCGGCAGGCCGAACAACGAGGCCGCGGCCTCGTTGGCCGCGACGATGTGCAGCGTCAACGGCTCGACCAGGCAGACGGCCTCGAGCAGGCTGCCGATCAGCGGCTCCCACACGGGCGGGGGCGTCGTCATGCGCTGCCCCGCGCGTCGAGCGCGCCGGTCTCGCGGGCGCGTTCGAAGAAGTAGCAGACGCGCGGTCGCGGCGACAGGTAGTCGAGCGTGGCGCGCGGCAGGTGTTGCGGCTTCAGGCTGCGGCGAATGCCGAGCGTCGGCGTGGTCTCGAGGTTCAGCGGCACCGCCTCGTTGCGCGGCTGCCTGGGCTCGTGCACCAGCACGCAGGGCTTGAGCGGCCGGGCCGAGTTGACGGAGACGACCATGCCGTAACGGTCGTCGGTCAGCTGCACCACGGAGCCTGGCGGATACACCCCCATCATCTTGACGAAGGCACCGAACACCGCGCTGTCGAACTTGGCCTTCATCTGCCCGTACATCAGCGCCAGCGCCTCGTGCGGCGTCAGCGCCTGGGCCGGCGTGGCCGGATTGCACAGATTGTCGTAGCGGTTCACCAGCGCGACGATCTTCGCGGCGGCGCTCATCCGGTCGGCGCCGAGCTTGAGCGGGAAGCCGGTGCCGTCGGCGTATTCGTGGTGCTGCGCGAGCACCAGCAGCGCGCCGGGCGACAGCGCCATCTTGCGGCCGAGCGTCACGCCGTGCGAGACATGCTCCTGGTAGAACTGCCGCTCGTGGCTGGACACACTGGGCGACAGCGGGTCGATCCATCGCACGCGATCGGGCAGCTCCGTCTTGCCGATGTCGTGCAGCATCGCACCGGTGCCCAGGTCGAACATCTCAGCCTTGCCGAGTTCCATCTGCTTGCCCAGCAGCAGCGAGATCACGGTGACGTTGATCGCGTGCATCGAGCCGCGGTCGCCCGCGCCCTCGTTGAGCAGGCGGATCGCCATTTCCTGGGCGCCGAGCACCTTGTCGAGGAAGCCGTTGACCTGCGCCTCGGTCTGTTCGCGCGCGGCCTGCGGCTGGCTGCTCGCGAGTTCGAAGCTGCGCCTCAGCACACGCCCTGCTTCGCTGTAGTGGCGTTCGGCCTGGGCCGCACACGCCTGCTCAGCCAGCAAGGCCTCGCGGCGCAGTCGGCGCTCAGCGGCTTCGGGCGTTTCCACCGGCACGACCGGCGCCGCATCGGCGTCGGCAGCCGCAGCCACCGGCGCCTCGACGCCAGCGACCTCGGCGCTCAGCACGCCCTCGCCGACAAGGCTCTGCAGCGTCGTGCTGTCGCTGCGCTGCGGCGAGATGCGCACGCGGTCCAGGCCCAGCCCGCGCAGCGTCTCGAGTTGCTGTTCGGTCGAGATGCGGAAGTTGTTGAGCGGGAACGGGTGCTCCATCCACCCCAGGTCGAGGTGAACGTGGAGTCCGATCCGCAGCTTCCGAACGTCGATGGTGGGGCTGTCGTGCATGAGGTTCTGGCCGGGGAATGGCCCTGGCGTGCCCCTTTTTCGGCACTTGCCGGCCTTCCTTGAGCGTCACAAACCCGGCCCCGCTAAAGTCCTGGTCTCGAACTCCTGCCGAGCCCCCATGTCACTCACCGTCTGGTTGACCTTCTTCCTGGCCGCCTGGGCCATCAGCATCTCGCCGGGAGCCGGCGCGGTGGCAGCCATGAGCGCTGGCGCGCGCTACGGCTTCGTGCGCGGCTACTGCATGACCTTCGGGCTGGTGCTGGGCATCCTGACCCAGGTGCTCGCGGTCGGCCTGGGCCTGGGCGCGCTGATCGCCACGTCGGCGACGGCCTTCGCAGTCATCAAGTGGCTGGGCGTCGCCTACCTGCTGTGGCTGGGGGTGCAGCAGTGGCGGACGCCGGCGGTGCCGCTGGTGCAGGCCGCCGCCGAAGCCGCCGCGCCGCGCGTCGGCACGCTGGTGCTGCGCGGCTGGATGGTGAACGCGGTGAACCCGAAGGGCACGGTGTTCCTGCTGGCCGTCGTGCCGCAGTTCCTGGACCTGGCCGCGCCGCTGGCGCCGCAGTACCTGGTGATCGCGGCGACGCTGGGCTTCACCGACCTGGTCGTGATGGCGGTCTACACCGCGCTGGCCGCCCGCGTGCTGCGGGCCCTGCAGACGCCGCGGCAGATCCGCTGGATCAACCGCGTGTTCGGCAGCCTGTTCATCGCGGCCGGCGCGCTGCTGGCGAGCTTCCGGCGCGGCGCCTGAGGCGCGCGCCGCCCGCCGCGCCTCACCGCCCGAGCAGCTCCCGGATGGCCTGCAGGGCCGAGGGGTCCTCGATGGTGGTCAGGTCGCCCGGGTCGCGGCCCTCGGCCACCGCCTGCAGCGCCCGGCGCAGCAGCTTGCCCGAACGGGTCTTGGGCAGCAGCGTCACGAAGTGCACCCGCGCCGGCCTCGCCACCGCCCCGAGCTGCTGGTCCACCGTCTTCATGATGTCGCCCTCGAGCTTCGTCCTTGCCGCCGGCTCCTCCAGCCCGCGCGCGTCCTTGGGCACCACGAAGGCGACGGCGACCTGGCCCTTGAGCTGGTCGGCCACGCCCACCACCGCGACCTCGGCCACGTTGGCGTGGCTGGAGACGCTTTCCTCGATCTCGCGCGTGCCCAGCCGGTGGCCGGCGACGTTGATGACGTCGTCGGTGCGCCCGAGGATGTAGTAGTAGCCGTCCTCGTCGCGGATGCCCCAGTCGAAGCTGCTGTAGACGCTGCGCCCGGGCACGCTCTTCCAGTAGGTGTTGACGAAGCGGTCGTCGTCGCGCCAGACGGTCTGCATGAAGCCGGGCGGCAGCGGGCCTTCGACCACGAGCACGCCTTTCTGGTGGGGCCCGTGCAGTTCTTCGCCGCTGGTGTCGTCGACGAGCTTGACCTTGTAGCCGTAGGTGGGGATGCCGGGGCTGCCGAACTTGCTGGGCTGGCGCTGCACGCCGTTGGCGATGCTGAGGATGGGCCAGCCGGATTCGGTCTGCCAGTAGTTGTCGACGATGGGCACGCCCAGGGCGTCGGCGATCCACTGGGCGGTGGGTTCGTCGAGCGGTTCGCCGGCCAGGAACAGGGCGCGCAGGCTGCTGAGGTCGTGTTTCTTGAGGGCCGCGGGGTCCTGTTTCTTGAGCACGCGCACGGCGGTGGGGGCGCTGAACATGGCGGTGACTTTGTACTTCTCGACCAGGCTCCACCAGATGGCGGCGTCGGGGCGGATGGGCAGGCCTTCGTACATGATGGTGGCCATGCCGGCCAGCAGCGGGCCGTAGACGATGTAGCTGTGGCCGACGACCCAGCCGATGTCGCTGGTGGAGAAGTAGGTTTCGCCGGCGTTGCCGAGGTAGATGTGTTTCATGCTGGCGGCCAGCGCGACGGCGTAGCCGCCGGTGTCGCGCTGCACGCCCTTGGGGGTGCCGGTGGTGCCGCTGGTGTAGAGGGTGTAGCTGGGGTGGGTGGCGTCGACCCAGGTGCAGGGGACGCGGCTGTCGAGGTGGCGCGCTCGGAGGGCGGCGTAGTCGATGTCGCGGCCTTCGACGGGTTGGCTGGGGGCGAGGCCGCGGTCGACCATGAGGACGTGCTGGGGCTTGTTCCTGGCCAGGCGGATGGCTTCGTCGAGGAGGGGTTTGTAGGGGACGACTTTGCCGGCGCGGCTGCCGGCGTCGGCGCTGACGATGAGTTTGGGCTGGGCGTCGTCGATGCGGCTGGCGAGGCTGACGCTGGCGAAGCCGCCGAAGACCACGGAGTGGATGGCGCCGATGCGCACGCAGGCGAGCATGGCGAAGGCGGCCTCGGGGATCATGGGCATGTAGATGAGGACGCGGTCGCCCTGGCCGACACCGAGTTCGACGAGGCCGGCGGCCATGCGTTCGACTTCGCGCTGGAGTTCGGCGTAGCTGTAGGTGCGTTCCTGCCCGACTTCGGTGGAGACCCAGATGAGGGCGTTGGCGTCGGGGCGCTGCGCGGCGTGGCGGTCGACGGCGTTGTGGCAGAGGTTGGTCTGGCCGCCGACGAACCAGCGGGTGAACGGCGGCTTGCTGTCGTCGAGCACCTCGTCGAACGGGCGGTGCCAGTCGATCAGCTCGGCCTGCTCGGCCCAGAACCCCTTCGGGTCTTCGATCGAGCGGCGGTAGAAGGTGGCGTAGTCGGTCATGCGCTTGTCTCCAGTGTTCTGTCTGTCTTCTTGTCGGGGGGCTCAGGCGGCCGGGGTCTTCAGCAGCGCGAGCACCTCCTTGAAACGCGGATGGCGGCACGAATGCAGCCACTCGAAAACGACCATCTCGGTGCTGACCACCCCCGCACCCGCCTCGCGCAGCCGCTGCATCGCGAGGCCGTGGTCCGCGACCTTACGCGATCCGCAGGCCGGCGCAACCACCCACACGCGATGTCCGGCCCGCAACAGCCCCAGCGCGGTCTGCAGCAGGCACACATGCGCCTCGCAGCCGGCCAGCACCACGTCGCCGCTCGCGCCCACCGCCTCGCGGATGCGCTCCGACAGGCCGTCGGCGCAGGCGTCGAAGTGCATTTTCGACAGGCTACTTTCGCAGAACTGACGCAAGCTCTCGACACTCGGTCCCAGCCCGGTCGGGTTCTGCTCGGTGCCGAGGGTGCGGATGCCCAGGAGCTGGGCGGCCCGAGCCAGCAGCGTCGCCTGCGCAAGCACCTCGTCGGCGTGGGCGATGGCCGGCATCAGCCGCTGCTGGAAATCCACCAGCACCAGCGTGCTGCCCGGTGCGGACATCGCGTTCGTCATCATCATGCGGCTCCTTTCGACCGGCCCAGGGCACGCTCGACCAGCGCGTCGAGATAGCGATCGAACAGGCCCTGCGATTCCTGGTGGAACATGCGGATGCGGCCGGTGTGGCTCAACAGCAGCAGACCCACGGTGTGCGCGAACAGTGCGGTCACCTCCGCCAGGGCGTCGCGCTCGCCCAGGCCCAGCTGCGCCAGCGCGCGCTGCGCCGGCGCCAGCGCCGCGCGCAGGCGGGCATTGAGCTGCTCGTTGAGCTCAGGCGTCAGGCCGCGCGGTTGCAGGCCCTGGAACAGGTAGAAGCCCAGATCCAGGTCGCGCGGGTTCTCGCGGTAGAAGCCGAAGAAGGCATTGGCGGCGCTGCGCAGGGTCGCCGCCTCGGCCGGCTCGCCGCGTCGCGCCGCCGCCGGGCGGGCCGCGGCCACGGCCTGGTTCAAGCGCTCGAGCGATTCGCCGAGCAGCGCGCCGTACATCTCCTCCTTGCTCGCGAAGTAGCTGTAGATCGCACCCGGCGTGTAGCCGGCGCGGCGGGCGATCTCGCGCACGCTGGCGCGTTCGAGGCCGAGCTCGAAGAAGGCGGCGCGCGCGGCGTCCAGCACCAGCGCACGGCGCGCATCGGCCACCGCACGCTGGCGGATCCCGCGCTCGGCGCTGGGCAGGGTGGTTGATTTCGGCATCGCTCGAATATACAGTTGATCAATTCTTTAAACACTGTTCAATTCCCTGCTCCTCCCACCGCGAAGACCTGCCGCCATGAACGCTCCGACCTCCATCGCCCCGCCGGCCCGCCCGGCCTCCCTGATGTCCGGCGCCGACTACCGCGACTCGCTGCGCCGCTACAAGCCGACGGTCTACGTCGACGGCCAGCGGGTCGACTCGGTGGCCGACGCGCCGTCGCTGCGCCCGGGCGTCAACGCCCTCGCCTACACCTACGACTTCGCCCGCGACCCGGCGATGGCGCCGCTGGCGCTGGCCGTGCAGTCGGACCGCGGCCTCACCGTGAACCGCATGGCCCACATCAACGAGTCGGCCGGCGACCTGCTCAACAAGCTCGAGGCGGTGCGCCTGCTGTGCCAGGAGACCGGCTGCGCGCAGCGCTACCTGATGCACGATGCGCTGAACGGCATCGCCCAGGTCAGCGCGCGCCTGGACGACGCCAAGGGCAGTACCGAGCACCGCGCCCGCTTCCAGGCTTACCTGGCGCGCGTGCAAGACGAGGACCTGAGCCTCGGCGTCGCGATGACCGACGCCAAGGGCGACCGCAGCAAGCGTCCGCACCAGCAGGCCCACCCCGACACCTATGTGCACGTGGTCGAGCGCAACGGCAAGGGCATCGTGATCTCGGGCACCAAGGCCATCGTGACCGGCGCGCCCTACATGCACGAGCTGCTGGTCATGCCGGGGCGCAACATGGGTGCCGAGGACGCCGACTTCGCCGTCTGCTGCGCGGTGCCGATCGACGCGCCGGGCATGACGCTGGTGTCGCGCCCGGCGGGCCGGCCGGGCGACAAGCTCGAGCACGGCGCGGCGCTGTTCTCGCGCCGCTACGGCCAGGCCACCGCGGTGGTGATCTTCGACCGGGTGTTCGTGCCCTGGGAGCGCGTGTTCTACGCCGGCCAGGACGGAGAGTGGGAACACAGCGGCGTGCTGACCTACAGCTACGCCACCCACCATCGCCACAGCTGCATCGCCGCGCGCGCCGGCTTCGGCGACCTGCTGATCGGCGCCGGCGCGCTGATGTGCGAGGCCAACGGCTTCGATCCGGGCGAGAAGAGCAACCTGCGCGAGCCGATGGTCGAGTTGATCAAGATCACCGAGGGCTTCTTCGCCTGCGGCGTGGCGGCCAGCGTCTACGGCGCGGCCGACCCTTACAGCGGCAGCTTCATGCCCGAGCCGGTGTTCAGCAACATCGGCAAGCTGCTGATGTCGACCCAGATCTACGACATGCACCGCCTGGCACACGAGGTCTCCGGCGGCCTGGTCGTCGCGCTGCCCGGCCCCGACGAGGACCACAACCCGGCCACCGCCGCCACGCTGTCGGAGGTGCTGCGCGCCAACCCGGCGGTGCCGTACGACAAGCGCATCGAGGTCGCGCGCTTCATCGAGGACCTGACCGCCTCCTACCAGGGCGGCTGGTACTCGGTGATCAGCCTGCACGGCGGCGGCTCGCCGGCCGCGCTGAAGCAGGAGATCTGGCGCAACTACCCGGTGGGCAGCAAGGTGGAGCTGGTCGAGCGCCTGCTCGATCGCGGCGTACTGCATGACGAGACGCGCGCGATCACCCGGAACCGCCAGCCGGGCCGCTGCTGCGACAGCGGCTGCACCGTGCCCGGCCAGCCGGTGATGGTGGCGCTGCCGGAGCCGACGCGACAGAAGGACTGAGAGGCCGCACTCAGCCCTGCGTGCGCACCACGATGCGGCCACGCACCTCGCCGCGCATCAGCTTGCCGGCGGCGTCGATCGCCTCGTCGAGGCCGATCTCGGTGGTCATCGACTGCAGCAGCGCGGGGTCCAGATCCTTCGCAAGACGCGCCCAGGCCTGCTGGCGCAGCGCCAGCGGCGCCATCACGCTGTCCACGCCGAGCAGCGCCACGCTGCGCAGGATGAAGGGCATCACCGTGCCCGGCAGGTCGGCGCCCTGCGCCAGGCCGCAGGCGGTCACGGCGCCGCCGTAGCGCGTCTGGGCGCAGGCGTTGACGAGCGTGTGGCTGCCCACCGCGTCGACCACCGCGGCCCAGCGTTCGGTCTGCAGCGGCTTGCCGGGCGCGCTCAGCTCGGCACGGTCGATCACCGACTCGGCCCCCAGTTGCTTCAGGTAGTCGGCCTCGCTGGCCTTGCCGGTGGCCGCGACGACGCGATGGCCCAGCTTGTGCAGCAGTGCCACCGCGACCGAGCCCACGCCGCCGGTCGCGCCGGTCACCAGCACCTCGCCGTCGCCGGCCTGGATGCCATGGCGCTCGAGCGCCAGCACGCTCAGCATCGCGGTGTAGCCGGCCGTGCCGATCGCCATCGCCTGCCGGGGCGTGAAGGCATCGGGCAGGCGCACCAGCCAGTCCCCCTTGAGTCGCGCCTTGCCGGCCAGGCAACCCTTGTGGACCTCGGCGACGCCGAAGCCGTTCAGCACCACACGGTCGCCGGCCTTCCAGGCGGGGTGGCGGCTCTCGATCACGGTGCCGGCGCCGTCGATGCCGGCGACCATCGGCCAGCTGCGCACGACCGGCAGGCGGTTGGTGATCGCCAGGCCGTCCTTGTAGTTGAGCGTGGAGTAGTCGATCGCCACCGTGACGTCGCCGTCCGGCAGGAAGCTGTCGTCGACCTCGCGCACCTCGGCGCGAAAACCCTCGCTCTTGTCGAGCACCAAAGCCTTGAACATGTCTCTCGTCTCCTCGTGAGTGGATGGTCGGGGTCGGTCGGGGCTCAGTCGGGTGCGACGAGCCGTCGGAAGTCGGCGATGGCGGCCTCCAGCGGCGCGCCGTCGCGCGCCAGGCGGGCGCGCAGCACGGCGCCTTCCCAGGCCGCCCAGAAGCCGCGCGCGGCCAGCGCGGGATCGAGCCCGCGGCGCACCTCACCGCGCGCTTGCGCCGCGGCCAGCGCACGCGCCAGGACCTCGCCCCATTCGTCGAGCGAGGCCAGCAGACGCCGCCGGAAGCCCTCGTGCAGCCCGCCCAGTTCCTGGCCCAGCGCGCCGACCAGGCAACCGCGCTGCCAGCCGTGCCGGGCCATGCCGTCGAGCGACTCGGCCAGGAAGTCGGCGAACTGCGCATCGAGGCTGCGCGCCGCCGGCGCTTCGCCGCCGAAGCAGCGCTCGAGCCGCTTCAGGAAGAACGCCTGGTAGCCCTCCAGCACCGCGTAGCCGAAGTCGTCCTTGCTGGGAAAGTAGTGATAGAACGAGCCTTTCGGCACCCCGGCCGAACGCAGCACGGCGTCCACGCCGCTGGCGGCCCAGCCGCGTTCGAGCACGGCCTCGATGCCGGCGCGCACCAACCGGGCCCGCGTGCCATCACGAGCGTCGCCACGTTCGGCATGGCTGCGCCGGACGGCGGCGGGACGCGCGCGATCTGGCGCAAGGGAAGAGGAAGGCATGGCGCCCGAAGATTAGACCGATCGTCTACATTTTTCAAGACCGACCGCCGCAAGCCCCTGCCGGGCACCGTCGATCGACCGAGAAAGCCAGCTAAGTGTTTGTGAAACAAGAAGTTTCCGCCTTGACGTCAGCGCCCGGCGGCCGCTATCTTCGCGGCCATGATCCGACTGCCCCGGAGCTTGCGGCCGCCATGGGCCGGCCTGTGCCTGGCCTTGTGCCTGGCCGGCACGGGCGCGCAGGCCGAGCCGGGTGCCACCGACAGCGCGCCGGACAGCGTGGCCCGTTTCCTCGCCGAGCGCGGCCTGATCGATCCGATCCCGGCCGATGCCTCGTTCGCCCAGCAGGTGCGCGAGCGCGCCGCCGACTGGACCTCGGACCTCGTGCTCTCGGCCATGAACTTCCTGGGTGTGCGCTACCGCCGCGGCGGCGAGACTGCCGAGCAGGGTTTCGACTGCAGCGGTTTCACGCGCCACGTGTTCGAGGCCAGCGTCGGGCTGGTGCTGCCGCGCCGCTCGAACGAGCAGGCCAAGGCGCCGGGCCTGCTGAACGTCAACCGTGACGATCTCAAGCCTGGCGACCTGGTGTTCTTCAACACCCTGCGCACGGCGTTCTCGCATGTCGGCATCTACGTCGGCGACGGCAAGTTCATCCACGCCCCCCGCACCGGCGGCAAGGTGCGCGTGGAGGACATGCGCGTCGCCTACTGGAGCAAGCGCTACGACGGCGCACGGCGCGCGCCGCAGCCGGCCGAAACGGCCGCCGTGGCGAGCCCGGCACCGACACCCGCGGTCGCCGCGACCGCCCTCGCCTCGCCACTCGCCAGCCCCGGTCATTGAGCGGCGCGCACGGCGCGGTGCGGCGCCCGCGGCACAATGCCGCATGGCCGAGCGCAGCATCCCCCTGATCGACCACCGGCAACACGCCGCGCGGCCGGCCGTGCCCGCGCAGGCGCCGCCGCCGAGCGGGCTGCTGAGCGACCGCCGCGGCCGCGCGCTGCACGACCTGCGCATTTCGGTCACCGACCGCTGCAACTTCCGCTGCAGCTACTGCATGCCCAAGGAAGTGTTCGACAAGGACCACCGCTTCCTGCCGCACGGCGAGTTGCTGAGCTTCGAGGAAACCACGCGGCTGGCGCGCCTGTTCACGCTGCACGGCGTGCGCAAGATCCGCCTGACCGGCGGCGAGCCGCTGCTGCGCAAGAACCTCGAGATCCTGGTCGCGCAACTGGCCGCGCTGCGCACGCCCGACGGCGAGCCGCTGGACCTGACGCTCACCACCAACGCCTCGCTGCTCGCGCGCAAGGCGGTGGCGCTGCGCATGGCCGGGCTGCGGCGCGTCACGGTCAGCCTCGATGCACTCGACGACGCCGTGTTCCGCCGCATGAACGACGTCGACTTCCCGGTGGCCGACGTGCTGGCCGGCATCGAAGCGGCGATCGCCGCCGGCTTGGCGCCGATCAAGGTCAATATGGTGGTCAAGCGCGGAACCAACGACCAGGAGATCGTGCCGATGGCGCGCTTCTTCCGCGAACGGTTCGGCGGCCGGGTGGTGCTGCGCTTCATCGAGTACATGGATGTCGGCATCACCAACGGCTGGCGCATGGACGAGGTGCTGCCCTCGGCGCAGGTGGTGCAGCGCATCCACGAGGCCTTCCCGCTGCGTGCGCTCGAGCCCACCGCGCCGGGCGAGACCGCCGAGCGCTGGGGCTATGTCGATGGCCGCGGCGAGATCGGCGTGATCTCCAGCGTCACGCACGCTTTCTGCGGCGACTGCAACCGCGCCCGGCTGTCGACCGAGGGCAAGCTCTACCTCTGCCTGTTCGCGCAGCGCGGCCACGACCTGCGCGCACTGCTGCGCGACCCGGCCGCCTACGACGACCGGCAGATCGCCGCGGCGATCGGGCAGATCTGGCAGGGCCGCGACGACCGCTACTCCGAACTGCGCGGCAGTGCGGCCGGCGCAGAGGCAGCAGCCGCCAAGGTCGAGATGAGCTACATCGGTGGTTGAGGCACGAGCGCGATGATCGGCGCCGAACACATCACGGGTGTCGTCCTCGCTGGCGGGCGTGGCAGCCGCATGGGCGGCGTGGACAAGGGCCTGCAGCCCTACCGCGGCATCCCGCTCGCGCTGCACGCGCTGATGCGGCTGCAACCCCAGGTCGGGGCGGCGATGATCAATGCCAACCGCAACCTGGCCGCCTACGAGAGCTTCGGGGTGCCGGTCTGGCCCGACGCCGATCCCGACTTCGCCGGGCCGCTGTCGGGCTTCCTGGTCGGGCTGGAGCGTGCCGAGACGCCGTTCGTCGTGACCGTGCCCTGCGACACGCCGGACTTCCCAGACGATCTGGTGGCCCGCCTGGCCCACGCACTGGAGGCCGAGGACGCCGAGCTCGCGATGGTGCGCGCCCCCGACAGCGCCGACGCACCCGCCGCGCCGCGGCCCCAGCCGGTGTTCTGCCTGCTGCGCGCCACCCTGCTGGAAAGCCTGGTCCGCTTCGTCCACGCCGGGGGCCGCAAGATCGACCGCTGGACGGCGCAGCACCGCTGCGCGATGGTCGACTTCGACGCCGCCCCGTTCTTCAACGCCAACACGCTGGACGAGCTGCGCCGGCTGGAGACGCAGCGTGTCTGAGCCGACCCTGGCCCGGCGCCCGAACGCGCAGCAGCCTGCGGTGATCCGGCGCCTGGGCCCGGCCGACCTGCTGGCCTACAAGAACCTGCGCGACGAGGCGCTGCGCCGCTACCCCGAGGCCTTCACCTCCGACCACGAGAGCCAGCGCCTGCGCACGCCCGAGAGCTATCTGGGCCGGCTCGGGCTGAACGAGCCGCTGGGCGGCAGCTTCCTGCTGGGCGCCTTCGTCAAGGAAGACGGCGGACGCGAGCGGCTCGTCGGATCGGTCGGCCTCGAGCGCGACACCCGCAACAAGACCCGCCATATCAGCCGCCTGATCGGGCTGATGGTGCTGCCCACCCATAACGGCCACGGCATCGGCAGCGCACTCGTCGGCGCCTGCGTCACCGCGGCGCACCAGGCCACCGACCTGCAGATGATCGTGCTCAGCGTCACCGCGTCGAGCGACCGCGTGCTGCGGCTCTACGAACGTGCGGGCTTCCGCCGCTACGGCCTGCTGCCGCGCGCGGTGCGGCTGGTCGACGCGCGCGGCGAACACTACTTCGATCGCGCACACATGCAGCTCACGCTGTGAAGCACGCGCCCTGACGATGGACTCACCGAACCCCTCCGCCCTGCCGTCGATCGAACAGATCGCCTCCTGCGTCGCTGGTTACGACCCCAATGCGCTGGCCGTGGCGCAGGCGCAGGACTTCATCGCGCGCTTCGTGCCGCGGGTCGGCGCGGTGGAGCAACTCGCGCTGCGCAGTGCGCTCGGCCGCGTGCTGGCGCGCGACATCGTCTCGCCGATCGACGTGCCGGCGCACGACAACTCGGCGATGGACGGCTACGCGCTGCGCGGTGCCGATCTGCGCGACAGCCAGCCCACCACGCTGCGCCTGGCCGGCACCGGCTTTGCCGGCCAGCAGTTCGAGGGCCGCGTGGCCGCGGGTGAGTGCGTGCGCATCATGACCGGTGCCGTGATGCCGGCCGGCCTGGACACCGTCGTGCCGCAGGAGTTCACCAGCGTCGCCGACGGCACCGTCACGCTGCCCGCTGGCGTGGTGCGCACCGGCGACAACCGCCGTCTTGCCGGCGAGGACCTCGCGCGCGGCGAGGCCGCGCTGCAGGCCGGCCGGG
The DNA here is from genome assembly GCF_004136295.1 of Methylibium sp. Pch-M. NCBI lineage: Bacteria > Pseudomonadati > Pseudomonadota > Betaproteobacteria > Burkholderiales > Sphaerotilaceae > Methylibium > Methylibium sp. Pch-M. The sequence goes on from NZ_CP029606.1 coordinate 3,382,650, forward strand.
TGCTGCGCCCGGCCGACATCGGCCTGCTCGCGTCGCTGGGCCAGGCCGAGGTGCCGGTGCGGCGCCGGCTGCGCGTCGCCTTCTTCTCCACCGGCGACGAGCTGCGCTCGATCGGCGAGCCGCTCGAGGCCGGCTGCGTCTACGACAGCAACCGCTACACGATCCACGGCATGCTCACGCGCCTGGGTGTCGACCTGCTCGACCTGGGCGTGGTGCGCGACGATCCGGCCGCGCTGGAAGCCGCCTTCCGCAGCGCCTGCGAGAACGCCGATGCGGTGATCACCTCGGGGGGCGTCAGCGTCGGCGAGGCCGACCACACCAAGCAGGTGATGGCGCGGCTCGGCGAAGTGGCGTTCTGGCGCATCGCGATGCGGCCCGGTCGGCCGATGGCCTTCGGCCGCGTCGCCTCGAACGGCCGCACCGCGGTGCTGTTCGGTCTGCCCGGCAACCCGGTCGCGGTGATGGTGACCTTCTACGCCTTCGTGCGCGACGCGCTGCTGGCGATGGCCGGCGCCACGCCGCAGAGCCTGCCGCTGCTGCGCGCGCGCGCCACCGAGGCCATCCGCAAGAAGCCGGGCCGCACCGAGTACCAGCGCGGCATCGTCTCGCGCGCCGCCGACGGCGACTGGGACGTGCAGCTCACCGGTGCCCAGGGCTCGGGCATCCTGCGCAGCATGAGCGTGGCCAACGGCCTGGTCGTGCTGCACCATGAACAGGCCTCGGTCGAGCGCGGCGGGTACGTCGACGTGCTGCCGTTCGACGGGCTCGTCTGAGCCCGGGGCGCGTCGCGCCGACGGCCTGCCCGCAACGATCGATCTGCAAGGAGCCCTCATGACCCCGGTGCGCGACGTCGACGTGGCCATTCTCGGCGCCGGCTCGGCCGGCCTGAGCGCCTACCGTGCGGCGCGCGAGCACACCGAGCGCGTGCTGCTGATCGACCCCGGCCCGCTCGGCACCACCTGCGCCCGCGTCGGCTGCATGCCGAGCAAGCTGCTGATCGCCGCCGCCGAGGCCGCGCACGCCGTCAATGACGCGGCGCGCTTCGGCATCGACGTGCAGGGCGTGCGCATCGACGGCGCGCGGGTGATGGCACGCGTGCGCGCCGAGCGCGACCGCTTCGTCGGCTTCGTGCTCGACGACATCGAGCGCATCGCCCCCGACCACCGGCTGGACGGCGTGGCCCGCTTCCTCGACCCGCACCACTTGCAGGTGGACGGCGCCGGGGGCGCGCTCACCGTGCGCGCCGACCGCGTGGTGATCGCCACCGGCTCGCGGCCGCGCCTGCCACCCGAGTGGCGCAGCGCGCTCGGCGATCGCCTGATCGTCAACGACGACGTGTTCGACTGGCAGGACCTGCCGCGTTCGGTGGCCGTGGTCGGCACCGGAGCGATCGGTCTCGAACTGGCGCAGGCACTGCATCTGCTGGGCGTGCGCGTGCGTCTGCTGGGCCGCGGACCGACGGTCGGCCCGCTCAGCGATCCGGCGCTGGCGGCGCTGGCCGCCAGCCACTTCGATGCGACGCTGCCGCTGCAGCGCGACGCCACGGTGCAGCGCGTCGAGCGGCTCGGCGACGAGGTCGCCGTCCACTGGTGCAGCGCCTCCGGCACGCACAGCGAGCGCTTCGACGTGCTGCTCGCCGCCATCGGCCGGCGACCGAACACCGACGCGCTCGGGCTCGAGCACACCGGCCTCGACTGCGACGCCGACGGCGTGCCGCTGCACGACCCCACCACGATGCGCATCGGCTGCTCGCACGTCTTCATCGCCGGCGATGCGGGCGACGACCGCCCACTGCTGCACGAAGCGTCGGATGAAGGTCTGATCGCCGGCCGCAACGCCGGGCGCTATCCCGACGTGCAGGCCGGGCGTCGCCGCACGCCGCTGGCGGTGGTGTTCTGCGAACCGCAGATCGCGGTGGCCGGTCGCAGCCACCGCGAGCTGACCGCCGCCGGCACGCGCTTCGCGACCGGTACCGTGAGTTTCGCGAACCAGGGCCGCAGCCGCGTGATCGGGCGCAACGTCGGCGCCCTGCACGTGTACGGCGAACGCGGCACGCGCCGCCTGCTCGGTGCCGAGATGCTGGGCCCTGCCGCCGAACACCTGGGCCACCTGCTGGCCTGGAGCATCGGCCGCGGAGAAACAGTCGACGAGGCCCTGGCCCAGCCGTTCTATCACCCGGTGATCGAGGAAGGCGTGCGCACCGCGTTGCGGCAGCTGCGTCAGGCGCTGGACCGCCCCGAGCCGGCGCCGTGCGAGGGCTGTGCACCCGGCGACTGATGCGCCGCGCCACCTGACAGTGCACCGTCACGACGCTGTCGATTCGCCGTCGCGCCGCGCGCGACGAGCTGACATCTGCCTGATGTGGGAAGCCGCCTACACATATCGGCGGCGCCCGCCGACTACGGTGCCTGCACGGACGCCCTACGGTGCGCTTGTCACCCTCGCATCGCGGTTCGATGCGGGCGTCCGGCCGAACCCAACCAGGAGTCAATGAATGCGCATCAGTGGAATGAAGCCCTCGTGGAAACAATGCATCGCCCCGCACGCGGCACTGGCGATGCTGCTCGTCACCGGCACGGCACGGGCCGATCTGGAAGCCGACCGCGCCTACTGCGAATCGCTTCAAGGGGGCGCCCGCATCGTGTGCCTGCGCGACCTGAAGGCCACGCCCACGCCCGCCGCCAAGCCACCCGCGGCCACCGCTGAGACGCCGGCTGCTGCGCCTTCGGCCGACGCCAAGCCCGCCGCTGCAGCGGCCACGCCCTCTGGCGGCGCGGCACCGTACAAGGTGGTCGACGGCTACAAGGTCGATCCCGAAACGATGAAGGGCTTCCGCACCTGGCGCGCCGCGGCCTGCGACCGCTGTCATGGCGCCAACCAGGAGGGCATGGTCGGCCCCTCGCTGATCAACAGCCTGAAGACGCTGAGCAAGGCCGAGTTCGTGACCACCGTGACCCAGGGCCGCCTCGAGAAGGGCATGCCGAGCTTCGGGCAGGCGCCCAACGTGGTCGGCAACATCGACCAGCTCTACGCCTACCTGAAGGGCCGCTCGGACGGCGCGATCACCAAGGCGCACGTCGAAGCGATGCCCTGAGCCATCGCGGAACGCTGGGATACTGTCGGTGCGACGGCGCGATGCCGTGAGGATGCACGCCGCCGATGAACCCCAGCGACACCGACCCGCCCGCCGAAGTCAGCCTCCGCGAGGCCTTCGCGTTCTGGCTCAAGCTCGGCTTCATCAGCTTCGGCGGTCCGGCCGGGCAGATCTCGATCATGCACCAGGAGCTGGTCGAGCGGCGCCGCTGGATCTCGGAGCAGCGCTTCCTCCACGCGCTGAACTACTGCATGGTGCTGCCCGGTCCGGAGGCGCAGCAGTTGGCCACCTACATCGGCTGGCTGATGCACCGCACCTGGGGCGGCCTGGTGGCCGGCGGGCTGTTCGTGCTGCCCTCGCTGTTCATCCTGATCGCGCTGTCGTGGGTCTACCTGGCCTACGGCGAACTGCCGGCGGTGGCGGGCCTGCTGTACGGCATCAAGCCGGCGGTCACCGCGATCGTGGTGTTCGCTGCCTGGCGCATCGGTTCCCGCGCGCTGAAGAACGCCTGGCTGTGGGCCATCGCGGTCGCGGCCTTCGTGGCGATCTTCGCGCTGCACACGCCGTTCCCGCTGATCGTGCTGGCGGCCGGCCTGCTCGGCCACCTCGGGGGCCGCTACCTGCCGGATCGCTTCGCGATCGGCGGCGGCCAGGGCCAGGGTGCAGCGCGCCTGGGGCCGGCGCTGATTGACGACGACACGCCGACGCCGGCCCACGCCCGCTTCTCCTGGCCGCATGCGACGCGCGTGCTGGTGGTCTTCGTGGCCTTGTGGGTCGTGGTCCTCGGCGCGCTGAGCCTGGCCTTCGGCTGGTCGGCGGTGCTGACGCAGATGGGCTGGTTCTTCACCAAGGCCGCGCTGCTGACCTTTGGCGGCGCCTACGCGGTGCTGCCCTATGTCTACCAGGGCGCGGTCGAACACTACCAGTGGCTGACCGGGCCGCAGATGATCGACGGCCTGGCGCTCGGCGAGACCACGCCCGGCCCGCTGATCATGGTGGTGGCCTTCGTCGGTTTCGTCGGCGCCTGGACTCATGCGGTGTTCGGGCCCGACGCCCTGTTCGCGGCCGGCGCCGCCGCCGCCGTGGTCGTCACCTACTTCACCTTCCTGCCGTCCTTCCTGTTCATCCTGCTGGGCGGGCCCTTCATCGAGACCACGCACGGCAAGCTGCAGTTCACCGCGCCGCTGACCGGCATCACCGCCGCGGTGGTCGGCGTGATCGTCAACCTCGCGGTGTTCTTCGCCTACCACGTGCTGTGGCCGGACGGGCTGGCGGGGCGCTTCGAGTGGCCCGCGGCACTGATCGGCGCGGCGGCGGCCGTCGCGCTGTTCGGCTTGCGGATCGGCGTGATCCCGGTCGTGCTGGCCGCCGGGCTGCTGGGTCTGGTCTGGCAGCTGCTCTGAGCGGGGACGCAGCGACCGGACTCAGCCGGCGCTGCCCGACTTCAGCGCCAGCGCCTTGTTCGCGAGCGCATCGGCGCGCTCGTTGAGCGGGTCGCCGTTGTGTCCGCGCACCCAGCGCGTCGACACCTTGCGCGCATCGGCCAGCGCGAACAGCTGCTTCCACAGGCCCAGGTTGGCCACCGGCTCGCCCTTGGAGTTGCGGTAGCCCTTGCGCTCCCAGCCGGCACGCCACTCGCTCAGGCCCTTGAGCACGTACTGGCTGTCCGACACCAGTTCCACCAGCGCGCCGGCCGGCACGCGCGTCAGGCCTTCGATCGCCGCAGTCAGTTCGGCGATCTGGTTGGTACCGTGGCCGATGAAGCCGAAATGATCGGTCTCGGTGCGGCCGTCCGGTGCGATGAGCACGGCGCCCCAGGCCGCCGGCCCGGGATTCGACGGCGCACAGGCGCCATCGGTGTAGGCGATCCACTTCATGTCTCGAATCTCTTCTCTCTGTCGTCGGGCGACGATCCTGCCCGGTGGTGCTTGTGGCTGACGACGGCCGGCGCGGCGCGCGGCTTCGGCGCCTTCTTCCAGGCCGGGCCGATGAGGCGCATGCCGCGCACGCGCTTCACGGCCTTGAGCAGGTAGACCGCGCCGAACACCGGCCACCAGCGTTCGCCCGCGCGCTCCATCCACGCGTAGCGGTCCAGCCAGGCCTGCGAGCGCAAGGCCGGTCGGTAGCAGCCGAAGCCGCCGCTCTCGACCTCGAAGCTGAGCAGGCGCAGCCAGTCGCGCAGGCGCCGGTAGGCGATGAAGTCGCCGGCACGCGGCAGGAACAGACGCTCGTCGTCGCTGCGGCGGCCGAGGCGCTGCGCCGCACGTCCGCCCGCCTGGCGCAGACCCCACAGGCTGGTCGGATTCAGTCCGGTGATCACGACCTGACCTTCGGGCACGAGCACACGCTCGACCTCGCGCAGGGTGTGGTGGGGGTCGCGCGTCAGTTCCAGCGTGTGCGGCAGCACCACGAGGTCAAGGCTCTGGCTCGCGAACGGCAAGGCATCGAAATCGCACGACAGCGCCACGGTGCGCGGCGCGGTGCCGCCGTCTTCTTGAACGGTCGCCGCGGCGACCTCGCGGGCCGACAACGCAAGCCAACGGTGCGGCATGCGGTTGGCCTGCAGCGCATCGATCTCCGGCAGGCCGAGCTGCAATGCGTGAAATCCGAACACATCGGCCACATGCGTTTCGATGCGCGCCTGTTCCCACGCCAACACGTACCGGCCGGGCGGGGTCTGCAGCCACAAGGGCAAATCTATACTCGACGCTTCCTGCACCATGAACCTGATCGCTGTTCCCGCCTTCACGGACAACTACATCTGGATGCTCCACGATGGCGTGTCGGCCATCGTCGTCGATCCGGGGGAAGCCGCGCCGGTGACTCGCGCGCTCGACGAGCGGTCACTGAAGCTCGCGGCGATTGTAGTGACCCACCATCACGGCGACCACGTCGGCGGCGTCGACGCGCTGCGTGCACGTTTGCCCGACGGCCGCGGACCGGTCTACGGTCCGGCGCGCGAGACCATCCCGCAGCCCTGCCTGCCGCTGCGCGACGGCGATGCGATCGAGCTGTTCGGCACGCGCTTCGAGGTGATCGACGTGCCCGGCCACACCGCTGGCCACATCGCCTACTTCGGCCAGCCGGCCGGCGAGGCACCCATCCTGTTCTGCGGCGACACGCTGTTCAGTGGTGGCTGCGGCCGGTTGTTCGAGGGCACGCCGGCGCAGATGCATGCGTCGCTGTCGCGCCTGGCCGCGCTGCCCGGCGACACGCGGGTGTGCTGCGCCCACGAGTACACACTCGGCAACCTGAAATTCGCGTGCGCCGTGGAACCTGGCAACGCCGATCTGATCGACTACGTTGCGCAGTGCGAGTCGCTGCGACAACGCGACCTGCCCACGCTGCCCAGCACGGTGGCGCGTGAACGACAGGTCAACCCCTTTCTGCGCGTCACGAGCGCGCAGGTCCGAACCAGTGCCCGCGCGCATGGCGCCGCCGGCGACGATGCGGTGAGCGTGCTCGCGGCGTTGCGACAGTGGAAGAACGAATTCCGATGACCGCCCTGCTGCTCACGCCGAAGCGTCGCGCCACGCTGTCCGTGCTGGCCCTGACGCTCGTGCTGGCAGCCTGCGCCACCGCCCCGTCGCCCGAACCGGTCACGGCTCCCGTCGTCAACGCCGGCACCGCCGCGTCCGGTGCCACGCCGCCCCCCGAGGCCGCAGCGCCCGGCGTGGCCGCCGCCAGCGCCGCCGCGCCGAACGATGCCGCCGTCGCAGCCGGCTCACCGACCGATCCCGTGCGCCCGGAAGAGCCGGTCGACCTCGACGCCATCGCGGCGCAACGCGATCTGTGGATGCGCGTGCGGCGCGGCTTCGCGATGCCCGACCTCGACACGCCGCTGGTCCGCGACCGCGAGCAGTGGTACGCCACGCGGCCCGATTACGTGCAGCGCATGACCGAGCGGTCGAGTCGCTACCTGTTCCATGTGGTCGAGGAGATCGAACGGCGCGGCATGCCCACCGAGCTGGCCCTGCTGCCGTTCATCGAGAGCGCCTTCAACCCGCAGGCCATGTCGACCGCCAAGGCCTCGGGCATGTGGCAGTTCATCCCATCGACCGGCAAGCACTTCGATCTGGCGCAGAACGCCTTCCGCGACGACCGACGCGACGTGCTGGCCTCCACGCGCGCCGCGCTCGACTACCTGCAGAAGCTGCACGGCATGTTCGGCGACTGGCATCTCGCGCTGGCCGCCTACAACTGGGGCGAAGGCAGCGTGGGCCGTGCGATCGCGCGCAACCAGAAGCTCGGCCTGCCGACCGACTACCTCAGCCTGAAGATGCCGGACGAGACCCGCTACTACGTGCCCAAGCTGCAGGCCGTGAAGAACCTCATCGCGCGGCCCGAGGCCTTCGGACTGACGCTGCCCGCGATCGAGAACCACCCCTACTTCCTGAGCGTGCCGATCCAGCGCGACATCGACGCAGCCCTGGTGGCCCGCCTGGCCGGCCTGCCGCTCGACGAATTCCACGCGCTGAACCCCTCGCTCAACAAGCCGGTTATCCTGGCTGCCGGCACGCCGCAGGTGCTGCTGCCCTACGACAACGCCAACGAGTTCGTGCGCGCGCTGCCTGGTTACCAGGGCCCGCTGGCCAGCTGGACCGCCTGGGTCGTGCCGACGACGATGAAGCCGGCCGATGCCGCCAAGCGGGTGGGCATGAGCGAAGCGGAACTGCGCCAGGCCAATCGCATCCCGCCGCGCATGCTGGTGCGCGCCGGGTCGACGCTGATGGTGCCCCGGCACCCGCACCGCCACCAGGACGACGTGTCCGAGCGCGTGGCCGACAACGCGACGATGCTGCTCGCCCCTGACGCCCCGGCGCTGCGCCGCACCACCGTGAAGGCGCGCAAGAATGACAGCGTGGCCTCGATCGCCGCGCGCTACCGGCTCAGCGCCGCCAGTGTGGCCGGTTGGAACAAGGTGGCCGCCGGTGCCCACTTCAAGACCGGCCAGGCGGTGGTGCTCTACCTGCCGGGCAAGGCCGCGACCGCCCGCAAGAGCAGCCCCAGCGCGACGGCCAAGGCCCGCGGCAACCGCGCCGCCACGTCAGCCACGGCCCAGCGCAAGTCGGCCGGCAAGCCGGTGGCTGCGCGCCCGACCGCGCAGGGCAAGAGCCGCGTGGCCGCCAACAGCCGCTGAGGCCCCGGGCCAGGTCCGCGAGCCTCAGCCGCGCGGCGTGAACAGGATCGCGATGTTGACCGCGAGCGCCAGCGTCCAGACCGCCGAGCGCAGCATCGCGCGGTCCGCCAGGTAGCACGCCACGAAGGCGGCGCGCAGTCCCACCCACATCAGTGCCAGCATGCCGATGCGATCGGCCGGCGCCCCGAGCGTCAGCGCGATCGCCACGGCGCCCACGAAGAACGGCAGGGCCTCGAAGCAGTTGGCCTGCGCCGCGTTCGCGCGCGCCCGGTAGCCGCTCTGCCGCGCCAGCCACTCGCGCGGCGCATGGTTGTCGAAGCCGCCTTCGTCGCGCGGCGTGCCGAGGCGCCCCCCTTTCGCGATGCCGGCGCAGACGATGGGCATCAGCGCAGCGGCGAGCACGCTCAGGAGCAGGATCGTCGTCATCGCATCGTCTCCGGTTCGGGTCGACGCCGGCACTGGCCCTAGCGCCGATCGCTCAATGCATGGGCGATGGTGCCCAGGTCCACGTACTCGAGTTCGCTGCCGACCGGCACGCCGCGCGCCAACCGCGTGACGCTCGGGCCTCGGCCCTTCAGGGCCTGGGCGATCACGTGGGCGGTGGCCTCGCCTTCGGCGGTGAAGTTGGTGGCGACGATCAGTTCCTGCACCTCGCCGTCGGTGGCACGCGCCAGCAGCTTCTCCAGTCCGATGTCGTGCACCCCGATGCCGTCGAGCGGGCTCAACCGCCCCATCAGCACGAAGTACAGCCCGTGGTAGCTGCCGCTGCGCTCGACCGCTGCCTGATCGGCCGGCGTCTCGACCACGCACAACTGCCGGCGTTCGCGTGACGGATCGAGGCAGGTGCTGCACACCGGAGCCTCGGTGAAGGTGTTGCAGCGGTCGCAGTGCCGCACCGTCGCGACCGACTGCTCGAGCGCGCGCGCCAGCCGCAGCGCGCCCTCGCGGTCGTGCTGCAGCAGGTGATACGCCATGCGCTGCGCCGACTTCACGCCCACGCCCGGCAGCCGGCGCAAGGCCTCGGTCAGGGCATCAAGCGAGGACGACGCAGCCATACAACAACGACTCGATCACCACGAACGGTCTTCGGTTCGGTGATGGCCGCACGCCACCGCCCCACCGAGCAGACGCCGCGGGACCGGCTCCGCCGGCCCGCCAGCGTCGCCCCCTCGAGGGGGAGCGGCGCAGCCGCAACGGGGGGGAGCCATCAGAACGGCAGCTTCATGCCCGGCGGCAGCGGCATCCCTGCCGTCAGCTTGCCCATCTTTTCTTCGCTGGTCGCCGCCGCGCGGCGCACGGCGTCGTTGAAGGCCGCGGCCACCAGGTCCTCGAGCATGTCCTTGTCGTCGGCCAGCAGGCTGGGATCGATGGTGATGCGCTTGACGTCGTGCTTGCAGGTCATCAGCACCTTCACGAGCCCGGCACCCGACTGGCCCTCGACCTCGATCAGCGCCAGTTCGTCCTGCGCCTTCTTCAGGTTGTCCTGCATGGCCTGCGCCTGCTTCATCAGGCCAGCCAGTTGTCCTTTGAGCATGTCGTTCTCCGGTGGTTCGAATAGGTCAGACGGGTTTGATCGACCCCGGCACGATGCGGGCCGTCTTGAACTGCGCCGTGAGCTGCAGCACCAGGGGGTCGTTGTGGATCAGCGCCTCGGCCTCGCGCTGGCGCTGCTCGCGCGCCGCCGCATCGCGCCGCGCCGGCGTGTCGTTCACCACGCCGGCCTCGACGTCCAGCACCACCGCGTGACCCACCGCCGTGGCCAGTGCCGCCTGCAGGCGTTCGGCATGGTTCGGGTTGCGCAGGCTCTCGCGCTCGACGCGCAGCCGCAGCCGTGTCTCGCCGGCATCGATGGCCACGCACTCGGCCTGCAGCGCCAGCTCGCGGACCAGCGCCGCGATCGCGTTCGCATCGATCAGCTGGCGCACCAGGGCGGCCCAGCGGTCACCGAGCGGACCGCGGGTCATCTCGGTCGGCGCAGGACCATCAGCGGCATCGTCGCGCGCGGCGGTCGGGGGTGCGGGGCGCGGTGCCATCGTCGCCGGGGGCTGCGACATTTCTTCCGCCAGCGGGATGTCTTCCTCCCATGGCGGGACGCTGGACGGGCTCTTGGCCGTCAGCGGCGCAGGCGGACGGATCGGCACGGGGTCCGCCTTGGACGGAGGCGCCACGGCAAGGCTCGCGGTTGCCGGCGAACGGGCCAGCGGCACGGCAGGCGCCGGGCCGCGCACGAGGGCCGTTGTGGCACGCGGCGCCGCTGCGGGCGTGGCCTGGCCGGGTCGCACCACCGTCTCGGCGCGTGCTGCACCCGGCGGCCTGAATGCCAGCATGCGCAGCAGCACCATCACCAGGCCGCTGTATTCGTCGGGCGCCAGCGCCAGCTCGGCGCGGCCGTGCAGCGCGATGCTGTAGAGCAGCTGCGTCTCGTCGGCCGGCAGCAGGCCGGCGCGCTGCACGAGTGCCGCGGTGTCGGGATCGGCGGCGTCCAGCGCATCGGGCAGCACCTGCAGCAACGCGAGCTGCTGCAGCACCACCGCCATCTCCTCCAGCGCACCCTCTGCCGACAGGCCCTCGGCGCGCAGGGTATCGGCCGTGGCCACCACGCCGGCGCCGTCACCGGCCGCCAGCGCATCGATCAGCGCATAGACATGGCTGCGGCCCACGGCGCCCATCATCTGGCGCACGCCGGCTTCCTGGAGCGTGCCGGCACCGAAGGCGATGGCCTGGTCGGTGAGCGACAACGCGTCACGCATCGAGCCGTGCGCGCCGCGCGCCAGCAGCCGCAGCGCTCCCGGCTCGGCGGCGATGCCTTCGGCCGCCAGCACCTGCTCCAGGTGCGCGAGCACCGTCTCGGGCGCCATCGGCCGCAGGTTGAATTGCAGGCAGCGCGACAGCACCGTGACCGGCACCTTCTGCGGGTCGGTGGTCGCCAGCACGAACTTGAGGTACTCGGGCGGCTCCTCCAGCGTCTTCAGCATCGCGTTGAAGGCGGTGCTGGAGAGCATGTGCACCTCGTCGATCATGAAGACCTTGAAGCGCCCCACCACCGGCTTGTAGGCCGACTGTTCCAGCAGCTGCGAGATCTCGTCGACGCCGCGGTTCGAGGCCGCGTCGAGCTCGGTGTAGTCGACGAAGCGGCCGGCGTCGATGTCGCGGCAGGCCGGACACACACCGCAGGGCTGCGCAGTGATGCCGCCCTGACCGTCGGGCCCGGTGCAGTTGAGGCTCTTCGCGAGGATGCGCGACACCGTGGTCTTGCCGACGCCGCGCGTGCCGGTGAACAGGTAGGCGTGGTGCAGTCGCTGCGAGGTGAGCGCGTTGGCCAGCGCCTGCACCACATGCTCCTGGCCGACCATCTCGCCGAAGTGGCGTGGACGGTACTTGCGGGCCAGGACCAGGGTGCTCATGCCCGGCAGTTTACCGGCCGGGGTGGAAGCCCCCGGCCGCAGGGGTGCCGGATAATCGACGCGAATCCGCGGTCTGCCCGCGCCGCGCCACCCGCTTCTCGGGCCCCTGCCCTGCCGATCATGACCACGCCCACCCCCACCCCGCTGAGCTACGAACAGGCCGGCGTCAACTACGACCTGATCGACCCGCTGAAAGTGGCCGCGCAGCGTGCCGCCAAGGACACCGCGAAGAACCTCGCCGCGCACGGTTTCGGCGAAGTGGCGGCGTCGCGTGGCGAGTCGGCCTACGTGGTCGACGTCGGGCCGTTCTACCTGGCCAGCATCGTCGAATGCCTGGGATCCAAGGCCCTGGTGGCCGACGAGATGAAGGCCCTGACCGGCCGCAGCTATTACGCCGGCATCGCGCAGGACACCATCGCGATGGCGATCAATGACCTGATCACCGTCGGCGCGACGCCGCTGGTGGTGCAGGCCTACTGGGCCGCCGGCGGCAGCGAATGGTTCGGCGATGCGCAGCGCGCGCAGGCGCTGGTGGCCGGCTGGAAGCAGGCCTGCGACACCTGCGGCGTGGCCTGGGGCGGCGGCGAGACGCCGGCGCTGGCCGGCATCGTGGAGGCCGGCCGCATCGACCTCGCGGCCTCCTGCACCGGGCTGATCAATCCGAAGTCGCGGCTGTCGGTCGGCGATGCGCTGGCACCGGGCGATGCGATCGTGCTGCTCGCGTCGAGCGGCATCCATGCCAACGGCCTGAGCCTGGCGCGCAAGCTGGTCGAGCGGCTGCCGCAGGGCTACCTCACCGAGGTGGCGCCGGGCCTGAGCTATGGCGAGGCGCTGCTCGCGCCGACCACGCTGTACTCGCCGGTGACCGAGGCGTTGTGGAACGCGCAGATCGTGCCGCACTACAGCGCCAACATCACCGGCCACGGCTGGCGCAAGCTGCTGCGCCACCCGGCCAACCACACCTACCGCATCCACAGCGTACCGCCGGTGCCGCCGGTGCTGCGCTTCATCGCCGAGCACGCCGGCCACGACGCGCGCGAGGCCTACAGCACCCTGAACATGGGTGCCGGCTTCGCGCTGTTCGTGAAGGCTGCCGATGCGCAGCGCACCGTCGAGGTCGCGCACCAGCAGGGCGTTGCCGCCTGGGTCGCGGGCACGGTCGAGGCAGGCCCCAAGCAGTTGCTGATCGAACCGATCGGCGTGCGCTTCGGCGACGACGACCTGCAGCTGCGCTGACGGTCTTTCCCTCGTCGGGTCCGGGACGCGCGACCGGTCGCCTACAATCGTCGGTGACGGGCCTCCCCGCATGGGGGCGCGGCCAACCGGGTCAGGTCGGGAACGAAGCAGCCCTAACCGTTAGCCTCCAGTGCCGGGGTCGGGCTCGTCACCTTTTCCCTTGCACCCCTGGTACGGCGCGCACTCCAGCGTTCGCGCAGAGTTCCGACCCATCGATCGCGTTGTGCGGCCCTCTCCCCTAGATGGCGAGTTCCTCGAAGATCCGGGCCAGGGAAACCATCGAGCGGACGCACATCTTCTTCATGATGTTGTGTCGATGGACCTTGATGGTGACCTCCGCGACACCCAGCCTGGCAGCAATCTGCTTGTTGAGTCCGCCGCCGATCAGCAATGCAAGAACTTCCTTCTCGCGTGGTGTGAGGGTCTCATAGGCCTCTCGAAGCGCCCGCAGTCGATCGGCCTCCAACCTCTCGCCGGCATCTCTTTCGAGGGCCTGTCCGATGGCGTCCAGGAGATCCTGATCGCGAAACGGCTTTGAAAGAAACTCCACCGCCCCCGACTTGATGGCCCGGACCGCCATCGGTATGTCGCCATGTCCCGTGATGAAGATGACGGGAATGGAGTCCAGGCGCTTCTTCAGCTCGTGATGGACATCGATGCCACTGAGGCCTGGCATTCTCACGTCCAGGACGACGCAGGCTGTTGCGGCCGACCGCTGGTATCGAAGGAACTCGGTGGCGGAGGAAAAGGTCTCGACCTGCAGACCAACCGACCGGATCAAGCTGCTCAGGGCCTCTCTCACCGAGAGGTCGTCATCGACGACGTAGACCACCGGGGACGACAGGCCATCCATCATGAAGCCCGGACGATGGGCATGCTGAAGATGAAGGTCGCCCCGAAATCATCGTTCACGCGTGCCCAGAGCCGTCCGCCCTGGGATTCCACGATCGACCGGCTGATGCTCAGTCCCATGCCCATCCCGGAGGGCTTCGTCGTGTAGAAGGCATCGAAGATCCGGTCAGCCATGTCCGGTGTGAAGCCGACGCCGCTGTCGCGGATCTCGATGACGAGGTTCTCGTTGCCGTCGTCGTAGGCCTCCACGAGCATCTCGCGGGGACGATCACCGACCGAGCTCATGGCCTCGATGCCGTTCATGACGAGATTGAGGACGATCTGCTGCATCCGAACCCGATCGATGAACGTCGGGTCCAGTGCCGACCTTGCCTGGAACTGCAGTGACACGCGAGCACGGTCCGCGAGATCACGAACCATGTCGAAGACCTCGGTGATGACGTCCGCGACATGCAGCAAGACCCTGTCCGGATCGTCTCTTCGCAGGAATCCTCGGATCCTTGCAATGACCTCGCTGGCGCGATTCGCATCCCGAACGATGCGATCGACTGCCTTCCGTGCCTCGCGGTCGTTTCGGGGGTTCCCGGCCAGCCAGCGCGTGCAGGCCTGGGCATTGGCGACAACCGCCGCCAGCGGCTGGTTGACCTCGTGCGCGATGGACGCCGCCAGCTCACCCATCATCGTCACCCTCGCCACACGGGCAAGCTCGACTCGAGCCTCGGCAAGGGCATCCTGGGCGGCCTTGCGCTCGGTGATGTCCTCCACGACCCTGACCAGCATGGGTTCAACCCCTTCCCGGCCGGGGACGATCGAGACACTGGTGTTGGCCCAGAGGTAGCTTCCGTCCCGGCGAAGGTACCTTCTCTGGACGTGATAGTCGCCCGAACCATCGTCGACGAGCTGGTTGATCCTTGCATGGGTGAATTCGCGATCTTCCTCCGGCGTCAGTTCGAGAAGGGAGGTGGCCTTGAGCTCCTCTTCGGAGTAACCCAGCATTCTCAGGAACGCCGGGTTCGCCGCGATGACGCGCGCCTCGATGTCGGTCAGTGCGATGCCCGCCGCAGAATTCTCGTAGACCGCTCTCCACCGTTGCTCCCACTCGCGGAGGGCGGCGTGGTTCTTCTGCAGTGACCGTCGATCGTCGATCAGCTGGCGCGTGAGCAGGGATATGTCGTCACTCTGACTGGTCAGTTCCATCTGCAGCGCATCGCGCGCGAGCTTCATCATCACCAGATTGCGGACACGCGCGCGCAGCTCATGCGGCGAGAAAGGCTTGGTCACGTAGTCCTGGACCGACTCGGCCAGCAACCGAAGCTTCAAGGTGTCATCGGCACGGGCGGAAAGCACCAGAACCGGGATGTTGCCAAGAGTCCTGCGGGAACGCAGTTGGCTGATCAGCTGATCTCCATCCAGGACGGGCATCATGAGGTCGGTGACGATGACGTCGGGTGGCGTGGCGGAAAGCGCGATCCCCAGTGCCTGGGATCCGTCTCGCGCGCAGAGGATCCTGTAGTTGTCTCGAAGCGTTTCGGTGATGAAACGCATCATGTCGATGTTGTCCTCGACGACCAGGATCGTGGGAAGGTTCTCCTGCCTCGAAGCCGCGGCGAGGTCCTTCGGCCTTTCGAGATGCCTGACGGGCTCCTCGGCCGGCACGTCGTTGGTCGATTCGTAGGGATCGTCCGTGGCGATCCTGACGTAGGTGCCCGGGACCGCGTGGCGAGGTATCTCGATCTGGAACAGGGCGCCACCGCCCGGCGCGTCGGTGGTGGAGATCGTTCCTCCGTGCAGGTCCACGAAATCCTTGGCGATGGAGAGCCCCAGTCCCGTTCCCTGCGTGTCCGGGGAAAACGGCTTCGACTGATGAAAGCGCTCGAAGATCTCGCTCCTGGACTCGATCGGAATCCCCGGACCGCTGTCCTGCACCACCAGCAGCGCGCGCTCGTCGCTGATGAGCTCGAGGGTGCAGCGGATCCGCCCGCCCGATGGCGTGAACTTGAAGGCGTTGGACAGGAGATTGAGAACCACGCGCTCGATCTTCTCCGGATCGACCTCCGCGACCAGCATCGTCGGCGTCTCGATCGAGTAGGAGATCGATCGCTGCCGCGCAACGGCGTCGAAGTGAGCGGCGGCGGCCCTGATCAATGAAACCAGATCGATCCTCACGAAATTGAGGACCATCTTCCCGGCGTCGACCTTCGCCAGATCGAGCAGCGCGTTGACGTGCCGGAGGAGTGTCGACGCATTGCGGTGAACGACCTCGAGATCCTGTCTCTGGGCTTCCGAGAGATTCGTTCCGTTCGACAGAAGTGACTCCGTCGGTCCGAGGATCAACGACAGGGGTGTGCGCAGTTCGTGACTCACGTTCGCGAAGAACGTGCTTTTCGTGCTGTCGAGAAGCTGGATCCTGGCGAGCAGCCTCTGGAGTTCCTCGTTCTTTCTCGCGATCTCGGCTTCGGCTCGTTTCTTGTCCGTGATATTCCGACCTTCGGGGAGCAGGAATACTATTTTTCCTTCGTGATCACGTATCGGCAACAGGGAATAGTCGACGATTATCGTGTCCTCACCGGCCGCCTGGCCGAATATCTCCACGTCGCAGCGAATGAATTCCCCGCGGCCTGCTCGACGAACCAGATCCCGCTGGAGTTCGCGCGTTTCCTGAGAAACAGCCCACCAGCGCGTCTCCCAGAACGGTCGGCCATAGATGGCGGCAAGTTCGATACCCGCACCCTCCAGTGCGGCCCGGTTGATCTCGAGGACCAACCCGTTTGCGTCGAGCAGTCCGACGAACTCGTACAGCTCGTCGAGAACGATCTTCGCAAGCTTCTCCCGTCGCGTGCTCGCGCTGTCTTCCGGATGCAACTGCACATTGCGCACACACAGAGAATCCGACTGACGTGGGTTTATGGAGATGTCGGCCATGGCTCTGCTCACTCTGCATGCGGAGGTTCAGGAAATGCCCTTCCGGGGAACTTTGCGTGGATAGTTTATGGTTTATTAAATTGGATTGAAACTAAACCAAAGTATAGGTCCGTTGAACCATTTGCCAGTTTCACTTCGCGATGTGACGAACAAGAATGATCCCCATCGACGGCCAACCGGATGACCGGTCAGCGGGTCGGAAGGATGGTCATCAGAACAGGGCCGGCACCACGCGCTGCGGCCCAATCGACGGAGACGAAATGGGCATGCTCGAGAGGCTGGATTGGTACGACCTGGCTCGTTCGACGAGTTGGACGCCCTCCTATGTTGCCGAGGCCGAACTGTTTCCCCCCGAGCTCTCGGGTGACATGGGCATCCCGATGTCGGAATGGGAGAAGTACGACGAGCCCTACAAGGTCACGTATCCGGAGTACGTGAAGACTCAGCGAGAGAAGGACGCCGGAGCCTACTCGGTGAAGGCCGCGCTCGAGCGCAGCCAGATGTTCGAGCGGGCCGACCCGGGGTGGCTCAGCGTCCTGAAGGCGCACTACGGTGCCATCGCACGTGCCGAGTACGCCGCGGCATCGGCAGAGTCCCGCATGGCGCGATTCGCCAAGGCTCCCGGTCAGCGCAACATGGCGACGCTGGGAATGCTGGATGAGATTCGCCATGGCCAGATCCAGCTGTTCTTTCCTCACGAGTACTGCCCGAAGGATCGTCAGTTCGACTGGGCCTTCAAGGCATACAGCACCAACGAGTGGGCGGCGATCGCGGCGCGCCACATGTTCGACGACATCATGAACACGCGGAGTGCGGTCGGTGTCGGATTGATGCTGACCTTCGCCTTCGAGACCGGCTTCACCAACATGCAGTTCCTGGGACTGGCGGCTGATGCCGCGGAAGCAGGGGACTGGACTTTCTCGAACCTGATCTCCAGCCTGCAGACCGACGAGTCACGTCATGCGCAGATCGGCGGCCCGCTGATCCCGATTCTCCTTGCGAACGGCAAGAAGGACGAGGCGCAGAGGATGATCGACATCGCCTTCTGGCGATCGTGGAAGCTCTTCTCGGTCCTGACGGGACCGATGATGGACTACTACACGCCGCTGGAGCATCGCAAGCAGTCCTTCAAGGAATTCATGCTCGAGTGGATCGTCGGACAGTTCGAACGATCGATCCTCGACCTGGGACTGGACCGGCCCTGGTACTGGGATCTCTTCCTGGAAGAACTCGATGACCAGCATCACGGGATGCATCTCGGCGTCTGGTTCTGGCGCTCGACCGTCTGGTGGAATCCGGCTGCCGGCGTGACCCCATCGGAGCGCGCCTGGCTCGAGGAGAAGTACCCCGGGTGGAATGACCGATGGGGCGAGCAATGGGACGTGATCGCCGAGAACCTTCTCAATCACGAACGAGAGAAGACCTACCCGGAAACGCTCCCGGTGGTATGCAACATGTGCAACCTGCCGATCAATTCGGCCCCGGACAAGGTGACCGATCACCCGCTTCAGCACAACGGCCGGTGGTATCACTTCTGTTCCAAGGGCTGCAAGTGGTGTTTCGAGCAGGAACCGTCCCGATACCAGGGCCATCTTTCCATCGTTGATCGGTTCCTGGCCGGGGATATCCAGCCTCCGAATCTCGCCGGCGCTCTGGCTTACATGGGCTTGGCTCCCGGGGAGATCGGGGACGACGCCCATTCGTACGCCTGGGTCGAGGCATACCGGGCCCCCGAGAGAAGCCGCGCCTAGCGCATTGCCTGGGTTCCCCTGGGGCAGCGCCCCGAAGGCCCTGCTTCCCGCCAGGGACGCACACATCCGTTCATCAGTCTGGGAGGCCTCGAGTGGCGCTGTTTCCTCTGACGTCGAAGTTTCAAGGGGACTTCGTTCTGCAACTGCTGGCCGTGGACTCGGCGGATTCCATGGATGTTGTGGCGGCATCCGCAGCCAGGCACTCCCTCGGGAAGCGCGTGATGTCGAGGCCCGGAATGGTGCTTCGTGTGCGACGCCAGGGTACGGGTGATTCCTTTCCTCGCGACATGAGCGTCGAGGACAGCGGTCTCTATCCGACTGAATGCATCGAAGTCTTCTGGGAATGATCCGGGGCTGACATCTTTTCGCGAGGCTGGTTCTGAATGGCATATACGAGGATTTGCACGACCGATGATCTCTGGGAAGGCGAGATGAACGCCTACGAGATCGACGGGCACGAGCTGGTGGTCGTCTGCATCGAGGGGGGAGCGATCCGGGCGTATCAGGGCGCCTGCCCGCATCAGGACATCCCGTTGGCCGAGGGAAAGTTCGATGGGAAACACCTGATCTGCCGTGCGCATCAATGGATCTTCGATGCCGGCACGGGCGAAGGGATCAATCCCGGCGGCTGCAGGCTGGCCAGCTATCCGATACGGATCGACGGCAATGAAGTCCATGTCGATACCGAAGGCGTCACGCCATTGTTTGCTCGTGCCTGATCAGAAAGCGTACGAACGTGGATCAAGAGAAAACCGGCAACGACGCTTCGCCACACCGAGTCAACAACACCGTCGGCCCCATCCTGCGCCGAGGAGAACTGGCACGAGCCGTCGCGGAAGCGGCGGTACTGGACAACCCGGACAAGGAGATTCGCGTCGATGACAAGGTGGCCTATGTCCGCGTGGAGTCCGAAAGCGAGATGGTGATACGCCGATCAACGATCGAGGACATGCTCGGGCGCCCTTTCAGGATGCGCGACATCGAGGTGGATCTCTCGTCCTTCGCCGGACGCATCGAGATCTCGTCGGAGCACATACGGTTCTATTACAGCAGGCATCTCTGAATGTTGAATGCCGTCAATCGACAAGGTCAGGACATGAATCAACCGGAGACACTCAAGCCCCTCAGGACATGGAGCCACCTGGCAGGGCGCCGGCGCAAGCCGAGCGAGTACGAGATCGTCTCCGTCGGCCTGCACTACAGCGACCGCCAGGCGCAGGCTCCTTTCGAGCTGGATCCCGACATGTTCATGTCGCGCTGGTACAGGAAGTACAGGAACGAAAGCCCTTTGACCTGCGATGACTGGAACGCCTTCCGGGATCCAGACGAACTGGTCTACAGAACCTACAACCTGCTGCAGGACGGACAGGAGACCTATGTCTTCAGCGTCCTGAGTCAGTTCAGCGAACGAGAGCATGACAAGGGGCTCGACCCGGCCTGGGCCGGAACATTGGCTCGCTTGCTGGCCCCGAGCAGGTACGTCTTCCATACCTTGCAGATGGCCTCCGCCTACGCGATGCAGATGGCACCTGCGAGCACGATCTCGAACTGCTTCGCGTTCCAGGCCGCGG
The DNA here is from genome assembly GCF_004136295.1 of Methylibium sp. Pch-M. NCBI lineage: Bacteria > Pseudomonadati > Pseudomonadota > Betaproteobacteria > Burkholderiales > Sphaerotilaceae > Methylibium > Methylibium sp. Pch-M. Next base: position 3,402,620 of record NZ_CP029606.1, read on the forward strand.
ACTCGCTGCGCTGGGTCCATCACACCGCATACAGGACCGAGGAGCTGTCGAGGACGTTCGTCGGCAAGGGCTTCGGGGTCGACGAGCGCCAGTACTGGGAGGAAGACCCGGCTTGGCAAGGCATGCGAGAGCTGATGGAGAAAGTTCTCGTCGCATGGGACTGGGGCGAGGCCTTCGTCGCACTGAATCTGGTCGCCAAACCGGCGATCGAGGAGTCGCTGCTGCGTCGATTCGGAGACGTGGGACGACACAACTCGGACACCCTGCTCGGGATGCTGACGGACGCTCAGGCGCTCGACGGGGCAAGGCATCGACGGTGGGCCACCGCGCTTGTGCGCATGGCGAATGCCGTGCCCGGGAATCGAGAAGTCCTGAGGGCCTGGGTCGGCAAGTGGGAGCCCCTGGGCGACGCCGCGATCGACGCCTTCTGCGGTGCCTTGCCGGACGCCCCGAGCGCTGCCTCGGAGGCAAGGGCCGCCACGAGAGAGTTCCGTCGGTCACTGGATCTCTGATCCGATCGATCGTTCGGATCGCCGCGGCATTGTCGGATGGAGCATATGGATGGCTGGAAATCCATGATCAGTCGCATTCGGATCGACGGCGTCCCGATGCCGGTCCTGCAGGTTGGGAACGACACGGTTCTTCGCGCTGCACTGCGAGAGGGTGTCGGGTTTCCGTACGAGTGCAATTCGGGTGGGTGCGGCAGCTGCAGGTTCGAGCTGCTCGGCGGGGAGGTTCACTCGCTTTGGCCGGAGGCTCCCGGGCTGTCGGATCGAGACAGGCGACGCAAGCAACTCCTGGGATGCCAGAGCCGCGCCTTGGGAGACATTGCCATCAAGGTCCGATGCTCTCCGGAGTTCGTTTCCGCGCATCGCCCCCGGCGGCGGCGGGCCCGCCTGATGTCGAGCGTGGATCTGACTCATGACATGCGCGAGTTCAGATTCGCGACGGACTCCCCAGCCGAGTTTTCTCCGGGGCAGTACGCGAGCGTCGCCCTCGGAGAGTCCGGCATCGTTCGATCCTATTCCATGTCGAACCTGCCGAATGTCGACGGGCAGTGGCACTTTCAGATCCGACGCGTCCCTGGCGGCGCGGCGACGGGGTGGCTTTTCGGACAGTCGCGCATCGGAGATGAAGTCGAGATCGATGGGCCTTATGGACTCGCGTCGCTGCGTGAGCACGTTCGTCGCGACATCGTTTGCGTGGCAGGTGGGTCAGGACTGGCGCCGATGGTCTCCGTTGCGCGAGGTGCGTCGGCTGCAGGCATGCTCGAAACGGGCAGATTGCACTTCTTCTACGGGGCACGCGAACCGCGGGATGTGTGCGGCGACGATCTGCTGCGCCAGCTTCCTCAGTATCAGAAGGCAATCCGCTACTGCGCCGTGGTGTCCGGTGCACAGCGGGATCGATCTGCCTGGAGTGGCGAAACCGGCTATGTCCACGATGCCGTGGCACGTCATCTCGGGGCGGACCTCGATCGCTACGAGTTCTATTTCGCCGGTCCTCCGCCGATGACCGAGGCGCTCCAGGAAATGCTGATGCTCCAGTTTCGGGTCCCGAATCGGCAGCTTCATTTCGATCGTTTCTATTGAATCTACAACGGGCTCCATCCAAGGAGCTTTCGGAGCGAGGAGACAACGATGAAGAACAGACAAGAGACCGCGCGCCGAACCGGCGCGACCCCCCGCGCGGGCCAGCCCCGCCGCCCGTCCCGGCGCCGCCTCGCGCGCGCGGCGCTGGCCGGCGGCCTGGCCGTGTGCGGCCTGGCCCAGGCGCAGGACGCCGCCGCGCCGGTCGACCCCTGGAAGGTCGACGTCTACTACGAGAACGACACCCGCTTCCGGGGCAAGGACGCGACCGGCGAGCGCGTCGGACTCTCCAAGTTCCGCAACACCCTGCAGGTCGAGGCCGACAAGAAGCTCGAAGGCGGCTGGAAGTTCCGCAGCATCCTGCGCGGCAGCTTCGACGGCGTCTACCGCATGAACGACGACCAGTACGGCCGCAAGGCCGGCGGCGGCGTGCTGCTCGAGTCCCAGGGCGGACCGCCCCCGGTGCCGCACGGCAGCGGCATCGTCAACAAGGGCCTGGTCGACGGCCTCGGGCTGGTCAACAACGTCTTCGGCTTCAACGCCACCAACCCCGGCGCACCCAACTACAACCCCAACGAAGGCCTGCGCCTGCTCGGCGACCGCTGGCACGACTCGCTCAACGGCGGGGTGGAGTTCGCCACCCCCGTGCGCCCCTGCGACACCGACCGGCGCGGCTGCGCCGACTTCGGCGGCTACGGCGACAAGAAGCGCAGCGAGCTCGAACTGCCCGAGTTCAACGAACGCTGGGACGTCATCCGCGAGGCCTTCGTCACCAACACCGTCGGCCTGGCCGACGGCAAGCAGCTCTTCCTCAAGCTCGGCAAGCAGCAGGTGGTGTGGGGCCGCACCGACCTGTTCCGCGTGCTCGACGTGATCAACCCGGTCGACTACTCGCGCAACAACATCTACGACGAACTCCAGGACATCCGCATCCCCATGTGGATCGCCCAGGCCGAGTACCGCATGGGCCCGAGCGAGAGCATGCAGGACCGCAACCTGCAGCTGGTGTGGAACTTCGACAAGTTCCGCCCCAACAACCTCGGCCAGTGCGGCACCGCCAACGTCATCCTCGACGCCGGCTGCTTCTTCCGCGGCATGAAGAACCTGTGGGACAACGGCGGCACGGTGGCCAACTTCGCCAACGTCGGCCCCGGCGTGCTGCTCTCCACCGACTTCGGCCCCGGCCAGATCGGCCTGCGCGACGTGAAGCTGCCCAACTGGAGCCTCAAGAACACCCAGCTCGGGCTGAAGTACGAGGGCGTGAGCCAGGACGGCCTGTCGTTCTCGCTCAACGCCTTGACCTACCGCTCGCAGCTGCCCTCGCTGCACGGCGGCAAGGGCGCGACCAACTCCTTCACCGGCGAGACGCGCACCGACGCGCAGGGCGGCTGGCCCTACCTGATCGCCTTCGACATGCACTTCCCGCGCGTGAACCTGATCGGCGGCTCGATGGACTTCGAGTGGCAGGCGGCCAAGGCGGCGGTGCGGGTCGAGGCGGCCTTCACCAACGGCGAGGAGTTCGCCAACACCCTCAAGCCCCAGCTGTACTCGAAGAACAAGGTGTTCCGCTCCGTGGTCGGCTTCGACCGGCCCACCTTCGTGCCCTTCATCAACCCCAACCGCACCACGCTGTTCTCCGCGCAGCTGTTCTACCAGCACATCTTCGACCACGAGTTCGAGCGCGGCCAGTTCGGCCCGGTGGGCATGCCCGACTGGGAGAACAACGTGATCGCCACGCTGCTGATGAAGGCCTTCCTCGTCAACGACCGCGTCAGCCCGCAGCTGATCACGGCCTACGACGTGCAGGCCCGCGCGCTGGTCACCTCGCCGCAGGTCGACTGGATCGTGACGGACAAGTTCAAGATCAGCTTCGGGGGCAACTTCAAGCTGCGCAACGGCGAGGACCGCTGGAAGTTCGACGACTGCCGCTCTTGCAACCCGTTCCCGCCCTTCACCGCCCCCTTCGGCGACACCGACCCCCTGAGCGCCTACTCGCGCGGCCTCGGCGGCCTCGAGCCCCTCGGGCGCTTCCGCGCCGGCCCCATCGGCTCGGCCTGGAAGGAGAACGAGATCTTCCTCACCGCAAGGTATCAGTTCTGAAGCAGGAGACAACAACCATGACAACGAAGATTCAACAAGTCGGCCTGGCCTTGCTCACCGCGGGCCTGGCCTTCGCCAGCGTCCCCGCCGGCGCCGCCACCGAGGCCGACGTCGAGGCCTCGTTCAACCCCTACCAGGGCGGCTTCCCGAGCTTCCCCGGCATGGCGCCCGGCCTCGTCATCAACAAGGCCAACGTCGAGCAGTTCAAGGACGCGCTGGACCCCGGCCTCTACCAGATCGTCAAGAACGGCTGGGACGAGATCAAGGTCGGCCCGACCACGCAGTTCACGATGGACAAGTTCTACGTCGAGGCGACGAAGAAGAACCTGAACACGACCAAGCTGGGCGCCCAGAGCGGCGAGATCACCGGCTTCGTGGCCGGGCGGCCCTTCCCGGAGGAGCCCAAGGTCGATGACCCGCGCGCAGGCGAGAAGATCGCCTGGAACTACAAGTACGGCGTCAACTGGGGCGACAACGCGGCGATCTACCCGTTCTACTGGAAGTACCGCAACATGACGACCGGCCAGGTCGAGCGCACGCTGAAGTTCAACTTCCACTTCCTGAACTTCAAGCACCGCGTGCAGCATGCCCCGGTGCCCGAGGTGACGCCCAACCCCTCGGAGCTGTTCCGCGGCATCTACCTCACGGTGCTCGAGCCGCAGGACCTGAAGAACACGCAGCTCCTGATCCAGCGCTACGAGAACGACCTGAAGTTCGACGACGCCTACCTCTACCTGGGCTTCCAGCGCCGCGTGCGCCGGCTCGCCACCGGACAGACGACGGACGCCTTCCTCGGCGCGGACCTGATGATCGAGGACTTCGAGGGCTACAACGGCCGCATCTCGGACATGAAGTGGACGTTCAAGGGCACGAAGAACATCCTGATGCCCTACTACAACCACAACGAGCTGCAGCTGACCGACGAGTTCAAGGACCCGAGCGGCTACAAGTTCGTGGACTTCGGCGGGCAGGGCGGCTGCTTCCCGAAGATCACCTGGCAGCTGCGCAAGGTCTATGTGCTGGAGGCCGCACCGGTGAACCCGGCGCACCCGATCAGCAAGCGCGTCTTCCACGTCGATGCCCAGGTCTACAACATCAACCGCACGCTGATCTACGACCGCAAGGGCGAGCTGTGGAAGACCTTCACGATCGGCAAGTCGCACCCCGACCACCACCTGCCGGTCAACAAGGGCACCGGCATCGCGATCGACGACTCGTTCTCGATGGTGGACGTGCAGGCCAAGCACTGCACCACCGGCCAGTTCAAGGGCCAGGTCGATCCCAAGCTCAACCCGCCCAGCCTGTTCCAGGTGCAGAACCTGCGGGGCGGGGACTGACGAGCTCGTGGCCGGCGGCGCGGGTCGCCGGCCCCTGAATCTGTTCACTCCCGGAGTTTTTTACATGAAGAAGATCAAGTGCGCCCTGATCGGGCCGGGCAACATCGGTACGGACCTGCTGGCCAAGCTCCAGCGCAGCCCGGTGCTCGAGCCCGTGTGGATGGTCGGCATCGACCCCGAGTCCGATGGCTTGAAGCGCGCACGCGAGATGGGCATCAAGACCACCGCCGAGGGCGTGGATGGCCTGCTGCCGCATGTGAAGGCCGACGGCGTGCAGATCGCCTTCGACGCCACCAGCGCCTACGTGCACGCCGAGAACTCACGCAAGCTCAACGCGCTGGGCGTGATGATGATCGACCTCACGCCCGCGGCCATCGGCCCGTTCTGCGTGCCTCCGGTGAACCTGAAGCAGCACCTCGGGCGGCGCGAGATGAACGTCAACATGGTCACCTGCGGCGGGCAGGCCACGATCCCGATGGTGGCGGCGGTGTCGCAGGTGCAGGCGGTGGCCTACGGCGAGATCGTCGCCACGGTCTCCAGCCGCTCGGTCGGCCCCGGCACTCGCAAGAACATCGACGAGTTCACCCGCACCACGGCCGGCGCGGTCGAGAAGGTCGGCGGTGCGAAGAAGGGCAAGGCCATCATCATCATCAACCCGGCCGAGCCGCCGCTGATCATGCGCGATACCGTGCACTGCCTGACGGTGGACGAGCCCGACCGCGACCGGATCACTGCGTCGATCCACCAGATGATCCGCGAGGTGCAGAAGTACGTGCCGGGCTACAAGCTGGTCAACGGCCCGGTGTTCGACGGCAAGCGCGTCTCGGTCTTCATGGAGGTGGAGGGCCTGGGCGACTACCTGCCCAAGTACGCCGGCAACCTCGACATCATGACCGCCGCCGCCGCGCGCACCGCCGAGATGTTCGCCGAAGAACTGATCGCCGGCACGCTCAAGCTCGAAGCCGTGCCGGCCTGACCCGGACGAAGGAGAACGCCATGATGAACCTGCAAGGCAAGAAGATCACCGTCCACGACATGACGTTGCGCGACGGCATGCACCCCAAGCGTCACCTGATGACGCTGGACCAGATGAAGAGCATCGCCAGCGGACTGGACGCTGCCGGCGTGCCGCTGATCGAGGTGACCCACGGCGATGGCCTGGGCGGCTCGTCGGTGAACTACGGCTTCCCGGCCCACAGCGACGAGGAATACCTCGGCGCCGTGATCCCGCTGATGAAGCAGGCCAAGGTGTCGGCGCTGCTGCTGCCCGGCATCGGCACCGTCGACCACCTGCTGATGGCCAAGGACCTGGGCGTGCACACCGTGCGCGTGGCCACCCACTGCACCGAGGCCGACGTGTCCGAGCAGCACATCTCGAAGGCGCGCGCGCTCGACATGGACACTGTGGGTTTCCTGATGATGGCCCACATGGCCAGCCCCGAGAAGCTGGTGAGCCAGGCGCTGCTGATGGAGGGCTACGGGGCGAACTGCATCTACGTCACCGACTCGGCCGGCTACATGCTGCCCGACGACGTGACGGTACGGCTGCGCGCGGTGCGCGATGCCCTCAAGCCCGAAACCGAACTCGGTTTCCACGGCCACCACAACCTGGCGATGGGGGTGGCCAACTCGGTCGCCGCGGTGGCCGCCGGTGCGAACCGCATCGACGCGGCGGCCGCCGGACTGGGCGCCGGCGCGGGCAACACGCCGATGGAGGTGTTCATCGCCGTGTGCGACCGCATGGGCATCGCGACCGGCGTGGACGTGTTCAGGATCCAGGATGTGGCCGAGGATCTGGTGGTGCCGATCATGGATCACATCATCCGTGTCGACCGCGATTCGCTGACGCTGGGCTATGCCGGCGTGTACTCGTCCTTCCTGCTGTTCGCCAAGCGCGCCGAGAAGAAATACGGCGTGCCGGCTCGTGAGATCCTGGTCGAACTGGGTCGCCGCGGCATGGTGGGCGGCCAGGAGGACATGATCGAGGACACCGCGATGACGCTGGCACGAGAGCGCGCCGCCGCGGCGCACAAGGCCGCCGCCTGAGCGCGGCGACCGACCACAGGACACAGGAGAAGCTCATGCCGTTCGCACAGATCTACCTCATCGAAGGTCGCACCGAAGAGCAGAAGCGCGCCGTGATCGAGAAGGTCACCCAGGCCATGATGGAGGCGGTGGGGGCGCCGAAGGAGAACGTGCGCGTGTGGATCCACGACGTGCCCAAGGAGAACTGGGGCATCGGCGGCGTCTCCGCGAAGGCGCTCGGCCGCTGAGGATTCGCAGCGCGGCAGGCGGGCCGGTCGACGGCGCCGGTTTGCTTCGGTGTGGGGGTGCGCATGGCGTGCCCGCGGAGGCTTCGTCGAGAATCGCGGCTCGCGATGGAGAGACCCGTGCCCGATACCCCGCCACCGATCCGTGTCCTCATGGTCTGCATGGGGAACATCTGCCGCAGCCCCACGGCCGAAGGCGTGCTCCGCGCGAGGCTGGCCGCGGCCGGGATGGCCGAGCGGGTGCTCGTCGATTCGGCGGGCACCCATGCCTACCATGTGGGCGAGCCACCCGACGAGCGCAGCCAGGCGCACGCCGCGCGGCGCGGCTACGATCTTTCGGCGCAACGGGCCCGTGCGGTGCATGACGACGATTTCGCGCGCTTCGACCTGCTGCTGGCGATGGATTGGGACAATCTGGCGCTGCTGCAGGAGCGCTGCCCACCGCAGGCCCAGCGCAAGCTCCGGCGGCTGATGGAATTCGGCCGCGCGGCGGGCAGTGAAGTTGTACCTGACCCCTATTATGGTGGTGCGGCCGGGTTCGACCACGTGCTGGACCTGGTGGAGGCAGCCTGCGACGGGCTGATCGAGCATCTGGCTCGAACTCCGGGTCGCGAGTAGGGGAACTTACGGGGGCGTGTCCGACCAAATAAGTCGGCTTCACCTATAATTGAGCTATTCAGTCGGGATTAAGTCCCGATGGCTCGCAGTGAAGCGTCCCCCGGACACCCGGTCCGCCAGCCACGCGCCTCAAGGAGTTCAGTATGCGTCTCACCACCAAAGGCCGCTTTGCCGTCACCGCCATGATCGACCTGGCCCTGCGCGAGCACAGCGGCCCGGTTGCGCTTGCCGCGATCAGTTCGCGCCAGCAGATCTCGCTGTCCTACCTGGAACAGCTGTTCGGCAAGCTGCGCCGTCATGAGCTGGTCGAGTCGACCCGTGGCCCGGGCGGTGGCTATTCGCTGGGCCGCAAGGCCGAGGAGATCACGGTCGCCGACATCATCGTCGCGGTCGACGAGCCGATCGACGCCACCGGCTGCGGCGGCAAGGAAAACTGCATGGGCGAGGACTCGGGCCGCTGCATGACGCACGACCTGTGGGCCAGCCTGAACACCAAGATGATCGAGTTCCTGGACTCGATCTCGCTGCGCAAGCTGGTCGACGACCAGCTTGCCAAGGGCGTGTCGATCGAGGAGGCGCCGGTCAAGCGGGCGATCTCGTCGCAGCCGGTCGTCAAGCCGATCAAGATCACCGCGCCGAACTCTGTGTTCGCGCTCGGCAGCTCCTTCAGCAAGTAATCAAACGCCTTCCGCTCCCGCCAGCCACGCCCTGATGCCAGGGAGCCGCCCGCCATGGACATGACCCCGCACTTCCCGATCTACATGGACTACGGCGCCACGACGCCGGTCGACCCCCGCGTCGTCGACGCGATGATTCCCTGGCTGCGTGAGCACTTCGGCAATCCGGCCTCGCGCAGCCACGCATGGGGATGGGAGGCCGAAGAGGCGGTCGAGAAGGCGCGCGGTGAAGTGGCCGCGCTGATCGGTGCTGACCCGCGCGAGATCGTCTGGACCTCCGGGGCGACCGAGTCGAACAACCTCGCACTCAAGGGCGCGGCGCAGTTCTACAAGACGCGCGGCAAGCACCTGATCACGGTCCGGACCGAGCACAAGGCCGTGCTCGACACCATGCGCGAGCTCGAGCGCCAGGGTTTCGAGGTGAGCTACCTGGAGGTTCAGGAAGACGGTCTGATCGACCTCGACCTGCTCAAGGCCACGATCCGGCCCGACACGATCCTCGTCTCGGTGATGTTCGTCAACAACGAGATCGGTGTCATCCAGGACATCCCGGCGATCGGTGCGCTGTGCCGCGAGCGCGGCATCGTGTTCCACGTCGATGCGGCCCAGGCGACCGGCAAGGTGGCAATCGACCTGGCCACGCTGCCGGTCGACCTGATGAGCCTGGCTTCGCACAAGACCTACGGTCCCAAGGGCATTGGCGCGCTGTACGTGCGCCGCAAGCCGCGTGTGCGGCTGGAAGCGCAGATGCACGGTGGCGGCCACGAGCGCGGCATGCGCTCGGGTACTTTGCCCACGCACCAGATCGTTGGCATGGGCGAGGCCTTCCGCATCGCGCGCGAGGAGATGGGTACCGAGAGCGAGCGCATCCGCATGCTCCAGAAGCGTCTGATCGACGGCCTGGCCGACATCGAGCAGACCTTCCTCAACGGCCATGCCGAGCGGCGCGTGCCGCACAACGTGAACATGAGCTTCAACTTCGTCGAGGGCGAGTCGCTGATCATGGGCATCAAGGGCCTCGCGGTGTCGTCGGGTTCGGCCTGCACCTCGGCCAGCCTGGAGCCGAGCTACGTGCTGCGCGCGCTGGGCCGCAGCGACGAGCTGGCGCATTCCAGCCTGCGCATGACCATCGGCCGGTTCACGACCGAGGAAGAGATCGACTATGCCATCGGCACCATCCGCCACAACGTCGCCAAGCTGCGCGAACTGTCGCCGCTGTGGGAGATGTACCAGGACGGCGTCGATATCAGCACCATCCAGTGGGCGGCGCACTGAGCCTCGCCCCGGCACCCCGTTCGACCGAGTTTCAGGAGCAGCAGCATGGCCTATAGCGAAAAAGTCGTTGAGCACTACGAGAATCCCCGCAACGTCGGCTCCTTCGAGAAGGGTGACGACACGGTCGGCACCGGCATGGTCGGTGCCCCGGCCTGCGGCGACGTGATGAAGCTGCAGATCAAGGTCAACCCGGCGACCGGGCTGATCGAGGACGCTAAGTTCAAGACCTATGGCTGCGGTTCGGCGATCGCGTCGAGCTCGCTGGTCACCGAATGGGTCAAGGGCAAGTCGCTCGACGAGGCGCTGACGATCAAGAACACCCAGATCGCCGAGGAGCTGGCGCTCCCGCCGGTGAAGATCCACTGCTCGATCCTGGCCGAGGACGCGATCAAGGCGGCCGTGAGCGACTACAAGGCCAAGCATGGCAACGTGCAGCCTGCCGCTGCGACCACAACGCACTGACCACGATGGCCGTCACCCTGACTCCTGCTGCGGCACGCCACGTGACGCGCTACCTGGGCAAGCGCGGCAAGGGCGTCGGTGTGCGCCTGGGCGTCAAGACCACCGGCTGCTCCGGCCTGGCCTACAAGCTCGAGTACGCCGACGAGGCGGCACCCGAGGACGTGATCTTCGAGGACCAGGGCGTGAAGGTGCTGGTCGACCCGAAGAGCCTGCCGTACATCGAAGGCACGCAGCTCGACTTCGTGCGCGAAGGCCTGAACGAGGGCTTCAAGTTCAACAACCCGAACGAACGCGACCGCTGTGGTTGCGGTGAGTCGTTCCGGATCTGAAGCCGACGATGCATGAAAGGGCGCGGCACGGCCGCGCCCTTTTTTTGATCCCCCGAGGACAATGAAGCTCGACAGCGACGATTTCGAACTCTTCGGCCTGCCGAGGCGCTGTGCCCAGGATCGTGTGCAGATCGATGCACGCTGGAAGGCGCTGCAGGCCGAGGTGCACCCTGACCGATTCGCGACCGAGGGCGCGGCGGCGCAGCGCGTCGCGATGCAGTGGGCCGTGCGCGTGAACGAGGCCTATGCGCGGCTGAAGGACCCGCTCAAGCGCGCGGCCTACCTGTGCGAGTTGCAGGGCGCCAAGGTCGATGCCGAGAACAACACGGCGATGCCCACGAGCTTCCTGATGCACCAGATGGCCTGGCGCGAGGCGCTCGACGACGCGCGCGACGCCGCGGCCGTGGAGGCGCTCAACGACGAAGTGATGGCGTTCCGCCGCGCGGCCCTGGCCGAACTGGAGTCCACGCTCGATGAGCGCCGCGACTGGGCTGCCGCAGCGCAGCAGGTCAGAGCCCTCATGTTCGTCGAGCGCTTTGCGCACGATCTCGATCGGCGCCTGGAAGCGCTGGGACAATAGACGCATGGCTCTGCTGCAGATCTCCGAACCCGGCCAGTCGCCGGACCCGCACCAGCGGCGCATCGCGGTCGGCATCGACCTCGGCACCACGCATTCGCTGGTGGCCGCGGTGCGCTCCGGTGTTGCCGAATGCCTGCCCGACGACAAAAGCCGCGTGATCCTGCCTTCGGCGGTGCGCTACCTCGAGGGCGGTCGCCGCGCGATCGGCTTCGATGCGCTGGCGGCGCAGGCTGAGGACCCTGAGAACACCATTGTCTCGGTCAAGCGCTTCATGGGCCGAGCGCTGGTCGACATCGACGACCGCGAGAAGCTGCCGTACCGCTTCGTCGACCGGCCGGGCATGGTGAGCGTGGCCACCCGCGATGGCGTGAAGACGCCGGTCGAGGTGTCGGCCGAACTGCTGGCGACACTGCGCTTCCGCGCCGAGGACAGCTTCGACGACGAGCTGTTCGGTGCGGTGATCACGGTGCCGGCCTATTTCGACGACGCGCAGCGCCAGGCCACCAAAGACGCGGCGCAGCTGGCCGGCCTGAACGTGCTGCGCCTGATCAACGAGCCCACCGCGGCGGCGATCGCCTACGGTCTGGAGAACGGCAGCGAAGGCCTGTACGCGGTCTACGACCTGGGCGGCGGTACCTTCGACATCTCGCTGCTGCGCCTGAGCGAAGGCGTGTTCGAAGTCGTCGCGACTGGCGGCGACTCCGCACTGGGGGGTGACGACTACGATCACGCGCTGGCCGACTGGGCGCTGGCCGGAGCCGGACTCGCGGCCGAGACGGCGCAGGACAAGCGGGCGGTGCTGGTCGCGGCACGAGCCGTCAAGGAAGCCTTGTCGTCCGCGGCCGAGGCGCGCATGCAGGTCGTGCTCCGTGCCGGTACGCTGGACCTCGTGGTCACGCGCGTGCAGTTCGAAGCGCTCACCAAGCCGCTCACCGACCGCACGCTGGCCGCGGTGCGCAAGGTGCTGCGCGACGCCAAGGTGAGCAGGGACGAGGTCAAGGGTGTGGTGCTGGTCGGCGGCTCGACCCGCATGCCGCAGATCCGCGAGGCCGTCACGCTCTACCTCGGCCGCTCGCCGCTGACCGACCTGAACCCCGACGAAGTGGTGGCACTGGGCGCCGCGGTCCAGGCGCACCAGCTGGCGGGCAATGCCTCCGGCAACGACCTGCTGCTGCTCGACGTGACGCCGCTGTCGCTGGGTCTCGAGACGATGGGCGGGCTGGTCGAGCGCATCATCCCGCGCAACAGCAGCATTCCCACGGCGCGAGCGCAGGACTTCACCACCTTCAAGGACGGCCAGACCGCGATGGCCATCCACGTGTTGCAGGGCGAGCGCGAGCAGGTCGAACATTGCCGCTCGCTCGCACGCTTCGAGCTGCGCGGCATCCCGCCGATGGTGGCCGGGGCCGCGCGCATCCGCGTGAGCTTCCAGGTCGACGCCGACGGGCTGTTGAGCGTCACCGCGCGCGAGCAGACCTCCGGCGTCGAAGCGGCGGTGACGGTCAAGCCGAGCTATGGCCTGGCCGACGAGCAGATCGCGCGCATGCTGCAGGAGGGCTTCACCACCGCAGAGGGTGACATGCGCGATCGCGCTCTGCGCGAGGCCCGCGTGGAGACCGAGCGCATGGTGCTGGCCACCCGCGCCGCCCTGGCGGCCGATGGCGACCTGCTCGCCGACGGCGAGCGCGCCGGCATCGAGGCGCTGATGCGTGCGGCCGAACAGCAGGCGCTCGGCGACGACGCGGCAGCCATCGACGCGGCCGTCAAGGCGCTGGCCGATGGCACCGAGGCTTTCGCGGCCGAGCGCATGAACCGCGGCATCCGGCAGGCCCTGGCCGGCCGGCGTGTCGAAGAAGTCTGATCCCGTTCGAGATTGCCATGCCCATCATCAAGATCCTGCCGCACCCCGAATACTGTCCCCAGGGTGCGAGCATCGAGGCGGCACCCGGTAGCTCGATCTGCGAGGCGCTGCTGGAGCACGACATCGAGGTCGAGCATGCCTGCGAGATGAGCTGTGCCTGCACCACCTGCCACGTCGTCGTGCGCGAGGGCTTCGCGTCGCTGAACGAGATGGACGAGAACGAGGAAGATCTGCTGGACCGTGCCTGGGGCCTGGAGCCGAACTCCCGCCTCAGTTGCCAGGCCATCCTGGCGCAGCAGGACCTGGTGGTGGAGATTCCGCGCTACTCGATCAACCACGCCAAGGAGAATCACTGACCGGCGGCACGCCGGTCAGTGATTTCGGCTTAGGCTCATGGCGTGCAGCGATGTGATGCCGAAGCCAGAATCACTGCACTCACCATGAGCCGCCAGATCTTCCTCGATACCGAAACCACCGGCCTGAGCCCGGAGAACGGCGACCGCATCATCGAGATCGGTTGCGTGGAGATGCTCAGCCGCCGCCTGACAGGCAACAACCGGCACTTCTATCTGAACCCCGAGCGTCGCAATCACGAGGATGCCGTGAAGATCCACGGTCTGACCGACGAGTTCCTGGCGGACAAGCCCAAGTTCGCGGCCGTTGCCGATGAACTGATGGAGTACCTGGCCGGTGCCGAGATCATCATCCACAATGCGGCCTTCGACGTCGGCTTCCTCGACGCGGAACTGAAGCGCCTGCTGCGGCCTCGCTTCGCCGAACAGGTGGGCGCGGTGACCGACAGCCTGACGATGGCGCGCGAGATGTTCCCTGGCAAGTCCAACTCGCTCGACGCGCTGTGCAAGCGCCTCGAGGTCGACAACGCCAGCCGCACCCTGCATGGTGCGCTGCTCGACGCAGGGCTGCTCGCGGAGGTGTACATCCGCATGACGCGAGGCCAGAACTCGTTGGTCATCGATGCCGGCGCAGCGTCAGGCGGGGCGATCGCCGTCGCGGACATCGACCTGCGGCAGTTCGCGCTGCCCGTCATCGAGCCCAGCGACGACGAGCGTCAAGCGCACGAGGCCGTGCTCGCAGAACTCGACAAGGTTTCCGGCGGCAAGACGCTGTGGCGCGCCATGGCATAATGCTGGCTTCTCGTGTTACCCCGTGAACCCGATTATTCGGGCGGTTAGCTCAGCGGTAGAGCACTGCCTTCACACGGCAGGGGTCGCAGGTTCGAACCCTGCACCGCCCACCAGACAGAAGCCCGCAAGCGGTCGCGCTTGCGGGCTTTTCTCTTGGCGCTGTGGCGAGCCCTCTGTCGGCCACATTCAACGGAGTGCCCGATGCTGCACGCGATCGCTGCCTTGTTCATCCTGCAACTGATCGGCGAGGTGCTGGTGCAGTGGCTCGGCCTGTCGGTGCCGGGGCCGCTGGTCGGCATGCTGCTGCTGCTGGCCGCATTGATTGCCTACGGCCGGGTGCCGGAGGCCTTGCGCGACACCACCAGCGGCCTGCTGCAGCACCTGATGCTGCTGTTCATCCCCGCGGTCACGGGCGTGATGATGCATTTCGGCCGCGTTTCCCAGGAATGGTTGCCGTTCCTCGCGGCGGGTGTGGGCGGCGCCGCGATCACGCTGGTGGTCACCGCCTTCACTCTGCGCTGGATGCTGCGCATCACCAAGGCCAAGGCGTCCGACCAATGAAGCACAGCCTGTTCGAGGTCTGGGTCTTCCTGGCCAGTTCGCCGCTGCTGTGGCTCACGGTGACCTTGCTGGCGTATTTCGGCGCGACCTGGCTGTATCGGCGCTGCGGTGCCACGCCGTTCCTCATCCCGGTGATGACGGCGACCATCGCGATCATCGCGGTGCTGCTGCTCACGGACACGCCCTATCCGACCTACTTCGAGGGCGCGAAGTTCGTGCATTTCCTGATCGGCCCGGCGACGGTCGCACTGGCCGTGCCGCTATACAGCCAGTGGGAGCGCCTGAAGCGGATGTGGCTGCCGATCTCGGTCGCCCTGGTGGTCGGCTCGGTGACGGCGATCCTCTCCGGGATGGGCATCGCGTGGGCGCTCGGCGGCTCCCCTGAGACGGTGCTGTCGCTGGCGCCGCGTTCAGCCACGATGCCGATCGCGATGGCGGTGGCCGAGCGCATCGGCGGCCTGCCGTCGCTTGCCGCGGTCGGCGTGGCGGTCACCGGCGTGGGCGGTGCGATCGTCGCACGGGGTCTGCTGAACCTGTCGCGCATCGACGACCCCGCCGTGCGCGGCTTCGCCGTCGGCATCACTGCGCACGCGGTCGGCACGGCGCGCGCCCTGCAGGTCAACGAGACTGCAGGGGCCTTCTCGGCGCTCGCCATGGGCCTGAATGGCATCGCGACGGCGCTGCTGATGCCGTTGATCCTCAAGCTGCTGCACTGGCTGTAGCAGAGAGCGGAGAACGGGCTGGGGAGGCGCGCTTTGCCGTTGAGATGTAAACGGTATAAACTGAAAATACTGTTTATTAATCAAAGGAATTCCATGGTCACGAAATCCAAGTCCACGGCGGCCGTCGGGCGCAAATCGGTCGCCGCGAAGCCGATCAAGGCCGCACCGGCGCCGGGCAAGCGCGCCAAGGCCGCCGCTGCTCCGGCCCGCGCCGACGCGCCGAAGAAGCGCGAGAAGCTGGTCCGTGACGGCTTCACGATCCCCAAGGGCGAGTACGCCGCGCTGGCCGACCTGAAGCAGCGCGCCGCCAAGCTGGGCCAGGCCGCGAAGAAGAGCGAGCTGCTGCGTGCCGGCATCAAGTTGCTGACCGAACTGGCCGACACGCGCTTCGTCTCGGCGCTGCTGGCTGTGCCGACCCTGAAGACCGGGCGTCCGCGTGTGAGCGAAGCGTCGGTGACGCCCGCAGCAGCGCCGAAGTCCACGGGGAAGGCGGCCGCCACCCGGAAGCCCGCGACGAAGAAGCCAGCACCGCGCAAGGTCGTTGCCCGAAAGAGGGCCTGAGCCTTCCCGGGCTCCGGTCCTGCCCGATTCGAGGCAGTGGCCGGTGGCGGCGCATCGGCCGGGCCTTGCAGCGCATCGGCCGTGGTTTTCCACAGGTTTGTGCACCGCTGCGGTGGACAACTTGTGCAGGCAGCGTGCGGGCCCGGGTGTCATGGGGCGATCGACGGGAATCGAGCGGATCCGAGCGTCGATGCGGTGGGGCGCTTCCCTAGAATCCTTGCATGACTTCGTCCCCGAGCTTCGTTCACCTCCGTACCCACACCGAGTACTCCGTCGTCGACGGGATGCTGCGTGTGGACGACATGGTGGCTGCGGCGGCGGCCGACGGGCAACCCGCGCTGGCGATCACCGATCTGTCGAACCTGTTCGGTGCGATCAAGTTCTATGGCGCGGCGCGCGGCAAGGGCGTGCAGCCGCTGATCGGTGCGGATCTGTGGCTCGAGGCGGAGGGCGACGAGAAGCAGCCGAGCCGCTTGCTGCTGCTGGTGCAGAACCGCACGGGCTACCTCAACCTCTGCGAGCTGATCTCGCACGCGTGGACCGAGAATCTGCAGCGCCATCAGGCCTGCGTGGCATGGCCTCAGTTGGCGAGGCATGGCGATGGTCTGATCGCGCTGTCCGGCGCGGACTTGGGCGCGGTCGGGCTGGCGCTGCTGGCCGGTGACACGGCGCGGGCCGAGGCGCAGGCGCTGCGGCTCGCTGCGCTGTTCCCTGGGCGCTTCTATCTCGAATTGCAGCGTGCCGGGCAAGCCGGCAACGAGGCCCAGGTGAGGGCAGTGGTACCGCTCGCCGCGAAGCTGGGCCTGCCGGTGGTGGCGACGCATCCTGTGCAGTTCCTGAGTGCCGATGATTTCGAGGCCCACGAGGCCCGCGTCTGCATCGCCGAAGGCGAGACGCTCACCAATCCTCGCCGCGTCAAGCGCTTCACGCGTGAGCAGCATTTCAAGACCGCCGCGCAGATGGTCGAGCTGTTTGCCGACATTCCCTCGGCGATCGCCAACACCGTGGCGATCGCGCGCCGCTGTCATCTGACGCTGACGCTCGGCAAGCCGCAGCTGCCCGATTTTCCGACACCGATCGTCGACGGACGGCGCATGGCGCCGGACGACTACTTTCGCCACGCCTCGCACGCCGGGCTGAACGAGCGGCTCGTGCAGCTCTACCCGAACGAGGGCGAGCGCGAGCGTCATCGCGCACGCTACGTCGAGCGGCTGGACTTCGAGATCGAGACGATCCTGAAGATGGGCTTCCCGGGCTATTTCCTGATCGTGGCCGACTTCATCAACTGGGCCAAGGGCAACGGCTGTCCGGTCGGGCCGGGGCGGGGCTCGGGCGCCGGCTCGCTGGTGGCTTATGCACTGAAGATCACCGACCTCGATCCGCTCGCCTACAACCTGCTGTTCGAGCGATTCCTGAACCCGGATCGCGTGTCGATGCCCGACTTCGACATCGACTTCTGCCAGGGCAACCGCGATCGCGTGATCGACTATGTGAAGCAGAAGTACGGCCGCGACGCAGTGAGCCAGATCGCCACCTTCGGCACGATGGCGGCCAAGGCCGCACTGCGCGATGTGGGCCGCGTGCTGGGCATGGGCTATGGCCACGTCGACGGCATCGCCAAGCTGGTGCCGGCGCCACCGGGCAAGACGGTGACGCTGAAGCGCCCGGGCGACAGACCCGACCCGGGCCTGATCTACGCCCGCAAGGAAGCGCCGGAGATCGAGCAGCGCGAGCAGAAGGAGGAGGAGGTCGCCGAACTGCTGGCACTGGCCGAGCGCGTCGAGGGCACGGTGCGCAACATCGGCATGCACGCCGGCGGCGTGCTGATCGCTCCCGGCAAGATCACCGACTTCTGCCCGCTCTACCAGCAGCCGGGCAGCGATTCGGCGGTGAGCCAGTACGACAAGGACGATGTCGAGGCGATCGGTCTCGTGAAGTTCGACTTCCTCGGCCTCGCCACGCTGACCATCCTGGAACTGGCCAAGGACTTCATCCGCGCGCGCCACGCCGACCGCGCGGACTTCGCCTTCGAGAACATCGCGCTCGACGACCGCAAGACCTACCAGCTGCTGAGCGAGGGCAAGACGGTCGCGGTGTTCCAGCTGGAAAGCCGCGGCATGCAGGGCATGTTGCGCGAGGCGCGACCCAGCGTGTTCGAGGACATCATCGCGCTGGTGGCGCTGTACCGTCCGGGCCCGATGGACCTGATCCCGAGCTTCTGCGCCCGCAAGCACGGCAAGGAGGAGGTGGACTATCCCCATCCGCTGATGCGCGAGGTGCTCGAGGAGACCTACGGGATCATGGTCTACCAGGAGCAGGTGATGCAGGTCGCGCAACGCCTGGGCGGCTACTCGCTCGGCGGTGCCGACCTGCTGCGCCGCGCGATGGGCAAGAAGAAGGCCGAGGAGATGGCCAAGCACCGCGTCATCTTCGCGGAAGGTGCGGCGAAGAACGGCATCGGCGCGGGTCTCGCGAACGAGATCTTCGACCTGATGGAGAAGTTCGCCGGCTACGGCTTCAACAAGTCGCATGCCGCGGCCTATGCGCTGCTGGCCTACCACACGGCCTGGGCCAAGGTGCACTACCTGGCCGAGTTCACCGCGGCCAACATGAGCGTCGCGCTCGACGACACCGACAAGCTCAAGATCTTCCACGACGATGCGGTGGCACTGGGCGTGGTGTTCGAGGCGCCCGACGTCAATGCCGGCGGCTACCGCTTCGAGCCGGTGGCGCCGCAGGGCAAGGAGCGCGGCCGCGTGCGCTACGGGCTCGGGGCCATCAAGGGCACCGGGCAGGGCGCGATCGAGGCGATCGTCGAGGCGCGTCGCGAAGGCGGACCGTACAAGAGCCTGTTCGACTTCGCCGCGCGGGTGGACCGCAGCCGCGTCAACAAGCGGGTGGTCGAGGCGCTGATCAAGGGCGGCGCCTTCGATGCGCTCGAGGCCGACCGGGCGGTGTTGATGGCCAGCGTGCCGCTCGCCTTCGAGTACGCCGACACACAGGCTGCGAATGCCGATCAGGGCGGCCTGTTCGACTTCGGCGACTCGCATGCCGCCTCGACCAACGAGCCCGATCTCGTGGTCACGCCACCCTGGAGCATCAAGGAGCGGCTGACGCAGGAGAAGGTGGCCCTGGGTTTCTACCTCTCGGGCCATCTGTTCGACGAGTGCGAGACCGAGGTGCGGCAGTTCGCGCGGCGCCGCATCGCCGACCTGCTCGACAGCCGCGAACCGCAGCTGCTGGCCGGCATCGTCACCGAGCTGCGGGTCGTCAATGGCCAGCGCGGCCGGGTCGCGATCTTCAAGCTCGACGACAAGAGCGAGGCCATCGAGGCCGTGGCCAACGAAGACCTGCTCAATGCGCACCGCGAGCAACTGGTCGAGGACGAGTTCATCGTCGTGCAGGGCAAGGTGCAGCCCGACCGCTTCTCGGGCGGCGTGCGCCTCAACGTGCAGCAGGTATGGGACCTGGCGGCGGCGCGCTGCCGCTTCGGCCGTTACCTGCGCGTGGCCGTGAACGGCGTCACGCCACCGATCGACGAACTGCTGCGCGAGTTCCCCCCCCGCACCCTGCGCACGGAACAGGGCGACCTGGTCCAGGGCTTGCCGGTGCGCGTGGTGCTGCACCGCGAGGCGGTGCAGGGTGAGATCGACCTCGGCGACGATGGCCGCTTCTTCCCGACCGACACGGCCCTGGCGCGCTGGAAGGCCAGCACCCACGGCCAGGCCGCGGTGGTGTACGAATGACGGTGCATTTCTTTACACCGTTGCAACACCGTGCTTGTGCTGGCACCGGGGCCGCCGCAGCACACTGAGGCCCGTGTCAGCGGATCGCTTCGCGAGGCGTTGAACAAGGGCTCAACTACAAGAGGATCGTTGGATGAAACGCATGCTTCTCGCCGCCACGCTGGCGGTCACGGCCATCGCCCCGGCGCTGGCCGCCGATGTCGGGGTCTCGGTCAGCATCGGTCAGCCCGGCTTCTACGGCCGCATCGACATCGGCAACTACCCGCAGCCGCAGGTGATCTATCCCCAGCCGGTGGTCATCGCGCCGGCTCCCTATGCGGTGGTGCAGCGGCCGATCTATCTGCGGGTGCCGCCGGGCCACGCCAAGAACTGGGGCAAGCATTGCGCTCGCTATGCAGCCTGCGGTCAGCCGGTCTACTTCGTGCAGGACGGCTGGTACCAGAACGTCTATGCGCCGCACTACCGCGAGGAGCACCGGCACGACTCGCGCGGTGGCCGCGACGACCGGCGTCGCGGCCGCGACGATCACGACCACCGCGGCAAGGGCCACGGTCCGGGCAAGCACGGCCGTGACTGAATTGACGCCGGACGCCGCCTCGGCGCGTCTGGCGGCACGATAACGGCGACTTCTCACCTTCAGTTCCGCCCTTAGTCACTGCCTGGCCCGCGGCTATGCTCGCCGCGTGAGCAAGACCACAGGCTTGGTGCTGACAGGCGGCGGCGCACGCGCTGCCTATCAGGTCGGCGTGCTGTCGGCCCTGAGCCGGCTGCGCCGCGATGCCGGCGTGCGCGCTCACGACAACCCTTTTCCCGTCATCGCTGGCACCTCGGCCGGCGCCATCAACGCGGCGGCGTTGGCCTGCGGTGCCGACGATTTCGATCGGGCTGTGCGCTTGCTGTTGCGCGTGTGGCGGAATTTCGAGGCCGGGCAGGTCTATCGGGCCGATGCCTTCGGCGTGATCCGCACCGGCGCGCGCTGGCTCACCTTGTTCACCGCCGGCTGGGCGCTCGCGCGCTGGCGGCGGGCGCGGCCGCGCTCCCTGCTCGACAACGAGCCGCTTGCGGACCTGCTCGCGCAACTGCTGCCGCTGGATCGAATCCCGGAACTGATCGATACCGGACACCTGCGCGCCCTCGCGATCAGTGCGTCCAGCTACACCGCGGGCGACCATGTGACCTTCTACGACGCGCCGCAGGACCTGCCGGCCTGGACACGCTCCCAGCGCGTGGCGGCGCGCGCGACGCTCGGCATTCCGCACCTGATGGCGTCTTCGGCCATACCGTTCATCTTTCCGGCGGTCTCGCTGGATCGGCACGGCCGCGAAGAGTACTTCGGCGATGGTTCGATGCGGCAGGCCGCGCCGATCTCGCCGGCGGTGCATCTCGGCGCCGAGCGCATTCTTGTCGTCGGCGCCGGCCGACTGCACGAGCCGGCGGGCGAACGCCCACCGGCGAACGGCTACCCCAGCCTCGCGCAGATCGCCGGCCACGCGCTGTCGAACATCTTCCTCGATGCCTTGGCGGTGGACATCGAGCGGCTGCAGCGCATCAACCACACGCTCTCGCTGCTTGGCCCGCAGGCCATGGCACAGACGCAGCTCAAGCCCATTGAACTGCTGGTCATCGCACCGAGCCAACGGCTCGACGACATCGCGGCGCGACACCTTCACGCGCTGCCGACGCCGGTGCGCGCGATGCTGCGGGCCGTGGGGGTCAGTGACGTGGCGCCCGACAGCGCGCGGGGCGCCGCGCTGGCGAGCTATCTGTTGTTCGAGGCTCCGTACACGCGAGAGTTGATCGCGCTCGGCGAGGCCGACACGCTGGCACGTCGCGAAGACGTGCTGCGGTTCTTCGGCTGGGGCGCGTGAGCCAGTGGCTCGACCGCGCCCCGGGTCTATTTGCCGGCAGCCGACGCCTTGGAGGACGAGGTGGGAGCCGCCATCTTGGTGGGCTTCGTCGCGGCGCCGTAGCTCGCGCCGTTCACGGTGAGCCCGGCGTCGGAGAAGCGCTGCGCATTGCCTTCGCCGACGCCCTTGACGCGACCGATCAGGTCGTCCCAATCCTTGTACGGACTCTTCTTGCGCTCGTCGAGCAGTCGCGTCGACAGGCCAGGGCCGATGCCCTTGACGCCTTCGAGCGTCGCCTGGTCGGCCTTGTTGACATCGACCGCGGCGACAGCAGCCATGAACCAGAACGCGAGTAGCGCGCTCAGCATCTTCTTCAGCATGTCGAATCTCCTCCAGAGTGGTTGCGATGGCGAGCCTTGTTCGAGACCCGCCAGATCACTCTAGAAGCCGCTTGGCAGCCTGCCCATCCTTCCCAGGAGGGCGGCCGGAGGGGTGTTACGTCGCCGGGAGCAGACAACGGCGCGCCGTGAGCGAGCGCTGCGGTCTACTCGAACAACTCGTCGTAGCTGACGCTCGCGGTGCCGAACTTGCCGACCACGATGCTGCCGGCCCGGTTGGCCAGTGGCATCGCCTCGCGCGGACTCAGGCCGCAGGCGATCATGGCAGCCATCGTCGCGATCACGGTGTCACCGGCGCCGGTCACGTCGAACACTTCGCGGGCCTGGGCCGGCACGCTGGTATCGCCTTGTGCGTCGAACAGGGTCATGCCGTCTTCGCTGCGGGTCAGCAGCAGGGCCTCCAGACCCAGCTCGACGCGCAGCGCCTGGGCGCGCTCACGCAACTGCGCCTCACTGCTCCAGGCGCCGACGACCTGCGCGAGTTCGGCACGGTTCGGTGTGATCACACTGGCGCCCGCGTAGCGGCGGTAGTCGCTGCCCTTGGGGTCGACGAGCACCGGCTTGCCGGCGCGGCGTGCCAGCTCGATCATGCGCGGGATGTGCTCGAGCCCGCCCTTGCCGTAGTCGGAGAACAGCACCGCGTCCTGCTGGGCGAGCGTGGCTTCGTAAGCCTGCAGCATCTCGGCCAGCACCTCGTGGTCGGGCTGGTTCTCGAAATCGATGCGGATCAGCTGTTGCGAGCGGCCGATCACCCGCAGCTTGACGATGGTGTAGAGCTGCGGGTCGCTGCCCAGCAAGGTATCGATGCCGTCGCGCTCGAGCAGGCGCTTGAGCGTGCGCGCCGGTTCGTCGTCACCGACCACGGTCAGCAGGGTCACGCGGGCACCGAGTGACTTGACGTTGAGGGCCACGTTGGCGGCCCCGCCGAGGCGTTCCTCTTCACGCGTGACGCGCACCACCGGCACTGGCGCCTCCGGTGAAATCCGCTCCACGGCACCGAACCAGTAGCGATCCAGCATCACGTCGCCGACCACCAGCACGCATGCACGGCCGAGCGTGGTCTTGTCGGGCACCGGTTTCTTCACTGGTCCTCCAACCGCGTGGGCGGATAGCTGTCCCAGCTGTGGCAACCGGGGCATTGCCAGAAGTAGTGCTGCGCCTCGAAACCACAGGCTGCGCAGCGGAAGCGCCGGATCGGCCGGGCGGCGGTGGCCGTGATCTGCTGCAACTGCTCGGCATCGGTCGACGTTGGGGCCAGTCCTTGAGCTTGCTGCTCCTTCAGCAAGGCCGATGCGGCCGACAGCGTCGGGTGTGCCTGCAGGTGGCGGCGCAGTCGTTCGTGGCGCGCGGCCGGATCCGGTTCGAGCTGTTGCAGCGCCGTCACGACGTCGAGGCTCGGAACACGCTCGTAAACGGCTTCCAGCCGTCCGCGGGCGTCGGCCGCGTCATCGCAGGCCAGCGCGCTGTTGGCGTAGTCCGATGCGATCAGCGCAAAGGCGCCCGGCTGCGTGGCGAGAAGTTCGTCCCATGCCGAGAGCGCTTCGCGATGCTGGCCGGTGCGCGCAAGGCGCTGCCCGGCGATGACCCGCGGTCGCGGCGCCTGCGGCGCCGCCTCGCGCGCCTTGCGCAGGGCTTCCTCGGCTTCATCGGGGCGGCGGCGTGCGTCCGCTTCCAGCGCGATCTCGCAGCCGTAGTGCGCCATGCGGTTGGCAAAGGATCCGGCGCCCGCCGCCTCCAGCTTGCGAGCCGTCTCGATGGCGGCATGCCAGTCGCGCGAGCGCTCGTGCAGCGTCAACAGCTCGAGGCGCGCATCGGTGGCAAACGCCGTGCCCTCGAGTGCACGGAAGGCCGCCTCGGCGCGGTCGAACAGACCGGCCTTCACGTAGTCCTGCGCCAGCGCGTGCTGGGCACGCTCGCGTTCGGTGGCGGGCAGGTCGCCGCGACCGAGCAGGTGCTGATGGACCCGTACCGCACGCTCGTACTCGCCTCGTCGGCGGAACAGGTTGCCGAGCGCGAAATGCAGGTCCGAGGTGCCTGGGTCGTGCTGCACCGCCTCGATGAAGGCGTCGATCGCCTTGTCCTGCTGTTCGTTGAGCAGCAGGTTCAGGCCCTTGTAGTACGCCTTCGGCGATTCCTGCTGCTCGCGCTTCCACTGGCGGACGTCGAAGCGCGAAGCCAGCCAGCCGAGCGCGAAGGCCACCATCAGACCGAGCAGGGCCAGCGGCAGCGTGGTCAGCGGATCAAAGTCCATCGCGGGGCGGGTGTTCGGGGAAGGAAGGCTCGGTGCTGCGCGCGGCATCGGCATCGAGCATCGTCGTCGCGGTCTCGGTGGGCGGCAGTTGCTGCTGGGCGACACGACGGTGCTTCCACCAGCTCGGCAGCATCGCGACGATGCCCAGCGCGCAGCCGAGGCCGAAGGCGCCGAGCACGATGAACACCATCGGAGCGCGCCATTCATGGCCGAAGAACCACTTGAGCGCGGCGTCGTGCTGGTTGTTCAGCGCGAACGCGAACAGCGCAAAGAAGATGGCGGCTCGCAGGAGCCAGTTGAGAGCACGCATCGCCGACGATTCTAGCGACGGCAACGGGACTGAAGCGGGTGCCTCGTCGTGCTCAGGTCGCGGGTTCGTCGCGCGGTGTCTGGTGAGCCTCGGCCTCGAGTGCGGCGGTGTGTGCATCGACCGCTTCCCGGAGGGCCTTGCCGGGCTTGAAGTGCGGGACCAGCTTCTCCGGGATCACCACCTGCTCGCCCGAGCGCGGATTGCGCCCCATGCGCGGCGGACGGCGATTGATCGAGAAGCTGCCGAAGCCGCGGATCTCGATGCGGTGGCCGCGCGCGAGCGCATCGCTCATCGCGTCGAGGATGGTCTTGACCGCGAACTCGGTGTCGCGGTGCGTCAGCTGGCTGAAACGCTCACCCAGCAGGGCCACGAGATCGGAGCGGGTCATGGTGAGGTAGGGCGTTCGTTGGCCTGATCCGGGCACTGGGGCCTGCGCGCATGCCCTCGGGGGCAAGGGCATGCGCGCAGGCTGGAAACCCCGCGGGGTCTCCAGCCTCGGCGGGACTCAGGAGTTGTTCTGGTCCAGCTTGGCCTTCAGCAGGGCGCCGAGGCTCGTGGTGCCGGCGTTCTCGCGTTCGGACGTCTGGGCCAGGCGCTGCATCGCTTCCTGGTTGTCGACGTTGTCCTTGGCCTTGATCGACAGCTGGATCGAACGCGTCTTGCGGTCGACGTTGATGATCAGCGCCGTGACTTCGTCGCCTTCCTTCAGCACGTTGCGGGCGTCTTCCACACGGTCGCGGGAGATTTCGCTGGCGCGCAGGTAGCCGGTCACGTCGTCGGTCAGCTGGATCTCGGCGCCGCGCGCGTCGACCGTCTTGACCTTGCCCGTCACCGTTGCACCACGGTCGTTGAGTGTGGTGAAGGTCGCGAACGGATCACCGTCGAGCTGCTTGATGCCCAGCGAGATGCGCTCGCGCTCGACGTCGATTGCCAGCACGAGGGCCTCGACTTCCTGGCCCTTCTTGTAGTTGCGCACGGCGGCCTCGCCCGGCTCGTGCCAGGACAGGTCGGACAGGTGCACCAGGCCGTCGATGCCGGCAGCCAGGCCGACGAACACGCCGAAGTCGGTGATCGACTTGACCGGGCCCTTGAGCTTGTCGCCGCGCTTGTGGTTCTGCGCGAATTCGTCCCACGGGTTGGCCTTGCACTGCTTCATGCCCAGGCTGATGCGGCGCTTGTCCTCGTCGATCTCGAGCACCATGACCTCGACCTCTTCGCCCAGCGTGACGAGCTTGGACGGGGCGATGTTCTTGTTGGTCCAGTCCATCTCCGAGACGTGCACCAGACCTTCGATGCCGGGCTCGATCTCGACGAACGCGCCGTAGTCGGCGATGTTGGTGATCTTGCCGAACAGGCGGGTGCCGGTCGGGTAGCGGCGCGAGACGCCGACCCACGGGTCGTCGCCCATCTGCTTGAGGCCCAGCGAGACGCGGTTCTTCTCGGCGTCGAACTTCAGCACCTTGGCGGTCAGTTCCTGACCGACCGTGACCACCTCGCTCGGGTGGCGCACGCGGCGCCAGGCCATGTCGGTGATGTGCAGCAGGCCGTCGATGCCGCCGAGGTCGACGAACGCACCATATTCGGTGATGTTCTTGACCACGCCGTTGACGAAGGCGCCTTCGCGCAGCGTGCCGAGCAGCTTGGCGCGCTCTTCACCCATCGAGGCCTCGACCACGGCGCGGCGCGACAGCACGACGTTGTTGCGCTTGCGGTCGAGCTTGATGACCTTGAACTCCATGGTCTTGCCTTCGAACGGCGTCATGTCCTTGACGGGACGCGTGTCGAGCAGGGAGCCGGGGAGGAAGGCGCGGATGCCGTTGACCAGCACGGTCAGGCCGCCCTTGACCTTGCCGTTGACGGTGCCGGTCACGAAGTCGCCGGACTCGAGCGAGGTCTCGAGCGACATCCACGAGGCCAGGCGCTTGGCCTTGTCGCGCGACAGGATGGTGTCGCCGTAGCCGTTCTCGATCGCGTCGATCGCGACGGAGACGAAGTCGCCGACCTGGACTTCGAGCTCGCCCTGGTCGTTCTTGAATTCTTCGATCGCCACATAGGCTTCGCTCTTGAGGCCGGCATTGACGACCACGAAGCTGTGCTCGATGCGGACCACCTCGGCAGTGATCACCTCGCCGGCGCGCATGTCGGAGCGCTTGAGCGACTCCTCGAACAGGGCGGCGAACGATTCCATGCCTTGCGACGAGGCAGTTGCGGTTTGACTCATTGGGGTTTCCTGAAGCCGGCGTTCCGGCGATTTGCCACTTGCGTGGCGGGTTAGGTTGAAAGAACCGCCGCTTCAGCGCACCTTGCAGTGCTGAGGGGAAGCCGCGGACCTGGGGCGCCCGTCAATCCTCGTGAGTGGCGCGAGAACCGAAGGGCTGCACGGCGTCCCACCAATCCAGCACCTGGTCCACCGAGGTTTCGACGGACAGGGCCGAGTTGTCGAGCAACCGGGCATCCTCGGCCGGCTTCAAGGGCGCCACGCTGCGATGCTGGTCGCGAGCGTCACGTGCCTCCAAGTCGGCCCGAAGACTTTCGATATTAGCTGAAATTCCCTTTGAAATCAACTGCTTATGCCGCCGGCTGGCGCGCTGTTCGCTGTTGGCGGTGAGGAACACCTTGAGCGCCGCGCCGGGGAAGATCACGGTGCCCATGTCCCGCCCATCGGCCACCAGGCCGGGCAGGCGGCGGAAGGCGAGCTGCAACTCCACCAGCGCCTGGCGCACGGCGGGCAGGGCTGCGATCTGCGAGGCCAGGCTACCGACCGCCTCGTGGCGGAGCTCGTCGCTGACATCCTCGCCGGCCAGCAGCGTCTGCTGGTTCTCGAAGCGCAGCGGCAGCGTGCGCGCGATCGCCGCGACGGCGGCCTCGTCGCTCGCCGGTACGCCGCGTCGCAGCGCGGCCAGGGCAGTGGCGCGGTAGAGGGCGCCGGAGTCGAGGTGGTGGTAACCCAGCCGCTCGGCGAGCGCGCTGCCGAGCGTGCCCTTGCCCGACGCGGTCGGGCCGTCGACGGTCAGGACCGGGACACGGTCGGGCCGGGCACGGGTCACGCCGAACAGGGCGTCGAAATAGGCCGGGAAGGTCTTGTTGACGCAGCGCGGGTCCAGGATGCGCACCGGCACGTCGCCGCCGGCCAGCGGATTGAAGGCCGCCAGCGAGGCGCACATCGCCATGCGGTGGTCGTCGTAGGTGTGGATCGCCGCGGCCTGCCAGCGCGCCGGCGGCGTGACCTCGATGAAGTCGGCGCCTTCCAGCACCGTGGCGCCGAACTTGCGGAGTTCGATGGCCATGGCGGCGATGCGGTCGGTCTCCTTGACCCGCCAGCTCGCGATGTTGGTCAGCCGCGTGGTGCCAGTGGCATACAAGGCCATCGCCGCCAGCGTCATCGCGGCATCGGGGATGTGGTTGCAGTCGAGCGTGATCGCCGTCAGCGGCCAGGCGCCGCGGCGTACCACGAGGGCGTTCGCTTCCTCGGTGATGTCGGCGCCCATCGCACGGGCCGCTTCGACGAAGCGGATGTCGCCCTGGATCGACGCCGAGCCGACCCCTTCGATGCGCAAGGGCGTGTCAGCGGCGGCGATGGCCCCGGCCGCGATGAAGTACGAGGCCGACGAGGCATCGCCCTCGACCGCGATCTCGCCCGGAGACCGGTAGGCGCTGCCCTGCGGGATGACGAAGCGTTGCCAGCCTTCACGCTGCACCGAAATGCCGAAGCGCACCAGCAGCGCCAGCGTGATCTCGATGTAGGGCTTGGAGATCAGTTCGCCATCGACCTCGATCGTGATCGCCTGGCGTGCCGCGACCAGCGGCAGTGCCATCAGCAGGGCGGTCAGGAACTGGCTGGAGACGTCGCCGCGCACGTGGATCGGCGCGTCCAGCTTCAGCGTGCCGCGCTCCAGCCGCAGGGGCGGATAGCCTTCGGTGGCCAGGCAGGTGATCGTGCAGCCCAGGGGCCGCAGCGCATCGATCAGGTCGCCGATTGGCCGCTCGTGCATGCGCGGCACACCGCTGAGTTCGAAACGTCCCCCCTGATCGGCCGCCAGCAGCGCCAGTGCCGCGGCCAGCGGCCGCATCGCGGTGCCGGCGTTGCCGAGGAACAACTGGGCCTCGCGCACCGCGAGCCGCCCGCCGAGGCCGGTGACGACCCGCGCCGCGCCGTCGGTCTCGATGTCGCAGCCGAGCGCGCGCAGCGCATCGAGCATGACCCGGGTGTCGTCGGAGTCCAGCAGGTCGAGCACGTGGGTGCGGCCGGCACACAGGCCGGCGAGCAGCAGCACGCGGTTGGAGATGCTCTTGGAACCGGGCAGCCTTACCGTGCCCCCCGCAGCCTGGAGCGGGGGAAGGTCGAGGTAGGCGCGCGGCGTCACCACGCTCAGCGGCTGCCGCCCGGCTTCGGGCTGCTCATCTGCCAGCCGGCGCGCATTTCCGAGGCGTTGCGGATCAGGTCTTCGAGGGCCTCGCTGTTGCCGAGCTTCATCACGTGCTCGAGCGCGTCGAGCGTGTGGCGAAAGCGCTGCGACTGCTTCAGGATCTCCTCGCGGTTGCTCATCAGCACGTCGCGCCACATGACCGGGTCGCTGGCGGCGATACGCGTGAAGTCGCGGAAGCCCGGGCCCGCCAGCGACAGGAAGTCGCGCCCGGCCGGCTGCTTGGCGACCGACGCGAAATAGGCGAAGGCCAGCAGGTGCGGCAGGTGGCTGACGGCCGCGAATGCGGCGTCGTGGTTCTCCGGGCTCATCTTGAGCACCTGGCAGCCGATCGCGGCCCATACGTCGGTGGCCTTCTGGACCAGGACCGCGTCGGTCTGCGCCAGCGGCGTGAGGATGACCTGCCGGTTGGCGTAGAGGTGGGCGTCGGCGTTCTCGATGCCGGAGACTTCCTTGCCGGTGATCGGATGGGCCGGCACGAAGCAGCCGACCTTGTCCTTCAGCACCCGCCGGGCGGCGTCGACCACGTCGCGCTTGGTGCTGCCCACGTCCATCAGCATCACGCCGGGCTCTACCAGGTGGCGGATGGCCTTCAAGGTGGCCTCGGTGGCGGCCACCGGCACGGCCAGCAGCACCAGGTCGGAGCCCGAGACGGCCAGCAGCGCCGATTCGGCCGCGGTGTCGATCACCCCCAGGCGCCTGGCCTTCTCGGTGGTCGATGGCGACTTGCTGTAGCCGACCACGCGCTTCACGAGGCCGGCGCGCTTGAGCGCCAACGCGAACGAGCCGCCCATCAGGCCACAACCGATCACGCCGAGTTGATTGAACATGGGTGGCCGGGGTCAGTGGACGTCGAGCGGGTAGGTGCCCAACAGCTTGAAGAAGGAGCAGGCCGCGCGCAATTCGGCCAGCGCCGCAGCGACGGCCGGCTCGTCGGGGTGGCCCTGCAGGTCGATGTAGAAGTAGTACTCCCACTGATCGGCGCTGCGGGCAGGGCGCGACTCGAAGCGCGTCATCGACACACCGTGCTGCTTCAGCGGCACCAGCATGTCGTGCACCGCGCCGGGCCGGTTGTTGACCGACACCACGAGGCTGGTGCAGTCGTGGCCGGAGGCCTTGGGCTGCGGGTGGCGATCGGGGTGCGTGACGATCACGAAGCGGGTGCGGTTGTGCGGGTCATCCTGGATGGCCGGCGCGACGACGTGCAGTCCGAACTCGCTGCCGGCACGTTCGCTCGCCACGGCGGCGAGGCTGGAGTCGAGCGCAGCCAACCGGGCCCCCTCGGCATTGCTGGCAACCGGCCGGCGCTCGACATCGGGCAGGTGATAGCTGAGCCAGCCGTGGCATTGCGCGAGCGCCTGGGGGTGCGCGCACACGGCCTGGATGCCAGCCAGCGAGTTGGTCTGGCGCAGCAGGTTGTGGCGGACGAACAGGCTGGTCTCGCCGATCAGGAACAGCGGCGTCGTCAGCAGCAGGTCCAGCGACCGCGCCACCACGCCCTCGGTCGAGTTCTCGACGGGGACGACGCCGAAGTCGGCTGCGGCCGCAGTGGTGGTACGGAACACCTCATCGATGCTGGCGCAGGGCACGCGCACGATCGAGCTGCCGAAGTAGCCCAGGGCCGCGAGTTCACTGAAGGTGCCGGCCGGGCCAAGGTAAGCCACGCGCGTCGGCGTCTCGAGGGCGCGGCAGGCTGACATGATTTCGCGCCAGATCGGCGCCACGCTGTCCGCCTGCAGCGGGCCGGGATTCGAAGCCTTCAGGCCGTCGATCACCTGGGCCTCGCGCTCGGGGCGGAACACCACCGAGCCTTCGCGCTTTTTGATGCCGCCCACTTCCTGCGCCAGCGACGCGCGTCGGTTCAGCAGGGCCAGCAGCTCGCGGTCGACGGCATCGATCTGCTGGCGCAAGCCCAGCAGCGCGGGGTCGAGTGGAGAGGCGGCGGAATCAGCCATGGCGTTGCGCAAATTCTCGCATGTAGGTCACCAGTGCCTGCACTCCAGCCAGCGGCATGGCGTTGTAGATCGAGGCCCGCAGGCCGCCCACGCTCTTGTGCCCCTTGAGCTGCAGCAAGCGGCGCTCCTCGGCGCCCGCCAGGAACGGGGCATACAGCCGGTCGTCGGGCAGGAAGAAGGGGACGTTCATGCGCGAGCGGGCCTCGCGCGCGACGCGGTTGGCGTAGAAGCCCGAGCCATCGATCGCGTCGTACAACAGCGTCGCTTTTTCGATGTTGCGCTGCTCGAGCGCCGCCACGCCGCCCTGGGTCGCCATCCACTCGAATACCAGGCCGGCGATGTAGATGGAGTAAGTTGGCGGCGTGTTGTACATCGAGCCGTTCGCGGCGACGACGGCATAGTCGAAGGCGCTGGGGCAGAAGGGGAGCGCATGGCCGAGCAGGTCCTCGCGCACGAACACCAGCGTCAGCCCGGATGGGCCGATGTTCTTCTGCGCGCCGGCGTAGGCCAGTCCGACGCGGGACCACTCGATGGGCCGCGAGCCGATGTGCGAGGAGCAGTCCATCACCAGCGGCGCGTCGCACCCGAGTGCCCGCAGGTCGGGCAGTTCGTGCATCTCCACGCCGTTGATGGTCTCGTTGCTGCACACGTGCACGTAGCTCGCGTTCGCGCTGAACCGCCAGGTCGTGGGAGCGGGCAGGGTGGTGTGGTTGGCGGCACCGTCGGCCTCGTTGCTCGCGACGACGTGCGCCTCGCCATAGCGCAGCGCCTCCTGCCGGGTCTTGATCGACCAGAGGCCGGTCACCACATGGTCGGTCACGCCGCCGCGGGACAGGTTCATCGGCACGATCGCGTTCTCGGCGATCGCGCCGCCCTGCATGAAGAGGATCTTGAACTCGGCCGGGACGGCGAGCAGTTCGCGCAGCCGCAACTCGGTGCGCGCGAAGATCTCGTCGAACTCGCGGCCACGGTGGCTCATCTCCATGACGCCCATGCCGCTGCCCCGCCAGTCGAGCATCTCGGCGGCCGCCTGGGCCAGCACCGGTTCCGGCAGCGTGGCCGGCCCGGCGGAAAAGTTGTAGGCGCGTGTCACGGCCGATCAGGGCTTGTCGGCGGACGGGGCGCCCAGCCTCTTCGGTGCGGACGGCTTGAGGCCGCTACCGGCCGGCGCGCTCGCGCCACCGCCCACCGGCGCGGGCGAGACCCCGAGGATCTTCGCCATCGTGGCCTGCAGGGCCTTGGCCTTGGTCTCGACGGTCGGCTGGATGCCGGCGAGCAGCTTCTGGCCCAGCGCCTGTTCGATCGGCGGCTGCGTCTGCTGCAGCTTCTTGAACACCGGCGATTCGTAGAAGCCGACGACCTGGCGCAGCTCGTCCTCGGTGTACTTCTCTTCCACCGCCGCCAGCAT
Source organism: Methylibium sp. Pch-M (assembly GCF_004136295.1). Classification (NCBI taxonomy): domain Bacteria; kingdom Pseudomonadati; phylum Pseudomonadota; class Betaproteobacteria; order Burkholderiales; family Sphaerotilaceae; genus Methylibium; species Methylibium sp. Pch-M. The sequence continues at coordinate 3,435,046 of NZ_CP029606.1, forward strand.
CTGGCTCTGGGCCAGCTCCTGGGCGCGCTTGCGCACCACCGGCGTGAGTTCGTCGGCGTACTTGCGCGCCTCGTCCTGCAACTGCTTCGCCACGGCGTCGCGCTTGTCGGCCGGCACCTTGCTGCGCAGCACCGGATCGGCGGCGCCCAGCAACTGCCGGGCAGGCGCCTCGACGATGCTGCGTGCCGCGGCATCCAGCGAGTCCTGCTGCAGCGCCACCCAGCGCTTCGCGAGGTCGCGTTTCGCCGGGCTGCTGGCGGATGCCGCCGGGGCTGCGGTGGCTGGCGCGGCAGCGCCCTGGGCCAATGCGCCGCCGGCGCCGAAGGTCAGCGACAGCGCGAGGGCGGTCGCCAGGGAACGCATCTTCATCATGGCGTCGGCGTCTCGTCGGTGTCGGCGGCATCGCTGCCGGCGTCGTTCTCGACAATGCGCTGCAGGCCACCGAGCTGCGAGCCGTCGTCGAGGGAGATCAGCGTGACGCCCTGGGTCGCGCGGCCGAGTTCGCGGATCTCGCTCACGCGCGTGCGAACCAGCACACCCCGGTCGGTGATCAGCATGATCTCGTCCTCCGGACGTACCAGCGTGGCGGCGACGACGCGGCCGTTGCGCTCGGTCTGCTGGATCGCGATCATGCCCTTGGTGCCGCGGCCGTGGCGGGTGTACTCGGTGATCGAGGTGCGCTTGCCGTAGCCGTTCTCGGTGGCGGTGAGCACGCTCTGCGACTCGTCCTCGGCCACCAGCATCGCGATGACGTTCTGGCCGGGTTCGAGCGCCATGCCGCGCACGCCGCGCGCGTTGCGGCCCATCGGGCGCACGTCGTCCTCGTCGAAGCGGACCGCCTTGCCACCGTCGGAGAACAGCATCACGTCGTGCTTGCCGTCGGTCAGCGCCGCACCGATGAGGTGGTCACCTTCGTCCAGGTCGACGGCGATGATGCCGGCCTTGCGCGGGTTGCTGAACTCGTCGAGCGCGGTCTTCTTCACCGTGCCGAGCGCGGTGGACATGAAGATGTAGTGATCCGACGGGAAGGTGCGGAACTCGCCGGTCAGCGGCAGCACCACCGTGATCTTCTCGTTGGGCTGCAACGGGAACATGTTGACGATGGGCTTGCCGCGCGCCGCGCGGCCGCCCTGCGGCACCTCCCAGACCTTGAGCCAGTAGACGCGTCCCCGGTTGCTGAAGCACAGCATCCAGTCGTGCGTGTTGGCGATGAAGAGCTGCTCGATCCAGTCGTCGTCCTTGGTCTGCGTGGCCTGCTTGCCGCGCCCGCCGCGGCGCTGCGCGCGGTACTCGGCCAGCGGCTGGCTCTTCACGTAGCCGGTGTGGCTCAGCGTGACCACCATGTCGGTCGGCGTGATCAGGTCCTCGGTGCCGAGCTCCTGCACGTTGTGCTCGATCACGCTGCGGCGTGCGCCCAGCTTGGTCTGGCCGAACTCCTGTTTCACCGCCACCAGTTCCTCGCCGATGATGGTGGTCACGCGCTCGGGCTTGGACAAGATGTCGAGCAGGTCGGCGATGTGCGCCATCACCTCCTTGTACTCGCCGATGATCTTGTCCTGCTCCAAGCCAGTGAGGCGCTGCAGGCGCATCTGCAGGATCTCCTGGGCTTGATCGTCGGACAGCCGGTACAGCCCGTCGGCCTGCATGCCGTATGCCGCCGGCAGTCCTTCAGGACGGAACGCGTCGCGGCCGCCCGGGGTGTCGGACGCTGCGCGGACGAGCATCTCGCGCACCAGCGACGAATCCCAGCTCTTGTCCATCAGTCCCTGCTTGGCCAGCGGCGGCGTGGGCGAGTTCTTGATGATCTCGATGAACTCGTCGATGTTCGCCAGCGCGACCGCCAGGCCCTCGAGCACGTGGCCGCGTTCGCGTGCCTTGCGCAGCTCGAACACGGTACGCCGCGTGACCACCTCGCGGCGGTGTTCGAGGAACACCTCCACCAGATCGCGCAGGTTGCACAGCTTGGGCTGGCCGTCCACCAGCGCCACCATGTTGATGCCGAAACTGTCCTGCAGCTGGGTCTGCTTGTACAGGTTGTTCAGCACCACTTCGGGCACTTCACCGCGCTTGAGCTCGATGACGACCCGCATGCCCGACTTGTCGGATTCGTCCTGGATGTGGCTGATACCCTCCAGCTTCTTCTCGTGGACGAGCTCGGCCATGCGCTCGAGCAGCGTCTTCTTGTTCACCTGGTACGGGATCTCGTCGACGATGATCGACTGACGCGCGCCCTTGTCGATGTCCTCGAAGTGGCACTTCGCGCGCATCACCACCTTGCCGCGGCCGGTGCGGTAGCCCTCGCGCACGCCATTGAGGCCGTAGATGATGCCGGCGGTCGGGAAGTCCGGTGCCGGGATGATCTCCATCAGCTCGTCGATCGAAGCTTCGGGGTTCTTCAGCAGGTGCAGGCAGGCATCGACTGTCTCGTTCAGGTTGTGAGGCGGGATGTTGGTGGCCATGCCCACCGCGATGCCGGCCGAGCCGTTGACCAGCAGGTTGGGCAGGCGGGTCGGCATCACCAGCGGCTCCTTCTCGGAGCCGTCGTAGTTGGGGCCGAAGTCGACCGTGCCCTTGTCCAGGTCGGCCAGCATCTCGTGGGCGATCTTCGACAGGCGGATCTCGGTGTAGCGCATCGCCGCCGCGTTGTCGCCGTCGACCGAGCCGAAATTGCCCTGGCCGTCGACCAGCATGTGGCGCAGCGAGAAATCCTGCGCCATGCGCACGATGGTGTCGTAGACCGCGGTGTCGCCGTGCGGGTGGTATTTACCGATCACGTCGCCGACGATGCGCGCCGACTTCTTGTACGGCCGGTTCCAGTCGTTGTTCAACTCGTGCATCGCGAACAGCACGCGCCGGTGCACCGGCTTCAGGCCGTCGCGCGCATCCGGCAGGGCTCGGCCGACGATCACGCTCATCGCGTAGTCGAGGTAGGAGCGCCGCATCTCCTCTTCGAGGCTGATCGGCAGGGTTTCCTTGGCGAACTGGGTCATGCGAGATCGGGAGGTGGTCCGCGGTGAGGGGCCGCGGGGCTTGCATCGGGCTCGGTGCCGGCTGCAAGGGGTAGCGGGAAGTCGATGATTCTAGTTGCCGCTTGCTGTCGCAGCAGCGCAACAGCGGCCACGGGTGCGGCACGGGAGCTGGCCGAAACCTTGTCGCTGCAAAGCCATATGGCACAATGATTTGTCGGTCCTAAAGTGCTCTTTTCATAGGGCGCTTGATAGTTTCGCTCGATATATCCGCATGGACGTCTGCCGTTTAACGGCCTACCGAGAGAGGAAAGTCATGAATAAATTGAACAAGGTGGCAATGCTCTTCGCGACTGCCGCGATCGCCACCTCCGCTTCCACCGCGTTTGCCCAGACGGTCGACAACTGGAAGAACGTGGACGGGAACGTCTGGAAGAACGGCACCAACGAACTCTGCTGGCGCGACAATTTCTGGACTCCCGCTACCGCCGACGAGCGCTGCGACGGCGCGCCGCCGAAGGCCCCGCCGCCGGCTCCTGTTGCCGCTGCCCCCGCTCCTGCGCCCGTGGCCCCGCCGGCCCCGGCGCCTGCTCCGGCTGTCGTGCCGGTGCCGGTCAGCGAGAAGGTGACCTATGCCGCCGACGCGTTCTTCGACTTCGACAAGGCGACCCTGAAGCCCGAAGCCAAGAGCAAGCTCGACGACCTGGCCAGCAAGATTGCCGGTCTGAACCTGGAAGTCGTGATCGCCGTCGGTCACACCGACTCGGTCGGCTCCGATGCCTACAACCAGAAGCTGTCGCTGCGCCGTTCGGAGGCCGTCAAGGCCTATCTCGAGTCCAAGGGCATCGAGAAGAACCGCATCTACACCGAAGGCAAGGGCGAGAAGCAACCGGTGGCAGACAACAAGACCGCCGATGGCCGCGCGAAGAACCGTCGCACGGAAATCGAAGTGGTCGGTACGCGTACCAAGAAGTAAGCTGGCCTGGCCCGCTTTGAAACCCCGCCTCGGCGGGGTTTTTTGTTTCTCGCCCCATGTCCTGCGCCTACCATCTCCCCATGACGATGAACGATGCCCCGGCGATGAACGCCGATCCCCAGGAGCTCGCGAAGTTCGGCGACCTGGCCCACCGCTGGTGGGACCCGGAGAGCGAGTTCCGGCCGCTGCACCAGATCAACCCGCTGCGGCTCGAGTGGCTCGCCAGGCTGGCCGGTGGTCTCCAGGGCAAGCGCGTGCTCGATGTCGGTTGCGGCGGAGGCATCCTGTCCGACGCGATGGCGCGCCAGGGCGCCGAGGTGCTGGGGATCGACCTGTCGAGCAAGGCGCTGAAGGTGGCGCAGTTGCACGCACTGGAGGCGGCCACGCCGTCGGTGCAGTACCGCGAGATCGCCGCCGAGGCGCTGGCCGCCGAGCAGCCGGGCCGCTACGACGTCGTCACTTGCATGGAGATGCTCGAGCACGTGCCCGACCCTTCGTCGATCGTGCGGGCCTGTGCTGCGCTGGTGCGGCCTGGGGGGCATGTGTTCTTCTCGACGCTCAACCGCAATCCCAAGTCCTTCCTGTTCGCGATCGTCGGCGCGGAGTACCTGCTCAAGCTGCTGCCGCGTGGCACGCACGAGTACGCGCGCTTCATCCGCCCGAGCGAACTGGCACGCTGGTGTCGCGAAGCCGATCTCGACGTGAGCGCGACCCGCGGCATGGAATACAACCCGGTCACGCGCCGCTACAGGCTCAGCGCCGACACCAGCGTGAACTATCTGTTCGGCTGCCGTAAAGCATGAGTGCGCGCTTCAGCGTGCGCGCCGTGCTGTTCGACCTCGATGGCACGCTCGCCGACACCGCACCCGACCTCGGCGGGGCCCTGAACCGACTGCGCGAACGGCGCGGGCTGCCCGCGCTGCCGATATCGCAGTTGCGTCCGGTCGCGTCGGCCGGCGCACGCGGCATGCTGGGCGCCGGACTCGGCATGCATCCCGGCGACGACGACTACGAAACGGCGCGCGTCGAGTTCCTGTCGGAGTACGAGGCCGCGCTCGACTGCGACACCCGGCTGTTCGAGGGGGTGGCCGGGTGCCTTGCATCGCTTGCGCAGCGCGGCCTGTCCTGGGGCATCGTGACGAACAAGGCGACCCGCTTCACAGGTCCGGTGGTGGCGGGCTTGGGGCTCGATCGCCTGACCTCGGTGGTGATCTCGGGTGACACCACCCCGCATGCCAAACCGCATCCGGCGCCGCTGTTCGAAGCCTGCCGGCGGCTCGGGGTTGCGCCGCACGAGGCCGTGTACGTGGGCGATGACCTGCGCGACATGGAGGCGGCGCGCGCCGCCGGCATGCCCGCCATCGCTGCGGCCTACGGTTACCTCGGAGCGACGCCGGATCTCGATGCCTGGGGCGCCGACGCGGTGATCGCAACGCCGCTCGACCTGCTGCCACTGCTTGCGCCCCTTTGAGTGAAAGCGTGGCGTTGACCCGCGAGGGCACGCGCGAGCACACTGCCACGGCCGTCCCGACCGTCCCGTCTGCGTCAGCGATGACTTCCTCCCGCACACGATCGCCAGCTCCGTTCCCTTCTCGGCAGGGTGGCGCCGTGCCGCGCGCCCTGTTGTGGACCGCGGGCGGCGTGGCGAGCTTCGCTCTGCTGTGGACGCTGCTGATCGGCGCCTGGTTGCCGGGCTTCCTGAAACCACGCATCGAGGCAGCGGCCAGCGAGGCGCTCGGCGCCCCACTGGCTCTGGATCGCATCGAACTGGCGCCATGGAGGCTGGAGGCGGTGATCGCAGGTCTGAGGCTCGGGCCGGGCGAGGCGCCGTGGCTGCGCGTCGCCGAGCTGCGCGCCGACCTGTCCATCGAGTCGTTGTGGCGGCTCGCACCGGTGCTCGAACGCGTGCTGGTGCGCGAGCCGCAGGTCGAGCTGGAGCGTCAGGCGATCGGGCGCTACAACATCACGCCGATGCTCGAAGCCTTGGCGAAGCAGCCGCCGGCACCGCCCGATGCCAAGCCGGCGCGCTTCGCGCTGAACAACATCCGTCTCGAAGGCGGGCGCATCCACATCGTCGACCGCGTGTCGCGCAGCGAGCACCACGTGGAGGGGCTGCAGATCGGCGTTCCCTTCGTCTCGAATCTGCCTTCTCAGGTGACGATCGATGTCGAACCGCTGCTCGACGCCCGGGTCAACGGCAGCCACCTGCAGCTGCAGGGCAAGACCCAGCCGTTCGCCGAGGGGCGCCGCTCACACGTCGACGTGAGCTGGCAGCAGCTCGACGTGCCGCGCTGGGTGGAGGCGTTTGCGCCACTGCTGCCGCAGGCGTTGCCGATCGATGTCCTGCGCGGGCAGCTCGACCTGCAGCTCGCGATCGGCTTCGAGCAGCGGCCCGCACCGGCGGCGCCCCTGTTGCGGATCGCTGGCGGCGCCACGCTGTCCCAGATGCAGGCGGTGGTTCCGGCGCAGGGCGCGCGGGTCGCGGTGGAACGTCTGGCGATCGAGGGGCTGGACCTGCAGCCGCTCGAGCGCAAGGCCATCGTGGGCGCGATCCGGCTGCAGGCGCCGCAGCTCGAGGTCGACCTGCCGCGCCTCGCGGCCGCGGCACCGGCACCCACCGGCAAGGACCGCCTGGTGCTGTCCGATGCGCCGGACTCGGCCGCGTCGGCCGCCAGCGCAGCGGGCGGGGCCGCCTCGGCGCCCGCCGCGGCTGGCGATGCCGACGGCTGGCAATGGCGGGTGGACACGCTCGAGCTGGCTGAAGGCCGCGTGTTGCTCACCGAGCCGGCCTGGCCGCAGGGCCAGGCGCTGACGCCCATCACGCTGGCGGTCGGCGGACTTGACGCCCGCCCCGATGCACCGCCCGCCACGCTGGCACTTTCGCTGGTCGACGCGCAGGGTGCCAAAGTCCAGGTCGATGGCACGCTGTCGGTCGCGGCCCGCAGCGCCCGGCTGAAAGCCGACGTGGCCGGCTTCAAGCCCACCGCTTGGCTCGCGCCGTGGCAGACGCTGCTTCCAGTGCGCGTGCTGGGGGCCGATGTGGCGCTGCAGGCGCACGCCGAGGTCGGCCCGGCGAGCTGGTCCGTCAGCGAAGGCGCCCTGCAGCTCACGGGACTGGAACTGCAGCCGGTCGGTGCCGCGGTGCCTCCGCCGCCGTCGGCGCGCAAGGCAGCTGGCAAGCTCGCCAAGCCAGACACGGCGACGGACCGGCTGCGCCTGTCCCGGCTCGACGTGAACGGGCTGCAGGTCGGTGCCGGCGCTGCCGAGCCGATCGTGGCCCGCATTGCCGCCGTGAAGCTGGAGGGCTTGGACCTCGAGGCGGCTCGCAACGAGCGGGGCGTGATCGGCTGGCAGCCGCCGCCCGCCGAGCCGGCGGTCTCGGCGCCGGCTGCCGCGCAGGAACGGTCGGCCCCGCCGCCGCGCTGGCAGGTCGGTGAACTGAGTTGCAGCAACTGCCGCGTCACTCTCAGCGATCGCAGCGTCAAGCCGGTCGCGGTCTTCGGCATCACGCGCACCGATCTCAAGCTGCGCCAGCTCGACAGCGACCTGACCAAGCCGCTGAACTTCGAGTTGGCCACGGCCCTGCAGCACGGTGGCCGGCTGCGTGCCAGCGGCACCGCGCGACCGCAGCCGCTGGCGCTGCGCAGCAAGATCGACCTCGAGTCCCTCGACCTGCGTGCACTTCAGCCGTATGTCGAGGCGCAGTTGAACGTCGCGCTGGTGTCGGCGAAGGTCAGCGCGCAAGGCGAAATGCAGGTCGACGGGACGGCGCAGGAGACCGTGTCGCTGGCGCGCTGGCGCGGCCGGCTGGCGCTGCGGGAACTGCGCCTGCTCGACCAGATCAACCAGGCCGAGTTCGTGCGCTTCAAGGGCCTGCAGCTCGATGCGGCCGATGTCGGATGGCGGCCCGCCGCGGTCCAGGCCGATCTGGGCAACGTCACGCTCGACGACTTCTACGGCAGGGTGATCGTCAACGCAGATGGCCGCATCAACCTGTCCGAGATCGTCAAGCGCCCAGGCGACGCCACCCCGCGCTCGCTGACCACCGAGACCGCGTCCGGTGCCGCACCCGCCGCACCACCTGAACCGGCGCCGCCTGCCGCTGCGGCATCCGCTCCCGTGGTGGCCGACGCAGCGCCGGCCGCGCCGCCACCGCAGCTGCGCTGGCGCGAGATCCGCCTGGCGGGCGGCACGGTCGACTTCACCGACAACTTCATCCGCCCCAACTACTCGGCCAAGCTCACCGACATCGGCGGCGAGGTGTCGGCGCTGGCCTGGGACAGCCCGCAACCGGCCACCGTGAAGATCTCCGGCAAGGTCGACGGCGCCGCGCCGCTGGAGATCGGCGGCACCATGCACCCGCTGGGTCCGCGCTTGGCCACCGACATCACGGCCAGCGCGCGTGGCATCGACATCACCCGCCTCACCGCCTACTCCGGCCGCTATGCCGGCTACGGCATCGAGAAGGGCACCCTGTCGGTCAAGGTCCACTACAAGATCGAGAACGGCAAGCTCGAGGCCGAGAACAACGTCTATCTCGACCAGCTCACCTTCGGCGACAAGATCGACAGCCCCGACGCGCTGAAGCTGCCGGTGCTGCTGGCCGTCTCGCTGCTGAAGGACCGCAACGGTGTGATCGACATCGACCTGCCGATCAGTGGCAGCCTCGACGATCCCCAGTTCTCGGTCGGTCGCATCGTCGTGCGGGTCATCGTCAACCTGATCACCAAGGCCATCACCGCGCCGTTCTCGCTGCTCGCCAGCGCCTTCGGCGGTGGAGGGCAGGAGCTGGGCTATGTGGAGTTCGCCCCTGGCTCCACCGAACTCAGCGACGCCAGCCGCCAACGCCTGGACACGCTGGTCAAGGCGCTGACCGACCGGCCGGCCCTCAAGCTCGAAGCCACCGGCCGCGCTGACCCGGCGGTCGACGAGGCCGCGCTCCGCGCCCAGTACGTCGACCGCCTGCTGCGCATGGCCAAGGCCAAATCCTCCGGCGAGCTGGCCGAGAGCGTGAAGATCGAGCCCGACGAACGGGGCCGCTGGCTCGAGGCCGCCTACAAGGCGTCCGACCTGAAGACCAAGCCCCGCAACGCCATCGGCCTGGCCAAGAGCCTGCCGCCGGCCGAGATGGAAGCCCTGCTGCTGGCCAGCGCACCGGCCGGCGAGGCGGCGTTGAAGGCCCTGGCCGACCAGCGCGGTGACCGCGTCAAGGCCTACCTGACCGGGAAGGTGCCGCCCGAGAGGGTGCTGCTGACGGCCTCGAGGCTCGGCACCGAAGGGATCGACGACAAGGGCGCGACCGCCCGGGTCGCCTTCGGCCTGAAATGATGTCGGCAGGGTTGGCGCGCGGCCCTTGAATCGGCCCGCCGACCCTCCACCTACAATGCACGCACAGGGGCCGACCTGGTTTCGACGTGGGTGCGGAATCGGAGTGGTGCATGCCGAGCATCAGTGAGCTCGTAAATCCAGCTGAAACAAACCAACTGCGAACGACGAACGTTTCGCCCTCGCCGCTTAAACACCGGTGAGCGTCTCAACGGCAGGCCGATGGGCCGGGCCCAAGCCGCAAGGTGGAAGGCTGAGACGTCATGCACATCGGCTGGTTGCTCGTCGGGTCACTCGGCGTTCAACGAGACTCAGTGACTGGCGTTGTCCGTAGCGTGCTTCTGCGCGACGGCGGCGTGAGACTCAAATCAGACAGCTAAGCATGTAGATCTACCTGAGGATGGCTTGCGGACGGGGGTTCGATTCCCCCCGGCTCCACCAAATTGAACGGCCCGTGCCAGTGAAAGACCACTGGGACGGGCCGCTTCTTTTCGATCAGCCGCTTTTCGCTCTGCAGTCAGTGCAACTGTTGCCCCGTGCGCGCCAGCGTCGTGCGCCACGGCCGGATCGTGCGCCGCTCCGGCGACATGGGCACCGCATCGATCCGCTGCCAGACGGTCGATTGGTCGAAACTGAAAATGGGGTGGAGGTCGTCGCGGCGTGACAGTGCGATGAGCAGCGGGTTGATGGAGTCCATGACGAGCGGATCGACGAGCGGCCACCGCGCAAGCGCCACCATGTGAGGCACCGGCGCTGCCTGGAGGTCGATCCGGCGGAAGTGCGCGTACAGCAGCCGAACGCCGTGCTGGGGGTAGCCGCTCGCCAGAAGCAGGAAGAACTTCGTGATCGCGAAGTCTTCGCAGTCGCCCGCGCCGCGGGCCAGGGTTTCGCAGGGGGTCGACCACACGTCCGCGCCGGGCACCGACTCCGGGTCGGCCGCATACTCGATCCGCTGATTGACCTCGACGTTGATGAATGCAATGCGTCGGTCGAAATCCAGCGCACGTGCCGCAAGCACCAAGGCCTCGAATTCGCGCCTTGCCCGCGTCAGGCCGGCCTCCAGGGGCTCTTGTTCCAGGGGCTCGGCGGTGATCCGGAAGGTGGATGCGCACAGACATGTCGCCATGCAATGTCTGACGAAGGCGCGCCGACCACAGCGACAGGCGCCGGGCTTTGCAGCAGACGGAACAAGACAGGCATCCATGGCGGCCCTCCCTGTCGCCGACGCGTCGAGTCGCGGGCGAGACCGCCGAGACGCGTGCATCGGGAGCCGTCAGTGTCTGCTTCCCGCGTCGTCGCGTCACCTGTCAGATCTTGCTAGGCGCAAACCCGCGCCTTCCGTCGACCTCCGGGAGCCGGACCCCGATCCTGCCCAGGGCTCGACATCTGTCACCTCGGCCAGCGTTCATGAGGTCCGTCTTGCGTTGTCGAAGCTGTGAGTGGAGCGTCCTGGTGTCGACGCAGCGGGGCGACTTCGAGGCGGCTGTCAGACTGGGTTGCTAGCGCTTGATCGAGAGCTTGTGGACCCGTTCCGTGCCGGTCTTGTCGGACTTCGTTGCGTAGTAGTCCTCGCCTGAGCGCACGATGTAGCGGCACCACTCCTCGGTCTCGATCGTCTTCCACTCGATCAGCACACAGTAGCGGCCGTCGTCGGAGATGCTCCATTTGCCGGCTGCCGTCGAGGCGACCGCGCCGCGGTCGCGGTTGTCCGACGAGATGATGAAGCTGCCGCCACTCTCGTTCTTCCAGATGTGGGTGTTGCCCTTGGCGGAAATGCGGCTCATGTTGGCGCCGGGCAGCAGTTGCACGAGTTCCTCGCGGGTCAGCGTGGTCCGGCCGGTGGCGTCCAGATCCCGCAGCACCTTGGCCTCCGCAACTTGTGCAAAGGCCGTCGAGCAGGCGAGCGGCGACAGGCAGAGGGTGTAGCGCGCAAGGTGCTTCATGGGTCTCTCCGGGACCGGACCTGCCGGCCGTGGGTTGGGGCTGCGATGGCAGGCACGCTAGCGGGGCGCGCCGACAAACGCAAGCCTTCGCGTGGCACGCGACCACGGGCGCGTTGCGGGGCAGTTGGGCAATACTTCGGCACGCTCAATCAATCTCCACACGCGACGCCATGGCCGCTGAGACCCCCGTGAACTTGCAGGACATCCTGCAGGCCTTCGAGGCCTGGGAGGCGGTGGCCGCCGAGTACAAACGCCTGCTCCAGACAACCGCCTCGCTCGGCGCCGACATGAACTGGACCGTCATGTCCGAACTGATCGACCGCATGAGCGACGCGCGCGAGCACTGGCTCGACATGAGCCAGCGCTACTGCGACGAGATGGCGCAGCTCAAGGTCGGCGGCATCAAGTAGGCGAGAGGGCGCGGCGCCGACGCCTATCGGTCGCCACCGGCGCATTTGTGTTCGCGCTTGCCGATTGCGTTGCGCCCCTGCGGTTGTGCAGGATTGGTCGATTCGCCGTCATGGGGTATAAATCTTTTCAGAACGGTCTGACACGACAGTTCATGTTCTTCGTTGCAGATTGCCCGAGCACCCCTCGGTTCAAGCTCTGCTGAACACGCGCGTCGTGATCTGCGACGCAGGCGACGTGACCCACCCGCGGTCTGCGCCCCGACGCCCCTGCATGGGGCGCGCCCGGATGTGCCGGCGCGATGGCCTCCGTACATTTGTCTCCAGCTCCCGACGATCCGCGGCCGCAGGCCGCCTCAACATTCAGAGACCGATGCAAACCTCGCTGAAAGACCTGCTTGCCCACGGCGCCGATGCTGCCCCCGCGATCTCCGCGCCGGGCCGCACTGCGCTGTCCTACCGTGAATTGCGCGCGCTGGTCGACGCCACGCTGGCGAGCCTGAATGCGCTGGGCGCCGGCCGCAACGACCGCGTCGCGATCGTGCTGAACAACGGCCCCGAGATGGCCACCTGCTACATGGCCTGTGCCTCGGGCACCACCAGCGCGCCGCTGAACCCGGCCTACCGCGCCGACGAGTTCGAGTTCTACCTGTCGGACCTGAACGCGAAGCTGCTGATCGTCGAGCAGGGCAGCGCCTCGCCGGCGATCGCCGTGGCGCAGAAGCTCGGCGTGCGGGTCGTCGACCTGATCGTCGAGCCCGGTGCGCCGGCCGGCAGCTTCCGGCTGGCCGCGCGGGACGGTGGCGGCGCCCCCGCAGCCGCGCAGGGCGGTTACGGCGAGGCGGGCGATGTGGGCATGGTGCTGCACACCTCGGGTACCACCTCGCGGCCGAAGATCGTGCCGCTGTCGGTCGGCAACCTCTGCGCGTCGGCGGCCAACATCAGAAAGACGCTGCAGTTCACGGCCGGCGACATCGGCCTGAACATCATGCCGCTGTTCCATATCCACGGCCTGATCGCGGGCGTGCTGGCGCCGCTGTCGGCAGGCTCGCAGGTGTTCTGCACACCCGGCTTCAACGCGCTGAAGTTCTTCGCCTGGATGGACGAGGCCAAGCCCACCTGGTACACGGCGGTGCCGACCATGCACCAGGCGATCGTGCAGCGCGCCAAGGGCAATGCCGACGTGATCGCACGCAACCCGCTGCGCTTCCTGCGTTCGTCGTCGTCGTCGATGCCGCCGCAGGTCATCAAGGAGCTCGAGGAGATCTTCAAGGCGCCCCTGATCGAGGCCTACGGCATGACCGAGGCCACGCACCAGATGGCCTCGAACCCGCTGCCACCGCTGGCGCGCAAGCCCGGTGCGGTGGGCCTGCCGGCCGGGCCGGAGGTCGAGATCATGGGCGAGGACGGCAGCCTGCTCGGTGCCGGCCAGATCGGCGAGATCGTGATCCGCGGCCCCAACGTCACCGCCGGCTACGAGAACAACCCCAAGGCCAATGCCGAAGGTTTCCTGAACGGCTGGTTCCGCACCGGCGACCAGGGCAGCAAGGACGCCGACGGCTACATCAGCCTGACCGGCCGGCTGAAGGAGATCATCAACCGCGGCGGCGAGAAGGTCAGCCCGCGCGAGGTGGACGAGATCCTGATGGACCACCCGGCGGTCGGCCAGTGCGTGTGCTTCGGCATGCCGCACCCGAAGCTGGGCGAGGAGGTGGCCGCGGTCGTGGTGCTCAAGGAGGGTGCCAGCGCCACCGAGCGCGAGATCCAGGACTTCGTCGCCAAGCGCGCCGCCGACTACAAGGTGCCCAAGAAGATCCTGTTCATGGACGAGATCCCGAAGGGTGCCACCGGCAAGCTGCAGCGCATCGGGCTGGCGCAGAAGCTCGGTCTGGGCTGATCGGCTGGCGGCGCCGATTAAAAGATTGCTGAACAGAACCAGAACAAAAGCTGAATTCCTCTTGGGGAAGGAGGCCCTTATCGTGCCGCGGGGCAGTTCAGGGCGGCTCCCCATGACGAGGTTCGAATGATCAATCCGGCGTCCGCCGACCACGAAGGAGACATGATGCAGACAGTCAAGAAGCTCTTCCTGCGCACTGCGCTCGCGACGGCCGCGCTGGCCGGCCTCGGCCACGCGCCGCTGGCGGCCGCGTGGGAGCCCGCCAAGCCGATCGAGTTCGTCGTGCCGGCCGGTACCGGTGGCGGTGCCGACCAGATGGCGCGCTTCATCCAGGGCGTGGCGGCGAAGAACAACCTGACCAAGCAGCCGATCGTCGTGGTCAACCGCTCGGGCGGCGCCGGCGCGGAGGGTTTCCTCGCCGTCAAGGAGGCGAAGGGCGATCCGCACAAGATCATCATCACGTTGTCCAACCTGTTCACCACGCCGCTGGCCACCGGCGTGCCGTTCAACTGGCGCGACCTGACGCCGGTGCAGATGCTGGCGCTCGACCAGTTCGTGCTGTGGGTCAATGAGGAGTCGCCGTACAAGACGGCCAAGGCCTACTTCGACGCGGTGAAGGCCGCGCCGCCCGGCAGCGTGAAGATGGCCGGCACCGGCTCCAAGCAGGAAGACCAGATCATCACCGTGCTGCTGGAGAAGGCCGCCGGCAAGAAGATCACCTACATCCCGTTCAAGGGCGGCGGCGACGTGGCGGTGCAACTGGTCGGCAAGCACGTCGACTCGACCGTCAACAACCCGATCGAGGCCGAGTCGCACTGGCGCGCCGGCAAGCTGCGCGCGCTGTGCGTGTTCGACAAGCAGCCGATGCCCTACAAGACCAAGCTCACGGCCACCCAGTCGTGGGCCGACGTGCCGACCTGCCCGGCCGCCGGGCTGCCGGTCGAGTACGTGATGCTGCGCGGCATCTTCATGCCGCCCGGCGTGTCGCAGGAACAGGTGGACTACTACCTCGATCTCTTCAAGAAGCTGCGCGCGCTGCCCGAATGGCAGGACTTCATGGCCAAGGGGGCCTTCAACCAGACGGCACTCACCGGCTCCGAGTTCTTCGACTGGCTCGGCAAGACCGAGCAGATGCACCGCGTCCTCATGAAGGAAGCGGGCTTCATCGCGCAGTAGGACGACCACCCCCGTTGCGGCTGCGCCGCTCCCCCTCCAGGGGGCGCCGCTGACGGGCCGGCGGAGCCGGCCCGTGGCGGCTGCTCGGTTATTGCGGCGTGGCGCGGCGGTCGGTGCTTTTTTTCTGGGATGAGCTATGGACTCTGAAACTTCGAGCGACGCGATCGGCTCGCGCTGGCCCGAGCTGATCGTCGCCGCGGTGCTGATGGCGCTGGCGGTGCTGGTGATCGTCGACAGCATGCGGGCGGGGATCGGCTGGGCCGACGATGGCCCGCGGTCGGGCTACTTTCCGTTCTACATCGGCCTGCTGTTGCTGGCTTCCAGCGCCACCGTGCTGATCAAGGCGCTGCTGGGCTGGCGTCGCAGCAACGAGGTGTTCGCCGAGCGCGCGCAGATCGGCATGGTGCTCGCGGTGCTGCTGCCGATGGGCGTGTACGTCGGCGGCATCGCCGTGCTCGGCATCTACGTCGCATCGCTGCTGCTGATCGGCTATTTCATGCGTCGTCACGGCAAGTTCGGCTGGGCCCTCACGGCGGCGGTGTCGGTCGGCGTGCCGCTGTTCTTCTTCCTGGTCTTCGAGCGCTGGTTCCTGGTGCCGCTGCCCAAGGGCCCGATCGAGCACTGGCTCGGCCTCTGAGCCGCGCCGCCCACCCCTCTGCTGGAAGATCATGGAAGAAATCGGCAACCTGATGCATGGCTTCAGCGTGGCGCTGACGCTGCCGAACCTGATGTACATGCTGATCGGCATCACGCTGGGCGTGCTGATCGGCGTGCTGCCCGGGCTGGGCGGCGCCAACGGCATCGCGATCCTGCTGCCGCTCACCTTCAGCATGAACCCCACCTCGGCGATCATCATGCTGAGCTGCATCTACTGGGGTGCGCTGTTCGGCGGGGCGATCACCTCGATCCTGTTCAACATTCCCGGCGAGCCGTGGTCGGTGGCGACCACCTTCGACGGCTACCCGATGGCGCAGCAGGGCCGCGCCGCGCAGGCGCTGACGGCGGCCTTCACCTCCAGCTTCGTCGGGGCACTGTTCGCGGTGATCCTGATCACCTTCCTGGCGCCGCTGCTCGCCAAGTTCGCGCTGAAGTTCGGGCCGGCCGAGTTCTTCGCGGTGCAGCTGCTCACCTTCTGCAGCTTCGTCGGCATGAGCAAGGAGCCGCCGGCCAAGGTGATCGCCGCGATGATGCTGGGCTTCGCACTCGCCGCGGTGGGCCTGGACAGCGTGACCGGCACGCTGCGCATGACCTTCGGCGTGAGTGAGCTGCTCAAGGGCTTCGACTTCCTGATCGCGGTGATCGGCCTGTTCGGCATCGGCGAGATCCTGCTGACGATGGAGGAGGGCCTGTCCTTCAAGGGCAAGAACGCCAAGATCAACCCGCGCGTGGTGCTGCAGACCTGGGCCGGGCTGCCGCGCTACTGGCTGACCTTCCTGCGCTCCACCGTGGTGGGCTGCTGGATGGGCATCACGCCGGGCGGTGCGACGCCGGCCTCGTTCATGAGCTACGGCATCGCGCGGCGCAGCTCCAAGGACCCCGCGAGCTTCGGCAAGGGCCAGATCGAGGGCGTGGTGGCGCCGGAGACCGCGGCCCACGCGGCCGGCACCTCGGCGCTGCTGCCGATGCTCACGCTCGGCATCCCGGGCTCGCCGACCGCGGCGGTGCTGCTGGGCGGCCTGCTGATCTGGGGCCTGCAGCCGGGGCCGATGCTGTTCGTCGAACAGAAGGACTTCGTCTGGGGCCTGATCGCCAGCATGTACCTCGGCAACATCGTCGGCCTGCTGGTGGTGCTGACCACGGTGCCGTTCTGGGCCTCGATCCTGCGCATCCCGTTCTCGGTGATCGCGCCGGTGATCATCGTCATCTGCGCGATCGGCGCCTACACCGTGCACAGCTCGATGTTCGACGTGTGGCTGATGCTGGTGTTCGGCGTGGTGGGCTACCTGTTCAAGAAGCTCAAGTACCCGCTGGCGCCGATGGTGCTGGCGCTGGTGCTGGGCGACATGGCCGAGGCGAGCTTCCGCCAGGCGATGCTGCTGTCGCAGGGCAGCCTGGCCATCTTCTGGTCCAATCCGCTGGTCGGCAGCATCGCCGGCCTGGCGATCGTGATGCTGCTGTGGCCGCTGTGGGGCCTTGCCAAGAATCACTACAAGGCCCGGGAACGCAAGGAAGGCATGGCATGAAGATCGCGATCGTCGGTGCAGGTGCGATCGGCGGCTATCTTGGCGCCAAGCTGGCGATCGCTGGCGAGGACGTGACCTTCATCGCCCGCAACCGCAATCTGGAGGCGATCCGCGCCAACGGCTTCCGGCTGCAGCTGGAAGACGGCAGCGAGCAGCACGCGCCGACCGCCAAGGCGGTGCAACGCATGGCCGAGGCCGGCCCGCAGGACGCCGTGCTGCTGACCGTGAAGGCGCACCAGGTGCGCGACCTGCTGCCGGAGCTGCGCGAGCTGTTCGGCCCGCAGACCATGGTCGTCACGATGATCAACGGCGTGCCGTGGTGGTACTTCCACAAGCTCGGCGGTCCCTACGACGGCCAGGCGCTGCGCAGCGTCGACCCGGACGGCCTGCTGGCGCGGCACATCGAGCCCGAGCGCGTGATCGGCAGCGTGGTCTATCCGGCCGCGGAGCTGGTGGCGCCGGGCGTGGTCAAGGTGATCGAGGGCAACCGCTTCACGCTCGGCGAACCCGACGGCTCGCGCAGCCCGCGCATCGAGGCGCTGTCGCAGGCCATGATCCGTGCCGGCTTCAAGAGCCCGGTGTCCAAGGACATCCGCGGCGAGATCTGGGTCAAGCTGTGGGGCAACCTCAGCTTCAACCCGATCAGCGCGCTGACGCACGCGACGCTGCAGGACATCTGCCGCTTTCCGCTGTCGCGCGAGCTCGCCGCGCGCATGATGGGCGAGGCGCAGGCGGTCGGCCAGAAGCTCGGCGTGGAGTTCAAGATCTCGCTCGACAAGCGCATCGCCGGCGCCGAGGCGGTGGGCGCACACAAGACCTCGATGCTGCAGGACGTCGAAAACGGCCGTGCGCTCGAGCTGGAGGCGCTGGTCGGCAGCGTGGTCGAGTTGGGGCGCATCACCGACACGCCCACGCCGACCATCGATGCCATCTACGCTGCGGCCAGCCTGCTCGGCAAGACACTGGGCGACGCTCGCGGCAGGCTGCAGGTGCAGCCGCTGGCCTGATCGGCCTCAGCCGTACGGGTTGGCCAGCACGCCGATCCCGTCGATCTCGACCTCCACCAGGCTGCCGGGCTTCATCGGCATCACGCCGAGCGAGGTGCCGCAGAGGATCACGTCGCCCGGCTCCAGCGTCATGTCGTGCGACAGGCGCGACACCAGTTCCGCCGGCCCGAAGCACATGTCCGACAGCGGATAGTTCTGCCGCTCTCGGCCGCCCACGCGGGTGCGCAGCGTGGCTTGCGCATAGTCGAAGTCGGTCTCGATCAACGGGCCGAACACGCCGAAGCCGTCGAAGCTCTTCGCGCGGGCCCATTGCGGGAAGCTCGGGTCGCGCGCGATCAGCTCCATGGCCGTCACGTCGTTGGCGCAGGTGTAGCCGAAGATGTGCGCAGGCGCATCGGCCGGCGACACGGCGCGCGCCGTCCGGCCGATCACGATCGCCAGTTCGCCCTCGTAGGCGATGCGGCCCACGTCGCCGGCCGGCGGTGCGATGGCCTGGCCGTGCGCGGCGAAGCTGCTGGGCGCCTTCAGGAAGTACAGCGGCTCGGCGGGGCGGGCCCAGCCGTTCTTCTCGGCCAGCGCGGCGAAGTTGTTCCACAGGCCGATCATCTTGCCGGGTGCGCAGGGCGTGAGCCAGGTCAGTCCGGCCAGCGGCAGGCGTTCACCGGTGGGTCGGGGCGTGGTGAACAGGTCGCCGTCATGCACCTGCACGTGATCGCCGTCGAGGCGGCCGAAGCCGTGCCGGTCATCGAGGCGGAATCTCAGCCATTTCATCGTCGTCTCCTCAGCGTTGGCTGCGGTAGCTCCACCACGGCAGCACCTTCGTCAATGCCAGCACCGCGCCGGGCTCGGTGGCGCGGTAGCCGGGCAGGCCGGCCAGCGTGCGGGCCCAGGTCGTGGAGCCCAGCAGGCTCACCAGGCGCTGCACCGCCGGCTGCTCCAGCGTGGATTTCAGCGTCACGAGAAAGTAGCGCTCGCGGGCCAGCGGCACGAAGCCCAGCCCGGCGGCGCGCGCCGCCGCCTCCAGCCCGAAGGCCGCGTCGGCCGCGCCGCTGGCCACGGCCTGCGCGGCGGCGCCGTGCGAAGGCTCGATCAGCGCGAAGGCGTCCGGCATCTTCAGGCCGGCCTGTTCGATCAGTTCCTCCAGCAGCACCCGCGTGCCGGTGCCCTCGGGGCGCCCGACCCAGCGCAGACCGGGCCGCGACAGGTCGTGCAGCGAGCCCACCTTCAGCGGGTTGCCGGGCGCCGTCATCACGCCCTGAACGCGCTGCGCGAAGCCGATCAGCTTGTGGTGGCCGGGTTTCAGCCGCGCGCGGTAGGTGCGCGCGCTGACCGAGCCGCGCGCCACGCCGTCCAGCACGTGGAAGCCGGCGAGCAGGCAGCCGCCGGCGTCGAGCGTGTGCAGCGCGTCGAGGCTGCCGGCGAACTCGATGTCGAGATGCAGTTGTTCCGCCAGCGCCAGTTCGCGCAGCAGCGGCAGCGCCTGGTCGTGGCTGGCGCAGACGCTGAGCACGTCGACGCGGTCGTCGAAGGCATCCGCGAAGGCGCGCTCCAGTTCCATGCGCAGCGACTCGATCTGCGGCGCGAGCCGCGCCTGCGCCCGACGCTCGGCCCACAGCAGCTTGTCGCCGAAGGACGTGAGCACCGCACGCTGGCCCTTGTTCCAGATGATCAGCGAGCGGCCCAGTTCGGCCTCCCAGCGCCGTAGTTCTCCCCACACATGCCGGTAGGAGAACCCCAGCGCCGAGGCCGCGGCCGAGATCGAACCGCCACGGTGCAGCGCGTCGAGCAGTGCGAACAGCGGGTGATGCACCGGCCCGGCGGCGCCGTCGGTCCCGAGCGAATAGGTGAGCTGCACGCGCTGCGGCGAACGGGTGGGCGCAGGCGAGTCGTCGTTGTTGTTGTTGCTATGCATGCTCGTTCATATCGATTTGGCGTCCGTGCATATCTAGCATCGCCACGATTGCAGTGTGCCCCAAGGGCGTACGCCGTCCGGAACGGGCCAGGGAATGAATGCTTTTGTCGAGAGTGTGCGCACGGCCGTGAGCCTGATCGTGCAGGCCGATGCGCAATTGCTGCGCGTCGTGGGTCTGTCGCTCGGGATCAGCGGCACCGCCTGTGCCTTGGCCGCCGCGGTGGGCCTGGCCGGCGGCGCCGCGCTGGCGGTGCTGCGGTTTCCCGGCCGGCGCGGCGTGCTGGTGCTGCTCAACACGCTGCTGGCGCTGCCCTCGGTCGTGGTGGGCCTGGTGGTCTACCTGCTGTTGTCGCGTTCGGGCCCGCTCGGCGCTTGGGGCCTGCTGTTCACGCCGACGGCGATGGTGATCGCGCAGACGGTGCTGGTGGTGCCGGTGGTGGCAGCGCTCACGCGCGAGGCCATCGCCGACAGCTGGAAGCAGCACGGCGAGCAACTGCGCTCGCTGGGGGCGGGCCGCTGGACCAGCGGCGCGCTGCTGCTGTGGGACGAGCGGCTGGCGCTGCTGACGGTGATGCTGGCGGCCTTCGGTCGCGCGATCTCGGAGGTGGGTGCGGTGATGATCGTGGGCGGCAATATCGATGGCCACACGCGCGTGATGACGACCGCCATCGCGCTCGAGACCAGCAAGGGCGACTTGCCGCTGGCGCTCGCATTGGGCATGGTGCTGCTCGGCGTGGTGCTGCTGCTCAATGTGCTGATCGCGCTGGTGCGCGCCTGGAGCACACGCTCGCACGGGACGGCGCAAGGCGGCGCGAGCGACGGCAGCCGGGCTGCAGGAGCGATGCATGGCTGAACAGGCCTTGATCGCCCTGGAGTCGGTGGGCCTGCGCTACGGCACGCTCGAGGCACTGCGCGCGGTGAACCTGCGCATCGTCCCGGGGGAGTGCGTGGCCTTCGTCGGAGCCAACGGCTCGGGCAAGAGCACGCTGCTGCGGGTGTTGCACGGGCTGCTCGCGCCGAGCGCCGGCGTGCGGCAGCAGCGTGCGGTCCTCGACGGCCGGCCGCTGCGCTTCGCGATGCTGTTCCAGCGGCCCTTCCTGTTCCGCCTCTCTGTCCAGGCCAACGTTCGGCTGGGCCTGTGGCTCGGCGGGGTGCGTGGCGAGGCAGCCAAGGCGCGCAGCGCGCAGGCCTTGCAGCGCGTCGGGCTGGCCGCCGAGGCGGCACGTCCGGCACGCGCGCTGTCGGGCGGCCAGCAGCAGCGGCTCGCGCTGGCGCGCGCCTGGGCGCTGCAGCCCGACGTGCTGCTGCTCGACGAGCCGACCGCCAGCCTCGACCCGAGTGCCAAGCGCGAGGTCGAGAACCTGCTCGCCGAGTTCGCGGCGCAGGGCATGACGCTGTTGATGGCGTCGCACAACCTGGGGCAGGTGAAGCGGCTGGCGCAGCGCGTCGTGTACCTGGAGCACGGCCGCGTGCTGGCCGACGTGCCGGCTGCACAGTTTTTCGAGGGGTCGGCACTGCCGCCCGAGGCCAAGTTGTTTCTCAAAGGAGAGTTGCCATGGTGAAGTTCGACAGGCGGGCGCTGCTGCGCCATCTGGGCATGTTCGCGATCGCGGTCGGTGTGGCCGGCGCGGCGGTCGCGCAGGACCAGAGCATCGTGATGGCGTCGACCACGTCGACCGAGCAATCCGGCCTGTTCGCGCACCTGCTGCCGGCGTTCAAGAAGGCCAGCGGCATCGACGTGAAGGTGGTGGCGCTCGGTACCGGCCAGGCGCTGGACATGGGCCGTCGCGGCGATGCCGATGTGCTGTTCGTCCATGACCAGGCGGCCGAGGAGAAGTTCGTCGCCGAAGGCTACGGCCTGAAGCGCCGCCCCGTGATGTACAACGACTTCGTGCTGATCGGCCCGAAAGCCGATCCGGTGGGCGTGAAGGGCGCCGACATCGTGGCTGCGCTGGGCACGCTGGCGAAGAGCCCGTCAAGCTTCGTGTCGCGTGGCGACAAGAGCGGCACGCATGCCGCCGAACTGCGCTACTGGAAGGCCGCCGGCATCGAGGCCCCGAAGGCCACCTACGCCGGCTACCAGGAGTGCGGCTGCGGCATGGGCCCGGCACTCAACATCGCCGCGTCCAGCAACGCCTACGTGCTGGCGGACCGTGGTACCTGGCTGTCGTTCAAGAACCGCGCCGATCTGGCCGTCCTGGTGGAGGGCGACAAGCGCCTGTTCAACCAGTACGGCGTGATCGTCGTCGATCCGGCCAAGCACCCGCACACCAAGACCGCGCTGGCGCAGGCCTTCGCCGACTGGGTGGTCTCGGCCGACGGCCAGGCCACGATCGCCAGCTACCAGATCGGGGGGCAGCAGCTGTTCTTCCCGAACGCCGCGACCAAGTGACCGGACTGGCGGTCTTCGCCGCCGGCAGCCTGCGTGCGCCGTTGAGCGAGATCGGCCGCCGTGCGGAGCGGCGCTGGCCGAGCTTGCGCTTGCGCCTCGTGTTCGGGGCCTCCGGCTTGCTGAGGGATCGCATCGCTGCAGGCGAGGCGGCGCAGGTCTTCGCCTCCGCCAACCTGGGGCACCCGCAGGCACTGGCCGATGCCGCCGGCCGCGGTGCAGTCGTGCGGCGCTTCGCGCGCAACCGCCTGTGCGTGCTGGCGCGACCCGAAGTCGACGTGACCGCTCTCAACGTCCTCGACCGCCTGCTGGACCCGACCGTGCGCGTGGGCACGTCCACGCCGGGCGCCGACCCCTCGGGCGACTACGCCTGGGAATTCTTCCGCCGCATTGCCCGACGCGGTGGCCCCCTGGCCGCGGCCTACGAGACGCTGGACCGCAAGGCGCTGAAGCTCACCGGCGGGCCGACCTCTCCGCCACCGGAGCCCGGTCGCAGCGTCTATGGCTCGCTGCTGACCTCGGGCCAGGCCGACGTGTTCGTCACCTACCGCAGCAATGCTCGGCAGGCGATCCAGGAAGTGCCGGGGCTTCAGCGTATCGACTTGCCGGCAGACGTGGACGTGACGGCCGACTATGGTGTTGTGCTGCTGGACACCGACGACAGCGCTGCGAAGAATTTCGTCGATCTGCTGCTGGCGCCGGAAGGGCAGGCGGTCCTGATGGAGCACGGACTCGCGCCGCGGTAGCGTTGCGTGGTCCGTCCATTCATTCGTGACATCTCCGGCCCATCGAGCAACCGATACCGACCCTGTAATGTCTTACAGCCTCCCTCCTTGTAGGGGGACGGATTTCAGCCGCCCCCACGTAGCCTCCGGCGCAAATATTCAACGTCGCGTCAGGGAGAAGGCGGCTTGTCGAATGCAACAGGAGGAGGGGCGGTCGCCACAGGGGGGCGCACCGCCGATGAGGGCTCGCGCGCTGCAGCGGCCGACGCAAAAGAAGAGGCGGCTTCGGCGCCTGCCGGGCTGGCCGCACTGTGCATGCTGGCCCGGCTGCACAGGGTGGCCGCCGAGCCCGCCGCGCTCATGCACCAGCTCGGCAAGACCCCCAGCGAACCTTGGTCCACGGACGACCTGCTCTTCGCCGCCAAACACCTGGGCCTCAAGGGCAAGCTCAGCCGCACGAGCCCCGACCGCCTGAGCCTGACCCCGCTTCCCGCGCTGGCCCTGCTGCGCGACGGCCGCACCGTCGTGCTGGCCCAGTGCGACGGCCAGCGCGTGCTGTTGCAGGACCCGAGCGGTCAGCTCCAGGGCGGCCGCCCGGTCATCGAGCCCATCGCCGTGTTCGCCGAACAGTGGACCGGCGAACTCATCCTCGTCATCAGCCGCGCCAGCGTCGCCGGTGAGCTCGCGAAGTTCGACTTCAGCTGGTTCATCCCCAGCCTCGTCAAGTACCGCAAGCTGTTCGGCGAGGTGCTGGTCATCAGCCTGTTCCTGCAGCTGTTCGCGCTGATCAGTCCCTTGTTCTTCCAGGTCGTGATGGACAAGGTGCTGGTGCACCACGGCCTGACCACCCTGGACGTGCTGGTCATCGGCCTGCTGGTCGTGGTGGTGTTCGAGAGCGTGCTCACTGCGCTGCGCACCTACGTCTTCAGCCACACCACCAGCCGCATCGACGTGGAACTCGGTGCCCGGCTGTTCCGCCACCTGCTCGCGCTGCCGTTGGCATGGTTCCAGGCGCGCCGTGTCGGCGACTCGGTGGCCCGTGTGCGCGAGTTGGAGAACATCCGCAGCTTCCTCACCGGCAACGCCCTCACGCTGTTGCTCGACGTGCTGTTCTCGGTGCTCTTCATCGCGGTGATGCTGTTCTACAGCGTGCCGCTCACGCTCATCGTGCTGGCGAGCCTGCCGCTCTATGTGCTCTTGAGCCTGCTGCTCATGCCGGTGCTGCGCGCCCGCCTCAACGAGAAGTTTGCCCGCGGCGCCGAGAACCAGGCCCTGCTGGTGGAGAGCCTCACCGGCATCCAGACCGTCAAGGCCGGCGCGCTGGAGCCGGCCATTGCCCGGCGCTGGGACGACCAGCTCGCCGCCTACGTCTCGGCCAGCTTCAAGACCAGCACCCTGGCCAGCTACGGCCACGAAGGCATCGGCCTGATCGGCAAGCTGGTGGGTGCCGCCACCCTGTGGTACGGCGCCCGGCTGGTGATGGACCAGCAGCTCACCGTGGGCCAGTTCGTCGCCTTCAACATGTTTGCCCAGCGCGTGGCCCAGCCCATCATGCGCATGGCCGAGCTGTGGACCGACTTCCAGCAGACCGGCCTCTCGATGGCGCGACTGGGCGACATCCTCAACACCCGCACCGAAGTGCCGCCGCAGGCCGCGGCCCAGTTGCCGCCGCTGAAGGGCCGCATCCAGTTCGACCAGGTGTCCTTCCGCTACCGGCCCGAGGCGCCGCCGGTGCTGCACGGCCTGAGCCTGGACGTGCGCCCGGGCGAAGTGATCGGCATCGTGGGCCGAAGCGGCTCGGGCAAGAGCACGCTCACCAAGCTCGTGCAGCGGCTCTACACCCCGGAGCAGGGCCGCGTGCTGGTGGACGGCATCGACATCAGCCTGATCGACGCCGCCCAGCTGCGCCGCCAGATCGGCGTGGTGCTGCAGGAGAACCTGCTGTTCAACCGCAGCGTGCGCGAGAACATTGCCATTGCCGACCCGGCGGCGCCCATCGAGCAGGTGATGCAGGCGGCACAACTGGCCGGAGCGCACGAGTTCGTCAGCGAGCTGCCCGAGGGCTACGACAGCCTCGTCGGCGAGCAGGGCAGCGGCCTCAGCGGCGGCCAGCGCCAGCGCATCGCCATCGCCCGGGCGCTGTTCACCAACCCGCGCATCCTCATCCTCGACGAAGCCACCAGCGCGCTCGACTACGAGAGCGAGGCCATCCTGCAGCGCAACATGGCCGCCATCTGCCGGGGCCGCACCGTCATCGTCATCGCCCACCGCCTGAGCTCGGTGCGCCAGGCCCACCGCATCATCGTGATGGACCAAGGGCGCATCGTCGAGGCGGGGCGGCATGACGAGCTGGCGGCCAGGCCTCAGGGCCTGTACGCCCACCTGTGGGCCATGCAGGCCGGCACTGGAGCGCCGGCATGAGCACGGAAGAAGGCACCGCGCTGCTGCGCCACCCGGCGCTGGAACTGTTGGAGCATTACCGGGCCATGTTCCGTGCCGCCTGGGAACGACGCCACGAACTGGCCGGCCCGAAGCGCCTGGCCGGCGAAGCCGCCTTCCTGCCCGCGGCGCTGAGCCTGCAGGAAACCCCCGCCCACCCGGCGCCGCGGCGGCTGGTCATTGCGGTCTGCGCGCTGTTCGTCATCGCGCTCGCCTGGTCCGTGTTGGGGCAGGTCGACATCGTGGCCGTGGCGCCCGGGCGTATCGTCGTCGGCGAACGCACCAAGACCCTGCAGCCGCTGGAGGCCGGCGTGGTCAAGCGTGTGCTGGTGAAGGACGGCGATACCGTGCAGGCCAGCCAGGTGCTGGTGGAACTGGACGCCACCAACGCCGCAGCCGACCAGGCCAGCGTGCAGGAACAGTGGGCCTCGGCCGCCTCCGAGGAGCTCCGCACCATAGCGCTGCTGAGCGCGCTGCACACAAACCGCGCCCCCACCTTGCCTCCCTCTCCCGCCCCGGCGGGAGAGGGCAGGGGTGAGGGTGGGATCCTTCCCAAGCAAACGAGCATCACAACCCAGCTCCACGCCGAATGGCAAGACATCACCGCCCGCCTCGCCAAGCTGGCCGCCGAACGGGCCCGCCGCGAGGCCGAACTGGCCACCGTGCGTGCGCTCATCGCCAAACTCGAGGCCACGCTGCCCATCGCCCAGCAACGCGAGGCCGACTTCCGGCGCCTCACCGAGCAGGGCTTCGTCTCCAGCCACGCTAGCCAGGACCGCACGCGTGAGCGCGTCGAGCAGGAAGGCGATCTGGTCACCCAGCGTGCGCGGCTGACCGAAGCAAAGGCCGCTTTGCAGGAAGCCGAGCAGGCACGCGCCGCCTACCTGGCCGAGACACAGCGCGCGCTCAGCGAACGCCAGGCTCAGGCCGCACTCAAGCGCGAGCAGTTGACCCAGGAGCGCAGCAAGACCGAGCAGCGCAGCCGGCTCACCCAGCTCAGCGCGCCTGTGGCCGGCACCGTGCAGCAGGTGGCCGTGCACACCGAAGGCGGCGTGGTCACGCCGGCGCAGGTGCTGATGGTGATCGTGCCCAAGGACGCCGAGGTGACGGCCGAGGTGGTGATCGACAACAAGGACATCGGCTTCGTGAATGCCGGGCAGGCGGCGGCCATCAAGCTGGAGACCTTCCCCTTCACCCGCTACGGCACGGTGGAAGCGACCGTGAAGAGCGTGACGGCCGATGCAGTGAGCGACGAGAAGCGCGGAGCGATCTTCCCGGCAACGCTGAGCTTGAACCAATCAAGTATCGACATCGACGGCAAGCGCATCGCGCTCAGCCCGGGGATGAACCTCACGGCGGAGATCAAGACGGGCAGGAGGAGGGTGATCGAGTACCTGTTGAGCCCGGTGCAGCGGCACGTCGCGGAAAGCATGAAGGAGAGGTGAGCGAATGACTACTTGTAGAAAGACAAGAGACCGTGCGAAGGGGGCGGATTTGAGGGGAGCAGGCATGAAGAAGGCAACGGATTGCATGCGGCTCCTCGCCGCAACGCTTCTTTCGGCCTGCGGTCCGTCGGAGAAACAGAAGGCGCAGTTCGCAGAAGGACGCGGCGGTGAAGGTACTGTTGAAGCCGGCAACGGCGCGCTGGCAGGAGCAGTTGGCCAAACTTCGGCAAATGACGAACAGTTCGCGGAGGCTGCCTGAAATCGCATCGAACACGATGGTTTGTAACCCTTCTCAGTGCGCTGATCGTCCAGGGCGTGGCGACTTGCGAGCCCTATGTGCCCGTCAAGTGGGCAAAGTTCGTTCCGGTCGAAGGCCAGCCGCTGCCGGTGCCCGAGCAATGGCTCGACACCGACGAAGCGCGTATCGCACACAACCTCAAACTGCCCGACGTGGTGCCCAAGCCGGTGCCGTTCGACTTCAAGGCTGCCGGCGCAGGTGCGGTGTTCACCAGCGATCGCAAGATCGCAGTGAAGTACTTCGATCACTTGTGCAGGGCCGAGGCTGGCGAGTGGATCGTCAAGAAGATCAAGAACGTCGAAGGGCTGTACTTCGCGAGGCCGCAGGACATGCCTTCGGACGATCTGCTGAAGGATCCCTATGGACCCGAAGCCCCTTGGGTGCAGCGGCACTATCAACTAAGGGGCGGGAGCCTTGATAGCGACGGACAACAGTTCGTGAGTCCGCCGAGTCGCAACTACCGCTTCGTTGAACAACCGCGTCGCCGGGATGTGAACTGGCAGGCCGCCATTCGGGAGCCATACATCCGACTTCATGGGTACACGCGGGAAGCTATCCCCGTACCAGGCGTGTACGGAAAAGCCTACGACCAAAGCAACTGGTACTCGTATCGAGAAATGACTCCTATGCGAGTTGATGGCATTGCCAAGCTGACAGCTCAATACGGCTACACGTGGCGCGGACTCCGACGAGTCAAGGATCGAGAGTACGGGATCGCAGGCGGTGAGCTGATCATCTACGACATTCAAACCAAAGAAGTTCTAGCTGCACGCCGAACATTTCAAGTCACCGGAAAGAACCCACGTGGACCAGGCGATGCACTTTGGCTTCTTGCGCTAACTTGCGCTGACACCTTCGACGACCTGCGCTTCGACACCATCGCTGAGTTCGCAGGACGCGTTCTAAACACGACGGAACCATCTTCATTCGGGAGGAAGTGAATCATGTCAAATGCCGATGTTCGTGCGCTCTACGACTACACGCTTGAGCAAATGGCTGCGGAGTCGTACTTCGAGGGCCTGAATCTTTCAACGGCGACGAACGATGACTTGAAGGCTCGGTTGCGACTAGGGACTAATCGCGTTGGCTATCCGCTTGGAGCAGGACCAGAAAATTCCTCCCTCAACGAAGGCTACCCCGGCTACACGCGCATGACGAGCGTGCAGGCTGATGAATTCCTGAGCAAGTACAGCGTCGTTCATCAGTGGTCCGACAACCCGACGCCGACCGGTTCACGTTTGCCACCGGACGGCGACCCATCGTTCGATCAGCTCAACGACGAGATCCTCGCCAACACTGGCCTGTCGGCGACGCTGATCCGCAAGAAGAACCCCGACGGCTCCGCTTCGACCGAATACACGCTCGCCATCCGCTCCACGGAGTTTCGTGATTGGAGCAAGGGGGGCGACGGTGAGCGCGACAAAGCCGGTGCCGACATCACCAGCATCGCCTTCAATGGCTTCGCGCTGGCTCAGCAAGATGCCCTGGAGCGTTACTACACCTGGCTCAAGCAGAACGGTCAATTGCCAACGGGCGCCAGGCTTAACGTCACCGGCTATAGCCTGGGCGGCAATCTTGCGACGGTCTTCACCGAGATCCACAAGTCCGACGCCGACATTCAGTTCGGTGAGACCGTGACCTTCAACGGCGCAGGCCGAGGCAGTTTCAATGAGGCGGCTGGCTCGCTCAGGGACATGATCGACTACTACCACGCCGTCCTCAACGACCCGCGGTTGGCCCCGGACCCGGGCGGCGGCATTCCGTCCAGCCAACGCGGCGCTGCGATTGCCAAGCTGGGAACGGCGTTCGACGCCAAGACCCTCTACAACGACGAGCGCTATGCGTGGGCAGTGACGGCCACGCAGACAAAGTTCGGCCTGACGTTCCAGCCGTTGACCAGCGAATCACGTACTGGCACGAGCGCCGACGCACTGATCACACAAGTCTTTGGCTACGAGACCATTAACAACACCAACTTCACAGCCAACTCCGGTATCCACGGGCCGACGCTACGAGTGGGTATTGAATCGCAGCCCCTTCTTGAAGGAACGGGTGGCTTCTTCGATACCGTAGGTGATTTCGGCAGCGGCCATTCGATCACGCTCATTGCAGATTCGCTGGCCTTGCAGCGTGCAATGCATGATCTGGATTCCAGCTTCGCGATCGACCGGTTCACCACCTCCATCCTCCCCAGCGCCAGCAACAGGAAGCCGGTAAACGGCGCAGCTGCGAACTATGAAGCCGACGCGCTGGAGAGCGTGCTGGATGCGCTGCGTCACGCTATCGTCGGGCCCGCTGTCCAAAAGACCGATTTCAAGGACGGCGCAGGCGGTTTCGGTGACATTGCCATGCGGGAAGGCTTCTATGCCAACCTTGAAGCGTTGACCGACAGTGACGCTTTCAATGCGCTGACCGGCAAGGTCAATATCTCCACTTCAAGCACCAGTTTGAGCAGCGTTGCGCGCAACGACTTTGCCGCATTGCTGAGTCTGATCACGCTTTCATCAATCACGCTCAAGGCCACAGTCGGCAACGAGTCAGCTGTCGAGACGGTACTGGCGAATTCTCACAACGGCATTTACATCGACTGGCTGGCCGACAAGAACCTGACACAAGCCGAGCGCGACGCGGGAAAGGCGATCTATTCCGACAAGTACCTCGCTGATCGCTCCGCCATGCTGGGGTGGATGGTCACACGCAACCAGCTCGACATCGGTGCGACCGAACCGCTCGGCGCCGGCCCTGGCGTACAAGGCATGCATTTCAAGGACGTGGCGTCGGGCACCGAATTCGACCTCGGCATGTCCAATCCTGCGATCGAGAAGCGCCAGACGCAGTTCGGTGGCGACAGCTCAGATCGAGCAGCGAGAAACGTTAGTGCCTGCCACGTTGCGGGAGGTCTCGCATGAGCGGGCTGATCCTCCTGGTGGTTGTGGCCGTGTGGGCAACCCTTGGTTTTGTACTGTGGAAATGTCTCGTGCGTCCAAGGGTTCGAGGCGCTGTCGCGCTCTACGTCGCGACTGTTGGCCTGGTCTTGCTGTGGTTTGTCGGACCGGTTGCTGACGAAATTCTCGGTGCGCGAGAGTTCAAGCGGCTATGCGACGAGACGCCAGCGATGAAATTTTACGGGCCGATCGCGGTAGGGTCAGGTTGGTTCTTTGACGAACGAGGCCAACGGAAACTGTGGGCGCAGCGCGAGATTGAGGAAGGGAAGAGTCCGTTTCCCAAGAGCGACATCAAAGTAGCGTACGCGGAAGGCCGACGATTCCAAGAGGCTTGGCAGCTGGAGTTCAAGTCATCACAAGAGACACATCTCATTCAGGTTTGGCCTATACCTGTTCTTGAAGAGCGACTCACATATTTACATGAAAGCACCAAGAAAGTGGTGCTCGTTTCGTACTGGCGTACCTCGCCTGGTGGTTGGATCAAGCGACTTACTGGATGGAGTAGTCACGCCACCTATCAGTGTCCGAATAGCGGAAATTGGCCGCAAGAGTGGAATTGGATCAAGTACTAATTCAGGATTAAAGACAATGACAACCATTGAACAAGCATTCTTCGAATGCGTTCTCGCCGATCTGTCATACCTTGGTACCTTGAGCGAGGGTATGTCTGAGGCCCAATTTTCGGCGGAAGCTGCAAAACGAATCACAGTCCCTCTTGCCCAGGAAGTCGCTGCGCGATTTGAGATCCTTGCCGTCAAAAGCGATCCAGCGAGCGACTACCAAGGTGTGGTGTTCCGAGACAAGATCACCAAGGAGCTCTACGTAGCCAATCGTGGCACGGAGAGCCTGATCGACATCCTCGATGCCGATCTTGATCTGGCGCTGGGATCCGGTGTCGCTGCGAAGCAAGCCGCCTCGATGGTCAACTGGTGGGCGCAAATCTCTCATTCCGGTACCACGCCGGTGACGCAAGTCGGCGTGGCTGGACCGATATTCGTCACTGCCAGTTCGGTGCAACCGACGGGTGAGGTAGCTCAAGCGCTCGCAGAAGCGGGCGGCAAGGTTCGCGTGGTCGGCCATTCTCTCGGTGGTCACCTGACCACGGTGTTTTCCAGCCTGTTTGCGCCTCAGGTATCTCACTCCTCCACCTTCAATGGCGCGGGCCTATTCTCGACTGGAAGCAAGATTGGCGTAGCGGGCTGGACCAATGCTCTGCGCAACTGGTTGTTCGGCACGGACTCATCGCTTTCGCGACTTGGTCAATTGCTCGGGGTCACTCCGCAGCTTGCCGCCGCCGGCGCCAAGCAAGACAACTTCTTTGCAACCAATGGCCTCAGTCTTACAACCAACGACGTGACCTTCACGCAACTGGGCGTGCGCATCGGGTTGGCCAACGAGCAAAGCACCAATCCATTGAACAATCACTTCCTCTACAAGCAGACAGACTTGTTAGCCCTGGGTGTCGCGCTGGAGAAGTTGATGCCAGGCCTCAGCATTGCGCAACTGAACTCCCTTGCCGAAGCCAGTAGCAATGCGCAAGTGTCGTCGCTAGAGAACTTGCTGGACGGCTTGCGACGACAACTTCAAGGGCTGGCGGTTTCAAGCACACCGGCCATCGATGACGGCGGGGATTGGGCCCAGAGCGTCATGCCTACGCAAAGGGTTGCATTTCAAACCAACCTTAAAGCCCTCACTGACACCAGCGCCTTCCAGTCCATTGCCGGCAAGGTCCGGATCGATCCCAGCAGTGCCGACCTGCGTGCCAAGGCGCGCAACGACTTCAGCGCGATGGCGAGCCTGCTCACCCTCAGTCCGTTGGTGCTCACCGCTACCGATACGGCGAATCAATCCCTTCTCGATACCGTGCTGCAAGGCGCGTGGGGCCAGGCCTACGCCGACTGGCAAGCCGACAAGGCCATGAGCCAAGCCGAGAGAGAGGCCGACCAAGGGATCTTCACTGACCGCTGGATCGCCGATCGGAGCGCCATGCTCGACACGCTGGTGCGCGCCAACCAGAACGATGAGACCTTCTACAATGACCTTGCAGCCAAGGACGTTTGGGTCTATGAAGACAAAGCCAGCAACATCTTGATTGCACGGCAGCCCGTCGGCCCTGGACCCTTCGTCAATCACTACCTGAGCTTTGGTGATCAAGTAGCGAACATGCTTGCCGGAGCGGCCAAAGAAGACCACCTCTACGGCGGCGCTGGCGACGACGAACTGACCGGTTTGGGCGGAGCCGACCATCTTGAAGGCAACGCGGGCGATGATGTATTGAACGGCGGAGATGGCACCGACACCTTGCTCGGCGGCTCCGGAGCCGACACGCTGAACGGCGGCCTGGGCAACGATCAACTCAAGGGAGGCGCCGGCAGCGACACCTACAGCTTCAGCGGCAGCTTCGGCATCGACACCATCGATGATGCGGGAGCCGATGGCAGCATCTCGGTCGCTGGCTTGGGTGACCTGCGCAACTTGACGCTCAAGAAGATCTCTTCGACCGACTGGCAGACGGAAGACCGCTCGGTCACGTGCAGCCTGATCCAGCCTGCCGGACAGGCTGAGTGCCTGATCATTACCGTGGTTGGTACAGCCAGCAACGGTGCGATCCGAATCAATGGATGGGTCGATGGCCGGTTTGGAATCACGCTGGCTGGAACCGCTACCCAACCGACGACGACCAACGTCCTGACAGGCGACTACATCAAGGCCACCAATACCGAAGGCACCCAGTACCGGATCGGCGGCGACGGCAACTACCTCAGCGATGGCGTGCAGGTCAATGCAGCCGATGTCTTGAATGGCTCGGCTGCAGCAGACGCCATTCTTGGCCTGGGCGGCAATGACGGCATTGCCGGAGGGGCAGGCGACGACCTGATTGAAGGCGGTGCGGGCGACGACCTGCTGCTGGGCGGCGCAGGGGCTGACACGATCAACGGCGGCGAGGGAAACGACGAGATCCTCGGCAGCGCAGCCGGTTGGATTGACCGTCCTGTCAGCACCAACTTCACACCGCCAGGCGGCGGCGGCCCCGAACTATCTCGAGGCTTCAGCTGGGTGATCTACACCCCGACGGGCCAGGTCGATTACCTCGTGAGCGGCACGACAGGCGCGGGCATCCATCCCAACGGTGAGAGCACCGGCAATCTGATCGACGGTGGGGCGGGCAACGACCGCATCGGCGCGGGCAGTGGTACCGACATCGTGCATGGCGGAGAGGGCGGTGACCTCATCGTCGGCATGGGCCGGGGTGATGTGCTGTACGGCGATGCAGGCGAGGACCACATTGACGGCGACGGCCCGCAAAGCGAAGGATGGAATACACCCTTTGCCGAGCACGGCGACGATGTCTTGGTAGGCGGAGCCGGTGACGACCAGTTGCGCGGGCAGGGCGGCAGTGACTTGTTGTCGGGTGGCGACGACGACGACCGGCTGTACGGTGACGACTTCAACCTTGCCAATACGCCGCTCAGCATTCATGGCAACGATTGGCTCGACGGTGGCAGCGGTGACGACTACCTGCAGGGAGAAGGCGGTGCGGACGTCTTGTATGGCGGCGTGGGCAACGACACGCTCATCGGCGACGATGATGAAGCAGCAATAGCTGGCAGTTCACACGGCGAGGACTCTCTCTACGGGGAAGACGGCAACGACATGCTCCTTGGTCACGGAGGGAGCGATATGCTGGATGGCGGGGCGGGCGATGACTGGCTGGATGGCGATGGCGATATCGAACAAGTTGCAGGGCAACACCATGGCGACGACTACCTGAGCGGTGGAAGTGGTGCCGATGTGTTGATCGGCCGAGGGGGGCGCGACATCCTCTATGGCGGCGTGGGCAATGATGAGTTGCACGGTGACGCCGATGGGAGCCTTCTGGCCGGGCAGTTCCATGGCATCGACTACCTGGATGGCGAGGCTGGAGACGACAGGTTGTGGGGCTTTGGCGGAGACGACATCCTGATCGGCGGTACGGGGGTGGACTACCTGGACGGCGATGCCGCCGTTGCGGACCTCGGCGCAGCCTTTCACGGCGATGACGATCTCGATGGAGGTGATGGCGACGACACCTTGCGAGGCAGTGGCGGCAACGACGTCCTGCGAGGCGGTGAAGGCTCCGATGTGATCTCGGGAGATCGCCTCGACCTGGCAGCCAATCTCCACGGAGCCGATACGCTGGAGGGAGGGAGCGGCAACGACCAGCTGTGGGGCGATGGGGGCGACGATGCGCTCTTTGGCGGAGAAGGGAACGACTGGCTGGCCGGGGAGGACCAGTCGAGCAGTTCGGCCAACAGCGCGCTGACGGGGAACGATGCGCTCTACGGCGGCGGCGGCAATGACACATTGGTCGGCGGTAACGGAAGTGACGTGTTGGCTGGCGATGACGGCGATGACGCCCTCTATGGCGGCGCAGGTGACGACGTTCTGCGCGGTGGAGCGGGCAACGACATGCTCGATGGTGGTCTCGGCAACGACACGATCCTGTTTGGGCGGGGCGATGGGCAGGATCGCATCAACGGCGGAAATCAAGGTGCCGGCAATGCCGTGCAGCTCATGTCTGGCGTTGCGACTGCAGACCTTGTGTTCAAGCAGGTTTATGAAAGCAGCACGGCCTCCAACTCCGGCCTCGAGATCGGCATTGCCGGCACCGCCGACAAACTCACATTGACTGGCGCGTTCGCGTTCGACAACCCAGGTGCCTACAGTCCCGTGCAGCAGTTGTGCTTCGACGATGGCACGAACTGGAACCTTGCGGCAATCCGGGCTGCCTTGTTCGCCGGCACGGCCGGCGACGACAACCTCACCGGGACGGTGGATGTGGAGACCATCAACGGAGGGGCCGGCAATGACACCTTGATTGGTGGCACGGGTGACACGCTGGCAGGTGGCGTAGGAAACGACAAAATTGTCGGCTCGAACAGCATTGTTATGTTTGGTCGTGGTGATGGAAGCGACACGGTTTCAGGTAGCGAAAACGTCGTGAAGTTCAAGCCCGGTGTCACGGCGAGTGATCTGTCGTTCAGGCAAGTTGATGAACTCAGCACAGGCCGACCTTCCGCATTGGAGGTCAGCATCGCTGGCACGACTGACAAGCTAACCTTGTCTCGGTTTTTCTACTTTGAGGGACAGCCGTTCGCTACCCGTGCAGTCATGGAGCTTCAGTTCGCCGATGGCTCCGCCCTTGACCGTGATGCGATCGTGGCGAAGCTTTTCGCAGGTACGGCGGGAGACGACACGATCTTCGGATCGATGGGTGATGACACTGTGAGCGGCGGTGCCGGAAACGATTTCCTCGACGGATGGCTCGGTGGCAACGACGTGCTGATGGGCAATGATGGAAACGATGGTCTGATCGGACGTGGGGGGAATGACACGCTG
Organism: Methylibium sp. Pch-M; assembly: GCF_004136295.1. Lineage (NCBI taxonomy): Bacteria > Pseudomonadati > Pseudomonadota > Betaproteobacteria > Burkholderiales > Sphaerotilaceae > Methylibium > Methylibium sp. Pch-M. Next base: position 3,470,458 of record NZ_CP029606.1, read on the forward strand.
ATAGGCGGGCTTGGTAACGACTATTTGATTGGCGACGTGGGCGATGACGTGTTCATCTTCAATGCCGGGGACGGCAATGATCTCATCACCCCTAGTGTGTACGACGATCGACCCGATCGCATGGACACACTGAGCTTCGGCACGGGCATCACAACGGACGACTTGGTTCTGCGTCAGGCTCCTACAGGTCAGGGGAATCCTTTTATTGGCTTGCCGCTGGCCTACCAATTCGTGGTCGGCTTCCGGAACGCGTCAGACAGCGTGACCATCGTCGACATGATGACTTACTCTGACGATCCTGCGCGCGTGCCACTCCAGTACTTTCGGTTCGCCGATGGAACGGTCTGGAACAGTGAGGAGATTCGCAGCCGCCTGCTGTCTGGAACGTCCGGCGACGACTTTCTGTCCGGCAGTTTCATGTCCGACACGATTTCAGGTGGTGCCGGCAATGACACCCTCAATGGATACGGAATGAACCCAGACACGCTGTTGGGCGGCTTGGGCGACGATGTTTATCTAGTGTGTTACGGCGACGGCGCTGATCGCATCGAGGACACGGATGGCGACGACAGCATCGTCTTCCTGCGGCGTTATCCTGAGGAAGAGGTGCTACCTTCCGATGTGAGCGTGAGCGTCGACGGAGATGATGTTCTGCTGACCATCGGTGCCTACACGGATCAACCGCTTCGGTTGGTCGGCGCAGCCGTCGAAGGTGGGGCCGGAACGATCGAATCGGTTCAATTCACGAACGGCGCGGTATGGACCGCCGAAGATCTGCGTCTTGGCCCGGCCATTCGTGGCACCGACGGCAATGACGTTCTGGTTGGAACCGGTGCGGCCGATCAGATCATCGGTGCTGCGGGCAACGACGTGCTTCGTGGGCTCGACGGGAATGATGTCCTGCAGGGCGATTCAGGGGATGACCGTCTCGACGGTGGGGCCGGTGCAGACACCATGACCGGGGGAACGGGAAATGACACCTACGTCATCGACGAGAGTGGTGATGTCGTAGTGGAATTGGCCGCTGGGGGAACGGACTCCATCGAGACTTCCGTGAGTTTTTCGCTCTTGGCCGAGATGGAGAACTTAACTCTGACGGGCAACGCCAGCATCAACGCCGTCGGTAACTCGCTGGACAATACGCTGATCGGGAATGTTGGCAGTAATCGTCTTGACGGGGGAGGCGGCGCAGACTCGATGGCCGGTGGATCCGGCGATGACACCTATGTTGTCAGCGACGCCGCCGATAGCGTTTCCGAGTTGGCTGGCGCCGGGGTCGATTCGATCGAATCTTCGGTCTCGTGGACGTTGGGAAGCAATATTGAGAACCTGACGCTGGTCGGGGCGTTGGCCATCAACGGGACCGGCAACACGCTCAGCAACCGACTGACGGGAAACGGTGCCGACAATGTGCTCAACGGTGGTGGCGGCGCCGACACACTGATCGGCGGGGCCGGCAACGACGGCTACGTCGTGGACACCACGGCCGACGTCGTCACCGAGCTGGCCAACGAAGGCACCGATGGCGTCAGCAGCAGCATCACCTACACGATCTCCGCCAACGTCGAGAACCTGACGCTCACCGGCACGTCTGCCGTCAACGGAACCGGCAACGCGCTGGACAACGTGCTGACGGGCAACAGCGCGGCCAACGTGCTGACGGGCGGCGCTGGCAACGACACCTACTTTGTCGGTACAGGCGATACGGTGACCGAATCCGCCAGCGCGGGCACAGACACGGTGTCCTCGTCGATCACCTGGACGCTCGGGAACAACCTCGAGAACCTCATGCTCACTGGCTCGACCGCCATCAACGGGACCGGCAACACATTGGTCAATGTGCTCACCGGCAACGGCGCCGCCAACACACTCGACGGCAGCAGTGGCGCCGACACCCTGATCGGCGGGGCCGGGAACGACCGCTACGTTGTAGACAACACGGCCGACGTGGTCACCGAGTTGGCCAGCGAAGGGACTGACCTTGTCAGCAGCATTGTGACCTATACGCTTGCTGCCAACGTCGAGAACCTCACGCTCACTGGCCCGACAGCCATTAACGGGACAGGCAATGCGCTGGATAACGTACTGACGGGCAACAGCGCGGCCAACGTGCTGACCGGCAGCACCGGCAACGACACCTACGTTGTCGGCACCGGAGACACCGTGACCGAAGCCGTCAGCGCAGGGACCGATACGGTGTCTTCGTCGATCACCTGGATCTTGGGCAGTAATCTAGAAAACCTGACGCTCACGGGCACGTCGGCGGTCAACGGGACCGGCAATGCGCTCGACAACGTGCTGACCGGCAACAGCGCTGCCAACGTGCTCACCGGTGGCACCGGCAACGACACTTACGTCGTCGGCACCGGAGACGCCGTGACCGAAGCCGCCAGCTCAGGAACCGACACGGTGCAGTCGTCCATTACGTGGACACTCGGGAGCAACCTTGAGAACCTCACCTTGACGGGAACCAGCACGATCAACGGCACAGGCAACACACTGGCCAACGTTCTCGCCGGCAACACCGCTGCCAACACGCTCGATGGTGGCACCGGCGCCGACACCCTGGTCGGTGGCGCCGGCAACGACAGTTATGTGGTGGACAACACCGCCGACGTGGTCACCGAACTCACAGCCGGAGGGACTGACGGGGTCAGCAGCAGCGTGACGTACACGCTCAGCGCCAACGTCGAGAACCTCACGCTCACCGGCTCCACGGTGATCAACGGCACCGGCAACGCTTCGGACAACGTCCTCGCCGGCAACAGCGCCGCCAATGTACTGAGCGGGGGGACTGGCAACGACACCTACGTCGTCGGCACCGGAGACACCGTGACCGAAGCTGCCGGTGCAGGAGCCGACACGGTCCAGTCGTCCATCACCTGGACCTTGGGCAACAACCTCGAGAACCTCACGCTCACCGGCAGCAGTGCCATCAACGGCACCGGCAACACGCTGGACAACCTGCTGACCGGCAACAGCGCCGCCAACGTGCTGACCGGCGGCGCCGGCAACGACACCTACGTCGTCGGGACGGGCGACACCGTGACTGAAGCCGCCAGTGCGGGGACCGACACCGTCTCGTCAGCCATCACCTGGACCCTGGGCACCAACCTCGAGAACCTCACGCTCACCGGCAGCAGCGCCGTCAACGGCACCGGCAACACGCTCAACAACGTGCTGACCGGCAACTCTGCCAACAACACGCTTACCGGCAACGCCGGCAACGACACCCTGGACGGCGGCGCGGGCACGGACACGCTGGCGGGTGGCACCGGCAACGACAGCTATGTGCTCGGCCGCGGCCATGGTGCCGACACGCTGCAGGAGAACGATGCCACCGCCGGGAACGTCGACGTTCTTCAGTTCCTGAGCGGAGTGTCCACCGATCAGATCTGGCTGCGCCAGGTGTCGAACAACCTCGAGGTCAGCATCATCGGCACGTCCGACAAGGCCACGCTCACCAACTGGTACTTGAGCAATGCCTATCACGTGGAGCAATTCAAGACCTCGGACGGCAAGACCCTGCTGGACTCAAAGGTGCAGAACCTGGTCAGCGCGATGGCGGGCTTCGCGCCGCCAGCTGCGGGCCAGACCACGCTGCCGCCCAGCTACCAGACGGCGCTGGCCCCGGTGATCGCCGCGAACTGGAACGGGTGAATGCAGCCGCGCTGGGGCCCACGGCGGCCGGGGAGCGGGAGGTGGGCAGGTCGGCGGTGCGTGTGCGCTGGCGCCCCGCCCACCGCTCAGAGCGGATCGAGCCCCAGCGACCGGCTCTCGCCGAACACCGTATCGGGGCCGTCCTGCCGGGCCGGTACGGCGCGGCGTCGGCCCTGGCGCTTGGCTTCGTAGAGCGCGAGGTCGGCGCGGTGCTGTGCCGCGGCGAGCGATTCGCCGGTGTGGATCTGCACCAGCCCGAAGCTCAGGCTCAGTGGCAGCGGGAAGTTCTTGCTCGCCTGGTCGAGGTTGCGCGTGATGCGGTCTGCCACGTGCAGCGCGTCGTCGACGCTGGCGCCCGGCAGCAGCAGCATGAACTCGTCACCCCCGACACGGCCCATCACGTCGCGTGTGCGCAGCGTGTCGCGCGTGCAGCGGGCCACCAGCCGCAGCGCCGCATCGCCGACGGCATGGCCGTGGTTGTCGTTGACGTGCTTGAAGTGGTCGATGTCGAACAGCATCAGCACCGACGGCGGCGCGGCGCCGTTGCCGACGATCGCGGTGGCCAATTCCTCGAAGTGACGGCGGTTCGGCACCTGGGTGAGCATGTCGATGTCGGCCAGCACGCGCAGCTGGCGCTGGGTCTCGCGCAGGTCGCGCACGGTGCGCTCGTGCGTGAGCACCAGGCAGAGGTAGACCGTGAACAGCATGCTCAGGAGCAACGGCAGCACCACGCCGGTGACCACCAGCGATTGAGCGGGCAGCGCGCCGGCGCCCTGGGAGAACATGCTGGCCAGGCGCAGCATGGGGACGGCGGCCTGAACGATCATCACCGCCATCAGCAGCTTGAGGGCCGGACTGCGGCGGAAGTCGTCGAGCTTGCCGATGAAGACGGCGGCGTACAGCAGCAGGATCATCGACCCGGCGCCGTAGGCCAGCGAACGGATCTCCTGCCGCGTGCCGGCCAGCCAGCACGCGAGCCAGGTGAGGTAGCAGGCGGCGTACAGCGCCACGTCGACCCGCGTCGAAGAGAACTGCCGGTCACGCGAGAAGAAGCGCCGCAGCCCGGTGGTGACCAGCACCGGCCAGGCCAGCACCAGCAGGCAGGCCGGGACCACGGCCGCGGGCCACACGCCGCGCAGGCCGTGCAGCACCGCGCCCAGCGTGGCCAGCCACATGGCGCCCACCCACCACCAGTAGCCGCGGTAGACGCGCTGGCTCAGGCCGAACACCGACATGATCGCTGCGGTCGCCCCCATCACGACGACGGCCAGCAGCATCAGCGTCGGCAGGTGGATCGTGAAATCGGAGGTCACGGGCGGTTTCTGCAAGGGGTAACCCGCGATTCTGGGAGTCGAGGCGTGGGTGATGGCTCCCCCAAAAGGGGGTGCGCGTCAGGTCCCAAGCGGCGCCGGCGCAGGAGGCCGTTCGCGGACCGGCAGGAGTTCACGGCACTTCGCTACCATCGTGCCCCGCAAGATTGTGCGCAAACGCACTGACGGAGACCGAGCATGGCGATGGACGTGATCGATTACGAGATCAAAGGCGCAGAGATGCAGTTCGTCGAGGTGGAACTCGACCCCGGCGAGGCCGCCATCGGCGAAGCCGGCAGCATGATGTTCATGGACGCCGGCATCGGCATGGACACGGTGTTCGGCGACGCATCGGCGCAACAGGGCGGCTTCTTCGGCAAGCTGCTGGGGGCCGGCAAGCGCCTGGTGACCGGCGAATCGCTGTTCACGACGGTCTACACCAACAACGTCGGCAGCAAGCAGCGCGTGGCGTTCGCGGCCCCGTACCCCGGCAAGATCCTGCCGATGGACCTGCGGACCCTGGGCGGCACGCTGATCTGCCAGAAGGACGCCTTCCTGTGTGCCGCGCGCGGCGTGAGCCTGGGCATTGCCTTCCAGCGCAAGCTGTCGGTCGGCTTCTTCGGCGGCGAGGGCTTCATCATGCAGAAGCTCGATGGCGACGGCCTGGCCTTCGTGCATGCCGGCGGCACCGTGCTCAAGCGCGAACTGCAGCCCGGTCAGACGCTGCTGGTCGACACCGGTTGCGTCGTGGCCTACACGCAGAACGTGGACTTCGAGATCCAGTACGTCGGCAAGGTCAAGACGGCACTGTTCGGTGGCGAGGGCCTGTTCTTCGCCAAGCTGACCGGTCCGGGCACGGTGTGGCTGCAGAGCCTGCCGTTCTCGCGGCTCGCGTCGCGGGTGTTCGCCGCGGCGCCGCAGCGGGGCGGTTCGCGCGAGGAGGGCTCGGTGCTCGGCGGCTTCGGCGCCGGGGGCTTGCTGGGGGCGGTGCTGGGCGGCGACGAGGAATAGCGCGCGGGCAGGCGGCCGAGCGCCGCCGCATCAGACCGGCTGCGTGCGCGCCAGCAGCCAGGCCCGCGCCGCGCCACTGACGAGCGGCGCGAGCCGCTCGCGCACCGTGGCGTGGTAGCGGTTCAGCCAGTCGATCTCGTCGGCGCGCAGCAGTGAACGCTCTAGGCAGCGCGTGTCGATGGGGCACAGCGTCAGGGTCTCGAACGCGAGGAAGTCGCCGAACTCGTCGCCCGGTGCCGGCACGTTGAGCACCAGGTTCTCGATGCGCACGCCCCAGCGGCCCGGCCGGTACAGACCGGGCTCGATGCTGGTGACCATGCCCGGCTCCATCGCCATGTCGGGCGTCGGCACGGCCTTGCTGATCGACTGCGGGCCTTCGTGCACGTTGAGGAAATAGCCCACGCCGTGGCCGGTGCCGTGCCCGTAGTCGAGCGATGCGGCCCACAGCGGTGCCCGTGCGATCGCGTCGAGCATCGGGCTCGCCGTGCCGCGCGGGAAGCGCGCCTGGCTCAGCGCGATCGTGCCCTTCAGCACCCGCGTGCAGTCGTGCTTCATCGCCTCGGTCGGCTTGCCGATCGGCCAGACGCGCGTGATGTCGGTCGTGCCGCCCAGGTACTGCGCGCCGGAGTCGATCAGCAGCAGCCCGTCGGCAGCGACACCGGCGGCGCTGGAGATCACCGCATGGGCTTCCGGCGTGGCCCGGTAGTGCGGCATCGCGCCGTTGGCATTGAAGCCGGCGATCACCGGGAAGCTCAGCGATACGTAGTCGGGCTGGCGCGCGCGTTCGGCGCTCAGGCGCTCGTCGATGGTCAGTTCGGTGATCGGCTCGCGACCGAGCGCGTTCTCGAACCACGCATAGAACGCGCACATCGCCGCGCCGTCGCGCGCCATCGCTTCGCGGATGAAGGCGGCCTCGGGTGCGGACTTGCGGCTCTTGGCGAGCGTGGACGGGTTCACGGCCTCGATGAGCCGCACCGAGGACGGCACGGCTTCGCGCAGCCCCAGCGTCACGCGACGCGGATCGACCAGCAGGCGCGCATCGCCGGGGAGCGCCGCGAGGGCGGCCCGCGCCTGCGCGTAGGGGTGCAACTGCACGCCGTCGGCGGCCAGTGCGGCGGCCAGAGCGGCCTCGACCTTGCCCTCGCCGATGAACAGCAGCGCGGCCTCTGTGGACACCAGCGCGTGCGCCAGGAACACCGGGTTGTAGTCGACGTCGGCGCCACGCAGGTTGAACAGCCAGGCCAGGTCGTCCAGCGTGGAGACGAGGTGGTGGCTCGCGCCGCGGTTCGCCATGGCCGCGCGCAGCTGCGACAGCTTCTCGCCGCGCGACAGCGGCGCGTGCGGCGCACGATGCTCGTAGACCGGCACGGCGGGCAGCGTCGGGCGCTCCGGCCACGCGGCTGCGAGCGGATCGGTATCGGTGCGCAGCACGATGCCGGCGGCGTCCATCACCTCGCGCAACTGCTTCGCGGCCGCAAGGCCCAGCACCGCGCCGTCGACGGCGAGCGTCTGGCCGGGGCGCAGCGCGGTGGCGATCCATTCGATGTGCGTGGCCGCGGTGCCGGTGGCGATCTTCACCAGCTCGATGCCGGTGCCGGCGAGCTGGGCCTCGGCCTGCACCCAGTAGCGGCTGTCGGCGAACAGCGCGGCGCGATCGGCCAGCACCACCAGCGTGGCCATCGAGCCGGTGAAACCGGAAAACCACGCGCGGCCCTGCCAGTGCCCGGGCAGGTACTCCGACAGGTGCGGATCGCTGGACGGCAGCAGCACGGCATCGGTCTGCCGCGCGGCCATCGTGGCGCGCAGGCGCTCCAGGCGCAGCCGGATCGAGGAAGTGCGTGTGTCCATGCGGGTCCTGATCGAGGCTGGCGACCGCACCGCCCCGGTGGCCTCGATCTTAGAACCTCGCCTAGCCGGCCGCCGGCCGGTGGGCATCGGCCTCCGCCTCGGCCACCACGCGAGCCTGGCGTTCGAAGCTGAAGTAGGCCCAGGCCCAGTCGCTGAGTACCACCAGGCGGTTGCGGAAACCGATCAGGAAATAGATGTGCACGAACAGCCAGAACAGCCAGGCGGGCATGCCGCTGAAGTGCACACGCCCGAACACCGGCAGGTCGACCATCGCGATCGCGGCGCGGCGGCCGATGGTCGCCAGTGCGCCATAGTCGTTGTAGCGGAACGCTGCCGTCGGTTCACCGCGCAGGCTGCGCAGCAGGTTGGTCGCGGCGGTGCGCCCCATCTGCTTGGCCGCCGGGCTGACGCCGGGCACCGGCGTCGGCGCGCCGCGCTTCGGGTGGCTCTGCGCCGCTGCGAGATCGCCGACGACGTGGATCTCGGGGTGGCCGGCCAGGCTGAGGTCGGGCTCCACCACCACGCGGCCGGCGCGGTCCAGTGTGCAGCCGGTGAGCTCGGCGAGGGCCCGCCCCAGCTTCGAGGCGGCCACGCCGGCGGCCCAGACCACGGTCTGCGCCGCGATGCGCTGCGGGCCGTCGGCACCGGCGTAGCTCAGTCCCTCGGCGTCGATCGCGGTGACGCTGGCGCCGGTGCGGACCTCCACGCCGAGCGACTGCAGTTGCTCGAGCGCACGCTGCGACAGCTGCTCGCTGAAGGCGCCCAGCACGCGCGGACCGCCCTCGACCAGCACCACGCGCGAGCGGCGCGAGTCGATGCGGCGGAATTCGTCGTGCAGCGTGTGGTGCGCGATCTCGGCCAGCTGCCCGGCCAGCTCCACGCCGGTCGGCCCGGCGCCGACCACCGCGAACGTGAGCCACGCTTCGCGCTTCGCGGGGTCGGTTTCTCGCTCGGCATGCTCGAAGGCCATCAGCACGCGGCGCCGGATCGTGAAGGCGTCGGCCAGGGTCTTCAGGCCCGGCGCATGGGCGGCCCAGTCGTCGTGGCCGAAGTAGCTGTGGGTGGCACCGGCGGCGACGATGAGGTGGTCGTAGGCGATGCGTTCGCGGCCGTCGAGCGTGACGCTGCGCGTGGCCGTGTCGATGCCGGTCACCTCGCCGAGCAGGATGGTCAGGTTGCCGCGCTGCATCTCGCGGCGCAGGATGTGGCGGATCGGGCCCGAGATCGCGGGCGCCGAGAGGTTGGCGGTCGCCACCTGGTAGAGCAGCGGCTGGAACAGATGGTGGTTGGTGCGGTCGATCAGCATGATCTCGACGTCGGCCCTGGACAGCGAGCGGACGGCTTCGATGCCGCCAAAACCACAGCCGATGATGACCACGCGAGGGCGCGGCGCGCCGTCGGCGCGGGAAGGGGAGGGAGCGTTCATGACGAGGCGCCTCCGAGCGCCTGGCGGGGAATGTCGTCGTGGGGAGCGTCGGCGGATGGGGCGGACGTGTCGGGCCGGCGTCGGCCACGCGGAAGGCAGCCCACCGTCATGGGGTGGCTGCCGGGGTCTGGGCGCCCAGTGCGCGCAGCTTCTTGCGCACCAGGTCGATGTGGCTGCGCAGCGCATACAGCTCGTCGGCATGCGACAGCGGGACCTGCAACTGCTTGACGCGGGCATCGAGCGCGTCGAGCTCGTCCATCAGCGGTTGGGCATCGGCCGGCCCGTCCGGGGCGTCGGCCAGGCTTTCCTCGATCTGGCGCAGCCGGCCGTACCAGCGGAACACCCGCGAGCGGATGCGCAGTTCGTACAGCGGCGGCACCACGCGCGACAGCGGGATCAGCACCACGATGATCGAGGCCAGCACCACCCACATCCGGTCGATCAGGTTCGCGACCCAGAACGGCAGGTAGCGCTGCAGCCAGGGCGGACCGGTCTCGAAGAAGCGGTCGGCCTCCTTCGACATCGGCAGTTCCACCGCGCGCCGGTTCGGAAACTCGCCGCGGCGCTGGAACCAGCCCGCTTCGCTGTGGATCGCGTTGGCGGCCTGCACGAACAGCTGCTGCAGGGCCGGATGGGACGATGCGCGCGCAACCAGCGCGGCCGTGGGGGCCAGCAGCTCGATGTCCTCAGGCGGTACGTCCTCGGCCAGCTTCACCACGCCGCGCGGCAGGCTCACCGGCGTCAGCATCGGCAGGCGGCGCGCGTACGCCTCGGCCTGGTCGAAGCTCATCAGGCGGATGCCGGGCGTCAGCAGCAGCAACTGCACCATCGGGGCCTCGGGCGCGGAGACCAGCGCCAGCGCGTCGGTGTTGCCATCGAGCAGGCTCACGACGGCCGGTGTCTGCGTCAGCCGCTGGGCGACGATGTCCTCGGGCCCGAGGCCGTTGGTGTCGAGCAGCCGTCGCATCAGGTTGGTGATGCCGCTGCCCTGGGCCCCGATGTTGACGCGCCAGCCCTTGAGCTTCGCCACCGAGTCGAGCCGCTCGCTGCCGATCAGCCGCCTGGCGCTGTCCTCGCGATAGAACAGCCAGATCGGCTCGTAGAACAGGCTGCCCAGCGACACCAGATCCGGTGGAGGCGCTTCGTCGCCGCCCCGCAGGCGACCGGCACCGCCCTGCACGAAGCCGAAGTCGACGCCCGAGTCCGGGTCCTCGAGCAGCTTCAGGTTCTCCGCCGCACCCTGGGTCGTGCGCAGTTCGACCTGGATGCGGTGCTTGGCCAGCGCCGCCTGGTAGCGTTTGCCGAACTCGGCGTACGCCCCCTGTTCCGGCCCGGTGGCCAGCACCAGCTTCTTCGGCGGGCTCGGGTCGAGTGCCCAGTAGGCCAGCGCCAGGAGCGCCACCGTCAGCAGCACGAACGGGCCGGCGGTCATCAGCAGGTCGCGGCTGCTCAGCAAGGTGTGACGCAGGGAAGGCAGGCGGGGCATTGGAGCAGTCGGGGCGGGGCGAACGGAGGTCGCATTCTCGTCCAGCGTGTGCGGGGTCACATGCTGGGCGCATCCGATCCACCGGGGAACGCCCGGTGCGGGCGACTCGATCCGGCGACGGGCGAAGAGACTCGGGCGGCGAAATAGTGCTTCAGTCGCGCGTTTCGTGACCGATACCCGGGAGTGGCGCCTTGCCGGGCGCGTTCTCTGCTTGTGCAACGACCGATGTCCGCTGTCCCGCCCCTGACCCCGAGTTTCGAAGCAGCGCTGGCCTGCCTGAGTGGTCTTGGCGGCCCGGCCGGCCAATCGGTCACAGGCCACCATGCCGGTCTCCGGCTCGCCAGTCATTTCCAGCCGATCTTCAGCCTGTCGCATGGCCGTGTGGTCGGTCACGAGGCCTTGCTGCGTGCCAGCGACGTGACCGGCGCCGGACTGCCGCCGCCGCGGTTCTTCGACGGATACGACTTCGACGAACTGCTGTGGCGCGACCAGCTGGTGCGCACCATGCACATGGCGAACTACGCCAAGGCGGCGCCGCAGTCCCAGTGGCTGTTCCTGAACCTGCACCCGCAGGTCTTCCTGCAGTCGCCGCAGACGACCTTCGATGCCTGCAGCGAAGCGATGCCCGCCGACCTGCGGTTGCAACCCAAGCAGATCGTCGTCGAGGTGCTCGAGGACGCGGTGCGCGACGACGCGAACTTCGATGCCGCCGTCGCGACCATCCGTTCCCAAGGGGGCCTGATCGCGCTCGACGACTTCGGCGCCGGGCATTCCAACTTCGATCGCGTGTGGCGCCTGCGCCCCGAGATCGTCAAGCTCGACCGCAGCCTGGTCGAGCGCGCGGCGCTCGACCTGCGTGCGCGCCGTGTCGTGATCCAGATGACCTCGCTGCTGCACGAATGCGGCGCGCTGGTGCTGATGGAAGGCGTGGAAACGGAGGCCGAGGCCTTCGTCGCGCTGGAAGCCGACGCCGACCTGGTGCAGGGCTATTTCTTCGCGCGGCCGCAGGCGGCGCTGGTCCGGCCGGATCACGCCAGCGAGGCCCTGAACGCGATCTGGAGCGGCTTCGGCGAGCGCTGGCGCGAAGAGGACGCGGGCTATCGCGAGCGCATCGCGCCGTATTTCAACGCCATCGGCTACGCGTCGGCGCTGCTGGCCGGCGGGCGTCCGCTCGAGGAGGCGACGCAGTCCTTCCTGGCCTTGCCGGGCACCGAACTCTGCTATCTGCTCGGCCAGGACGGCCGGCAGGTGGGCGTGAACCAGTGGGGCCGCAGCCCCGCCGCGGGCAACGGCACGGCGTTCGAGCCGTTTCGCGACACGCGCGGTGCGCGCTGGGCGCGTCGGCCCTATTTCCGCCGCGCCGTCGCGGCGGTCGGCAAGGTGCAGGTCACCCGGCCATACCGCACCTTGCACGGCTCGCACCTGTGCGTGACGGTCTCCACCGCCTTCCGGGCCCCTGCCAGTCAGGGCGGGGAACTGCAGGTGATCTGCGGCGACCTGACCTGGTCCTAGATCGGGCGAAGGGCCCCGCGCGACGGCGCCCCGGCGTTGCTCAACCCACCGCGCTGGCAGAGGCTGCAATCCGCAGGCAGGCCTTGCCGGCTCGCTTGGCGTCGTACATGGCGCCGTCGGCACGCTTGCGCAGGCTGTCGAGCGATTCACCCGGCAGGTAGACGGCCATGCCCAGGCTCGGCGTCGACACGGTCGCCTGGCCGGCCAGCAGGTGCGGTTCGGACAGCTGGGCGAGGATGCGCTCACACAGCTGAAGACGATCCTCGGCCGTTCCCGACTCTTCCAGGATCACGGTGAATTCGTCGCCCCCGAGCCGGCTGACGAGATCGGTCACGCGCACGCAGGCCGTCAGGCGCAGCGCGACCGAGATCAGCAACCGATCCCCCGCTTCGTGACCGAGCGTGTCGTTGACGCGCTTGAAGCCGTCGAGATCGAGGTAGACGAGGGCCATCGGCCGACCGCTGCGTTGAGCGCGGGCCGCGGCCAGTTCGAGCTGTTCCTCGAAATGACGGCGGTTCGGCAACTGCGTCAAGGCATCCCGGCGTGCGATGTCGGCGAGCTGCCCTTCGGCGCGCTTGCGGTCGTCGATGTCGCGCGTGATCAGCGCCACGCCCTCCTCGACCGGGACGACCTGGAAGTGCATCCAGCGCCCGCGCATCGAGGTCGCGACGGCCTGGGCCTCGACATCCATCGGCTTCTGCCGTTGCAGTACCGTGAGCAGCAGGTCCAGCAGGCCATCTTCGCGGATCGACGGCACCAACTCGGTTGCGCGACGCCCGATCATCGCAGCGGGGTCCAGCCCGAGCATGGCGCCCGCACGGCGGTTGGCGTCGGTGATCACGAAATCGTGTGCCTGTCCCGACGCATCCCGCTCGGCACGCATCAGCCACAGTGCATCCAGGCTGCCGTCGAGTGTGGCGACGTAAAGCGCCTTGGCCCGGCGGGCCTCGCGCCGGCTGCTGTCGAGCCCGCGGGCCTGCCGCCACAGCACCAGCGTCCCGAACACGATCAGCAGTGCGACGGCCGCGGACCAGCCGAGGAGACGAAGCCGCGTTTGCTGGTAGCCGGCCGTCACGGCGTCGGCCGAGACGGCCACGACGGCAACCATCGGATAGCGATCGATCGGCAGCGCCGTGAAGAAGCGGGCCGTGCCGTCGACTTGGCTGTAGAAGGGCTGGAGCGTCTCGCGGATCTCGCGCGAGCGCTGCAGCACCTTCTGGGCGTCGACCTTCTCGCCGAAGCTGATGCTGCCGTCCAGACGCCGTGAGCGGTTGATGTTGTCGAGGCCGATCACCGTGATGACGGTGCCCGGCGCCTCGCCGTGATCGAAGCCCTTGGTCAGAGAGCCGGGATCGAGCATCGCGACGACGACGCCGTCGAACTGGCCGTCGTGGGTGAGACGGCGCATCACCGGCAGCATCCAACCGCCATTCAGATGATCGGGCTGAGGCGCGCCGATGCTCAGACCGAGGGCGGGATCGTGGAGGTGGCGCTTGAAATCGTCTTCGTCGGCGAGGTTCAGCGCAACGTCGGGCGAGGTGCTTTCCTGCACGACGCCACGGCGATCGGTGATGAGCAGGGCGCGGGTCGTGTCCAGCGTCACGAGTCCGGCGGCGCGCAGTCCGGACAGGCTCATCGGGTTGCCGGTCTCGTGCAGCGACTTGACCAGCAGCGTGGTCTGGTCGACGCGGTCGAGCACTTCGCCGACGCGCACGGCCAGCTTCTGCGTGTTGCGCTCGGTATCGCGCAGTGCGCGCTGCACCTCGTTGCGGTTGGCCGTGTCGAGACTCAGCTGCGTCACGACGCCGAGCACGGCGAGCAGCAGCACGGCCGCCGCCAGCAGCGCGCTGTGGAGCGTGACCGGTGACGTGAGGGGCGAGCGGGCGGAGGAATTTTCGTTCATCGAGGTCGCGTCGGGACACGCCCGCAGGGGACGGTCCACGACACGGCGATTTCGGCAGCGCATCGCCGGACTTGAGCCGCCCGGGCACTGCCCCGCTGCGACGGCTCAGCCGATGACGGCGAGCAGCTCGACCTCGAACAGCAACGTCGCGTTCGGCGGAATCACGCCGCCGGCGCCGCGTGCGCCGTAGCCGAGCGCTGGCGGGATCACCAGGCGCCGCGTACCGCCGACCTGCATGCCGGCCACGCCTTCGTCCCAGCCGCGGATCACCATGCCGCCGCCGAGCGGGAACTCGAACGGATCGCCGCGATCCTTGCTGGAATCGAACTTTCGCCCGGCGCTGCCGTCGTTGTAGAGCCAGCCGGTGTAGTGCACACGGACGTTCTTGCCCACGGTGGCGGTCGGGCCGTTGCCGATCAGCGGGTCTTCGTACTTCAGGCCCGAGGGAGTGGTGTTCATGATCGCTTCCTTTGAAAACAGGGTCGCAGCATAGCCGCAAGGGCTGCTACTGGAACAGTGCGGCCAGTGTGTTGACGGCCAGCGCCAGGATGAGCAGGTTGAAGCCGAAGGACAGCAGGCCGTGCCACAGCACCAGGCGACGCATCGCCCGCGTGTGCACCGTCACGTCGGAAACCTGCGAGGTCATGCCGATCACGAACGAGAAGTACAGGTAGTCCAGGTAGTCGGGCTCGGGCGTGCCCGGGAAGTCGAGCGCGGCCCGGCCCTTCGACGCGGGGCGTGCCTCGAGATCGCGGTGGGCGTAGTGAAAGGCGAAGCGCACGTGGATCAGCAGCCACGACAGCACGATCGCCACCACCGCCAGCAGCCCATGCGGCCAGCGCTCGCCGGCCGGCAGGTCCCGGCTGGTCAGCAGCAGCGCGCCGATCGCGGTGATGCTGGCCGCACAGCCGAGCAGCACGACCACCAGCATCGCGGTGCTGCTCTGGTCGTTGCGGGCCACCTCGTCGGGCCGGGGGATGTCGCCGTGCAGGCCCAGCGTCAGCCCCGACAACAACAGGGAGAGGAGGGCGAAGCCGCACCAGCCGACCAGCAGGGACTCCACCCACGGCAAATCCGCGATCCGGCACGTGGCTGCGACCCCGCCGCCCAGCGTGGCCGACACCAGCAGGCGGCTGCTGGCGGACCAGGTGCGGAGCCGTGCGCGCCAGGCAGGTTCGGGAGTCTCCATGACCGGCATGCTAGGGCCTGCGGGGCTGCCCGACGAGTCGGCCTGGGGCGAGCCCGACACGGCTTTCAGCTCAACGCCGGCGCAGCGATGCGGGCCGCAGTCGGCGCAGTGCCAGCTGCAGCATGCGGGCGTCGGTGCTGGCGCGGTGGCGCTGCAGTCCGGACTCGGCGATGACCTGGCGCTTCAGGGCATCGAAGCGTCGGGCCTGGTCTTCGTCGAGCAGGCTCAACAGGTGTTCCAGTCGGAAGCTCGGCGTCAGTTCGGCGGCGTCGTACAGGCGTGCCAGCCAGGGGTAGTCGTGCGCCCAGCCGTCGCAGTAGGCGACGCTGCCGTTCAGGCGCTGGTTCAACGAGCCGGCGACCTCGGCCGCGCTGCGGCCGTGTCGCTGCGCGAGCTCTCGCGGGATGTGATGCAGGGCCTGGGCCTGCGGATCCCAGTGCAGCCAGTCCGGCTCGGGCCGGATCAGCGAGCACCACGCGCGACCGTCGGGCAGCACGAAGCCGACTTCGATCGGGTAGCTGCCGCGGCCGAAGCCCGAGGCCTCGATGTCGAGGATCGTCGGCGCCGCAGGCTCGAACGGACGGGGTGGGATCAGCACGCGTGCGCCGCATGCAAGTCGCGAGCCGGGTCACGGCCTGCACCGGCCGCGTCCGCGGCGGCACGTCACTTCACGACCATCAGCGTGAACGGGTACACGTAGGCCTGCAGCGTCACCAGGATGCCGACCAGGCTCGCGAGCGCGATGGAATGGAAGAACACGTAGCGCAGGATGTCGCCTTCGTGATCGAACCAGCGTGTCGCGGTCGAGGCGACGACGATGGACTGCGCGTCGATCATCTTGCCCATCACGCCGCCGGAGCTGTTGGCCGCACCCATCAGGTTCGGGCTCAGGCCCAGCTGCTCGGCCGCGACCTTCTGCATGCCGCCGAACAGCACGTTCGAGGCAGTGTCCGAACCGGTCAGCGCCACGCCCAGCCAGCCCATCAGCGTGCCGAAGAACGGATAGAACACGCCGGTCGACGCGAAGGCCAGGCCCAGCGTGGTGTCGAGACCGGAGTAGCGGGTGAGCGTGCCGAGCGCGAGCATCAGCACGATGGTGAGCAACGAGTATTTCACCAGCCAGATCGTCCGGCCGTAGGCCTGGACCAGCGCCGGGAGCCCATAGCCCATCACCAGGCCGCCCACCACGGCGGCCAGCAGGATGCCCGAGCCGGTCGCCGACAGCAGGCCCAGCACGTACTCCGCCGATTCGGCGGTCGGCTTGGGCACCACCGGCGGCATCTTCTCGATCAGCTTGTGCAGGCCCTCGATCGGGAACTTGGGCGCGAAGATGCCGTTCAGCCAGGCCTTGGTGGCCGGCAGACCCCAGACGAACACGAAGGCCGTCAGGATGACCCAGGGCGTCCACGCCTTCACGACGTCCGCTCGCGCATGGCGGGTCGGCGCGGTGGCGGCGCGCGCTTCGCCGCCGTCCTTTTCGTGACCCTTCAGCGACACCGAGGTCCAGATCTCGGACGGCTGCCAGACGCGCAGGAACAACACCAGCGCGGTCATCGAGCAGATCGCGGCGATCACGTCGACCAGTTCCGGGCCCATGTAGTTGGACACCAGGAACTGCGGCACCGCGAAGCTCACGCCGGTGACCAGCACCGCCGGCCAGATCTGCTTCATGCCGCGCCAGCCGGCGAAGGCCCAGATCAACCAGAACGGCACCAGCAGCGAGAAGAACGGCAGCTGCCGGCCGATCATCGCCGACACCGCCAGCACGTCGTAGCCGTGCACCTTGGCCAGCGTGATGACTGGCGTGCCGAGCGCGCCGTAGGCCACCGGCGCGGTGTTCGCGATCAGCGACAGGCCAGAAGCCGCGAGCGGCGAGAAGCCCAGGCCGATCAGGATCGCGGCGGTCACCGCGACCGGCGTGCCGAAGCCGGCGGCGCCCTCGAAGAAGGCACCGAAGGCGAAGGCGATCAGCAGCAACTGCAGGCGGCGGTCCTCGGTGATGCCGGCGATCGAGTCCTGCAGCACCTTGAAGCTGCCGTTCTGCTCGGTCAGCTGGTGCAGGAAGATGATGTTCAGCACGATCCAGCCGATCGGCAGCAGGCCGGTCAGCCCCCCGAGCAGCGCCGCACGACCGGCCATGCCGGCTGGCATGCCGAAGGCGAGGATCGCGATCGCCAGCGCGCTGGCGAGGCCGGCCGCCGCGGCGATGTGGGCCTTGAGGTGCAGAAAGCCGAGGCCGATCAGCATCACTGCCACCGGCACGGCGGCCAGCAGCGTCGAGACGAGCATGCTGTCGAAGGGGTTGTAGACCTGCTGCCAGACCATCGCGAACTCCAATCAGTCA
Source organism: Methylibium sp. Pch-M (assembly GCF_004136295.1). NCBI lineage: Bacteria > Pseudomonadati > Pseudomonadota > Betaproteobacteria > Burkholderiales > Sphaerotilaceae > Methylibium > Methylibium sp. Pch-M. Next base: position 3,488,147 of record NZ_CP029606.1, read on the forward strand.
CCGCACCGGACGCGGAAGGCCCGTGGCGTCGTCACGGGCTGCGGCGAGAAGATCGCAGGTCTGGAGGTCGCCGAGCTGAAAGCAGGCTGAATGGTGCGCTGTCGCCAAGGCGACAGCGCAATGCAGGACGGGTTCAGCGCGGCGTGATTCGCAGCTCCGGATAGCCGGTGCGGGCGTCCGCCATGCGTTCGAAGCGCAGGTCTTCGAGCACCTCGACCAGCAGCTCGACCGTCGTGCGCACCTCGCAGCCGGCCGCCACATGACCGCCGAGCACGCCGCCCTGGGCGTCGGCGATGGTCATGTGCAGGTGGGCGCCCGCGGGCGACAGCGAGCCGCACAGGCTCAGGATCTCGACCGGCGTCCGCAACTGCAGCGGCTCGGTCGCGTCGGCCAACCGCAGTGCGGTGATGCGCAGGCTGCCGATGCCGGCGATCACGAAGGCGGCCGGCCAGCCGCGCTCGACCGTCAGCGCCTCGAGACGGCGCCGCAGGTCGTCGCCGGGCTCGAGCCGCAACGCGGTGCGCATGGGCGGGTCAGCGTGCGGGCAACGGCCGCACCGCGAGCGCGCACAGGTTGCGCACGTGGCGTGGCCCGGGGCGCTGGTCGGCGAGCGAGCGCAGCGCCAGCGGGCCGGCGGTGACGTCGAGCGCGCGACCGTCCTGCGAGCCGATCACGTAGACCTGCTCGCCGAGCGCGCTGTTGTAGAGCTCGCCCCAGGAGAACACCGCGCGGTAGCCGTCGGTGGCCATGGCCTCGACGACCCAGGTGCGCGTGTCGCGACGGCCGGCGTCGTCGAAGCCGGCAAGCGTGAGCACGTCGCGCAGCAGCCAGCCGCCGTAGCTCAGGATCTGATCGTCGCGAGCACCGTCGCGCTCGACCGTGCGGCGAAGGCGGACTTGGCGCGGCGGCAGCGACTCGAGGTCGCTGCGCTTGAGGCCGCGCGCGCTGCCGTCGGCCACATGGGTCGTCAGCAGCACCTCGGCGTCGCGTGGCACCGTGTCGCCGGGGCACGGTAGCGCGTAAACGCCGGCGTGGGCGGTGATCGTGGCGGCAAGCAGGGCGTCACGCAGGCGCATCGTGCGGCTCCGGTCGAGGGGCTTCATGGCCATGCTAACGCCCGCTCCGGTGCGTCGCCCTCGAAGGAAAAGCCCCTGCCGCGGGGCAGGGGCTTCGTTGTTGGTGCTCCTGTTGGTGGGTCCCCCGCAGGGGACCCGGGGCCCGGAAGCTCGACCCTTTGTCCGGTGGCCGCGGAGAGTCAACGGGGCGTTGCCCTCCATCGCCATCGAACGGTTCTGATTGTCGGCAGCGAAGATGACAGGCATATGCCGTGATTGGGGGATGCGCCCCCCTCATTCCGGTCAGAAGTCGCGTCGAGCTGCCGAATGCCGGGCCCGGTTTTCGTGGTGCGGCGCAGCACTCAGGCATGCAGGTCCTGCGTCTCCGGATGGCGCCGCATGTAGCTCGCCACGTAGGAGCACGACGGCTCCACCTTGAGCCCCTGCGCTCGGGCATGCGCCAGAGCTTCCTGCACCAGCGCGGCGGCCACGCCGCGGCCGCGCAGCGCGGTCGGCACGAAGGTGTGGTGCAGGGTCATCACGCGGCCGCGCAGGGCGTAGTCGGCGACCGAGAGCAGGCCGTCGACGCTGGCTTCGAAGCGCGTGGCGGCCGGGTTGTGGAGGACAGTGATCATGAGGCGGCGGCAGGGCGGGGAGTGCGGACAGTGTGCACGCGGCACGTCGTTCGTGCGGGCCGGGGGTCAGATCCAGCCCAGCAGGCCGAGCAGCGCGCCGGCGGCGATCATCCACAGCAGGTGCAGCCGCGTGCGCCAGACCAGCAGCGCGGCGACGGCGGTCGCCAGCAGGGAGCGCCACTCGCTCGGCGGCGCGGCCAGCAGCCAGCCGGTGGCGGCGATCAGCGCCAGCGTGATCGGCGCCATGCCGACCTTGAAGGCGCGCACCGAACGCCAGTCCTGCCGCGCGTGTCCCCAGCGGGTGACCAGCAGCGCCAGCGTGACCGACGGCAGCATGATGCCCAGCAGCGTGGCCGCGGCCCCCAGCAGCCCGGCGGCCTGGTAGCCGAGCAGCGCCACGAACAGCACGTTGGGGCCCGGCGCGGCCTGGGCGATCGCGATCGACGACGTGAACTGCGGATCGCTCAGCATCTGCTGTTCGACGACCATCCAGCGGTGCATGTCCGGTGCCACCGTGATGGCGCCACCGACCGACAGCAGCGACAGCAGCAGGAAGTGGCCGAACAGCGCCAGCAGCGTCGAGCCTTCGGGCAGCGTCATGCCGGCGTCTCCGAGGTCCTCAGGCGCCGCCATGCCAGCGTGCAGGCCAGCAGGCCCAGCGCCGGCAGCACCCAGACCAGCGGCCAGCGCAGCAGCGCCACGGCCACGAAGCAGGCGGTGGCCAACGCCGCCAGCGTTGGCAGGCCGAGCGGGCTGCTGCGCAGCGGTGCGGCCAGCTTCAGGGCTGTCCCGATGATCATGCCCGCCGCGATGGCCCCCATGCCGCGCAGGGCACCGGCCACCAGGGGATGGGTGGCGAATTGCGCGTAGAGCATCGTGGCTGCCAGCACGATCAGCAGCGGCACCGCCATCATCCCGGCCAGCGCGGCGAAGGCGCCACGCGTTCCGAAGTAGCGGTCCCCCACCATCAGCGAGAGGTTGCAGACGTTCGGCCCGGGCAGCACCTGCGCGAGCGCGAGGGCCTCGAGGAACTCACCCTTGCTCAGCCAGCGCTTGTCGTCGCACAGCACGCGCTGAGCCACCGCCAGCACACCACCGAAGCCCTGGAGCGCGAGGCCGGTGAAGGCGGTGAAGAGTTCGGTGCAGGAGGCGGGCCGGGCCAGGGGGGACGGGTCGTCGGACTGCATGCGGTCGATGGTAGTGGTGGCGCGGGACCTCAGCGGGCCGCGGCGAACCAGCGTTGCGCGTGCAGGCCCAGTCCGGTGGCGACGCTGGCGAGCCGGTCGCCGCGTACCGCGCGCGCGGCCGGGAAGCTCGCGGCCAGGCGCTCGGTCAGGAGCCGCAGGCCGGTGGACCCGCCGGTGAAGTAGAGCGCGTCCACCGAGGCCGCCGTCAGCCCGGCCTGCACCACGGTCTGCCGCGCGGCCTCGACGATGCGCTCCACATCGCCGTCGATCGCCTCGGCCGCCTGCGGCGCGCCGAGCGGGACCCTCAGCGCACGTTCGACCAGGTCCAGGTCGATCTCCGTGTCGGCACCGTCGGCGACCGCGATCTTCGCCGCCTCGGCACGCGCCAGCAACTCATGCCCGAGCCGTTCGCTCACCGTGCGCAACAGGCGCCGGTGGTGGCGTGGGTCGGCGTAGAACGCTGCCATGTTCTTGAGCTCGGCCACGCGTCCCGGTTGGTAGACGGTGTTGATCAGGTGCCAGGTCGCGAGGTCGAAGTACACCGCGCTCGGTACCTCGCGCGGCGGCTGCTCGCCGCGTGCCGGTCCGAAGGCGCCGTAGCCGAGCTCGCGCAGGATGCCGGCGAGCTCGATGCGCCGGTCGAAGTCGGTGCCGGCGATGTGCACCCCGTGGCTGGCGAGGATGTCGTCCTTGCGATCGATCCGGTCGCGGCGGTCGGGGCCGACGCGCACGACCGAGAAGTCCGAGGTGCCGCCGCCGATGTCGGCCACCAGCACGCATTGTTCGCGCGTCGACTGCTGCTCGAAGTCGAAGGCGGCCGCGATCGGCTCGTACTGGAACACCACGTCGCGCAGGCCGACCGCGCGCGCGGCGGCTTCGAGCGAAGCCTGCGCCTGCGCATCGCGCTGCGCGTCCCCGTCGACGAAGAACACCGGCCGCCCCAGAACGGCCTGCGTGATCGGTGCGCCGAGGGCGGTTTCGGCGGCGTGCCGCAGGTGGCGCAGATAACCGGTGATGACGTCGAGGAACTTCACCGCATGACCACCGCCGACATCGGTGCTCTGCTCGACCAGGCTGGAGCCGAGGATGCTCTTCATCGAGCGCATCAGGCGGCCTTCGTAGCCGTCCACGTAGGCCGAGATCGCGGCGCGGCCGAAGGCGCGCGGAGGCTCGGCACCGGGCGCGAGCGGCTCGTGCTCGGCGAAATAGAACACCGCCGTCGGCATGGTGGATTCGCCGGCCTCCAGTTCGACCAGGCGGCTGCTGCCGTGACCGGCAGGAATGGCGATGGCCGAGTTCGAGGTGCCGAAGTCGATCGCGCAGTAGGGAAGGGTCGGTCCGGGCATGGTGGCGTCTGGCAAGGGGGCGCGATTCTAGGGTGCCGACGCGGGCGGACAACAAAAAACGCGGCCGGAGCCGCGTTTTCAGTGGAGCACCGAACTCGCTGATTACAGCGGGCGGATGTTCGCAGCTTGCGGGCCCTTCTGGCCTTGCTTCACTTCGAACTCGACGCGCTGGTTTTCCTGCAGCGTCTTGAAGCCGTTGCCCTGGATGTCGCGGAAGTGCGCGAAGACGTCGGCGCCACCGCCGTCCTGGGCGATGAATCCAAAGCCCTTGGCTTCGTTGAACCACTTCACGGTGCCGGTTTGCACGCTCATATACGTTCCTGTCGATCAAAAAGTACGGCACGGCAACATGCCGTGCTCATGCAGAGACACTCAAGAAACGTTACCTGGGGGAGACAAACCAGACAGCCGACGAGAACCATCGACCGGATTGAGCAAACACCTAAGAACCGCGATCTTGTGTATATCTACGAGCGGGAGTGTAGCTGATCGTTTCCCATCTGGACGCGGGAGCCTCGATCCGTTTCACCGATGCCACACCGGCGAACCCTGCGCTGACGACCGGCATGCGCCCGCGGTCAGATCAGAGGGATCGTTCGCATCGGCCGTTCGGCATAGTCGGCCAGGCGCTGCAGGGCGTGGCGGTTCAGCAGCCGCAACCGGCCGTCGGCGATTTCGTGCAGGCCGAGCCGGTGCAGGCGGCGCAGCGTCTTGTTGGTGTGCACCAGCGACAAGCCCAGCGCGTCGGCGATGTGCTGCTGCGTGACGGGGAAGACCACGGCGTCACCCTCGACGAGGCCCACCCGCTCGGCGCGCCGGTACAGATGGATCAACAGCATCGCGATCCGCTCGGCCGCGCTGCGCTGGCCCACCGACAGAAGCGTCTCGTCGGTCAGGTTTTCCTCGCGCGCAGCCAGCCAGGTCAGGTCGTAGCCGAGGCTCGGGAACTCACGGTACAGAGACCACAGCTCAGCTTTCGGGAAGCGGCACAACTGCAGTTCGGTCAGGGCCTCTGCGCCGTGTGGCGCACCGTCGGCGAACTGCTCCTGCAAGCCGATGAAGTCGCCGGGCAGCAGGAAATTGAGGATCTGGCGGCGCCCGTCGCTGAGGGTCTTGAAGCGGAAGGCCCAGCCCGAGAACACCGTGTAGAGCCACTCGCTCGTCGCATGCTCGGCCAGCACGTCCTGGCCGGCGGCGAAAGCCGCGCTGCCATGGCGGAAGCTCTGGATATAGGCCAATTCCTTCGCGCTGACCGGAGAGAACGCCGGCAGTGCCCGCAGCGGGCACTGGGCGCAGGCGGCCGGCGGCGGGCGGGTGGCGATCGGTGTGGTGGGCAAGGGCGGCAAGGGAACTCCGGCGGGTGTCAATTGACATTGTGAAGGCTGATGGTGTGTTCTATCGTGCTGCGCGCCTCACTTCCACCTGAACCGGAATCTCTCCTCCATGACGACACTGTCGCAGTTCTTGTATCTCAGTCAGGTCCGCGGCGACAAGCCCTTCGAGACGATCGCCGTGGTGGTGGCCGAGGCGCGGCAGCTGAATGCCGAACAGTCGATCACCGGCGTGCTGGTGTTCGACGGGGCCCAGGTCTGCCAGTACGTGGAGGGCGAGGCGGGCACGATCGATGCGCTGATCGAGCGCCTGAGGGTCGACCCGCGTCATGAGGAGCTGAAGGTGCTGTACCACGCTCCGCTGCCGGGTGAACGGCGGTTCGCGCGTTGGCGCCTGGGCTACCTGATGCTCGACGATGGCCGGGATCTGACGCGTTTCGACGCGCTGGGTGGAGAGGACGCGATCGCGTCCTTTCTCGAGCAACTGCCGCTGGTCGATCTGGAGCCCTGAGTCAGCCGGCGGCGATGCGCCGCGCGAGCGCTTCGATGCCGGCCTCGGAGAGATCGTCCGTCTCGACGCGCCGCCCTCCGCTCAGCTTCTCGAAGTGGCGGCCTTGCGAGCGGGCGTAGAGCGGGTCGTAGTGCTGTGCCATCAGTGCCGTGAACAGCGGCGGCAGATTGCGCTCCATCGCCCAGCCCTGCCACTGCGCCAGCGTCTCGTTGGCGAGCATGCCCTGGAGCAGGCCGAGCTTGTCGGCAAGGCGTTGCGGGTCGTCGCCGAGCCAGGCGTAGTCGCGCAGCAGGTAGGCCAGGCGGGCGTCGGGCGTGGCATCGATCTGCACGACCGGGCTGACGCGCAGGCGTTCGAGCAGAGCGTCGGGCAGGCTGATGCGGCCGATCCTGCGGCTCTCGGCCTCGACCCAGACCGTGCGCGTCAGGTCGAAGCCCTTCATGGCCGTCGCGAGCTGCGTCTCGAAGGCCTTCTGCGACGGCTGCTCCATGCCGGGCAGTGCGCCGAACACCGAGCCGCGGTGTGCGGCCAGCGCCTCGAGGTCGAGCACCTGTTCGCCCAGCGCACCCAGCGCCTGCAGCACACGTGTCTTGGCGCTGCCGGTCGGCCCGCACAGCACGCGCAGCGGCAGGCGCGGCGCCAGCGCCGCGATGCGCGCGATGACATGCGCACGCCAGGCCTTGTAGCCGCCCTGCAGTTGCTGGGCATCCCAGCCCACCAAGCGCATCCAGGTCACGAAGCTGCCGCTGCGCATGCCGCCGCGCCAGCAGTAGAGCAGCGGTCGCCAGCCCTTCGGTCGGTCGTGGAATGCCGTGTCCAGATGGCGGGCGATGTTGCGTGCGACCATCGCGCCGCCGAGCTTGCGTGCTTCGAAGGCCGACACCTGGACGTAGAGCGTGCCGACGACGCGGCGCTCCTCGTCGTCGAGCACCGGGCAGTTGATCGCGCCCGGGATGTGGTCGAGCGCGAACTCGGCCGGCGAGCGCACGTCGATCACGGTGTCGAAGCCGGCGAGGTCGTCGACGGTGGTCGGGCGATGGCTCACCGCCGGGCCGCCCGCTTCGGTTTGATCGACACTTGCGTCATGGAATCCATCCGTCTCACTTCTTTCTCGCACGGCGGCGGCTGCGGCTGCAAGATTGCGCCCGGCGTGCTGGCCGACCTCCTGTCGCGTGCCCCGGCCGGGCTGATCCCGCCCGACCTGCTGGTCGGCACCGAGACGGCCGATGACGCGGCGGTCTACCGCCTCAACGACCACCAGGCGCTGGTGGCCACCACCGATTTCTTCACGCCGATTGTCGACGAGCCCTACGACTTCGGCCGCATCGCGGCCACCAACGCGATCTCCGACGTCTACGCGATGGGCGGCACGCCGATCCTGGCCCTGGCCCTGGTTGGCATGCCGCTGGACAAGCTGCCGCCCGCGGTGATCGGCCGCATCCTGGGGGGCGGAGCGAGCGTGTGCCGCGAGGCCGGCATCCCGATCGCCGGCGGACACTCGATCGACGTGCTCGAGCCGATCTACGGACTGGTCGCGCTGGGCCTGGTGCACCCCGAGCGCGTGCGCCGCAACGCCGACGCCCGGCCGGGCGACGTGCTGGTGCTCGGCAAGCCCCTCGGCGTGGGGGTGCTGTCGGCAGCGTTGAAGAAGGGCCGTCTCGACGCGCCCGGCTATGCCGAGATGCTGCGCCTTACCACGCAGCTCAATCGCGTGGGCAGCGAACTCGGTGCGCTGGACGGCGTGCACGCGATGACCGACGTGACCGGTTTCGGCCTCGCGGGCCACCTGCTGGAGGTATGCCGCGGCTCCGGACTGGCCGCCGAAGTCGACCTGGCGAGCGTGCCGTGGATCGACATTGCGCGAGGCTTCGCGCAGGAAGGCATCGTCACCGGCGCCTCGGCACGCAACTGGGCCGGCTACGGCGACCACGTCGATCTCGGCCCGCAGGTCGAGCCCTGGCAGCGTGCGCTGCTCAGCGATCCGCAGACGAGCGGCGGGCTGCTGGTGTCGTGCGCGCCGGGTGCCGTCGACGCGGTGCTGGCCGCGTTCTGGCGCGCCGGCTTCGCGGCGGCCGCATCCATCGGTCGGCTGCAGTCCGGCGCCGCGCGCGTGCGGTTCGCATGAGCGGGCGCAAGCTGCAGCAGCTCGACTTCGCACTGCGCGGCGAGTTCATCACGCTCGACGCGCTGCTCAAGGCGACGGGACTGGCCGACAGCGGCGGCGCCGCCAAGCAGCTGATCCAGTCCGGCCAGGTCCAGGTCGACGGCCGCGAGGAACTGCGGCGCGGCGCCAAGCTGCGGGCCGGTCAGGTGGTCGCCGTGAGCGGCGCGCGGGTGCGGCTGCTGGCCGCGGAAGGCGAGGGAAGCGCTTGACCGTGTCAGGCTCGGGAACGCGATCGATTCTCGGTTCGGCTGCGCGCGCAGGGCTTTGCACTCGCGTCGCCGAGATGTCAGCCTTGGCTGCCTAGCATGCAGCGTCGATCGGATGCCTGCGCATCCGGCGATCCGTGCAACCCGACCCTCAGCAGGAGACGACGATGACAGCCAGACGCCAGTTCATCCAGTGGATACCCGCAGCCGGCCTGGCCGCCTGGGCAGGACGCCATGCGCAAGCGCAGACCAAGGTCAGCGAGAAGGATCCGCAGGCCGTGGCACTGGGCTATGTGGAAGACGCGACGAAGGCCGACAAGGCCAAGTTCAAGACCTACGCCGCCGGGCAGAAATGCGGCAACTGCCAGTTGTTCCAGGGCAAGGCAGGCGACGCCGCCGGCAACTGCCCGCTGTTCGCCGGCAAGCAGGTGGCGGCAGCAGGCTGGTGCAGCGCCTACGCGAAGAAGGCCTGAGCGGTCCGCTCCGGGCGACGCCTCGTTCAGAACGGCGGCGGCGACTCGAAGGCGAGCGCCGGCCGGCCGGCTATCGGGTGCGCAAAGGCCAGGCCGCTGGCGTGCAGCAGCAGGCGCGGTGATCGAGCCCGCATCGATGGCGGTGCGTACAGCGCGTCGCCGAGGATGGCGTGGCCGATGGCCATCAGGTGCACGCGCAACTGGTGCGTGCGGCCGGTTTCGGGTGTGAGTTCGAGGCGGGTCGAATCGCCGCTCGCATCGTAGGACAGCACCCGCCAGTGCGTGCGCGCGGGTTTGCCGCGCGCGCGATCGACCTGCTGGCGCGGTCGGTTCGGCCAGTCGGCGCCGAGCGGCAGGTCGACGCAGCCCGCGGCCGGCTCGACATGGCCGGCGACCACGGCGACGTAGCGCTTCTCGACTTCACGCTGCTCGAACGCCCGGCTCAGGCGTCGCTGCATCTCGACGCCCAGCGCGAACACCATGAGCCCGGAGGTGGCCTCGTCGAGCCGATGCACCACGCGGGCGTCTGGCCAGGCGCGCTGCAGCCGGGCCGCCAGGCAATCCTGCTTCAGCGGGCCGCGTCCGGGCACGGCCAGCAGGCCGGATGGCTTGTCGACGACCAGCAGGGCCTCGTCGCAGTAGAGCGCCGGCGGTGCGGGCCCCACCAACGGGTCGTCGGCTGGCGTCACCTGCGGGGCGCGGGTCAGAGACCCAGCCAGGTGCCGATGGCGAGCATCGCGGCTTCGTCGTAGGTGGCGAAGCCCTGGTACTTGGTCGGCTCGAGCTTCTTGCGGCCGTCCTCGCTGCCATCGAGCGACAGCAGGTAATCACGCACGATGCCGACCTGTTCGGCGCTGAGCGAGGGGCTCGCGATCACGTGCTTGATCGGCACCGGCTTGGACTTGAACAGCACCTTGCCGCCCTTGGCCTGCCAGGCCTTGATGACCGACGACGCTGCGGTGGCGCCGACGTGGGTGAGGTTGTTCTCGACGAAGAAGGGCACCGCGTCCTGGTAGCGGGTGTAGGTGAAGGCCACGCCCTTGGGATCGCCGATCGCGTCGCGCAGCGAGGCGCGCACCATCCACGAGGTGATCGAGTCTTCGTCGGGTGCGCCGAGGCGCAGGCCCTTGATGTCGGCCAGCGATTTCAGCGGCGAGTCGGCCTTGACGAGGAAGTTGGCGCTGTACTGCTCGTAGCCCTTGGTCACGACCACCAGCTTGTAGCCCGACTGCTTGATGGCGACGATCGACAGGTGGGCCGGATGCACCATCGCCAGGTCGTAGGCCTTCTCGGCCAGGCGCTTGCGCAGCGTCGGGTAGTCGCCCACGGGCTCGATGGTCACCGGCTGCTTCAGCAGCTTGCCCAGGTCGGCCGCGATGGCGGCGTACTTGGCGGCGATCTGTTCGCTCGGCACGCGGTAGGTCACGCCTTCGTTGACCGCGAACACCAGGCCGGCCTGGGCCCAGGGCGCAGCCAGCAGCAGACAGGCGGCCAGGAAGCGGCGCATTCTCGTGGGTCCCATTCTTTCTCCTCCGGTCGGACGGCAGCAGCGAGACCGACGGTGGACCAGCTTGCCACCGGATCAGTGCGCGCACTCGCCCGGATTAGAGCGCACGCCGGCCGCGTTCCGAGCCCGCCGGTTCCTGCGGCGTCGCTGAATCCGGTGAAGTCGTGTCAGTCTTGGCGCCCGGCCGACGCAGCGAGGCGTCGGCCGGGGATTGCGGCGGCGGGGGCTGCCGGCTTCAGCAGCGTCTCCTGCATGAAGAGCAGCATCGCGTAGAACTGGTAGTCGGCGTTCTCCTTGCGGCGAAAGCCGTGGCCTTCGTTCTCGGCCAGCAGGTACCAGACCGGCGTGCCCGTCTGCCGGACGCGTTCGACGATCTGTTCGGCCTCGGTCCACGGCACCCTCGGGTCATTGCGACCCTGGATCACGAACAGCGGCTTGCGGATCTTCTGTGCGTTGTTCAGCGGCGAGATGCGTTCGAGGAAGTCGCGCATCGCCGGATCGCGCTCGTCGCCGTATTCCACGCGGCGCAGGTCGCGCCGGTAGCTCTCGGTGTTGTTCAGGAAGCTCACGAAGCTGGAGATGCCGACGATGTCGATCGCACCGGCGATGCGGTCGGCGAAGTGCACGCTCGCGGCCAGACTCATGTAGCCGCCGTAGCTGCCGCCGACCACCAGCACGCGGCCTGCGTCGAGGTCCGGCTGCGTGGCGATCCAGTCGAGCAGCGTGCCGAGGTCCCGGACGGCGTCCTCGCGCTTCATGCCGTTGTCGAGCGCGAGGAAGGTCTTGCCGTAGCCGGAGGAGCCGCGCACGTTGGGCTCGACGATGGCCACGCCGAGCTCGTTGACGAGATAGCTCCAGCGGCCCAGGAAGCCCATCGTCGCCTGGGCTTCGGGGCCGCCGTGCACCAGCACCACGACCGGCCGCCTGCCGTTGAAGCGCGCTGGCGGCGGGCTGAGCACGGCCGACATGCCCAGGCCGTCGAAGCTGGTCCAGCGCACGATGCGCTGGTCGGGGAAGCTGGCGGTGTCCAGGCCCGGCGGCACGTGGGGCCGCGTCCACGGTTGCACCGTGCCGCGGTCGACGTCGAGCGCCAGCAGGCGGCCCGGCCCTTGGGCGCTGTCGATCGCCACCGCGAGCCGGTGGGTGCGCGGCTGGAAGCGCACTGCGTTCACGCCGCCCGCCGGCAGCGCGGGGAGCGCGCGTTCGCGCAGCGTCCGGGTGTCGACGACGCGCAGTTCCTCGCGCCCGTCGACGTTCATCTTCAGCGCCGCCAGCGCGCCATCGTCGCTGAGCTGGGCCGCGCCGACGTCCCAGGGAATCGCCGCCGTGAGCCGCGTCAGCCCCCGGCTGGCGAAGTCGTAGCGCATCAGCTCGCGGAATTCGCCGGCGCGGTCGCTCAGCACGTAGAGCGAGGCGCCGTCCGGCGAATAACCGACCGGAAAGTGGGTGGCTTGCAGCGATTGGTCGGCGGCCGGCAGCAACTGCGTCGGCGTGCCGTCGGCGAGGTCGATCAGCCAGACCTGTGAATCGGTCGCCGAGCGGTAGCGCGTGATCGCCAGCTGCTTGTCGTCACGCGAGATCTCGCCACCGAACCAGCCGGTGCCGGGCAACTCGGCGATGCGGCGGCGCGACGAGGGCTGCAGCGGATCGATCGACCACAGCGTGGTGGTGGGTGCCGCGCGGCTGCCGCCCTCGGCGGTGCGGTCCAGCGGTACCGCGGTGTAAAGCAACCGCGCGCTCTGGTGCAGCCAGCCGATGGCATCGTGGCGCTGGTCGGGATCGGTCAGCAGCGTGGGCTGGCGCTTGCCGGCATCGAGCCGGTAGAGCTGTTCGGCCTCGTTGCCGCCGGGGCTGCGCGAGAACACCAGGTAGCGGCCCAGCCCTGGCTCGTAGCTCGCCTCGGTCACCGGGTCGGCGAAGTCGGTCAGCGCGACGGGAGCCGCCAGCGGGCCGGGCACGCGGAACAGCTGCGCGGTGTTGGCGCCGGCCGGGCGGTGCGAGACCAGCATCTCGTCGCGCGCCGGATGCCAGTCGGCGAAGGCATGGCCGCGAAAGTCCGTGTAACGCTCGACCTGCTGCACCAGCGACACCGGGATGGCCGGAATGCCCTGCACGACGAGGTTCTCGTTCGGCAGCAGCGTGCCGGCGGCCGGGGAGCGCGCCGATGGCGTGCCACAGGCCTGCAGTACCAGCAAGCCGGCGAGCAGCGAGGCGGTGAGGAGGATCGTGCGGGGCATGGCAGTGCAGGGGATTCTTCGGGTTCCAGAACGGGACAAGGGGCCGCAGCCCCTTGTCGACACCCTGGAGCGTAGCCGCAGCCACGCACCTCGACGCGATCACTGCCGCTGCTCGATACCGGCGATGGCCCAGGGACGGCTGTCGTCGTCCGGCTTCACGAGGTGCCAGACCTCGTCGAAATCGGTGGCGGCGGCGTCGCTCAGTTCGCGCACCAGGCCGTGGAAGCGCACGCTGACAACTTGCCGGCCGTCCTCACGGGCCAGGTCCAGGACCTCGGCGTCGATCTTGAGCACGTCGGTCTGCTGCGAGGTCTCGCCGCGCTCCTGCAGGTCCAGGCGCAGCGAGGCGAACAGCTCGGGCGTCGTGAACGCACGCAGGTCGTTCAGGTCGGCCGTGTCGTTGGCCGCCTGCAGGCGGATGAAGATCTGCTTGGCGAGCCGCTCGAAACCGGCGGCGTCGAAATCGGCCGGCAGCGCGTTGCCCGCGGACACCGCGGCCGCCGGCGTCACCGCCGCGACGGGCGAGGGCTCCACGCGGCGCTGCAGCGGCTCGGCCGGCGCGGGCCAGGCAGGTTGCGAGGCACCGCCGTGACCGCCGGCTCCCGCACCGGCCAGCGCCGGTCGCGCGCCGCCCGAGCCGCCGGCCATGCGCCGCATCACGAAGCGGATCAGGAACACCGCCGCAACGGCCAGCAGTGCGAGCATCAGGAAATTACCGAAGGCCTCGCCCAGGCCCAGGTGGCTCATCAGCGCCGCGATGCCCAGGCCGGCGGCCAGGCCGGCGATCGGCCCCATCCAGGAGCGCTTGGGCGCTGCTGCGGCGGCGGCCGTGCCGGCCGCGGCCGGCGCCGTCGGCGCGGCCTGGTTCGGCGTGGCGGCCGGCTTGGCCGGCGGCGCGTCCGGGGTGCTGCGCGGCGGCAGGCTGCGCTTCATGCCGGCCGAACCGCCACCGCCGAGGCGCTTGGCCTCCACGAGCGTCGGGGCGAGCCCCACTGCCAGCGACGCCGCCATCACTACACCGAGCCACCAACGCTTCATGTCCTGGTTCCTTGTCAGAGTCTGCAGGCGGCCGACCGGTGGAGGGGCGCCTGACGGAAGTATGACGTAAAGCTGACAAATTGGTTCCGAACGTCGTCGGCACCTGCGCTCAGAAGGTGTCGATCCAGCCCGACTGCCGCGCCGATTCGGGGTTCGACCCCGCTTCGCGCACCTGCTGCAGTGCCGCATCGGTGCTCAGCCCCAGGCGCTTGAGCAGGCAGGCGGCGGCGGTGCCGGTGCGGCCGATGCCTGCCGCGCAATGCAGCAGCAGAGCCTCGCCGCGGCCCAGCGCGAGCGCCATCTCCTCCACGCCGGCCTGGAAGGCCGGCAGGTCCGGCGCGACACCGTAGTTGCGCATCGGCAGCGCCTGCCACTGGCACGGCAGGGTGTGCGATTCGATGGCCGCCGCGTAGTCGGGCGACAGCTCGGCGATCTCCTCGGGGGGTGTCAAGCAGACGATGCGCGTCAGCCCGGCATCGCGCGCCTCGGTGACGAACCGCTCCCAGGGTTGCAGCCGGCCCGGCATCGGCGACAGCCACACCCGACCGGCGACCCCGGGCGGCAGTGCGAGTGCGCGAAAGCTCATGCGGCGTTCTCCAGGGGCGTCGTCGCAAGGCCCGGCGCCAGGCCGAACTCGCGCGCCAGCAGCGCATAGGAGCGGCGGCGCACGGCCGGGTCGTGCGCCCAGGTGTTGACCACCAGTTCATCGAGCCCCAGCGCGGTCGCCAGCTCCCTCAACTGCGCGGCGACCTGCGGGGCGCTGCCGACGAAGGCCTTGCGTTGCTGGGCCTCCAGGGCCGCTCCTTCCTCGGCGCTGAAGCCGCGTTCGGCAACTGCGTCGGGCGACAGCAGCGGGCCGAGACGGCCGCGAGCGCGGTCGATCCGCCAGCGGTCGCGGCTCAGCGCGTGGTGCCGGGCCTCGGCCTCGCTGTCGGCGGCGAGTGCCCAGACGCAGATCGTGGCCTGCGGCGTCGGGTGCCGTTCGCTCGGCTGGTACAGCGCGCGATACAGCGACAGGGCCTGCTCGACGCCCTGGCCGTCCATGAAGAAGTAGGCGAAGGCATAGGGCAGGCCGAAGTGCGCCGCGAGCCGGGCGCCGTAGTCGGAGCTGCCGAGCACCCAGAGCGCGGGTACCCGCTCGAAGTCGCGCGCGTCCGCCGGCGGCCGGGGGTGCGCCACGATGCCGCGGTGCTGCCGTCCTGCGGTCCAGGCCTGCAGGTCGCGGATCTGTTCCGGGAACTGGTCGGCCGCGCCGTGGGCATGGGGGTTGAGGGCGAGCGCGGTGCGCATGTCGCCGCCCGGCGCGCGGCCCACGCCCAGGTCGATGCGCCCGGGCGCCAGCGCGTCGAGCACGCGGAACTGTTCGGCCACCTTCAGCGCCGCGTAGTGCGGCAGCATCACGCCCGCACTGCCGATGCGGATGCGGCGGGTGCGTGCGGCCACCGCGGCCATCAGCACCTCGGGTGCGGTGCCCACGATGGTCGGCAGGCTGTGGTGCTCGCTCAACCAGAAGCGTCGGTAGCCGAGCGCCTCGCAGTGCACGGCGAGATCGACGGTGTCGCGGATCGCGGCGTCCTCGCCGACACCCGCGAGTGCGATGGACTGGTCGAGGACCGAGAGTTGCATGGGCTGAGGGCCGGCAAGGCCGCATCGAGGAAGGTCTCGATTGTCGGGAATCGGGGGGCATCTGGCCGGACCGGCGCCGTTCGACACTGACGGCGCCGGGGTCGGGAGCCGGCCGGCCCGCGCCCTTCGAGGTCGGTCGTGAGCCGAGGAAGACCGACCCCACGCGGCAGTCGGTGCCGTGGGCCCGCTACAGTGACGGCGGGAGACAAGACGGGAGCGCAGCGGGCCGCGGGCCGGCATCGCTCCAGCCCCGAGCCCTGGAAGAAGAAGGTGCAGTTCGCCATCAGAAGGATCCTGCTGTCGCTCGTCGGCGCCCTCGGCCTGGCCGCGGCGAGCGGCTGTGCCACGCGTGCGGCCCCCGACGCGGACCCGACGGCGCCGAGGGCCATCGAAGTGGCGTCCGGCGTGTACATGGTGCAGGGAAGCTCCGGCGAGGTGGACCTGGCCAACCAGGGCCGGCTGGGCAACGCCGGCTTCATCGTCGGGGACGCCGGTGTCATCGCGATCGACAGCGGCACGTCCTACCGGCATGGCCAGGCGCTGCTGGCCGAGATCGCGAGGGTGACCGACAAGCCCGTGAAGCTGCTCCTGCTGACGCATGCGCGCCAGGAGTTCATCTTCGGCGCTGCGGCTTTCCGAGAGCGTGGCATTCCGGTGCAGATGCAGCGCAAGGCCTCGCGGCTGATGACGGCGCGCTGCGAGGGCTGCCTGAAGACGCTCAATCGCGTGCTCGGCGAGGAGGCGATGCGAGGCACCGTGATGTTCAAGCCGGACACCGAGTTCGATGCGTCCTACGAGTCCGGGCTGATCGGCCGGCCGGTCCGGGTGCTGTACTACGGCCATTCGAGCGGGCCGGGCGACATCGCGGTGCTGGACGGGCGCACGGGCGTGCTGTTCGCCGGCGGCCTGCTCGACCAGCGCCGCATCCCCGACGTGCAGGACGGAGAGATCGACGGCTGGCGCCAGGCCCTGCAGGCACTGCGGGGGCTGCCGATCCGCCAGGTGGTTCCCGGGCACGGTCCGGTCGCGTCGGCCGCGCTGATCGACGGCGTGGACCGCTACCTGACGCAACTCGAATCCCGGCTGATCGAGCTGACCCGGGCCGACGCGGCGCTGAGCGAGGTGCCGGATGCGGCGGGTTTGCCCGAGTTCAAGGACTGGGATCAGTATCAGACGATCCACCGGCGGAACGCATCGATCGTCTTCGTGCGCATGGAGCGCGATCTGTTGGTCAGGTAAGAGGCAGGCATCCGGAGGATCACGATGCTGGAAAGCAAGCGGTCGAGACCGTCGAGCGGCGTTGCGGGGTGGCTGGTGGCACTGTTGTTCGCCGCTGCATGGGCAGTGGCGTGGCCGGTGCATGCCGCGCCCGGCGGCCTGCCGACGAACGTGGCGCACACCGACTCGTCGCCCGAGTGGGAGAACCTGCGGCAACGGCTGTTCGCGTCGCGTCGCATCGAAACCGACTCCGGCAAGGTGCAGCTGATCGTGCCGCTGCGGGCCGCCTACGGCGCCTCGGTGCCGGTGAAGATCGTCTCGAAGCTGCCGCAGACGGCCGAGCTCTATGTCCGCAAGATGTATGTGCTGGTGGACAAGAACCCCTCGCCCGTGGCGGCGGTGCTCGACCTCACGACCGAACTCGGCCAGGCCGATTTCGAGACCCGGTTGCGGGTCGACGAGTACAGCCACGTGCGGGTCATCAGCGAACTGTCCGACGGCTCGCTGCACATGGATTCCCGCTACGTGAAGACCTCCGGCGGCTGCTCGGCGCCGCCGAACCGCGACGCGCTGCATCTGGTCGGCAAGACGGTGTTCAAGCTGCCCGAGCCGGCCCGCATGAACGCCGTGACGTCGGCCGACGTGACGGTGCTGCACCCCAACGACACCGGCTTCGAGCTCAACAACCAGACGGTGATGTTCATACCGCCGCACTTCGTGCGCTCGATCAAGGTGAGCTACGACCAGCGAAAGCTGTTCGACGCCGAGCTCGATTTCTCGGTCAGCGAGAACCCGACCTTCCGCTTCAACTTCGTGCCGCACGCCCGGGGCGAGCTGTCGGCCGAGGTCGAGGATTCGAAGGACGGGCGGTTCTCGGGTCGCCTGGCCGTGCAGTGAGTCGACCCGCATGACACCCTGGCTGCACCGCTGGCGCTCCGGCGCGTGGGTGCTGATGCTGGCGCTGGGCTCGTCGTTGGCGTCCCTCAGTTCCGCGGCCGGCCTGCCATCGGCCTATGGCGCGGTGGTGTTGCCGCCCGGCGGCGGGCCGGAACGGACCGAGTTCGACCTGACTACCGTGCGCGATCGGGCGCGTCAGGAGAACAAGAGGCTCTATGTCTACCTCGGTGCCAGCGATTGTCGCTATTGCCGTCAGTACGAGGCCTTTCTGGAAAAGAACGCGCGGGAGCTGGTGCCGCGCTTCGCGGCGAAGTACATCGTGGTCGACCTGCGGAGTTCGCTGTCGGTGCCGGCCAGCCGCCTGTACTTCCGCGTTGGAGGGAGTGTCTGGCCTTATGGAGAATTCCAGCGCTCCATCGGCGACGAGCGCTCGCGCTTGCTGGTCTACCCGACGGTCTGGCTGTTCGATGCCGACTTGAGGCCGCTGATGCAGATGCCTTCGGGGGCCGGTACCTTCCAGACCGTGCAGGAGCAGATCGAAGTGCTCGATCTGGTGCAATAGGTCGCGCTGGTCAGCGTGGCGATGGCAGCGGTTCGCCGAGCAGGCGGCGCCAGAGCCACGGGCCGGTGCGCTGCAGGTCCGGCCGCACGCCGACCGGCCGTGGCGGTCGCGCCTCGAACCGCCCGTCGCGTTGCTCGGCGACGACGAAGCTGAAGAAGTAGCTCGGTTCGAGCCCCATGCGCAGGTCGGTGATGCGCACCTGACCGTCGCGCTGCTCGAGCTTGAAGAAGCCGTGGCTGAACGCGGCGATGCGCTGCGCGGGAAGATTGTCGGCAAGCCGGGGCAGGAGCCCGGTGTCGTGAGGGAAGCGCTCGAAGCTGATGCGGGGGGTGTCGTCCAGCAGCGAATAGAAGCCCTCGGCGTGGCCGTCCGGCGTGAGAGCGAGCACGCGCCACAGCACGGTGTTGAACGGGGCTGGCGTCACCAGCAAGTCGCGCGCGGCCAGTCCCTGAGCCTGCAGCGAGGCCTGAGCGAGGCTCGTCACGTGCTGCTGCGCGATCACGCTCCAGACGAGATAGCCGGTGCTCAGCAGCAGGCCCGCGGCGTTCCAGCGCAAGCCGCGGGCGGGCCACGCAACGAGCGCCAGGATCACCCCTGCCAGCAGCGGCAGCGTGTAGAGCGGGTCGATGATGAAGATGCTGCCGACGGCGAACGGAAAGTCGCTGAACGGCCGGGCCAACTGCGTGCCATAGACCGTCATCAGGTCGAGCAGCGGGTGGGTGACGAGGGCGAGCCAGACAGCCAGCCACCAGCGGCCGAAGTGCACGCGGTCGCGGTGCAGCCAAGCGATGGCTGCGGC
Organism: Methylibium sp. Pch-M; assembly: GCF_004136295.1. Taxonomy (NCBI): domain Bacteria; kingdom Pseudomonadati; phylum Pseudomonadota; class Betaproteobacteria; order Burkholderiales; family Sphaerotilaceae; genus Methylibium; species Methylibium sp. Pch-M. The sequence goes on from NZ_CP029606.1 coordinate 3,506,939, forward strand.
GAGCAGCGGCGCCGCCAGCGTCAGGAAGAACAGCGCGTGGCTCTCGGCGCGGTGCAGCGTCATGTTGCTGATCGCGTCACCGTGGTCGATGAAGGCGTCGAGGTCGGGCAGGGTGCCGCACACGCCGCCCCACAGCGCGGCCTTCCAGGCGGCGGTGCGTCGGCCCATGACGGCGATGCCGACGGCGGCGCCGAGTGCGAGCTGAGTCAGTGAATCCATCGGGGGCGGTGGGCGAAGCGGTGAGCCGTGCGGGCGAAGCGCGCATGCTAGGGCCTGTCGACGCTGGCGTGGGGGCAGGGCCATTGCCATCGGCTAATCTCGCCGCCTGGCTCCGGTGCGGGCCCCATCCACCACGGAGACCCTGCGTGTTCGGCGCGTTCGAGAAGCTGCTCCATCCCTACCCAGACGCGGCGCCCACGCCGCCGCCCAAGGGGCTGCTGCCTTTCCTGTGGCACGGCACGCGCGGGCTGCGGCCCTGGCTGCTGGCGATGACCTTGCTGACGGCTGGCATCGGAGCATTCGAGGCGCTGCTGTTCAGCATGCTCGGCCGCATCGTCGACTGGCTGGCCGCGGTGGCGCCCGCGCGCCTTTGGGCCGAGCAGGGCGGCACGCTGATGCTGTTGGCGGCGGTGCTGATGGGCAGCACGCTGCTGATCGCGCTGCAGTCGCTGATCAAGCAGCAGGCGCTGGCCGGCAACTTCCCGATGCTGCTGCGCTGGAACTTCCACCGCCTGATGCTCGGCCAGAGCATGGGCTTCTACCAGGACGAGTTCGCCGGCCGGGTGGCCACCAAGGTGATGCAGACGGCGCTGGCGGTGCGCGACACCTGGATGATCCTGGCCGAGCTGCTGGTGTTCGTGGTGATCTACTTCGTCACGCTGCTGCTGGTGCTGGGCGGCTTCGACGCGTGGCTGCTGCTGCCCTTCCTGGGCTGGGTGGTGCTCTACACGTTGGCCCTGCGGCATTTCGTGCCCCGGCTGGCGCGTGTGGCGCAGTCGCAGGCCGATGCGCGCTCGCTGATGACCGGACGCATCACCGATGCCTACACGAACATCGCTACCGTCAAGCTGTTCTCGCATGCCGGGCGGGAGGCCGGCTACGCACGCGGCGCGATGCAGGAGTTCCTGCAGACCGTGCAGGCGCAGATGCGGCTGGTCACCGGCTTCGAGATCGTCAACCACGCACTGAGCATGCTGCTGATCCTGAGCACGGCCGGTGCGACGCTGTGGTTGTGGACGCAAGGGCAGGTGGGGGTGGGCGCGCTGGCGGCGGCGACCGCGATGTCGCTGCGGCTCAACGGCATCTCGCACTGGGTGATGTGGGAGATGGCGGCGCTGTTCGAGCACATCGGCACGGTTCAGGACGGCATGAACACGTTGTCGCGACCCCATGCGGTGGTCGACCGGCCGGACGCACGGCCACTGCAGGTAAGCCGCGGCGAGATCCGTTTCGAGGACGTGAGCTTCGGCTACGGCGGCGAGCGGATGGTGGTGGAGAACCTGTCGCTGGACATCCGGGCGGGCGAGAAGATCGGCCTCGTCGGCCGGTCCGGTGCCGGCAAGTCCACCCTCATCAACCTGCTGCTGCGCTTCTACGACATCGAACGAGGCCGCGTGCTGATCGACGGCCAGGACATCGCCGGGGTGACACAGAACAGCCTGCGCGAGCAGGTCGGCATGGTCACGCAGGACACCTCGCTGCTGCACCGCTCGGTGCGGGACAACATCCTCTACGGCCGGCCCGACGCGACCGACGCCGACATGGTGCTCGCCGCCCGACGGGCCGAGGCACACGAGTTCATCCAGGGCCTGACCGACCCGAAGCAGCGAATCGGGTACGACGCCCACGTGGGCGAACGCGGCGTCAAGCTCTCGGGCGGTCAGCGGCAGCGCATCGCGATCGCGCGCGTGATGCTGAAGGACGCACCGATCCTGCTGCTCGACGAGGCCACCAGCGCGCTCGATTCGGAGGTCGAGGCGGCCATCCAGGCCAGCCTGTACCGGCTGATGGAGGGCAAGACGGTCGTGGCCATCGCCCACCGGCTCAGCACGATCGCGGCGATGGACCGGCTGGTCGTGCTGGACCGCGGCCGCATCGTCGAGCAGGGCGACCACCGCAGCCTGCTCGCGCGGGGTGGGCTGTACGCGCGGTTGTGGGCGCACCAGAGTGGGGGCTTCCTGGGCGAAGAGGCAGAGGACGCCGACGAGGCGTTGGCGTGAGCCCGCCGGTGGGGCTGCCCCGGACCGCAATTCCCCTCGATCGCGGGGTCTGCCGCAGCGAGGACTTGTCGCCATCGTCGTTCATGATGTATCCATAGGCCACCGGCCAGCAGTTCAGGGAGAGAGTGATGCGGGAAATGATGCGTGACTTTGCGGCGTCCACGTTGTGGCGCATCAGTGCGTTCGAGCGCGTGCGGGCGGAAACCGGCACCAGCGGCTTCATGCGTCTGGCGGGCGGGCCGACGCTGCTGCCCAGCACGCTGATGGCTGACCTGCGGCAGATCGAGGAGGACCTGCAGGAGGGCGACATCCTCGAGGTGATCGCCGCCTGCATACGGCACCGGGAGCCGGCATTGCTCTGCCTGCAGCACGAGCAGCTGGTGTGGCCCATCACCGTGTTTCCCGACGAGCGCCTCTACCACTCGCCGCGCGACATGACCGGCGCGTCTGCGGAAGGCTTGGCGGAGCTGCGCGTGCTGACCGTCGAGCCGCCGGGCGTGAGGCCACCGGGTCACTGGATGCATGAGCGGGTGGGTCAGGCGGATTGCTACCGCCCCCTGGCTCCGCTGCTCTGGACCATGGCCCTGAACGGTCCGCGACGCACCCTGCTCAGCGAGATCGGCGGCACGGCGGCCTACCGCGTGGTCGATCGCTCGGCGATCGAGAACCTGAATGCGCCGGGCGCCCTCGGCTCGGCCATCGAGCGACTGCGCAAGGAGTCGGTCTCAATGCGCGACGTGGCGCGCTTCCCCGGCATGAACGTCGAGCGGGCCGCGCGCCTGCTCAATGCGCTCTACCTGACCTCCAGCCTGATGGTCACTCGCACCAACCCGGCCGCCCGTTCGGAGCCCGGCCTGCTGCGCGGCCTGTTCGGTTCCGGCAAGGCCCGGCGCTAGGGCCTGCGCGCCGGCGTCGGCGCGCCCGCCTCGCCGAGTGGATGTCCGGGGCGCGGGCGTAGGCAAGTTCCTACCGTGCGGTCGGTCCGCGGACTATGGCTTGCGGCCGGGGGGCATGGTCTGATGCGGTCTTCGTGCCGCACGCCCACCGACCATGCCTACCGACCCTTCCGAGCCCGACTCCGACGCGCCGATCTTCGTGGTGCTCAACGTCGGTTCCGGCAGCGACGACGCGAACGCCACGCGCGCGACGATCGAGCGTGTGCTGAGCGAGGCGGGGCGGGAGCACGAACTGACGGTGGTCGACGAGCCGGCGCGGCTGCACGACATCGCGCGCAATGTGGTCGGTCGCGCGCGGGCGCGCGGCGGCATCGTGGTCGCCGCCGGCGGCGACGGCACGATCAATGCGGTGGCACAGGCGGTTCTGGGCAGCGGCTGCGCGTTCGGGGTGCTGCCGCAGGGCACCTTCAACTACTTCAGTCGCACCCACGGGCTGCCGGCCACGACGGAAGAGGGCACCCGGCTGCTGCTGACGGCTGAGGCGCAGCCGGTGCAGGTGGGACTGGTCAACGACCGCGTGTTTCTCGTGAACGCCAGCCTCGGGCTCTACCCGAAGCTGCTCGAGGATCGCGAGGCCTACAAGCAGCAGTACGGACGCAGCCGCCTGGTGGCGCTGTGGTCGGGCGTCATGACGCTGCTGCGCGGGCACCGGCGGTTGCGCCTGCATCTCGAGCAGGACGGCGATCTGCAGGCCTGCGAGCTGCGAACGTCGACGCTGTTCATTGGCAACAACCGCCTGCAGCTCGAGCAGATCGGCATCCGCGAGGCGCCGCTGCTCGAACAGGGCCGGCTCGCGGCGATCGCGCTGCGGCCGGTGGGCCGGCTCGAGATGCTGTGGCTGCTGCTGCGGGGGGCGTTCGGTCAGCTCGGGGACGCCGACAAGGTGTCGAGCTTCCCGTTCGCACGGATCACGGTGCAGCCGGCGCTGCGGGGGCGCGCGGGGCGGCGCATCAAGGTGGCGACCGACGGCGAGATCGCCTGGCTGACCACGCCGCTGGTGTTCCGAGTCGCTCCGCAGCCGCTGTGGTTGCTCAAGCCGGAGCCGCAATGACCCTGGCGATTCAGATCTCCGACCCGCACTTCGGCACCGAGCAGCCCGCGGTGGTCGAGGCGCTGCTGCAGCTGGTGCGCGAGCAGGCGCCCGACGTGGCCGTGCTGTCGGGCGACATCACCCAGCGGGCCAGCCGCGCGCAGTTCCGTGCGGCGCGGGCCTTCGTCGATCGCCTGGGCACCCCGGTCACGCTGGTGATCCCCGGCAACCACGACATCCCGCTGTTCAACCCGGTCGCCCGGCTGTTCGCGCCGTATGCCAACCACCGCCAGGCCTTCGGTGCCGAGCTCGAGCCGATGGCGGCCTGGCCCGACCTGCTGCTGCTCGCCGTCAACACCACCCGGCCCTGGCGCCACAAGGACGGCGAGGTGTCGGACGCGCAGGTGGCGCGCGTGGCGGCGCAGCTGCACGCCGCGCAACCGGGCCAGGTGCGGGTGGTGGTCGTGCACCAGCCGCTGGCGGTGACGCGCGAGGAGGACGAACCGAACCGGTTGCACCGCGGCGCCGAGGCGGCGCGCGCCTGGTCGCGGGCCGGGGCGGACCTGGTGCTCGGCGGCCACATCCATCTGCCCTTCGTGCTGCCGCTGCACGAACGCTTCGACGCGCTGGCGCGCCCGCTGTGGGCGGTGCAGGCAGGCACTGCGGTGTCGCGGCGGGTGCGTGACGAGGCCGGCAACTCGGTCAACCTGGTCCGTTCGCGAGGCCGTGTGGGGCCGCGTCGCGAGGCGCTGGTCGAGCGCTGGGATTACCGCGCGGCGTCGCAGCGTTTCGAACCGGTGTCGATGCACCGCCTCGGCTTCGAGGTTGGCAGCGATGGATGAGGCCCGCGTTCTCGCACTGGTCACCGCGGTGGGCGAGCGGGCCGTCCCCAGCTTCGTGCTTGCGCTGGCTTGCCTGCTGTTGTTCGTCGCCTCGGCCTGGTGGCTGACACGGCGCCATGTGCTGCCGCGGCTGGTGAGCCCGCTGCCGCCGAGCGGCTTCCTGGCGCTGAACCTCGGCCTGGGCTTCGTGATCGTCGTGGTGTCCGCCGCCATCTTCGCCGGCACGGCTGACGAGATCGGCATCGACGAGGAACTGGGGGTGCTCGACACAGCCTTTTCCGACACGCTGCGGGACAGCGTCTCGCTCGCGACCCTGCGGGTCTTCTCGCTGCTGACCCGCTTCGGCGACACGGCGACGCTCACCGTGCTCTGCACCGTGGTGGCGGTGTGGCTGTGGGTCGTCCGCAAACGCTGGCTGGCGCTGGCCTGGGTGATCGCGATCGCCGGCAACGGCGTCCTGAACACCACCCTGAAGGGCATCTTCGAGCGCGTGCGGCCACTGCACGAACACGGCCTGGTGCACGAACTGGGGTGGAGCTTCCCCAGTGGCCACAGCTCCGGTGCGGTAGTCGCTTACGGCATGCTCGCCTACATCGCGATGCGGCGCCTGCCGCCGGCGTGGCATCTGCCGGCGCTGCTGCTGGCCACCGCGATCGCCTTCACCACCGGATGCAGCCGCATCTTCCTGCAGGTGCATTTCGCCAGCGACGTGCTGGCCGGCTTCGCTTCCGGCCTGGCCTGGCTGACCGTCTGCGTCGTCAGCACCGAGCTGACGCGTCGCTATCGCCGTGCGCCAGGCTGAGCGCAAGGCGTCCCCTTGAGCAAGGAGAGTCCCATGAGCACACGCGCCGCATCCTCCTCCCGGTCCCGGCCGCCCGCGCCGAAGCCGAGCCCGCGTCCATCGCTGCCACACGAACGCGACGAATCCAGCGACATGACCGGCGGCGAGCCCAGCGAGAGCATGCGGCAGGCCCATCGCGATCTGGCTCGCGGTTTGAAGGACACCGATCGCGGGCCGGAAGCGGACCGCGCCTACCGCAAGCTGAAGCGTTGATCCGCTGCGTCCGCTTGAGTGCGCGGCGCGTGTCATCATTTGCAGCGGTCGACATCAAGGCCGGTCATCCATACAGGAGCAGCAACGTGCGACGTCAGCGACTCACCGCAGGATGGGCCATCGTGCTGGCGCTGTGCGGCACCGTGCTGCCCGGCACGGCGGGCGCGGAGGAAGACGCGAGGGCCTACGTGGCCTTCGTCGAGGACTTCACCGCGCAGTGCGTCGCGCGCAACGGTGTGCAGATTCTCGTCAGGAACACGCATCCCACGCGCCGGCTGCGCGTGTGGCTGGACCGATACCACATGGGCACCGGGACCGGCGACCGCTCGCGCAGCGATCTCGCACCCGCCGGCGAGCCCGAAGCCCTGGGGTGTTCCCGCAGCAGCACGGGACCCCAGGAGTGGCGTGTCGTGCGCAGTGTGTTCCTCGACTGAGGGCGCGGTGTCCGCCGCCTGACCGCGAGCGTTGCGTCGGCCGTGCGGGCTGGCGGAGCATGTCAAAAGACAAAGCGCGTTGTCCGACACTCTCTTGCGGTGCGCCCTACGTGCAGGCGCCGCATCGGCCGACAGAAGCCCGCAGGCTTCACTCCTACCTTTCAAGGGTTCGCAAGACGGACTCGCCTCACCGGCCGCCAGGCCCGGGCGATCACTCAGCAACCCTTCGAGAGGCAAGACCGATGAAGCATTCCATGAAGTTCCTGCTGGCGCTCGCGCCCATCGCCCTGCTCGCCGCCTGCGGTGGTGGCGACGACGACCTCGACGACCGGCTCGACATCGCCGACCCGAAGGTTCGATTCGTCCACGCCATTCCGGCCGGCCCGGACGTCACGCTGTTCCGCGGCGCCAACGCACAGTCCGATGCGACCGATGTGCCCTACCTGTTCGCATCGAAGTACTTCGACGTCGATTCCGGCGACGCGACCTGGTCGGTGAAGACATCGACCGGTTCGCTCGACGTCGGTGCGGTCACCTTCGATGCCAAGCGCGGCAACAAGTACAGCCTGCTCGCGGTGCCGAGTTCTTCTGTGACCGAGGTGGTGCTGATCGACGATCCGTACAACAAGGGCCTGACCGCGGACAACGCCCGCGTGCGCGTGTTCAATGCTTCGTTCAACGCCGGCAGCATCGACGTCTATCTCAACGCACCCGGCACCGATCTGGCCGGCGTGTCGCCCACGTTCCCGGCTGTGGCCTACAAGGCGGCGAGTCCGGCGTCGGGCTCCGACTCGGTCGACCTGCCCGGCGGCACCTACCAGATGCGCATCACCAACGCCGGCACGAAGAACGTGATCTTCAATGCACCGGTGACGCTGAACGTCAACGCCGACTGGCTGGTGCTCAGCCTGCCGGCCAGCGCGACACCCGACGACGTGAAGGCCCTCGTGGTGCAGTCGGACGACGACACGCCGGCGGCTACCGAGCTGACGACGACGCCCTGACGTGACGCGGCCCTTGCCGTCGGCCGCCGCTGTAGGACGCGGCCGACGCGCAGGAGCGGCCCTGGCCGATAGTTCGCGCCCCGGCCCGGGGCGACCATGAGTGCACCCCAACGCAAGGAGTGGTCCATGAACATCGAAACACAAGAAACGGCCGACCTGAACCAACTGGCGAGCCTGATCGACGGCATGTCGATCGCGATGCTCAGTGGCGTCGAACGCGACGGTTCGCTGGTGAGCCGGCCGATGACGCCGCTGGAGATGGACGGTGACGGCGCGCTGTGGTTCTTCACCGACGTGCGTTCGGAGAAGACGGAGCGGCTGATCCCTCTGAACCTCAGCTTCTCCAACGAAGCGAACTCGATCTACGTGTCCATCTCCGGTCACGGCGAGGTGGTTCGCGACCGGGAGCACGTGAAGCGCCTGTGGACGCCCTATGCGAAGCCCTGGTTCCTCGAGGGTCCCGAATCACCCTACCTCGTGCTGTTGAAGTTCGTCCCGCACTCCGCCGATTACTGGGACGCACCGCACAGCAAGATGATGCGCCTGGTCGCGATGAACCCGCCGACGTCGGCCACCGAGCGGTCCGATCCCGAATCGAATGCGCTGCGCCCCGTGCCCAGGCCGACCCGTCGCTTTGAAGACGCGGTCCGGACGCCGTCCGCCCGCCGGGCTCATGCCTGAAGGCTGCGTGCCTTGATCTTCTTGCCCTTGACCCGGCCGCCGTCGAGCTTGCGCAGCGCCTCCTTGGCGATGCTGCGCTCGACGGCCACGTAGGTCGAGAACTCGGTGACGTTGATCTTGCCGATCTGGGCAGCGGCCAGGCCGGCGTCGCCGGTCAGCGCACCCAGCACGTCGCCGGGACGGATCTTCTCCTTGCGACCGCCCAGAATCTGCAGCGTGACCATCGGAGGCACCAGGGGCCCGCCGCCGGACGGCGTGAGTTCGCTCAGCGGGTGCCAGTCCGATTCCCGGTCCTGCAACTGATCGATCTTCGCCACGCTGGGCATTTCGTCGAGCGTGGCCAGGCTGAGCGCCCACCCGGCCTGATCGGCGCGGCCGGTACGGCCGATGCGGTGGATGTGCACTTCCGGGTCGGGCGAGATGTCGACGTTGACGACCGCTTCGAGTTGCTCGACGTCGAGGCCGCGCGCGGCGACGTCGGTCGCCACCAGCACCGAACAGCTGCGGTTCGCGAACTGCAGCAGCACCTGATCGCGGTCGCGCTGTTCCAGATCGCCGTGCAGCGCCAGCGCCTGCACGCCTTGCGCGCTCAGCACGGCCACCAGATCGCGGCACTGCTGTTTGGTGTTGCAGAACGCCAGCGTGCTGGCGGGACGGAAGTGGTCGAGCAGCAGTCCGACCGCGTGCAGGCGCTGCTCTTCCTTCACCTCGTAGAAACGCTGGCGGATCTTGCCTGCGTCGTGCTGGGATTCGAGCCGGACATGCTCGGGCTGGCGCAGGAACTGCGCGCTCAGCCGGGCGATGCCTTCGGGGTAGGTGGCCGAGAACAGCAGCGTCTGGCGCTGCGGTGGGCAATGGCGGGCGACCGCGGCGATGTCGTCGAAGAAGCCCATGTCGAGCATGCGGTCGGCTTCGTCGAGCACCAGCGTGTTCAGCGAGGCGAGCGCGAGACTGCCGCGCTCCAGGTGGTCGATGATGCGACCCGGCGTGCCGACGACGATGTGCGCGCCGTGCTGCAGGCTGGCCAGTTGCGGGCGCATCGTGGCGCCGCCGCACAGCGTGAGGATCTTGGTGTTCTCTTGACTGCGAGCCAGGCGGCGCAGTTCCTGAGTCACCTGGTCGGCGAGCTCGCGCGTCGGGCACAGTACCAGACTCTGCACGTCGAGGCGGCGCGGATCGAGCCGCGCCAGCAGGGCCAAGGCGAAGGCGGCCGTCTTGCCGCTGCCGGTCTTGGCCTGGGCGATCAGGTCGCGGCCCGCCAGTGCGATCGGCAGTGTGGCGGCCTGGACCGGCGTCATGCTGTGGTAGCCGAGCTGCTCCAGATTGGCCAGCACGGCGGGCGCCAGCGGCAGCTGGCCGAAGGGCAGGGGAGGTGCGCCGGACGGGGCGTCTTTCGAGGGGGACGGGGACATGCCCGATTGTCGGGCCTGCGCCCTGCGTCCCCGCCCGCAGGGGCCAGGTCCTGCTTTTCTTCCTAGTAGCAGTCCGGTTCGGGCTTCTTCAGGCGGCAGCTCCAGCGAAAGCCGTCGACCCCCTGCTTGGCCGAACGTCTCAGGATGGCGGTGGGCTCGTTGGCGATCGCATCCGGCAGCGGCACCGCCAGAGGCGCGCCGGTGGTGTTGGTGTAGAAGTTGAGAAAGCAGGTCTCGGCACCGGCACACAGGCTGTCGATCTGCGGCTGATAGGCCTCCCGCTGACCCGCCAGGTCGGCCGGCACGATCACCGAGCGGATGATTCCCTGCCGGCCGGCCACCGGCCACGCCTCGGTGGCGGCAGCGGCACTGCCCACCCAGCCGGCCGCGCACGCGGCGAGCAGCAGCCGGATCGATCGGTCGCGGTCTCGCGTCTTGCCCACCAGCTTCTCCTCGGCCGGGAAGAGTTTCTGCGTCGCGCCCCCGGCAGGGCGACCGCCGGCGATGCTAGCGCGGCGCCCTGCCGCCGTGGCGGGATGCCGCGGTGGGGGCGTGGGAATCGTCCGACAACACGGCGCGGTGCACGCCGATGGTGAGGGCCCCCCGCGGTTCCTAAGCTGTCTACATCTCAACGACGCGAGCCGGTGTCTTCGGCCCCTCGCGATGTCCGGGCCCTGCTACAGGCAATGCCCTCCCGCCTTTCAAGGAGATGGAGATGAAGATGAGTTCACGCACCCTCACCACGATGTCTGCTTCCACCGTGCTGCTGGCCGCCCTGGCGCTGGCCGGATGCAATCGCAACACCGAACAGGCCCAGGCGCCGGCCGACAGCGGCGCAGGCGTGGCCCAGTCCGAGCAGCGCATGGAGCAGAAGGTCAACCAGGCGCAGGCCAGCGCAGAGCGCGGCATGGACAATGCTGCCAACGCCGTGAAGGGCGCCGCCCAGGACGCCACCCAGGCCACCAAGAATGCGGCGGCCGAGGTCGGCGACAAGGTCGGCGATGCCATGATCACGACGACGGTCAACGCCGAACTGGCGAAGGATCCCAAGCTGAGCGCGCTGAAGATCAATGTCGACACCGCGGACGGCAAGGTGGCGTTGCGCGGCACGGCGCCGGACAGCGCCTCTCGCGAGCGTGCGACCCAGCTCGCGATGGCGGTCAAGGGGGTGGTGAGCGTCGACAACCAGCTCACCATCGAGCCGGCCAAGAGCTGATCCCCGAAGGACCCGGCATCCGCCGGGCACGACAGTGTCGCGGGCGTCTACTCGACAGGGTGGGCGCCCGCGGCTGCGTTACGTTCTGGAGAGGGTCAACGTTGTTCCTGCGAGCGCGTTGAGGAGACACGAAGTCCTGCGTCCGCAAGGCCGGTCGGCTCCACGCGGTGGAGGGTCCGGGAGACGCGGGGCGTCGAAGCCGCAGGAGGCCGATGCATGAGCTCCCTCTCCGTCACCCGCTACGAGATCCGCTTCCAGTCGCTGTTCAGGGAAGGTCGGGCGCTGAGCTTTCCCTGCGATGCGCAGGGCCACGTGCAGCTCGACGCGCTGAGCGAGCAGGCTCGTCACAACTACCTCTATGCGCGCGCCGTGGTCGGCCGCGAGTACGCCACGCCGATGGTGCTGGCGCTCTGCGCGCACTGAGTGCCGCGCGCGCCGTGCGGCCACGGGCGGCTCAGGCTGCGGCGGTGGCGAAGAACGCCGAGCGCGCCGCGTCGGGCAGCGAGCGCCCGGTGCGGGCGGCACGCTCCAGCACGTGCCAGTGGTAGCGGTAGCTCGCGCGGTCCTGCAGCAGACCGCGGTGCGCGATCGGGGCCCAATCGGCGGCCTGGGCGGCCAGCAGGATGTCGAGAGCCGCCTCGATCTCGGCTGGCACCGGGGCGAAGGCCTCGACGATGGGGCGGATCTGGTTGGGGTGGATGCTCCACATGCGCGCGTAGCCTAGCTCGCGCGACGCACGTGTGGCGGCCTGCGCGATGGCCTGCGTGTCGCTGTACTCGGTGACCACGCAGTGCGAGGGCAGCTTGCCGGCCGCGTGGCAGGCCGCCGAGATCTCCAGCTTGGCGCGCAGCACCAGCGGATGGCTGAACTGCCCCGCCAGGCTCATGCCGAAGGCAGGGATCGCGCCGTGGTGCGCCGAGACGAAGTCCATCAACCCGAAGGACAGGGATTCGATCGCCGGCAGCGCCGCGATCGCCTGCACGTCGCGCAGCGCGCCGTGCGTTTCGACCAGCGCATGCACTGGGATCGCGCGCGCCAGGCCCTGCTCGCGGCGGGTCGCTTCGATGGCGGCGATGGCGTCGCGCAGTTCTTCCACGCCCTGCGCCTTCGGGATCATCAGGTAGGCCAGCCGCTCGCCGGCGCCGGCCAGCAGGGTGCGCACGTCGTCCGCGAAGCTCGGGTGAGGATAGGGGTGGACACGCACCCCGACGCGGCCGTGGCGGTTGGCGGCGCTCGACACCAATTCCGCGGCGAGCCGTGCGTGCTCCGGCTCGCCGCCGACCGGGGCGCCGTCCTCGAGGTCGAGCGTCACGTCGAACAGTGCGGTGTCGGCCATGTCCGCCTGCAGCGACAGGGCCTTGCGCATGCGCGGCTCGACGCCGGCGTAGTGGTCGCAGACCGGCAGATCCGGCCGGTGTTCGTGGGCGCCGAACAGCGCCTGCAGGGGGTGGATGCGGGGGCGGCTCATCGCGAGGGCTCCATGCGGGAACGGCGAGGCGGAATGAAAAAGGCCGATCCGCGCAGCGGGATCGGCCTCGGAGGGCGGTGCTGCGGGCCGGCTCAGATCAGGTGCTTGACGCCGTCCTGTTCGCCCTGCAGCTCGGCCAGGGTCTTGTTGATGCATTCCTGCGAGAACGCGTCGATCGCGAGACCGTCGACGATCTTGTACTCGCCGTTGGCACAGGTGACCGGGAAGCCGAACATCACGTCCTTCGGGATGCCGTATTCGCCGTTCGACGGGACACCCATCGTGACCCAGGCGCCATTGGTGCCCAGGGCCCAGTCGCGCATGTGGTCGATCGCCGCATTGGCCGCCGACGCCGCCGACGACAGGCCGCGGGCCTCGATGATCGCTGCGCCGCGCTTGCCGACCGTCGGCAGGAACACGTCCTTGTTCCAGGCCTGGTCGTTGATCATGTCCTTCACCGAGGCGCCGTCGATGGTGGCGAAGCGGTAGTCGGCATACATCGTGGGCGAATGGTTGCCCCACACCGCCAGTTGCTTGATCGACGACACCGGCTTGCCGGTCTTGGCGGCGATCTGCGAGGCGGCGCGGTTGTGGTCCAGGCGCAGCATCGCGGTGAAGTTCTTGCGCGGCAGGTCGGGCGCGGCCTTCATCGCGATGAAGGCGTTGGTGTTGGCCGGGTTGCCGACCACCAGCACCTTGACGTTGCGCGAGGCCACGGCGTTCAGGGCCTTGCCCTGCGCGGTGAAGATGGCGCCGTTGATCGACAGCAGCTCGGCACGCTCCATGCCCGGGCCGCGCGGACGCGAGCCGACGAGCAGCGCGTAGTCGGCATCCTTGAAGGCGGTCATGGGGTCGCCGTGGGCCTCCATGCCGGCCAGCAGCGGGAAGGCGCAGTCCTCCAGTTCCATCATCACGCCCTTCAGCGCCTTCTGGGCCTTCTCGTCCGGGATCTCCAGCAATTGCAGGATCACGGGCTGGTCCTTGCCCAGCATCTCGCCGGAGGCAATGCGGAACAGCAGGGCGTAGCCGATCTGGCCAGCAGCACCGGTGACGGCCACGCGGACGGGTTTCTTGCTCATGTCGAAGCTCCGGAGGTAGGGTCGTGGGATGGGGAGGTCGGGTCGCGTACGTCAAGGACGTGACGAAGACCGGCACAGGAGTGCGAGTGTAGAAGCAATCGACGTGGTCGCCGCAGGATGCGCCAAATCTTATGTCTTATATAAGACATCTTTCATTGGTTTTGTGGACGATCCGGGGCCCGCTGTGATGCAATCCGCCGCATGGCCAACGCCCTGCCTCCCTCCCTGTCCGCGGAAGACGCCTCGCTCGAGGCGGCGGGGCCGGCCTTCAGCCCGCTGTACCAGCAGATCAAGGCGCTGATCACGCGCAGCCTGCAGGGTGGCGAGTGGCGTCCCGGCGAGGCGATTCCGAGCGAGATCGAACTCGCGGCGCGCTACAAGGTGAGCCAGGGGACGGTGCGCAAGGCGATCGACGAGCTGGCGACCGAGAACCTCGTGGTGCGCCGCCAGGGCAAGGGCACCTTCGTCGCGACCCATGCGGAACAGCAGGTGCAGTACCGCTTCCTGCGCCTCGTGCCCGACGCCGAAGGCAAGGTCGGCACGGTGGAGCGCCGCTTCCTCGACTGCCGGCGCGTGCGGGCGACCGCCGAGGTGGCGCGCGCGCTGGAGCTGAAGGCCGGCGAGGCGGTGATCCAGGTGCGGCGCCTGCTGTCGTTCGGCGGCCGCCCGGTGGTGCTGGACGATATCTGGCTCAACGGCGCGCTGTTCAAGGGCCTCACGGCCGAGCGGCTGGCCGAGTCGCGCGGTGCGCTGTACGCCACCTTCGAGACGGAGTTCGGCGTGCGGATGATCCGCGCCGAGGAGAAGCTGAAGGCGGTGAGCGCGACCGCGCTCGAGGCCGACCTGCTGCAGGTGGTGCTCGGCGCCGCGCTGCTGAGCGTGGAGCGCCGCACGCTGACCTATGGCGACCGGCCGGTGGAACTGCGCCGGGGCCTGTACGACACGACGCTGCATCACTACAGGAACGAGCTGAGCTGAACCGGAACGGAACAGAATCCGGCATGGGAGGCGCCTCGGCGGGCCTCCTTCTGCTGCGATGCAACAATGCAATAAACTCATCAAGTTACACAGACCAGAACAAGGTGAATGGGTATGGCAGAGACCACCGTGAAAGCAGGCCGGCCGCGTCCGGAGTACCGCAACATCCACGTCAGCCAGATCGTCGGCTACCGCTTGCCGCCCGCCGGCATCGTGTCGATCCTGCACCGCATCAGTGGCGCAATCATGTTCCTGCTGCTGCCCTTCATCGTCTGGCTGTTCGACACCAGCCTGAGTTCCGAGATCTCCTACGAGACCTTCACCAGCGCCTTCGTGGCCGGCATCGGCTTCGTGCCGGGCTGGTTCGTCAAGCTGGTGGCGCTGGCCCTGATCTGGGCCTACCTGCTGCACTTCATCGCCGGCGTGCGCCATCTGTGGATGGACATGACGCATGCCGTCAGCAAGGAGGCGGGGCACCGCTCGGCCCTGATCACCCTGGGCCTGAGCACGCTGCTGACGCTGGCGCTGATGGGCAAGCTGTTCGGCTGGTACTGACAAGAGAAGAACGAGAAATCTGAGGCAACGCGGATCGATCAACATGACACAGAACTACGGATCCAAGCGCATCGTCGTCGGTGCGCACTACGGCCTGCGCGACTGGCTCAGCCAGCGCGTCACGGCCGCGCTGATGGCGGTCTTCACCATCGTGCTGATCGCCCAGGTGCTGTTCGGCGCGCCGATGGGCTACGAGCGCTGGGCCGGGATCTTCTCGTCGCAGTGGATGAAGGTGCTGACCTTCGTCGTCATCGTCTCGCTGGCCTGGCACGCCTGGGTCGGCGTGCGCGACATCTGGATGGACTACGTCAAGCCGGTCGGCGTGCGCCTGCTGCTGCAGGTGCTGACGATCTCGTGGCTGGTCGGCTGTGCCGGCTGGGCGATCCAGGTGCTGTGGAGACTGTGACACCATGACGACCAAGCTTCCCACCCGCAAGTTCGACGTCGTCATCGTCGGCGCCGGCGGTTCCGGCATGCGCGCCTCGCTGCAGTTGGCCCGCGCCGGCCTGAACGTGGCCGTGCTCTCCAAAGTGTTCCCGACCCGCTCGCACACCGTCGCCGCGCAGGGCGGCATCGGCGCCTCGCTCGGCAACATGTCCGAGGACAACTGGCACTACCACTTCTTCGACACCGTCAAGGGCTCCGACTGGCTCGGTGACCAGGACGCGATCGAGTTCATGTGCCGCGAGGCGCCGAAGGTCGTGTACGAACTCGAGCACTTCGGGATGCCGTTCGACCGCAACCCCGACGGCACGATCTACCAGCGCCCGTTCGGCGGCCACACCGCGAACTACGGCGAGAAGCCGGTGCAGCGCGCCTGCGCCGCGGCCGACCGCACCGGCCACGCGATGCTGCACACGCTGTACCAGCAGAACGTCAAGGCGCGCACGCAGTTCTTCGTCGAGTGGATGGCGCTCGACCTGGTCCGCGACGCCGACGGCGACGTGGTCGGCGTCACCGCGCTCGAGATGGAGACCGGCGACGTCCACGTGCTGCAGGGCAAGACCGTGCTGCTCGCTACCGGTGGGGCGGGGCGCATCTTCGCGGCCAGCACCAACGCCTTCATCAACACCGGCGACGGCCTGGGCATGGCGGCGCGTGCCGGCATCCCGCTGGAGGACATGGAGTTCTGGCAGTTCCACCCGACCGGCGTGCACAACGCCGGCGTGCTGCTGACCGAAGGCTGCCGCGGCGAAGGCGCGATCCTGCGCAACAGCAACGGCGAGCGCTTCATGGAGCGCTACGCGCCGACGCTGAAGGACCTGGCGCCTCGCGATTTCGTGTCGCGCTGCATGGATCAGGAGATCAAGGAAGGGCGCGGCTGCGGTCCGAACAAGGACTACATCCAGCTCGACATGACCCACCTGGGCGGCGAGACCATCCTGAAGCGCCTGCCCAGCGTGTTCGAGATCGGCCACAACTTCGCCAACGTCGACATCACCAAGGAGCCTATTCCCGTGGTGCCGACCATCCACTACCAGATGGGTGGCATCCCGACCAACGTTCACGGCCAGGTGGTGGTGCCGAACAACGGCCGACCCAACGACATCGTCAACGGTCTCTATGCCGTCGGCGAGTGCGCCTGCGTCAGCGTGCACGGTGCCAACCGGCTGGGCACGAACTCGCTGCTCGACCTGCTGGTGTTCGGCCGCGCGGCGGGCAACCACATCGTCGAGTTCAATCAGAAGAACAAGCTGCACAAGCCCCTGCCCGCCGATGCTGCCGATCGCACGCTGGCACGCTTGGCGCGCCTCGACGGCAGCAGCAGCGGCGAGTACGCCCAGGACGTGGCCAACGACATCCGCACGACGATGCAGCAGCACGCCGGCGTGTTTCGCACCCAGGCGATGCTCGACGAGGGCGTGACCAAGATGGCCGCGGTGGCCGAGCGCGTGCGGAGCATCGCGCTGAAGGACAAGTCCAAGGTCTTCAACACCGCCCGCATCGAGGCGCTGGAAGTCGAGAACCTGATCGAGGCGGCGCAGGCCACCATCGTGTCGGCCGCGGCCCGCAAGGAAAGCCGGGGCGCGCACACGGTCAACGACTACGGCGACACGCCCGAGCATCCGAACGGCCGCAACGATGCCGTGTGGATGAAGCACACCCTCTGGTACAGCGAAGGCAACCGGCTCGACTACAAGCCGGTCAACCTCCAGCCGATGTCGGTCGAGTCGATCCCCCCCAAGGTCCGCACGTTCTGATCCCCCAGACCGAAGCGCCCCAGGAAGCAAGAACATGAGCAAGCGCACATTCCAGATCTACCGCTACGACCCGGACACCGACGCCAAGCCGTACATGCAGACGCTCGAGGTCGAGCTCGACGGTTCCGAGCGCATGCTGCTGGACGCGTTGAACAAGCTCAAGGCGGTCGATCCGAGCCTGAGTTTCCGTCGTTCGTGCCGCGAGGGCGTGTGCGGCTCGGACGCGATGAACATCAACGGCAAGAACGGCCTGGCCTGCCTGACCAACATGCGCACGCTGCCGGGCACCGTGGTGCTCAAGCCGCTGCCGGGGTTGCCGGTGATCCGCGACCTGATCGTGGACATGACGCAGTTCTTCAAGCAGTACAACTCGATCAAGCCCTACCTCGTCAACGACGAGGTGCCGCCCGAGAAGGAGCGTCTGCAGTCGCCGGATGAGCGCGACGAGCTCAACGGCCTGTACGAATGCATCCTGTGCGCGAGCTGCTCGACCAGCTGCCCGAGCTTCTGGTGGAACCCCGACAAGTTCGTCGGCCCGGCCGGATTGCTCCAGGCCTACCGCTTCATCGCCGACAGCCGCGACCAGGACACCGCGGGGCGCCTCGACAACCTCGAGGATCCCTATCGCCTGTTCCGTTGCCACACGATCATGAACTGCGTCGACGTCTGCCCGAAGGGCCTGAACCCGACCAAGGCGATCGGCAAGATCAAGGAATTGATGGTGCGCCGCGCCGTCTGACCCGACCCGGCAGACCCGCATGGCCCACGTGCTCGACGATCCGCTGCTGAGCCCCGCTGCGTTGAGCAAGCTGCGCTGGCGGTGCCGCCGCGGCCTGCTCGAGAACGACCTGTTCATCGAGCGCTTCTTCGCACGGCACGAGGCCACGCTGACCGAGCGTCAGGCGGCGGGCCTGGAAGCGCTGATGGATCTGCCGGACAACGATCTGCTGGACCTGTTGCTGGTGCGCACGCAGCCCGAGGCTGAACTCGACCGCCCCGAGATTCGCCTGGTGCTCGATCAACTGCGCACGCCGCGGCCCGCCTGAAGCTGCGCTCCGTTTCGCTTTCGTCCCTCGCTCTTTGCCCCTTGTCCCGCTCCGTTTCGTCTCCCTTCGAAGTCTCTAGCCAAGGAACTGCCATGACACCGTCCGACGTGAAAGCCACCCTGTCGTTCTCCGACGGCAGCCCCAGCATGGATTTGCCGATCTACAAGGGCAGCGTGGGCCCGGACGTGATCGACATCCGCAAGCTCTATGCACAGACCGGCAAGTTCACCTACGACCCAGGCTTCCTGAGCACGGCGTCGTGCCAATCGGCCATCACCTACATCGACGGCGACAAGGGTGAGCTGCTGTACCGCGGCTACCCGATCGAACAGCTGGCCGAGAACTGCGATTTCCTCGAGACCTGCTATCTGCTGCTCAACGGCGAATTGCCGAACGTCACCGAGAAGGCGAAGTTCGTCAAGACGGTCAACGGCCACACGATGGTCAACGAGCAGATGCAGTTCTTCCTGCGCGGTTTCCGCCGGGACGCCCACCCGATGGCCGTGCTGACCGGTCTGGTGGGGGGGCTGTCGGCCTTCTATCACGACAGCACCGACGTGCAGAACCCGGAGCACCGCGCGGTCGCGGCGATCCGCTTGATCGCGAAGATGCCCACGCTGGTCGCGATGGCCTACAAGTATTCGATCGGCCAGCCCTACATCTATCCGCGCAACGATCTGAGCTACACCTCGAACTTCATGCGGATGATGTTCGGTACCCCCTGTGAGGAGTACGTTCCCAACGATGTGCTGGTGCGCGCGATGGACCGCATCTTCATCCTGCACGCTGACCACGAGCAGAACGCGTCGACATCGACGGTGCGTTTGTGCGGAAGCTCCGGCACCAACCCGTTCGCCGCCATCGCAGCCGGCGTGGCCTGTCTGTGGGGCCCGGCGCATGGTGGGGCCAACGAAGCCTGCCTGAACATGCTGGAAGACATCCAGAAGATGGGCGGCGTGGCCAAGGTCGGCAAGTTCATCGAGCAGGTGAAGGACAAGAACTCGGGCGTGCGCCTGATGGGCTTCGGACACCGCGTCTACAAGAACTACGACCCGCGCGCGAAGCTGATGCGCGAGACCTGTCACGAGGTGCTCGCCGAGATGGGCCTGCAGAACGATCCGCTGTTCAAGCTGGCGATGGAACTGGAGAAGATCGCGCTGGAAGACGATTACTTCGTGTCGCGCAAGCTCTACCCGAACGTCGACTTCTACTCCGGCATCGTCCAGCGTGCCATCGGCATCCCGGTGAGCCTGTTCACCGCCATCTTCGCGTTGGCCCGCACGGTTGGCTGGATCGCGCAACTCAACGAGATGATCGGCGACCCCGAGTACAAGATCGGCCGCCCACGCCAGTTGTTCGTCGGTGCAACGGCCCGCGACGTCACGCCGATTGCCGAGCGCGCCTGACGCCGGACCGCTCCGATCAGAGCAACCCCGGCCCTGCGCCGGGGTTTCTTGTTGTTGACGCCTAAAATCGAGGCCATGGGACGCACTCTGTACGACAAGCTGTGGGACGAGCACGTCGTCCACTCCGAGGACGACGGCACCGCCGTGCTCTACATCGACCGACACCTGGTGCACGAGGTGACGAGCCCGCAGGCCTTCGAAGGCCTGGACCTCGCCGGCCGCAAGATCTGGCGACTGTCGGCCAATCTGGCGGTGAGCGACCACAACGTGCCGACCACCGACCGATCCCGAGGCATCGCCGATCCGGTGTCGCGCCTGCAGGTCGACACGCTGGACGCCAACTGCGACCGCTTTGGCATCACGCAGTTCAAGATGAACGATCGCCGTCAGGGCATCGTGCACGTGATCGGGCCCGAGCAGGGCGCCACGCTGCCGGGCATGACGGTGGTGTGCGGTGATTCGCACACCAGCACCCACGGCGCCTTCGGTGCGCTGGCGCATGGCATCGGCACCAGCGAGGTGGAGCACGTGCTTGCGACGCAGACGCTGCTCGCCAAGAAGGCGAAGAACCTGCTGGTGCGGGTGGACGGCGTGCTGCCGGCCGGCTGCAGCGCCAAGGACATCGTGCTGGCGATCATCGGTCGCATCGGCACGGCCGGCGGCAACGGCCATACCATCGAGTTCGGCGGCTCGGCGATCCGTGCGCTGAGCATGGAAGGCCGCATGACGGTGTGCAACATGGCCATTGAGGCCGGCGCGCGCGCCGGCCTGGTGGCGGTGGACGACACGACGATCCAGTACGTGAAGGGGCGGCCGTTCTCGCCGTCCGGTGTGGAATGGGAGCACGCGGTCGCCTACTGGCGCACGCTGCATTCCGACGAGGACGCCGTCTTTGATCGCGTCGTCGAACTCGATGCGGGGCAGATCGCACCGCAGGTCACCTGGGGCACCTCGCCCGAGATGGTGCTGTCGATCAACGACCGGGTGCCCGATCCGGACCGCGAGAAGGATGCTGGCAAGCGCGGCGCCATCGAGCGCGCGCTGACCTACATGTCGCTCGAGCCGAACAAGCCGATCGGCGACATCCGCATCGACAAGGTGTTCATCGGGTCGTGCACCAATTCCCGCATCGAGGACCTGCGCGAGGCCGCCGCGGTGGTGCGGCGCGTCGGCGGGCGCATCGCCAGCAACGTGAAGCTGGCGCTGGTTGTGCCGGGTTCCGGGCTGGTCAAGGCGCAGGCCGAGCGCGAAGGGCTCGATGCGGTGTTCAAGGCGGCCGGCTTCGAATGGCGGGAGCCGGGCTGCTCGATGTGCCTGGCGATGAATGCCGACCGCCTCGAGCCCGGAGAACGGTGCGCGTCCACCAGCAACCGCAACTTCGAGGGTCGCCAGGGTGCCGGCGGCCGCACGCACCTCGTGAGTCCCGCGATGGCCGCCGCCGCCGCGATGGAAGGGCACTTCGTCGACGTCCGGCGCATTGCCGCCTGAGCGTCCGTCCCGCCTCCACCTGAAACCGACAGCCATGCAGCCTTTCCGTTTGCACCAGGGGGTGGTCGCCCCGATCGATCGCGAGAACGTCGACACCGACGCGATCATCCCCAAGCAATTCCTCAAGTCGATCAAGCGCAGCGGCTTCGGCGTGAACCTGTTCGACGAGTGGCGCTATCTCGACCATGGCGAGCCGGGGCAGGACCCGGCGTCGCGCCGGCCCAACCCCGACTTCGTGCTGAACCAGCCGCGCTACCGCGGCGCCTCGGTGCTGCTGGCGCGCCGCAACTTCGGCTGCGGCTCCAGCCGCGAGCACGCGCCCTGGGCCATCGACCAGTACGGCTTCCGCGCGCTGATCGCGCCGAGCTTCGCCGACATCTTCTTCAACAACTGCTTCAAGAACGGCCTGCTGCCCATCGTGCTGCCCGAGGCGCAGGTGGCGCGGCTGTTCGACGAGGTGGCGGCCTTCCCGGGCTACGAGTTGACCATCGACCTGGAGCGCCAGGTGGTGGTCAAGCCCGACGGCGGTGAGCTGGCGTTCGACGTCGAGCCCTTCCGCCGGCACTGCCTGCTCGGCGGACTGGACGACATCGGCCTGACGCTGCGCCACGCGGACAAGATCCGCGCCTACGAGGCCGAGCGCCTGCTGCGCAAGCCCTGGCTGGCGAACACGCTGGCCTCCTGAACCCACGAGGAATTGCAGAGCATGAAGATCGCCGTGTTGCCGGGTGACGGCATCGGTCCCGAGATCGTCGACGAGGCGGTCCGGGTCCTGGAGGTGCTGGACCTGCGCTTCGAGCTGGAAGCTGCGCCGGTGGGCGGCGCTGCCTACGAGGCCGCGGGCCATCCGCTGCCCGAGAGCACGCTGAAGCTTGCCCAAAGCGCGGACGCGATCCTGTTCGGCGCCGTCGGCGACTGGAAGTTCGACAAGCTCGACCGCCCGCTGCGGCCCGAGCAGGCCATCCTCGGGCTGCGCAAGCACCTGGGGCTGTTCGCCAACTTCCGCCCGGCCATCTGCTACCCGCAGCTCACGCACGCGTCAAGCCTGAAGCCCGAACTGGTGGCGGGCCTGGACATCCTCATCATCCGCGAACTGACCGGCGACATCTACTTCGGCCAGCCGCGCGGCCGGCGCAATGCACCCGATGGGCACTTCCCTGGGGCTGAGGAGGCGTACGACACGATGCGCTACAGCCGCCCCGAGGTCGAGCGCATCGCCCACGTGGCTTTTCAGGCGGCCCGCAAGCGCGGTGGCAAGCTCACCAGCGTGGACAAGGCCAACGTGCTGGAGACCTTCCAGTTCTGGAAGGACATCGTCACCGAGGTCCACGCCCAGTACCCGGACGTGAAGCTCGACCACCTCTACGTGGACAACGCCGCGATGCAGCTGGTCAAGGCGCCGAAGGCCTTCGACGTGATCGTCACCGGCAACATGTTCGGCGACATCCTCAGCGACGAGGCGGCGATGCTGACCGGTTCGATCGGCATGCTGCCGAGCGCCTCGCTGAACGCGAAGAACCAGGGCCTG
The DNA here is from genome assembly GCF_004136295.1 of Methylibium sp. Pch-M. NCBI lineage: Bacteria > Pseudomonadati > Pseudomonadota > Betaproteobacteria > Burkholderiales > Sphaerotilaceae > Methylibium > Methylibium sp. Pch-M. The sequence goes on from NZ_CP029606.1 coordinate 3,529,536, forward strand.
TACGAGCCCAGCCACGGCAGCGCGCCGGACATCGCGGGCAAGGGCGTGGCGAATCCGCTCGCTACAATCCTGTCCGCTGCCATGATGCTTCGCTTCTCCCTCGACCAGCCCGAAGCCGCCGCTCGCATCGAGCGCGGCGTGGACGCCGTGCTCGCGGCGGGCCTGCGCACGGCCGACATCTGGTCCGAGGGCACCACCAAGGTGGGCACGCGCGAGATGGGTGATGCGGTCGTGGCCGCGATCACCGGCAAAACCATTACCAAGAGCTAGCACGCTCCGGTTCGTCTCGCCCCACCTTCCTGGACCCCGGCGACACGAGCCGGGCAAGTGGGGTCCGGATTCTCGAACTGGAAAGGCAATCACATGGCACTCGTAGGATTGGTCGGCTGGCGCGGCATGGTCGGCTCCGTGCTGATGGACCGCATGGTCGCGGAGCGCGACTTCGACCTCATCGAGCCGCTGTTCTTCAGCACCAGCAACGCGGGCGGCGCCGCGCCCTCGATGGCGAAGAACGAGACGCGCCTGCAGGATGCGCACGACATCGCGGCGCTCAAGCGCTGCGACATCATCATCACGGCGCAGGGCGGCGACTACACCACCGAGGTCTTCCCCAAGCTGCGCGCCGCGGGCTGGAAGGGCCACTGGGTCGATGCCGCTTCCACGCTGCGCATGAAGGACGATGCCGTCATCATCCTCGACCCGGTGAACCTGCCGGTCATCGAGAACGCGCTCGCCCAGGGGGGGCGCAACTGGGTGGGCGGCAACTGCACGGTCAGCTGCATGCTGATGGGCGTGGGCGCGCTGTACAAGGCGGGCCTCGTCGAGTGGATGAGCTCGATGACCTACCAGGCGGCCTCGGGCGGAGGCGCGCAGCACATGCGGGAACTGCTGACGCAGTTCGGCACCCTGAACGCCTCGGTCCGTGCGCTGCTCGACGACCCGAAGAGCGCGATCCTCGAGATCGACCGCCAGGTCATCGACACGCAGCGTGGCCTGTCGGCCGAGGCGACCCAGCAATTCGGCGTGCCGCTGGGCGGCTCGCTGATTCCGTGGATCGACAAGGACCTCGGCGCCGGCGTCAGCCGCGAGGAATGGAAGGCAGGCGCCGAGACCAACAAGATCCTCGGCATCGGCGAAGGCTTTGGCACGCCGGCGATCCCGGTCGACGGCTTCTGTGTGCGTGTCGGCGCCATGCGCTGCCACAGCCAGGCGCTGACCTTCAAGCTGAAGAAGGACGTGCCGCTGGCGGATGTGGAGGCCCTGATCGCCCAGGACAACGATTGGGTCAAGCTGGTGCCGAACACGCGCGAGGCGACGATCCGCGACCTGACACCGGTGGCCGTGACCGGCACACTTGGCATTCCGGTCGGGCGCGTGCGCAAGTTGGCGATGGGCCCGGAATACCTGGGCGCGTTCACGATCGGCGACCAGTTGTTGTGGGGTGCGGCCGAGCCGCTGCGGCGTATGCTGCGCATCCTGCTGCAGGCTTGAGCGACCCGCAGTGCACTGCCTGGGACCGAGACGTTGCAGAGTGACAACGAAGCCGTCTCGGGTGCGCAGGTCGCCACGGTCACGAAGACGTCACGCGGAGCATGAGCTTGTCACCGTATCTGCTTGATGTTATTGTGATTTCAGTCATTTCAGCTCGGCGTGCCCGGCGTTTCGCCACGGCACCGGCGGACAACGAGTCGCATCGCGCGACGCTTGGATTTCGTATTTGGGAGGCGCCTTGAAAGAACGAAAGAACCGCGTCGGGCAGGCTCGTGCACCCAGAACACTGAACGCCGTCGCTGTCGCAGCGCTGGCGGTTTGCGCCTGGATGCCGATCGACGCGGCGGCGCTGGGCTTGGGACGTCTGTCGGTTCAGTCCGCACTCGGGGAGGCGCTCCGGGCCGAGATCGACGTCACCGCGCTCACGCCGGAAGAGGCGTCGAGCCTGAAGGTGAAGGTGGCGTCGCCTGATGCCTACCGTGCGGCCGGGGTCGACTACAACGCCGCGCTGTCGGCGGCGAACGTGACGCTGCAGCGCCGCGCCGATGGCCGGCCCTACCTGCGATTGACCGGCGATCGCCCGGTCGGCGAGCCCTTCGTCGACGTCATCCTCGAATTGAACTGGTCGTCGGGGCGCCTGGTGCGCGAATTCACCATGCTGTTCGATCCGCCGGCCACGCGTGCTGCGGCGCCCGCGTCCGCGCCGGCGGTCATCTCACCGGCTCCGTCGTCGGCGCCCGCCGTCGCGGCACCGCTGCCGCCCCGTGCGGCGGCCCCCGCCAGCCCGACCGTCGCCGCACCGGCGCCGGCTCCGGCTCCACGTCCGGCCCCGGCACCGCGCGCCGCGGCGGCCGAGCCGGCTGGCACAGGTGCCGCGTCCGAGTACCGCGTCAAGGCGGGCGACACGCTGTACCGCATCGCCACTCGCACGCAGCAGCCCGGCGTGTCGCTGGACCAGATGCTGGTGGCGCTCTATCGCAGCAACCCCGGCGCCTTCCTCGGCAACAACATGAACCGGCTCAAGGCCGGCGCCGTGCTCAATGTTCCGTCCGGTGAAGAGACTCAGGCCATCACGCCGTCCGATGCCCGGCAGGTGATCCAGGCGCAGAGCGCCGACTTCGGTGCCTACCGTGCCAAGCTCGCCGGTGGCGTGCCCACCGCGGCGGCGCCGGACAGCAGCCGCTCTGCGGCGGGCAAGGTGCAGGCGGACGTGCAGGACCGCAAGACGGCTGCCGGCGGTACGCCGGACAAGCTGACCTTGAGCAAGGGTGCGGTCGGTGCCAGCAAGCCGGGGCCGGAAGACCAGGTGGCCAAAGGCCGCGAGCAGAAGGACAGCTCCACCCGTGTGGCCGAATTGGCCAAGAACGTCGAGGAACTGAAGAAATTGCAGGGAGCGGCCGCGGCCGGTTCGGCGGCTTCAGCTGCGGCGGCCAAGCCGGGGGTCAGCGTGCCCGCGCCTGTGGTCGTCCCGCCGACGCCGCCGAAGCCCGCTCCGGCACCCGCACCAGTTCCCGTTCCGCCGCCTCCCGCGCCGGTCCCGCCTCCCGCGCCGGTCCCGGCTCTGGCTCCGGCTCCCGAGCCTGCCCCCGCGCCGGCGCCTGCCCCCGCGCCCGCCCCGGCGCCCAGCCCGGAAGTGCCTCCGGTGGTGGCCTCGGCACCCGCCGAAGCGCCGCCGGTCGCTGCTGCACCGGCGTCGACGGCAGCCAGCGAGCCGGCAACTGCTCCGGCACCGGCACCCAGCGCGAGCCCGAGCTTCCTCGATGGCTTGCTCGAGAACCCGTTGCTGCTACCAGGTATCGGCGTGCTGGTCGCGCTCCTCGCCGGCTTCGGCTTCTACCGCATGCGCCAGGGCAAGCGCGACAGCGGCGAGACCTCGTTCCTCGAAAGTCGCCTGCAGCCGGATTCGTTCTTCGGTGCGAGTGGTGGGCAGCGCGTCGACACCCGCGATGCGACCGGCGTGCCGTCATCGATGAGCTACTCTCTGAGCCAGCTCGATGCGATCGGTGACGTGGACCCTGTGGCCGAGGCCGATGTCTACCTGGCCTACGGCCGCGATCTTCAGGCCGAAGAGATCCTCAAGGAAGCGATGCGATCGAGTCCGGAGCGCATGGCGATCCGGCTGAAGCTGCTCGAGGTCTATGCGAAACGCCGCGACACCAAGGGCTTCGAACTGCTCGCCACGCAGCTCTATGCGCTGACCGGTGGTGAAGGCGAGGACTGGCTGCGCGCGCAGCAACTCGGCGCCGGTATCGACCCCGAGAACCCGCTGTTCCAGCCGGGTGGTCGCCCGCCCGGTGCACCGGTCGACGGCGGCGCCGTGGTTGAGGCGCTCGGCGCCAGCACGATGCCGCAATCGGTGTTGCCGTCGCCCTCGCGCTTCGATGCGCAGCGTTCGGAGATCCTCGAGGACCCCGGCGTCGACCTCGACCTGGACGTGTCGGTGCCCGGCGCGCTCGACGAGACCCCGCGGCCTTCGGCACCGGAGCGCACCCAGCCGCTGCCGGTCGCGGCGGCCCCGACCGCCTCGCCGGACCTTGGGTTCGACTTCGACCTGCCGTCGCTCTCACTCGACGAGCCCGGCGCGTCGGCCACGACCACCACCGTGGCCGATGAGTCGCTGCCCGACCTCGGCAACTTCGATCTGCCGAGCGACGAAGCGACCGATGAGGCGTTGTCCCGCAAGCTCGAACTGGCGGAGGAGTTCCGCCAGATCGGTGATCTCGAAGGCGCCCGCGACCTGTTGCAGGAAGTCGTGACTCAGTCCGGCGGCACGCTCAAGGCCAAGGCCCAGAGCATGCTGAAGGACATCGGCTGAACCGGGTCGGTTCGGTCGCTGACCGTCTCCAGCCGGGCTCCGGGCCATGCGATTGGCCCTGGGCCTGAGCTATCGCGGCGGCGCCTACCGGGGCTGGCAGAGCCAACCCGACGGACTCACGGTGCAGGACCGGGTCGAGGAGGCACTGGCCCGCTTCGCCGATCGACCGGTGCGCACTGTGTGCGCCGGGCGCACCGACGCGGGCGTGCATGCGCTCAACCAGGTGGTGCACCTCGACACCGAGATCGAGCGCAAGCCCTTCTCCTGGGTGCGCGGCACCAACCGCTACCTGCCTCCTGATATCGCCGTGCAATGGTGCCGGCCAGTCGATGCCGCCTTCCACGCGCGCAACAGCGCGCGTGGAAGGCGCTATGCCTACCTGCTGCTGGAGTCGCCCGTGCGGCCGGCCATCGAGTCCGGTGCGGTCGGCTGGGTGTTCCGGCCACTCGATGCGACGCCTGTGCGCGAGGCGGCGGCCCACCTGATCGGCGAACACGATTTCAGCGCCTTCCGCTCAGCCGAGTGCCAAGCGGCCAGCCCGGTGAAGACCCTGAGGCGCATCGAGATCGTTCGTCGCGGCGCCTACTGGCGCTTCGAGTTCGAGGCCAGCGCCTTCCTGCACCACATGGTCCGCAATCTGATGGGCTGCCTGCTGGCCGTGGGGCAGGGCACGCGCACGCCGCAGTGGCTGGCCGAGGTGCTGGCCGCGGGCGATCGCAGCTTGGCTGCGCCCACCTTTGCTCCGGATGGCTTGTATTTCCTCGGTCCGCACTACGATGCGAACCTCGACCTGCCCGAACGCACGCCCGCGTTCGACTGGCTGCCCTGAAAGCCCATGCGCACCCGCATCAAGATCTGTGGTCTGACCCGCGAGGCCGATGTCGACGCGGCGGTGGAGGCCGGGGCTGACGCCATCGGCTTCGTCTTCTACGCGAAGAGCCCACGCGCGGTGTCCGTGGCGCACGCTGCGGCGCTGGCGCGTCGCCTGCCGCCGTTCGTGACGCCGGTCGGCCTGTTCGTCAACGCTGCGCCGGACGAACTGGCCGCCGCCTGTGCCGCCATCCCGACGCTGATGCTGCAGTTCCACGGCGACGAGACGCCGGGGCAGTGCGATGCGATGGGGAGGCCCTACCTGCGCGCTGCCCGCATGGCACCGGGTTTCGATTTGTTAAACTTTGCGCAGCAGTTCTCGAGCGCCCAGGCCCTGCTTCTCGATGCACATGTCGAGGGCTACGGCGGCGGCGGAAAGGTCTTCGATTGGTCACTCGTTCCATCCGGCGTCACCCCTCCGCTCGTTTTGTCTGGTGGGTTGAGTGCTGCCAACGTGACCGATGGGGTGCTGAAGGTGCGGCCTTGGGCCGTTGACGTGAGTTCCGGCGTGGAGAGTGCGAAGGGCATCAAGGATGCCGACGCCGTCCGCCGGTTTTGCGAGGCAGTGCGCGAGGCCGATGCCCGTGTCGCCGCCAGCGCGATCTGACACCTTCTTTGCACCCACCATGTTGAACTACCAGCAACCCGATGCGAGCGGCCATTTCGGCCGCTATGGCGGCAGCTTCGTTGCCGAAACCCTGATTCACGCGCTCGATGAACTGAAGGCCGCCTACGCGCGCTATCGCGACGATCCCGAGTTCGTGGCCGAGTTCAAGAGCGAACTCGCGCATTTCGTCGGCCGACCCAGCCCGATATACCACGCCGCGCGCATGAGCCGCGAGCTCGGCGGCGCCCAGATCTACCTGAAGCGCGAGGACCTCAACCACACCGGCGCCCACAAGATCAACAACACCATCGGCCAGGCGCTGCTGGCGCGGCGCATGGGCAAGCCGCGCGTGATCGCCGAAACCGGTGCTGGCCAGCACGGCGTGGCCACCGCCACCATCTGTGCCCGCTACGGCATGGAATGCGTGGTCTACATGGGCAGCGAGGACGTGAAGCGACAGTCGCCCAACGTCTACCGCATGCACCTGCTGGGCGCCCGGGTGGTGCCGGTGGACAGCGGCAGCAAGACGCTGAAGGACGCGCTGAACGAGGCGCTGCGCGACTGGGTCACCAACGTCGAGAACACCTTCTACATCATCGGCACCGTGGCCGGCCCGGCGCCGTACCCGGAGATGGTGCGTGACTTCCAGAGCGTCATCGGAGAGGAATGCCTGCGGCAGATGCCGGAGATGGCGGGTCGCCAGCCCGACGCGGTGATCGCCTGCGTCGGCGGCGGCAGCAATGCGATGGGCATCTTCTACCCCTACATCCGTCACGAGGGCGTGCGCCTGATCGGCGTGGAGGCAGCCGGCCACGGGCTCGACACCGGCAAGCATGCCGCCAGCCTCAGCGCCGGCTCGCCGGGCGTGCTGCACGGCAACCGCACCTACCTGCTGCAGGACGCGAACGGCCAGATCATCGAGACGCACTCGATCTCCGCCGGTCTCGATTACCCCGGCGTCGGTCCCGAGCACGCCTACCTGAAGGACATCGGCCGGGCCGAGTACGTCGGCATCACCGACGACGAGGCGCTGCAGGCCTTTCACCGGCTGTGCCGCACCGAAGGCATCATCCCGGCGCTCGAATCCAGCCATGCGGTGGCCTACGCGATGAAACTGGCGCCGACGATGCGGAGCGACCAGAGTCTGCTGGTCAACCTGTCCGGTCGGGGCGACAAGGACATCGGCACCGTCGCCGACCTGTCCGGCGCCGAGTTCTACGACCGGCCGTCGTCGCGCGGCGAGAAGGTGAAGCAATGAGCCGTATCGCTGCGACTTTCGAGCGGCTCCGTGCGCAGCGGCGCACCGCGCTGATTCCCTACATCACCGCCGGCGATCCCTACGCCGACGCCACCGTCGACATCATGCTGGCGATGGCCGGAGCCGGGGCCGACGTTATCGAACTCGGCGTGCCGTTCTCCGACCCGATGGCCGACGGCCCGGTGATCCAGAAGGCCTCGGAGCGGGCGCTGGCCCGAGGTATCGGGATGGGCCAGGTGCTGGCGATGGTGCGGGGCTTCCGTGCGCACAACGACGCCACGCCGGTGGTGCTGATGGGCTACGCGAACCCGGTCGAGCGCTATGGCATCGACCGCTTCGTCGCCGACGCCAAGGCGGCCGGCGTCGACGGCGTGCTGGTGGTCGACTACCCGCCCGAGGAGTGCGAGGCTTTCGCCGCGCAACTGCTGGGCGCAGACCTCGACCCGATCTTCCTGCTCGCCCCGACCTCCATCGAGCAGCGCATGAAGGACGTGGGTCGCATCGCGCGCGGCTACGTCTACTACGTGTCGCTCAAGGGCGTGACCGGAGCAGGGCACCTGGACACCGACGCCGTCGCGACGATGCTGCCGCGCATCCGCGAGCACGTGAAGGTGCCGGTCGGCGTGGGCTTCGGCATCCGCGACGCGGCCACCGCGAAGGCGCTTGCAGCGGTGGCGGACGCGGTCGTCATCGGCTCGCGCATCGTCCAGTTGCTGGAAGCCGAGCCGCGCGAGAGCGTCGCTGCCGTCGGTGGCGCCTTCATTGCCTCGATCCGCGAGGCGCTAGATTCTTCAACCGAAGGAGTGCGTGCATGAGCTGGCTCGAGAAACTGCTGCCGCCCAAGATCCAGCCCACCGATCCGACCGAGCGTCGCTCGGTGCCGGAAGGGCTGTGGATCAAGTGCCCTGCCTGCGAGACGGTGCTCTACAAGACCGACCTGGAGCAGAACGCCTACGTCTGCCCCAAGTGCACCCACCACCACCGCGTCGGTGCGCGCGAACGCCTCGACAAGTTCCTCGACCCGGAGGGCCGTTACGAGCTGGCCCAGGAGGTCGTGCCGGTCGATCCGCTGAAGTTCAAGGACAGCAAGAAGTACCCCGAGCGCCTGAAGCAGGCGATGGAATCCACCGGCGAGACCGATGCCCTCGTGGTGATGGGCGGCGCGGTCCACACGCTGCCGGTCGTCGCTGCCGCCTTCGAGTTCGAATTCATGGGCGGCTCGATGGGTTCGGTGGTCGGTGAGCGCTTCGTGCGCGGCGTCGAGGCGGCGATCGACCAGAAGACGCCGTTCATCTGCTTCACCGCGACCGGCGGCGCGCGCATGCAGGAAGGCCTGCTGTCGCTGATGCAGATGGCCAAGACCAATGCGGCCCTGACGCGGCTGGCGAAGGCGAAGCTGCCCTACATCAGCGTGCTGACCGACCCGACGATGGGCGGCGTGTCGGCCGGCTTCGCCTTCATGGGCGACGTGGTGATCGCCGAACCGAAGGCGCTGATCGGCTTTGCCGGACCGCGCGTGATCGAGAACACCGTGCGGGAGAAGCTGCCCGAGGGCTTCCAGCGCAGCGAGTTCCTGCTGAACAAGGGGGCGCTCGACATGATCGTCGACCGCCGCGAACTGCGCGGCACGGTGGCCCACCTGCTCGCGATGCTGCAGCGGCAGAGCGCCGACGCGGTGGCCTGAGCCTTCTCCTGTCCCGCGCTCGATTCGGCTGGCGGCGGTGAGCCGCCAGCACGGCGAAGGGCGGCTTCGGCCGCCCTTGCGCATGAAGCGCGGCCCCTGTCTCCATCCGCTTCTCTTGCCACGTTTCGCGCTCCATGACGACCCCGTCCACGCTCGCCGACTGGCTGGCCCATTGCGAGCGCCTGCATCCCCGCACGATCGACCTCACGCTGGAGCGCGTGCAGCGCGTGCGCATGCGGCTCGGGCTGGGCTTCGACTGTCCGGTGTTCACGGTGGCTGGCACCAACGGCAAGGGCTCGACCTGCGCGATGCTCGAGGCGATCCTGCTGCATTCAGGTTATCGGGTCGGTGTCTACACCTCGCCGCACCTGGTGCATTTCGAGGAGCGCTGCCGCATCGGCGGCGAAGTCGTCGAGGCGGCTGCGCTGCTGCCGCACTTCGCGGCCGTCGAGACGGCCCGCCAAGGCGAGACGCTGACTTACTTCGAGTTCACCACGCTGGTGATCCTGCGGCTGCTCAGCGAGGCCTCGCTCGACGCGGTGGTGCTGGAGGTCGGCCTCGGAGGGCGACTGGACGCCGTCAATTCGATCGATGCCGACTGCGCCATCCTGACCAGCATCGACCTCGACCACATGGACTATCTCGGGCCCGACCGCGAGGCGATCGGGCGCGAGAAGGCGGGCATCCTGCGCACCGGCCGGCCGGCCATCGTCGGCGATCCGATGCCGCCGCAGAGCGTGCTCGACCACGCGCGGGAGATCGGCGCCGACCTGTGGCGCTTCGGACACGACTTCAACTACCGCGGCGACAAGCAGCAGTGGGGCTGGGCCGGTCGGTCGCGCCGCCACAACGGACTGGCCTATCCGGCCCTGCGCGGCGCAAATCAGCTGCTCAACGCCTCGGGCGTGCTGGCGGCGCTGGAGGCGATGCGAGACCGGCTGCCGATCACGGCGCAGGCGGTTCGCAACGGCCTCGCGATGGTCGAGCTTCCGGGCCGTTTCCAGATCGTGCCGGGCGAACCGACGCTGGTGCTCGATGTCGCGCACAACCCGCACGCCGTCGCCACGCTGGCCGAGAACCTCGACCAGATGGGCTACTACCCCTGCACCCACGTCGTGTTCGGTGCGATGAAGGACAAGGACATCGAGGCCATGTTCGCGCGCCTGCTGCCGCTGGTCGATCGCTGGTACTTCAGCGATCTGCCGACGCCCCGCGCTGCGACGGCGCAGGAACTCCGGGCCCTGCACGCACGGGCCGTAGCCGCGCGCGCGCCGGGGGTGACGCCGCTGCCGCCGCAAGTGCAGGCCAGCGAGCATCCGGCACCCCGCGCCGCACTCGTCGCGGCCCTCGAAGCGGCAGACCCCGCTGATAGAATCGTGGTGTTCGGATCGTTCTTCACCGTCGGTGGCGTGCTCGAGAACGGGCTGCCACGCCGCACTGCCAAGCACCTGGGTTGACATTGCGGTTGCCGACCCGATGTGCAGGTCCGACGGCCTGCATCGCGGAACCATCGCAGGGCGTTGCGCTTGCCGTCGATCACCTCCCGGAAGCCTCCTCGCATGGGTCTGCTGTCCTTCTTTCAACGCAAGTCCGGCACCGGGTCGGGCGCCTCACCGACCGACGCTGATTCCGTCGAACTCGCGCGTGGCCGTGCACGTCGCCGCCTGGTCGGCGCGACAGTGCTGGTGGTGCTGGGTGTGTTGGGCTTTCCCCTGCTGTTCGACACGGCGCCGCGACCGCTGTCGGGCGACATCCCGATCGACATTCCTCGCAAGGACGCTGCCGCGCCGCTGGTCACCAAGCCGGCGAGTCTGCCGTCGGCCGCTGTGACGGCACCGAAGGACGATGCGGTCATGACGGAGAGCGCCGAGGAGGCCGGACGCGAGGTCGCCGCGTCGGCTGTGTCGCCGCGTGTCGCGGCTGTGCCCCCGGAAAAGCCCGCCGCAAAACCCGCCGACAAGAAGCCTGAGCCGGCCGCCAGCAAGCCTGCCGCCGCCAAGCCGGCGGTGACCGCCGATGCTGCCCGAGCCAGAGCTGCGCTGGAAGGCAAGCCTGCGGTCGTCGCGGCCAAGACCGAGGCTGCCGACAAGCCCTCCGATGGCAGTACACGCTTTGTCGTGCAGGTCGGCGCCTACAGTGAGGCCGAATCGGCCCGTGAGGCCCGCTCGCGTGTCGAGAAGCTGGGCTACAAGACCTACACGCAGGTCGTCGAGACCCCATCGGGCAAGCGCATCCGCGTGCGCATCGGCCCTTACGCCGATCGCGGCGAGGCCGACAAGGTGGCCTCCAAGATCAAGCAGTCCGGCCTCAATTCGGCCGTGCTCACGCTGTGAGCGCCGCCGTGGCGCAGGTCAGCTGGGTCGACTGGGTGTTCCTCGCCGTGGTCGGCCTGTCGGTCGTCGTCGGTCTGGTGCGCGGCCTGCTGTACGAGGTGATGTCGCTGCTGGGCTGGGTGGTCGCCTACGTGGCTGCGCAAGCCTTCGGCGTGGTCATGGCGCCGAGCATTCCGGTCGGGGCACCGGGCTCGGGGCTCAACCTCGCAGCGTCGTTCGTGATCGTCTTCGTGGCCGTGCTGATCGGCTGGGGTTTCCTGTCGTGGCTGATCAAGAAGCTGGTGCAGGCCTCGCCGCTGAGCCCGCTCGATCGGGTGTTGGGCGCGGTGTTCGGTTTGTTGCGCGGTGTGCTGGTGGCGCTGGTCGCCGCGACGGCGGTCACCATGACGCCGCTGGCGACATCGCCGGCATGGCAAGCTGCCCACAGCGTGGCGGGCTTGCAGGCGGTGCTGGCCGGCCTGAAGCCGCTGCTGCCGCACGAGGTGGTGCGGCATCTGCGGGCCTGAGAGATATTCATTTCAAGGGGTAGTCCATGTGTGGCATCGTCGGTGTGATCTCCACGGCACCGGTCAATCAGCTGATCTATGACGCATTGCTGCTGCTGCAGCACCGCGGGCAGGACGCAGCCGGCATCGTGACGGCGGGGCCGGACGCCAAGGGCCGCAAGTTCTTCATGCACAAGGCGCGTGGCATGGTGCGAGACGTGTTCCGCACTCGCAACATGCGCGGATTGCCCGGCACCGTGGGGCTCGGCCAGGTGCGCTACCCGACCGCGGGCAACGCCTACAGCGAGGAGGAGGCGCAGCCGTTCTACGTGAACGCACCCTTCGGCCTGGTGCTGGTGCACAACGGCAACCTCACCAACGCCCATGCGCTGAAGCAGGAGCTGTATGCGGTCGATCGCCGCCACCTCAACACCGACAGCGACACCGAGGTGCTGCTGAACGTGATGGCGCACGAGCTCGAACTCGCGGCCCGCGACTTGCCACTGACGCCGAACGAAATCTTCAAGGCCGTCGGCGCGGTGCATCGGCGCATCAAGGGCTCTTATGCGGTGGTCTGCCTGATTGCCGGGCACGGCGTGCTGGCGTTCCGCGACCCGTTCGGCATCCGCCCGCTGTGCCTGGGCGATGCGGAAGGCCCTGATGGACGCAGCGTCATGGTGGCCAGTGAATCGGTCGCGCTCGAAGGCACCGGCCACCGCATGGTGCGCGACGTGGCGCCGGGCGAGGCGGTGTTCATCGATCTCGAAGGCCGTGTCCACGCGCGACAGTGCGCCGCGAAGGCCTCGCTCAATCCCTGCGTGTTCGAGTTCGTCTACCTGGCCCGTCCCGACTCGGTGATCGACGGCATCTCGGTCTACCAGGCGCGGCTCAACATGGGCGAGACCCTGGCGCAGCGCCTGGTGTCGACCATGCCGCCGAACGAGATCGACGTGGTGATCCCCATCCCGGAATCGAGCCGGCCTTCGGCCATGCAGCTGGCGCAGAAGCTCGGCAAGCCCTACCGCGAGGGCTTCGTGAAGAACCGCTACGTTGGCCGCACCTTCATCATGCCGGGGCAGGGCATGCGCAAGAAATCGGTGCGCCAGAAGCTCAACGCGATCGTGTCGGAGTTCAAGGGCCGCAACGTGCTGCTGGTCGACGACTCCATCGTGCGCGGCACCACCAGCAAGGAGATCGTGCAGATGGCGCGCGAGGCCGGCGCCCGCAAGGTCTTCATGGCCTCGGCCGCGCCGCCGGTGCGCTTCCCGAACGTCTACGGCATCGACATGCCGACCAAGGGCGAGCTGATCGCGCACGACCGCAGCATCGAGGAAATCCGCGAGTTCATCGGCGCCGATGCGCTGATCTACCAGGACGTCGCGGCGATGAAGAAGGCCGTCGGCTCGCTGAACCCGAACCTGGCCGGCTTCGAGGCCTCGTGCTTCGATGGCGTCTACATCACCGGTGACGTGAGCGCCGCCGACTTCGAGGCACTGGCTGCGCAGCGGCCGCTGCAACTGGAAGAAGATGCCGAGTCGGCATCGCGGCTGGCGCTGCAGAGCGCCACGGAGGTCTGATGGCGGGCACCGACGACACCAAGCGGCTCCCGCGCGTCGACCTGCCGGCTGACGTGCGGCTGGACACGCTCGCCGTGCGCGAGGGCCTGCCGCCCAGCCAGTACGGAGAGAACTCCGAAGCGCTGTACCTGACCAGCAGCTTCGTGCACCCCGATGCCGCCACCGCGGCCGCGCGCTTCGCCAACGAGGAAGAGGCCTTCGTCTACTCGCGCTTCAGCAACCCGACCGTCACGATGATGGAGCGTCGCCTGGCGGCGATGGAAGGCACCGAGGCCTGCATCGCGTCGTCGAGCGGCATGAGCGCAATCCTGTTGCTGTGCCTGGGCCTGTTGAAGGCCGGTGATCACGTGATCTGCTCGCAGAGCGTGTTCGGCTCGACCATCAAGCTGCTGGGCGGTGAACTGGCCCGGTTCGGCGTCGAGACCAGCTTCGTGTCGCAGACCGACGTGGCCGCGTGGCAGGCCGCCGTGCGGCCGACGACCCGCCTGCTGTTCGCCGAGACGCCGAGCAACCCGCTCACCGAGGTGTGCGACATCGCGGCGCTGGCCGACGTGGCGCACCGGGCCGGCGCCTTGCTGGCGGTCGACAACTGCTTCTGCTCGCCGGCGCTGCAGCAGCCGGTGAAGCTGGGCGCCGACCTGATCGTCCATTCCGGCACCAAGTACCTCGACGGCCAGGGCCGCGTGCTGGCCGGCGCGGTGTGCGGCCCGGCGCACATCGTCAACGACAAGCTGGTGCCGCTGATGCGCAGCGCCGGCATGAGCCTGTCGCCGTTCAACGCCTGGGTGGTGCTGAAGGGCCTGGAAACGCTGGCGATCCGCATGGCCGCGCAGAGCGAGCGAGGGCTCGGTCTGGCGCGATGGCTCGAGGCGCACCCGGCGGTGCAGCGCGTCTACCACCCCGGCCTGCCGTCGCACCCGCAGCACGCGCTGGCGATGGCGCAGCAGAACGGCTGCGGCGGGGCCGTGGTGTCCTTCATCGTGAAGGGCGAGGGCGCCGAACTCGCGCGCCGCAACGCCTTCCACGTGATCGACAGCACGCGCATCTGCTCGATCACCGCCAACCTCGGCGACACCAAGACCACCATCACGCACCCGGCCAGCACCTCGCACGGCCGGCTGACCGAGGCGCAGCGCCTGGCGGCCGGCATCACGCAGGGCATGATCCGCGTGGCGGCCGGCCTGGACGACCTGGACGACCTGAAGGCCGATCTCGCGCGCGGCCTCGACACCCTGACGGCATGAGCAGCACCTCCCCAGCCCCCGTTCGCACGCGCTTCGCGCCGTCGCCCACCGGCTTCATCCACCTCGGCAACATCCGCTCTGCGCTCTACCCCTGGGCCTATGCACGGGCGACGGGCGGCGTGTTCGTGCTGCGCATCGAAGACACCGACGTGGAACGCTCGTCGCAGGAGGCCGTCGACGTCATCCTCGAGAGCATGCGCTGGCTGGGCCTGGATGCCGACGAGGGCCCGTTCTTCCAGATGCAGCGCATGGACCGCTACAAGCAGGTGCTGGCCGGGATGCTCGAGCAGGGGCTCGCCTACCGCTGCTACATGAGCCAGTCCGAGCTCGACGCGTTGCGCGAGCGCCAGATGGCCGCCAAGCAGAAACCGCGCTACGACGGCACCTGGCGTCCCGAACCCGGCAAGACGCTGCCGCCGGTGCCGGCGGGCGTGCCGCCGGTGATCCGCTTCAGGTCGCCGATCGGTGGCAGTGTGGCCTGGGACGACAAGGTCAAGGGTCGCATCGAGTTCAGCAACGACGAGCTCGACGACCTGGTGATCGCGCGGCCCGACGGCACGCCGACCTACAACTTCTGCGTCGTCGTCGACGACGCCGACATGAAGATCACGCACGTGATCCGCGGCGACGACCACGTGAACAACACGCCGCGGCAGATCCACATCCTGCGTGCGCTCGGTCACGAGCCGCCGGTCTATGCCCACCTGCCGACCGTGCTGAACGAGCAGGGCGAGAAGATGAGCAAGCGCCATGGCGCCAAGCCCGTCACGCAGTATCGCGACGAGGGCTACCTCGCCGATGCGGTGGTGAACTACCTGGCCCGCCTGGGCTGGAGCCATGGCGACGACGAGATCTTCTCGCGCGAGCAACTGGTCGAATGGTTCAACCTCGATCACCTCGGCAAGAGCGCTGCGCAGTTCGACGAGGCCAAGCTGCGCTGGGTCGGTGCCCAGCACCTCAAGCGCACCGACGATGCCGTGTTGGCGCCGCTGGTGGCGCTGCAGTTGCATCGTCTGGACCTTGCTGCTCCCACCGACGAGCGGCTCGCGAAGCTGTGCGGCTTGTTCAAGGACCGCTGCGCCACCACCGTGGAGCTGGCGCAGTGGCTGGCGATGTACTTCGGCGACGTGACGCCGAGCGCCGAGGACCTTGCGGCCCACGTGACCGACGCGGTGCAGCCCGCGCTGTCATCGCTCGCGGTCCGATTCGCCGAGATCGCGTGGGATGCCGCATCGATCCAGCAAGCCTTCAAGGCAACGCTTGCCGAGCATGGCCTGAAGATGCCGCAACTGGCGCATGCGGTGCGCGTGCTGGTGTGCGGCCGCGCGCAGACGCCGTCGGTCGATGCCGTGCTCGCCCTGTTTGCCCGCGACGCCGTGCTGGCTCGCTTGCGAGCAGCCTGAAAATCGTCATATAATTTCAGTCTCGCTTGAACAGCGCCGGGGGTATAGCTCAGCTGGGAGAGCGCTTGCATGGCATGCAAGAGGTCAGCGGTTCGATCCCGCTTACCTCCACCAAAGGCTTGAAGCTGCGGTGGCGCTGTTCAAAAGAGAAGTGATTTGCCAGAAGGTTTCAGTCCCCTTCGTCTAGAGGCCTAGGACACCACCCTTTCACGGTGATTACAGGGGTTCGAATCCCCTAGGGGACGCCAAGTCAGCGCAGGACTTGCACAGCAATGTGAAACCTGCCAACCACATGGAGTGGTAGTTCAGTTGGTTAGAATACCGGCCTGTCACGCCGGGGGTCGCGGGTTCGAGCCCCGTCCACTCCGCCAAAAAATCAACGGGTTGCAACAGCGATGTTGCAACCCGTTGTGCTTTGGGGGCGCTCGATCACACCGCCCAGCGCACGCTGTGGCCCACCCACGGCGGCTGGGGCGTGCCGCGTGCGCGCGCCAGCACGGCATCGCGCTCGCGTGCGGCTTCGGCTTGCGCGCGGTACTGCGCGGCGCGCTCGATGACGCTGCGCAGGGACTGGTCCACGCGCGTGCCGATCTCCGCGTCGACCTCGTAGCGGCCGTCCATGGTGGGGATCTGCGCATCGCTGGCGTAGACCGCGTCGAGGATGTCGCGCGCGCCCAGCGCCGACAGCACCGGCTTGAGCGCGTAGTCGAGCGCCAGCAGGTGCGCCGCGCTGCCGCCCGTGGCGAGCGGCAGCACGGTCTTGTCGCGCAGCCCGTCCTGCGGCAGCAGGTCGAGAAAGCTCTTCAGCAGACCGCTGTAGGCGGCCTTGTAGATCGGCGTGGCGACCAGGATGACCTGCGCCTCCAGCACCTTGCGGATGGCCGCCTGGATCTCGGTGTTGGCGAACTCGGCCTGCAGCAGCGCCTGGCCCGGCAGGTCGCGGACCGTGATCGCCTCGGCAGTGGTCGCGTGAGGCTGCAGCCTGGCCTGCGCCAACTGCAGCAGGGCGCCGGAGCGCGAACGCAGCGAGGGGCTGCCGAGAATGCTGGTGACTTTCATGGGGTTCTGGTCTGACATGCGAGAGGGAGTGGTGCGGTCGCGGAACAACCCTTGACCCTAAGCCGGTGCGATCCGGTAGGCAAGGACGCTTTGCGGCTTTGCATATGCCGAGCCGTCCGGCCGCACCACGGCGAGACGAGGGGCAAGCGCGCCTGCTGTCAGCCGGGTCGTCCCATAATGGATTCGTCATCGCTCCGAAGGAGATTGGCATGGCCGTCGAAACGAACCCGTCTTCGATCGCATCGTCCGCGCGCATCGACCTCTTGCGCGACGTCGACGTCGCCTATTGGTGTCGCTTGCTGGACGTCGACCACGCGCAGTTGCGTCGAGCCGTCCAGCAAGTCGGTCCGCGCGCCGAGTCGGTGGTGCGCTACCTGAAGCGCAAGCTGCCGGCCTCCGGCCCCGAGTACGACCCGCCCGGCGGTTGAGCGGTCGACCGGTCGGCCGCGCCGATCTGCGTGATCGCCAGTCGCGCGAGCTTGCGCACGTCGGGGTTGGGGTCATGAGTGGTCTGTTCCATGGCCGGCAGCGCCGCATGCGCGACCGTGCCGAGCCAGCCCGCCGAATGCGCCGCACACTGGCGCCTTCGCAGGCAAATCCAGGCGCTCGGCGACGCTGGCGTCGGCGCGCCGAAATCGCAGCGCCTGCAGTTGGTTGAGCACCTCGTAACCCATGGCCGACAGCGATTCGGCCGGGCTTTGGGCTTGGCGACGAAGCTGCCCTTGCCTTGCAACGTGAGGATCAGGCTTTCCTTCTGCAGGTTGCCCAGCGCTCGGCGCACAGTGATGCGGCTCATCGGCGCATAGCGCCCGTCGAGGATGCGCGCGCGGAGTTCGCGCTCGATCTGCGCATGCAGCGGCGTGCCGGGCAGGCGGACCGGAGGCGCGGGGGATCGGGCGGCGCGGGAGGTGTTCATCGGCAACTTGTCATGACGAGTTGCCGGGAGCGTAGCGGCGCCCGCTGGCGCGGCCAACGAAGCGGATCGCATATCGAAACTCGCCCGGCAGGCGCCGGCCGGGGCGAGGTGGGAGGCTTGGGGCCGCTCGCTGCGGCCGCGGGGTCAGCGCGTCAGGTCGGCGCGGCCTGCCGGTGGGATTCGGCGTGGCTCAGGCGGTCGAACTCGCGCCGGGCCACCTGGGCCGGATCGAGGGCGCCGTCACTGGGTTGCAGCTCGTAGGCCAGGTCGAGATAGCCGTGGAAGTTGCCGCGGCCTTCGGAAAGGGCCTGGCATTGCTGTGCAAAGGTCTCCGCCCAGATGATCTTCTGTACCGTCGTCATGCCTGCCCTCCAGGATGGCGCGGGGCGCCGCGCTCGGGTTTGCTGCCTGTTGCGCAAGCGTAGGCGGGCGCGGCCGTTCATGGGGCTTCGCAGGCCCCCCGAAACGAGGGCGACGCGACGGGGGCGTGTGAAATCCTTGCAATTCCGGTGCACGGCTCGCCGCCGAGCGCGCGCGCCCCGCGGCGCCGGCCCGAGGCTTTACACGGCTTCCGTTTCCCGGGGACTTGTGATCTGCTCGCCACAACCGCGCCGCAGGAGCGGCCCATCCACAGGAGACTCAACCGTGACCACCGCCGGCAACCGCCAACTGCTGCTCGCCCGCCATCCCGAAGGCCGCATCCGCGACGAAGACTTCCGCCTCGTCGATGCGTCGCTCGCGCCACTGGCGGACGGGCAGGTGCAGGTGCGCACGATCTACCTGTCGATCGACCCGACGATGCGCGTCTGGCTGCACCCGACCGACAACTACCTGCCGATGATCCAGCCCGGCGAGGTGTTCCGCGGTATCGGCATCGGCGTGGTCGAGGCCACGCGGCACACTGGATTCGCACAGGGCACCCTGGTGCAGGGCCTGTTCGGCTGCCAGCAGCGCGTGATCAGCGATGGCTCGGACCTGCTTGTCTTGCCGGACATCGCACCGCTGCCGGTCACGGCCCATTTCAGCCTGCTCGGTCATATCGGCATGACGGCCTACTGCGGCCTGGTCAAGGTGGGCGCGGCGAAGGCCGGAGAGACCTTGCTGGTGTCCGGCGCCGCCGGTGCCGTGGGCGCACTGGTCGGACAGATCGGCCGCATCCTCGGCTGCCGCGTCGTCGGCGTGGCGGGCGGCGCCGAGAAGTGCCGCTACCTGACCGAGGTGCTGGGCTTCGATGCCGCGGTGGACTACCGCGCGGCCGACTTCGACGCGGCGCTGGCCGCGGCCTGCCCGAAGGGCATCGACGTGTACTTCGACAACGTCGGCGGGCACACCCTCGAGCTCGCGCTGGGGCTGATGAACGACTTCGGCCGCATCGTCTGCTGCGGCATGATCTCGACCTACAACGACTACGATGTGCCGGGTCCGCGCAACATCGTGCAGGTGGTGCTGAAGCGGCTGCGCATGCAGGGCTTCGTGATCCTCGACCCCGAGCACGACCCGAAGGAGGCCTACGCGCACCTGCTGCAGTGGGCCGGAGAAGGGCGGCTGCTGCATCGCGCGCACGTGGTCGACGGCCTCGAGCGGGTGCCCGACGCCATCAACATGCTGCTCGACGGCCGCAACCAGGGCAAGCTGATGGTGCGCCTGTCGGACGAACCGGCCGGGGCATGAGGCTCGCGCTGTACTCGGACCTGCACCTCTCGGTGCAGCCGCTGGCCGTGCCGTCGACGCCGGCCGACGTGGTGGTGGTGGCGGGTGACGTGTCGCGGCCGGCCGGCGCGATCGCCTGGGCCCGCCAGTTCTCGCAGCCGACGCTGTTCGTGGCCGGCAACCACGAGTTCTACGGTGGCGATCTCGTGAGCACGCTGCGGCAGCTGCGTGAACTGGCGCAGGGCAGCGGCGTGCAGGTGCTCGAGCGCGACTCATGGCATCACGGCGGCGTGCGCTTCCTCGGCTGCACGCTGTGGTCCGACTACCGCCTGTTCGACAGCGTGCCGGCGCGCGACGCCGGCGTGCAGCAGGCGACCGGGCTGGTGCGCGACTTCTCGCGCATCCGCGCGGCGCCGGATTTCGATGCGCTGTTCACGCCCGCGCTGTCGCAGCTGCTGTTCGACATGGCCGTCGACTGGCTGGAAGCGCGCTTCGCCGAGCCGCACGACGGCCCGACGGTGGTGGTGACCCACCATGCGCCCTCGCGCGGCAGCATCGCGGACAAGTTCGCCGGCTCGCCGCTGAACGCCTGCTTCGTCTCCGACCTGGAGGACCGCATCCTGCGCTGGCAGCCGCAGCTCTGGCTGCACGGTCACGTGCACGACAGCTTCGACTACCGGATCGGCCGGACCCGCGTGGTCGCCAATCCGCGCGGCTATGCGCCGCGCGGTCAGGTGGAGAACCCGGCGTTCGATCCGGCGCTGCTGATCGAGGTCGACTGAGCCGGGCCCGCCGGCCCGGACCCTCAGGCGTCCGCGGCGGTCTTGCGTCGGCCAACCGGCAACGTGACCAACCCGGTCGTGAGCGCCGTGCCGACCAGGATGACCGCGCAGCCGATCACCATCGCCGTGGTGATGCCCTCGGCCAGGAAGATCCAGCCCCACAGCACAGCGAACGCCGGGATCAGGAAGGTCACCGCGATCGTGTTGGACGGGCCGATGCGCGCGATCAGGCGGAAGAACAGCACGTAGGCCACGCCGGTGCAGGCCAGCGCCAGCAGGCCGACCGCCAGCCAAGCGGTGGCCGACGGCGCCCGCGCGGGCCAGAACCACAGCATCGGCAGCGTGAGGACGAGCGCCGCCGACAGCTGGCTGCCGGTGGCCACGGCGAGCGGCGCCACGCCGGTGAGCCGCTTCTTGGTGAAGCTGGCCGACCAGCCGTAGAGCAGGGTCGCTCCCAGGCAGGCCACGATGGCCCAGCCGGTGCTCGTGCCATCGGCGCCCGGCTTGAAGCTGGCCTTGTCCCAGGCCAGCCAGAGCACGCCGCCGAAGCCGATCAGCAGGCCCAGCACGCGCGATGGCGTCAGGCGGTCCTTGAGCCACAGCCAGGCGATCAGCGCGCCCCACAGCGGCGTGGTGGCGTTGAAGATCGACGACAGGCCGGCCGTGATGGCGAGCGCCGCATAGCTGTAGGCCAGGAAAGGCAGCGCCGAGTTGGCGAGTCCCACCAGGAAGATGTCGCGCCAGTGTGCACGCAGCACGCCCAGCTGGCCGCGGGCGGCCAGCAGCGGCAGCAGGAAGAGCGTGGCCCCCAGCACGCGCAGCCCGGCCAGCGCCACCGGGCCGAATTCGCCGGCCCCCAGTCGCATGAACAGGAAGGAGGCGCCCCAGAGCGCCGCCAGCAGGCACAGCTCGAGCACGTCGGCCGGCTTCACGGCAGGCTGCCCTCGAGCTGCAGCAACGCTGCCTTGCGCTCCAGGCCGCCGGCATAGCCGGTCAGGGAGCCGCTCGTGCCCAGCACGCGGTGGCAGGGCACGATCACCGCGACCGGGTTGCGGCCGATCGCTGTACCCACCGCCCGCACCGCGGACGCGCGGCCGAGCTGCTGTGCGAGGCCACCGTAGCTGAGCGTGCGGCCCGCGGCGATGCCGCGAAGCGCCTGCCACACCGATTGCTGGAACGGCGTGCCCTGCGGATCCAGCGCAACCTTGAAGGGTGCCGAACCGTCGCGCCAGTAGTCGGCGAGTTCGTCGAGGGCCTGGACGATCCAGCGTTGGCCGGCGTCGACCGGCGCCTCGATCGCGCCCGGATGGTGCTTCTGACCGTCGAACCAGAGGCCCGCGAGGCCGCGCTCGGTGGCTGCGAGCGTGATCGGACCGAGCGGTGTGTCGGCCTGGGCCTGGGCGGCGAAGGAACGAGGTGGCATGGGGGCTTGGATGGAAAGGCCGCCCGGGATGCTGCGGAGCGACCGGACGGTGACGGGCCCTCGATCTTAGGCCGGGTCGGCGTGACGCACTGGGCGCAGGCGAACCCGGCATCGGGCGGGCCGGAGCAAGGGGCGTCCCTACAATCCGCCGGTCTTCTCAGTCTTCTCAATCAGGACGGACCCCCGCATGCAAGTTGCAGCTTCGATCTTCAAGGCCTATGACATCCGTGGCATCGTCGGCAAGACGATCGACGAGCAGTTCGCCGAGCACCTCGGCCGCGCGTTCGGCAGCGAGGCGCGCAAGCTGGGCGAGAAGGCCGTCGCGGTCGGAAGGGACGGGCGCCTTTCCGGGCCGGGGTTGTCCGCCGCGCTGATCCGTGGCCTGGCCTCGACCGGTCTCGACGTGGTGGACCTGGGGCCGGTCACCACGCCGATGCTGTATTACGTGGCCGCCACGCGCGCAAAGTACGGCTGCCGCAGCGGCATCCAGGTCACCGGCAGCCACAACCCGAAGGACTACAACGGCTTCAAGATGGTGCTGGCCGGCCGCGCGATCTACGGCGAGGACATCCAGGGCCTGCGCCGGCGCATCGAGGCCGAGGACTACGTGAAGGGCCGGGGCCGCTCGGCGGCGATGGACATCGGAGCGGAGTACCGGCACCGCATCACCGGCGACTGCAAGCTGGCCCGGCCGATGAAGATCGTGGTCGATTCCGGCAACGGCATCCCCGGCGCTTCGGCACCCGGCATCCTGCGCGCGCTGGGGTGCGAGGTGATCGAGCTGTACTCCGAGGTCGATGGCGACTTCCCGAACCACCACCCCGATCCTTCCAAGCCGGAGAACCTGGTGGACCTGATCCGCACCGTGAAGGAGACCGGTGCCGAACTCGGCCTGGCCTTCGACGGCGACGGCGACCGCCTGGGCGTCGTGACCGCCGATGGCCAGAACATCTTCCCCGACCGGCAGCTGATGCTGTACGCGCAGGACATCCTGCAGCGCCACCCGGGCGCACCGATCATCTTCGACGTCAAGTGCTCACAGCGCCTCGTCGCGGCGATCCGCAAGGCCGGCGGCGAGCCGGTGATGTGGAAGACCGGCCACTCGCTGATCAAGGCCAAGCTCAAGGAGAGTGGCGCACCGCTGGCCGGCGAGATGAGTGGTCACATCTTCTTCGGCGAGCGCTGGTACGGCTTCGACGATGCCACCTACACCGCGGCGCGGCTGCTGGAGATCGTGTCGCGCCACAAGGACCCGAGCAAGCTGCTCAATGCCCTGCCCACCAGCTACAGCACGCCCGAGCTGAACGTGCCCTGCGCCGAAGGCGAGCACCACGAGGTGGTGGCCCGGCTGCGCGAGGTGGCCAAGTTCCCCGGCGCGAGCGAGGTGATCACCATCGACGGCCTGCGCGCCGAGTTCGAGGATGGCTTCGGCCTGGTGCGCGCGTCCAACACCACGCCGGTGCTGGTGCTGCGCTTCGAGGGCCACACGGCATCGGCGCTGGAGCGCATCCAGGCGCAGTTCATGGCCGCCTTGCGGGCCGTGAAGCCGGACGCGCAGGTCGCCGCGGCGGCGCACTGAGCGGCGCCGTCGCCACGCGGCCGCCATGGACCTGAAGGCCGGCCTCGCGCGCTTCGTCTACGGCAGCCTGCTGCGCGTGCTGAGCCCGGTCTACGCGCTGCGGCTGTGGTGGCGCGGGCGCGCCGAACCGCCGTACCGCCAGGCCATCGGCGAGCGCTTCGGCCGCTATGCCGGGACCGCGGTGCCCGGCGCGGTGTGGATCCATGCCGTGTCGCTCGGCGAGACCCGGGCCGCCCAGGCGCTGGTCGATGCGCTGCGCGCCGAACAGCCGTCGCTGCGCCTGCTGCTCACCCACGGCACGGCGACCGGACGCGAGGCCGGCGCCGCCTTGCTGCGCGCCGGTGACGCCCAGACCTGGCTGCCCTACGACACGCCGGGCGCGACGCGCCGCTTCCTGGCCCACTGGCAACCGGCGGTCGGCGTGCTGATGGAAACCGAGGTGTGGCCGAACCTGATGCGCAGCGCCGCCGCGGCCGGCGTGCCCGTGCTGCTGGCCAATGCGCGCCTCAGCGAGAAGAGCCTGCGGCGCGGCGCGCGCTTCGCGCTGCTGCTGCGTCCGGCCTTCGCGGCGCTGGGCCGCGTGCTGGCGCAGACCGACGCCGATGCCGCACGCCTGCGCAGTGCCGGCGCCCGTCGTGTCGACGTGATGGGCAACCTGAAGTTCGATGTGGATCCCGACGCCGGCCTGTGCCGGCTCGGCGAACGCTGGGCCCAGGCGAGCGGCCGGCCGCTGGTGCTGGCGGCCAGCACGCGCGAGGGCGAGGAGGCCGCGCTGCTGGCCGCCTGGCAGGCCCGGCCCGCGCCGCGCCCGCGGCTGCTGCTGGTGCCGCGCCATCCACAGCGCTTCGACGAGGTGGCTGCGCTGGTCGAGCGCGGCGGCTGGTCGCTGTCGCGCCGCAGCGCCTGGCCCGACGGCGGGCCCGGTGACGCGGCGCAGGCCGCCGACGTGTGGCTGGGCGATACGCTGCGCGAGATGCCGGCCTACTATGCGGCCGCGCGCGTCGCGCTGCTCGGTGGCAGCTTCGAGCCGCTGGGCGGGCAGAACCTGATCGAGGCGGCCGCCTGCGGGTGCCCGGTGCTGATGGGGCCGCACACCTTCAACTTTGCCGATGCGGCGCAGCGCTCGCTCGCGGCAGGTGCCGCCGAGCGGGTGGCCGACATCGACGCCGGCGTGCTGCGCGCCATCGCGCTCACTGCCGACGAGCCGCTGCGTGCGTGCATGGCGCAGGCGGCACTGGCGTTCTCGGCGGCGCACCGCGGCGCCGCGCAGCGCATGGCAGCGGCGGTCGTCGCCACGCTGTGAGCGCGGCGCAGCACCGTCCGCGGGCCCCGGCCTAGAATCGCGGCCTTGCCGATGCAAGGTACAGGAGGCTCGACGTGGATCTGAAGTTGCCCGTGGTTCTTTTCGACGAGCTGTCCGAGACGGTGATCCGTTCCTCCGGGCTGCTCGACATGGCCAGCGGCGAGATCACGCGCGTCGACTACGAGGACTACGACATCGGCACCCAGGGCCTGCCGGCCGAGCAGGAGGACTACGAGTTCACCTCGGGGATGCTGTCGAACGGTGACCGCGACGTGGAATTCCGGGTCGAGGTGAATGTCGTCGCCGGGACCTACTCGGTCACGCCGAGCGAGCTGCTCGAACTCAAGGGCCGCGCGGCGCGGCTGTTCGCGTCGGTGCCGCCCAAGGGCGTGAGCGCCGTCGGCCGCAAGCCGTACTGAGCCGCGGCGCCGCGGCTCAGCCCCGCAGCGCGCGCGCCGCCTCGCTCACCAGGGCCGGGCCGCGGTAGATGAGGCCGGTGTAGATCTGCACCACGTCGGCCCCCGCGTCGCGCTTGGCGCGCGCATCGGCACCGCTCATCACGCCGCCCACGCCGATGATCGGATAGCTGGCACCGAGTGCGGCACGCAGCTGGCCGACCACGCGATTGCTGGCCTCGAACACCGGCCGGCCGCTCAGGCCGCCCACCTCCGTGGCGTGGGCCTGGCCCTGCACGGCATCGCGCGACAACGTGGTGTTGGTGGCGATCACGCCGTCGACGGCGTTCTTCTGCAGGGTGGCGGCGATCACGCCGACCTGGGCCTCGTCGAGGTCGGGCGCGATCTTCACGAACATCGGCACGCTGCGGCCGTGCCGCGCGATGAGCTGCTGGCGGCGTTCCTGCAGGCGGCCGAGCAGCGCATCGAGGGCTGCGTCGCTCTGCAGGCTGCGCAGGTTCTGCGTGTTCGGGCTGGAGATGTTGACCGTCACGTAGTCGGCGTGCGGATACACACCCTCCAGACCGAGCAGGTAGTCGTCGACCGCGTCCTCGATCGGCGTGGCGGCGTTCTTGCCGATGTTCAGGCCGAGCAGGCCACCGCCCTGACGGAAGCCGGCGCGCCGCACGTTGGCGAGAAAGGCGTCGAGGCCGTCGTTGTTGAAGCCCAGGCGGTTGATCAGCGCCTCGGCCTGCGGCAGGCGGAAGATGCGCGGCTTCGGATTGCCGGGCTGGCCCTTGGGCGTGACGGTGCCCACCTCGATGAAGCCGAAGCCCATGGCACCGAAGCCGTCGATGCAGCGGCCGTTCTTGTCGAGGCCGGCCGCCAGGCCGACGCGGTTGGGAAAGCGCAGGCCCGCCAGCGTGACGGGATCGTCGATGCGCGGCTGCTGCCACAGGCACTGCAGCGGCGTGTTCTGCAGCCGCGCGATCGAGGCCAGCGTCAGTTCGTGGGCGTGCTCGGCGTCCAGGCCGAACAGGAAGGGGCGCGTCAGCGCGTAGGGAATGAGGGACATCGGCGCATTTTGCTAGAGGCCGGCGTTCACCCGGTGCGCACCCTTGAAGGTATGGCGCTTGAGCCAGGCCACGAGGTCGTCGACGTAGGTGAACACCACCGGGATCACCAGCAGGCTCAGGAAGGTCGAGGTGATCAGGCCGCCGATCACCACGATGGCCATCGGTGCGCGGAAACTCGGGTCCACGCCCAGGCCGATCGCGATCGGCATCATGCCGGCGCCCATCGCGACCGTCGTCATGACGATCGGGCGGGCGCGCTTGCTGCAGGCGTCGATCAGCGCGTCCCAGCGCGACAGACCGCGGTCGCGCCGCGCGACGATGGCGTACTCCACCAGCAGGATGGAGTTCTTGGTCGCGATGCCCATCAACATGATCAGGCCGATCATCGACGGCATCGACAGCGCGGTGTGCGTGATAAACAGCGCCAGGAAGGCGCCCGGCACCGACAGCACCAGCGCCGCGAGGATGGTGACCGGCTGCACGAAGTCCTTGAACAGCAGCACCAGCACGATGTAGATGCACATCACGCCGGTCAGCATCGCGAGGCCGAAGCTCTCGAACAGTTCGGCCATCGCCTCGGCATCGCCCACGGTCGTCTGGCTCACGCCGGGCGGCAGGGTCTTCAGGCTGGGCAGGGCCAGTGCGGCCTTCTCCACCGCGCCGAGCGGCTGCTGGTTCAGCTCGATCTCGAAGTTGATGTTGCGCAGCCGGTCGTAGCGGTCGATCTGCGCCGGACCGCTCTCGAGCGTGAGCGTGGCCACGTTGCCCAGCATCACCGGGCCGTGCGCGCCGGGCACCGGCAGCCGCGCCAGCAGCGCGAGGTCCTGGCGCGCGTCGGCCTTCAGCCGCACCAGCATCGGCACCTGGCGCTGCGACAGGTTGAGCTTGGCCAGCGCCTGGTCGTAGTCGCCCGCGGTCGCGATGCGCAGCGTGTCGGCGATCGCGGCCGAGGTCACGCCCAAGTCGGCGGCGCGGGCGAAGTCGGGCCGCACGATGAGCTCCGGCCGCACCAGGCTGGAGGTGGAGGTCACGTTGCCGATGCCGGGCAGGGTGCGCAGTTCGCGCTCGACGCGGCTCGCGTGCGCGGCCAGCGTCGGGCCGTCCTCGCCGGCCAGCACCAGCACGTATTTCTCGCTCGAGCCGCCCAGCCCGATCTTCAGCCGCACGCCGGGCAGTGCCTCGAGCGAGTCGCGCAACTCGCGCTCGACCGCCTGCTTCTTCAGGCCGCCGCGCTCGCCGCGCGGCGTGAGGTTGATGGTGAGGGTGGCCTTGCGCGCTTCCGCAACGCCGGCACCGGCGAACGGGTCGCCGCCGGCGCTGCCACCGCCGATCGCGGTGTAGACCCGCTTCACGTGCGGATGGCGCTGCACGATCTCGCGTGCCTGTTCGGCCGCGGCGCGCGTCTCCTCGAAGGTCGAGCCGGGCGGCAGCTCCAGGTAGACCTGCGTCTGCGACAGGTCGTCGGGCGGGATGAAACCGGTCGGCAGCAGCGGCGCCAGCGCCAGCGAGCCGAAGAAGAACAGCACGGCCGCCAGCGAGGTGAGCACGCGGTGCCGCAGGCACCAGGCGGCCGCGGCCAGGTAGCCCCGCATCAGGCGGCCGTCGTGGTGGGCCTGGCCGTCGGCGCGCAGCAGGTAGGCGGCCATCATCGGCGTCAGCATGCGCGCCACCACCAGCGAGGCGAACACCGCGATGGCCGCGGTCCAGCCGAACTGCACGAAGAACTTGCCGGCCACGCCGCTCATGAAGGCGGTGGGCAGGAACACGGCGACCAGCGTGAAGGTCGTGGCGATGACCGCGAGGCCGATCTCGTCGGCCGCCTCCATGGCGGCCTGGTAGGGCGTCTTGCCCATGCGCAGGTGGCGCATGATGTTCTCGATCTCGACGATCGCGTCGTCGACCAGGATGCCGACCACCAGCGACAGCGCCAGCAGCGTCACGCCGTTGATCGTGAAGCCCAGCAGGTGCATGCCGACGAAGGCCGGCAGGATGGACAGCGGCAGCGCCGTCGCCGAGACCAGCGTGCTGCGCCAGTCGCGCAGGAAGAACCACACCACCACGACGGCCAGCAGCGCGCCCTCGAGCAGCAGCTTCATCGAGCCTTCGTAGTTGTCGACCACCGGGTCGACGAAGTTGAAGGCCTCGCTGACGGTGATCTCGGGGTGGGCGGCCAGCAGCCGCTCGAGCGCCCGCTTCACGCCGGCATCGACGTCCACCTCGCCGGCGCCGCGGCTGCGCGTGATCTCGAAGCCGACCACCGGCCGGCCGTCGAGCAGGGCGGCCGAACGCCGCTCGGCCACCGTGTCGCGCACGCTCGCCACCTCGTCGAGGCGGATGCGGCGGCCGTCGCCCAGCACGATCTGCACACGCCCCAGTTCCTCGGCCGACTGCACCGTGCCCAGCGTGCGCACCGACTGTTCGGCCCCGCCGACGTCGGTGCGGCCGCCCGCCGCTTCCTGCTGCACCTGGCGCAGCTGGCGCGAGATGTCGGCCGCGCTGGCGTTCAGCGCCAGCAGGCGGCCGGGATCGAGCTCGACCGTGATCTCGCGCGTGACGCCGCCGACCCGCGCCACCGCGCCCACGCCTTGCACATTGAGCAGCGTCTTGGCCACCGTGTTGTCGACGAACCAGGACAGCGCCTCGTCGTCCATGCGACCCGAGGCGACCGTGTAGGTGAGGATCGGCATGCCCGCCAGGTCGACCTTGGCGATGACCGGGTCGCGCAGGTCGACGGGCAGGTCGGAGCGCACCCGCGAGACGGCGTCGCGCACGTCGTCCACCGCCTCCTGGATGGGCTTCTCGAGGCGGAACTCCACGGTGATCGTGGCCACGCCGTCCTGCACCTTGGTGTACAGGTGCTTGACGCCCTGCACCGAGGCGACCGAGTTCTCGATCTTGCGCGCCACCTCGGTCTCCAGCTGGGACGGCGAGGCCCCCGGCAGCGCGGCCGTCACGGTGACCATCGGCAGGTCGATGTCCGGGAAGTTCTGGATCTTCATCGCCCGGAACGACATCAGCCCCAGCACCGTCAACAGCGCGAACAGCAGGATGGCCGGAATCGGATTGCGGATCGACCAGGCGGAGACGTTGATGTCCATCGGCGGCTCGCGGGTCGGTCTCAGGGGGCGGACGCGGCGTCGGCGCGCGGGCCGGCCGGCACCACGCGAACGAGGTCGCCGTCGCCGAGGAAGCCGGCGCCCGAGGCCACCACCAGATCGCCGGCCTTCAGGCCGTCGAGTACTTCGATGCGTTCGCCCAGGCGCCGCCCGGTGGCCAGCTTGACCTGCGCGAGCCGCGCGTCCGGCCCCACGCGCAGCGCGTAGCTGAAGCCATCGCGCAGCACCACCGCCGATTGCGGCAGGGTCAGCGCGGGCGAGCGGCCCAGTTCGAACTCGCCGCGCGCGAACAGGCCGGCGCGCACCTGCGTGCGATCGTCGCCGTTGGCCGGCAGGTCGACGTAGACCAGACCGTTGCGCGTCTGCGGGTCGATGGTCGGCGCGACCATGCGCACGCGGCCGGGCGTGCTGCTGCCGTCGCCGTGCAGCAGCCGCACCGGCATGCCGGCGCGGAGGCGGGGCAACTCGGACGCGGTGACTTCGGCGCGCCATTCGAGCCGGCCGCCGCGGATCAGCCGGAACATCTCGGCGCCCGGCTGGGCCACCGCACCGACGGCGGCGGTACGTGCCGAGATCACGCCATCGTCGGGCGCGAGCACGCGGGTCTGGCGCAGTCGCAGTGCCTCGGCCTCCAGCCGGGCCCGCTGCGCCTCGAGGCGGGCGCGTGCCGTCTGCTCCGAGGTCAGGTACTGGTTGATCTGCTGGCTGCTGATGGCGCCGGTGGTCTGCAGCTGGCGAGCGCGCTCGGCGTTCGCCTGCGCCTCGGCCAGCGTGGCCTCGGCCTCGGCGAGGGCGGCGCGGGTCTGTGCCAGGTCGGCCTGCACCGTGTCGGGCGACATCAGTGCCAGCACCTGGCCGCGCCGGACACGATCGCCCACGTTGACCCGCACCTCGGTGAGGCGGAAGCCGCCGATCTCGGCGCCGATCGACGCTTCCTGCCAGGCCGCCACGCTGCCGTGGGCTTCCAGCGTACGCGGCCAGTCGAGCGTCTCGGCGCGGGTGGTGGTCACGGTGAGGGCCGGCTTGGCGGCCGAGGCCGCTGCCGGCGCGGTGGGGGCGGCAGCTGACACGCCATCGGGCGCGCCGCGTCCGATGGCCAGCCACACCGCGGCGGCAACCACGCCGGCCACGGCAAGGGCTATGGCGATCCGCTTGCGCGATCTCTTGTTCTCCTGCATGCCCCTTACCTCGTCGTCGTGTCGTCGTCGGCCTGCCAGGCGCCACCGACCGTCTTGTAGAGCTGGACCCAGGCACTCACACGCTCCCGCCGCACCTGGATCAGCCCGGCGTCGGCCGCCAGCGCGGCACGCCGCGCCTGTTCCAGGTCGAGCAGACTGCCCACGCCGACCTGCCACTGGGTCTGCGCGGCGGCCAGGAACTCGCCATAGCCCTGAGCCGCCCGCTCGGCGTCGGCTTCGCGGCGGCCAGCCGCGTCCAGCCGCAGCAGGGCTTCCTCCACCTCACGCACGGCGGCCAGAGCGCGCTCGCGGTAGGCGGCCACCGCGCCGTCGTATCGCGCCTGCGCGGCATCGACGTTGGCGCGTCGCCGGCCGCCATCGAACAGAGGCATCAGCAGGCCGGGACCGAAGGACCAGGTCGTGCCGTCGAACGTCTGGCCGCTGCTGCGGATGGATGCGCGGCCGATCGAGCCCGACAGGCTCAGGCGCGGATAGCGATCCGCCTGGGCCGCACCGACCTCGGCCGCCGCCGCGACGATGTTGCGTTCGGCCGCAGCGAGATCGGGACGCTGCGACAGCACGGCCGCGGGTACCGCGGCGACCTCGAAGCTGGACGGCTGCGGCAGCCGGGCGCGCTGCGGCAGCAACTGTTCGCGCAGCGCTGGTTCGGTCGTCGCGGTCAACTGCACCAGCTGCCTGACGGCGAGCTCGCACTCGGTCTGCTGGGCTGCCACGCGGTTGACCGCCTCCGCCGCACTGGCCCGTGCGAGCGCGCCGTTTGCCGGCGCGTCGAAGCCGGCGCGGACCTTCTGTCCCACGAGGTCGGCGGTCTGCTGCAGCGATGCCGCGTCCTCCTCGTAGATCGCCAGCACGGCCTCGCAACTGCGCAGGCCGACGTAGGTGGCGGCCACCTCGGCCGCCAGGCTGACGCGGGCGTCGTGCCATTGCGCGCGGCTCGCGTCGGCCCGAGCCTCGGCCGCCGCGACGCCCTGGCGCACGGCGCCGAACAGGTCGATCTCCCACAGCGTGTCGAGCGTGGCACCGCTCGT
The DNA here is from genome assembly GCF_004136295.1 of Methylibium sp. Pch-M. Lineage (NCBI taxonomy): Bacteria > Pseudomonadati > Pseudomonadota > Betaproteobacteria > Burkholderiales > Sphaerotilaceae > Methylibium > Methylibium sp. Pch-M. The sequence continues at coordinate 3,560,829 of NZ_CP029606.1, forward strand.
CGTCTGGATGGCTCCCGCGGGCGGCAGCACGCTGCGGCTGCGCACGGTGCTCACATTCGCGTCGAGCGTGGGCCAGCGGGACGAGCCGGCTGCCTGCGCCAGCGCGCGCGACTCGGCGACACGCGCCGCGGCCTGCGCCAGCGTCGGGTTGGCACGCTGGGCCGCGTCGATCAGCGCTGCCACCTGCGGATCGTCGAAGCCTGCCCACCAGTCGCGCAAGGCCGCGCGCTGGCCGCCGTGCGGCAGTGGCGCCGACCAGGCCGTGGCCAGCGCGCCGGCCGGTGGGGTGGTGGCCGGCGGCGCGGCGCAGGCACCCAGCAGGAGGCACAGGGCCGCGGCGATCAACCGTTCGGGCAATCCGCGGGACGCGGGCGGTCGGGAGGAACGAGGGGAAAGGGTCTCGGTCATGCGTCGGGAGTCGGCGGGCCGGAAGCCTCGCCTTCGGGACCGGCCGCTCGGCGAGGACTCGCGAGTCGGGCTGCAGCCGGAGGCCTGTCAGGGCAGGTCAGGGCGGGTCGGCCCTGCTGCGGGGCGAGCATACCGCGGTGGCCGCCGTCGCCGTGGCGGGCGCATGACACGCATCTTGCTTCAAGGCTTGGATAATCGCGGCCGCGATCGCTGCGTTCGCACTGACTTTCCACGACCTTCCTGCCGGTTCCGCCCCGGCCACCCACCATGAACCAGGATGAACTGAAGACCCTCGTCGGCCGCGCTGCACTCGAGTACGTGCCCGAGGGCAGCATCGTCGGCGTCGGCACCGGCTCGACCGTCAACTGCTTCATCGACGCGCTGGCGGGTATCAAGGAGCGTATCGCCGGGGCCGTGTCGAGCTCGGTCAAGAGCACCGAGCGGCTGCGCGAGCATGGCATCCGTGTGTTCGAGGCCGCCGCGGTCGAATCGCTGCCGGTCTACATCGACGGCGCTGACGAGATCGACCCCCAGGGCTGCATGATCAAGGGCGGTGGCGCGGCGCTCACGCGAGAGAAGATCGTGGCCGATCTGGCCGAGCGCTTCGTCTGCATCGCGGATGCCTCCAAGCGGGTGGACGTGCTGGGGCGCTTTCCGCTGCCGGTCGAGGTGCTGCCGATGGCGGTGAGCCAGATCCAGCGGCGCTTCGCGAAGCTCGGCGCGACCGCGACCGTGCGCGAGGGTGTGATCACCGACAACGGCCAGCTGATCCTCGATGTGCAGGGCCTGCGCATCAGCGACCCGCTGGCCTTCGAGACCGAGGTCAACCAGTGGCCCGGCGTGGTGACCGTGGGCGTGTTCGCGCGGCACAAGGCCAGCGTCTGCCTGCTGGGCACGCCCGAAGGCGTGAAGACGCTGAGGTTCTGACGCTGCGCTGAAACGGTGTCGCGCGGGCGCCCGCGCGACGCCTCAGAACCGGATGCCGTTGGGCGCCGCTTCCAGCGCCGGCGGCAGCGCGGCCGGAGCTTCCGGTGCAGCGCGCGGTGCGGGCGCGGCTTTCGGTGCCGTGGTCTGACCCACCAGCGGGGTCGGCTCCCAGCCGCGGTAGGTGGGCGGCAGGCGCGACTGCTTGGGGTAGCCGGCGGCGTCGAGGTAGCCGCGCCATTCGGCCTCCGAATAGCCGCGCAACTGCTGGCCGCCGATGCGCAGTACCGGCAGTTCGGCGCTCGATTCGATCTGCCGGAAGGCAGCGATGTCGGCTTCGCCGGTGATGGTCTTCTCGGTGTAGGGGATGCCGCGCTGGCGCAGCATGTCGCGGCCGGCCACGCAGCCCGAGCAGTCGCTGCCGCTGTACAGCGTCACCGGGTAGCGTTCGGCGATCTGTGCCAGCTCGTACGGCAGACCGCTGGTGGTGCCGGAGACCGCTGCCCCGCCGCGGATCGGTTGTACCTTGGCCGCGGCCGAGGGCGCGGGGCGGTCGGTGTAGGTGATGCGCCCGTCGGGCTCGACGATCTTGTACTGCGCCAGGGCCGGACCGGAGCCCAGTGCGACGAGGCTGAACAGCAGGACGGCAGCGGAACGGCTCATGACAAGGTTCTCGGGTTCGGCGGGGCTTCGATCTTAGTCCGCCATGCCCTGGTGGCGCAGCAGGGCGTCGATGCGCGGCTCGCGGCCGCGGAAGGCCTTGAAGCTCTCCATCGCTGGACGGCTGCCACCGGCTTCGAGGATGGCCTCGCGGTAACGGCGGCCGACGGCGGGGTTGAACACCCCTTCCTCCTCGAAGGCGGCGTAGGCGTCGGCGCTCAGGACCTCGGCCCACTTGTAGCTGTAGTAGCCGGCCGCGTAACCGCCGGCGAAGATGTGCGAGAAGCTGTGCTGGAAGCGGTTGAAGGCCGGCGGCACGGTGACCGCGATCTCGCGGCGCACGCCGTCGAGCACCCGCTGAATGGCGTCGGCGCCGTAGGGCGCGGCCGACGCGCCGTCGTGGATCAGCATGTCGAACAGCGAGAACTCCACTTGGCGCAGCGTCTGCAAGCCACTCTGGAAGTTCTTTGCGGCGAGCATCTTGTCGAACAGCGCCCGCGGCAGCGGCTCGCCGCTGTCGACGTGCGCCGTCATGTGCTTCACCACCTCCCATTCCCAGCAGAAGTTCTCCATGAACTGGCTGGGCAGTTCGACCGCGTCCCACTCGACGCCGGAGATGCCGGCCACGCCGATCTCGTCGACCTGTGTGAGCATGTGGTGCAGGCCGTGGCCGAACTCGTGGAACAGCGTGGTCACGTCATCGTGCGACAGCAGCGCGGGCCGGTCGCCGACGGGCGCGGCGAAGTTGCACACCAGATGGGCCACCGGCGTCTGCACCCTGCCCTCGGGGCGGGCCCAGCGACCCCGCACGTCGTCCATCCAGGCGCCCGGGCGCTTGCCGGGGCGTGCGTAGGGGTCGAGGTAGAACTGGCCGACCAGCTGGGTGCCGCGCTCGATGCGGAAGAAGCGCACGTGCTCGTTCCAGACCGGCGCCGTGTCCGGGCGGATCGCCACCTCGAACAGCGTCTCGATGATGCGGAACAGGCCGGCCAGCACCTTGGGTTCGGTGAAGTACTGCTTCACCTCGGTGTCGCTGAAGGCGTAGCGGGCTTCCTTCAGGCGCTCGGCCGCGTAGGCCATGTCCCAGGCATGCAGATCGGCCAGGCCGAGCTCGGTGCGGGCGAACTCGCGCAGCTCGGCCAGGTCGCGCTCGGCGTGGGGCCGTGCGCGCCGGGCCAGGTCGCGCAGGAAGCCCTGCACCTGCGCCGGCGAGTCGGCCATCTTGGCGACCAGCGAGACCTCGGCGAAATTGCGATAGCCCAGCAGCGCGGCCTCTTCCTGCCGCAGCGTGAGGATCTCGCCCATCACGGCGCTGTTGTCGCGCTCGGCCGGACCGGCCTCCGAGGCGCGCGTGACATGGGCGCGGTAGACGCGTTCGCGCAGCGAGCGGTCCTGCGCGTACTGCAGCACCGGCAGATAGACCGGCATGTGCAGGCCGAGCTTGTGGCCGTCCTGGCCGTCGGCCTGGGCGGCAGCACGCGTGGCGGCCTTGACGTCCTCGGGCACGCCGGCAAGCTCGGACTCGTTCGCGATGAAGCTCCAGCCGTCGGTCGCGTCGAGCACGTGCTCGGAGAAGGCCTGGCCGAGCTCGGCCTGGCGGGCCTGGATGGCCGCGAAGCGCTCCTTGGCGGCACCTTGCAGCTCCGCGCCGGACAGCACGAAATCGCGCATCGCGTTCGACAGCGCCTTGCGCCGTGCCGCGTTGAGTGCGGCCGCCGCAGGGCTGCCGGCCACGGCCTTGTACTTCGCGTAGAGCCGCTCGTCGGCGCCCAGGTTCGTGTAGAACTCGGTCACGCGGGGCAGGGCCTCGGTGTAGGCGGCGCGCAGCTCGGGGGTGTCGGCGACGGCGTTGAGGTGGCTGACTGCACCCCAGGCGCGCCCGAGCCGCTCGGTCGCGACGTCGAGCACCGCGGAGAGGGCGTCGTAGTCGGCCGGCACGTCCGCGCCGGTGGCGCGTTCCAGCGCCGCGTTCGCTTCGGCCAGCAGGGCCTCGACCGCCGGCGCCACATGCTCGGGGCGGATCTCGCCGAAGCGCGGCAGGGCGGCGGTATCGAGTAGAGGATTGCTCATGGGTCGGCGTGTCGGTTCGGGGCTCGATGTCAGTGTCAGCTGGTGTCGGGTGGTGCGGTTTCAATCCTGTTCATCGGCAGGATAGCGAGCCCGTGGGCTCAGCCCACCAGCCGCTCGGCCGATTCCAGGGTGTTCATCAGCAGCATCGTGATCGTCATCGGCCCCACGCCGCCAGGCACCGGCGTGATCCATCCGGCGACCTTGGCGACCCCGGCGTAGTCGACATCGCCGCACAGCTTGCCATGGTCGTCGCGGTTCATGCCCACGTCGATCACCACGGCGCCGGGCTTCACCATGTCGGCGGTCAGCACCTTGCGCTTGCCGACCGCGGCGACCACGATGTCGGCCTGGCGGGTGTGCAGTGCGAGGTCAGGGGTCGCGCTGTGGCAGACCGTGACGGTGGCGTTGGCCTGCAGCAGCAGCATCGCCATCGGCTTGCCGACGATGTTGCTGCGGCCGATCACCACGGCGTGCTTGCCCTTGGGGTCGTAGCCGATCGACTCGAGCATCTTCATGCAGCCGTAGGGCGTGCAGGGCTTGAAACCGGGCTGGCCGACCATCAGCGCGCCGGCGCTGGCGACGTGGAAGCCGTCCACGTCCTTGTGTGGCGCGATGGTCTCGATGACGCGGTGCGCGTCGATGTGCGGCGGCAGCGGCAACTGCACCAGGATGCCGTGGATCGCCGGATCGGCGTTGAGCGCCTGCACGCGGGCCAGCAGTTCAGCCTCGGTCATCGCTGCCGGGTAGTGCTCCAGCACCGAGTGCAGGCCGCTGTCGTGGCAGGCCTTGACCTTGTTGCGCACGTAGACCTGAGAGGCCGGGTTCTCGCCCACCAGGATGACGGCGAGTCCCGGCGTGATGCCGTGCTCGCGCAGCGTGGCGGCGCGCTGCGCGACTTCGTGGCGGAGGTGGCGGGACAGGGCATTGCCGTCGATGGCACGGGCGCTCATGCGGAGGCTCCTTCAGCGGTGGGCACCGCGTCAGCGGCGCCGGAAGTAGAAACGACAAGGGCCGCACGAAGGCGGCCCTGGCGACGAGGGGGTGCGTCAGGCCTTGGCCTGAGCGCCGAGCGCGATCTTCAGCAGATCGGCCACGGTGTTGGCGTTGAGCTTCTCCATGATGTTGGCGCGGTGGGCCTCCACCGTCTTGATGCTGATGCCCAGGTCGTCGGCGATCTGCTTGTTCAGCCGGCCGGCAACGATGCGCTCAAGCACCTGGGCCTCGCGGGTGGTCAACCGCGACAGCAGCGCATCGCGGCTGGCGGCTTCCTGGTGCTGGCTGAAGGCGGCACGGGCGCTGTCGAGCATGCGCTCGACCAGGCTCAGCAGTTCCTCTTCCTTGAAGGGCTTCTCGATGAAATCCATCGCGCCCTTCTTCATCGTGGTGACCGCCATCGGCACGTCGCCGTGGCCGGTGATGAAGACCACGGGCAGCGGGCTCTTGCGCTCGACCAGACGATCCTGCAGTTCCAGCCCGCTCATGCCGTCCATGCGGATGTCGGCGATCAGGCAGGCGACCTCGCGGGAGTCGAAGCGCGACAGGAAGGACTCGGCCGAGTCGAAGCACTTGACCCGGTAGTCCTTGCCCTCGAGCAGCCACTGAAGAGAGTCGCGCACGGCTTCGTCGTCGTCGACGACATAGACCGTGCCTTTCTTGGGGATGAGGCTCATGCGCGCTCTTTACGAGGTTTCGGTCAAGGTGACGCCGGGAGGCTCGGTCGCCGGGACCGGGAGCTCCACTGGCAGGGTGAAGGCAAAGCTGCAACCGCTGATCACGCTTCCATTGTAGAGGTTCTCCGCACGGATACGGCCGCGGTGAGACTCGACGATGGATCGGCACAACGACAGGCCGATGCCCAGCCCGTCGGGCTTGGTGGAGAAGAACGCCTCGTAGAGCCGAGCCATCATCTCTTCCTTCACGCCCGGGCCGTTGTCGCGCACGCTGAACTCGATCACGCCGCCTTCCTCCGGCGTGTGCTTGGGCACCACGCGCAGTTCAATGTGGCGACGCGAGGACGGCAGCTTCGCGTTGTCGATCGCCTCGGCCGAGTTCTTCAGCAGGTTCAGCAGCACCTGCTCGATCAGGATCGGGTCCACCTGCAGGTCGGGCAGGCGCTGCGCCACATAGGTGCGGATGTGCACGTTGCGGCGCTTCAGCTCGATGCCGGCGAGTTCGACCGCATCCTCCACGATGTCGCGCGCCTTGGCGGTCTGGCGCTGTGGCTCGCTGCGCTTCACGAAGGCACGGATGCGGTGGATGATCTGTCCGGCCCGGTGAGCCTGGCGCGCGGTCTTCTCCAGCGCGGCGATCAGGTCGTCCTTCTCGATGGCGTCGGACTTGACCCGCGAGACCATGCCGTTGCAGTAGTTGGTGATCGCGGTGAGCGGCTGGTTCAGCTCGTGGGCGACGCTGGAGGCCATCTCTCCCATCGTCACGAGGCGGCTGGTGACCTGGGCCTTCTCCGCCTGGTGCGAGGCCTGCTCCTCGGCGCGGCGCCGGGCGGTGATGTCGGTCGCGATCAGCATCTGCGCCAGCCGGCCGTCGGTCCACTGCACGTAGCGCGCGCGCACGTCGAACCACTTCTGCAGCGACTCGACGAACACCTCGTGCACGTCGCCGCTGGCTTCGGTGAGCTCCTGTGCAGGCAGGCCGCCGAAGCTGTCGACCGATTCATCGGCGTCGCGCCGGCCGGCCTGCAGCTCGTCTGCGCCGGCCAGGCGCGCATGGCCCTGGGAATCGGCACCGAACCACAGCCGGTAGGAACGGTTGGCGAACAGCAGTTCGCCCTGCGCCACCGACAGCACCGACACCGCGGCCTCCAGGCCTTCGAGCACCGTGGTGAAACGCTCGTGCGAAGCCGACAACTGGTCGCGGATGCGCTTGGCCTCGGTGATGTTGGTCATCGAGGTCATCCAGCCGGTCTGGTGACCCTTGGCATCGATCAGCGGCGACACGTACATCCGCGAGTCGAACAGCGTGCCGTCCTTGCGCATGATCTTCACTTCGATGCCGCCGGCCGGGCTGCGGCCCTGCAGCTCCTGCTGCAGCAGCCGCGTGTTCTCTTCCATGCGGTCGGGCGGCCAGTGCGGGAAGGGCGGCAGGCGGCCGATCAGCTCGTCCTCGGCGAAACCGGTCATCGCGCAGAACGCCGGGTTGACATAGCTGATGCGCCCCTCGAGATCCATCGCGCGCATGCCGGTCAGCATGGAGTTCTCCATCGCGCGCCGGAAGTTCGTCTCGGTGATCAGCGTGCTCTGCATCTGCGAACGCCGGCGCATGTGGCGCCAGGTGCCCAGCAGCATCCACACCGTCAGCGCGGACAGCGCGACCACCATCCAGAACAGCGTGTTGCCGATCAGGCCGATCGAGGTGCGCCAGCCCTGGCCGCGCACGACCAGGCCGTTGCCCGACGGCGCGAGCGCCACGTCCTGCACGATGCCGCTGCTGCTGCGCACGCTGTTGGCCGGCTCTCGCGAGACGCTGCTGGCCAGCACGCGGTCGTTGCTGTCGAGCAGGCTGATGGCGTGGCGCCGCGTGACCTCGGCAGGCACGAAATAGCGCAGCAGCGACTCGACCGAATACTCCGCCACCAGCGTGCCGGAGAAGGCGCTGCGGTCGAGCAGCGGCACATGCACCTGGAACACCGAGAGCGAGCCGGTGCCTTCGTAGGGGCGCGAATAGACCGGCTGACGCAGGTCGCGCGCCGCGGCGAAGGCCCAGGCCGGCTCGCCGCGAAGGGTGGCCGCAGCAGCGGTACCGGCCGGCGGCTGCGGCTCGGCTGCGGAGGCCGCCGCCGCGGAAGGCTCCGTCCAGCGCATCAGGTCCGCCGGATGGTTGGGGGACAGGTGGCGCGCCTTGACGCTCTGGTCGGCATCGATCCAGCTCAGGCTCACGACCTCGGGGCGCTCGCGCGCGAAGCTCACCGCCTGGCCCAGGAATTCATCGAGGTCGATGGCGCGGGTGGCGACCTCGCGGGCCATGCGCACCAGCTGTTCCTGGTTCTCGATCAGCCGCAGGCGGATCTGCTGCTGGGCGATCTCGGTGTCGCGCTTGACCGACTCCTGCTCCCGCTCGAATTCCTCGTTGCGCAGGTACCAGAAGGCCGTGATGATCGCCGCGAGGAACAGCAGTACCGACAACAGGGGCGCGAACGTGGCGAAGCGATCCTGGTGGGCCGGTGACTGCCGTTTCCACCAGGCCCAGAACAGTCGCCGCGGATGCGCCTTGGGCGGCGGATCGAGGGACGAGTCGGGTGGATGGGGCGTCATCGACGGATTATCGGTGCCAGAGTGAATTCGGCGTCGCAGGAAGCTCCCATCCGGTAGATGTTGGTTGGCGAATGGCTAAGTAAATTCCACAATAAGAAATCAACTGGCACCATTTGAAAAAATAAGACGACTATGCAATACTGAAATCGAGCATCAGCCCAGGGCGCGCCACAGCACCCGATCCAAGGAGACAAGACATGTCTGCATTGCCGGAATCCTTTGGCCGTTCGGCCGCCAACGACAGCGACGCGCAGGAAACGCGCGAGTGGCTGGAGGCGCTGGCCGCCGTGATCGACAGCGAGGGGCCGCAGCGCGCGCACTTCCTCCTCGAGCGCCTCATCGACGAGGCGCGCCAGGCCGGCATCGACATGCCGTTCTCGGCCACCACGCCCTACGTCAACACCATCCCGGCCGGGCAGGAACTGCACAGTCCGGGGCAGATCGACATCGAGGAGCGGCTGCGCGCCTACATGCGCTGGAACGCGATGGCGATGGTGGTCAAGGCCAACCGGCTCGACCCGGCCGACGGCGGTGACCTCGGCGGCCACATCTCCAGCTTCGCCTCGCTGGCCACGATGTTCGGCGCCGGCTTCAACCACTTCTGGCACGCCGACGACACCGACCAGGGCGGCCAGCATGGCGGCGACCTGCTCTACATCCAGGGCCATTCTTCGCCTGGCATCTATGCCCGCGCCTTCATGGAAGGCCGCATCACCGAGGAGCAACTGCTCAACTTCCGCCAGGAGGTCGACGGCAAGGGCCTCTCCAGCTACCCGCACCCGAAGCTGATGCCGGAGTTCTGGCAGTTCCCCACTGTCTCGATGGGCCTGGGCCCACTGATGGCGATCTACCAGGCGCGCTTCCTGAAATACCTGCATGCGCGCGGCATTGCCGACACATCGAAGCGCAAGGTCTGGGTGTTCTGCGGAGATGGCGAGATGGACGAGCCCGAGTCGCTGGGCGCCATCGGCCTGGCGGCGCGCGAGAAGCTCGACAACCTGATCTTCGTCATCAACTGCAACCTGCAGCGCCTGGACGGCCCGGTGCGCGGCAACGGCAAGATCATCCAGGAGCTCGAGGGCGAGTTCCGCGGCTCGGGCTGGAATGTCATCAAGCTGATCTGGGGCAGCTACTGGGACCCGCTGCTGGCGCGCGACAAGGAGGGCCTGCTGCGCAAGGTGATGATGGAGACGGTCGACGGCGACTACCAGGCGATGAAGGCCAACGACGGCGCTTTCGTGCGCAAGCACTTCTTCGGCCAGCACCCCAAGCTGCTGGAGATGGTGTCCAAGCTGAGCGACGACGACATCTGGCGCCTGAACCGCGGCGGTCACGACCCGCACAAGGTGCATGCCGCCTACCACGAGGCCGTGAACCACAAGGGCCAGCCCACCGTGCTGCTGATCAAGACGGTCAAGGGCTATGGCATGGGCAAGATCGGCGAGGGCAAGAACACCGCCCACCAGACCAAGAAGCTGGTCGACGAGGACGTGAAGGCTTTCCGCGACCGCTTCAACATCCCCATCCCCGACGACAAGCTGCACGACATCCCGTTCTACAAGCCGGCCGACGACACGCCGGAGATGCAGTACCTGCATGAGCGCCGCAAGGCCCTCGGCGGCTACCTGCCCAAGCGCCGTCCTAAGGCCGACGAGCAGTTGCCGGTGCCCGATCTGTCGGTGTTCCAGGCGGTGATGGAGCCGACCGCCGAAGGCCGCGAGATCAGCACCACGCAGGCCTATGTGCGCTGCCTGAACGCGCTGCTGCGCGACAAGGCCCTGGGCCCGCGCACCGTGCCGATCCTCGTGGACGAGGCGCGCACCTTCGGCATGGAGGGCCTGTTCCGCCAGATCGGCATCTACAACCCTGCGGGGCAGCAGTACACGCCGGTCGACAAGGACCAGGTCATGTACTACAAGGAAGACAAGGCCGGCCAGATCCTGCAGGAAGGCATCAACGAGGCGGGCGGCATGAGTTCGTGGATCGCTGCGGCGACGTCGTACTCGACGAACAACCGCATCATGATCCCTTTCTACATCTACTACTCGATGTTCGGGCTGCAGCGCGTGGGCGACCTGTGCTGGGCGGCGGGCGACATGCAGGCGCGCGGCTTCCTGCTCGGCGGCACGTCGGGCCGCACCACGCTCAACGGCGAGGGCCTGCAGCACGAGGACGGCCACAGCCACATCCTCGCGAGCACGATCCCCAACTGCATCAGCTACGACCCCACCTTCGCCCACGAGGTGGCGGTGATCATCCACCATGGCCTGAAGCGCATGGTCGAGCAGCAGGACAACGTCTACTTCTATCTCACGCTGCTCAACGAGAACTACGCGCAGCCGGGCCTGAAGCCGGGCACCGAGGCGCAGATCGTCAAGGGCATGTACCTGCTGCTCGAGGGCGCGGCCAAGAAGAAGGATGCGCCGCAGGTCAACCTGCTGGGCAGCGGCACCATCCTGCGCGAGTCGATCGCCGCGAAGGAGTTGCTCGAGAAGGACTGGGGCGTGGCCGCCAATGTGTGGAGCTGCCCGAGCTTCAACGAACTGGCGCGCGACGGCCAGGATGCCGACCGCTGGAACCTGCTGCACCCGGCCGACAAGAAGCCGCGCGTGCCCTTCGTGACGCAGCAACTCGAGCCGCACGCCGGCCCGGTGGTGGCGTCGACTGACTACATGAAGGCCTATGCGGAGCAGATCCGTGCCTTCATCCCGAAGGGCCGCAGCTACAAGGTGCTGGGGACCGACGGTTTCGGCCGCAGCGACTTCCGTACCAAGCTGCGCGAGCACTTCGAGGTGAACCGCCACTACGTCGTGGTCGCCGCGCTCAAGGCCCTGGCCGACGAGGGCACGGTGCCGGCTGCGAAGGTGGCCGAGGCGATCAAGAAATACGGCATCAACGCTGACAAGATCAACCCCTTGTACGCGTGAGCGAAGAACGCGGCGGCGGGGCCTCCCGCCGAGCTGCCTTAGAACGGAGACAACATGGCGCTGATGGAAGTGAAGGTCCCTGACATCGGGGATTTCGAGGCGGTCGAGGTCATCGAGGTGCTGGTCAAGCCCGGTGACGCGATCAAGGCCGAGCAAAGCCTGGTCACGGTGGAGAGCGACAAGGCCTCGATGGAAATCCCCTCGTCGCACGCCGGCGTGGTGAAGGAGCTGAAGGTCAAGCTGGGCGACAAGGTGAGCGAGGGCACCGTGGTGCTGGTGATCGAGTCGGCCGATGCCGCGGCCCCGGCGCCCGCTCCGGCGCCGGCACCGGCCGTGGCGGCCGCGCCGCCTGCGGCGCCCACGGCGGCTCCGGCGGCCAGCGGTCCGGTGGAGGTGGTGGTGCCCGACATCGGCGACTTCGATGCCGTCGAGGTGATCGAGCTGCTGGTCAAGCCCGGCGATGCGGTGAAGGCCGAGCAGAGCCTGATCACGGTCGAGAGCGACAAGGCCTCGATGGAGATCCCGTCCTCGCACGCCGGCACCGTGGAGCGGCTGCTGGTGAAGCTGGGCGACAAGGTGTCCAAGGGCACGCCGGTGGTGCTGCTGCAGGGTGCCGGCGCGGCGCCCGCGCCGGCCGCGGCCAAGGCAGCCGACGCCGCCCCGGCCGCTGCGGCCTCGCCGCTGGCCAGCCAGCCAGTCGAGCGCACCGCGCCGACGGCCGCGCTGCCGGCCCATGAGCCGACCGCGCCGCAGGCGCATCTGCCGCACGCCTCGCCGTCGGTGCGCCGCTTCGCCCGTGAGCTGGGCGTGCCGCTGGCCGAGGTGAAGGGCAGCGGCCTGAAGGGCCGCATCACGCTGGAGGACGTGCAGGGCTTCGTCAAGGGCGTGATGTCCGGCGAGACGCGCACGGCGCAGGCCGCCAAGGCGCCCGCCGCGGGCGGCGGCGCCGGGCTCGACCTGCTGCCGTGGCCCAAGGTCGACTTCGCGAAATTCGGCGCGGTGGAGCGCAAGGACCTGTCGCGCATCAAGAAGATCAGCGGCGCCAACCTGCACCGCAACTGGGTCGTGATCCCGCACGTTACCAACCACGACGATGCCGACATCACCGAGCTCGAGGCCTTCCGCGTCCAGCTCAACAAGGAGAACGAGAAGTCCGGCATCAAGGTCACGATGCTGGCCTTCCTGATCAAGGCCTGCGTGGCGGCGCTGAAGAAGTTCCCGGAGTTCAACGCCAGCCTGGACGGCGAGCAGATCGTGCTGAAGCAGTACTTCCACATCGGCTTCGCCGCCGACACGCCCAACGGGCTGGTCGTGCCGGTGATCAAGGACGCCGACAAGAAGGGCGTGCTGCAGATCAGCCAGGAGATGAGCGAGCTGGCCAAGAAGGCGCGCGACGGCAAGCTGGGGCCGGCCGATATGAGCGGCGGCTGCTTCAGCATCAGCTCGCTCGGCGGCATCGGCGGGCGCTACTTCACGCCGATCATCAATGCGCCCGAGGTCTCCATCCTCGGCGTCTGCAAGAGCAGCACCGAGCCGCGCTGGGACGGCAAGGCCTTCCAGCCGCGCCTGATCCTGCCGCTGAGCCTGAGCTGGGACCACCGCGTGATCGACGGCGCGGCGGCGGCACGCTTCAACGCCTACCTCGGCGCCGTGCTGGCGGACTTCCGCCGCGTGCTGCTGTGAGGAGCTGAACATGGCCCTCATCGATATCAAGGTCCCGGACATCGGCGACTTCAAGGACGTGGCGGTGATCGAACTGCTGGTGAAGCCGGGCGACAGCGTCGCGGCCGACCAGAGCCTGATCACCGTCGAGAGCGACAAGGCCTCGATGGAGATCCCGTCCTCGCATGCCGGCGTCGTGAAGGCGCTCAAGCTCAAGGTCGGCGACACCGTCAACGAAGGCTCGGTGATCCTGTCGCTCGAGGCCGACGGCGCGGCGGCTGCGGCTCCGGCTACCGCGCCTGCAGCGGCACCCGCCGCGGCGCCGATGGCGCCCGCGCCGGTGGCGGCCAGCCATGCCGGCGGTGCCGACCTCGAATGCGACATGCTCGTGCTGGGCGCGGGCCCGGGCGGTTATTCGGCCGCCTTCCGCGCCGCCGACCTCGGCCTGAAGACGGTGCTGGTCGAGCGCTTCCCGACGCTCGGCGGCGTGTGCCTGAACGTCGGCTGCATCCCGTCGAAGGCGCTGCTGCACGTCGCGGCGGTGATGGACGAGGTCTCGCACTTCGATGCGCTCGGCGTGTCCTTCGGCAAGCCGCAGGTCGATCTCGGCAAGCTGCTCGCGCACAAGAACAAGGTGGTCGGCAAGCTGACCGGCGGCCTGGCTGCGATGGCCAAGATGCGCAAGGTGACGGTGGTACAGGGCGTCGGCGAATTCGCCGATCCGCATCACCTGAAGGTCACCGCGGCCGACGGCAAGGCGCAGACGATCCGGTTCAAGAACGCGATCATCGCGGCCGGCTCCGAGGCGGTGAAGCTGCCCTTCCTGCCGAAGGACGATCCGCGCATCGTCACGTCCACCGGCGCGCTCGAGCTGCGTCAGCAGCCGAAGAAGATGCTGGTGATCGGCGGCGGCATCATCGGCCTGGAGATGGGCACGGTCTACTCGACGCTGGGCGCGAAGCTCGACGTCGTCGAGATGCTCGACGGCCTGATGCAGGGCGCCGACCGCGACCTCGTCAAGGTCTGGCAGAAGATGAATGCCAAGCGCTTCGACAAGCTGATGCTGAAGACCAAGACGGTCGGGGCGGAGGCGACGAAGGACGGCGTGCGCGTCATGTTCGAAGGGCTCGACGGTACCAAGAGCGAGGGCGTCTACGACCTCGTGCTGCAGGCGGTGGGCCGCACGCCCAACGGCAAGAAGATCGGCGCCGAGAAGGCCGGCGTGGTGGTCGGCGAGCGCGGCTTCATCCCGGTCGACATCCAGATGCGCACGAACGTGCCGCACATCTTCGCGATCGGCGACATCGTCGGCCAGCCGATGCTGGCGCACAAGGCGGTGCATGAGGCCCACGTGGCGGCCGAGGTCGCGGCCGGCCAGAAGGCGGCCTTCGACGCCCGCGTGATCCCGAGCGTGGCCTACACCGACCCCGAGGTCGCCTGGGTCGGCCTGACCGAGGACGAGGCCAAGGCGCGCGGCGTCAAGGTCACCAAGGGCCTGTTCCCGTGGACGGCCTCGGGCCGCGCGATCGCCAACGGCCGCGACGAGGGCTTCACCAAGCTGCTGTTCGACGAGGCCACGCACCGCATCGTCGGCGGCGGCATCATCGGCACGCACGCGGGCGACATGATCGGCGAGATCGCGCTGGCGATCGAGATGGGCGCCGACGCGGTGGACATCGGCAAGACCATCCATCCGCACCCGACGCTGGGCGAGAGCATCGGCATGGCCGCGGAAGTGGCACACGGCTCCTGCACCGATCTGCCGCCGGCGAAGCGCTGAGGCCTCGCCGCGGCCGGCGCGTCAGCCGAAGCGCGCCTGTACGCGACCCAGCCAGCCGAAGCCGGCCTCGACGAACTGCCCGCGCTCGGCCGGCTGGGCGCGCGTGAGCCCGCCGGTCAGCACCACCGCGCCGGCCGGCACGACCAGCCCGCGCTCGGCCAGGAAGCCGGCCAGCCAGGCCAGCGCGAGCAGCGGGTCGCCCATCGCGTCGGCGCCGCGGCCGCGGTCCACCGCCTGCCCATCGATCTGCAGTTCGACCTCGACGGCGCCGAGGTCGAAGCGGTCCTGCCAGGGGAGGGCCGGGCCCGTCACGAAGCCGGCGCTGGAGCTGTTGTCGGCGATGTTGTCGACGAGCGTGAAGCGGTAGTCCGGGTAGCGCGTGTCCACCACCTCCAGCGCCGGCATCACCGCATCGAGGTGCCGCGAGACGCTCGCCCGGTCGTGCCCCGCGCCGGCGAGGTCACGCCCCAGCCTCAGGGCGATCTCCGGCTCGACGCGCGGATGGATCAGGCGCCCGCGGTCGATCGGGCGACCGTCGGCGCCGAGACGGTGCGCCTCGGTCAGCACACCGAAGTTCGGCTGGTCGATGTTCATCTGGGCGCGCATCGCCGCACTGGTGTAGCCGAGCTTGAAGCCGACGGCCGGCATGCCGCGGCGGCGCAACGTCGCGGCCTGGATCGCGTAGGCGTCGCTCACGTCGAGTTCGGGGTGGGACGAGCTCAACAGTGCCGTCGGCGTACAGGCGACCTCGGCCGCCCACAGGCGTGCGGAACACTCTTCAAGGATCTGATCTGAGGTCGGTACAGAAGGATTCATCGCCTTAGGGGCCTGTCGTGATGAAGGGTTCATGGCTCGGTTTGCGCAAGGTGACGAACTCTTCCGCCGAGGTAGGATGAACGCCGAGGGTGGTATCGAACACTCGCTTGGTCGCCCCGGCTCTCAAGGCGATGGCCATGCCCTGAATGATTTCGGCAGCGTCGGCTCCCACCATGTGGACGCCCACGACACGGTCGCTGGCATGGTCCACCAGAAGCTTCACGAAAGTCTGCGCGTTACCTCCGGCGAGCGTCTGCTTGAGGGCGCGAAAGCTGGACTTGTAGACCACCACGTCGTCATAACGGAGCCGCGCCTGCGCTTCGGTCAGCCCGACGGTCCCGATGGCCGGCTGGCTGAAGACGGCGCTCGGGATCATTTCGTAGTCCAGCTGCGGACCTTCGTCGCCGAGGAGATGTTGGACCAGTTGCATTCCTTCGGCCAGGGCAACTGGCGTCAATGGGGTGCGTCCGACCACGTCACCGATCGCATAGATCGAGGGCTCGTCAGTCTGCAGGTGTTCGTTGACGACAATGGCGCCATGCGTCTGCTGCCGGATGCGCGTATTTTCCAGACCGAGCCCAGCAACATTGGGGCGTCGCCCTGTTGCATAGAGGACGCAATCCGTCGATTCGCGACGGCCATCGCTGAACGTTACGAGCAAGCTACCGTCCGCCTGTTTTTCGATGGCGCTGATTTCGCAGTCGAAGTTCAGGAAGACGCCCCGCCTCATCATCTCCTCGGCTGCGACGCGGCGTATGTCCTCGTCAAAGCCGCGCAGGAACAACGCGCCGCGATACACGAGTCGAGTCTGCGTGCCGAGACCGGCGGCGATACTGGCGAGTTCAAGGGCAATGTAGCCTCCACCGACGATGACCGCCCGCTTCGGGAAATGCTCGAGGGAAAAGAAGTCATTGGAGGTGATCGCGTGCTCGCGCCCTGGCACGTTCGGCACGAACGGCCAGCCTCCGGTGGCAATCACCATGCGTTCGGTGCTCCAACTGCGTCCACCCACGTCGACCGTGTGTGCCCCCTTGATCGTCGCGTGCCCCTCGATCAACTGGCAACCGGAATCGACCAGCAGCGCGCGGTAGACGCCGTTCAGGCGTTCGATCTCGGCATCCTTGTTGTCGCGCAAGGTCGACCAATTGAACGCGGCTTCGGGCACGCGCCACCCGTAGCCGCGTGCCTGCTGGAACGCCTCGGTGAACTGGGCGGCATAGGCGAAGAGCTTCTTCGGGATGCAGCCGACGTTCACGCAGGTCCCGCCCAGGCGCGACACCTCGGCAACGGCGACGCGAAGCCCCCGTTCACTCGCCATGCGCGCCGTCCGCACGCCGCCGGAGCCGGCTCCGATGACGAACAGGTCGAACTCGTAGGGCTTCACGCAGTCGCTCTCGAGTCGTCGAACGAGGCCAGGTGCGTACGGATCGTCCGCCGGGCCGATTCCCCCTTGGCCAGCAGGTCGACCCGGATTTCGGGTGGGAAATCGCGTGTCACAGAATCTTCGTAGGATTCGCGCTCGCGGCAGCGCGAAAACCAATCGGCCACGCGCGGGCAATCCTCGTACATCGAGGTCCAGCCGAACTGCAGGACGGTCTGGAAGTAGGGCGCCAGGCACACGTCGGCGAGGCTGAAGACGTCACCAACCATCCAGCGGTGCTGGGCGAGCGCCGCTTCCATATCGAGGATCGTCCGGCGGTAGACATGGACGGCGTCGACGACATCCGGAGCCTCGAGTCCGAACTTGACCAGGCGTCTCTGTCGCTCGCGGCGTGGCTTTTCGGGAATCCGCGCGAGCAGTGCCTCACGCTCCGCCTCGCTTTTCTCCATCAATGCCGGACGCATCACCAGCGGCCACTGCAAGGCGCCGCAGGACGGGTGCAGCTTGTTGTCCACATGCTTCATCCACAGGCGCATGTCCGCCAACGCGTATGCCGAGGTGGGTTTGAGGCGGATAACGGGATACGCGTCGTCCAGATACTCGCAGATGACGCTCGATTCAATCACCGGGCGACCGTCGTGGACCAGGGTGGGCACGACGCCCAATGGATTGAGTTTCAGGTATTCCGGTCGCAGGTTCTCCTTCCGCGAAAGATCGACATGGTGCTTGATCCACGCCAGTTTCTTTTCGGCCAGGACGATACGAACCTTCTGGGCACAGGGCGACATCGGGTGCGTGTACAGCTCGAGCATGGAAACTCCCGTGACGGTTGTGGAGGTCAGGTGACCGGGCGCTGAATTCGACGATTCGCAAGCCTATCGTCCCGGTTGTCTGGTGATAATCATCACAAGCGGAACATGTTCTGTGAATGAAATTCACAAATTAGGAGGTCGCTTGGACAAGTGGACCGAGATGCAGGTATTCGCGGAGTCGGTCAAGCGCGGCAGTTTTTCCGCGGCGGGACGCCAGCTGAATCTGTCGCCATCGGCGATCAGCAAGCTCCTATCGCGTTTGGAATCCAGGCTGGGCGTGCGTCTGATCAATCGCACCACGCGCAGCCTCAGCCTGACCGAGGGAGGTGAGCGCTATTTCAAGCGATGCCTGGAGATCCTGACCGACATCGAGAGCGCCGAAGATTCGCTGACCAGCTTCGTGCGTGAGCCGACGGGGACCCTGCGCATCAACAGCACTCAGGGCTTCGCCAAGCACCAGCTGCTGGAGGTCATGGCTGAATTTCAGGAGCGCTATCCGCGTTTGACGCTGGAACTCCAGATCACGGGGCAGGCGGTGGACCTGATCGACGAGGGCGTGGATCTGGCGATCCGACTGGGCGAATTGAGGGATACCAGCCTTGTCGGCCGCAAGCTGGGTGAGAGCCGGCGCCTGGTTTGTGCCAGCCCCCAGTATCTGAAAGCCAGAGGACGACCGACCCGGCCATCGGACCTGTTGGATCACGATTGCCTTCGCCTGTCCACCAGCGATCTTTTCAATCAATGGCATTTCAGCAGCGCGACGGGACCGGAGCTGGTCAATGTCCAGGGGCATTTCGTGACCGACAACGTCGATGTGCTGCATGAATACGCACGGCTGGGCGGAGGTATCGTCCGTCTGTCTGCGTTCATGGTGGCCAAGGACATTGCGGCGGGACGCCTGGAGCCGCTGCTGACGGATTACCACATCGAAAGGCAGTTGATCTACGCGGTCTATCCTCACCGAAGGCACTTGCCGGCGAAGGTGAGGGTGCTGCTGGAGTACCTGACCGAGAAGTTTTCGCCGAAACCGCCTTGGAGTTGAGAGCGGCGGTCTCTCCCACACGCGTCGTTGCCCGTCCGGACCATCCCGCGTTGTCCCAAGAAGAAAGGGCCCGCCGAGGCGGGCCCTTGTTCCTTGTCGATCTCGCGGGCGGATTACTCGAGCTTCACCTCGACGCGCCGGGCCTCGGCTGCGTCGCCGGCATTGAGCTGTTCGGGCTTCTTCAGCTCGATCTTGTCCTCGGCCACGCCCGCCGCCTTCAGGGCATCGCGCACCGCGAGGGCACGCTGCTTGGCGAGCTCGACGTTCTTGTCCGGGTCCCCGGTGGCGTCGTGGTAACCGCTGATCACGGCCTTCTTGCCCGCCGCGACGCCCTTCACCACGTCGGCCAATGCCTCGGCCGCGCCACCCGCCAGGGCCGATGAGGCGCTGGCGAAGTAGAACTTCACCACGCCGTTCTCGACCTTGATGCTGGCGCCGTCGGCGGTGGGTGCCGGCGTGGCGGCAACTGGCGCGGCGCTCTCGACCGGCGCCGCGGGGGCGGCCGGCGCATGCGCTCCCGCACCACCGCTGGCAGCCGGCAGCAGCGGCACGATCAGCAGCGCCACGATGTTGATGATCTTGATCAGCGGGTTGACCGCGGGGCCGGCGGTGTCTTTGTAGGGATCGCCCACGGTGTCGCCGGTGACGGCCGCCTTGTGGGCGTCGCTGCCCTTGCCGCCGAAGTGACCTTCCTCGATGTACTTCTTGGCGTTGTCCCAGGCGCCGCCGCCGGTGCACATCGAGATCGCGACGAACAGGCCCGTGACGATGGTGCCCATCAGCAGACCGCCGAGCGCCGCCGGGCCGAGCAGCAGCCCGACGACGATGGGCACCACCACCGGCAGCAGGCTGGGGATGATCATTTCCTTGATCGCCGCCGAGGTCAGCATGTCGACCGCTGCGCTGTAGTCGGGCTTGCGCTTGCCGGCCATGATCTGGCCATCCTGGAACTGGCGACGCACCTCGACCACCACGGAACCGGCGGCACGCCCCACGGCCTCCATCGCCATCGCACCGAACAGGTAGGGGATCAGGCCGCCGATGAAGAGGCCGACGATCACCGACGGGTTGCTGAGATCGAAGCTCACCAGCTTGCCGGCGGCCTCGAGCGTGTGGGTGTAGTCGGCGAACAGCACCAGCGCGGCCAGGCCGGCCGAGCCGATGGCGTAGCCCTTGGTCACCGCCTTGGTCGTGTTGCCGACGGCGTCCAGCGGGTCGGTGATGTCGCGCACGCTCGACGGCAGCTCGGCCATCTCGGCGATGCCGCCAGCGTTGTCGGTGATCGGACCGTAGGCGTCGAGCGCGACCACGATGCCGGCCAGGCTGAGCATCGAGGTGGCCGCCACCGCGATGCCGTACAGGCCACCGAGCTGGTAGGACGCCAGGATGGCGCCGCACACGAACACGACCGGCCAGGCCGTCGAGCGCATCGACACGCCCAGGCCGGCGATCACGTTGGTGCCATGGCCGGTGGTCGAGGCTTGCGCCACGTGCTTCACCGGCGCGTAGTCGGTGCCGGTGTAGTACTCGGTGATCCACACCAGCAGGGCCGTCAGCACGAGGCCGATGACTGCCGCGCCGAACAGGCGCCACTGCGTGCCGCTCTCGTAGATCGCGTTGTCCGGCATCACCCACTTGGTGATGAAGAAGAAGCCCACCAGCGAGATCACGCCGGCGACGATCAGACCCTTGTAGAGCGCCGGCATCACGTTCTTCATGCCCGGCGTGGCCTTCACCGCGCTGCATCCGATGATGGACGCGATGATCGAGAAGCCGCCCAGCGCCAGCGGGTAGAGCGCCGCCTGCATCGGTGCCGCGGTGACCATCAGCGCGCCCAGCACCATGGTCGCGATCAGCGTGACCGCGTAGGTCTCGAACAGGTCGGCGGCCATGCCCGCGCAGTCACCGACGTTGTCGCCCACGTTGTCGGCGATCACCGCCGGGTTGCGCGGGTCGTCTTCCGGGATGCCGGCCTCGACCTTGCCCACCAGGTCGGCGCCGACATCGGCGCCCTTGGTGAAGATGCCGCCGCCCAGTCTCGCGAAGATCGAGATCAGGCTGGAGCCGAACGCGAAGCCAAGCAGCGGCTTCAGCGCCGGTGCCAGGCCGCTGGTCGGTGTGATCTGGCCGTTGCTGGTCAGGAACCAGAACACGATGCCCACGCCCAGCAGCCCGAGGCCGACCACCAGCATGCCGGTGATGGCGCCGCCCTTGAAGGCCACGTCGAGCGCCTCCTTCATGCC
The DNA here is from genome assembly GCF_004136295.1 of Methylibium sp. Pch-M. Classification (NCBI taxonomy): domain Bacteria; kingdom Pseudomonadati; phylum Pseudomonadota; class Betaproteobacteria; order Burkholderiales; family Sphaerotilaceae; genus Methylibium; species Methylibium sp. Pch-M. Next base: position 3,581,822 of record NZ_CP029606.1, read on the forward strand.
ACGCGTGGCCGCCTGTGCGGTGCGCACGTTCGCCTTGACCGACACGTTCATGCCGATGAAGCCGCAGGCTCCCGACAACACCGCGCCGATCACGAAGGCCACCGCCGTGGGCAGCCCGATGAAGATGCCGATCAGCACGGTGAGGATGACGCCGACCAGGGCGATGGTGCGGTACTGCCGCGCGAGGTAGGCGGCCGCACCCTGCTGGATGGCCGCCGCGATCTCCTGCATGCGGGCGTTGCCCGCGTCCTGTTTGAGGATCCAGCTTCGCTGGACAAAACCGTAGACGACGGCCGCGAAACCGCAAAGCAGCGCAAAGGTGAGCGCCAGGGAACTGGACATGGAAAGAGTCTCCTTCCTCGTTAGAGGTCCTCGGTGAAAGGGCTTGCACCGCGACTCTTCACTGTCGACACCACGCGCGTGGCATCCCGGTCGGGTTGCCGGCGCATGCTAAGGGAAGCCCCTCGAAGCCGCAATGGAATTGGCCCGTGCGGTCCGCCACGGTGGTACCGGGCCTTGGTCAGGCCCACGACAGGCCGCTGCTTAGAATTCGGGTTTCCCCGCGATTCCGGAGACAGGACCCATGAGTCTGGACAAAGTGACCCCCGGCGCCAAGGCGCCCGAACAGTTCAACGTGATCATCGAGATTCCGATGAACGCCGACCCGATCAAGTACGAGGTCGACAAGGAAAGCGGTGCCCTGTTTGTCGATCGCTTCATGACGACCGCGATGCACTACCCCTGCAACTACGGCTACGTGCCGCAGACGCTGTCCGACGACGGCGACCCGGTCGATGTGCTGGTGATCACGCCGTTCGCGCTGACCCCGGGCGTGGTGGTGACCTGCCGCGCCATCGGCGTGCTGAAGATGGAAGACGAGGCGGGCGGAGACGCCAAGGTGCTGGCCGTGCCCACCACCAAGATCCTGCCGATCTATGACCACTGGAAGAAGCCGGAGGACATCAACCAGATGCGCCTGAAGGCGATCCAGCACTTCTTCGAGCACTACAAGGACCTCGAGACCGGGAAGTGGGTCAAGGTGCAGGGCTGGGAAGGCCCGGAGGCGGCGCAGGCCGAAGTGCGTTCCGGCATGGAGAACTACCTCAAGGCCCAGTCGGCCTGACTGACGAGGGGCTGGCGTCGCCAGCGCGTCGCTCGGGTATGCCCCCGGCACGGCAGGGTGCGAAACCGGCTGGCTACACTGCGGGCCTCCATGGCACCGCCTCGGTGGTTGCGAGGCCCGCAGCATGTTCTCGAAGTACTGGGTGGCCGGCGCGCTGACGCTGGCCTTGATGCAGTTGTCGCCGCAGGCGGCGGCCGGCAAGTCGTCCCCCACCTCGGTTCCCGCTCCCGCCGCTTCCGCGGCCCCGCCGCGCGGCGTGACCGCGGTCACTCAGGTCGAGGGGATCGCCGAGTACCGGCTGGCCAACGGGCTGCAGGTGCTGCTGGTGCCCGATGCCTCCAAACCCACGACGACGGTCAACCTGACGTACCACGTCGGTTCTCGCCACGAGAACTACGGCGAGACGGGCATGGCGCACCTGCTCGAACACCTGATGTTCAAGGGCACGCCGACCACGCCCAACGTGTGGGGCGAGTTCACCAAGCGCGGCTTGCGGGCCAACGGCAGCACCTGGTTCGACCGTACCAACTACTTCGCCAGCTTCGCGGCCAACGATGACAACCTGAAGTGGTTCCTGTCCTGGCATGCGGACGCCATGGTCCACAGCTTCATCGCGCGCAAGGATCTCGATTCCGAGATGACGGTCGTGCGCAACGAGATGGAGATGGGGGAGAACAATCCGGGCCGCATCCTGTACCAGAAGACGCTGGCCGCGATGTACGACTGGCACAACTACGGCAAGGACACGATCGGTGCGCGCAGTGACGTCGAGAACGTCGACATCGCACGGTTGCAGGCTTTCTACCGCCTGTACTACCAGCCCGACAACGCCACGCTGGTCGTCAGCGGCCAGTTCGACACGGCCCGGGTGCTGGCCTGGGTGCAGCAGTATTTCGGCAAGATCCCGAAACCCCGGCGCGTGCTGCCCACGCTGTACACCCTCGATGCGGCCCAGGACGGCGAGCGCGCGCTGACGCTGCGCCGCGTCGGCGGTGCGCCGCTGCTCTACGCGGGCTATCACGTGCCAGCGGCGGCCGATCCCGGGTTCGCCGCCATCGAGCTGCTGGCGCTGGTGCTCGGGGATGCACCGTCAGGCCGGCTGCACCGGCGGCTGGTCGAGAAGCAACTGGCCGCGAGCGTGGGGGCGGAACCGTTCGGCCTTCACGATCCGGGTGCGGCGCTGTTCGTCGCGCAGCTGGCGCCCGGGCAGGACATCGACCGGGCCCGGGCCGAGCTGATCGCGGTGCTGGAGTCGGTCGCGGCGGAACCGATCACGGCCGAGGAGCTCGAGCGGGCGCGTGCCAAGTGGCTCAAGGGCTGGGAGCTGGCCTTCACCAACCCGGAGACGGTAGGCGTGTCCTTGTCGGAATCGGTGGCGCAGGGGGACTGGCGATTGTTCTTCCTGATCCGCGATCGCATCCGGACAACCACGCTGGCGGACGTGCAGCAGGCCGCCGTCGAGCGGCTGCTGCCGTCGAACCGCACGCTCGCGACCTACGTACCCACTGACAAGCCGCAGCGCGCACCGGCGCCGAAGGCGGTGGACGTGGCGGCGCAATTCAGGGACTTCAAGCCGCAGGCGGGGGCCAGTGCCGTGGCCGCATTCGACACGACCCCGGCCCACATCGACGCGCAGACGCAGCGCTTTGCACTGGCGAGTGGCATGAAGGTCGCGCTGCTGCCCAAACCGACCCGCGGCGGCGCGGTGAATGCGGTGCTCTCGCTGCACTTCGGCGACGAGAAAAGCCTGGCCGATCAGGGCGAGGTGCCTGCATTGACGGCCGCGATGCTCGACGAGGGCACGGCGAAGCTCTCGCGCCAGCAGATCCGCGACCGGCTCGACGCACTGCAGGCCGAGGTGGCTTTTTCCAGCGGCACCGGCAGCGTGAGCGCGACGATCGCCACCAAGCGCGAGAACCTGCCGGCCGTGATCGCGCTGGTCGGCGAACTGCTCCGCGAGCCTTCCTTCCCGCCTGCGGTGCTGGAGGAGCAGCGCAGCCAGGCGCTGACGGGCGTGGAGCAGCAGCGCAAGGAACCCGAGGCGGTGGTGGCCAACGCGATCGACCGCCATGTGAACCGGTACCCACGCGGCGACGTCCGCCATGCGAAGAGCTTCGACGAACTGGTGGCTGACATCCGTGCGGCCACGCCGGATCAGTTGCGTGTCTTCCATCGTCGCTTCTACGGCGCGTCGCATGCCGAGTTCGGCGCCAGCGGCGACCTCGATGTGCCGGCGGTGAGGCAGGCGCTCGAGGCGGCCTTCGGCGACTGGAAGAGCAGTGAACCCTACGCGCGGGTGTCCGATCCGCTGGCGCCCGTGGCACCGGCTCGCCTGATGCTGCCGACGCCCGACAAGCAGAACGCCCACATGGCAGTGTTCCTGCCGGTGCCGTTGATGGACAGCGATCCGGACTACGCACCGCTCACGCTCGCCAACCACCTGCTGGGCGGCGGCGGCAGCTCGAGGCTGTGGGTGCGCATCCGCGAGAAGGAGGGCCTGTCCTATGGCGTCTACAGCTACCTGGCGTGGAACCAGGACGAGCGCAATTCGCCGTGGCAGGCGCAGGCCATCTTCGCGCCGCAGAACCGCGCCAAGGTCGAGGCGGCGTTCAGGGAGGAGGTGGCGCGTGCCCTGCAGGACGGCTTCACTGCCACCGAACTGCAGGAGGCGCAGCGGGGCCTGATCAGTGCGCGCCGGCTGTCGCGTGCGCAGGACGCGCGGCTGGCGGCCGGGCTGGCCGGCAACCTGCGGCTGGACCGAACCTTCGCGATCTCGCAGCAGGTCGACGACGCGATCGCCGCGGCGACCCTGGAGCAGGTGAACGCGGCGCTGCGCAAGTACATCCGGCCCGAGGCCTTCGTCTACGGCTTCGGCGGCGACTTCAAGGAGTAGTGGGCACGCGGCGCCGGGTTACCGGCGCCACCCGCCGAGCGGGTGTGCGGTCGGCTTGGGGCGGGCCGGCGCTCTACCGCGCGTGGGACGCCTGCTTCATTCGGTCGTCGTTGGCAGGGGCGAGGGCGGCTTGATCTCTTCCATGCAGATCATCGAGCGCACGTTGGCGACGCCGGAGATCTGCATCAGTCGGTCGGTCAGGAACTGGCTGAGCGACTTCAGGTCGCGCGCCACGACCTTGAGCAGGTAGTCCGAGTCACCCGAGACGGTGTGGCATTCCAGGATCTGCGGGAAGTCGCGAATCGTCTGCTCGAACTCGCGCACATGCCCGAACTGCTCGGCGGCGATGTCCACGCTGACGTAGGCCATCACGCCCAGCCCCAGCGCCTCGCGATCGACGTGCGCCGCATAGCCGCGGATCACGCCACGCTCCTCGAGCGACCTGACGCGCCGGAAGCACTGAGGCGCCGACAGGTGCACCGCCGCGGACAACTCGACATTCGAGGCGCGGCCGCGGGCCTGAAGTTCGACTAGCAAACGGCGATCCAGCGTATCCAGTGTGCTCATATTCGGCATTTTATGCACGAAGCATGCGCCAAAAGATGAATATTCACAATGAATGGAACGCACATTGCGTTCGGCCGTCTCTACAGTGAGGAGCCGGGGGAACCGACCCCGGTGCTCAGGAGATCGCCATGACCATTCACCCCGGCTTCCCCTTGTCGGCCAGCCCCATCGCGCTGGAAGAGCGCTACGGTGCCGCAAACTACGCCCCCTTGCCGGTCGTGCTGACGCGCGGCGAGGGTGTCTACCTGTGGGGCCAGGACGGTCGGCGCTATCTCGACATGATGTCGGCCTACTCGGCCGTCAGCTTCGGCCACGGTCACCCGCGGCTGGTGGAGGCGTTGGTCGCGCAGGCCCGGCAACTGGCCGTGACCTCGCGCGCCTTCCACACCGACCGCCTCGGCCCCTTCCTCGAACGCCTGTGCCGCCTGACCGGCATGGACCGGGCGCTGCCGATGAACACCGGCGCCGAAGCCGTGGAGACGGCGCTGAAGGCAGCCCGCAAGTGGGGCTACACGGTCAAGGGCATCGCGGAAGGCCACGCGCAAATCATCGTCGCGGCCCACAACTTCGCCGGACGCACGACGACCATCGTGGGCTTCTCGAGCGAGGCTCAATACCGCAGCGGCTTCGGGCCGTTCGCGCCCGGCTTCGTGACCGTGCCCTACGGCGATGCGGCGGCCTTGGAAGCCGCCATCACCGACGACACCTGCGCCTTCCTGGTCGAGCCGGTGCAAGGCGAGGCCGGCATCGTCGTGCCGCCGGCCGGCTACCTGAAGGCGGTGCGCGAGATCTGCTCGCGCCGCGGCATCCTGATGATCTGCGACGAGGTGCAGACCGGCCTGGGCCGCACCGGGCGGGTGCTCGCCTGCGACCACGAAGGCGTGCGTCCCGACGGCCTCACGCTGGGCAAGGCGCTGGGCGGCGGGCTCCTGCCGGTCAGCGCCTTCCTGGCGCGCGAGGAGGTGATGGCGGTGTTCACGCCCGGCGACCACGGCTCCACCTTCGGCGGCAATCCGCTGGCGGCGGCCGTCGGCGACACGGCGCTGCAGGTACTGGTGGATGAGAAGCTGTCGGAGCGGGCGGCCGAGCAGGGCGCTGTGCTGCTCGAGCGTCTGCACGCGTTGCGGCATCCCGCGATCCGCGACGTCCGCGGCAAGGGGCTGCTGGTCGGCGTGGAGATCGATCCGGGTTTCGCCTCGGCGCGCACCGTGTGCGAGGGACTGTTGCAGGAAGGCGTGCTGAGCAAGGACACCCATGGCACGGTGGTGCGCTTCGCGCCGCCGTTGGTGATCGGTGCACGCGAGATCGGTGACGCCGTGGCGGCGCTGGGGCGGGCGCTCGAGCGTCTGGGCAAGGCGCTGTGAGGCCCGGCGCCCTTCGGTCGCGCAAGAGGCCCTATCGCTTGAACGGGTTGCGCTCGTCGAGCTCGTCGACGTAGGCCTCGATGCCGGCGCCTTCGCGCACCAGATAGCGCGCCACGGCATCGGCAAAGCGCGCATCGCTGAGCCAGTGCGCGGAATGCGTGCGCACCGGCATCAGCCCGCGAGCCATCTTGTGCTCGCCCTGCGCGCCACCTTCGAAGCGACGGTAGCCGTTCTCGATGCACCACTGCAGCGGCTGGTAATAGCAGGCCTCGAAGTGCAGGCAACTCACCGAAGTGAGCGCGCCCCAGTAGCGGCCATAGGCGTGGCCGTGTTCGGGGTCGAGGGCGATCAGCGAGGCGGCGATCGGCTCCCCCTCGCGCCGGGCGGTGAACAGCAGCCAGTGCAGCGGCAGGGACTCGGCCATGCGGGTGAAGAAGTCGCGCGTCAGGTAAGGCGTCGAGCGGTGCTCGCGGTAGGTGTTGCGATAGCAGCGGTAGAAGAAGTCCCAGTCTGCGGCCCGGATCTGCGTGCCGACGCGGGCTTCGAACTCGACGCCGGCCTCACGCACGTAGCGGCGCTCTTGCTGGATCTTCTTGCGCTTGTCGCGCTGCAGGCTGGCGAGGAAGTCGGCGAAGTCGGCATAGCCCGCGGGAGCCCGGTTGGTCCAGTGGAACTGCACCGTGCTGCGCAGCATCCAGCCGGCCTCCTCTGCGGCGCTGCGATCGGCCTCGTCGAGAAAGAGCACGTGCGCCGACGACAGGCCGTGTTGCCGCGCGAAGCTTTCCATCGCCCGCAGCAGCACGCTGCGCGCGGCCGGGTCGCGCGCCAGCAGTCGCGAGCCCGGCACCGGCGTGAACGGCACCGCCGACAGCAGCTTGGGGTAGTAGCGCAGGCCGGCCTCTTCGTACGCCTGGGCCCAGGCCCAGTCGAACACGTACTCGCCGTACGAGTGGCTCTTGAAGTAGAGCGGGCAGGCCGCGACCAGCGTCCCGTCGCGCTCGATCGCCAGGAACTGCGGTGCCCAGCCGGTGCCTGCAGCGGCGCTGGCCGACGCATGCAGCGCGCACAGGTAGGCGTGCCGCATGAAGGGCGTCGGCGCCGGGCTGGCGTCGACCAGCGCATCCCAGGCGCGGGCGTCGATGAGGGCCGGATCGGCGTGCACCTGGACCGCCCACGCCTCGGGGTCGCGGGTACCATCGATCGACAACGCGTCTTCTTCCTGATCCATGCCTGCCACTGTGTCCGCCTCGATCGCCCTCGTCCAGTTCAACGCCACCGTCGGCGACCTCGCAGGCAACGCTCAGCGCATCGCCCAGTGGTCCCGCCAGGCCTACGCGCAGGGCGCGCGGCTGGTGATCACGCCGGAACTGTCGCTGACCGGATATCCGCCGGAAGACCTGTTGCTGCGGCCGGCCTTCATGCGCGCCTGCGACGAAGCGCTGGCCGCTTGCGCGGCGTCGCTGGCCGATCTGCCAGACCTGCAGGTGGTGGTCGGCCACCCGCAGGCCATCGACTCGCTCGGCGATCTTCGCACGCGCTCGCTGGCGGTGCAGCGGCGGGTGAATGCGGCATCGGTGCTGGCTGGGGGGCGTGTCACGGCCACCTATGCGAAGCGGGAACTGCCCAACTACCAGGTGTTCGACGAGCGCCGGTACTTCGTGTCGGGCCGCGACGCCGGCTTCGGCCCGGTGGTGGTGGAAGCGGGCGGGTTGCGCGTCGGGCTGCTGATCTGCGAGGACGCCTGGTTCGACGAGCCGGCGGCGGCGGCGAAGGCGGCGGGCGCGCAGGTGCTGGCGGTGATCAATGCCTCGCCCTTTCACCTCGGCAAGGCCGAGGAGCGCGAGGAACGCATGGCACGGCGCGCGGTGGAGAGCGGCCTGCCGCTGCTGTACTCGCACCTGGTCGGCGGACAGGATGAGGTGGTGTTCGACGGGGCCTCGTTTGCCGTCGACGCGCAGGGCATCGTGCGGGCGCGGGCCGCCAGCTTTGCGGAGGAGGTGCTGCCGGTCGAGGTGAGTGCCGACGGCGATGTGAGCGGCCCGCTGTCGCCGGCACCGTCGCTCGAATCGCAGGCCTGGGCGGCGCTCGTGACGGGCGTGCGCGACTACCTCGGCAAGAACGGCTTCCCCGGCGCCATCATCGGCCTGAGCGGCGGCATCGATTCGGCGCTGGTGCTGGCGATCGCGGTCGATGCGCTGGGCGCCGACCGGGTGAGGGCGGTGATGATGCCTTCGCCCTTCACCGCCGACATCTCGTGGATCGACGCCCGCGACATGGCGCGGCGCCTCGGGGTGCAGTACGACGAGATCTCCATCGTGCCGATGTTCGAGTCCTTCAAGGCGGCGCTGGCGCTGGAGTTCGCCGGCCTCGCCGAGGATGCGACCGAGGAGAACATCCAGGCGCGCATCCGCGGCACGTTGCTGATGGCCCTGTCGAACAAGTCGGGTCGCATCGTGCTGACCACCGGCAACAAGAGCGAGATGGCGACCGGCTACTGCACGCTCTACGGCGACATGGCGGGCGGCTTCGCGGTGATCAAGGACGTGGCCAAGACCCTGGTCTACCGCCTTGCGGCCTGGCGCAATGCGCAGGGCGCCGCACCGGTGATCCCCGAACGCATCATCACGCGGCCACCTTCTGCGGAACTGCGACCGGACCAGACCGACCAGGACAGCCTGCCGCCCTACGACGTGCTCGACGCGATCCTGGCGCGCTACATGGAAGACGACCAGGGCGTCGAGGAGATTGTCGCTGCGGGCTACCCACGCACCGATGTGGAGCGCGTGACGCGGCTGATCAAGATCAACGAGTACAAGCGGCGACAGGCGCCGGTGGGGATTCGCATCACGCACCGCTCGTTCGGCAAGGACTGGCGCTATCCCATCACCTCGAAATTCCGTGCTTAAATTCCAGCCAGTCACCTATCACCGGAGCGCGCCATGAAACAGATCACTGCCGTCATCAAGCCCTTCAAGCTCGAGGAAGTGCGCGAGGCGCTTGCCGAGGTGGGTGTGTCGGGCCTGACCGTGACCGAGGTCAAGGGCTTCGGGCGTCAGAAGGGGCACACCGAGCTGTATCGCGGTGCCGAGTACGTGGTCGACTTCCTGCCGAAGGTGAAGCTCGAGGTGGTGGTGAAGGACGTCGACGTCGATCGTTGCCTGGAAGCCATCGTCAAGGCGGCCAAGACCGGCAAGATCGGCGACGGCAAGATCTTCGTCAGCTCGGTCGAGCAGGTGGTTCGCATCCGCACCGGCGAAACGGACGAAGCGGCGGTCTGATCGAACGGAAGTTCAGGTTCGGCTGTAATCGTCGCGGCCGCCGCTCAGCGCAGCTTGGGCTGCGAGCCGATCGAGCAGGGCTGACGGCTCGTCACCGATCTCCAGCATCGCGCGTGTGCCATCCGAGACGAAGCCGGCGTCTACCGTCTGCTGCATGAACGCGACCAGGGCGTCGTAGTAGCCGCCGACATTGAGCAGCCCGATCGGCTGGTCGTGGTATCCGAGCTGCCGCCAGGTCCACACCTCGAACAGTTCCTCGAAGGTGCCGATGCCGCCGGGCAGCGCCAGGAAAGCGTCTGCCCGCTCGGCCATGCCTTGCTTGCGCTGGTGCATGGTCTCGACCACGTGCAGTTCGCTGAGGCCGGGATGTCCGACCTCGCGCTCCATCAGCGACCGCGGGATCACGCCGATCACCGGGGCGCCACCCGCCAGCGCGGCGTCGGCGACGATGCCCATCAGTCCGACGTTGCCGCCGCCGTAGACCAGCTGCCAGCCGCGTTGCGCGATCTCCCGGCCAACGGCCCGGGCTGCGTGGGCATGGGCTGGATCGTCGCCAGGGCGCGAGCCGCAGTAGACACACAGCGTGAAGCGCCTCGTCATGGCTCGCGCCGCGTCAGGTGCCGAAACGATGCCAGAGCGCAGCCACCCAGATGCCCATGCACAGCAGCAGCGACAGCAGCACGGCGGCACTGGCGAGGTCCTTCGCGCGCTTGGACAGGTCGTGGAGCTCGTAGCTGACGCGATCGATCGCCGCTTCGATGCCGGAATTGAGCAGTTCGACGATCAACACCAACAGCACCGAGCCGACCAGCAGCGAGACCTCGATCCAACTGCCGCCCAGCCAGAAGGCTGCGGGCACCAGCAGCACGGCCGCCCAGACTTCCTGCCGGAACGCGCTCTCGCCGCGGTAGGCGATCTGCAGCCCATCCATCGAGTAGCCGGCCGCGCGGATCACGCGGTCGAGGCCGGTGCGGCCTTTGTAGGGGTTGCTCATGGCGCGCGATGGTAACTGCGGCGTATGGCGCCGCCGCGAAATTCAGCCGCGGGCGGGCGGAGCGTCACGCGTGTCGACGAGCCGGGTGCCGCACAGCGCGTCGTGCCAGAACTGGCGCTCCGGATGCAGCCTCGATGCCAGGGCATAGAGCGCGACCCCGGCTGCGAGCATCGCGGCCAAGTGCGTGCCGCTGTCATGCCAGCCGGCCAGCCAGGCCAGGGCCAGGGCCGGCAGGAACCATATCCAGGCGGCGAGATAGCGCCCCAGCGCGCGTGCGCGCGTGAGCCGCCGGCCGTCGGCCGTCTGCAGGTGGATGCGCCAGGTCTGCATCGGCAGCGTCTGTCCGCTCCCTGACCAGTACCACGTGAAGTAAACACCGGGCGCCAGCACGAAGGCGGTCAGCAACAGGCCCAGGCGTCCGACCATCGCATGGCGCTGGTCGGTGAGCACGGAATAGATCAGCGCACAGAAGAACACCACGCCGAACAGCAGCACGCCCTCATAGAGGAAACACGCCAGCCGGCGACGCAACGGCGGTGCCAGTGTCCCGGGCGGCGGCGCGAGGCCGGCTTGCACGTTCGGGGTCGGCACTTGTCAGGGCTTGCGGCGTGGCTCGGTCGCTGCGCCCTGAGGGCCGCGGCGCGGCAGCAGCGTCGTCGAGTCGACGAACTCGGGGGTCGCCGCGACCTTCGGCAGGCCGGTCTGCTGGTGCAGAGGGGGCGCGGGGCGCGTCGACATCAGGTTGGTCGTGGCCCCAGGCTTGGCCTGCGTCAGCCCCGGCGTCACTGCGCGTGGCTTGCGGGCCTCCAGCAGCGGGTTGGGGACGGTGTTGACCTTGGCCTCGGCGGCTGGCGGGATGGGCCGCGCATTGACCTTGCCGGCGCCGGTCTTGGCGCGGGCGGCGAGGTCGCGCCGCTGGCTTTCCGGCAGGGACTGGTAGGCCTCCCAGCGGCGCTGGCGTTCCTGCGGGCTCAGGTCCTTCGCACCCTGGTAGTTCATGCGCGCCTCGGTGCGTTGCTTGGCGCTGAGATTGACCCAGTCGGACATGCGTCGCTGAACGCGGCTGCGCTCGTCGGGCGACATGCGATCGAAGCGCGATGCCAGCTCCAGCCATTTCTGCTTGCGCTGGGGATCGATCGAGGACCATTCGCTCTGGAGCGGTGCCAGCGCCTGGCGTTGCGCCGGGCCGAGGCTGTTCCAGCCGGGGCCACCGGCGTCGGCGCCCGCGGCACCGGCGAGTGGCGCGGCCAGCGCCAGCAACATGCTCAGCAACGCACCGGCCGCGACCCGGGCAAACGCCGGATGCCGCGCAGCGGCTCGCCGCAGGGACACGGAGCCCGTCATCCTCAGTTGCTGCCCGCCGATCCGGGCAGGCGCAGGAACTCGGCGAAACCGGCATCGGTGTAAGCCGCCGGCGGCAGGTCGTCGGCCAGCAGGGCGGCGTCGACCTCGGCTGCGGCGCTGATCTGGTCGTCGTCGTGCTGGATCTGGATCAGCACCAGGCCGGCCACCAGCGCGAACAACGGCGCCAGCGTCGCGAGGCGCCAGCCCCAGCCGGGCTCTCCACCCCAGGCCAGCACACCTCCGCCGAGCCGAGCGGTGCTCGGGGCGGTGCGTGTCGCAGCCTGTCTGGCTCGCGCCAGCGCTTGCTCGCGCGCGAAACGAAGGCGCTCCGTCACGTCGCCAGGCAGGCTGTCGACGTGCGTGCTGAGAGCCGCCGCCACACGCAGCGCAAAGCGGTCTTCGAGCGACTGGTGATCCAGCCGGGTTGGTCCCGTGACGACGTTGGAATGATTCATGGCAGCACCCCTCTGGCCTTCAAGGCCTGCGCCAAGCTGTGCACTGCCCGGGAGCAATGGGTCTTGACGCTGCCCTCCGAGCAGCCCATCGATTGAGCGGTCTCGGCGACATCGAGTTCCTCCCAGTAACGCAGCAGGAAGGCCTCCCGTTGACGCCCCGGCAACCGTGCAACTTCGGTCTCGATCGCGAGCAGGATCTGGGCCCGCGATACGCTGTCGGCTGCCGTTTCGACCGTGGTAGCCCCCCCGGCGGCCGCCAGAGTCTCGAGCAGGTCGAAGTCGCCATCGGCGTCCGCTGGCTCGAAATCCGAGAAATTGCGCACGACTGCATTGCGCACCTTCTGCCGGCGGAACCAGTCCATCATGGCGTTCGACAGGATGCGCTGGAACAGCAGCGGCAACTCGGCCGGCGGCCGGTCGGCGTACTTCTCGGCCAGCCGGATCATCGAGTCCTGCACGATGTCGAGTGCAGCGTCGTCGTCGCGAACGGCATAGACGGCGCGCTTGAAGGCGCGCTTTTCGACGCTCTTGAGGAAATCGCTGAGTTCTTTGTCGGAAGCCAAGAGGCGCGGCCGGTTGGCCGTGGCTTTGGGGAGGCCGCGAATTATGTCACCGCACCTCGATGCGGCAGCCTGCGCCGGGCTGGTGCCGGGTGGGTGCCATAATGTGCGTTCGCAAAACGCTCATTGGTCTTCAACACCATCCGACCCGGGTGGCTTTGCCAGACCGCGCAGGTCCCACATCCACCCCACCAGGGTGCGAAGAGGGGCACCGATGGTTTTTCGTCAGAGAAATTCACAAAGGTTCGAAATGGACATGTCTGCCGCGGAAATCAAGCGGGCCGCCACGGCCCAACCGCATCCCACCCAAACTGCCGAGCCCAACGGTTCGGAAATCCTCGTTCGCTGCCTGCAGGCCGAAGGTGTCAAGTACCTTTGGGGCTACCCGGGCGGCGCCGTGCTGTACATCTACGACGCGTTGTACAAGCAGGAGACCATCGAACATGTGCTGGTGCGCCATGAACAGGCAGCCATCCATGCGGCCGATGGCTATGCTCGCGCGACCGGCGACGTGGGCGTTGCGCTGGTGACCTCGGGTCCGGGCGTGACGAATGCCATTACCGGCATTGCCACCGCCTACATGGACTCGATTCCGATGGTGATCATCACCGGACAGGTCCCGACGCCGGCGATCGGCCTTGATGCCTTCCAGGAGTGCGACACCGTTGGCATTACCCGGCCGATCGTCAAGCACAACTTCCTGGTGAAGGACGTGCGCGAGCTGGCGCTGACGATGAAGAAGGCCTTCCACATCGCCCGCACCGGCCGTCCTGGCCCGGTGGTGGTCGACGTGCCGAAGGACGTGTCGCTGAAGACCGCGCCCTTTCAGTACCCTGCCACGGTCGAGATGCGCTCGTACAGCCCGGCGAAGAAGGGCCACAGCGGCCAGATCCGCAAGGCCGTGCAGCTGCTGCTGCAGGCCAAGCGGCCTTACATCTACACCGGCGGCGGCGTGATCCTCGGCAATGCCTCGGCGCAACTGCGCCAACTGGTCGACCTGCTCGGCTACCCGTGCACCAATACGCTGATGGGCCTGGGCGCCTTCCCGTCAACCGACCCACGCTTCCTGGGCATGCTGGGTATGCACGGCACCTACGAAGCCAACATGACGATGCAGAACTGCGATGTCCTGCTGGCCGTGGGGGCGCGCTTCGACGACCGCGTGATCGGCAACCCGAAGCATTTCGCTTCGGTGGAGCGCAAGATCGTGCACGTCGACATCGATCCGTCGAGCATCTCCAAGCGCGTGAAGGTCGACATTCCGATCGTCGGCGACGTGAAGGAAGTGCTGCAGGAACTGATCTCGCAGATCAAGGAAGCGCAGGCCAAGCCGGATTCGCAGGCCCTGTCGGCCTGGTGGAAGCAGATCGCCGAATGGCGCGGTCGCGAGTGCCTGAAGTACAAGAACTCCGACGAGGTCATCAAGCCGCAGTTCGTGGTCGAGAAGCTCTGGGAGTTGACCCGCGAGCGCGACGCCTACATCACCTCCGACGTCGGCCAGCACCAGATGTGGGCGGCGCAGTACTACCGCTTCGACGAGCCGCGGCGCTGGATCAACTCGGGCGGTCTGGGCACGATGGGGGTGGGCCTGCCGTACGCCATGGGCATCAAGCTCGCGAAGCCCGACTCCGATGTCTTCTGCATTACCGGCGAAGGCTCGATCCAGATGTGCATCCAGGAGTTGTCGACCTGCCTGCAGTACAAGACGCCGGTCAAGGTGATCTCGTTGAACAACCGCTATCTGGGCATGGTGCGGCAGTGGCAGGAGCTCGATTACGGCGGCCGCTATTCGCACAGCTACATGGAGGCCTTGCCCGACTTCGTGAAGCTGGCCGAAGCCTACGGTCACATCGGACTGAAGATCGAGAAGCCCAGCGAGGTGGAACCCGCGCTGCGCGAAGCGATCCGGCTGAAGGACCGCACGGTCTTTCTCGACATCCGTACCGACCCAACCGAGAACGTCTGGCCAATGGTCCAGGCCGGAAAAGGCATCTCGGAGATGCTGCTGGGTTCGGAAGACCTGTAAGGCCTGCAGCACGCGCGGCGCGAGGGCGGCGGGCTTGCCGGTCCGTCGCCAGGAGCGCAGCGAGTGCAGCGGCCGAGGTCGGAACCACTATTCACTTCATCGAAGCGCGTGGCCAAGGGGCTGCGGTTACCGCCGCAGTCCTGAAGAGCGCGAAGGACGATCTACCCATGAAACACATCATTGCCCTGTTGCTCGAGAACGAGCCGGGCGCCCTGTCGCGCGTCGTGGCGCTGTTTTCGGCGCGCGGCTACAACATCGAGAGCCTGACCGTTGCGGCCACCGAGGACCCGTCGCTGTCGCGCATGACCATCACCACCACCGGTAGCGAGGACGTGATCGAGCAGATCACCAAGCACCTCAACCGGCTCATCGAGGTGGTGAAGGTGGTCGACCTGACCGAGGGGCAGTACACCGAGCGCGAGCTGATGCTCATCAAGGTGCGCGCCGTCGGCAAGGAGCGCGACGAGATGAAGCGCATGGCCGACATCTTCCGGGGTCGCATCGTCGACGTCACCGAGAAGACCTACACGATCGAGCTCACCGGCGATGCACCCAAGCTCGACGCGTTCATCGAGGCGGTGGACCGCACCGCGATTCTGGAAACCGTGCGCACCGGCACCAGCGGGATCGGTCGCGGCGAGCGCATCCTGCGCGTCTGAACCCCGTTCCATTACTGAATTTCGACAGGAGAGAACCCCATGAAGGTCTATTACGACAAGGACGCCGACCTCAGCCTCATCAAGGGCAAGAGCGTGGCGATCATCGGCTACGGCTCGCAAGGCCATGCGCACGCCCAGAACCTGAACGACAGCGGCGTGAAGGTCACTGTCGGCCTGCGCCGCGGCGGCGCGTCGTGGAACAAGGTCGAGAAGGCCGGGCTCAAGGTGGCCGAGGTCGCCGAGGCGGTCAAGAGCGCCGACGTCGTGATGATCCTGCTGCCCGACGAGCAGATTGCCGCCGTCTACAACGCCGAAGTGGCCCCGAACATCAAGCAGGGCGCCTCGCTGGCCTTCGCGCACGGCTTCAACGTGCACTACGGCCAAGTCGTGCCGCGCGAAGACCTCGACGTGTGGATGGTTGCCCCGAAGGCCCCCGGCCACACGGTGCGCAACACCTACACCCAGGGCGGCGGCGTGCCGCACCTGATCGCCGTCCACGCTGACAAGACCGGCAAGGCGCGCGACCTGGCTCTGAGCTATGCGGCAGCCAACGGCGGCGGCAAGGCCGGCATCATCGAGACCAATTTCCGCGAGGAGACCGAGACCGACCTGTTCGGCGAGCAGGCCGTGCTGTGCGGCGGCACCGTGGAGCTGATCAAGGCCGGCTTCGAGACGCTGGTGGAAGCCGGCTACGCGCCCGAGATGGCCTACTTCGAATGCCTTCACGAGCTCAAGCTGATCGTCGACCTGATCTATGAAGGCGGCATCGCCAACATGAACTACTCGATCTCGAACAACGCCGAGTACGGCGAGTACGTGACCGGGCCGAAGGTCGTGACCGAGGACACCAAGGCGGCGATGCGCCAGTGCCTCAAGGACATCCAGACCGGCGAGTACGCCAAGAGCTTCATCCTCGAGAACCGTGCCGGTGCGCCGACGCTGCTGTCGCGTCGCCGCCTGACCGCAGAGCACGACATCGAGGTGGTGGGCGAGAAGCTGCGCGCGATGATGCCGTGGATCAAGGCAAACAAGCTGGTGGACAAGAGCCGCAACTGATCGCGACTTGTCGCTCCATGCTCCGTCTAGGGCCGCGACACCGAAGGGTGCGCGGCCCTTCTTGCGACGGGCGCTGCGGTATCCTCCCGCCCATGATCGATCTTCATGGTGCGCCGAGGGGGCCGGATTCGTTGCCACGGACCGGCCGAGCATGAGCATGCACGACGGTACGCAGGATCCGAAGACGCCAGACGCGTTCGAAGACGTCGACGACGAGGCGCCGCGCCGGCCTCGCCGCAAAGGCATCTACATCCTGCCCAATCTCTTCACGCTCGCGGCACTGTTCGGCGGGTTCTACGCGATCGTGATGGCCATGAATGACCGCTTCGAGCAGGCGGCGATCGGCGTGTTCTGCGCGATGGTGCTCGACAGCCTCGACGGTCGCGTCGCGCGCATGACCAACACCCAGAGCGCCTTCGGCGAACAAATGGACAGCCTGTCGGACATGGTGTCCTTCGGCGCTGCGCCGGCGTTGATCGTCTATGAGTGGGCGCTGCGGGGGCTGGGCAAGCTCGGCTGGGTGGCGGCGTTCGTCTACTGCGCCGGGGCCGCGCTGCGGCTGGCCCGCTTCAATACCAACATCGGCGTCGTCGACAAGCGCTTCTTCCAGGGGCTGCCGAGTCCGGCAGCCGCAGCGCTGGTGGTCGGGTTCATCTGGCTGATGGACGACGCGGGGTTCAAGGGGGCCGGAAGCATCGACTGGCTGTCCTGGATGGCGTTCGCATTCACGCTCTACGCAGGGCTGACGATGGTCACGAACGTGCCGTTCTACAGTTTCAAGGACGTGAGCTTCAAGCGCACGGTGCCGTTCATCGTGATCGTCGCGATCGCGCTCTTCATCGCAGTGATCAACCTTCACCCGCCGCTGGTGCTGTTCAGCCTGTTCGTCTGCTACGGCTTCTCAGGTTACGCGGTCTACGTGTGGCGCAAGACCAAGGGCAAACCTGTCAGCGTCATCGCCACGTCCACTCACGAGCCCGATGAAGAGGGGCTGCACCGCTGATAGCCACTGCGGTGCGTGCTGTGAGCAGGCGCGTGCTATATTGTGCTCATGACGTTTCGCGCCCGCTTTTCGCTGCTGCTACTGCTAGGAGTGCCCTGCGCGCGCTGATTGCACACGTCCCTTCGTTTCTGCATCCACGGCCCGCGCGCTTCCTGCTCGCGGGCCGTTTTGTTTGGTTCTCGTCATTCGCATCTTCCGCTGGAGACTTCCATGGCCGACAAGCTCATCATCTTCGACACCACCTTGCGCGACGGCGAACAGTCGCCCGGCGCCTCCATGACCAAGGACGAGAAGCTGCGCATCGCGCGCCAGCTGGAGCGGTTGCGGGTCGACGTGATCGAGGCGGGTTTCGCAGCGTCGAGCAACGGCGACTTCGAGGCCGTCCGGGCAATCGCCGACGTGATCAAGGAATCGACCGTGTGCTCGCTGGCGCGCGCCAATGACCGTGACATCGCGCGGGCGGCCGAGGCGCTGAAGAGCGCTGCGCGTTCTCGCATCCATACCTTCATCGCGACCAGTGAACTGCACATGGAGAAGAAGTTGCGGATGACGCGCGAGCAGGTGCTGGAGCAAGCCAGGCTGTCGATCCGTTTCGCCCGCAACCTGTGCGAGGACATCGAGTTTTCGCCGGAGGATGGCTACCGGTCCGACCCGGACTTCCTGTGCCGTGTGATCGAGGCCGTGATCAACGAAGGCGCGACTACCATCAACGTGCCCGACACGGTCGGATACGGCATCCCCGAGCTGTACGGCAATTTCATCAGGACCTTGCGGGAGCGGGTGCCGAACTCGGACAAGGCGGTCTGGTCGGTTCACTGCCACAACGACCTCGGTATGGCGGTGGCGAACTCGCTGGCTGGCGTGAAGATCGGCGGTGCCCGCCAGATCGAATGCACGATCAATGGGCTCGGCGAGCGCGCAGGCAACTGCTCGCTCGAGGAAGTCGTGATGGCGGTTCGCACGCGGCGCGACCACTTCGGGCTCGACGTGGGCGTCGACACCACGCAGATCGTGCCGGCTTCGCGGCTGGTGTCGCAGACGACCGGCTTCATCGTGCAGCCAAACAAGGCGGTCGTCGGCGCAAATGCCTTCGCGCACGCCTCGGGCATCCACCAGGACGGCATCCTGAAGGCGCGCGACACCTACGAGATCATGCGCGCCGAGGACGTGGGCTGGAGTGCCAACAAGATCGTGCTCGGCAAGCTCAGCGGCCGCAACGCTTTCAAGCAGCGCCTGCAGGAGCTCGGCATCGAGCTCGAATCCGAGACCGACGTCAACGCGGCCTTTGCGCGCTTCAAGGATCTGGCCGATCGCAAGAGCGACATCTTCGACGAAGACATCATCGCGCTGGTCGGCGATGAGAGCGTGACCCACGAGCAGGAGACGTACCGGCTGCTCTCCCTGGAGCAGCAATCGGCGACCGGGGAGCGTCCGCATGCGAAGGTGGCTTTCGCGGTCGGAGAGACCGAGTTCCACGCCGAGAGCGAGGGCAACGGGCCGGTCGACGCGAGTCTCAAGGCCATCGAGTCGAAGCTGAAAAGCGGCGCTGAAATGCTGCTCTATTCAGTCAATGCCATCACCTCGGGCAGCACAGAATCCCAGGGCGAGGTGACTGTGCGGCTGCAGCACGGCGGGCGGGTGGTGAATGGCGTGGGGGCGGACCCGGACATCGTGGTGGCCTCGGCCAAGGCCTACCTGTCGGCCCTGAACAAGCTGCACAGCAAGAACGAGCGCGTCGCCGCCCAGGGGTAACGGGAGGCATTCTTCACGTGGAATGGAGGAAGGGCGCGTAAGCTTTTGATCTTGCGCGCTTTTTTTCTTTATCCTAGACTCGTGCGCGTGTCGGAGGGAGTGCCCGTGTTGATTTCGTTGCCTGTGTTTCGTTGGCGTGTGGCCCTGTTGACCCTGTTTGCCATGCTGTCCCTCGGCCTGAGCACGGGCGCCGATGCCGCCACCAAACGTCAGAGCAGCGCCAGCAAGGCGAGCGCCAAGTCGAAGGCCAAGGTAAAGAGCGTTCGTGCCGCGACGCGCAAGTCGGTCCGTACGGTGGTGGCACGCCCCTCGTTCGGTGAGCTCAGCGGTCTGCGCGCCACCGATGACCCGCTCGATCTGCGCTCGAGTGTGGCGCTCGTGATGGATCAGGACACCCACGAGGTGCTGATCGACAAGAACGCCCAGGCTGTGTTGCCGATCGCGTCGTTGACGAAGCTGATGACCTCGGTGGTCGTCGTCGAAGCCGGACAGTCGCTCGACGAGATGCTCACGATCAGCCAGGATGATGTGGACACCGAGAAGGGCAGCGGGTCGCGGCTCGCCGTCGGTACCCAGCTGACGCGCGGCGAGATGCTGCATCTGGCCCTGATGTCGTCGGAAAACCGTGCGGCCCATGCGCTGGGCCGGCACTACCCGGGCGGCTTGGTGGCTTTCGTCTCGGCAATGAACGCGCGCGCCAGCCTGCTCGGCATGACCGACACACGCTATGTCGAGCCCACGGGACTGTCGAGCCGCAATCAATCGAGCGCGCGCGACCTGGCGGCGTTGGTGTCGGCGGCCTACCAGCATCCTCTGATCCGCGAGTTGTCGACTTCGCAGGAATACAGCGTGGCGGTCGGGCGCCGCACGCTCCAGTACCGCAACACCAACGGCCTGGTGCGCAATCCGGCCTGGGACATCGGGTTGCAGAAGACCGGCTACATCTCCGAGGCCGGTCGCTGCCTGGTCATGCAGGCGCAGTTGGCGGGACGCAAGCTGATCATGGTCTTCCTCGATTCGGCCGGCAAGTACTCGCGGCAGGGCGATGCCGAGCGCGTGCGCCATTGGATCGAGGCAAGCCCGCCGCCTGCCGTGACGCCGGAAGTGCCGCGGGCCGAAGGGCCGAAGACGACCTCCTGACGCGCTGCAGCGGGGCGCACCGGCGATCAGCCTTTCAGGGTTTGGCGTGGTGGCCGAGGGCCGCCGAGATCTGCGCCGCCGTGGCTTTCAGCCGTTCCATCCAGCTGTCTTCCAGGCGATCGGCGGGGGCCGAGATCGACAGCCCGGCGATCAGCTTGTCCTGGTCGTCGAAGATGCCGGCGGCCATGCAGCGCACGCCCAGTTCCAGTTCCTCGTTGTCACGGGCACTGCCGTACTGCAGCACCTTCGCCAGTTCGCGCTCCAGAGCCGGTAACTCGGTGATGCTGTTGCGCGTGTGGCCGGCGAGCCCGGTGCGGGCGGCATAAGCCCGGACCCGCTGGGCGTCGTCGTGCGCGAGGAACAGCTTGCCCACGGAAGTCAGGTGCAGCGGGGCGCGGCCACCGACGGCGCGAACGACCTGCATGCCGGAGCGCTCGCTGTAGGTTCGCTCGATGTAGACGATCTCGTCGCCCTGACGCATCGAGAGATTCACGGGTTGGTGCGTGAGCTTGTGAAGCTCGCGCATCGGCGCGATCGCAGCCTCCCGGACGTCCAGCCGCGCCTTGACCAGGTTGCCGAGCTCGAGCAGGCGCATGCCCAGCCGGTAGCTGCCCGCCTCGGGCCGGTCGACGAAGCGACCGATCGCGAGATCGTTGAGGATGCGATGGGCCGTGGAGGGGTGCAAACCGGTCTGTTCGCTGATGTGTTTCAGCGAGACCGGATCCGGATGCGCCGCCAGTACGTTGAGCAGCGAGAACATGCGCTCCATCACCTGGATGGTCGGCGCCTGGGCTTCGGTGCGTTTCATAGCGTGGATTGTCGCTCAGCGTGGCGGATTCCTGTTTCGGGGGCCGTCGCTGCGGAGCGACGCGCCGACTCCGATGTCAACGGGGCATGGGACCTCAGGTAAACCCGCACAATTCTCTGCATTGACGCGCGCTATTGGACGTTGCCTCCGGTCTCCTCTACCGTCGACGCGCACTGGGCCCCCAGGCTCCGTGGTCACCATCGCACACGCACGACAAGGAGATCGACATGCAACTGAAGGGCTCCAAGACCGAGCAGAACCTGAAGGACGCGTTCGCCGGGGAATCGCAGGCGAACCGTCGCTACCTTTACTTCGCGAACAAGGCCGACATCGAGGGCCAGAACGACGTGGCGGCGCTGTTCCGCTCCACCGCCGAAGGCGAGACCGGCCACGCGCATGGCCACCTCGAGTTCCTCGAGGCCGTGGGCGACCCCGCTACCGGGCTGCCGATCGGTTCGAGCCGCCAGAACCTGATGGCCGCCGTCGCCGGCGAGACGCACGAGTACACCGACATGTATCCGGGCATGGCCAAGCAGGCGCGCGACGAGGGATTCGACGAGGTCGCCGACTGGTTCGAGACCCTGGCGAAGGCCGAGCGCTCACACGCGAACCGCTACCAGAAGGCGCTGGACGCACTGGTCGATTGAGCAGCCGGCGGTGGCGCGTAGCGTCGCCGCCGCAGCGAGCGTCGAGCGGAGCGCCGCGCCCCGCTCGGCGCTCGTGTGCGTGCCTTGCGCTCGCGATTCGACGTTCCTTCCCTCGCGGGAAGCCCTTGGTCCACAGGAGAACCCCGGATGAGCACACGCGAGGGCAATCTCGAGGCCCCCACCCGGCACGCGATCGACTGGACGAACCCCGAGTACTACGACGAGGCGGCCTGCGAGAAGGAGCTCGAGCGCGTCTTCGACATCTGCCACGGCTGCCGCCGCTGTGTGAGCCTGTGTCAGGCCTTTCCGAGCCTGTTCGATCTGGTCGATGCCACCGACGATGGCGAGGTGCACGGCATCGCGAAGCAGGACTACGCGAAGGTCGTCGATCAGTGCTACCTGTGCGACCTCTGCTACATGACCAAATGTCCCTACGTGCCGCCGCATCCGTGGGGCCTGGACTTCCCGCACACCATGTTGCGGGCGAAGGCGATCAAGTTCAAGAAGGGCGGTGTCGGCGCGGGCGAGAAGCTGCTCGCCTCGACCGACGTGCACGGCCAGTTCGCCGGCATCCCGGTGGTGGTCCAGGTGGCCAACGCGCTGAACAAGACGAAGCCGATGCGCAAGCTGCTCGATTCGGCGCTGCAGGTGCATCCCGACGCCTGGCTGCCGGAGCTCGCGAGCAGCCGCTTCCGCTGGTCGGCGAGCCGGCAGGGCCGTGCCACCGTGGTCACGAACGGGGAACGCACGCCGGGCAAGGTGGCGATCTTCTCTACTTGCTACGTGAACTACAACGAACCCGGCATCGGTCACGACCTGGTCAAGCTGCTCGAGCACAACGACATTCCCTATGTGCTGGTCGAGAAGGAGAAGTGCTGCGGCATGCCCAAGCTGGAACTCGGCGACCTCGATGCCGTGGCGGCGCACAAGGCCGCGAACATGCCGGTTCTCGCGAGGTATGCGAAGGAGGGCTACGCGATCCTCAGCGCCATTCCCAGCTGCACCCTGATGTTCAAGCAGGAACTGCCGCTGATGTTCCCCGCGTGCGCGGACACGCAACTCGTCAAGGAGGCGATGTTCGATCCCTTCGAGTACCTGATCGCCCGGCACCGCGACGGCCTGCTGAAGACCGACTTCAAGCAGGCGCTCGGCAAGGTCAGTTATCACATTCCTTGCCACGGCCGCGTGCAGAACATCGGCAAGAAGACCGAGGAGATGTTCAAGCTCATCGGCCAGACGGTGGCCGTGCAGCTCAACACGGTCGAGCGCTGCTCGGGCCACGCGGGCACGTATGGCGTGAAGACCCCCTACCACCCGATCGCGATGAAGATCGGGCGGCCGGTCTTCAAGAGCATGGCCAAGGACGAGCCGGACTACATCAGCTCCGACTGCCAGCTGGCCGGACACCACATCGCGCAGGGTATGGCGGCGGGCGGGTTCCCTGCGGCCAGGCTCCTGCATCCGCTCAGCCTGGTGCGAACCGCCTACGGGCTGTGACCCCGCGCAGCGAGGACAGATCGCCATGACGACCATTCCCAGAGACAGCCTGATGTCGCTCGAGGCCTATGCCAAGGTCCGCCAGACCGGCAAGCTTGGCTCGATCGCGCACCGTCGATTGCGCACGGTGCGCCTCGGCGAGCACCTCAGCGTGCAGTTCGAGGACGAGCGCACCGTCCGCCGTCAAATCCAGGAGATGCTGCACATCGAGAAGATCTTCGACGAGGCGGGCATCCAGGCCGAGATCGACGCCTATGCGCCGCTCGTGCCGGACGGTGGCAACTGGAAGGCGACGATGCTGATCGAATACCCTGACGCGCACGAGCGCAAGCGAGAACTGGCGCGCCTGATCGGCATCGAGGATCGGATGTTCGTCGAGCCGGAAGGGCTGCAACGCGTCTATGCGATCGCCGACGAGGACCTGGACCGGGAGACCGAGGAGAAAACCTCCTCGGTGCACTTCCTGCGCTTCGAGTTCACCCGGGTCGCGATCGAGGCCATCCGGGCCGGCGCCGCTGTGAAGCTGGGGTGCGACCACCGAAATTACCCTGCGCACACCGGCATCCCGCCGGAAACCCTGGCCAGCCTGGCGGGCGACCTGCGCTGAGCTGCGGTCGGTTTGATAGCAATTTCAGATGGGCTTGATTTAGTCTATGAATAAAGTGGATAACGGGGTCGCATTACTATTTGGGCGCGGTATCTCTCAACCCTGTCCCGATAAGGAAGCTCCCGATGTCCCTGATCAACACCGAAGTCAAGCCCTTCAAGGCCACCGCATACCACAACGGCAAGTTCGTGCCGGTCAGCAACGAGAACCTGCTGGGCAAGTGGTCCGTGTTCGTGTTCTACCCGGCCGACTTCACCTTCGTCTGCCCGACCGAACTGGGCGACCTGGCCGACCACTACGCGGAGTTCAAGAAGCTCGGCGTCGAGATCTACGGCATCTCCACCGACACGCATTTCGCGCACAAGGCCTGGCACGACACCTCGGACACCATCTCCAAGGTGCAGTACCCGCTGGTCGGTGACCCGACCGCCGCGCTGGCGCGCAACTTCGAGGTGCTGATCGAAGAGGAAGGCCTGGCCTATCGCGGCACATTCGTGATCAACCCCGAAGGCAAGATCAAGATCATCGAAGTGCACGACAACGGCATCGGCCGCGATGCCGCGGAACTGCTGCGCAAGGTCAAGGCCGCGCAGTACGTCGCCGCGCACCCGGGTGAAGTCTGCCCGGCCAAGTGGACCGAAGGCGCCGAGACGCTGAAGCCCTCGCTGGATCTCGTCGGCAAGATCTGAGCGACCGCGTTCGCCGCGGTCCGCTTCCGATCGAAGCCGGTCCGCGGAGCCGGAACCCCTGACCCCGGCCGAGCGCCGGACCGCACGCCCGGGCGCACGAGGCCCGGGCGTCGGGACGGCCTTTCCCAAGAATTTTGCAAGGACGAGCCACCATGCTGGACACTGCCCTCAAGACCCAACTGAAGAGCTATCTCGACAAGGTCGAACACCCGATCGACATCGTGGCCTCGGTCGACGAAGGCGAGAAGTCGCAGGAACTGCTGGCCTTGCTGAACGACATCGCCGAACTCTCGGCCCGCATCACGCTCTCGGTGCGCCGCGACGACGCCGAGCGCAAGCCTTCGTTCTCCCTGAACCGTCCGGGCGCGCAGATCGGCCTGCGTTTCGCCGGCCTGCCGATGGGCCATGAATTCACGTCGCTGGTGCTGGCCCTGCTGCAGGTCGGCGGCCACCCTTCGAAGGCGGCGGCGGAGGTGATCGAGCAGGTCAAGGGACTCGAAGGCGACTACCTGTTCGAGACCTTCTTCTCCCTGAGCTGCCAGAACTGCCCTGACGTCGTGCAGGCGCTCAACCTGATGGCGGTGCTGAACCCGAACATCCGCCACGTGGCGATCGACGGCGCGCTGTTCCAGGCCGAGGTCGAACAGCGCCAGGTGATGGCCGTGCCGACGATCTTCCTCAACGGGCAGAGCTTCGGCCAGGGCCGCATGGGCCTGGAAGAGATCGTCGCGAAGCTCGACACCGGCGCCGTGAAGCGCGAGGCCGCGAAGCTCAGCGCCAAGGCGCCGTACGACGTCCTGATCGTCGGCGGCGGCCCGGCCGGCGCGGCCGCGGCCATCTACGCGGCACGCAAGGGCATCCGCACCGGACTCGCGGCCGAGCGCTTCGGGGGCCAGGTGCTGGACACGCTGGCGATCGAGAACTTCATCTCGGTCAAGGAGACCGACGGCCCGAAGTTCGCGGTCGCGCTGGAGGAGCACGTCAAGGCCTACGACGTGGACATCATGAACCTGCAGCGTGCCGAGGCGCTGGTTCCCGGTCAGCCGGGCGAACCGAGCGAAGTGCATTTCGCGGGAGGTGCGGTGCTGAAGGCGAGCACGGTGATCATCGCCACCGGCGCGCGCTGGCGCGACATGAACGTGCCCGGCGAGCAGCAGTACCGCACCAAGGGCGTGACCTACTGTCCGCACTGCGACGGGCCGCTGTTCAAGGGCAAGCGCGTGGCGGTGATCGGCGGTGGCAATTCCGGCGTCGAGGCCGCGATCGACCTGGCCGGCGTGGTGGCGCATGTCACGCTGCTCGAGTTTGCCGCGGAATTGCGCGCCGATGCGGTGCTGCAGCGCAAGCTGCACAGCCTGCCCAACGTGAAAGTCATCACCCAGGCGCAGACGACCGAGGTCACCGGTGATGGGCACAAGGTCAATGGCCTGACGTACACCGATCGCGCCTCCGGCGAGGTGCACCAGCTGGCGCTCGAGGGCGTGTTCGTGCAGATCGGCCTGCTGCCCAACACCGACTGGCTCAAGGGCACGGTGGAACTGTCCAAGCACGGCGAGGTGATCGTCGATGCCCGCGGCCAGACCTCGGTGCCTGGTGTGTTCGCGGCGGGTGACGTGACGACCGTGCCCTACAAGCAGATCGTGATCGCGCTCGGCGAGGGCTCGAAAGCGGCGCTGAGCGCCTTCGACCACCTGATCCGCTCGACAGCGCCGGCGCTCGCCTGACGCGCCGGCTTCAGCCCGGGGACGGCGGATCGAGTTCGCCGTCCACGTAGAACCACCGGCCGTTTTCGCGGACGAAGCGGCTGCGCTCGTGCAGCCGGTGGGCGCGGCCCGCCAGCTTGCTGCGGGCGACGAACTCCACCTCGGCGGCGTCGGGTCCGGTGAGCCGGTGCCGGCGCACTTCGAGCCCCAGCCAGCGCAGTCCTGGTTCGGGCGGCTCGATCGCCGTCGGCTGGGTGGAAGCGTGCCAGGTCGCCAGCAGGTGCTCGCGGCGGTCGAGCACGAAGGCGCTGTAGCGCGAGCGCATCAAGGCCTCGGCGTCGGGCGCGGGGAGCGCCGTTTCGACATAGCGCCCGCAGCAGCGGTCGTAGGCGCCGCCGCCGCAGGGGCAGCGTGAGGCGGCGTCGGCTTGCTTCGCGTCGGCGGTCATGGTGCCGAGCCTAACGCGGCCGGCCGCTTCACCGGCGCTGCTACCCTTCGCGCTTCGCCGCACCGCATCCACCATGCTGTTCCTCCTGTCTCCCGCCAAGTCGCTCGACTATGAACGCCCCGCGCCGGTGCCCGATGCCGGTGTGCCGCATTTCTCGGCCGCGGCCGGCGAACTCATCGGGCTGCTGCGCCAGCATGACGAGCGCGGCATCGCCGAGCTGATGGACCTGAGCGAGCCGCTGGCCGCGCTCAACGTCGCCCGCTATGCCGCTTTCAGTCCGCGTCCCACCTCGGCCAACAGCAAGCCCGCGCTGTTCGCCTTCGACGGTGACGTCTACGGTGGGTTGGGCGCACACGAACTGAGCCGGCCCCAGGTCCGCTGGGTGCAGGAGCACGTGGCCATCCTGAGCGGCCTGTACGGCGTACTGCGACCGCTGGACCGCCTGCAGCCCTACCGGCTCGAGATGGGGACGCGGCTTGCCAACCCGCTGGGCAAGGATCTCTATGCCTTCTGGCGCGCGCGCATCGCCGAGCACCTGAACGAGCGCCTCGCCGGGCAGCGCGCGCCGGTGGTCGTGAACCTCGCGTCGGAGGAGTACTTCAAGGCGGTCGATCGCACCGCGCTGCGCGCGCGCGTGGTGCACTGCGTGTTCCAGGACTGGAAGGGCGGCGCCTACAAGATCATCAGCTTCCACGCCAAGCGGGCGCGCGGACTCATGGTGCGCTACGCGGCCCAGCACCGCGCGCGATCGCCGCGGGCGCTGGCCGGATTCGATCTCGAGGGCTATGCTTTCGATGCTTCGGCAAGCGAACCCGACCGGATGGTGTTCCGTCGCCGCCTGCCCTGACGTCCCCGCAACGCTATCGACGGCCCGATGAGTGCAACTCCCACCCGTAGCGCGCCCCACATCACCCGCGAGATGCGTGACTGGGTCACCGACCAGGCACGCGCCGGGCACACGCCCGAAGCCTTGCTGGCGTCCATGAAGGCCAGCGGCTGGGAGGAGGATGCCGCGCTGGACGTGCTCGAGATCGTGCTGCGCGATATCGTCGAGGCGGGTAGCCGGCAGCACGTTCTGCCACCGCCCGCGCGGGTGCCCGAGCCTTTCCTCGACGGTGCGCCGGCCACCCTGTGGGCACACGATCGCGAGGTGCGCGTGGTGATGGCGATGCGCGATCCGCGCGTGATCGTCTTCTCCGGCCTGCTGTCGGACGCGGAATGCGACGAGATCGTGGCACTCGCAGGCGCACGGCTGGCGCGGTCGCACACGGTCGACACCGCCACCGGCGCCAGCGAGGTCAACGCCGCCCGCACCAGCGATGGCATGTTCTTCACGCGCGGCGAACACCCGGTGTGCGCGCGCTTCGAGGCCCGCATCGCGGCGCTGCTGAACTGGCCGGTCGAGAACGGCGAGGGCCTGCAGGTGCTGCACTACCGGCCGGGCGCCGAGTACAAGCCGCACTACGACTACTTCGACCCCGACCAGCCCGGCACCCCGGCTGTTTTGCAGCGCGGCGGCCAGCGGGTGGCGACGCTGGTGACCTACCTCAATACCCCAACGCGGGGCGGTGGCACCACCTTCCCGGACATCGGGCTCGAGATCACGCCGCTCAAGGGGCATGCCGTGTTCTTCAGCTATGACCGGCCGCACCCCTCGACCCGCAGCCTGCACGGTGGCGCGCCGGTGCTGGAAGGCGACAAGTGGGTGGCGACCAAGTGGCTGCGCGTCGGACGCTTCGATTGACGCCGGGCTTGCGGCGGTTGACGCCGGCCTGAACGCCGCCGCCGGGCGTCGCCGTTGCCGCCGGGCGGGCCGTTGAGTGAAGGAGCCTGTCGCTCATTCACCCTTCGAGGAGTTGCCCCAAATGAACAAGCTGATTGCTGGTCTCGCTGCTTCACTGATCGTCCTGGGCGCCCAGGCCCAGACCGCGGCGCCCGCTGCACCCGCAGCGCCTGCCGCGACGCCATCCGCTGCGGTGACGGCCGCGCCGGCGAAGACGGAAAAGAAGGCGGTCGCGAAGAAGACCGCGGCAAAGAAGAAGCACAAGAAGGCGGCGGCCACCAAGCCCACGGCCTGAACGTCGGCACAAAGAATGAAGGCCCGCGCTTGCGGGCCTCTTCTCTTGAGGCGTACCGGTCGCGGCCGACCGCGGCCCTCCCTCAGCCCTGCTGCGGTTCCTGCAGGCGCGAGGGCATCGTGTCGCGCCGTGTGTCGATGTGGGCGAACGGCATCGAGCGCTCGAAGCGCTGCCAGCGGCGCTCGTCCCAGCTGCACGGCCCCTCGATGAGCCACTGGTCCACCAGTGCATCGAGTTCGGCGCGTGGAACGCGGCCATAGCGCGGGCTGCGCCGCGCGAGCATGAAGCCGCGGCGGCGCAGGCAATGCGTCGGCAGCCGTGCGGTGACGGTGTTGGTCCAGTACGTGCACGCCTTGGCGGCCCAGAAGGCCTGACGCTCGAAATGGACGCGCCCGGCGAAGCCGGTCTCGGTCGGGAAGACCACGAACTCGGCTTCCAGTTCGACCAGCGCAAAAGCGGGATCGGCCGAGCCCTGTGCACCGGCGGCCTGCACGAAGACGATGCGCCGGATGTCAGGCGCGTGCAGCCGATCGACCTCACTGGCGTTGCGCCGCACCACGATGTCGGTGCCGGACCACGCGGTGCTCCAGCGCGGCGAGAGGTCGAAGTTGGTTTTCATCGCGCGGACTCTAGGTCCGCGCGCGCCGGCACGCTGTGACGAGGCGCGTCCAAATGCAATCGCTGTGTGCAATCGATGGACGCGTCGGCGTTGTTTCTCGGGCCGCCGTTCTCCCGGCCCCGGTTTCGCTGGGCCGAGACCGAAGCACCCGCTCCGGAGCCGGCCGTGGGCGCCATCGCGCCCTGTCGCAAATCAGCGACTGCGGCCGCCGCCTCCGCCGTGGCCACCACGCGGAGCGCCGCCGCCACCGCCGCCGCTGCGCGGACCGCCTCGGCCGCCGCCGCCCGCCGGACGACCCGCGCCGCTCCGGCCGCCGCCACCAGAGCGCAGGCCGCCGTTGAGCGTCTGCCGTCCGATCTGGATCGGCTGGGCCACGGCGCGCGGATCGGGCTCGAAGCCGGGCACGACCTCGCGCGGGATGCTGCGCTTGATCAGCTTCTCGATGTCGCGCAGGAACCCGTCCTCGTCGACGCAGACCAGCGACACGGCCTCGCCCAGGGCGCCGGCGCGGCCGGTGCGGCCGATGCGGTGCACGTAGTCCTCGGACACGTTGGGCAACTCGAAATTGACGACGTGGGGCAACTGGTCGATGTCGATGCCGCGCGCGGCGATGTCGGTCGCCACCAGCACCTGGAGCGCGCCGCTCTTGAAGTCGGCCAGCGCCTTGGTGCGCGCGGTCTGGCTCTTGTTGCCGTGGATCGCCATCGCGGTAATGCGCTGGTCGTTCAGGTATTCGGTGAGGCGGTTGGCGCCGTGCTTCATGCGGCAGAACACCAGCACCTGGTGCCAGTCCTGGCTCTTGATCAGGTGGGCCAGCAGTTCCTTCTTCTTGTCGCGGTCGACCGGATGGATCTTCTGAGCGATGGTCTCGACGGTGCTGTTGCGGCGCGCCACCTCGATCACTTGCGGGCTGTTCAGCAGGCGGTCGGCCAGGGTCTTGATCTCGTCGCTGAAGGTCGCGCTGAACAGCAGGCTCTGCTTCTGCTTCGGCACGATCGCCAGCACCTTCTTGATGTCGTGGATGAAGCCCATGTCGAGCATGCGGTCGGCCTCATCGAGCACGAAGATCTCGACGTGGCTCAGGTCCAGCGTGCGCTGCTGGTGGTGGTCGAGCAGGCGGCCGGGCGTGGCCACGAGGATGTCGACGCCGCGCTTGAGGCGGTCGATCTGCGGCTGCATGCCGACGCCGCCGAACATCACCATCGAGCTGAGCTTGGCGTGCTTGCCGTAGATGCGCACGCTTTCCTCCACCTGCGCCGCCAGTTCGCGGGTCGGTGTGAGGATCAGCGCCCGCACCGGGATCTTGCCGCGGGCGTCCTTGACGGCCGGCCTGGCCATCAGGCGGTGCAGCATCGGCAGCACGAAGCCGGCGGTCTTGCCGGTGCCGGTCTGGGCGCCGGCGAGCAGGTCGCCACCCAGCATGACGGCCGGAATGGCCTGCTTCTGGATCGGCGTGGGCGTCTCGTAGCCGGCGTCGACGATGGCTTGCAGCAGGGGCTCGGCGAGCCCCAGTTCTTTGAAGGACATGAATGAGGTGCCCGGATGCGGGCATCGAGTCGGCCTGCCGCGGCGTGCGAAGCACGTGCGCCAGTCGGAGGCCTGAAGGGGGAAGAGGTCGGAATCGACTGCAGCGCAAGGACTGGAACTGCGCGCTGCGGCCACCATTGTAGGGGACAGCGTGGAAGCCCTGGGTTCCGCGAGGTTGGGCACGGCCCGCGCCGACGGCGGCCGTCAGCGCGGCGGCAGCGCCGCGTCGATGCCGATGAAGCCGTCGCGGTTGGGCATGCGCAGCTTCGGCAGGGACCTTGCGTCCATCTCGTCCGTCTCGCCGAGCAGGCCGTTGGCGTACAGCAGGTAGGCAGTGAGCGCGTAGACCTCGTCGGCGCTCAGGCTGCCGGGCGCCGTCATCGGCTTGGCGCGGCGCACGAAGTCGAAGACCGTCGTCGCGTAGGGCCAGTAGAGGCCGATGGTCTTGTCGGGCGTGGCGCTGGTCAGCGGCTCGGTGCCGCCGGCCAGTTCCTCGGCGCTCGCGCCGCGGCCACTGGCGCCATGGCAGGCGGCGCAGTGCTGGCGGAACAGGACGGCGCCCTCGACGGCATTGCCGCGGCCGGCCGGCAGCCCGCGGCCGTCGGGAAAGACGCTGAGGTCCCAGCGGGCGACTTCCTGCGCGTCGACCGGCCGGCCCAGCCGCGGTACCTGCAGAGCCTCGGCCGCCACAGCGCCGCCGCCCCACGCCAGCAGCAGCCCGACGGCCAGCGCACGCGGCTCACGCATAGACATGGCGCACGCTGCCTTCCTCGTCGACAGCCCAGGACACGATGGCGTTGTAGTGGAAGTAGCCGTTGGTGCCGCGCTGCGCCACCAGGGCGCTGCGCTCGGGCTGCACATAGCCGGTCTCGTCGGTTGCGCGGCTCTTCAGCACGGTCGGTCGGCCGTCCCACTGCCAGGCGGCCCGAAAGCGCGTCATGCAGCGCGGCAGCACCGGATCCTGCAGGGCCGCGTCGGCCCAGCTGCGGCCGCCGTCGGCCGACACCTCCACGCGCCGGATGCGGCCGCGCCCGCTCCAGGCCAGTCCGCTGATCGCGTAGACGTCGGGCCCGCGCAGGTGCTGGCCGTGCGAGGGCGAGGTGATCAGCGACTTGGCCTCCATCACGAAGGTGAACATGCGCGCCTTGCCGTCGGGCAGCAGCTCGGTGTACTTCGCGGTCTCGTTGCGCGCCATCAGCGGTTGCTCGCTCAACTGCAGCCGCCTGAGCCACTTGACGTTCAGCACGCCTTCCCAGCCGGGGACGATGAGCCGCAGCGGGTAGCCGTGCTCGGGCCGCAGGCGCTCGCCGTTCTGGTAGAGCGCGACGATCGCGTCGTCCATCAGCTTGGCGACCGGCAGGCTCACGTTCATCGCGAAGGCATCGGCACCCTCGGCCACGGCCCAGGCGGTGCGCAGCTCGATCCCGGCCTCGTCGAGCAGCAGCGAGAGCGGCACGCCGGTCCACTCGCTGCACGAGACCAGGCCGTGGAAGGAGCCGACCGGGCGCTGGATCGGCTCGGGATGCCAGCCCGCGTTGCTGTTGCCGCCGCACTCCAGCACAAGCAGCTGCGAGCGCATCGGGTAGCGCAGCAGGTCGTCGACACCGAAGCTCAGCGCACGCTTCACACGGCCGTGGATCAGCAGGCGGTGCCGTGCCGGATCGATGTCGGGCACGCCGTTGTGGTGGCGCTCGAAATGCAGGCCGGTCGGCGTGATGATGCCTTCGAGCTCCTCCAGCGGCGTGAGCGACACGCCGTTGCCCGGCAGCAGGCGGTTGCCGCTGATGCGGCGGATCACCTGCTGCTCGTGCTTCGAGGGCTGGCCGTAGACCGTGAACGGGCGGCCCGGCGTGTGCATCCATGGGGGGGAAGGATCGCCGGCGCTGCCCGCCGGAGCGGCCGCCTGCAGCGGTGCGGCCGCGCTGCCGGCCGTGGCCAGCACCAGCCCGCGCGTCAGCAGTGCGCGCCGGCCCAGCAGGCCGCCGCCGGCCACCGGTTGCAGCGCATCGCCGGGCGGGCCGGGCGTGTCCGCCACGGCCTCAGGACTTCGAGTGGACGGGGAGCACGCTTTCGAACGTGCGCTCGCTGCTGTCGACGACCTGGGCCTTCAGTTCGCCGTCGCCGCGTGGCACGAAGTAGAAGCGCAGCGAGGGGTTCTCGCTGATCGTGAAATCGACGTCGGCGCTCATCACCGGCCGGCCGGCATAGGTGACGCTGATGCTGCGCACATAGTGTGGCCGCGGCGCCAGGCGCGTGAGCTGGTCGATCGCCAGGCCGGACACATTGGGGTGGCTCACCATCAGCTGCGCCAGCGCCGGCTGGCCGGTGACCGGTTCGCCCTCGACGCGCAGCTTCATCCGGCCGATCGAGGCCATCGCCTCGGCGAGGTCCTTGCCGGCCGGTGCCGAGCAGCCGCCGGATGCCTTGACGAAGCGCTTGTCCATCACCAGCTGGCCGTCGTTCAGCTCGGCGATGGCCCGGACGTGGGTGTACTCCTCGATGCGCACCCGGGTTTCCAGGTCGGCCCGGCCGCTGTCGGGTGTGAAGCTGAACACCGCGCCGACCGGCGACGGGTTGCCGTCGATCACCAGCCAGAGCTTGCGGATGTAGCGCGCCGGGCTCTGCACCAGCTGGGTCCGGATGGCGATCGGCACCACCGCCGCGTCGGCCGCCCGGACCGGGGTGTCGAGTTCGACGATGCCGCGCGCGTCCTCGGAGATCGGGCGGTCCGCGAACAGCGACTTGCGCACCGCCTGCCAGCGCTCGTTGTCGGCGTTGTCGTTGGCCGACGAGGCCGGGCCGGCGTAAAGGCCCAGGGCTGCCAAGCCGAGGAGCGTCCTTCGGGTGAGGGTCGTCATGCGTGTCTCCAGGAGCGCCATCGAGGGCTGTTCGATCGTCGGATCATGCGCCCAGGAGCGGCGCTTGTCAGTGGTTTGATCCCTGATCCCCGCTGCCGCAGGGGCCGTCGGCGACAATACCGTCGTCGCGCGGCAAACGCTGCGCCTTACAGAATTTGACTGAAAAGAGCGCTCCGAACATGGCCCAGTACGTGTACACGATGAACCGCGTCAGCAAGACGGTTCCCCCGAAACGACAGATCCTCAAGGACATTTCCCTGAGTTTCTTCCCCGGCGCCAAGATCGGCGTGCTGGGCTTGAACGGCTCGGGCAAGTCGACCTTGCTGAAGATCATGGCCGGCCTCGACAACGAGATCGAGGGCGAGGCCGTGCCCATGCCCGGCATCAAGATCGGCTACCTGCCGCAGGAACCGCAGCTCAACCCGGAGCAGACCGTGCGCCAGGCGGTCGAGGAGGGCATCGGCGGCGTGCTGGCCGCCAAGAAGCGCCTGGACGAGGTGTATGCCGAGTACGCCGAACCGGACGCCGACTTCGACAAGCTGGCTGCCGAGCAGGCCGAACTGGAGGCCGTGATCGCCGCCGCCGGCAGCGAGAACACCGACCTGCAGCTCGAGATCGCCGCCGACGCGCTGCGTCTGCCGCCCTGGGACGCCGTGATCGGCAAGCTCTCGGGCGGCGAGAAGCGCCGCGTCGCGCTGTGCCGGCTGCTGCTGAGCCAGCCCGACATGCTGCTGCTCGACGAACCCACCAACCACCTGGACGCCGAATCGGTCGACTGGCTGGAGCAGTTCCTCAAGCGCTTCCCGGGCACCGTGGTCGGCATCACCCACGATCGCTACTTCCTCGACAACGCGGCCGAGTGGATCCTGGAACTGGACCGCGGCCGCGGCATCCCGTGGAAGGGCAACTACAGCGACTGGCTGGAGCAGAAGGAAGCCCGCCTGGAGCAGGAGCAGAAGGCCGAGGATGCGCACACCAAGGCGATGAAGCAGGAGCTCGAGTGGGTCCGCAAGAACGCCAAGGGGCGCCAGGCCAAGAGCAAGGCGCGCCTGCAGCGCTTCGAGGAGCTCTCCGACGTCGAGTACCAGAAGCGCAACGAGACCAACGAGATCTTCATCCCGGTGGCCGACCGCCTGGGCAACGAGGTCATCGAGTTCGAGAACGTCACCAAGAGCTTCGGCGACCGGGTGCTGATCGACAACCTGAGCTTCAAGGTCCCGGCCGGCGCGATCGTCGGCATCATCGGCCCGAACGGCGCGGGCAAGTCCACGCTGTTCCGCATGATCGCCGGCAAGGAGAAGCCGGATTCGGGCAACGTGAAGGTCGGCGCGACCGTCAAGATGGCCTTCGTCGAGCAGACCCGCGAGACGCTGGAAGGCGACAAGACCGTGTGGCAGGACATGTCGGGCGGCCTCGACAACCTGGTGATCGGCAAGTTCGTCGTGCCGTCGCGGGCCTACCTCGGGCGCTTCAACTTCAAGGGCAACGACCAGCAGAAGCTGGTGGGCAACCTCTCGGGCGGTGAACGCGGACGCCTGCACCTGGCCAAGACGCTGGCGACCGGCGGCAACGTGCTGATGCTCGACGAACCGTCGAACGACCTCGACGTGGAGACGCTGCGCGCGCTGGAAGACGCGCTGCTCGAGTTCGCCGGCTGCGTGATGGTGATCTCGCACGACCGCTGGTTCCTCGACCGCATCGCCACCCACATCCTGGCCTGCGAGGGCGATTCGAAGTGGTTCTTCTTTGACGGCAACTACCAGGAGTACGAGGCCGACAAGAAGAAGCGCCTGGGTGAGGAGGGCGCCAAGCCCAAGCGCATCCGTTTCAAGGCACTGAGCGTCTGAGCCCAAAGCCTCGCGCCCGCAACGGGCGCGGTGCGGTTCCGCGATTCCGTCGAGCATGAAGTTCCTGCGCGTTCCGGTGCTGCTGCTGGCGGGTGCACTGCTGCTGTCCGGCTGCGCATCGCTGCGGCCGGCGACACAGGCCGGTGCGGCCGCGACGGCGCCCGCCGCCGCGGGGGCCGCTTCGGCACCTGCACCGACACCCGGTGCGCCGCCGGCCTTCGCGACGGTGGTGAAGGACGCCAAGGCCAGCGAAGGCCTGTTCACGCTGTGGCGCAAGGACGACAAGCTCTGGCTCGAGCTGAAGCCCGAGGATCTGAACCGGCCCTACTTCTTTTCGCCCAAGCTGGCCACCGGCATCGGGGAGGCAGGGCTGTTCGGCGGCCTGATGGCCAGCAGCCCGCGGATCGTCGAGTTCCGCCGGCTCAACAACCAGGTGCAGCTGATTGCGCCGAATCTTGCCTACACCGCGGCCACGGGCACCCCGACCGGCCGCGCGGTGCAGGCGGCGTTCTCGCCCAGTCTCGTCACCAGCGCGCCGGTGGCCAGCCAGCCGCACCCGCAACGCAAGTCGGTGCTGGTGGAACTCAACGCGCTGTTTCTCGGCGACCTGCTGGGCGTCGCCTCGACGCTGGATCGTGCATTCCGCCAGGGCTATGCCTTCGAGGCGCGCAATTCCGCGATCGGCAAGGAGCGGGCGCTGCCCGACGCGGTGAGCTTCGAGGTGCTGGGCCATTACGCCACCGCCCGCATCGTCCAGGCCCAGCCGGGCGCGACGGTGGTGCCGAGCACGCCCAGCACCGTGCCCGACGCCCGCAGCCTGTTCGTCACCGTCTACTACGCGCTGGCCCGGTTGCCCGAGCAGCCGATGACGCCGCGTGCCTCCGATCCCCGCATCGGCTACTTCCAGAGCGTGCGCAGCGACTTCAGCGACGACCTCGCGCGCTCGCCGCGCCAGCGCTTCGTCAACCGTTGGCGTCTGGAGAAGAAGGACCCGGCGGCGGCGCTGTCCGAGCCGGTCAAGCCCATCACCTACTGGCTGGACCGCAGCATCCCGGACAAGTACCGCGGCGCCATCAGCGCCGGCATCCTGGAGTGGAACAAGGCGTTCGCGCGCATCGGCTTCCGCGACGCGATCCGCGTCGAGGTGCAGCCCGAGGATGCCGACTTCGACACGCTGGACGTGAACCGCGCCTCGGTGCGCTGGATGACCAACGCGGCACCGTCCTTCGGTGCCATCGGCCCGAGCCACGTCGATCCGCGCAGCGGCGAGATCGTCGATGCCGACATCGGCATCGAGAGCCTGTCCTCGCGCAACCGCCGCACCGAGCGCACCCAGGTGCTCGCGATCGCTCAGGGCCCGGATGCGCATGCGGGGCATGACGCCACCGCATGCACCCATGCCGATGGCGCCGCCGAGCAGCTCGGCTACGCGCTCGACGTGCTGGAGGCGCGCGGCGAACTCGACCCCGGCAGTCTCGACACCGAGGCCTACGTGCTGGCCTACCTGAAGGACGTGACGATGCACGAGGTCGGCCACACGCTGGGGCTGCGCCACAACTTCCGCGCCTCCCGGGTCTACGGCGAGGCGCAGCTGTCCGACCCGGCCTTCACCGCCGAC
Organism: Methylibium sp. Pch-M; assembly: GCF_004136295.1. Taxonomy (NCBI): domain Bacteria; kingdom Pseudomonadati; phylum Pseudomonadota; class Betaproteobacteria; order Burkholderiales; family Sphaerotilaceae; genus Methylibium; species Methylibium sp. Pch-M. The sequence goes on from NZ_CP029606.1 coordinate 3,618,982, forward strand.
CATGCACTGACCGGCTCGGTGATGGAATACGCTGCCGTCAACCTGCCGGCGCCCGGCCAGGCCGGCGGCACGCCGTTCCAGACCACGCTCGGTCCCTACGACTACTGGGCCATCGAGTACGGCTACAAGCCGCTCGCCGCGGCCGACGAGGCGGCCGAACTGGCGCGCATCGCCGCCCGCAGTGCCGAACCCGAACTGGCCTACGGCACCGACGAGGACAACGCGCTGGGCATCGACCCCGAGGCGCTGCAGTTCGACCTCGGCGACGACCCGGTGGCCTTCGCCAGCAAGCGCTTCGCGATCGCGCGCGACCTGCTGGCGCGCCAGGAGCGGCGCGCGCTGCCTCCGGGCAGCGACTATCCGGTGCTGCGACGCTCGGTCAGCTATGCGCTGCGCGATCTGGGCCGTGCCGCGACCGTGCTCGCGCGCCAGATCGGCGGCGTGCGCACGCTGCGCGACGCGCCGGGCAGCGGCCGAGACCCGCTGCAGCCGCTGCCGGCCGCCCAGCAGCGCCTGGCGCTCGACACGCTGTCGCGCGGCCTGCTGGCGGCCGACAGCATCCGCCTTTCGCCGACCCTGCAGCGCCGCCTGGCGCCCGATTTCGCCGAGCGCACCGACGCGGTCTTCAGCGGCGAGACGCAGATCGCCACCGATTACTCGCTGGTCGGCGCGGTGCTCGAACTGCAGCGCAACGTGCTGAGCCAGCTGATGAGCGACGCGGTGGCCGCGCGCCTGCTCGACAGCCAGGGCAAGGCCAGCAGCGCCGCCGACGCCCTGCCGCTCGCCGAGCTTTACCAGCGCCTGACGCGCGACGTGTGGAGTGAGTTGCGCGCCGGTGGCGACATCGCGCCGCCGCGCCGCGAACTGCAACGCGAGCATGTGAACCGCGTCGCTGCACTGCTGCTGCGGCCGGGCGCGCTCAGCCGGGCCGATGCCCGCAGCCTGCTGCGCGCGCAATCGCGCGCGCTGCTGGCGCAGATGGAGGTGGCGCGCCGCCGTCCGGGCCTCAGCGCCGAGGCGCGGGCCCACCTGGCCGACAGCGCCGAGACCCTGTCGCAGGCACTCAGCGCGCGGCCGGTGCGCGCTTCGTCCTGAGCGGCGCGGCGACGCCGGCGCTCACAGGGCGCGGCCGAGCCAGGCCGCCCCGCGCACGCCCGAGGCGTCGCCATGCTGCGAGAGCGCGAGCCGGGTCCGCACCGGCGGGTCGTGACGGGCGCCGAACACCCAGGGTGTCCACAGGCTTGGCAGGCGGTCGATCAGGCCAGGCAGGCGCGAGGCGCCGCCGCCGAACACGATGACGTCCGGGTCGAGCAGGTTGACCACCGACGCCAGCGCGCGCGCAACGCGCAGCGCGTGCCGATCGAGGCTGGCCTGGCAGGCCGCATCGCCGGCCAGGGCTCCCTGGGCGATCGCGACGGCGTCGATGGCCGCGCCACCGTGTCGGCGGTGGTCGGCGGCCACCGCCGGACCGCTGAGCCAGGCCTCGATGCAACCGGCAGTACCGCAATAGCAGGCCGGCCCGGGCCGTTCATCGTCGCGCGCCCAGGGCAGGGGGTTGTGCCCCCATTCGCCGGCCAGGCCGTTCGGGCCTTGCAGCACCCGGCCGTGCACTGCCACGCCGCCGCCGCAGCCGGTACCGAGGATCACCGCGAACACCACGGCGGCACCGGCACCGGCGCCGTCGGTGGCCTCCGACAGCGCCAGGCAGTTGGCGTCGTTGGCGAGCGCGATCGGCTGGCCCAGCAGCGCCTCCAGGTCGCGCAGCAGCGGCTGGCCGTTGAGGCAGGTGGAGTTGGCATTCTTCATGGCACCGTCGGCGCGCCGCGTGCCCGGCGTGCCGATGCCGACGCTGATGGCGCCGCCGGCGGCCGCACGCGCCCGTTCGACCAGGCCACCGATGGCGGCCAGCGCGGCCCGGTAATCGTCGGGCGGCGTCGGGATGCGCTCGCGCCAGCGCGTGGCGCCGGTGTCGTCGAGCAGCATGGCTTCGATCTTGGTGCCGCCGAGGTCGATGCCGAGGGCGGGCAGGGGGCTGGAGCTCATGGTCGGTGGTCGGCGGCGAAGGCCGTGATCGCGTTGACTGCACTGTAGTGAAGCCCGGGCCGTCAGGGGGCGGCCCGTAGAATCTTGGGTTTGCTGTCGGGGGATCGATTGAATCAAGAAGTGAGCGCGGCTCGCGGCCCGTGCCGGCGTGGGAAAGTGGGCAGGGCACTGCAGACCGTGGTGCTGACGACGCTCTGTGCAGTCTGTCTGGGGGCCCGATCGCAGCCCGCCTCGGCCCCGGCGGTTTCAGTGGCTCCGGCGGCGTCTGCCGCGAGCGCGGTGAAGTCGACGGGCCCGCAGCCGATCTTCGTGCTCAACTCGCTGGACGCGACGATCAGCGTGATCGATCCCGTGAGCTTCACCGAACTGCGCCGTCTGCCCACCGGCAAGGAGCCGCACCACCTCTACCTGTCGCCCGACGAGCGTTCGCTGCTTGTCGCGAATGCCATGTCGGACACCCTGACGCTGGTCGATCCGAAGACCGGGCTGGTGCAGCGCACGATCGCCGGTGTCGACGATCCCTACCAGCTGCGCTTCTCGCCCGACATGAAGTGGTTCGTCACCGCGGCGAACCGGCTCGACCATGTGGCGATCTATCGCTGGACCGCCGGCGCCGACGGCGGCGACTTCAAGCTGGTGAAGAAGGTGGCCGCCGCCAAGACACCGAGCCACCTGTTCATCGACAGCCGGAGCTCCGTCGTCTACGCCTCGCTGCAGGACAGCGACCAGCTGGTGGCGATCGAGCTCGCCACGCAGACGCCGCGCTGGACGGTGCCGACCGGCAAGCTGCCGGCCGACGTCTACCTGACGCCGGACGACAGGCAATTGCTCGTCGGCCTGACCGGTGACGAGTTCGTCGAGGTCTACGATGTGACGGCGGTCCCGGCGAAGCTGGTCAAGCGCATCAAGACCGGCGCCGGCGCGCATGCCTTTCGCGCCTGGGGCGACGGACGCCACGTGCTCGTGAGCAACCGCGTCGCCAACACCATCAGCCGCATCGACCTGCAGACGCTCACCGTGGTCGACACCTATCCGGCGCCCGGCGGGCCGGACTGCATCGACGTGATGGTCGATGCGCAGGGCACGAAGACCATCCTGGTCACCTCGCGCTGGGCGCGCAAGCTCACGGTGATCGACCCGGTCAAGCGGCAAGTGGTGCGGCAGGTCGCCGTCGGCCGCTCGCCGCACGGCGTGTGGACCCTGGCCCATGCGTCTCGCCGCTGAGCTGCGACGTGCAGTAGCCGCCGTCGCGACTGCGCTGTGCGGCGGCGCGGCGCTCGCCGCGGCCTGCGACAAGCCGGTCTACCTGAGCTTCGACACCGGCCACATGGGCGTGGCCCCGCTGGTGGCCGAGGTGCTGCAGCGTCAGCAGGTCCGGGTCACGTTCTTCCTTGCCAACGAGCGCACGCTGACCGACGGCAGCAGCCTCGACGACCAGTGGGCGCCGTGGTGGAAGGCGAGGGCGGCTGAAGGCCATGCCTTCGGTTCGCACACCTGGGACCACTGGGTGTGGCGCGCCGACAGTGGCGCAGGCTTCCGTGTCCGGCCCACCGCCGGGCCCGACAGCGGCCGGACGCTGACGGTCACCGCGGCCGACTACTGTGCGGCGCTGAAGCGGCCGCTGCAGCGCTTCGAGCAGATCAGTGGTCAGTCGGCGCTGCCGCTGTTCCGCGCGCCGGCCGGACGCACCTCGCCGGCCTTGCTGAAGGCGGCCGGAACCTGCGGCTTCAAGCACGTGCCGTGGTCGCCGGCCGGCTTCCTGGGCGACGAGCTGCCGAGCGACAAGTACCCGAACGCGCAACTGCTGTCGAAGGCACTGCGCGACATCCGGGTGGGCGACATCCTGCTGGCCCACCTGGGCATCTGGTCGCGCCAGGACGCCTGGGCGCCGGTGGTGCTGGAGCCGCTGATCGAGGGCCTGAAGGCCCGCGGCCTGTGCTTCGCGACCCTGCGCGATCATCCCGACTACCGCGCCTGGATCGCGGCCCATCCGATGCACTGAGCTGGCGATGGAAGCCTTGACCGACCTGTTCGCGCAGGCCCAGCAAGCCTTGTTCGAGGCGGTGGTGCAGCCCTTGCTCTTCTCGCTGGGCTTCGGCAACCTGCTCGAGGACGGTTTCGACGCCACCGGCTGGCTGCTGGTCGGCCTGCTGCAGCTGGCGGTGATGCTCGTGCTCATCGCGCCGCTGGAACGCTGGCGGCCGGTGGAGCCGGTGGTGGACCGGCGCGCCGTGCGCATCGACGTGCTGTACACGCTGCTGCACCGCCTGGGGCTGTTCCGCGTGGCGCTGTTCTTCGCCGTCGATCCGCTGTGGGACGCGATGTTCGGCGCGCTCAGCCTGCAGGGCTACGGCGGCTGGCAGCTCGACCAGTGGCTGGCCCCCGCGTGGCCGGGCGTCAGCGACACGGCGGTGTTCGCCTTCGTGGCCTACCTGCTGGTGTTCGACCTCGCCGACTACTGGATCCACCGCGGCCAGCACGGCCTGAACGCCTGGTGGGCGCTGCACGCCCTGCACCACAGCCAGCGCCAGATGACGATGTGGAGCGACAGCCGCAACCACCTGCTCGACGACCTGCTGCGCGACGCGCTGCTGGTGCTGCTGGCGCGGGCGATCGGTGTGCCGCCGGGCCAGTTCATCGCGGTCGTCGCGGTCACGCAGTTGCTGGAGAACCTGCAGCACGCGAACCTGCGCCTGAGCTTCGGCCGCGTCGGCGAGCGGCTGCTGGCCAGCCCGCGCTTCCATCGCCTGCACCACAGCATCGGGCTCGGCCACGAGTCGAACGGGCAGGGCACGCTCGGCGGCCACAACTTCGCGGTGCTGTTCCCACTGTGGGACGTGCTGTTCGGCACGGCCAACTTCGAGAACCGCTACGACCCGACGGGCGTGCGCGACCAGTTGCCCGGCGAGGGCGCGCGCGACTACGGCCGCGGCTTCTGGGCCCAGCAGTGGCGGGGCCTGCAGCGCTTGTTCGGGCGCGCCTGAGCGACGGCGCGGCTGGCGGGCCTTGGGTATGCTCGTCGGATGAAGCAACTGGTCGATTCGTTCTGGCGTGCCGCCGCCTACTGCCTGCACCCGCGCGTCATCTGGCTGTCGGTGCTGCCGCTGCTGCTGACCGGCGTGCTGGCCGCGGTGCTGGGCTATTTCTTCTGGGAGAGCGCACTGATCGCCGTGCGCGCCCAGCTCGATGCCTGGTCCCTGACCGGCAGTGCGCTCGGCTGGCTTGAATCGGTGGGCGCGGGTGGCCTGCGGACCCTGGTCGCCCCCCTCATCGTGCTGGCGCTGGCGGTGCCGGCGCTGGTCATCCTGTCGCTGCTGGTGGTGGCGCTGATGATGATGCCGAAGCTGGTCGACCTGGTGGCGCAGCGGCGCTTCGCCGCGCTCGAACGCCGGCATGGCGAGCCGGTGTGGCGCAGCGTGCTGTACTCGCTGGGCGCCACCCTGCTGGCGGTGGGTGCGCTGGTGATCTCGATGCCGCTGTGGCTCGTGCCGCCGCTGGTGCTGTTGCTGCCGCCGCTGATCTGGGGCTGGCTCAGCTACCGCGTGATGAGCTTCGATGCGCTCGCCGAGCACGCGACGCGCGACGAACGGCGCGAGCTGATGCGCGTGCACCGCCTGCCGCTGCTGGGCATCGGCATCGTCACCGGCTACCTCGGTGCCGCGCCGGCGCTGGTGTGGGCGGTGAGCGCGGCGCTGCTGGTGTTCGCGCCGGTGCTGATCGTGGTGTCGGTCTGGCTGTACACGCTGGTGTTCGCGTTCTCGGCGCTGTGGTTCAGCCACTACTGCCTGGCCGAACTGCAGGCGCTGCGTGCACGCAGCGAGCCGGTGAGCGCGGTGACGGGGCCGCCCGATGCGATCGTGATCGATACGGTGCCGGCCGTGCCGCCCGCGCTGCCGCCGGTCTGAACCGCTGCCGAAGGAAGGACGAAATGGAATTCGGGCTGCTGATCATCGGGGACGAGATCCTCTCGGGCAAGCGCCAGGACAAGCACCTCGCCAAGACCATCGAACTGCTCGGTGAACGCGGCCTGCAGCTCGCGTGGGCGCGCTATGCGGGCGACGACCGTGCACGCATCACCGCCGACCTGCGAGACGCCTTCGCCAGCGGCGCGGCGGTGTTCTCCTGCGGCGGCATCGGCGCGACACCCGACGATCACACGCGACAGTGCGCGGCAGCGGCGCTCGGCGTGCCGCTGGCGCTGCATCCGCAGGCGCGCGACCTCATCATCGAGCGCATGCGCGACGTGGCTGCGGAGCAGGGCGTGCCCTACGAACCCGATCGCGACGACAACCGCCATCGGCTCAACATGGGCGTGTTTCCCGAAGGCGCGCGCCTCATCCCCAACCCCTACAACAAGATCGCCGGCTTCACGGTCGACGGCCCGGCGGGCGGTGCCGTGCATTTCGTCCCCGGCTTTCCGGTGATGGCCTGGCCGATGATGGCGTGGGTGCTCGACACCCATTACGCGCATCTCCGCGGCGGCGGGCAGGCCGAGCGTTCGGTGATCGTCTACGGGGCGATGGAGGCCGCGCTCACGCCGCTGATGGAGGCCATCGAGGCCGAGTTCGCCGACGTCAAGGTCTTCAGCCTGCCCAGCGTCGACCACCCGGAGCATGGTCGCCACATCGAGCTCGGCGTGAAGGGCGGCAACGCCGACACGCTGGGCCGCGCCTATGCCGCGCTGCTGACCGGACTGAGCGGCTACGGCGCCCAGCTTGGCCCTGAAATGGTGCGTTGACGACGCCCGGGAATGGTCGTTCTTGGTGCGTTATCTGCCTCGAATCAGTGCCTGATGTGCGATCCAGCCTGTCGATGAGCCGTCGAGGCGCACGCGCGCACCGTTCACGATCCTGTCCTGGGCATGGTTTCTGCTAAATTTCCGAGAGCCCTTTCCGGCCATTGCCGGGGCCTCTCAGCCCCATTCCCCCACACCGATCCAACGTCCCGCTAGGAGCACCTGATGGCCAACAAGACCGTCGCCGACGTGATGAAGATGGTGAAGGAAAACGAGATCAAGTTCGTTGATTTCCGTTTCACCGACACCCGCGGCAAAGAGCAGCACGTTTCCGTGCCCGTCTCGCATTTCGACGAAGACAAGTTCACGTCGGGCCACGCCTTCGATGGCTCTTCGATCGCCGGCTGGAAGGGCATCGAAGCCTCCGACATGCAGCTGATGCCCGATCCGAACACGGCCAACATCGACCCGTTCTTCGAAGAGCCCACGCTGATCCTGACCTGCGACGTCATCGATCCCGCCGACGGCAAGGCCTACGAGCGCGATCCGCGTTCGCTCGCCAAGCGTGCCGAGGCCTACATGAAGGCCTCGGGCCTGGGCGACGCCGCCTACTTCGGTCCTGAGCCCGAGTTCTTCGTGTTCGACAGCGTGCGCTGGAGCAACGACATGTCGGGCTGCTTCGCCAAGATCGAGAGCGAGGAAGCGGCCTGGAACACCGGCAAGGAATACGAGCACGGCAACTCGGGCTTCCGCCCGGCCGTCAAGGGCGGCTACTTCCCGGTGCCGCCGGTCGATTCGGGCCAGGACCTGCGCTCGGAGATGTGCCTGATCCTCGAATCGCTGGGCATCCCGGTCGAGGTGCACCACCACGAGGTGGCGAACGCCGGCCAGATGGAGATCGGCACGAAGTTCAGCACGCTGATCCAGCGCGCCGACTGGGTGCAGCTGCAGAAGTACGTGATCCACAACGTGGCCCACGCCTACGGCAAGACCGCGACCTTCATGCCCAAGCCCATCGTCGGCGACAACGGCTCGGGCATGCACGTGCACCAGTCGGTCTGGAAGGACGGCAAGAACCTGTTCGCCGGTGACGGCTATGCCGGCCTGAGCGAATTCGCGCTGTTCTACATCGGCGGCATCATCAAGCACGCCCGGGCGCTGAACGCGATCACGAACCCCGGCACCAACAGCTACAAGCGCCTGGTGCCTGGCTTCGAAGCCCCGGTGAAGCTGGCCTACTCGGCCAAGAACCGCTCGGCCTCGATCCGCATCCCCTACGTGGCCAATCCCAAGGGCCGCCGCGTCGAGGCGCGCTTCCCCGATCCCCTGATGAACCCCTACCTGGGTTTCGCAGCGCTGTTGATGGCCGGCCTGGACGGCGTGGAGAACAAGATCCACCCGGGCGAAGCCGCCACCAAGGACCTGTACCACCTGCCGCCGGAAGAGGACGCGAAGATCCCGACCGTCTGCGCCAGCCTCGAGCAGGCGCTTGAGTACCTGGAGAAGGACCGTGCCTTCCTCACCAAGGGCGGCGTGTTCACCGACTCCTACCTCGACGCCTACATCGACCTCAAGATGCAGGAAGTCACGCGCTTCCGCATGGCGACCCATCCGGTCGAGTTCGACATGTACTACACGCTCTGATCGCCGAGGCGGGCCTGCGGGCCCGCCCGCCGGCGCGCAAGTCGCGTGTGAGAAAGGGACGGCATCCGCCGTCCCTTTTTTTTGGGGCGCGGTGCGCGCCGGCAGCACGGCGTGCGTTGAATGCGGGATGCCGGATACTCCGGTCGCAGGGCGTCGCGCTGTTGCGGATCGTCGGGATGAAGGAGTCGGGATGAGTCGATGGACGGTTGAACTGCGCGTGCTGGTCGCGGCAGGGCTGGTGAGCTCGGCCGCTGGCGCGGGGGCCCAGGAGCCCGTCATCTACAAGTGCCCGGGCAACCTGTACACCAGCGCCTACACGCCGAAGGAGGCCGCCGCCAAGGGCTGCAAGACGCTCGAGGGCGCGCCGATCACGGTGATCCAGGCGCCGGCGCGGCGCGCTCCGGCCGCCACGCCGAGCGGCGAATCGCGTCCGGCCGACAGCCGCGTCGACCCGGCCGACCAGCGCGCGCGCGACACCGACAAGCGCCGCATCCTCGAGACCGAGCTGCGCCGCGAAGAGGAGCGCCTGACGGCGCTGAAGCAGGAGTACAACAACGGCCAGCCCGAGCGACGCGGCGACGAGAAGAACTACCAGAAGTACCTCGACCGCGTGGCCGAGATGAAGGCCAGCATCGAGCGCTCCGAGTCCGACGTGGCGGCCCTGCGGCGCGAGCTCTCCAAGGTCACCGGCGGCAGCGGTGGCTGAGCGCCGCGGCATTGCCGTCGCGGCCGGCGCGGCGAGCACCACACTGCCGGCTGCGGCGCACTGGAGCGAGGCCTTCGACCTGCTCGCCACCATGGTGGCGGTGGTCCAGCCCGACGGGCGCTGCCTGTTCGCCAACGCGGCGTTCGAGAACGTCCTGGGCCTGTCGCGCCGCAACGTGCTGCGGCGCGACTGGTTCGAATGGTTCGTCGATCCCTCGCTGCTGCGGGACACCGTCGCCGCGGTGGCCTGCAACGAGTTCTCGACCAGCCGCCTCGATGCCCAGCTCAAGCGGCCCTTCGTGTCGCCCGGTGAGCCGCTGCTGGTGCACGTGATCGTCAACCAGATGGAGCAGTCCGACGTCACGCTGGTCGAGCTGATCGAGATCGAGCAGCAGACCCGGCAGGACCGCGAGGAGCGCGCGCTCGACCAGGTGCGCGCCACCAAGGAGCTGATCCGCAACCTGGCCCACGAGATCAAGAACCCGCTGGGTGGCATCCGCGGCGCGGCGCAACTGCTGCAGATGGAGGTCGAGTCCAAGGGCCTGAGCGAGTACGCACAGGTCATCATCCACGAGGCCGACCGCCTGCAGGCGCTGGTCGACCGGCTGCTGGCGCCGCATCGCCGCCCGCACGTGGTGGGCGACGTCAACATCCACGAGGTGTGCGAGCGGGTGCGCGCCCTGATCGTGGCCGAGTTTCCCCGCGGGCTCCGGATCGAACGCGACTACGACACCTCGATCCCCGACTTCCGCGGCGACCGCGAGCAGCTGATCCAGGCGGTGCTGAACATCGCCCACAACGCCGCCCAGGCGCTGGGCGAGCGCATGGTGGCCGGTGACGCCCGCATCGTCCTGCGCACGCGGATCGCCCGGCAGGTCACGCTCGGCAAGCAGCGCTTTCGTTTGGCACTGGAATTGCATATTGAGGACAACGGTCCGGGCGTTCCCGAGGCCATCCGCGATCGCATCTTCTACCCGCTGGTTTCCGGGCGCGATGGCGGTTCGGGCTTGGGGCTCACACTGGCACAGACCTTCGTGGCGCAACATCAGGGCACGATCGAATGCGAGAGTGAACCGGGCAGGACGCTGTTCAAAATCACGATGCCGCTCCCCTGACCCGATGTCGGGGCTGCGGCTGGCAAGACGCTCAGGGATCGCAGAGCCGCATGAAATCCATCTGGATCGTCGACGACGATCAATCCATCCGCTTCGTGCTCCAGAAGGCCCTGCAACGCGAGGAGCTGCCGGTGCGCTGCTTCGCGAACCCGCGCGACGTGCTCACGGCACTCGACGAGGGCGACGCGCCGCAGGTGCTGGTGAGCGACATCCGCATGCCCGGCGGCTCGGGCATCGATCTGCTCGGCACGCTCAAGGAGCGGCTGCCGGCCCTGCCGGTCATCATCATGACCGCCTACTCCGACCTCGACAGCGCCGTCTCGGCCTTCCAGGGCGGCGCTTTCGAATACCTGCCCAAGCCCTTCGACCTGCCCAAGGCCGTGGAACTGATCCGCCGCGCGCTCGACGAGAGCCTGCGCGAGGACGAGGGCGACGAGCGCCTGACCCAGGTGCCCGAGATGCTCGGCCAGGCGCCGGCGATGCAGGACGTGTTCCGCGCCATCGGCCGCCTGAGCCAGAGCAACGTCACCGTGCTCATTACCGGGGAGAGCGGCTCCGGCAAGGAACTGGTGGCGCATGCGCTGCACAAGCACAGCTCGCGCGCCAGTGGCCCCTTCGTCGCGATCAACACCGCGGCCATCCCCAAGGACCTGCTCGAGAGCGAGCTGTTCGGCCACGAGCGCGGCGCCTTCACCGGCGCGCAGACCACACGGCGCGGTCGCTTCGAGCAGGCCGACGGCGGCACGCTGTTCCTCGACGAGATCGGCGACATGCCCTTCGACCTGCAGACGCGCCTGCTGCGCGTGCTGAGCGACGGGCAGTTCTATCGCGTCGGCGGGCACAACCCGCTGAAGAGCACGGTGCGCGTGATCGCCGCCACCCACCAGGACCTCGAGCAGCGCGTGAAGCAGGGTGCCTTCCGCGAAGACCTGTTCCACCGCCTCAACGTGATCCGCCTGCGCCTGCCGGCGCTGCGCGAGCGGCGCGAGGACATCCCGGCGCTGGCGCGCTCCTTCCTGCAGAAGAGCGCCAAGGAACTGGGCGTCGAGGCCAAGCGCCTGAGCGAGGCCGCGCTGGCGCGGCTGTCGAGCTTCGACTATCCCGGCAACGTGCGGCAGCTCGAGAACATCTGCCACTGGCTCACGGTGATGGCGCCGGCGCAGATGGTCGACGCCAAGGACCTGCCGCCGGAGCTGACGGCCATCGCCTCGGCTGCACCCATGACGGCCGCGCCGCAGGGCGCCGCCCACGGCGCCTTGCCCGAGGCGTCGGCCCCCATCGCCCCGAACGATCCAGCGGCCGCCGGCGCGGCCTACACGCCGATCGCTGCGGCGGCAGCGGTGGCCGGGCTCTGGCTCGACGATCTGGAGCGCGAGGCGCGTGCCCTGCTCGAGGCCGGCGTGCCCGACGTCTGGCAGGCCCTGACCGACAAGTTCGAGGCGCGCCTGATCCACACCGCGCTCGACATCACGCGCGGCCGGCGCATCGAGGCGGCCCACAAGCTCGGCATCGGTCGCAACACGATCACGCGCAAAATCCAGGAACTGGGTCTCGACGACTGAGCCGTGCCATGTCGGCGCGGGTCGGTTCCCGGGCTGGACGAGGAGGCGATCGATGAGCCATTCATGGATAGGCACCGCGGCGCTGCTGTGTGCCGGCATGCTGGGGGCGGTGGGGCCGGCGCAGGGCCAGACCGCCATGAAGCCGGGTCTGTGGCAGATCAGGCAGCAGATGGAGCTCGATCCGGCCCAGCAGGCGCAGATGGAGCAGATGCGCAAGCAGATGGCCGCCATGCCGCCGGCGCAGCGCAAGCAGATGGAAGAGATGATGGGCCGCAACGGCGCCGGCATGGACGCCGCCACCGGCGGCGGCTCGACCAGCAAGGTCTGCGTCACGCCCGAAGACGTGGCGCGCCAGTCGGTGCCGATGGAGCAGCGGCCCGACTGCAAGTACGACCAGAGCCGCTCCGGCGCGACGACGAACATCAAGTACGTCTGTACCAAGCCGCCGTCCCAGGGTGACATCGAGATCACCACGCTCAGCGCCGAGCGCTACACGATGAAGATGCGCGGCACCGGCGGTGCCAAGGGCACGAAGATGGCGATGCAGGGTGAGGGCCAGTGGCTCGGCGCCGATTGCGGCAGCGTCAAGCCGCTGCCGCGCCCGCCCGCTGCCGCCAGGTAGGCGGACCGCCGCTCACGCCAAGGAAAGCTCCACGACCACCGGCGCGTGGTCGCTGGGCCGTTCGTTCTTGCGCGGCAGCTTGTCGATCGTGCAGGCGCTCACCGTCGGCTTCAGCGCCTCGCTGACCAGGATGTGGTCGATGCGCAGGCCCTGGTTCTTGCGGAACGCGAGGTTGCGGTAGTCCCACCAGCTCCAGCTCTTGGGCGGCTGCTCGAACAGCCGGAAGGCATCGACCAGGCCGAGCCCGATCAACTCGCGGAAGTGCTCACGCTCCTGCGGTGTGCAATGGATCTGCCCGGCCCACAGCACCGGGTCGTGCACATCACGGTCTTCCGGCGCGATGTTGAAGTCGCCCATCAGCACCAGCCTCGCGTGCACGGCCAGCTCGCTGCGCACCCAGTCGCGCAGCGCCTGCAGCCACGCCATCTTGTAGGTGAACTTCTCGCTGTCCGGCGCCTGGCCGTTCGGGAAGTAGGCGCCGATCACGCGCACGCCGTCCACCGTGCCGGCGATCACGCGGGCCTGCTCGTCGGTGAAGCCGAAGATGTTCTTCGTCACGTCATGCGCCGGCTCGCGCGACAGCAGTGCCACGCCGTTGTAGGTCTTCTGCCCGAACCACTGCACCGCGTAACCGGCGGCCTCGATCTCGGCGCGCGGGAACTTGTCGTCGGTGAGCTTGGTTTCCTGAAGCACCAGTGCGTCGACCGGGTTCGCGGCCAGCCAGTCCAGCACCTGAGGCAGGCGCACGGCGAGCGAGTTGACGTTCCAGGTGGCGAGTTTCAAGAGGATTCCAGAGGGTGTGCCGGCCGCGGGTCCGGCTGCGCAGAGGCCGCCATCCTACAAGGCGCGGCGCAGCGCCCGGGCGCGATCGCGGATCGCCTCCCGCTGGGCTTCGTCCAGGCGCGCCAGGTTCTTCACCTGCAGCACCATGCGCGGATTGCCGGCCAGCATCGCCTCGTGGCGCATCAGGAAATCCCAGTACAGCGTGGTGAACGGGCAGGCCTTCTCGCCTGTGCGCTGGGCGGGGTCGTAGCGGCAGCCCTGGCAGTGCGGGCTCATGCGCTGGATGTACCTGCCAGTCGCCGCATAGGGCTTGCTGGCCATCAGGCCGCCGTCGGCGTACTGGCTCATGCCCAGGGTGTTGGGCAGTTCCACCCACTCCACCGCATCGACGTACACCGCCAGGTACCAGGCGTGCACCTGCTGCGGCTGCACGCCCAGCATCAGCGCGTACAGGCCGGTGACCATCAGTCGCTGGATGTGGTGCGCGTAGCCGTGCCGTAGCGTCTGCGTGATCGCGTCGCGCAGGCAGGCCATCTCGGTGTCGCCGGTCCAGTACCAGGCGGGCAGGTCTTCGCGGGCGTCCAGTGCATTGAGCTCGGCATAGCCCGGCATGCGGGTCCAGTAGATGCCGCGCACGTACTCGCGCCAGCCGAGGATCTGGCGCACGAAGCCTTCCACGCCGGCCAGCGGCGCGGCGCCCCCGCGGTAGGCCGCTACGGCCGCGTCCACGACCTCGCGCGGGTTCAGCAGCTTCAGGTTCAGCGCGGCCGCCAGGTGGGCGTGGTACAGCCAGGGTTCGCCGGGCCACATCGCATCCTGGTAGTGGCCGAACAGCGGCAGGCGCTCGGTGATGAAGCGCTGCAGCGCGACGAGTGCCTGTGCACGCGTCACCGGCCAGGCAAAACCATCGAGTCGGCCGGGATGGGTGCCGAAGCGCTTCTCGACCAGCGCGATCACCTCGCGCGTGAGCGCATCGGGCTCGAACACCGCACGCGGCGGCACGGCGCCCGGGCCGGCGGCACCGAAGGCCTCGCGGTTCTCGGCGTCGAAATTCCACTGGCCGCCCTCGGGCTCGTCTCCGTGCATCAACACGCCGTGGCGCTTGCGCATCTCGCGGTAGAAGTACTCCATGCGCAGCGCCTTGCGGCCGCGCGCGTGGGCCGCGAACTCGCGCACGCTGCCGTAAAAGTGGCGGTCCTCGCGGATCTCGAGCGGCAGGCCCTGCGCCTGCGCCACGCACTTGATCGCCTGCAGCACGCGCCAGTCGCCTGGGGCCGTCATCACGAGGCCGGTGGGGCGCAGGCGCTCGATGTCGGCGCGCAACTGCGCCTGCAGGCTGCCGTGCGTGGCGGGATCGTCGAGCGGGGCGTAGTGCAAGGTCCGTCCGGCCGCACGCAGGGCGAGCGCGAAGTGGCGCATCGCGGCGAGGAACATCACCGTGCGCGGTTGGCTGGACCACACATGCGCTGATTCCTCAGCCACCTCGGCCATCCACACCGCGTCGCGTGCGGCGTCGAAGCCGTCGAACGCGGCAGCGTGCAGCTCCAGTTGATCGCCCAGCACCACGACCAGGTGGCGCATCTCAGCCACGGGCTCCCTTGGCGCGCCGGCACGCGTCGGAGCAGAACTTCACCTCATCCCAGGTGCGCGCCCAGCGACGGCGCCAGCTCATCGGCCGGCCGCAGGCCACGCAAGGCTTGCTGGGCAAGGCGGCCTTGTTGCCGCGGTATGCGGGGGTGGACGATGTCATTGGCGGCGAGGCCGAACCGAACTCCGAACCGCTTCGAGGCGGTCGCGGCCGTTCGGGGAGAGGTTGTCATGGTCCGCGACCTCTGATTGAACGTCCAAAGGATCGTCGCTGCCTGATGTGCGGTTTCAGCGAGGGACGCGCTCGTAGCGCACGAAGTGGTAGGGCCAGGGCGCACCGTCGGCGTGGCTCTCGCGCGTGGCTTCGGTGAAGGCGCCGCGATCCCAGAAGGGAAAGTGCGTGTCGGCGTCCGGCACGTCGGTGTCGACCTCGGTCAGCACCAGGCCGTCGGCGCGAGGCAGCGCCTGGGCGTAGAGCTCACCGCCGCCGATGACGAACACCCGCTCCGCTTCGCGCAGGCGCTTGAGCGCGGCGTCGAGCGAGGGCGCGGCCTCGGCGCCGTCGGCCTGCCAGGCGGCATTGCGCGTCACGACCACGTTGCGCCGGCCCGGCAGAGGCCGGAAACGCGGCGGCAACGACTCCCAGGTCTTGCGGCCCATCACCACCGGACAGCCCAGCGTCGTGCGCTTGAAGTGAGCCAGATCCTGCGGCAGGTGCCACGGCATCGTTCCGGCACGGCCGATGGCGCCGTCGCGCGCCACCGCGGCGATCAGCCAGAGTTCCATCGGGAGGCCTCAGACCGCGACCGGCGCCTTGATGGCCGGGTGCGGGTCGTAGCCGATGATCTCGAAGTCCTCGTAGGCGTAGTCGAAGATCGACGGGGGCCGGCGCTTGATCTGCAGCGTGGGGTACGGGCGCGGTGTGCGCGAGAGCTGCAGCTCGACCTGCTCGCGGTGGTTGCTGTAGATGTGGCAGTCGCCGCCGGTCCAGACGAAGTCGCCGACCTCCAGGTCGCACTGCTGCGCCAGCATGTGCGTCAGCAGCGCGTAGCTGGCGATGTTGAAGGGCACGCCGAGGAAGATGTCGGCGCTGCGCTGGTAGAGCTGGCACGACAGCCGGCCCTCGGCCACGTAGAACTGGAAGAACGCGTGGCAGGGCATCAGCGCCATCTTCGGCAGGTCGGCCACGTTCCAGGCGCTCACGATGATGCGGCGCGAGTCGGGGTTGGTCTTGAGCTGCTTCACCACCTCGGCGATCTGGTCGACGTGGCCGCCATCCGGCGTGGGCCAGCTGCGCCACTGCACGCCATAGACGGGGCCGAGGTCGCCGTCGGGCGCGGCCCACTCGTCCCAGATCGTCACGCCGCGTTCCTGCAGCCAGGAGGCGTTTCCGTCGCCGCGCAGGAACCACAGCAGCTCGAGCACGATGCTCTTCAGGTGGACCTTCTTGGTCGTCACCAGCGGGAAGCCCTCGCGCAGATCGAAGCGCATCTGGTGGCCGAACACGCTGGTGGTGCCGGTGCCGGTGCGGTCGGCCTTGACCACGCCGTGGTCGCGCACGTGGCGCAGGAAGTCCTCGTACTGGGAACGGGCGGGGCGGGGCGAGGGGGAAGGAAGAGCTGACATCTGCAGATTGTAGGCAGCGGGCCCCGCGGCCGCGCCGGTTCAGGACTTCGGGGCGGCCGGGGCGCCGGCCTGTTCCGGCTCGCGCAGCAGGATCTCCACGCGGCGGTTCTTCGCGCGCCCGGCCTCGCTGGTGTTGTCGGCGATCGGCTCGTGCGAGCCGCGGCCCGAGGTCTCGATGCGTGCCGGCTGGATGCCACGGCCGGCCAGATAGTCGCGCACGCTCTGCGCGCGGTCGACCGACAGCGGGTTGTTGATCGCGTCGCTGCCGGTGCTGTCGGTGTGGCCGATCACGCGCACCTGCAGCGCCGGGTCGTTGGCCAGGCCGTTGGCAAAGCTGTCGAGCACGGTGCGCAGTTCGGGCTTGATGGCCGACTTGCCGGTGTCGAAGGAGATGTCGCTCGGCACGTTGAGCTTGAGCTGGTTGTCGGCGGTGCGCGTCACGTCGACGCCGGTGCCCTGGGTGGACTGTTCCATCGCACGGCGCTTCTCTTCCATCTTCTTCGACCACACGTTGCCGGCCACCGCGCCGCCCAGCGCGCCGATCGCCGCGCCCGTGGCCGCGCCCTTCTTGCTGTCGCCGATCAGCACGCCGGCCACCGCGCCGACGGCCGCGCCGATGCCGGCGCCCTTGGCGGTGTCCTGCTGCTCCTGGCTCATGTTGGCGCAGCCGCTGGCCAGCAGCGCGGCCGCGGTGAGCGCGACGATCGAGAGCGTGGGGATCGACTTGCGGGAGGAGGTGATCGTCATGGCAATTCCTTCGAGGTCCGGGATCGTCTTTGTACGGCGCGGCGCCGGGGGCGCTGCAAGCGTTCGTTACAACGCGCCCGTCTCAGGCGTCGTTGACCGCCATCGCCGGCGCATCGGAGAACTGCGACGCTGCCAGCCGCTGGTAGAGCCCGCTGCGGGCCAGCAGTTCCGTGTGCGTGCCGCTGTCCACCACGCGCCCGGCGTCGAGCACCACGATGCGGTCCGCGTGCATCACCGTGCCCAGCCGGTGGGCGATGACCAGCGTCGTGCGGCCGCGCATCGCCTCGTCCAGCGCGGCCTGCACCGCGCGCTCGCTTTCGCTGTCGAGCGCGCTGGTGGCCTCGTCCAGCAGCAGCAGCGGCGCGTTCTTCAGGATCGCACGCGCGATCGAGATGCGCTGGCGCTGCCCGCCCGACAGCCGCACGCCGCGCTCGCCCAGGAAGCTGGCATAGCCCTCGGGCAGCGCGCGGATGAAGGCGTCGGCGTGCGCGGCCCGCGCCGCGGCCATCACCTCCTCGTCGCTCGCCTCGGGTCGGCCGTAGCGGATGTTCTCCAGCGCGCTGGTCGAGAAGATCACGCTGTCCTGCGGCACCAGGCCGATGCGCGAACGCAGCGCGCCCAGGTCGGCCTCGCGCACCGGCACGCCGTCGATCGCCACCGTGCCGCCCTGGGCGTCGTAGTAGCGCAGCAGCAGCTGGAACACCGTGCTCTTGCCGGCGCCGCTGGGACCCACCAGCGCCACCGTCTGGCCCGGCTCCACGTCGATCGTCACGCCGTCCAGTGCCGGCGTCAGGGGTCGCGACGGATAGCGGAACAGCACCTCGCGCAGGCTCACGCGCGAGCCGGTGGGCGCCGCCGCCAGCGCCCGCGGCTGCGCGGGGCTCTCGATCGGCGAGCGCGTGGCCAGCAGTTCCATCAAGCGCTCGCTGGCACCGGCCGCGCGCAGCAGGTCGCCCCACACTTCGGCCAGCACCGCGACCGAGCTCACCAGCAGGATCACGTAGACCACCGTCTGGCCCAGATGGCCGGCGCTGATCTCGCCGCGGATCACCGCCTGCGTGCCTTGGTACAGGCCCCACAGCAGCGCGCCGAAGGTGGCCGTGATGATGAAGGCCACCAGCCCGGCGCGCATGCGAGTGCGGCGCACCGCGGTGGCGAAGGCGCGAGCGGTGGAGGCGTCGAAGCGCTGCGCCTCGCGCGCCTCCTGCGTGTAGCTCTGCACCACCGGCACCGCGTTCAGCACCTCGGCGGCGATCGCGCTCGAATCGGCCACGCGGTCCTGGCTGGCGCGCGACAGGCTGCGCACCTTGCGGCCGAACCACAGCGCCGGCAGCACCACCAGCACCAGGATGCCCAGCACCTGCGCCATCACCACCGGGTTCGTGATCACCAGCATGACGAGAGCGCCCAGGCCCATCACGGTGTTGCGCAGGCCCATGCTGAGGCTGGAGCCCACCACCGTCTGCACCAGCGTCGTGTCGGTGGTCAGGCGCGACAGCACCTCGCCGGTCTGCGTGGTCTCGAAGAACTGCGGGCTCTGCTTCACCACGTGCGCGTAGACCGCATTGCGCAGGTCGGCGGTGATGCGCTCGCCGAGCCAGGTGACCATGTAGAAGCGCAGCGCCGAGAACAGGCCCAGTGCCGCGCCCACGCCGAACAGCGCGAAGAAGTGGCCGCGCAGCGCCAGCACGCGCTCGCCGGGGTCGCTGCTGACCAGGCCCTGGTCGATCAGCGCCTTCAGCGCCACCGGGAACACCAGCGTGGTCAGCGCGGCCCCCACCAGGAACAGCCCGGCCAGCACGATGCGGCCGCGGTAGGGCTTCAGGAAGGGCAGCAGGCCGCGCAAGGGGCGGACCGAGCGCGCCTTGGCGCCGGCGCCGGCAGCGGCGCCGCCGGTGACGGCCTGGGACATCGTGGAAGTGGAAGAGGCCATGGGGCCCGCAGTGTAAGCAGCCCCCGCCGTGGGGCCCTGACGCTGCGGCCCTGCGCGCGGCGCGGCTACAGCTTCAGCGGGCTCGCATAGCCAGTCATTTCCAGGTAGCCACGGCCGGTGCGCGTGCCGCTGGAGGCCTCGAACAGGTCGCTCAGGCCCTCCCAGTAGACCGAGCCGGTCGAGCCGCGGCTGTCGAGCTCCTGGGCGTCCAGACGGGCGCGCACGTGGTGCGAGCCGGCCGGCGTGTCGAGCTGCCAGGCCACCGCGTACTCGGCCTGCGTCGCCGGGCTGCGCCAGCGCCGCAGTGGCGTGAAGCGCACCTCGTCGGGGCCGAAGGTGCGCACCGCGCCGCCGCGCGGCCGGAAGCTGCCGCCGGCCCACAGCGCCGAGCCGTCGGCGCGGCGCAGCCGGAAGGCGGTGAGGGCGCCGCCGTCGTCGAGGTTCATGCCGACCCAGTCCCAGCCCACCGCGTCGGGGTGCATCAGCGCCTCGCTCCATTCGTGGTCGAGCCAGGCACGGCCGGTCACCGCGAGCGCGCGGCCCTCCACGCGCAGCGTGCCGCCGACGGAGAGCTGCGGCTCGCTGAGGTAGTGGCTCGCCTGCTCGGGGGCCGGGCCCTTGCGCGAATAGCCGGCGTCGCCCTGCAGCAGCACCGGCTGCGTCGCGTCGAGCCGCAGGTCGAAGGTGTAGCCCTGGGCGGTGGCGTCGACCACGGCGCGGTAGTGGTGCGCGCCAGACGCCGCGGCGCTGACTCGCAGGAGCTGCCAGCCGCGCAGCCGCAGGTCGGTGTCGGCGGTGGCCGCCTCGGCAATGCCGAAGCCGGCACGGGCGGTGCGCTGGTCGTGGCGCAGCCGGCCGGCCCGCGGATCGGTGAGCGCGGCATGCGCGAACAGCAGCTGCCGCGCGGCGAAGCGGCTCGGGTGGTCGGCGGCGGCCACGTCGGTGCGCGAACGGAAGAACGTCACCTGGAAGCCGAATGGTTCAGACGTTGCGGCGGGCTCGAGCCAGCCGGTCACGTACCACCATTCGGTGCGGTACTCGGGGTGCGAACCGAAGTCGCGCGGCAGCACGATGGGCGTGCCGGCCCGCACCACCGGCGCCGCGCGTGCGGCGCCCACACCCAGCCCGAAGCCCGGCGCACAGGCCAGCAGCAGCGCGCGGCGCGACAGCGGCAGGGGCTTGTCGTTCACCAGTCTTCCTTCACCGCGAGCACGGCGTCCTGCGAGACCGCGCGACGCGCCGCGACGGCCGCGGTCAGCGTGCCGGCGGCCACTACCGCGGCGCACAGCGCCGCCAGCCGGCCCCAGGGCGCCAGCAGCTCCATCGTCCAGTGGAAGCTCTGCGGGTTGACCACATGCACCAGCACCACGCTCACCGCCAGCCCGAGTGCCAGGCCGAGCAGGGCGCCGGCCGCCGTCCACGCCACGCCTTCGCCGGCCACGATGGCCAGCACCTGGCCGCGCGTGAAGCCCAGGTGCGCCAGCAGGCCGAACTCCTTGCGCCGCGCCAGCACCTGCGCCGAGAAGCTGGCCGCGATGCCGAACAGCCCGATCGCGATCGCCACGGCCTGCAGCCAGTAGGTGACCGCGAAGCTGCGGTCGAAGATGCGCAGCGAGCTCGCGCGGATCTCGCCGGCCTGCGCGAACTCGAGCAGCGCCGGGTCGGGCGCCAGCGCGCGCAGCGCCTGCTGCAGCGCGGCCGGGTCGGCGCCGGGCGCGAGCGTGAGTGCCAGGTCGTTCACGCGCGTGTCGCCGGTGAGCGCCACGAAATCCTGCGCGTCGACCACCAGCGCGCCCTGCTGGCGCGCGTAGTCGCGCCACACGCCGCGCACGAAGAAGCGCGTGGGCAGCGCGTGGCCGTCGCGGTGCGTCAGCGGCAGCACGAGGCGCGTGCCTGGCGCGGCGCCGTACAGCGCCACCATCGCCTCGCTCACGAACACGCCGGGCTCGCCCCCCGGCGCGGCCGGCAGCAGCTCGCCCACCAGTGGCAGCGTGCGCTGCGCGTCGGCCAGCGGCCGTGCGATCAGCACCGGCGGTGGGCGGGCCGCGTCGAGCGACAGCGGCAGGGCGCGCAGCGTCTCGAGGCGGCGCACGCCGGGCAGGGCGCCGGCGCGCGCCACGAAATCGGGCGGCAGCCAGGCCGTGTCGTTGCTGGCGCTCACGGTCGCGGTGCGCACGTACAGGTCGGCCGGCAGCACCGTGTCGAGCCAGCGCGTCACCGCGTCGCGGAAGCTCGCCACCATGACGGTCAGCGCCACCGCCAGCGCCAGACTGGCCACCACACCGGCGACCGCCACCGTCGCGCTGGCGCGCTGGTGGCGCGCGCGCTGCGTGGCCAGCAACCAGGCGGCGCTCGAGGCAGGGACCCGCACCGCGCGCAGCAGCAGGCCCACGCCGGCCGGCACGCAGGCGATGCCGCCGACCAGCAGCAGCGCCACCGCCACGTAGGCGGCGATCGGCAGGCCGGCGATCGGCGGCGCCAGCGCCAGCAGCGCGCCGGCCAGCATCAGCAGTGGCCCGAGCCACGGCCGCCGCGTGCGCGCGCCGGCCTCGCCCAGGCCCTTCAAGGCCTGGGCCGGTGCGATGCGCTGCGCCGCGCGCGCGGGCAGCCAGCCGCCCACCAGCGCCGCCACCACGCCCAGTCCGCCGTAGACGAGCGCTGCGAGCGGCCCGAACTGCAGCCGCGGGGCCACGCCGGCGAAGTAGCCGCCGCCGAGATCGCCGCCCAGCCAGCGCAGCGCGCCCAGCGCGAGCGCCGTGCCGAGCGCGAGGCCCAGCGCGCTGCCCACCAGCCCGAGCAGCGCCGATTCGGCCAGCACCCACTGCAGCCGCTCGCGCGCGCCCAGCCCCAGCACGCCCAGCAACGCGAACTGCGGCAGCCGCTTCGCGACCGACAGCGACAGGACCGAGAACACCAGGAAGGCCCCGGTGAACAACGCCACCAGCGCCAGCACCGTGAGGTTCACGCGGTAGGCGCGCGACACGTTGCTGAGCCGCTGCGCCGATTCACCCGGCGTCGCGGCGCGCACGTCGGCCGGCAGCGCCAGCTCGCGCAGCACGCGCTGCGGGTCGGCGCCGGCGCTGAAGCGCAGGTCGATGCGGCTCAGCCGGCCCAGCCGCTCGAAGGCCTGCTGCGCGCCGGCCAGGTCCATCAGGGCCAGTGGCACGCCCGGCGCGCTGCTGCCGCCGGCGATGCGCAGCGACACGAGATGCAGGCCGCTCTGCACGCGCAGGAGTCCGTCGCCGTCGTCCGGCTTCAGCAGCGCCTGCGCGGCCGGGTTCAGGAACACCGCGCCGGGGTCCAGCATCGCCAGGCGGCCGGCACCGGCGGCCGGCTCGGGCAGCAGGGTCGGCGAGAGCGCCGGGGCCACCAGCGCATCGAGCCCCAGCACCCGCAGCGCCACGCGCCGGCCCTGCGCGTCGAGCGCATAGGTGTCCACCTCGACCACCGGCGACGCCAGCACCACCTGCGGGTGCGTGGCCACGCGGCCGTAGAGCGCCTCGTCGAAACCGCTGCCGCTCACGGCGCGCAGGCTCAGGTCGGGCTCGCCGTTGACGCTGCGCACCGCCGCGCCGAACTCCGACAGCGCCGACGCGTTGATCAGGTGCACCGAGAACGCCAGCGCCACGCCCAGCATCACCGCCAGCACGGCGATGGCGTGGCGTGCGGCGTGGTGCCGCAGCTCGGGCCACGACAGGTGGCGCAGCAGGGGGGTCAGGCTCATCGCGCTCGCTCAGCGCGCCACCGCCGCCACGCTGGCGAAGAAGCTTCCGTGGGGCTGCTGGGGCACGGTGCGCTTCATGACGGCGCCGATGCTAACGCTGCAGCGCCCGTAGACTGCCCGCATGATGCCGATGCACCCCGTTACCCTCGACCATGCCAGCCGCCTGGTCAACCACGGTCCCACGGTGCTGATCGCCACCGAACACGGAGGCCGCCGCAACCTGATGGCCGCGGCCTGGTCGATGCCGGTGGAGTTCACGCCGCCGCGCATCGCGGTGGTGGTCGACAAGAAGACCTACACGCGCGAGCTGCTCGAGGCCAGCGGCCGTTTCGCGATCGGCCTGCCGTGCGCGGCGCTGGCTGACCTGAGCTACGCCGTGGGCAGCGAGAGCGGGCGCGAGGTCGACAAGTTCGCCCGCTTCGGCCTCCGCTTCACGCCGGGTCCGGTGCTGGGCCTGCCGCTCGTCGAAGGCTGCGTGGCCTGGCTGGAGCTGCGCCGCATCCCCGAGCCGCACACCGAGGCGGCCTACGACACCGTGTTCGGCGAGGTGGTCTCGGCGCAGGCCGACCCGCGCGTGTTCGCCGACGGGCGCTGGTCGTTCCGCGACGACAACGCCGAGCTGCACACGCTGCACCACCTGGGCGGCGGCACGTTCGCCGTGCCCTCGCGCATCGTCAGGGCGGCGCCGGTTGGCGACAGCCACTGAGACCATCGCCGTCCCTGCAATTCAGCACTGCCCGCACTCGCCGAGGTCTGCATGCCCCACGACACACCGCCATCCAAGCCGCCCCCGCGCCACCTGTCGATGATCCGCGGCTTCCATCTCGCGGACTTCGTGACGCTGGGCAACGCCGCCTGCGGCACGGCCGGCGTGTTCCTGGCGATGCTCTACATGGGCAGCGGCAAGCTGTCCGACTTCCTGTGGGCTGCCGCGATGGCGCCGCTGGCCTTCGCGTTCGACTGGCTCGACGGCCGCGTGGCGCGCTGGCGGCAGCAGCACTCGGCGCTGGGCCGCGAGCTCGATTCGCTGGCCGACGTGATCTCCTTCGGCGTGGCCCCGGCCGCGCTGGCGTTCGCCGCGGGCCTGCGCGGCGGCTGGGACGTGGTGGTGCTGATCTACTTCGTCTGCTGCGGCGTGAGCCGGCTGGCGCGCTACAACGTCACCGCCGAGAGCCTGTCGGCCGGCGCCGCCAAGGTGCCGTACTTCGAGGGCACGCCCATTCCCACCAGCGTGGTGCTGACCGCGGTGCTCGCGGCCATCGCGTGGCAGCAGGGCGGCCTCACGGCGCCGCTGCCCGGCGGCGCCTGGTCGATCGCCGGCTGGACGCTGCACCCGCTGGTGCTGATGTTCGCGCTGTCGGGCACGCTGATGATCAGCAAGACGCTGCGCATCCCGAAGATCTGAGCGCAGCGTCCCGGTCCGCCGTCGAGGCAATACGCCCACGCCGCAGTGCGACTTGGCCGCCGTCCGTTGCGTCCCTGAGGAGGGCCGCCTAGAGTGCCGCCATGTGCTCCCTTGCCCGCACCGCCGCGCTGCGCGGACCCGCCTTGCGGGCCGGGGCGGGCATGCGCACCCGTCTGCCGGCCGCACACCCCTAGGCCCGGCGATCACCTCCACCCCCTCTGCGCAAACCTCCGATCGCCGGGCCCCCAGCCCGCGCGATGGCGTGTGCCGGCGATGGCCCGGCACGGCGCCCCTGATCGAAGGAATGCCCCGTGGAAGTCTTGACACTCGAGCGCACGCTCACCGAGCTGGACCATGTTCGTCTGCTGAGCCTCGCGCGCCGTCAGCGTCCCGCCGCCGCCGCGGCGATCGAGC
This sequence comes from Methylibium sp. Pch-M, assembly GCF_004136295.1. Classification (NCBI taxonomy): domain Bacteria; kingdom Pseudomonadati; phylum Pseudomonadota; class Betaproteobacteria; order Burkholderiales; family Sphaerotilaceae; genus Methylibium; species Methylibium sp. Pch-M. The sequence continues at coordinate 3,643,627 of NZ_CP029606.1, forward strand.
CCCTGCTCGACGCCTGCACCGTCGTGCCCTCCCGCCAGGTCCGGCCCGACGTGGTGACCATGTATTCGCAGGTGCTGCTGCACGACCTGGCCAGCGGCCTGCGCAGCCGGCTCACGCTCTGCTACCCGGCCGACGCGGAGCCCGCGGCAGGTTTCGTGTCGGTGCTGTCGCCGGTGGGCTGCAGCCTGCTGGGGCTGACGGTCGGCGCCGTGGCGCGCTGGTCCACGCCCGCGGGCGAGGCGCGGGCCGCCGAGGTGGTGGCCCTGCTGTTCCAGCCCGAGGCCAGCGGCGACTACGCGATGTAGCGGTCATCGCCCCGACCCGCGGGCGCCCCCGCGTGCTTCGAGGGCGCCGCACGCCGACGGCGGCCCGAGGTTTCAGCCCGCGGTCACGGCAATCCGCCGCGGCTGCGCGTGCGCCTGCTTGGGGATCCGCACGGTCAGCACGCCGTCCTTCAGGTTGGCGTCGATGCGCGCCGTGTCGAGCTCCCGGCTCAGCGTGAAGCTGCGCCGGTAGCGCGGCACCCGCACTTCGGCATACACCGCCTCCAGGCCATCGGGCGTGGGTTGCTGCACCGCGCCTTCGATCAGCAGTGCGTCGCCCTCGATCTTCAGATCCAGCTGATCCCTGGGCACGCCGGGCATGTCGGCCAGCAGCGTGATGCCGGAGGCGTCCTCGAACACATCGACCGCGGGTGACACGGCACGTTGCTGTTCGGTGTCGACGGCGGCGCGGGCGGTCACTTGCTTCTTGTCGCTCATGATGGGTTCTCCTGTGTGTCGTGCTGGCGCGTCACTGCACGGTGATGCGCTGGGGTTGGGCCGATTCGCGGCGCGCCACGCTGACCTGCAGCACGCCGTCGCGGTAGCTCGCGTTCACGTGTGCGGCATCCACGTCGTCGGGGAGCGAGATCGCCCGGGCGAAGCGGCCAGTGCCGCGTTCGCGGGCATAGACCTGCACCTTGGGGTCGCCGGTCGGGATGCCCGGCGCGCGCTCGCCCGAGATGCGCAGCACGCCGCGGTCGAGCGTGACCTCGATCTTCGACGCGTCCAGGCCGGGCGCGAAGGCGTAGATCTCCACGCTGCTGGCGGTGCGGCCGATGTTGATCGCCGGGGTCGTGCCCGCCGCGACCGAGCGGATGCTGTTGGGCAACCCGGAAACGCCGAACACGTCGTCGAGTTCACGACGCAGGCGCTCGAACTGGCCAAACAGGCTGTACGGGTGATTCAGGATCGATTCGTACATGGTGTATGTCCTCCGATGCAGGGGTTGGCACCGGCAGGAGACCGACCCGCCGGCTCGGTTCTCGAAGTAGGGGCCGGTGCGGCGGTTTCAAGGGGTCGGAAGCGCGGCCATGCGGAGGCCGGGCGCGCCGCCGCGGCGACCGCCTTCGACCGCGTGCGAAGGGTCGATGCCTCTCAGTACGTGCGCTCGGCGATCACCGCCGCCACGGTCTCCAGAGCCTCGCGCAGCGTGTCGAAGTCCACCGAGCCCAGCGCCAGCCGGATCGCGTGCGGCACCCGCGCCGACGTGGCAAAGGGCTCGGCGGTGGACACCGAGACGCGCTCGCGCATCAGCGCCGCGGCCACCTGGTCGGCGCGCACCTCTTCGGCGAGCGGCAGCCAGACGAAGTACGAGGCCGGGTGGCTCACGCGCCGCAGCGCGCCCAGCACCTGTGCGGCGAGTTGCTGGCGCGCGCGCGCGTCCCGGCGCTTGCCGGCTTCCAGCCGGTCCACCGTGCCGTCGTCGATCCAGCCGCAGGTGATGGCGGTCATCACGCCCGGCGTGTTCCAGGTGGTGGCGCGGATCGCGCGCTCGATAGCGCCCACCCATTGCGGCGGCGCGGCCACGCAGCCCACGCGCAGGCCGGTGGCCACGCTCTTGGAGAAGCCCGACACGTAGACCGTGGTCTCCGGTGCCAGCGCCGCCAGCGGCGGCGGCGCCTGCTCCACCAGGAAGGCGTAGGCGGCGTCCTCGATCACCAGCAGCCCGTGTCGCCGCGCCACCGCCACCAGGGCGCGGCGGCGGCTCGCGCTCATCACCCAGCCCAGCGGGTTGTGCATCGTCGGCATGGCGTACAGCGCCTTGACGCGGCGGCGCCGGCACAGCGCGGCCAGCGCGTCCGGGTCGGGGCCGTCGGTGCCGGCGGGCACCGCCACCAGTTCCAGCCGGTGGGCCTCGGCGAGCAGCTTGAAGCCGGGGTAGGTGAGGGCGTCGACCGCCACCACGTCGCCGGGCTGCAGCAGCGCCATCACGGTGGTGGCCAGGCCGTGCTGCGCGCCGTCGACCAGCATCACCTGCTCGCCCGGCACGGTGAGCCCGCGGCGCGCCAGATGCCGCGCCACCGAGGCCCGCTCGTGCGGGCGGCCGCCATGCGGCTGGTAGCGCAGCAGCGCCTCCAGGTCGCCGGCCGCGGCCAGCTGGCGCAGCGCGTTCCGCAACAGCTCGGCCTGGCCCGGCAGCGACGGGTAGTTGAAGTTCAGGTCCAGCATGTCGGCCGCCACCGCGTGCTGGTCCACGCCCTGGCCACGCGGCACCGCCGTTTCCTTGACGAAGGTACCGCGGCCGGTCTCGCCGCTCACCAGGCCCATGGTCGCCAGCTCGGCATAGACGCGGCTGGCCGTCACCAGCGCCAGGCCCTCGTCGGCCGCGAGCTGCCGGTGCGTGGGCAGGCGGGTGCCGGGCGGCAGGCGGCCGCCCGTGATCTCAGCGGCGAACCGGTCGACGACCTGCTTGTACCGGGCCTGGGCCATGGGGCGATGTTGTATGCATGACAATTATTTGATTGTATTGATTGGCACGCCTAGCATCGAGGCCATGCACATCGCCATCCTCACCTTCGAGGGCTACAACGAGCTCGACTCCTTGATCGCCCTCGGCATCCTCCACCGCGTCAAGCAGCCCGGCTGGCGCGTGTCGATCGCCAGCCCGAGCGCCCGGGTCCGTTCGATGAACGGCGTGGTCATCGAGGCCCAGGCCTCGCTGCAGGACGCCGTGACGGCCGACGCCGTGATCGTGGGCAGCGGCCTGCAGACCCGCGAGGTGATCGCCGATACCGCGCTGATGCATCAACTGAAGCCGCTCGACCCCACCCGGCAGCTGCTGGGTGCCCAATGCTCCGGCACGCTGGTGCTGGCGAAGCTGGGCCTGCTGCACGAGGTGCCGGCCTGCACCGACCTGATCACCAAACCCTGGGTCCAGGAGGCCGGCGTCGACGTGCTGAACCAGCCTTTCTTCGCGCGCGGCAACCTCGCCACCGCGGGCGGTTGCCTGGCGTCGGCCTACCTGGCGGCGTGGGTCATCGCGCGGCTGCAGGGCGTGGCCGCGGCCGAGAGCGCGCTGCACTACGTGGCGCCGGTGGGTGAGAAGGAGGCCTATGTGGCGCAGGCGATGCGCAACATCGGGCCATATCTCGCGGGCGCCGAACCGGCAGCCGCCTGACAATCGGGCCGTTCGAAACCCATCTGCCGGGGAGCCAGGATGTACCTGCCCAGCCATTTCGAGGAGCGGCGGCCCGAGGCCCTGCACGACCTGATCGCCCGTCACCCGCTGGGCATGCTGGTCACCCACGGCAGCGGCGGCCTCGACGCGAACCACGTGCCATTCGAGCTGGACACCGGCGTGGGCCCGCACGGCGTGCTGCGCGCCCACGTGGCCCGCGACAACCCGCTGTGGCAGAGCGTGGCCGACGGCGACGAGGTGCTGGTGGTGTTCCGTGCCGCGCAGGCCTACGTCTCGCCCAACTGGTACCCCAGCAAACACGAGGCGCACAAGCTGGTGCCCACCTGGAACTACCGGGTGGTCCATGCCCACGGGACCATCACCGTGCGCAACGACGAGCGCTACGTGCGCGGCCTGGTGGCGCGGCTCACGCGCCAGCACGAGGCCGGCCAGCCCCGCCCGTGGAAGATGGGCGACGCGCCCAGCGACTACATCGACGCGATGCTGAAGTCCATCGTGGGCCTGGAGATCGCGGTGGCGCGCCTGGTGGGCAAGTTCAAGCTCAGCCAGAACCGCGAGACGCGCGATCGCGTGAGCGCGGCGCAGGTCCTGATCGACCAGGGCGACACCGAACTCGGCGAGGCGATGCGGGCCGCCGGTCCGCCCGCGTGAGCTGCCGCCGCAGGCGGCCCTAGCGGGACACGCCGATCTCGATGACGCCGAAGCTGCCGTAGTCGGCCTCGACACGGTCGCCCGGCTGCACCGCCAGCGGCACCATGCAGGTCCCGCACGACGCCCAGTCGCCGGCGCGCAGGCCGACGCCCAGCGAGGACAGCTCGTTGGCCAGCCAGGTGAGTGCGGTGCGCGGATCGCCGAGCAGCGCGCGTCCTTCGCCGCGGCGCGTGCAGCGCACGCTGCCGTCCGCGGCCCGCACGGTGGCGTGCACGGCCTGCGCCGCCAGATCGGCCCCGCGCCACGCCGCCGGCGCCACCGCCGGCCCGAACGCGAAGCGGCCGCAGCAGGCGTCGTCGGCGATCAGCTGCGCCAGGCCGGCGCGGGCGAAATCGGCGAAGCGCGAATCGGGCAGCTCGAAGGCCGGGTGCAGCGACGCGACGGCCGCCAGCACTTCGTCGACGGCATAGGGCGTGCCGCGCGGCGGCAGCGCAGCGCCCAGGCGGAACGCGAACTCGGGCTCGACCACGCGCATGCGGTTGCCGGCGAGCGACAGCGTGGCGCCCATAGCGTGCACGAAGCTGCTCAGGATGCGCCCCGGCAGCGGGCCGTCGACCTGGATGTGCGCCTGCCCGGCCGCGCTGGTGGCGGCGATCTTCCAGCCGACCACCGGGCTGCCGGCCACCTGGGCCAGCGCGGCCTGGATCGCATGGCCGGCCGCGGCATCGCCGGGGCGCAGCGCGTCGGGCAGGGCGTCGATGACGCTGCCTGTTTGGCGGCAGCGCCAGAGCAGCTGGGCGGCGTCGTGGGCGGCGGGCGGCATGGTCCGGCGATGTTGCCTGACGGGCGCTCGCCGTCAGAACTGCCTGAACACCGCCGCCGCCACGATGCCGGCGGCGATGGCGGGCAGGGGCTTCTTCAGCACGAGCATCACCGCCGCGGTGGTGGCCAGCGCCAGCCGCGCACCGCCGTCGCCCTGCACCGCCAGCGGCGCCAGCAGCGCCATCAGCACCGAGCCCGACATGGCCTCGATGAAGCGCTGCACCCGCGGGCCGATGGGCACGAAGGACATGACGAACACGCCGCCCCAGCGCGTGGCCAGCGTGACCAGCGCCATCACGGCCACGATCAGCAGCGTGCCCCAGCCCAGCGAATCAAGGCTCACGGCGCTGCTCCTTCCAGACCATGCCCAGCAGGCCGCCGGCCACGGCCCCCACCACCACGTGGCTGTTCTCGGGCAGCCAGCGCCAGGCGGCGAGCGAGGCGCCGGCCGCCACCGCCCAGATGGCGAGCAGGCGCAGGTTCTTCGCCTGTCCGCCCACCGCCATGGCCAGCAGGAAGCAGCCCATCACCATGTCCAGCCCCCAGCGCCGCGCGTCGGCGATCAGGTCGCCCACCTGCGTGCCCAGCCAGGTGCCGAGCACCCAGAACAGCCACAGCGCCAGGCCGCCGCCCAGCAGCTGGCCGAAGCCCGGCTGGCCGCGCCCGAAGGCCTGCAGCGCCATGGCCCAGTTGGCGTCCGAGGCCAGCACCATCACGCCGTAGCGCCGGCGGGCCGACAGCGGGCGCAGCCAGGGGTAGAGCGTGGCGCCCATCAGCAGGTGGCGGGCGTTGATGGCGAACACCGTCAGCACCAGCGGCAGCACCGGCACCTGCGACCCCCACAGGTCGAGCACCGCGAACTGCGCCGCGCCGGCGAACACCAGCGCGCTCATGGCCACCGCCCAGCCGGCGTGCAGGCCGTGCTGGGTGGCCGCCAGGCCGAAGGCCGCGCCGAAGACCAGCACGAAGGCGGCGATCGGCGTCATCTGCCGGAAACCGGCCCACACCAGCGGGCGGGTGAGGGTGCCTTGCGCGAGGAACGGGTCATGCGGAGTCATGGGGCGTGACTGTGGCTGCTTTGCAGGGTTCCGAAAAGCGCAAAGTTCGCATCACACACTTTCGTTCAGCGGAAACATCGAGAACCGCATGATGCGCAGGGTGACCTACAGTGTCAGCGGCCCTGTCGAATCAGCCACCTTTCGTTCGTCGTGAAGGCAGGAGGCGCGCCCGGGCGGGTGCGTCGACCGGTCCACCCTCGCCAGGAGTCCAGGCATGTCCTACATCGACGGTTTCGTGATCGCGGTTCCCACGGCCAACAAGCAGCAGTTCATCGAGCACGCGCGTCATTTCGACGCGCTGTTCATCGAGCTGGGGGCAACGCGTGTGATCGAGAGTTGGGGCGATGACGTCCCCGACGGCAAGGTCACCGACTTTCGCCGCGCGGTCCAGGCGACGGCCGAGGAGACGGTGGCGTTCTCGTGGGTCGAATGGCCGGACAAGGCCACGCGCGACGCCGCCATGAAGAAGATGGTGGAAGACCCGCGCATGGACCCCTCCAACCCCGGCAATCCGCCGATGCCCTTCGACGGCAAGCGGATGATCTTCGGTGGCTTTGAACAGGTGGTCGAAGTGAAGGCTTGAGCGGTGGGGCCTGCGGGACCCGGACCCGCACGGGGCTGCACCACGGTGGACGTTCGGTGCACGCCACCGGCGCCACCGACTACCGCAGCGCGCGGTTTTGCGCACGCTGCACATCCGGTAGCTCGCGCTCGGTTCTGCGCAAACAGATGAGCCCAACGACCGGTTGATGCCGATCGGAGTGTCCATGGTTGCGCTGCGCGGATGGCCGCAGCCGCTGCGAAACGGGCATAGCGGTGCGAATGGGGCAGCTTCAGACTGTTAGCAGACAGTCATTTTGGGGGCCGCCAGTGGCTGCTGTCCGAGGCAGCCGTTATAGAGGCCAGACTCGCGACTGAAGGCAAACCCCAGGCAGAATCAGAGAATTCAATTGCCGATGGTGCGGAGCGCTCGAACGCTGGGCTGGATGTGGGCCGCGCCACAGGGGACTCTGAATCAACTGCGGAGGTCGCCGGAACGAGCCTCGGCTCCGCCTACTCAGTCCAAACTTTCCCTTCCTCCAGAGCATGCGGAACTTCGATCCCGGCACCCCGAACCGCCGGGTGTCGCTGAAGGCAGGTACGCAATGTTTGCAGCGCACCGTACCCCTCGACGCAGAGTTCCCGAAACTGCCTTGCGTACTCCGGGTCAAACACGTCTTCCTTGACCGCATGCGCTGGGCTCTGCCGAAGCTTCCGCACCTTCCTTAACGACGCGATCGCCTCGTCCCACACGCTCCAGTCATTGGTGCGGTAGACGCTTCGCAAGTACTCGTCGAGCAAGGTGATCGTTCCCTTGGGCCGAACCTCGATCTTCCCGTCTCGTCGCTCCATCTCGCTCTCCAGCGGAATGGCGCCCTCGAAGAACTTGGTCGAAATGTTGTCAGACAGCACCTTGTCCAGCAACAGAACGGCAGCGTTGAACTCTTCGAGGGTCGGGCGGATGAGAAGGGCAAGCTTCTTCGGTCGGTTCTCTGCATGCTGGCCAAAGTCCTGCCTGAAGAGCGGCCTCTTTCTGATGACCTGCGCCATCTGGTTGATGAGCCAGACCTCGATGCACAGCGCCTCGAGTAGCGATATGTGCTCTGGCCATTCCCCCAGAACGTTGGCTCGGTAGTAGTCGGGATGCAGGCCGTGCGATCCCTCTAGCTGCCGCGCACGCCACATCTGTTGATGCTCAGCGCTGAGATCATGAAGGTACCGAACGAAGACCGCAACCGCGCGGTTTCTGTGCTCGTCGTACGAGAAGCCGAAGGTTTCCACCAAAACCTGGTCGGACTCACGCACCTGTTGACCTCCTTGAGAGTGTTCCGAGGAGATGCAGATCGACCCGCCGATGTCGGAGCAGGTGTAGTAGTACCGCGGATCGTTTCGATAGGTCTCCAGGACCTGCAGTTCGAACGATCGGTAGCCGAACTGCGCTGCACCAAGGGCAAGCTCGCGCGTGTAGGGCCTGTTGGCGTAAGCACCAGCAGGTGGCGTCGCCTTCAACACATCCTCGCTGGGGTAGAGGCAGGTGTAGTACTCGGTGGCATCTAGCGTCTTCAGATGCTCGAGTTGTGCCGCCTTGGGCGCGAAGCCACGACGGTTGATATGTGGGTTGACGTCGACGTAACCCCAGTGAACGTGTGCGGCACCAGCCTCTACAAGATCGGTCAAGGCCTGCTGCAGCTCAGACCAAGAGCGACCCGTTGCAGCCGAGATGTGTGCCAACGGAAGACCATTGAAGTCCCCGTCGTCTCGCAGGTAGTGCGCGGTTGCCTGGGACAGGCACGACGCAGCGAGGCCAACATCGGTTCGACTCGAATCCGCCGGCGTCTCTTCGGTCATCCCAACCCTTCTTTCACGTCATTGGCACTCGGAAGCGCCGGGAGTCACGACTACCCCGGTCGAGTGTCGCTCGCAGCCATCTTCCAATGCCTGGTTGCAGCATTGTCACCGGCGGGACCGTCATCTACGTTCTCCTGCTGACACGCCTAGGACAGGCACGAAGGCCTACCCACCAAAAGTGGGCGGGCCTTCTCGATGATGTAACGGTACCGCGCCGCCCTGCCTACCAAGAGCCAGGAAGCGCCTGTGGCAGGATCGACGTATGAAGCGCCGCAACAAGCATAAGAAGTCTGCTCGTCGCAGCGCGGCTCAGCGGCCTGACGAGGTCTTCAGCGCAGGTCCTCTTCGCATGGCGAGATATGGCCGTCACGTCGTCTGGCAGTCAGACTGGTCTCCGGGCGAGTTCGACAAGTTCCAAGCGCGCCTCGTCGCAGGCTATGGCCAGGTGGTGCGCGAGATTGACCGGGACGTCGCCGAAGCATCGGCCCTGTTGGCGACGCTGAACCCGTTGAAAGTGCTGCACCGGGCCTGGGGCGAACGAAGCGCCGCGAGCCTGGGGATTGAGAGCGAAGTCGAGGTCGGCCCCGAACTCGCACACGCCGCACGAATGATCGACTACGTACAGAGCCTGGTTGCCGCCACTCCGCCCGTCGCAGATCCACCGAGTGATCTGACCGATGAGTCCTGGGGCAAGCTGCAGAAGCTGGTCGAGTCAATCTTTCAGAAGCTGAATTCGCAGTACTTTATGTGCGCCACAGCTGAGCGCCGCCAGAGTGGTGCGGCTATCGACGCCGCGTTCGATGAGTTCCACTTTCGGACACAGCTCCATTGGTGCAATGTCACTGGAGAGCAGTATCAGAACCATCAGGTTCAAGCACTGCGAGAGCTGCTGGCACCACAGACAGGAGCGGTCCAGCGTCTCTACGGACTGAGCAGCGAGCAATTGTGCGATGAGCTAGCGAAGATCTGGCATTCACTGACCAAAGGCCTCGCAGAGGCCTTTGTCGCCATGGACGAGTTCAGAAAGAAGTCTCTTGCGGCACTCGACACAGACATCAAGGCTGGCATCGCGGAGGGTGACGACCCCGGGGAACTGCTGCGCGCGTCGATCGTCCGTCACGGACTTGAGACGGAACAGAACCGAGCGGTCGGGCTCTTTCTTCTCTACGACCTTTTCGATTTGCAGAAGGTGACGAACCTGCCGCCTGCGTTCCTCGAGGACTTTTCGTGGGCTCCGGGCCAGGATGGAGAGTTCTTCGCCGAAGGGCCCTTCAAGGGGTGGCCGTTGCGCGTCTGGCCCATACACAGGCGACCCTTCCTCAAGCTAGACGGACGGTACTACTGCTTCGACCAAAGCGGCTTGTTCGACCACTTCTACCGACAGCTCGAGAAACGCGTTTTCGCAGAGGATCCAAGGCTGAAGCAGACCTGGATCGACGCTCGCAAGGAAGTTACCGAGACTTTGCCGTTCGAGTACTTGCAACAGCTTCTGCCAGGCGCTACGTGCTTCACAGAGATCTACTACTGGCTGGCCGAGGCTGGGGCCGCGGCCATTCGATACGAGGCAGACGGCGTGCTTGCGATTGACGATCACCTGTTCATCGTCGAAGTGAAGTCAGGCTCGTTCACCTACACGTCGCCCGCTACCGATGTCGACGCGCACGTGCAGTCGATCAAGAACCTCGTGTCCGCGCCCGCGAAGCAAGGCAACCGATTCCTTCGATACCTGCAAACCGCCGATGAGGTGCCGTTGCTTGACCAAGCAGGAAACGAGACTGGCCGGCTGAGACTCAAGGACTATCGCCAAGTCACGGTCTGCGCTGTCACGCTTGACCCCTTCACTGAGATTGCCGCGCAGGTTCAACACCTGTCGTCTATCGGGGTCGACGTGGGGAACGAACCCGTATGGTCACTGTCCCTGGACGACCTACGCGTGTACGCGGACATCTTTACCAATCCACTCGAGTTTCTGCATTTCGTCCAGGTGCGCAGAGAGGCGTTCAAGTCAAGCATCCTTCAACTCGACGACGAACTGGACCACTTGGGTCTGTACCTCCAGCACAACCACTACCCCCAGCACGCTGCCGACCTTCGTGGCGGAGGAAGGGCTCGCCTGCAATTCCTGGGGTACCGGCAGGAGATTGACAGGTTCTTTGCTGCGCGCCTAGCGGACCCGGACCTTCCCTCGCCTCTTCATCAGAAAATGCCCGCGGGCATGACCGCCTTGCTCGAGTTCTTGCGAGCGAGCGGCAAGAGGCGTCGCTCTGCGATCGCGGCCTTCGTGCTCGACGTAGGCGGAGACTGGCGTGACCGGATGTTCAACACGATCGCGCAAGAGCTTGAGCGGGCAGAGGCGAAGCAGCCTCGTCCGTTTTCGACCTTCGGGGATGTGCGCCTGACAGCCTACGCGTTTACCCCCCGCTGGCCCCGCCCCTCGGCAGATGAGACGCGCGACCACGCGAGGGCGATCATGGTGATGCATGACGAGCCGGAGCGGGTGCTTCTTGAACTCTCCTACGATGACGCGGGTGCACTCGTTGATGCCGAGTGGGAGTTCCTGCGACGTGCGGACATCAACGTCTTCGAACTGCCTAAACTTCAAGCACGCGGTGAAGCCTTGCGCGAGGCACGGCTTCAGAAGGCCATCGCAACGGGTGGACGGATCGGGCGAAACGAACAATGCCCATGCGGGTCGGGCAAGAAGTTCAAGAAGTGCTGCGGCTCGGTGGTAAACCGCAGGTGATCCGCGGGCGAGACATCCCGGTGCTTGCCACAAAGGCTTGCAGTCAACGAGCCCGGCGGGCCGCGGTCGGTGCGAACAATGGGGCGGAGACGGGGCGGGACGCGACGCAGCAACCGCAGATTCGCCGACGGCGTCCGGCCGAGCCGCAAAAACAAGGTCGGCAACGCCTACACCGGCGTCTATCTCGCGCAGCAGCGACCAGCCCCGAGCGACACTGTGACCGCCGAACTCGCCCGCGACACGACTCCCCCGGCGTAGATGCTGCCGCCTGGCCCTTGGGCTGTGCAGACCGAGGGGCCGCCAATAGTGCAGAACACCCGCGGGTGCTGACATAACACTTTTGGGGCTCGGTCGCAAATGGCAGCAACTGCCGAATCGTCGCCACAAAGCCGACGCCCACCGCTGATGATCGGCGATGGGTCGCTGACCGGACTCGAAGGGCGGCGGCCCGCGGTGTAGCTGCCGGTGAACTTGCGGGACCCGAGGACAGCAACCGCTGCATCTCGACCGTTGACGCCCAGCGCCACCTCACTGGCGGCGATGCGCCGCTAAGCTACCGTTGGCAGCAAAGAGTCGACGGACCGCTGACGCTGCCATGGAGCCACTCCGCACGAGTCAAAGTCTGGCTGATGAGGAGCGAAATCCGTCATCAGCCCCTGAAGATCCCGTGGCGCGCAGCAGCGTAGGCAGGGGCTCGTCACCGATCCGTATGCGGCCTGTCCGCAAGGTGTCCACAAAGAGTTCGTCGGCACACCGCCACACACCACGCCGGCCGCGCCCTCAGGCCGTGGCCGGCTGCACGCCGCCCGGTGTGAGCCGCAGCACGCGGTCGGCGCGCGCCGCCGCGGCCAGGGAGTGCGTGACCAGCAGGCAGGCCGTGCCTTCCTGCTTCACCTCGTGGGCCAGCACGTCCATCACGCGCTCGGCGGTGGCGGGGTCGAGGTTGCCGGTGGGTTCGTCGGCCAGGATCAGGCGCGGCCGGTGCACCACCGCACGCGCGATCGCCACGCGCTGCAGCTGGCCGCCCGACAGCTGCTGCGGCAGGCGCTCGCCCAGCCCGGCCAGGCCCACCGCGGCCAGTACCGACTGCACGCGCGCCGGATCGGGCGCGCCCAGCAGCAGCAGCGGCAGCGCCACGTTGTCGGCCACGCTCAGGTGCGGCAGCACGTGGAAGGCCTGGAACACGAAGCCGAGGCGGGCGCGGCGCAACTGCGCCAGCGCGCGCTCGGGCAGGGCGGTCACGTCGTCGCCGTCCAGCAGCACGCGGCCGGCGTCCACCGTGTCCAGCCCGGCGATGGCATTGAGCAGCGTGGACTTGCCGACGCCCGATTCGCCGAGCAGCGCGACGAACTCGCCCGCCTCGATGCGCAGCGAGACGTGCTCGAACACTCGGCTGTCGCCGTAGCGCTTGGCCAGGCCGTCGATGGCGAGCAGGCTCATGCCGCGGCCTGGCCCTCGTCGACCAGCCGCCGCGCCAGCGCCACCACCTGCGCGCTGGCGTCCGGCGCATCGCAGGCCACCGTGTGCCGCCACGGCATGCCGCGCAGCCAGGTGAGCTGGCGCTTGGCGAGCTGGCGCGTCGCGGCGCTGCCTTGCTCCTGCAGCGCTTTCAGGTCGGGCGGGTCGCCGGCGTCGAGCGCGGCCCAGGCCTGGCGGTAGCCCACGCAGCGCATCGAGGGCAGGTCGGCGTGCAGGTCGCCGCGTGCGCGCAGGCGGCGCACCTCGTCCACCAGGCCGTCCTGCAGCATGGCCGCGAAGCGCTCGCCGATGCGGGCGTGCAGCCATCCGCGCTCGGCAGGCTCCAGCGAGACCAGCGCGGTGCGGTGCGGTGCGGCGGGCGCCACGTCGAAGCGCCCGCTGTGGAAGCTGGACAGCGGCTGGCCGGTGGCACGCCACACCTCCAGCGCGCGCTGCACGCGCTGCGCGTCGTTCGGTGCCAGCCGCGCGGCCGTGGCCGGGTCCACCGTGGCCAGCTCGGCGTGCAGCGCCGGCCAGCCGCGCGCGCGGGCCTCGGCGTCGAGCGCGGCGCGGATCGCCGGGTCGGCCGGCGGCAGCGCGTCGATGCCGTCGAACAGCGCCTTGAAGTACAGCATGGTGCCGCCCACCAGCAGCGGCAGCCGGCCGCGGGCGCGTATCTCCGCCATGGCGCGCTGTGCGTCGGCGACGAACTGCGCGGCCGAGTACGCGGCGCTGGGCTCGATCAGGTCGATCAGGTGGTGCGGCACCGCGGCGCGCTCGGCGGCACTGGGCTTGGCGGTGCCGATGTCCATGCCGCGGTAGACCAGCGCCGAGTCGACGCTGACCACCTCCACCGGCAGCACGCTCGCCAGCGCCAGCGCGGCCGCGGTCTTGCCGGCGGCGGTGGGCCCGGCCAGGCACAGCGCGTCCAGCCCGGCGGTGGCGGGCAGGTCCGCGTTCACAGGAAGGTCTCGAACGGCCCGAGGTAGCGCCACTGCCCCGGCGGCAGCTCGCCCAGGCCGATGCGGCCGATGCGGATGCGCTTGAGCGACTCGACCTTCAGGCCGACCAGCTCGCACATGCGGCGGATCTGGCGCTTCTTGCCTTCGCGCAGCACGAAGCGCAGGTGCTGCTCGTTCTGCCACGACACCTTGGCGGGCTGGAGCTTCTCGCCGTCGAGCGCGAGCCCGTGGCGCAGCCGCGCCAGGGCCTCGGGCGGGAAGTGCTGCTTCAGGTCGGTGAGCTCGGGCCGGGCGGTCCACTGCACGCGCACCACGTATTCCTTCTCGACCGGGCTGTCCTCGCCGATCAGCAGCTTGGCGACGCGGCCGTCCTGCGTCAGCACCAGCAGGCCGGTGGAGTCGAGGTCCAGGCGGCCGGCCGGCACCAGGTGCTTGAGCTGGCTGGCGTTGAAGCGCTGCTTGCTGCCGTCGCCGGCCCAGCGGGTGGCGGCGGTGACCAGCGTGTAGGCCGGCGCGTGGCCGTCCTCGGCCTGGCCGCTCACATAGCCCAGCGGCTTGTGCAGCAGGATGGTCACGCGCTGCGCCTGCTCCAGCTGGGCCTGCGGGTCGATGGTGATCTGCTGCTCGGGGCGCACGCGGGCGCCGAGCTGGTCGACCACCTCGCCGTCGACGCGCACGTAGCCCCGTTCGATCCACTCGTCGGCCTCGCGGCGCGAGGCCAGGCCCAGCTCGCTCATGCGCTTGGACAGGCGCGGGTGGGCCTCTGCGGCCGGCGCGGCGGTGGCGGCGCGGGCCGCTGGGCGCTGTGGAGGCCGGGCCAAGGGGCGCGGCGCACCGCTGTCGGCGGTGCGCGGGGGGCGGCGGTCGGAGTTCGGCCCGCGGGCCGGATCGCGCGAGACAGCTCGCTCGGAGGCGCGGTTCGGGTCACGCGACGAGCGCTCGGCAGCGGGCCGACCCGGGCCGCGCGGGGGCTGGTCGGTCACCCTGCGGGAGGAGGGGCGCGGTGCGTCGCTGCGCTGGCGGCCGGGCGCGGCGGGTGCCGTGCGGCCGGCGCGAGGCGGTGCGTCGGTCCGCTCGGGCCGCGGTGGGGGCGTGCTTTCCGCGCGCTGGCGGGCGCGCTCGGCCTCGGCCTGCGCCAGCGTCGGGCGCGCGGGCTTCACGCCGCCGCTGCGCAGCGGGGCGCGGCGTCCGGCCGCGGGAGAGGAGGGCGCGCCGGGCGCCGGCTTCTTGAGCTTGAGGGTGGCCATGTCGGTGCCGATTGGATCATGGCGCGCCGCCGGCTCAGGAGGCCAGCCCGAACAGCTCGCGCAGCGCCTCGCGGTAGGCGCCCTGGCCGACGGCGTTGGTGTTGTGGTGCGAGCCGCCCTCCACCAGCAGCCAGCGCTTGGGCGACGCGGCGCGCTCGTACAGCGCCTTGCCGAGCGCGGGCGGGATCAGCCGGTCCTCGCTGCCGTGCACCACCAGCAGCGGCGAGCCGACACGGGCCACCTTGGCCTGGGCATCGAAGCGCTGCGTGATCAGCGGGCCCAGCGGCAGCCAGCCCCAGCGCATCTGCGAGAACACGTCGCGCACCGAGGTGAAGCTGCCCTCGACGATCAGCCCGGTCTCGTCGGGCACCTGGGCGGCCAGGTCGATCGCGATCGCGCCGCCCAGCGAATGGCCGAAGATGTAGCGCGGCGCGCCCGGGTGCCGCGCGGCGAGCCAGTCCCAGGCGGCGCGGGCGTCCTCGTAGGCCATCTGCTCGGACGGCAGCTCGCCCGGCGCGCTGCGGCCGAAGCCGCGGTAATCGATCGCCAGCACGTTGAAGCCCAGCTCCTGCATGCGCCGCACGCGGCGGGCGCTGCCGGTCACGTCCCAGCGCGCGCCGTGCAGGTAGAGCAGCACCGGCGCACCGGCCTGCGCGCCGTCGGGACGCGGATGCCACAGGCCGTGCAGCCGCACCAGCCGGCCGCTCGCGGCGGAGTCGAAGTCGATCCACACGTCGTCCATGCCCTCGGCGGCGGTCACGCCGCCGGCCCAGGGCGACGCGGCGGGCTGGAAGATCCAGCGGCGCTGCTGGGTGTCGAGCGAGGCGCAGCCGGCCGTCAGCAGCGCCAGGCCGAGCAGCAGGGCAACGAGGGCGGGCGCGGTGCCGGGGCGGCGTGCGGAGCGGGGCAGTGCGGGCATGGGCGACAGAGCGCCGCGCCGCGCAGAAGTTCAGCGGCCGCGCAGGAAGCGCTGGTCCAGCTCCTTCAGCGTGAGCTGGCGCCAGGTGGGGCGGCCGTGGTTGCACTGGTCGGCGCGCTCGGTGCGCTCCATGTCGCGCAGCAGCGCGTTCATCTCTTCGACGCTGAGGCGCCGGTTGGCGCGCACCGCGCCGTGGCAGGCCATGCTGGACAGCAGTTCGTGCTGCGCACGCTCGATCGCGTGGCTGGCGTCGTAGCGCGCCAGTTCGGCCAGCACCGACCGCGCCAGCGCCACCATGTCGCCGCCGGCCAGCGCGGCCGGGTGCGAGCGCAGCGCGAGCACGCTGGACGACAGCACCGTGAGGTCGAGGCCGAGCCGCGCCAGCGTCTCCACCTGCGCCTCGGCGGTGGCCACCTCGGCGGCGGTGGCCGGGAAGATGGCGGGGATCAGCAGCGGCTGCGATTCGATGCGCGCGCCGGCCAGGCCGGCCTTGAGCCGCTCGTAGACCACGCGCTCGTGCGCGGCGTGCATGTCGACGATGACCAGGCCGTCGCGGTTCTCGGCCAGGATGTACACGCCGCCCAGCTGAGCCAGCGCGCGGCCGAGCGGCCAGTCGTCACCGCCCTGCAGCGTCGGAGGCGGCACTGTCGGGGACGGCGCGCCACCGTCCGGCGCCGGATCGAGGTGCAGCAGCAGGTCGACCGATTCGCCGCTCGGTGCGGGCCAGGCCGGTCGGCGCTCGCTGACGCCTGCGCCCAGGCCCAGCCCGGCCTGCTCGGCCAGCGGGCTCCACACGGCCGGCCGGGTGGGCTCGAACAGCGCGGGACGGGTCTCGTCGGCACGCGGCAGCGCCAGCGCGTCCTCGGCGGCATGGCGCACCGCCTGGTGCACCTCGCGGCCGTCGCGGAAGCGCACCTCGATCTTGGTCGGGTGCACGTTCACGTCGACCCGCGAGGGCGCGATCTCGATGAACAGCACGTAGCTCGGCTGGCGCCCGCCGTGCAGCACGTCGGCGTAGGCGGTGCGCAGGCCGTGCGAGATGAGCCGGTCGCGCACGTGGCGGCCGTTGACGTAGACGTACTGCTCGTCGGCCCGGGCGCGCGCCGCATCGGGCAGGCCGATGCGGCCGCTGATGCGCAGGCCGGTGGGCTGGGCCGTGACCTCGCGGCTGTGCGCGATGAAGTCTTCGCCCAGCGCATCGCGGATGCGCTGCTCGAGCGGCGCGCGGCGCCACTGTGCCAGCAGCTTGCCCTCGTGCCAGACCGCGAAGCCCACGTCGGGCCGCGCCAGCGCGTGGCGGCGCACCGCCTCCAGGCAGTGGGCCAGCTCGGTGGCGTCGGTCTTCAGGAACTTGCGGCGTGCCGGCGTGCTGAAGAACAGCTCGCGCACCTCCACGCTGGTGCCCACGCCGCGCGCGGCGGGCACCAGCTCGCCGGAGCGGGCGTCGAGGCGCTGCGCATGGGGGGCGTCGGCGTGGCGGCTGGCGATCGACAGCTCCGACACCGCGGCGATGGCGGCCAGCGCCTCGCCGCGAAAGCCCATCGTCGACACGTTCTCCAGCTCGTCGAGCGAGGCGATCTTGCTGGTCGCGTGGCGCTTGAGCGCCAGCGGCAGCTCGCCGGCGGGGATGCCGATGCCGTCGTCCTCCACCAGGATGGCGCGCACGCCGCCGGCCATCAGCTTGACGACGATCTCGCGGGCGCCGGCGTCGAGGGCGTTGTCGACCAGCTCGCGCACCACCGAGGCCGGCCGCTCGACCACTTCGCCGGCGGCGATCTGGCTCACCAGTTCGTCGGGCAGCTCACGGATCTGCCGGCGCGGGCCGGCCGGGGACAACACGGCATTCATCGAGAAGATTGTAGAAGCGCGAAATCGGGTGTCGGCCTGTTATGGTCACGGGCACCGCCTCGATCGACCCTCGACTTCCTCTCGCGCATGCACGACCTCACGCTGATCGTCACGCTGGCCGGCGGGCTGGCCTTCGCCCTGCTGCTGGGCACGCTGACGCGCCGGCTCGGCCTGTCGACGCTGGTCGGCTACATGCTGGCGGGCATCGTGGTGGGCCCCAACACGCCAGGCTTCGTGGCCGACCAGTCGCTGGCCTCGCAGCTGTCGGAGATCGGCGTGATCCTGCTGATGTTCGGCGTGGGGCAGCACTTCCATCCGCAGGAACTGCTGCGCGTGTGGCGCCTCGCGGTGCCCGGTGCGGTGGCGCAGAGCCTGGTGGCTGGCGTGGCCGGCTGGGCCGCGGCGCGCGCCTTCGGCTGGTCGCATGCGGCCGGCGCGGTGTTCGGCATGTCGCTGGCGGTGGCGAGCACCGTGGTGCTGATGCGCATGCTGGTCGAGCGCGACCGCCTGAGCTCGCGCGACGGCCATGTGGCGGTGGGCTGGCTGATCGTCGAGGACCTGTTCACCGTCGCGGCGCTGGTGGTGCTGCCGGTGCTGGCGAGCGATTCCTCCGATGCGCAGAGCCTGGGCAGCGCGCTGCTGCTGGCGATGGCCAAGGTGGCCGCCTTCGTGGCGATCGTCATGCTGGTCGGCACCCGCGTGGTGGGCCGGCTGCTGGAGCGCGTGGCGGGCGCGCGCTCGGCCGAGCTGTTCACGCTCACGGTGTTCGTGGTGGCGCTGGGCGTCGCGGTGCTGGCGTCGGAGCTGTTCCACGTGTCGGTCGCGCTCGGGGCCTTCTTCGCCGGGCTGGTGGTCGGGCAGTCGCGCTTCGGGCCGCAGGCGGCGGCCGACATGGCGCCGTTCCGCGACGTCTTCACCGCGCTGTTCTTCGTGTCGGTGGGGATGCTGTTCAACCCGAACCTGGTGGTGCAGCAGCCGGCGCTCGTGCTCACCGCGCTGGGGGTCGTGCTGCTGCTCAAGCCGCTGGTGGCGGTGGTGATCGTGCTGCTGCTGCGCTCCGACTGGCGCACCGCCGCGACGGTGGGCGTGGGGCTGGCGCAGATCGGCGAGTTCTCCTTCATCCTGGCGAGCCTGGGGTTGAGCCTGGGCGTGATCCCCAAGGAGGCGCTGGACGTGCTGGTGGTGGCAGCCATCGTCTCGATCGCGCTCAACCCGGTGCTGTTCCGCTTGGTCGAGCACTGGCTGCCGAAGGAGCGCAGCGGCACACCGGAGGAGGAGGTGCCGCTCGCCTCCTCCTATGCGCCGGACGCGCCGGGTGCGGCGGTGGTGCTGGCCGGCTACCGCTCGCTCGGGCGGCGCGTGGTGCAGCGCTGCGCTGCGGCCGGCATCCCGCTGTGCGTGGTGCAACACGAGGCGAGCGAGGCGCTCGAGGGCCTGCCGTCGGGTGTGGCCCAGGTCTACGGCGACCCCGGGCGCCCCGACGTGCTGGCCGCCGCCGGCCTGGGCCAGGCGCACATGCTGGTGGTGGCCGACATGCCGCTGGTCGAGAAGATGCAGGTCTGCCGCGCGGCACGCCAGCTCAATCCGCGCGTGGAGATCGTCGGCGCGGCGATGAACGACGCCGAGGCCGCCTGGCTGCGCGACTTCGGCGCCGAGTTCGTGGTCGACGCACTGGACGAGCAGACCGAGCAGATCGCCCGCGCCATCCGCGCGCGGCTGTGAGCCGCCGCCGCCGTCACGGTCGCCCCGGATAATCGCGTCCCATGGAATTCATTGCCTACCTGATCGACTTCATCCTGCGCGTCGACGTGCACCTCGCGGCCTTCGTGCAGGCCTACGGGGCCTGGGTCTACGCGCTGCTGTTCCTGATCGTGTTCGTCGAGACCGGCGTCGTGGTGATGCCCTTCCTGCCCGGCGACTCGCTGCTGTTCGTGGTGGGCACGCTGTGCGGCGCCGGGCTGATGAGCCTGCCGCTGGCGATGGGGCTGCTGCTGGTGGCCGCGGTGCTGGGCGACCAGACCAACTACTCGATCGGGCGCTATTTCGGACCGAAGGTGTTCCAGTGGGAGAGTTCGCGCTTCTTCAACAAGCGCGCCTTCGACCAGGCCCACGCGTTCTACGAACGCTACGGCGGCATCACCATCGTGCTGGCGCGCTTCATGCCGTTCATCCGCACCTTCGCGCCCTTCGTGGCCGGCGTGGCCGCGATGAGCCGCGGCAAGTTCACCGCCTACAACGTGCTGGGGGCGGTGCTGTGGGTCTGCGGCCTGGTGCTGGCCGGCTACTGGTTCGGCAACATCCCGTGGGTGCAGCAGAACCTCAGCAAGATCATCTGGGCCATGATCATCATCCCCGGCGTGGTGGCGCTGTTCGGCGCCTGGCGCGCCAGCCGCGGCGAGGGCAAGGCGCAGACGGTCTGAGCCGGCCCCGCGCCGCGCCGCGCTACATGGAGCGGTTGCGCGCCAGCGGCGGGTTCTTCGCGAAGTAGCGCAGGATGCCGCTCAGCAGCGCCTCCACCAGCTGGGTCTGGTAGGCGGGGTCGCGCAGGCGCTTCTCCTCCTCGGGGTTGGAGATGAAGGCGGTCTCCACCAGGATGGACGGCACGTCGGGGGCCTTCAGCACCGCGAAGCCGGCCTGCTCGACGCGCGGCTTGTGCAGCCGGCCGACCTGGCCGATGCGGCCCAGCACCTCGCTGCCGAGCCGCAGGCTGTCGCGGATCTGCACGCTGGTGCTCATGTCGAGCAGGGCGCGCGTGACGGCAGCATCCTTGCTCTTGATGTTGGTGCCGCCCACCAGGTCGGCGGCGTTCTCCTTCTGCGCCATCCAGCGCGCCTCCACGCTGGTGGCGCCGCGCTCGCTGAGCGCGAACACCGAGGCGCCGCGCGCATGCGGCTTGATGAAGGCGTCGGCGTGGATGGAGATGAACAGGTCGGCCTGCACCCGGCGCGCCTTGCGCACGCGCTCGTTGAGAGGCACGAAGAAGTCGGCGTCGCGCGTCATCATCGCGCGCATGTTGGGTTGCTCGTTGATGCGGGCGCGCAGGCGCTGCGCCACCTGCAGCACCACGTCCTTCTCGCGCAGGCCGGTCGGGCCGATGGCGCCGGGGTCCTCGCCGCCGTGGCCGGGATCGAGCGCGACGATCACCAGCCGCTCGGCGATGCGCTTGGCCGCTGCGGCGCCCGCCGAGGGAGGCTCGCTGCCGGCCACCGGCGGCACCGGCAGCGGCCCGGTGGCGCTGGCGGCGGGCTTGTTGCCGTGCCCGCCCATCTGGCCGATGAAGTCGCCCAGTGCGTCGTTCACCGCCGAGGCGGCGCGGTCCGAGGGCTCGGCGGCGGCGCGGTCGGCGTAGACCTTCTCCTGCACCAGCGCGAGCAGCGGGTCGCGCTCGGCGGTCGGGTAGAGGTCGAACACCAGCCGGTGCCGGTAGGCGGCCACCGGATCGAGCGTGAAGACCTGCGGCGCGGTGGGCTGCTTCAGGTCGATCACCAGCCGCACCACGCGCGGCTGGTTCTGGCCGACGCGCACCCCGGAGATGAAGGGGTCGCCGGCCTTCACCTTGCCGACCACCTCGCGCAGCTCGGGGCTGAGTTCGAGGCCCTCGACGTCGATCACCACGCGCTGCGGGTTCTCGGCCATGAAGTGCTTCGCGGCGAGCGCGGTGTCGGACTCGATGGTCACGCGGGTGTAGTCGGCTGCCGGCCACACGCGCACTGCGACGATGCTGGCACCGAAGGCCAGCTCGCGCGTGCCGAGCAGCAGCACGACCGAGCCGGCGCGTTGCAGCAGTCGGCGTCGGGAGGGTTTCATCGCAGCAGCTCCCGGCCGCGCTCGGTGTAGGCCATCAGGGTCACGGCGCGTTGGTCGCCCTCCAGCGGCGCAAGTTCCACGCGCAGGTCGGGCACGGGCAGGGTTTCGCCGGCGTTCTGCGCCCACTCCACGAGCTTGAGGCCCGGGCCCGCGAAGATGTCGCGAAAGCCGGCGTCCTCCCACTCGCGCTCGTCACCGAAACGGTAGAAGTCGAAATGCCAGGCGGGCCCGGTGGCGAGTTCGTAGGGTTCGACCACGGCATAGCTCGGGCTCTTCACGCGGCCCGTGACGCCCAGCGCGCGCAGCAGGTGGCGGGTGAAGGTGGTCTTGCCGGCGCCGAGCGGCCCCTGCAGCTCGATGAAGGCGTCGCACAGTGCGGCATGGGCGGCCAGGGCGGACGCGCGTGCCGCGCAGGCGTCCTCGTCGGGCCAGTGTTCGTGTCGGGTTTCTAGAATCGGCGGATGCATCGAACGCAGGGCGTCCCGGACGAGCAGGCCGTGATGGCCGGGCTGCGCCGTGAGGCGCGCGAGCTCGGATTTTCACAGATCGGTGTGGCCGACGTGGACCTGCGCAGTGCCGAGCCCGGCCTGCTGGCCTGGCTGGCGCAGGGCTTCCACGGCAGCATGCACTACATGGCGCGGCACGGCCTGAAGCGCGCGCGGCCCGGCGAGCTGGTGCCGGGCACGGTGCGCGTGATCACCGCGCGCATGGACTACCTGCCGGCCGCGCTGCCCGAGGGCTGGCAGGCGATCGAGTTCGAGCGCCTGCGCCGGCCCGAGGCGGCGACCGTGTCGCTCTACGCCCGGGGCCGTGACTACCACAAGGTGCTGCGCGCGCGGCTGCAGACACTGGCCGATCGGCTGGGTGAGCAACTGGGCCCGTTCGGGCACCGCGTGTTCACCGACTCGGCGCCGGTGCTGGAGGTGGAGCTGGCCTCGCGCAGCGGCATCGGCTGGCGCGGCAAGCACACGCTGGCGCTGTCGCGCGAGGCCGGGTCGATGTTCTTCCTGGGCGAGATCTATGTCGACCTCGCGCTGCCGCTCACCAAGCCGGTGGACGCGCACTGCGGCAGCTGCCGTGCCTGCCTCGACGTGTGCCCGACGCAGGCGATCGTGGCCGAGCGGCGCGTCGACGCGCGGCGCTGCATCTCCTACCTCACGATCGAGCACGACGGGCCGATCCCCGTCGAGCTCCGCGCGCCCATGGGCAACCGCATCTATGGCTGCGACGACTGCCAGCTGGTATGCCCCTGGAACAAGTACGCCACGCGCGCCGTGCTGCCCGACTTCGACACCCGCGAGGTCTTCGAGGCGCCGACGCTGCTGGGGCTGTGGGCCTGGTCCGAGGCCGAGTTCCTGAAGCGCACCGAGGGCAGCGCGATCCGCCGCATCGGCCACGCGCGCTGGCAGCGCAACCTCGCGGTGGCCCTCGGCAACGCCTGGCGCGAGCAGGGCGACCCGGCGGTCGCGCAGGCGCTGCAGGTGGCGCGTGATGGTGCGAGCGAGCTGCTGCGCGAGCACATCGACTGGGCACTGGCGCAGCGCGCCTGAGCGGCTTCGCAGCCGGTGCGCGGGCGGACTCAGCCCACCGCGAGCCGCAGCGCGATCCACGCCGGCAGCGTGACCATGCCGAGCAGCGTCGACACGGTCACCAGCCCGGCGACGAAGGGGCCGTGGCCGCCCATGCGCACCGCCAGCACGTAGGCGCTCGACGCGGTGGGCATTGCAGCGAAGGCCACCAGCACCGTCAGTTCCAGCGGCGGCAATTGCCGCCACAGGCCGAAGCCGAGCGCGAAGGCCGGCAGCAGTGCATGGCGGATCGTCAACAGCGCGGTGGCCAGTTTCGGTGCGATCGTCAGCCCGCCCAGTTGCAGGCCGGCGCCGACCGCCATCAGGCCCAGCGGCAGCGCCGCGCTGCCGATCCGCTGCAGGGTGGTGCCGACCGCATCGGGAAACTGCAGCCCCAGCAGGTTCGCCACCAGGCCGCCCAAGGTGCTGAGGATCAGCGGGTTGCGCATCAGCTCGCGGCCGAGGTGGTGGCCGCCGTGGCGCGCCAGCGGCAGCACCGCGCCAGCGTTGCACAGCGGCACGCACACCGCCACCAGCACGGCCATCTGGGCCACGCCGGCCGCACCGCCCAGGCGCTCGGCCATCGCCAGCGCCACATAGGAGTTGAAGCGGAACGCCGTCTGCGCCCCGGAAGCGTGCAACATCGGGTCGACCCCAGGCCAGCGACCCAGCGCGTAGGCCAGCCCCATGCCCAGCACCACCGTGGCCACGCCACCGAGCGCGAGCGAGGCGGCATCGGCCGGATTCAGCGGGTTGCGAACGATCGATGTGAACAGCAGCACCGGGAAGAGCAGGTGGTAGACCAGCTTCTCCATCGATTCCCAGATCGGGCGGTTCAGCGTGGTGTAGCGGCAGACGAGGAAGCCGACCACGATCAGCAGGAAGTCGGGCAGCAGGAGCAGGATGTCGCGCATGTCGGAACCGGGGCAGGGGCTCCTAGGGTAACGGTTGACCCTGTGAGGGGTTTCCACAATCGGCGCTGGCAAATCGTGGGGGCACAGTCGACCGCATTGCCCATTTCTTCCAGGAGCGCTCAATGGTTTCGAGTTCGCGTCGCGTCGTGGTGGCCGCCTGCGGGGTGCTGGCGGCCCTCGCCCCGGTCACGATGGTGTTCGCCCAGGCCTACCCGAGCAAGCCGGTGCGGCTGATCGTGCCGTTCGCGCCGGGCGGCACCACCGACATCGTGGCCCGTGTCGTGGCCGAGAAGATGAACGGCCCGCTCGGGCAGACCGTGGTGGTCGAGAACAAGGCCGGCGGTGGCGGCATCATCGGTGCCAGCGAGATCACCAAGGCGGCGCCGGACGGCTACACGATCGGCATGGCCACGGTGTCCACCACGGCATCCAACCCGGCCATCAACCCGAAGACGCCGTACAACCCGCTGACCGACTTCACGTCGATCATCAACATCGCGGCGACACCGAACGTCATCGCGGTGCACCCCAGCTTTCCGGCCCGCGACTACAAGGGCTTTCTCGCCGAACTGAAGAAGAGCCCGGGCAAGTACAGCTTTGCGAGCTCGGGCACCGGCGGCATCGGCCACCTGCAGATGGAGCTGTACAAGAGCCTGTCGGGCACTTTCGTGACTCACATCCCGTACCGCGGCGCCGGCCCGGCGCTCAACGACACGGTGGCGGGCCAGGTGCCGATGATCTTCGACAACCTGCCGTCGGCGCTGCCCTTCATCAAGGACGGCCGGCTGATCGCGATCGTGGTGGCCGCGCCCGAGCGCCTGGCGGTGCTGCCGAACGTGCCGACCTTCAAGGAGGTGGGCCTGGAGCCGGTGAACCGCATGGCCTACTACGGCTTCCACGGACCCAAGGGCATGCCGCGGGACGTGGTCGACAAGATCGCCGCCGCGACCAAGAAGACGCTCGAGGACCCGTCGGTGCGCAAGCGCATCGAGGACACCGGTTCGCTGATCGTGGCGAACACGCCGGAGCAGTTCACCGCCCAGACGCAGGCCGAGTTCGAGGTCTACAAGAAGGTGGTCGAGCAGCAGAAGCTGAAACTCGATTGAGGTTGCCCACCCCCGTTGCGGCTGCGCCGCTCCCCCTCCAGGGGGCGACGCTGGTGGCCCGGCGGAGCCGGAGCCACGGCGTCTGCTGGGGTCTGCCGGGCGCGTGAGTCCAGGGGGTGGTCCAGTTTTTGGGCACACTGAGGCGGATGCCTGACGACGAGCCGCCACCTCTGCCTGCCGCCAGTGCCGCGGCGATCGACGCCTTTCTCGAGGCGCTGTGGGTCGAGGACGGGCTGTCGGACAACACCCTGGCCGCCTACCGGCGCGACCTGACGCTGTATGCGCGCTGGCTGGGCCACGCCAGCGGCAAGCCGCTCGACGGCAGCGGCGAGGCCGACCTGCGTGCCTACGCGCTGGAGCGGCACGCCGGCACGCGTGCGACCAGTGCGAACCGCCGGCTCACCGTCTTCAAGCGCTATTTCCGCTGGGCGCTGCGCGAGCACCGACTGAGCGTCGATCCGACCCTGAAGCTGCTGGCCGCAAAGCAGCCGCTGCGGTTGCCCAAGACCCTGAGCGAGGCCCAGGTGGAGGCGTTGCTGGAGGCGCCGGACGTCGACACGCCGCTCGGCCTGCGCGACCGGGCGATGCTGGAGATCCTGTACGCCAGTGGCCTGCGCGTCAGCGAACTGGTCATGCTGAAGAGCGTGAACGTGGGGTATTCGGAGGCGGCCCTACGCGTCACCGGCAAGGGCAGCAAGGAGCGGCTGGTGCCGTTCGGCGAGGAGGCGCACGGCTGGCTGATGCGCTACCTGGCCGAGGCGCGCGCGGCCATCCTGGGCGGCCAGGCGAGCGACGCGCTGTTCGTCACCGCACGCGGCGGCCCGATGACGCGGCAGGCGTTCTGGCAGCTGATCAAGCGGCATGCGGGCGCCGCCGGCATCCAGGTGCCACTGTCGCCGCACACGCTGCGGCATGCCTTCGCCACGCACCTGCTCAACCACGGCGCCGACCTGCGTGCGGTGCAGATGCTGCTGGGCCATGCCGACATCTCCACCACGACCATCTACACGCACGTGGCGCGCGAGCGTCTCAAGCAGTTGCACGCACAGCACCACCCGCGCGGCTGAACACGGGCCGCAGGAGCGGCCGACTACCATCGGGGCCTTGAAGCACCGCCTCCTGCCTCCCGTCGGCTGGCTGCACGAACTGCGCCGGCGCACCCGCGTGCTGAGCCTGGTGAAGATGGCGGGCACCACGCTCGGCATCACGCTGTTCTTCATCGCCTACTTCTGGGTGATGCGGCACACGCCGCAGGCGATCACGACGATGCCGCTGATCGCGATGGACGACTGGGTGGACTTCCAGCCCGCCGCGCTGCCGCTGTACGCGTCGCTGTGGTTCTACGTGTCGATCGCCCCGGCGCTGCTGGACGACGCGCGCGAGGTGCGCACCTATGCGCTGTCGGCGCTGCTGCTGAGCCTGGTCGGGCTGGCGATCTTCTGGTTCTGGCCGAGCAAGGTGCCCGAGTTCGACATCGACTGGGCCCGCCATGAGGCGGTGGCCTTCCTGAAATCGGCCGACGTGGCCGGCAACGCCTGCCCGTCGCTGCACGCGGCGTTCGCGGTGTACACCGCGGTGTGGTTCGAGCGCGTGTTCCGCCAGACCTCGGCCGGCCTGGTGATGCGCGGCCTGAACGCGCTCTGGTGCGTGGGCATCCTGTACGCCACGCTGGCGATCCGGCAGCACGTGGCGCTGGACATGCTGGCCGGCAGCGCGCTGGGCGGGCTGGTCGGCTGGCTGGGTCTGCGCTCGCTGGCGCACCGGCCGCTCGTCCGCCCTGCGGCGGGTGCCCCGGCGCCGCGCACGGGCGAGACCTGAGGCGCGGGCCTGGGACAATCGGGCCATGGATCACAGCTTCGTCTCCGCCTTCGTCCTGCTGCTGCTGGTGCTCGACCCCTTCGGCAGCCTGCCGATCTTCATCTCGGTGCTGAAGGGCGTGCCGCCCGAGCGGCGCACCCGCGTGGCGGTGCGAGAGGTGCTGATCGCCTTCTGCGTGCTGCTGGCCTTCATGTTCGCGGGGCAGGGCTTTCTGAACCTGATGCACCTGTCGGAGCGCTCGCTCGAGGTGGCCGGCGGCGTGATCCTGCTGATCATCGCGATCCGCATGATCTTCACCTCGGGCTCGCAGATCTACGCGTCCGACGGGGGGGCGCGCGAGCCCTTCATCTTCCCGCTCGCGGTGCCGCTGCTGGCCGGGCCGTCGGCGATGGCCACGGTGCTGCTGCTGGCCTCGCGGCAGCCGCAGCAGCTGATGCAATGGGTGGGTGCGGTCAGCGCGGCGATGCTGGTGTGCGGCGCGGTGATGCTGGCGGCCGACCGCATCCGCAAGCTGCTCGGACACTCGATGGTGTCGGCGATCGAGAAGCTGATGGGCCTGGTGCTGACCGCGGTGGCGGTGGAGATGATCCTCGCGGGGTTGAAGCGCTACTTCTTTGACAGCCTTTGAGCTGCCTCATCCGCTCAGGTAGGCCAGCTCCTCGGCGCTGAAGCCCGCCGCTGTGCGGGCCGCCAGGTTGAAGGGCGGACGCGGGCGCGGCGCCTCGTAGCGCGCCGCGAGTTCGGGGTAGAGCGCCACCGGGTCCAGCCCTTCGCGGTCGCACAGCCAGCGGTACCAGCGGTTGCCGATCGCGACGTGGCCGATCTCGTCGCGCAGGATGATCGCGAGGATCTCCACCGCGCGCGCGTCGCCGGCTGCGGCGAACTTGCGCTGCAGCGGCGGGGTGGCGTCGAGCCCGCGGGCCTCCAGCGTGCGCGGCACCAGCGCCATGCGGGCGATGGGATCGTGGGCGGTGCGCTCGGTCATGATCCACAGGCCGTCGTGGGCGGGGAAGTCGCCGTAGTCGTGGCCCAGGCTCACCAGGTGCTCGCGCAGCAGCGAGAAGTGCAGGGCCTCCTCGCCGGCGACCTGCAGCCAGTCGCGGTAGTAGGCCGCCGGCAGGCCCGGGAAGCGCCAGAGGGCGTCGAGCGCGAGGTTGATCGCGTTGAACTCGATGTGCGCGATGGCGTGCAGCAGGGCGGCACGGCCCTCGGGGCTGGCCATCGAGCGTTGCGGCACTCGCAGTGCCGGCAGCAGCACCGGCCGCGCGGGCCGGCCGGGCAGGGGACCCGCGGGCTGGAGCGTGGCCTCGGTGTCGAGCGCCAGCGCATCGCGCCGGGCCAGCAGTGCGCGTGCCGCGGAAGCCTTGGCCAGTGGATCGCATTCCTGCAGCAGCGTCAGCGCTTGGCTTCGCAGTTCAAGGGCCGGCTCGCCGGCGCGGGGCAGGTCGGGATGCATCCGTAAAATTATCACTTTGCCGGAGTCGCCCATGGCCCTGTACCAGCTCGATGATCGTGTGCCGCAGGTGCACGCGACGGCCTACGTGGCCGAGAGCGCCGAGCTGATCGGCAGCGTGGAGATCGGCGAAGGCGCCAGCGTGTGGTCGCAGGTCACGATGCGCGGCGACAACGAGCCGATCGTCATCGGCCGCCACTCCAATGTGCAGGAAGGCAGCGTGCTGCACACCGACCCGGGCTGTCCGCTGGTGGTGGGCGAGGGCGTCACCGTGGGGCACCAGGCGATGCTGCACGGCTGCACCGTCGGCGACGGTGCCTTGATCGGCATCCAGGCGGTGGTGCTCAACCGCGCGAAGATCGGCCGCAACTGCCTGGTCGGTGCCGGCGCGCTGGTCACCGAGGGCAAGGAGTTCGAGGACGGCATGCTGATCCTCGGCAGCCCCGCCAAGGCGGTGCGCCCCTTGAGCGAGGAGGACATCGCACGCATGCGGCGCGGCACCCAGACCTATGTGGAGCGGGGCCAGCGCTTCAAGGCCACGTTGAAGCGCGTGGATTGAGCCCCATATGCAACCAGGTCAACAGGCGAGCCGAGCGCCGGGCCGCCCCAAGCCGGCTCGCGTCCCCTCGGGGGACCGACCGGTGTATTCACCGGGTGAGGGGTGGTCCAGTGATGAGCAATCAAGTCAACAGGCGAGCCGAGCGCCGGGCCGCCCCAAGCCGGCTCGCGTCCCCTCGGGGGACCGACCGGTGTATTCACCGGGCGAGGGGTGGTCATGAGCGAACTCCATAAATTCATCTTCGAGGGCCTGCCGGTGCGCGGCATGCTGGTGCGGTTGACCGGCGCGTGGACCGAACTGCTGGCACGCCGCGGGGCAGAGCGGGCGCATCCGGCGCCGGTGCGCACGCTGCTGGGCGAGATGGCGGCCGCCGGTGTGCTGATGCAGGCCAGCATCAGGTTCAACGGCGCACTGGTGCTGCAGATTTCGGGCGACGGGCCGGTGAAGCTGGCGGTGGCCGAGGTGCAGCCCGACCTGGCGTTTCGGGCCACGGCCACGGTGGTCGGCGAGGTGCCGGCCGGCGCGCGGCTGGAGGCGCTGGTCAACGTGGGCGGGCGCGGCCATTGCGCGATCACGCTGGACCCCAAGGACCGCTTCCCGGGCCAGCAGCCCTACCAGGGCGTGGTGCCGCTGCACGGCGACCGGCGCGAGCCGCTGCAGCTGCTGTCGGAGGTGCTGGAGCACTACATGCTGCAGTCGGAGCAGCTCGACACCAAGCTCGTGCTGGCGGCGAACGACGACGTGGCCGCCGGCCTGCTGATCCAGCGCCTGCCGGTCGAGGGCGAGGGCAACCTCGGCGCGCGCAACGAGGACGAGATCGGCCTCAACGAGGCCTACAACCGCATCGCCCACCTCAGTGCGACGCTGACGCGCGAGGAGTTGCTGACGCTGGACGCCGACACCCTGCTGCGGCGGCTGTTCTGGGAGGAGACCGTGCGCCGCTTCGAGCCGCTGGCCGGCGAGCACGGGCCGCGCTTCGCCTGCAGCTGCTCGCGGGAGCGCGTGGCGCGTATGCTGCGCGGCCTGGGGCGCGAGGAGTTCGACGGCCTGATCGCCGAGCGCGGGCTGGCCGAGGTGGGCTGCGAGTTCTGTGGCGCCCAGTACCACTTCGATGCGGTCGACGGCGGCGAGGTCTTCACGGCCCCGCGCGACCAGCCGCCGGCCTCGCGCGCCGTTCAGTAGCGAGGGCCGTCCGCACGATCGTGAAACGCCGATGAACGGCCGGATTCCGGCCTGTTCTGGTGCCGGTTCCCGGGACAGCGCCCCGCCGCGGTGCTACAGTGCACCTCGAAATTTGGTCCTTCCCGTCCCCTTTTCTGGTTCTGTTGAACAAGCAAAGGCGGGTCGCAATCCGCCAACCGGTCCAGCCGTGTCGCGGAAGGTTTTTCAACCAGCCAACGTCCTGGATACCAGGGTGAAAGGTGAGCGAAGATGATGCAGCAGTACCGGTCGAACTCGTACCTGTTCGGGGGCAACGCGCCCTACGTCGAGGAACTGTACGAGTCCTATCTCGACAACCCGGGCTCGGTCCCCGAGAAATGGCGCGCCTACTTCGACGCGCTCCAGCACGTACCGGCCACCGACGGCTCCGAATCCCGCGACGTGGCGCATGCGCCGGTCGTCGAATCCTTCGCGCAGCGCGCCAAGGCCAACGCTTTCGCCGTCAAGGCCAGCGCCGCCGAACTGGCGGTCGCGCGCAAGCAGGTGCACGTGCAGTCGCTGATCGCAGCCTACCGCACGCTGGGCGCCCGCTGGGCCGACCTCGATCCGCTCAAGCGCACCGAGCGCCCCAAGATTCCCGAGCTGGAGCCGGCGTTCTACGACCTGAGCGAGTCCGACATGGACATCACGTTCAGCGCCACGAACACCTACTTCACCACCGCCGAACAGCAGACGCTGCGCGAGATCCTGCAGGCGCTGCGCGAGACCTACTGCGGCTCCATCGGCGCCGAGTTCATGCACATCACCGAGCCGGTCGAGAAGCGCTGGTGGCAGCAGCGGCTCGAAAGCGTGCGGGCCAAGCCGAGCTTCTCCGCGGCGCAGAAGACCCACATCCTCGATCGGCTGACCGCCTCCGAGGGCCTGGAGCGCTATCTGCACACCAAGTACGTCGGCCAGAAGCGCTTCTCGCTCGAGGGCGGCGAGAGCTTCATCGCCTCGATGGACGAGGTGGTGCAGCGTGGCGGCGAGCGCGGCGTCCAGGAGATCGTGATCGGCATGGCCCACCGCGGCCGCCTCAACGTGCTGGTCAACACGCTGGGCAAGATGCCCAAGGACCTGTTCGCCGAGTTCGACCACACCGCCAAGGAAGAACTGCCCGCGGGTGATGTGAAGTACCACCAGGGCTTCTCGAGCGACGTGACCACGCCGGGCGGCCCGGTCCACCTGAGCCTGTCGTTCAACCCCTCGCACCTGGAGATCGTGAACCCGGTGGTGGAAGGTTCGGTCAAGGCGCGACTCGACCGACGTGGCGACAAGGAAGGCGACACGGTGCTGCCGGTGCTGGTGCACGGCGACGCGGCCTTCGCCGGACAGGGCGTCGTGATGGAGACGCTGGCGCTGGCGCAGACGCGTGGCTACTACACCGGTGGCACGGTGCACCTGGTCATCAACAACCAGATCGGCTTCACCACCAGCGACCCGCGCGACTCGCGTTCCACGCTGTACTGCACCGACGTGGTCAAGATGATCGAGGCGCCGGTGCTGCACGTGAACGGCGACGATCCCGAGGCCGTGGTGCTGTGCACCCAGCTCGCGCTCGACTACCGGCAGGAGTTCAACAAGGATGTCGTCGTCGACATCATCTGCTTCCGCAAGCTGGGTCACAACGAGCAGGACACGCCGTCGCTGACCCAGCCGCTGATGTACAAGAAGATCGCGGCCCATCCCGGCACGCGCAAGCTGTACGCCGACAAGCTGGTGGCCCAGGGCACGCTGAAGCCCGACGAGCCCGACGCGATGGTGAAGGCCTTCCGTGCCGCGATGGACGCCGGCAAGCACACGGTCGACCCGGTGCTGACCAACTACAAGAGCAAGTACGCGGTCGACTGGACGCCCTACCTGAACCGCAAGTGGACCGACGCGGCCGACACCGCGCTGCCGCTGGCCGAGATCAAGCGTCTGGCCGAGCGCATCACGACCATCCCGAAGGGCTTCAAGGTCCATCCGCTGGTCGAGAAGGTGCTCGCCGACCGTGCGGCGATGGGCCGCGGCGAGATCAACGTCGACTGGGGCATGGGCGAGCACCTCGCCTACGCCTCGCTGGTGGCGAGCGGTTATCCGGTGCGCCTGTCCGGCGAGGACTGCGGCCGCGGCACCTTCACCCACCGCCATGCGGTGCTGCACGACCAGAACCGCGAGAAGTGGGACGAGGGTAC
Organism: Methylibium sp. Pch-M; assembly: GCF_004136295.1. Classification (NCBI taxonomy): domain Bacteria; kingdom Pseudomonadati; phylum Pseudomonadota; class Betaproteobacteria; order Burkholderiales; family Sphaerotilaceae; genus Methylibium; species Methylibium sp. Pch-M. The sequence goes on from NZ_CP029606.1 coordinate 3,675,787, forward strand.
CTGGACGCCGCTGCAGCACGTGGCCGATGGCCAGGCGCCGTTCGTCGTGATCGACTCCATCCTGTCGGAGGAGGCGGTGCTCGGCTTCGAGTATGGCTACGCCTCGGCCGACCCGACCACGCTGACGATCTGGGAAGCGCAGTTCGGCGACTTCGTCAACGGCGCGCAGGTCGTGATCGACCAGTTCATCGCCTCCGGCGAGGTGAAGTGGGGCCGCGCGAACGGCCTCACGCTGCTGCTGCCGCACGGCTACGAAGGGCAGGGACCGGAGCACAGCTCGGCGCGCCTCGAGCGCTTCATGCAGCTGGCGGCGGACAACAACATGCAGGTCTGCCAGCCGACCTCGGCCAGCCAGATCTTCCATCTGCTGCGTCGCCAGCAGGTGCGCATGTTCCGCAAGCCGCTGGTGGTGATGACGCCGAAGTCGCTGCTGCGCAACAAGGACGCGGCGTCGCCGCTGTCGGAGTTCACCCGCGGCGAGTTCCGCACGGTGATCCCCGAGCAGAACGCCGACATCGACGCGGCCAAGGTCAAGCGCGTGATCGCGTGCTCGGGCAAGGTCTACTACGACCTGGTGAAGCGTCGCGACGAGAAGAAAAGCACCGACGTGGTGATCCTGCGCGTGGAGCAGCTCTATCCCTTCCCGCACAAGGCCTTCGCGACCGAACTGAAGAAGTACCCGAACGCGACCGACGTGGTGTGGTGTCAGGACGAGCCTCAGAACCAGGGCGCGTGGTTCTTCGTGCAGCACTACGTGCACGAGAACATGCTGGAGGGGCAGAAGCTCGGCTACGCCGGCCGACCGGCCTCGGCCTCGCCGGCCGTCGGCTACGCGCACCTGCACCAGGAGCAACTCAAGGCCCTGCTGGACCAGGCCTACGGCAAGCTCAAGGGATTCGTCCTGTCCAAGTGACGTCATCGCGGACGCGTGCGCGGCCATGAACCGCGGCCTTCGACCGGCTTCCGCGCCGGTCGGAGCTGCCGGATCCGCGCGATGCGTCATCCAAACAACGAAGAAAGCATTCCATGGCCATCATTGAAGTCAAAGTCCCCCAGCTGAGCGAGTCCGTTGCCGAAGCGACGCTGCTGCAGTGGAAGAAGAAGCCCGGCGAAGCCGTGGCGATCGACGAGATCCTGATCGAGATCGAGACCGACAAGGTCGTGCTCGAGGTGCCGGCACCGGCCGCCGGCGTGCTGGCGCAACTGGTCAAGAACGACGGCGAGAGCTGCGTCAGCGACGAGGTGATCGCGAAGATCGATACCGAGGGCAAGGAAGCGGTCAGCCCGCTCGAGGTCAAGCCGGTGCCCGACGTCAAGCCGGCGCCCGGCGCCGCGTCCGGTCCGGCCGGCGCGAAGAGCGACGTGGCGATGCCCGCGGCCGCGAAGCTGCTGGCCGAGAACCAGCTGGGTGCGGGCCAGGTGGCCGGTAGCGGCAAGGATGGTCGCGTGACCAAGGGCGACGTGCAGACGGCGCTGCAGGCCGGCGTCAAGGCCGCGGCGCCCGCCGTCGCTGCCCCGGCAGCGGCTGCCGTCTCGGTGCCGGTCGCGCCATCCGTCGCCAAGGCGCTGCCCGCCGTCACGGTGCCGGCCGCGCTGAACTTGGGCGACCGCCCCGAGCAGCGCGTGCCGATGTCGCGCCTGCGGGCCCGCGTGGCCGAGCGGCTGCTGCAGTCGCAGGCGACCAACGCCATCCTGACCACCTTCAACGAGGTCAACATGGCCCCGGTGATGGAGATGCGCAAGCGCTTCCAGGAGAAGTTCGAGAAGGAACACGGCGTCAAGATCGGCTTCATGAGCTTCTTCGTGAAGGCCGCGGTCGCGGCGCTCAAGCGCTACCCGGTCATCAACGCCAGCGTGGACGGCAACGACATCGTCTACCACGGCTACTTCGACATCGGCATCGCGGTGGGCTCGCCGCGCGGCCTGGTGGTGCCGATCCTGCGCAACGCCGACCAGATGAGCTTCGCCGACATCGAGAAGAAGATCGCCGAATTCGGCCAGAAGGCCCGCGACGGCAAGCTGTCGCTCGAAGACCTGACCGGCGGCACCTTCTCCATCTCCAACGGTGGCACCTTCGGCTCGATGCTGAGCACGCCCATCATCAATCCGCCGCAGAGCGCCATCCTGGGCGTGCATGCGACGAAGGACCGGGCGGTGGTCGAGAACGGCCAGATCGTGATCCGGCCGATGAACTACCTGGCGATGTCGTACGACCATCGCATCATCGACGGCCGCGAGGCGGTCCTGGGCCTGGTGGCGATGAAGGAAGCGCTGGAAGACCCGGCGCGCCTGCTGTTCGATATCTGATCGTCTCGAGACCGGTTCCCGACTGACGAGCATGGCCTGGATCTACCTCGCGCTGGCGGGCCTGTTCGAGATCGGGTGGCCGGTCGGTTTCAAGCTGTCGCAGCAACCGGCCTACAAGGTCTGGGGCATTGCCGCTGCCGTACTGTCGATGGGGCTGTCAGGCTGGCTGCTGTGGCTGGCCCAGCGCGAGATCCCCATCGGCACGGCCTACGCGGTCTGGACCGGCATCGGCGGCGCAGGCACCTTCCTGATCGGGGTGCTGTTCTTCGGCGACTCGGCGTCGCTGGCGCGGTACCTCGGCGTGGCACTGATCGTCGGTGGCGTCATCACACTCAAGCTCGCCCACTGAACGCGGCGAGCCTTTCGGAGCATTCTCATGAGCAAGACTTTCGATGTCGTCGTGATCGGCGGCGGCCCGGGCGGCTACATCGCGGCCATCCGTGCGGCGCAGCTGGGTTTCAACACCGCCTGCATCGACGAGTGGAAGAACGACAAGGGCGGTCCGGCACCCGGCGGTACCTGCACGAACGTCGGCTGCATCCCGTCGAAGGCGCTGCTGCAGTCGAGCGAGCACTTCGAACACGCCGGCCATGCGTTCGCCGACCACGGCATCGGACTGAAAGACCTGAGCATCGACGTCGCGAAGATGCTGGGGCGCAAGGACACCGTCGTGAAGCAGAACAACGACGGCATCCTCTATCTGTTCAAGAAGAACAAGGTCGCCTTCTTCCACGGCCGCGGCTCGTTCGTGAAGGCCGGTGACGGTGGCTACGAGATCAAGGTCAGCGGCGCCACCGAGGACACGCTGATCGGCAAGGACATCATCATCGCCACCGGTTCGAGTGCGCGCGCGCTGCCGGGTGCACCGTTCGACGAGGAGAGCATCCTCAGCAACGACGGAGCGCTGCGCATCCCGTCGGTGCCGGCGAAGCTGGGCGTGATCGGCTCGGGCGTGATCGGCCTCGAGATGGGCTCGGTGTGGCGCCGCCTGGGCGCCGAGGTGACGGTGCTGGAAGCGCTGCCGACCTTCCTGGGCGCGGTCGACGAACAGATCGCCAAGGAAGCCCAGAAGGCCTTCATGAGGCAGCGCCTGAAGATCGAGCTGGGCGTGAAGATCAGCGAAGTCAAGAAGGACAAGAAGGGCGTCAGCGTCAGTTACACCAGCGCCAAGGGCGATGCCAAGACGTTGGAGGTCGACAAGCTGATCGTGTCGATCGGCCGCGTGCCCAACACCACCGGCCTGAACGCCGAAGCGGTGGGGCTGAAGCTCGACGAGCGCGGCGCGATCGTGGTCGACGACGACTGCCGCACCAACTTGCCGAAGGTGTGGGCCATCGGCGACGTGGTGCGCGGCCCGATGCTTGCCCACAAGGCGGAAGAAGAGGGTGTGGCGGTCGCGGAGCGCATTGCCGGCCAGCATGGACACGTCAACTTCAACACCATCCCCTGGGTCATTTACACCAGCCCGGAGATCGCCTGGGTCGGCCAGACCGAGCAGCAGCTCAAGGCGGCCGGCCGCGCCTACAAGGCCGGAACCTTCCCGTTCCTGGCCAATGGCCGTGCGCGTGCGCTCGGCGACACGACCGGCATGGTGAAGTTCCTGGCGGACGCTGCGACCGACGAGATCCTCGGCGTGCACATCGTCGGGCCGATGGCCAGCGAACTGATCGCCGAGGCGGTGGTGGCGATGGAGTTCAAGGCCAGTGCCGAGGACATTGCCCGCATCTGCCACGCGCATCCGTCGCTGTCGGAAGCGACCAAGGAGGCCGCCCTGGCCGTGGACAAGCGCACGCTGAACTTCTGAACGGCGCGGGCCGACAGCCATGACGGTCCGCCAACTGTTCGGTGAGACGCTTTCCGAGCGCGGCTACCGGGCCGACGACGCGCAGTTGCGTGCGCTCGACGCGCTGGAGCGCTGCGAGAACGAGTGGATCGACTACAAGGCACGCCGCAGCAATGCGGTGAGCAAGCTGCTGCGCCGGCCGCCGATTCCGCGCGGCGTCTACATGTACGGTGGCGTCGGGCGAGGCAAGAGCTTCCTGATGGACTGCTTCTTCCAGTCGGTGCCGCTGGTGCGCAAGACGCGGCTGCACTTCCACGAGTTCATGCGCGAGGTGCATCGCGAACTGCAGGAGCTCAAGGGCACGGCCGACCCGCTGGACGAACTGGGCAGCCGGATCGCGCGGCGTTTCCGGTTGATCTGCTTCGACGAATTCCACGTCGCCGACGTGACCGACGCGATGATCCTGCACCGCCTGCTGGCGGCACTGTTCGCCAACCGCGTCAGCATCGTCACGACGTCCAACTTCCACCCCGACGCGCTCTATCCCAACGGCCTGCATCGCGACCGGATCCTGCCGGCGATCGAACTGCTCAAGGACAGGCTGGAGGTGATCAATGTCGACGCCGGGGTCGACTACCGCCAGCGCACGCTGGAGGGGGTGGCGCTCTACCACACACCGCTCGGACCGGAGGCCGACGGAGCGCTGACCGAGACCTTCGAGCGCCTCGCCGAGGCCAAGGACGAGGATCCGGTGCTGAACATCGAGCAGCGGACGATCCGTGCGCGCCGGCGCGCCGGGGGGGTGGTGTGGTTCGACTTCAAGACCCTGTGCGGCGGCCCGCGCTCACAGAACGACTACCTCGAACTGGCCTCGCAGTTCCACACCGTGCTGCTGTCCGACGTGCCCGAGATGCCGCCCCGGCTGGCGTCCGAGGCGCGGCGCTTCACCTGGCTGGTCGACGTGCTCTACGATCGGCGCGTGAAACTCGTGATGTCCGCCGCCGTGCCGCCCGAACAGCTCTACACCGACGGGCCGCTGGCTCATGAATTCCCGCGCACCGTGTCTCGCTTGACCGAGATGCAGTCGGCCGAGTTTCTGGCGCTGTCGCGGCGAGAAGTCGATACGAGCTTGACGTGATGAGGGCACAGCTCGCCGGCTTCCTGGTCTCCTGCACCGTCGCCCTGGCAGCGATCGGCGCGGCATTGCCTTCGCGGGGCGAGACAGGGGATTCGGACAAGGCGCAGCGAGAGCGCCTGTCCGCCGAGCGCCGGCAAGTCGAGCGCGATTTCGCGGAGCAGGAGCGCGAGTGCGCGCAGCGCTTTCTCGTGACGGCTTGTGTCGACACCGCCAAGACGCAGCGCCGAGATGCGCTGAAGCGCCTGAGCACGCGCGAGGCGGCGCTTGACGACGCGGAACGGACGCGGCGGGCTGCGGCCCGTCAGCAGCGCATCGATGCGAAGCAGGCACGCCAGGCGCGTGACCGCGAGGAGCGCGCATCGGCGCCGCGGATCCCCTTCGAGCCCGCCAGCGCGGCGATCCGTGCGCCGACGCGCGCGGCAACGCATACGCCTGCGCCCGCGCGGCCCCTCGATCCCGCCCAGCGGCGCGCCGACGAGCAGCGCTCGCGCGCTGAATACGAGAACCGGCAGAGCCAGGTCAAGGCGCGGCAGGAGGCCGCGGCGCAGCGGGCCGCATCGCGCAAGCCGCCCGCTGCACCGCTGCCGCCGGTCGAGAGTGCGTCGGCGCCCTGAGTGACAGCGGGGCTGCGCCCGCAGGCAGCTCGGCCGCGCCGTTCAACCGCCGAGGAGTCTTTTCAGCCCAGCGCTTCGACGCGCACCAGCGCCAGCGACAGGTTGTCGCCACCGCCGCGGGCCCGATGCCGGGCTTTGCCGACCAGCATCTCGCTGGCTTCGCGCGGCGACAGCGTGTGCACGATCGCACCAAGCTCGCGCGGCGTGAAGTAGTGCCACAAGCCGTCGCTGCAGGCCAACAGCGTGTCGCCGATTTCCAGCGAAGGGATATGGCTCAGCGTCAGCGGCGGGTCCTGCTGCGTGCCGAGGCAGCCGGTCAGCAGGTTCGATTGGGGGTGCGTGTTGGCCTCGTCCTCGGTAATCTGGCCTTCATCGACCAGACGCTGCACGAACGAGTGGTCCACGGTGCGGCTGACCAGTTCCGCGCCGCGGAAGTGGTAGACGCGCGAGTCGCCGGCGTGGATCACGTCGCAGGCACGTGTGGCGCTGATGAGGAAAGCCGCCAGCGTGCTGTGCGGTTCTTCCTCGGCGGTGATCGCCGTGAGCTTGATCATCAGGTGCGACTCGAGCACGAGCTGTTTCAGCGTCTCGGAGGGTGTGTCGCGGCTCGGCGTGTAGCGCTCGAACAGTTGCTGCGCGGTGAGCAGCACCTGGTCGGCGGCCTTGCGCCCGCCGCTCTTGCCGCCCATGCCATCGGCGACGACGGCCAGCACGCAGCCCGGCACCCGTGGGTGCGGCAGCACGCCGACCTGGTCCTGCTGGTACGCGCGATCGCCGCGGTGCAGGCCGGTGGCAGCGGCAAGTCGATAACCTGGGGGCGCAGTACTCATCCGAAAACTATAATCTTCATTGCCATGCGAACCAATGGCAGGCTTGCATCGGCATCAAGGCCTGTTGACATCCAGATTGCGGCGGTGCAACCCCCGATGGACGACAACCTGCATTCACCGCAACGCCGGCTCATCGAATTGCGCATCGAGCATGGCGACCTCGACAGCCTGATCGACCAGGCGTCCGTCGAGCGGCCCCTCGATGAACTGACGCTGCGGCGTCTCAAGAAGCGCCGCCTGGCCCTGCGGGACCAGATCGCCACACTGGAAATGCGCCTCAGCCCGCCCGAGCCGGCATGAGCCCGACGCACGGCCGCCCGGAGGCGGGCGACCTCCCCGCGGGGGATCGGGCGCGGCCAGCGGCCGTGAGCGCGGGGCGGTCATGAGCCCGGCCGACGGCATGCGCAGCGAACTGCAGGTGGCGGTGAGTGCGGCCTTCGCGTTCGGCGGTCCGCTGCAGCGGGCCGATGCGCAGTACCGCGAGCGCGGCGCTCAGCTGGAGCTCGCCGCTGCCGTGGCCGATGCGATCGATGCGCGCGAGGTGCTGGTGGCCGAGGCCGGCACCGGCGTCGGCAAGACCTTCGCCTACCTGGTGCCGGCGCTGCTGGCCGGGCATCGCACGCTGATCAGCACCGCGACCAAGAGCCTGCAGGACCAGCTGTTCCTGCGCGATCTGCCGCGGCTGCGCGAGGTGCTGGCCTTGCCGGTCAGCGTGGCCTTGCTGAAGGGCCGCAGCAGCTACCTGTGCCTGCAGCGGCTGGTGCAGGCTCGGGAGGCGACGGCGCTGCCCGACCGCTACGCGGCGCGCACGCTGGCGAAGATCGAGCGGTGGGCGCAGCGCACCGTGAGCGGCGACCTGGCCGAGCTCGAAGGCCTGGACGAGCGCTCGTCGGTGATCCCGCTCGTGACCTCGACGCGCGAGAACTGCCTCGGCAGCGAGTGCCCGGAGTACCGCGGCTGCCACGTGATGAAGGCCCGCCGCGAGGCGATGGCGGCCGACCTGGTGGTGGTCAACCACCACCTGTTCTTTGCCGACCTGTCGCTGCGGGACACCGGCATGGCCGAACTGCTGCCTTCCGTGGACGTGGCGGTGTTCGACGAGGCGCATCAGCTCGCCGAGGCGGGCGTGGCCTTCCTCGGCAGCACACTGGGCAGCGCCCAGGTGGTCGATTTCGCGCGCGACATGCTGGCCGTCGGGCTGGCGCAGGCGCGCGGCCTGCAGCCCTGGCAGGAACTGGCGGCAGGATGCGACCGTGCGGCGCGCGATTTGCGCCTGGCTGCGAACGGGCCGCTGCGCGAGGTGCGCGGCAGCCTGAAGCTGCGCTGGGGCGATCGCGCCGATCGGGCCGACTTCATCGAGACACTCGCCGCGCTGGGGCAGGCCTGCCGGAGCGCGGCCGATGCGCTCGACATCGTGGTGGAGATGTCACCCGACTTGGCCAAGCTCGCGGAGCGGGCGTCGACGCTGGCCGCCCGCGCGGCCGGTTTCGGCCTTGAGGCCGAGCCGGGGCGCGTGCGGTGGATCGATCTCACGCCGCAGGGGCTGCGGCTGGTGGAATCACCGCTCGACGTGCGCGACGCGATGCGCGAGCAGATCGCGGCGGCGCCGAAGGCCTGGATCTTCACGTCGGCCACGCTCGGGGCCGACGAGCGGCTCACCTGGTTCACCGAACAGGCCGGGTTGGAGACGGCGCGCACGCTGCGTGTGGACAGCCCCTTCGACTACCCGATGCACGCGCGGCTCTACGTCCCCACGCGCTTCCCGAAGCCGAACGAGCCGGGCCACACTGCGGCGGTCGCGCGCCTGGCGGCGGCCTGTGCGCGGGCCGCGGGCGGTCGCACCTTCGTGCTGACGACGACCCTGCGCGCGCTGTCCGGCGTGGGCGAGGCGCTGCAGGCCGACTTCGAGGGCGATGCAGAGCCGATCACCGTGCTGATGCAGGGCAGCGTGCCCAAGCGCCAGCTGCTGCAGCGCTTTCTCGACACGCCGCGCGCGGTGCTGGTCGGCTCGCAGAGCTTCTGGGAAGGCATCGACGTGCCCGGCGAGGCGCTGCAGTGCGTGATCATCGACAAGCTGCCGTTTCCGCCGCCGAACGATCCGCTGGTCGAGGCGCGCGTGAAGCGGCTCGAGAGCGAGGGGCGCAACCCCTTCAATGACTACTTCGTGGCCGAGGCTGCAGTCTCGCTGAAGCAGGGGGCCGGCCGGCTGATCCGCAGCGAGAGCGATCGCGGCCTGCTGGTCGTGTGCGATCCGCGCATGGGCACGATGGGCTATGGACAGCGACTGCGGGCTGCGTTGCCGCCGATGCAGGTACTGCGCGAAGAAGCGCAGGCGCTGGCGTGGCTGGCCGAGATTTCGAAGGCCGCGCCGGCTTGGGTCTGAGGCTATGGCGTCAGGGCCGCCATCGCGACCGGATCACCAGATCTGCCACCAGGGCTTGTCGGCCGTCTCGAAGCCTTCCTTCACGTAGCGCGACTCCGGGAAGTTGGTCTGCAGCACACGCTGGGCGTCGTCGCGCAATTCGGTCAGGCCGAGCTTGTCGTAGCTGATGCCCAGGATGTAGAGCGCCTCCTCGGTCGCCGGAGCCCGCTGGAACTCCTGCACCGCCTGCTGCGCACGGTTGGCCGCGGCCACGTAGGCGCCGCGGCGGTAGTAGTAGCGCGCCACGTGGACCTCGTAGGTGGCCAGCGTGTTGACGATGTAGTTCATGCGCAGCTGCGCATCCGGCGTGTACTTCGAGTTGGGGAACTGCAGCGTGAGCTGGCGAAAGCTCTGGTAGGCGTCGCGCGCGGCCTGCTGGTCGCGTTCGGAGAGATCCTGGCGTGCCAACCCGCCCAGCAGGCCGAGGTTCTCGTTGAAGTTGATCAGGCCCTGCAGGTAGTAGGCGTAGTCGATCGCCGGGCTGCTGGGGTGCAGCTTGATGAAACGTTCGATCGTCGACAGGGCCTGCGCCTTTTCGTTCGTCTTGTAGTACGCGTAGGCGAGGTCGATCTGCGTCTGCTGCGCCTGCTGGGTACCGGCGGTGCGCGCCTCGAGCTTCTCGTACAGCTTGGAGGCGCGCTCCCAGTTGCCGTTGGCGGCTTCGTCGCGGGCCTCTTCGTACAATTTGTCGGTGCTCTTGCCGGCAAACTCGTCCTTCGGGCCGCCGGCACATCCGATCAGTCCGATGCTGGCGGCCGCCAGCACCACGGCCAGGGTCGCGCGCCAGTGGGCGGCAGGGCTCATACGCATCGCGGTCATCACCAGCAGGCGGCGCCGGGGCGGCCGCAGTTGAAGGAACAGCAAAATTATATGGGTGCTCCCTTGCGCCAGACCGTGGCCACCGAGCCGGCCGAGGCCGACGAGCCCGCCGAGCCGCTGGCGGGCGATGCCGAGCAACGCCAGGCGCGGGTCGATGCCGGCGCGCACGGCGAGCGTCTCGATCGCTGGCTGGCGACGCTGGCCGGCGAGTTCTCCCGCAACCACCTGCAGACGCTGATCGAGGGCGGGCAGGTCCGCATCGACGGGCACACCGTGACGGCCCGCGCGCGGCGCGTCAGCGCGGGCCAGCAGATCGAGATCACGCTGCTGCCCACGCCGGAAAGCCAGGCCTTCCGGCCCGAGCCGGTGGCGCTGCCGGTGGTGTTCGAGGATGCGCATCTGCTGGTCATCGACAAGCCGGCCGGTCTGGTGGTCCACCCGGCGCCCGGCAATTGGTCGGGCACCGTGCTCAACGGCCTGCTGGCGCATCACGCCGGCGCGGCGGCACTGCCGCGGGCCGGCATCGTGCACCGGCTCGACAAGGACACCAGCGGCCTGATGGTGGTGGCCAAAACACTGCCGGCCATGACGTCGCTGGTGCGCGCGATCGCCGCGCGGGAGGTGCATCGCGAGTACCTGGCCCTGGTGCACGGTGTGCTGCGCCAGGCGGTCTTCAGCATCGACGCGCCGATCGGCCGCGATCCGGTGTCACGCGTCAAGATGGCCGTGCTGCCGGGCGGCCGGACGGCCCGCACCGATGTCGAGCTGATCGCGGCGCGCGACGCCGTCAGCGCGGTGCGCTGTACGCTCCACACCGGCCGCACGCATCAGATCCGGGTGCACATGGCCTCGCGAGGCCATGCCCTGCTGGCCGACGCGCTGTACGGTGGCCGTCCCGGACTCGGCCTGACGCGGCAGGCGCTGCATGCGCACCGGCTGGGCTTCGTCCATCCGGCGAGTCTGCAGCCGGTCGAGTTCAGCGCGGTCCTGCCCGACGACCTGCGCGCGGCCTGGCAGCAGATCGTGGGCGGGCCGCACGCACCCGGCCTCGATACAGATACAATCGGCGCGCAGGGTTGATGCAGCCCTCGCCGGTGGCCGAAGGCGGCTCGTCCGGCTCCGACCACCGCAGGTCCTCCCCGAGTTCAGCCACACCCCGGCTCCGGCCGGCCTCTGCGGCCGAGACACTCGCCGCACCTGCAGTGCAGACAGCACACAGAAGGCACCCCGGTTCCCTTGCACGCCGGCTCCCCAGTCGGCCAAGACGACAGACGGATTCGATGAACACACAGGATGCAAAGCGCGTCCTCGAGACGGCGCTCATCTGCGCGCAGCAGCCGCTGCCGCTGCGCGAGTTGCGCACGCTGTTCGATGACCAACTCGGCCCCGACACCCTGCGCGTCCTGCTCGACGAGCTGGCGCGCGACTGGGAGGACCGTGGCGTCGAGCTCGTGGCGGTGGCCAACGGCTGGCGGTTCCAGAGCCGCCCGGAGCTGCGCGAGTACCTCGATCGCCTGCACCCCGAGAAGCCGCCGCGCTACACCCGCGCGACGCTCGAGACGCTGGCGATCATTGCCTACCGCCAGCCGGTGACGCGCGGCGACATCGAGGACATCCGCGGCGTCACCGTCAACAGCCAGTTGCTCAAGCAGCTCGAGGACCGCGGCTGGATCGAGACCATCGGCCACCGCGAAACGCCGGGACGGCCGGCGCTGTTCGCGACGACGCGGCAGTTCCTCGACGACCTCGGCCTCGCCACGCTCGAGCAGTTGCCCGCCCTCGACGGCGCGCCAGCGGTGACGATGCTCGTCGACGCCTTGCCGGGCCAGGTGTCGCTGCTCGATGCCCCCACCGATGCCGCCTCACCGGGGGAGGACGATCCCGGGCTCCCGCAGCCGGGCCTCGATGCCCTTCCGCCGGAGCCGCTCGAGGCTTCGGACGAAGCGGCCGCGGACGACGATGACGAGGCTGTCGACGCGGCCATCCCCATGGGCGCATCGGAGACGCTCTCCTCGACCGCAGAACTTCCCACGCCGCCGGCCGATGCCGGCACGGAACCCCAGACATGAATTCGAACGACACCCCGCCCAGCGATACGCAGCCCGATGCCACGCCGCCCACCGGTGACGACAGCGCCGCTGCAGCGCCGGTCAAGCGACGCACGCGCAAGGCGGCGACGCCAGCGGCCGAGAGCGCGGCAGCCGTGGAGGTGACGGCGGCCGTCGAAGCCGATGCGGGCACAGCGGCACCGAAGACCCCGCGGCGGCGCAAGCCCAAGGCCGATGTGGCGGTCGCGGAGTCGTCCGAGGCCGTCGCGCCGCCCGTGGCGGCTGATGCGCCGGCGGCGGCCGAAGTCCGGCCGGCTCCGATCGAGCGGCCCGTACCGGTCTCGGCGCCGGCGGTTGCGGAAGCGGCCGAAGGAGCAGCTGCCGACAGCGAACCGACCGAAGCGGTCGGATCCGCCGAAGCGGGGGCGGCGGCGGCCGGCGACGAATCGGGTGAGCGCAGCCGTCGTGGCCGCAACCGGCGCCGTGGCCGCAAGGACCGCGCCGGCCGCGAAGGCGGCGAGGCCACCGATGGCTCGGTCGAGCCCGGCGCCGAACGCCCGCCGCAGGCGCCGCGCCCAGCGCTCGATCCGGCGCTGGTGGTGGAGCGCTTCGAGGAAGTGCTGTCGGGTGCCTACGACGCCGAGCCACCCGAGCCGGACGACGAGGCCAGCGTCGAGCAGTCGACCAAGCGCGTGCTGCGTCCCGAGCCCGAGGCGCCCAAGCTGCACAAGGTGCTGGCGCAGTCGGGCATCGGTTCGCGCCGCGACATGGAACAGTTCATCCTCGACGGCAAGGTCACGGTCAACGACGAAGTGGCCCATGTGGGGATGCGCATCTCCTACGGCGATCGCATCGCCGTCGACGGCAAGCCGGTGCGCCTGCGCATCCAGCCGGGCCCGGCACGGTTGCTGGCCTATCACAAGCCGACCGGCGAAGTGGTCACGCTGAACGATCCGGAAGGGCGTCCCACGGTGTTTCGCCGTCTGCCGCGCCTCCAGCAGGGCAAGTGGCAGTCCGTCGGTCGCCTGGACATCAACACCGAGGGCCTGCTGCTGTTCACCAACTCAGGCGAACTGGCGAACCAGCTGATGCATCCCCGCTTCGGCGTCGAGCGCGAGTACGCGGTGCGCGTGCTCGGCAGCCTCAGCGAGGAACAGCGCGCGAAGCTGCTCGAGGGCGTGGAGATCGACGGTCAGACCGCCGGCTTCAAGAGCATCGAAGAGGGCGGTGGCGAAGGCGCGAACCGCTGGTACCGCGTGGTCATCACCGAAGGGCGCAACCGCGAGGTGCGCAAGCTGTTCGACAAGGTCGGCCTGGCCGTGAGCCGTCTGATCCGCATCCGCTACGGCACCGTGGTGCTGCCGCGCGGCCTCAAGCGCGGCGTCTGGGTCGAGCTTGACGACCAGGATCTGCGCGCGATCCGCCAGCTGGCCAGCGGCGGCCGTGGCGCAGCGGCGCAAAGCGAGTCGCGCGACGCTCAAGGCAACCGCGAACAGCGGCGCAACAACGGTCGCAACGGCAAGTCCGAGCGCAACGCGCGCGGGCCGCAGCCGGGCGGGGCCCGCGCGCAGGGCCAGGGCGGCGGCGAGCGCGGCCCGCGCCGCGAGCCGCGTGAACCGCGGTCCGGCGAGTCCGCTCCCGACACCGACGGCGCTGGAGAGGAAGACTTCGGCCGCATCCCCAATCCGCTGGAGCAGACCTTCGACCGTCGCTTTGCGAAGGGCCCGCGCCGCGGCGCAGCCCAGGGCTTCGGACATGGGGGCTCGCAGTCGGATCACGACGTCGGCGGCCCGCCCGGAACCATTCCGAATCCGCTGGAACAGACCTTCGACAAGCGCTTCGTCAAGGGCTCTCAGCGCATCAATGCCGGCTTCGGCCGGCACGATGCGCACCAGCCCGAACCGGGCGCCAGGAAGGGAGGGCCGAAGCAGCCCGATCCGATGCAGACCTCGGTGGGCTACATCGGCGCCGATGCCTACTTCAACAAGGCCGGCGGCAAGCGGGGCGGTGGTGGTGGGCGCGGAGGCCAGGGGGGGCGTGGGGGCGGCGGTGGCGGCCGCGGGCCGCGCCGCTGAGGCTGCGGGCCACATCGAGGCGCCGACCTCAAGCGCTACAATTCAAGGTTCTGCTAAATCATTGATTCCGGAGAATAAATATGGCGATCGAACGCACCTTGTCCATCATCAAGCCTGACGCCGTTGCCAAGAACGTGATCGGTCAGATCTATGCCCGTTTCGAGGGCGCGGGCCTGAAGATCGTGGCGGCCAAGCTGGTCCACCTGTCGCGCGGCGAGGCCGAGCAGTTCTACGCCGTGCACAAGGCCCGGCCCTTCTTCAAGGACCTGGTCGAGTTCATGATTTCGGGCCCGGTGATGATCCAGGCGCTGGAAGGCGAGGGCGCGATCGCCAAGAACCGCGAGCTGATGGGCGCCACCGATCCGAAGAAGGCCGAGAAGGGCACCATCCGTGCCGACTTCGCCGACAGCATCGACGCCAATGCCGTGCACGGCTCGGACGCGCCCGAGACCGCTGCGGTCGAGGTGGCGTTCTTCTTCCCGGGCATGAACGTCTACAGCCGCTGAACGACTGCGGGGCGCCCGGCGCCTCGACGGTCCGATCGGTGCATGCCATGACTGCGGCCAACCTGCTCGAATTCGATCTCGACGCGCTGGCCGCTTTCTGCGAGCAGCTCGGCGAGAAGCGTTTTCGAGCCACTCAGCTGTTCCGCTGGATCCACCAGAAGGGCCAGAGCGACTTCGCTCAGATGTCCGATCTGGCGAAGTCGCTGCGCGAGAAGCTGGCGGGGCGGGCGGCGGTCCGGCCGCTCGCAGTGCTGAGCGAGCACGTGTCGGCCGACGGCACGGTCAAGTGGCTGTTCGACGTGGGCGGCGGCAATGCCGTCGAGACGGTGTTCATCCCCGAGGATGATCGCGGCACGTTGTGCATCTCGTCGCAGGCCGGTTGTGCGGTCGGCTGCCGCTTCTGCTCGACCGGTCACCAGGGCTTCAGCCGCAACCTGTCGACCGGCGAGATCGTTGCCCAGCTCTGGCATGCGGAGCACCAGCTGCGCGCGCGGCTGGGCACGTCCGAGCGCGTCATCAGCAACGTCGTGATGATGGGCATGGGTGAACCGCTGCAGAACTACGCCGCGCTGTTGCCGGCGCTGCGCGTGATGCTCGACGATCACGGCTACGGCCTGTCGCGCCGCCGTGTCACGGTATCGACCTCCGGCGTGGTGCCGATGATCGACCGCCTGCGCGAGGACTGTCCGGTGGCTCTGGCAGTATCGCTGCATGCGCCGACCGACGCGCTACGCGACGATCTCGTGCCGCTCAACCGCAAGTACCCGATCGCGGAGCTGCTCGAGGCCTGCCAGCGCTACCTCGAGGCGGCACCGCGCGACTTCATCACCTTCGAGTACTGCATGCTCGACGGCGTCAACGACAGCGAGACGCAGGCGCGCGAGCTGCTGCGCCTCGTCGGAGAGCGTGGGCCGGTGGGGCGCGTGCCCTGCAAGATCAACCTCATCCCGTTCAACCCCTTCCCGGCCTCGGGGCTGACGCGTTCGTCGGTGGTGCGCGTGCAGGCTTTCGCGCAGCTGCTGGTCGACGGGGGTCTGGTCACCACGGTGCGCCGGACACGCGGCGACGACATCGATGCCGCCTGCGGCCAGCTGGCTGGCGAGGTGCAGGACCGCACCAATGCGCAGGCACGGATGCGGCGTGCGCCGATCGCCATCCGGTCGATCGACAGCGCGGTGCAGCGCCGGATTGACGCTGCACCATCGGGCTCAGCCACGGAGACGACACGATGATGCGGGACGGATGGGTGAGGGACGCGATGCGAGGGCTGCTGCTGGCCACGCTGTTGTGTGGCGCGGTCTGGAGCGTTGCCCAGGCGCAGGGCCGGCCCAACGACTTCGGCCGCAGCGGTTCCACCGCCGGCGCCGGCCCGGACGAGGAGTCCGACTCGGCGAAGCGCGCGCGCATCCGCCTCGACCTTGCGGGGGCCTATTTCTCCGAGGGGCGTTTCGACAATGCCCTGTCGGAGGTGAAGCTGGCGCTGGCCGCCGACCCCAACCTCCCGCAGGCGCTGAACCTGCAAGGCCTGGTGCTGGCCGCGCTGGGCGAGGAGCAGAAGGCCGAGGACAGTTTCAAGCGTGCACTGCAGCTGGCATCCACCGACGGCGACGTGATGCACAACTACGGCTGGTTCCTGTGCCAGCGTGGCCGCTACCCGGAGGCGGGAAAGCTGTTCGAGCGCGCCGTGGCGACGCCGCAGTACCGCACCCCGAACCGGACCTTCCTGGTGCAGGGGATCTGCGAGGCACGCGCCGGCCAGCTGGACCTGGCCGAGCTGACGCTCAAGCGCGCCTACGAACTCGAGCCGGCGAACCCGGCGATCGCGATGAACCTGGCCGACGTGCTGTACCGACGTGGCGAGTACGAGCGGGCGCGCTTCTACGTGCGCCGCGTCAACAACAACGCCGACTTGCGCAGCGCCGAGACGCTGTGGCTCGCCGCTCGCATCGAGAACCGCCTCGCCAATCCGCAGGGCGTTCGCGATCTGGGCAACCAGCTGCGTGCGAGCTACCCCACGTCGCGCGAGGCGGCATCGTTCGAGCGGGGCATGTTCGATGAGTGAGGGGACGGTCGACGCGAGCCCGCCGGCCACGACGGCCGGGAGGCTGCTGCGCGCGGCGCGCGAATCGCAAGGGCTGCACCTCGCGGTGCTCGCGGCCTCGCTGAAGGTCTCGCCGCAGAAGCTGGAGGCGATCGAGAACGACCGCCCAGAACAGTTGCCCGACGCCACTTTCGCGCGCGCGCTGGCGCAGAGCATGTGCCGCGCACTGAAAATCGATGCCGAGCCGGTGCTGTCGCTCCTGCCTACGGCCGCGTCGGCCGGCCGGGGGCTCGATCACGTCGCGCGGGGCCTCAACCAGCCCTTCCACGATCGCGGCGTGCCGAGCGATGGTGACGATTGGCAGCGTTTCCTCAGCCCACCGCTGATCGCGGCTGCCGTCCTGGTGCTGGCAGCGGTGGCCGTCTACCTGCTGCCCGTGGGCTGGGTGGGTCGGCTGCTGCCGACCGATGCCGGCGCCTCGGCGGTCCCGGAGCTCGCCGCCGGCAATCCCATCGATGCAGGCATTGCCGTGTCATCGGCGAAGTCGATCGCGCCCGAGTCGGCCTCGCCCGCACTGGCGGCAGCGTCGGCCGTCGGGTCGCCCGAGGGCGAGGCTGCAGCACCCAGTTCGGCCGTGATCGACACGGTGTTCTCGGCCCCGCTCGGCACCGCGGCCTCGGCATCCGCGGCCGGCGGCCTGCTGACCATGCGGGTGGTGGCGGAATCCTGGGTCGAGGTGCGTGACGCGAAGGGGCAGGTGCTGCTGTCGCGCACGCTGGCGGCCGGCGAGGCGGCGGGTCTGGACGGCCCGCTCCCGCTGCACGTGACCGTGGGCAATGCCGAAGCCACCCAGATCGTCTTCCGCGGCCAGCCGGTCGCATTGAGCGAGTCGACGCGCGACAACGTCGCGCGCTTGGAGCTGAAATGAACAGGCCAGCAGCGTCCGAAGGGACCAGCAGTGACGCCGAAGCGATCGACGTGGCGCAGCCTGCTGCGCGCCGTTCGTTGCAGGCGCGTGTCGTCTGGGGCAGCCATGTCGTGACGGTCGGTGGCGACGCGCCGGTGCGCGTGCAGTCCATGACCAACACCGACACGGTGAATGCGATCGAGACCGCGATCCAGGTGAAGGAGCTGGCGCTGGCGGGCTCGGAGCTGGTGCGCATCACGGTCAACACGCCGGAGGCGGCGCAGGCCGTGCCTCACGTGCGCGAGCAACTCGACCGCATGGGCATCTCGGTGCCGCTGATCGGCGATTTCCACTACAACGGCCACCGCCTGCTGACCGAGTTCCCGGACTGCGCGGCCGCGCTGTCGAAGTACCGCATCAATCCCGGCAACGTGGGCAAGGGCGACAAGCGCGACCGGCAGTTCGCGATGATGATCGAGGCCGCGATGCGCCACGACAAGCCGGTGCGGATCGGTGTCAACTGGGGCAGCCTCGACCAGGAGCTGCTGGCGGCGTTGATGGACGAGAACGCCGCCCGCGCCCGCCCCTGGGACGCCAAGCAGGTGATGTACCACGCGCTGATCAGCTCGGCGCTGCAGTCGGCCGCGTATGCGCGCGAGCTGGGCATGGATCCGTCCCAGATCCTCATCAGCTGCAAGGTCAGCGGCGTGCAGGATCTCGTGAGCGTCTACCGCGCGCTGGCCAAGCGCTGCGATTACCCGCTGCACCTCGGGCTCACCGAAGCCGGCATGGGCACCAAGGGCACCGTGGCGTCGACCGCGGCGCTGGCGATGCTGCTGCAGGACGGCATCGGCGACACCATCCGCGTCAGTCTCACGCCGCAGCCGGGCGAGGCCCGCACGCAGGAGGTGGTGGTGGCGCTCGAGATCCTGCAGTCGCTCGGCCTGCGTGCCTTCAACCCCAGCGTCACCGCCTGCCCGGGCTGCGGCCGCACCACCAGCACCACCTTCCAGGAGCTGGCCAAGCAGATCGACGACTTCCTGCGGGCACAGATGCCGGTCTGGAAGGCGCGTTACCCGGGCGTGGAGAACATGAAGGTGGCGGTAATGGGCTGCATCGTCAACGGGCCCGGCGAGAGCAAGCATGCCGATATCGGCATCAGCCTGCCCGGCACCGGCGAGGCGCCCGCCGCGCCGGTGTTCATCGATGGCGAGAAAGCGATGACCTTGCGCGGCGAGGGCATCGCGCGCGAGTTCCAGAACGTCGTCGAGCACTACATCGAGCGCCGTTACGGCAGCATCACCGCCGCGCATTGACGCGGCGAGCCGGCGCACCCCCGGGTGCGCCCAGCGAACCGGCCGCGGCCGGCCTGAATCCTTGTGGGCATCGACCATGGCAGAACAACAGAAAGCCGCCAAGACGGAGATTTCGCCGCTGCGTGCGGTCAAGGGCATGAACGACCTGCTGCCGCCCGAATCGGCACGCTGGGAATGGTTCGAGGACGCGGTGCGCCGCGTGATGCAGCGCTACGGCTATGCCGCGATCCGCACACCGATCGTCGAGCCGACGGCGCTGTTCGTGCGCGGGCTCGGCGAGGTGACCGACATCGTCGAGAAGGAGATGTACTCCTTCACCGACAGCATGAACGGCGACCAGCTCACGCTGCGTCCGGAAGGCACGGCTGGCGTGGTGCGGGCGGTGACCGAGCATTCGCTGCTGTACGAGGGCGGCAAGCGCCTCTACTACCTGGGCGCGATGTTCCGGCATGAGCGCCCGCAGAAAGGCCGCTACCGCCAGTTCCATCAGGCCGGCGCCGAGGCGCTGGGCTTCCATGGCCCGGATGTCGATGCCGAGCTGATCCTGATGTGCCGTGCGCTGTGGCGCGAGCTCGGGCTGATCGAAGGCCGTGACCTGTGGCTGGAGATCAACAGCCTGGGGCAGCCCGAAGAGCGGCGCGCCCACCGGGCGGCGCTGATCGCGCACCTGGAGGCGCACGCCGACCTGCTGGACGACGACGCGAAGCGCCGCCTGCACAGCAATCCACTGCGCATCCTCGACACCAAGACGCCGGCGATGCAGGCCGTGGTGGACGCGGCGCCCCGGCTGATCGACTTCCTCGGCGACGCCTCGCTGGCGCATTTCGATGCCGTGCGTGCGGTGCTGGATGCCGCCGGCCTGCCCTACCGCATCAACCCGCGGCTGGTGCGCGGCATGGACTACTACAACCTCACCGTGTTCGAGTGGGTCACCGATCGCATGGGCGCGCCCCTGACGGTCGGAGGCGGCGGCCGTTACGACAGCCTGATCGAGCAGCTCGGCGGCAAGCCGGCACCAGGCGTCGGCTGGGGCCTGGGCATCGAGCGCCTGCTGCTGCTGCTGGACGCGGTCGGCGTCGTGACGCCGCCGCGGCTGCCGGACGCCTACGCGGTGCTGCCTGCCGCTGCCGCGCTGCCGACGGCGATGGTGCTGATCGAGGCCTTGCGCGCCCACGGCGCCAGCGTCGTCCTGCATCCCGCCGGCAAGGACGGGCCAGCCAGCATGAAGTCGCAGTTCAAGAAGGCCGACGCCAGCGGCGCCCGCCATGCGCTGGTATTCGGTGCCAATGAACTGGCGCAGGGCATGGTGGCGCTCAAGCCGCTGCGTGCCGGGGAGGGCGCGGCCACCCAGGTGCTGCGCCCGCTGGCCGATCCAGCGGCCTGGGCCGGCGAATTGCTCCGTTCATAATCCCGGCTTCGCGCCCCGCACGCCGCGCAGCCTCTCACAAAGCACCCGCATGGCCACCCATCTCGACCTCCAAGAACAAGAACAGCTCGACTCGATCAAGCACTTCTGGAAGCAGTACGGCAACCTGATCACCTGGGTCCTGATCATTGCGCTCGGCGGTTTCGCCGCGTTCAACGGCTGGCAGTGGATGCAGCGAGACCGATCCGTGAAGGCCAGCGTGCTGTTCGACGAACTCGACAAGGCCGTGATCGCCGGCGACACCGACAAGGCCGCTCGCGTGTTCGCCGACATGAAGGATCGCTACGGTTCGACGGCGTTCGCCGGGCAGGCCGGCCTGCTGGCGGCGAAGGCGCAGTTCGAGAAGGGCCAGAACGACGCGGCGCGGGCCAGCCTGGAGTGGGTGATCGGCAACGCCGGCGACAAGGAGTACGCGGTGCTGGCGCGCCTGCGCCTGGCCGGCGTGCTGCTCGACGAAAAGAAGTACGACGAGGCGCTCAAGGCGCTGCCGACCGATCCTCCGCAGTCCTTTGCAGGGCTGGCGGCCGATCGCCGCGGCGACATTCTCACGGCGCAGGGCAAGCCCGCCGAGGCGCGTGCCGCCTATCAGACCGCGTTCGATGCGATGCCGCCGACGCTCGACTACCGTCGGCTGGTCGAGGCCAAGCTGACCGCGCTGGGCGCCGCTGAGGCGCCTGCTGCAGCGGCCTCGGCGGCGGTGACGGGAGCGTCGAAGTGATGCGCCGCCTTGCCGCCGCGCTGCTCGTCGCCGGCCTGGCCGCGTGCTCCAGCGGTCCCGAGAAACCCAAGCCGACACCCCTCGAGCCGCTCAAGGCGCAGATCGCGGGCCGGCAGGTGTGGACGCAGGGTCTGGGCAGCGTGGACTTTCCCCTGCGCATCGCCACCGGCGCTGGCGCCGTGGTGCTGGCCAGTTCCGACGGCCGCGTCGTCGCCCTGGCGGCGGACACCGGCCGCGAGGTCTGGCGCGGCGATGCCGACGGCAAGCTCAGCGCCGGTGTCGGCAGCGACGGGCGCTACGCCAGCGTCGTGACGACCGGCAACGAGCTGGTCGTGCTCGACAGCGGAAAGCCGCTGTGGCGCACGCGCCTGACCACCCGTGTCGTGACGCCGCCGCTGGTGGCGGGCGAGCGCGTCTTCGTGCTCGGCATCGACCGCAGCGTGCAGGCCTTCGACGTGCTCGATGGTCGCAAGCTATGGATCCAGCAGCGCCCCGGCGATCCGTTGACGCTGCTGCAGCCCGGTGTGCTGCTGCCGTGGAAGGACACGCTGGTGGTCGGCCAGGGTCCGCGCCTTGCCGGGCTCGACCCGCTGCGCGGCAGCGTGCGCTGGGACACCACCGTCGCGTCGCCGCGCGGCACCAACGAGGTCGAACGGCTGGCCGACCTGGTCGGGCCGGCGGCGCGTGTCGGCGACGCGGTCTGCGTGCGCGGCTTCCAGGCTGCGGTCGGTTGCGTCAACGCCGAAGGGGGCACTCTCGGCTGGGCCAAGACCACCGGCGGGACCCAGGGCGTGGCGGCCGACGAGCAACTGGTGTTCTCGGCCGATGCCACCGACCGCATCACCGCCTGGAAGCGCGCCAGCGGCGACGTCGCATGGACCTCGGAGCGCATGCTCCACCGCGGCCTCAGTTCACCGCTGGTGGTGGGCCCGACGCTGGTGTTCGGCGATTTCGAGGGCCAGGTGCACTTCCTCGATCGCAACAACGGCCAGCCGCTGTTGCGTCTGCCCACCGACGGGCAGCCCATCGTCGGCGCCCCGGTGAAGGTCGGCACCACCATCGTCGCGGTGACCCGCCGCGGTACGGTGTTCGCGTTCCGGCCCGAGTGAGTGCGATCGGAACCTGAATGAAACCCGTCCTGGCGCTCGTGGGGCGCCCCAACGTCGGCAAGTCGACGCTGTTCAACCGTCTGACGAAGAGCCGCGATGCGATCGTGGCCGACTTCGCCGGGCTGACCCGCGATCGCCACTACGGTGATGGGCGGCTCGGCGAACGCGAGTTCATCGTCGTCGACACCGGCGGCTTCGAGCCCACCGCCGAGAGCGGCATCTACAAGGAGATGGCCAAGCAGACGCGCCAGGCGGTGGCGGAGTCCGACGTGGTCATCTTCGTGGTCGACGTCCGCGCCGGCCTCACCGGACAGGACCACGACATCGCGCGCTACCTGCGCACCGCCGGCAAGAAGGTGCTGCTTGCGGCCAACAAGGCCGAGGGCATGCTGCAAGGCATCCAGCTGGCCGAGTTCTACGAGCTCGGCATGGGCGAGCCGCTGGCGGTGTCGTCGGCACACGGGCAGGGCATCCGCAGCCTGCTGACGGCGGCGCTGGAGGACTTTGCGTTCGACGAGCCCGACGATCTGGCGCTCGACGACCCCGATCGACCGATCCGCCTGGCGGTGGCCGGCCGCCCGAATGTCGGCAAGTCCACGCTGATCAACACCTGGCTCGGCGAAGAACGCCTGGTGGCCTTCGACCTGCCCGGCACCACCCGCGACGCCATCAGCGTGCCGTTCGAGCGCAACGGCCAGAAGTTCGAACTGATCGACACCGCGGGTCTGCGGCGCAAGGGCAAGGTGTTCGAGTCGATCGAGAAGTTCTCGGTCGTCAAGACGCTGCAGGCCATCGCCGACGCGAATGTGGTGCTCCTGTTGCTCGACGCGACCCAGGGCGTGACCGACCAGGACGCCCACATCGCCGGCTACATCCTCGATTCCGGCCGTGCCGTGGTGCTGGCGGTGAACAAGTGGGATGCGGTCGACAGCTACCAGCGCGAACTGCTGCAGCGCTCCATCGAGCAGCGGCTGGCCTTCCTGAAGTTCGCGCCGGTGCTGCACATCTCCGCCATCAAGCGCCAGGGCCTGGGGCCGGTGTGGAAGGCGATCGCCGACGCCTGGGCCTCGGCCACCAAGAAGCTCGCCACGCCGGTGCTGACGCGGGTGCTGCTGGAGGCGGTGCAGTTCCAGCAGCCCAAGCGCGCGGGCGCCTTCCGGCCCAAGCTGCGCTACGCCCACCAGGGCGGGCAGAACCCGCCGGTGATCGTGATCCACGGCAACTCGCTGGAGCACGTGACCGACGCCTACAAGCGCTTCCTGGAGGGGCGCTTCCGCAGCCACTTCCAGCTCAGCGGCACGCCGATGCGCATCGAGATGAAATCGTCACGGAACCCCTTCGCGGAGAAGGACTCGTAGCCTGGGGGCGTCGCCGGCTGGAGCCTGTGATACCTTCCATCCTCCAACAGCTTCAGAACACGGACGATATCGTGAGCAACAAAGGGCAACTCCTACAAGACCCGTTCCTGAACCTGCTTCGCAAGGAGCACGTTCCGGTCTCGATCTACCTCGTGAACGGCATCAAGCTGCAGGGGCACATCGAGTCCTTCGACCAGTACGTGGTCTTGTTGCGCAACACCGTGACCCAGATGGTCTACAAGCACGCGATTTCGACCGTCGTGCCTGGCCGGGCCGTGAATTTCCAGGCCAACGACGCGCCGGAGTCGGCGGGCTGAACGGCTCGATGGACTCCCGGCATCCGTCCCGTCGCCTGACCGCCTGCCGCCAGACCCTGGTGGTTTCAGCTTGAGCGCGTCCGCCGCCGTCAATGAGGCCAGGGCGGTGCTGGTCGGTGTCGACCTCGGCGCCGGCGCCTCCTTCGACGCCACCCTCGACGAACTGGCGCTGCTGGCCGAGTCGGCCGGCGACACGCCGGTGGCGCGCCTGATCGCCCGCCGCAAGGCGCCCGACGCCGCACTGTTCCTCGGTTCGGGCAAGGCCGACGAGCTCAAGGCGCTGGTGGCCGAAAGCGGCGGCCAGTGCGTGATCTTCGATCAGGCCTTGTCGCCGACCCAGCAGCGCAACCTGGAGCGTCATCTTGGCGTCGAGGTGCTCGACCGCACCGGCCTCATCCTCGAGATTTTCGCGGCCCGTGCGCAGAGCCACGAGGGCAAGCTGCAGGTCGAGCTCGCGCAGCTCCAGTACCTCAGCAACCGGCTGGTGCGCCGCTGGACCCACCTCGAGCGCCAGCGCGGCGGCGTGGGCCATCGCGGCGGCCCGGGCGAGCGCCAGATCGAACTCGACCGCCGCATGATCGGCGAGCGCATCAAGTCGCTCAAGGCGAGACTCGACAAGGTGAAGCGCCAGCGCGGCACGCAACGGCGCTCGCGCGAGCGCGCCGGCACCTTCCGTGTCTCGCTGATCGGCTACACCAATGCCGGCAAGTCCACGCTGTTCAACGCGCTGGTCAAGGCCCGCAGCTACGCCGCCGACCAACTGTTCGCGACGCTCGACACCACCACGCGGCAGCTCTACCTCGAAGACGCACGGCGCTCGGTCAGTCTGTCGGACACCGTGGGCTTCATCCGTGACCTGCCGCACACGCTGGTCAAGGCCTTCGCCGCCACGCTGCAGGAGGCTGCCGATGCCGACCTGCTGCTGCATGTGGTCGACGCCTCGAGCCCGGTGCTGGCCGAGCAGCGGGTCGAGGTGGAGCGCGTGCTCGCGGAGATCGACGCGGCCGGCATTCCCCAGATCCTGGTCTACAACAAGCTCGACCAGCTCGACGAGGAGCAGCGGCCCCGCGTGCTGGTGGATCGGCTCGAACTCGATGGCGGACGCCGCATCCCGCGCGTCTTCGTCAGTGCCCTGCGCGGTGTGGGGCTCGCGGAGCTGCGGGCGCTGGTGAGCGAAGCGCTGCTCGCCGATGGTGGCGAGGCGGGCGCGCCCGTTGCCTCGGTCCCCGCCGCGCCGGTGCGCGACGCCGCCGACGCCGAGCCCTCCGATCACGATCCCATTCCCGCCTCCGTCTTGCTCCAACGACACGCATGAATACCTATAACGATGCAGGCGCAGTGCGCCCGCGGGGCCGCCCCGCACTCCTGGTCGAGGCCTTGGCGCTGCTGTGGTCCGGCGCCGTGCGCCGCGCCGTCTGGCGCGCGCGCGGGGAGCGGCTGCTGGCGACCGGCGGCCGCAACGACGGCCCGCCCGACCTCGACGAGCTTTGGCGCGACTTCAACCGTCGCCTGAGCGGCTTGTTCGGTGGCAAAGGGGGTGGGAACAGTCCGCAGCCCGAAGGCGGCGGCGCCAGCTCGCCGCCGCCGGACCTGCGCAGCGCCGGTATCGGCATCGGCTTGATCGGCGCGGTCGTGGCGTTGATCTGGCTGGGCAGCGGTTTCTTCATCGTGCAGGAAGGGCAGCAGGGCGTCGTGATGTCCTTCGGCCGATACAGCCACACGGTCGAAGCCGGCTTCCAGTGGCGCTTCCCATACCCGTTCCAGTCGGCGGAGGTGGTCAACGTGACGCAGTTGCGGTCGGTCGAGGTCGGGCGCAATTCGGTGGTGCAGGCCACCGGGCTGCGGGACTCGTCGATGCTGACCCAGGACGAGAACATCGTCGACATCCGCTTCACGGTGCAGTACCGACTGAAGGATTCGAAGGACTATCTGTTCGAGAACCGCAATGCGGACGAGGCGGTGGTGCTGGCCTCCGAATCCGCGGTGCGCGAGATCGTCGGTCGCAGCAACATGGACTCGGTGCTGTACGAGCAGCGCGATGCCATCGCGACCGACCTCGTCAAGTCCATCCAGGCCCAGCTCGACCGCCTGAAGACCGGCATCCTGGTTTCCAACGTCAACGTGCAGAGCGTGGCGCCGCCCGAGCAGGTGCAGGCAGCGTTCGACGATGCCGTGAAGGCCGGCGCCGACCGCTCGCGCTTCAAGAACGAGGGCCAGGCCTACGCCAACGACGTGATCCCGAAGGCGCAGGGCACGGCCTCGCGCCTGCGCGAGGAGGCCGAGGGCTACAAGGCGCGCGTGATCGCACAGGCCGAGGGCGATGCGTCGCGCTTCAAGCAGGTGCTGACGGAGTACCAGAAGGCGCCGGCCGTCACCCGCGATCGTCTCTATGTGGACACGATGCGTGAGGTGTACTCCAACGTCAGCAAGATCATGATCGAGTCGCGCACCGGCTCGAATCTGCTGTACCTGCCGCTCGACAAGCTGATGCAATCGGCCGGGGCGACCGCCGCGGCCACACCGGCGCCCGCGCTGCCGACCACCGAAAGCACCGGCACGTCGCCGAACGACGTGCGCTCACGCGACAACCAGCGTTCGCGCGAGCGCGAGAGCCGTTGAGGAGAACAACAAGAATGAATCGCATCGGTCTGATCGTGGCGAGCGCTCTGCTCGCATTGATGGTTGCCTCGAGCACGCTGTTCGTCGTCGACCAGCGGCAGTTCGCCGTGCTGTATGCGTTGGGCGAGATCAAGGAAGTCATTGCCCAGCCGGGGCTGAAGTTCAAGCTGCCCCCGCCGTTCCAGAACGTGGTCTTCCTCGACCGCCGCATCCAGAGCCTCGACAGCCCTGAAACGCGGCCGGTGTTCACCGCCGAGAAGACCAGTCTGGTGATCGACTGGCTGGTGAAGTGGCGCATCAAGGACCCTCGGCAATTCATCCGCAACAGCGGCATCGATGCGCGCAATGTCGAGGCGCGGCTGGCACCGATCGTCCAGGCCGCGCTGAACGAGGAGGTCACCAAGGTCAGCGTGCGCCAGGTGCTCTCGACCGAGCGCGACAAGGTCATGCAGGGCGTGCTGCGGCGGTTGTCGGATGACGCCACGAGCTTCGGCATCGAGGTGGTCGACGTGCGGATCAAGCGGGTCGACTTCGTCGCCAACATCACCGAGGCGGTCTACCGCCGCATGGAGTCGGAGCGCAAGCGCGTGGCAAACGAGACCCGCTCCACCGGCCAGGCCGAAGGCGAGCAGGTGCGCGCCGACGCCGACCGGCAGCGCGAGGTCATCGTCGCCGAGGCCTACCGGGATGCACAGAAGGTCAAGGGTGATGGCGATGCCAAGGCTTCGGCACTGTATGCCGAGGCCTTCGGGCGCGACCCGCAGTTCGCGCAGTTCTATCGCAGCCTCGAGGCCTATCGGGCGAGCTTTCGCAGCAAGACCGACGTGATGGTGGTCGAGCCCGAGAGCGAGTTCTTCCGCGCGATGCGAGGTGAGGGCGGGCCATCCTCCTCCCGTGCCAGGTGAGCTCGGGCTGACGGCGCGCCGCAGCAGGAGCCGGCATGTGGGACACGCTGTTCAGCGCGCTGGCGCTGATGCTGGTCTTCGAGGGGCTGCTGCCCTTCCTGAGTCCGCAGCGCTGGCGCCGGGTGTTCGAGCAGGCCACGCGGCTGAGCGACGGGCAACTGCGTTTTCTCGGCTTGAGCAGCATGCTGGGCGGGCTGGTGGTGCTGCTGGTTTTGGCGGGCTGAGCGCCGTTCGCGCAGGTCAATCGCGCGCGAATGCTGCTGGGGGCGCCGGTACAATGCGGTTTTAACCCCGCAGGCTTTTCATGACCTCTGCTTGGCTGCTGCCCGAGCACATTGCCGATGTGCTGCCCTCCGAGGCGCGGCGCATCGAGGAATTGCGGCGCACCGTGCTGGACGCGGCCCGCGTCTACGGCTACGAACTGGTGATGCCGCCCTTGCTCGAGCACCTCGAGTCGTTGCTGACGGGCACCGGGCACGAACTGGATCTGCGGACCTTCAAGCTGGTCGATCAACTGAGCGGCCGCACGCTGGGTCTACGTGCCGACACCACGCCCCAGGTGGCGCGCATCGACGCGCACCTGCTCAATCGCGATGGCATCACGCGCCTGTGCTACTGCGGCCCGGTGGCGCACACGCGGCCGGCCGGACTGCACGGCAGCCGGGAACCGCTGCAGTTCGGCGCCGAGCTCTACGGTCATGCCGGACTCGAGGCCGATCTCGAGGTGCAGGATCTGGCGCTCGACAGCTTGCGTGCCGCAGGTGTCCCGGGCCTCTTGCTCGACCTGGCCGACGCCCGTATCGTGCGCGGCCTGCTGGCCGGTGTCGCTTGCGACCCCGCGCGTCTGAACGAGGTGTACGCGGCGCTCGCTGCCAAGGACGGCACGGCGCTGCAGGCGCTTGGCAGCGGATTCGCCGCCGAGGTGCGGCAGGGGCTGCAGGCACTGACCTCGCTGTACGGCGATGGAGAGGTGCTCGACATCGCGGCGGCGCGGCTGCCGCAGCGTCCACTGATCACCGCCGCGCTGGCCGACCTGCGGCGCCTGGCCGCGCATGCCGCGATCGCGCATCCGGACGTGCGGGTCGGCTTCGACCTTGCCGACCTGAGCGGCTACGCCTACTACAGCGGCGCGCGCTTTGCCGTCTACGGTGCCGGGTCCAGCGACTCGCTGGTGCGCGGCGGGCGCTACGACGAAGTCGGTGCGGTGTTCGGCCGCAACCGGCCGGCGGTGGGTTTCAGCGCCGATCTCAAGGAAGTGGTGCAACGTGCCTGCCCCGATGGGCGCCGGGCTGCGGTGCGGGCGCCCTGGGGCGAGGAAACCGGGTTGCGCGCCGCCATCCGCGCCCTGCGGGCCGGCGGCGAGACCGTGGTGTGCGTGCTGCCGGGACATGAGCACGAGGTCCAGGAGTTCGACTGCGACCGCGAGATCGTGCAAGAAGGCGGCCAATGGGTCGTCCGGCCGCTGTGAAGCCAGCGACCGAGAGCCATCAGATTCAGGACAAGACAATGCAAGCAGCGAGCAAGGCCGGTCACAACGTTGTGGTGGTCGGGACCCAGTGGGGCGACGAGGGCAAGGGCAAGGTGGTCGATTGGCTGACCGACCACGCAGCGGCGGTGGTGCGCTTCCAGGGCGGCCACAACGCCGGTCACACGCTGGTGATCAAGGGCAAGAAGACTGCGCTGCAGCTCATTCCATCGGGTGTGATGCGCGACGGCGTGGCTTGCTACATCGGCAACGGCGTGGTCGTCGATCCGGCCCACCTGCTCGGCGAGATCGAGCGGTTGGAGGCGGCCGGCGTCGAGGTGCGTTCGCGGCTGTTCATCAGCGAGTCGTGCCCGCTGATCCTGCCTTTCCACGTGGAGGTCGACAAGGCCCGCGAGGCGCTGCGCGAGAGCTCGGGGGCCGGCAAGATCGGCACGACCGGCAAGGGCATCGGCCCGGCCTACGAGGACAAGGTCGCACGGCGCGCTTTGCGCGTGCAGGACCTGAAGCACCCGGATCGCTTCGCGAAGAAGCTGCGCGATCTGCTCGAGCTTCACAACTTCGTGCTGCAGGGTTTCCTGAAGGCGGAGGCGCTCGAGTTCCAGCCGATCTTCGACCATGCAATGAAGGTCGCCGAACAGTTGAAGCCCATGCTGGCCGATGTCGGCGTGCGCATCCACGAGACCAACCTGGCCGGCGGCAGCGTGCTGTTCGAGGGCGCGCAGGGCACGCTGCTCGACATCGACCACGGCACCTACCCCTACGTCACGTCGAGCAACTGCGTGGCCGGCAATGCGGCCGCCGGGTCTGGCGTCGGCCCGGACAAGCTGCACTACATCCTCGGCATCACCAAGGCCTACACCACGCGCGTGGGCTCGGGCCCGTTCCCGACCGAGCTGCCGATGGACGAGCCCGGCACGGTGGGGCACCATCTGTCGACGGTCGGCCAGGAGCGGGGCACCGTCACGGGCCGCCCGCGGCGCTGCGGCTGGCTGGATGCGGCGGCGATGAAGCGCTCGATCCTGATCAACGGCCTCACGGGCCTGTGCATCACCAAGCTCGACGTGCTCGACGGCCTGGCCGAGATCAAGATGGGCGTGGGCTACGAACTCGATGGCCGGCGCATCGACATCCTGCCGCTCGACGCCGACGAGATCGTGGCCTGCAAGCCGGTCTACGAGAGCTTCCCGGGGTGGACCGACAGCACCGTCGGCACGACGCGCTGGGACGACCTGCCGCTCAACGCGCGCCGCTATCTCGAGCGTGTGCAGGAGGTCATCGGCGCGCCGATCGACATGGTGTCGACGGGGCCGGATCGCGAGCACACCATCCTGCTACGCCACCCCTACCAGGGCTGATGCGCCAAAGGTTGATACCACGGGAACCACGCCACATGCTCACCGACGACGGCAAGCACCTCTACGTCTCCTGGGACGAGTATCACCTGCTGATCGAGCGCCTGGCGCTGAAGGTGCACAACTCGGGCTGGGAGTTCGACCAGATCCTGTGCCTGGCGCGTGGCGGCCTGCGGCCCGGCGACATGCTGTCACGGGTGTTCGACAAGCCGCTGGCGATCATGTCGACCAGTTCCTACCGCTCGGACGCCGGCACCATCCAGGGCCGGCTCGACCTGGCGACCTACATCACCCTGCCCAAGGGCGAACTGGCCGGTCGGGTGCTGCTGGTCGACGACCTTGCCGACACCGGGGTAACCCTGAAGGCCGTGGTCGATCGCCTGCGCGGCATGCCGTCGATCAGCGAACTGCGTTCGTCCGTGATCTGGGTGAAGGGCGTGTCGAGCTACACGCCGGACTACTACGTCGAATCGCTGCCGACCAGTCCCTGGATCCACCAGCCGTTCGAGGATTACGACAGCCTGCGGCCCGACGGGCTCGCGCGGAAGCTGGCGGTTTGAGCAGGGACGCGCCTGTCATCGAACGCGGAAAACAAAAAGGCCAGCGCGCTGCGCTGGCCTTCTATGATTTGGTGCCCAGGAGAGGACTCGAACCTCCACGATGTTACTCGCTAGTACCTGAAACTAGTGCGTCTACCAATTCCGCCACCTGGGCTAGGTACCGAAGCCGGAGATATTAGCATAAAGAACGAAGACAAGACAAGCAGCACGCCGCTCGGCGCGGCGCTGATGAGTGAGGTCGAGGGCATCGTCCAAGGCCACCGCGACGGGCACGGCTTCGTGCAGCGCGACGACGGCGAATCCGACATCTACCTGTCGCCGCAGGAAATGCGCGCCGTGCTGCACCGCGACCGCGTCCGCGTGCGGGTGATCCGCTACGACCGCAAGGGCCGGCCGGAAGGGCGGGTGCTCGAGATCCTGGAACGCCGCAAGGCGCCGATCATCGGTCGCCTGCTGCACGAGAGTGGCATCTGGCTGGTCGCCCCGGAGGACAAACGCTACGGCCAAGACATCATGATCCCGAAGAACGGCATCGCCAATGCCAGCGCGGGTCAGGTGGTCGCGGTCGAGCTGACCGAGCCGCCGTCGATGCATTCGCAGCCGCTGGGCCGCGTGACCGAGGTGCTCGGCGAGATCGACGACGCGGGCATGGAGATCGAGATCGCGGTGCGCAAGTACGAAGTGCCGCACCGCTTCTCGGCCGAGACGCTGGCGCAGACGGCCAAGCTGCCCGACAAGGTGCGGCCGGCCGACAAGAGGCAGCGCATCGACCTGACCGACGTCCCGCTGGTCACCATCGATGGCGAGGACGCCCGGGACTTCGACGACGCCGTGTACTGCGAACCGGTCACGATCGGCCGCAAGACCAAGGCGGCGGCGCCGAACGGCTGGCGCCTGATCGTTGCCATTGCCGACGTGAGCCACTATGTGAAGCCCGGCGAGTCGCTGGACGACGATGCCTACGAGCGCGCGACCTCGGTCTATTTCCCGCGGCGCGTGATTCCGATGCTGCCGGAGAAGCTCAGCAACGGGCTGTGCTCGCTGAATCCCAACGAGGACCGCCTCGCGATGGTGTGCGACATGGTGGTCGACGCCGCCGGCGAGGTACACGCCTACCAGTTCTTCCCGGCGGTCATCAATTCGCACGCGCGCTTCACGTACACGGAAGTTGCGACGATCCTCGCCAACACGCGCGGGCCCGAGGCGCAGAAGCGCAAGGAGTTGGTGCCGCACCTGTTGCACCTGCACGAGGTGTATCGCGCCCTGCTGAAGGCGCGCGCCACGCGCGGCGCGGTCGACTTCGAGACCACCGAGACGCAGATCGTCTGCGACGAGAACGGGCGCATCGAGAAGATCGTGCCGCGCACGCGCAACGACGCACACCGCCTGATCGAGGAGGCAATGCTGGCGGCGAACGTGTGCTCGGCCGATTTCATCGCGTCGCACAAGCACGCCTCGCTGTACCGCGTGCACGAAGGCCCGACGCCCGAGAAGCGCGCGATCCTGCAGACTTATCTGCGCGCGCTCGGCCTCGGCTTGTCGATCGGCGACGATCCCCGGCCCGGCGAGTTCCAGGCGATCGCGCAGGCGACGAAGGACCGCCCTGACGCCACCCAGATCCACTCGATGCTGTTGCGCTCGATGCAGCAGGCCATCTACACGCCGACCAACAGCGGTCACTTCGGCCTGGCCTACCCGGCCTACACGCACTTCACCAGCCCGATCCGCCGCTATCCGGACCTGCTGGTGCACCGTGTGATCAAGGCGCTGCTGGGCAGCAAGAAGTACCACCTGCAGGTCACCGAGCTCGCCAGCTCGGCCGTCCACACGCGCAAGGTTCGGCCGACCGCGGCCTCCAAGGCGCAGCAGGCCAGCAAGCTGGTCGTCAAGCAGACCGCCGAGGCGATGGCCTGGGAAGCGGCCGGCGCGCACTGCAGCGCGAACGAGCGGCGAGCCGACGAGGCGTCGCGCGACGTCGAGGCCTGGCTGAAGTGCAAGTTCATGCGGGAGCACCTCGGCGAGGAGTTCGGCGGCGCGGTCACCGCGGTCACGACCTTCGGGCTGTTCGTCACGCTCGACGAGCTGTATGTCGAGGGCCTGGTGCACATCACCGAACTCGGCGGAGAGTACTTCCGCTTCGACGAAGCGCGACAGGAGCTGCGCGGCGAGCGCACCGGCGTGCGCTATGTCGTCGGCAGCCGGGTGCGGGTGCAGGTGAGTCGTGTCGACCTCGACGGTCGCAAGATCGACTTCCGGCTGGTCCATGAATCGGGGCTGAACCCGCGGGCACCGCGCGACAAGGCGGCGTCGGCCGTCGAGGAGCTGCAGGTCGTGAAGGACGTCGACCGCGAACACAAGCGGGCGGCCAAGAAGGCCGTCAGCAAGACCCCCCGCAAGCCCGCGCGCAGCGCGGGCGTGGACACTGCGCCCGCGCGCAAGTCGAAGCGATCGAGGCGGTAGGCCCGAGCCGCTGCGGCGCTCAGCGCTGCAGCTGAGCGATCAACGCGCTCGCGGCCAGCGGCCCGGTGCGCGCCTGGGTTGCGCACCAGGCGTCGGCGGCGGCGCCATGGGTGTGTGTGCCCAGCAGCGCGGCGCTCCGTGCTGACAGGCCTTGCGCCCAGAGCCCGCCGATCCAGCCCGCCAGCACATCGCCGGTTCCCGCCGTGGCCAGCGATGCGTTGCCGCTGGCGTTGATCAGCGTGGTTTCCCCCGGCGCCGCGATGACGCTCCCCGATCCCTTGAGGACGACGGTGGCGTGCCATCGCTGCGCGAGCCGCTCCGCGGCCGACAGCCGGGCGGACTGGATCGCGGCAGTCTGCAGACCCAGCAGCCGGGCGGCCTCGAGGGGGTGCGGCGTCAGCAGCGTGGCGGCGCGCCTGCGGCCGGCACGCATTTCGAGCAAGCGAGCGAGCGACGGGTCGGCGGCCACCGCGTTCAGCGCATCGGCATCGAGCAGCAGGCGTCCGGCACGGGCGATCAGGCCCGGGAGGTGCTCACGCACCACGTCGCCGCCACCGCAGCCGCACACCACCGTGGCATTCTCGAGAGGCGTGCGGGCATCGTGCAGTGCGGTGAGCGGCCGGTGCATCAACTCGGGGTGAATGGGATCGAGCGCCGGTGACTGCGGATCGAGCGGCACCAGGTGCACACGGCCAGCGCCGGCGGCCAGCGCGGCCCGTGCCGCGAGCAGCGCGGCCCCGGCCATGCCGGCGGCGCCGCCGACCACCCATACGTCGCCGAAGCTGCCCTTGTGCTGCGCATGCCGGCGCGCCGGCCACAACGTGCTCGCACCCGTCAGCAGGCCGGCACTCGCCTGTGAGGTCTCGGCATCGACACCCAGGTCGTGGAACCAGATTTGCCCGGCGTGGTCGCGTCCCTGAGCGGTGAACAGACCCGGCTTCAAGGTCAGCAGGCTCAGTGTCCAGCGAGCCTGCACCACGGCGGTCTCGTCAAGCAGTGCCCCCTGCTCGGCATCCAACCCGCTGGGCAGGTCGATCGACAACACCGGAGTGCCGCCGTCGTTGAGCGACCTCATCGCGGCCAGGGCCCAGCCGGCGGGCGCGCGGGTCAGGCCGATGCCGAACAGGGCGTCGATGGCCAGATTGTCGGGGCCGAGCGGCTCGGGCGGCGCGCTGCTTTCCACCAGTGCGACTCCCGCGGCACGTGCCTTGGCGCCGGCTGCCGCCGCATCGGCTGGCGTTTGCACGGAAGGCGCAAGGCTCACCGTCACCTGCTTGCCGGCGCGCTGCAGCCACGCCGCGGCTTCCAAGCCGTCGCCACCGTTGTTGCCGGGACCGGCAGCGATCCAGATGCGTCGTGCATGCGGCGCCAATGCGAGGGCCAGCCGGGCCACCGAGCCGCCGGCACGCTGCATCAGCGTGTGGGGCGGCAAGGCGCGCGCGGCCTCGATCTCCAGCGCACGCGTTGCGGCCACGCCGAACAGCGGCAGCCGCTCCACGTCACGCCGCGAGCCATCGCCCAGAACGGCCCAGGGCATCGCGACATCAGGCATGTTGGCTGACCCGTCAGGCAGACGGCGGGACCGAGGCCGCCCGGGCCAGCGCGAAACTGCCCGGATCGAAGCCGGGCGAGCGTCCGGCGATCTGGTCGGCCAGCAGCCGGGCGCTGCCGCAGGCCAGCGTCCAGCCGTGGTCGGCGTGGCCCAGGTTCAGCCACACGCCGGGGCGGGGGCTGGGGCCGATCAGTGGCAGGCCGTCGGGCAGCGTTGGCCGAGCGCCTTTCCATACCTGGGGCCGCGCAATGTGGGCGGCGCCGGGGAACCAGTCGTTGAGCAGTCGGTACAGCGTCTCGACCGCCGCCCGCCGCTGCGTCTGCACCGAGCCGCCCAGCTCGGCGCAGCCGGCCAGACGCACGCGCTGCCCCAGCCGGCTCATCGCGATGCGGTAGCGCTCGTCGACCAGTGCTGCCTTCGGGCCCCGTTCGGGCGAGCGCAGCGGCGCTGTCAGCGAGTAGCCGTGGATCGGCATCAGCGGCAGCTTGATGCCCAGGCCCGGCAGCAGTTCGGCGGCATCGACACCGGCGGCGATCACCACGGCATCGAAAGCCTCCGCCGACACCGGGTCGAGATAGCGCGCCGCGGCGCGCGCGCGGTGAGCCATCGCGTTGCCGTGCTTGTCGCCGTTGCCGCCGGGGACGGCCGTGGCCCGGCTCGAAGCGAAGCCGGTGGTCAGGGCCAGGTGCTCGAGCTGCAGTTCGGCGCCATCGGAGCGTGTTCCGGTCTCCAGCGCGCGCACCACGGTGCCGAACCGGAACTCGACGCCGAGCCGCTCGGCCGCGTCGCGCAGCAGGTGGGCGAACTGGCGGCAGTTGCCCACGCCGTCCTGGGGCAGCTGGATCCCGCCGGCCAGCGGCTGCTCGCGATGGAGGCCGGGCTCCGTCGCGTGGCAGGCGGCGGCGTCCAGTTCGCGCACGCTGATGCCGAGTTCGCGCAGCAGCGCCAGGCGGGGCTGCGCCGCGGCAACGTCGCGCTCTTCTCGCAGCAGGAGCAACAGGCCCTGCGAGCGTTCGAAATCCAGCTGCAGCCGCTCGTCGAGCACGCGGAGCCGTTCGCGGCTGTACTGCGCCAGTCGCAGCAGCTCGATGTGGCGCTGCGGGAAGTTCGGCGCGCGGCAGGCGCTCCACCAGCGCCACAGCCAGCGCCATTGCATCGCGTCGAAGGAAGGGCGCACGCGCATCGCCGGATGGCGGCTGAACAGGTCGCGCAGCAGGCGGCCGGGAAGGCCGGGCGCTGCCCATGGCGCAACATCGCCCGAGCCCAGCAAGCCGGCATGCGCGAAGCTCGCCTCCGAGGCGACGCTGCTGTGTCGCTCGAACACGGTGACGTCGTGGCCGTCCTCGGCCAGCTCGTAGGCTGTGGTCACGCCGACGATACCGGCGCCGATCACGCCGACCTTCATGAGGATGCTCCAGTGGCCAGCACGGCTTCGACGGCCAGGGCCGTGTCGAGCAGGGCGTCGTCGGCATGGCCGCGCGACCACAGCATCAGGCCGACCGGCGCTTCGCCCGGCGCCTGGCAGGGTAGGCTGATTGCGCAGCCGTCGAGCAGGTTCACGACCGACGGGTTCCGCAGCAGCAGCGAGTTGACGCGGAAGAATTCCTCGTCGCTCGCTTCCAGCGCGGTGATCGGTGGCGCGAGGATCGGCACGGTCGGGGACAGCACCGCGTCGAAGCCACGCAGCGCCACGTGCATGCGAGCGATCCAGGCGGCGCGTGCCTTCTGCAGGTCGATGTAGTCCGCCGCGCTCATGGCCATGCCGCGGCGGATGCGCGTCACCACGCGGCGGTCGTAGCCGGCTTCTTCGTGTGTCGCGAGCCGGTGCCGGTGCCAGGCCCAGCTTTCGCAGCTCGCGAAACCACCGTTGACCTGCAGCGGCGCCAGGTCGGCCAGCGGCGGGACGTCGAGCGTGACGATCTGTGCGCCGACGCGCGACAACCGGTCCACGGCGCGTTCGAAGGCCGCGGCCACGGCAGGCTCCAGCGCGTCGAGCATCAGCGTCGTCGGCACCGCGAGCCGGGTGGCGCGCAGCGGCCGGCCAGGCAGCGCGACGCGGCGCGCCGACAGCAACTCGTGCAGCAGCACGGCGTCGCGCACCGAGCGCGTCAGGGCCGAGACCGTGTCGAGCGTGGTGGACAGCGGTATGGCCCCCTCGGTCGGCGTCAGCGATGCTGTGTTCTTGAAGCCGACCAGACCCTGCAGCGCGGCCGGGATGCGCACCGAACCGCCGGTGTCCGAACCCAGCGCCGCCCACGCGGCCCCGCCGGCCACCGAGACCGCCGCGCCGGAACTGGAGCCGCCTGGGATGCGCGGCGTGTCGCGGTCCAGGGCTGCCATCGGCACGTTGGCCGGCGTGGGGTGGTGCGGATTGAGGCCAATGCCCGAGAACGCGAACTCGGTCATGTGGGTGCGGCCGATCAACGCTGCGCCGGCTGCCCGCAGCCGCGACACCGCGGGCGCGTCCTGCGCAGCCGGTTCGGCATCGGCCAGTACCGTGGAGCCCGCGGTCGTGACCTGACCGGCGATGTCGAACAGGTCCTTGATGCTGACGGCCAGACCGGCGAGCGGCGGCAGCGGGGCGCCGCTGGAGAACGCGGCGTCGACGGCGCGGGCCGCGGCTCGCGCGCCGACAGCATCGATCTTCAGGAAGGCCGGGGCCACGGCAGCGGAGGCTGCGTGCTGCAGCGAGCGCTCGATCTCCGCGCCGGCGCTGCTCGTGCCGTCAAGCACCCGGGCGCGCCGGGAGAGCAGGTCGTCGGTCATCGGCGTGCTAAACTCTCAGGGTTTTTCTGGAACACGTCGGTGCCTGTCCTGGTCGGTTCGATCGAGGCCGGTTCGGCAAAAGCCGGAAGAACATTTGCAATCCGCAAACCCGGTCGCCAAAAGGTGTTGCAAGACTCGAAAGAGGTCTGCTTGCATGTCGCAACAAAGCGCTGCAATCACTTGCAATTCTGGCCGGATTTTAGACCCAACCTTTGGAGTTTCCATGTCCCTCACCATGCGTGAAATGCTGGAAGCGGGCGTCCATTTCGGACACCAGACCCGCTTCTGGAATCCGAAGATGGCCCCCTTCATCTTCGGCCATCGCAACAAGATCCACATCATCAACCTCGAGAAGACGCTGCCGCTCTTCAACGAGGCGATGAAGTTCACCCGCTCGCTCGCCGCCAAGCGCGGCACGATCCTGATGGTCGGCACCAAGCGCCAGGCGCGCGAAGTGGTCGCCCAGGAGGCCCAGCGCGCCGGTATGCCCTACGTCGACCAGCGCTGGCTCGGCGGCATGCTGACCAACTTCAAGACCGTCAAGGGGTCGCTGAAGAAGCTGAAGGAAATGCAGGCGCAGCAGGAAGCGGGCCTCGAGTCCATGAGCAAGAAGGAAGCGCTGCTGTTCGCCCGCGAGATCGCCAAGCTCGAGAAGGACATCGGCGGCATCCAGGACATGAACGCGCTGCCCGATGCCATGTTCGTCATCGACGTGGGCTACCACAAGATCGCGATTGCCGAGGCGAAGAAGCTGGGTATTCCGGTCATCGGCGTGGTGGACTCGAACCACTCGCCCGAGGGCATCGATTACGTGATCCCGGGCAACGACGACTCCGCGAAGGCCGTGGCGTTGTACGCCCGTGCCGTGGCGGATGCCGCACTCGAAGGCAAGGCCAACGCGGTCAGCGAAGTGGTCGCCGCCGCCCAGAGCACCGACGAGTTCGTGGAAGTCAGCGACGCGGCCTGAGCCCGTCGCAAGGCGCCCCCGCGCACTCATCAAGGGGCTGATTCAGCCCCTTTTTTTCAATGATTTCGAAGCGATCGCTGCCCGGAGGCAGCCTCGCTTCACCGAACGGAGAACGCAATGCCCGCAATCACCGCCAGCATGGTCGCCGAACTGCGCGCCAAGACCGACGCCCCGATGATGGAGTGCAAGAAGGCCCTCACCGAGGCCGAAGGTGACCTGAACAAGGCCGAGGAACTGTTGCGCGTCAAGCTCGGCAGCAAGGCCAGCAAGGCCGCCTCGCGCGTCACGGCCGAAGGCATCGTCGTGGCGCACATCAGCGGCACGACCGGCGCGCTGATGGAACTGAACTGCGAAACCGACTTCGTCTCCAAGAACGACGACTTCCTGGCCTTCGGCAAGACGCTCGCGGAACTCGTGGTCACCCAGGCCCCGGTGGACGTCGCGGCGCTGTCGGCGCTGGAGATCGCCGGCGTGACGGTGGAGGCCACCCGCACCGCGCTGATCGGCAAGATCGGCGAGAACATCGCGATCCGCCGCTTCAAGCGCTTCAGCGGCGACAGCAAGCTGGTCAGCTACCTGCACGGCACCCGTATCGGCGTGGTGGTTGAGTACACCGGCGACGACGTGGCCGCCAAGGACGTGGCGATGCACGTGGCCGCGATGAAGCCCGTGGCGCTGACCTCGGCCGATGTGCCGGCCGATCTGATCGAGAAGGAGCGCAACGTCGCCGCCGGCAAGGCCGCCGAGGATGCCAAGGCCGCCGAGGCGGCCGGCAAGGCGCCGCAGTCTGCCGAGATCGTCACCAAGCGGGTCGAAGGCTCGGTGCAGAAGTTCCTGAAGGAGGTCTCGTTGTTCAACCAGACCTTCGTGAAGAACGACAAGCAGACCGTCGAGCAGATGCTCAAGGCCGCCAGCACGACGATCAAGGGCTTCACGATGTACATCGTGGGTGAGGGCATCGAGAAGAAGACCGACGACTTCGCCGCCGAAGTGGCCGCCCAGGTGGCCGCTGCCAAGGGGCAGTAAGCGCTGCGCCCGGCCCGGCGCGCGTGCCTGCGTGCCGGGGCCATCCCCTAAACTGCCGTCCTACCGACCGTTCACCCGAGGAGTCCCCCGCATGCCGGCGTTCAAGCGCATCCTGCTCAAGCTTTCCGGCGAGGCCTTGATGGGCGACGACGCCTACGGCATCAACCGCGCGACCATCGTGCGCATGGTGCAGGAGGTGCGCGAGATCACCGAGATGGGCTGCGAGGTGGCGGTGGTGATCGGCGGCGGGAACCTCTTCCGAGGCGTGGCCGGCGGTGCCGTCGGCATGGACCGCGCGACGGCCGACTACATGGGCATGCTCGCCACGGTGATGAATGCACTCGCCCTCGCCGACACGATGCGCCAAGAGGGCATGACCGCCCGGGTGATGTCGGC
Organism: Methylibium sp. Pch-M; assembly: GCF_004136295.1. Classification (NCBI taxonomy): domain Bacteria; kingdom Pseudomonadati; phylum Pseudomonadota; class Betaproteobacteria; order Burkholderiales; family Sphaerotilaceae; genus Methylibium; species Methylibium sp. Pch-M. The sequence goes on from NZ_CP029606.1 coordinate 3,715,610, forward strand.
GATCGGCATCGAGCAGGTGGTCGAGCCCTATGTTCGGCCGAAGGCCTTGCAGTACCTCGAAGAAGGCAAGGTGGTGATCTTCGCCGCCGGCACCGGCAACCCGTTCTTCACCACCGACACCGCCGCCGCGCTGCGCGGGGCCGAGATCGGCGCGCAGATCGTGTTGAAGGCGACCAAGGTCGATGGCGTCTACTCCGCCGATCCGAAGAAGGATCCCGGCGCCACGCGCTACGCCAAGATCAGCTTCGACGAGGCGATCAGCAAGAACCTGCAGGTCATGGACGCGACGGCGTTCGCGCTGTGCCGCGACCAGAAGCTGCCGATCAAGGTGTTCTCGATCTTCAAGCCCGGTGCCCTCAGGCGCGTGGTGACGGGAGAGGACGAGGGCACCCTGGTGCATGTGTGAACCCGTCCGAGGATCGCAACAACATGAGCATCGCAGACATCAAGAAGACGTTCGAGCAGAAGTCGGCACGTTCGATCGAATCCTTCAAGTCGGAACTGCAGAAGATTCGCACCGGCCGCGCCCACCCCGGCATCCTGGACCAGGTGCACGTCGAGTACTACGGCTCGATGGTGTCGATCAGCCAGGTGGCCAACGTGAGCCTGCTCGACGCCCGCACCATCAGCGTCCAGCCGTGGGAAAAGGGCATGGGCCCGAAGATCGAGAAGGCGATCCGCGAGTCGGACCTGGGCCTGAATCCGTCGTCGCAGGGTGAGCTGCTGCGCGTTCCGATGCCGGCGCTGAACGAAGAACGCCGCCGCGACCTCACGAAGGTGGTGCGCGGCGCCGGCGAGGACGCACGGATCGCGGTGCGCAACCTGCGCCGCGACGCCAACGACCAGGCCAAGAAGCTCCTGAAGGACAAGGCCATCTCCGAAGACGACGAGCGCCGCTCGCTCGACGAGGTGCAGAAGCTCACCGACCGCGTGATCGCCGAGATCGACCGACTGGTGCAGTCCAAGGAAGCCGAGATCCTCGCGGTTTGAGAGCCTCCGGTGTGCGTAGCGCCTCCGCCGTGAGCCAGGCCCCCGCCGCGATCCCGCGCCACGTGGCCGTGGTGATGGACGGCAATGGCCGCTGGGCCAGCAAGCGCTTCATGCCGCGCTTCGTCGGGCACAAGCAGGGCGTCGACGCGCTGGTGCGCACCGTCAAGGCTTGCGCCGATCGTGGCATCGAGTACCTCACGGTGTTCGCGTTCTCCAGCGAGAACTGGAAGCGGCCCGAAGAAGAGGTGTCGGGTCTGATGGGTCTGGTGCTGGTGGCGGTCTCCAAGTACCTGGCCAAGCTGGCGAAGGAGGGCGTGCGCATCCGCATCGTCGGCGACCGCGATGCGGTGTCCGACAAGGTGCGAGAGGCCTGGGCGGAGGCCGAGCGCAGCACCGCGCACAACACGCGCATCACCTTGTCGGTCGCGTTCAACTACGGCGGCCGCTGGGACGTGCTGCAGGCCTGCCGGCAGGCGATCGCCGACGGCATACCGGCTGACCAGCTGAACGAGGCCCGGCTGGGGCAGTACATGGCGCTCAGCCACGCGCCCGATCCCGATCTTTTCATCCGCACCGGTGGCGAGGTCCGGATCTCGAATTTCCTGCTGTGGCAGGCGGCCTACTCGGAGCTGTACTTCACCGATTGCCTGTGGCCGGACTTCGGTGACGTCGAGCTGGATGCTGCGCTGGCCGCCTACGCCGCGCGCGATCGCCGCTATGGTGGCGTGAAGCCGGTCGCAGCGGTGGCGGCCGATCCGCAGGCCACGGTCTGAGCCCGGCCCGCACGATGCTCAAGCAACGCATCATCACGGCGCTGCTGTTGCTCGCGGCACTCCTTCCGGCCTTGTTCGCCGCGGCCCTGTGGCCGTTCGCGCTGCTGCTGCTGGTGATGATCGGTGCCGCCGGCTGGGAGTGGGGGCGCCTGAACGGTCTCGGATCGGTGGGCGCGGTAGCGCTGGGCGGACTGGTGGCCGCGGGCGGATCGGCAGCCTACGGTCTGGGCTGGCCCGACGTGGCGGCGGAGGGCGCCGGGTGGTGGTGGGTCGCGACCGCGGCCTGGGTTCTGGGCGGCGCGTGGGTCCTGCGCCGTGGCGTCGCCGGCTGGCCGACCCTGAGCCCGCCGCTGCGCTGGATGCTCGGCGCGCTGCTGCTGTGGAGCGTCTGGCTGGCGATGGTGGCCGCCAAGGCACGCGGCGTGAACTTCCTGCTCTCGGTGTTCACGCTGGTGTGGGCGGCCGACATCGCCGCCTATTTCGGCGGCCGCGCCTTCGGTCGGCGCAAGCTGGCGCCGGCCATCAGTCCGGGCAAGAGCTGGGAGGGCGTGTGGAGCGGCATGGCTGGCGTGCTGGTGCTCGCCCTGGTCTGGATCGCCCTCGATCGGTACACCGGCCAGTCGGTGTCCAGCCTGTACAGCCAGTTGCTCGAACGGCTCGGGTTCGCCGGGCTGGCCGTGGCACTGGTGTTTCTCACGGCAATGAGCGTCGTCGGCGATCTGTTCGAGTCGCTGGTCAAGCGCAGTGCCGGCGCCAAGGACAGCAGCGCGCTGCTGCCGGGCCACGGCGGCGTGCTCGACCGTATCGACGCGTTGCTGCCGGTGTTCCCACTGGCGCTGGCGCTGTGTTCCTTCTGAAGACGCCATGACGATGCAACGCGTGTGCCTTCTCGGTGCCACCGGCTCCATCGGTGTCAGCACCCTCGATGTGATCGCGCGCCATCCCGACCGCTACGAACTGTTCGCACTCAGCGCCCACAGCCGAATCGACGAACTGGCGGCGCAGTGTCTGCAGTTCCGGCCGCGCTACGCGGTGTTGCCGGACGCCGCGGCAGCGCAGACGCTGCGCGAGCGGCTCGCGGGCAGCGGCGTCGAAGTGCTGTCCGGCGCGGCCGCACTGGCCGAGGTAGCGGCGCACCCGGAGGTGGACACGGTGATGGCGGCGATCGTCGGCGCCGCCGGGCTGGCGCCCTGCCTGGCTGCTGCGCGCGCCGGCAAGCGCCTGCTGCTGGCGAACAAGGAGGCGCTGGTGGTGGGCGGTGCGCTGTTCATGGCGGCGGTGAAGGAAGGCGGCGCCACGCTGCTGCCGATCGACAGCGAGCACTCGGCGATCTTCCAGTGCCTGCCGGAGGATCGCAGCACCTGGGCGCGGCGCATCGATCACATCGTGCTGACGGCTTCAGGCGGGCCGTTCCGCAGCCGTGACCCGGCCAGCCTGCGCGACGTCTCGCCCGACGAGGCCTGCGCCCATCCGAACTGGGTCATGGGCCGCAAGATTTCAGTCGATTCGGCGACGATGATGAACAAGGCGCTCGAGGTGATCGAGGCCCGCTGGCTGTTCGACCTGCAGCCCGAGCAGGTGCGTGTCGTTCTGCACCCTCAGAGCATCATCCACTCGATGGTGGTATGCCGCGATCATTCGGTGCTGGCGCAGCTCGGAACGCCCGACATGCGCGTACCGATCGCCTACGGGCTGGCGTGGCCGGAACGGATCGAGTCCGGAGCCGAGCAACTCGACTTCCTGCGGCTGGGGGCTCTCAGCTTCGAGCCGGCCGACGAGCGCCGCTACCCCGGGCTGCCGCTGGCCTGGGCCGCCCTGCGCGGGCCCGAGGGCGGCACGGCGGTGCTGAATGCCGCGAACGAGGTGGCCGTGGCGGCCTTCCTGGCCGGAACGATCCGCTTCGACCAGATTCACAGCGTCAATGCCCACACCTTCGAACGCACGCCGCTTGGCGCCGGGGCCGCGGCCTCGCTCGCGGGCCTGCTCGCGCTGGACGCGGAAGCCCGCAGCGTGGCGCGCCAGCACCTGAAAGCCCTGTCATGACCACCTTGCTGGCCTTCCTGCTGACGCTCGCCATCCTGATCGTCGTGCACGAATACGGGCACTACCGGGTTGCCGTGGCCTGTGGCGTGAAGGTGCTGCGCTTCTCGGTCGGTTTCGGGCGGGTCGTGTGGCGCCGCCAGCGGGGGGAGACCGAGTTCGTCGTCTCGATGCTGCCCCTGGGCGGTTACGTGAAGATGCTCGACGAACGCGAGGGTTCGGTGCCCGCTGCCGAACGCGCTCGGGCCTATAACAACCGACCGCTGTGGCAGCGATCGAGCATCGTGGCGGCCGGCCCGGCCGCCAACCTGCTGCTCGCAGTTCTGCTGTACGCCGCGGCCAACTGGGTCGGGCTGGAGGAACCCAAGGCCGTCCTCGGCGCGCCGACGGTCGGCAGCATTGCCGATCGCGCGGGCCTGGCGGCGGGCGACTGGGTGCGGGGCGTCGTGCAGGACGACGGCGGTATCGAGCCGGTGCAGTCGATGACCGATCTGCGCTGGCAGCTGACCGACGCCGCCCTGCGCGGCGAACGCATCGCGCTGCGCATCACCGACGCCCAGGGGCACGGCGAGCGCACGGTGCGCCTGGCGCTCGAGGGCGTGGACGCTCGCGAGGTCGATGCCGAGCTGATGCGCCGCATCGGCATCGGCGCGCCATTCAGCGAGCCGGTGCTCGGCAAGCTGGTCGAGGGCGGACCCGCCGCGCGGGCCGGGCTGCGTGAAGGCGACCGCGTGCTGGGCGTCGATGGCGCCCGCATCGACGATGCCGGACGGCTGCGCGAGACGATCCGTGCGGCCGTGCGGGACGGCGTGCCGGTCCCGATGGCGTGGGAGGTACAGCGGGGCAGCGAGCGGCTATCGCTGACCGTGATGCCAGGGCTGCTGACCGACGGCGCCCGCAGCGTGGGCCGGATCGAGGCCTACGTGGGGCAGGCGCCGGAAACGATCACGGTGCGCTACGGCGTGGTCGATGGCCTGGTGCGCGGTGCCCAACGGACCTGGGAAGTGGCGGCACTGAGCCTGCGCATGCTGGGCAAGATGCTGATCGGCGAGGCCTCGCTGAAGAACCTGAGCGGGCCGCTGACGATCGCCGACTACGCCGGCCAGTCGGCACAACTCGGGCTGGCCTACTACCTCGGCTTCCTCGCACTGGTGAGCGTCAGTCTCGGCGTGCTCAATCTGCTGCCGTTGCCGATGCTCGACGGCGGACACCTCATGTATCATCTTTTCGAAGGAGTGACAGGGCGGCCGGTCTCTGAGGTGTGGCTCGATCGGCTGCAGCGCGGGGGGCTGGCAATCATGCTCGTGATGATGTCACTCGCCCTCTACAACGACGTGGCCCGCCTGCTGGGCCTGCATTGACCGCATGGCCTTCTCCCGCGCGCTCCTCCTGTCGACGGTCCGTCCGTCGCTCTCCTTGGCCACCCCTTCCGCGTTGCGCCCCTCGATTCTCGCCGCCGCCCTGGCGGTGGCAATGCACGCGGCGCCGGTGTGGGCGGTCGAGCCCTTCGTGCTCAAGGACATCCGTGTCGAAGGCCTGCAGCGGGCCGACGCCGGTACCATTTTCGGCGCGCTGCCGTTCCGTATCGGCGACACCTACAGCGACGAGAAGGGCGCCGCCGCGCTGCGCGCGCTGTTCGCCACCGGCCTGTTCAAGGACGTGCGACTGGACGTCGACAACGACGTGGTCGTCGTCATCGTCGAGGAGCGGCCGATCATCTCGTCGGTGACCTTCGTCGGGCTCAAGGAGTTCGACAAGGACGCGCTGACCAAGTCGCTGAAGGATGTGGGCATCGGCGAAGGCCAGCCGTTCGACCGCGCCCTGGCCGACCGTGCCGAACAGGAACTCAAGCGCCAGTACCTCACGCGCAGCCTCTACGGTGCCGAGGTCGTGACCACCATCACCCCGGTGGAGCGCAACCGCGTCAACGTCACCTTCACCGTCAGCGAAGGCGAGGTTGCGAAGATCAGCGACATCCGCATCACCGGCAACAAGGTGTTCTCGGAAAGCACGCTGCTCGGGCAGTTCGAGCTGACCACCGGCGGTTGGCTCACGTGGTACACGAAGACGGATCGCTATTCGCGTACCAAGCTCAATGCCGACCTCGAGACACTGCGCGCCTATTACCTGAACCGCGGCTATCTCGAGTTCACCGTCGACTCCACCCAGGTGGCCATCTCGCCGGACAAGCAGAACATTTCGATCACGATCAACGTGACCGAAGGTCAGCCCTATACCGTGACGGCGGTCCGCCTCGAGGGTGAGTACCTCGGCAAGGAAGACGACTTCAAGGCGCTGGTGGCCATCAAGCCGGGCGAGGCGTATCGCGCCGAGACGGTCGCCGAAACGACCCGCCGCTTCACCGAGATGTACGGCGCGTTCGGCTACGCCTTTGCACGCGTCGAGCCGCGGACCGAGATCGACCGTGCCACCGGGCGCGTCGAGGTGGTGCTGGTCGGCGAGCCGAGCCGCCGGGTCTACGTACGCCGCGTGAACGTGGCAGGCAATACCCGCACCCGCGACGAGGTGGTGCGGCGCGAATTCCGGCAGTTCGAGTCGTCCTGGTACGACGGCCGGCGCATCAAGCTGTCGCGCGACCGCGTGGACCGGCTCGGCTACTTCAGCGAGGTCACCATCGACACCGCCGAGGTGCCGGGTGCGCAGGACCAGGTCGACATCACGGCCCAGGTGGTCGAGAAGCCGACCGGCAATCTGCAACTGGGCGCCGGCTTCTCCAGCGCGGAGAAGGTCTCGCTGACCTTCGGCATCCGACAGGACAACATCTTCGGCAGCGGCAACTACCTGGGCTTCGAGGTCAACACCAGCCGCTACAACCGCAACATCGTGGTCAGCACGGTCGATCCGTACTTCACGGTCGACGGCATCTCGCGCGCCATCGACGTGTTCTACCGAACGGCCAGGCCGATCAACAGCCAGGGCGAGGACTACAAGCTGGTGACGCAGGGCGGGGCGATCCGTTTCGGCGTGCCGTTCAGCGAGTTCGATACCGTGTTCTTCGGCGCGGGCTGGGAGCGGACCCAGATCGAGGCCGGTGTCTCGATCCCGAACAGCTATTTCCTGTACCGTGAGGCCTTCGGTGACACGACCGACAGCCTGCCGCTGACGCTCGGTTGGCAGCGCGACGGCCGCGACAGCGCGCTGGTCCCCACCTCCGGTCTCTACCAGCGGCTGAACGCCGAGTGGAGCGTGGCGCTCGACACCCGGTATCTGCGCACCAACTACCAGATCCAGCAGTGGATTCCGCTGTCGAAGAAGTACACGCTGGGCCTCAATGCCGAAGCCGGCTGGGGCAAGGGCTTCGGCGGCCGTCCGTATCCGATCTTCAAGAACTTCTACGGCGGCGGCCTCGGGTCGGTGCGGGGCTTCGACCAGAGCTCGCTGGGCCCGATCGACGTGACCGGCGCCTACATCGGCGGCAACCGCAAGCTCAACCTGAATGCCGAGTTCTACGTCCCGGTGCCCGGCTCGGGCAACGACCGCACGCTGCGCCTGTTCGGCTATCTCGACGCCGGCAACGTGTGGGGCGAGGACGAGAAGCTCAGCCTCGGCGACCTGCGTGCCGCAGCCGGCATCGGCCTGAGTTGGGTCTCCCCGGTCGGGCCGCTCAAGATCAGCTACGGTCAGCCGGTGCGCAAGTTTGCGCAGGATAGAATTCAAAAGTTGCAATTCCAGATCGGGACCGCGTTCTGATGAAGACCTTGTCATTGATGCCGATGCTTGCCGCGGCGGTGCTCGCTGCCGGAGTGACGGTGGCGGCAGCGCAGGAACTGAAGATCGGCTACGTGAACAGCGAACGCGTGCTGCGCGAGGCAGGCCCCGCGAAGGCGGCCCAGGCCAAGCTGGAGTCCGAGTTCTCCAAACGCGAGAAGGAATTGGCGGACGTCGCTGCGAAGCTGAAGACCGCTTCGGAAAAACTCGAGAAGGATGCGCCCACCCTGGCCGAAGGCGATCGCAGCCGCCGTCAGCGCGACCTGGTCGAGCAGGACCGCGAGTTCCAGCGCAAGCGGCGCGAGTTCCAGGAAGACCTGAACCAGCGGAAGAACGAGGAACTGGCCGGTGTGGTCGATCGCGCCAACAAGGTGATCAAGCAGATCTTCGAGACCGAGAAGTACGACGTCATCCTCCAGGAAGCCGTGTTCGCGGGTCCGCGCGTCGACATCACCGACAAGGTGATCAAGGCGCTGAACGGCGCGAAGTGAGGCGCGTGGCCGCGCGGTGATCGACTCGGCAGAGGTCACGCTCGGCGACATCGCCGCAGCACTCGGCGGCGAACTGATCGGCCCGGAGTCACTCGGCATCGCCCGCATCGGGCCGCTCGAGGACGCCGATGCCGCCACCATCTCCTTTCTGGCCAATCCGCGCTACCGCGCCCAGCTGGCCGGCAGCTCGGCAGGCTGCGTGATCGTGGCGCCGGCCCTGCGTGACGAAGCGGTGGCCCGCGGTGCAGCGATCGTCACGCCCGATCCCTATCTCTATTTCGCGCGCCTGACCCAATGGTGGGCGCGGCGCGTGCGACCCGCAGCGGTCTCCGGGGTGCACCCGAGCGCGGTGGTCGATCCCGGCGCACGGCTTGGCGCTGGCGTCAGCATCGGCGCGCTGGCGGTCGTCGAGGCCGGCGCGCAGATCGACGACGGTGCGGAGATCGGTGCGCAGTGCTTCGTCGGGCGCGCGGCGCGCGTCGGCGCTGGCACTCGGCTGCATCCGCGCGTGACCCTGGCGTTCGAGTGCGTGGTCGGTGCCCGCTGCATCGTCCACAGCGGCGCCGTCATCGGGGCCGACGGCTTCGGCTTCGCGCCGAGCCGCGAGCACGGCTACGTGAAGATCGAGCAGCTGGGTGCCGTGCGCATCGGCGACGACGTGGAGATCGGCGCCAACACCTGCATCGACCGCGGTGCGCTCGGCGACACCGTGATCGAGGACGGCGTGAAGCTCGACAACCTGATCCAGATCGCCCACAACGTGCGAATCGGCCGGGGCACTGCAATGGCCGCCTTCACCGGCGTGGCCGGCAGCACGCGCATCGGTGAAGGCTGCACCTTCGGTGGCGGCGCCGGCGTGGTGGGCCATGTGAACATCGTCGACGGCGTGCACGTCTCGGCCCACACGGCCGTGCTGCGTTCTATCGACAAGCCCGGCGTGTACACCGGCATCTTCCCGCTGGCCGAGAATCGCGCCTGGGAAAGGACCGCGGTCACGCTGCGCCAGTTGCCGGCGCTGCGCGAGCGCATCCGCGCACTGGAGCGCCAGGCCGCTGCCGCTTCCGACCAAGAACCAGGTGCCGCCGACGCGAGCGGCGCCGAGAACACGCCATGATGGACATTCACCAGATCCTCGAGAAACTGCCGCATCGCTATCCCTTCCTGCTGGTGGACCGGGTGCTGGAGGTCGAGGCCGGCGTGCGCATCAAGGCGCTGAAGAACGTCACGATCAACGAGCCGTTCTTCGTCGGGCACTTTCCGCACCGTCCGGTGATGCCGGGTGTGCTGATGCTGGAGGCGCTGGCGCAGGCCGCCGCGTTGCTGAGCTTTGCCGACAACAACCTGCAGTCCGACAAGAACTCGGTGATCTATTTCGTCGGCATCGACGGGGCGCGCTTCAAGCGGCCGGTCGAGCCGGGCGACCAGCTGATCCTCGAGGTCGAGGCGGACCGCGTGCGCGCCGGCATCCACAAGTTCAAGGCACGCGCCACGGTCGCCGGGGAACTGGCCTGCGGTGCCGAGCTGATGTGCACGATGCGCAGCGTCGCCTGAAGGCGCCCGCGATGAGCACGGTCCATCCCACCGCGATCGTCGATCCGCAGGCGCAGCTCGCGCCTGACGTCCAGATCGGGCCGTATACGGTCATCGGCCCCGACGTGAGCATCGGTGCCGGCACCACGATCGGTGCGCACTGCGTGATCGAGGGCCACACGACGATCGGGGCCGACAACCGCATCTGGCAGTTCTGCTCCATCGGTGCGGCGCCGCAGGACAAGAAGTACGCCGGCGAGCCGACCCGGCTCGAGATCGGCGACCGCAACACCATTCGCGAGTTCTGCACCTTCAACTGCGGCACCGCGCAGGACAGCGGCGTCACCCGCGTCGGCAGCGACAACTGGGTGATGGCTTACGTGCACCTCGCGCACGACGTGCAGCTCGGCAGCCAGTGCATCCTGGCCAACAACGCCACGCTGGCCGGACACGTGCACGTGGGCGACTGGGTCATCATCGGCGGCCTGACGGGCGTGCACCAGTTCGTGAAGATCGGCGCGCACGCGATGGCCGGTTTCCAGACCGCGCTGTCGCAGGACGTGCCGCCCTTCATGATGGTCGACGGCAACCCGGCCGAGGTGCGCGGCTTCAACGTCGAGGGGCTGCGCCGGCGCGGCTTCGGTGCAGAACGCATCGCCCAGGTCAAGCAGATGCACCGCCTGCTCTATCGCAAGGGGCTGACGCTCGATGAATCGAAGGCCGCCATCGCTGCACTGAAAGGCGGGGTCGACGGCGGAGACGTGGACCTTGGGCTGATGCTCGATTTCCTCGCCGCCTCCAAGCGCGGTATCGTCAGATAGCACCACCATGCAGCTCGGCATGGTCGCTGGCGAAGCCTCTGGCGACCTGCTCGCCGGCTTGTTGATGGGGGGCCTGAAGGCCCGCTGGCCGTCGCTGCAGGCGGCCGGCATCGGTGGCCCCGACATGGTGGCCCAGGGCTTCGAGGCGTGGTGGCCCAGCGAGCGACTTTCGGTGCACGGTTACGCCGAGGCGCTGAAGGTTTACCGCCAGCTCGTCGCGCTGCGCACCGAGCTCGGCGACCGGTTGCTTGCGCAGCGCCCGTCGGCTTTCATCGGCATCGATGCGCCCGACTTCAACCTCGGCCTCGAGGCGCGCCTGAAGGCGGCCGGGCTCAAGACCATCCACTTCGTCTGCCCGTCGATCTGGGCCTGGCGCGGCGGGCGGGTGCACAAGCTGGCCGCGTCGGCTGATCACGTACTGTGCCTCTTTCCGTTCGAGCCGGCGCTGCTGGCGAAGGCGGGCGTGCCGGCCAGCTACGTGGGCCATCCGCTGGCCGATGCGATCCCGTTGGACGTGCCGCGCACCGCCGCGCGCGCTGCGCTCGGCCTGGGTGGCGGCGAGACCGTGGTGGCCGTGATGCCCGGCAGCCGCCGCGGCGAGATCCGCCACATCGCGCCCGACTTCCTGCGTGCCGCGCAGCGGCTGCGCACGGCGCGGCCCGGGCTGCGCTGCCTGCTGCCGGTCGCCCCCGGCCTGCGTGCGATGGTCGAGGCGGCGGTGGCCGAAGCCTCTGCGCAGGAGGCGGTCGAGCTGGTCGACGGCCGCTCGCACGAGGTCATGGCCGCCAGCGACGTGGTGATGGTGGCCAGCGGCACCGCCACGCTCGAAGCCGCATTGTTCAAACGGCCGATGGTGATCGGCTACCGCGTCCACTGGCTCAACTGGCAGGTGATGCGCCACATGCGCTACCAGCCCTGGGTGGGCCTGCCGAACGTGCTGAGCGAGGACTTTGTCGTTCCCGAGCTGCTGCAACACGCGATGACGCCGGACGCGCTGGCCACCGAAGTGCTGCGCTGGCTCGACGATCCGACTGCCTGCGAGCGCATTGCGCAGCGTTTCACCGAGCTCCATTTCCAGCTCCGACGCGACACCGCTCGCGCCGCCACCGATGCGATCGCGCAAGTCATCGCGGGCTGAGGCACCGGGCCTGCCGACCGACCGGCAGCTCGGCCTGTCGTGGGACGTCCCGGGCCTGCTGGCCGGTGTCGACGAAGCCGGCCGCGGGCCACTGGCCGGGCCGGTGGTGGCCGCGGCGGTGATCCTCGACGACGTGCAGCCGATCCGCGGCCTGGGCGATTCCAAGGTCCTGAGCGAGCGGGTGCGCGAGCGTCTGTTCGACGAGGTCCGCGCAAAGGCGCTGTGCTGCTGCATCGCCGAGGCCAGCGTCGAGGAGATCGACACGCTCAACATCCTGCAGGCCACGCTGCTGGCGATGCGCCGCGCGGTCGAGGGCCTGCGGCTGCGGCCGCACAAGGTGCTGGTCGACGGCAACCGGCTGCCGGTGCTGCAGGTGCCGGCCGAGGCCATCGTCAAGGGGGACGCGAAGGTGGCCGCGATCTCGGCGGCGTCGATCCTCGCCAAGGTGCACCGCGACCGCCTCTGCCTCGCGCTGCACGAAGCGCACCCGCAGTACGGCTTCGCGGGCCACAAGGGCTATCCGACGCCCGACCACCTGGCGGCGCTGCGCACGCATGGGGCCTGCGGCGCGCACCGGCGCAGCTTCGCGCCGGTACGCGAGGTGCTGCTGGAGCGCCGGCCGTGACCAGCGGCCCTCAGTTCATCAGCTCGCGCGACAACGCGCTGCTCGTGCGGCTGCGCAAGCTCGCGCAGGACCCGGGGGCCTACCGCAAGCTCGGCGCGGTCTGGCTCGAGGGCGATCACCTGTGCGAGGCCTGCGTGTCGCGCGGTGTCGTGCCGGCGCAGGCGGTGGTCAGCGAGGCTGGCTGGGGCGACCCGCGGCTGCAGAGGCTGGCGCGAGCGGCGCCGCGCATCGCGATCGTTGCCGACGCACTGTTCGCGCAACTCAGCGGCCTGGAGTCGCCGGCCCGGCTGGGCTTCGTGCTCGATCACGCGGCCGAGGCGACGGCGATGCAGGCGGGTGTGGCGACCGTCGTGCTCGACCGGCTGCAGGATGCCGGCAACGTCGGCAGCGTCCTGCGCAGCGCCGCGGCGCTCGGCGTGGCGCAGGTCGTCGCGCTCAAGGGAACCGCGGCGCTGTGGTCGTCGAAAGTGCTGCGCGCCGGCATGGGCGCGCATTTCGCACTGCACCTGGTCGAATCGGCCGAGGTCGGAGACCTGGAGGCGCTGGGCGTGCCGCTGCTGGCCACCAGTTCCCACGCCGGCCTCGGGCTGGCCGAGGGACGATTGCCGAGTCCCTGCGGCTGGGTGCTCGGGCACGAAGGCCAGGGCGTCGGCGAGGCGCTGCTGGCGCGCTGCAGCGAAACGCGGCGCATCCCGCAGCCGGGCGGCGAGGAATCGCTGAACGTGGCCGCCGCCGCCGCGATCTGCCTCTACGAGTCGCTGCGCCAGCGCGGCAGCGCGTAGCGCGCGGGGTCGAGCGCGTCGCGCAGATCGGCTTCGAGCGGGCAGGGCGCGCCGCTGATCCACGAGGCCAGCAACTGGCCACCGAGCGCGGCCCAGGTGATGCCGCGCGAACCGAGGCCGGTGAAGACATAGAGACCGCCTTGCGCATCGCGCTGGCGCGGCACGAAGCGTGGCTGGTCGGCGCGCGAGCTGCGGTCCAGCGCCTCCAGGTCGGGCACTGCACCGATCAGTGGCAGCCGATCGCTCGTCACGGCACGCCAGCCCACGCGGCCCTGCCAGGGCAACCCGGACCAGGCTTCGGCGTCACCGCCCGACAGGCCGGCGAGCTGCTGCAGATTGAGCCGGTGGTCGGCGTCGCGCAGCGCGGGATCGGTGTCGCCGGGCTGGCTGGTGGCGCCGAAGAGCAGCCGACCGTCCGTCGGCGGCAGCACATAGCCGCCGCCGGCGACCGGCAGGCGCGGGCAGGGCAACGGGCCGGCGTGGCCATTGGCTGCCAGGTTGCTGATCTGTCCGCGCACCGCCGTCAGCGGCAACAGCGCCTCACCGCGGCCGGCGCCGAGCAGACCGTTCGCGCCGAGCCCATTGGCCAGCACCAGCACCGGTGCTTCGGCGATCACCTGGCGCTGCACGTCGAGGGCGCGCCACAGGCTGCCGTGGCGCTCGATGGCGGCTACGTCGATGCCGCCCCGGAAGCGGGCGCCACCGTGCGCAAGCAGCGCGCGCGCGTAGTCGCGCGGCGCGAGCCAACCGCCGCCCGGGTAGAACCAGGCGCCGCTCGGCAGGGCGAGACCGGAGAGCGTGCGCGCGGCAGCCCGATCCATCCAGTCGACATAGCCGGGGGCGATCTGCTGGGCTGCCAGCGCCGCACGCGCCGCGTCGTCGTCCCACCTCGACTCGAGGCGCAGGCAGCCGGCGAGCTGGCCGGTCACTCCGCCTTGCGCGATCCACGCACCGGCCAGGCGTTCGGTCGCCAGCGCGGCGGCACGCAGCGTGCGCGCATGCGGACCGTCGTCGCGGTGGAAGCTGCCGTGGAACAGCCCGGCCGGATTGCCCGAGGTGACGTCGGCCGGCTCCGCCGCGCGATCCAGCACCTGGCACTGCCAGCCTTGCTGCGACAACGCCCAGGCTGCTGCGCAGCCGGCCAGACCGGCGCCGATCACCAAGGCTTCGCGCGAGGCGGCGTCGTGCGCATGCCAGCCACCGGGCGGGGGCACCGCGATGTGCCTTGGTGTGAACCGCGCCACCGTGATGTCGCGCTTGCCGCCGGTACCGGCCGTGGTTTCCACCGTGAAGCCGGCGGCCGAGAGCCCGTCGCGCACCACCCGCGCAGCGCTCCAGGTCGCCGCGGTCGCGCCGGGCGCGGCGAGCCGGCCCAGGCGCTGAAGCCGGCGCGGCTCCCACATCTCCGGATTGCGTGCCGGTGCGAACCCGTCGAGGAAGAAGGCGTCCACCGATGCCACCAACCGCGGCAGCAGCAGGGCCACGTCGCCGAAACCCAGCAGCAGCTGCACGCGACCGTCTTCGAAGGCGAGCGGATGCAGGTTCGGCGTGGACAAAGGCCAAGCCGAAACCAGTGCACGGGCCAATTCGGGCAGCAGTGAAGCCGCGTGCGCACGAGCCAGGTCCTCGCGCGTCAGCGGATGCTTCTCGATCGAGACGAACACCAGCCGCTCGCAGCGCTGCGGGTCACGCTGCCAGGCGTCCCAAGTGGCGAGGAAGTTGTTGCCCAGGCCGAAGCCGGTCTCGAGGATCACGAAGCGCTCGCGGCCGCCCCAGCGCACCGGCAGCCGGTTGCCGCCGAGGAAGACGTGGTGCGCCTGCTGCAGCGCGCCGGCCGCCGGGTGGTAGACGTCGCCGAACTCCGGCGCCAGCGGCACGCCGTCGGGCGAGAAGGCCAGGCGGCCCGGCGTGATCGGCGCGGTCTTCATGCCGACGCGCGCGCGGCGAGCCAGGCCAGCAGGCCGTCACGAGCCGGGCCGAGGCTGCGGTAGGCCAGCACCGCATCGCTCATCGTCGACAGTGCGGCGTGCAGGGCGGCGGCCTGGCGCGGCGTCGCGATGGCCTGCGTCATCGTCCGTACGTTCACATGGATCGTGAACACGGCCTGCTGCAGCGCGGGCAGCGGAATGAAGGTCTGGTGCTCGGTGCGCCAGTGAGCAAGCTCGGCCACGGCCTGCGGGTCGTCGGGCCAGGGCCGCCGTGCGTGGCGGGCCGGATGCTGGTCGTGCGCAGGGTGCGTCGTCAGGTTCCACACGAAGCGTTCCCAGCGCTGCGGCTGGCAGACCAGCCGCGTCAGGTGCTGGCTGGCCGCGATCAGCGTGGCGTTGTCGGCCACCGGCCCATGCACCGCAGCGAACGAGCGGCCGACCTTCTCCGACGGCGCCCAGTGCGACGGCAGGCAGACCGCCATCCACGGCAGCGTGGCCCGGGCGCCATCGACGATCGCCAGATCCTCGTGCAGCGCGAGGCTCAGCAGGCCCGACAGGCGCTGTGCGGGCGGCAGCGCCGTGAGGCAGGCGAGCGCCGCCGCATGCGGCGAGGGCGCCGCACTGCCGGCATCGACCAGCCCGCCGTCCCAGCGCACGCGACAACCGAGCCGGTGGGCGGTGACACCATCGTCATCGGCGCTCAACGCCGTGAGGGGATCCCGGGCGGCCTCGTGGACCAGCGCCCGCAGCGCGGGCAGCGGGTCGAAGTCCGGTGCGCAGACCAGCGCTTCGCCGGCATGCTGCGTCAGCACCGTGAGCTTCTCGGCGAACGCCGGTGCGGCCGGATTCAGTGCCGTCAGCTGGGCCGTCGCCGGCGCCAGCTTGCGCAACCCCGGCTGCATGCGAAAGGGCGCGCCGACGGCGGCATCGAAGTCGAACCCCGGGTTCATGGTCCGGATGGTGCCCGCAGCCGCCGTGCCGCACCAGAAACGGCAAGGGCACCCTCAGGTGCCCTCGTCCGCGGCGAAGCGCGTTCGCTCACACGCGCTTGCGGTACTCGTGCGTGCGGGTGTCGATCTCGACCTTGTCGCCGGTCTGCACGAACAGCGGCACCGAGATCTCGAAGCCGGTGGCCAGCTTCGCGATCTTCAGCACCTTGCCCGAGGTGTCGCCCTTGACGGCCGGCTCGGTTTCGGTGATCTCGCGCACGAGGCTGGTCGGCAGTTCCACCGAGATCGCCTTGCCGTCGTAGAACACCACCTCGACCGGCATGCCGTCCTCGAGGTACTGGATCGCGTCGCCCATGTTCTCGGATTCCACCTCGAACTGGTTGTATTCGGCGTCCATGAACGCATACATCGGGTCGGCGAAGTAGGAGTAGGTGCACTCCTTCTTCTCGAGCACGATCTGGTCCATCTTGTCGTCGGCCTTGAACACCACTTCGGCACCGGAGCCGTTCAGCAGGTTCTTCATCTTCATGCGCACCGTGGCGGAGTTGCGGCCGCCGCGGCTGTATTCGGTCTTGAGCACGACCATCGGGTCCTTGCCCTGCATGATCACGTTACCGGCGCGGATTTCCTGTGCGAGTTTCATAGTGATTCCGTGTTGGAAGGGGCGGGTCCGTGGCGGCCCGGCTGTGCTGCCCAGCGGCAGCGCCGCCTTCTTTCTAGACAACTCGGTATTTTAGCCTCTGCCGGCCACGAAGCGAAGCAGGCAGTCCGTCGCGTCGGGCAGGCTGGCCAGGTGCGCGCTCCAGTCGCGGGCGAGTCGCTGCCAGCCCCGCGCTTCGGGCCAGGCGGGTACTGCCACGTCGGACAGGCCGTTCCAGCCCTGCCAAAGCACGCGGATCTGTGCGCCCTGGACGGGCGAGGCCGCGCCAAGGTAGCGGCTCAGGAAGGCGTCAAGCTTCACGGCGTGGAAGTCGTCCACCTGCGGATAGATCTGCCAGATGAAGGGAACGCCCGCCCATTGCGCGCGCGAGAAGGAATCCTCGCCGCGCACGAAGTTGAGGTCGCTGGCCCACAGCAGGTGATCGAACTCGTCCTGCGGCAGGTAAGGCAGCATCACGGTTCGCAGTGCGCCCGTGCGCCCGCCGTCGCCGAGCGCTGCCTTCACCTGCCGCGCGGCCTTGTCCGGCGTGACCAGTAGTACCGTGGGCTCCTGGGCCAGCCCGTTCAGCCAAGCCGGCAACGCCGGGTTCTCGTAGCAGAACAGGCTGACCACGCGTTCGCCGGGCTGGCGCTGCACGCCGTGGGCAGCCAGCCAGGCTGCGGCGTCGAAGGCAGCGCGGCGCTGCAGCAGCCGCTGCTCCCGGATCAGTCCGGCGGTGCTCGGTGTGAAGCCGGGGTAGAGAAACCACTTCGTGAGGCCCTGGCCGGGGCCTTCCAGCTGCGGCGAGGGCAGCCCGTGACTGCGCTCCACGTAGGACTCGGCACTCAGGTACTCGAAGTTGATCCACACCGGCGGGCGAGGGCGTCGCATGCGGCGCACGAAGTCCGCGGGGAGCTGGCAGCCGAAGGTCTCGACGACCACGTCGCCCGGCTCGTGGTCCGGCAGGGGCTCGGCCCAGCGCAGCACCTCGACGCCGGCCCGGCCGCCCGGCGCCATCCAGGCGAGTGCGGAAGGATCGTCGATCCACAACCGCACCTGCTGCCCGCGCTGCGCCAGGTCGGCGGCGAGCCGCCACGACACGCCGACATCGCCGAAGTTGTCGATCACGTGGCAGAACAGGTCCCATCGCAGCGGTGATGTCATCGGCGGGATTATCGACAGGGCGACGCTGCACAATCCGCGACCATGACGGCCGCCTCCCCTGACGACACGGTGCCTCCGACCGACGCCGCCGCAACAGCGGCAGCCGGCGACGAGGCGCGGGACCGCCTGGCGATCGAGGTGGCGGCCTTGCCCAGCCTGCCCGGCGTCTACCGTTACTTCGACGCGCAGGGGGCGCTGCTCTACGTGGGCAAGGCCGGCAACCTGAAGAAGCGGGTGTCGAGCTACTTTCAGAAGAACCATGGCGGTACGCGCACCGGCCACATGGTCGGCAGGATCGCTCGGCTGGAGACCACGGTGGTGCGCTCCGAGGCCGAGGCGCTGCTGCTCGAGAACAACCTGATCAAGACGCTGAACCCGAAGTTCAACATCCTGTTCCGCGACGACAAGAGCTACCCCTACCTCAAGATCACCGGCGCGGCGATGCCCGGCGTACCGCAGGCCGCTGCAGGCGCCGCGTCGGCCGCCGACTACCCGCGCATGGCCTACTACCGCGGTGGGGTCGACAAGCGGCATCGCTACTTCGGCCCCTACCCGAGCGCCTGGGCGGTGAAGGAATCGATCCAGCTGCTGCAGAAGGTGTTCCGGCTGCGCACCTGCGAGGACACGGTGTTCAACCACCGCACGCGGCCCTGCCTGCTGTACCAGATCAAGCGATGTTCGGGGCCCTGCGTGCAGGCCATCGGGGCCGCGGACTACGCACGCGATGTCCGCAACGCCGAGCGCTTTCTGCTCGGTGAACAGCAGGAGGTGATGGGTACGCTGCAGGCGCAGATGATGGCGCACGCCGATGCACTGGAGTTCGAGAAGGCCGCCGAGATCCGGAATCAGCTCGGGGCCCTGTCACGGGTGCTGCACCAGCAGTCGGTCGAGACCAACGCCGACGGCGCCTTCGACAAGGACGCCGACATCCTGGCGGCGGTGGTGCAGGGGGGGCGTGCCTGCGTCAACCTGGCCATGGTGCGGGGCGGTCGGCACCTGGGCGACCGACCCTATTTCCCGACGCACGTCGAGGAGGCGAGTGCGCTCGAGGGGGTGGAGGACGCCGCCGTGCCGGTTGCCGCGGTGGTACTGCCCCACGCTCGCGTCGAGGTGCGGGTACTGGAGGCCTTCATCGCCCAGCACTACCTCGACGGTGCGCCACCGCCACTGTTGATCACCAGCCATGCGATCGACAAGGCGCTCGTCGAGGCGTTGACCGAAGCCAGCGGCGTGCGCGTCACGGCCCAGCACCAGCCGCGCGACCAGCGCCGGCAGTGGCTGGAGATGGCGGAGAAGAACGCACGCATCAAGCTCACGCAGTTGCTGAGCGAGGAAGGCTCGCAGCAGGCCCGCACGCGGGCCCTGGTCGATGCGCTCGACCTGGCGCCTGACCAGCTGGAGCGCTTCCGCATCGAATGCTTCGACATCAGCCACACGGCCGGCGAGGCGACCCAGGCCTCGTGCGTGGTATTCGAGGAGCACAAGATGCAGCCGGCCCAGTACCGGCGCTACAACATCACCGGCATCACCCCTGGCGACGACTACGCAGCCATGCGCCAGGTGCTGACGCGCCGCTACGCCAAGCTCGCCGAGGCATCCGCCCAGGGCACGGCGCGGCTGCCCGACCTCGTGCTGGTGGACGGCGGCAAGGGCCAGGTGGCGATGGCGCGCGACGTGTTCGAGGAGCTCGGGCTCGACCTGTCCCTGATCGTCGGGGTCGAGAAGGGGGAGGGCCGCAAGGTCGGCCTGGAAGAGCTGGTGTTCGCCGACGGCCGCGCCAAGGTCTACCTTGGCAAGGACTCGGCCGCGCTGATGCTGGTGGCACAGATCCGCGACGAGGCCCACCGCTTCGCGATCACCGGCATGCGCGCCCGGCGTGCCAGTGTGCGCACCGGCGGCAGCCGGCTGGAGGACATCGCCGGCATCGGGCCCAAGAAACGTGCGAAGCTGCTGCAGCGCTTCGGCGGCGCACGCGGCGTGGCCAGTGCGAGCGTGGACGACCTGTCGAGCGTCGATGGCATTTCCAGAGAACTGGCTGAGGAGATCTACCGTGTCCTGCACTGAAGAATCGTCGGCGCGACGCACGCGCTGGCACGCGGCCCGCCTCGGGGCCGCACTGGCGTTGACGCTGGGCGCCTGCTCGACCACCGCACCACCGACGCCGAAGCCGTCGCCGGCGCCTGCCCGTCCTGCGGCGCCTGTCGCACCGGCACCGTCGGCCGGGGCCCTGCCGGCCCCGGAGGCGCCACGCACGCTTGCCGGCCTGCGCCTGCAGGCGGCGCGCCGGCTGGTCGCCGCCAACCCGGGCATGACCTACAGCGGCGAGGTGCCCGAGCCGCTGTTGGCCATCCCGGTGCTGGAAGTCGAGCTCAACGCCGATGGCAGCGTGCGCCGTATCGAGGTGCTGCGCGAGCCACGCCAGGCCAAGGACACCATCCAGCTGTCCATCGATGCGGTACGACGCGCGGCGCCCTTCGGCGACGTGTCGAAGCTGCCCCGGCCCTGGAAGTTCACCGAAACCTTCCTGTTCCGAGACGACCGCAAGTTCAAGCCTCGTACCCTCGATTCCTGAACGCCGCCGGCATGGCCAAGGGCATCGGCCCTTCTTGGGCACAATGCCCGCATGTTCTTCACGCTGCCGACTCTCCTGACCTGGGCGCGCATCGTCGCGATTCCGCTGATCGTCGGCGTGTTCTACCTCCAGATGGCGCCATCGATGCAGAACCTGATCGCGACGGTGCTGTTCGTCGTGGTGGCGCTGACCGACTGGGCTGACGGCTACCTGGCCCGCAAGCTGAATCAGACCTCATCGTTCGGCGCCTTCCTCGACCCGGTGGCCGACAAGTTCCTGGTCTGTGCCGCGTTGCTGATCCTGGTGCAGCTCGACCGCGTCAATGCGCTGATCGCGCTGGTGATCATCGGGCGCGAGATCGCGATCTCGGCCCTGCGCGAGTGGATGGCGCAGATCGGCGCGTCGCGCAGCGTCGCGGTGCACATGCTGGGCAAGCTCAAGACCACCGTGCAGATGATCGCGATCCCCTTCCTGCTCTTCGACGGCCATCTGTTCGGCGTGATCGACACCCACCTGTGGGGCACCGTCCTGATCATCGTCGCGGCGGCGCTGACCATCTGGTCGATGGTCTATTACCTGCAGAAGGCGTTGCCCGAGATCCGGGCCAAGGTGCGCTGATGCCGCCCGCCCAGCAGCGCGCGCTGTTGATCGGCGCGATGCCGGCGCTGTTCGTGCTGATCTGGAGTACCGGCTTCGTCGTAGCGCGCTACGGCATGCCGCATGCCCCACCGCTGAAATTCCTGGCCTGGCGCTTTGCGCTCTCGGCGCTGTGCTTCGTGCTCTGGGTAAGGGTGTCCGGCGCGGCGTGGCCTCAAGGGCGGGCGCAGTGGAGACACCTGGCCGTGACCGGCGTGCTGATGCACGCGGGCTACCTGGGTGGCGTGTGGGCCGCGGTGCGGTTGGGCATCGGTGCCGGCACCGTGGCGCTGATCGTCGGCCTGCAACCGGTGCTCACCGCCGTGTGGATCAGCCGCACCGGATCGCCGTCCGAACGGGTGTCGGCCCGGCAATGGGTCGGCCTGGCGCTCGGCTTCACCGGGCTGCTGCTGGTGGTAGGCCACCGGCTCGGCAGCGGCGAGGTCACGATAGCGAACCTCGGCCTGGCGCTGTTCGCCCTGTTCTGCATCACCGCCGGTACGCTGTACCAGAAGCAGCATGTGGCGCGTTGCGACGTGCGGACGGCCAGCGCCGTGCAACTGCTGGCGGCGCTGGCCGTCACGCTGCCGCTCGCGCTGCTGGAGCCGGCGCCGGTGCAATGGCACCCGCAACTGCTCGGTGCGATGGCCTGGTCCGTCGTGGTGCTGACGCTCGGCGGCAGTTCGCTGCTCTACCTGCTGATCCAGCGCGGCGCCGCGACGGTCGTGACCAGTCTGCTTTACCTGGTGCCACCTTGCACCGCGCTGATGGCGTGGCTGCTGTTCGGCGAGTCGCTGTCGCTGAGCGTGCTGGTCGGGCTGGCCCTGACGGCGGTGGGCGTCGCCTTGGTGGTTCGTGCGACGCGAAGCGAGGCATGAGTGGGGCGACCTGTGCCGTCGCGTCCACAAGGTGTCCCGTCGGGCCTGCAGCGTCGATGCGAGCCAGCTTGCCGAGCCCCGGCCGGTGGGCGATCTGCATGGGGGAATACGCATAGAATCGCCTTCCGCGCTTGACACCCCGCAGGCTCACCGCTGTAATGATCCGCAGTCCCAGCGGCCTTCCGCAGCGCGTCCCACCGGGCTGGGTCCCGCACCTTCCACCGTAGACAGAGACACCTTTCAAAGGGGGTACCTTTCGTGAACAAGACTGAACTGATCGAACACATCGCCAAGCAGGCCGACATCTCGAAGGCCGCTGCCACGCGTGCGCTCGAGGCACTGATCGGCGGTGTGCGCACGACGCTCAAGAAGGGCGGCAGCGTGTCGCTCGTCGGTTTCGGCACGTTTGCCGTGACCAAGCGTGCAGCGCGCAGTGGGCGCAACCCGCGCACCGGCGACACGATCAAGATCAAGGCGGCCAAGGTGCCGAAGTTCCGTCCGGGCAAGGCCCTGAAGGACGCACTCAACTGAACCATGTCCGGCTCGGGTGCTTAGCTCAGCTGGTAGAGCGGCGCCCTTACAAGGCGTAGGTCGGGGGTTCGAACCCCTCAGCACCCACCACCCCGGAGTCGACATCCTGAGACGGCCACGACCGCTTCGATAGAATCCGGCAGCAGCGCTCTCATCAGAGCGCGCAAGAGAGCCAGTCCAGCAAAGGCGAACCCCGGTTCGCCTTTGTCGCATGTGGGCCGACACAGATCGATCTTCCGAGGCCATCGATGTTTGAATTCGTTCGTTCGCACACCCGGCTGTTGCAGTTCATCCTGGTCCTGCTGATCTTTCCGGCCTTCGTGTTCTTCGGTGTGCAGGGTTACACCGGCATGAGCGAAGGCAATACGGCCGTCGCCAAGGTTGCGGGCACCTCGATCACGCAGGCCGAGTGGGATGCGGCGCACCGCAACCAGGTCGAACGCCTGCGGGCGCAGTCCCCCGGTGTCGACCTCAAGCTGTTCGATACGCCCGAGGCGAAGCAGCGCACGCTGGACGCCCTCGTGCGTGAGCGTGTGATGCTCGTCGCGGCTGACAAGCTGCACCTGACCACCAGCGACGAACGCCTGCAGCGGGCGTTCGCCAGCGATCCACAGCTCGCCTTCCTGCGCAAGCCCGACGGCAGCCTGAACGCCGACCTGCTGGCGGCGCAGGGCATGAGTGCCAGGCAGTTCGAGCAGCAACTGCGTCAGGACCTGGCGATGCGTCAGGTCCTGCAGGGCGTGAGTGGTACGGTGCTGGCGCCGAGCCGTCCTACGTCGACGGCGCTGGATGCGCTGCTGCAGCAACGCGAAGTGCGCATCGCGCGCTTCGAGGCGCAGAAGTTCGTAACGAAGGTCAACGTGACCGACGCCGACATCGAAGCCTATTACAAGGATGGCCGTCACGCCGCCGAATTCGAGACGCCGGAGCAGGCCTCGATCGAGTACCTCGTGCTCGACCTGGATGCCATCAAGTCCGGCCTCACGGTCAGCGACGACGATCTCCGCAAGTACTACGCGGAGAACGAGAGTCGCTACGTCGCGCCGGAAGAGCGCCGCGCCAGCCACATCCTGATCAAGGCCGAGAAGGGCGCCCCGGCCGAGCAGCGCGAGAAGGCCAGGGCCAGGGCCGCCGCCTTGCTCGCCGAAGCGCGGAAGGACCCGTCGAAGTTCGCCGAACTGGCCAAGAAGAATTCGGAGGACCCCGGCTCCGCGGTGCAGGGCGGCGACCTGGACTTCTTTGCGCGCGGAGCGATGGTCAAGCCCTTCGAGGACGCGGCGTTCGCGCTGAAGCCGGGGCATCTGAGCGAGGTGGTGGAAAGCGATTTCGGCTACCACGTGATCTTGCTCACCGCGGTGCGGGGCGGCGAGAAGAAGGCCTTCGAGTCCGTCAAGGCGGAGATCGAGAACGAGGTGAAGCAGCAGCTGGCGCAGCGCCGCTACGCTGAAGCCGCCGAGATTTTCAGCAACACCGTCTACGAACAAGCCGACAGCCTGAAACCGGCGGCAGAGAAGCTCAAGCTCACGGTGCGCACGGCGTCCGGCGTGGCGCGCACGCCAGCCCAAGGGGCGACCGGCGCGCTCGCCAGCCCGAAGTTCCTGGAGGCTCTGTTTGCCGCCGAGACCCTGCGCAACAAGCGCAACACCGAGGCGGTCGATCTGGGGGGCAGCCAGTTGGTGGCCGGCCGCATCGTCGACTACGCGCCGTCGCGCAAGCTGCCGCTCGCCGAGGTGAAGGACCGGGTGCGGGAGCGTGTGGTGGTCGAGCAATCGGCGGCATTGGCGCGCAAGGAAGCCCTGGCGCGGCTCGCCGCCTGGAAGGGCGGTGCAGAACCCGAGGGACTGGAGCCTGCGATGACGGTCTCGCGCGGCCGGCAGCAGGAATTGCCGCCGGCTCTGATCGATGCGGTGATGAAGGCCTCGCCAGCGCCGCTGCCGTCGTGGACGGGCGTCGATTTCGGCGACGAGGGCTACGCGGTGGTGCGCGTCGACAAGATGCTGCCGCGCGACGCGGCGGCGGGTGATGACAAGCGGCTGCGCCAGCAATACGGACAGATCTGGGGCGCGGCCGAAGACGAGGCCTACTACGCGTCGCTGAAGGAACGATACAAGGTGAAGATCACCGGCGTGGCGAAGAGCGCCGATGCCGAGCCCTCCGGCGCTTCGCGCTGAAGCTCTTCGCTATAATGCGAGGCTCTGCGGTGGCTGTAGCTCAGTTGGTAGAGTCCAGGATTGTGATTCCTGTTGTCGTGGGTTCGAGTCCCATCAGCCACCCCACCTGATCACAAACGAAGGCCCCATCTCGCGGGCCTTTCGTTTTTCTGGTGGCGAAGAAGAGCCCGTGCGGCTCAGCGCGGTTTGTACTGTTCGGTACCGAACAGCATCTTGCGCGACTGCTCGTCGACCAGCGGCTTGCGCTGCTGAGCCAAGACCTCGACGCCGCGCTGCACCGCGGGGCGTGCGGCGATCTCGTCGAACCAGCCCTTGAGGTGCGGGTAGTCGTTCCAGTCGATGCCCTGGTTTTTCCAGGAGCGCAGCCACGGGAAGATCGCGATGTCGGCGATGCTGTAGTCCGGTCCCGCGATGTACTTTGACTTGGCCAACTGGCGATTCATCACGCCGTAGAGGCGCTTGGCCTCGTTGGTATAGCGGTCGATCGCGTAGTCGATCTTCTCGGGTGCGTAGACCCGGAAATGGTGGGTCTGGCCGAGCATCGGCCCGACGCCACCCATCTGGAACATCAGCCACTGCAGCACGTCGTACTTGCCCCGCACGTCGGCTGGCAGCAGCTTGCCGGTCTTGCCGGCCAGATAGAGCAGGATGGCGCCGGATTCGAACAGCGAGATGGGCTTCCCGTCCGGGCCGTCAGGATCGACGATCGCGGGGATCTTGTTGTTCGGGCTGATCGCCAGGAAAGCGGGCTCGAATTGATCGCCGGCGCCAATATCGACAGGAAATGCACGGTATGGCAGCTCGCACTCCTCGAGCATGATGTGGACCTTGTGCCCGTTGGGTGTGGCCCAGGAATACACTTCGATCATCGTCAGAGCCCTCGGTGGGTGGCAGCCGCTCCGACGGACGGCTTGTGGGCACTCTATTCGATCGCAAGGACCCATGCTCGACTCCTTCAAGCGCTGGATAGACGGCAAGCGCGGCGGCCCGGACGGTCGTCTCCTTCAGACCTGGGCCAAGCAGCGTGGCTCGGTCTTCAAGCGCGTGCGCAACGGTGAAGGCGTGGTGATCGAGGGCGAGATGCATGGGACGCCATGGCGCATGGAATGGGGCACGCCGCAGCGCGCCTACTTGCTCGACCGTGAACTGCGCCTGCGCATGGACCTGGGCCTGCCGCCAAGCCTCCAGATGATGGTCATCTCGCGCGTGCTGGCCGAGGAACTGGAGCAGGCCGCCTACGCGCTGTTCACACAGGACATGCAGACACAGATCGACTCCGGCATGCCGGAGGAAATGCGCTGGCTGGCGATGTTCCCGAAGACGCAGTTGGCTGCGCTGAAGATGCTGCGCAACCGCTACACGACGGCATCGAATGCCGCGGCACCGCTGGCGGTGTGGCTTGACAAGGATCTGGTCGGCCAACTCGAGGCTGCCCGGCAAGGCTGGCTGGGTGAAGAGGGCCCGCTCGTTCTGATGACGCTGCGGGGCAGGCTCTACCTGCGCGTCGAGTCGGTGCAGCCGGACGCTGCGCTGCTCGATGGCGTGATGGCGCTGTTCGAGGCGGCCGCCCGCGGCGCTCTGGCGGCGGCCGAAGGTGCGTCTTCGCAGACGCAGTGGCCGAGCACCAGCACGACGGCCTGGCAGAGCCACCTGCCTTCGCACTACCCGGCGGATGCCGGGCTCGGCGACAACCGCCGCTGAGACAGCCGCGCCCTGGGGCTGGCCTCAGGCAGCGGCGTACTTGCCGAGCTCGAGCTTGGCGATCGCGTTGCGGTGCACTTCATCGGGGCCGTCGGCAAAGCGCAGCGTGCGCGCCAAGGTGTAGAAGTAGGCGAGCGGAAAGTCCTCGCACATGCCCGCGGCGCCGTGTGCCTGCATGGCCCAGTCGATCACCTGACAGGCGAGGTTGGGCGCCACGACCTTGATCATCGCGATCTCGGCCTTGGCGGCCTTGTTGCCCGCCACATCCATCATCCACGCCGCCTTGAGCGTCAGCAGGCGCGCCATGTCGATCCGGCAGCGCGCCTCGGCAATGCGCTCCCGCGTCACGCCCTGGTCGGCCACCGGGCGGCCGAAGGCCACGCGCGCACTGGTGCGCCGGCACATCAGCTCGAGAGAGCGCTCTGCCAGCCCGATCAGCCGCATGCAATGGTGGATGCGTCCCGGCCCCAGGCGGCCCTGGGCGATCTCGAAGCCGCGGCCTTCGCCGAGCATCAGGTTGCCGGCCGGAACGCGCACGTTGGTGAAGGTGATCTCGCAGTGGCCGTGCGGGGCATCGTCGTAACCCAATACGGAAAGCGGCCGCAGCACCTTGATGCCCGGCGCGTCGCTGGGGATCAGGATCATCGACTGCTGGCTGTGCCGCGGGGCGTCCGGGTCGGTCTTGCCCATGAAGATGTAGATCGCGCAGCGCGGGTCACCCGCGCCCGAGATCCACCACTTGCGACCATTGATCACATAGTCGTCGCCCTGGCGCTCGATGCGCGACTCGATGTTGGTGGCATCCGACGAGGCGACGTCCGGCTCGGTCATCACGAAGGCGCTGCGGATCTCGCCGCGCAGCAGTGGTTCGAGCCAACGCTTCTTGTGCTCGGCGCTGCCGTAGCGCACGAGCGTCTCCATGTTGCCGGTGTCGGGCGCCGAGCAGTTGAACACCTCGCTGGCCCAGGGCACGCGGCCCATGATCTCGGCCAGCGGCGCGTACTCCTGGTTGGACAGGCCGGCGCCGTAGTCACCCGAGGTGCGGTTCGCCCCGTCGGCACTGTCGGGCAGGAACAGGTTCCAGAGGCCCTCGTCACGCGCCTTCGGCTTGAGCTGTTCGATCACCTGCAGCGGCGTCCAGCGCTTGCCGGCGCGCGTGTTGGCTTCGATCTCGGCCCAGTAGGCGGCCTCGGCCGGGTAGATGTGCCGGTCCATGAAGGCCGTGAGGCGGGCCTGCAGGTCCTGCGTGCGCGGCGAGTAGTCGAAGTCCATGCGTGTCTCCCTGAGGGTCAGTGCCGTTACGCAGGCAGCGCGGGCAGCCCGTGTCGGCGATCGTGGCGTCAGCGCTGCCGTTGTGCGATTGCCCAGCCCAGTTCGGCTAGCGGTCGAGCGCCGGCAGCGGCCTGTCGGGCCTGCTCGCTCGCGGCGGTGCCGTCCAGCACACGCTTGGCGATGCCCTGCAGGATGCCGGCCATGCGGAACAGGTTGTATGCCAGGTAGAAGTTCCAGTCTGTCACCAGCGCGTCGGTGCCGCCGCGGCCGGTGCGTTCGCAATAGCGCTGCATGTACTCGGCCTCGGTCGGGATGCCGAGCGCCGCGACGTCGAGCCCGCCGATGCCGCGGAAGGTGCCGGGCGAGATGTGCCAGCTCATGCAGTGGTAGCTGAAGTCGGCCAGAGGATGTCCCAGCGTCGACAGTTCCCAGTCGAGCACCGCGACGATGCGCGGCTCGCTCGGGTGGAAGATCAGGTTGTCGAGCCGGTAGTCGCCGTGGACGATGCGGGTCTGAGATTCATCGCGTGCGCTGGCCGGGATGTGGCCCGGCAGCCAGTCGATCAGGCGCTCCATCGCGTCGATCGGCTCCGGCCCGCCGGGGCCCAGAGAGGCCTGGTACTGGCGGCTCCAGCGTCCGATCTGGCGCTCGAAGTAGTTGCCGGGCTTGCCGTAGCCGGCCAGACCGCAGGCTGCGTAGTCCACACGGTGCAGCGCCGCAATCACGCGATTCATTTCGTCGTAGATCTCGCCACGCTGCACGGTCGTCATGTCGGGCAGCGCCTGACTCCACAGCACGCGGCCCTCCACGTACTCCATCACGTAGAAGGCCCGGCCGATCACCGATTCGTCCTCGCACAGCAGGTGCATCTGGGCCACCGGCACCTCGCTGCCGGCGAGGGCTCGCATCACCGCGAACTCGCGCTCGATCGCGTGCGCCGACGGCAGCAGCTTCGCGACCGGACCCGGCTTGCTGCGCATCACATAGCTGCGCCGCGGAGTGACGAGCTTGAAGGTCGGGTTCGATTGGCCGCCCTTGAACTGCTCGACACTGAGCGGGCCGCGGAAGCCCTCGAGAGCGGACTCGAGGTAGGTCTGCAGCGCGCCGACATCGAAGGCGTGCTGCGAGGTGACGGGTTTCGTTCCGGACTGGGCTTCCATGGGGACTCGGCTTCAGTTCATCGTTCGGCGATCGCGAGCAGCAACTCGCGTGACAGCACCACCAGGCGCGTGGGCTCGATGCGCACCGCGCCCTCGCGCTCGAAGCCCTTCAGTTCCTGATTCACGCGCTGGCGCGATGCGCCCAGCAGCTGCGCGAGGTCCTCCTGCGCAAGTTGCAGCCCGATGCGGATCTCGTCGCCTTGTGCGATGCCGTAGCTGCGGGCCAGCAGCAGGATCTGCTTGGCGAGTCGCGCCGACAGGGGGCGCGTGTTGAGATCCTCGACCAGGTCGTAGGCGAGTCGCAGCCGGCGGCAATTGAGCCGCAGCAGTGCCTCGTAGAGCTCGACGTGCTGCGCGAGCAGCTCCTTGAAATCCGGCCGGCGCACGACCAGCAGCGTGGTGTCGCCATGCGCGTTCGCATCGTGCGTACGAGGCAGCCCGTCGAACAGCGAGGTATCGCCGAGCCAGACACCCGGCTCCGCGTAGGTCAGCGTGACCAGCTTGCCCGAAAGCGAGACTGAACTGATGCGCACGGCACCGGCCGCGACACCCCACCACTCGTCTGCGGCTGCGCCCCTCGAGGTCAGCATTGCGCCATCGGCGACCCGGCGCACCGTCGCTCGCGCCAGGATGGCCTGTCGGAGCGAAGGAGACAGTTTGCTGAACCACGGGCCGGCGTCGATGTGCTGTTGTTCGTCGAGTGTAAGAACGGGGTTGTGCATGGCTTGTCCCTGACGTGACAGCATCGTGGAAGCTGTACGCCCGATTGTCCACATGGCAATCCATGGCCGCCGCGGACCGCGCGGCTCCGGTGTCAGCCTCCAGGGGCCAGGCGCAGGTACTGCGCCAACACCTTTTCCATGGTGGTGTACCGCTCCTGCTCGTGCAGCCACTGCGTCGGCGCGAGGTTCACCGCGCGCACGACAGCCTCGTCGCCGAGGCCGATGTCGAGCACGTTGATGCAGGCTGGCTGCTGCTCGAGGCGGCCGAAGAAGGCGCGCTGTCCGGCCAGCGCCGTCGAGAGGAGGGCGCGGTTGACCCCGCCGTGCAACACCAGCAGCAGACATTGCCAGTCGTCGCGCGCGCACCAGGCTTCGAAGGCCGGCAGCACGCGGTCGAGCAGTTCCCCGATCGACTCGCCGCCGAGGAAACGCTGCCGCTCGGTCTCGCTTCCGCCCCGCCCCTGGAACGCGCCCAGGAAGGCCTGTTCGACCTGGTCGGGCGGGATGTCGGCGAGTCGCCCGCCGCGGATTTCCTGAAGCGCCGCCTCGTGGTCGAGCGTCAGTGCCTGGCCCGAGGCCGACAGCACGCGTTGCGCCGTCTGCACCGTGCGCGGCAGCCCGCTGACCAGCACCCGGTCGAAGCGCACGCCGCACTGCGCGAACAGCTGCCCCGCGGCGTCGGCTTGGTGTTCCCCCTCGGCATTGAGCGGCACCGAGTCGGGCGTCACCGGCGTGCCGTCGGGGAGGAAATAGTCGACCGATCCATGCCGCATCAGGTAGAGGCGGCGCCGCGTCCGGGGCAGCTTCATCGGGAGGCTCGGTCAGCGCAAGCGCGACCCGCGCTTCTTGGGCAGCGCCTCGGCGCCTTGGGCGTAGGACAGGGTGTCGGCAAAGTGAAGCCCTTCGGCATGGAGGTGTTCATTCAGAGCCAGTCCGCGGGCCTGATTCACGAGTTCCTTGGTGGCGGCCAGCACGTTCGGCGCGCAGGACGCGAGCTGACGGGCCAGCCGCAGAGCTTCTGCCAAGGCCTGGCCGCTGTCTGTCACGCGATTGACAAGCCCCCAGGCCTGCAGCTCCCGTGCGCTCACGGGCTCGCCGAGCCAAAGCAGTTGCAGCGCCAGCGCGCGCGGCAGTGCGTGCGCCAGCAGCCAACTGCCGCCGCCATCGGGCGACAGGCCGGCATGGCCCTGAGACATGGTGAAGCGTGCGTCCTCCGCGGCGACGATCAGATCGCAGGCCAGCGCCATAGAGAAGCCGGCCGCCGCCGCCGACCCCTCGACGGCGGCGATGACCGGCTTGGGGTGCGCACGCAGGGCCTCGACGAAGGACCGCAGCGCATGCAACTGGTGCGCCGCCGCATCGCCGGGCGGGATCTCCGCGTCGTTCGCCAAGCGCTGGAGGTCACTGCCCGCGCTGAAGTGCGCGCCTTCACCGACCAGCGCTACCGCGCGAACCGTGGCGTCGGCCTCGGCGACGTTCAGCGCCTCGACGGCCGCGGTCAGGGCCTGCGGCGCCAGGGCATTGCGGCTGGCCGGATCGCTGAAGGTCAGCACCAGGGTGCTGTCGCGTCGCTCGGTGCGCAGTTCTGCGGTCATCGTCGGCTGCTGCGGTCTCGGGGCAGGCGAGAATTGTGTCACGCACCGTCGCCGAGACCGTGGCAGTGGGGCACCGGAGTCGGTGTATTCGGGCGCTCCTCGGCGGATTGGGCCGGTCGGCTCCATGCTAGAGTCCATCGCGGTCGGCAAAAGAAGAGCTATGCATCTCAGCACGCGAAAACTACTGATCGGTGTGAGCCTGTGCGCGTTGGCACAGGGTGTCGTGGCGGTCGGTTTCGGAAAATTGCCGGACTCCACGACGCTCGGGCAGCCGCTGGAACTGAAGATTCCGCTGAGGGTCGACGCGGGCGAGGACCTGCGTCCCGAATGCCTCAACGGCGAAGTCCATTTCTCCGACAATCTGCAGCAGCCCGGCACCACCTCGCTGCGGCTCGACCCCGCCGAGCCCAGCGCGTCAGAGCGCGTGCTGCGGCTGGCCACCACCACGCGCGTCGACGAGCCGGTCGTGACGGTGCAGATCACGGTCGGATGTGCCTCCAAGGTCACACGGCGCTTCACGCTGTTCGCGGACCCACCGTTGATCGCGCCCGCCGAAGTGGCCGCCCCGATCGTGGCCGTCGCACCGTTGGCACCACCCGCACCTGCGGCCTCCGCAGCGAGCCGCCCCGAAGCGGCACCCCAGGACACCGCACCGATGCCGCGTGCCGCCACGCCGCGCACGCCGACGCGCAGCCGTGCCACCACGGCCGCGCCACGCCGCGCGCCCGCCACCGCCGCTGCCCCGATCGCTGCGCCGCGCCCCGCGCCGCCGCGTGCGGCCCGGCCCGCGGCGACCGGCAACAACGCCCGTTTGAAGCTCGCCCCTCTCGAGGCGGGCGCCCTGGTTGCGGCGACGCCAACGCCAGCCGAGGTGGCCGCCAGCGCGGCCGCCGCCGAGCAGGCGGCCAGCGCCGCCAGTGCAGCGGCCCAGGCCGAGGCCGCCCGGGTCAGAGTCGAGGAACTCGAGGCGGCGATGAACAAGCTGCGCCTCGAGACAGCAACCACGCAGCAGGCCATTGCCGGCCTGCAGGCCCGTTTGCAGCGCGCTGAAAGCGATCGCTACAGCAACCCGCTGGTCTACGGTCTGGCGGCGGCCCTCGCGGTTCTGCTCGGCGTGGTGATCTGGCTCTGGCGGCAACGCAACCAGGAGCGCCAGTCGCACGCTTGGCTGGTGCAGGCTGCCACGCCGGCGGAAGCGCCACGGAGCGGTGGCGTGGGGGCTCCGGCCGCAACGGCGGAGGCGGCCGCCTTCGCGCCGGTGCCGACGCTCAAGGCCTGGGTCAGCAAGCCCAACGAGATCGACGGTTTCGACGACACGCTGGCCGCTACGCGGGCCGGCAGCATGTCGGTGACCGGCGCGCTGTCGGAGCCTGCTCCGCTGAATGCGGTGCGGCCACTCAGCGCTGCGCAGAAGCGTGAGGTTTCGGTCGAGGAGTTGATCGACCTCGAGCAACAGGCTGAGTTCTTCATCGTGCTGGGTCAGGACGCTGCGGCGATCGATCTGCTGATGGGGCACCTGCGCAGCACCTCGGGTACCAGTCCGCTGCCCTATCTGAAGCTGCTGGAAATCTACAAGCGCCGCGGTGACCGTAGCGACTACGAACGGCTGCGCGAGCGCTTCAACAGCCGCTTCAATGCCTACGCCCCGGCCTGGGAGACAGACCTTCTGGGCGGACGCACGCTGGAAGACTACCCGGCTGTCATCGAGCAACTCCAGGCGCTGTGGTCGACGCCGTCGCGAGCGATGGACGTGCTGCAGGTCAGCCTGCTGCGCCCCGACGACGGCAATGCCGATCCCGAGGGCAGCGACAGCTTCGACCTGCCGGCCTATCGCGAGCTGATGCTGCTGTATTCGGTGGCGCGCGATCGATCGGAGCTCGAGGCCGGCGGGGCCGTCGACCTGCTCCTGCCGATCGGCGCGGGCGAACCCACGGACGATGCACCGGCCAGTGCGGTCTTCGAGCGTTTGCTGGCGACGACCTCGCTGGAAGCCCAGCCGGAGGTGCAGAAGCCCTTGGCGGTCGATCTGTCGCTTGAGGATCTCGAGCCCAAGCCGGGCGAAGGCGGCTCCGGCCCGGACGGCGGTTCGCGCGGCTGAGTTGCGCGCCTGCGGGCGCCCTCAGTCGGGAGATCGCGCGGACAGTGCCGTGCGCAGCCGCTGCAACGCGGCATCCAGCGTTCCTTCGCGCTTGGCAAAGCAGAAGCGCACGACCCGCTGTTCGAATCCGGCGTCATAGAACGCCGACAGCGGAATCGCCGCGACGCCGGCCTCGGTGGTCAACCAGCGGCAGAACTCGACTTCGCTGCGCGCCCGGTGCGCGGCCAGGCCGCCATAACCCACGCACTGGAAGTAGCTGCCTTCGCTGGGCAGCAGATCGAGGCCGGTGTCCGCGAGCCCGGCGCGGAAGCGGTCGCGCTTGCGGGCATAGAAGTCCGGCAGGTCCAGGTAGGGGCGAGGGTCTCCCAGGTAGGCGGCCAGCGCGTGCTGCACCGGCGTGTTGACGGTGAACACATTGAACTGGTGCACCTTGCGGAACTCCGCCATCAGTTCGGCCGGGGCCGCGGCGTAGCCCACCTTCCAGCCGGTCACGTGGAAGGTCTTCCCGAAGCTCGACACGATGACGGAGCGCGCGGCGAGCTCCGCATGACGGGCCACGCTCTGGTGGGACTGACCGTCGAACACCATGTGCTCATAGACCTCGTCGGCGATGACGATCACGTCGGTGGGCCGCAGCAGATCGGCCAGGCGCTGCATCTCGCCGGCGGTCCACACCGTGGCACTCGGGTTGTGCGGCGTGTTGACGAGGATTGCGCGGGTGCGCGGCCCGAGCGCCGCGGCGATACGGTCGAAGTCCGGCCGGAAGCTGCCCGGCGTCAGCGGCACCCGCCGTACTCGGCCGCCGGCCAGTTCGATGTTCGGCGCATAGCTGTCGTAGCAGGGCTCGAGGACGATCACCTCGTCGCCTGGGTGCACCAGCGCGAGGATCGCGGTCAGGATGGCCTGGGTCGCGCCAGCGGTGATGGTGATCTCGCTGCCGGGGTCGTAGCCGTGTCCGTAGAGCGAGGCGATCTTCGCGGCGACCGCCTCGCGCAGCGCCGCCACGCCGGCCATCGGCGGATACTGGTTGTGGCCCGCCTGCATGGCCTGCGTGACGGCATCGACCAGGCGCGGATCGCACTCGAAGTCCGGGAAGCCCTGGCCCAGGTTGACCGCGCCGTGCTCCTGGGCCAGCGCGGACATCACGGTGAAGATCGTCGTGCCCACCCGCGGCAGGCGGCTGGGCGGCAGTGGTGTGCGGGCCAGAGGGTCGGCGCTCGTCATCGGCGCAGGCTTCACAGTTCGTAGTTCTCGGCGTCGCCCTGCAATGCGCGGGTGATCAGGTCGCGGGTCAGCCGGTCGGATAGCAGTTCGGCGAAACCGTAGACGAAGTTGCGCAGGTAGGCCCCCCGCTTGAAGGCGAGCCGGGCAACGTTGTTGCCGAACAGCTGGCCGGCCGCACGCGTGACGAGATCGCCGCCCGGTGCGCAGGCAGGATCGTCGCGCACCGCCATCTCTGCCACGATGCCCACACCCAGGCCGAGCCGGACGTAGGTCTTGATGACGTCGGAGTCGATCGCCTCCAGCACGATGTTCGGCTTGAGTCCGCGCGTGGCGAAGGCCTGGTCGATGCGGGTACGGCCCGTGAAGGACGGGTGGTAGGAGATCAGCGGCTCCTGGGCCAGTTGCTCCAGGTTCAGCCGTTCGTGCGCCGCGAGTGGATGGTTCAGCGGCAGCACCACCACGTGCTGCCAGTCGTAGCAGGGCAGGGTGACCAGGGACTCGAAATCGCTCAGCGACTCGGTCGCCAGCCCGACCTCGGCGGTCTCGTCGATCAGCATCTGTGCCACCTGCTCGGGCGTGCCCTGGTGCAGGCTGATTGCCACCTTGGGATGGCGCTTGCGCAGCGCAGCCACCGGGCCCGGAAGCACGTAGCGAGCCTGGGTGTGGGTGGTGGCGATCGACAGGGTGCCGGCATCCTGCTGGCTGTACTCCTCGCCGATGCGCTTGAGGTTGCCGACCTCGCGCATGATGATCTCGATGGCCGAGAGAACCTGCTGGCCCGGCTCGGTGATGCGCTTGAGCCGCTTGCCATGGCGCGCGAAGATGTCGATGCCGAGCTCGCCCTCGAGTTCGAGGATGGCCTTGGAAATGCCGGGCTGGGACGTGTGCAGGGCCTTTGCGGTCTCGGTCAGGTTGAGATTGCGGCGCACGGCTTCCTGGACGAATCGGAACTGATGCAGGTTCATCGGGCGGTGCGCGCGACTGCGCGAGACGGGTGACGCGAAATTATCTCAGTGCCACCGAGGCTGCGCTCTCAGCGGGCCGGCGGCTGCAGCAGCGCCCAGGCGGCATCGGCCATCGCGGCGACCACCGAGTCGATCTCCCCGATCGCGGGGGCGAGCTCCCAGCGCACCGTCGGCAGTTCGCCACGCACGCCGTCCAGCAGCGCCGGCAGGTCCTTGCGCACATGCCCGCCTGCGCCCAGGAACAACGGCAGCACGCTCACGGCGGTGCAACCCTGTGCCGCCAGGGCATGGGCCGCGCTGCGCAGGTCCGGGCTCATGAACTCCAGGTAGGCCAGCACGACCGGCGTGTCCGGCGCGCGGTCCTGCAACCGCCGGGCCACCGCCTCGAAGGGCCGGGCCCACAGCGGGTCACGGGCGCCGTGGGCGAACAGGAGGATGCCGTGCTGCTGCATGCGGTTCCCGCTCACCGGTAGCGCACGAGCCAGCTGAAGGCCGCCATCGACAACAGCAGGTAGAAAGCGCCGGGTGCTGCGGCCGCGATCCAGGGCGTCCAATCGCGCAGCAGGCCGAGGTGGGTCGACACGTTGTTCAGCAGCACGAAGCTGATGCCCAGCAGGATGCCGCCGAACACCTTGACGCTGACGCCGCCGGCGCGCGCGTGCAGGTAGGCGAACGGCAGGGCCAGGCCCACCATCACCAAGCAGGCCAGCGGGTAGAGCGCCTTCTTCCAGAACTGGATTTCCTGGCGCTGCGCGGCCTGCTCGTTCTGGGACAGGTGGCTCATGTATCGGTAGAGATCGACGGTCGACATGCTCTTGAGCGGCGAGACGGCCGCACCGACCACCGAAGGCGTCAGGCGGGTCGGCCAGCGCAGTTCGTCGCGCCGCTCGTCGACCGGCAGGCCATCGCCGCTCGCTGCATGCCAGCGCGTGAGACGCACCTTTTTCAGGCGCCAGGCACCGTCTTCGACCACGGCATGCTCCGCGGCCACGCGCGCCAGCAGCTGGCCATCCTCGCTGAACTCGTAGATGCGCACGTCGTCGAGCAGGCCGTCGGGCCCGACGTTGCCGACGTTGATCGAATCGATGCGTTCTCCGGCCGGCAGCTCCCCCGGCGCGGCGGCTCGCCGGTCCTTCAGCCAGGCGCTGTTGTTGCCGCCGCCGGAGGCCGAGCCGCGCAGCGTGGAACGGAGCGTCTGCGCCTTGGCGTCGAAATAGGGGCCGACGTAGTCGCCGACCACGAAGGTCAGCACCGCGAACGCCAGTCCGAGCTTGGCGAGCAGCGACAGGGCCCGGCCCGGACCCAGGCCGCCGGTGCGCAGAATGGTGAACTCCGATGACTGTGCCAGCCTGGCCATCGCGTAGATGGTGCCGATCAGCACCGCGATCGGCAGCAGTTCGTACAGGCGTCCCGGCAGCTCCAGCAGGCAGTACAGGGCCGCGTGGTGCACGCGGTAGGCGCCACGGCCAATGTCGTCGAGCTCCTCCACAAAGTCGATGAAGAAGAACAGCGACAGGAAGGACACGGCGACGAAGGTCACCGCGCCCAGGACGTCGGCATACAGGAGACGGCGGACCGTGCGCATGGGGAGGACTCAGGTGCCCGCGCGCCGACGGCGCAGTCCGAACGACGCGCCGCGTTCGCGCCACCAGAGCAACGAAACAGCCAGCACGAAGCTGCCGCCGTGGATGAGCAGCAGCACGATGCCGATCTCGAGCTTGCCGCTGGCGACCCAGGCCTGGCTGAGGTTCAGCAGGTTGAAATAGACCACGAAGGCGAGCAGTGCAAACAGCAGGTTCCAGCTGCCGGCACGCCGCGGGTTGCCGCCCGCCAGGCCGATGCCCAGCAACACCAGGTTGATGCCACCGACGGCCAGTCCGATGCGCCAGGCGAGCTCGCCGAAGTGCCGGTTGCTCGGCTGCGTGAGCAGATCCCAGGTGCTGCGCGCCTTCGGCGGCAGGTTGTCGGCGCCGCTGCTGACCGCTTCGCCGGCCAGCACGCGGTAGCTGTCGAACTGAGCGAGCTTGCGCTCGCCGGTGGCGAGGTTGATATCGTTGCGCTGTCCACTTTCGAGCACGACGAAACGCTGGTCGCCGTCCATCTCGATGCGCCCGGTGCGTGCCGAGGTCACGCTCTCGCTGTCGGGCTTGCGCTCCAGGACGAACACGTTGCGCGCGATGTTGCCTTCCCCGGTGTCGCGCTCGATGAAGAAGGTGCGCTTGCCGTCGGCCGAGCTCTGGAACTGGCCGGGTGCCACGCGCGCCACGTCCGAGCGCCGCTGGTAACGATCCTTCAGCTCGGCGATCTGGCGGTTGCCCCAGGGCCAGACGAACAAGGCCAGCAGAGCCACCAGCAGCAGCAGTGGCGCGGTCAGCCGCAGCACCGGCGGCACGAAACGCAGCAGGCCCACGCCACTGGCGAACCAGATCACCATCTCGCTGTCGCGGTACATGCGCGTGAGCGTCGTCACCACCGCGATGAACAGCGACAGGCTGAGGATGGTAGGCAAGTTCTCGAGAGCCACATAGCCAAGCAGCAGCGCGACGTCCTGCGCGGCCACCGAGCCGCCCGCCGCCTGGCCGAGCGTGCGGATGAGGAACATCGTGATCACGATGGTCATGATCACGACGAGGGTCGCGCCAAAGCTCCTGGCAAGGTCTCGGCGCAGAGTGGAATCGAATAACATCAATTGGATTTCAAACGGATCGCATTATGGACTTTCGCATTCTCGCCACGTCGACCTCCAGCCTTTCGAAGGTCAGCGCCGATGCGCTCTTGATCGTGGTGGCCGGCGATCCGAAGCAGCAGGGCCTGGACGAGCCGCTCGATCGCGTGCTGTCCGATGCGATCACGGCCGGCGACCTGGCCTTCAAGGCCGGTCGCACGCTTTATCTGCACCGGCCGGTGGGCGTGAAGGCGGCGCGCGTCGTGTTCGCCGTGGCCGGCGATGCGGGGCCCAAGGCCTTCAAGGCGGCCATGGCCGCGGGCTTGGGCCTGATCAAGCCGCTGGGCGTGAAGCACCTGGCGGTGGCCGCAAGCGGCGCGATCGAGGCCTCCCACGCCGAGGCTGCCGCGGCGGCAGCGTCCGACGCCACCTACAGCTACCGCCACACCAAGCCCAGCGCGAGCCCCGCGCCAGCGCTGCAGAAGATCACCCTGCTGGTCGACAAGACGGAAGCCAAGGTGGCGCAGACCGGGCTGTCGCGCGGCGCGGCGATCGCCCTTGGTGTGGCGCTGGCGCGCGAGTGCGCCAATCGGCCCGGCAACCACTGCACGCCCGGCTTCCTGGCGGCCGAGGCGCGCAAGCTCGCCAAGCTGCCGCGGATCAAGGTCGACGTGCTCGACCGCAAGGCTTGCGAGAAGCTCGGCATGGGTTCCTTCCTCGCCGTGGCGCAGGGCTCCGATGAGCCGCCTAAGTTCATCGTGCTGCGCTATGACGGCGCGTCGCGAAGCGATGCGCCGGTGGTGCTGGTAGGCAAGGGCATCACCTTCGACACCGGCGGCATTTCCATCAAGCCGGCGGCCGAAATGGACGAGATGAAGTACGACATGGGCGGCGCAGCCAGCGTGCTCGGCAGCTTCCGGGCGCTCGCGGAACTTCAGCCGCAGGTCAACGTGGTGGGCCTCATCCCGAGCTGCGAGAACATGCCCAGCGGGCGCGCCATCAAGCCGGGCGACGTGGTGACCTCGATGTCGGGCCAGACGATCGAGGTACTCAACACCGACGCCGAGGGGCGCCTCATCCTGTGTGACGCGCTGACCTATGCCGAGCGGTTCAAGCCGGCCGTGGTGATCGACATCGCCACGCTGACCGGCGCCTGCGTCATCGCGTTGGGTCACCATCGCAGCGGCCTGTTCAGCGCCGACGACGCGCTCGCCGATGCGCTGCTCGACGCCGGCAGCGCCGGCCTCGACCCGGCCTGGCGCATGCCGCTCGACGACGAGTACGAGGAAGCGCTGCGCAGCAACTTCGCCGACATGGGCAATGTCGGCGGCCGCGCCGGCGGAGCCATCACCGCGGCGATGTTCCTCAAGAAGTTCACTGCCAAGTACCGCTGGGCCCACCTCGACATCGCCGGCACGGCCTGGAAGTCCGGCGCGGCCAAGGGAGCGACCGGTCGGCCGGTGCCGCTGCTCACGCACTTCGTGCTGTCGCGCGCTCGTTGAAGTCGGCGCGCGGGGGGCCTGCTTGACGGAGATCAACTTCCATCACGGTGCGGCCGATCCGCTGGCGCACGCCTGCCGCCTGCTGACGAAGGCCTACCAGCGAGGCGCCCGGGTGGCCGTCACGGCGTCGTCGAGCGAGCGGCTCGCCCAGCTCGACGTGATGCTGTGGACTTTCGATCCGCTGGCCTTCGTGCCCCATGCCCGGCTGCGCGCAGGAGCGGCTCCGGCCGAGCGCCTGGCGCCGACCCCGATCTGGCTGCTGGACCGGGCCGCCGACGCACCTCACCACGAGGTGCTGGTGAACCTGGGGCCCGAGGTGCCGGCCGGTTTCGAGAGCTTCGAACGTTTGTTCGAGATCGTCGGCAAAGACGACGACGAGCGGCGCGCCGGCCGCCAGCGCTGGCGCTACTTCGAGAGCCGCGGCTACGAGATCCGCCCGCACGAGGTGCGCGGCTGAAGGCGGCGCCTGAAAAACAGGTGGTCTGCGGCTTGCTACTGTTCCAGCTTCAGGTGCAGCCCGCTGGCACCGGCGCCGACGGTGTTTTCCCGGGGCGTCTCCCGAGCGGTGCGGTGCCTGTTTTGGAGTATTGTCTCGGCCGTTGAGAACGACCCGTTTTCTTCAATCTTTCTTCCAACCCGGAGGTTCTTCATGCAACTCAAACTCAAAGCCATCGCCCTTGCAACGGCCCTGCTCGCGACCGGCGCCGTCTCGGCCCAGGAAGTGATCAAGATCGGCCACGTCGCTCCCATCTCCGGTGCCCAGGCCCACTATGGCAAGGACAACGAGAACGGCGCCCGGATGGCGATCGAGGAACTCAACACCCAGAACATCACGATCGGCGGCAAGAAGGTCAAGTTCGAACTGGTTGCGGAAGACGACGCTGCCGACCCGAAGCAGGGTACGGCCGCCGCCACCAAGCTGTGCGACGCCAAGGTCAACGGTGTGGTCGGTCACCTGAACTCCGGCACGACCATTCCCGCGTCGAAGATCTACAACGACTGCGGCATTCCGGAGATCACCCCGTCGGCAACGAACCCCAAGTACACGCAGCAGGGCTTCAAGACCGCCTTCCGCATCCTGGCCAACGACAACGCGCTCGGCGCCGGCCTGGCATTGCACGCCGCCAACAACCTCAAGCTCAAGAAGGTCGCGATCATCGATGACCGCACCGCCTACGGGCAGGGTGTGGCCGAGGTGTTCAAGAAGACTGCCCAGGCCAAGGGCATCCAGATCGTCGACGAGCAGTACACCACCGACAAGGCCACCGACTTCATGGCGATCCTGACCTCGATCAAGTCGAAGGGTCCGGACGGCGTGTTCTACGGTGGCATGGACCCGCAAGCCGGCCCGATGCTGCGCCAGATGGAGCAACTCGGCCTGTCGAACGTCAAGTTCTTCGGCGGCGACGGCGTGTGCACCGCCAAGCTCGCCGACCTGTCGGCCGGCGCCAAGACGCTGGGCAACGTGGTCTGTGCCGAAGGCGGCTCCTCGCTCGAGAAGATGCCCGGCGGCACTGCCTGGAAGGCCAAGTACGACGCGAAGTATCCGGGTCAGTTCCAGGTCTACTCGCCCTACGTCTACGACGCGGTGTTTGTGCTGGTCGACGCGATGAAGCGCGCCAACTCGGCCGACCCCAAGGTCTATGGTCCGAAGCTGTTCGAAACCAACTACACCGGCGTGACCGCGAAGGTGGCCTTCGAGAGCGATGGCGAACTGAAGAACCCGGCGATGACCCTGTACGTCTACAAGGACGGCAAGAAGGTCCCGCTGAACTGATGACGCCTCCGCATCCGCGATGAAAAAGGCGCCTCGCGAGAGGCGCCTTTTTTGCGTCGGCGCGTGGCTACAATCCGTCGCTCCGGAGAGATGGATGAGCGGTTTAAGTCGCACGCCTGGAAAGCGTGTGAGGGTTAACAGCCCTCCGCGGGTTCGAATCCCGCTCTCTCCGCCAGTGATCAATCCAGTGCGGTTCCGGCTGACAGAGAAGCCCCGGTTTCCCAGTGAACCGGGGCTTACTTCCTTGAGGCCGCGCCGGCGCGGGATTCACCGGTTCACGTCGATCACCGCGCGCCCTCGCACTTTGCCCGACAGCACATCGCTCGCGGTCGCAATGGCCTGGTCGAGGCCGAGCACCTGGGTCACGGCGTCGAGCTTCTTCACGTCGAGGTCGCGTGCCAGGCGCTGCCACGCCTCGACGCGCAGCGCATACGGCGCCATCACCGAGTCGATGCCGCACAGCGTGATGTTGCGCAGGATGAACGGCAGCACGGAGGTGGGGAAGTCGAGGCCCTGGGCCAGCCCGCAGGCGGCGACCGTGCCGCGGTACTGGGTGGCCGCGCACACGTTGGCAAGCGTCGCGCTGCCGACCGTGTCGATCGCGCCGGCCCATTTCTCCTCGCCGAGCATCTCGCCGGCGCTGGCCAGCGTGGCGCGGTCGATGACGTGGTTCGCCCCGAGCTCCCGCAGGAAGCCGGCCTCCTCCAGCCGGCCGGTGGAGGCCGTCACATCGAAGCCCAGTTTGGCCAGCACCGCGATGGCGATCGTGCCCACGCCCCCGGCGGCGCCGGTGACGAGGACCGGCCCGCGGTCCGGGCGCACGCCGTGCTGCTCGAGCGCCAGCACGCACAGCATCGCGGTGTAGCCGGCCGTCCCGATCGCCATGGCGTTCAAGGTCGAGAACGGGTCCGGCACAGGGATCAACCACTCGCTCTTGACGCGAGCCTTCTGGGCCAGGCCGCCCCAGTGCGCGTCGCCGAGGCCATAGCCGTTGATCAGCACCTTGTCGCCCGGCTTGAAGCGGGGGTTCGCACTCGACTCCACGGTGCCGGCCAGGTCGATGCCCGGCACCATCGGCCATTGGCGCACCACCGGAAAGCGGCCGGTGATGGCCAGGCCGTCCTTGTAGTTGATGGTGGAGTAGTCGACCGCGACGAGCACGTCGCCCTCGGGCAAGCTGTCCTCGGAGAGTTCTCGGATGTCGGAGAGGACGGTGGTATCGGACTTCTGTAGGAAAACGGCGCGGAACATGGGGGAACTCCTCCGGTCATGGCATGTATCAAGCCGCGTCTCGACAGAGCGACGGCTCGGGGACAGGGCCAAACTATCTTCGCTCATGCCAGAACCGGAGGTGCTGAGCACCCCGTGCGCCTAATCCGCGGATGAGTGGAGGACTCCCTGGGAAGATGCTACTACGCAGGGTGAATGGCTGCGTTCGACCCGTCCGGGCTGCCCGTCTTCCGGGCTCTGCGGCGCAAGCGGCTGTGCGATCCGGCCCAACGGCGTTAAGCTTCGGGCTACGCACACTCCCCATGGGTGCAATCAGATGGCTGCGTACAGTTCCGGGCCGCCACGCCGGCCTCCGCCTCCTGCCAAGCCGATCCGGCCGCTGAATTCGCTGGCGGTCGATCTCGATCTGAGCGAGCCCGGGCAGGGCGACGAAGGCGATTGGATCGATTCGACGTTCGAGTTGCGCAGTGGCCTCACCGTGATCGAGCACCCGATAGACACCCTGCCGGGTGAGTTGCAGGATGCCTTCAAGAAGCAGACGCGCTGAGCCGTAAGGCGGATGTCCATGCGAGCTTGCGAGACCGTAGCGTGCTTCAGCTGCGGTCCTCGCGGCGCCGCTGGTTGCGGCGCTGGTCCGCGTGCACGCTGTTCACGCGAGAGGCCGCCTGCTCGCGATTGACGGCCTGCTGGATCAGCGCTTCCAACTGGTCGCTGGGGAGGCTGTCCAAGGGGCGCTCGAAGACATCGAGTCCCAACTTCAGGTCGAACGACGAAGCGAGCCAACCCGAGGACTCCGTTTCGCTGTCGCTGCTGCCGGCAGTCGGGCTCGCAGGCAGCAGGTCGCTCGCGCCGAACGGTCGCGACTTGGCATGAGACAGGGACATCGAAGCTCCCGGGAAAGCGGACACCGCCGCGGTGCCGAAGCTTCGGCGATCCTTGGCACGGGCGCGTCCCGATAGGGGGGTGGCTCCGATGGGGGAGGGGGGCGTCAGCTTTTCAGTTCCGATTCGAGCCCACGGATCAAAGCGCGTGCTGCCTCCTTGGAGATTTCGGCCGGCAGCATCAGCCCGTTGTCGAACTGCAAGTGCAATCGCACACGCGACGGGTCCTGCGCGGCCACCGCGCCGATGCCCAGGCACTCGAGTGCTGGCGGCACGGGAGGGGCGTTTGCTTCGCCAGGCAATGTTCCGGCTTCGGCTGCCTTGGCCAGCAAGGTCACGGCGACCAGCGGGGCAAGGTCACGCATGATGGCGATGGCCAGGCTGCGGCGCTCACCGGCAAGCAGGGCATCCGCCTTCAACAGGATGGCCGCGCCGTCGGCGACAGGTTCCGCCGCCCGGAGGGCCGCGATTTGCAGTTGGAGCGGCTGCAGATTGTTTTCCTCTTGCATACGCAGGGTCCTTTCCCACGCGGTCGTTGACATGGGCGAAAGCGTAACCAGCGTGCCCGGCCTTTCCTGCCGGCGCGGGTCAGCGCCAGCCGTCGGCCTTTGGGCAGGGCGCATGTCGGAATGCGCCTACGTGCGCGGGTGGTCCGTGCCCCGGCCGGTCACAACGCGTGGGACTGCAACTGCTCCAGCGTGACGTAGGCCAGGGCCCGCTCGTGCGTGCTTTCCAGAACGACCGGCGGTGCCGCACCCGCTTCGAGCGCTTCCTTCCAGCGCAGGGCGCACAGGCACCAGCGGTCGCCTGGCTTCAGGCCGGCA
The DNA here is from genome assembly GCF_004136295.1 of Methylibium sp. Pch-M. Lineage (NCBI taxonomy): Bacteria > Pseudomonadati > Pseudomonadota > Betaproteobacteria > Burkholderiales > Sphaerotilaceae > Methylibium > Methylibium sp. Pch-M. The sequence goes on from NZ_CP029606.1 coordinate 3,759,615, forward strand.
AAACGCCACTCCGGCCGGGGTGTGACGAGGTCGTTGCCGCGCTCGCGCGAGAAGGCGAGGAAGGCGGCCGTGACCCGGGTGCAGATCACGTGTGTGCCGAGATCCTCGGCCGTGGTGCTGCAGCAGCCGTCGCGGAAGTAGCCGGTCAGCGGATCGTAGGAGCAGGCGCGCAGCGTCTCGCCGAGCACGTTCAGGGCCATGGGTGGCTCACTTCGCCGGCACGCCCTTGTTGAACAGCGTCATCGCCGTGCCGATCAGCGCCGAGACCTCGCTCATGTTGCCCGGCACGATCATGGTGTTGTTCTTCTGGGCGAGCTGGCTGTAGGCGTCGACCGCACGCTCGGCCACCTTCAGCTGCACGGCCTGTTCGCCGCCGGGCTCGCGGATGGCCGCGGCGATCTGGCGGATCGCGCCGGCGGTCGCCTCGGCGACCGCGGTGATGGCAGCGGCCTCGCCCAGCGCGTTGTTGATCTCGGCCTGCTTCTCGCCCTCGGAGCGGGCGATGAAGGCTTCGCGCTCGCCGGTGGCGATGTTGATCTGCTCTTGGCGCCGGCCCTCGGAGGCCGCGATCAGCGCGCGCTTCTCGCGCTCGGCGGTGATCTGGGCCTGCATCGCGTGCAGGATGGCGGCCGGCGGCGTCAGGTCCTTGATCTCGTAGCGCAGCACCTTGACGCCCCAGTTCAGCGCCGCCTCGTCGAGCGCGTGGACGACGGCGGCGTTGATCGCGTTGCGCTCCTCGAAGGTCTTGTCGAGCTCCATCTTGCCGATCACGCTGCGCAGCGTGGTCTGGGCCAGCTGGGTGATCGCGAGGATGTAGTTGGATGCGCCGTAGCTGGCGCGCATCGGGTCGGTGACCTGGAAATAGAGGATGCCGTCGACAGTGAGCTGGGTGTTGTCCTTGGTGATGCAGACCTGGCTCGGCACGTCCAGCGGAATCTCCTTCAGCGAATGCCGATAGGCGAGGCGGTCGACGAAGGGCACCAGGAAGTTCAGGCCGGGGACGAGCGTCGCGTGGTACTTGCCAAGCCGCTCCACGACCCAGGCGCTCTGCTGCGGCACGACCTTGATCGAGCGCGCGATGAAGATGATGGCGATGACGAAGAAGACGATGGCGACGATTTCCATGGGGCATCCCGGAAGAAGGAAGGGCAATCAGCGAACCAGCAGCAAGCGCGAGCCGTCGATGGCGCGGATCACGTGCTCGCCGGGCGAGGGCGCGCCGTCTCCGGCATAGCGCGCGCTCCACTGCGCGCCGCGGTAGCTGACCGTGGCCGAACCGTCGGGCAGCCATTCGCCGACATGCACGCGCTCGCCGATGTCGAGATTGACGTTGCGGTCGGCGCCAGCGGCAGCCGCCGCGGGTCGACGCAGGCGCTTCAGGTGCCAGGCGATCACCGCACCGCCGCCGACCAGTGCCGCCACGAGCAGCTGGACACTGAAGCTGAGGCCGGTGTGGGCGGCGACGGCCGCCACCACGCAGCCCAGCGCGAGCATCAGGAGGTAGAAGGTGCCGGTGGTCAGCTCGGCCGCGACCAGCGCGCCGCTCGCGATCCACCACCAGGTGGCGGCACTCCAGTCCATCGGGCCTCCTCGGATGTGCTTGCGTCTGACGAACAATGTTGCGTTCAGTGTACGACGCAGCGTTTCGTGCCCCGGCTCATCGAGCCGTTGCAGATGTAGCCCTAAACTCCGCGCTTCCTTGAGCGGGGTGGTCCCGCCAGCAGCGCCCGCCGGAGGCCTCCAGATGCAGCACTTTCGTTTCCCCATCGTCATCATCGACGAGGACTTTCGCTCCGAGAACACCTCCGGACTGGGCATCCGTGCGCTGGCGGACGCGATCGTCAAGGAAGGTTTCGAGATCCTGGGCGTCACCAGCTACGGCGACCTGAGCCAGTTCGCTCAGCAGCAGAGCCGCGCCAGTGCCTTCATCCTGTCGATCGACGACAACGAGTTCACTCACGAGGGGCCCGAACTCGCGCCGGCCGTGCTGAACCTGCGCCAGTTCATCCGCGAGATCCGCCGCAAGAACCTGGAGATCCCGATCTACCTGTACGGTGAGACCCGCACCTCGCAGCACCTGCCCAACGACGTGCTGCGCGAACTGCATGGCTTCATCCACATGTTCGAGGACACGCCCGAGTTCGTGGCCCGCCACATCATCCGCGAGGCCAGGAGCTATCTCGACGGACTGGCGCCGCCGTTCTTCAAGGCATTGGTCGACTACGCGCAGGATGGCTCCTATTCCTGGCACTGCCCTGGCCACAGCGGCGGCGTGGCGTTCCTGAAGAGCCCGGTCGGGCAGATGTTCCACCAGTTCTTCGGCGAGAACATGCTGCGCGCCGACGTCTGCAACTCGGTCGACGAGCTCGGCCAGTTGCTCGACCACACCGGCCCGGTGGCTCAGAGCGAGCGCAATGCGGCCCGCATCTTCAACGCCGACCACTGCTTCTTCGTCACCAACGGCACCAGCACCAGCAACAAGATGGTCTGGCACCACACCGTGGCGCCAGACGACGTGGTGGTGGTGGACCGCAACTGCCACAAGTCCATCCTGCACGCGATCATCATGACCGGCGCGGTGCCGGTATTCCTGCCGCCGACGCGCAACCACCTGGGCATCATCGGCCCGATCCCGAAGGCCGAGTTCGAGCCCGCGGCGATCCGCAAGCGCATCGCGGCGAACCCGCTGCTCGCGCACGTGGACCCGGCCGCGGTCAAGCCGCGCATCCTGACGTTGACGCAAAGCACCTACGACGGCGTGCTCTACAACACCGAGACCATCAAGGGACTGCTCGACGGCTGGATCGACACGGTGCATTTCGACGAGGCCTGGCTGCCCCACGCAGCCTTCCACAAGTTCTACGGCAGCTACCACGCGATGGGCAAGAACCGTCCGCGGCCGAAGGAAGCGGTGGTCTACGCCACGCAGTCGACCCACAAGCTCCTGGCCGGCATCAGCCAGGCTTCTCAGGTGCTGGTGCAGGACGCTCAGAACACCAAGCTCGACCGCCACCTGTTCAACGAGGCCTATCTGATGCACACCTCGACCTCGCCGCAGTACGCGATCATCGCGAGCTGCGACGTGGCGGCCGCGATGATGGAGCCGCCAGGTGGCACCGCGCTGGTGGAAGAGAGCATCCAGGAAGCGCTCGACTTCCGGCGTGCGATGCGCAAGGTCGACAAGGAATTCGGCAAGGACTGGTGGTTCAAGGTCTGGGGCCCGGACAAGCTGGCCGAGGACGGCATCGGCAAGCCCGAGGACTGGATGATCAAGGCCGACGCCAAGTGGCACGGCTTCGGCCCGCTGGCCGAAGGCTTCAACATGCTCGACCCGATCAAGTCGACGCTCGTGACGCCGGGACTCGACGTGGCCGGCAAGTTCGCCAAGACCGGCATCCCGGCCTCGATCGTCACGAAGTTCCTGGCCGAGCATGGCGTGATCGTCGAGAAGACCGGGCTGTACTCGTTCTTCATCATGTTCACGATCGGCATCACCAAGGGCCGCTGGAACACGCTGCTGACCGCACTGCAGCAGTTCAAGGACGACTACGACAAGAACGCGCCGCTGTGGCGCATCCTGCCGGAGTTCTGCGCCGCGCACCCGCGCTACGAGCGCATGGGGCTGCGCGACCTGGCGCAGAGCATCCACGAGGCCTATGTCAAGGGCGACATCGCCCGGCTGACCACCGAGATGTACCTGTCGGACCTGCAGCCGGCGATGAAGCCCAGCGAGGCCTACGCCCACATCGCGCACCGCAAGACCGAGCGGGTGGAGATCGAGAGCCTGGAAGGGCGCATCACGACCTCGCTGCTGACGCCCTACCCGCCGGGCATCCCGCTGCTGATTCCGGGCGAGCGCTTCAACAAGAAGATCGTCGACTACCTGCGCTTCACCCGCGACTTCAACCGTCGGTTCCCCGGTTTCGACACCGATGTGCACGGTCTGGTCGAGGAGGAAACCGACAGCGGCGAGCGCCGCTACGCCGTGGACTGCGTGAAGCAGTAAGGTCGGCGTCCCGAGGCGATCGACCGCCTCCGGCAGCAGGGATCAGGCGTCGGCCATGCCGCTGGCGACCCGGCTGAAGCCGCCGTCGACGTAGGTGATCTCGGCCGTGACGCCGGCCGCCAGGTCGCTGAGCAGAAACGCCGCGACGTTGCCGACGTCGTCGATCGTCACGTTGCGGCGCAGCGGGGCGTTGTTCTCCACCACGTCGAGGATCTTGCCGAAGCCCTTGATGCCCGACGCTGCCAGCGTCTTGATCGGGCCGGCCGAGATGCCGTTGACCCGCACCCCTCTAGGGCCCAGGCTGCCGGCGAGGTAGCGCACGCTGGCCTCCAGCGAGGCCTTGGCCAGGCCCATGGTGTTGTAGTTCGGCACCACCCGCTCGGCGCCCAGGTAGGTCAGCGTCAGCAACGCGGCCTTCGGGGTCAGCAGCGGCGCCGCCGCCTTGGCCAGCGCCGGGAAGCTGTACGAGGAGATGTCGTGGGCGACGCGGAAGGCCTCGCGGCTCAGGCCGTCGAGGAAGTCGCCGGCGATCGCCTCACGCGGCGCGAAGCCGATCGAGTGGACGAAACCGTCGAATTGGGGCCAGGTCTGGGCGAGTTGCTGGAACATCGCGGCGATCTGGGCGTCGTCGGCGACGTCGCAGTCGAAGATCAGGCTGGAGTCGAATTCGCGGGCGAATTCGGTGGTCCGCTCCTTGAAGCGCTCGCCGACATAGCTGAAAGCCAGTTCGGCGCCTTCGCGCCGGCAGGCGCGGGCGATGCCGTAGGCGATCGAGCGGTTGGACAGCAGTCCGGTGATCAGCAGCCGCTTGCCGGCGAGAAAGCCCATGTCGTGTCTCCATCCCACTGTTTGCAACCCGAAATTCTGGCACGACGGGGTGGTCCCGCCGCGCTCTTGACACCCCCGATGCTTGCCGGTAGTGCGTGCCCACGCTACAATCCCTGCTTCGCTAGACCAGATTTCGCCAGACAAGAAATTGGGCCGGAGATTCCAGCCCTTTTTTTTTGTTCGATTGTTTTTGCGGTCGTTCTTTATTGCAGTTCATGGAGCGGGTTTCGGCCCGGGAACCTTCAGTCGATGAGTTGGCAGGCAGCCGTTGAGAAAACCGTGACCGGTTTCGGTTATGAGTTGGTGGAATGCGAGCGGGGCTCGCAGGGGTTGCTGCGCGTGTTCATCGACCGGGTGCCGGGGCAGGTCTACGACAGCGGTCCGGGCGAGTTCGTGACAGTCGAGGACTGCGAGAAGGTGACCCGCCAGTTGCAGTATGTGCTGGAGGTCGAGAACTGCGATTACTCGCGGCTCGAGGTCTCCTCGCCCGGGCTGGACCGTCCGCTGAAGAAGGCGGCCGACTACGCCCGCTTCGCCGGCGAGCGGATCGACATCACGCTGAAGCTGCCGTTCCAGGGCCGCAAGAAGTACCAGGGCGTGCTCGCGGCGGCCGGCGAGGCCTGGGAACTGCATTTCAACGACGGCAAGCAGGATCAGGTCTTGGGATTCACGCTCGAGGAAGTTCGCGACGCCCGGCTCGTGCCGGTCGTGGACTTCAAGGGCCGCAAGGGCAAGGAGCAAGCCGAGCCCGCGGCGCAGGTACCCGGAGGTTACGAACAATGAACCGCGATCTGTTGGACTTTGTGGATGCGATCGCTCGCGAGAAGAGCGTCGAGCGTGATGTCGTGTTCGAGGCCGTCGAGGCGGCGCTCGCCTCGGCGAGCAAGAAATTGCATGGCGGCGAGGTCGACATCCGCGTGTCGGTCGACCGCGACACCGGCGAGTACGAGACCTTTCGCCGCTGGCTCGTCGTGCCTGACAGCGCCGGCCTGCAGAACGCCGACGCCGAGGAATTGCTGACCGATGCCCGCGACCGCATCGACGACATCGAGGAAGGCGACTACATCGAGGAAGCCATCGAGTCGGTGTCGATCGGGCGCATCGGTGCGCAGGCCGCCAAGCAGGTGATCCTGCAGAAAGTGCGCGACGCCGAGCGCGAGCAGTTGCTCAATGATTTCCTGTCACGCGGCGACAAGATCTTCGTCGGTACCGTCAAGCGCCTCGACAAGGGCGACCTCGTCGTCGAGAGCGGCCGGGTCGAGGGGCGTCTGAAGCGCAGTGAGCTGATCGCCAAGGAAAACCTCCGCACCGGCGACCGTGTGCGCGCCTACATCACGGAAGTGGACACCACGCAACGCGGGCCGCAGATCATGCTGTCGCGCAGCGCACCTGGCTTCATGGTGGAACTGTTCCGCCACGAGGTACCGGAGATCGAGCAGGGCCTGCTCGAGATCAAGAGCTGCGCCCGCGATGCCGGCTCGCGCGCCAAGATCGCCGTGCTGTCGCACGACAAGCGGGTCGACCCGATCGGCACCTGCGTGGGTGTGCGCGGCTCGCGCGTCAATGCCGTCACCAACGAACTGGCTGGCGAGCGTGTCGACATCGTGCTGTGGTCGGCCGATCCGGCGCAGTTCGTGATCGGCGCGTTGGCGCCGGCCAATGTGCAGTCGATCGTGGTCGACGAGGAAAAGCATGCGATGGACGTGGTGGTCGACGAGGAGAACCTCGCCATCGCCATCGGCCGCGGCGGCCAGAACGTGCGCCTCGCGTCCGAGCTGACCGGCTGGCGCATCAACATCATGAGCGCCGAGGAGTCGCAGGACAAGCAGGCGACCGAGTCGGAGTCGATCCGCAAGCTGTTCGTCGAGAAGCTCGACGTTGATGCCGAGGTGGCCGACATCCTGATCGCCGAGGGCTTCACCAGTCTCGAGGAAGTGGCCTACGTGCCGCTGCAGGAAATGCTGGAGATGGAATCCTTCGATGAGGACACCGTCCACGAGTTGCGCACACGGGCCAAGGACGCGCTGCTGACGATGGAGATCGCCCAGGAAGAGAAGCTCGAAAGCGTTTCGCAGGATCTGCGCGACCTCGAGGGGCTCGATGCCGATCTGATCGCCAGGCTGGCCGAAGGCGGCATCCACACGCGCGACGATCTGGCCGATCTCGCGGTCGACGAACTGACCGAGCTGACCGGCGTGGCCGACGAGCAGGCGAAGGCCCTGATCATGAAGGCGCGCGAGCACTGGTTCACTGCCTGAAGCGCCGCACGCACCGCACTCCGCATCACCGTTCGCACCGATACACCAAGGACACTCCACAATGGCTGTGACTACCGTCGCACAGTTTGCCGCCGAGCTAAACCGCCCGGCTGCGGCGCTGCTCGAGCAGCTTCACTCCGCTGGCGTCGCGAAGGCGTCCACGGACGATGCGCTGACCGAAGCCGACAAGGAGCGCCTGCTCGACTTCCTGCGCTCCTCGCACGGCACCGGGAGCGCCGAGCGCAAGAAGATCACGCTGACGAAGAAGTCGACCACCGAGATCAAGCAGGCCGATGCCTCCGGCAAGGCCCGCACCATCCAGGTCGAAGTGCGCAAGAAGCGCACGTTCATCAGACGCGACGATGCGCCGGCGACTGTCGAAGAGGCGACGGCCGCCGCGCCGGTGATCGACGAAGCCGAACTGCAGAAGCGCGAAGAAGAAGCCAGCCGTCAGGCCGAGCTGCTGCGCCGCCAGGAAGAGGATCTGGCCGAGAAGCGTCGTGCGCGCGAGGCCCAGGAGCAGGCCGAGCGGGAGGCCGCCGAGGCGCGCCAGCGTGCCGCGGCGGAAGCTGCAGCCGCTGCGCTGGAGGCCGCCGCCGCCGAACCGGTGCCTGCCAAGGTCGAAGCGACCGGGGTCAAGGCCGCCGCGCCGGACACGGCACCGGCGGTCGCCGCTCCGGCCGAACTGCCCAAGCCCGCGCTGCGCGTGGTGAAGGCCGCCGACATCGAAGCCGAGGAGAAGCAGAAGGCTGCCGACCTCGCCAAGCGCCGCAAGGCGGCCGAAGATGAGGCGTCCGCGATCCGCGCGATGATGAACGCGCCGAAGAAGGTGCTCGTGGCGAAGAAGCCCGAGGAGCCGAAGCCGGCCGAAGGCATCAAGGGCACGATCCACAAGCCCACCGCGAAGCCGGGTGCACCGGCTGCGGCTGGTGCGGCGGGTGCCGCCAAGCCGGGCGACAAGAAGTCGGTCAAGTCCGAGAAGCTGTCGTCAAGCTGGGCCGACGACGCTGCGAAGAAGCGCGCTGCGCTGCGTGGCGGTGCGCGCCCCGACGCCGGCGGCCGTGGCGGCTGGAAGGCGCCGCGCGGCGGGCGTCGCGGCGGCGACCGGGGCGACAGCCCGTCGACCTTCACCGCGCCGGCCGAGGCGCAGGTCTACGAGGTGCACGTGCCCGAGACCATCAGCGTCGCCGATCTGGCGCACAAGATGTCGGTCAAGGCCTCCGAGGTCATCAAGCAACTGATGAAGCTGGGTCAGATGGTCACCATCAACCAGCAGCTCGACCAGGAAACCGCCATGATCCTGGTGGAAGAGATGGGTCACAAGGCCTTCACGGCCAAGCTCGACGACCCGGATGCCTTCCTCGAGGACGACGTGGAAGTGACCGATGTGCCGCTGGAGCCTCGCGCTCCCGTGGTCACGGTGATGGGCCACGTCGACCACGGCAAGACCTCGCTGCTCGACTACATCCGCACCACGCGCGTGGCGGCAGGTGAGGCCGGCGGCATCACGCAGCACATCGGCGCTTATCACGTCGAGACGCCGCGCGGCATGATCACCTTCCTCGACACCCCGGGCCACGAAGCCTTCACGGCGATGCGGGCGCGCGGCGCCAAGGCGACCGATCTGGTGATCCTGGTCGTGGCGGCCGACGACGGCGTGATGCCGCAGACCAAGGAAGCGATCCACCACGCCAAGGCGGCCGAGGTGCCACTGATCGTGGCGATCAACAAGATCGACAAGCCGGGTACCAACCTGGAGCGCGTGCGCAGCGAACTGATCGCCGAGCAGGTGGTCCCGGAAGACTTCGGCGGCGATTCGCCGTTCGTGCAGGTGTCGGCCAAGACCGGCCAGGGCATCGACGAGTTGCTGGAACAGGTGCTTCTGCAGGCCGAGGTGCTGGAACTGCAGGCGCAGGTCGCCGCACCCGCCAAGGGCCTGGTGATCGAGGCGCAGCTCGACAAGGGCCGCGGCCCGGTCGCGACGGTGCTGGTGCAGTCGGGCACGCTCAAGCGCGGTGACGTGGTTCTGGCCGGTTCGACCTACGGCCGGGTGCGTGCCATGCTCGACGAGAACGGCAAGCCGGCCACCGAGGCCGGCCCGTCGATCCCGGTCGAGATCCAGGGCCTGACCGAGGTGCCGCAGGCCGGCGACGAGTTCATGGTGCTGTCCGACGAGCGGCGTGCGCGCGAGATCGCCACCTTCCGTTCCGGCAAGTACCGCGACGTGAAGCTGTCCAAGCAGCAGGCCGCCAAGCTCGAGAACATGTTCGAGACCATGGGTCAGGGCGAGGTGCAGACGCTGCCGCTCATCATCAAGGCCGACGTGCAGGGCTCGCAGGAGGCGCTGGGCGCCTCGCTGCTCAAGCTCAGCACGGCCGAGGTCAAGGTGCAGATCGTGCACGCGGCGGTGGGCGGCATCAGCGAGAGCGACGTCAACCTGGCCATCGCGTCGAAGGCCGTCATCATCGGCTTCAACGTGCGGGCCGACGCTGGTGCACGCAAGCTGGCCGAGGGCAACAACGTCGACCTGCGCTACTACAACATCATTTACGACGCGGTCGACGAGATCAAGTCGGCGATGACCGGCATGCTGGCGCCGGAGCAGAAGGAAGAGCTCATCGGCACCGCCGAGATCCGCACGGTGTTCGTGGCCTCGAAGATCGGCACGGTGGCAGGCTCGATGGTCACCTCCGGCATCGTGCGCCGCAACGCGCGCTTCCGCCTGCTGCGCGAGAACGTGGTCGTCTACAGCGGCGAGATCGAGTCGGTGCGCCGCATGAAGGACGACGTGCGCGAGGTCAAGGAAGGCTTCGAGTGCGGCATCAAGCTGAAGAACTACAACGACATCAAAGAGGGCGACCAGCTGGAAGTCTTCGAGATCAAGGAAGTCGCCCGAACGCTGTAAGGCGGAGTTGGCCTCGTGCACGGACCCCGCCCTCGAAAGTCGGCGGGGTTCGTGCTTGAGGGGTCGTCCAGGAGCCCATCATGAAGCACAAGCGCGCCATTCCCAACCGCAGCCTGCGCGTGGCCGACCAGATCCAGCGCGACGTGGCGGAGCTCATCCGCGAGTTGAAGGATCCGCGCATCGGCATGGTCACGATCCAGGCGGTCGAGGTCACGCCCGACTACGCGCACGCGAAGGTGTTCTTCTCGGTGCTGATCGGTGATCCGGCCGAGTGCGCCGCCGCACTGAACGAGGCCGCCGGCTACCTGCGCAACAGCCTCTTCAAGCGCCTGCAGATCCACACCGTGCCCACCCTGCATTTCCAGTTCGACCGCACCACCGAGCGCGCGGCCGACCTCAACGCGCTGATCCACCAGGCCAACGCCACCCGGGCGAAGGACGCGGACGATCAACCGGGCACCCCCGAGGCCTGACGTGGACCCGGTCGCGCTGAACCGTCCGCCCCGCCGCGCCCCGCAAGCCGTGCGCGAGCCGCGCGCACCGCGCCGTGCGCTGCACGGCGTGCTGCTGCTCGACAAGCCGCTGGGCTGGTCGAGCAACGACGCGCTGCAGAAGGTCAAGGGCATGCTGCGCGCCGAGAAGGCGGGGCACACCGGCACCCTCGATCCGCTGGCGACAGGTCTGCTGCCGCTGTGCTTCGGCGCGGCCACCAAGTTTTCGCAGGCGAGCCTGGACGCCGACAAGACCTACCGTGCGACGCTCAAGCTCGGCGTCACGCGCATCGGTGGCGACGGCGAGGGCGAGGTGATCGAGACGCGCCCGGTGTCCTTCGACGATGCGGCGCTGCGCGCCGGCTGCGCCGCCCTGACCGGCGAGACGATGCAGCTGCCACCGATGCATTCGGCGCTCAAGCACGAGGGCAAGGCGCTCTACGAATACGCGCGCGCCGGCGTCGAGGTCGAACGCACCCCGCGGCGAGTCGTGATTCATCGGCTGGACATCCTGCGCTGGCACGCTGACGAGCTCGACATCGAGGTCTGCGTCAGCAAGGGCACCTACATCCGCACGCTCGCCGAGGACCTGGGCCGCGCGCTCGGCTGCGGCGCGCACCTGAGCGCGCTGCGCCGCGTGGCCAGCGGGCCGGTGCGGCTCGACGGCGCGATCACGATCGAAGCGCTGCAGGCGCTCGATCCCGCGCAGCGCGAGCAGCGCCTGCTGCCGCCCGACGTGTTGCTGGCCGACTGGCCGGTCGTGCGGCTGGCGGCCGATGAGGCCGGCCGCTTCCTGTCCGGCCTGCGCCGCGGCATCGATGCCGGCGATTGCGCGGCCGTGCGGGTCTACGGGCCCGAGTCGCGCGCCTTCCTCGGCAGTGCCCACGTGAAGGCCGGCGAGCTGATCCCCGGCCGGCTGCTGAGCCCGCCCGAGGTGCAGGCGCTGATCGACGCCGGCACCGCGACCGACGTACCCGTTACCGAATCCAAGCAAGTGAGCATGACATGACGACCAGCAACAACGCCCGCCAGATCCGCAACGTGGCGATCATCGCGCACGTCGACCACGGCAAGACCACGCTCGTGGACCAGCTGCTGCGCCAGAGCGGCACCTTCCGCGAGAACGAGAAGGTGGCCGAGCGCGTGATGGACAGCAACGACATCGAGAAGGAACGCGGCATCACGATCCTGTCGAAGAACTGCGCCGTCGAGTGGAAGGGCACCCACGTCAACATCGTCGACACCCCCGGGCACGCCGATTTCGGCGGCGAGGTCGAGCGCGTGCTGTCGATGGTCGATTCGGTGCTGCTGCTGGTCGACGCGGTGGAAGGCCCGATGCCGCAGACCCGCTTCGTGACGAAGAAGGCGCTGGCGCTGGGCTTGAAGCCCATCGTCGTCGTCAACAAGGTCGACCGCCCCGGCGCGCGGCCCGACTACGTGATCAACGCCACCTTCGACCTGTTCGACAAGCTCGGCGCCACCGAGGAGCAGCTCGACTTTCCCATCATCTACGCCTCCGGTCTGAACGGCTGGGCGTCGACGGCGCCCGGCGAGGTAGGGACGAACATGGCGCCGCTGTTCGACGCCATCCTGCAGCACGTGCCGCCGCACGAAGGCGATCCGGAAGGCCCGCTGCAGCTGCAGATCTGCTCGCTCGATTACTCCACCTTCGTCGGCCGCATCGGCATCGGTCGCATCAACCAGGGCACGCTCAAGCCGATGCAGGACGTGGCGGTGTTCTCCGGCGAGGACAGCATCCCGTTCAAGGCGCGCGTGAACCAGGTGCTGAAGTTCGACGGTCTGGAGCGCGTGCAGGCCACCGAGGCCGGCCCGGGCGACATCGTGCTGATCAACGGCATCGAGGACATCGGCATCGGCGTCACGCTGACCGACATCGACGATCCGGTGCCGCTGCCGATGCTGGAAGTGGACGAGCCGACGCTGACGATGAACTTCTGCGTCAACAACTCGCCGCTGGCTGGACGCGAAGGCAAGTTCGTCACGAGCCGCCAGCTGCGCGACCGGCTGGACCGCGAGCTGCAGAGCAACGTGGCGCTGCGCGTCAAGGACACCGACGAGGACGGCATCTTCGAGGTCTCGGGCCGCGGCGAACTGCACCTGACCATCCTGCTGGAGAACATGCGCCGTGAGGGCTACGAGCTCGCAGTGAGCAAGCCGCGCGTGGTGTTCCACGAGGTGAACGGCGAGCGCCACGAGCCGATGGAGCTGGTGACGGCCGACGTCGAGGAACAGCACCAGGGCGGGGTGATGCAGGCGCTGGGGCTGCGCAAGGCCGATCTGGTGAACATGGAGCCCGATGGCATGGGGCGCGTACGCCTCGAGTACCGCATTCCGGCGCGCGGCCTGATCGGCTTTTCCAACGAGTTCATGAACCTGACCCGAGGCACCGGGCTCATCAGCAACATCTTCGACGGCTACGAGCCCTACAAGGGCGAGCTCGAGGGCCGCAAGAACGGCGTGCTGATCAGCCAGGACGACGGCGAGATCGTGACCTACGCGCTCGGCAAGCTCGACGACCGCGGACGCATGTTCGTCAAGGCCGGTGACCCGGTGTACGAAGGCATGCTGGTCGGCATCCACTCGCGCGACAACGACCTGGTGGTCAACGCGGTGCGCGCCAAGCAGCTCACCAACTTCCGCGTCAGCGGCAAGGAAGACGCGATCAAGATCACGCCGCCGATCATCCTGTCGCTCGAGTACGCGGTGGAGTTCATCGCCGACGACGAGCTGGTGGAGATCACCCCGAAGTCGATACGGCTGCGCAAGCGCCACCTGAAGGAACACGAGCGCAAGCGCGCGTCGCGCGAAGCCGCCTGAGTTTTTGCGGGGGCCGATGACACACGGACGCGCGGTCACGCTGATGATCGTGGTGACGCTCCTCTGGAGCATCGCCGGCGTCGTCACTCGTCACCTGGACGCTGCGCGCAGCTTCGAGGTGACATTCTGGCGCAGCCTGTTCAACGCGCTGACGCTCACGGTGGCGCTGAGTGCGATGCGGGGCGCGGCGCTGTGGAGCGGCCTGCTGCGTGCGCCCTGGCCGGTGTGGGCATCGGGACTGTGCTGGGCGACGATGTTCACCGCCTTCATGGTGGCGATCACCCTGACGACGGTGGCCAACGTGCTGGTCACGATGGCGATCGGGCCGCTGATCACCGCGCTGTTCGCGCGCATCTTCCTGCACCACCGGCTGCCGGCGCGCACCTGGATCGCGATCGCGGTCGGCGGCATCGGCATCGCCTGGATGTTCGGCCAGGAGGCAGGAGCGGGCATGTCGCTCACCGGCACCCTGATCGCGCTGACGGTGCCACTGGCGGCGGCCACCAACTGGACGGTGTTGCAGTACACCAGCCATGGGCCTGCCGATCCCGACGACGCCGCAGTGGCCACCCAGGACATGCTGCCGGCCGTGCTGATCGGTGGGCTGCTGTCGGCCGCCGTCGCGCTGCCGCTCGCCTGGCCGCTGCAGGCCTCGGGCCACGATCTCGGGCTGCTCGGTCTGCTGGGTGCCGTGCAGCTGGCCATTCCCTGCCTGCTGGCGGTGCGGTTGACGCGCGAACTGCCGGCACCGGAGATCGCGCTGCTGGGCCTGCTCGAGGTGCTGTTCGGTGTGAGCTGGGCCTGGCTCGGGGCCGGTGAGCGACCGGGGCCGAGCACGCTGACGGGCGGAGCGCTGGTGCTCGGCGCGCTGGTGGTCAACGAAGTGCTGGCCTTGAGGCTGCGACGCTGAGCAAGACCAGCCTCGGCGCGGTGGCAGCCAGCTGCTAGTCTGTCGATACGACGAACTCGCAGGAGTCACCGAAATGCAGAAGCCTGCCCGTTTCCTGGTGCTGATCGAGTCGGACGGTGCGATGCTGGCGCGGTTGTTCGATGCCGAGCGACGGCAACTCGCCGAGTTCGATGCTTCCTCTGAGGAAGTGGCGGTGATGTCCAGCGGGCTGCTGCCCAGGGATGCCGCCGGCGCGTTGTGGGAGGCGGCACTCGCCGGCCACAGCGAGGGCGAGCGACAGGCCGCCAGGGTTTACACGCTCGACGTCTGACTTGCGGCGCCGCCGACCTGATGCCCGCGTCGGGGACCGGCAGAAGACGCTAGGATTTCTTGGTGGCGCGCAGATAGACCCCCACGGTGAAGAACCGCTCGAGCGGTGTGATCTTCCTCAGGAGGTTGAAGACCGGAAGCAGGGGGCTGCGCCCGCGGTTGTAGCGAATCTCGGTGGCGGCCCAGTCGTACGCTCCCAGATAGCGCTGCAACTGCTCGGGCCGGAGCTTGTTGAGGCCTAGATCCATGGCCGATCGGATGGTTTTGCCGCAATGCGCAGATATTCGGCGACAGAGCCATTCTTCCGGCAGTATGGCGTGCAGCCACGGTAACCTCAGCTTGAATCGACCGTGGTCGCCCCAGGGGCTGAAATAGAACGGCGAGAACCCGGCTGCCAGCACCCCGCCGGGGGCCAGCAGGCGAAATATGTGGCCGACCATCGCATCGAGCTGTTCGACATGCTCGAAAGTATCTTTGCTGATGATCAGATCGAATTCGCCTTGCAGCTCGGCAATATCGATCGATTGGAAGCGAACCCGGTCCTGAAGTTTTCCGAAATTGGCTTTGAGGTTCGCGCCGGCGAACGCGATGCGATCGTCGTCCAGGTCGATTCCCAGCACCGACAAGGCGCCGGCCTGGGCCGCATGCACCGACAGCGCGCCATGTCCGCAACCGATTTCGAGCACTCTCTTGCCGGCGAACGACAGTTGCACGCCGAGCCGCTCCAACCACGCCCCATTCGCTGCGGTCTCCCGCTGAAAATAGGCGTGATCGCGGCGTGATTGCAATTCGGCGACGCTTTCGCCCGGCCGTGCCGGAAGTGCCCATGGTTGAATGATCTGCATGAATATTCCTTGAAATACCGGGCAACAGTTATCCCTGTCGCGGTATTTGCAACGTGTTTCAGTACGGTATACAGACTAGCGAGCTTCCCGGGTTTTCGGCTGACGTGCAGTTGCGCGTCAGACGCTCGTCAGTGCTTTGTCACTCAGCCGATGCCGATGCCGAGGGCGTGACCTGGCCCTTCAGGCGACCACGTGCGCCGCGCATCAGCCACCTGCACAACTGGGACAATGCAGGCCCCGTGTGGGTCCAGCGCCCTGCACCCAACCCTTCTGGCAGTTCAGTGGAACAAGAACTCACTTCGGATCAGCAGTGGAATCCGTGGCGCCTGTCGGTCGCGCCGATGATGGACTGGACCGATCGGCATTGCCGCCACTTCCATCGCCTGCTCTCGCGCCACACCCGGCTCTACACCGAGATGGTCACCACCGGAGCCCTGCTGCACGGCGATGTGCCGAGGCATCTGGACTTCGGCCCGGAGGAGCATCCGGTGGCGCTGCAGCTGGGCGGCAACGAGCCCGAGGATCTGGCCGCCTGCGCGAAGCTCGGCGAGCGCTGGGGTTACGACGAGATCAACCTCAATTGCGGCTGCCCCAGCGAGCGCGTGCAACGCGGCGCCTTCGGCGCCTGTCTGATGGCAGAGCCCGACCTGGTGGCCGACGGCGTGAAGGCGATGCGTGACGCGGTGGGCATACCGGTGACGGTGAAGCACCGCATCGGCATCGACCGGACCGAGAACTACGGGTTCGTGCGCGATTTCATCGGCACCGTGGCGGCGGCCGGCTGCGAGGTCTTCATCGTGCACGCACGCAACGCCTGGCTCAAGGGCCTCAGCCCGAAGGAGAACCGCGAGCTGCCGCCCTTGCGCTACGAGTGGGTCTACCGGCTCAAGCGCGATTTCCCGGCCCTGACCATCGTGCTGAACGGCGGGGTCAAGCGCCACGAGGAAATCGACCAGCACCTGGCGCAGGTCGACGGCGTGATGCTCGGGCGCGAGGCCTACCACCACCCCTGGCTGATGGCCGACTGGGATGCGCGCTACTTCGGCGAGGCGCCGCTCGAGCGCGATCGCGCCGACGTCGAGGCGGCCATGGTGCGCTACATGGAGCGTCAGCGGCTGCAGGGCGAGCCCTGGTCGCGCGTGTCGCGCCACATGCTGGGGCTGTGGAACGGCACGCCCGGCGCCCGGCGCTGGCGCCAGGTCTGGTCGGATCACCGGCTCAAGAACGAGCCGCCGGAGGTGGTGTCGGCGCTGGCGCGCCGGAGGTCGGCGATGAGCGAGGCCACGGCGGCGGCCTGACGGCGCCGCCGGCCTTTCGGTTCAGCACGCGGCGTTCCGCTGCGCCGGCCAGGTGGCCAGCACCACCCCGGCCAGCGCCAGGGCAAAGGCGCCGAACTGGATGCCGCTGACGTGCTCGCCCAGCAGCAGCACGCCGACGGCTGCGGCGCTGATCGGCAGCAGCACCGTGAACACCCCAGCCGACGACGCCGGCACGTGTTTCAGGCCCGTCATCCACAGCCACACCGTCGCCATGCTGGCTGCGAGTGCGTAGAACAACAGCAGCACCCAGACGCCGCCGCGCACCGCCGAGAAGTCGAATTGCCACGCCTGCCACAGGCCGAACGGCGTCACCAGTGCCAGGCCCCACAGGTTCACCAGTGCGCTGATGCGGCGTGCGCTCACCTGGCCGGTGAGCTGCTTGCCGATCACCACGTAGAGTGCTTCGCAGAACACGGCACCGAGCAGCAGCGCGTTGCCGAGCAGTGAACTCCCGCCGCCGTCGGGCCCGGCCTGGGCCAGCGAAACCAGCGCGATCCCGGCCACTGCGCAGCCGATGCCGCCCAGCACGCGGGGCGCAATGCGCTCTCGCAGTCCGACCCACGACAGCAGGGCCACCACGGCCGGCAGCGCGGCCATGATCACGCCGGCCGCCAGCGCCGAACTCAGGGCCACGCCGAACAGCATGCACACCGAAAACAGGAAGTTGCCGAAGAAGGCTTCGAGGAACAGCAGCCAACGGTCGCGTCGGCCCAGCCGCGGCTCGTCGGCGGTCCGATGCACCCAGTGCACCATCGCGATGGCCGCGATGCCGAAGCGCAGCCAGGCCAGCAGCAGAACCGGGAACACCGCGACCAGCAGCTTCGACAGGCCGACATAGCTGCCGACCAACGCCATGCTGGCGCCGAGGCTGGCGTACGCCCACCACGGCGCGCGGTGGGCCGCACTCGTGGGGGTCGGCAGCCCGAGGCTCACACGCAGCAGGAGGCGTGCGCGGCCGGCCTCAGGCCGACCAGGCCGCTCGGTTGCTCTGCCAGCGCCAGGCGTCGGCGCACATCTGATCGAGGTCGCGGCGGGTGCGCCAGCCCAGCCGCTGCAGCGCGAGCGCCGGGTCGGCCCAGCAGGCCGCCACGTCGCCGGGCCGGCGGTCGACGATGCGATAGGGCACCGGGCGGCCGCTGGCCTTCTCGAAGGCGGCCACCATGTCCAGCACCGAGACGCCCAGGCCGGTGCCCAGGTTCACCGTGAGCAGGCCGGGTTCGCGGGCCAGGCTGTCGAGGGCGGCGACGTGGCCCTCGGCGAGGTCCATCACGTGGATGTAGTCGCGCACGCCGGTGCCGTCGGGTGTCGGGTAGTCGCCGCCGAACACCTGCAGTTGTGGCCTCTGGCCGACGGCCACCTGGGCGACGTAGGGCATCAGGTTGTTCGGGATGCCCGACGGGTCTTCCCCGATCTGGCCGCTCTCGTGGGCGCCGACCGGGTTGAAGTAGCGCAGCCGCGCGATGCGCCAGTGCGGCTCGGACTTCGACAGGTCGGCGAGGATCTGCTCGACCATCAGCTTGGTCCAGCCGTAGGGGTTGGTGGCCGACAGCGGGAAGTCTTCGCGGATCGGCACCGAGGCCGGGTCGCCGTAGACGGTGGCGGAGGACGAGAACACCAGCGTGTGCACTGCGGCGCGGCGCATCGCCTCGAGCAGCTGCAGGGTGCCGGTGATGTTGTTCTCGTAGTAGGCCAGCGGCTTCTGCACCGACTCGCCCACCGCCTTCAGCGCGGCGAAGTGGATCACCGCGCGGATCGGGTACTGCGCGAACACGCGGTCCAGGGTGGCGGCGTCGCGCACGTCGCCCTCCACGAAAGCGGGCCGCTTGCCGCACAGCGGTGCCAGGCGGTCGAGCACGTCGCGCTGGCTGTTGACGAGGTTGTCGAGGATGACGAAGTCATGGCCTGCATTCGCCAGCGCCACGCTGGTGTGCGAGCCGATGAAGCCTGTGCCGCCGGTCACGAGTATCAATTGCTGCTCCCTGTCGAACGTCGAGGGCCCATCGCGACGGACCCGCCGCTGCGAAAGGCAACGGGGCATTGTGCCGGGCCGTCGATTGTGTCAATGTGGCAAAAGTCAGCCTTGGGGCATGGCACTTGCTCCCGGGTCCGGCCTACACCCATTCCGGGTGGTCTTGTTGCCTCAGGGGAGCCTCATGAACGAACAATTCCTCCAGCTCGGCACGGCGCTACGCGCGCTGGCCGTGGTCGCATGGATCGGTCTCGGTGCGCCGGCCGCCCACGCGCAGGTCGCGGCGGCCAAGCCGCAGGTGGTGGTGCTCGCCACCGGCGGCACGATCGCGGGCGCCGGCGCGGCCGCCACCAACAGCGCGTCCTACCAGGCGGCCAAGGTGCCGGTCGACAAGCTCATCGCCGGCGTGCCCGAACTGGCCGACGTGGCCCAGGTGCGCGGCGAGCAGGTGTTCCAGATCGCCTCGGAAAGCTTCACCAACGAGAAGCTGGTGCAGCTCGGCAAGCGGGTCTCGCAGCTGGTGCGCGACCCGGCGGTGAACGGCATCGTCATCACCCACGGCACCGACACGCTGGAGGAGACGGCCTTCTTCCTCAACCTGGTGATCCGCAGCGACAAGCCGGTGGTCGTAGTGGGCTCGATGCGGCCCGGCACGGCGATGTCGGCCGACGGCATGCTCAACCTCTACAACGCGGTGGTGGTCGCGGCCGACCCCGCCTCGCGCGGCAAGGGTGTGCTGGTGGCGATGAGTGACGAGATCCATTCGGGCCGTGACGTCGCCAAGCGCATCAACATCAAGACCAGCGCCTTCGGCAGCCAGTGGGGGCCGCTCGGCATGTCGGTGGAGGGCAAGACCTTCTGGTTTCGCCTGCCGGCCAAGCGCCACACCGTGAACAGCGAGTTCGACATCGAAAGCATCGAGACGCTGCCCGAGGTGGCCATCGTCTACGGCTACGGCAACATGACGACGGAGCTGTACGACGCGGCGCTGCGCTCGGGCGCCAGGGCGGTGGTCAACGCCGGCACCGGCAACGGCTCGGTGCCCAACTACGCGGTCGAAAAGCTCAGGAGCGTGCGCGCCCAGGGCGTGCAGGTCATCCGCTCCTCACGCGTGGCCGACGGCTTCGTGATCCGCAATGCCGAGCAGCCCGACGACAAGTACGACTGGGTCGTCGCGCACGACCTGAACCCGCAGAAGGCCAAGATCCTGGCCGCGGTCGCGCTGACGCGCGGCGTGAGCTCGCAGGAGCTGCAGCGGATCTTCTGGGAGTACTGAGGAATCCGCCGACGGGCTGCGGCACCGCAGCTCAGGCCGCTCCGGCGGCTGGCGATCCGGCGACCATGCGGCTGGCCAGAGCGTCGGCGCGCCGGAGCAGGGCGGCGAGCGGCAGGTCGCTGGCCGCCAGCCCGCCGGGCGCCGCAGCCGACGTGGCCACCGCGGTCAGTGAGGGCGTGACTTGCCAGCTCGCGGCGACGCGGCCGAATAACGCGTCGCAGCGCGGCTGCAGCGCGCGCGAGAACGCGGCGCTCAGGCGCGGCGAGACCGCCGGCGGCGGCTCGTCGAACAGACCGCTGCGGTCGAGCGCACGGAGCGCGACGGTCCAGCCGCTGTTGTGCATCAGCCCCGCGAGGTAGGCGTCGAAGGCGTCGACGCCACCGGCTGCGGCCAGAGCGCGGCAGTGCTGGGCCTTGGCCTCGGCGTGCTCCCAGAGCCGCGGGCCGGAGCGCGCGAACAGACCGTCGCCTTCGGACTCGAACATCGGTCGCAGCACGACGCGGGCGATCGCAGCGTTTAGCCCGGCCACGCCGAGCCGCGCCAGCGCCTGCTGCAGGTCCGGCGGCGGGCCACCGGACGCGCCCAACGCGGCACTGCGTGCCGCACGCATCACCTCGGCGGTGAGCACCAGGTCGCGGCCGACCTGCTCGGCCAGCGCCGGCAGCGCGCAATCGGGCCGGCGCAGCAGGGCCAGCAGGTGGGGAATGACGGTGCGGGCGCGCGGGATCAGCTCGAGCGGTGCCTCGGGGCGCTGGATCAGCGCGTCGACGACGCGCAGCGCGCGCCGCTCCTGCAGGGTCGGGTCGGCCTGCTCCGCGACCGACTCGAGCGCCAGCAGCCAGGGCAGCAGCGGTGGGGCCGCCAGTTCGTCGAGCGGGTCATCGAGATCCAGCCGCGGCACGGCAGCCGCCACGGCGGCGGCGACGGCCGGCGAGACGGGCGGCGGAGCAGGGCGGGCCGGGGGCGGGCCGCCGCGAACTCGCACGAATCGATGCCACCACGCTGCCATGGGTCCTGTCCGGAGTATTCCCGCGTCATCGGCCCCGCCGCGCCGGACTTGAGCCCCGGCCTGCGGGGCGAGGCTCAGAACGTTGCGCCGTAGCGCGCGTGCTCCCAGTCGCTGACGTGGCGGGCGTAATCGATCCACTCGGCGCGCTTGAGCCGCACGAACTCGCGATGCAGCGTGTCGCCGAGCGCGCCGTGCAGCAACTCGCTGGCCTCGAACGCGTCGACCGCCTCGCCCAGGCTCTGCGGCAGCAACGCGATGCCGCGCGCCCGGGTCTCGGCCAAGCTCAGTGCGAACAGGTCGTCGGTGCAGGCCGGGCCGGGATCGAGCTCGCGGTCGATGCCGTCCAGCCCGGCCGCAATCAGCGCCGCGGTCGCCAGGTAAGGATTGGCCGAGGCATCCGGCACGCGCCACTCGAAGCGGCCGGCAAGCGTGCGCACCAGCGCCGTGCGGTTGTTCGGGCCATGCGCCACGTAAGCGGGCGCCCAGCTGGTGCCCGACAGCGATTCGCCCACCACCAGGCGCTTGTAGCTGTTGACCGTGGGCGCCGCCAGCGCGCACAGCGCTGCGCTGTGGGCCAGCACGCCGGCGACGAAATGGCGGCCGAGCCGCGACAAGGGCTCGGCCGCATCGGCGGCATCGAACAGGCAGTGCGCGCCGTCCCACAGCGACACATGGAAATGCAGGCCGCTGCCCGGCTGGTTGGCGAAGGGCTTGGGCATCATCGAGAACACGCAGCCCTGCTGCTCGGCGAGGGCGTGCGCGGCCAGCTTGAACAGCATCACGTGGTCGGCGCTGCGCAGCGCCTCGTCGTGGCGGAAGTTGAGTTCGTACTGGCCGTGGGCGTCCTCGTGGTCGATCTGCAGGACCTGCAAGCCAGCACCTTCGAGTGCAACGCGCAGCGCTTGAAGGAAGCCCTGCTGGCGCGGCAGGCTCTTGAGGTCGTAGCTCGGCTTGTCGAGCCGGTCGGCGTCGTCGGCCGGCACGTAGCGCGCACCCTCGCGGCGGAGCAAGAAGAACTCGGGCTCGATGCCGGTCTGCAGCGTCCAGCCGCGCGCGGCCAGACGCGCGGTGGCGCGCTTGAGCACCTGGCGCGGGCAGGCGTCGAAGGCGCTGCCGCCGACGTAGCCATCGCCGACGAGGCGTGCGACGCCGGGCATCCACGGCAACGTCTGCAGCGTGGCGGCGTCGCCGCGCGCGTAGTACTCCGCCCTGGGGCCGGTGCGCGGCAGGCCGGTGCCCCAGATCGACGGGCCGGCGAATCCGGCGCCCTCGGTCAGCACGGTCTCCAGCTGGTGCAGTGGCACCAGCTTGCCCTTGGCGACGCCGTGCAGGTCGGTGAACTGCACCAGCAGCGTGTGCACGCCCTCGGCGGCGAGCGATGCGCCCGCCGACCGTGCGAACTCGGCGAGCGAACTGGGCGCGTCAGCCACGCGAGGCTGCCTTCAGCGCATCGCTGAGGATGCCCAGGGCTTCGCCGAACACCGCATGCTCGATGGTCAGCGGGAACAGGAAGCGCAGCACGTTGCCGTCGACGCCGCAGCTCAGCAGGATGAGGTGTCGGCGCAGCGCCTCGGCCTGTACGCGCTTGGTCATGTCGGCGTCGGGCGCCTGGGTCTTGGGGTGCTGGAACTCGACCGCGACCATCGCACCCAGCCCCCGCACGTCGGCGATCTGCGGGACCTCGGCCCGCAGGCCGTTGAGCAGGGTCTTGAGTTCGCTGCCGAGCTGTTGCCCGCGCTCGGGCAGCTTCTCCTCGGCCATCACCTCGATCACGGCGTGGGCCGCGGCGATGGCCAGCGGGTTGCCGGCATAGGTGCCGCCCAGGCCGCCCGGGGCCGGAGCGTCCATGATCTCGGCGCTGCCGGTCACCGCCGACAGCGGCAGGCCGGCGGCCAGGCTCTTGGCGCTGACGAGCAGGTCGGGCACGACGTTGAAGTGCTGCATCGCGAACATCTTGCCGGTGCGACCGAAGCCGGTCTGCACCTCGTCGGCGATCATCACGATGCCGTGCTCGTCGCACAGCTTGCGCAGCCACTTCACGGCTTCGGCCTGGATCACGTTGAAGCCGCCTTCGCCCTGCACCGGCTCGAACACGATGGCCGCGACGCGGCTGGGCTCGATGTCGGCCTTGAAGAGTTGCTCGACCGCCTTCTTCGTCGCATCGAGCGAGGCACCGTGACATGGGAAGGGGGCGTGGTAGATCTCCGGCGGGAAGGGGCCGAAGCCGGCCTTGTAGGGCTGCACCTTGCCGGTCAGCGCCACCGCGAACAGCGAGCGGCCGTGGAAGGCGCCGCCGAAGGCGATCACGCCGCCGCGCCGGGTGTGGGCGCGGGCGATCTTGACGGCGTTCTCCACCGCCTCGGCGCCGGTCGAGAAGAAGGCGGTCTTCTTGGCGTGCTTGCCAGGCGTCATGGCGTTGAGCTTCTCGGCCAGCGCGACGTAGCTCTCGTAGGGCACCACCTGGTAGCAGCTGTGCGTGAAGCGCTGCAGCTGGGCCTCGATGGCGGCCACCACCTTCGGGTGGCGGTGGCCGGTGTTGAGCACCGCGATGCCGCCGGCGAAATCGATGTAGCGCTGGCCCTGCACGTCCCACAGCAGCGCGTTCTCGGCGCGGTCGGCGAAGAAACCGGCCATCACGCCCACGCCGCGCGGCGTGGCGGCGGCCTTGCGGGCCATCAGCTGTTCGTTGCGCGAGATCTTCATGCCTGTCTCCTCTGCCTGTTCGCCGCACGGCGCGGCCCCGCGGCCCTCAGGCCGCGTTGATGCGCAGCCAGGTCGTCTTCAGCTCCGTGTACTTGTCGAAGGCGTGCAGCGACTTGTCGCGGCCGTTGCCGCTCTGCTTGAAACCACCGAAGGGCACGGTGATGTCGTCCTCGTCGTACTGGTTCACGTGCACCGTACCGGCTCGCAGCGCCGCGGCGACCCGGTGCGCACGATCGATGTGCGAGCTCCACACGCTGGCCTGCAGGCCGTACGGCGAATCGTTGGCGAGGCGGATCGCCTCGGCCTCGTCCTTGAAGCGGATGATCGACAGCACCGGCCCGAAGATCTCCTCGCGGGCGATCTTCATGTCGTTGCGCACGCCGTCGAAGACCGTGGGCTCGACGTAGTAGCCGCCGCTGTCGGCACGTGCCTGCGTGCCGCCGGCCAGCACGGTGGCCCCTTCGGAGCGGCCGGCGTCGATGTAGCCCATGACCGTGCGCAGTTGGCCGTCGTCGACCAGCGCGCCCATCACGGTCTTCGCGTCCAGCGGGTCGGCAGGGCGGTACTGCGGCGCCTCGGCGGCGACGCGCCTCGCGAAGTCGTCGGCGATGCTCTCGTGCACCAGCAGCCGCGAGGGCGCGTTGCAGCTCTCGCCCTGGTTGAAGAACATGCTGCCGGCCACGGTGGCGGCGCAGCGGTCCAGGTCGTCGAAGTCGGGGAAGACCAGGAAGGCGCTCTTGCCGCCGAGCTCGTTGTAGACGCGCTTGAGGTTGCTGCGCCCTGCGTACTCCAGCATCTTGCGGCCCACGCGGGTGGAGCCGGTGAAGCCGATCGCGTCGACCTGCGGGTGCAGCGCCAGCGCCTCGCCGGCCTCGTGGCCATAGCCGGGCACCACGTTGAACACGCCGGGCGGCAGGCCTGCGGCCAGCGCCAGCTCGGCCAGGCGCAGCGCGGTCAGCGGGCTCTTCTCGCTGGGCTTGAGCACCACCGAGTTGCCGGCCGCCAGCGCGGGGCCGAGCTTCCAGGCGGCCATGATCATCGGGTAGTTCCAGGGCACGATGGCGCCGATCACGCCCATCGCCTCGCGACGGATCAGCGCCAGCGCGTCGGGCCCGGTGGGCGCAATCTCGTCGTACACCTTGTCGATCGCCTCGGCGTACCAGGCGATGCAGCGCGCGGTGGAGGGCACGTCGACGCCGAGCGAATACTGGATGGGCTTGCCCATGTCCAGCGTCTCGAGCAGCGCGAGTTCCTCCTTCGCCGCGAGGATCTTCTCGGCGAAGGCCTGCAGCACGCGCTTGCGCGCGGCGGGCGGGCGCCGCGACCAGCGGCCGTCGTCGAAGGCGGCGCGGGCCGAGGCGACCGCGGCGTCGATGTCGGCCGACTGGCCACGCGCCACGCGGCCGAGCACGCGGCCGTCGATCGGCGATATGCAGTCGAAGGATTCGCCGGCGCGTGCCGGATGGCGCTCGCCGCCGATCACAGCGCGCCCATCCAACGTCAGGGCGGCGGAACGGGCATGCCAGTCGATCGTGGCGGTGGTCATGGGGTCTCCTTCAGGATCATGATCGCGTACAGCTTCTTCACCGGCGTGAGGTTCTCCCACACGCCCTCGTAGCCGCCGGGCACCACGAAGGCGTCGCCGGCCTTCAGGCGGGTCTGCGCCCCGTCGGCGTCGGTGAGCAGCACCTCGCCTTCGAGCAGTTGGCAGAACTCTTCCTCGTGGTCTGCGTACGCCACACGCCAGGCGCCGACGCCGCCCGACCAGGTGCCCGAGAAGAACTGCCCGCTCGGATCGGTGTAGTGGTTCAGCGTCTCGAAGCGCGGATCGCCACTCACCCGCCGCTCCGGGGCCGGGCCTCCCGGCTCGGCGACGGTGTCGGCGGTATGAAAGGGGAGCGGGCGCCGGATCATGGGTGGGAGGTGCCTGCCGCAGCCGGGGCCGCGGCAGGGCACGGGTCAGAAGAACACGACGATCGAGGCCCCGAGCAACTGGTTGGTCTTCTTGAAACCGCCGCTGTCGACATCCTCGAACACGGCGCGATCCGCGCCGTCGAAGCGGTACTCCGCCTTCAGCGTGGTGTTCTGGTTGAGCGCGTACTTCAGGCCCACCGTCAGCGCGTAGCGGTTCGCGCCGCGGTCCAGGTCGCCGGCGAGATCCGGGCCGATGCCGTTGCGGCCGTCGTTGCCGAAGACCAGCAAGCCGTTCTCGTCGACGAACGAGTAGCCGTTGTAGGTGTACAGGCCACCGCCGTTCTTCTCGTTCTTGAGATAGTCGGCGCGCACCAAGCCCTGCAGTCGCGGCGTGATCGCGTAGCCCGCGAGGCCCGAGACGCCGTACCAGCGCGCATCACGGTAGCGTCCCGAGGCGTCGGGCGTGACCGCGCCTTCCTTCTGCTGACCGTAGCTGAGCTGGCCCTGGACTGTCCAGTCGCCGCGGATGAAGTAGCCGTCCACCTCGAACAGGTGGGCCATGGTGTTGTAGCCGGTGTTGAAGTTCGGCGACTTGCCGTGCAGGCCGGCGAAGCCGAAGCCGTTGAACTCGCCCTTGGAGTAGTCGACACGGTAGACCAGCGACGGCGACTTTTCTCCCGGGCCGCGCTGGGTGGCGTTGACGTTGGCGATCATCCCGCGCATCCACCACTTGCCGCTGGTCACGTCGAGGCCGACACCGGTGTAGCCGAGTGGCAGCGTGAAGTCGTAGAGCAGGTTGTGGGTCGTGAACGGGTTGAGCGTGGGCTGCTGGTACTCGTAGCCCGACCAGTCGGGTATCTGGCCGGCGATCAGCCGCGTCTGCAGGTCGCCTAGCGGTACCGAGACGGACGCTTCCTGCACGATGCTCGAGCCGTCGATCGCGGCACCGACGCCGCGGTTCGGCGTCAACGTGAGCTTCCAGCGCGTACCGCTGTCGGTTTCCTTGGTGAAGTCGATCGACGCCGCGCCCATGTAGGACGTGTCGTAGAAATAGCCATCACCCTGCTGGTTGAGGAACTGGAAGCCTGCGCGATCCTGACGCTGGTTGTAGATGAAGACCGGCTCCACGTAACCGGTGATCGTCAGGCCCTTGAAACCCCAGGCCTCGAGGTTGTCCTCGATCGACTCGGTCTTGACCTGAACGCGCGCAAATTCCTGCGCCTGCTCCGGCGTCATGCCCCATTGCGCCGCGGCAGGCGCCGCTGCCGGTGCGGCGGTCTTGCTCTCGGCCGACTTGAGCTTGCTCTCGAGTTCGGTCACGCGGTCCTTCAGCGACTGCAGTTCCTTGAGGAGGTCGGCATTGCTCTGCGCCCGGGCGGCGGGGAAGGCCGCGGCCAGCGCGAGCACGAGCGCCGTGGATTGCAGGTTCTTCATCGGTCGGGACTCCTGTTGACGGTTGTTCGGTTTTCTTCGGGGTGGCAGGGATTCGTCAGCCGCCGTCGCGTTGCGCCTGCGCCATGGCGCGGCTGCGTTCGCGCTCTGCGCGTGCGATCAGGTAGCTCGCCGTGATCACACCGATGAACACGATGGTGATGATCACGGTCGCCATCGCGTTGACGCTGGGGTTCACGCCCAGGCGCGCGCGCGAGAAGATCACCAGCGGCATCGTGGTCGAGCCCGGCCCGGACAGGAAGGCCGACAGCACCACGTCGTCGAGCGAGATGGTGAAGGTGAGCAGCCACGCCGAGACCAGCGACTGCGCGATCATCGGCAGCGTGACCAGCGTGAACACCTGCGCCGGCCGCGCGCCCAGGTCCATCGCTGCTTCCTCGAGCTGCGGGTTGAGTTCCTGCAACCGTGCCTGCACGACGACGGTGGCGTAGGCCATCCCGAGCAGCAGGTGGCCGAGCCAGATGGTCAGCGTGCCGCGCTCCGGGAAGCCCAGCGCACGCTGCACCGACACCAGCATCAGCAGCAGCGACAGGCCGACGATCACTTCGGGCATCACCAGCGGCGCGCTCACCATGCCGCCGAACAGCGTGCGGCCGCGAAAGCGCGTGTACTTCACCAGCGCGAAGGCCGCCAGCGTGCCGAGCACCACCGAGCCGCAGGCCGTGAAGAAGGCGATCTTCAGGCTCAGCCACAGGCCCGAGAGCATCTCGTTGTCGGTGGCGAGCTTGGCGTACCACTTCAGCGTGAAGCCGGCCCAGACGCTGGGCAGCGGCGAATCGTTGAACGAGTAGATGACCAGCGCGACGATCGGCAGGTACAGGAACAGGTAGCCGGCGCCCAGCCAGCCGCGGGCGAACAGCCGCGCGAAGCCGGCGCCGAACAGGGTACGGCGTCCGCTGCTCATCGCCGGGCCTCCTGCGTCTGGGCCTGGTAGCGGTTGAAGATCGCCAGCGGCACGATGATCAGCAGGATCATCACCACCGCGACGGTCGATGCCATCGGCCAGTCGTTGTTGCTGAAGAACTCGTCCCACAGCACACGGCCGATCATCAGCGTCTGCGGCCCGCCCAGCAGTTCGGGAATCACGAACTCGCCGACGCAGGGGATGAACACCAGCATCGAGCCGGCGATGATGCCGGCCTTGGACAGCGGCACGGTGATCTTCCAGAAGGCCGTGGCCGGCGTGGCGCCCAGGTCGGTGGCCGCCTCCAGCAGCCGCAGGTCCATCTTGGACAGGTTCGCGTACAGCGGCAGGATCATGAAGGGCAGGTAGGTGTAGACCATGCCGATCACCAGCGAGAACGGCGAGTTCATGAACTTGCCGAGCGAGGGAATCAGGCCGCCGGCCAGCAGCAGGTGGTCGATGCGCAGCGCGATCAGCACGTCGGCGACCCAGCCGTTCTCGCCCAGCAGACCCTTCCAGGCGTACACGCGCAGCAGGAACGAGGTCCAGAACGGCAGCATCACCAGCATCAGCAGCGCCGGCTGCAGCGTCGCCTTGGCGCGCGCCATGAAGTAGGCGAAGGGATAGCCGATCGCCAGGCACAGCACCGTGGTGACGGCGGCGTACTTCAGGCTCGACAGGTAAGTGGAGAAATAGAGGTCGTCCTGCGTGATGTAGATGTAGTTGCTGAACTTCAGCGACAGGTTCATCACGCCGTCGCTGACCGTGATCAGGTCCTTGAAGTGCACGTTCTCCATCTCGGAGACGCTGATCTTCATGACGATCAGGAACGGGAACAGGAAGAACACCAGCAGCCAGACGTAGGGAATGCCGATGACGGAGCGCCGGCCGCTCAGCAGGCCGGCCAGCCGCCCCAGCACCGGCACCTGCCGCACCCGCGCCATCAGGTCGGGGCCGGCGCTCATTGCGTGAGCACCACTTGCGACGAAGGCGACCAAGAGGCCCAGGCGGTGTCGCCCCAGGTCAGCTCGACCTCGCGATGCCGCTCGACGTTGCTCTGGCTGATCTTCAGCACCGCGCCGCTGTCGAGCTGCAGGTGGTAGACGGTGAAGCTGCCGAAGTAGGACAGGTCCTTGATCGTGCCGCGTGCGCGGTTGTGCGGGCCTGGTGGCTCGTCGGGGCCGAGGCCGATCTTCTCGGGTCGCACCGCGACGCTGACCGTCATGCCCTCGGTGCCGGTGATGCCGTGACCGACGAAGTGGCTGCAGTCCTTGCAGGAGATCACCACGTGATCGGGATGGTCCTCGCTCAGTGTCCCTTCCATCAGGTTCACGTTGCCGATGAAGTCGGCCACGAAGCGCGTGGCCGGCGTCTCGTAGACGTCGGCCGGCGCGCCCACCTGCAGCACCTTGCCCTCGCTCATGATCGCAATGCGCGAGGCCATGGTCATGGCTTCCTCCTGGTCGTGCGTCACCATCACGCAGGTCACGCCGACCTCCTCGATGATGTTGACCAGCTCGATCTGCGTTTCCTCGCGCAGCTTCTTGTCGAGCGCGCCGAGCGGCTCGTCGAGCAGCAGCAGCTTGGGCCGCTTGGCCAGGCTGCGCGCCAGCGCAACGCGCTGCTGCTGACCACCCGAGAGCTGGTGCGGCTTGCGTTTGCCGTACTTGCCGAGCTGCACCAGCTTGAGCATCGCGTCGACCCGCTGCGCGACCTCATCCTTGGGCATGCCGTCGCGACGCAGGCCGAACGCGATGTTGTCCCACACCGTGAGGTGCGGGAACAGCGCGTACGACTGGAACATCATGTTGATCGGCCGCTCGTAGGGCGGCATGCCGGCCAGGTCCTGACCGTTGAGCACGATGCGCCCGGACGTCGGCGTCTCGAAGCCCGCCAGCATCCGCAGCAGCGTGGTCTTGCCGCAGCCCGACGAGCCCAGCAGCGCGAAGATCTCACCCTGGGCGATGTCGATGCTGACGTGGTTGACCGCGACGGCACCGCCGCCGAAGTCCTTCACCACGTCCTGGATCTGCAGGTAGCCGCTGGCGGCCTTTGCGCCGCCGTTGTCGTTCGCCATCACGCCCTCCCTCGTTATGGCCGAACGGTCAGATGCCGGTCTTGAACGACGTGTAAAGCCTCGTCATGGTCCGCCGGATGTCGCTGCCGATGCTGTCGGGCGCGGCCATCTTCTTCAGGTCGGCCTCGTTCAGGAACACGGTGGCATTGCCGGCGATCTCGGGCTTGACGAACTTCTTCGATTCCTTGTTCGGGTTGGCGTAGAACACCTTGTTGGTCAGGCTGGCCGCCACCTCGGGCCGCAGGATGTAGTTGATGAACTTGTGGGCGTTGCCGGGGTGCGGGGCATCGGCCGGGATCACCATCACATCGAAGAACAGCACGCCGCCGGTCTTGGGGATCAGCGCTTCGATCTTCTGGCCGGTCTTGCCGTCGATGGCGCGCTGCCTCGCGATGTTGATGTCGCCCGACCAACCCAGTGCAAGGCAGATCGAGCCGTTGGCCATGTCGTTGATGTAGCCGGACGAGCTGAACAGCGTCACGTAGGGCCGCACGCTCTTGAGCAGCGGTGCGACGCCGGCGTAGTCAGCCTGGTTCTTGCTGTACGCGGGCTTGCCCAGGTAGTGCAGGGCGGCAGGGACCACCTCGGTGGCGGAGTCCAGCATGCTCACGCCGCAGCTCTTGAGCTTGGAGATGTACTCCGGCTTGAACACCAGGTCCCAGGCGTTGTCGGGCATCGGCAGGTTGCCCAGGGCGGCCTTGACCTTGTCGACGTTGATGCCGACGGTGGTGTATCCCCACAGCCAGTTGACCTGGTACTGGTTGCCCGGGTCGAGCTTGGCGAGCTGCTCCTGCAGCGCCGGGTCGAGGTTCTTCAGGTTCGGCAGCTGCGCCTTGTCCAGTTTCTGCAGGAGACCGCCGTCGGCCTGCAGCTTGGCCCAGTAGGAGGAGGGCACCACCACGTCGTAGCCGGTCTTGCCGGCCACCAGCTTGGCATGGACGATCTCGTTGTTGTCGAAGTTGTCGTAGCGGACCTTGATGCCGGTTTCCTTCTCGAAGTTGGCCAGCGTGTCCTCGGCGATGTAGTCGGACCAGTTGTAGACGTTGAGGACCTTCTCCTCCTGGGCATGCACCGGGCTGCTCAGCAGGCCGCACGCGGCAGCGACGCTGGCGACCAGGCCCAGGGCACCGACCGCACGGCGCGACGACAACAGCTTCATATGGAATCCTCCGGGTTGAGACAAAGACAAAGTAAGAACGCAACGCGCTAACGCACAGCTTCCCCGAGACGATGACCCCCAGGCAATTCGGTCAGACCCAGCCCCGGGCCTTGACGTCCGCCCATGTCAGGTCCAGACAACGCTTGATCAGCACCATCATCTCGTCGATCTGGTCGCGGGTCATCACCAGCGGTGGCGCGATGATCATTCTGTCGCCAACCGCGCGCATGATCAGCCCGTTGCCGAAGCAGTGTCCGCGGCAGACCATGCCGACCTCCAGATCGGATGCAAATGGCGTGCCGCTGGCCTTGTCCCTGGCCAGCACCACCGCGCCCATCAGGCCGCAGGTCTCGGCGTCGCCCACCAGCGGATGGGCCTTCAGCGCCTCGAAGTGCTGGGCCAGGTAGGGACCGAGGTCGTCGCGCACCCGGTCCACCAGCCGCTCGCGCTGGATCAGGCGGATGTTCGCCAGGGCCACCGCACAGGCGACCGGGTGGCCGCTGTAGGTGTAGCCGTGGTTGAACTCGCCGCCCTGTTCGATCAGCACCCGGGCGACGCGCTCGCCGACCATCACGCCGCCCAGCGGGATGTAGCCCGAGGTCACACCCTTGGCGAAGGTCATCAGGTCGGGGCGGGTGCCCATGGTCTCGCAGCCCCACCAGCGGCCGGTGCGGCCGAAGCCGCAGATCACCTCGTCGGACACCAGCAGGATGCCGTACTTGTCGCAGATCGCCTGGATGGCAGGCCAGTAGGTGGCCGGCGGGATGATCACGCCGCCGGCGCCCTGGACCGGCTCGCCGATGAAGGCCGCCACGCGCTCCGGCCCGATCTCGAGGATCTTCTTCTCCAGCCAGCTTGCGGCAAGGCGGCCGAAGTCGTCGCGGCCCAGGCCCTGCGGGCGGCCCAGCTCGTACCAGTAGGGCTGCTCGATGTGGCTGATGTCGGGGATCGGCAGGCCGCCCTGGGCGTGCATGCCGCTCATGCCGCCGAGCGAGGCGCCGGCCATCGTCGAGCCGTGGTAGGCATTGTTGCGGCTGATGATCACCTTGCGCTCGGGCTGCCCGAGCACGTCCCAGTAGCGACGCACCATGCGCACCACGGTGTCGTTCCCCTCGGAGCCGGAGCCCGAGAAGAACACGTGCCTGAACTGCGGCGGCGTCACCTCGCTCAGCAGCTCCGCCAGCTCGATCGCCGGCGGGGTGGCGGTCTGGAAGAAGGCGTTGTAGAAGGGCAGCTGCTTGAGCTGCGCGGTGGCGGCGTCGATCAGCTCCTGCCGGCCGTAGCCGACGTTGACGCACCACAGCCCGCTCATCGCGTCGAGGATCTTGTGGCCCTCGCTGTCCCACAGGTAGATGTTCTCGGCCCGCTCGATGATGCGCGAGCCCTTCTTCGCCAGGGCGTCGAAGTCGGTGAAGGGGTGCAGGAAGTGCGCCGCGTCGGCGGCCTGCCAGTCTTGGGTGGTTCGGCTCATGTCGTTCGCTCCGCTCGGTCAGACGTGCAGGAGGAGGTGTTCACGCTCCCACGGTGAGATCACCTTCATGAACTCGGCGTACTCGATCTCCTTGACCTCGGTGTAGACGGTGACGAAGGACTCGCCCAGCACCTCGGCCAGGTCCTTTTCGGCACGCAGCAGCTCCAGCGCCTCGCCCAGGCTGCGCGGCAGCTGGAAGTCGCCCAGGTAGGCGTCGCCCTTGCATTCCGGCGTGGGCTCGATGCGGTTCTTGATGCCCAGGTAACCGCAGGCCAGCGTGGCGGCCAGCGCGGCGTAGGGGTTGGCGTCGGCGCCGATGACACGGTTCTCGATGCGCCGTGCGGCCGCGGTCGCGACCGGCGAGCGGATGCCGACGGTGCGGTTGTCGGTGCCCCACTGGATGTTGATCGGCGCGGCGTTCGAGCGCACCAGGCGGCGGTAGCTGTTCACGTAGGGGGCGAACAGCGCCATCGCCGCCGGCACGTACTTCTGCAGGCCACCGATGTACCAGTAGAACTCCTGGCTCGGCGTGCCGTCGGCATTGCTGAAGATGTTGCGGCCGGTGGCCTTGCTGACGAGGCTCTGGTGGATGTGCATCGCGCTACCCGGCTCGCCGGCGATCGGCTTGGCCATGAAGGTAGCGAACATGTTGTGGCGCATCGCCGCCTCGCGCACCGTGCGCTTGAAGAAGAACACCTCGTCGGCCAGCCCCAGCGGGTGGGCGTGGAAGAAGTTGATCTCCATCTGGCCCGCGCCCACCTCGTGGATCAGCGTGTCGACGTTGAGCTCCATCTTCTCGCAGTAGTCGTAGACGTCCTCGAACAGCGGATCGAACTCGTTGACCGCATCGATCGAGTAGGCCTGGCGCGAGGTCTCGGAGCGGCCGCTGCGGCCGACCGGAGCCTTCAGCGGCACGTCGGGGTCGGTGTTGCGCGCGACCAGGTAGAACTCGAGCTCGGGCGCGACCACCGGGTTCCAGCCCTCGGCCTCGAAGAGCTCGCAGACCCGGCGCAGCACCGAACGCGGCGCGAACGGCACCAGCTTGCCGTTGCGGTCGAAGCAGTCGTGGATCACCTGCGCGGTGGGGTCGGTGGCCCAGGGCACGATCCGCACCGTGGTCGGGTCGGGACGCAGGTGCATGTCCTGGTCGGTCGGGCTGATGACGTCGTAGTACGGCCCTTCCTCCGGGAATTCGCCGGTCACGCCCATCGCGACCACCGCCTCGGGCAGCCGCATGCCGCGGTCTTCGGTGAATTTCTCGCGCGGCAGGATCTTGCCGCGCGCCACGCCGGTGAGGTCGGGCACGAGGCACTCGATCTCCGTCACGCGGCGTTCGTTGAGCCACTGTTCGAGTTCGCTGAATGTGAAGTTGTCGCGGACTACCATAAGTCACCTGTTTCATTCGCTGCGCGCTTTGGGAGGGGAGCGGCGCGCCGTCGCATCGAGCTCCGCGCACTGGGCGGAGCCTGGCAGGGATCTAGGGCACGCGAGGACGCTCGCGGACGGATTCACGGTTGAGTTCACGGAAGCTGCGGCAGGCGTCGCCGAAGGCGCGCAGCAGCTTCATCGACACCGGGTTGTCGCGCGCCTGCCATTCGGGGTGCCACTGCACCCCGAGGTTGAAGGCCGGAGCGGTGGGCAGGCTGAAGGCCTCGATGATGCCGTCCGGGGCTGTCGCCTCGGCGCGCAGCCCCGGGGCCAGGCGGTTCACGCCTTGCCCGTGCAGGCTGTTGACCTTGAAGTCGGCGCCGCCGAGCAGGGTGTCGAGCAGGCCGCCGGGGACCACGCTCACGGCGTGGGCCGGGCCGTACTGCACGTCCACCGCCTGGGTGTCGTCAGAGCGATGGTCCATCAGGCCTGGCCGCTCCTGCACCGCCTGGTGCAGCGTGCCGCCCAGGGCCACGTTGGCTTCCTGGAAGCCGCGGCAGATGGCGAACAGCGGGATGCCGCGCTCGAGCGCACGCGGGATCAGCGGCAGCGTCCAGTCGTCGCGCACCGGGTCGAGCGGCAGGCTGGGGTCGTGCACCACCTCGTCGAAGTGGCGCGGGTGCACGTTGCTCGGCGAGCCGGTCAGGAACACGCCGTCGGCGAGGTCGAGCAACTCGTCGATCTCATGCGCCTGGGCCGACGGCACCACGAGCGGCAGGCAGCCGGCCAGGCGGACCGCGTCGATGTACTTCTGCCCGGCCACGTGGAAGGGGTGCAGGCCGATGACGCGGTTGCAGGCCGGCACCAGCACGACGGCGCGGGCCGGAGCGCGAGGGAGGTCAGGGCGGTTCATGAGGCGAGTCGCACAAGAGCACAGTCGGGGTGCGAGGCATGCCGGATGCAGCCACGGCGTGCAAGCAGCATGCCACGGCAGCAGCAGACTGGCGCGCCACGACGGAGGAGGGTGCGGCAGGGCCTCACAGGGCGTCCTTCAGTCGGTAGTACGCCATGCCGAGCACCAGCGCGGGCGTGCGCAGCAGACGGCCGCCGGGAAAGGCGTGGTGCTTCAGGCGCGCGAAGGTGTCGAAGCGCGAGGCGTCGCCGGCCATCGCCTCGGCCACCAGCTGGCCGGCCAGCCCGGTGAGCGCCAGCCCGTGACCGGAGAAGCCTTGCAGGTAATAGATGTTCGACGCGGTGGTCACGCCGCCGCCCGCACCGCGTGCGGGCAGGCGCCCGAAATCGGGTGCTCGATTCATCGAGATGTCGACGAAGCCGCCCCAGGCGTGGTCGATGCGCGTGCCGGCGAGTTGAGGGAAGGTGGCGACCATGCGCTGCTGCATGCCGGCCGCGAGGTTCGCCGGTGTCACCGTGCTGTAGCTCACGCGGCCGCCGTACAGCAGGCGGGCATCGGCGGTCGGCCGGAAGTAGTCGAGCACGAAGTTGGTGTCGCACACCGCCGAGCGCGAGGGGATCAGGGCGTCGCAGCGAGCCGGATCGAGTGGCTCGGAACAAACGATGTAGGTGCCGACCGGCATGATGCGGGCGTTGAGAGACGGTGCGATCTGCGGTGCGAGCTCCTGCAGGTAGACATTGCCGGCCAGCAGCACCTGCCGTGCCCGCACGCTGCCGCGCGCGGTGCGCACGGTGCTGGAGGTGCCGGGGGCTGTGGCCTGTTCGAGCGCGGTGACCGCGGAGTGCTCGAAGAGGCGCACCCCGAGTGAGCGCGCCGCGTGGGCCAGCCCCAGGCTGTACTTCAGTGGGTGCAGGTGACCGGAGCGGGCATCGTGCAAGCCGCTGTGGAAACGCGGGCTGGCGATCCAGCGGGGCAGTTCGTCATGGGCGATCCACTGCATTGGGTAGCCGTAGACGCTGGCCATGCGCTCGTGCCAGGTCTGCAGTTCGCGCGCCTTGCGGGCATTGACGGCCAGGCCCAGGTAGCCGTCCTGCCAGTCGCAATCGATGGCGAAGCGGCGGCAGCGCGCGCGGATCAGGTCGAGCGCCTCGATCGACATGTTCCAGATGCGCTGTGCCTCGGCGAGCCCGAGTTGCGCCTCGATCTCCGACTGGTCACAGGCCAGCCCGTGGATCGCCTGACCGCCGTTGCGGCCAGAAGCCCCCCAGCCGATCTGCCGCGCCTCGAGCAGCACCACGTTGAAGCCGCGATCGGCCAGTTCGATGGCCGCCGACAGGCCGGCCAGGCCGCCGCCGACCACCGCGACATCGGCCGTCAGGTCCTCCTGCAACGCCGGCAGGTCCGCCTCACGCGGCGCGGTGGCGGCGTAATACGAGTCTCGCGTGAGGTCCTGATCGGCGCGAAGGAGGCTCATACGGTAGGCGCTAGGCAGTGCTCTCGGTGAAAGGGGTTGCGCGAGGCGAGGGAGGGTCTGCCGGGACGGGCTCAGCCGGCGCGTTTCAACGCGTCGGCCAGCGTGCCGACGATCTGGTCGACGTGCGTCTTCGCGATGATCAGCGGCGGTGACAGCGCCACGGTGTCGCCTGTGGTGCGGATCAGCACGCCGCGTTCCCAGCACTCGAGGAAGATGTCGAACGCGCGCTTGCCCGGTGAGCCGTCGATCGGCGCCAGCTCGATGCCGCCGACCAGCCCGATGTTGCGGATGTCGATCACGTGCGGCAGGCCCTTCAGGCTGTGCAGTGCGTCGGCGAAATAGGCTTCCATCTCCGCTGCGCGCGTCAGCAGGCCTTCCTCGGCGTAGGTGTCGAGCGTGCCGAGCGCCGCGGCGCAGGCCAGTGGATGGCCGGAGTAGGTGTAGCCGTGGAAGAACTCGATCAGGTGCTCCGGACCGTTCATGAACACGTCGTGGATGTGCTGCTTCGCGAACACCGCACCCATCGGCACGCAGCCGTTGGTCAGCCCCTTGGCGACCGTCATCAGATCGGGCGTGACGCCGAAACGCTGTGCCGCGAACGGCGCGCCGGTGCGACCGAAACCGGTGATCACCTCGTCGAAGATCAGCAGGATGCCGTGCTTGTCGCAGATCGCGCGCAAGCGCTCCAGGTAGCCCTGCGGCGGCAGCAGCACGCCGGTGGAACCGGCCACCGGCTCGACGATCACCGCGGCGATCGTGCTGGCGTCGTGCAGAGCCACCAGACGCTCCAGGTCGTCGGCCAGTTCGGCACCATGCTGCGGCTGGCCGATCGAGAAGGCGTTGCGCGCCGGATCGTGGGTGTGGCGGATGTGATCGACGCCGGTCAGCATCGATCCGAACATCTTGCGGTTGGCGACCATGCCACCCACCGAAATACCGCCGAAGTTGACGCCGTGGTAGCCGCGCTCGCGACCGATCAGCCGGGTGCGCGAGCCTTCGCCGCGGGCGCGGTGGTAGGCGATCGCCATCTTCAGCGCGGTCTCGACCGACTCCGAGCCCGAGTTCGTGTAGAACACCTTGTTCAGTCCGGCCGGCGTCAGCTGGACCAGCCGCTCCGCCAGCTCGAAGGCCTTGGGGTGAGCCATGTTGAAGGGCGGAGCGAAGTCGAGCTCCAGCGCCTGGGCCCGGATGGCCTCGACGATCTTCGGGCGGGCGTGGCCCGCATTGACGCACCACAACCCGGCGATGCCGTCCAGCACCTCGCGACCCTCGGGCGTCCAGAAATGCATGCCCGAGGCCTTCGACAACAGCCGCGGCGCTTTCTTGAACTGCCGGTTGGCGGTGAAGGGCATCCAGTAGGCATCGAGGTCTGTGGTCATGGAACCGGTCCTTGCAAGCGCGCGACGCATGCTGCCGCGGCGGTGTGTCACTGAACTTCAGTCTAGTCGTCGCGTGACGCAATGTGCTTGCGCAAACGGCCGGGATGAACCCGTGTGATTCGCATAAAATTCGAATAGATAGACGAACCACGAAATACGATGGCAAACAAGCAGGATGGCAAGCAATCGGATGCGCAACTCGATGCCGTCGACCGGAGCATCCTGCGCGAGCTCCAGACCGATGGCCGGGTCTCGAACCAGGACCTCGCGCAGCGCGTCCATCTGTCGCCCTCGGCCTGCCTGCGGCGGGTCAAGCAGCTCGAGGACGGCGGGGTGATCGCCGGCTACGTGGCGCTGATCAACCCGCGCGCCGTCGGCCAGCCGGGCACCAGCTACACGATCGTCAACCTGGAGCGGCTGACCACGGTGGCGATCGAGGCCTTCGAGCGGGCCGTGCTCGACGTGCCGAGCATCCTCGACTGCTTCTACGTCGCCGGCACCAACGACTACCTGATCCGCTTCACCTACAAGGATGCGGACGATCTGGAGCGCTTCCACACCCAGGTGCTGATGCGCCTGCCGGGTGTACTGCGGTCGAACTCGATGCTCGTGCTGCGCACGGTCAAGAAGACGACAGCTCTGCAGGTCTGATTTGCTCCTTTGCGGAGCACCACGGGGAAGCCCGCAGCTTGTGTTCGTCTCACGGCTTTGACATGCTCGTTTTCATCGGGTCCGTCCAGACCCGCGAAGGAGCCCCATGGAGTTGAATGACGCGCAGCTGAGCGACTGGCGCGAGCGGGCGCTGCAGTTGGAGTCGCTGGCGGCGCGCGCAGTGATCGGGCAGCGGCGCGCCCTGCGGTTGATCACGATGGCGGTGTTCGCCCGCGGTCACGTGCTGCTGCAGGGCGATGTGGGGGTCGGCAAGACGAC
This sequence comes from Methylibium sp. Pch-M, assembly GCF_004136295.1. Lineage (NCBI taxonomy): Bacteria > Pseudomonadati > Pseudomonadota > Betaproteobacteria > Burkholderiales > Sphaerotilaceae > Methylibium > Methylibium sp. Pch-M. The sequence continues at coordinate 3,798,322 of NZ_CP029606.1, forward strand.
GCTGCTGCGCAGCGTGGCACACCTGATCGGCGGCGCTTTCGGGCGCACCGAGGGCACGATCGACCTGATGCCCAACGACCTCGTCTACCACACGCACATCAGCAGCGAGGGGCGACCGCAGGTCGACCCAGGGCCGTTGACACAGCACGGTGACGAGCTGGCCATCTTTTTCTTCAACGAGATCAACCGTGCACGCCCCCAGGTGCATGCGCTGCTGCTGCGCGTGATGGCCGAACGCAGCCTGACGGCGTTCAACCGCGAGTTCCGGTTCCCGCACCTGCTGGTGTTCGCCGACCGCAACCGTGTCGAGCGCGAGGAGACCTTCGAGATCTCCTCCGCGGCGCGCGACCGCTTCATGATGGAGATCAGCATCGACGCGCCGGCCAGCGACGAGGATCGCCGTGCGCTGATGTTCGACCCGCGCTTCCACGATACCGATGCGCTGATCGACGAGTTGCCGGCCGGCATGCTGCCCTACCGCGAGCTGCCGGCCGTGGCGGCGGCGGTGCAGCGCGGCGTGCAGGCGTCCGAGGTGCTGCGCGACTACGCGCTGCACCTGTGGCGCGCGACCGCCGCGCCGGCCGACTACGGCGTGGTGCTGGACGAGGCCGACACCGCGGACCTGATGCTCGCCGGCGCCAGCCCGCGCGGCATGAGCCTGATGCTGCGGGCCGCGCGTACTGCGGCCTGGCTGGACGGCCGCAGCTACGCCACGCCGGAGGACCTGCGCTCGGTGTTCTACGAGACCATCGCCCACCGTCTGTGCCTGCAACCGGTCTACGAACTGCGGCGCACCGAGATCATTGCCGCCCTCATGGAGGGCATCGTCTCGAAGGTGGCCGCGCCGTGAAGCCGGCGGCTCCTGCGGTGCGCGAGTTCCACTACCGTGTGCGGCACGGCGCCGCCGGCCATGTGCCGGGTGCGCACCGCAGCCGGCGCGGCGAGGCGGGCCTCGAGTTCCGCGGCCACGTGCCGCTGACACAGGCTCCCGACACGCGGCGCATCGACGTGCACGCCAGCCTGCGCGACGCCTTCGGTCAATGGCAGGTGCGCGTGTTCAGCGAACGCAAGGCGGTGGCGGTCGTCGTGATCGCGGACCTGTCTGCCTCGATGGGCTATCGCGGGGTGCGCCGCAAGCTCGACGTGCTGGCCGACTTCACGCAGGCGGCGGCCGAGTCGGCGTGGCGCGCCGGCGACTCCTTCGGCTTCATCGGTTGCGACGGGCAGATGCGACGCGACTGGCTGCTGCCGCCGACGCGCCGGCGCGGCCTCGGCAGCCTGCTGGCGCAACGCCTGCGCCGGCTCGATCCGCGGGGCTCGGCGCTCGGGCTGGCGGAGGCGGCGCGTGCGCTGCCGCACCGGCGTGCGCTGGTCTTCCTGGTGTCCGATTTCCACCTGCCGATCGCCGATCTCGAGGCCGTGCTGGGGGGACTGGCCCACCACGAGGTGGTGCCGGTGATGGTGTGGGATCGGCAGGAGTTCGACCCGCCCCGCAATGGCCTGACCCAGCTGGCTGACCCCGAAAGCGGCGAGCAGACATTGGTCTGGATGCGGCCGGCGCTGCGCGAGCGCTGGCGCGCCGTCCAGGCCGGGCGGCGCGCCGCGTTGCAGGCGTTGTTCCACCGGCATCGCCTCGATCCGCTCGTCCTCGACGACGGCTACCGGGCCGATGCGGTGAGCGCCCATTTCGTGCAGGGCTGAGCGTGGCCATCCGGCGCCTTCCGCGCTGCACGTCCCGGCCCGCTCACGCTGCACGGGCGGCCGTGCTCGCCGTCGCCTGCGGCCTGCTGACGGCGAGCGGCCTCGCTGCGGCCGATGCCGAAGACACCGAGCCGATCGTCGCGCAGGTCACCGATCCACGGGCCTACGGTCATCGGGTGGGCGACGTGCTCACGCGAACCATCGTGCTCGACGTGCCGGGCCGCCTGACACTGGACGAGGCGTCGATCCCGACGCCTGGGCGGATCGGGCACTCCTTCGAGCTGCGACGGGTCACGCAGGGTGGGCGGCCCACGCTGCGGGGCCGGCGCCACACCCTGGTGTTCGACTACCAGGTGTTCCGCGCGCCCAGCGAACCGGTGGTGCTGGACCTGCCGTCCTTCACGCTGCGCTTCGACGGCCAACCGCGTGGCGAAGAGCTGCGCATCGATTTCGCGCCTGTCGGCCTCGCACCTCTGGCCCCGGTCGAGGCGCCGTTGCGGGCCGGCCTGGGTACCCTGCGCCCCGATACGCCGGCGCTGCGGGTCGACACCCTGCCGGAGCGGCAACGCCTGAGCCTGTATGCCGCACTGGCGCTGCTGCCGCTGGCCCATCTGGCGATGGTCTACCTGGGCTGGCCGTGGTGGCGACGTCGGCAGCGACCGTTCGCGCGGGCGCGTCGGCAGCTCCAGGGCGTGCCGCTGGCCGCCCCGACCGACGAATGGCTGGATGCGTGGCGCACCCTGCATGCCGCGCTCGATGCCACGGCCCGCCGCGTGCTCCATGCCGGCGCGGTCGATCGCTTCGTGGCCGAGCAGCCGGCCTACGCGGCGGTACGTGGCGAGCTGCTGCAGTTCTTCGAGCGTTCGGAGCGCTTCTTCTTCGGCGGGCAGGCACCGCTCGAGGCCGATCGCCTGTGGTTGCGTGACTTCTGCCGGCGCTGCTTCGACATCGAGCGGGGACGGGCGTGAGATGGCGATGAACCTGCTCGACTCGATCGGCTGGGCGCACCCGGCCTGGCTCTGCCTGCTGCCGCTGGCACTGCTGCCGTTGTGGCGCGACGGCCGCGCGACCCAGCGCCATTCGTGGCTCGCGCTGCTGCCGGCGGACCGCCCTTCGGTGCTGCTCAAGTGGCTGTTGCGCGTGCTGGGAGCCTTCGCCATTGCGAGCATCGTGGTGGCGCTGGCCGGGATGTACCGCGCCGAGTACGCGGTCGAGCGGGTGGGGCAGGGCGCCGAGATCGCGCTGCTGCTCGATCGCAGCCGCAGCATGGACGAGCGCTTCGTCAGCAGCTCGGCGTCCGTCAATGGCCCGACCCCCGGCTCGGCCGCCTGGTATGCCTACAACCAGCAGGACCAGAGCGTGCGCGTCAGCAAGGGGCAGGCGGCGCGCCAGTTGCTGGGCGAGTTCGCGGCCAGCCGGCAGCAGGACCGCTTCGCGATGGCGGTGTTCAGCACCTTGCCGATCCGGGTGCTCGACTTCACCCAGAAGACCGACGTGGTGCAGGCGGCCATCGCCGCCGGCGAGGTCGGGCGTGGCCTGGGTGAGACCGACATCGCCGCGGCCCTGCTCGAGGGCCTGCGCTTCTTCGACGACCGGCCCTACACCGGCTCGCGCATCGTGCTGCTGGTCTCGGACGGCGGAGACCACATCGAACCGGGCGTGCGTCAGCTCATCGTCGACCGGTTGCAGGCGCAACGCGTGTCGCTGTACTGGATCTACATCCGCTCGGCGCGCAGTCCGGGGCTGCACGCGAACGCGGGCGATGCGCCCGGCACCGCGGACACGGTACCGGAGATCTTCCTCGATCGATTCTTCCAGTCGGCCGGCGTGCCCTACCGCGCCTACGAGGCCGAGAACCCCGAGGCGCTGAAGCGCGCGATCGCCGACGTGGGCCGGCTGGAGAACCTGCCCATCACCTACCAGGACCTGGTGCCGCGCCGCGACCTGACGGCGCACGCCTATGCGCTGGCGCTGGCGGCGGTGCTGCTGCTGTTCGCCAGCCGCTGGGCCGAGGGGCGATCGTGGCGCTGATGACGCCGCAGACCCGGTTGAGGCTGGCCTGGGGGGGCCTGGCGCTCCTCGCGTTGGCTGCCGTCATCGACGGCTGGCGCTGGCATGACAAGCAGCGCGACAACGCGATGATCCGTGCCGGCATCGCCGAGCGGCCCGACCCGACGGCGCGCGCCGAACTGCGCTTCGCGCATGCCACTGAGCTGGCCCGACGTGGCGAGCACGAGGCGGCGATCGATGCCTACCGGGTGCTGCAGGACGACAGCGCGCTCGGGCGCGCCGCCCGCTACAACGCCGCGAACCAGCTGCTGCTGCAGGCGCTGGTGCTGCGTGGCTCGGCCCTGCCGGGCCAGGCGCTGCCGTTGATCGAGCTGGCGAAGGCGAGCTACCGCGAAGTGCTGCGGCAGGACCCGGAGCATTGGGAGGCGCGCTACAACCTCGAGCGCGCCCAGCGGCTGCAACCCGACCCCGACGACGCGGAGCCGGATGCTGGTGGGCCGCCGGAGAACGCCGAGCGCGCCGCAACGACGATGCGCGGCGTGTCGCGGGGGCTGCCGTGAAGGACCCCGGCCTGCGGGCACTGCTGCGGCAGGGCGGGGCAGCGCTGCTCGCGGGGACGGCACGCGCCTGCCTGGCGCTCGCCGCGCTGGCGCTGAGCATCACCTTCGCGTCCCCGTACCTCACCTGGGCACGGCCCCAGAGCGACATGGTGATCGTGCTCGACGTGACGCAGAGCATGGAGGTGGCCGACCAGCAGCATGAAGGCCGTTCGATCACGCGCCTGGCGCAGGCCAAGCGTGTGATCGGTGAAGCGCTGCGCAAGCTGCCGTGCGGAAGCCGTATCGGCTGGGGCCTGTTCACCGAATACCGCTCCTTCCTTCTGATGGATCCGGTGGAGGTGTGCGAGAACCAGCGGGAGTTGCTGTCCCTGCTGTCGAACATCGATGGCCGCATGGCCTGGACCGGCAACAGTGAGGTCGCCAAGGGGCTGTACAGCGGGTTGAAGATCGTCAAGGCCCTGCCGTCGCGACCGGCACTGGTGTTCGTGACCGACGGGCAGGAGGCACCGCCGGTCAACCCGCAGTACCGTCCCAGCGATGAAGGCGCCGTGCGTGTCGCGCCGGGCCTGGTGGTGGGTGTGGGCGGCCTGTTGCCGGCGCGCATCCCGAAGCACGACCTCGAGGGCCGCGCCTACAGCTATTGGGAAGCCGATGAAGTCATGCAGCTCGACCCGCGCAGCTACGGCCGGGGCGGCAGCGTCGCGGGAGAACAGATGGTCGAGGACGGCAGCGACCGCCCCGGCGTGATGCTGGGTTCCACGCCGGGCAGCGAGCACTTGTCGTCGCTGCGCGAGCCCTACCTGCAACTGCTGGCCAGCGAAACGGGCCTGGCCTACCAGCGACTCACCACACCCCAGGCGCTGTATGCGGCGCTGACCAGCGAGCAACTGGCGCATCCGGTCGCGTCGCGCGTGGATCTGCGCTGGCCGTTCGGCGTGCTCGGCCTGCTGGCGCTGCTGGCGGTCTACCTGCCGCGCCAGCGCGCTGGCGGATTCAGGCTTCCCGGATGGCGCCGCGGCGCGCCAGCTGCCCGCACAGGTAGGTCCACACGAAACTTGCCGCGGCGTAGCTCGTGAGCTCGGCGTGGTCGTACGGCGGGGCCACTTCTACGCAATCCATGCCGACGAAGTCGAGATCGGCCAGTTCCTCCAGCAGCGACAGCACCTGGTTCGTTGTCATGCCACCGGGTTCGGGCGTGCCGGTGCCCGGCGCGAATGCCGGATCCAGGCAGTCGATGTCGAGGCTGAGGTAGAGCGGCGGGTGGCCGTGGGCGGCGAGCCGCTCCCGGATGGCGGCGGTCACAGGCGCCAGTTGCGCCGGACTCTCGAGGCCGCGCAATTGACGGGCATCGAAGATCTGTCCGCCCTGGGTCCGCACGTACTCGCGCGCCTCGCGCGCGCCCGCCGAGCGGATGCCGATCTGGGTGAAGCACTCGGGCAGCACCAGGCCCTCCTGGAGAGCCTCGTAGACCCAGGTGCCATGGCCGCTGGGCTCGCCGAAATGGTCTTCCCAGGTGTCGCAGTGGGCGTCGAAATGGATCACGGCCAGCGGTCGGCCCAGCCAGGCCTTGTAGGCCCGCAGCAGCGGCAGCGTGATCGAGTGATCGCCGCCGATCCAGGCCATGTGGTGGGCACGGATCATCGCGTTCACGCTCGGCGCCATGGCCGCGCGCATGGCTTCGAGGCTGGTGTTGGGCAGCGGCAGGTCGCCCAGGTCGGTCAGGTAGGGCGCGGGGTCGATGTCGAAGTGCGGATGGATGCCGTCGCACAGCATGTGGCTCGCCTCGCGGATGGCGCGCGGGCCGAAGCGCGCGCCCGGCCGGTTGGTGACCGAGCCATCCCACGCGAGGCCGGCGACGGCATACGGCCGATCGGCCTGCGGGGGAAGCTTCAGGAAGCTGGTGCCGGAGAGGAAAGCGAAGGACGTCATGGCCGCCATCATCGTCGGTCGCGGCCCGGCGCGGTGAGCGAAGCGTGCTCCACCGCGATATCCCACGATGAGAAATGATCATCCTGCAATGCAAAACGCTACGATGCTGCAGTGCCGCAGATTTTTTCATGGCGGAAGAATCAATTTCACATGCGGAAATCTGCTTTTCAAGTCTTTGTTTTCATTGGATTTCTTGAGAAGTCTTATATAAGATAGAAGTCTTCTTCGGCGCGGCGTTTGGCCTTACGCTGAGTCACCGTTTCCCCACCACTTCATTCACCACTTCCGGAGCCCGACATGAGCCAACCGACCCGTGAACAACAGATCGCCGCCCTCGAGAAAGACTGGGCGGAAAACCCGCGCTGGAAGGGCCTGAAGCGCGGCTACAGCGCCGCCGACGTGGTGCGCCTGCGCGGCAGCCTGCAGCCCGAGTACACGATCGCCAAGCGCGGCGCCGAAAAGCTGTGGGCACAGTGCAACGGCGCGTCGAAGAAGGGCTACGTCAACGCTTTCGGCGCGATCACCGCCGGTCAGGCGATGCAGCAGGCCAAGGCCGGCGTCGAGGCCGTGTATCTGTCGGGCTGGCAAGTGGCCGCCGACGGCAACACCTCCGAGACCATGTATCCCGACCAGTCGCTGTACGCCTACGACTCGGTGCCGACCATGGTCCGCCGCATCAACAACACCTTCAAGCGCGCCGATGAGATCCAGTGGTCGCGCGGCACGGGCCCCGGCGACAAGGACTTCATCGACTACTTCCTGCCGATCGTGGCCGATGCGGAAGCCGGCTTCGGTGGCGTGCTGAACGCCTTCGAACTGATGAAGAACATGATCGCCGCGGGCGCCGCCGGCGTGCACTTCGAGGACCAGCTCGCCGCAGTGAAGAAGTGCGGCCACATGGGTGGCAAGGTGCTGGTGCCGACCCAGGAAGCCTGCGAGAAGCTGATCGCCGCGCGCTTCGCCGCCGACGTGATGGGCGTGTCGACCATCGTGCTGGCCCGCACCGATGCCGAGGCCGCCAACCTGATCACCAGCGACCACGACGCCAACGACAAGCCCTTCCTCACCGGTGAGCGCACCCAGGAAGGCTTCTACCGCGTGAAGAACGGCCTTGAGCAGGCCATCAGCCGCGGCGTGGCCTACGCCGCCTACGCCGACCTCGTGTGGTGCGAGACCGGCACGCCGGATCTGGGCTTCGCCCGCGAGTTCGCGCAGGCGGTGCACGCCAAGCACCCGGGCAAGCTGCTGAGCTACAACTGCTCGCCATCGTTCAACTGGAAGAAGAACCTGGACGACAAGACGATCGCCGTGTTCCAGGAGAAGCTCTCGGAGCTGGGCTACAAGTACCAGTTCATCACCCTCGCGGGCATCCACATCAACTGGTACAACACTTTCCAGTTCGCCCAGGCCTACGCGAAGGGCGAGGGCATGAAGCACTACGTCGAGATGGTGCAGGAGCCCGAGTTCAAGGCGCGCGAGCAGGGCTACACCTTCGTGTCGCACCAGCAGGAAGTCGGCGCAGGCTACTTCGACGACGTGACCACCGTGATCCAGGGCGGTTCGTCGAGCGTGAAGGCGCTGACCGGCTCGACCGAGGAAGAGCAGTTCCACTGATCGGGGACCGCGGGCGCGCCTACAATGCGCGCTCGCAACCACGAACAAGGACGAGAAAGGCACGCCGGGTTATGACACCGCGAACGTCGACCACCATGCACCAGGGTTGTCCGACCGCAGTCTGAGCACGTCTGTTCTTTTCGTCTCGAAGCGCGGTCTCCACCGCGCTTTTTTCATTCCAGAGGCTCTTCCATGATCGTGATCACGCTTCCCGACGGCTCGCAACGCGAGTTCCCCGGCCCGGTCACCGTGGCCGAGGTCGCGGCATCGATCGGCACCGGGCTCGCGAAGGCGGCACTGGGCGGGCGGGTCGACGGCAGGTTGGTCGACACCGGCTACCGCATCGAACACGACACGCCGCTCGCGATCGTGACCGACAAGGACGCCGACGGGCTGGAACTGATCCGCCACTCCACCGCCCACCTGCTGGCCTATGCGGTCAAGGAGTTGTTTCCCGATGCGCAGGTGACCATCGGTCCGGTCATCGAGAACGGCTTCTACTACGACTTCTCGTACAAGCGCCCGTTCACGCCGGAGGATCTGGCGGCGATCGAGGCCAAGATGACCGAACTGGCGAAGAAGGACGAGAAGGTCGAGCGCCGCGTGCTGCCGCGCGACGAGGCGGTGGCGCACTTCAAGTCGATCGGCGAGGCCTACAAGGCCGAGATCATCGCCAGCATCCCGGCCGGCCAGGAGGTGTCGCTCTACCGCGAAGGCCGTTTCGAGGACCTGTGCCGCGGCCCGCACGTGCCGAGCACAGGCAAGCTCCGGCACTTCAAGCTGATGAAGGTGGCCGGCGCCTACTGGCGCGGCGACCACCGCAACGAGATGCTGCAGCGCATCTACGGCACGGCCTGGGCCAGCAAGGACGAGTTGCAGCAGTACCTGCACATGCTCGAGGAGGCCGAGAAGCGCGACCACCGCAAGCTCGGCCGCGAACTCGACCTGTTCCACCTCGACGAACATGCGCCCGGCCTGGTGTTCTGGCACCCGAAGGGCTGGACGGTGTGGCAGCAGGTCGAGCAGTACATGCGGCAGGTCTACCGCGACAACGGCTATCTCGAGGTCAAGGGGCCGCAGATCCTCGACCAGGGCCTGTGGGAGAAGACCGGCCACTGGGACAAGTACCGCGAGAACATGTTCGTCACGGAGTCGGAGAAGCGTGATTACGCGCTCAAGCCGATGAACTGCCCCGGCCACATCCTGATCTACAAGCAGGGCATCAAGAGCTACCGCGACCTGCCGTTGCGCTACGGCGAGTTCGGCCAGTGCCACCGCAATGAGCCTACCGGCGGCCTGCACGGCATCATGCGGGTGCGCGGCTTCACGCAGGACGACGGGCACATCTTCTGCACCGAGGAGCACATCCTGGCGGAGTGCGTGGCCTACACGGCCTTGCTGCAGAAGGTCTACAGGGACTTCGGCTTCAACGACATCATCTACAAGGTCGCCACCCGGCCCGAGAAGCGGATCGGCTCCGATGCGGTCTGGGACAAGGCCGAGCACGCGCTGATGGAGAGCCTGCGGGCGTCGGGCTGCGAATTCGTGGTGTCGCCCGGCGACGGCGCGTTCTACGGCCCGAAGATCGAATACACGCTGAAGGACGCCCTGGGTCGCCAGTGGCAGTGCGGCACGATGCAGGTCGATTTCTCGCTGCCGGAGCGGCTCGACGCGGTCTATGTGGCCGAAAGCGGCGAGCGCCTGTTCCCGGTGATGCTGCACCGGGCGATCGTTGGCAGCCTCGAGCGTTTCATCGGCATCCTCATCGAGCAGCATGCCGGCGCGCTACCGGCGTGGCTCGCCCCGGTGCAGGTGATGGTGCTCAACATCACCGACGGGCAAGCCGACTACGCCGCAGAGATTGCGAAAACGCTGCAAAAACAAGGAGTTAGAGCCGGCGTCGATTTGCGCAACGAGAAAATCACGTATAAAATCCGCGAGCATTCCATGCAAAAGCTTCCGTACATCCTTGTCGTCGGCGACAAGGAAAAGGCTGCGGGGGCCGTTGCGGTGCGCGCCCGAGGCAACCAGGACCTCGGCGTGATGCCTCTAGATGCCTTTTCCCAGAGGATGGCTAGCGACATCGCCCACAAGGTGTGATGCGGGAGGGAGTTCGTTTTCCGTCTCACGCCTTGGTTGTCCAGGCGCGCGTGTGTTCGATGTGGAGCCTGAGCGCAGGAACGCACAGGGCTCGAAAGGATTCTGACCATCGCTAATTTCTTTGACCGTCGCACCCGTAACGACGAACGCAAGCACCGGCTGAACCGGGAAATCATGGCGCCGGAAGTGCGCCTGAACGGGCCCGAGAACGAGCCGTTGGGCATCGTCAGCATCCAGGAGGCCTTGCGCCTGGCAGGTGAGGCGGACGTCGATCTGGTGGAAATTTCGGCGACGGCAGACCCCCCGGTCTGCCGGCTGATGGACTACGGCAAGTTCAAGTACGCGGAGCAGAAGAAGGCCGCGGAAGCCAAGGCCAAGCAGCACGTCATCGACATCAAGGAAGTGAAGTTCCGGCCCGGTACCGACGAAGGCGATTACGCGATCAAGATGCGCAACCTGCGTCGCTTCCTCGAAGAGGGCGACAAGGGCAAGGTGACCTTGCGGTACCGCGGCCGCGAGATCACGCACCAGGACATCGGCATGCGGCTGCTCGAGCGCATCCGCGACGAACTTGCCGATGTTTCGGTGGTGGAGAACATGCCCAAGCTCGAAGGGCGCCAGATGATCATGGTGCTCGGGCCGAAGCGAAAGAAGTGAGTTCACCGTCGTTGCGGTCTGGTCGCCGCAACGAAGGCACAAGTGACCGACAGGCCCCAAGTCCGCGAGTGGTTCGCGGCGCCTGCGGGAACAAACTAGAAGGAGCAGTCATGCCCAAGATGAAGACCAAGAAGAGCGCTGCCAAGCGTTTCCGTGTCCGCCCGGGCGGCACCGTCAAGCGAGGTCAGGCGTTCAAGCGCCACATCCTCACCAAGAAGAGCACCAAGAACAAGCGCCACCTGCGGGGTACGGCGACGGTGCATGAGACCAACATGGGCCACATGGCCCAGATGCTGCCGTTCGCCGGCCTTTGAGCCGCGACGTCCAGGTCTCAGATCAATTCTTGAAGGAGTAGAAACATGCCTCGCGTCAAACGCGGTGTTACCGCACGCGCTCGTCACAAGAAGGTCCTGGAGCTCGCCAAGGGCTTCCGCGGCCGCCGCAAGAACGTCTATCGCATCGCCAAGCAGGCGGTGATGAAGGCAGGCCAGTACGCCTACCGCGACCGCCGCAACCGCAAGCGCGTCTTCCGTCGCCTGTGGATCGCCCGCATCAATGCGGCTTCGCGCAGCCACGGCATCACCTACAGCCGCTTCATCGCCGGCATCAAGAAGGCCGCGATCGACATCGATCGCAAGATGCTCGCGGAACTGGCGGTCAACGATCCGGCCGCGTTCGGCAGCATCGTCGAGAAGGTGAAGGCCCAGCTCGCCTGATCGATGTCGGGCCTTGCAGGCCCGATGTGCACTGCAGGGGCCGAGGCGCAAGCGTCGGCCCCTTGCTTTTTCAGCGTCACTCCCTTCATCCGCAAGACACAGATCTGATGGAAGCCTTCAGTCAACTGGTGCAACAGGCGGCGCAGGCCTTCGAGAAGGCCCGCACCCCGGCCGAGCTCGAGGATGCGAAGGCCACGTTCCTCGGCAAGAGCGGGGAGCTCACGGCGCGAATGAAGCAGCTGGCGAGCCTGCCGGTTGACGAGAAGAAGGCGCGCGGCGCCGAGATCAACGCGGCCAAGCAGCAGGTCGAGGCGGCGTTGACGGCGCGCCGCCAGGCCATGGCCGATGCCGAACTGGCGCAGCAGTTGCGCGCCGAGTCGCTCGATGTGACGCTGCCGGGCCGGCGCCGCGGCAGCGGTGGCCTGCATCCGATCACCCGGGCGATGGAGCGCATCGAGGCGATCTTCGGCTCGATGGGCTTCGAGGTGGCCGACGGCCCGGAGATCGAGACCGACTGGTTCAATTTCACTGCACTGAACACGCCGGCCGACCATCCGGCGCGCTCGATGCACGACACCTTCTATGTCGAGGGCGGGCAGGTGCTCCGCACCCACACCAGCCCGATGCAGATCCGCCACGCGGTACGGCACGTGAAGGCGCACCGCGCCGCGCTCGATGCCGGGCTGCCGATGCCGGAGATCCGCGTCATCGCTCCGGGGCGCACCTACCGCGTCGACAGCGATGCGACGCACTCGCCGATGTTCCACCAGGTCGAGGGGCTGTGGGTGGGAGAGAACATCAGCTTCAAGGACTTGAAGTCGGTCTATGTGAGCTTTATTCGAGCCTTCTTCGAGACCAGCGACCTGCAGATCCGCTTCCGGCCCAGCTATTTTCCGTTCACCGAGCCGAGTGCCGAGATCGACATGATGTTCGGCAGCGGGCCCCTGAAGGGTCGTTGGCTCGAGGTGTCGGGCTCGGGTCAGGTGCACCCGCAGGTGATCCGCAACATGGGCCTGGACCCGGAGCGCTACATCGGTTTCGCCTTCGGCTCGGGCATCGACCGGCTGGCGATGCTTCGCTATGGCGTCAGCGACCTGCGCCTCTTCTTCGATGGCGACCTGCGCTTCCTGTCGCAGTTCAAGTGATCCGGCCTCCTCAACGACACAGGTCACATGCAATTTCCTGAATCCTGGTTGCGCGAGTTCTGCAACCCGCCGCTATCGACCGCCGCGCTGGCCGAGACGCTGACCATGGCCGGCCTCGAGGTCGAGGAACTGCGCCCGGTCGCGCCGCCGTTCGACAAGGTGGTGGTGGCCGAAGTGATCGCCGTCGAGAAGCATCCCAATGCCGACCGGCTCCATGTCTGCCGGGTCGATGTCGGCGCCGAGGCGCCGCTGTCCATCGTCTGCGGCGCGCCGAACGTGCGAGCCGGGATCAAGGTGCCGTGCGCGTTGGTGGGCGCGGAGCTGCCGCCGGCCGAGGCGGGCGGTGCGCCGTTCCAGATCAAGCTCGGCAAGCTGCGGGGCGTCGAGAGCCAGGGCATGCTGTGCTCGGCGCGCGAGCTCAAGCTGTCGGAAGACCATGGCGGCTTGTTGATCCTCGCCGAGGATGCTCCGGTGGGCGCGAGCATCCGCAGCCACCTCCAGCTCGACGACACGCTGTTCACGCTGAAGCTCACGCCCAATCTGGCCCACTGCCTGAGCGTCTATGGCATCGCCCGCGAGGTGTCGGCGCTGACGGGCGCGCCGCTCGCGCAGCCGGTCTTCGCGCCGGTGCCGCCGGTGCACGGCGCCACGCTGCCGATTCGCGTCACGGCACCCGACCTGTGCGGCCGCTTCTCGGGGCGCATCGTCCGCGGCGTGAACCCGCGGGCGGCGACGCCGCCCTGGATGGTGGAGCGCCTCGCGCGCTGCGGCCAGCGCTCGGTGAGTGCACTGGTCGACATCTCGAACTACGTGATGTTCGAGTTCGGCCGTCCCTCGCACATCTTCGATCTCGACAAGATCCATGGCGGGCTTGAAGTGCGCTGGGGTCGGCCCGGTGAGTCCCTGGAACTGCTGAACGGCAGCACCATCGAGGTCGACGCTGCCGTGGGCGTGATCGCCGACGATCGGCAGGTCGAATCGCTGGCCGGGATCATGGGCGGCCAGGCCACCGCGGTGACCGACGACACCCGCAACGTGTACGTCGAGGCCGCATTCTGGTGGCCGCAGTCGGTCGCCGGGCGCTCGCGCCGCTACAACTTCAGCACCGACGCCGGGCACCGCTTCGAGCGCGGCGTCGATCCGGCGCAGACGGTCGAGCACATCGAGCGCATCACGCAACTGATCCTCGAGGTCTGCGGCGGCGAAGCCGGCCCGATGGACGACCAAACGCTCGGGCTGCCCGAGCGCACGCCGGTCGCGATGCGCGTCGATCGCGCCAGCCGCGTGATCGGCATGCCGGTCTCGCAGGCCCAGTGCGTCGGCGTGTTCCGGCGGCTGGGATTGGTGTGCCGCGAGGAGGACGGACGCATCGTCGTCACGCCACCGAGCTGGCGTTTCGATCTGCAGATCGAGGAAGACCTGATCGAGGAGATCATCCGTGTCCTCGGCTACTCGATGCTGCCTGACACGCCGCCGCTGGCCCCCGTGACGCCACGCGTGATGTCGGAGTCGCGTCGTGGACTGCACACGCTACGGCACGCGATGGCCGGCCTGGATTACCAGGAAACCGTGAATTTCAGCTTCGTCGAGGCACGCTGGGAGCGCGACTTTGCCGGCAACGAGGCCCCGATCCGATTGCTCAATCCGATCGCTGCGCCACTGGCCGTGATGCGATCCAGCCTGATCGGCAGCCTGATCAACGTGTTGCGCTTCAACCTCGCGCGCAAGGCGGCGCGGGTGCGCGTGTTCGAGATCGGCCGCGTGTTCCTGCGCAATCCCTCCGCCGTCGACAGCGACGTCGGCGTGGCCGGGGTCGACCAGCCGCTGCGCCTGGGGGGCCTGGCCTATGGGGGCTGCGATGAACCGCAATGGGGCAGCGCCGAACGCGGCGTCGACTTCTTCGACGTGAAGGGCGACGTGGAGGCGCTGCTGGTGCCGCGTCGGCCGCGCTTCGTCGCTGCGGAGCACCCGGCGCTGCATCCGGGGCGCAGTGCCCGGATCGAGCTCGACGGCCGAGCCGTCGGCTGGATCGGCGAACTGCACCCGCGCTGGCGACAGGCCTACGAACTGCCGCAGGCGCCGGTCGTGTTCGAACTCGACGCGCAGGCGCTGTCGGAGGGCGGCGTGCCGGTCTATGCCGCCATCCCGAAGCAGCAGGCGGCGGTTCGGGACATCGCCCTGATCGTCGGCGATCAAGTCGCCCACGATGCGCTGATGCAATCGATCGCCGCAGCGCCCAGCGGCGGCGTCGTACGCAGCGCACGCCTGTTCGATGTCTACCGCCCCAAGAACCCAAGTGCCGAGGTGGCCGCCGGTGAGCGCAGCCTGGCCATACGGCTTGAACTGTTGGACGAGCAGGGCACGCTGACCGACGAGCGCATCGACGCCGCAGTTCGCTCCGTGCTGGACACACTTTCTGTGCAACTGGGCGCCCGCCTGCGTGCCTGAGCGGCTCCGATACGGAAGAATCCGACCATGGACAGAGTGCTGTTGCCGACCCTCGAGACTCCAACGCTGACCAAGGCCGAACTCGCCGAACTGCTGTTCGAGCGGCTTGGCCTGAACAAGCGCGAGTCCAAGGACATGGTCGAGGCCTTCTTCGAGCTGATCCACGGCCAGCTGGTCGAGGGCCAGGACGTCAAGCTGTCCGGCTTCGGCAACTTCCAGATCCGGCGCAAGGCCCCCCGACCCGGGCGCAACCCACGCACCGGGGAGGCGATACCGATCAAGGCGCGCAATGTGGTGACGTTCCACGCAAGCCACAAACTCAAGGGCGTCGTGCAAGGTGACATACCGAGCGCGGAGGAGTTCGAGTAAAGTCTGAGGTCATACGCCACAGGCCCTTGATTTCCAATGGAAAAATCGCTGCCGCCGATCCCCGCCAAGCGGTATTTCACGATCGGTGAAGTCAGCGAACTGTGCGGCGTCAAGCCCTATGTGCTGCGGTATTGGGAGCAGGAGTTCTCGCAACTCAAGCCCATGAAGCGGCGTGGCAACCGTCGCTACTACCAGCACCACGAGGTCTTGCTGATCCGGCGCATCCGGGAACTGCTGTACGAGCAGGGCTTCACCATCAGTGGTGCGCGCAACCGTCTTTCTGAGGCTGGTGTGCGCGCCGCCCTCGCGGCCGAGGCGACCCAGGTGCCAACGCAGGAAGATGGAGGCCTGCCGTCGGCCGACGACGTGCTACCGGAGACCGAGGCCATGGAGGCAGCGGCAGTCGCTCCGACCGCCGCCGTGGCGCGCGTCCGCGTCAACGCCGCCCCACCGACGCTGGCGACGATGCGCGACGAGCTCGTGTCGATCCGGCAATTGCTGCTGCCCTAGGTACGCAACGCGGCGTCCGGGCGCGCGATGCAGGAGCAAAGACAAAAGGCCTAGCCCGTGGTGATCACCGGCTAGGCCTCGTCTTTTCTTTGGTCGGGACGGCGGGATTCGAACTCGCGACCCCTTGCACCCCATGCAAGTGCGCTACCAGGCTGCGCTACGCCCCGACAAGCCGCGCAGTATAGCCCAGAGAATGGGCCCTCCAGGCCATGAAGGGCGTCGCTCAGCGTGCCACCGGGGGCTTGGTGGCCGGGGTCGGCGCGACGCCGGGGCGTGCCTCGGACAGCGCCTTCGCGCGAGCGTCGAGTTCCTCGCGAGACGTGGTCGCCAGCGGAGCGGCCGTGATCGGGCAGCGTGCCGCGGCATCCTCGCCAGCGTTCCAGTTGTCGTCCGGCAGAGCGCCGGTGTCGATCCGCGACAGGCCGAGCGCAGCGGTCAGGGTGTTGGTCGCCGCGTGCGTGCGCACGTAGGCAATGCGCAGTTCGTGCTCCGCGTTGGCATAGGCGCGCCGCGCGGTGTAGACCTCGTTCTCCGCATTCAGCAGATCGAGCAGGCTGCGCTGACCGATCTCGAACTGCTGACGGTAGGCATCGCGCGCCCGCTCGATCGCGACGACGTTGCGTTCGAGATAACGCAGCTGCTCGACGAGCTTGAGCGTGTCGTTGAAGGCGATCGAGGCGGTCTGGCGAGTGTCGCGGCAGGTGCGGTCGCGCAGGTCGGCCGCCTGGGTGACGAGATCGGCGAACTGGCGCACGCGCGCCTGATCGGAGCCGCCATTGAAGAGATTCCAACTCAGCACCACCTCGGCGGCAGCCTCGCGTCGCTGGTCCTGCAGGCCGTTGAGATTGTGTCCCTCGCTGCCGCGGGCGCGTGCCTCGATGCGTGGCTGGAAGGCGCTGCGCTGCCCCTCGGATTGCGATCGCAGGGCCCGCAGGTTTTCCACGGCCGCCGAGATGCCCGCGTTGCGCAGCGTGGCCTGGGTCTGCACCTCGCTGGCGCTGGCCGGCAGGCCCTGGGTCAGTCCGGCGCCCAGTGTCAGCTGCGCGGGCGGCGCTTCCCCGACCACGCGCTGGTAGCGCGCCACCACGTCGTGGAGGTTGGCAGTCTCGGTGGACAGGTTCGTCTCGGCCAAGGCCAGCCGCGCTGCCGCCTGCTCGACATCGACGCCACGCCCGACCCCGGCCTTGAAGCGGTTCTGGATCTGGTCGTGCGAGACCTTGTGCTGCACGTAATTGTCTTCTGCCAGCAGCACGAGCCTGCGGAAACGCAGCACGTCGTAGTACGCACGGCTGGCTTCCAGGGCCGTCTGCTCGGTGGCCTCGATGAACTCGAAATAACGGCTGCTGCGGGCGTGGCCGAAGCGGCTGACTTCGGCTTGGGTCAGCTGGCCGTCCCACAGTAGCTGGGTCAGGCTGACTCCGACGCCGGTGCGCGACAGGCTCTGGTCTTTCGGGCTTCGCGTGTCGATGCTGTCGCGCGAGCGGCCGACGTCGGCGTTCAGGTCCACCCGGGGATAGTAGGCGCCGCGCGCGACATCGACCTCGTTGCTGGCGGCGCGAAAGGCGTTGAAACGGGCCGTGACTTCTGGATTGGTCTGGATGGCTTTCTGCGCAGCGGCCTTGAGCGGGTCGTCGGTCTGGGTGAGGGCTGCGGTCGATGTGGCGATCAGCAAGGTGAAAGTCAGGGCGCGCGAAACAGTCATTGCAGAAGATCCAGTGTTTGAAACGAGGCGGGCACTCGCGCTTCATGAAGCACTATTGAGTGGACTCCGAGTTTCTCATGCACCCCCGAAGCGCTCGTTCCCTGATCCACGGGGCCGCTGACCGGATGACGCGAGATGCCGGCGAACGCCGTGAAATTCGCAACACCGCGCTTCGCATGGCCTCGTAGACAGGGCGGTGGGCACACGATCGGAGACAGGCGGTTCAAGTCCGCCGGCAAAAAGGCCGAAGACACCCCGATGGCTCCGAGCGCGATCGCGTCCCTTCCTGCTCCACGAATCCCCGCGCTTCCCCGCGTCGTCTGTTCGCGATCGTGGGCACTGACGCTGTGGCTGCTGGTGCTGGCGCTGCTCGCGCCGGGGGTGCTGCCGCGGGCCTGGGATCGCGACCGGATGCTCGCCGCTGCGCAGCGTCAGGGGCCTGAGGCGGAGCGGGGCGTCCGCCTGTTGCAATCGACGATCGTGGCTTCCCAGTCGACGTCGGAGGAGGCTCGTCTCCAGGCATTCAACCGGCTGTTCAACGAGCACATCGTGTTCGCCGAGGACATCGACACCGTGGGGCAGGTGGATCAGTGGGCCAGTCCGCTCGAGCTGTTGGCGCGCGGGGCCGGCGACTGCGAGGATTTCGCGATCGCCAAGTACTTTTCGCTGATCGCAGCGGGGCTGCCGCCTGCCAAGCTGAGAATGGTCTACGTGCGTGCCGATCTGGGCGGCCATGTGCGGGCCCACATGGTGTTGGCCTACTACGCCCAGCCCGCTGCCGAACCCCTGATCCTCGACAACCTGATCGCAGAGATCCGGCCCGCCTCGTTGCGGCGCGACCTGAGCCCGGTGTTCAGCTTCAACGCCGAGGGACTGTGGCAGGGCACCGGTGCGCAGAAGGCCGGCGACCCGGCGGCGAGGCTGTCTCGCTGGCGAGAGGTGCTCGGCAAGGCACGAGCGGAAGGTTTCGTATGAACATGGCACTGTGCACATCGGGGGGCGGGCAATGTCGCTGATCCGACAACTCTGGTTGCTGCTGCTCGCGACCGTGATGGTCGGCGTGCTGGGCAGCGCGCTGGTCACCGTGGGTTCGGCACGCGGCTACCTCGAAACGCAGCTGCGGCTGAAGAACAGCGACAACGCCCAGGCGCTGGCACTCACGCTGTCGCAGCAGAACGGGGATCTCGCGCTGGCCGAGCTCGCCATCAGCGCGCAGTTCGACACCGGCTTCTACGAGCGCATCAGCCTGCGAGGACCGGACGGGCAGATGCTGTTCGAACGCCGTGGCACGGCCGAGTCGACACAGGTGCCGACCTGGTTCGAGGGGCTGGTGCCGATCGAATCGCTCCCCGGTGTCGCGCAGGTCTCCAACGGTTGGCGATCGCTGGGCACGCTCGAGGTGGTGAGTGCGTCGAGTTTTGCGCTCGACGATCTTTGGCGGGGCAGCCTGCGGTCGGCCGGCTGGCTGATCCTGATCGGGCTGCTGGCAGGTGCGCTCGGTTCGCTGGTGCTCCGGCGGATCCGTGCGCCGCTGCAGGCGACAGTCGACCAGGCCCGCGCCATCGTCGAGCGGCGCTTCGTGACCGTGCCCGAGCCCCGCGTCCCCGAGCTGAGCCAGCTCAGCCGCGCGATGAATGCCATGGTGCAGAGGCTGCAGGCCATGCTGGGCGAGCAGGGCGCACAGCTGGAGGCCCTTCGCCAGCAGGCGCAGACCGATCCGCTCACGGGCCTGTCCAATCGCGGCCACTTCCTGGCGCAGCTGGGTTCGATGCTGGCCCGCGAGGACACGCCCCGCTCGGGAGCCTTGCTGCTGGTGCGAGTGCATGATCTTGCCGGCCGCAACCGCGATGCCGGCCATGCCGCCACTGATGCCTTGCTGCAGACACTGGCCCTGAGCCTGCGCACCGCCGCTGCAGCGGGCGCTCCCCTGATGGCGGGACGCCTCAATGGCGCGGACTTCGCGGTGCAGGCGGCCGATGCCGATGCCGCCCGGGTCGCAACGGCGCTGCAGGCGACCCTCAGGACGGCCTTGAAGCCTTGGGTCGATGTTCGTGTCGCCATCGGCGCCGTGCCGTGGCGGTCCGGGGCGAGCGTCGCCGCGCTGATGCTGGCCGCCGACGCAGCGCTGGTGCGGGCAGAGACACAGGATGGTTATGGCCTGGCAGTCGACGATCCGCCTGCCGCGAGCCCCGAGTCGGCCATCGGCGAAAGCGGTTGGCGCCAGTTGCTCTGGCGCTCGCTGGAGCGCGGCGATGCCCAACTCGGCAGCTACCCGGTCATCGGGCGCGATGGCCGGTTGCTGCATCTGGAGAGCCCGCTGCGGCTGCGGCTGCACGAGGGCGGAGCCTTCGAGCCTGCCGCACGTTGGCTGCCCTGGGCGCTGCGCAGCCAGTTCAGTGCCCGCACCGATCTCTTGGCAGTGCGCCTGGCGCTGGAGCAGATCGCAGTCGACGAACAGCCTCGAGGGGTGAACCTGGCCGCCGATTCCCTCGGGGACAGTGGCTTTCTGGTGGGCTTGCGCAGCCTCGTCGCCGCCCACGGCGAGGCGGCTCGCGCGCTGTGGCTGGAGGTGGGTGAGCGTGCGGCCATCGAACAGCTACCGGTGCTGCGCGATCTGGGGCAGCACCTGCGCCCGCTCGGCGTGCAGCTCGGGCTGGAGCACGCGGGCGAACGCCTGGCGCGCATCGAGCGGCTGTACGAAGCCGGACTCGACTACGTGAAGCTCGATGGCGCCCTGGTGAGCGGCGTTGCCCTGGACGGCGCGCGTGCGGACTTCGTGCGCGGCCTGGTCTGGACGTTGCACGGCCTGGAGATTCGGGTGCTGGCCGAGGGCGTGGCCGACGCGGCCGACGCGCGTTCGCTGTGGGCCTGCGGGCTGGACGGCATCACCGGTCCCTGGGCGAGCGCGCAGCCACTGCGCTGAGGGCCGACCCGCGGCGCACGACACTCCGCGGGAGCAGCGCGTCGCGCCGCTTGGCCCGGATCAGGGCCCGTCGGTGATCAGCTTCCCGCGCGTCAGAAGCTCCTGGATGATCTGGTTGTCGGTGGCGGTCCCCGCCAGGCCGAGCGAGCTCCGGATGTCGACCCCCTGCAGCACGATGCGCTGGTCCTCGACGGCGCTGTTGTAGGTGCCGCTGGCGAATTGGCCGGAGGTGCTGATGCGGATCTCGGTGTTGCCGCCGCTGACGTTGAAGTCCAGGTAGTTCTGCAGGTTGCCCGGCGCGTTGCCCGCCCCGTGGAGGTCACCGACCAGCAGCTCGCGCAGGTCGAGCACGTCGCCCCCCGAGGCGGCAGGCGCGGTGTTGAAGTCCGTGATGACGTCCTGGGCGCGCGAACCGTTCGACGCCGTACCGTTGAACTGGGCCGTGGTTCCCGCGGCGGGGTTCTCGGCCCGGCCCGCGGCCACGCCGCCGTCGCCGAAGCTCCACTTGAACACGTCCGATCCGGCGCCGCCGGTCAGCACATCCCATCCCTTGCCGCCGATCAGCACATCGTTGCCGGTGCCGCCTTCGAGCCGGTCGGCACCGAGGCCGCCGTCGAGTCGATCGTTTCCGGCGTTGCCGTTCAGCACGTCGGCTCCGGCCTCGCCGAGCAGCTGGTCGTTGCCAGCGCCGCCGGCCATCGTGTCGGCACCGCCGCCCCCGTAGAGGGTGTCGTCACCGCCGCCGCCGTTGATGACGTCGCGGGCCTCGCTGCCGCGCACCGTCTCGTCGCTGCCATTGCCGTTGAAGCTGCCGCCTGTCCGCACCAGGTACTCGCGATTGGTCGAGCTCTCGACGATGTCCTGCGATGCGGTCAGCGTCGGCTGCAAGCCTGCCTGGAAGAGGGCGTAGTTGTCGAGCGAGAACAGGTTGGCGTACTCCGAAGCGCTGCTGCCCGAGGGCTTGACCTCGAAACGCAGCCGGGCATTCCCGCCTTGTTCCCAGTACAGGAGTTCGATCTGGTTCATGCCTTCTGTGAAGCTGACGCCGATGAACTCGCGTGTCGTGGGCGACTGGATGCCGTCGTACTGCGCCACCGTCTGGCCGTTGATGTTGACGACGAAGCCGTCATCACCGGTCACGCGCAGGTCATAGCTGCCGCCCTGTAGATAGACGTGCCCGACATTGCGCACGATGGCGTCCGTCGTGCGGCCCAGGCCGCTGGCGGCACGCAGCGTCGCGGCATCGTTGCCGACGAAGTCGCGCAGCGCGCCGCTGGTCGGCGTGTTGCCGGCCGTGATCACCGGGTTGCTGCCGAGGCTGCCGTCGACTGCCGGCGAGAAGCCGTAGTCCAGATCGGTGGCGATCCAGCGGGCATCGATCGCGGCCGTGCGTGCCGAAGTGCCGGTGCCGACCACCGCGCTGCCGCCCGCGGCGATGTTGCGGCCGTTGATGACCATCGTCGCGTCGGCAATCGACTCGATGTTCGCGCCACCGCTCCCGCCGTTGGCCGACGTGGCACGGCCATCGTCGGAGTGCAGTCGGGTCGTGCCGGAGAAGGCCGGACCGCTGCTCGATCCGGTGCGGTCGTCGTTGTAGCCGTAGTACTCGCCGTTGAGGCCCATGCCGCTGGGCGCGATGGCGCTGGTCGTCGCGGTCAGCTGCCCGGGGCCACCGACCTGCAGCGTGATCGTCGCCGTGCTGAAGCCGCCGTTGCCGTCGGCGATGCGGTAGGTGAAGACGTCGCTGACGGCGTCGCCCTGGCGCAGCGCGAGGGTGTCGGGGTCCGCGTTGTTCAGCGTGTAGGTGTAGCTGCCATCGGCGGCGATCGACAGGCTGCCGTAGCGGCCGGTGGCGGCGAACGAACCCGGCGTGCTGCCTGATGGCGTGCCAGTGCCGGCCACGAGGCCGGTCACGCGCAGCGTGTCGTTCTCGATGTCGCTGTCGGCCTGGTTGCCGGTGGGTCCGGCGTCGCCCGTCACGGCATTGCCGCTCACCGTGTTGGCGGTGGCTGAACCCGCGACCACGGCCCGCAGCGGTGCATCGTTCGCGGCGACCGGTGCGTCGTTGACCGCGGACACGTTGAAGGTGATGCGGTTGGCGGTCGGGTCCGTGTTGGCGCCGCCGTTGGCAGTGCCGCCGCTGTCCTGCACCTGGAAGGTGAAGCTCGCGAGGCCGTTGCCGCTGGCGTTGGCCGGCGGCGTGTAGACGAGTTGGCCGGCCGACAACTGGGCCACGGTAACCACCGTCGAGGTGGTGATCGCGACGCCGTTCAGCGCGAGGCTGCCGGTGTTCGGTGCCGCGACCGTCACCTGCGCGAAGGCGTTCGCCGGGCTGTCGTTCGGATCGCTGAAGCCGAAATCGGCGACGGTGAACGTATAGGCCGTGTCCTCGCCGGTGGCGATGGTCCTGTCGGCGCCGGCCGGTGCGTCATTCACCGAAGTGACGGTGACATTGACCGTTGCCGTCTCGGTGATGCCATTGACCGAGACCGTGTAGCTGAACGACGTCGATCCGTTGTACTGGGCGGTCGGCGTGAAGACCAGTTGGCCCGCGGCATTGAGCGCCACCGTGCCGTGGGTGACGGCCACGGCTGGTCCACCGCTGACGAGGCCGATGCCGTCGACCGCGGTGATGGCGCGAGCCGGATTCTCGAAGCTGTCGTTGCCCAGCACCGTGATCGTGACCGGTGTGTCCTCGTTGGTGGTGGCCGTGTCGTTGGCGATGTCGGTGACCGGTGCCAGCGTGAGCGACACCGTCGACACGGCCGCAGGCGCCTGCCCGTCGCTGCTGCTGAGCGTCAGCGTGGCAGGTCCGTTGTAGTCGGCCGTGCCGGTGTAGCTCGCAGCTTCGAGCGCGGCGTTGATGGCGGCGGGCGAGCCGGTGACACTGACCGTTCCGCTGCCGTTCCCGACCACGACGACTCCTGCCGTCGATCCCAGCGAGAAGCTGCCTTGGGTGACGCTGATGGTCGTGGTGAGCGAGGGGCTGTCGACATCGGCGACGCTCAGCGCGTTGCCATTGGCGGTCGAGAACACCAGCGCGGTGTCCTCGCTGCCCGATTGCGCCGCCGCCGGGACGGTGTTCACCGGGGCATCGTTCACGGGCAGCACGGTGACTGGAATCGTCGCGCTGCTGGACGCGGTGTCGCCGTTGGCGGTTTCGCGGCTGGTCGCGGTCACGCTGAGGTCGATCTGGCCGCTGAACTGGGGCGGCGGCGTGAAGACCAGGCGGTCAAGCGCCCAATCGGTGACGATCGCAACCGTGCTCCCGGCCGACGCGGTGAAGCTGTGCGTGCCGTCCGACAGCGTGGCGCCGGCCGGGATCTGCCCGATGGTGATGACGGAGATGAGTTCCGAGCCGTCGGTGTCGGTCAGCGCCACGCCGACCGGCGGCAGGCCGATCGGGCCGTCTTCCGGGCCGGTACCGGCCAGCGGGTAGTAGCCCGCGCCGTTGCTGCCGACCAGGGCACCGTGCGGCGCATTCACGGCGTCGAGGGCCTCGATGCTCGGCACCAGCGTGAAGTTGCTGGCGTCGAAGCGAACCGGTGCCGCGCCATCGGTACTGACGGACAGCAGGGCGTTGCCGGGACCGTCGCCGTTGTAAAAGATGAAGTCGACGGTGTAGTAGCCGGACGTCGTGGGCGCGAAGGGCGCAGCCTGGTAGGCGCCCCAGGCGTTGAAGCCCTGCTGGAAGACGGTCTGTCCGCCGAGCACCATGGAGGCGGTGTCGTCGCGCTCGCCGGTGAAGGTGTAGACGTGGCCGGCCTCCAGGAACACCAGCCCGGTCATGCGGTAGGCCTGGTCCTGGTCGATGGTCGCCGCGGTGTAGCTGGACTCCACCGTCGTGGCCGTCGGGGTCACGCCGGCCAGCGAGGCCGCGAGCGAGGCAGGATCCCGCGCGGAGTCGGGGTCGATGGTCGCGACGTTGTCATAGCGCCGGAACGTGGCCCCTTCGACCGCGCCCGGAATCTGGTCGAACAACGGGCCGCCGGCGGCGCCCACCTCGATCAACGGAGCATCGGCCACCGGCACCACGGCGATGCCGACGACGGAGACGGTCGGCGCGGCATCGCCGTCGCTGGTGCTGACCGTCAGGCTGTCCGGACCGCTGTAGTTCGCGGCGGGCTGGTAGCTCAGCCCGTCGAGTGCGGCATTGATCTCGGCGGCCGTGCCCGACAGCGTCAGCACGCCACTGCCGTTGCCGGTGACGACCGCGCCCCCGGCCAGCGAGGCCGTCAGGCTGCCGTGAGCGACCGAGAGGGTGGTCGTGAGTTGTCCGCCGTCGACATCGGCCACGCTGATGGCGTTGCCGGTCGCTCCGGAGAACAGATGGGCGGTGTCCTCGGGCGTGGATTGCGCGGCGGGCAGTCCCTGCGTCGGGGTATCGTTGACCGGCGCAATCGTGATCACCGCCGCCGCCGGAGCCGACACGGCGCCCTCGGAGTCGGTGACGGTGAACGGGAGGTTCACCGTGCCATTGAAATCGGCCGCGGGCACGAAGACCAGCGAGGCGGCCTGGGCCGCGGTCAGCGGCGTGCCGGCGACGACCGGGGTCGTGCCGTCGGCCAGGTACAGCACACCCTGGGAGACCGGCGGCAGTGTCGTGACGGTGACGATAGGGGCCACGCCATCTTCGGTGTCGGTGCCGCCGAGTGCGACCGGGATGGCCGCGGCATCCTCGAGCCCGCTGCTCGTCGCAGGCACCGCGACGGGCGCGTCGTTGACCGCACCGACGGTGATGACCGCGTTCGCGGGCGCCGAGCTGAGGCCTTCGGAGTCGGTGACGGTGAACAGGAGGTTCACCGTGCCGTTGAAATCGGCCGCGGGCACGAAGACCAGCGAGGCCGCCTGGGCCGCGGTCAGCGGCGTGCCGGCGACGACCGGCGTCGTGCCGTCGGCCAGATAGAGGACGCCCTGCGAGACCGGCGGCAATGCCGTGACTGTGACGATCGGGGCGGCACCGTCTTCCGTGTCGGTGCCGACAAGGCTCAATGCGATCGGCGTGTCTTCTGTGCCGCCGACTGCCGCGGGGGTGGCCACCGGCGCGTCGTTGACCGGCGCGAGGTCGAAGCTGATCCGGTTGGGCGTTGTGTCGAAACTGCCCGCGCTGTCCTGGACACTGAAGTCGAACCCGGCGTAGCCGATGCCGTTGCCGTTGGCGCCGGGCACGAAGACCAGGCGGCCGGCGGCGATGTCGGCGATGGCGACCACGCTGCCGCTGGCGAGCGGCTGGCCGTTCAGCAGCAATTGACCGGCCTGCGGCAGGCTGTCGATGCGCACAGCGACAAGGCTCTGTCCGGCGTCGGCATCGATGAAGGCGAAGTCACCCGTCGCCAGCACCACCGGCTGGTCCTCGGTGCCGGCAATGCGGCGATCGGCGCTGTCGGGCGGCGTGTTGCCGCCGACGGCCACCGACACGGTCGCGATCGCGGTGGCCCCGCTGGGGTCGGTGATGGTGTAGCTGATCGTCGCGCTGCCGGTGAAATTGGCGGCCGGCGTGAAGCGCAGGCTGCCGTCCGGGTTGAGGGTCACGACGCCCTGCGTCGGGTCCGCCAGGCTGGCGTTCGACACCGTGAGGATGTCGCCGTCGGGGTCGCTGTCGTTGCCCAGCACCGCCACGTCGACGGCGGTGTTGATCGGCGTCGAGGCCGCGTCGTCGCGGGCGATCGGCGCATCGTTGACAGGCGTGACGACGATGCTGGCGATCGCCGGGCCGGTGGTCACGCCCGCCGAATCGGTGACCGTGAAGCCGACGTTGGCGGTGCCGTTGAAGTTCGGCGCGGGAACGAACACCAGCGAGCCGGCCTGCGCCGCGGTCAGCGGGCTGCCTGCGACGACCGGGGTGGTGCCGTCGGCCAGGAACAACTGGCCCTGGGACGCCGGCGGCAAGGTGGTCACGGTGACGATCGGTGCCGTGCCGTCCTCGGCATCGGTGCCGGAGAGGTTCAGCGGGATCGGCCCCGCGTCTTCAGCGCCGCCGGCCGGGGAGATCACCGGCACCGGCGCCTGGTTGGGTGCCGGGGCGGGAGCCGGCGCCGGCGCAGCCGCTCCGCGTTGACCGGCGTCCTGGATCTGGGCGTCGAAGAAGGGCGGCACGTCGCGGGCGGCGGCGGGGGTCTCCACCGTCAGGGAACCGCTCCCCACGCCTTCGACGATGCGGCCGACCCGCAGCGCGGGCGAGGCTTCACCGCCGCTGGCGGGGCCGCCGGCCGCCGTGGCCGCATCGGGGTCACCCTCTTCGAGGGCCTGGATCACGCGATCGATGTCCTCGGGTACCGCCGCCGCGGTGCCGGGCGGCAGGTCGGTCGGCAACTGCCCGTCGGCCGCGGTGCTCCAGGTCTGGCCACGATCATTGCGGATCTCCACGATGCTGTCCTGCGCCGTCAGGATCAGATCTCCCTTGTTCACCAGGTCACCGATCTTGAGTTCACGGGTGCTGCCGTCGGCCAGACGGATGCGGGCGTTGCCCCAGACGGCAGTGACTTTTCCAAGTTGAACGGTGGCGACGATGGGCACGGCAATCCTTCAGGGGCGAGCGGCGAGGCCGCGAATCGTGAGGTGGAGCATATCGGGCAACGCGACGCCTTAAGTGGCGCTTCTGGCGCTGGAATGTGATCCGGCGCACGAAATCATCTTTGTTACGAGACTTAGTGCTTCAGGGGTCGTCGTCTCGGAGCCCGCGTCTGTGTGACCCGCCGAGTCGGGGTGTTCGGGCCATCGACCGGCTGATCAGCGCTCCGACAGGGCGTAGGCCTTGCCCCGCAGCACCGGTTTGAGCAAGTAGGACATCACCGTTTTCTTGCCGGTCAGGATGTCGACCTCGGCCGTCATGCCGGGAATGATCGGCAGCTTGTCGCCGAGCTGAGCGAGGCGCGTGCGCACGCGCACGACGTAGAAGGCATTGCCCTTCTCGTCGATCACGGTGTCGGGGCTGATGTTCTCGACGGTCGCATCGAGGCCGCCGTAGATCGAGAAGTCGTAGGCGGTGAACTTCACCGTCGCCTGCTGGCCGGGATGGATGAAGCCGATGTCGCGCGGGAACACCCGGGCCTCCAGCACCAGCGCGTCGTCGAGCGGAACGACCTCGACGATGTCGCGGCCCGGTTGCACCACGCCGCCGACGGTGTTGGCCAGCAGGCGCTGCACCCGCCCGCGGACCGGCGACTTGACCTGGGCCTTGTCGACCTTGTCGCTCAGCGCGACGCGCCCCTCGGTCAGCGCGTTCATCCGCCCCATCACGTCGGCCAGTTCCTTGCGCGCCTCGTTGCGAAAGGCGATCTCGGTCTCCTGGATCTTGCGCTGCGCCTCGCCGACAGCCGCCGACACCCGGGCGATCTGCGCGCCGGCCTGCTCGACATCGCCGCGGTACTTGCTCAGGTCGCGCTCGAGCCGCAGGATGTCGACCTCCGACACCGCGCCGGAGGCCAGCAGCGGCCGCGTTTTCGCCAGCTCCTGCTGCGACAGGTCCAGACCCCGTTCGGCCGAGGCGCGGCGCGAGCGGGCCTCGTTGAGCTCCTGCTCGCGCTGCATCAGTTGCTGACGGCTGATCGACACGATGGTCGAGAGTTCGGACTGGCGCGATTCGTAGAGTCGGCGTTCCTCTTCGATGATGCGGCGCTCTTCCGGGTCCTTGCTCGGCGGAGGCGGCTGGAACGGGTTGCCCTCTGCGAGCGCCCGCAGCCGGGCCTGCCGGGCCAGCAGCGCGAAGCTCTGCGCAGCGTTCTCGCGCACCCCCGACGTGGCACGCGTCTCGTCGATGCGCAACAGCAACTGGCCGGCCTCGACCACCTGGCCCTCCTTGACCAGGATCTCAGACACCACCCCGCCATCGAGCGACTGGATCACCTGCAACTGCCGCGACGGGATCACCTTGCCGTCACCGCGTGTCACCTCGTCGATCCGGGCGAGCGCAGCCCAGACCAGCAGCACCGCGACCACGCAGACCGCGGCACGCACGATCACCTGTGCCCGCTGCGTGCGGGCGCGGGCCAGCAGGGCCTCGGGCTCTGCTTCGTAGCCGGTGCTGCCGGCCGGGGCGGACGGCGCCAGCGGGCCGAACACCCGCTTCGTCAGCGGTTCGAGCCAGAGGCGGATGCGTTCCAGCCCGGCCAGCAGCGCGCGGCCGAAGCCCATCAGGCGGAGGGCGGGGCTGGCCATGCTAGGCCGCCCTCGTGATGCGGCCGGCGGCGAGCGCCTGCATGATCTGCTCGCGCGGCCCGTCGGCGACGACACGCCCCTGGTCGACGACGATCAGCCGCGTGGCCATCGGCAGCAGCGAGGTGCGGTGCGTGACCAGCACCACCGTCTTGTTGCTGGCGATCGAAGCGAGGCGCGACGTGACGTGGGCTTCGGTGGCGAAGTCCATGGCGCTGGTCGGCTCGTCGAGCAACAGGATCGGCGCGTTGTGCAGCACCGCGCGGGCCAGTCCGACGCTCTGGCGCTGGCCGCCCGACAGCGATTCGCCGCGTTCGCCCACCGGCATGTCGAAGCCGCGGGGATGGCGGTTGACGAACTCGCTGAGTCCGGCCACCTCGGCCGCCGCGACGATGGCCTCGTCGTCGGCGTAGGGCAGGCCGAAGGCGATGTTCTCGCGCAGGTTGCCGAAGAACAGCGTCACGTCCTGCGACACGTAGCCGAGATTGCGTCGCACGTCGGCCGGGTCGAGCTGGCGCAGATCGATGCCGTCGAGCAGCACGGCGCCCGCGGTGGGGGCGTACAGGCCCAGCATCAGCTTCTCGATCGTGCTCTTGCCGGAGCCGACCTTGCCGATCAGGGCCACCCGTTCGCCGGCGGCGATCTTGAAGCTCACGCCGTCGAGCGCACTGTCGGAACGTCCCGGGTAGGCGAAATGGACGTCCCGGAACTCGATCTCGCCGCGCAGCTCGCGGCGGTGGATGAAGGCATTGCCGGCCGGCCGCTCGACAGGCTGGGCCATGATCTTTTCCAGCGATTCGAGCGCCGTCACGGCCCCCTGGTATTGCAGCAGCAGGCCGACGATCTGCCCGGCCGGCGCCAGCGCACGGCCGCTGAGCATGGTGGCGGCGATCAGCGCCCCCATCGTCAGCTGCCGGTCGCCGATCAGGTAGACGCCGATGACGATCAGCGACACGCTCACCAGCTGCGTCAGCCAGGCCGTGGCCGACAGCGCGGTGGAGGACAGGCCGCGCATGCGCATGTTGATGCCGGCCAGGTAGGCATTGGTCTGCTCCCAGCGGGCCTGGATCACGCTTTCGGCACCCTGCGTCTTGACGGTCTCGATCGCGGTCAGGCTCTCGATCAGCGTCGCGTTGCGCTGGGCGCCGGCCTGCCAGGTGGCCTGCGACAGCTCGTGCAGCCGGTGCTGCAGGATGTAGCCGACCACCACCACCAGCACGAAGGCGATCACCACGGGCGCGGCGAGCCAGGGCGACAGCCAGAACATCACGCCGATGAAGAGCAGGGCGAAGGGCAGGTCGATCAGCGCCGTGACGGTGCTCGAGGCGATGAAATCGCGCACCTGCTCGAAACCGCGCAGGTTGGAGGCGAAAGAGCCGACAGCGGCCGGCCGGTGCGCCAGCTGCATGCCTAGCACGCGCTCCATCAGCGTGGCCGAGATCTGCACATCGATGCGGGCGCTGGCCTCGTCGACGAAGTGGCTGCGCAGCGTGCGCATGAACAGATCGGCGCTGATGACGATCAGCACCCCGATCGCCAGCGCCCACAGCGTCTCCTCCGCATGGTTGGGCACCACGCGGTCGTAGACGTTCATCGAGAACAGCGGGAAGGCGATCGCGAACAGGTTGATCAGCAACGCCGCCCACAGCACGTCGCGGTACACGTTCCGCTGCGCCAGCACGGTGCCCCAGAACCAGTGGCCGGCGCGGGTGGTGCGTACCTCGGGCGCGCGTTCGTCGAAGCGGAATTGCGGCCGCACGAACAGCATCACGCCGCTGTAGCGCTCGGCCAGCTGGTCGGCGCCCAGCGTCACGGCACCGGCGCCGGTCTCGGGCATCAGCACCTGCCAGGCGCCGGAGGCATCGCGGCCAAGGAGCACGCAGGCGCGCTCGTCGTGCAGCACGGCGATGGCGGGGAGCGTGGCGGCATCGACCGCATCGAGCGCCATGCGCTGCAGGCGCGCGGTCATCGCCGCCCGGTCTGCGGCACGTTCGGCCAAGGCCAGCGTCAGGCGGCCGTCGACCAGCGGCAGGCCCGCCGACAGCGATGCGCGCGATGCGGCCACGCCGTGCACGCGGCAGACTTCCAGCAGGCAGTCCAGCAGCGGGTCGGGGTGGATCAGGTCTTCGCGCAGGCGGGTCGTGGCGGTGGAAGAGGGCGGTAGCGTCATCGGGACTGGGGTGTGCTCACGCGATATCGGCACAGTGCAGCCCGAATTGACCCCCGGCCCGGTCGGCGAAGTAACGGCGCAGCGTCTCGGCCGTCGTGCGGAAGGCCAAGTGCTCCCACGGAATCTCCGCTTCGCGGAACAACGCCACCTCCAGCGATTCGACGCCGGGGGCGAAATCGAGGTCCTGCAGCGCGGCGCGGTAGAAGAAATGGACCTGGCCGACCCGCACCACGTTCAGGACCGAGAACAGCCCCTGCAACTGCACGCGCGCGCCGGCCTCCTCGTCGGTCTCGCGCAGCGCGCCTTGCTCCAGCGTCTCGCCGAGTTCCATGAAGCCGGCCGGCAGCGTCCACAGACCGTGGCGCGGTTCGATGGCCCGCCGGCACAGCAGCACCTGGTCGTCCCAGGTCGGCAGCGTGCCGACCACGTTCAGCGGGTTCTCGTAGTGGATCGCCTCGCAGACCGTGCAGACCGCGCGTTCACGGCTGTCGTCGGCCGGAATGCGGTAAGCGACAGCACCTCCGCAGGTCTTGCAATGCCGGAAACTGCGCGCGGAGAACATGGCGAGCGAGTGTACCGGGGCCCTGGCGGTGAACGCCTCGATGCCCCACGCCTCAGGTCGCGTGGCATCATCGTCGGCGACCTGTCGATGTTCTCGCGATGACCATGCCGACCTTACGCCACGTGTTCGATCTTCCCGCCGCGCCGGGCGTGCCGGTGCAAGGCCGCAGCGAGCGCTTTCCGGTGCGTCGCATCTACTGCGTCGGGCGCAACTACGCCGAGCATGCCATCGAGATGGGCCACACCGGCCGCGAGGCACCGTTCTTTTTCATGAAGCCGGCCGACGCGGTGCTGGCGGTGGACGCCGGAGCGATCGGCGAGATGCCCTATCCGGGCCTGACGAAGAACCTGCATCACGAGGTCGAGCTCGTGGTGGCCCTCGGCAAGGGCGGGCGCGACATTCCCGCAGCGGCCGCCCTCGACCATGTGTGGGGCTACGCCGTGGGCCTGGACATGACCCGGCGCGACCTGCAGAACGACATGAAGAAGGCCGGCCGGCCCTGGGAGATCGGCAAGGGCTTCGAGGCTTCCGCACCCATCGGACCGCTGACGCCGGCTGCGCAAGTGCCTGATATCCACACGGCGCCGATCGTGCTCGACGTCAATGGCACGGTGCGACAGGTCAGCCACATCGACCGCATGATCTGGAGCGTGGCCGAGATCATCGAGCACCTGTCGGCCGCATGGACGCTGGCGCCGGGCGACCTGATCTACACCGGAACGCCCGAGGGCGTGGCGGCGGTCGTGGCCGGTGACCTGCTCGAGGCGCGCGTCGAAGGCCTGGAGCCGCTGCGCGTGCGCATCACCGGCTGAGCGGGCGCGCCGTGGAGCTGTACAGCTACTTCCGCTCCTCGGCCGCCTTCCGTGTGCGGATCGCACTGGCGCTCAAGGGGCTGGCCCACGATTACCGTGCGGTGCACCTGGCGCGCAACGAGCACCTCGCCGCGGCCTATGGCGCGGTGTCGAGCGCCCGGCTCGTCCCGCAGCTGATCGACGGTGAGGCGTCGATCAGCCAGTCGCTGGCGATCATCGAATACCTCGACGAAGTGCACCCGCAGCCGCCGCTGCTGCCGGGCACGGCACTCGATCGGGGGCGCATCCGCTCGCTGGCGCTCGACATCGCCTGCGAGATCCACCCGCTGAACAACCTCCGGGTGCTGCGCTACCTGGTGCGCGAACTGCAGGTGGGCGAGGACGCCAAGAACGCCTGGTACCGGCATTGGGTGGAGCAGGGCCTGGGCGTGGTCGAGCGACGGCTCGTGCAGGAGACCGGCTCCGGGCGGTACTGCCACGGCGATGCGCCCACGCTGGCGGACTGCGTGCTGGTGCCGCAGATCTTCAATGCGCAGCGCTTCGATTGCCGGTTGGATCACGTGCCTACGGTGATGCGGGTGTTCGAGACCTGCATGGCCGAGCCGGCCTTCCAGCGCGCGCAGCCTTCGGCCTGCCCGGATTTCGAGCCGTGACCGACCCTCTCTCCGAGGCGCTCCGGCCTCGCTTCGCGACGGCCCGGGTCGGTGCGCTGATGAGCACGCGCGCCGGCGGCGTGAGCAGGGGCGTGTTCGAGTCGCTCAATCTCGGCAGTGCGGTCGGCGACGATCCGCTCGCCGTGGCGGAGAACCGGCGTCGCTACGCGGCCGCACTGGGCGGCACGCCGGTCTTCCTGCGCCAGGTTCACGGCGTGCATGCGCTGCGTCTGCCGCTGACCGAACCCTCGGACTCCGTGCCCGAAGCCGACGCCTGCTGGACCACCGACCCTGGCGTGGCCTGCGTGATCCAGGTCGCCGACTGCCTGCCGGTGCTGTTCGCTGCGCCGGGAGGCCTCGGCGTCGCTGCCGCTCACGCCGGCTGGCGAGGTCTATCGGCCGGGGTGCTGGAAACGACCGCGTCGGCCCTGTGCCAGGCAGTCGGCTGCACCACGGCCGAGTTGGAGGCCTGGCTGGGTCCCTGCATCGGGCCGCGGCAGTTCGAGGTGGGGGCCGACGTGCTGGCCGGCTTCGGCGTGTCGCCGGCAACGCCTCATGCGCGTTTCAAGCCCCACGCGGCGGGGAAGTGGCTGGCCGACCTGGCGGGCCTGGCGCGTGACCGCCTGGCGGCGCTCGGCCTCGGGCGCGTCGAGGGCGGAACCTGGTGCACCGTCGAGGAGACCTCACGGTTCTTTTCGTTCCGTCGCGACCGTCCGCGCCATGGCAACAGCGGGCGCATGGCTGCTGCCATCTGGATCGAGCGGCGGTGAGGCCTGCGATGCTTCGGCGCGACGCCGCGCGGCACGACGCGCCGGCGTCCCCAGCAGATAGATCATCAGCGCCACCGGGCCCAAGCCGTACAGCAGGAAGGTGAAGAACGCGCCGAGCACGCTGCCCTGGCTGTGGGTGGCTTCGGCGGCGGCCATCAGCAGTGCCACGTACAGCCAGGCGATTGCAACCAAGTACATTGGATTCAGTTCTGCGCAAGGGTGAGTCGCATAATGAATCAGGGCTGCAAGCAACGGCAAGGGGTTCAGCGAAACTTCGTGTGCAGCCGACCATCGTAGGCGAGTGGCCGACAGGCGAGGAGACACATGAACACAGGCGCAACCGGTTGGGGTGGCGTTGCCCCGGGGATGGACTTCGCCCAATCCGCGCAGCAGTTGGCCCAGGGCTGGACCGAGGCCCTCAAGGGCATGACGGGCGTGCAGCTTCCGGCCGACGCATTGCCCGCGCTGCAATCGACCTACCTGAGCGAAGCGGCCGCACTCTGGAACCAGGCGACGCAGGGTGCCGATGGGGCTCCACCGCCCGCCGACCGGCGATTTGCGGCCAAGGACTGGATGTCCAACCCGGCGGCGGCTTTCACGGCGGGCATGTACATGCTCAACGCCCGCACCTTGCTGCAGCTCGCCGACCAGGTGCAGGCCGACGAAAAGACCCGGCAGCGCATCCGCTTCGCGGTCCAGCAGTGGATCGACGCGTCGTCGCCGGCCAATTACCTGGCGCTCAACCCCGAGGCCCAGCGCAAGGCAATCGAGACCCAGGGCGAAAGCATCACCCAGGGGCTGCAGCACCTGTGGCACGACGTGCGTCAGGGCCACCTGTCGCAAACCGACGAGAGCCTGTTCGAAGTCGGCCGCAACGTGGCGACGACCGAAGGTTCGGTGGTGTTCGAGAACGCGCTGTTCCAGCTGATCGAGTACAAGCCGCTGACGGCCAAGGTGCACGAGCGGCCGCTGCTGATCGTGCCGCCGTGCATCAACAAGTTCTACATCATGGACTTGCAGCCCGAGAACTCGCTGGTGCGTTATGCCGTGAGCCAGGGGCATCGCGTGTTCATGCTGAGCTGGGTGAACGCCGACGAGAGCCTCGGCGACAAGACCTGGGACGACTACATCGAGCACGCCGTGATCCGCGCGATCCGCGAGGTGCAGGCGATCTCGAAGCAGGGACAGATCAACACGCTGGGCTTCTGCATCGGCGGCACGCTGCTGGCGACCGCACTGGCCGTGCTGGCCGCTCGCGGTGAGCAGCCGTCGGCGAGCCTCACGATGCTGACCAGCTTCCTCGATTTCTCCGACACCGGCGTGCTCGATCTGTTCGTCGACGAGCAGATGGTGGCGATGCGCGAGATGGCGCTCGGGCAGGGCGGCCTGCTCAAGGGCAAGGAACTGGCGGCGACCTTCAGCTTCCTGCGCCCCAACGACCTGGTGTGGAACTACGTGGTCGGCAACTACCTGAAGGGCGAGACGCCGCCGCCCTTCGACCTGCTGTACTGGAACTCCGACAGCACCAACCTGCCGGGGCCGATGTACTGCTGGTACCTCCGCCACACCTACCTCGAGAACAACCTCATCAAGCCCGGCAAGGTGACGGTGTGCGGCCAGCCGCTCGACCTGCGCAAGGTCAACCTGCCGACCTTCATCTACGCCTCGCGCGAGGACCACATCGTGCCGTGGCAGAGCGCCTACGCGACCGTCGAGGTGCTGCCGGGCAAGAAGCAGTTCGTGCTGGGCGCCTCGGGCCATATCGCCGGCGTCATCAACCCGCCGACGAAGAACAAGCGCAGCCACTGGATCAACAGCCGGCTGCCGAAGACCGCCGACGCCTGGTTCGAAGGCGCCACCGAGCATCCCGGCAGCTGGTGGCCCGCCTGGACCGACTGGCTCAAGCCGCTGGGCGGCAAGCTGGTGCCGGCACCGAAGGCCCCCGGGGACCGCAACCACAAGATCATCGAGCCGGCACCCGGCCGCTTCGTCAAGGCCAAGGCCTGACCCCTCCCGCACCGTCCCTTTTCATTCCACCGCGGAATCGCCCATCCCGGTCACTTCATTCAGCAAGGAGAATTGCCATGACCACCGACATCGTGATCGTCAGCGCCGCCCGCACCGCCGTGGGCAAGTTCGGCGGCACGCTCGCCAAGACTCCGGCGCCGGAACTCGGCGCCGCCGTGATCCAGGCCCTGCTGGCGCGCAGCGGCCTGTCCGGCGAGCAGATCAGCGAGGTGATCCTCGGTCAGGTGCTCACTGCAGGCAGCGGCCAGAACCCGGCGCGCCAATCGGTCATCAAGGCCGGCCTGCCGCAGGGCGTGCCGGCCATGACCATCAACAAGGTCTGCGGCTCCGGCCTGAAGGCCGTGATGCTGGCAGCCCAGGCCATCCGCGACGGCGATGCCGAGATCGTGATCGCCGGCGGCCAGGAGAACATGAGCCTGGCGCCGCACGTGCTGCCGGGTTCGCGCGACGGCCAGCGCATGGGGGACTGGAAGCTGGTCGACACGATGATCGTCGACGGCCTGTGGGACGTGTACAACCAGTACCACATGGGCATCACCGCCGAGAACGTGGCAAAGAAGTACGGTATCACGCGCGAGCAGCAGGACGCGCTGGCACTGGCCTCGCAGCAGAAGGCGGCCGCCGCCCAGGATGCCGGCAAGTTCAAGGACGAGATCGTGCCGTTCAGCATCGCCCAGAAGAAGGGCGACCCGATCGTGTTCGCGGCCGACGAGTTCATCAACCGCAAGACCAACGCCGACGTGCTGGCCGGCCTGCGCCCGGCCTTCGACAAGGCGGGCGGCGTGACCGCCGGCAACGCCTCGGGCCTGAACGACGGCGCGGCCGCGGTGCTGGTCATGAGCGCGAAGAAGGCCGATCAGCTCGGCCTGAAGCCGCTCGCACGCATCGCTTCCTACGCGAGCGCCGGCCTCGACCCGTCGCTGATGGGCATGGGCCCGGTGCCTGCCAGCAAGCGTGCCCTGGAGCGGGCAGGCTGGAAGCCGGCCGACCTGGACCTGCTGGAGATCAACGAGGCCTTCGCGGCCCAGGCCTGCGCGGTCAACAACGAGATGGGCTGGGACACCAGCAAGGTCAATGTCAATGGGGGCGCGATCGCCATCGGCCACCCGATCGGTGCGTCGGGCTGCCGCGTGCTGGTCACGCTGCTGCACGAGATGCAGCGCCGCGGCAGCAAGCGGGGCATCGCGTCGCTGTGCATAGGCGGCGGCATGGGTGTTGCATTGACCGTGGAGCGCTGAGGAGCAACGGCGCATTCATTAAGGGTGAGCCCGGATCGGGCGAATACCCTTGACCCACGCATATCGGCACGCGACGCTAGAGCGGCCATGACAAACCACAGAGGAGCAGAACAATGAGCAAGAAGGTCGCATACGTCACGGGGGGCATGGGCGGCATCGGTACCGCGATCTGCCAGCGTCTGCACAAGGACGGATTCACCGTCGTGGCCGGCTGCGGCCCGAGCCGCAACTTCAAGAAGTGGCTCGACGAGCAGGCCGCGCTCGGCTACGGCTTCCACGCTTCGGTGGGCAACGTGGCCGAATGGGAGTCGACCGTCGAGGCCTTCAAGGAAGTCAAGGCGCAGCACGGTCCGGTGAGCGTGCTGGTGAACAACGCCGGCATCACGCGCGACGGCATGTTCCGCAAGATGACCCGCGACGACTGGAGTGCGGTGATCAGCACCAACCTCGACAGCCTGTTCAACGTGACCAAGCAGGTGATCGACGAGATGACCGATGCCGGCTGGGGCCGCATCATCAACATCAGCTCGGTCAACGGCGAGAAGGGCCAGTTCGGCCAGACCAACTACTCGGCGGCCAAGGCCGGCATGCACGGCTTCACGATGGCGCTGGCCCAGGAAGTGGCCAGCAAGGGCGTGACGGTCAATACCGTGAGCCCGGGCTACATCGGCACCGAGATGGTCCGTGCGATCCGCCAGGACGTGCTCGACAAGATCGTGGCGACCATCCCCGTCAAGCGGCTCGGCACGCCCGAGGACATCGCCTCGATGGTGTCGTGGGTGGCCTCCGAGGAGTCCGGCTTCGCGACCGGCGCCGACTTCTCGGTGAACGGCGGCCTGCACATGGGCTGACGGCAAAGAGCCGGGCGCAAGGCCCGGCTCGTATCCGGCGGCGGGCGCCTGGAAACTCAGGCCCGCCGGTCTTCGATCGCTGCCAGGCTCTCGAGCGCTGCGCACACCTCGGCGAACGACCCGCCGATCGCAGCGCGCCGCTGGTCCTCGGGGTCCATGGTCATCCAGAAGCGCCTCGCGGCGCGCCGCGCGTTCTCGATGCCGGCAACGCGGGGCAGCGCGGCCCTGAAGGGAGTGACCGGCCGGGGTCGCGGCGTGGTGGCTGCGACGGGGCGGGTGCGAAATGCCGGTGACCTGAACACCAGCGCCGGTACCGCAGCAGGCGCGGGGGCCTGGAAGGCGGTCTGCCACCAGCGCCGCAAGGGGTTCCAAAAGACCGTGACCATGGTGAATCTCCAATCGGAAGTTCAGCAGGATTGATGTCGATGGGCCTGGTCCGCGGGATAACACGCCGTTCGGCGCGCATGCCCACCACCCGCGGGGGCCATGAATTCAGGCGCCAGCCGGTCTTACATGAGCAGGGTGTTGCGGATGAGCCCGACGGCCAGACCCTCGATCTCGAACTCACCGCTCTCCGGCGTGACGACGATGGGCTCGAAATCCGGGTTTTCGGGCAGCAGTTCGATCGTGCCGCGCACGCGCCGGAAGCGCTTGACCGTGACCTCATCGCCCAGGCGGGCGACGACGATCTGCCCGTTCTTGGCTTCCCGGGCCTTCTGCACTGCGAGCAGGTCGCCATCGAGGATGCCGGCGTCGCGCATGCTCATGCCCCGCACCTTGAGCAGGTAGTCAGGCCGTCGCGGGAACATGCTGGCCTCGATCGCATAGCTCTGGTCGATGTGCTCCTGCGCCAGGATGGGGCTGCCCGCGGCCACACGCCCGACCAGCGGCAGCATCAGCTGCGACAGGCTGGGCAGCGGCAGCGAGAACTGCTTGTTGCGCAACTGGTTCAGCGAACGCAATGTGTCAGACTTCAGACGGATGCCCCGCGAGGTGCCGCCCACCAGTTCGATCACGCCCTTGCGTGCCAGGGCCTGCAGATGCTCCTCCGCCGCGTTGGCAGAACGGAAGCCGAGTTCTGCGGCGATTTCGGCGCGCGTGGGCGGTGATCCGGTGCGCTCGATCGAGGTCTGCACCAGATCGAGGATCTGCTGCTGCCTGGCGGTGAGCTTGGGGGCGTCGTCCATGCGGGTGCTCCTGCGGTGTCGGGAGTCGGGCTGTCACCAGACCGGCGCACTGAATTTTTATCCAGTGACTGTATTT
Source organism: Methylibium sp. Pch-M (assembly GCF_004136295.1). Lineage (NCBI taxonomy): Bacteria > Pseudomonadati > Pseudomonadota > Betaproteobacteria > Burkholderiales > Sphaerotilaceae > Methylibium > Methylibium sp. Pch-M. The sequence continues at coordinate 3,837,207 of NZ_CP029606.1, forward strand.
TTATCCAGCTTTCCAGAAAATGCAAAGCCCTGAACCCCAACCCGTGGCGCGCGTCGTGATTCTGGCCACCGGCGGCACCATCGCCGGTACCGCGGCCACAGCCACCGACAGCCTCGGCTACACCGCAGCGCAACTGGGCATCGCGCAGCTGCTGGCCGCCGTGCCGGCCTTGGCCGGCCTGCCCATCGAGGCGGAGCAGGTGGCCCAGATCGACAGCAAGGACATGGGCATGGCGGTGTGGCGCGCACTGGCCCGCCGCGTCGCACACCATCTCGCCCGTCCGGAGGTGAGTGGTCTGGTGGTCACCCACGGCACCGACACGCTGGAGGAAACCGCCTACCTGCTGCAGCGCGTGCTGGCACCGTGCAAGCCGGTGATCCTGACCGGTGCCATGCGGCCCGCCACCGCCGTGCAGGCCGACGGCCCGCAGAACCTGCTCGATGCGGTTGCGTTGGCGCGCGAGCCCGGCGCGGCAGGCGTCTGCGCCGTGTTCGCCGGCTCGGTGTTCGGTGCCTTCGATGTGCGCAAGCGCCATACGCACCGGCTCGACGCGTTCGGCGCTGGCGATGACGGGGCCATCGCGCTGATCGAAGGGAGCAGGGTGCGGCACCTGCGCGCCTGGCCGGCGGGCCTGCCGCTCGGCATCGGTGTCCTGGATCGGCCCGAGCCGCGCGTCGAGATCGTCGTCAGCCACGCCGGTGCGTCGGGCGCGGTGGTCGAGGCCTTGCGGGCGCAGGGCGTCGATGGCCTGGTGGTGGCCGGCACCGGCAACGGCAGCCTGCACCACGCGCTGGAAGCGGCGTTGCGGAGTGCCCAGGCGGCTGGGGTCGTGGTGCAGCGCTGCACGCGCGTCGCCGACGGCGCCGTGCTGCCGACCGGTCACCACGACGCATTGCCGATCAGCGAAGCCCGAACGCCGGCCCAGGCCCGCATCGAACTGATGCTCGCGCTGATGGCGCGCGGCGCCTGACGCCTCGGCGGCTCAGCGCGCCGGCTTGAGGACCCCGCGCGCGCGGGTGCGCCGCGGAGGCGTGCTGGCCTTCGCCGGCAGCGCGCCGGGCTCCTCCACGGTGCTTTCCGACACCGATTCGGCCGCCGCGTGCGGCACCTGTCCCACGCCGCTGTAGCGCGGCGGCCAGTCCACCAAGCGCGAGCGCCGCAACAGGGCGACGCCCGCGCCGACGGCATAGCTGCGCTCGAACACGTGCGTGACGAGCTGGCGCTTCACGCGCTCGGTGATCACCAGCGTGGAGCAGCGCGTGCCGTAGCGTCCATCCGCCGTGCGTATGAAGGCGGCAGAGAGTTGCGCCTCCAGCTCGCGCGGAATGCCGGTCGACGGCAGCTCGGCATCGGCCGCCATGCTGCGGTCCACCAGCGCTTCGAACAATCGACTGGCGAGCGCATCGACCGGCTCTTCCGCAGCCGTTTCAGCGAGGGCGCCTTTCACGTGTGCCTTCAGGTGCTCGACCTTGGGCCACGGTGTGTCGAGCGCTGCGTTCGACAGCCCGTAGAGGCCACGCTCGATGCGGCGCGGCAGCGCCGTCGCACTGCTGGCCCAGAAGCATTCGCCGCGCGCGAAATCGGCCGCGACGAGATTGAAGCCGTTGTAGCCCGACACGGCCACACGGGTCCAGAAGCGGTCGAGCGGCTGCTCGCCATGCAGCCAGTGCGGCACCAGGCTGCCGCGCGAGGGCGCCTGGGCGTCCTGCCTGCCCGGCGCCCGGACGTTCGTGACCAGCGCCAGGCGACCGGCGGCGGTCAGGCCCAGCCAGGTGCCACCGGCCTGCAGGTCGCGACCGCCCAGGATGTCGGGACCGCCGCCCTGGGGCGTCCACCAGGCCAATCGCGCGGTCGGACGATCGAAGAACTCGTCGCGGTTGGACGCCAGCACCAGCGGGAAGCGCCGGTCCTGGTCGAGCGCCAACGCTACGAGGCACATGCGACGAAATGCTCGACGTGGCGAGCGCCGACCAGCCAGGGCGCAAGCCCCCGAGCGGCCCGTTCGACATCGGCCGCCAGCGCGGCCGGATCGGAGTCGGGCGGCAGGCCGTAGGTCTCCATCCAGGTGTGCAGGCCCTCCTGCGCTACGGGCCGGCGCAGCAGACGCGCATCCAGCCCCGGATGGGCTGCCTGAAGGGCGATCTGCATCGCCGTTGCAGCCGCCACCAACTTGTCGGCGTGCACGTCGCGAACGCGGTAATAGATGAACAGCGCGTGCTGCCCCATCGGTGAGACAGCTTGCATCGCTGCTTCAGGCCGCGTTCTCGCGCGGCACCACGTAGGGCAGCGCCATCGGCTGCAGCCTGGCGCCGCCGACGCGGCCGAGGTGCAGGCTGCCGTCGTCGAGCGCCGCGAGCTTCAGCTCGACCAGCGCGTCCCACCCACCGCCGGGCGCCGGTGCCGCCAGCGCGATCTGGCCGCTGGGCTGAGCGTCGTCGCCGCTCCAGAAGACCTCCTGGCCGGGCAGGGCCGCATCGTCGCCATGAACCAGCGCGGCGCGGCGCTTGATCGTGCCGCGGTACTGGCTGCGGGCCACGATCTCCTGGCCGGGGTAGCAGCCCTTCTGGAAGTTCACGCCCCCCACCAGCTCGTAGTTCAGCATCTGGGGCACGAAGGCCTCGACGGTGTTCGCCACGATGGGCGCGACGCCGCTGTGCACCTCGAGCCAGTCCCAGCGGTCCAGTGCGAGCGCGGGCAGGGCATTCAGCACCGCATCGGCGTCCGCCGCGGGGCCGGCCCACAGCCAGCGCGCCTGGCCAGCGCCGTCGGGCAGCCGGACCAGCAGCGCCTCGTCCAGCGCATGCCGCGACCAGACCGCACCGCTCACCGCCGCGGGCAGTACCTGCGTCAGCCAGGCCGCGGCGCTGCGGCCGGTCAACCCCAGCAGCACGGCGTCGTCGCCCCCTTCGCTCAGTTGTGCCTTGGCACGCAGCACGAACATGCGCAGGCGCTTGAGGGTCGCGGGCAGCACATCGCTGCGGCAGGCCAGCCAGATCTCGTCGTGGCTGCGCTTGAAGGCCACGAAGCTCGCGAGCATGCGGCCCTTCGGCGAGCAGTAGGCGGCGAACCGCGCCTCGCCCAGGCCCAGCCCGGTCATGTCGTTGGTGAGCTGGCCGTGCAGGAAGCTCGCGGCGTCGGCACCGGCCGCGCGGATCACGCCGCTGTGCAGCAGACGCACGGCGCCGTCGGCCACGGAGGCGCTGGAGGGGAGGAGGGTCGACATGGCCTGATTATCATCAGCGTCGACATGAAAGTTCTCTCCCGACGATGAAGCGCGCACTGAAGCGAGGGCTGTTCCTGCTGCTGGTGCTGGCGTTCGCCGGCGTTGGCCTGGGCGCCTGGTGGCTGACGCAGCCGCTGGCACTGGCCTCGCCCAGCGTCGAGCTGTCGGTGGAGCCGGGCACGTCGCCGCGCGAGATCGCCCAGGGGTGGGTCGACGCGGGGGTCCGTGCGCCGCCGCTGCTGCTCTACGAGTGGTTCCGCTGGTCCGGCCAGGCGCGCAAGATCCGCGCGGGCAGCTACGAGATCGGGCCCGGCACCACGCCGCTCGCGCTGCTGAACAAGATGGTGCGCGGCGACGAAGCCCAGGCCACCGTGCGGCTGATCGAAGGCTGGACCTTCCGGCAGTTCCGCGCCGAACTCGCAAAGGCCGAGGCGCTGAAGCCGGACACCGCCCAGATGAACGATGCCGAAGTGATGGCGGCGCTGGGCTCACCGGGCCGATCGCCGGAAGGCTGGTTCTTCCCCGACACCTATGCCTACAGCAAGGGGGCGAGCGACCTCGCCGTGCTGCAGCGCGCCCACCGCGCGATGCAGCGCCGCCTCGAGGCGGCCTGGCTCGAGCGGGTGCCCGACACGCCGTTGAAGAGCCCCGAGGAGGCCTTGACGCTGGCGTCGATCATCGAGAAGGAGACCGGCCAGGCGGCCGACCGCGGCAAGGTCGCCAGCGTGTTCGTGAACCGGCTGCGCATCGGCATGCCGCTGCAGACCGACCCCACGGTGATCTACGGGCTCGGCGAGGCCTTCGACGGCAATCTGCGGCGGCGCGACCTGCAGGCCGACACGCCCTACAACACCTACCTGCGCGTGGGCCTCACGCCGACGCCGATCTCGATGCCGGGGAAAGCCTCGCTGCTCGCGGCCGTGCGGCCGGAGACGAGCCGGGCGCTGTACTTCGTCGCCCGCGGCGACGGCAGCAGCCAGTTCAGCGACAACCTCGCCGACCATAATCGGGCGGTGAACCGATACCAGCGCGGCGGCGGTCGCGGCCCCACGCCATGAGCGCTCCCCTCGCGCCGCCGGCCGGGCGCTTCATCAGCTTCGAGGGCATCGACGGCGCCGGCAAGTCGAGCCACCTCGATGCCGTGGCCGAGCGCTGGCAGCGTCGCGGCCTGGAGGTCGTGCGCACCCGCGAGCCGGGCGGCACACCCCTCGCCGAGACCCTGAGGGAACTGGTGCTGCACCAGGGCATGGATGCACTGACCGAGGCGCTGCTGATCTTTGCGGCGCGACGCAACCATCTGCAGCAGTGCATCGCGCCTGCACTCGAGCGCGGCGCCGTGGTGCTGTGCGACCGGTTCACCGATGCAACCTTCGCCTACCAGGGGGCTGGCCGCGGCTTCGACCTTGCGGTGCTGACCACGCTGGAGAGCTGGGTGCAGCGCGGCCCCGACGGGCTGCGCCAACCCGACCTGACGCTGTGGTTCGACCTGGATCCGGCCGTGGCCGCGCAGCGCGTGGCGGCTGCGCGCGCACCCGACCGCTTCGAGCGGCAGGACGAGGCCTTCTTCCATCGCGTGCGCGACGGCTATCGGGCGCGTTTCGAGGCCCAGCCGGAGCGCTTCGTGCGCATCGATGCCTCTCAATCGCGCGACCAGGTGGCGGTGCAGATCGCGGCCGTGCTGGCGGAGCGATGCTGGTGAGCGCCTGTCTCGACGACGGACTGCTGCCCTGGCTCGAGGCCCCGCTCGCGCAGGCGCTGCACGGCACGCGCGGTCATGCCCTGTTGCTGCACGGCATGCAAGGGGTAGGGCAGTTCGAGCTGGCACTCGCGGTGGCGGCGGCCTGGCTGTGCGAGGGCGATGACCCGGTGGCGCGCCCCGGTGGCCGCGCCTGTCTGTCGTGTTCGGCCTGCCGGCTGATCGCGGCCCGCACCCATCCTGACCTGATGGTGCTGATCCCCGAGGCGCTGCAGGAAGCCCTCGGGTGGTCGGGCGGCGATGAGGCCACCGACGGCGAGGGTGGCAAGGGCAAGGCCAAGCCCAGCCGCGAGATCAAGGTCGAGGCGGTCCGCGCGGCGGTGGCCTTTGCCCAGCAGACCTCGTCGCGCGGTGGCGCCAAGGTGACGGTGATCTATCCGGCCGAACGCATGAACCCCGCGAGCGCCAACACCTTGCTGAAGACCCTGGAGGAGCCGCCGGGGAGGGCGCGCTTCGTGCTGGCCAGTGCCGCGCCGCAGCGGCTGCTGCCGACGGTGCGCAGCCGCTGCCAGACGCTGCGCCTGCCCCTGCCGGCGCCCGATGTCGCCGCCGCCTGGCTGGCGACGCGGCAGATCGCGCAACCCGAGGTGCTGCTGGCCGCGGCCGGCGGCCAGCCGCTGGAGGCCCAGGCGCGGCTCGCGCTCGGCGTGGATTCGGCAGCCTGGCTGCGCCTGCCGCGCGAGGTGCTGGCCGGCCAGGCCACTACCCTGGCGGCCTGGCCGCTGCCGATTGCGATCGACGCACTGCAGAAGCTCTGCCACGACCTGCTGGCCGTCGCGGTCGATGCGCTGCCGCGCTATTTCCCGGCCGATGGTCTGCCGGCGGGCGGCGACCTGGCCCGCCTGACCGACTGTGCCGCGGACCTGCGTCGCGCCGCGCGACACGCCGAACACCCGTGGAACGCCGGACTCGGCGCCGAGGCCCTGGTGCTGCGTGTGCGCGGGGCCGTGCGGGGAGGCAACGAGGGCGATGCGCAACACCCTCGCGGCCCGTCATTGGCTACACTGAAGTGATGAACGAACCGAACGCCCGGAGCCCTGCGAGCGCTGCTGCAAACAGCGCGCGCCCGAGCGTGATCCAACTCGTGTTCCGCGAGAAGGGCGCGCTGTACGCCGCCTACATCCCGCTGTTCGCCGAAGGTGGCCTGTTCGTGCCCACCACGCGCGAATACCGGCTCGGCGAGGACATCTACCTGCTGCTCTCGCTGCCCGACGATCCGCAGCGCTACCCGGTGGCCGGCAAGATCGGCTGGGTCACGCCGGCCAATGCCTCCGGGGGCCGCACACAAGGCGTCGGTGTCCGCTTTCCGACCGACGAGAAGACCCGTCTGCTGAAGGTCAAGATCGAGGAAATCCTCGGCACCTCGATCTCCTCGGCCAAGCCGACGCAGACCATCTGATCCGCGGCTGGATCGGCCGACCCGAAGAGGGCGGCCTGCCTGCGCAACGCCGATCGTTCCCCTGCCTTCCCTCTGGCGAATCTGCCCGCGATGTTCGTCGACTCCCATTGCCACCTGAGCTTCCCCGAACTGCAGGCCGACCTGCCGTCCATCCGCGCGGCGATGGCGCGTGAGCGGGTCGATCGCGCCCTGTGCATCTGCACCACGCTCGAGGAGTTCGACGCCGTGCACGCACTCGCCACCGGCCACGACAACTTCTGGTGCAGTGCCGGCGTGCACCCCGACAACGAGGGCGTGCAGGAGCCGAGCGTCGCGGACCTGCTGGCGCTGGCGGCGCGCCCGCGCGTCGTCGCCATCGGCGAGACAGGGCTCGACTATTACCGCCTCGGTGAGCGCAGCGTGGATGACATGGCATGGCAGCGCGAGCGCTTTCGCGTGCACATCCGGGCCGCGCGCGAAAGCCGCCTGCCGCTGATCATCCACACCCGCAGCGCCAGCGACGACACGCTGGCGATCCTGCGCGAGGAGGGCGCCGGCACCGACGGTGGCGTGACCGGCGTCTTCCACTGCTTCACCGAGACCCGCGCGGTCGCGCGTCAGGCGCTGGACCTTGGGTTCATGATCTCGTTCTCCGGCATCCTGACCTTCAAGAACGCTGCCGAACTGCGCGAGGTGGCACGCGAGGTACCGCTCGATCGCTGCCTGATCGAGACTGACAGCCCCTACCTCGCGCCGGCCCCGCACCGCGGCAAGACCAACAATCCCTCCTACGTGCCGCTGGTTGCCGCACAACTGGCGCAGCTCAAGGGCTGCTCGGTCGAGGCCGTCGCTGCGGCGACGAGCCGCAACTTCGAACACTTGTTCGGCCCGACCGTGCGGCTGCAGGAGTCCGCCGAAACTTGATAAATGACATGAAAAAGCTGATCTATCTGCTTGTCGCCCTGTCATTTTCATCAGCCAACGCCGGCTCCTACGACGACTTCTTCCGGGCCGTCGTCAGCGACGACAGCGCGGCGATCCGCAAGCTCGTCGCGCTCGGTTTCGACCCCAATTCGCCCGATCCCAAGGGCCAGCCCGCCATCACCCGTGCGCTGTTCGCCGAGTCCGCCGGTGCCGCGCTGACGCTCGCGCGCCTGCCCGGCACCGACCCCAACGCGCGCAACACCGCGGGCGAGACGCCGCTGATGGTGGCCGCTCTCAAGGGGCAGCCCGAGGTGGCCTTGGCACTCATCGAGCGCGGCGCGATCGTCGACCCGCCGGGGTGGACGCCGCTGCACTATGCCGCCGCAGGCAATTCGCAGCCCGTGCTCGAACTGCTGCTGAAGCGGGGCGCCGTCGTCGACGCCCGGGCGCCGAACGGGCGCACCCCCTTGATGCTGGCCGTGCTGCACGCCAGCGAAGACCTGATCGAGGCCTTGCTGGCCGCCGGCGCGGACCCGCAGGCGCGCGAGCGCAACGAACTCACCGCGGCCGACCTGGCGCAGCGCGCCGGGCGTGAACGGCTCGCGCTGCGGCTCGCGGCCTTGCCGGCGCGCTGAGGGCTGCGGCGCGGCCTCGATCCGACAGCGTGTCATCCAAATTCCGACACGCCGTTTGGCGCCGGGACGACTACGGCAGGCCGCACGGCCTGCCTACATTGGGATCATCGTCACGCCACCTTCGAGAGGGACCGCATGCTTCCGATCCAGATCACGTCGAACCCGTTCGCTTTGCTGATGGAGCCGGAAGCGGTGGTCCAGGCGATGGAGCACTCCGATCGCCTGAACCGCCTGCAGCGTCGCATCTGCCGCCCGCTGGACAAGCAGACGCTGACGCCCGGCGAGGCCGAAGCGGCATCCTTCGATCGCGCGGTCGAGGCCGAGCCGGAAGCGGACTCGGAGCCGTTCATCGCCACGTCGTCGGGCGCGGCCGGGTTGATCTGAGCGTTCGAGCACGCTCGAACGCCGCATGGGCGGCGTTGAGGAGGTCCAAGAAGGGGCTGAACTTCATGGGAGAGTCAGCCCTTCAGGCGGCCTGATAAACCGCGCCAATGTATATTATGTCAACTGTCATGGGCGTTCTGGCCCTGCGGCGCGCCCTGCGCCGATCCCGTCCTAGGGATACAGAACCGGCGTTCGCGTGACGATGACACGCCATGCTGAACCGGCTGCCGCGGCAGCTCCCCGCGTTCCCTGACTTGCTGGCCGACCTGGGCAACCCAGGCTCGGCCGCGCTTGGCCGCGCCCTGGGCGTGACCGACCGAACCGTGCGGCGCTGGCTGGCCGACGGGCACGCGCCGCGGCCGGTGCTGCTGGCGCTGTTCTGGGTGACCCGCTGGGGTCAATCGGAGGCGTCCTGCGAGTCGCACAACAGCGCCGTGATGCACGCCGGCATGGTCGGCTGCCTGCAGCGCGAAATCGCAGCCCTACGCCGCGAGCTGGCCCGCGTGGTGAGCCTGGGCGAGTTCGGGTGTGCCAACAGCCCCAGCATCGAGCATGGGGGCCAGCAGGAACCACAGGACGACGGCCGGCGCGACGGTGGCGCCGAAGTCGAGCCACTCGGGCCGGTGCCGGTCGCGGTGGGCAAGGTCATAGAGTTCCTTCCCCGCCGCGATCGCCAGCACGACACCGAGCGCAGCCGGGCCTGAGCCCAGCAGCGCCCAGGCGAGCAGGAACACGACCGCGCCGACGGCCGCATGCTTGAGCTTGTCCGGTGCGATCTTCACAGGATCGTGACCATGCGGAACTGCCCGCGCTCGTCGGTGTAGCCGCCGACCTGGGCGCCCGTTCCAGCTCGAGCTGGCATCGTCGCCTGTCGCGTGCGATCGAAGGCGCGCAGCAGCAGCGCGGCGCCGACGGCCGCGGCGATGCCCACAAGCACCTGCTTTGCCATGCTCACTTCTTGCGACGGCGGAATTGGCCGTTCTTCTTGCGCGGGGGGAGTCGCTTCGCCATGGTGGGTTTCCTCACGTGGTGTGCAGCGGGTCGAGGCCGAGAACCCGCTCCAGCCGGTCTAGACGCCGCTCGACCCGGCGCATGAACTTGTGGGCCGCCAGCAGCATCGGCACAGCGGTGCAATTGAGGAGGGCCAGCAGGAACGTGGCCTGTTCGATCGTCATGACTTGCCCTTGATGCGCTCGACGCTGCGCAGCGTGCCCAGGCCCAGCAGGCCGAACAGCAGCTCCCACAGCGCGCCGTCGATCGTCGGCAGCTCGGGCACCTGGTGCCCGGCCACAGCGAAGCCGAAGGCGACCATGGGCCGCGCGACGAACTGCCACGCGAGTGCGCTGACGCAGACCCAGCCGGCCGCCGGCCGCCAGCCGCCCTTGAAGACGCCGGCCGATGCCGCCTCGGTGTTGTTGACGCCGATCTGGGCCAGCGCGAGCGCCTGGGCGGCCTTCTGTTCGAAGGTTCCTTCTGCCTGGGCTTTCAACAGCTCCAGCTCGGCGCGCGCACGCTCGGCCGGGTCCGGGAACATGCGGTCGAGCACGGCGCGGGCGCCGTCGAGCACGCCGGCGATCAGGAGCGGGTTCATGGGTAGTAGTTCCCCATGGCATCGTAGTAGCCGGTGCCCTGCCCCAGGTCCGCTTCGCCGTTCGATCCGGCCCGGCCGCTCGTCTCGTAGTAGCTCTCACGGTCCAGGCGCGCGAAGTCTCCCGTGCTGCTGGGCTGCTGCACTGACAGCAGCGCGGTGTGCGCGGGCGATCCTGTCGGCGGTGGCGTGCCGCTCCACGCCGGCAGCAGCGCGCCGCGCGCGAGCGCGTAGGCGCTGGCCCAGCGCGATGCGAAGAAGTAGCCCGCCACGTCGATCATGTAGCGCGCTTGCTTCGGGTCGGTGACGGTCTGCGCCGGGGTCGGCAGGCCGACGGTTGCGCCGACGCCGCCGACCACGCCGGCCGCGGCGCTGTCGGCGACGCGGATCGCGCCGCTGGTGAGCACCTCGGCCGCGTTCTGCACGCCGCCGCGCTTGAGCACCCACATGGCGATCAGCACGCCCGCGCCGAGCACGCCGCCGATGACGACGGTTTCGACCTTCGGGAAGCCGCTCACGCCATCACCCCGCCGGCCCGGGCGAATGCATCGGACAGGCCGGCCAGCCGGCGTTCGGGCTGACCGTAGCCGGCGCCCGGCAGGCTGGCCCATTCCTTCGCTACCTTCGCGATCGCATCGGACAGGCGGCCCGCCTGCACATCCTCCAGCGCGCCGCGGCGGCGGATCAGGTAGACCGCCGCGGCGTCCTGGCTGGCCGGCGAGAAGTCGGTGAGGCCGAGCTTGCGCTTGCACTCCAGCCACGTCGGCCGGATGAGCTGGTAGGCGCCGGCCGCGGTACTCACGCAGCCCGGGCCCAGGCCCGCGCCGCTGCAGATCGCGTCCGGCAGCTTCGCGCCGCGCCACTCGCCCGTGACAGCCGGGTGGTCGCTCATGTCTTCGATGGTGTGGGCGTAGCCGTAGCACACGCGATAGGGGTCGGCGCGTCGGTCGGTGCCCTCGGCACTGCGAAGCATCGAGAGGAACGCGGCGGTGTTGTTGTCGTGCATGGCTGCCTCGGTCTGGAACTGCTCCACCTGGCGCTCGATCGCGCCCAGCGGGTTGATGTAGTCGAGCGCGGTCGCGCCGTCGTCCTGCGCCTGCACGTCGGCCGCGCGGCGCGTGACGATGGCCGCGCCGACGAAGGCGAGCGCGGCGGCAGCGGCGACGGCAATTCGGGTCACAGCTCTTCCACGTCGAAAATGAACTTCACGTCCGTGTTCACGGCCGACCCGACGGCACCGAACCACGTTCCCGCAGGGATCACGATCGGCGTTGTCAGCGGCAGCTCGGCGATGCCGTTCGCCGGCACGTAGAGACCGGCATAGCTGATGCCGCCCGGCAGCTCGGCGCCGCTGGGCGTGATCGTCGTTGCGGTGCCGGTGGCACGCTGGGGCACCGTTGCGACGGCCGCCAGCAGCTTGTTTCGCAAGCTCAGACTCACCGGGCCCGATGCGGGCGCGGCGGTGCCCGCCCACAGCGTCAGTTCTCCCGCCGTCGCGCTGCCGAGCTGCACGCGCTTGAGCGCCAGAGGCCGCGTGCCGGCCAGCAAGCCCGCAAGGCCGACAACGCCGCCGGCCGCCGGCCGCGTCGAGCTGCCGAAATACTGCGCGCCTGCGATGGTCTTTTCCGACCCTTGATCGACCACGCGCACCACGCCCGGCTGCTTGTTCGAACCGCCGTCGCCGTCGGTGACGAGCACGCGCACAGTCTGCGCGGTCGCGCCGTTCGTGATGCTGAACGACGCGTAGCCCAGGCGCGCGAATATGCCCACATCGACGTTGCGCAGGAAGCCCGCGGCGCCGCCGTTGGTGTCGGTCAGCGCGAGCTCGGCGATTGGGTAGGCCGCATCGATCACGTCGATGCGGCGGCCCGCGCGCTCGAACCGCTTCGATTCGTTGGCCGAAAGCGTGATGGTCAGCAGTTCAATGTCCATGGGTCACTTGCCCCGAGAGAGGATGAACAGCGCCGCGACCGCAGCCGCCGCGATCGCCGAATACTTGAAGCCGTCGGCCAGCTTCCCGTCGCTGGGCGCACTGGCCGCGATGGCCTCGCCATAGGCGCGCGTGGTGTTGCTGCCGGCTTGGCTGTAGAGGTTGGTGACCGACTCGCCCAGGCTCTTGATCGTGTCGGCACCCAGGCCCGCGATGAACTTGATGGAGTCGGCCTGCGACTCGGCAAGCGCGCCCTGTAGCTGCGCGTTCAGCTCCACGATCTTCGCGGCGTCGGTGCCGGTGTAGTTCGTGGTCGTGCTGGTGGTGGTGTTCTTGGTGCTGCTGTCGCGCACCTCGAATCGCGTGCTGCTGTCGGTGCTCGACGTGAGCGTCGCGCCCGTGCCCGCGATCAGCGAGCCCTCGGCCGCAATGCGGTTGTCCTGTTGGGTGCTGGTGCTGCTGCTGGCGCTGCTGCTCTTCGACTTACCGCCCATGGGTCAGGTCCTTTTCCAGCTCGACTGAGCGAATGCGGTAGCCGCGCCGGGCGAGCGCGCGCACCAGTGCGCCGCGGCGCGTGAACATGCCCAGCATCACGGCGCCGGCCTTCTCGGCCGCGCGCTCGATCAGCTCGAGCTCGGCCGCGGTTGCGCGGCCCCGTGAGGCCGCGGCCTTGATCGTGGCGACGTTGCCCGTGAAGTCGAGCGCGACCGCGCCAACGACGTGCCCGGCCTCGATCACGTCTAGCAGCTCGGCGCCCTCGGCCATGTCTTCGACCGAGGCGCCGCCGACCGCATGACGCGCGACCGGCGCGAGCCGCTGCAGCGCCGCGGCGCGGTCGCTGGTGGGTGCCACTTCGATCATCAGCACGTCAGCCCTTTCGGCGCCGCAGCAGCAGCGCGCCGACGATCAGCAGCGCGACGCCGCCGACCATGACAGGCGACAGGCCGCCGCTCGTGACGAGACCGGCCGGCGTCGGCAGACCGTCGCTTGTCACTTCGGTCTTGCTCGGCGTCGCCACCTGGGTGCCGCTGAAGTTGACGGACCAGCCCGAGCCGTCGAGCCGGTTCCCGTAGGCGCCCGAGGCGCCGCCGATCAGCGGGCCCATGGGTCCACCACCGCCGCCGCCGATGTCCGTGAAGGCACCCAGGGCGCCACCGATGGCAGCACCCCAGGGACCTAACGCGGAGCCAGCGGCAGCGCCGGCCGCGATACCGCTTCCGCCGGCCATGGCGTCAGCGCTTCAGCAGCGCGAAGGCCGCGACGCCGACGCCGGCCAGCAGCAGCAGGGTTCCCCAACCGCCGCCGCCCGGGCTCGCGCCGAGCACGGTCTGTCCGGTGGCGTTGGGGGCCTGCGCGTAGGTGCGGCCGTTGGCACCCGCGAAGGTGCCCGGCTGGCCGTTGCCGGCCAGCGTGCGCGGCGCGGTCGCGTTGTCGATCGCGCGCACCAGCCCGTACTGGATCACGCCCTCCCACCACGATTGACCGGCCTGCGCCGACACGCCCGACTGGTAGGGCGCCATCTGCGCGTAGTCGCCGATATCGCCCGGCAGGGACTGGCTGTAGTAGGGATCGCCGGCCGCCCGGTCGAGTGCTGCACTCATGCTCTGTTCCTTTCAAACGGGGCGGCCGGTGTCAGTGCCGGCCGCCCTCTCCCGTTGCCTTCGCTTCGGTGGTGGTATGGGGTCAGAGCTGCGAGTTCAGCGCGTAGGACTCGGTGTAGATCGTCAGCGTGTCGGCCGCCGAGGTGGCGACGCGCACGTCGAGGTTCTGCACCGGAACGGCGGTGTTTCGGTCCACGAGGATGTTGGCCGTGTTCAGCGCGTTCGCCTGCAGGCTGTCGGGCAGGAAGTCGAGGACGTGATAGCCGGCCTGCGGCGCGCGGCCGTAGTCTTGCTCACGCTGGTTCGCGAAGGCCACCGGCAGGCTCTCGTAGATGTCGGTGCCGTCTCGACGCACGCGGACACTCGACAGGTTCGCGTGCTTGATCAGCACGCGCTTGAGCTGGTAGCCGTTGGCACCGAAGGGGATGTAAATCTGCTCTTCGGCCGCCGCGGCGATGACCTTCTGCTGGTACTGCACGCGCTGGATGATCCGGTTCGCGCTCGGCACTTCCACGTCGGCCCACCCCGTGATGGTCGAGGCCGCGACCACGGTGTAGTTGCCCAGGTCGAATTCCAGCGTGAACTGCTGGACGCCGGCCTCTTGCGTGGCCGCGATGGTGCCCAGCGTCAAGCCGGCTTCCTCGCGGGCCAGCCGCTCGGTGAAGTCGAGCACGAGGAAGGCGGTGGAGCCGGTGTAGTTGCCCTTGTAGGCGTTCAGCGCGATCAGGTCGGCGGCCGACGCCCAGCGGGCAAATTCCTTGTTGTTGAGTCGCAGAACAATGTTCGTGATCAGCGACGTGAGGATGTTCGTTCCGAGCTGCAGATAGAGCTTCTGGTAGGTGACGCCCAGCGGCAGAGACAGGGAAACCCGCTGATTCGGGCCGACGTTCTGGAACTGGGGCAGGCGGATGGCGCGCATGGGCGGGTTTCCTTGGGTGGTGCGTTGAGGGGGTGACGATCAGCCGGCCAGCGCCTTGTCGACGATGCCGCGCGTGGCCGGGACCTGACGCAGCGCGTAGATGGTCGCGAGAACGATGGCCGTGGTGATCGCGGCGTTTTTCAGTTGGGCTTTCATGGCTGGTGTCCTTTCATGGTGGGTTGAAGAGAGCCACCAGTGCACACCGCGCCGCTGTACGTTGGGGGCCCGGACGCCCGTACGTAGGCCCTATGTAGCCCCACCCTCACCGGGTCAGATTGATGGCCCCTTTCTGCAACACGCCGGCCCGGAAATCCCGTTCGATGTACGCAATGCGGGTCTTTCTTTCGTCCTCGACGGTCTGCAGCGCCGACACGTCGGCCAGCGGCACATCGAGCGCCTTTGCCATGGCTGCTCTGTCGTCGCTGTAGCGCAGCGTGAAGCAGCGGATGTAGGTGCAATTGCCAAGAAAGGTCTTGTCGATCAGCGCGGGCCGCTGCGCCGCGCCGATGACATGCAGCGCGCGGTGTCGGCCCTGCGTGATGCAGCGGCGCCACGCGGCCGGCGCTTGGCTGGCCGTCGTCACGTCACTGAGCTCTTCGGCCAGAAACACCAGCTCGCCGACCTCGAAAGCCAGCGCGCAGACCAGCGCGAAGGCGTCGGCCAGCGGCATTCCCGAGCCCGCGACGTAGCGCACGCGAATAGGGCCCGCGCCGGCCTTCTTGAACTCGGCCACCAGCGCCGGCAGCGTCGTGATCTTCTTCGCGTGCTTGCTGTACTCGTCGCGTGGGTCCCAGATCAGCAGGCGCTTGGGCTTGAGCTGCGCCAAGGCCTTGTTGATCGACACGCCCTTTCCGCTGCCGCTGGCGCCGATGTAGGCCCAGACCATCGGCCGATTCAGCACGCTCATGGCCGCACGCCCTCCGCAGCTTCGGCCGGCTCCGCACGCGGCATCGCCTGCCGCGCCTTCTCGGCCTTGATCGCCTGCAGCGTCACCATCGTCGGCGGTGCCGTCGCCAACGCGAGCGCGATGTACGGCCCCCAGCTCGACATCAGATCGCCCAGGCTCCACCCGTGGCGCTCCATCACCTGGGCGCCGGCCGTCGAGATGCTTTGCAGCGTGCCATCGCTCCACGTGTCGCCGAACTTCGGCCACCACTCAAACATGGGCGCGACCAGCAGCCGCGCCATGGTCAGCGCGCCCAGCAGCTCGGCCGAGCTGTCGGCGATGACCTGGGCCGGCTCCGGTGGCCGCATGCCCGGCGGCAGCGCGCCGGTTTCCAGCTCGACCGCCTGGGCTGCCAGCGCATCGAGGCCGGGCGATTCCGGGCCGCCCTGCCCTTCTTCAAATGACATGGCCCAGCACCCCCCAGCTCATCGGCGTGCGCGGTGCCGGCGCCGGTTGCGGGGCCGCGGCGACGGGTGCCGGCGGTGCCGGCGGATCGTCGCGGGGCGGTTCGATCGGCTCGGCGATCAGCAGCGCGCGAAGCTTCTCGTCCGAACGATCGGAGCGCGAGAACCCTTGGAAGTTGCAGGCGTTGCAGGTGAGCACGGACAGCTTCGACTTTGCGAGCGACAGGCGCGCGCGGTCGGAGCTGCACAGGGGGCACCTGCAGCGGCCGATGGTCTCGGCCGCCATGGTCAGGCCGGCTCGCTGGAGCTGGGGGCGGCATCGTCGATCAGGCCGGCCGCCTCCAGCGTGGCGGCCGTGGCCTCCATGAACTCGACGGCCAGCTCTGCCGACTTGACGACATTGACCGGTACGAAAGCCTTACTGGCGCTATCCAGGTGCTCGCGGGCTTCGGTGGCGATCTGTTTCGGGGTGCGCATGATCATTTCCTTGTTGCGCCCGCCCCCGGTCCGCATTCCAAGAATCTCTGTCGCGATCACTCATCGCCGAGAGCAGCGCGTTTCGCTCGATCGGGTCCATTGCATCGAGCTTGGCGAGCCAGCGCTCCACCTTCCGTCCGATGCGCTGGCGCTCGCGGAAGTTAGATCCCGCATAGGTGTACTCGGCGAGGGTCGCCGGCGCCGGGTAGTTCATCCACAGCGACTCGACGCGCACGCCGCCCCGCGTCATTGCATTGAAGTCGATCCGGCGCCAGCCGTGCAACCCGGCGGCATCGTCATAGAGCGCGCAGCGATAGCCCGACAGCGCCCAGCGCACCGGCAGGCGCTCGAGCAGCGTCAGCAATTCACGGTGGCCAGCATCGCCCATTTCGCACCGATAGATGGTCGCGCACGCCCGGCTGTCAGGGTGGTAGGGTGGGTCCAGATAAACGAACTCATCACCACACCACGGATATGACGAGAGCAGCTCGAGGGCACAGCCCTCGAGTACTTCGACGCCACCTCCGACGATTGTGGACGTCGACCATCGTCGCCAATGTTCAGCGACGGCCGGATCTCGATCGGCCAGCAGCGACGATGCTGCAGGCGCCTTCGCGCGGAACACGGCGCCGCCACCGACGAACGGCTCTATGTACACGCGGTGCGGCGGAATCTGATTGATGATCGTCTGCGCCACCCCGGCGCCGCCCTTACCACCCGGGTACCGCATAGCTGCTCCCCTCGTCGGCGTCGATCAGGGCCTTCCACGTCATCAATGGCGAGCCTCGAGGCATCACGCGGCCTGCGATCCGGGTCGGCAACTGCCGCCCCTGCGTACAGTTATTGAAACGGGTCCGAGTGAGCGTCGGCACCTTCGGTGCCCGCCGCTCATCCCTTCGCCATGTCCCCTTCGGGCGCCATTCGCGCCGGGACGACCTCACCACCACGTGAGGCTCGCTCGCATCGAAGAGACCCACCGGGCGCGGCGCCTCGATCGACTCGTATCGACCGTGCGTCAGGCGCTGCTCTTCGGCCACGCGCACCGCGTAGAGCCGGCCGACCAGCAGCCCGCCCTGGGCCTTCACGTAGCCCGCCCAATCTGCGCGCTTGTCGTCGTTCCGGTGCGCCGCGATCCAGGCCCTGCAGATGGCGTGCGATGCGCCCATGACCTCCCCCGCGTCCTGCACGCGGCGCAGCTCGCGCCACGGGGTCACGGGAGGCTGGCCGATCGCCTGGAACTGCCGAATGCCCCAGGCGCTGGCCCACGCCTCCACGCGCTGGGCGCCGCCGCCGAACATGTCGGCCTGGGCCGGCATCGGCACCGCCTCCCCGTCGAATTCGTCGTGGTGGCCCTCGGCCTCGATCGCGCCGGCATCGTCGATGTTCTTCGCGATGTACTTGGCGACGTAGCCCGAGGCGCCGCCGGCATGCATGGTCTTGACCGTCAGCCGGTGCTCTTCCGCGCCCGGCTCGTCGCCCGCGTCCGACAGCCAGTAGCGGCGCAGCGTCGCGGTGAGCTGCTCCACGTAGTGCGGCAGCGTCCACAACAACAGGTGCCAGTGCGGGCACCCGTCGTGATGCGGCTCGGCGACGCGGAAGCCGTACACCGGCATGCCCACGCGATGCAGCGCGGCGCGCGCCTTCGCCCACATCGCGCAGAGCCACGCCTGCGCGCGCCGCGGCGCGTCGGGCGGCGGCGGCCCGGCCTCGCGGAAGCGCGGATTGATGCCGCCGTGGCGCTGGGTCGCGTGGAAGCGTGACGGGCAGGTAGCCGTGATGAACACGCCGGCATGGCCTGCAGAGTCGGCCAGCGCCTCGCAGCCCGTTATGCGCGTCATCAGCTCGCCGCGGCGTATGCCCTTGTTCGACGTGGAGGCCGCCGCTGCTGCCGCGAGCGTGACCACCTGACCGCAGGCCGATTCAATCTCGGTGGCCTCCAGCATGGCCGCGTTGCGGGCCTTCTGGCCGATGTGCCGGCGCACCGTGTCGGTGGTGACGTAGGGCTGCCGGCGCGTCGCGCAGACCTCGGCGCGCGTGATGCCCTCGGCCTCGCGCTTGCGCACGACGGCGCGGCGCAACTGCCGGCGCCACCACAGCGCGCACTGCACCCGGCCAATGAGCCCCTCCAGCTGCTGGGCGTCGGTGCCCTTCCCCGTCAGCCGCGCGCCGCGGGCGTCGAGCTGCCGCACCTGGGCGTCGATCCAGGCCGCATAGCCGTCAACGTCGCGGGGGACGCGATCGGCCGTGATCCGCGATGCCATCAGTTCGGCGCGGCGGTCGGCCAGCTCGCGCAAGTCCGTGTCGTTCATGTGCGAGCGCACCGGCAGCGCGCCGCGCTCGTTTCGGATGGCCTCTACCTCGCGCGATGCGCGGGCGCGCTCTGTCGCTTGGTGCTGGTGGTGCTCGTACAGCCGGGCGCGCTGGCGCTCGATCGTGAGCCAGTGCGCGGCGGTGGTGGTGCTGTAGCGGGTCACAGAGTCAGCCCCTGCGCCCTGCTCTTCTCGGCCCTGGCCGAGAACTCATCGCGTAGCTGCTTGAGCTTCTCGCGCTGCTGCTGGGTCGGCGCGGCCGGCGTGTACTGCGCCGGCTTGTACGGAGAGAGAGAGCCGTTCCAGCCGCAGGCATCGGGGCCCGTTTCCTCCGCGTCGTGCGGCTGCATCAGAACAACCACTCCGCGACGCGCCGCACAGGCATGGCGAGCTGCTGGGCGACGTGAACCTCCAGCGTGGCGCCGCGGGACCGGTCCCAATCCGGCAGCACCGCGACGCCTTGGCACGTGACGAGCTGCGCAAGGTCGGTGCGCATGCACTGTTCCCACGTGAGGCCGGGCGGGTTCAGCTCGGCCGGGTTGACGACCTCGAAGCCCGCGGCGCGCAGCCCGAATGCCGCCTGACTGAAGGCCGGGAAATTCAGCCCCGGATAGCCCGTCATCGGCCCCGCGATGTACAGGCGCCTCATGAGCCGGTGCGCGCCAGCGCTTCAGGGGTGGGCGCCGGCTCGACGCTGGCAGCGGCATAGGCCGCGAGGATGGCGAGCACGAGCACAAGGCGCTTCATGCCGGCACCCATTGGCCGCGCTCACGGACCCAGACGGAGCGCACGCAGAGGCTGTCATCGGACAGCCGCGGCAGCACTCCCGCAACGGCTCTCAACCCATGCAGCACTCGCTGCGCCGGCTTCACGCCCGCCACGCTCGGTACCCACAGATCGGGCCCGTGCCGGTGTACCCACTGCTCGACCACGATGACCGGGCCGCGATCGTCGCGGCGCTTGGTGCTTGCCATCAGAACCCCCGTTCCGGTGCGCCCTACCCCAAAGGGGCCGCCCGGATGGAACCGGGGGTGGGCGTCACGTTGAAGTGATCCGGGCGGCGGCGCGACTTTAGCCTCAGACCCATCCATATGGCAAGTGCCTGAGGCCTTGCTACAGCAAGACCCCTACGCCAAAGTCACGTACGTACAGCAAGGGGCCACCATGGAAGCAACTGAAATCACCCGTCCGCCGACTGTCGATGAGCTGCTCGACCGGGCGAAGGCCGCCGTTGGCGTGACCAGCGACTACAAGCTGGCGCTGGTGCTCGGCATCGAGCCCAGCACCATCGGTCACTACCGGAAGCGCCGCAGCCGCCCCGATGACGACGTGGCCGCCAAGCTGGCCGACCTCGCCGGGTTGGACCGTGGATTCGTGGTGGCGTGCCTGCACGCCGATCGCGCGCCGACCGCTTCAGCGCGGTCGCTGTGGATGGAGGTCGCCGCCCGACTGAGCAACAACGGCAGCGCGCTGGCGCTGCTCCTGGCGGTCATTCTGTCCGCGTTCTTCGGCTTCGACGGAGGCCCCGATGCAGGCGCCGCCCTGCTCTCTTCTGTCGCTATCTCCGCCGAAAATGGGCTGTATATTATGTAAATTAAAAGATGGGCAAGCGGCGAAGACGCTGTGCGCTCCCGCTGGCCGGGTTCGCTGCTCGATTCGGCGCCGATACTGCTGCGCGTGGACCCCTCGCACCCAGACTTGTTCGGCATCGACGCATCGACTCCGGCCCAGCCTCGCAGAGCGCGCGGTGCGACGATGGTTCGCGCCGTCGAAGCCGATGCGCGACTGAAGCAATGGGCGGTCGACCTCGGGCCGCTGGTCCGATTCGGCACGTCGTCCTGGTACTTTCCGGGCTGGGAAGGACTGGTGTTTCGCGACCGGCATTCCGAGGGCGTGTTGTCGAAATCCGGTCTTACCGCCTACGCCCAGCATCCGCTGCTGCGGACCGTGAGCCTCGATCGCAGCTTCTACCGACCCTTGTCGACTGCTGAGTACGCTGCACTGGCGGACCAGGTCCCCGACGATTTCCGCTTCGTCGTCAAGGCCGGCGCGTCGGTGACGGATGCGGCGCTGCGAGACCCATCCAGCGGCGCACCCACGCAGCCGAATCCGCTGTTCCTCGATCCGGTGCTCACGCTGGAAACGGTGCTGCGGCCGGCGGTCGAGGGGCTGGGCCGCAAGCTGGGCGTGCTGCTGTTCCAACTGTCGCCCTTGCCTGCCGAGTGGTTGTCGACTTCGCCGCCCGGCCGGCTGTTGCAGGCGCTCGACTGCCTGTTCACCAAGCTGCCGCGCCCCGATCACGGCCTGCTGGCCATCGAGCTGCGCGACGCAGGGCTGCTGGTTCCCGAGTTGGCCGCGCTGCTGAAGTTGCACGGTGTTCGCTACTGCCTCGGCCTGCACGACCGTATGCCGCCGCTCGAGGCGCAGCTCCCGATGCTGCGCGCGACCTGGCCCGGCCCCCTGGTGTGCCGGTGGAGCCTGCAGCGGGGTCTGCGCTACCGGCAGGCCAAGGCGCGGTTCGAACCCTTCGACGCACTCGCCGCGCCCGACCCCGTCACGCGCGAGGCGCTGGCGCGGCTGATCGCAGTCACGGTGGCGGCGGGACAGCCGATCTTCACGACCATCAACAACAAGGCTGAAGGCAGCGCCCCGCTCTCGGTGTTCGCGCTGGCGGAGGCCGTGTCGACGCTGCCGCCCGGCGTCGTGAAGGCTAGCCCCCCGGCCTAGCGTGGCTCCAGTTCGAGGATCCGGCCCGGCCGGCCGTCACCCCACAGCGGCAGGTACTCCACCCGCGACCAGCGTTCGTTGAGGTTGCGGTAGTCGGCGCTGAACACGATGCCGCTCTGCCCGCTCGAGTGGATGAAACGCGAGCGCTTGCGGGCCCCCAGGTCGTACAGAGCCCTCAGACCGGCACCGTGATCGCCCAGGTAGAGCTCGCCGCTGCCGGCATCCGGCCGCAGGCTCACGCGCGAGGCATTGACGGTGAAGGCGTCACCGCCCACCGGGCTTCTCAGCTCGAACCATCGCGCCAGCCACGGCACGCTGCTGAAGGGACGGTGCTCGAGCCGCGCCTGGTGGGCCTGTCCCCACCGCCATTGGCTCACGTCATCGCCCTGCGCGGTCTGCAGTTCGTCGAGCGCGCGCGTGAAGGCCGCGTCGACCTGCTCGGCGCAGGTCTCGACCGCGGGGCTGCCGAGGTCATCGCACCAGCTCGTGTCGTTGCGGTCGAGCACGCCCTCGAGCGCCTCGCGGAAACTGCGCCGGGCCATCTGTTCCATGAACAGGGCTTCGCCGAGATCGTCCGCGAACAGGCCCCACGTCAGTTGACGCACCCAGGCCATGAAGATCAGGGGCGCGGCCCGTTCGGCGGCCATCGTGCCCTCGAAGCCCTCGAGCGCATGCTGTGCCGCCGGCGCCAGCGGGTGCACGGAGTGCGCCTGGCGCAGGAAAGGCAGCAGGCGCTGGGTGGCGGTGGACAGCAGGTCGGCCTGGATCGAGGCCAGGCTGTCCAGGCTGTGCAGCGGTCGCGCGGCCAGCAGCCGTTCGATGCGCTGCTGCCGGTACGGCGGTGCCCATTCGCTGCTGATGAAGTGCGGGTACTGCGGCCCGTGGATGCGCTGGTTCGCGCTCGCGATCCAGCCGCGCGCCGGGTCGCGGTCGCGCGGCGTGGCGGTTGGTGCCAGCCAGCCAGCCCAGTCGTAGCGGGCGTCCCAGCCCGGCGCGGGCACCAGCCCGCGCAGGTCGTTGTCGGGGCGTCGCAGCGGCACGCGGCCAGCCGAGACGAAGCCGATGTGCTGGGCGTCGGCCACCACCATGTTCTGCATCGGCGCCATGTACTGCGCCGACGCGGCGAGAAACTCGTCCACCGAGCCGGCGAGGTTGAAGGCCAGGCCCGCGGCCAGGGTGTCGGACGCGTCGAGTTCCAGGGCGGTCCAGCGCAGCGCCAGCGCGTAGCGCGGCACGGGGCCGCCGGCGCCGGTGACGCCGTGCAGGGCCGGCAGCGCGTCGGAGAGCACCGGGCCGTGGCGCGTCCGGCGCGCGATGAAGCTCACGTCGGCAGCGCCCTTCACACGGATGGTTTCCGGGACGTTCTCGAAATGGGCCCAGCCGTCCGGGGTCTCGTAGCGCTCGGGGTCGCCGGTGTCGATGCGCTCGATGTAGAGGTCCTGCACGTCAGGCGCGGTGTTCGTGTAGCCCCAGGCCACGCGTTCGTTCTGCCCCAGCACGATCAATGGCAGGCCCGGAATGCTGGCGCCGGCCACCTTCAGGCCCGGAGCCTCGAGCCGGGCCACGTACCAGAGGGTCGGCGCGCTCAGCTTGAGGTGCGGGTCGTTGGCCAGCAAGGGGCTGCCGGTGACGCTGCGTGTGCCGGCGACGGCCCAGTTGTTCGAGCCGACGCCCTCGACGCCGCTCTCGATCTGCCATGGCAGGCCGTTCGCGTCGGCTCCGTCGGCCCGCTGCGGCGGCTGCCCGTCACCCAGCTCCAGCCGGCGGTACAGCGCCGCGTAGTCGGCCGTGGCCAGCGGCTTCTCGCCCGGATACGGCGGCAGCAGCTGCTGGATGCGTGCGACCGGCATCGTCAGCGCCAGGCGCATGCGCAGCAGCTCGGTGCTCCAGTTGCCGCCCAGGTCCCAGGCCATCATGGTCGACCACGCGAGGCTGTCGACCGGGCTCCAGGCTTCGGGTTGCAGCCCAAGCAGCAGGAACTCCGGCGGCCGGGCCCGAAGGTGACCGCGCAGGTAGGCGTTGATGCCCGCCGCGTACGCATTGAGCATCGCCCGCACGCCCGGCCCGGCCTGCTCCCACTGGTCCTGCGCGGCGCGCCGCACGCCCAGCGCCCGCAGGAAACGGTCGCTCTCCACCGCGCGCGGCCCGAAGGCCTCGGCCAGCCGGCCCGCGCCAATGCGCCGGTGGGTCTCCAGCTGCCACAGCCGGTCCTGCGCATGCACGAAACCCAAGCCGAACCAGGCGTCGTCGATCGAGGCGGCGCGGATCGTCGGCACGCCCTGCGCGTCGCGCTCGATCTGCAGCCCGGCGCGCAGGCCCTCGACGCGCAGCCGGCCCTCGGCGATCGGCAGCGCGAGTTGCCGATAGACCAGCAAGGCCGCGATCACGCCCACGCCCGCCAGCAGCAGGACCGCCAGGCACCGACGCATCCACTTCATGAGGACAGGCTAGTCGCTGCCCTCCTCCGCCGCATCGGGGTTCGCACGGGCGCGGCGGGCTCAGCCCCCGCGCAGGTAGTCGGCCTTGCCGAGCTCCACGCCGTTGTGGCGCAGCAGCGCGTAGGCGGTGGTCACGTGGAAGAAGAAGTTCGGCAGCGCGAAGTGCTTCAGGTACTGCTCACCGGTGAACTGCAGCGGCTCGCGCCCGCGCACCGGCACGCTGATGGGCTTGCCCTCGCTGCCGTCGACCTGGTCCGCGGGCACGCTGCGGAGGTAGGCCGCGGTCGCCTCGATGCGGGCCTGCAGTTCGGCGATGGTGGACTCGGTGTCGTCGAACTTCGGCGCCTCGCCGCCAGCCAGCCGCGCGACGCCGAACTTGGCACTGTCGCAGGCGATCTGGATCTGCTTGCCCAGCGACAGCATGTCGGGCGCCAGCCGCGAGGTCAGCAGCGTGTCGGGATCGAACTTCTTCGCCTGGGCATGCGCCACGGCCTTGTCCAGCCATTTCGCGAGGTTGCCGAGCATCGTCAGAAAGATGGGCACGCTGGCCGAATGCATCGTGATTGCCATGGGAGTCTCCTCGTGAGGTGGCGGATGCTACCGGTAACCCCGGTCCGGCGCAGGGCGTGCACAATCGACCGCTCCGGCCGCGGGACGGCGGCCCATTGCAGCCCATGAACATCATCATCCTGGACGACTATCAGGACGCGGTCCGCAAGCTCCCCTGCGCCGCCAAGCTCGAGGGCTACAGCGCCAAGGTCTTCACCAACACCGTCAAGGGCAACGGCCAGCTGGCCGTGCGGCTGCGCGACGCCGACGTGCTGGTGCTGATCCGTGAACGCACCCAGTTCACGCGGCAACTGCTCGAGAAGCTGCCGCGCCTGAAGCTGATTGCGCAGACCGGCCGCGCCGGCCCGCACATCGACATCGAGACCTGCACCCGCCTCGGCATCGCGGTGGCCGAGGGCGTGGGCTCGCCGGTGGCGCCGGCCGAGCTGACGTGGGCACTCATCATGGCGGCCATGCGCCGCCTGCCGCAGTACGTGAGCAACCTCAAGCACGGCGCCTGGCAGCAGGCCGGGCTCAAGTCGCAATCGATGCCGGCCAACTTCGGGCTCGGCATGGTGCTGCGCGGCAAGACGCTGGGCCTGTGGGGCTACGGCCGCATCGGCCAGCTGGTCGCCGGCTACGGCCGGGCGTTCGGCATGAAGGTGGTGGTGTGGGGCAGCGACACCTCACGCGGCAAGGCGCAGGCCGACGGCCACGAGGCGGCCACGTCGCGCGAGGGCTTCTTCGAATCCTGCGACGTGATCTCGCTGCATCTGCGTCTGCACGAGGCCACCCGCGGCCTGGTCCGGCTCGAGGATCTGCAGCGCATGAAGCCGACCGCGCTGTTCGTCAACACGGCACGCGCCGAACTCCTCGAGGAGCACGCGCTGGTGACGGCGCTGAACCGCGGCCGGCCGGGCATGGCGGCGGTCGACGTGTTCGACAGCGAGCCCATCATGCAGGGCACCCCGCTGCTGCGGCTGGAGAACGCCATCTGCACTCCGCACATCGGCTACGTCGAGCAGGAGACTTACCAGCAGTACTTCGACGCCGCGTTCGACAACGTCGTCAATTTCATCCAGGGCCAGCCGACCAACGTGGTGAACCCCGAGGCGCTGCGGGTCCTGCGTGGCTGACGTGCCGCGCGCGGGGCTGAGCGCCGACGCCCCCGCAGCGTCGCCCCCCCCGCCGGCCGACGCGCTGCGCGGCGCACGCTGGGCATTGCTGTTCGGCAATTTCGTGATCGGCTGCGGCGTGATGGTCATCGCCGGCTCGCTGAACGACCTGACGCGCTCGCTGCAGGTGAGCGTGGCGCTCGGCGGGCAGCTGATCGCGATCGCCGCGGTGATGATGTGCCTGGGCGCTCCGCTGCTGGCCGCGGCGGTCGGCCGCGTCGACCGCCGCCGGCTGCTGGCCTTCACGCTGGCCTGGTATGCGGTGGGCCATGCCATGTCGGCGCTGATGCCCAGCTATGCCGCGCTGGCGCCGGTGCGCGCGCTCTGCATGCTGGGCGCGGCGGTGTTCACGCCCCAGGCCGCGGCGGCGATCGGCTGGCTGGCGCCGACGGCGCAGCGCGGCCGGGCCATCACCTTCGTGTTCCTCGGCTGGTCGGTGGCCTCGGTGTTCGGCATGCCGCTGCACAGCTACATCGGCGAGGCGCTCGGCTGGCGCTGGGCCTTCGGCCTCGTGGCGCTGCTGGCCGCCGGCGGTGCAGTCTGGGTGTGGCTGGTCATGCCCGATGGCGTGCGGCCGCCGGCCATGAACCTGCGCGCCTGGCGCGAGGTGCTGACGCACCCGCTGCTGATGGCGATCGTGGCGGTCACGGCCCTGTTCGGTGCGGGACAGTTCACCGTGTTCACCTACTTCGCGCCGTACTACAAGCAGGTGCTCGGTGCCGGGCCCACGCAGATCAGCCTGCTGTTCGCCTGGTTCGGTGCCTTCGGGCTGATCGGCAACGTGCTGCTGTCGCGCCACGTCGACCGCATCGGTGCCGCGCGTGCGGTGACCCTGCTGCTCGGTGCCGTGGCCCTGACGATGCTGATCTGGCCGTTGGGCACCGGCTACCTGTCGATGGCCTGCGTGCTGCTGCCGTGGGCGCTGGGCATGTTCGCGGCCAACTCGGCGCAGCAGGCCCGCCTGGGTCAGGCCGCGCCGGCCCTGGCTCCGGCGCTGATGGCGCTGAACACGTCGGCCATCTACCTCGGCCAGGCGGTTGGCGCAGCGGGGGGCGGTGCGCTGGTCGCGGCGCAGGAAGCCGCTGGCGCCAGTGGGCCCGGACTCTACGGCGGCCTGCACTGGGTCGGCCTGGGCTGGCTGCTCGCGGCGCTGGCCCTCAGCCGCTGGGCCGAAAACCGCATGCGGCGCGACAGCCGCCACGCCTGAGCACGTGCCGCTCAGCCCTTGGTCCCGAAGATCTTGTCGCCGGCGTCGCCCAGCCCGGGGATGATGTAGCCGACCTCGTTGAGGTGGCTGTCGATCGCCGCCGTCCAGCAGCGCACTTCGGGATGGGCCGCATTCAGCGCCTTCACACCCTCCGGCGCGGCCACCAGCACCAGCGCGCGGATGTCGCGGCAGCCCTTGCGCTTGAGCAGGTCGACAGTGGCGATCATCGAGCCGGCGGTCGCCAGCATCGGGTCGATGATCAGCGCGGTGCGCTCTTCCAGCGAACCGACCAGGTTCTCGAAATAGTGCTCCGGCTGCAGCGTGTCGTGGTTGCGCGAGAGACCCACCACGCTGATCTTGGCGTTCGGGATCATGTCGAGCACGCCGTCCAGCATGCCCAGGCCCGCGCGCAGGATCGGCACGATGGTGACCTTCTTGCCCTTGATCTGGTCGACCGCCGTCAGTCCGCTCCAGCACTCCACCGTCACCTGCTCCAGCGGGAAGTCGGCCGTGGCCTCGTAGGCCAGCAGTCGGGCGATCTCGGCGGTGATCTCGCGGAACTTCTTGGTCGAGATGTCGGCGGCGCGCAGCAGCCCGACCTTGTGTCGGACCAGCGGATGCAGGACTTCGAGGACGGGCATGTCGGCAGTCTATGTGCAGACGGTGGTCACGGCTCCGCGTCAGGTCGCGCCGCGCTGGCGCACCGCCTCGTAGAGACCGATGCCGCTCGCCACCGAGACGTTCAGGCTCTCCACCGCGCCGGCCATCGGCAGGCTGACGAGTTCGTCGCAGGTCTTGCGCGTGAGCTGGCGCATGCCCTGCCCTTCGGCGCCCAGCACCAGCGCGACCGCTTGCCTCAGGTCCGCCGCGTACAGCGTGCGCGGCGCATCGTCGGCGGTGCCGATGACCCAGATGTTGCGTTCCTTCAGTTCACCCAGCGTGCGCGCGAGGTTCGTGACCATGAAATAGGGCACCGTCTCGGCCGCGCCACTGGCCACCTTGGCGACCGTGGCGTTGATGCCGACGGCGTGGTCCTTCGGCGCGATCACCGCGTGGGCCCCGGCCCCGTCGGCGACGCGCAGGCAGGCGCCGAGGTTGTGCGGATCGGTCACGCCGTCGAGCACCAGCAGCAGCGGCGGGCCCTCCACCGTGTCGAGCAGGTCGTCGAGCGACTTCGTGGCCGGCGCCGCGGTGACCTTGGCCACCACGCCCTGGTGTCGGTGCGTGCCGGAGAGCGCCTGCAGGCGCAGCTCGTCGCTCTCGATCAGGCGCACGCCGGCTTCCTTGGCGCGTTCGATGAACTGGCGCATGCGCGCATCGCGCCGCGTGCCGTCGATATAGAGCTCGACGACCGAGCCGGGGGCCGTCTTGACACGGACGGTGACGGCGTGGAAGCCGAACAGGATGCGGGGGGAGGAGGACATGCGGGGATTATCGGGGGCGGTCTCAGTGCCCGCGGGTGCCTTGCTGCGCAACGGCTGCCGCGACGGAGCTCACGAGGAAGTCAGCTGCCCCGCCTCGATCCTGACTTGCCGGTCGCAGCGGGCGGCGATGGCACGGTCGTGGGTCACCAGCACCAGCGTCGTGCCCTGCTCGCGGTTGAGCTCGAACATCAACTCCATGACCTTCTCACCGGTCGCGAAGTCCAGGCTGCCGGTAGGTTCGTCGGCCAGCAACAGCGCCGGTTTCACGACGAAGGCACGCGCCAGCGCCACGCGCTGCTGCTCGCCCCCGGACAGCAGCTTCGGGTAGTGCCCCAGCCGCTCGCCCAACCCCACACGCGCCAGCATCTCGGTCGCCGCCGTGCGGGCGTCGCTGCGGCCCTGCAGTTCCAGCGGCAGCATCACGTTCTCGAGCGCGGTCAGGTTGCCCATCAGCTGAAAGCTCTGGAACACGAAACCCACGCGCTCGGCGCGCACTGCGGCTCGGGCATCCTCGTCGAGGCCGAACAGGTCGATGCCGGCGAGCCTCACGGTGCCCTCACTCGGCGTGTCCAGCCCGGCGATGATGGCCAGCAGCGTGCTCTTGCCCGAGCCCGACGCTCCGACGATGGCCGCCGACTCCTGCGCCGCGAGCGAGAAGTCGATATCGTGCAGGATGGTCAGCTCGCCGCTGGAGTCCTGCACACGCTTGCTGACGTGCTCGACGGCGATGATCGCTTCGGTCATGTAGGAGGAATCGGATGGCATTGAGTCGCAGGGACTGTATCAAGCAGCTCGCCGCATCGACGTTGGCGGGGCTTGTGGTCCTGCCGCTGCGGGCGCAGGCCACCAGGCCGGTGATCCTGGTCGTGGGCGACAGCCTGTCGGCCGAGTACGGCCTGCAGCGCGGCAGCGGTTGGGTGGCCCTGCTGGAGAAGCGACTGGTGCAGGAGAAGATCGCCGCGGGCGTCATCAACGCCAGCATCAGCGGTGACACCACCTCGGGCGGCCGCTCGCGCCTGCCGGCGCTGCTGGCGCAGCACAAGCCGGCGGTGGTGATCGTCGAACTGGGCGGCAACGACGCCCTGCGCGGCCTGCCGCTGGCGATGACCGAGCGCAATCTGGTCGAGATGGCGCGGGCCTCGAAGGCGGCCGGCGCGCGGGTGCTGCTGGCCGGCATGCAGGTGCCCCCGAACTACGGCCGCCAGTACAACGAAGACTTCGCGGCACTGTTCGGCAAGGTCGCCCGGGCCGAGGGCACGGCACTGCTGCCCTTCCTGCTGAAGGGCGTGGGCGACGCGCCGAACGCGAGCGAGCTGTTCCAGGCTGACCGCATCCACCCGAAGGAGGCGGCCCACCCCATCATCCTGGGCAACGTGTGGCCGGTGCTGCGGCCGCTGCTGAAGTAAGCCGCCGCCGCAGGCGCCCTACTCGTCGTCGCTCGCGTCAAGACCGGGGAACAGCACCTCGGTGTAGCCGAAGCGGCTGAAGTCGCGCACCCGCATCGGGTAGAGCACGCCGGCCAGGTGGTCGCACTCGTGCTGCACCACGCGGGCGTGGAAGCCCTCGGCCTCGCGCTCGATGCGCCGGCCCTGCGGGTCGAAACCGGTGTAGCGGATCCGCTGGTGGCGTGGCACCACGCCGCGCAGCCCGGGCACCGAGAGGCAGCCCTCCCAACCGTCTTCCAGGGCCTCCGACAGCGGGGTGATCTGCGGGTTGATCAGCACCGTGCGCGGTACCGGCGGCGCCTCCGGGTAGCGCTCGCTCTTCGTGAAGCCGAAGATCACGAGCTGCAGGTCCACCCCGATCTGCGGTGCCGCCAGGCCGGCACCGTTGGCGGCCTCCATCGTGTCGAACATGTCCTCGATCAGCGCATGCAGCTCGGGCGTGTCGAATTCGCGCACCGGGTGCGCGACGCGCAGCAGGCGCGGATCGCCCATCTTCAGGATGTCTCGAACGGCCATGGCGTCTGCCCCTCCCGGTTTCGTCCTCAGTCCAGCAGCGCGCGCAGCGCCGCCTCGTCGATCACGGCCACGCCCAGCGCCTGTGCCTTCTCGAGCTTGCTGCCGGCTTCCTCGCCGGCCACCACGTAGTCGGTCTTCTTCGACACCGAGCCGGCCACCTTGCCGCCGGCGGCCTCGATCAGTTCCTTGGCGGCCTCGCGACCCAGGCTCGGCAGCGTGCCGGTCAGCACGAAGGTCTTGCCGGCCAGCGGCCTGGGGGTGAGATCGACCTCGCCGTCGTGCTCGGCCCAGTGCACGCCAGCGGCGCGCAACTGTTCGACCACCTCGCGGTTGTGCGGCTGGTCGAAGAAGGTACGCAGGCTCTGCGCCACCACCGGGCCCACGTCGTTGACCTCCAGCAGTTGCTCGACGCTCGCGTCCATCACGCGGTCGAGCGCGCCGAAATGGCGCGCCAGGTCCTTGGCGGTCGCCTCGCCGATGTGGCGGATGCCCAGCGAGAACAGGAAGCGCGCCAGCGTCGTGGCCTTGCTCGCCTCCAGCGCGGCCACCAGGTTGGCCGCGCTCTTGTCGCCCATGCGCTCCAGCGCGACGAGCTTGGCCACGCCGAGCCTGTAGAGCTCCGGCAGCGTGCGGATGATGCCTCCGTCGACCAGTTGCTCGACCAGCTTGTCGCCCAGGCCCTCGATGTCCATCATGCGTCGCCCGGCGAAATGCAGCAGCGCCTGCTTGCGCTGCGCGGCGCAGAACAGGCCGCCCGAGCAGCGGTAGTCGACGCTGCCGCGCTCGCGCAGCGCCTGGCTGCCGCACACCGGGCAGGCGCGCGGCATGCGGAAGTTGGGGACATACGCCGTTCGCGGGACGGGCACGCGACCTACCACCTCGGGAATCACGTCGCCCGCGCGCCGCACGATCACCGTGTCACCGATGCGGATGCCCTTGCGGCGCAGCTCGAAGCGGTTGTGCAGCGTGGCATTGCTCACCGTCGTGCCGCCCACGAACACCGGCTGCAGCTTGGCCACTGGCGTGAGCTTGCCGGTGCGACCGACCTGGATCTCGATGCCGGCCAGCTGGGTCGACTGCTCCTGCGCCGGGTACTTGTGCGCCACCGCCCAGCGCGGCTCGCGCGACTTGAAGCCGAGCTGCTGCTGCAGCGCACGCTCGTCGACCTTGTAGACCACACCGTCGATGTCGAACGGCAGCGCGTCACGCTCAGCCGCGATGCCGGCGTGGAAGGCGGCCAGCGCCTCGCCGCCCTCGACCACGGTGCGGTGCGCGTCGACCGGCAGCCCCAGCGCCGCCAGCGCGTCCAGCAGCCCGGCGTGCGTGGGCGGCACGTCCCAGCCCTGCACGTCGCCCAGTCCGTAAGCAAAGAAGCTCAGCGGCCGCTGGCGTGCGATGCTGGCGTCGAGCTGGCGCACGATGCCGGCCGCCGCATTGCGCGGGTTCACGAAGGTCTTGAGCCCGGCCTCGCGCTGGCGCTCGTTGAGCGCCTCGAAGTCGTCCCGCCGCATGAAGACCTCGCCGCGCACCTCCAGCACCGGCGCCGTGATGCCGCGCAGCTGCTTCGGCACCGACTCGATCGTGCCGACGGTGTGCGTCACGTCCTCGCCGGTCTCGCCATCGCCGCGCGTGGCCGCCTGTACCAGCCGGCCGGCCTGGTAGCGCAGGTTGATCGCCAGGCCGTCGAACTTCAGCTCGGCGGCGTAGCGCAGCGGCGGCGCGTCGGGCGGCAGCTTCAGTGCGTTGCGCACCGCGGCGTCGAACTTCAGCGCACCGGTGGGCGTGGTGTCGGTCTCGGTCTTGATCGACAGCATCGGCACCGCGTGCCGCACCGCCGACAGGCCTTCGAGCACCGCGCCGATGACGCGCTGGGTCGGCGAGTCCGGCGTGCGCAACCCGGGGTGCGCCGCCTCCAGCGCCTGCAGTTCAGTGAACAGGCGGTCGTACTCGGCGTCCGGGATCTCCGGCGCGTCGAGCACGTAATAGCGGTGGGCGTGGTACTTGAGCTGCTCGCGCAGTTGCGCGGCGCGGGCGGCTGGATCTTCCGCGCGGTCGGACATCGGCAGGTGCCCGCTCGCGTTCAGCTGAACAGCCGGCGCGTCGCGGCGCTGCCGGCCGCGAGG
The DNA here is from genome assembly GCF_004136295.1 of Methylibium sp. Pch-M. Classification (NCBI taxonomy): domain Bacteria; kingdom Pseudomonadati; phylum Pseudomonadota; class Betaproteobacteria; order Burkholderiales; family Sphaerotilaceae; genus Methylibium; species Methylibium sp. Pch-M. Next base: position 3,869,285 of record NZ_CP029606.1, read on the forward strand.
TCGCGCGCCGCGAGCGCCTCGTACAGGCTTTCGAGCGCCTGGCCGATGGAGGCGAAGGCCGCCGGCTGCAGCGGCTGGCCGCCGTCGTCGTACATCGCGGCATCGAGCTCGGCGGCCAGCGCCTCGCCGGCGGCGCACCAGGCGGCGAACGGTGCGGCCGCGGCAGCGGTCTGCGGCACGTCGAAGGCGAGTGTCAGCTCGCGGACGGCGGCCTGGCTGGGCTCGTCGGCCAGCGCGGCCTGCGGATCGAACTGCAGCGTCAGCACCGGCGGCGCGCCCTCGTCCTCGCCGGGCTGCACCAGCCGGCCCGGCAGCGCGCCGACCATGAAGCCGTGGCGGGCGGCGTGCTGCTGCACATAGCCCAGCGACCACGCAGCGCCGCGCGATACCAGCCGCAGCGCGAGCTGAGCGTCGTGCTGGCCGGCGAAGGCGTCGAGCTCGCGGGCCCGTGCGACGACGTCGAGCATGTCGGGAAAATCGGGCAGCGCGCCGATGGGTTCGGCGAAGGCCTGCACCTTCTGCACGAACTCGGAGTACTCGATCTCGTTGAGCGCCCCGCTGCGGTTGGCCAGTTGCACGCCGGCCTGGAACTCCCCGTAGCGCTGGCCGGCGGCCGGCGTCTCCCATTCGCCCGACTCGGCGTTCAGGCCCTCGACCAGCAGCGGCTTGCTGCCGGCGCGCCGGGCCGGCGGCAGGTGGGCGATCGCGGTCTCGCCGCTCACCGGGCTGTCGACGGTCAGCGTGGCGATCGCGTCGATCAGCGCGTCGAGGCGCGGCAGGCCGGCGGTGCGGCGCACCAGCGTCGGTTCGATGCGCGGCGGCTGGCTGTCTTCGGCCTCCACCTTCAGGCCGGTGTCGTCGGCCAGGGGCGGCTCGGTCGGCGCAAAGCTTGGTTCCTGCAGCGGCGCGGGCTCTGCCCCGGGCTCGAGCGCCACACGCTTCACCTCGTTGCGGCGCGCCTGCCAGGTGCCATGGGCCACGATCGCGGCGAGTACCAGCCCCCCCAGGATGGCCAAAGACAATTGCAGCGTGCTCATGGTCATGCGGCCTCGGCCATCGAGACCGCCGCGTCCATGTCGACCGCGACGATGCGCGACACGCCCTGCTCCTGCATGGTCACCCCGATCAGCTGCTCGGCCATTTCCATCGCGATCTTGTTGTGCGAGATGAACAAGAACTGGGTGTGTTCGGCCATGCTGCGCACCAGCTTGGCGTAGCGCTCGGTGTTGGCGTCATCGAGCGGCGCGTCCACTTCGTCGAGCAGGCAGAACGGCGCCGGGTTGAGCTGGAAGATCGCGAACACCAGCGCGATCGCCGTCAGCGCCTTCTCGCCGCCCGACAGCAGGTGGATGGTGGAGTTCTTCTTGCCCGGCGGCTGCGCCATCACCTGGACGCCGGCGTCGAGGATCTCGTCGCCGGTCATCACCAGCTTGGCGTTGCCGCCGCCGAACAGCTCCGGGAACATGCGGCCGAAATGCTCGTTGACGGTGTCGAAGGTGCCCTTCAGCAGATCGCGCGTCTCGAGGTCGATCTTGTGGATGGCGTCTTCCAGCGTGGTCATCGCGTCGATCAGGTCGGCCGACTGCGCGTCGAGGAAGGTCTTGCGTTCGCGCGAGGCGGTCAGTTCGTCGAGCGCGGCGAGGTTCACCGCGCCCAGTGCCGCCACTTCACGGTTGATGCGATCGATCTCGCCCTGCAGGCCGTAGAGCTTGACGCCGTCGTCCTCGATGTTCTTGCCCAGCGCCTCGAGGTCGACCTGGGCCGCGGTCAACTGCTCCAGGTACTGCGCACCGCCCAGTTGTGCGGCCTGCTGCTCGAGCTGCAGCTTGCCGATCTTCTCGCGCAGCGGCTCGAGGCTGCGTTCGAAGCCCAGTCGCTGTTCTTCGGCCTGGCGCAGTCGGGTCGACAGGTCCTCGTAGGCGCTGCGTTGCGCGCCCAGCGCCTGCTCACGCTCGAGCTTCAGCGCCAGCGCGGTCTGCAGGCCGGCCTGCGCGGCGGCGTCGGTCAGGCGCCCCAGCTCTTCCTGCAGTTGGGCCGCGCTCTGCTCGTTGGTGGCCACCTGCTGGGCGGCGGTCTCGATCGAGCGCTGCAGCTCGCCGCGCCGCGCCGCCAGCGCGCGCGAGCTGAACTGCGCCTCCTGGGCCTCTCGCTCCAGCGTGCGCAGTTGCTCGCGCGCGCCGCTGAGCTGGCGTTCAGCCTGGATCACCGCCTCTTCCAGGTCGGCGTGACGCTCCTGCTCGTTGGCAAGCTGCAGGTCCAGCTCCTCGAAGCGGGCCTCGCCGGTGACGCGGCGCTCCTGCAGTTCTTCCAGGCCGGCGTCGATCTCGGCCAGCTCGGATTCGATCTGCTCGCGCCGTGCGCTGGTCTGCTCGCTCAGTTGGGCGAGCCGCAGCACCTCGACCTGCAGCTGGTGGGTGCGCGTCTGGCCTTCGGCGGCCTCGCGGCGCGCGCTCACCAGCCGCGACGAGGCGTCGGTGTAGGCCGCCTCGGCCCGCACCAGGGCGGCACGCGACTCGTCGACGATCAGCGCCTGGGCACGCGTCTGCTTCTCCAGGTTCTCGATCTCCTGGGCACGCGCCAGCATGCCGGCCTGCTCGGAATCGGGCGCATAGAAGCTCACCGCGAACGGGCTGACCGCGTGGCCGCCCGGCGTCATGATGACCTCGCCGTGGGTCAGCTTGCCGCGGTCGGCCAGCGCCTCGTCGAGCGAGGCCGCGGTGTACACGCCTTCGAGCCAGTCGTTCAGCAGCGCGGCCAGTCCGGCATCGCCCACCTGCCCGCCCAGGCGCAGCAGGTCCGACAGCCGCGGCAGCGTGGCATGGGTGTTGGCGATCGCACCGCTCGGCGGGGTGTAGAAGGCCAGCTTGGCCGGCGGGGCGTCGCCCTCGAAGGCGCGCACCGTCTCCATGCGGCCGACCTCGAGCGCATTGATGCGTTCGCGCAGCGCTGCTTCCAGCGCGGTCTCCCAGCCGGTCTCGATGTGCAGCCGCGTCCACAGCCCGCTCAGCCCCTCGAGCCCGTGCTTGGCGAGCCAGGGCTTGAGCTTGCCCTCGGTCTGCACCTTCTCCTGCAGCGCGCGCAGGGCGTCGAGGCGGGCACTCAGGTCGGCCTGGCGGGCCGCTTCGGTGTTGACGCGCTCCTGCCGGGTGCGGCGATCTTCATCGAGCTGGGGCACCGACGCGGTCAGTTCCTCGGCACGCGCATCGGCCACCGCCTGTCCCTCCTCGGCGGCGGCGAGTTGCAGGCGCAGGCCTTCGAGGCGCGCCTCGTCGGGTGCGGCGAGCGTCTGGCGCTCGCCGGCCAGGCGCTCGCGGCGCTGCGTGAGTGCGCGGCTCTGCTCCTCGACGCTGCGCGACTCGGCAGCCAGCAGCTGGATCTGCTGCTGCACCTGGCCGGCCTTGCCGCGCTGCTCGTTGGCGCGGCCCTGCGCGGCACGCACCGTGTCCTCCACACCCGGCAAGGCGCCCGACTGCTCCTCGGCCTGCGCCGCCAGCAGCTCGGCCTGTTCGTCGGCCAGGGCGATCTGCGCGGCGATCTCGTCGAGCTCGGCCATCGCCTGCTGGCGCCGCTCGTCCCAGTTGGCGTTCTGGCCCGCCAGCTCGGCCAGGCGCTGCTCGACGCGCTGGCGGCCTTCGACCACGTAGCGGATGCGTTCCTCGAGCCGGCTCACCTCGAGCGCGGCCTCGGCCAGCGAACCCTGGGCGGTGTGCAGCGCGTCGCTCGCCGCGTAGTGCGACTGGCGCACCGTCTCCAGCTCGGCCTCCACGTGGCGCAATTCGGCCAGCCGCGACTCGATGGCGTTGGTGGCCTCGAGCACCGCCTTGTGCACGCGCTCCTCCTCGGACGCCGCGTCGCGGTGCTTCAGGAACCACAGCTGGTGCAGCTTCAGCGTGCCGGCCTCCTGCAGGCGGCGGTACTGGGCCGCGACCTCGGCCTGCTTCTCGAGCTTGTCGAGGTTGGCGTTGAGCTCGCGCAGGATGTCGTCGACGCGCTGCAGGTTCTCGCGCGTGTCCTTCAGGCGGTTCTCGGTCTCGCGGCGGCGCTCCTTGTACTTGGAGACGCCGGCAGCCTCTTCGAGAAAGAGCCGAAGCTCCTCGGGCTTGGACTCGATGATGCGGCTGATCGTGCCCTGGCCGATGATCGCGTAGGCGCGCGGGCCCAGGCCGGTGCCGAGGAACACGTCCTGCACGTCGCGGCGGCGCACCGGCTGGTTGTTGATGTAGTAGCTGGAGGTGCCGTCGCGCGTGAGCACGCGCTTGACGGCGATCTCGGCGAACTGGGCCCAGGAACCGCCCGCGCGGGCATCGGCGTTGTCGAACACCAGCTCCACACTGGAGCGGCTGGCCGGCTTGCGGTTGCCCGAGCCGTTGAAGATCACGTCCTGCATCGACTCGCCGCGCAGCTCGGAGGCCTTGCTCTCACCGAGCACCCAGCGCACCGCGTCCATGATGTTGGACTTGCCGCAGCCGTTCGGCCCGACCACGCCGACGAGCTGACCGGGCAGCTGGAAGTTCGTCGGCTCGGCGAAGGACTTGAAACCGGAAAGCTTGATCGAGTTGAGGCGCATCGCGGGCGGTTCGCAGGGCGCTGCGCCGGGCTGTTGCGTGGCCCCGCGCTGCGCCGCTAACTCGTTGATTTGTAATGAGAAACCGGCTCGCGAGCCGGCTTGAGAGTGCTCGGGATGATAGCATCGGGCCCTCCCCTGAACTGCAAGCAAACGTCGACTGCACGGGATGTGCAGCGGCGTCGAACCATGGCCAAGACCGCCAAGAAATCCAGCCCGCGCACGCCGCCCCGGCAGCGTCCGATGCCGCCCAATCCGCCCACGGCACCGAGCAAGGAACTGCACGTGTTCCCGAACCCGGCGCCGGAGCGCGACTACGTCATCCAGTTCCAGATTCCCGAGTTCACCTGCCTGTGCCCGCTGACCGGGCAACCCGACTTCGCGCACTTCACGATCGACATGATTGCCGACGGGCTGTGCGTCGAACTCAAGAGCCTGAAGATGTACATGTGGAGCTTCCGCGACGAGGGCGCCTTCCACGAGAAGGTCACCAACGACATCCTCGGCAAGATCGTCGAGACCACCGCACCGCGCTTCGCGCGCATCACCGCCAGGTGGTACGTGCGCGGCGGCATCTACACCAGCGTGGTCGCGGAGCACCGCAAGAAGGGCTGGAGGCCTGAACCGCTCGTCGTGCTACCGCAGCACGCCACGGAGCGCGGTCTGCCGACCTGAGTGAGGCCCGCGGGCGAACGCGGCCGGGCGCTCAGGTGTCGGCGTTCGAGAGCAGCGCCGCCCTCAACTGCTGCAGCGCCTGCGTCAACCCCTGGCGCTCCCGGTTGGAACAGGCCGTCGCGCAAGCCACCTGCTCCTGGATGGCCAACGCGGCCGTGCTGAGATCACGCCCGGTCCGCGTCAGTGTGATCAGCACTTGGCGCTCGTCGGCGGCGCTGCGGGTGCGCTCGATCAGACCGAGCACCTGCATGCGCTTGAGCAGCGGCGTCAGCGTGCCCGAATCGAGCGAGACGCGCTCGCCGAGCTCGCCGATGTTGAGCCCGTCGCACTCCCACAGCGCCAGCAGCACCACGTACTGCGGATAGGTCAGGCCGATGCGCGCGAGCAGCGGCCGGTAGACCTTGGTCATTGCCAGCGACGCGGCGTACAGCGCAAAGCACAACTGGCCGTCGAGCGCCAGGTCCGAAGCGTCGGCCGGAGGCGGTGCGGGAAGTCGGCGTGTCTGGCTCATGCGGTGGCGTTGGTTCGTCTGCAAGCATTTTGCACACGAAAGAATCGCGGTGTCGTGCGGGCCGTTCATGATGCGGGCCGCGGGATAATCCTCGCGCATGAACCCCCTGCTTTCCCGCTTGCAGCCCTACCCGTTCGAGCGGCTGCGCGACCTGACCCGCGACGTGCTGCCGAATCCGGCGCTGCGGCCCATCAGCCTCGGTATCGGCGAGCCCAAGCATCCGACGCCGCCCTTCATCCGCGAGGCGCTCACTGCAGCGTTGGACGGCCTGGCCAGCTATCCGGCCACGGCTGGCGAGCCGGCGCTGCGCGAGGCGTGCGCCGCCTGGGTGCACCGGCGCTACGGCGTGACGCTCGACGCGTCGACGCAGCTGCTGCCGGTCAACGGCTCGCGCGAGGCCCTGTTCGCGCTGGCGCAGACCGTCATCGACCCCACGCGCCCCGGCGCCACCGTCGTCTGCCCCAACCCGTTCTATCAGATCTACGAAGGCGCGGCGCTGCTCGCCGGTGCACAGACGGTGTTCGCCAACAGCGACCCGGCGCGCAATTTCGCGGTCGACTGGTCGGCCGTCGACGACGCCACCTGGGCCAGCACCCAGCTGCTCTACGTCTGTTCGCCGGGCAACCCGACCGGCGCGGTGATGCCGCTCGACGAATGGCAGCGGCTGTTCGAGCTGTCGGACCGGCATGGCTTCGTGATCGCCTCCGACGAGTGCTACTCGGAAATCTACTTTCGTGACGAGCCACCGCTCGGCAGCCTGCAGGCTGCGCTGGCGCTGGGGCGCAGCGACTTCCGGCGCCTGATCGCCTTCACCAGCCTGTCCAAGCGTTCCAATGTGCCGGGGCTGCGCTCGGGCTTCGTGGCCGGCGACGCGGCGATCCTGAAGGCCTTCCTGCTGTACCGCACCTACCACGGTGCAGCGATGGGCCCGGCGGTGCAGCGCGCCAGCCTCGCGGCCTGGGGCGACGAGGCCCACGTGGCGGCCAACCGGGCGCTCTACCGCCAGAAGTTCGAGCAAGTGACGCCGAGGCTCGCCAGCGTGCTGGACGTCGCGCTGCCCGATGCCGGCTTCTACCTGTGGGCCAAGTTGCCGGCGGCCGTCTGCGCCGGCAGCGACACCCGCTTCGCCCGCGAGCTGCTCGCTCAATACAATGTGGCGGTGCTGCCCGGCAGCTACCTCGCCCGCGAGGCGCAGGGCACGAACCCTGGCCAGGGGCGCATCCGCATGGCGCTCGTGGCCGGCATCGACGAATGCGTCGAAGCGGCCGAACGCATCGTTTCCTTCATCCAGTCCAGCTGAGCCTCCATGTCCCATACCCAACTGCAATCGACCATCGACGCCGCGTGGGAGTCCCGCGCCACCCTCACCGCGGCCAGCGCGCCCGAAGTGCGTGAGGCGGTCGAGCAGGTCATCTCCGACCTGAACAAGGGCCGCCTGCGCGTGGCCGAGCGCCAGGGCGTCGGCCAGTGGCAGGTGAACCAGTGGGTCAAGAAGGCGGTGCTGCTGAGCTTCCGGCTGACCGACAACAAGATCATGCGGGCCGGCGACCTGGGCTTCTTCGACAAGGTCGACACCAAGTTCGCCCACCTCGACGAGGACGCGATGCGCGCCACCGGTGTGCGCGTGGTGCCGCCGGCCGTGGCCCGGCGCGGCAGCTTCATCGCCAAGGGCGCGGTGCTGATGCCCAGCTACGTGAACATCGGCGCCTACGTCGACGAGAACACCATGGTCGACACCTGGGCCACGGTGGGCTCCTGCGCGCAGATCGGCAAGAACGTGCACCTGTCGGGCGGCGTGGGCATCGGCGGCGTGCTGGAGCCGCTGCAGGCCAACCCGACCATCATCGAGGACAACTGCTTCATCGGCGCCCGCTCCGAGGTGGTGGAAGGCGTGATCGTCGAGGAGAACTCGGTGATCAGCATGGGCGTCTACATCGGCCAGAGCACCAAGATCTACGACCGCGCCACCGGCGAGGTGAGCTACGGCCGCGTGCCCGCGGGATCGGTCGTGGTTTCCGGTAATTTGCCCAGCGCGGACGGCAAGTACTCGTTGTACTGTGCGGTGATCGTCAAGAAGGTCGACGCGCAGACGCGCGCCAAGACCAGCATCAACGAGCTGCTGCGCGGCGCCTGATCGGTCGGCGACGGAGCGGCGACCGGAACACTCAACGGGAAGGGTCGGTGCGATGAGCGGAAACATGGAGCGGGTGCTGCGGCTGATGGCCGAGAAGCGGGCCTCGGATGTCTACCTCACGGCCAACGCGCCGATCCAGATCAAGATCAACGGGCAGCTGCTGCAGCTGTCCGACCAGTCGCTCACGCCGGAGCAGCCGCGGCAGCTGCTGGCCGAGCTGCTGACACCCAAGCAGCTCGAGGAGCTGGAGGAGCTGGGCGAGCTGAACATGGGTATCGGCCTGCAGGGCGTCGGCAGCTTCCGGCTCAGCGCCTTCCGGCAGCGCGGCTCCGTCGCCGCGGTGTTCCGCTGCATCCCGGTGGAGATCCCGACGCTCGATTCGCTGAAGCTGCCGGAGATCCTGAACACGCTGATCCTCGAGAAGCGCGGCCTGATCCTGCTGGCCGGCGCCACCGGCACCGGCAAGAGCACCACGCTCGCCGCGATGCTGGAGCACCGCAACCGCAACCTCGCCGGCCACATCCTCACCATCGAGGACCCGATCGAGTTCCTGTTCACCAACAAGAAGGCGATCGTCAACCAGCGCGAGGTGGGCCGCGACACGCAGTCGCTGCAGATCGGCCTGAAGAACGCGCTGCGCCAGGCGCCCGACTGCATCCTGATCGGCGAGATCCGCGACCGCGAGACCATGACCGCGGCGATTTCCTATGCGCTGTCGGGTCACCTGGTGGTCTCGACGCTGCACGCCAACAACAGCTACCACGCGCTGGGCCGCATCCTGAGCTTCTACACGCCCGAGGCGCGCCCGGCCCTGCTGGGCGACCTGTCCTCCGCACTCAAGGCGGTGGTATCGCAGCGCCTGGTGCGCTCGACCCAGGGCGGGCGGGTGCCGGCCGTCGAGGTGCTGCTCAACACCAAGCTGGTGGCCGACCTGATGGCGCAGGGCGACTTCCCGGGCGTCAAGGAGGCGATGGAGCAGTCGCTGGCCGAGGGCTCGCAGACCTTCGAGCAGGAGCTCGCCCGCCTGATCAACGACGGCGTGATCACCCGCGACGAGGGCCTGAGCTATGCCGACTCCCCCACCAACCTGATGTGGCGCCTGCAGAACGACAGCCCCACGCAGTCGAAGCTGGTGCCGAAGAAGGAAGAAAAGGACGAGGGGCCGTCGTTCACCGACATCACGCTCGACGTGCGGCAGGACGATCGCCGCACGAACTTCGGCGCGCTGTGAGTCGATCGCGCGGATGAGTGCCCTGCCCCCGACGGCGCTTGCGCTCGCCGAGCAACTGATCGCGCGCCCCTCCGTCACGCCCGAAGACGCCGGCTGCCAGGCGCTGGTCGCGCAGCGGCTCCAGGCGCAGGGCTTCGATTGCCACACCCTCGAGAGCGGCCCCGACGACTTCCGCGTCACCAATCTGTGGGCCGTGCGCCGCGGCCGTTCCGCCGACGGCTTCATGCTCGTCTTCGCCGGCCACACCGACGTGGTGCCCACCGGCCCGCTGGAGCGATGGACCAGCGACCCGTTCGTGCCCAGCCACCGCGATGGCCGTCTCTACGGGCGCGGCGCGGCCGACATGAAGACCTCGATCGCCTGCATGGTGGTCGCGATCGAGGAATTCGTCGCGGCGTGTCCCCGGCACGCGGGTTCGATCGCGCTGCTGCTGACCAGCGATGAGGAAGGCCCGGCGCTCGACGGCACCACCCAGGTGGTGCGCTGGCTGCAGGAGCGTGGCGAGCGGCTCGACGGCTGCATCGTCGGCGAACCGACCTCGGTGAACGCGGTGGGCGACATGATCAAGAACGGCCGCCGCGGCTCGCTGTCGGGCCGGCTGGTCGTGCAAGGCCTGCAGGGTCACATCGCCTACCCGCACTTGGCGAAGAACCCGATCCACGCGGTGGCGCCGGCGCTGGCTGAACTGGTACAGGTGGTCTGGGACGGCGGCAACGAACATTTCCCGCCGACCAGCTGGCAGGCCTCGAACCTGCACGCCGGCACCGGCGCGAGCAATGTCATCCCGGGTGAGGCGGTGGTCGACTTCAATTTCCGTTTCTCGACCGAGTCGACGCCGGAGACCCTGCAGCAGCGCCTTGCCGCGGTGCTGGACCGCCACGGCCTGCAGTACACGATCGACTGGACGCTGGGCGGTCGGCCCTTCCTCACGCGCCCCGGCAGCCTGACCGAGGCGCTGGGCCGCGCGATCTTGCAGGTGACCGGCCGCACGACCGAGTTGTCCACCACCGGCGGCACCTCCGACGGCCGCTTCATCGCCACCCTCTGCCCGCAGGTGGTCGAATGCGGGCCGGTCAATGCCAGCATCCACCAGATCGACGAGCACGTCGCGGTGGCCGAGATCGAGCCGCTGAAGGAGATCTACCGCAGCACGCTCGAGCGCCTGGTCGCATGACGCTGATCGAGCTGGTGGAGGCCCAGGCCGCGCGCCTGCAGGGCGCGGGGCTGTCGTTCGGGCACGGCACCACCAATGCCTTCGACGAGGCGGCCTGGCTGGTGCAATGGGCACTGGACCTGCCGCTCGACGGGCTGGACGAGCACGCCGCCCGGCCGGTGTCCGCCACCGAGCGGCTGGTGGTCGACGCACTGATCGACCGCCGCATCCGCCAACGCCTGCCAGCCGCCTACCTGACCAAGCAGGCCTGGCTGCAGGGCGTGGCCTTCTACGTCGACGAGCGGACCATCGTGCCGCGCAGCTTCATCGCCGAGCTGCTGGCCGACGGCACGATCGACGCCTGGCTCGGCGCCCACACGCGCCGCGTGCTCGACCTGTGCACCGGCAATGGCAGCCTGGCGGTGCTGGCCGCGATGGCCTGGCCCGAGGTGCGGGTCGACGGCAGCGACCTCTCCGAGGACGCGCTCGCGGTGGCGAAGATCAACGTCGACGCCCACGGCCTGGGCGATCGCATCACGCTGCTGCGCTCCGACGGGCTGGCGCGCGTGCACGGACCCTACGACCTGATCCTCTGCAACCCGCCCTACGTGAACGCCGCGTCGATGGCGGGGCTGCCGCCCGAGTACCAGGCCGAACCCGAGCTGGCGCTGGCTGGCGGCGAGGACGGCATGGACTTCGTGCGCAAGCTGCTGCAAGACGCGCCGGCGCAGATGACCGAAGATGCCGTGCTCGTGCTGGAGATCGGCAACGAGCGCGCTCACTTCGAGCGCGCCTTTCCCACCCTCGAGGCCGTGTGGCTCGAAACCAGCGCCGGCGACGACCAGGTGCTGCTGCTGACCCGGGCTTCCCTGCTGTCCTCATGATCGTTCTCAAGAATCTCACCCTGCGTCGCGGCCCCAAGATCGTGCTGCAAGGCGCCAACCTCACGCTGAACCCCGGCGAGAAGGTCGGTCTGGTCGGTCGCAACGGCGCCGGCAAGTCCTCGCTGTTCGCGCTGCTGACGCACCGGCTGCAGGCCGACGCCGGCGATTTCTCGATCCCACCGCGCTGGCGCATGGCCGAGGTGGCGCAGAACATGCCCGAGACCGACCAGCCGGCCACCGCCTTCGTGCTGGAAGGCGACACCCGACTGATGGAGGCGCAGGCCGCGCTGGCGGCGGCCGAGGCGGCCGATGACGGCAACGCCATCGGGGAGGCGCACGGCCTGCTGGCCGAGGTCGGCGCCTTCGACGCCTCGCCGCGGGCACAGGCGCTGATGCTGGGCCTGGGCTTCAAGAGCGCGCAGCTCGATGCGCCGGTCAACAGCTTCTCCGGCGGCTGGCGCATGCGGCTGCAACTGGCCCGCGCGCTGATGTGCCCGAGCGACCTGCTGCTTCTCGACGAGCCCACCAACCACCTCGACCTCGATGCACTGGTGTGGCTGGAGGCTTGGCTGCAGCGCTACGAGGGCACGATGCTGGTCATCAGCCACGACCGCGAGTTCCTCGACGCCATCACCCGCGTGACGGTGCACCTCGAGGAGACCCAGCTCACGCGCTACGGCGGCAACTACAGCGCCTTCGAGGGCATGCGCGCCGAGCGCATGAGCCAGCAACAGGCCGCGTTCGGTCGCCAGCAGGAGAAGGTGGCGCAGCTGCAGCGCTTCATCGACCGCTTCAAGGCCAAGGCCAGCAAGGCCAAGCAGGCACAGAGCCGCGTGAAGGCGCTGGAACGCATGGAGAAGATCGCTCCGGTGCTGACCGCGGCCGACTTCGCCTTCGAATTCCGGGAGCCCGACAACCTGCCCAACCCCATGCTCGCGATGCGCGAGATGCGCTGCGGCTACGTGGTCGAAGGCGGTGAGCCGATCACCATCGTGCGCGACATCGATCGCTCGGTCATGCCGGGCCAGCGCATCGGCATCCTCGGCGCCAACGGCCAGGGCAAGTCGACGCTGGTCAAGACGCTGGCGCGCGCCCTGCCGGCACTGGGCGGCAGCGTCACCGAGGGCAAGGGCCTGGCGATCGGCTACTTCGCCCAGCAGGAGATGGACGTGCTGACGCCCGAGAGCGGGCCGATGGAGCACATGATCCGGCTCGCCAAGCAGGTGTCGCCGGGCGCGCGCGAGCAGGAGCTGCGCAACTTCCTGGGCCAGTTCCGCTTCACCGGCGACATGGTCCACCAGCCGGTCGGCTCGCTCAGCGGTGGCGAGAAGGCGCGGCTGGTGCTGGCGATGATCGTCTGGCAGCGCCCCAACCTGCTGCTGCTCGACGAACCGACCAACCACCTCGATCTCGCCACCCGCGAGGCGCTGTCCCTGGCACTCAACGAGTTCGAGGGCACCGTGATGCTGGTCAGCCACGACCGCGCGCTGCTGCGCGAGGTCTGCGACGAGTTCTGGCTCGTCACCGCCGGCGGCGTGCGCGAGTTCGACGGCGACCTCGACGACTACCAGCGTTGGCTGCTGGAGCAGTCGCGCGAGCAGGCCCGCGCCTACGCCCAGGCGGCGCGGGGCGCGACCGCAGCGCCGACCGTGGTCGAGGCGGCGGCGAAGCCCTCGAAAGCCCAGGACGAGCCCGTCGACCGCCGCGAGGATCGCAAGGCACAGGCCCAGGCGCGCCAGCGGGCGGCCGAGCAGGCCCGGCCGCTGAAGGCCGAGTTCGGCAAGCTCGAGGCCCGGCTGGCCACGGCGGTGCCGGAGCGCGACGCCCTGGCGGCCAGCCTGTCCGACCCGTCGCTGACCGCGGCCGAACGCGCCGAGCGCGGCAAGCGCCTCAAGCTGCTCAGCGAGCAGATCGAGGCCTTCGAAACCCGCTGGCTGGAACTGGGTGAAGCCATCGAGGCGCTGAGCGCGACGGCCTGAGCCGCGGCGCGGCCCGCCCCGGCCGCTCAGAACGTGCTGCTGCCCGCCTCGCGGTCGCCCAGTGCGACGATCATGTCGATCTCGACCGCCGCGTTCTTGGGCAACTGGGCCACGCCGACCGTGGTGCGGGTGTGGCCGCCGCCCGGCTGGAACAGCGTGTAGAGGATGTCCGAGGCGGCATCGGCCACCTCGCTGTGCTCGGTGAAGTTCGGCGCGCTCTGCACGTAGACCGTCATGCGCAGGATGCGCTTCACGCGGCTCAGATCGCCGCCGGCAGCCTGCCGCACGACGGCCAGCGCCTTCACCACGCAGATGCGGGCCGCGTGGCGGGCCTCCTCGCGCGAGATCTCGGCGCCGACGCGCCCTGCCACCGCCACCGCACCGCGGATGCGCGGGATCTGGCCGCTGACGTAGAGGATGCCGTCGTGCTCGACCGACACCTCGTAGTGCGGCACGGCGCGGATCTCCTCGGAGAACTCCACGCCCAGGTCGTTGGCCAGTTTCTTGAACAGTGCGTCGCTTGCGGTGCTCATCGGGGCTGCCTCGTCATGATCCCGGCATGATGCCTCGCAGCGCCGGTCGCACCAAGCGCGGCCGATGCCGGCGCGCTACAGGCTGCGGCGCATCTCCACGTGCGGGATGCCCGCTTCCTCGAAGCCCGGGCCGCTCTGCGTGAAGCCGGCGCGTGCGTAGAACGGCACGGCCGAGAGCTGGGCACTGAGCACGATCTCGCGGTCACCGCGCCGGGCGGCCTGCGCGATCAGCGCGTCCAGCACCGCACGCCCGGCCCGGCCGCCCCGCAGCGGCCGGCGCACCGCCATGCGCCCGATGCGGGCCAGGCCCGGCGCCTCCTGCGCCAGGCGGCCGGTCGCCAGCGGAAAGCCCAGGCGGTTGCAGGCCACCGCGTGCAGCGCGGTGGCATCGGAGGCGTCCCACTCCATCGCGGCCGGGATGCGCTGTTCGTCGATGAAGACCTCGGTGCGGATCGAGCGGGCCGCCTCGCCCAGCGCGGCCCAGTCGCCGGTGCGCACCTCGAGCATGGACTGGCCGGCCTCGAAGCCCTCCAGCACCTCGCGCAGCGCCGGCGGCACCGGCCGGCTGGTCTGCGTGGCCGGGTCGGCGAACACGTAGACCAGCTCGCCGCTCACCAGCAGGTCGTTGCCGCGCAGCACCGCGCCGTGGAACAGCAGCGACGAGGTGCGGATGCGCGTGCAGCGGACGCCGATGTCGAGCACGTCGTCGTAGCGCGCCGAACCCTGGTAGTCCAGCGTGGCCTTGCGCACGTAGAGGTCGCCGCCGAAATGCTGCATCGACTCGGCGTACGGCAGGGCCAGCGCGCGCCAGTAGTCGGCCAGCGCGGTGTCGAAGTACATCAGGTAGTGGCCGTTGAACACGATCTGCTGCATGTCCACCTCGGCCCAGCGCACCCGCAGGGCGTGCAGGTGGCGGAAGTCGCTGCGTTGGAGCGTCATGACGCGAAGGCCTCCTTCAGTGCCTGGCCGGCCGCCGCGTGCGCGAGCCGCGCCTCGGGCACGGCCCGCCCCATCTTGATGAAATCGTGGACCACGCCGCGCCACAGCTCCAGCTGCACCGGCACGCCCGCGGCACGCAGCACGTCGCCGTAGGCCACGCCCTCGTCGACCAGCGGATCGCATTCGGCCAGGCCGATCCAGGCGGGCGCGACACCGCCGTGGTCGGGCGCGAGCAGCGGCGCGAAACGCCAGTCCTCGCGGTGCTCGGTCGCGATGTAGTGGCCGAAGAACCAGTCGATCAGCGGGCGCGCCAGCAGCACGCCCTCGGCAAAGCGGCGGTGCGAGTCGCTGTCCTGCCGGGCGGCGGTGCCCGGGTAGAACAGCAGCTGCAGCGCCAGCGGCAGGTCGGCATCGCGCGCCATCAGCGCGCACACCGCGGACAGGGTGCCGCCGGCACTGTCACCGCCGACCGCGAGGCGCGTGGCATCGAGCCCCAGCCGCGCGCCGCCCTCGCTCGCCAGCCACTGCAGCGCGTCCCAGGCATCGTCGACCGCGGCCGGAAAACGGTGCTCCGGCGCAAGCCGGTAGTCCAGCGACAGCACCGCCACGCCCCCCTGCAGCGCGAGCTGCCGGCACAGGCTGTCATGGGTGTCCAGGCCGCCGATCGTGAAGCCGCCGCCGTGCAGGTAGAGCAGCACCGGCAGGCGCGCGCCGCTCGGCGCGTACAGGCGCGCCGGCAGAAGGTGGCCGTCGCGCGCCGGGACGAGCAGGTCCTCGACGCGCGCCAGCGCCACCCGCGGCAGATCGAGGATCTCGGCACCGAGCCGGTAGGCCTCGCGCGCGGCGTCGACGCCCATCGTGTGCAGCGGCGGCCGACCGGCGCGGCGCATGCGGTCGAGCACGTCGCGCATCGTGGGGGTCAGTCCGTGCGGGGGCGGCTGGAAGGCGGCGGACGGCATCGGCCGCGAGCATACTGGCAGCCGCCGTTTCCGGCTCGAACCGCGCGCCCCGAGGCACACCAGCATGGCCAGCATCTTCTACGTCACCCAGGTCCAGTTCGATTTCGGCGCGGTGCGCGAGCTTGCCGCCGAGTGCGCGCGCGTCGGCATCTGCCGTCCGCTCGTGATCACCGACGCCGGAGTGCGTGCGGCCGGCGTGCTGCAGAAGGCGCTCGACGCGATGAAGGATCTGCCCGTCGCGGTGTTCGACGGCACGCCGTCCAATCCCACCGAGGCGGCCGTGCGTGCGGCCCGCGAGGTCTGGGACGCGCACCGCGCCGACGGGCTGGTGGCGGTGGGGGGTGGCTCGAGCATCGATCTGGCCAAGGGGCTGGCGATCCTGGCCACCCACCCCGGCGAGCTGAAGACCTACGCCACCATCGAGGGCGGCTCGCCGAGGATCACCGCGGCCGCCGCCCCGCTGGTCGCCGTGCCGACCACCGCCGGCACCGGCAGCGAGGTGGCGCGCGGCGCGATCGTGATCGTGGACGACCACCGCAAGCTCGGCTTCCACTCCTGGCACCTGGTGCCCAAGGCCGCGATCTGCGACCCGGAGCTGACGCTCGGCCTGCCGTCCGGCCTGACCGCCGCCACGGGCATGGACGCGGTGGCGCACTGCATGGAGACCTTCATGTCGGCCGCCTTCAATCCGCCGGCCGACGGCATCGCGCTCGACGGCCTGGCGCGCGCCTGGGCCCACATCGAGCGCGCCACCCGCCACGGCGGCGACCGCGAGGCGCGGCGCCAGATGATGAGCGCGTCGATGCAGGGCGCGATGGCCTTCCAGAAGGGGCTGGGCTGCGTGCATTCGCTGTCGCACAGCCTCGGCGGCATCGACCCCCGTCTGCACCACGGCACGCTCAATGCGATGTTCCTGCCGGCCGTGGTGCGCTTCAACGCCGACGCCGACAGCGTGCGCGGCGAACGGCGCCTGGAGCGCATGGCCCAGGCGATGGGCCTGGCCTCGGCCGCCGACCTGCCGGCGGCGCTCGTCGACATGAACGCCCGGCTCGGCCTGCCCGGCGGCCTGGCTGCGATGGGGGTGGATGCGGCATGGCAGGAGCGCATCGTCAGCGGCGCCCTGCTCGACCACTGCCACAAGACCAACCCGCGTCTTGCGAGCGCCGACGATTACCGGGACATGCTGGCCGCCTCGATGTGAGGCTCGGGCGCGCCGGTGGCGGCGGCCGAAGCCACCACCGGCGCCACCGCCTCGCCGACGCGGTAGTAGCCGCGGTAGTAGGGCCTCGGGTAGGGCCGGTCGTAGCCCGGGCCGTAGATCGGCCGTTGCACCGGCACGACCGGCACCACATAACAGCCGCCAAGCAGGGCCGGCATCAGCAGCACGCCGAACCGGGCCCGGCGCCACAGGGAAAGGGAGTTGGGCATGTAGGGTCTCCGCAGCGGCCCGGGTGTCGGGCCCACCCCTGCTCAACGCCGTGCCGGACGGGGCGTTGATTGCTGCCAGGTAAAGACGGCCGGCGTGAGCGGTCCCGGGCGCTGCTCAGTCGATCGCGGTGCCGCCGTGCTCGAACGCGAAGCGCGGTCGCAGCAGGCCGTCGACCGTCAGCGATTCGGTGAACATCGCGAACGGCCGCACCCACAGGCCGGAGTCGCCGTACAGCGGGCGGTAGAGCACCAGCGGCTCGCGCGTCTCGCTGTGCCGCACGACGCCGAGCACCTCGTAGCGCGCGCCCTTGTAGTGGACGTAGGTGCCGAGCGCGATCTCGGGCAGCGGGGCAAGCGGATCGTCGAGGGCCATGCCGCGATTGTGGCGCGCCGCGCAGCTGGACTCAGAGCGGCTCGACCGTCAACCCCGGCCCGGCCGCCACCGCCACGGCCAGCTCGTCGGCCAGCCGCTCGCTCTCGGCCACCGCGCGGCGCCACACCGCCATGCGGCCGGCCAGGTCGGTGGCGTAGCGCCGGAAGTCGCTGCGGTCGGGCAGCTTGCCGTGCGGCAGCGTGCGCACCCAGGCCGGGTCGGGCGCCAGCACCACCACGTTGTCGAGGAAGGGCGTGGCGTGGTGGCGGTGCTTCAGGGCCTTGTCGAGCCAGCCGGGCACCACTGCCTTCTGGAAGTGCGGGTACAGCACCAGACCGGCGGCCCGGCCCTGGCCCGGTGCCGCGTCGCGGTTGATCGACGGGTAGTTCCAGTGCAGGTGGTAGTCGGTGATGCCGCCATCCCAGTAGGCGCCCGGCGGGGCCCCGGGGATGTCGTGCACCGCCTTCAGCGCGAACGGGATCGAGCACGACGCCAGCAGGGCCGGGCGGAAGTTCTCCGCCGTCAGTCGCACCTGCCGGTGCCGCAGGTCGCTCAGGTCGACCGGCAGCGCTTCGCCCGGCGAGGAGAACACCACGCGCTCCAGCCAGGCGCCGAGCGTGCGGCGGCTGAGCGCGTTGCTCAGCAGCGCGCCGGCATAGCCGAGCGGCGTGCGCACGCGGCCCTCGCGTCCGAGCACGTGGCGGCCTCGCGAGGTGACGATGTGCAGGCGGTAGCGCGGATGGGCCAGCAGCGCCTCGACCTGTCCGTCGAAGAAGGCGCGCAGCTCCTGCTCGAAGCCGCGGCTGACCTGGGCCGCGTTCGGCAGCGCGCGCCCGGGGTCGAGTTCGTAGGTCTGCGCGATGTAGTCCTCGGTCAGTCGCGCAAAGCCGGCCCGCGGATCGGCCAGCGCGGCCGTCGCCATGCGCCACGCACCGATCGACGCCCCGGCGAGGTGGACCGTGTGCGTGCTGCCGGCCAGCCACTGCCCGAACAGGTAGCGGTCCATCGGCCCCAGCACCAGCCCCTTCGGACCGCCGGCGGCACCGGCCACCACCCGCACGTCCTGCGACCGCAGGCCGTGTTCGGCCAGGTGGGCGCGGGCGCTGCGGCCAGCGTAGATGCGCAACGCGGGAGTGGTCATCGGCCCATGCTACCGGCTGCAGGCGGGGTCGCCGCCATGCGTAGGCGGCGGCCTACAGACGCAGTCGGTGGCCGCCGATGGCCGGCACCGGCGCATGCCGCGAACATGCGTTCACACCCTCATTGTTCCGGGGGCTGCAAACCGCGCCAGTCCGCGCAACAATCGTGCTGCATTGCACCAATCCATCGCTCCCTCCACGACCCCGTGAACGCCGCCACCCTCTCCCAGCCCATGATGGGTCGTGCCCGTTCCCGCTCGGCGCGATCGCTGATCTGGGGCTGTGCCGCAGCGGGGGCCCTGATGGGTGCGAAGGCGCAGGCGGCCTTCGACCTGAACGGGCTGACCGAGCGCGCCCGGGCGCTGGCGGCCGCGCCCTACCGCGAACCGCCGCCCTCCGCGAACCCTCGCCTCGCGGCACTGAGCTACGACGACTACCGCGCCATCCGTTTCCAGCCGCGCTCGGCGTGGTGGCGTGATGCCGGCCTGCCCTTCGAGTTGCAGTTCTTCCATGTCGGCGGCATCCACACCCGCCCAGTGCGCGTGCACGAACTGGTCGAGGGCCGCGAAGTGCCGCTGAACGTGCCTGCCGGCGCCTTCGACTATGGGCCGGCCGCCGCCGCCGTGGCCGGCCAGGCGCAGGCCGAGCTGGCCGGTTTTCGCGTCCACCATGCCCTGAACCGACCGGGCTACAAGGACGAGTTCGTCGTCTTCCTGGGGGCCAGCTACCTGCGCGCCGTGGGTGCCGGCCAGCACTACGGCAGCTCGGCGCGCGGCATCGCCGTCGACACCGCCGGCGGTGCCGGGGAGGAGTTCCCGGTCTTCGAGGCGTTCTGGATCGAGCGGCCGGCGCGCGGCGCGCAGACGCTCACGCTGTACGCGCTGCTCAACGGCCCACGCGTCACCGGCGCCTACCGCTTCGAGCTGCGACCGGGCCGCGTGACCGAGGTCGCGGTGCAGGCCCGCCTGTTCCTGCGCGGCGCGGTCAGCACGCTCGGGATTGCCCCGCTCACCAGCATGTACTTCGGCGGCGAAAACCATCCACGGCCGCTGCAGGCCGTGGGCGATTTCCGGCCCGAGGTGCACGACGCCGACGGCCTGTCGATCGAGACCGAAGACGGCGAATGGCTCTGGCGCCCGCTGCTGAACCCGGAGCGTCCCTTCACCACCAGCTTCGCGATGCCGGGCCTGCGCGGCTTCGGCCTGATGCAGCGCGACCGCGCATTCTCCAGCTACGAAGACACCGAGGCCCGCTACGAACAGCGGCCCAGCGTGTGGGTGCGCCCCGAGGGCGACTGGGGCGCCGGACGCGTCGAGCTGATGCAGTTCCACTCGCCCGACGAGACCAACGACAACGTGGTGGCGTACTGGGTCCCGGCGCGCCTGCCGGCCGCCGGCGAGCCGCTGTCCCTGCGCTACACCCTGCTCTGGCAGGGCGCAGCCCCGCAGGCGCCTCTGCGCCTGGGCCGGGTGCTGCAGTCCCGCCTCGGTCGGGGTTTGGAAGCACCGCAGCCCGGCGAGTTGCAGTTCCACATCGACTATGCCGGCGGTCCGCTCGACACGCCGTCGGCCACCGTCCCGCCTCAGGCGTTTGTCACATCGAGTGACAACGCACGCGTCTTGCTAGCGAACGTCTACCGCAACCCGGCCACCAAGGGATGGCGCCTGAACCTGAAGGTCCAGCGCCTCGATGCCAAGCAGCCTGTCGAGCTGCGTGCTCTCTTGAAGGACGGTGCCAACGTGCTCACCGAAACATGGACCTACGCCCTGCCCCCGGAATGAACGCCACCGTCACCCCCGCCCCCTTGCGCCCCACGCCGGCGCGCACCGAAACGGCGCCTCCGGTCCGCCGGGGCAGCATGACCCCGGTGCCCTGGACGGGCGTGCCGGCCGGGCTGGGTCGACTGTTCAGTGCCCGAAGCCATCGCAAGACGCAGCCGGCGCCGGCCTGGCTCGCCGCGGCGACGGCGCGCCGCCGCCTGCTGCTGGCACTGGTGATCGGCAGCGCCGGCCTCGCCACCGCGGTGCTGGACAGCGCCGCCGGGCCCGGCCACAGCGGACTCTGGGCCGTGCTGCAGACGGGCCTGTTCGCGCTGCTGTTCGCCTGGGTGGCCGCCGGCTGCGTGACCGCGGTGATGGGCTACGTGAGCCTGCGCCGCGGCGACCACCACGCGCTGAGCCCCGAAGACGTGGCCGGCCGGCCGATCGCCGAGGACGCCCGCACCGCCGTGGTGATGCCGATCTGCAACGAGGACATCGCCACCGTGGTGGCGGGCCTGCGCGCCACCATCGAATCGCTGTCGCGCGCCGGATCGTTCGACCGCTTCGACGTCTACATGCTGTCCGACACCGGCGACCTGACGCTGCGCGACGCCGAACTGGCCGCCTGGCGCGACCTGCGCGAGGCGCTGGCCGCCGACGGCTACGACAGCAGCCGCGTCTACTACCGCTGGCGCCAGCGGCGCACCAAGCGCAAGGCCGGCAACGTGGCCGACTTCTGCCGCCGCTGGGGCCGCGACTACCGCTACATGGTGGTGCTCGACGCCGACAGCGTGATGAGCGGCGACGCGCTGCTGACGATGGTGCGTCTGATGGAAGCCCAGCCCAGGGCCGGCATCATCCAGACCGCGCCGCGCTCCTGCGGCCACGATTCGCTGCACGCCCGCCTGCAGCAGTTCTCCGGCCGGGTGACCGGCCCGCTGTTCAGCGCCGGCCTGCGCTTCTGGCAGCTGGGCGAATCGCACTACTGGGGCCACAACGCCATCCTGCGCGTCGAGCCCTTCATGAAGCACTGCGCACTGGCCCGGCTGCCCGGCAATGGCGGGCTCAGCGGCGAGATCCTGTCGCACGACTTCGTCGAGGCCGCGCTGATGCGCCGCGCCGGCTACGAGGTCTGGCTGCTGCCCGAGCTCGATGGCAGCTACGAGCAGGCGCCGCCGCACCTGATCGACGAACTCACGCGCGACCGCCGCTGGTGCCAGGGCAACCTGCAGAACGCCCGGCTGGTGGCCGAACCGGGCTTCGCCGGCGTGCACCGGGCCATGTTCGTGACCGGCGCCATGTCCTATGTGGCCTCGCCGATCTGGCTGGCCTTCGTGCTGCTCGGCGTGCTGCCCTGGTTCGCGGGCGACGGCCTGCAGGCCGCGACCGAGGGCGCCGGCCTGCCGCTGGCGCAGATGATGCTGTGGAGCGCCACGCTCGCCCTGCTGCTGGTGCCTCGCGTGCTGGCGGTGCTGCTGGTGATCCGGCGCCGGCAGGAGGCCGGCTACGGTGGCCGCCAGACCCTCGTGACCAGCGCGCTGCTCGAAGCGCTGATGTCGGCCGTGCAGGCGCCGGTGCGCATGGTGGCCCATTCGATCTTCGTGCTGGGTGCGCTGACGGGACTGAAGCTGAACTGGAAATCGCCGTCGCGGGAAGCCACCGCGGTCGGCTGGCGCGAGGCGATCGGGCGCTTCGGCGTCATCGGTGCGGTCGTCGCCGCGGCGCTGGCCTGGTGGCTGGCGGGTCAGCCCGGCGAGGCCTGGCGCGTGCTGCCGCTGGCGCTGCCGCTGGTGCTGGCCGTGCCGCTGGCGGTGCTCACCAGCCGCAGCGAGTTCGGCCTGGCCTGGCGTCGCCGCGGCTGGCTGCTGATCCCCGAGGAATCGCGTGCACCGGCGGTGCTGCAGGCCGCCTGGCGCTACGCCGGTGTGGTGCGCCCGACGATCAGCGCACCGGTGCCAGCCGCCGCTCGCAACGACGTGGCGCTCGGCGGCAGCGGCATCGCCACCTGGCAGCGCCGTGCCCTGGCGACCGTCGGCCTCGCGATGGCCACCGGCGTGGCGGTGATTCCGCAGACCGTGGCGACCGGCGGTCTGTCGCACAGCGACCTGGCAGCAATGCGCATCGTGATGCAGGCGTCCAGCCCGTCGGCGGCGCCGCGCGTGCTCGGCGCGCTGCCAGTCCGTCGCGTGTCGACGATGCCGGCCGACAGCGTGCGCTACCCGGTGGTCCGGCGCAGCGCAACGCGCACCTGAGACGCGCTCAGCGCCGCGTCTGCAGCTTCGCGAACGCGGCGGCCATCGCGCCGCTGGCGGCGGGCTGGGGTGAGCTGCCGCGCGGCGCACCGCCGCGGGCACGCTCGTCGCGGCCCGCCGGCCGGTAGCCGTTCTCGCTGCCCTCCCCGCGTCCGTCGCGGCCGCGCGCCACGCTGGTGTCGAGCTTCATCGTCAGCGAGATGCGGCCGCGCGCCAGGTCCACCTCGAGCACCTTGACCTTGACGATGTCGCCGGTCTTCACGATCTCGCGCGCGTCGTTGACGAACTTGTTCGCCAGCTGGCTCACGTGCACCAGCCCATCCTGGTGGACGCCCAGATCCACGAAGGCGCCGAACTGCGCCACGTTGCTGACCGTGCCTTCCAGCGTCATGCCGGCCTGCAGGTCCTTGATGTCGTCGACGCCGTCGTTGAAGCGCGCGACCTTGAAGTCCGGGCGTGGGTCACGGCCAGGCTTCTCCAGCTCGGCGAGGATGTCCTTCACGGTGATCGCGCCGAAGCGCTCGTCGGCGTAGGCCTCGGGCCGCAGCTTGCGGATCACGTCGCTGTTGCCGATCAGATCGCCGACAGGTCGGCCGACGGCGGCGATGATCTTCTCGACCACCGGGTAGGTCTCGGGGTGCACGCCCGACAGGTCGAGCGGGTTGTCGCCGTCGCGGATGCGCAGGAAGCCGGCCGCCTGCTCGAAGGTCTTCTCGCCCAGGCCGGCGACCTCGCGCAGCTGGCGCCGGTTGCGGAAGGCGCCGTGTGCGTCACGCCAGCGCACGATGCCGGCCGCCACCGCGCCCGACAGCCCGGACACGCGCGACAGCAGCGGCGCCGACGCGGTGTTCAGATCGACGCCGACCGAGTTGACGCAGTCCTCCACCACCGTGTCGAGCGTGCGCGCGAGTTCGCTCTGGTTCACGTCGTGCTGGTACTGGCCGACACCGATGCTCTTGGGGTCGATCTTCACCAGCTCGGCCAGCGGGTCCTGCAGTCGCCGTGCGATCGAGACCGCTCCGCGCAGACTCACGTCGAGCTCCGGCAGCTCCTTGCTGGCGAACTCCGAGGCCGAGTAGACCGAAGCGCCCGCCTCGCTGACGACCACCTTCTCGATGTGCGTGCCCGGGGCCAGTTGCTGGATGCGCTTGATCAGGTCGGCCGCCAGCTTGTCGGTCTCGCGGCTCGCGGTGCCGTTGCCGATGGCGATCAGGTTGACGCCGTGCGTCGCGGCCAGCCGGCCCAGCGTGTGGATCGCGCCGTCCCAGTCCTTGCGCGGCTCGTGCGGGTAGACCGTGGCCGTGTCCAGCACCTTGCCGGTGTCGCTGACCACCGCCACCTTCACGCCGGTGCGGATGCCGGGGTCCAGTCCCATCACCACGCGCTTGCCGGCCGGCGCGGCGAGCAGCAGGTCGCGCAGGTTCTCGGCGAAGACCTTGATCGCCACCTTCTCGGCGTCCTCGCGCAGCCGTGCGAACAGATCGCGCTCCAGGCTCAGGCTGAGCTTGACCTTCCAGGTCCAGGCCACGCACTTGCGGATCAGCTCGTCGGCGGGGCGCTTGGCGTGGCTCCAGCCCAGGTGCACCGCGATGCGCCCTTCCGCGAGCGTCGGCTTGCCCGGCAGCACCTCCTCGTCGAGCACCAGCTTCGCGTCCAGGATCTCCTGCGTGCGGCCACGGAACACCGCGAGCGCGCGGTGCGAGGGCACGGTGCGGATCGGCTCGTCGTAGTCGAAGTAGTCGCGGAACTTCGCGATCTCCGCGTCCTGCTCGTTCTTGCCGTCCATCAGCTTGGAGCGCAGCAGGCCCTCGTCCCACAGCCAGCCGCGCAGCGACTGCACCAGTGCCGCGTCCTCGGCCCAGCGTTCGGACAGCAGGTCGCGCACGCCGTCGAGCACCGCGTGGGCATCGGCGAAGCCGGCGGTCGCCAGCGCCTCGGCGCCGCCTGCATAGCCGGCCACGAAGGCGGCGGCCTCGACCAGCGGGTCGAGCGTGGGGTCCGCGAACAGGCGGTCGGCCAGCGGCTCGATGCCGGCCTCGCGGGCGATCATGCCCTTGGTGCGACGCCGCGGCTTGTAAGGCAGATACAGGTCCTCGAGCTCCTGCTTGGTCGGCGCCGCCTCGATCGTGACACGCAGTTCGGCGGTGAGCTTGCCCTGCTCGTCGATGCTCTTCAGCACGGCGGCACGGCGCTCCTCGAGTTCGCGCAGGTACCCCAGGCGCGCTTCCAGCTCGCGCAGCTGGGTGTCATCGAGGTTGTCGGTCGCCTCCTTGCGGTAGCGCGCGATGAAGGGCACCGTGGCGCCGCCGTCGAGCAGTTCGACGGCGGCATTGACTTGGGCCGGCCGAACCTTCAGCTCGGCGGCGATTTGCAGCAGGATCTTGTCCACGGACTCGGGAGGGGCCCGGCAACGGGCCGCAGATCATCGGGAAGGCGCGCAGTGTAGCGACCGGCCGGACACCGGTCGTTGCATCTCGACGCGCGCTCAGACCAGCTTGCGTTCGGCCGCGGGCGGCGGGCTCCACTGGTAGAGCCAGGTCTCGCTGAGCGACTGGCCGTCGCAGCGCAGGTAGACGCGCAGATCGATCGGCTCGTTACCGGCCGGCGGCACCACGTCGAACATCGCCCGGTAGCCCGAGACCGAGGCCAAGGGCCGCGCCGACGTGATCTCCACGCGGCCACGCGAGGCACTGACGACGACCTCGACCTTGGCCTTCGGCCCGATGAGCGACAGGTCGCCGCCGGCGAAATCGACCGCGAAGCGCCACGAGAAATACTTGCGCGGCTGTCCGATCACGCCACCCAGGCCGGTGCGCGTGGCCACGCAGTGCGCGAGCGGCGGCCGGGCCGGCGGCTGCGCCCCCCAGTAGAGGCGGTAGGCGAACAGCAACTCCTCGCCGGCCTGCGGTGGGCGCGCCGGGTTCCACAACGCGACGATGTTGTCGAAGGTCTCGTCGGCGGTCGGGATCTCCACCAGTTGCAGCGAGCCGGCCCCCCAACCCGTCTTCGGCTCCACCCACACGCAGGGCCGCTTGTCGTAGAACACGCCATCGTCCTGGTAGTGGTCGAAGTTGCGGTCACGCTGCAGCAGGCCGAAGCCGCGCGGGTTCTCGTCCTGGTAGGCGTTGAAGCGCAGCGTGGCGGGATTGGTGAGCGGGCGCCAGATCCACTCGCCGCTGCCGGTCCACATCTGCAGGCCGTCGCTGTCGTGCACCTCTGGCCGCCAGTCGTTGGCGACGCGGCGGTCGTTCTCGCCGTACTGGAACATGCTGGTCAGCGGCGCGATGCCCAGGCGCTCGATGGGTTTGCGTGGGTAGAGCGCCGCATCGATGTCCATCACCTGCGTGTCGCCCGGCGTGATGACGAAACGGTAGGCCCCGGCGATGCTGGGCGAATCGAGCAGCGCATACACCGTGATGCTGCTCGACTGACGCGCCGGCTTCTCCAGCCAGAAGGCGACGAAGTTCGGAAACTCCTCCGGCCGCGGCAGGCCGGTATCGACAGCCAGGCCGCGCGCCGACAGGCCGTACTGCCACTCCCCGCCGACCGCGCGGAAGTAGCTCGCACCCAGGAAGGCCGAGATGTCGCGCTCGAGATCGGTGTGGAAGTTCAGTCGGAAGCCGGCGAAGCCCAGGTCGCTCGGCAACTGGCCGCCCTGCACCCCGCTCTTGCCGTAGTCGAACATCTCGGCGTCGTAGGCCAGTTCGCGGGCCCGGCCGTCCACCAGCTCGTGAATGCGCACCGGCGACTTGAAGAACAGCCCCAGATGGAAGAACTGCGCCCGGAAGCGCAGCTCGTCGTCGCCCCACAAGGCGTGGTCGGGTCGGAAGCGGATGGCTTGGTGGCGGTCCCAGTCGAGCGAGTCGATCGCCTTCGGCAGCACCGACCGCGGCGCCTGGTAGGCCTTGGCAGCCAGCGCACGGGCGCGGCCTTTGAGCAGCGCGTAGTCGAAGGCCTCGGCCTGGCCGATTGCCTTCAGGCCCGCCGCGGCAGCGTCGCCGCCCAGCAGGGCCTGGAGCGTGGCCGACGCGGCCATGCCGCGCAGCAGTTGTCGTCTTTGCATGGAGGGAGAGAGGAAAAGGATGCGAGCCTCCGTACGATACCGGAGGCTGCGGCAGGCCGGGTCGGCCTGCGTCTTCAGGCGGTGGCGAGCGGAACGAGTTCGCTGCCGATCGCGATGCGGATCGTCGGGTGCACGCCGGGCCGACGCAGCAGCAGTTGCGCCAGCAGCTCCTGCGCCGCGCGCCACAGCGCGATGCCGCGCGGTCGGTCGCCTTGGCAGTCGCGGCGCGGAATCACGAGCTCGGATTCCACCGGTTCGCCGCGCCCCGCGAAGTCGATCACGCAGCGTGCCACCAGCACCTGGTGCGTCGCCAGCAGCACCTCCGTGCTGTGGTGCGCGTCGAGATCGAAGTCGATGTCGGCCGGTGCCGGGGCGGCCTGTGGGAGGAGGCTGTCGATGTCGGCGAGTCGGGGTCGGGCTGTCATGGATGCAGATGCTAGATCGCCCTTCGTGACAGTCTGTAGGCGCCCGAAAGTCCCTGCTGTAGGACAACGCGCCGGCCGCGCCCCCCTACAATTCGACCCATGATCTCCAGGCTCCACGCCTTCCTGTTCGCCCTCTTCCTGTGCTGCTGCGGCATCCTCGTGCCGGCGGA
The DNA here is from genome assembly GCF_004136295.1 of Methylibium sp. Pch-M. Taxonomy (NCBI): domain Bacteria; kingdom Pseudomonadati; phylum Pseudomonadota; class Betaproteobacteria; order Burkholderiales; family Sphaerotilaceae; genus Methylibium; species Methylibium sp. Pch-M. The sequence continues at coordinate 3,896,457 of NZ_CP029606.1, forward strand.
TGTGAGCCACGACAGCACGGCCCGGGCCCTGCAGTCCGAGGTGGCGATGCCGGAACGCGCGCTCGACCGCCTGACGCTGCCGGACCCGATGTCGCAGGCGCAGGCCGAGAGCGCAGCGGACGGCCCGGGGCTGCTGGCCGATGCCGCGTTGCCGGGCTTCGCCGCGCCGCGCGCCGCATTGCCGCGGCCCGATGCCGACGGCCGCTTGCGCCCGCCCTACCTCGACGGGCTGCGGCGCCCGCCCCGAGCGCTGGCCCCCCTCGTCTGAAGCCTGCCGCGGACGTCCCGCGGCCCCAATGTCTCCCCGGCCTGCACTGCAGGCCTGCTGCGGCATCCCCGCATTCAATCTGCTGCCATGGACTTCCTCCTCGACCCCAACATCTGGATCGCCTTCGCGATGCTCACCGCCCTGGAAATCGTCCTGGGCGTGGACAACATCATCTTCATCTCCATCCTCGTCGGCCGGCTGCCGCCGGAGACGCGCGAAAAGGCGCGCCGCCTCGGCCTGGGCTTCGCGATGGTGTCGCGGCTGCTGCTGCTGTTCTCGCTGAGCTGGGTGATGGGCCTGACGGCCGACCTCTTCACGGTGCTCGGCCAGGGCATCAGCGGACGCGACCTCGTGCTGCTGTTCGGCGGCCTGTTCCTTCTCTACAAGGCCTCGCACGAGATCTTCGTGGAGGTCGAGGCGCCCGAGCGCGACGGCCCGCCGGCCACCGACGCGGCCGCGTTGAAGTCGGCCGGCAACCGGCTCTTCTGGGGCATCATCGGCCAGATCGCGGTGATCGATATCGTGTTCTCGCTCGACTCGGTGATCACCGCGGTGGGCATGGTCGACCAGATCGGCGTGATGGTGGCCGCGGTCGTGACCTCGGTGGGGGTGATGCTGGTGGCGGCCCGGCCGATCGGCGAGTTCGTCGACCGCCATCCGTCGGTCAAGGTGCTGGCGCTGGCCTTCCTGGTGATGGTCGGCATGGCGCTGACGGCCGAGGCCTTCGACATGCACGTGCCCAAGGGCTACATCTATGCCGCGATGGCGTTCTCGCTGGGCGTCGAGGCGCTGAACATCCGCTCGCGCGGCAAGCGCCGCGCGGCCCTCGAGGCCGGCAAAGGCACGGCCTGAGGCGGCGGCGCGCGCCGGCCGGCCGGGCCGCCACACGGCGGCCTTGCCTTTGGCCGGTGCAGCGCCGAAGCTAACAGGCTGGTGCGATGGAAGTGCACGCGGTGCCGGGGCCGACGACGCTCCGACCGGCACGCGGCGCCAGCACGGCGGAGCGTCCCGCCCGGGGGACCGGGCTCCACGAGGGGAACGCCATGCCTGCCTTCATCACACTGGTGAACTTCACCGACCAGGGCGCACGCAGCATCAAGGACTCGCCGGAGCGCTTCGAGGCCTACAAGGCGCTGGCCGAGGGCCTGGGCGTCACGGTCAAGAGCGTGCACTGGACCCAGGGCCCCTACGACCTGGTGCTGATCACCGAGGGCCCCGAGGAAGGTGCGATGCTCAGCGCGCTGAAGATGGCGCAGCTGGGCAACGTGCGGACGCAGACGATGCGCGGCTACTCGGCCAGCGAGATGCGCGGCTTCGTCAAGAAGCTCGGTTGAGCATGCCAGCGCCCGTTACGCGGGCGCCGGGCATCAGGCCGACGTGAGGCCGAGCCGCTCGAACAGCGCCTCGTCGCGCTCGACGTCCGGGTTGCCGGTCGTCAGCAGTTTGTCGCCGTAGAAGATGGAATTGGCGCCGGCCAGGAAGCACAGCGCCTGGATCGCGTCGCCCATCTCCTGGCGGCCCGCCGACAGCCGCACGTAGGCGGTCGGCATGGTGATGCGCGCGACGGCGATGGTGCGCACGAACTCGAAGGGGTCGAGCTTGTCGCTGCCGGCCAGCGGCGTGCCCTCGACCTGCACCAGTTCGTTGATCGGCACCGACTCCGGGTGCGGGTCCAGGTTGGCCAGCTGCGCCACCAGCCCGGCGCGCTCGCGCCGGCTCTCGCCCATGCCGACGATGCCGCCGCAGCACACGTTCATGCCGGCGTCGCGCACGTGCGCCAACGTCTGCAGGCGCTCCTCGTAGACGCGCGTGCTGATGATGCGGCCGTAGGCCTCGGGCGCGGTGTCGAGGTTGTGGTTGTAGTAATCGACGCCCGCTTCCTTCAGCGCCTGCGCCTGCGGCTTGCTCAGCATGCCCAGCGTGCAGCAGGCCTCGAGGCCCAGCGACTTGACCTCGCGGACCAGCTCGACCACCTTCTCGATGTCGCGGTCCTTGGGCTCACGCCAGGCCGCGCCCATGCAGAAGCGCGTGGCACCGGCCGCGGCGGCGGCCTGCGCCGCCTGCCGCACCGCGGCCACGTCCATCAGCTTGTCGGCCTCGACGCCGGTGTCATGGTGGACCGACTGCGGGCAGTAGGCGCAGTCCTCCGGACAGCCGCCGGTCTTGATCGAGAGCAGCGTCGAGCGCTGGACCGCGTTGGCATCGAAATGCTCGCGGTGCACCTGCTGGGCACGGAAGATCAGGTCGTTGAACGGCAGAGCGAACAGGGCCTCGATGGCCTCCACGCTCCAGCGTTCGCTGGACGGATGCACATGGACGGGCGCCGGGCGCACGAGGTGAACGGGCTGGGTGGCAGTCATCCCGCCATTGTGCCTGCTGACGCCGTCCGGGCGTCGTGCCCGGTTCAGCGCTCGCCTGCCGCCAGCCACGCCAGCAGGCCCCGCCCCGCGGCGCGGCCGGTGGCGAAGCAGGCGTTGAGCAGGTAGCCGCCGGTCGGCGCTTCCCAGTCGAGCATCTCGCCGGCGCAGAACACGCCGGGCAGCACCTTGAGCATCAGCCGCTCGTCGAGCGCCTCGAGGCGCACGCCGCCGGCGGTGCTGATGGCCTCGTCGACCGGCCGCGCCGCCACCAGCCGCAGCGGCAGCGCCTTCAGGGCCGCGGCGAGGCGCTGGGCATCGTGCAACTGCTCCTTGTCGAGCAGTTCGTGCAGCAGCGCGGCCTTCACGCCTTCGATGCCGAGCCGGCTCTTGAGGTGGGTCGACAGCGAGCGCGGTCCGCGCGGCCGAGCCACTTCGGCAGCGACCCAGTCCGGGTTGCGATCCGGCAGCAGGTCGAGCGTGAGGCTCGCCTCGCCATGCGCCGCGATCTCGTCGCGCAGCAGCGCCGAGGCGGCATAGACCAGGCTGCCCTCGACGCCCGTCGCGGTGACCACGAACTCGCCCTGGCGGTGGAAGCGGCGGCCGTCGGAGGCCTCGGCGCTCAGCACCACCGGCTTCACCGGCGCACCGGCGAAGCGCTCGCGCAGGTGGGCGCTCCACCCCGGCGCCCGGCCGGCGCGCCCGACGTCGAAGCCGCAGTTCGACGGTTGCAGCGGCGCCACATCGACACCGCGCGCGGCGAGCCCCGGCAGCCAGGCCCCGTCGGAGCCGAGCCGCGCCCAGCTGGCGCCGCCCAGCGCCAGCAGCACGGCGTCGGGGCGCACGGTGCGCTCGCCGGTCGGGGTCGCGAAACGCAACGCACCGTCGTCGGTCCAGCCGCACCAGCGATGACGCTGATGGAAGCTCACCCCGGCGCCCCGAAGGCGCTGCAGCCAGGCCCGCAGCAGCGGTGCGGCCTTCAGGTCGCTCGGAAAGACCCGGCCGGAACTGCCGACGAAGGTCGCTATGCCCAGCATGTTGGCCCATTGCCTCAGCGCGGCCGGATCGAAGTCCGTCAGCCAGGGCGCGAGTTGTGCCTGCCGCGCGCCGTAGCGAGTGAGGAAGTCCTCGAAGGGCTCGCCATGCGTCAGGTTGAGCCCACCCTTGCCGGCGAGCAGGAACTTGCGTCCGACCGACGGCATGGCGTCGTACAGGTCGACCTGCACGCCGCCGGCCGCCAGCACCTCCGCGGCCATCAGGCCGGCGGGGCCGCCTCCGATGACCGCTGTCCGTCGAGCGCCGCTCATCTGCGGACCGGCCGCAGCGCACGCGCGGTGCGGCCGGTGGGGGTGTGGAAGGTCGGAGGCGGCTTCATGGGCGGCGCAGTGTGCCACGCGAGTCCGCCGGTCCGGCACCGCCGCGGGGCTCGTCGTGGCTGGCTGTTCAGCCGGGTCGGCTTTTGCCTCGCCGCATCGCGTAGAAATGACTTTAATAAAGTAATTTAATCTTTTAAAAACAATAATTTATGAATTGTTTTTAATGTGATTAATCACTTGAAGTCTCAGAACGTAGCGCCCTCTTCAGCTGCTGGCCCAGGTCAGGCCGGGCCTCGTAGGGATCGCTGGGATTGCGTCCCTGGACGATGTCCTCCATCCGTGCCTGCACGCCGGCCAGGGCCTGTGGATGGCTGTAGATGTAGAAGCGGCCTTCGCGCACGGCATCGAACACGAACTGCGCCACCTGCGCCGCGCTGACCCGCCCTGATTCCACGGCCTTGCCGATCATCGTGTGCGCGACGCGCTGGCTTTGCGTTGCCCGCTGCCCCCGCAACGCGGTCGGCCGGTTGCGGTGGCTGTCGCCGATGCCGGTCGGCACGAAGTACGGGCAGAGCACCGAGGCACCGACGCGTTCGGTGACGAGCTGCAGATCCTGGTACAGCGTCTCGCTGAGGGACACCACGGCATGCTTGGTGACGTTGTACACGCCCATGTTCGGCGTGTTCAGCAGGCCGGCCATCGAGGCGGTGTTGACGATGTGCCCTTCGTAGCCGGCGTCCTGCGCCGCAGCCGCCAGCATCATCGGCGTGAACACGCGGACACCGTGCGCCACGCCCATCAGGTTGACGCCGATGACCCACTCCCAATCCTTCAGCGTGTGCTCCCAGATCAGTCCTCCGGCTCCGACGCCGGCGTTGTTGAACACCAGGTGCGGCGCGCCGAAGCGCGCCAGCGTCGCAGCCCCGAGCGCCTCGACCTCGGCGGCCTGCGCCACGTCGAGCCGGAACGGCAGCACCTCGGCCCCCAGTGCCTCGATCTCGGCCACCGCGCGCTCCAGCGCATCGGCCTGCACGTCGGCCATCACGAGCTTCATGCCCTCGCGCGCGGCGATGCGCGAGGCTTCCAGGCCGAAACCGGAACCGGCCCCGGTGATGACCGCGGTGCGGCCGGCGAACTGCTGGATCATGCCGTCGCGTCCTTCTTGATCTGGAAGCCCAGGCGGGGGAAATGCACGCGCACCTGCCCTGCCCGGTCGTCGTGGCGCTCGACCGTGACGGTCTCCCGCGTCAGCCCCACCAGCGGCCCGACCACCGGGTCGCGGCCGTAGTCCACCGCCGACACCGCGACGCGCTCGCCGGCCTCGAAGCCCAGGCCCGGCATCACGCTCACCGGGGCATGCACCTTCGCCCCGGCCGCGATGGTCAGGGCCTCGTCCTCGCCGAGCGCTTCGGGTCGGCCGTGGCCGAAAGCCAGCACGCGGGCGTGCCAGGCCAGCAGCTTCGGGTAGTCGTCCAGGATGCCGGCCACCGGCGGCGCGCTCTTCACGAACCACACGCAATGCGCCACCGAGAAGTCCGCGATGCTCGCCGTGCCGCCGCCCAGGAAGGCCCGCCCGTCGGCCAGCCGCTGTTCGATCCAGCCCAGGTGGTTGTGCAGCTGCGCGGTGGCGTCGCTCACGGTCGGCCAGTGCAGCCCCGTGGTCATCGCGGCGCGATCGGCGCCGAAGGCCTTCAGCACCTCGGGCGGCGCGCCGGCGAAGATGGCCGCCATGCCAGCGGGCTGCAGCGTGTAGGGCACGGCGGTCCAGAACAGCGTGAAGTCGGCCCATTGCGCGACCAGCGGTGCCTCGCCCGCCGATTCGGCCGGATAGAGCGTGGGCTCGGGCGCACGGGCCTCGATCACGCGGGCGATCAGCGCGGTGTCGCAGTAGATGTCGGCGCCGACCTGCAGCACGGGCGTCTTGCGGTAGCCCCCGGTCAGCGCCACCAGATTCGGCTTGGGCATCATGATCGGGATGGTCACGCTGCGCCAGGCCAGCCGCTTGTAGCCGAGGATGAGCCGGGTCTTCTCGGCGAACGGCGAGGCCGGGTAGTGGTGCAGGATCAGGTCGCTCATGAGGTGGAGGCTCCGGGAAGGGTCGGTGGTGCGGCGCGGTGCGCGGGCCGTGGCGCGAAGAGGCGGCGGAGGGTGTCGGACAGGTCGCGCACCTCGGCGCCGTCGAGCACCCCCTTGGCCGCCAGCAGCCGATGCAGCCGTGGCAGGTGGTAGTGCGGCACGGCCGGGTACAGGTGGTGCTCGAGGTGGTGGTTCACGTGGTGCGGGAACAGCAGTGCGCGGCCCAGCAGGTTCAGCAGCGTGTCGGCCACCCGGCCGCTCTTCGCCGGGCCGGTGAGGTTGCTGCGCGCCGCCGTCAGCGGCGAGCCGAGATCGGTGACCGCGCCGTGCTCGCAGATCTCGCGCAGCCGCAGGATGGGCTGCAGCACCGTCAGCAGCGGCAGCGCCCACAGCACCGCATACTGCGCCAGCCCCTGCCAGCCGCCGAGCGCGAAGCTCGCCGCCGGCAACGCGAGCTGCGCCGCCACGACCCACCATCGATCCTGGCGTGCGGCGCGCCGCAGGTCCTGAGAGGTGTCGTTCAGCAGCTTCTGCGACCGCAACGCACCCTCACCCGCCGCGGCCGTCTCGTCGCGGATCGCCGGCGCGCCGAAGAAGTAGGCGTAGGTCTTCCAGGCATTCGCGCCGAGCAGGTCCGCGCCTAGCTTCTTCCACAGGTAGGCCACGCCGCGGGGGTAGCCGCCGTGGATCGCGGTGTCGGGGTCCTGCGGACCGTAGAGGTGGTTGTGGTGCAGGCGGTGAATCACGCGGTAGGTGCACATCGAGATCCCGCCGGCCATGCCGATCAGTCGCCCCAGCACATCGTTGAGTCGCCGGTTCGACAGCAGCCGGTAGTGCGCCGCCTCATGGGCCAGGATGAAGAAGCCGTGCTGCTGCACCCCGACCACGAGAACGCTCGCCAGCGCCCAGGGGCTGGGCCAGACGGCCAGCCCGAACGTGATCGCCGCGGCACTGACACCGACGCTGAGCGCCAACGCGCCCATCGAGCGGCTGTCGCTCAGGCGCGTCAGCGGTGCGAGCTCCTGCGCGCCGAGCACGCGGCGTGCGGCAGCGGCGCCCTGCCCGGCGCGCGCCACGGTCGTGGCCAGCGGACGCAGATCCTCGCGGAACTCGTCACCCGCTTGCATCGGTGGCGTGCCGTGCTTCATGAGGGGCTCCTGTGCGGCGTCCGGCCTGAAGCTTCGACGGCTCGACGGGCGTGCCGGTTCCGGCCCGCGCTCAGACCAGCTTCACCAGCTGCTTGCCGAAATTGCGGCCCTTCAGCAGCCCGAGGAAGGCCTGCGGCGCACCGGCCAGGCCCTCCGCGATGCTCTCGCGGTACCTGAGCCGGCCGCTCGCGACCGCCGCACCCAGCTCCTTCAGTGCCTGCGGCCACAAGGTCGTGTGCTCGGTGACGATGAAGCCCTGCAGCTTCATCCGGTTCACCAGGATCAGCGAGGGGTTCTGCATCGGGATCGGCTCGCCGTTGTAGCCGGCGATCATTCCGCAGAAGGCGATGCGGCTGAAGGCGTTGGCGCGCAGCATCACGGCGTCGAGGATCAGGCCGCCGACATTCTCGAAGTGGCCGTCGATGCCGTCCGGGCAGGCCGCCTTCAGCGCCGTGCCCAGCGACTTGAGATCCGGGTGCTGGCGGTAGTCGATGCAGGCGTCGAAACCCAGCTCGCCGCGGACGTAGGCGCACTTCTCCGGTCCCCCAGCGAGACCCACGACGCGGGCGCCGCGCGCCTTCGCGAGCTGCCCTGCCGCGCTGCCGACCGCCCCGCTCGCCGCGCTGACCACCACGGTCTCGCCGGCTTGCGGCGCGATGATCTGCGTGAGGCCGTACCACGCCGTCACGCCCGGCATGCCGACCGCGCCCAGGTAGGCCGACAGCGGGACCTGGCTCGTGTCGACCTTCTGCAGCGCGCCACGCTGCCTCGCGTCGACCGTCTGGTAGAGCTGCCAGCCGCCCATGCCGACCACGGCATCGCCGACGGCGAAGGACGCGTGGCGCGATGCCACCACTTCGCCGACGGTGCCGCCGATCATCACCTCGCCCAGCGGCTGGGGCTGGGCGTAGCTGCGGCCCTCGTTCATGCGGCCGCGCATGTAGGGGTCGAGCGAGAGGTAATGGTGGCGCACGCGCACCTGGCCGTCCTCCAGCTCGGCCAGCGGCGTCGTGACGAGGCGGAAGTTGTCGACCGTCGGTTCGCCCTCGGGGCGGGAGGCGAGCAGGATCTGCTGGTTGATCGTCGCGGTCATGGTCGCTCTCCGGTGCGGGTTCAGTCGGAGCCGCTGCCGTCGAGACGGCGCCGCAGCGACTTGGGTTCGCGCGCGCCGGCCGGCAGCGCGCGCAAGTACTTGAAGGTGCCGGTCGCGTGCGCGCACAGCGCGCCGTCCTCGCCGAGCACCCGGCCTTCGCAGAACGCCAGCGTGGCCGTGCGGTGCAGCAGCCGGCCATGGCAGTGCAGCAGGCCCTCGCCGGGGCGCAGGAAGCTGGTCTTCATCTCCACCGTCACGACACCCGGCCCCAGCCCGGCCTGCGCGTGGTTGGCGCTGCGTGCCGCATGCGCCATCGTGACGTCGAGCAGGGTCATCGTCAGGCCGCCGTGGGCGACCTGGAAGGAATTGGTCAGCGCGTCCACGACGCGCACCGTGACCTCGGCCTCGCCGTCGGCCAGGCGGAGCAGCTCGAAGCCAAGCTGCTCCACGAAGGGAATGGATACCGGGAAGTCCATCGTGTCGGGTCCGTGCCGTGAACGCGCCGTCTCAGCGCTCGAGCCACTCGAAGAACGCGGCGTTGCTCGGCGCACGCCCCAGGAAGCGCGCCACCAGCTCGGCGGGCGGGGCCTGGCCGCCGTTGGCCAGCACCGTCTCACGGTAGCGACGACCGACCGCCGGGTCCAGCGGGTCGGCCGCGAAGGCGGTGCGCAGATCCTGCGCGATCGCCAGACTCCAGAGGTAGGCGTAGTAGCCGGCGCCGTAGCCGCCGGCCACATGCGAGAAGCCCGCCGGGAACAGCGAGCCGGGCTCGTAGCCGAGCGGCGTGGCACTCTCCATGCGAGCCCACAGTGCCATCGGGTCCGGCGCGTCCTTGTCGTGCAGCGCGAGGTCGTAGCTGGCGTACAGATGCTGGCGCGCGAACTGCAGCCCCTTGGCGAAGCTGCGCGACTGCACGGCGCGCGCCAGCAGGTCGGCCGGCACCGGCTCGCAGCTCGCGCAGACCTGCTGGAACAGCGCCAGCACCTGGGCGTCGTAGACCCACTCCTCCAGCATCTGCGAGGGCGCCTCGACGAAATCGAGCTTGACCGCGGTACCGGCCTGCGCGGCATAGCGCGTGTGCGACAGGGTGACGTGCAGCGCATGGCCGAACTCGTGCAGCAGCGTTTCCAGTTCGTCGATCGTCAGGCCCTGGCGGTCGAAGTTGGTCACCAGTGCAGCCGTCGGCAACTGCCCGCTCCAGGTCGACGAGCCGCGCAGCGGCCACACCGCCGCGTGACCGTACTTGTCGGCACGGGGGTAGAGATCGAGGTAGAGCGTGGCCAGCGGCGTGCGGCTGGCCGCGTCGACCACGGCATAAGCCTTGGCATCGGGATGCCACAGCGACTGAGGCACCGGCTCGAAGCCCACGCCGAACAGCCGTCCGGCGAGCGCGAACACGAAGTCGACGCTGGCCTGCGGCGGGAAATAGCGCCGGAAGCTCTCCTGGTCGAGCGCCAGACGCTCGCGCTTGACGCGCTCGAGGTAATAGCCCACGTCCCAGCGTTTCAGCGGCGTGGTGTCGGGAGCGGTCTTCAGCTCGGCGGCCTTGGCGGCACGCAGTTCGGACAGATCGCGTTCCTCGCGCTCGCCCAGCTCGCCCTTCACCTCGCCGAGGAAGGCCTGCACGTTGCTCACGTTCAGCGCCATGCGACGGCGCAGCGTGAAATCGGCATAGCTCTCGACACCGAACAGGCGCGCGTAGCTGCGGCGCTTCTCGCCCAGCCGCGCCAGCGTCTTCAGGTTCGCCTGGCCGCCGCGCGCCTGGAAGGCCCGCCACATGCGTTCGCGTGCCACCGGGCTGCGCGCGTTCTCCACCACCGGCGAGTAGGTCGGGTAGTCGAGTCCCAGCAGCACCCGGCCCTGCGCATCGCGGGGGGCGGTGTTCCAGACACTGGCAGGCACCCCATCGAGCTCGCTGTCGGTGAAGGCGACGCGGGTCTTGTCCTCGCGCAGGCGACGCTCGAAATCCTGCGACAGGCGGCCCAGTTCGTCGTTGAGCGCGCGTGCGCGGTCGCGCTTCGCGGCCGGCAAGCCGACCCCGGCATCCTCGAAACTCGCCAGCAGATCGTCCCGCATCTGCCGGTCGATCGCATCGACGGCCTGCAGCGCCTGCAGACGCCGGTAGATGCTGGGGTTCTGGTACAGCCGGCTGGTGAAGGCCTGGTAGCGCAGCTCGCAGGCCTCGGCCGCGTCGCGCACCGGTTTGTCGGGGTGCACATTGGCCAGGAAGAACACCGGAGACAGGCTGTCGTCGGCCGTCTGCCCGAGCCGGTCGATCTCGATCAGCACGCCGTCCGGGCCGCGACCGGCTGCGATGCGGCGCGCCTGCGCCTCGATCTCGCGCAGCGTGCGGTCGCAGCGCGCCTTCACGGCGGCGCCGTCGCGGTAGCTCGGAAAGACGTAGGGCGCGGTGTCGGCCGCGGCGCTCCAGCCGCTGCTGCCGAACAGGGCGACGCACGCCGACAGCCGCAGCAGCCGGGAGAACGAGGGGAAGACGGAAGCGTTCATGCGGATCGGAAGAATGGAGGTGTCGACGATCGCCGGGACCGGGGTGACGCGGACCGCGCGCGGCGGACGGCCGGCCTCAGGCCGCCGCGTAGTCGACCACGCGGCGGTCGGCGCGCAGCGGGCCGAGTTGCGCCGCGACCGCCTGATGGGCCGGATGCTGCTGGTAGGCGTCGAGCGCCGCGGCGTCGGCGAAGGCGGACACCAGCACCACGTCGGCATTGGCTTCCAGGCCGGGCGTGCGGATCCCGACGTCGAAGGCCAGCATGCCGGGCACCAGCTCGGCACAGCTGTCGAGCAGGGCCTTGAAGCGCGGCGCGTCGGCCGGGTCCTTGAGGGTCCAGATCACCACGTGGCGAATCATCGCGGGCCCCCGTCGCCGTCGCCCGGGGTCGGCAGGCGCGAGCGCAACCAGATCATCACCGCGCCGATCGCGATCAGCGCCGTGCCGCTCCACGCGAGGGCGTGGCCGAGCACGGCGGAGGCGTCGATCGTCCAGAGACCGAGCATCAGCAGCGCCATGCCGCCGAAGATCAGCGGCCAGATCAGGGAGTCGAGGGTTTGCGGTTTCATCGTCAGAGGCAGTCGGGGTCCAGGTCGCGGCAGGTCGCGTCGCGCGTCTCGACCACTGCGAGCCAGGCATCGATCTTCGGCAGCTCGTAGTGGAAGAAGTAGCGCGCCGCGGCGAGCTTGCCATGGTAGAGCGCCGCTGCCGTGCTGCCTGACGCCGCGTCGCTGCCGGCGTCCAGCGCCGTGCGGGCGGCCAGCGCCAACTGCAGCCACATCCACGCCAGCACCACGTGCCCGAAAGCCTGCAGGTAGGGCGTGGCATTGGCCAGCGCGTCGCGCGGCTCGCCGCTGGCCCAGGCCGCCTTGGTGGCGGCGCCCAGGTGCTGCAGCGCCCGCGCCAGCGCGTTGCCGTGTTCCGCCAGCCCGGCCACCTGGCCGGCCTGCGCGATGCTGGCGTCGATGCGGCCGGCCAGCAGCCGCAGCGCCTTGCCGCCGTCCATCACCACCTTGCGGCCCAGCAGGTCCAGCCCCTGGATGCCGTGCGTGCCCTCGTGGATCATGTTCAGCCGGTTGTCGCGCCAGTGCTGCTCGACCGGGAAGTCGCGCGTGTAGCCGCAGCCGCCGAGCACCTGGATCGCCAGGCTGTTGGCCTCCAGGCACCACTCGCTGGGCCAGCTCTTCGCGATCGGCGTCAGCAGTTCCAGCAGCATGCCGGCCTCGGCCTGCTCGGTCGCGCTGCCGGTGCGCTTGTCGTCGACCAGCCGCGCGCAGTAGAGCGCCAGCGCCAGACCGCCCTCGACGTAGGCCTTCTGCGCCAGCAGCATGCGCTTCACGTCGGCGTGCTCGACGATGGCCACCGGCGGGCGGCCGGCGTCCTTGGCCTCCAGCGGCCGACCCTGCGGCCGCTGCTTTGCGTAGGCCAGGCTGCTCTCGTAGCCGGCGTAGCCCAGCATCACCGCGCCGAGGCCGACGCCGATGCGCGCCTCGTTCATCATGTGGAACATGCAGCGCAGGCCCTCGCCCGGCGCGCCGACGCGGTAGCCGACCGCCCCGGCCGCGCCGCCCGGCCGGAAGCGGCCTTCGCCGAAGTTCAGCAGCGTGTTGGTGGTGCCGCGGTAGCCGAGCTTGTGGTTCAGGCCCGCCAGCGCCACGTCGTTGCGCTCGCCGGTGAGTCGGCCCCCGGGCTGCACCAGCCACTTGGGCACGATGAACAGCGACAGGCCCTTCACGCCGGCCGGCAGCGTGCCGTCGTCCGTGGGGATCTTGGCGAGCACGAGGTGGACGATGTTCTCGGTGAGCTCGTGCTCGCCACCCGAGATCCACATCTTGTGGCCGCTGAGCCGGTAGCGCGGCCCCAGCGGATCGTGCTCGCTGCCCTCGCCGTCGGGCCGCGCGCGGGTGGCCACGTCGCCGAGGCTGGAGCCGGCCTGCGGCTCGGACAGGCACATGCTGCCGAACCAGCGGCCGGAGAACTCGTGCCGAGCGAAGCTGTCGATCTGCTGCGGCGTGCCGTGCGCCATCAGCAGGCTGGCGTTGCCGGTGGTCAGCATCGCGTAGGCGCTGATCGCCACGCTGCCCTTGAAGAAGCAGGCGTTGGCGGCCATCTCGACCACGCAGGGCAGCTGCATGCCGCCGATCTCGGCGTCCTGCGCCGCAGCCAGCATGCCCGACGCGGCGTAGGCCTCGGTCGCGGTCCTGGTGCTCTCCGGCAAGTGCACGCGCTCGCCGTCGAAGTGCGGCTCCTGCACGTCGGCGCGCCGGTTGGCCGGCTCGAAGGTCTCGCGGGCGATGCGCTCGCAGGTGTCGAGCACCGCGTCGAAGGTCTCGCGGCCGTGCTCGGCGAAGCGCCGGCGTTGCGTCAGCGTCTCGACGCGCAGCCAGTCGTGCAGCAGGAAGTCGAGCGTGGTGCGGAAGCTCATGATGCGAGTCGGCGGCTCACAGCACCTCGAACACGCCGGCGGCGCCCATGCCGCCGCCGATGCACATCGTGACCGCCACCCGCTTCGCGCCGCGGCGCCGCCCTTCGAGCAGCGCATGGCCGACCAGGCGCTGGCCGCTGACGCCGTAGGGATGGCCCACCGCGATCGCGCCGCCATTGACGTTGAGCCGCTCCATCGGCAGGCCCAGGCGGTCGGCGCAGTACAGCACCTGCACCGCGAAGGCCTCGTTGAGTTCCCACAGGTCGATGTCGTCGACGGCCAGGCCCAGGCGCTGCAGCAGCTTGGGCACCGCGAACACCGGGCCGATGCCCATCTCGTCGGGCTCGCAGCCGGCCACCGCGAAACCGAGGAAGCGGCCCAGCGGCTTCAGGCCGCGGCGCTCGGCCAGCGCCTCGTCCATCACCACGCAGGCGCCGGCGCCGTCGGAGAACTGGCTGGCGTTGCCGGCCGCCACCACGCCGCCCGGCAACGCGCTGCGGATGCCGGCCACCGCCTCGTAGGTGGTGCCGGGGCGCAGGCCCTCGTCGGCACTCACGGTGACTTCCCTGCTGCGCACGCCGCGCACTGGATCGGCCGTGCCGGCCGTCACCGTCACGGCCACGATCTCGTCGGCGAAGCGGCCGGCCTCCTGGGCCGCGCAGGCCTTCTGCTGGCTGGCCGCGCCGTAGCGGTCCATGCGTTCGCGCGCGATGCCGTAGCGCTGTGCCACCGTCTCGGCGGTCTGCAGCATCGGCCAGTAGATCTCGGGCTTGTGCTCGCGCAGCCAGGGGTCGGACAGCAGGTGCCGGTTCATCTCGTTCTGCACGCAGGAGATGCTCTCCACGCCGCCGGCCACGTAGGTGCTGCCCTCGCCCGCCACGATGCGCTGCGCAGCCAGCGCGATGCTCTGCAGGCCGCTGGAGCAGAAGCGGTTGACGGTGAGGCCGCTCACCGTGACCGGCAACCCGGCCCGCAGCGCGACCTGGCGCGCGATGTTGCTGCCGGTCGCGCCCTCCGGGAAGGCGCAGCCGAGGATCACGTCCTCGACCTCCGCGGGCTCGATGCCGGCGCGCTGCACCGCGGCCTGCACCGCGAAGCCGCCGAGCGTCGCGCCGTGGGTCATGTTGAAGGCGCCCTTCCAGCTGCGGGCGAGCGGCGTGCGGGCGGTCGAGACGATCACTGCATTGGTCATGGTGCTTGCGTCCTAGGCGAAGGTCTTGCCGTCGGCGGCCAGGCGCGCCAGCAGCGGCGCCGGCTCCCAGAAGGCCGCATCGTCGAGCGGATTGCGCTGGAAGCGGCGCATCGCCCGCACCACGTTGAACAGGCCCAGCTCGTCGGCGTGGCGCATCGGCCCGCCGCGGTGCAGCGGGAAGCCGTAGCCGGTGAGGTAGACCATGTCGATGTCGCTCGCCTTGGCGGCGATGCCCTCCTCGAGCAGGTGCGCGCCCTCGTTCACCAGCGCAAGGACGAGGCGCTCGACGATCTCGTCGTCGCCGATCCTGCGCGGCGTGATGCCCAGCGTCCTGCGATGGCCCTCGATCAGCGCCTGCACCACCGGCGACGGGATCGCGTCGCGCTTGCCGGCCTGGTAGTCGTACCAGCCGGCACCGGTCTTCTGGCCGAAGCGGCCGGTCTCGCACAGCAGGTCGGGGGTCTTGCTGTACTGCATGTGCGGCCGTTCGGCATAGCGGCGCTTGCGGATCGCCCAGCCGATGTCGTTGCCGGCCAGGTCGCTCATGCGGAACGGACCCATCGCGAAACCGAAGCGCTCGATCGCCTTGTCCACCTGCTGCGGCGTGCTGCCCTCGTCGACCAGCAGGAAGGCCTGGCGCAGGTACTGCTCGACCATGCGGTTGCCGATGAAGCCGTCGCACACGCCCGACACCACGCAGGTCTTGCGGATCTTCTTGCCCAGCTGCATGACGGTGGCGAGCACGTCCTTGCCCGTCTGTTCGCCGCGCACCACCTCCAGCAGCTTCATCACGTTGGCCGGGCTGAAGAAGTGGGTGCCGATCACGTCCTGCGGCCGCTTCGTGAACGCGGCGATTCGGTTCAGGTCGAGGGTGGACGTGTTGGACGCGAGGATGGCGCCGGGCTTCATCACCTCGTCGAGGCGACGGAACACCTGTTCCTTGACGCCCAGGTCCTCGAACACCGCCTCGATCACCATGTCGGCGTCGGCCAGGTCGGCGTAGTCCAGCGTCGTGCTCAGCAGGCCCAGGCGCTGCGCGGCCCGCTCGGCCGTGAGCTTGCCCTTCTTCACCTGCGCCTCGTAGTTGCGCCGGATCGTGGCCACGCCGCGGTCCAGCGCCTCCTGCTTCGTTTCCAGCATCACCACCGGAAGCCCGGCGTTGAGGAAGTTCATCGCGATGCCGCCGCCCATGGTGCCGGCGCCGATGACGGCGAGCCGCTGCACGCTGCGCACCGGCGTGTCGGCCGGCACGTCGGCGATCTTGCCGGCCGCGCGCTCGGCCATGAACACATGCCGCAGCGCACGCGACTCGGGCGTGAGCATCAGTGCGGTGAAGGTCGACCACTCCAGCCGCAGGCCCTCATCGAACGGCAGCGCCACCGAGGCGGCGACCATGTCGATGCACTTGCGCGGCGCCGGGAACTGCGGAGCCATCGCGGTCGCGGTGTTGCGTGCGAACTGGAAATAGGCGTCGGGGTTCGGGTGATGGGCCGTGAGCCGGCGCACAAGCGGCAGCGGGCGCTGGTGCGCCACCTCGGCCGCGAAGGCCAGCGCCGCGGTCATCAGATCGCCCTCGACCAGCCGGTCGAACAGCCGCTGGCCGGGCAGCGCCGCGAGCCGCTCGCTCGCCATCGGTTCGCCGCTGACGATCATGTTCAGCGCGTCCTCGACGCCGAGCACGCGCGGCAGGCGCTGCGTGCCGCCGGCCCCGGGGATCAGGCCGATCTTCACCTCCGGCAGGGCGACCTGGCAGCCCGGCGCGGCCACGCGGTAATGGCAGCCGAGCGCGAGCTCCAGCCCGCCGCCCATGCAGACCGTGTGCAGCGCGGCGATCACCGGCTTGCCCGACGCCTCGATGGCGAGGATGAGGCTCAGCAGGTTGGGCTCGCGCATCGCCTGCGGCGTGTCGAACTCGCGGATGTCGGCGCCGCCCGAGAAGGCCCGGCCGGCGCCGGTGATCACGATCGCCTGCACCGCCGGGTCGTCCTGCGCACGCGCCAGGCCGTCGGCCACGTCGCGCCGGGTGGCATGGCCCAGCCCGTTGACCGGTGGGTTGTCGAGCGTGATGACGGCCGCCGGGCCGTGGACTGCATAACGGGCACTCATGGATCGGGGCTCTCCAGGACGACAGTCAGAAATAGAACGATCGTTCGATTCTGACCCAGGAGCAGCGCGGCGGCGTGTCGCTGCCGTGACAGCGGTCCCGGGCTCAGACCTCCAGCCACTCCCGGCGGACTTCGGCGTCGGCGCGCAGGTCCGCCGGCGTGCCCTCGAACACGATGCGACCGTGGCCCATGACGTAGCAGCGCTGGGCGACATCGAGCGCGATGGTGAGCTTCTGCTCGACCAGCAGCACGGCCATGCCACGTTGCTGCAGTTCGCGCAGGAAGCCCGCCACCTGCTCCACCAGTTTCGGCGCCAGGCCTTCGGTCGGTTCGTCAACCAGCACCAGGTCGGGATCGCCCATCAGCGTGCGGCACAGGGTCAGCATCTGCTGCTCGCCGCCCGACAGCAGGCCCGCCTCGGTGTGCTCGCGCTCCTTCAGGCGCGGGAACATCCGGTACATGTCGTCGAGGCGCCAGCGTGGCGGCCGCGCCGGCAGGCCCGCCCCAGCTTTCTGCCCGAGCTGCAGGTTCTGCAGCACCGTCAGACCGGGGAACACGTCACGGCTCTCTGGCACGTAGCCGACGCCGCGGCGCGCGATGTCGAACGGGGCGCGCCCCAGCAACTCCTCGCCCCGCCACGTGACGCTGCCGCGGCCGTCGACCAGGCCCATCACCGCCTTGGCGGTGGTCGAGCGGCCCGACCCGTTGCGGCCCAGCAGGCTGACGATCTCGCCCGGCTGCACCTGCAGCGACACGCCGTGCAGCACGTGGCTCTTGCCATAGTAGGCGTGGAGCTCGTCGAGGCGCAGCATCACGCGTCCCCGACCGCCAGCGCGGCACCCAGGTAGGCCTCCTGCACCGTCGCGTTGGCCCGCACGGCGGCGGGCGTGTCGCAGGCGATCACCTCGCCGTAGACCAGCACCGCGATGCGATCGGCCAGATCGAACACCACGCCCATGTCGTGCTCCACGGCCAGCAGCGTGCGGCCCTCGCTCGCTTCGCGGATCAGCTGCACGAAGCGGCGCGTCTCGCTGCGGCTCATGCCGGCGGTGGGCTCGTCGAGCAGGATCACGCCGGCGCCGCCGGCGATCGTCAGGCCGATCTCCAGCGCGCGCTGCTCCGCGTAGGTCAGGTCGGCTGCCGCCACGTCGCGCTTGCGGTCGAGGTGCAGCATCGCCATCACCTGCTCGGCGCGCTCGTTGGCGTCGCGCAGGTCGGCCAGGAATTTCCAGAACGCGTAGCGATGCCCCAGGCTCCACAGCACGGCGCAGCGCAGGTTCTCGAACACCGACAGCCGAGTGAACAGGTTGCTGACCTGGAAGCTGCGCGCCAGGCCCAGGCGGTTGATCTCGTGCGGTGCGCGGCCGTCGATGCGCGCGCCGTGCAGCCGGATCTCGCCGCTGCTGGGCGCGAAACGCCCGCTGATCAGGTTGAACAGCGTCGACTTGCCGGCGCCGTTGGGCCCGATCAGTGCCACGCGCTCGCCGGCGCGCACCTGCAGGTCGGCGCCACGGATGATCTCGGTCTTGCCGAAATGCTTGCGCACGCCGCGCAGCTCGAGCGCAAAGTCGGCCACGGGGCTCACGAGGCCTCCTTCTGCCGGATCTCGTGCGCGATCTCCTGCTGCACGGCGCCCCATCGACGGGCGAACTCGCGGCGCGTGAGCTCGAACAGGCCCAGCCCGGCCAGCGCGACCAGGACTGCGCCGCACCAGCTGTCGATGCCATGCGGCTCCAGCGGCACGCCCAGGAAGCGCAGCGGGCCACCGCCCAGCGCGGCGTCGAGCCGCAGGTGATACACCATCTCGATCATCGCGCCGACGCCGGCCAGCACCGTGAGCGCCGTGCCGGCGAGCGCGAGGTAGGCCGGCCACAGCGGACGCAGCCGGCCGTAGGCCGCGACGCGCAGGTTCATCATCACCAGACCGGCCAGGCCGCCGGGCGCGTACATCACCATGACCAGGAAGACGAGGCCGAGGTAGAGCAGCCAGGCCTGGGTGAACTCGCTGAACAGCACGAAGGCCAGCACCATCAGCACGGCGCCGAGGATGGGGCCGAAGAAGAAGCCTGCGCCGCCGAGGAAGGTGAACAGCAGGTAGGCCCCCGAGCGCTGCAGGCCCACGACCTCGGCGGTGACGATCTCGAAGTTCAGTGCGTGCAGGCCGCCCGACAGGCCGGCGAAGCCGCCCGCGATGACGAAGGTGAGATAGCGCACCCGCTGGGCGTCGTAGCCGATGTAACCGACCCGCTCCGGGTTGTCGCGCACCGCGTTGAGCATGCGACCCAGCGGCGTGTGCGTGAAGGCGAACATCGCCGCCGTGGCGAAAAAGGTGTAGAGCGCGATCAGGGTGTAGACCTGGATCTGCGGACCGAAGCTGATGCCCGCCACCGGCGGGCCGATCACGCGGTCGGCGGCGACGCCGGCCTCGCCACCGAAGAACTCGGGGACCATCAGCGACATCGCGAACACCAGCTCCGCCAGGCCCAGCGTGATCATCGCGAACGGCGTGCCCGACTTGCGGGTGGTGACGAAGCCCAGCAGCAGCGCGACGCCGATCCCGGCGAGCGCGCCGACCAGCGGCACCAGGCTCACCGGCAGCGGCAGCTGCCCGTCGGCCACGCGGTTGAGCGCATGGATCGCCAGGTAAGCGCCGAGGCCGCTGTAGACCGCGTGGCCGAAGCTGAGCATGCCGCCCTGCCCCAGCAGCATGTTGTAGGACAGGCAGGCGATGATCGCGATGCCCATCTGCGACAGCAGGGTCAGCGACAGGCCACTGCCGAACAGCAGCGGCGCCACGGCCAGCAACAGCGCGAACAGCCCCCAGACGAGACCGCGCGCCACGTCGCGCGGGCGGTATCGGAACACCGGCGCCATGGCCTGTTCAGCCTTCCCGCGTGCCGAGCAGTCCGCGGGGGCGGAAGATCAGCACCAGCACCAGCAGCAGGTACGGCAGGATCGGTGCGACCTGCGAGACCGTGAGCCGCAGCAGCGAGTTGCCCGCCGCAGCAGGCCCGACCTCCAGGCCCAGCGAGCGCAGCAGAGCACCGAGCGAGTAGTCCACCGCGACCGCGAAGGTCTGCAGCACGCCGATCAGCAGCGACGCCACGAAGGCGCCCGGCAACGAGCCCATGCCGCCGACGACCACGACGACGAAGATCACCGAACCCACGGTGGCGGCCATCGCCGGTTCGGTGACGAAGGTGCTGCCACCGATCACGCCGGCCAGCCCGGCCAGCGCCGCACCGGCGCCGAACACCCCCATGAACACGCGCGGCACGTTGTGTCCCAGCGCCTCGGCCATCTCGGGGTGGGTCAGTGCCGCCTGGATCACCAGGCCGACGCGCGTGCGGGTGATCAGCAGCCACAGCGCCAGCAGCATCAGCAGCGCCACCAGCATCATGAAGCCGCGTGTGGCGGGGAACGGCGAGCACACGGCCCCGGCGGCGCTGCACACGGCGGACGGGGCCGTGCCCCACAGCAGCTGCAGGCCCTCGCCGGCCGTCGCCACCAGCGTGAAGGCCGGGCCGCGCAGCGCGGCGGGCGGCTGGAAATCGAGCGCGACGCGCCCCCACAGCAACTGCACCACTTCCAGGATGACGTAGGACAGACCGAAGGTCACCAGCAGCTCGGGTACATGGCCGTGGCGGTGCAGGCGGCGCAGGCAGGCGCGCTCGAACAACGCCCCGAGCACCCCGACCGCCAGCGGCGCCAGCAGCAGCGCGGGCCAGAAGCCGACCCCCTTGGCGATCGTGTAGCCCAGGTAGGCGCCCAGCATGTAGAAGCTGGCGTGCGCGAAGTTCAGCACGCCCATCAGGCTGAAGATCAGCGTCAGCCCCGAGCTGAGCATGAACAGCAGCAGCCCGTAGCTCAGGCCGTTGAGCATCGAGAGGGTGAAGAACTCCATCGGGCGCCTGAGCTCGCGTCCGCGCAGAACAGAAGTAGGCCTAGGGCCGCTTCATCTGGCAGCTGGTGGGCGTGCTCGACACGAAGGCCGGCAGCTCCTTCACCGGCGCCAGCGTCATGCCGGTGTTCTCCGGGCTGTAGGGGAACTTCGTGTCGGCCTGCTGCCACACGGTGATGAAGAGAGGCTGCTGCAGCTGGTGGTCGGACTTGCGCATCTCGACCTCGCCGCTGAAGCTGGCGAACTTCAGCCCCTCCATCGCCGCGGCCACCTTCAACGGCTCGGTCGACTTCGCGCGCACCATCGCCTGCGAGAGGATGTTGTAGATGTGGATCACCGAACCGGTGTAGAAGTCGTCGTTGAGCTTCTGCCGGAACTCGTTCTGCCATTGGCCCATCGCGCCGGGCATGTTGTAGTGGTGGTAGGCGACCTGGTAGACACGGCCGTCGAAGTTGCGGCCGAGCGCCGTGGGCGCGCCGGTCACGCCGGTGTAGTACGTGAAGAATCGCCCGGTGTAGCCGCTCTCGTTGGCGGCCTTCATCAGCAGCGACAGGTCGGAGCCCCAGTTGCCGGTGATCACGCTGTCGGCCCCGCTCGCCTTGATCTTGGCGATGTAGGGCGCGAAATCGCGCACCTGCGCGAGCGGGTGGAAGTCTTCGCCGACCACCTGCACGTCGGGCCGCTTCTTCGCGAGGTTCTCCTTCGCGTAGCGCGCCACCTGCTGGCCGTGCGAGTAGTTCTGATTGAGCAGGTAGACCTTCTTGACGTCGGGCAGGTCCTTGATGAAGGTGGTGAGCGCCTCCATCTTCATGGAGGTGTCGGCGTCGAAGCGGAAGTGCCAGTAGCTGCAGCGGCTGTTGGTGAAGTCGGGGTCGACCGCGGAGTGGTTGAGGTAGATCACCTCCTTGCCCGGGTTGCGCTCGTTGTGCTTGGCCACCGCATCGATCATCGCGCCGGCCACCGAGGAACCGTTGCCCTGCGTCACGTAGCGCACGCCCTGGTCCACCGCGGACTTCAGCGCGTTGACGGTTTCGCTGGGGCTGAGCTTGTTGTCGAACGGGACGATCTCGAAGCGCACGCCGGCCGGGTTGAGCCGGGGATCCTTGTTGAACT
The DNA here is from genome assembly GCF_004136295.1 of Methylibium sp. Pch-M. Taxonomy (NCBI): domain Bacteria; kingdom Pseudomonadati; phylum Pseudomonadota; class Betaproteobacteria; order Burkholderiales; family Sphaerotilaceae; genus Methylibium; species Methylibium sp. Pch-M. Next base: position 3,917,960 of record NZ_CP029606.1, read on the forward strand.
TCTCGGCGAAGAACTGGAAGCTCCGGACCTGGTTCTGCCCCACCGGGGCCATCAGGCCCGACAGCGGGTCGATCCAGGCGATCTTGACGGTCTCGCCCTTCTGCGCCGCCGCCGTGCCCACGGCCAGCAGCATCAGTGACGCGGCCGTCGCTCGGTGTCTCCAGGTCGCGATCCGCATCGTCGTCTCCGCTCGTGGTGGGCCGTTCAGGCGGTCGGCAGCTTGTGATCCTTGAGCTGCTCACGCAGCCGCATCTTCTGGATCTTGCCGGTGGCGGTGTGCGGGATCTCGGCCACGAACACCACGTCGTCCGGAATCTGCCACTTGGCGATGCGGCCTTCGTAATGCGCCAGCATCTGCGTCCGCGTGAGCTCGACACCCGGCTTGGGCACCACCACCAGCAGCGGCCGTTCGTCCCACTTCGGATGGAAGGCAGCCACCACGGCCGCCTCATGGACGCCGGGATGCGCCATCGCGATGTTCTCCAGCTCGATCGAGCTGATCCACTCGCCGCCGGACTTGATGACGTCCTTGCTGCGGTCGGTGATCTGCATGTAGCCGTCGGCGTCGATGGTCGCCACGTCGCCGGTCGGGAACCAGCCGTCGTGCAGCGGCGAGGTCGTCTGCTTGAAGTAGCGGTCGATCACCCACGGCCCGCGCACCAGCAAGTCACCGGAGCTCTTGCCGTCCCAGGGCTGCATGCCCCCATCGTCGCCGACGATCGCCATGTCGACGCCGAACACCACCTTGCCCTGCTTCTCCTGCAGGTGGCGCTGGGCCTCCTTGGGCAGCGCGTCGTGCTTGGACTTCAGGCGCGCCAGCGTGCCCAGCGGCGACATCTCGGTCATGCCCCAGGCGTGGATCACCTCGACGCCGTAGTCGTCCTCCAGTGTCTTCAGCATCGCCGGCGGGCAGGCCGAGCCACCGATGACGGTGCGCTTGAAGGTGGAGAACTTCAGGCCGTTCTGCTTCACGTAGGTCAGCAGGCCCAGCCACACGGTGGGCACGCCGGCGCTGAAGCTCACGCGCTCGGCCTCGAACAGCTCGTAGAGCGACTTGCCGTCGAGATGCGGGCCGGGAAACACCACCCGGCAGCCGGTCAGGGCCGAGGCATAGGGCAGGCCCCAGGCGTTGACGTGGAACATCGGCACCACGGGCAGCACGGTGTCGCGTGCCGCCAGCGCCATGCCGTCCGGCAGCGCCGCGGCCATCGCGTGCAGCAGGCTGGAGCGGTGGCTGTAGACGGCGCCCTTGGGGTTGCCGGTCGTGCCCGAGGTGTAGCAGATGCTCGACGCCGTGTTCTCGTCGAAGCTGGGCCAGCGGTAGTCGCCGTTCTCGGCCTCCACCAGTTCCTCGAAGCACAGCAGGTTCGGCACGCTGGTCTGTGCCGGCATGTGGGCGCGGTCCGTCATCGCGACGAAGTGGCGCACCGTGGGCAGCTGCGCGGCGAGCTTCTCGACCAGCGGCAGGAACGTCAGGTCGAAACACAGCACCCGGTCCTCGGCGTCGTTGACGATCCAGGCGATCTGCTCCGGGAACAGCCGCGGATTGACGGTGTGGCACACCAGCCCCGAGCCGGACGAGGCGTAGTAGATCTCGAGATGGCGATAGCCGTTCCAGGCCAGCGTGCCGACGCGGTCGCCCGCCTCGCAGCCGAGCCGCGCCAGCGCCTGCGCCAGCTTGCGGGCACGCAGCTCGACGTCGACCCAGGTGCATCGATGCACATCGCCCTCGACCCGCTTGGAAACGATCTCGGTGTCACCATGGTGACGCGCCGCGTGCGTGATCAGCGACGAGATCAGCAGCGGCATCTGCATCATCTGCCCCATCAACAAGGCCATGGTCTTTCCCTCTTCGGATTGCAATGGAATGCGGGCGATCATAGAAAGCGTGCTGCAAGGCTTCGGCTGGGGTATGCCCTAGACGGCAGCAGGCGTGAGAGGGCTCGCTAGACTGCCGGGCATGCAAGATGTTTCCCCGCCGGCGCTCGACCGGCCCGACGCGACGCCCCTCGGCCCGCACTGGCGCAACCGCTATGCCGCACTGGGTCCCGCCTTCCACACGCGGCTCGCGGCGCAGGCGCTGCCGCAGCCCCACTGGGTGGCCACCAGCGACAGCGCCGCCCGCCTGCTCGGCTGGCCCGGCGACTGGGCCGAGCGCGCCGACTGGCAGGCGCTGGAGGTGTTGTCCGGCGGACGCACCTGGCCGGGCAGCGAGCCGCTGGCCACCGTCTACAGCGGCCACCAGTTCGGCGTCTGGGCCGGTCAGCTGGGCGATGGCCGGGCCCTGCTGCTGGGCGAGATCGACACGCCGAACGGCCCGATGGAGCTGCAGCTCAAGGGCGCCGGCCGCACACCCTATTCGCGCATGGGCGACGGCCGCGCGGTGTTGCGTTCGTCGATCCGCGAGTTCCTGTGTTCCGAAGCGATGCACTTCCTGGGCATCCCGACGACGCGCGCGCTGGCGGTCGTCGGTTCACCGCTGCCGGTGCGGCGCGAAACCGTCGAGACCGCCGCGGTCGTGACGCGGGTGGCGCCGAGCTTCGTGCGCTTCGGCCACTTCGAGCACTTCGCCCATCACGGCCTGCCCGAGGCGCTGCGCACGCTGGCCGACTTCGTGATCGACCAGCACCACCCCGCCTGCCGCGCGGCGGCCAATCCCTATGCCGCGCTGCTGGAAACCGTGGCGCGCCGTACCGCCACCCTGCTGGCCGACTGGCAGGCGGTGGGCTTCTGCCACGGCGTGATGAACACCGACAACCTGTCGATCCTCGGGTTGACGATCGACTACGGTCCCTTCGGCTTTCTCGACGGTTTCGACCCCGGCCATGTCTGCAACCACTCGGACCACCAGGGTCGCTATGCCTACTCGCGCCAGCCGGGCGTGGCGTTCTGGAACCTGCATGCGCTGGCGCAGGCGATGCTGCCGCTGATCGCGATGGGCAGCGAGGTGACCGAGGCCACCGGCGAGCTGGCGCTGGAGGCGATCGAGCCCTACAAGCGCACGTTCTCCGAGGCCATGGCAGCGCGGCTGCGCGCCAAGCTCGGCCTGGCCGGCGAACGCGACGAGGACGTGGCGCTGGCCGACGACTGGCTCCAGCTGATGGCCGCCGAGCGCGCCGACCACACCATCACCTGGCGCCGCCTGGCGCAGTGGTCGCCGGCCGAACCGCAGGCGGTGCGCGACCTCTTCCTCGACCGCCCGGCCTTCGATGCCTGGGCCGACCGCTATGCACGTCGCCTCGCGCTCGACGGCCGCGCCGCGGCCGAGCGCCGCTTGCAAATGGACCGCGCGAACCCCAAGTACGTGCTGCGCAACCACCTGTGCGAGAACGCGATCCGTGCGGCACAGGGCGGCGATTTCGGCGAGACGCAGCGCCTGCTGAAAGTTCTGGAGCGGCCGTTCGACGAACAGCCGGAGCACTCGGCCTATGCCGAGTTTCCGCCCGATTGGGCGCAAACCCTGGAGGTGTCCTGTTCATCATGAGTTCCACCGACGACAAGCCCCGCAAGGTCCGGAAGACCGAGGCCGAATGGCGCGCCCAGCTCGACCCGATGCAGTTCGAGGTGACGCGCCACGGCGCCACCGAGCGTGCCTTCACCGGCAAATATGCCGATCACTGGCAGGAAGGCGTGTACCACTGCATCGGCTGCAACGCACCCCTGTTCGACTCGGGCACGAAGTTCGACGCCGGCTGCGGCTGGCCCAGCTACTTCCAGCCCTTGCGCGGCGAGATCATCGACCGCGTGGTCGATCGCAGCCACGGCATGGTGCGCGTAGAGGTGCGCTGCCAGGACTGTGGTGCGCACCTCGGCCACGTGTTCCCCGACGGCCCGGAGCCGACCGGCGAGCGCTACTGCATCAACTCGGCCTCGCTGGGCTTCGCGCCCCGGAAATGACCCGATGCCGGCGCCCCGGCGCCGGCATCGCACAATCGGGCCCCTGGGCAACGACCGACCGCCGCGATGAAGTTCCTGTTCGACCTGCTTCCCATCGTCCTGTTCTTTGTGGCCTTCAAGGTGGCCGAAGGCCAACCCGACGCGGCGGCGGCGTTCGCCAGCCAGCATTTCGGCTTCCTGGTCTCCGGCGGCGTGGTCGGCCCGAAGGAGGCGCCGGTGCTGCTGGCCACGCTGGTGGTCATCCTGGCCACCTTCGCGCAGATCGGCTGGCTGCTGCTGCGCGGCAGGAAGGTCGACACGATGCTGTGGGTGAGTCTCGGCCTGGTGACTGTGCTCGGCGGCGCCACCGTCTGGTTCCACAACGAGACCTTCATCAAGTGGAAACCCAGCGTGCTGTACTGGGTCATGGGAACGGCGTTCTGGCTCAGTCACGCCGTGTTTCGAAAGAACCTGTTGCAGACGCTGATGGGCGGCCAGCTCCAGCTGCCGCCGGCGGTGTGGCGCAACCTCAACTTCATGTGGGTCGCGTTCTTCGCGTTCATGGGCCTGGCGAACCTCTACGTCGCCTACAGCTTCCCGACCGACGTGTGGGTCGACTTCAAGCTGTTCGGCGGGGTCGGCCTGATGCTGCTGTTCACGCTGGCGCAGGGGCTCTACCTGAGCCGCCACATCAAGACCGAAGATGAGTGAGCCGACCGGGGGCCGTGCCGCGCCGGCCTTCGCCCCGACCGCGGCCGAGCTCGAGGCCGCGCTGCGGGCCGCGCTGGCCCCGCAATCGCTGCGCGTCAGCGACGACAGCCACCAGCACGCCGGCCATGCCGGCGCCCGCGAAGGCGGGCATTACAGCGTCCATCTGATCAGCGAGCGCTTTGACGGTTTGTCACGTCTGGCGCGGCACCGCCTTGTGTATGATGCCGTCGCCTCGTGGATGCCCCGCGGCATTCATGCCCTGGCACTCACCACGCTCACTCCCACCGAAGCGGCCCGCAGCACCCCTTGAAGCCGTCGCCCCCGCGACGCCCGCCCGCCGCCCTTTCCCTACCGAGGTTCTGATCGCATGAAGCCGTACACCCTTGCCGTTCGCGCATCGTCCATCGCGCTGGCCGCCGCCCTGCTCGTCCCGGCGTTGGCCGCGGCGCAGAACATCGCCATCGTCAACGGCAAGCCGGTCCCGAAGTCGCGCGCCGACGCCCTGCTGCAGCAGGTCACGAAGCAGGCGCAGAGCCAGGGCCAGCAACTGCCGCCCGAGACCGAGCGCCAGGTGAAGGACGAGGTGGTGCTGCGCGAGATCTTCACGCAGGCCGCCGAGAAGCGCGGCGTGGCCGCCACGCCGGAATACAAGGCGCAGATGGAGCTGGCCCGCCAGAGCATCCTGATCCGAGAGCTGTTCGCCGACTTCCAGAAGAAGAACCCCGTGACCGACGCGGAGATCCAGGCCGAGTACGACAAGTACAAGGCCCAGGCCGGCGACAAGGAATACCGCGTACGCCACATCCTGGTGGAGACCGAGGACGAGGCCAAGGCGTTGATCGTGCAGATCAAGGGCGGCGCGAGCTTCGAGGAAACGGCCAAGAAGGCCAGCAAGGACCCGGGCTCGGCGCCCAACGGCGGCGATCTCGACTGGGCGGCGCCGGGCAGCTTCGTGCCCGAGTTCTCCAACGCGATGGTCAAGCTCGAGAAGGGCAAGATGACCGAGACGCCGATCAAGAGCCAGTACGGCTTCCACATCCTCAAGCTCGAGGACGTGCGCGACGCCCAGTTCCCGCCGCTGGCCGAAGTGAAGCCGCAGATCGAGCAGCGCCTGAGCCAGCAGAAGGTCGGCGCCTTCCGCGACGAACTCAAGAGCAAGGCCAAGACCGACTACAAGTTCGAGTGACCCGGTCGCGGGCTCTCGACATCAGGCGCCCTGCGGGGCGCCTTTTTCATGCTCGGCGGCCAAGGCCATCGGGTGGCCGACTTCCATGGCAAGCACGAGGGGTGAGTCGCGACGGTCGAACACCGACGACGGTGGTCGATCTTGTACGTTCGAAGAACACATTCGCGCCTCAGTGCTCGTCCGGCACGCGCGGCAGCGCCTGCGGCGTATCGCAGGACTGCAGCTGCGCGAAGACGAGCGAGGCGCAGACCGTCATCAGGCCGATGCAGGCGAAGGCCGCGTGGAAGGTCTGCACCACGGCCGCCGATCCCTGGGCCTGCGTGTGCCCGCCGAACGCCACCAGCAGGGCGGCGGCGGCCGCGACGCCCAGGCTCATCGAGACCTGCATCACCACCGACAGCAGGCTGTTGCCGGCACTGGCGTTGCGGCCCTCCAGGTCGCCCAGCGTCAGCGTGTTCATCGCGGTGAACTGCAGCGAATTGACGATGCCGAACGCGGCCAGGTGCAGCGTCAGCACCCAGCGGCCGGTCTCGCGGTCGACCAGCGCGAAGCTGGCGATCATCAGGCCCAGCAGCACGGTGTTGCCGATCAGCGTACGTCGGTAGCCCAGGCGCCCGATCAGCGGTTCGGCGAAGGTCTTGGACAGCATCGCGCCGAGCGCCGTGGGGATCAGGCTCATGCCGGCGGCGGCCGGCGAATAGGCCAGCCCGACCTGCAGGAACAGCGGCATCAGGAAGGGAATCGCGCCGCTGCCGAGCCGCGCGAACAGGTTGCCGATCAGGCCCACCGCGAAGGTCGGGATCGAGAACAGCCCGAGCCCGAACAGCGGCTGCGGCGCGCGCGCCGCGTGCAGCCAGTAGCCACCGAGCGCCGCGAGGCCGGCGAACAACAGCAGCATCGAGCTCGCGAACCCCAGCGCCCGTTCGCCCAGGCCCTGCAGCGCGACGGAGATCATCACGATGCTCGCGCCGAACAGCACGTAGCCCCACAGGTCGAAACGCTGCGCCGCGCCGTCCCGCAGGTCCGGCATGTAGCGCCGTGCGACGGCCACACCCACCAGGCCGACCGGCAGATTGATCAGGAACACCCAGTGCCAGGTGGCCACCTCGACCAGCCAGCCGCCCAGGCTCGGGCCGATCAGCGGGCCGACCAGGCCCGGGATGGTGACGAAGGCGAGCGTGCGCAGCAGCTGGTCCTTGGGGAACACGCGCAGGATGGCAAGCCGGCCCACCGGCAGCAGCAGCGCGCCGCCCACGCCCTGCAGCACGCGCGCCGCGACGAGCTGGCCGAGCGTGGCCGACAGCGCGCAGGCCGCGGACCCGGCACTGAACACGACGATCGCGCCGATGAAGATGCGCCGCGTGCCGAAGCGATCGGCCAGCCAGCCCGACACCGGGATCAGCAACGCCACCGTCAGCATGTAGGCGATCACGACGGCCTGCATGCGCAGCGGGCTCTCGCCGAGGTCGCGCGCCATCGCAGGCAGCGCGGTGTTGACGATGGTGCCGTCCAGCGTCTGCATGAAGAAGGCCACCGCCACCAGCCAGGGCAGCATGCGGCGAGTGCGCTCGCCGATCGCGGCGCCGTCCGTCATGGTGGGCACCTCACCGCACGGCCAGCCACAGCATCAGCGCGCCGATCAGCAGCGGCTGGTGCAGCATGTAGAAGCTCAGGCTCCAGCGCCCCAGCACGGCCAGCGGTCGAGCTGCGGTGGGCAACGGGCCACCGAGCCATCCCGGGCGGTGCTCGATCAACCAGCGGCCGGCCGCCAGGCCCCACCACATGACGCCCAGCCAGGGCAGCAGCGGCACGTAGTCCTCGGTGACCGGCCGGCGCGTCACCAGGCCGACCCAGTTGGCGAGCCGGCTGTCGAACAGCGGGTGCTGCACGAACTGCGGCAGCAGCACCGCCACCAGCCCCAGCGGCCACAGCCAGCGCCCTGCACCGGCGGAGAAACGGCAGACGATCAGCATCAGCGCGATGCCGTGCAGCACGCCGAAGCTGATCCAGCTGCGCGGGAACATCAGCGCGCTGCCGGCGCTGACCAGCAGCGCGCAACCGGCGATCTGGGCCCAACGGCGCCAGAAGCGCGCCTCGCCCTGGCCGGCGTGCAGCGCCACGGCCTGGCCGAGGCCGGCGCAGAACAGGAACAGGCTGACGATCGCGGTGCGCTGGTGCAGCCAGAACGGATCGGCGTGGAAGTTCGCACCGATCAGCCGGAAGTGGGCCAGGTCGAAGCAGAAATGGAACACCGCCATCCAGACGATGGCCAGACCGCGCAGCGCGTCGAGGCGGGCATGCCGGTCCGCGGGGGACCGCAGCGGCCCGCCTCCCATCAGGCGGCCCAGCGGCGCGCGTTGCGGAACATGCGCAGCCAGGGGCTGGCCGCGGCGATGTCGCCGCCGCTCCAGCTCATCTGCACGTTGCGGAACACGCGCTCGGGGTGCGGCATCAGCGCGGTGTAGCGGCCGTCGGGCGTGGTCACCGCGGTCAGGCCCTCGGGGCTGCCGTTCGGGTTGTGGGGATAGGCCTCGGTGGCGCGGCCGGCCGGGTCCACGTAGCGCATGGCACGGTGCACCGCGCGGGCGTCGCCGCGCTGGGAGAAGTCGGCATACCCCTCGCCGTGCGCCACCGCGATCGGCAGCCGGCTGCCGGCCATGCCGGCGAAGAACAGCGACGGACTCTCCAGCACCTCCACCTGCGCCAGCCGCGCCTCGAACTGTTCGCTGCGGTTGCGGGTGAACTTCGGCCAGGCCTGAGCGCCCGGGATGATGGGCGCCAGCGCCGCCATCATCTGGCAGCCGTTGCAGACGCCAAGCGCGAAGCTGTCGTCGCGGTTGAAGAAGGCCGCGAACTGGTCGGCCAGCCGCGGGTTGAACAGCACCGAGCGCGCCCAGCCCTCGCCGGCACCCAAGGTGTCGCCGTAGCTGAAGCCGCCGCAGGCGACGAAGCCGCGGACCATGTCGAGCCGGGCGCGGCCCGACTGCAGGTCGCTCATGTGCACGTCGTAGGTCTCGAAGCCGGCCTGCGCCATCGCGTAGGCCATCTCGATGTGCGAGTTGACGCCCTGCTCGCGCAGGATGGCGAGCTTGGGACGGGCCAGCTTCAGGAAGGGCGCGGCCACGTCCTCGGCCGGATCGAAGCTGGGTTGCCACTGCAGGCCGGCATCGTCCGGCGCACCGGCCGCCGCATGCTCGGCCTCGGCGCAGCCCGGATGGTCGCGCAGCGCGGCGATGCGCCAGCTCACCTCGTCCCAGGCCTGATGCAGTTCGCGCAGCGGCGCGCTGAACACCGCCTTGGCATCGCGCCAGACCTCGACCACGCCGCGCTCGTTGGGCTTGCCGATCACATGGCTGTGGCGGCCGAGGCCGGCCTCGCGCAGCACCTGGAGCACCGTGTCGCGCTCGGCGCCGGCGACCTGGATCACCACGCCCAACTCCTCGGCGAACAGCGCCTTCAGCGTCAGCTCCTCGCGGCGTGCACCCACCTGGCTGGCCCAGTTCTTGGCATCGCCGCTGTCCATGCGGCTGTCGGACACGCCGTCGCCCTCGGTCACCAGCAGGTCGACATTGAGCGACACGCCGCAGTGGCCGGCGAAGGCCATCTCGCAGACCGTCGCCCACAGGCCGCCGTCGGAGCGGTCGTGGTAGGCCAGCAGCCGGCCTTCGGCGCGCAGGCGGTGGATGGCGGCCACCAGCTGCTTCAGCAGCGCGGCGTCGTCGAGGTCGGGCGCGCTGTCTCCCAGCTGCGCCAGCGTCTGCGCCAGGATCGAGCCGCCCAGGCGGTTGCGGCCTTGCCCCAGGTCGATCAGGATCAGTGAGGTGTCGCCGGGCTGCAGCTGCGGCGTCAGCGTGCCGCGCACGTCGGCCAGGCTGGCGAAGGCGGTGACGATCAGCGAGACCGGCGCGGTCACCTGCTTCGCCTCGCCGTCCTCGCTCCAGCGCGTGCGCATCGACAGCGAATCCTTGCCGACCGGCACGGCGATGCCCAGCGCCGGGCACAGCTCCAGGCCGACCGCGCGCACCGTGTCGTACAGCGCGGCGTCCTCGCCGGGCTCGCCGCAGGCGGCCATCCAGTTGCAGCTGAGCTTGACGCGCGGCAGCTCGATCGGCGCGGCCAGCAGGTTGGTGATGCTCTCGGCCACCGCCATGCGGCCGGCGGCCGGCGCGTCGATCAGGGCCAGCGGCGTGCGCTCGCCCATCGCCATGGCCTCGCCGTGGAAGCCGGCGTGGTCGGCCAGCGTCACCGCACAGTCGGCCACCGGCACCTGCCACGGGCCGACCATCTGGTCGCGGTGGCTCAGGCCCCCGACCGTGCGGTCGCCGATGGTGATCAGGAAGCGCTTGCTGGCCACCGTGGGGTGGCGCAGCACGTCGAAGGCAGCCTGCTGCAGCGTCACGCCCGCCAGCGCCAGCGGCTCCAGGTGGCGCGCCACGCGCTGCACCTGGCGGTGCATCTTCGGCGGCTTGCCAAGCAGCACGTCCATCGGCATGTCGATCGGCGTGCCGTGCACGCCCTGTCCGCCCGGCCCGTCCTCGAGCACCAGCTGCAGCGCGTCGCTGGCCACGCCGACCACCGCGTAGGGGCAGCGTTCACGGGTGGCCATCGCCTCGAACAGCGGCAGGCTCTCGGGCGCGATCGCCAGCACGTAGCGTTCCTGGCTCTCGTTGCACCAGATCTCCTTCGGCGCCAGGCCGCTTTCCTCCAGCGGCACCTTGCGCAGGTCGAAGCGCGCGCCGCGGCCGGCGTCGTGCACCAGCTCCGGAAACGCATTGCTGATGCCGCCGGCGCCGACGTCGTGCACCGCGAGGATGGGGTTGCTGGCGCCCAGCGCCCAGCAGTGGTTCAGGACCTCCTGCGCGCGCCGCTGGATCTCGGGGTTGCCGCGCTGCACCGAATCGAAATCCAGCGCCGCGGTGTTGGCGCCGGCCGCCATCGAGCTGGCGGCGCCGCCGCCCATGCCGATGCGCATGCCGGGACCGCCGAGCTGGATCAGCAGCGTGCCGGCCGGGAACGGGATCTTGTGGGTCTGGCCGTCGCTGATCGTGCCCAGGCCGCCGGCGATCATGATGGGCTTGTGGTAGCCGCGCCGCTGCGCCTGCGCACCGGTGCCGACCGTCTGCTCGTAGACGCGGAAGTAGCCACCCAGGTTGGGCCGGCCGAACTCGTTGTTGAAGGCCGCGCCGCCCAGCGGACCGTCGATCATGATCTGCAGCGCGCTCGCGATGTGCTCGGGCTTGCCGTAGCGCACACGCTCCCAGGGCTCGCTGGTGCCGGGCAACTGGAGGTTGGAGACCGAGAAGCCCGTCAGGCCGGCCTTGGGCCGGGCGCCGCGCCCGGTGGCACCCTCGTCGCGGATCTCGCCGCCGGCGCCGGTGGACGCGCCGGCGAACGGCGAGATCGCCGTCGGGTGGTTGTGCGTCTCGACCTTCATCAGCACGTGGGCCGTCTCGTGGCGCGCCGCATAGACCGGCGCATTGGTGTAGCCCTGCGGCAGCCAGCGCTCGATGGGGAAGCCCTCCATCACCGCCGCGTTGTCGCTGTACGCCACGATGGTGTGCTGCGGCGAGGTCTTGTGGGTGTGCCGGATCATCTGGAACATCGAGTGTTCCTGCGCCTCGCCGTCGATCGTGAACTGGGCGTTGAAGATCTTGTGGCGGCAGTGCTCGGAGTTCGCCTGCGCGAACATCATCAACTCCACGTCGGTCGGGTTGCGCTGCAGTCCGGTGAAGGCGGCGACGAGGTAGTCGATCTCGTCGTCGCTCAGCGCCAGGCCGAAGTCGCGATTCGCCGCTTCCAGCGCCGTGCGGCCCCGGCCGATCACGTCGACCGTCTCCATCGGCTTGCCGGGCTGGGCATCGAACAGGTGGGCCGCGGCGCCGTGCTCGAAGGCCACGCTCTCGGTCATGCGGTCGTGCAGCAGTTCGGCCACGGCCGCGCGTTCGGCGTCGGTGAGCGGCTTGCTGCCGCCGAGCAGCCCGCCCTTGAGCGTCAGCCGGTACTCGGTGACGCGCTCGACGCGGCGGATGCCCAGGCCGCAGTTGTGGGCAATGTCCGTGGCCTTGCTGGCCCAGGGCGACACCGTGCCCAGGCGTGGCATCACCAGCACCAGGGTGCCCTCCGTCGGGCCGGTGTAGGCGTCGCCGTAGCGCAGCAGGCCGGCCAGCTTGTCGCGTGCGGCCGCATCGAGCCCCGCCTCCGCCGCCACCCAGTGCACGTGCCGGGCATGGACCGCGGTGATGCGGGCGGCGAGCGCCTGCAGCCGCGGCAACAGGGCCTGGGCACGGAAGGCGGACAGCGCGTTGCCGCCGTCGAAGGAGAGGATCGTGGGCTGGGTCATGGGGCGCGCGGAAGTCGCGGGTCTGGAGGGCGTGCGGCGCGAGGCGGGATGTCCCCTCGCAAACCCTAGATTTTACGGGCCTGATGAGATAATGCCCGGCTATGTCGATCACGATCAAGACCGCCGCCGACGCCGACGGCATGCGCATCGCCGGAAGGCTCGCCTCCGAGGTGCTGGACATGCTGACGCCGCACGTCAAGCCCGGCATCACCACCGACGAGCTGGACCGCCTGGCGCACCGGCACATCGTCGACGTGCAGGACGCCATACCGGCGCCGCTGAACTACGCGCCGCCCGGCTACACGCCCTACCCCAAGTCGGTCTGCACCTCGGTCAACCACCAGGTCTGCCACGGCATCCCGAACGACCGTCCGCTGAAGAACGGCGACATCGTCAACATCGACGTCACCGTCATCAAGGACGGCTGGCATGGCGACACCAGCCGCATGTTCGTGGTGGGCGAAGGCTCGATCGCGGCCAAGCGGCTGTGCTCGCTCACCTACGAAGCGATGTGGCGCGGCATCGTCAAGGTGAAGCCCGGCGTGCGGCTCGGCGACATCGGCCACGCGATCCAGACCTTCACCGAGCGGCAGGGTTTCTCGATCGTGCGCGAGTTCTGCGGGCACGGCATCGGCCGCAAGTTCCACGAGGAACCGCAGGTGCTGCACTACGGCCGCCCCGGCACGCTGGAGGAACTGGTGCCCGGCATGGTGTTCACGATCGAGCCGATGGTCAACGCCGGGCGCCGCGAGATCAAGGAACTGGGCGACGGCTGGACCATCGTGACCAAGGACCGCTCGCTCTCGGCGCAGTGGGAGCACACGGTGCTGGTCACCGACACCGGCTACGAGGTGCTCACCCTCTCGGCCGGCAGCCCACCGCCGCCGGAACCCGGCGCGGCCTGATGAGCGCAGCGCTGCTGCCCGCTACGCCCCCCGCCCCCACCGTGCCGGCGCTGCGCGCGCGCCTGCGCGACGGCAAGGCCGCGCTGATCGAGCACTTCCGCGCCTCGCGGCCCACCGCACCGGCCGCCATGCGGCTGATCCGCGGCCTGGCGCGCCATGTCGACGGCACGCTGCTGCACCTGTGGCAGCACGCGCTGATGCCCAAGGGCGCCGCGCTGGTGGCCGTGGGCGGCTACGGCCGCGGCGAGCTGTTTCCCTACTCCGACGTCGACGTGCTGGTGCTGCTGCCGGCGACCCACGGCGACGCGCACGACAACGACGCGCTCAAGTCCACCATCGGCGGCTTCATCACCGCCTGCTGGGACATCGGCCTGGAGATCGGATCGAGCGTGCGCACCGTCGCCGAGTGCGTGGCCGAGTCCGAGCGCGACGTGACGGTGCAGACCGCGCTGCTCGAGGCGCGCTTCCTGTGCGGTTCGCGCCGCGTGTTCGACGAGTTCCGGCGTGCCCACATGGCCGCGCTCGATCCGGCCAGCTTCCTGCGGGCGAAGACGCTGGAGATGCACCAGCGCCACACCAAGTACGAGGACACGCCCTACTCGCTGGAGCCCAACTGCAAGGAAAGCCCGGGCGGCCTGCGCGACCTGCAGACGGTGATCTGGATCGCGCGCGCGGCCCGGCTCGGCAAGACCTGGACCGCACTGGCCGCCAACGGCATGGTCACGCCCTTCGAGGTCAAGCAGCTGCAGCGCAACGAAGGCCTGCTCAAGCTGATCCGCGCGCGCCTGCACATGGTGGCGGGCCGGCGCGAGGACCGGCTGGTGTTCGACCTGCAGACGGCCGTGGCCGAGAGCTTCGGCTATCAGAGCACGCGCGAGCGGCGCGCCTCCGAGGCGCTGATGCGGCGGTACTACTGGGCAGCCAAGGCAGTGGCGCAGCTCAACCAGATCCTGATGCTCAACATCGAGGAGCAGATCCAGGGCACCGGCAAGTCGCCGATGCGCCCCATCAACGACAAGTTCCTCGACCGTGGCGGCATGCTCGAGGTCGTCAGCGACGACCTCTACCAGCGCGACCCGCACGCCATCCTCGAGACCTTCGTGACCTACCAGCAGACGGTCGGCATGAAGGGCCTGTCGGCGCGTACGCTGCGCGCGTTGTACAACTCGCGCGACGTGATGAACGGCGCGTTCCGGCGCGACCCGGTGAACCGCGCGCTGTTCATGCAGATCCTCATCAACCCCACGGGTCGGCAGACGCACGCCTTTCGGCTGATGAACCAGACGTCGGTGCTGGGACGCCACCTGTGGGTGTTCCGCCGCATCGTCGGGCAGATGCAGCACGACCTGTTCCACGTCTACACGGTGGACCAGCACATCCTGATGGTGCTGCGCAACGTGCGACGCTTCTTCATCGCCGAGCATGCTCACGAGTACCCGTTCTGCTCACAGCTCGGTGCGCAGTTCGAGCGGCCGTGGGTGCTGTACGTGGCGGCGCTGTTCCACGACGTGGCCAAGGGCCGCGGCGGCGACCACTCCGACCTGGGCGGCGTCGAGGTACGGCGCTTCTGCCGCGACCACGGCATCGCGCGCGAGGACGCGCAGCTGATCGAGTTCCTGGTGCGCGAGCACCTCACCATGAGCCGCATCGCGCAGAAGGAGGACCTGAGCGATGCCGAGGTGATCGAGGCCTTCGCGGCCAAGGTCAAGGACCCTCGCACGCTCACCGCGCTCTACCTCCTGACCGTGGCCGACATCCGCGGTACCAGCCCCAAGGTCTGGAATGCCTGGAAGGGCAAGCTGCTCGAGGATCTGTACCGCGCCACGTTGCGCGCGCTCGGCGGCGCCAAGCCCAATGTCGCGGCCGAACTGGAGGCGCGCAAGCAGGAAGCCCTGCACGTGCTCAACCTGTATTCGCTGCTGCCGGGCGTGCAGCAGCCGCTGTGGGACACGCTGGAGCTCAGCTACTTCGTGCGCCACGACGCGGCCGACATCGCCTGGCACGCCCGCTCGCTCCACCGCCACGTCGACACCCGCATCCCGGTGGTGCGGGCGCGCCTCTCCAGCGTCGGCGAGGGGCTGCAGGTGCTGGTCTACGCGCCGGACCGACCCGACCTGTTCGCGCGCATCTGCGGCTACTTCGACAGCGCCGGCTTCAACATCCTCGACGCCAAGATCCACACCACCACCACCGGCTACGCGCTCGACACCTTCCAGGTCATCTCGCAGCACGTCGAACAGTACGTCGACGTGGCCTACCGCGACCTGATCTCGCTGGTGGAGATCCAGCTGTCCGAGGCGCTGGCCGCCGAAGGCCCGCTGCCCGAACCGAGCCGCGGCCGCCTGTCGCGCCGCGTCAAGTCCTTCCCGGTCACGCCACGGGTGCTGCTCAAGCCCGACGAGCGCGCCCAGCGCTGGCTGCTCAGCGTGTCGGCCAGCGACCGATCGGGCCTGCTCTACGCGATCGCGCGCGTGCTGGCTCGCCATCAGCTCAACCTGCAGCTCGCCAAGGTCACCACACTCGGTGAGCGCGTCGAGGACACCTTCCTGATCAACGGCGCGTCGCTGCAGCAGAACCGCCAGCAGATCACCATCGAGACCGAGCTGCTGGACGCGATCGCGCCCTGAACCCGGCGCCGCGCGGGACGGCCGCCGGTTGGGCCGGCTTCACTCGATCTTGAACTCGAACTCCTGCACGGCGATCACGTCGTCGGCACCGCTCACGCACTTGTACTGCAGCATCGCGCTGCGCACCGCGGCGTGGAAGACGCGTGGCCCCGACAGGATCGTGACCTCCTTCACCACGCCACCGCTGATGCGCGCCTGGGCCCGCACCACGCCCGACGTGCCCTCCTGCAGGGCGCGGCGCGGCAGTTCCGGCTTGACCTGCGTCGGACAGACCACCGTGATGTCGCTGCGGCTGGGAGCAGGCGGGGCCGGAGGCGCTGGCGGCGGGGCCGGCGGCGGGGGCGGTTCGATCTTGTATTCCACCTTCGGCGGCTCCGGCGCCACGGTGATCGGTGGTGCGGGGGCCGGCGGCGGGATGATCTCCGGCGGCGGCACGTAGGGCGGCGGCGGCGCCTTCACCTTCGGTGGAGGCGCAGGCTTCCGGATCTCCTTGGGCGGCGGCGGGGGTGGCGGAGGTGGCGGCGGCGGGAGCTCCGCGATGATCTTCGCCTCGAGCGGCTTGCGGACCACCTCGACTACGCTGCGGGCCAGACCCGACACCAGCGCATAGAAGATGAAGACGTGCAGCACCGCCACAACGACGAAGCCGACGAAGCGCCGCGACGGCGGTTGACGCTCGAAGCTCAGGTCCATGCCGACGGACTCCGGGCCCCGGCGTGCAGCGGGCCGGCCGCGACGCTATTCGATGAACTGTTCACTGCCGACGATGCCGAACTTGGTGAGGCCGTTGCGCTGCACCGCGGCCATCACGCCGGCCACGGTGCTGTACTTCGAGAGCCGGTCGGGCCGCAGGTGCAGCTCGGGCTGCGCCTCCAGCGGCAGCGCCGCCATGGCCTGCAGCCGGCGCTCGGCCTCGACGACGTTGGCGACCGGCTCGGCGTTGAAGAAGATCGCATCGTTGGCATCGATGTCGATCTTCATCACCTGCGGCGGCACGAGCTGCGGCGGTGGCGGGCCGACCGGCATGTCGAGCTTGACCGCATGGAGCTGGATCGGGATGGTGATGATGAGCATGATCAGCAGCACCAGCATCACGTCGATCAGCGGCGTGGTGTTGATCTCCATCATCAGCTCGGGCTCGTTGCCGGCGTCGGCGCCCAGCGGGCTCATGGCCATGGTCGGAAGGCTCCTGCTTCAACCGCCGCGCGGCGGCGGTTCGGTGATGAACGACACCTTGGTGATGCCGGCACGCTGGCAGGCATAGACCACCTTGCCGACCGCGTCGTAGCGCGCCGCGAGGTCGCCGCGGATCTGCACCTCGGGCTGCGGCTTCATCGCCGCCACCTTCTTGAGCCGCTCGACCAGCGCGTTGGCGTTCGGCACGCGGCTGTCGTACCAGTACATCGCGCCGCCGGCGTCGACCGAGATGATCACGTTCTCGGGCTTGCTCTCGCGCACCTGGATCGTCTCCTTCGGCAGCGTGACGGGGATCGAGGTGGTGACGACCGGGATGGTGATCAGGAAGATGATCAGCAGCACCAGCATCACGTCGACCAGCGGCGTGGTGTTGATCGCCGAGACGACCTCGTCCTCGTCCCCTCCCGCGGGGCCGACGCTCATCGCCATCGCTCAGGCCTTGGCCGGGGCGCGACTCGTGGCGAGCAGCACCGAGTGCAGGTCGTTGCCGAAGGCGCGCACTTCTTCCATCGAGCCCTTGTTGCGACGCACCAGCCAGTTGTAGCCCAGCACCGCCGGCACCGCGACCGCCAGGCCGATGGCCGTCATGATCAGTGCCTCGCCCACCGGGCCGGCCACCTTGTCGATCGAGGCCTGCCCGGCCACGCCGATCGCGGTGAGCGCGTGATAGATGCCCCAGACGGTGCCGAACAGTCCGACGAAGGGCGCGGTGGAACCCACGGTGGCCAGGAACGCCAGGCCATCCTGCAGGCGGCTCTGCACGCGCTCCATCGCGCGCTGGATCGACATCGTGACCCAGCTGTTCAGGTCCACGTGCTCGAACAGCCCACCGTGCTTCTTGGTCGCCTCGAGGCCGGCCTCGGCGATGAAGCGGAACGGGCTCGTCGGCTCCAGCGTGTCGGCCCCCTGCCGCACGCTGCCCGCGCTCCAGAAGCTCTTGGCGGCCAGCTTGGCCTGGCGGTTGAGCCGGGCCTGCTCGATGAACTTGACGACGATGATGTACCAGCTGCCCATCGACATCACGACCAGGATCAGCAGCACCGCTTTCGCGACGCCATCGCTGGTCCGCCAGAGCGACTCCAGGCCATACGGGTTCTCCACGACCGCCGCCGGCGCCGGCGCGGCGGCCGCGGGGACGACGGCCGCGGAGGCCGCCGGCTCGATGGGCGCCACCGCCTGGGCATGAACGACCGAAGGCGCCAGGGCCGTCCCGGCCATCAGCAGGGCCAAGGCGAACGCCCCCAGCAAGGCGACAGCCGAACGGCCACGAAAGCAAGGAATCATGAAATCTCCGGGAGGCGTGCGTTGAAACGAGATTGTCGCGGGGGGACGATGCCGCTCGCAGGAGCGACTCATCGCGGGCCCACGGGGTCTGCGGGCGGGACAGCGCTTCGTGAGCGGATGCGATTATGAAACCCGGCGGGCTGCCGGTCGGCCAAAAGCATACGCCGTGCGTCGAGGGAGGCACTCCTGGTTTTGATCCGGGGCAGTTCGCTCATCGGGTGTCGTAAGAGAATTTTTTAAATTCTCATACAACATTCATGCCATGGATCGACGGGGCGACTTTCCTCGATCGTCCCCGGCGGCATCGTCGTCGAGCTGTCGTTTCGCTTTCGATAACGCTTACAAGCTGGCAGCTCGAATTGCACGACGACTGCGACGGTTCAATTGAACGCGTAGCTCGCGTTCAGGAAGAAGAAGCGCCCCCGGTTGGTGTACAGCTCGGCGAATCCGAGCTGGGAGTAGCGGCCGTCGGAGGCGTTGGTCACGCTGAACGGCGGCATGCGATCGAACAGGTTGCGGATGCCGAAGTCGAGGCGCAGGTTCTTCAGACCGGTGAAGCCGGACACCCAGTCGACCTCATGGTGGGAGGCCACCTTGCGGGTGCCGGGCGCGGGATCGGGCTCGTCGGTGTCGTAGAAGCCGCCGGTGGAGCGCAGCGCCAGGGTGTTGGCCCAGGTCGCCAGCTCCCATGTCACGCTGAAGAGGTTGCGCCACTTCGGCGCGGCGTAGGTCTCCTTCAGGTCCTGCCAGGGCTGGCCCGGGCCGTCCTGCCGTTCCTGCTTCAGGTAGTAGGCCGTGTCGTTGCGCAGCGTGAAGCTGCCGGCGCCCGCGCTGCCGAGGCGCTGCTCGAGCTGCAGGTCCAGCCCCTGCACGCGGGCCTTCGAGAAGTTCTGCAGGTCGGTGTCGACGACGATGCGACCCTGCGCGTCCTGGGCGAACTTGCCCGCCGCGATGGCCTGGTCGACGGTCGGCGTGTTGATCTGGTCGGCGATCTTGATCTGCCAGACGTCGAGCGTGGCATTGAAGCCCCCCTCGGGCGACAGCACGAAGCCGAGGTTGTAAGTGCGGCCCTTCTCCGGCTGAAGCCGGGGGTTGGAGCCGTTGGCGAAGAAGCCCGACAGCGTGCAGCCGGCCGGCTGGCCGAAGGCGGCACACAGCGTGTCGTTGGTGAAGTCGGCGGCGCCGCTCTCGCGCGCGCCGTAGAGCTGCTTCAGGCTCGGCATGCGGAAACTCTCGGTGTACGAGGCCCGGGTGCTGAAGGCCGGCGTGAACAGGTAGCGCGCCGCCAGCTTCGGGCTGGTCTTGCTGGCGCTGGGGTAATGGTCGTAGCGCAGCGCCACCTGGCCCTCGAGCTGCGGTGTCACCGGCACGTTGAGCTCGGTGAAGAACGCATAGGCCTTGCGCTCGGCGTCGACGGCCGCCTGCTGGATGCTGCCGACGATCTCTCCGGCCTGCGACAGCGCATCCGGCGTGTCGACGATCGACTCCTTCCAGACCGACGTGCCGACCGCATAGGCCAGCGGGCCGGCCGGCATCTGCAGCAGTTCGCCGGTCAGCTTGCCGTTGGCGAACAGGATCTTCGACTCGCCCTCTCGGCGCGGTCGCACCTTCAGCGACTCGACCAGCGCCGGGTCGTTGGTGAGCGAGCTGGCGTCGAGCTGGTCGACGCCGGCATAGGTGAAGTAGTTGCGGTCGTCGTTGACGACGCGGCTGCGGCCCTGGCCGACATCGACCTTCCACTCGACCTCGCCGAGCGTGCCCTCGAGCCCGGTCGACAGTTGCAGCAGGTTGGCCGTGCGCTGCGTCAGGCGCGGCCCGCCCTGCATGAAACGGCCGACGAAGAAGTCGCCGTTGCCGTCGAGGAAATAGTCGGGCGCGGGATGGCCGACGAAGGTGTCGCGCGAGCGCGAGGCCAGCACCTCGGCGAAGCCCTGGAGACCGGGCGTCAGCTGCACCGTGCTCAGCAGCATGCCGCTGAGCCGATCGGCGCCGTTGTAGGCGCTCAGCAGGCTGGCATTGAAGTCGTAGCGGCACAGGCCGTCGGCACCGATCTGCGCCGGCGGGCAGGGTCGCACGTAGGCGCCGGGAATGGGGATGAAGTCGGCATCGACATAGTTGCCGGTGGGCGCGAAGACACTGCGGCTGTCAGGCCCGCCGAAGCGCCGGAAATCGGCCGAGCTGGACATGTCGCGGTCGCTGCGCTGGATCGGGTCGCGCTTGAACAGGTCGAGGCCGGCGAACACGTTGTAGCCGTCAGCCGTCAGCGAGCCGAAGCCGGCCGACAGGCCGGCCTTGCGCTCCTCGCCGTCGCTGCGGCTGGAAATGCCGTAGCCAGCGCGCAGTTCGAAGCCGGTGTAGCTCTTGCGGGTGATGAAGTTGACGACGCCGGCGACCGCGTCGGCGCCGTAGATCGCCGAACCGCCGTCCTTCAGGATCTCCACGCGCTCGATCGCGGCGAGCGGGATGGAATTGACGTCGACCGCGGCGCCCGCCCCCGAGGAGTCGTACAGCGCATTGATCGGCAGCCGGCGGCCGTTCAGCAGCACCAGCACGTTGGTCTCGGCCAGGCCGCGCATGAAGACGATGGCGGTGCCCGAGCCGACCGGGGTGCCCGAGGACAGTTCGCCGTCATCGAAGATGTCGAGCGACATGATCGATTTCATCAGCTCGTTGATCGTCGATGCACCGGTCCGCTCGATGTCCTTGCGGGTCACCACCTGCACCGGCACCGGCCCCTCGACCTGGCTGCGCTTGATGGCCGAACCGGTCACCTCGACCCGCTCGAGTCTCTGTGCGTCCTGCGCCTGCACGCCTGTGGCGAACGACAGGAGCGCGCTGCCGACGAGCGCCGTGCAGCGTGCAAAAGTCGGGGTCTACGGGACATCGGGGCGGCTCCTGCGGGTCACGGTGGATCGAACTGGGGCGATTGGAACATCTGGCGGTCCAGCCTCGGCACGGCCGCCAGCAGGCGGCGCGTGTAGGCGCTGCGCGGCGCCTCGAGCACGCTGTCGACCGGGCCCACTTCCTCGAAGCGCCCACGGTGCATCACCGCCACCTCGTCGGCGATGTACTCGACCACGCCGATGTTGTGCGTGATGAACAGGTAGGACACGCCGAGCTCGCGCTGCAGCTCGCGCAGCAGGTTGAGGATCTGCGCCTGCACCGACACGTCCAGCGCCGAGGTCGGCTCGTCGCACACCAGCAGGCGCGGCTCGACCGCCAGCGCACGCGCGATCGCGATGCGCTGGCGCTGGCCGCCCGAGAACTCGTGCGGCCAACGCTCCAGCGCGTCGCGGCGCAGGCCGACACGCTCGACCAGCGTCTCGATGCGGGCGCGGCGCGCGGCGTGGTCGAGTTCGGGCCGCAGCGCGACCAGGCCCTCCTCGAGCGCATCGAACACCCGCATGCGCGGGTCGAGCGACGCGAACGGGTCCTGGAACACGATCTGGATCTCGCGACGCGCCCTCCGCAGCGCATCACCCTGCAGCGAGAACAGGTCCTCGCCTCGCCACAGTGCCCGGCCCTCGACCGCCGCCGTGCCGCGCAGCAGCTGCAGCAGGGCCTTGCCGATCGTCGTCTTGCCGCAGCCCGACTCGCCCACCAGCGCCAGCGTGCGCCCGGCGTCGAGCCGGAACGACACGCCGTCGACCGCCGTCACGTGCGCGCGGGTGCGCTGCAGCAGCCCGCCGCGCACCGGGAAGCGCACCACGAGGTTCTGCACGTCCAGCAGCGGCGAGGGATCAGCCGGCGCCGGCCGGGCCGCGGGCGCGTCGATCGCCGTCGTGGCCGGCGCCGACCCGGGCGGCGATGCGCCGTCGACATACAACAGGCAGCGCACCTGGTGCCCGGCCGCGGTCTCGATCAGCGGCGGCTCGGTGCGGTGGCAGCGCTCGAACACGCGGTCGCAGCGGTCGGCGAAGCGGCAACCCTCGAAGCGGCGCCACAGCGGCGGCACGCTGCCGGCGATCGCCGCGAGCTCGCCGCCGCGCTGGCTGGCGTCGGGCACGGCGCGCAGCAGCAGCCGAGCGTAGGGGTGCCGCGGGTGGCGAAGAAGTCCTTCGCGCTCGCCACCTCGACGATCTGGCCGGCATACATCAGCGCCACCGTCTGCGCCATGCCGGCCACCACGCCGAGGTCGTGGGTGATCAGCATCAACCCCAGTCCGCGCTCGCGCTGCAGCTCGCGCAGCAGGTCGAGGATCTGCTTCTGGATCGTGACGTCGAGTGCGGTGGTCGGCTCGTCGGCCACCAGGAACTCGGGCTCGGCGGCCAGCGCGATGGCGATCATCACGCGCTGCTTCTGCCCGCCGCTCAAGCGGAACGGGTAGTCGTCGATGCGCCGCTCGGGCTCGGGGATGCCCACGCGCTTCAGCCAGTCCAGCGCCTTGGCCCGCGCTGCCGCGCCGCGCAGCGCCGTGTGCGCCTCGATCGCCTCGACGATCTGCGTGCCGATCCGCATCACCGGTTCAGGGCCAGGCCGCGCGCAACGGCAGGTCGGTCTCGTTGCGCAGCCGAATGGCGGAAGAACACCAGCACAGCGCGAACAGCGTGCTCACGATCACCTGCAGGATGAACAGCGGCAGCGCGAGCTGCAGGCTCGCCGCCATGCGGCTCTGGATCTGCGTGCCGATGTCGCCGGCCGACTCGGCGTCGGCGCGGCCGAAGTCGAGCGCGAACAGGCTGACCGAGCGCGTCCCAGAAGATGGTGGTTCGTTGGCCTGCCGGGGTGCCGGTTTCCGGCGCGTTCCTAGTACAGCGGCTTGTCGTAGCCGCGCTCGGCCTTCCACTTGACGATCTGCTCTGCAGTGACGCGCTTGCCGCCGATGTGAGCCGTGCCATGTCGTTCCGGCGTGTTGACGGTGAAGAACAGGAAGAAGGTGAACAGGTTGACGCCGAGCAGGACCAGCAGCCCATAGCCCAGACGGCGCAGTGCGTAGGCGGTCATGCTCCGGCGCCCTCCCCCGCGCGCGCGCCGGTGGCCCCGCGGCCTCGCGCGGTGCTGCGCTCGCGGCCATGAACACCCGGCGCGCCAGCCATGCCACGGCGAGCGCGG